>NZ_RKKE01000003.1 GCF_003797125.1 Shewanella frigidimarina
AGCAAGGGCTTCTGAAAGTTCCATAAAAAAATCCGATAATAAAGATTATCGGATTTTCGCAGACTAGAAAGATCGGTCAACCGATCAGTTAAATTTTCTCGTTTTACCGCTTAACTGATCGGCATTAAGCTTGTTATCCCATATTATGTTTCTATCATGGGAATAGTATTTTTATAGACGTACAGCATTCAGTTACAGGAGTGAGTATGAAAACAATCGGTATGATAGGTGGTATGAGTTGGGAGTCGACACTCAATTATTACAAAGCCATTAATCAAGGTGTTAAGTCTGCATTAGGTGGACTGCATTCGGCCAAAATTTGTTTATACAGTGTCGATTTTGCTGAAATAGAAACCCTGCAACATAAAGGATTGTGGCACGATACCGCGATTCATTTGACCACAGCCGCTAAAGCGGTTGAAGCTGGCGGGGCAGACTTCTTATTGATTTGTACCAATACCATGCACAAAGTGGCTGATGATATCCAAGCACAAATCTCGATACCTATTTTGCATATTGCAGATGCCACAGCGGAGGTGTTGTTAGCCGATGGGATCAGTAAAGTCGGCCTACTGGGAACGCGCTTTACCATGGAACAGGACTTTTATAAGCAACGGATAAGTGATAACTATCCCATTGAGGTACTGGTTCCTTCACCACACGAGCAAACTTTAATTCATGACGTGATATATCAAGAGCTATGTCTGGGCACGATAAATCCGCAATCACGACAATGCTATCTTGGCATTATTGATAAATTATATGAGCAAGGGGCTGAGGCGGTGGTTTTAGGTTGTACAGAGATAGCCCTATTAGTGCAGCAACAACATACGCATGTTCCTTTGTATGATACGACTCAAATTCATGCCAATAAGGCCGTTATGCTGGCCTTAGCTAAGTAACCTCAACTCGGGATAATAAACGGATATCAAACAGTCCTTTGTCTCGCTAACTGAGTTGAATAGCCATAGGTTCATTTTCGGTGGGAATGTTAAGACAAAAAAACGCCTTACAATATTGTAAGGCGTAATGTTTAAAGCTTACTGCTTATTTTAGAATCGACTAGTCTTTATAAGCTCGGCCATAGAAGCTGTCTAATAGCACTTGTTTAAGCTCTTTAATCAACGGGTAACGTGGATTGGCACCAGTACATTGATCATCAAATGCATCTTCAGCAAGTTCATCCAGTTTGGCGATAAAATCTGCTTCATTAACACCAGCATCCTGAATTGATGCAGGGATACCAATGGTTGTTTTCAGCTGTTCGATTTTTTCAATCAGTTTTTCAACTTTTTGAGCAT
The DNA here is from genome assembly GCF_003797125.1 of Shewanella frigidimarina. Lineage (GTDB taxonomy): Bacteria > Pseudomonadota > Gammaproteobacteria > Enterobacterales > Shewanellaceae > Shewanella > Shewanella frigidimarina. The sequence goes on from NZ_RKKE01000003.1 coordinate 1,302, forward strand.
CAGTTTTACCACCTAGCTTTAAATAATCTGCAATGGCAGCATAACGACACAACGCTTTAGGACGGTCGTATTGACTAAACGCTGCTTGCTTAGTTGGCATATCTGTCGCGTTAAAGCGGATCACGTTAGAGATTAGTAGTGCATTAGCCAAACCGTGAGCTAAGTGGAATTCGGCACCTAATTTGTGCGCCATTGAGTGACAAACGCCTAAGAATGCGTTGGCAAAAGCAATACCGGCTATGGTGGCACCATTATGGACTTTTTCACGAGCGACTGGTGCTTTGGCACCAAATTCATAAGAGTCCGGTAGGTACTTAAACAATAGGTCTAATGCTTGTAGTGCTTGGCCATCACTGTATTCGTTTGCCATTACACTCACATAAGCTTCTAACGCATGTGTGACAGCATCAATACCACCAAAAGCGGTCAATGATTTTGGCATGTCCATGACTAAGTTAGGATCAACAATCGCCATGTTCGGCGTTAATTGATAGTCAGCAATAGGGTATTTCTTTCCGGTTACTTCATCGGTTACCACGGCAAAAGGAGTCACTTCTGATCCTGTACCTGAGGTTGTCGGAATGGCAACCATTTGAGCTTTAACACCCATTTTAGGGAATTTGTAAATACGTTTACGAATATCCATGAAACGCAGTGCTAAATCAGCAAAATCAACCTCAGGGTGTTCGTACATAACCCAAATGATTTTCGCTGCATCCATTGGTGAGCCACCACCTAACGCGATAATGACGTCCGGTTGGAAGCTTTGCGCAACTTTAGCACCTTGACGAACAATAGCTAAGGTTGGGTCGGCTTCTACCTCGTAGAACACTTCGGTTTCAAGCCCTTGTGCTTTAAGAATTTTTAAGGTTTCATTACAGTAACCGTTATTAAATAAGAACTTGTCAGTGATGATCAACGCGCGTTTTTTATCACTTAATTCTTCAAGTGCTATTGGTAAGCTACCGCGACGGAAATAAATAGATGATGGAAGCTTATGCCACAACATGTTCTCAGCCCTCTTAGCGACCATTTTTTTATTGATTAAATGACTTGGGCCGACGTTCTCAGAAATTGAATTACCGCCCCATGAACCACAACCTAGTGTTAACGATGGTGCTAGCTTGAAATTATATAAGTCACCGATACCACCTTGTGAAGCAGGTGTGTTAATCAAAATACGGGCTGTTTTCATTCTAAAACCAAAGGCTTTAACGCGTTCATCTTGGGTGTCTTGATCGGTATACAAACCAGATGTATGGCCAATACCACCCAAGGTGACTAAAGCTTCCGCTTTGTCCATTGCCTCATTAAAGTCTTTTGCTTTATACATCCCTAATAACGGGGATAATTTCTCGTGAGCAAAGGCTTCAGCATCATTAATGTCAGTTACTTCACCGATAAGCACTTTGGTGGTACTAGGCACTTCAAAACCTGCCATTGCAGCTATAGACACTGCACTTTGGCCAACGATATCAGCATTAAGGCCGCCGTTTTTAAGGATCACACTCTGCATGGCTGCGGTTTCAGCTTTAGATAGAATATGACCACCGTGGCTGATAAAACGCTCTTTAACTTGCTTATAAATGCTGTCTACTACAATTACCGCTTGTTCAGATGCACACACCACACCATTGTCGAAAGTCTTTGACATTAATATAGAGCTTACCGCGCGTTTGATGTCTGCGGTCTCATCGATAACGATAGGTGTATTACCAGCACCAACACCAATGGCAGGTTTACCAGATGAATAGGCCGCTTTAACCATGCCTGGTCCACCAGTGGCTAAAATGAGGTTAACTTTCGCATGAGTCATTAACTGATTAGACAAGGCAACACTAGGTTGATCAATCCAGCCAATAATATCTTTGGGAGCACCTGCTGCAACGGCTGCATCTAAAACAATTCTAGCTGCCGTTGTGGTTGAGTTTTTAGCTCTTGGGTGCGGCGAAAAAATAATGCCATTACGGGTTTTTAAGCTAATAAGCGCTTTAAAAATAGCAGTAGAAGTAGGGTTAGTTGTTGGGACAATACCGCAAATAATACCTACAGGCTCTGCAATGGTAATGGTACCGAAGGTTAAGTCCTCAGATAAAATACCGCAGGTTTTTTCATCTTTGTATTTGTTATAAATGTATTCAGATGCAAAGTGGTTTTTAATCACTTTATCTTCTAATACACCCATCCCCGTTTCTGTTACGGCCATCTTCGCCAGAGATATGCGCGCATCTGCTGCAGCTAAGGCTGCCGCTCTAAAGATAGTATCAACTTTTTCTTGGCTAAAATTGGCAAACTCGGCTTGGGCTTTGGCCACGCGCTCAACTAATAAATCAAGCTCTTGTGTATTGGTGACTGTCATAGTGGTTTCCTTTAAAAATATTCAACAAATCAGTTTTGCAAAATATTCTTTGTAAATAAAATTACAACTTTAATGGGGTATTTGCTGTGATGGTGACCACAAATGCATAACTAAATGTAATTTTATTACAACAACAGGTTGTTTTGTGAACATAAACTCTATTGTTGAATATCTAACATCTGCTTATCCTAGTACGTAAACATGACGAAAATGGTTGCAACTCATTATTCAAATCTGTTTATATCAGCCCTGTAATGAAAATATTTGGTGCATGATGCCATTAAGCCATCTTAAGTTTTTGTTAACAGTTTGATGACGTTAGGGTCTTTTTCAATTGTTCCACATTGAAAATAGTCTATTTTTTTAGCTATTTGGTTGTTTAATTAATAGGTTGAATCACTTTGTTTAAAATATTCTATTGAATTTAAACAACATTTTATGATCGTGTTATGTGCATAAGCAATGGCTAAAGCTCGTTTTGCTTATTTAATTAGAGAATTGTGATTGACATCAATATTTATAAAGGTAATACGCTCACAGAACGGGCTTGTGTATGTTTTTTGGAGACGTTTATTCTACTTGAGTAACGAGGTGGTTTATTCAAAATCTAGATGTATTGGCTTCTAAATCAATATCGATCACTGGTGGGTTATAAAATCCAACTATGAAACGTGGCTAAGTATGCGGTGTGAAAATCTACAATTTACGTTATTTGTGTAATGTGCTTGATACCGTCGGCGCCGAAGATAGCTTGATAGTGTCGTTACAGGAACAATTCTGCAGTGATTGGTAAGGCCTGAGATTTATGGACCGTAATCCTCGTGTTGATGCAAGCAGTGAATATTAATATGTGTGTTTATTGTGTGTAGGCTTAAGAGAGAAGAGTGGGGAAGGTTGTGCTATTTCCCTATATCTAACCCGTTAGCGCTTGGTTGTTATAACCAAGCGCTTTTTTATGAAAATAAACAGGGCAATAAATGTTATTGCTCGCGACTTAACTCCATAATGCCAGCGGTTTTTGAACCAAATAATTGCTGATGTAAACGCCCAGCAAATTCATCGGTCATTCCAGAAATATAATCAGCAATCACCCGCATTGGATTATTATTGGCATTCCGCTCTGCTAACCATCGGTCCCGAGTATTAATCGGTAACAGACGTTCAGGATCCGAGGCAAACGCTTCAAACAATTCCATCACAATCTGTTGGCCTTTGTATTCCAACATCTGGATTTCAGGTTTACGAATAACATACTTAAATACTAATTGTTTCAGTACGTGTAATGCTGCAGCAAAGTCTGGCTCTAATTCGGCATTAAATTTCAGTAAGTCTTCGTCAAATTGCGAATTGGTGCTAATGCCAATCGCGGTGACGAAACCGTTGACCAAGGTACCGATGGCATCTTTGCGTAAATGATGTTCATGAGAGAATAGCTTGTCACCAATGTTAGCGATTTCCGATATCAGCCATTGATCTTTTATTTCAGTTAACTGCTCAACCACATCGCGCTGCCATTGATGTTGGTTAACAATCCCCATGACAATAGCATCTTCGAGATCATGTACGGCATAAGCAATGTCATCGGCTAATTCCATAATCGAGCAATCAAATGATTTATAGCGCGTTTTTAAATGGGGATAATCTACATGTGTATGGCTTTGTTCACTGCTGATAAACAACTGCCTATCCGATGCTGATAATGCTGCTAATACCCAATCAATAATGGGCATATCATCATCAAACAATCCTTTTACAGGTGGCCATTCTGAGGGTTTTAATTGGCGATGGTTGGCAATGTCGGGCCTAAGCTGATCGATATACAATTGCGAATAAGTTGCTGGGTATTTCATTACCCCAAGCAAAGTACGCCGAGTAAGGTTCATCCCCCATGAAGGGGTATAGGGTTCTAAACGAGTTAAAATTCGAAAAGTTTGCCCGTTGCCTTCAAAGCCACCGTGATGGCGCATCATGTAATTTAATGCGACTTCACCGCCGTGGCCAAAAGGTGGATGACCGATGTCGTGAGCCAAACAAATTGATTCAATGAGGCTCATTGAATTGAGTAAATACCTAAGGTCCGGATATTTTCGACGCAGCTGAGCAGTTATGCCGGTACCAATTTGTGATACTTCTAATGAATGCGTTAGCCGTGTACGATAAAAGTCATTCATGCCAACACCAAGCACTTGCGTTTTGGCTTGAAGCCGACGAAATGCTGCTGAATGTAGAATACGTGCGCGGTCACGCTGATATGGGCTGCGATGATCATTACGGCGCTGTTTATCTTCACCGAGTAAACGTTGCTGCCAACGACTGTTCTGTTCTGTATTACTGGACTCGATGGTGTTATCAGGCATAAAATTCCTTTACAACATTTGATTAATTTCGTCTAAATTCAAGGTGAAACTTGGAATAAAACAATCACGGAAATAACCTACTGCAGGGTTAGGGTTGTCGTCTAACATTTGTTCTAAACGTTTACGGGCACTATTAAATTCACTGTTACCGGCTTTTTGTTCTTCTAAACACTTTAAATATGCGCAGAGAGTATCAGCAGCTTTCACAATGGCTTTGTATTGTGGATCCGCTGCTTCACTGATAAACAGGCTGCGGTAATCGTCTTTAAACTCATCAGGTACCATTTCTAACATTCTCTGTTCAGCAATGGCTTCGATCTTTTTATATTCGGCTTCAATTTCTTTATTAAAGTATTTTACTGGAGTGGGTAAATCGCCAGTTAAAATCTCGCTAGCATCATGATAGATGGCAATGGTTGCTGCTTCATTAGCGTCTAAGTTGGTAGCGAATTTTTTATTACTGATAATTACTAAAGCGTGAGCGACCATCGCCACTTGTAGTGAATGCTCTTGAACGTTTTCGCGGCGTACATTATGCATTAACGGCCAACGTTGGATCAGTTTCATTCGAGATAAATGGGCAAATAAATGACTCATGAGACTCCTTACTGCGCTCAATAGTTTGTCTCAGCTTACATGAGCTTTTCAATAAAAAAAAGCGACTGTTCAGTCGCTTAGTATTTTATTAGTGAGATATCTCGTTAAGGTGCTATTGACGATAGTCTTCTAAAAACTCACCGAACTCAGTGAGCGCTTTAGCCAAGTCTTCTTTATGGGGTAAAAAAACCACTCTAAGGTGATCTGGCTCAGGCCAGTTAAAGGCAGTTCCTTGTACTAACAGAATTTTTTTGGTTTTTAACAAATCAAGCACCAAACGTTCATCATCACGTAAATTAAACTTTTTCATGTCTAATTTCGGGAATGCGTACAAGGCTCCTTTAGGTTTTTTACAGCTTACCCCAGGAATTTGATTAAGCAATTCATACACCGCATCGCGTTGTATGGTTAAGCGGCCGTTAGGTAATATGAGCTCATTAATTGACTGATAACCGCCTAATGCCGTTTGAATGGCATGTTGATTGGGTACATTGGCACACAGACGCATAGACGCCAGCATTTCTAAGCCTTCAATGTAACTTTTGGCCGCTTTTAAATTACCCGACAACATCATCCAACCAACACGGAAACCTGCTGCGCGATAGGCTTTAGATAAACCATTAAAGGTAATGGTTAAAATGTCGTCAGATAAACCAGCGGCAGGAATATGTTTGGCTTCGTCGTATAAAATTTTATCGTAAATTTCATCAGCGAATAATATTAAATCGTGTTGACGACATAGCTCAACAACCTCTAACAACAATTCTTTACTGTAAACAGCGCCAGTTGGATTGTTTGGGTTGATTATCACAATCGCACGTGTGCGGCTGCTTATTTTACTTTTAATATCGTCTAAGTCTGGAAACCAATCGGCTTCTTCATCACAACGATAATGGACTGCTTTACCGCCAGCAAGGTTTGCTGCAGCTGTCCATAACGGATAATCAGGTGATGGGATGAGCACTTCGTCATCGGTGTTAAGCAGCCCTTGCATGGCCATTACGATTAATTCAGAGACACCATTGCCGATATAGATATCTTCAATATCAACACCAAAAATACCTTGAGCTTGGTAATGCTGCACAATGGCTTTACGCGCAGAGAATAAGCCTTTTGACTCGCAGTAACCTTGGGCGCTGGGTAAGTTTAAAATAACGTCTCGAACGATTTCTTCTGGGGCTTCAAATCCAAAGGGGGCAGGGTTGCCGATATTAAGCTTTAAAATACGATGACCTTCGTCTTCTAAACGACGGGCCTCTTTATGTACAGGTCCGCGGATGTCATAACAAACGGAATCAAGCTTATTGGATTTGATAATGGGTCGCATACTACTACTCTCGATAACTAAATACGGCTTAAGTTAGCGAACCATAACGAATTTATCGGCATTGTGAAAGAGGCAAACAAGTAAAATGAATAATAATATTAGTGTTAAATGCTGATTTGATAGATGAATTAGTCTTTGCTTTAGTGTTTTATGCTGTTTATTGGTTGTCATTCAGAGTGAAACAGGTGTTTTATAACAAAAAAGCCAGCACTAAGTGCTGGCTTTTGCTGAGTTGACTTGTGTTATTACTATTTTACTAATAACTCAAGTTAACGGGCGATTAAACGCGCTTCTTGAACTCGCCTGTACGAGTATCAATTTCAATCTTGTCACCCACTTTAACAAAATCAGCGACGGTAACAGTACCACCACCGGTAATGGTAGCTGGCTTCATTACTTTGCCTGAAGTGTCACCACGAGCAGAAGGCTCGGTGTAGATAACTTCACGAACAATGTGCACTGGTAATTCAACAGAAATAGCCTTGCCTTCATAGAAGGTCACTTGGCAAACGTCTTCCATACCATCAATGATATAGTCAGCAGCATCACCTAAGTTGTCAGCTTCTACATCATACTGGTTGTATTCTTCATCCATGAATACATACATAGGGTCAGCGAAGTATGAGTAAGTACAATCAAGACGTTCTAAAATAATATCGTCTAATTTGTCTTCACCTTTGAAGGTTTGTTCAGTACCAGAATCTAGCAATACGTTCTTTAATTTTAACTTAACGATTGCAGCGTTACGGCCAGAACGAGTTGTTTCAGTCTTCTGAACAACCCATGGGCTGCCATCTAACATGATCACGTTACCAGGACGGATTTCATGAGCAGTTTTCATTTCACTATTTCCTATATATTTAGACTTTTTTTATTTATAGAGCAGTATCTTAGCTATTGTTAACGAATTGAACTAGTCGACTCGCAAGATCTGCTTCATTTAACGCGTTAATTGGCCATTCAATAGCATGTTGCATTAAAGACAAATTAACAGAATGTAATTGTTGCCAGTGCATTACTACTGCATTTGTATTCCCCTGGTTGAAGGCCAAATTCACCTCAGACCAAGTAGTAGCAATTTCTGGAGCAAGATTATCGCAGTAAATTTGCATAAAAGCTTGTAATTTTACCAAGTGATAATCATCTTCTTGAGGATAAATGTGCCATATGAAGGGTTTTGCAGCCCATTGAGCACGTAAAAACGAATCTTCACCCCGCACAATATTAAAATCACAGCTCCATAGCAAGCGATCGAAACCATTTTGATCGGTCATGGGTAATATATGTAGGGTTAAGTTACCTATTGTAAATTGTTGACCGGGTATCAAATCTTTAATGTCGCAGGGCAATATGCTCGTTAAGCTATGTAAACTACGTCCTTTAGGGATTAGAGCATGAATTGGGGTTTGAGATGCTTGCCATAATTCACACAACGCAGCTAAGGCTGGTGTTTCATAACTAAAGATACTGATAACCGTGTCTTCGGCATTTATCCCTTGTAAACCCAGCTTTTTGAACAACGCTAATTTATGTGTAGAGTCAGCTTGCCATTCGTCTCGTTGATTAAATAATTCACGCTCACAGATAAGCCCGCCAGTCTTAGGGGTAAAACCTGGGAAGTAGAACCACTTTTTAACTCCACTAGGTTGTGAAGAGGGCAACCCATGGCAACCCTCTACCCAATTTTCAGCACTGAGGTATTCAAGGTTTAACCAAGTAGGCGCTTGAGAAAGAGGGGGTTGATGCAATTGATTTATTATGGATTTTATTTGTGATGGTAATTCACAGGCAAATGCTTCAATAATGACGTTACCAGCAGTAAACTCTATATCTAATGGGTTATTCCATTGAAATATATTCACGCTATTGAATATTTGTTTCGACTTATGTGGATCTAGCATAGGTAAAATATGTGAGAAACTCAGCAAGTCATCGACCCATAAATTAATGGGGATGTCATATTCTGCTACCAATTGCTTAGCCAAACGCCAGGTGACACCTATGTCGCCATAGTTATCGACCACAGTACAAAAGATATCCCAATGATGATGTAATGGGTTGGAATTATTGACTGACATATTAATCGTTACTTAACCGTTAACCTAAACTATAGGCATAAAAAAGCGGCACTGAAGCCGCTTTGATTCACAAATCTAACTTGATGATGTGGATTAGTCTTCTAACTCAGCTAAACACATTTCTTCATAAATTTGCTTAACCCAGCCGTCAACACGTTCTTCGGTTAGCTCTGGCTGACGATCTTCGTCAATCCCTAAACCGACAAAGTGCTTGTCGTCTGCCATGCCTTTAGAGGCTTCGAAGTTGTAGCTTTCAGATGGCCAATGGCCAATGATAATACCGCCTCGAGCTTCAACAATGTCACGTACCATGCCCATCGCATCAAGGAAATATTCAGCATAATCTTCTTGGTCACCACAACCAAAAATAGCGACTAACTTATCGGTAAAGTCGATTTGCTCAAGCTCTGGGAAAAAGTCGTCCCAATCACACTGTGCTTCGCCGTAATACCATGTTGGAATACCAAACATAAGCAAATCGTATTCAGCAATTTGCTCCTTGGTGCTCTTCGCGATGTCTTTAACATCAAGCATGCTTTTACCCAGTTTTTTCTGGATCATTTTGGCTACAGCTTCGGTGTTGCCAGTGTCGCTACCGAAAAAAAGACCTACAGTTGCCATTGTCTATCCTTTAAATATCTAGTTCGCGTTGTGCGATGTTCTAAAAAGTCTCAGTTGTCGAGTTGCTGTTGCAGAATAAATTCGATTAACTGGCTACGGCTGATGTTACTGTTCAAAGCTTGTTGGTTCAAGGCATCATACAAATCTTGTGACACCTTTAGCTCTATTCGCTTTAAACCGTTAGCGCGATCACGCTGAATTTGGTTACGCTTATTGATCTTTAATTGCTGCTCCCGAGAAAGAGGGTTACTTCTCGGACGCCCACGGCGAGTTTCTGCGGCAAAAAGGTCAATAGTCGTTCTATCTGTTGTTTCTTTTGCCATTGTACTCTTTAACCGATCCCAGAGCCTTCCCAGGTCATCTGAATAATACCTTTTGCAATAAACCCGGCGCAGCCGAGAAATAACACTGCCCAAACAATATATCGACCAAATTTAGGGACTTCACCTTGTTTAAGCACATCATGGATAGCCATGCCGATAAAAAAGAATATCGATGCAAAAAACAAGTTTAAGCCTACAACTTCAATTTGTTCCATGTATTGGTTTAACATACTTCTACCTTCGCTATTGAGTGTCTGGCGAAAAGAGGGCGCGAATATATCACATCACGATACAATCGGCTATGTTCAAAAAGGTAAATATTAAAAATTTACCCTTGGTTTTGTTCAATAAACTCAGACACGATGCGATTAAATATCTCAGGTTTTTGTGCGTGTAACCAATGGCCTGTACCGTTCAATGTTTTTGCACTGGCTTGTGGAAATTGGCGCATGATTTCATCTCGATGCTCAGCAGTGACATAATTGGACTCACCGCCACGGATAAATAGTGCGGGTTTATCAAAATGATCGTTGCCGGTTAAAGGCAAATCCCAACCGATAATACGGTCGTAAGATTCGATTAGCCCAGTTAAATTCATTTTCCACTCAAAGCCGCTGTCGGTGCGTTGCAAATTCTTTAGTAAGAACTGAGATGTCGGCTCATCAATACCGGCGTTGATCAAATGTGCTAGGGCAGACTTTCGAGTTGTATCGCTGTTTAATACTAAACTGGTTAGGCCTGCAAACACGGTTTGATGTCTTGGGCTATACGCTACCGGTGCGATATCTGCAATCACTAAGCTTTTAATACGTTCGGGGTGTAAAAGTGCCATTGCCATCGCAATTTTTCCGCCCATAGAATGGCCGACCACATGGGCTTGTTTGATGTGTAAATCATCGAGTACATCAATCATGGCATCAGCAAGTTGGGGGTAATCCATGTTGTCCCAATGCTCGCTTAACCCATGATTAGGCACATCAACCCGTATGACTTGATGTTGCTGCTGAAGCACACTGCCGAGATTTTTTAGATTATCAAGATTGCCAAAAAGCCCATGAATAAGTAGGACAGCTTCACCTTGACCAGAAGATACATAATGCATAACGCAACAAACTCATTGGAACAATTAATGTGGAAGATTCTGCTGCAATGCGTCAGTCAAATCAAGTTTTGCAGACTCTCGCCGCCATAGTTGCTGATATTTTAAACTGCTTTTAATAAAAACTTGGTAATATCGTCCATTTAATGATTTTGCCACTTTATTAGTAGGTTAAGCATGGCTTACACTGAAGCAATATTTTTTTGATCGCATTAATGCTAATTTGATCTGCGATCCCGACTTACCTGATGCCAATTTAATCTTGGCTACAGTAATGACAAGACTGATAGAAAAAGGATGACTCTGATGAAATACATTGAAATTGACGAAGAACTTTATCGCTTTATTGCCAGTAAAACTGAACGCATCGGCGAAAGCGCTTCCGATATTTTGCGTCGTTTATTGAACTTGTCAGTCGAAAATGTCGATGTAAGCTTACCGACAGACATTAGTCACCCAAGTTTAGAATCGCAATCGCCAGTGAATCGTCATCCCGTTTTTGATCAAGCCAAAGCGGCTGTAGAAAAAGTCATCGCTGATCAAAATAGCGCAAATAAGCATTATCCTGTAGATGAAGACATTGCAACGTCAACCAGTAATGATTTTGATGCCATGGTTAGCGAGCACTTATTGAGCCAACAGAAAGGTGCCGTCGGGCGTTTTATGTATTTATTATCCAGTCTTGAATCCACTGCTGGCAGTGATTTTGACAAAGTGCTTAATGTTCAAGGCAAAGGACGTTTGTATTTTGCCCGTTCTAAACAGGCTTTATTAAATTCAAGTAAATCTTCTAATCCAAAAGAAATCGCGTCAAGTGGATTTTGGGTCACCACCAATAACAATACCGCCAAAAAACAAACCATCTTAACTGAGGTATTGGAACATTTAGGTTGTGACAGTGAAAGAGCGAAGAGCATCGCCGAACACATTTAACTTTTGAGTTTTGTCGAAAATTCCATTTTCATTTTACTAACTAGGAGACCATTCGTGGCCATTCATCAACGCGCAGGACAGCAAGCTTTACAAACGGATTTAGTGAATATTCCTAAATTGATGAGTCATTATTATCGCATTATTCCCAATGTGGAAGACGTGCAACAAAAAGTGACATTTGGTACATCGGGTCATCGAGGCAGTGCGTTTTTATCCAGTTTCAATCAAAATCACATTTGGGCCATTACCCAAGCTGTAGTCGATTATCGCCATTCAGCCAATATTAGCGGGCCAATGATTGTGGGGTTTGACACCCATGCTTTGTCTTATGCAGCATTTATGTCTGTGGTCGAAGTATTAACGGCTAACCAAGTTAAAATGTTAATTCAACAGCATGATGGTTTTACTCCAACACCAGTAGTGTCTCAAGCGATTGTTCGTGCAAACTCCTCAGCACCTGCTGCGTTAATCGATGGGTTAATTATTACTCCTTCGCACAATCCTCCACAAGATGGTGGCATTAAGTACAATCCACCTCATGGTGGCCCAGCTGAAGGTGAAATTACTAAACTCATCGAAACCAAAGCCAATGAATATTTAGCCAATCAGCTTTCAGGGGTTAAAAAAGTCAATTATGGCGTAGCGGTTAAGTCGGGTTGGATTGATGAAGTCGATTTTATTGCACCTTATGTTGAATCTCTTGCTGAAGTCATTGATATGGATGCCATTAAAAAAGCCAATATTCGTATAGGTGTCGATCCTCTGGGTGGTTCAGGTATTTATTACTGGGAAAAAATTGCCGCTAAATATGGTGTTGATATTACCTTAGTCAATGACAAAGTTGATCCCACATTTGGTTTTATGCCATTAGATAAAGACGGCAAAATTCGTATGGATTGCTCGTCTCCTTATGCAATGGCAGGTTTGTTAGCGTACAGCGAAGATTATGATTTGTGCGTCGGTAATGACCCGGATTATGACCGTCACGGTATTGTTTGCCCAGGCTTTGGGCTGATGAACCCTAATCATTATTTGGCAGTAGCGATAGAGTATTTAATGACTCATCGTCCGCAATGGTCTGAGTCACTGGCTGTGGGTAAAACCTTAGTATCGAGTGCAATGATTGATCGTGTGTGTAACGCCTTAGGTCGACAATGCTTAGAAGTGCCTGTGGGCTTTAAATGGTTTGTTGCTGGTTTAGCAAATAGCACGATTGCTTTTGGTGGCGAAGAAAGTGCTGGTGCAGCGTTTTTAAAACGTGACGGCAGTACCTGGTGTACTGATAAAGACGGCTTTATTTTAGCATTACTAGCGGCTGAGATTTTAGCCGTAACAGGCAAAACACCTGCACAACGCTATAAAGAGTTAACCGATCAATTTGGTGAAAGTTTTTACACTCGTATCGATAGTCCAATTAGTCTTAAGAAAAAAGCTAAGTTTGAACAGTTAAATCGTGACAGCTTTACCGACACAGAATTAGCGGGTGAGGCGATTACAGCAATATTAAGTCATGCACCAGGTAATAATGCTGCGATAGGTGGTATTAAAGTGACCACTGAGAATGGCTGGTTTGCTGCGCGTCCATCGGGTACTGAAGCCTTATTTAAAATCTATGCTGAAAGCTTTATTAGTCAGCAACATTTGGATGAGATTATTGCTCAAGCGCAGACAATGATTGATGGAGCATTAAAAAATTAATTATTGATCAAATCTGATTAAATTAAAGTTTACAAAAAAGCACTGATTATTCAGTGTTTTTTTGTTTCGAAAAGAAATAGAGTTGCCATCACATTGATAGAAATAGCTATAGTAATGGAGTTGCTTTACACCTTTTATATACATTACTTTTAATAAGAAAAGACTGCTGTGGACATGTTAGGTTTGTCCATTTTTGCTATTAACAAGTAAGCGGAGTAGTTCTAAAAATTACTTATGAAGTAACCATAAAACGCTATATTTAATATTTGCTGTTATCGACTTACAAAAGTTATCGTAATATTAATTCTGATTTTCGAATATGTATATCACAAACTACCTAAATTTTTATTTTATCAATCATATTGTCTTCTTATTGATAGAATTTCTGTGAGTTGAAGGGTAAATTTTACAAACGGTGCATTTCTTGCAGAAAGTTATATTAGATAATGCGCTAATTTTGTTTGTTAATTGTTTATATCTCAGTCTGTGTATATTTGTGAACTATGTATTAACAATCAGATGTAGCTAATTTGAGTCAAGTGTTCAAAATGAGAAAATTTGTTAATTTATTTTCTCATTTTAAGAATTCTTAATTACCGATGTAACAAAAATACATCAGCTCATCGTGCTAATTAACTGAGAAAACAGCAATGAATACTATTAATTCTTTATTTCGACGAATAAAAATTTCAAGTCGGTTATTACTAATGCTCTGTATTGCAGGTCTTGCTACTATCGTTATGTTCTTGTTTTCACTAAATAATATGGATAACTTATTGCATAAAGAGAAGCAGCAAAAGTTAATCGCATTAGTGGACGTTGCTGAAGCGATTGTGACTCAATACTACACTCTTTCTCAAAATGGCGTCATGTCTGAGGAAGATGCCAAATCAGCGGCATTAGGGGCGTTAAATGACATACGCTATGAGGGTAAAGAGTATTATTTGACCCAAAGTATTGAAGGCGTGATGTTACAGCATCCATTTGCGGCCAAAATTGTTGGTGTCAATGTAATAAACATGAAAGATCCTACTGGGCTTTTGATAACAAAAGAATTTATAAAACAATCTGCTAATAATAAATATGGCACTGTGTACTACATGTGGAATAAACCGAATGAAAAAGTGTCTAGTCCTAAAGTATCAATTGTAAAACGCTTTGAGCCTTGGGGGTGGATGATTGGAACCGGTATTTTTATCGATGATATTGAACAAGATAAACTTGCTTTTTCGAAGGAATATCTACTTGTAACTATTATCGTTGGTTTGCCAGTATTATTGTTACTTATCATCATTTCAAGAAGTATCACCGTTCCCTTACAACAAACCATATCTGCTTTTGAAAACATTGCTCGAGGCGAGGGGGATTTAACCTTGCGCTTGTCAGAATCAGGGAATGATGAACTAAAACAGTTTGCTGGTTATTTTAATATTTTTGTGACTAAAATTCAGACATTAGTGAAAGAGGTCTCAAAATCTGGGGCTCATAGCCGTGACCTTGCCTTAGCGTTAGAAAATATCTCCTCCGAAGCGAATACGATAACGCATAATATGCAACGTGAAACCGAAAGCGCAGCAACGGCGATTCATGAAATGTCTATGGCTGCTTCTGAGGTTGCAGCTAATGCACAAAATGCAGCGGATAGTGCAAATATTGCTAATGATGAAGCTGATAAAACTAACAGTGTAGTAGATTTAGCAGTAGTGAAAATCAATGGTTTATCTGAAGAGCTGTTAATCACCACCGATGCTGCGGAAGAGTTACAAACTAACTTTGCAAAAATAGGTACTATTTTAGACGTTATCATTAGTATTGCTGCACAAACTAATCTACTTGCTTTGAATGCTGCGATTGAAGCCGCCAGAGCTGGTGACGCTGGTAGAGGATTCTCTGTTGTTGCTGATGAGGTACGTTCTTTAGCGAGTAGAACACATGAATCTACTCAGCAGATCGACAGCATAATTGATGAGTTAAGAGAATCAGTTGAAAGTGTTAATACCTCCGTTGTTCGTGCCAGAACTCAATCATCAGAATCTGTAACGGAAACAATTAAAGTGGCAGATGCATTGGGTGTTATTAAGTCATCAATTAATCAGATATTAGAGATGAATATTCATATTGCTTCAGCGACAGAGCAACAGAGTGCTGTGATAACTGAATTGAATATTAATGTTACTCGCATTAGCGATATATCTGTTGATAATCTGAAGAAAAGTGATGAGATTTTTTCAACAAGTGAAAAAATTAAAAATGGCTATAAAGATTTAGACTTACTCATTTCGACATTTAAAGTGTAACAGCTAACTAAATGACTAAGGTTATTAACAAACCTGATATTGGCTTTGTTACATGATAAACAATCTAAATAGAAAGCCGTGACAATTAAAATGTCACGGCTTATATGTGGTTAATTTGCTTTAGTCCTTAATGAAGATCAAACCTATCTGCATTCATTACTTTAGTCCATGTTTTAACGAAATCGTTAACAAACTTCTCTTTTGCGTCGTCTTGCGCATAAATCTCTGCATACGAACGTAAAATAGAGTTTGAACCAAAGACTAAATCGACTCGGGTAGCAGTCCATTTCACTTTATCGGTGCTGCGATCCACGATGTGATAAAGGTTTTTACCTGCAGGTTTCCAGTTATACGACATATCAGTTAAGTTGACAAAAAAGTCATTTGATAACACACCAACATTGTCGGTAAATACGCCATGTTTGCTGTTGTCGTAGTTGGCACCTAGTACTCGCATACCACCCACCAATACCGTCATTTCATGCGCGGTTAGTCCCATTAATTGAGTACGGTCGAGCATCATTTCTTCTGGCTGAACAACATAGTCTTTCTTTTGCCAGTTTCTAAATGCATCGTGTAGTGGCTCTAATACGTCAAAAGATTCAACATCTGTTTGTGCTAGGGTTGAGTCACCGCGACCAGCGGCAAAAGGCACCTTAACGTGGACTCCAGCCGCATGAGCTGCTTTTTCTACTGCAGCAGTGCCACCGAGTACAATTAAGTCTGCAATACTGACAGATTTAGTTAAGCCTGCTTGAATAGTCGCTAACACGGCTAATACTTTTTGTAATCTTGCCGGCTCATTACCTTGCCAGTCTTTCTGTGGCGCTAAGCGAATACGGGCGCCGTTTGCTCCGCCACGAAAATCTGAGCCACGGAAAGTGCGGGCACTGTCCCAAGCGGTAGCAACAAGTTCAGCAATACTTAATCCACTGGCCAAGATTTTAGCCTTAATATCGGTAACTTCTTGTTCAGTTAAGCTGTAATCAACTTGTGGAATAGGGTCTTGCCAAATTAATTCTTCAGCAGGAACATCAGTTCCAAGATAACGACTTTTAGGGCCTAAATCACGATGGGTTAATTTAAACCAAGCGCGGGCAAACACCTTTGAGAAGTAAGCTGGATCTTGATAAAAGCGATCTGATATCTTTCGATATTCAGGGTCCATTTTCATTGCCATATCAGCGTCGGTCATGATAGGACTTAGGCGAATCGATGGGTCTTCAACGTCAACAGGCTTATGTTCTTCTTTGATGTTGATAGGCTGCCATTGCCATGCACCAGCAGGGCTCTTTTTAAGTTCCCACTCGTAGTTAAGCAATAACTCAAAGTAGCCATTGTCCCACTGAGTTGGGTTGGTTGTCCAAGCGCCTTCAATACCGCTTGTTACGGTGTCGCGGCCAATACCGCGGCTTGTTTTGTTTAACCAGCCTAAACCTTGGTCTTCAAGCTCTGCGCCTTCTGGAGCGGCTTCGAGGTTTTCAGCACTACCATTACCGTGACATTTACCGACAGTGTGTCCACCAGCAGTAAGGGCGACAGTTTCTTCGTCATCCATTGCCATGCGTTCAAAGGTGACACGAATGTCTTGTGCAGTTTTTAACGGATCCGGTTGACCATCTACACCTTCAGGATTGACATAAATTAACCCCATCATCACAGCAGCTAATGGATTTTCAAGGTCGCGTTGTCCAGAGTAACGGCTGTTATCTGAGTCACTTGCTGCCAGCCATTGTTTTTCTGAACCCCAGTAAATGTCTTTTTCCGGATGCCAAATGTCAGCACGGCCGCCAGCAAAACCAAAGGTTTTTAGACCCATGGATTCATAAGCGATGGTACCGGCGAGAATGATCAAATCAGCCCAAGACAATTTATTGCCATACTTCTTTTTAATTGGCCACAGTAATCTACGAGCTTTGTCTAAATTGGCGTTATCTGGCCAGCTGTTGAGGGGCGCAAAGCGTTGATTACCGGTTCCAGCACCGCCGCGTCCATCTGCCATACGATAAGTTCCAGCAGAGTGCCAAGCCATACGGATCATCAGACCACCATAATGGCCCCAGTCGGCTGGCCACCAATCTTTGCTATCAGTCATTAACGCGCGAAGATCTTGTTTTACCGCAGACAGGTCGAGGCTTTTAAAAGCTTCGCGATAATCGAAATTTGGATCCATTGGATTGGTTTTATTGTCATGCTGGTGAAGAATATCGAGATTAAGCGCATTAGGCCACCATTCCATTACGTCGCTTGCGACTGTGGTATTGCCACCGTGAGCTACTGGGCACTTGCCTTGGGTATGTTGTGCTTTGTCCATGATAGGTTCCCTTATCACTAAAAATAGCATAAATTTTATGCATCACTGGATTGAGTTAACAGGCTAACTGACTGTGACTATGAATGAAAGCGATTTTTATTGGTCCAGCTAATCGGTTTTATTGATGAGTAAGATTAGTCACTTTAGCATTAAGGTTCGTTCAATAATAGAACAATTGTTGATAGAGATTAGGCCAAAAGTTTAGTATTAGACATGATCCAAGTCATTAAAAGCTATTTTGATTGGCTACGGCGCTTACTGATTGTTGTTCTTGGATATAATTGGCAAAAGATGAAATGGGTATTGGTTTACTGTAGTAGTAACCTTGGGCAAGATCACAACCAAGTGATGCCAATAATGTTGTCGTTGCACTTCGTTCTACACCTTCTGCTACAACGTTACATTTCAAGTGCTTTGACAGAAATATTACCGATTTAACTATCGCCAAGTCAGCATCGCTATGATGAATACTGTTGATAAATGAGCCGTCAATTTTAATTTGGGTAACAGGAAGGTCTCGCAATAGTTCTAGTGAAGAAAACCCCGTGCCAAAATCATCAATACTGAATGTACCACCTGCGGCAGTAATCTGTGCCATGGCATCTTTAGCTTGCTCTACGTTAGTCATCATTGCGCTTTCGGTTATCTCAAACATTATCTTCTGCGATGAATGATTACCCTTAACAAGAGAAATACTTTTATTGACCAAATTGGGGTCTTGCAAATCTTTAGCTGATAAATTTAGGTGGATACAGAGAGATAGTCCTAAGGATTCAAAATGTTCAACATCCTTTGCAACTTGTTGCATAACCCAGTCGGTTATTTGGTTTATTAGAGTGGTTTGTTCCGCGATATGAATAAACACACTTGGCGGGGTGTAACTGCCATCTGGCCGAGGCCAGCGAATAAGCGCTTCAACACCATAAAGACGGTTGTTGCGTAAATTAATGATAGGTTGATACCAGAGTTCAAATTCTTGTTGTTCAATGGCACGTTTTAATGAAGCACTGATATTCATTTTTTCGGCAGCATTGTTTTCAAGAGTCAGGTCATAAATAGTGTATAAGGTGGCTAACTTCTTACTTGAGTACATTGCAATATCTGCTTGTTGTAATAGCAGACCTATTTCATTTGCAAGAATAGGAAAGTGGCTTAAGCCAATGCTTGCACCAACAAGTAAATCGTAGTTTTCAATACAAAATGCTGATTCAAGTGCTAAATGGATTGTGTTAATGGTGTGTTGAAGGGGTTCTAATTCTACTTGGGTGACAATGACGGCAAACTCGTCTCCGCCTAGTCTAAATAACTGTGCATCATCGGGTAAATGTTCAGAGATGTTTTTACCGACTTCGATAAGCAATAAATCACCATAGTAATGGCCTAATGCATCGTTGACTTGCTTAAATTTGTTCAAATCAATCAGCAGTAGACTAAATGGCAGCCCAGCATTGACATGCTGGCTTAATGAATCCATTAAGTATTTTCTGTTAGGTAGGCCTGTTAAGCTATCGTGTAAAGCATTACTACGTTCATTAATGACCAATTTTTCGACTTTTACTAAACTCAATAAACTCAGTCGAGTTACCAAAACGACAAATCCTCCTCCACAGAACATAATGATGCAAAAAATGATATCAGATACAGCTAAATTTGATTGTTTACTCAGATAATAAAAAACGCCTAAATAGCCCAACACGAAAAAGAAGATCAACCCTCTCAATACTCGCCAGCCAGTATTATTGTCCTTAATACAAATTTTATTTACTGCTCTTAAACTAAAGACCAGCATGCCGAGTCCTAAAATAAGCATAGATAAAGCCAATATCTGCAACAATCGCTATTTCCTGTGGTTAGTAAGGGTGAACATTAAAAACGGACGAGCAGTCATTAATGATGGTATTAATTTAAATGTTAACGTGTGTGGTTAAGTCCGTGTGGGTAGCCTAGAGTCATTAACGGTAGCGCATTTAAATTTGATTACAGTAAATTAACTTTTAGTGAATAAAATGCCAATAAAAAAATGGCTAACCTCATATAGGTTAGCCATTTAACAATAGTGTATTAACGAACTTTTTGCATAATGAAAGTAAAAAATGGAATCAATTGTTTACCCACTGATAAGTTATCATTTTTCACCTAATGCCTAATACTCAATCCCAGCGTAACTAACCAAGGCATGGCATCTTAGTTATCGTAAAAAGTTGCTCTATATTCATTAGCCGCGGTAACCAAATAATTTTTGTTCCATGATGGCTTTACTGACAGCTTCGGGGACGGCGCCAACCCATTCTCCTTGACCGCGGCAAATTTGCTGTAAAATCTCTCGAGAAAAAATATTAAACAAATCAAGATTGCTTGATTCAATACTGGTGATAAAGCCGTTATCGAGCACGTGGCGGAATAAATAACGCAAATTATTAGGCACGCTGACAGTGTTTAAGTCATTTAGCTCACCCTTTTCATCTCGTTCTGGGTAGACGAATAAACGCGTATTATCAGGAAATAACTTACCAAAAGCTTCGAGAATTCCGCCTTCCATCCCACGATAATATTCTTCATCAAAAATTTGTTTAATGTTAACAATACCCACCACAATGCCGATTTGCAATTGGGTGTACTGACGGAAATAAGCACGTAATGAGAAATAGCGGGTGTAATCAGAAATCATCACGTTATAGCCTAATAAATTAAGCAATTTAACCCGTTCCATAATGTCCTTTTCGGTCATATTGGCATCTTTACCGTGTAAGTCATTCAGTGATATTTCTGCGATTAATACGGTATTTTTATCAGTTACCCCTTCTAATGTCGAAAAGGCTTTGTAGCCTTGCTGGATCATATCAACATTAAGGTTGGTAACAGGTTTAAATGAACCTCGAATGGTTAACACGTTCTTTTTGTACAGCATATCGGCAGGTACCGCGACTGTGCCATCAGCTTTGAACATAATCGCGCGAGTTTTCCAGCTGCGAATAAGATGAATATTCTTTGCTTGATTGTCGACATCTTCAAAGTAGGGACCCTGAAAGTCAATACAGTCAATTTCAATCCGATTGGCTTTCATGTTATCGGTTAACGAATCGATAATCATTTTTGGATCTTCAAAATAATAGTAGCTGGCGTAAATAAGGTTTACACCTAAAATACCTAGCGCTTGCTGCTGAGCTTCAGCGGTATCGTCAAACATGCGCACATGGACAATAATATTAGAAGGCTCTGCACCAGGGTACATTTGAATCCGCACACCACACCACGCATGGCATTCATTTTTACGATTAAAACTTTTAGCCGATACGGTTGTTGCGTAACTGAAATAACGTGATGATTTTGAACGAACGCCGCCGACACGATCGACAACAAGGTCAAACTCCTGCTCCATCATTGCTAATACGCGGGCTTTACTGACATAGCGTCCATCTTCTTGCACGCCGTAAATCGCGTCAGAAAACTTCATATCGTAGGCTGACATGGTTTTAGCTATTGTTCCCGCAGCGGCGCCAGCCACAAAAAAGTTACGTGCGACTTCTTGTCCGGCACCAATTTCGACAATGGTGCCGTACTTTTTTTCGTCTAGATTTAAACGAAGGGCTTTTTCTTTGGTGCCACGCGAACTCACTTGCTTATCCATATTATCTCCACACGATAAAATATTCATATCTTAAGGTTACGGCTAACAATGTTATAGCAAGTTGAAATATGCGCTAGTGCTGAAAGGAAAATTGTGTCGATATAATGATGATTTTACGTTATTTGTTACTTTATTGATGTTTAAAGTATCATTTTTACTCAGGTCACCGATGCTGGTGGCCATAATCGTTATTTTTAGATTAAGCAGAAGATAGCAGCCACCGTTTTAGCAAAATATGGCTGCTATGGTGATGCTATCTCTAGTACAGGTTATCTTGGGACATCCATCATGGTTTGCAAAAACACCGCCGAAAAAGGCGCTTTTTGTTGTTTTTTAATCTGCGGACTTAACCCATTTTCGAATAAAACAAATAAATAATCATGACCATTACTGACATTAACTCGTCCCGCTAAGTTTGCAATGCCCAGCATACTGCCAGTTTTAGCAAACACGTGGTTTTTCAACGGAGATTTATTGAAATAGCGTTTATAGCGCAAAGTACCACTTACACCAGATTGTGGTAACAACTCGAGTAAGAAGCGGTATTCAGGTTGTTGGTATAGGGTAGTCAGTACACTTAATACATGTTCAGGCGTGAGTAAATTATAACGCGACAAACCAGAGCCATCAGCGATGTTTGCATTTGATAAATCGATGCCAATTGAATACAGAATGGTTTTCAATGCTTGGCCACTCCGGGCAAAGTCACTTGGTGCTTGATAATAAACCTCACCCAATTTTTTTAATAAACTGTCGGCAATTAAATTATCTGATTTGAGCAACATGGTTTCAAGTAACTGAGGCAAGGCTGCAGATTGGTGGCTGGCGATGACTTGTCTTTGAGCCATAAACTGCGCTTCTGTGTTTATTATACTTGCTGTAATGGGTTGCTGATGCACAATGCCTAAAGAAGCCAATTGTTTGGCTACGATCTGTTGCGCGTACAATTGTGGTTCGGTAATAGCTATTGCTAAAGGTAACGATTTAGCCCCGACATGACAGCCACTCAGATGATAGCGATTATTATCGAAACGACTTAACGTTAATTGACACTGTGGTACTGATTCCGTGAGGTATGCAGGAAGCACAACCGCATCAGTTAATGTCTGAACAGCGGGTTTAGCGACAGGTCGGTTGACAATTGGGGTGACAAAATAAGCATCATTGCTGATTTCAATGGGCCGATTTCCCATCATGGTGATGTTGGCCACTTTATTGTAGCCCGTTGTTGCTAATCGACCATAGACACAATTTTTATCAATGATGAAAGGCGATATTGGCGCCGCGTAGCAGATCCCTAAATCATCCCATACCCAACCAGGCGCCTGCAGTTGGCTATCTTGCTCGCTGGTTAATACAATATTCCCCGTAAGCTCAGTAATACCTAACTGACTTAAAGAGGCAAGTAACTGTCGCAAATCTTGGTATTTTAAGGTTGGATCGCCACTAAATTCTATGTAAATGTCGCCAGAATATATGCCATTTTCAATCAAACTTTTATCCAGCGGTTGCTGGGCTAACGTGGTTAAGCGAGTTTGGTAAGTAAAGTCTTTACCGAGTTGTTTAGTTGCAGCCAATGCGGTTAATAGTTTTTGAACACTTGCCGGCTGCATTAACGATTGATTGTTGTACTCAAATACTGTTTTTTGAGTCGTCATGTCCCACACTGTGATGCCTAGCTGTGAATGTGCTGGTTTTAGTAGCTGCAGCATATTATCAAGATACAATGCTGTAGGTTGCTGGTTAATATTATCGCTATTGATTGTTTGTTGCTGACTCAGTGCTACCTGGCTGGGGACTTCTGCTGCGAGCGATACATTGGGCAGGCTTGAGGTAATAAATGCTCCTAGCAGACATAAGGCTTGAGTGAACCGCAAAGATGGTTGTTCATGAAAGAAACGAGGCTGGGGGAGACAAAAAAGAATGGAATTCATAAAAGCCTATAACAAGAGTTCAGTAACGATAGGTTATGTTAGCTGATGATATCCTTGCCTGATACGCATTTGATGATTTTTGGTTATATTTCCTTATTTATGATTATGTAAATTGGTGTTTACTTCATTACCATTGGTGTTTTAGTTGGCTAGTTAGCAAGCAATCTTGCTTTATTGCGCAAATTAACAACAAAAAAGCGTACTAAAACCGCCGTTAAGTGAGAAAAATCTTGCTCATCACCTTGTTAGTCGGTAATTTCTATCAGCTTAACAGAACGCCAAGCTCGCTCACTCTGTCAGATTTAGATGCCTAAGAGCTGCAATAGTACAATTTTACAGCATGTTGTGGCGTGATATAAGTTGATTAGAGCGGATAGACTGACCAGGATAAACCATCTAACAATGATATTTATCATTGCAAAGGTTATCTCGTTAACACTATCGATATTGCGTTAAAAGAAACATCATCAATTGAGGTTGAAGTTACTTATTCCCTCAATTTATCAGTAAACATGGCATGTGTTACTTGCTAAACAGTTGAACAGCGTACTTACAATTACAATATATCGCTGTGATGTTTTTTAAATTTGATCCCATTACTGATTATCGTAATGGCCACCCATTTTAAGGAGGATGCCTTGCTGGATAAGCTAGGTGGTATTGCCCTAAATGCAGATGCTGTGTCTTGGTTGCTTAAGCCAAAAGATTTTAAGCAAGCCTTACTAACTAAAATTGCATCGGCAACATCTTCAATTTACATCGCAGCATTATATGTTGAAGATGATGAAGCTGGCCGTGAGGTATTACAGGCGTTATTAGACGCAAAAAACCAAAACCCACAATTAGATATCAAAGTGTTAGTTGATTATCATCGTGCACGCCGAGGCCTAATAGGTCAAAAGGGTGACAGTGGTAACTATATTTTATATCGTCAATTAATGGATCAAGCATCGCACCCGTTTGATATTGTCGGTGTACCGGTAAAGTCTCGCGAATTTATGGGTGTACTGCATCTTAAAGGTTTTATCATTGACGACACTGTTATTTACAGTGGTGCGAGTATTAATAACATTTATTTACACGAGCAAGAAAAATACCGTTTCGATAGATACCATGTTATCGATTGTCCTGAACTAGCACGCAGTATGCGTGACATGATAAAGCAGGATATTGTTAGCGATCCTGCCGTGAGTGTTTTAAGTCAAGCGGCAGACAATGAAGATAACCCTGAAAAGAACGATGTAAAAAGTTTTAAACATCGTCTATCACAGGCTCGTTATCAGTATACCTCTACAACAGTGGGTAATCGTGTTACGCCATTGATGGGTTTAGGTAGAAAAAACAACGAATTAAATGACACTATTGTTAAGTTGGTTGATTCGTCGACTAAAGAGTTGTTTATTTGTACGCCTTATTTCAACCCGCCGACAATTTTAACTCGTGCATTAGCAAGACATCTGCGTGATGGCAAAAAAATTGATATTGTTGTCGGTGATAAAACGGCGAATGACTTCTACATTCCGCCGGATCAAGATTTTTCAACGATTGGTGCGTTGCCGTACATGTACGAGCAATCACTGCGTAAATTTGCCAAAAATCAGCAATGGGCTATTGAGAACGGACAACTGAATATTCATCTATGGAAAGATGGTATTAACAGTTTTCATTTGAAAGGCATCAGCGCCGATAATAGAAAACATCTGATAACAGGTTCGAACCTAAACCCACGAGCGTGGGCATTGGATTTAGAAAATGGCTTATTATTGCATGATGAGTCAGGATGCTGGAAAGAGTCGTTTATCCAGGAGCAGCAATATATCTTGCTACACACTGAGCGATTATTCCATTACAGCCAAATTGATACTTTGCAGAAATACCCTAAACCGGTGAAAAAAATCATGAATCGAATTCGCCGTTTAAAAGCAGACTTTTTATTACGCCGTATTCTATAATTTCCTCCTAATGCATTTATCAGTTCATCACCAATATTGGTGATGAACTTTTTTCATCTCAGAGTTGCCAAATGTCAGAACTGCCGAGTAAACCCACTAAAGCGCCAATTCATGCAGTTCACCGTTTGCATGAATATCGAAAATCCTTGTCGACGAAGCCTTTTGGAGCGCGAGGGAAGAAGCTTGTTAGATGCAATTTGTGCCTCTTGGGTGAATTATTTTGCACCTGCAAACATCGTCAATACTTAAACACCAATACCAGTTTTATGTTGATTATGTATAACGATGAAGTGTTGAAACCAACCAATAGTGGTAGGTTGATTGCCGACTTAATTCCTGACACTCATGCGTTTTTATGGACTCGAACCGAGACAGACACTGCAATGTTGGCCTTATTATCTAATCCAACATATCAACCCTTTTTAGTGTTCCCACAACAATATGTTGAAAACGATCAAGTCGTCGTTGAGCAAATAACGGCCACTTCATTAACCACTGAGCAGGGCATAACTAAAATACCTTTGTTGGTGATGCTTGATGGTAGTTGGCGTGAAGCCATTAAAATGTACCGTAAAAGCCCGTATTTACAGCAAATGCCAGTGCTTTCATTTGCACCAGAAACTTTAGCAACTTACGCTCTTCGTAAAGGCAGTCATGATTTTCAACTGGGCACGGCAGAAGTCGCGGCAATGGCATTAACCGCAGCTCAAGAGCCTCAAAATGGTTTAGCATTATCGACTTGGTTTGACTTATTCGTAGAATCTTCATTGCTTGGGCGTAACCGTCGAGCAAAAGAAACCTTAACGCCTATTGCTGAGTTTATTAATGCTTTTAAACAAGCATTAAAAGCCAGTCATGAGTGCGCTGAAAAATAGCTTAGTCGGCGCCAAACGGTTGCATATTTTGCTAAATTACGCGATGCTAACTGAACCCCAGTGGTGTTAGTTATTGCAATGAGGTTACAAGATTTACTTAGGTAACATTCTAATCAACAGGATTTTATTAAGGACCGTTTCGTACACATTATGGAAGAGTTGATAAACAGTGCTAGAGAGATAAATACTAAAAAATTAGTTGTTTTGTGTCGTCTTGAACCCGGTTGTTTAGGGCCCGATGGTGCTGAGCATATCAACACCTTTTGCCAAATAGCCGAGCGAGCATTAGTAAACTTAAATGCTGATGTGTGTCATTGGTTTCTTGCGCCTCGCTTAGACAAAAGCTTAGTAGAAATTCAATACAGTCTTGCAGGTAAAGTGTTGTCTCGTGACAAAGCGGTTAAGTTTATTGGTTCTTTCGATCAAGATCTTGATGACATAGAAGAGCGTTTTGAAGATAAGTTGACCCAATTGATTAATCAATATATTGCCCGTAAACGGCAAACGTAGGTCATGTGTTTTACATTCCTTTCATAGCACTTTAGACCGTATGTTAACTATTCCCATAGTGCTAAAGCTTACCGTTTTATCAATTATCGTATAATCCTATGTTGTTTGGGGTTAACAACAGGATTTTATATGACTTCCTCACCATATAGCGACGCAGCAACTTCTGAAGCCGCTTCAAAGTTTTTCGATCAACAGACGCTATATCAATTGTTACAGCAACAATTTGGTTTTACTGAGTTCAGAGAAGGCCAACAAGCGGTTATTGAAACCATTTTGGCAGGTCATTCTGCATTAGCGATATTTCCTACCGGTTCAGGTAAGTCCTTGTGTTATCAGTTTTGTGCCCAACAGTTACCCAATCTAACCTTAGTTATTTCGCCGTTGTTGGCTTTAATGAAAGATCAGCTGGCATTTTTAGCGAGTAAAGGCATCGCCGCGGCCAGTATTGATTCAAGTTTAACTTATGATCAAACACAACAAGTGATGCGTGATGTACGAGATCAACGTACGCGAATTTTGATGGTATCAGTTGAACGTTTTAAAAATGAACGTTTTAGGCAATTTCTTAAATCAGTACCGATTTCGTTGCTGGTGGTTGATGAAGCGCATTGTATTTCAGAATGGGGGCACAATTTCAGGCCTGATTATTTAAAAATTCCACAATATTGCCAAGAATTTTCAATCCCTCAAAGTTTGTTATTAACCGCAACGGCAACTGAACAAGTAAAATTGGATATGGCCAAGCGTTTTGGTTTATTAGCGGAGCAGGTAATACAAACCGGTTTTTATCGCCCGAATTTAGATTTGTCGGTTGTCGCGGTTAATCAGCAACAAAAGCTCACTCAACTCGCGCTTACCGTAAAACACTATACTGGTGCTGGCATAGTGTATGTAACTCTACAACAAACCGCTGAGGACGTTGCTGCACACTTAATCCGTCAGGGGATAAATGCTGCAGCGTACCATGCAGGTATGGAGCAGACGGTTAGACAACATATTCAACAACAATTTATGCAGAATCACATTCAAGTGATTGTGGCGACGATTGCTTTTGGTATGGGCATTGATAAATCAGATATTCGATTTGTTATCCATTTTGATTTACCAAAGTCGATTGAAAATTACAGCCAAGAAATCGGTCGAGCAGGGCGTGATGGTTTGCTAGCTCATTGTGTGACGTTAGCAAATTTAGATGGATTAAATACTGTTGAAAATTTTGTTTACGGCGATACGCCAGAAGCAGATAATATAGGTCAATTATTAAGCATTATTGCATCTGAAACCGAAAATGGTCGCTGGGAGGTACAAGAAACGCCATTATCTACAGCATGTAACATTCGTTCATTGCCTTTGAAAACGTTATTTGTGCAGTTAGAACTATTAGGCGTGATCCGTCCAAGCTATGCTTATTTTGCTGAATTTAAATATCGGTTTGTGGAAGACCAGCAAGCCATCCTGAGTCGATTTAACGATCAGCGCCAGCAATTCTTGAGTCAGGTATTTGCCCATACACAGTTTAAAAAGGTGTGGGGGCAACTGGATTTTGACAGTTTATATCAACAACATGGTTGTGAACGACAACGAGTTGTTGCGGCATTAGACTATTTAGCTGAACAGAATTTGATAATTCTTGAGACAAAAAAAATCACTCAAGTGTATGATGTACAACAGCAGGCATTAGCGACACCGCAGCAATTACAACAATTGACCCAGCAACTCAGTCAATATTTTAGTGAGAATGAACATAAAGAGATTGTGCGGATTGGTAAGCTAGTCGATTTTTTTGAACTTGATCGTTGTTTAAGTGCAAATTTAGCTCACTATTTTGATGACCACTCGGTGCCACAAGAATGTGGCCACTGCAGCGTTTGTCGTGGGCAAATTGCCGTCTTATCCAAACAGGCTGTGGCTCCGTTACCAGACTCGGCCACAGTGACAACATTGCTCGAACCGTTAATGTTAGTGGCTCGAGCAAAATCGTTACCCACTCCAACCATTGCTACGCAGGCCAAATTTCTTGCTGGTATGATAATGCCAATGTTTAGTCGTTTGAAAGTTAAACAATTAGATGGCTTTGGACGTTTTAGTGCTTATCGATATCAAGATATTCTGGATACTGTTAAGAAGGTAAATTCATGAAACCGGTTCCTAAAATACTGTTAGAGCGACACGGTGAGTTAATACAAAGTGAAGGCGTGACGGTGGTGTCCCATATTCAACGGCAAGTTGGAGAGTGGGTGGTTCAAACGTTAATGATTAAAGATTGCGATGTGCCATTTAAATACAAGCGACCTCAACGTTTCAAGAGTTTGTTAGACCATAAAGTCAATTTGATTTACTACCCGGCAAAAGAAGTCGTGGGCGGATTTGAAATTGAAATAATGCAAGTGGTCAGGGTTCGCCGTTACTAAATCGAGTTGATTAAGCTCAGCACACGAGTGTCTCGGTGTGCTGAGTGTTAATAGTGGATCATTTTAACGTTTCCCAATGTTATCCAATTATTGATGAGCCATTTTCATATCACCTTTTCCAACCAAGGCAATACCGCCGCTTAGCCATTGCACTCGTTGAGTGTCAATCTACACTACTCACTGGCATTACTCTTGCCGCAGCCTCCCACATTGGCCGTTAGATAGGGGTCAACTAACTCAAATGAAATAGCCAAAAAATTTCAACGAATTAGCAAGCTATCCCAAGCATAAGTACAAGCCCTGTGGGTCCTAATGCTACTGGCCACTAAACTCAAATTCGCTCACTGTTTTCCACACTCTATAGCGTAATTCGGTGCCTTCTGGCAAATAGAACACTTTTGGTTGACGGCTGTCATAGCGTAACGTCATGGCTTCATTAAGCACAATAAACTCAGCTGATTTGGCGTTAGTGCACATCATTTTGGTTGTCGGACCTTGCATCACCTTATCTACTTGGTAATAGACATATCCCCAACCAGCTAGTGATATTTTGTCAATTTCACCGATGAGTTTAGTCTTATTACAATCGACAATTTTA
Organism: Shewanella frigidimarina; assembly: GCF_003797125.1. Classification (GTDB taxonomy): domain Bacteria; phylum Pseudomonadota; class Gammaproteobacteria; order Enterobacterales; family Shewanellaceae; genus Shewanella; species Shewanella frigidimarina. The sequence continues at coordinate 31,213 of NZ_RKKE01000003.1, forward strand.
TTTTGGCCTATTTGCACTTCAAGCATGTAATCTTGCTCATCATTTAGTGCTGGTAGGGTCAATACATGTTGGACCATTCCCTCTGTGGGGGCAGGATACATTTTACTGGCTTCTTGCGGCTTATATTGAATGACATCCATAACCGTACTATTGATTTTTAGGGTGTTCAGATAATTATTGTCAACGGGACTGGTTGCTCTGGTTCCAAATGAGATAACACTAGCAAAGATGACAGTAACCGTCATCGCGATTTTTATGGTATCAGTAACACTGAGAGGTTTCATATTCTGTCCTTATAAAAATGCATGTAACGCTACCTCTATAAAATAGCATTGTATTTGTGGTTACCAGCTCAAAAGGTAATTGATTTTTAATGTGTACTTACTGTCAATTTATCTCCAAACAAGAGAGTAAATGGTCTTTTAACATACCAATTGCACTGTTAATAAAAGTCATGGCAGGTTTGATATCAACTCATTCAGTTTGAATTTAGATTATCCCTCTTTATCCCATAATAAGCGTGGTTTGTTTAGTGTAAACGATGCTTGATATGGAAAGGGTTAAATGAATATATTTTATTTACGCTAGTTTATTGTGCAACAGAAACATCAATAATTGAGTTTAGTTCATAAGTATGACATAACATACTGATAACCTTTGACACATTGTATTTATTAATAAGGTATCGTCTTCGATGCATAATACCCAAAATCTAGAACAAACCTCGCATATACTGCATTTAGCTTTACCTAAAATGGCGACCTTATCGATTCCTGTTACGCCAGAAAACTATGCTATTTGGTTTGATTATTTTGCTGAGAGGAACCTTAATTTAAAACGCGCAATTGACGGTTTAATTGCTAATGGTGTTCAATTTACTCCCGAAGTTAATTTAGGCTTATACAATCGATTTATTGAAGAGCAATCACCAGAAGTTATTGAGAACGTACAAATCGAAACTCAAATCCTGATTAACAGCTTACTAAATAAGATTGAGCAGTTAAATGTTGGCACTGAATCATTTTCAACTAACCTCAATGAATTTGGTGAAAAGCTACAAACAAATCCTAATACTGATGAACTTAATCTTATTGTTGGCTCTATCATCGCCGAAGTTGACCAAGTCATTGCTAATAATCATCAAATGTCTGCAAGTCTTGAATCATTATCGGATGAAATTGCCAACCTTAAAGACGAAATGGAAAATTTGAGTAAAGTGGCTATGACGGATGAACTCACATCGTTAAAAAACCGCCGCTCCTATGAATTGTTTGCCGCGGAGCAGATGACCAAGTTTGTCGACACTCAAACAGTATGCAGTTTGTTGATGATAGACATCGATAATTTCAAGATGTTTAATGATACTTTTGGACACTTAATTGGTGATAAAGTGTTGGCTTATGTGGCTTTAGCCATGAAGCATACCGTTAAAGGCGATGATTTGGTTGCCCGCTATGGTGGTGAAGAGTTTGTGGTAATGTTGCCCAATGCCAAGCTTATTGATGCCGTTAATGTGGCTGAAAAAATACGTGAAAGAATTGCATTAAAACAGCTTTCTATAGGTAAGGAAAAGAAACAGAACCTGGGCCATATTACCGTTTCTATTGGTGTGGCCACTATTCAAACGGGTGATGATGTAGATACCTTATTATCGCGTGCTGACGAACAACTTTATATTGCCAAAGCCGCTGGTAAAAATTGCGTCAAGTTTGGTTAATCACTCGCAGTGGTTGTACTGTGTTATTAGCATTTGTTTTGCTTATTCGCTGATACCAAGGTTTGATTTAACACCGTTAAACCCACAATGAATCAACTTTTATATGTTGAGTCATGTGGGCTTATTTTTACCTGCAGTTGATTACATTTAATACAACCAAAATGTTATTGCGCTTTTGGTTGTAAATCCATGTGCATCTTTATCAAATGTTCTTCCATATCAAATGATACGGTAAACCCAAGTGACTTGGCGAGGTTGGCCATACTGCGGTTTTCAAACATGGTAAAGCCCGTTAAATACAGTGTATTGTTGGTTTTATAGTAAGCAATCAGTTTTTCCAGTAATAATTTGCCTAAGCCAATCCCTTGATAATTACTGCGAACAGCCATAGCAAATTCAGCTTCGGTATTATCAGGGTCGATAGACGCTCTCACAGCCCCTAACGTTAGCTCTTCACCATCTTCTGTCATTGTCGTCGCAATAAACGCCATCTCACGCGAATAATCAATTTGCGTTAATACTGCCATTTCTTCATGGGTCATTCGTGAGCGCACCCCAAAATAGCGCTTGTATCTGTCTTCATCACTTAATGAATTATCAAAATCTAAGTGCTTAGGTTCATCTTCTGGCAAGATGGGACGCAACATTATCTCGAGTCCATTTTTCAGCGTGGTAGTTTGTTCTAATTCTTTTGGGTAGGGCAAAATGGCCAGACGGTTAATGTTGTCTTGCGGGGTGGCATGAAGACGCATATTGACGTCTAATAAGGTGATTATTTCCCCCGCGGCCAACACAGGATTAATGTCTACTTCGGCAATTTCAGGACAATCAATAATTAAGTGAGATATTTGAGTCAGCATCACGCATAAAGCATTCATGTCGAGACCAAGTGGCAAATGACGGTCTCGCAACTTATGGGTTTTAAGTGCTTGAATCACCATATAGCGAGCCAGTGCCATGTTTAATGGTGGCAGTGCAACCGCGGCATCGCGTGTTGGGTCCCATTCAGATCCACCTTCACCTAAACAGATTGCTGGACCAAATACTGGGTCATTAATTACCGATACTCTAATCTCTTGAGCACCTGCGGTTAACGCCATTTTTTGAATAATTAATCCATCAATTTTGGCCGAAGGGTTAATTTGATGAACCCTGTCAATAATAGAGTGCGCGGCGTGACTAACATCTTCATCAGAAGCTAAATTTAACACTACGCCGTGCACATCTGATTTATAGAGTAGGTCTGGTGATTGCACTTTTAACGCTACAGGATAACCCACTTGGTTGGCGACATTAACCGCTTCATCAACATCTTTTACAAAGCGGGTTTCAATGGTGTTGAGTCCGTAAGCCCGCAAAATATCCACAGCTTGATGTGTTTCAACCACTGTTTGACCATTATCCAAGGCGCGTTGCAGCAATAGCCGTGCAGCTTTGCTGTCAGTCGGAATATTATCGGGTATTGACTGCGGTACTTCTTGGAGTAACTTTTGGTTACGACGATATTCGACCATGTGCATAAATGCTCTCACGGCACCCTCAGGGGTTCGATAGGTCGGAATGCCTGCTTTGGTAAATCGTTTACGGGCCAAATAAGCTGAGTCTTCACCGCTCCAATTGGTGAGCATATTGATTCGATTACGATTAGGGTGTTGATTGATAGTGTCGATAATACTATTAGCGATTTCAACACTTTCACCTAATATCGATGGCGAATGTAGCACCAAAATAGTGTCAGTATCGTTACTGCTCATGAGCACTTTTAATGTATCTGCGTAGCGTTGGCTGTCTGAATCGCCAATCATGTCGATAGGATTTTGTCGTGACCATGTACTGGGTAAAATAGCATTCAGTTCTGTCACGGTTTTTTCTGACAATTGTGCCAGTTTGCCACCTTTAATAATCAACTCATCCGCAGCCAAGACTGCAGGGCCGCCGCCATTACTCATAATAACTAATCGTTCACCTTTTAATGGGGTTGAATGAGCAAGGCTTTCTACTGCAGCAAATAATTCAATTAAATCGTTTACTCTTAACATACCGGCACGTCTAAAAGCGGCTTCATAAACGGCATCGTTACCGCCAATACCACCAGTATGGAGCATTGCAGCTTGTACTCCTTCACGGCTGCGCCCTGATTTAATCACAAAGATGGGTTTATTGCGTGAGGCAGCGCGGGCGGCTGATAAAAAGTGACGTTTTTCGTTAATGGAATCGATATACAGCATGATAGCGCTGGTTTTACTGTCGCGGCCCAAATAATCGAGTAATTCGTCAAAGTCGATATCGGTGGCATCGCCGAGTGAAATAAACGACGAAAAGCCAATACCTTTATTGTTGGCCCAATCGAGGACTGTGGTGCAAATAGCAGCCGATTGCGACACAAATGCAATTTTTCCGACGTTGGCTCCTGCGTGCGCTAAACTGGCATTGAGCCCTATAGGCGGTAAAATCATTCCTAAACTATTGGGGCCTAATAAACGCATACCGTATCGTTTCGCATACTGTTTGGTGAGTTCCAGTAAATTATTACCTTGCTCGTCAGTTTGCGATGCCATGCCAGAAGCCATAATAATCGCAACTTTGCAGCCAAATTGAGCCAAACGTTCAACAATACTGGGCACTTTCAGGGCGTTGGTACAAATTATAGCTAAATCAGGTTTGATCGGTAATGCTTCAATATTGGGGTAAGCCAATACGCCCATTACTGCGGTGTATTTGGGTGTCACAGGCATTATTGGACCAGAAAAACCGCCTGATAGCAGGTTTTTCATCACTGCTTTACCTGCGCGTTTATTGCCGTTAGATGCGCCAATGACTGCCACAGAAGTGGGTTTAAAGAGTGCATTAATACTGCGTTGACTCATAAAGTGTGACCTTAGCTGACTGGCAATAAACAAGGTAGTTAGCGCTAGATTAGCATATTATTTTATCGAATAACGATAAAGAGATTATTTTAACGGACGGACTATTTTGTGAATAAAACCAATTACTCACTTAATCTTTGAACATCGATTATCACATCATAAAAAACCATCGATAGAGTCGATTTATAAGTGTTGTCTCGAACATAAAAAATGCAATAAAAAAGGGCCATTTAGGCCCTTTGTTATTGTTATTGTTATTGTAGTTATAATTGCATTTAATGCTGTTCGGTTGCTGGTATCGCAGACGAAGGAGCAGGGACGTAAATATTGATGACCTTGCGGATCAATGCTTTACCGTCTTCAATTGCAATATATAAACATGGAATAAGACATAAAGTTACCACAGTCGCAAATAATACTCCGAACGCTAATGAAACCGCCATTGGGATCACCATTTGAGCTTGCATACTGGTCTCAGCCATAATCGGCACTAAACCCATGAATGTTGTTAATGACGTTAGCATGATAGCCCTAAAGCGACGGCAACCTGCATTGAGAACGGCTTGTTTCATCGGCACACCCGCTTTGCGGGAGTTATTGACATAATCCACCATCACCAACGAGTCATTCACCACAACACCAGCCGCGGCAATAATACCGAACATCGAAAGTACACTTAAATCGATACCTAAAATGATGTGGCCCATTACGGAACCAATAACCCCAAACGGGATCACAGACATGATCATCACAGGCTGAATATATGAGCGTAGTGGAATAGCTAACAAGCTATAAATCAGCAATAACGATAAGATAAAGTCACGCATTTGTGTATCTGCGCTGTCTAATTGCTCTTGAATACTACCAGACACTTCACTGTGTACCCGCGGATACTTAATCAATAACTCAGGCATAAAGTTATCACGGATATCTTTAGCTAACTTAAACGGTTCAGTTTGATCTGCATCTACATTGGCCCACACGTTAATGGTACGGTTACCATTTTCGCGGCGGATACTGTTAACGCCTTGAACCACCATTATTTCAGCCACTTCAGATAGCGGTAATTCTGCACCTTGTGGGGTGTTAATCATCACATCTTGTACCAATGCGATTGAATTACGTTGCTCTTCAGGGTAGCGAAGCATCACTTTTATTTCTTCACCATTACGAATAATACGTTGTGCTTCAAGACCGTAAAAGCTGTTGCCCACCTGTGAGGCGATATTGGCTAAGGTTAAACCCAATGCATTGGCCAACGGCTTTAACTGAAACTGCACTTCTTTGGCACTTGATTGACGGCTGTCGTTTACGTCACTGACGCCTTTAAGTGAATTCAGTTTGGCTTTTAGGGCTAATGACGCTGCCACTAACTGGCTTTCATCTTTACCTTCAAGCCTAAAGCTAATGTCGCCATCTTCACGACCTCCGCCCATTAAACTGTCTTGAATGCTAAACGATTTAACTCCTGGAATTTGTGGCATTGCTTTACGCCATAAGTCTGCTAAAGCAAAGGTATCCATTGGTCTAAGTGATGGGTCTACCAATTTAGTCATCACTTCTGCTGTTGTTTGCCCTTTAAGATCGACTTGCATGTCAGAAATCATTTTCTGGCCATATTGCTGTTCAATCTTTTTATCAACATCATATAAAGTCTGCTCTATGGCCAGTGCGGCCGCGAGTGTCGATTTTTCTGATGCATCAACGTTCATTTCAACGGTGACTCTTGGAAAGTCGTGTGGAATTTTTGGTTGACCGATAAAACGAACCAAACCGCCCATATAAAGCCCAACACAGATCAAAATCAAGCTGATAAACAACATGATAACCGCGTAACGATACTCAACCGCTAATTCAAGGGAAGGGCGATAGACAGACTTTATAAATTTCGTTAAGCCGCGATCAATTTTACCTTGAACAAAATTAACGCCGTTACGCAGCCAATCTAATGGATTTTTTGAACCTGGTTTAACAATGGTAGGCTTTTTCATGTGCGCCAAATGCGCAGGCAAAATCAATTTAGATTCTATTAATGAAAATAATAAACATAAAATAACAACAAAACCAATAGCCTGCCCAAATGCAGATGATGGACCATCGTCCATGGTTATTGGTAGAAAAGCGGCTATCGTGGTCAATACACCAAAGGTTGCTGGCATGGCGACTTTTTTAACCCCACGAATAACGCTGTCAATACTTTGGCCGTGTTCTTCTGATTCGCTGTGGGCACTTTCGCCCATCACAATGGCATCATCGACCACTATCCCCAGTACTAAGATAAAGGCGAACAAGCTGATAACGTTAATGGTTACATCAAAAAATGCCATTGGCATAAACAATAGTGTGCCTAGGAAACACACGGGTAGTCCCATCATCACCCAAAAAGCCAATCGAACACGCAAGAACAAAGCCAGCATGATAAACACTAATATCGCACCACTTTTCATGCTGTCGAGCATCAGTTGTAAACGGCCATCTAAGTAGTAGGTCATGTCTACCCAAGGTTCAAGTTTTACACCTTGTGGTAATATTTTTTGCTGTTTATCGACAAAGCTATTAATGGTATCTGCCACATCGGTAATACTTTGGTTTTTACCCGCACCAATGAAGAAGGTAACTGAATTTTTACCATTAAATTTAGAGTATTGAATGCCTTCTTCAAAGCCATCATTTACGCTGGCAATATCACCCAATAAAATCTTGGTACCATCATCTAATGTTAGTAAAGGCAGTTGTTCAAACTCGTAACCCACATAGGCTTGATTCTGAACGCGTAAATTGATGTAACCATTTTCTGCTTTGATTTGGCCAGCCGACATATTGCGTGAATAGCCACGAACGGCCTCAGCGACATCGTTAAATGTTATCCCAAACTCACGTAAACGGTCTTTACTGACTTCAATGCCGATTTCATAACTTAAGCCGCTATAATATTCGCTAATGTTGACCCCAGGCAATTGCATGATTTCATCATTAATGCGCTCGCCTAAATCTTTGAGTTGCTTTTGGTTTAAGTCACCATAAAGGCTTAAATACATTACTTCTTGGCGAAATTTAATCCGTTCAACTTTAGGGGGCTCCATGCCACCAGGAAAGGTTGAAATGGAGTCAATTTCAGACTTAACCTCTTCAAGTACGACTTGTGGATCATATGAGTCTTCAACCTGAAAATATCCCTGCGCTATATTACGATTTGAATAGGTAATAACCCTTTTTAATCCTTGAACACTTTCTAAGGCTTGTTCAATTTTAATGGTAATGCCTTCTTCCACTTCTTGTGGTGCAGTACCTGGGTAAACGGCGCTAAATTGAATCCAGTTAACTTCAACAGCAGGGAAGAATTGCTTACGGATTGTATTGGCGGTCAACAGACCACCGAGTATGATAATGATCATCAACAAGTTTGCTGCTACGCTATTGCGGGCAAACCAGGCGATAATTCCTTTGTTAGTATCGTCCATGATGTTTATTTACCTTCCATCGCAAGTTCAGTTTTTTCTGTTTCTACTGACTCATCTTGTAAGATTTTATCTTCAGGCAAAGCGAGTTGCATACCTTCTAGCGGGTAATCAAGCGCTGATGTGATAACTTGCACGCCTGATTCAATACCTTCGGAAATCACTACATTCGCGCCTTCTTGGCGAATAATGTTAACAGGTTTATAACGTAAGGTTTTGTCGCTATCCATCACGGCAACTAAACCATTTACAATCAAATGACGCGGAATAATGGCCACATTACCGGCATTACTGCCTTCAACATAGGCGGTAACATAGGTGCCAAATCGTAATTCATTTTTATCGCTATTGAGTCCGTATGGGTCGTCTATTTCGGCAACCAGGTATGTCATGCGGCTTTTGCTGTCGACCACGCCTTCACTGCGAACAATTTTTCCTATCCACTCTTGTTTGCTTCCAGCAAAGTTACCCACTAATCGTACCTCAGCATGAGTGCCTTTTTGATCTAAATATTGCATTTCTTTATCGGCAAGCGGTAAGCGGATTTCTGCTGTATCAGTATTGTAAACATGACCAATTTTACTGCCAGTGGTGACGTATGCACCTAAACCGATTTCACGGCTGGAAATCAGTGCATCATACGGCGCGCGGATAACCGTACGCTCTAAATCACGTTGTGCACGTAATAAACCCGCTTCAGCACTTTTTAGTTTGGCTAATTCTTGTGCTAATTGTGGCTTGCGTAAACTGAGATCGGTTGGCTTACTGCTGGTTATCTCGGCCCATTCTCGTAAGGCGACTTCCGCATTGGCTCGTTCTTGCACCATGTTGGCTTTAGATGAGGCTATGTTTGCTTGAGCATCTAATAAACCTGCTTCATAGTCACTGGGATCAATTTTAGCTAAAACATCACCTTTTTTAACAAAGCCACCCTTGACGAATTTATCGGCTAAATAAATAATTTCACCGCTGACTTGTGCGACGAGTTCGGTGTCGTATTTTGCCGCGACAACACCGTATGAACTGACTGAGAAGGTCATCGGTTTATATTCAAGTGCTTCAACCGACACTAATGGGGTGGTATCAACTGCAGGCTTTTCTTCAGGCGGTTTTTTTAGTGCAGCAATTCCAACTAAACCGGCTATTCCAATACCTAATACTATGATGGGTAATATTATTTGTTTTTTAGTAGCCACAATGCTTCCTTTTTATAATCCGATATTTTTGCAGTAAGTTCATTTCATACCGCCAATAGTTTTTTTTCTACTGTATATGTTAATCGATATGTTTAGTGTTTGTTGTTTCATTGTGTAAACTTGTGTGTCAACTACTAGCATGTGAACTCATGACAAAAAAACCTTTAGGGAACTGATATTGTGCAGATTGAAAACACCTCTAGATTACAGTTGTCATTAATGACCCTTAATGACAGCGCACTATTATTTGAACTAGACCAAGATGAACGAGTCATGCACTTTCTTAATGGTGGCAATAAAACCACTCAGCATCAGATAGATACGATCATGTTGCCAAGATTGGCTCAATATTTAAATCCGTCAAAAGGTTGGGGATTATGGAAAGTCCATGCGCTCGATTGTGACGCCAATGATCAACACGGGTTAAGCGGCGAGTATTTAGGCTGGGTATTAGTCAGACCAATGTACTTTTTCACCCAAGCACAACCACATAACTTGGAATTAGGTTGGCGTTTTAAGCATATTTGTTGGGGTAAGGGCTATGCTACAGAAGCTGCCAAAGCGGTTATGGATACAGTCAGTGAGCCTGATGGCGTGACTCATGTGAGTGCCGTTGCTGTAGAGGACAATCTTGCCTCAATTGCGATTATGAAAAAACTCGGTATGACGTTTCAACATAAAAGTATTCACCGCGATCCTTTAGGCGATACTGAAGCAGTGTTTTATCAAAAAGCGGTGTAATGTTTTTTAAGGCAATAAAAAAGAGCAGCCTGAGCTGCTCTTTTGTTGTATTACATCCAGTCGATTACTTTTTTGCGTCTAAATAACGCTCAGCATCAAGTGCTGCCATACAACCTGTACCGGCTGAAGTGATTGCTTGACGGTAATGTTGATCCATTACGTCGCCACAAGCATAAACACCTTCGATGCTAGTTTGTGTAGCATTGCCTTGTAAACCACTGTTTACTTGTAAGTAACCGTGATTCATTTCTAATTGACCAGCAAAAATACCAGTATTAGGGCTGTGACCGATAGCAACAAATACACCAGCGACTTCTAAATCTGTCACTGAACCATCTTTAGTGCTTTTCTTTTTAAGACCCGTCACACCCATATCGTTACCAGTGACTTCTTCAAGTGTTTGGTCAAGATGTAAAATGATATTACCGTTAGCGACTTTGTCCATTAAGCGGTTAATCAAAATCTTTTCTGAACGGAAGCTGTCACGACGGTGAATTAAGTGAACTTCAGATGCAATATTACTTAAGTAAAGTGCTTCTTCAACAGCAGTATTACCACCACCAATCACCGCAACTTTTTGGTTACGATAAAAGAAACCGTCACATGTAGCGCAGGCAGAAACACCGCGGCCCATAAATGCTTCTTCAGATGGAAGACCTAAGTATTTAGCAGATGCACCAGTGGCAATAATTAATGCATCACAGGTAAATTCGCCATTGTCGCCTTTTAAACGGAAAGGGCGCTCAGTTAGGGTCACTTCATTGATATGATCGAAAATAATTTCGGTATCAAACTTTTCAGCGTGTTTTTGCATGCGCTCCATTAATGCTGGACCGGTTAAGTCTTCAGCATCGCCTGGCCAGTTTTCCACTTCAGTAGTAGTGGTTAATTGACCACCTTGCTGCATGCCTGTGATCATCACAGGATTTAAATTTGCACGCGCAGCATAAACAGCAGCGGTATAGCCGGCAGGGCCAGAACCTAAAATTAGTAGGTTAACGTGACGAGCTTCACTCATGATTTTGTTCTCCGATAACATGCCTTAAGCAATTTACATGGGATTGTATGGAATTTACCGCTGCGGGTAAAGTGAAGTTGAGTGTAGGAAATCGATTGGGGTTATCTATTGTGTAAATATTCCGTTTCAGGTGAGTGACGTTACCTGAAACAAATCAAAACCAGTTAGCGCTTGTTGATTTTTTGTTAATATAATGGTTAATCATTATGACCTGCACAGGTAAAAGTAACCTCAACGTTAAAATATACCAAATGAGTAATGAAGGATATAAATGATAGTAAGAGGCTTTTTATCGTGAACAAATTAGAATGACTGTGCAGAAAATGATCATTTATAAAATGGCGATTAAAATATTGCAGTTCTGAAAGCACACCTTGGAACAGAGAAAAAACATTTATTCCAATGAAACATCATCGCTCATAGCTAACGCCATATATTAGTTTAACAATTATACATCATTTTTTTTTAATGATAATATATTCATCGCTCATTGACTGAAGCTCAAATGATTCATAGCAGCTTCAGTAGGATTGATTTTTTTAAAGGACTAAACGATGCCAAATAATATAGAGCTATGCTATAGCAAAAGTAATACCTACCCAGTTAACCCAAATAACGAACAAGTCTTTGCCACGTTTCAACAAGACAATCCACATATTAATGGTGCTTTTGTTTCTGCTGGCACCCCTTTCATTATGCGTAGTGGCAACACTAATGGTACTAATTGGCGCCAAGAAAGACCTGAATTAGTCTGCACGCTTAATCAAATACAATCTTTACCACAACAAGCAAAACGAAATATCGCTTTGATGGATGATATGTTTGGAGGCGAAAACCTACAAGCACTCGCTGATTTTTATCAAGCAGAGTTAGCACCCATGCTGCGCAATGAAAGCATAGGAGCCATAGGCGCAGCATCAACTGCCTTAGATACAAGATTAAGTAACTTTGCTAAAGCCGCGAATAAACTTCAAGATGCATTATAGAAAGTAAGAATTGGCGCACAAGCAAAATATCCTAAAGCCCAAATGATGATGTTAGAACAAAACGCAAGGGAACTAGGGAAAGACTTTAATCAAAAGTTCCAAGCAGAAATCAATAAATACATTGGTCGGGTCAAAAGCAAAAGAGGTACTGTTTACAGTAATGCTGATCGAGGTATCAATAAAGCAAAAAGCGGTAGGTCCATAAAACCGATTCAATTTACCTCTACAGTCGATTTTCAAAATTTACGTGCTTTTGAAATGGGAGCTAATGTTCTCGGTAAAGGATTAATTGTGCTTGATGCTGGGATTCGTGTGGGCAATGTACATGTTGATTATTTAGCTGGAGCTAATTGGCAAAAAAGAGCAGCAGTTGAAACTGCCGGTTTTGGTTTGAGTACTGCGGCAGGTTTATGGGGGGGAGGTCAAGTCGTAGCAGCTGGCCTAGGTGTTGCTATGCTAGCTACGCCTGTTGGATGGGTCATTATTATCGGTACTGCCATAACGGTTGGAGTTGTAGCGGCTAAAGGTGGAGATATTGCTGGGAAATGGGCTGCCAATAAAGCCTATAATATCGGAGATTGGCTTAATAGCCTGTAAAGGAGGTATTCATGTCAGAACTATCAACTGAAGACTGGATGAGTATATTTTTTTTTATTACCTTCTGTATGTGGAGTATTTCTGTACTTTTGTTTGGCCGAATTACCGTTAAGCATATTGAGCGCGAAATGGCAAAAGAGGACATATTACCAGCAGAATGGGATAAAGGCATAGGTATGAGATACCCCGCTTATGCGAGTATTATCATGCGCCCTAACGCTAAAAGGCATGCTTCTATTGTTGACATAGAAGCTACAAAGCGCTTTAGTCGAAAAGTCGACTGGTATTTGGCTGTATTTGTACAGATCTCTAGTGTCGTGTTTTTTACTCTTATGTTTACTGTTGCTTATCTATACGGCCCTGATAGCTAGCAAAATTGGTTGCGTTAATATTTAGATACGACGATAACAATCGGTATTGTGGTGACTAAGGCCGGTAATGGGATTGAGATATTCGGAGCTAATAAAGCCTTTAATTTAGGTGACTGGTTAAATAGCCTATAGCGAGGGATTTATGGAAGAGTTATCCACTGAAAGCTTGATGGCGGTAGTGTTTTTTATTGTATTGCTTATATGGGGTACTGCCATATTTTTATTTGGCCGCATTACTATTAAACATCTTGAGCAAGAAATGTTGAAAGAAGGGATAGAGCCCCCTGCTTGGGATAAAGGTATTGGTGCACGAATGGTTGCTTACGCTGGGATTATAGCTTGGCCCAACCTCAAACGTCATGCTTCTCTTGTTAATATTGAAGCGACAAAGCGCTTTAGTCGAAGCAAAGACAAAAAACTTGCGTGGTTCTATATTATTTCTTCGGTAAGTATTTTTACTCTTGGATTAATTATTTACTATCTATATATCCATAAGAGTTAATAGTGTTACTGGGTGATTGATTTTACATCGATGAGTAATATTAAGTACAAGCTAACAAAAAAATCTATCCTCTGCTGTTGGTCAAATAGGGTGTTTTTGTTTCATTGTTGAAATAAGGACATCTCTCTTATTTCAACAATGTGTCGTAAACTCAAAAATCTCAGTGATTTTGGTTGATCACGTAATAAGAAAAGTACTATTTATCTCAATCCAATTAGTAAACCAAATGACAAGTTGGTAAATTATTTTTTTCTAAATAATTCTGATGGTATTCTTCGGCAATGTGGAATGTTTGTATCGGTACAATTTCAGTCACAATATGACGCTGCCCCCATTTACCACTGCGTGCTAACGCCAGTTTAGAGCTTTCAGCTTGGGCTTTTTGCTCTTTATCGTGGAAAAAAATCGTACTGCGATATTGTGTGCCAATGTCGCCGCCCTGCATATTCAGCATGGTTGGGTTGTGGTTTTTCCAAAAAGTGTCCAACAATTCGTTGTAACTGACGACTTCTGGATCAAACTCAACTTGCACCACTTCTGCATGACCAGTGGAACCCGTCTTCACTTCTTTATATGTCGTCGCACTGTCTTTGCCACCCATGTAGCCACACGTTGCGTTAATGACGCCGTTAATTTCACGGAAAAAATATTCAACACCCCAAAAACAGCCTGCACCAAATGTTGCTAACGCCATGACAAACCCTTAAAACAAATTATAGAAGTCTAGATGGCTGTAATTGTGTTGAATATCGACAATATTTGCAAGCAAACTTTTATTAATAAATAAATCTAAGTTATGCCACCAATAAAATAGCGTTTGGCTATGATAGAATCCGCCACAATAGGCAGTAATAGTTAACATCGTTTTACGTCAAAGTTAACTACGCCATATAATAATGAGACAAGGAGTTGATAGTGTTATCTGACCTGATGATAAACCGCGATTTTTTAGCCTATACCTTAGCCAATCCAAATCAATTACCTGCGGCATATGATTTTATGTTGGCAGATCATACTCGCGTAGATGTGTGGGATACGGGAGTGATTGTATTTACGCCGGCTAATGCCACCAAAGACATCGTGCTGTCTTGTGCTGTGCACGGTAATGAAACTGCACCGATTGAAATCTGTAATCAACTCATTAAAGATTTGCTGACTCAACGCATTGTAGCCAAGCAGCGGGTGATGTTTTTAATTGGTAATCCGGCAGCGATCATCAATAAAACCCGTTTTATTGATGAAAACATGAATCGTCTTTTTAGTGGCGCGCATTCTAAAGGCGAGGGCTTAAGCCATCCAGAGCGTCACCGTGCCAAAGCATTAGAGCAATACGTGGCTGATTTTTTCAATGCTAATAGCGACAACCAACGTATTCATTACGACTTACATACTGCTATCCGTGCCTCAAAGCATGAAAAGTTTGCCATTTACCCATACCGCCCAGGCCGTGCTTTCAGCGGTGAACAAATTATGTTTTTGGCGGCATGTGGCGTTGATACTATGTTGTTTCACCACGAACCAACAACAACGTTTAGTTATTATTCGTCAGAGCAATTCCAAGCAGATGCTTTTACAGTGGAATTAGGCAAAGTGATGCCATTTGGCCAAAATGACATGAGTCGTTTTGCACAAACTCATACTATGCTTGAAAAGTTGATTACTGAAACTAAGTTAGCACCTGTTGAGTTCGACCCTAGCAAGGTCAACTTGTATAAGGTATCGCGCTCTATTAACAAGCACTTTGATGATTTTGAATTTAGCTTTGCAGGCGATGCAGAAAACTTCAGTGCCTTTAGTCAGGGCGAGGTATTAGCGACAGAAGGCGGTAATGCCATCATTGTTGAATACCCACAAGAAGCCATCGTATTTCCCAATGCAAATGTGCCCATTGGGCAACGTACAGTGCTATGTTTAGTACCTGCACCAAACGAGTCAATTTTATAGTCGTAAAGCAATATATACATGTCAATCGTGAGTAAAATGCGATTACAGTGAGAGTAAGTATTGATAGGTAGTTTACGTTAACGTAATGTCTACTCGCATAGTATAAATAGAGCCATGTTTATGTTGAACATGGCTCAACAATAACAAGAGCATAATATGAGCAACGCACCACTGACCAATGAAACAGTGCACCGTGTCAGCTTCTTAGACAAAGCGTCATTGCACATCCCCATTTTGCGTATTTTGCAAGCTGATGGCACTACGTATGAAAACGCGGTTCTACCAGTAATCGACAAGGCTTTGGCCGAAAAAATCTTTGATACTTGTGTTTTTACACGCGTATTAGACGAGCGTATGTTGGGTGCGCAGCGTCAAGGGCGGATTAGTTTTTACATGACCTGTACCGGTGAAGAAGCCTCAATTATTGGCAGCACTGCAGCACTTGATAAAGACGACGTCATTTTGGCTCAATATCGTGAGCACGCCTCATTGCGTTATCGCGGTTTTACGACTGAACAATTTATGAATCAAATGTTCAGTAACGAGAAAGATTTAGGTAAAGGTCGTCAAATGCCGATTCATTACGGCAGCCGTGAACTCAACTACCAAACCATTTCATCACCACTGGCAACTCAAATTCCACAAGCCACAGGTGTTGCTTATGGTATGAAGCTGCAAGGCAAGCGTAACGTCGCCATTTGTTACTTTGGCGAAGGTGCAGCATCAGAAGGTGACTTCCATGCTGGTTTGAACATGGCTGCAGTGCTTAAGTCTCCGACCATCTTTTTCTGTCGTAACAATGGTTATGCGATTTCAACCCCTACAGAAGAGCAATTTGCCGGTAACGGTATTGCTAGTCGGGGAGTTGGTTACGGTATGCATACCATCCGTGTAGACGGTAACGACATGTTAGCGGTGTTAGCGGCCACGCAACAAGCTCGTGCCCATGCACTAGAACATAATGCACCGGTATTAATTGAAGCGATGACTTATCGTTTGGGCGCGCATTCTTCATCAGACGATCCATCTGGATATCGTTCAAAAGAAGAAGAAGCCAAATGGCAGCAACACGATCCAGTAAAACGTTTTAAGTTATGGATGGTCAATAAAGGCTGGATAACTGAAGCCGATGAAGCCAAGTTATTTGAACGTTATCGCGAAGAAGTGCTAGCAGCAGTTAAAGTGGCTGAAAAGTTACCTATTCCGAAACTAGATGAAATTATTGAAGATGTGCTTGATAAACCGACTCCAGCATTGAGAAAACAGCTGAAAGAGCTGAAAGAACACATTGCTAAGTATCCAAAAGCCTATCCAAAAAGCGCAGGGAGACTCTAAACCGTGGCTCAAATGAATATGTTACACGCCATCAATGAGGCGTTATCAATAGCCATGACTGCCGACGAGCGCATGGTGATTTTTGGTGAAGACGTTGGCCACTTCGGTGGAGTTTTTCGCGCGACTTCTGGTTTACAAGAGCAGTTTGGTCGCGACCGTTGTTTTAACACGCCGCTAACTGAACAAGGTATTGCTGGTTTTGCTAATGGTCTAGCATCTTATGGCATGACTGCTGTTGCAGAAATTCAGTTTGCTGATTATATTTTTCCGGCATTCGATCAAATCGTTAATGAATCAGCAAAATTTAGATACCGCAGTGGTAATCAATTTGATGTGGGTGGGTTAACCTTCCGCACACCATACGGTGGTGGTATTGCCGGTGGACATTACCATTCTCAATCACCTGAAGCCTATTTTACCCAAACACCTGGTTTAAAAGTGGTTATTCCGCGTAATCCAGAACAAGCTAAAGGGTTGTTGCTGGCGTCTATTCGCGATCCAAACCCGGTGATTTTCTTTGAACCTAAGCGTTTGTACCGCGCATCTGTTGGCGAAGTACCTGCCGGTGACTACGTAATAGAGTTAGGCAAAGCACAAGTGGTTAAGCAGGGCAGCGATATTACTGTACTGGCTTGGGGCGCACAGATGGAAATCGTCGAAAAAGCCTGCGAACGTGCCGAGAAAGAAGGTATTTCATGCGAAATTATCGACTTACGCACAATCGCGCCATGGGATGTTGAAACTATCGCAAAATCAGTGACCAAAACGGGTCGTTTACTGATTAACCATGAAGCGCCATTAACCGGAGGTTTTGCTGGTGAAATCGCGGCAACGATTCAGCAAGAATGTTTCTTATCGCTTGAATCACCGATCAGTCGTGTGTGCGGCTTAGATACGCCTTATCCATTAGTGCATGAAAAAGAATACATGCCAGATGAATTAAAGACCTTCGAAGCCATCAAGGCCACTGTGTCGTTTTAGGAGTAAGATATGATTAAAGATTTTATTTTACCCGACATCGGCGAAGGTGTGGTGGAATGTGAATTAGTTGATTGGTTAGTTAGCGAAGGTGACATTGTCACTGAAGATCAACCGATTGCTGATGTAATGACAGACAAAGCCTTAGTGCAAATTCCGGCGCCGCATGCTGGAAAAATTACCAAGCTTTACTACGCCAAAGGTGAAATCGCCATTGTTCATCAACCATTGTACGCAGTTGAAATGGATGGTGATGACAACGATAGCGTCATTGAAGCCCCTGTTGCTGCCATGACACCGGTTAACGATTCAGCTAACAGTAATGCTGTTACGGCCACAACCAGCAGTCAGTCAAACATTGAAGAGTTCTTATTGCCTGATATCGGTGAAGGGATTGTTGAATGTGAATTGGTTGATTGGTTAGTCGAAGAAGGCGATATCGTCGTTGAAGATCAACCCATCGCTGATGTGATGACCGATAAAGCGTTAGTGCAAATCCCAGCCATGAAAGCCGGTAAAATTGTAAAACTGCATTATCGTAAAGGTCAGCTTGCTAAAGTGCACTCACCTTTATTCGCCATTGAAGTGGAAGCTGAAGTTAATGCTCCGTCAGCTCCTGTTGAAGTCGTTGAACAAGCACAAGCAGCTGCGCCACAAGTTAATCTTGAACCTGTTGCACAAGGTAAAGCCTTAGCTAGCCCAGCCGTTCGCCGAATGGCGCGAGTACTGGACATTAATATCGCTATGGTTGTGGGCACAGGCAAAAATGGCCGAGTTTACAAAGAAGATATTGAACGTCATCAGCAAGGTGGTAATGCCACTAAAGCTGCAACAAGCACAACGCCAGTGTCATCAACGAGTCAAGTGAGTGCTCAAGCTGTCAGTTCTGTGAATAGCGGTGCAGTGGCGAATGTAACGGCAAGTGACCGAGTTGAACCCATAAAGGGCGTCAAAGCCATTATGGCGAAAATGATGGTTGAGTCAGTATCGACTATCCCTCATTTTACTTACTGTGAAGAGTTTGACCTTACCGAACTCGTTGCCTTACGTGAAAGCATGAAGCAACGTTATTCAACTGACGAAGTGAAGCTCACCATGATGCCATTCTTTATGAAGGCCATGTCATTAGCGATCACTGAATTTCCGATATTGAATAGCCAAGTTAATGCAGATTGCACCGAACTCACTTACAAGCCTCGTCATAACATTGGTATGGCTGTTGATTCAAAAGTGGGCTTATTAGTGCCCAATATCAAAGATGTGCAAAGTAAGTCTATTTTAGATATTGCCGCCGACATAACTCGCTTAACCACCGCCGCACGCAGTGGCCGCGTGTCGCCAGCAGATTTAAAAGACGGAACTATCTCAATCTCCAATATTGGTGCATTGGGCGGCACTGTGGCAACACCGATTATTAACAAACCTGAAGTGGCCATTGTTGCGTTAGGCAAGTTACAAATATTGCCGCGCTTTAATGCTAAAGGCGAAGTTGAAGCACGTAAGATTATGCAAGTAAGCTGGTCTGGCGATCATCGCGTCATTGACGGTGGCACCATTGCACGCTTCTGTAATCTATGGAAACACTACCTAGAGCAACCGCAAGAAATGCTATTAGCTATGCGTTAACAGTGTTTAATCTATCTTATCCAAAAGGACGCTAAAGCGTCCTTTTGTTTTTAGCCTCTTTTTCGTATAATACTCGGATATTGTCACTAGATTGGAATATGTATGAGTCTGTCGGCACCTAAAATTGAAATGATTGAATATCCGTTTCCGCCAAAACCTGCCGTGTTGTCTGACGTTGATAAAGCACAATATAAAGCACGTATTAAACAGTTATTGATTGATCAAAACGCGGTACTTGTTGCCCATTATTATACTGATCCTGAAATCCAAGCGTTAGCTGAAGAGACGGGCGGTTGCGTGTCTGATTCTCTGGAAATGGCACGCTTTGGTCGCGATCACCCCGCAAAGACATTAATTGTTGCTGGGGTTAAGTTTATGGGCGAAACCGCTAAAATATTAAGCCCAGAAAAAACCATTTTAATGCCAACCCTAGAAGCAACCTGCTCATTAGATTTAGGTTGTCCAATTGAGCAGTTCAATGAATTTTGCGATGCGCATCCAGATCATACTGTCGTGGTATATGCCAATACCTCAGCAGCAGTAAAAGCCCGCGCAGATTGGGTTGTCACCTCCAGTATTGCGTTAGAAATTGTTGAGCATCTCGATAGCCAGGATAAAAAAATTATCTGGGCACCCGATCGCCACTTAGGTTCGTACATCAACACACAAACTGGCGCTGACATGTTGTTATGGCAGGGCGAATGTATTGTGCATGATGAGTTTCAAGCCAAAGCATTGCGCGAGCTAAAAAAGCAGCATCCTACCGCAGCTATTTTGGTTCACCCTGAATCACCTGCGAGTGTGGTAGAACTTGCTGACGCTGTCGGTTCTACCAGTCAGTTGATTAAAGCCGCGCAAACCATGCCTAACGATACCTTTATCGTTGCAACAGATCGCGGTATTTTTTATAAAATGCAACAAGCGGCTCCAGGTAAAACCTTGCTCGAAGCCCCAACTGGCGGCAATGGTGCAACCTGTAAAAGTTGTGCCCATTGCCCGTGGATGGCCATGAACGGTTTGCAAGCTATCGAAGCTTCATTAGTCGATAGCGATAAAACTAATCATGAAATATTTGTGGATGAAGAACTGCGTATCAAAGCACTCATCCCACTCACACGCATGCTTGATTTTGCTAAAGAATTGAACATGAAAGTGAAGGGCAACGCCTAAATCTTGGGTTTAGTGATCATAAAAACATAAAGCCGACATCTCGTCGGCTTTTTATTGGGTCTTTTACGCTAATGTACGCTAGCCATAAATATTAATATAATGCCAAGCGAGCCATTATAGGATAAGCAAAAAAACCAAGTGGTGTAGACTTGGTTTTTTGTTAATTAACAAATTGGTTTGTTGTATTTCGTTTTGTTTAAATCTTAAATTGGCCTACTAAGGAATTCAGTTGTTTAGATAAATCAGCCAGATCTTCACTTGCACTTGCTGTTTGCATTGACCCTTCGGTTGTTTTGGTAACAATATCGTTGATATTGGTAATGTTTTTATTTATTTCATTTGATACTGCACATTGTTCGTTTGCTGCGCTGGCGATTTGAATATTCATTTCTGTAATGGTGTTTACCGCTGCAAAAATGTCATCGAGTGCATGGTCTGCATTTATTGCCTGAGTAACGCATGAGTCTGTAACTTTACCGCTATCTTTCATTACTTGAACAGCTTTAGCCGCGCCACTTTGCAATTGTTCAATCATTGCTTGTATATCTTGCGTAGAAGCTTGTGTGCGACTGGCTAAGGTACGAACCTCGTCGGCAACAACTGCAAATCCTCGACCTTGCTCTCCTGCTCGGGCTGCTTCGATAGCCGCATTCAGCGCTAATAAATTTGTTTGGTCTGAAATATTTCGAATAACTTCTAGAACACTATCAATGGCTGTCGTTTGATTTTGTAAATCGGACACTGCATGTGTTGCAATATTGATTTCAGAAGCCAATTGATTGATTTCCGATGAAACCTTGCTAACTACCTGCTTACCAGCTTGAGTAGCCTCATTTGCTTTTTGAGCCGCATCAGCAGCTTCTGTTGCATTTTGTGCAACATCTTGAACTGTCGCGCTCATTTCATTCATTGCTGTAGCAACCTGCTCAGTTTCTTGCTGCTGTTTTACTGCATCAGCTTGAGTTTCGAGTGTGATGCCAGATAAACGCTCGGCAGAGTGATTTAGTTGCTGTGTAGCGGACATAACTTGATTAATTGTATTATGTACCTTTGTTGCAAATTGATTGAATGCTTTGGATAATGCGGTAATTTCATCATTTCCGCTTACTGATAAACGGAGCGTTAAATCACCATCGCCATCGGCAATGTTGTTCATTGTATGGGTTGTCATATTTATTGGGGTGGTGATACTTCTGCTAATAACCCAAGCAATAGCGATACCTAATAACAAGGCGATGACACCAACACTAATCATAGTAAAGGTCACATCATTGATAGCATTTACATTGTGTGTGCGATCCAACGCTATTTCTAGGACACCTATTGGCTGTCCAGAGAAATCTTTTACTTGATGTAAATAAACAGCATAGGAAGTGTCGTGTAATGTAGATTGGTTGTTAAGTATTACTCCATTGAATGCTTGTGCTAGACGAGTATTATCAGAAAAACTATGAGATTCAGTCGTCGCTCCAAATGCTTCAAATTGTCCGTTTTTTTGAGTGTAAAGCGCAATATCGACCTTATAATCATTCTTAAATTGGTCAAAAAATGCCTGGCCAAAAGACATACCAAACTCTACAGAACCAATATGTGCATTCTGATAATTGACAGGCATAATTCCACGAATTCCGATGCCTGCAACGCCTTTCTCTAATCCTCTTACTGGTTTTTGGTCTCTATTGGTAACGATAACGGTTTGTCTAAATGATGATAAATCGTCTCCAAACTTTTCAGGCTTATGTACTCTTAAAAATGAGGTAGCAGGTGGCAAGTGAAACTGGAATTGACGAACGGCATAATCTTCTTTCAAGGTTTCAAATAATGGTAGTGTTTTTAATGCTAACGTCTCTCGGTCGCCTTCGGCAAACAACTTTTGTAAGTCAGAATTACGAGCAACGACAGTTGCCAACGCTTGGGCTAATTTCCCTGTTGACTCAATTTCAGCGGTAGCAGTTTCATAGAGTTTATGTAACTCGCGCTGCTCAGCACTATCAATATTGGTTGTGAATTCTGATAATACGAAGGGGATAACAGTACCCATGACCAAGATCAATATGACCGTAATACCTAAGATTATACGGTTGCCGATATTGAGATTAAATGTATTGACCATGTACTGTTCCTTTTAACGATTTGAAATATAGGCTAGCATTAATTAATATTCTTATAGAACGCAATACTATCTATAGATTATAAAAAAAACCGTGTTCAATGGCTCAGATGCCATTTGTGGTTAAAAAACAAGCTGCCTTTGTTAATGATTTATGAATTTCTTCACAGTAATTGTATTTCAGTGCGCCAAGCAGACATATCGAAAGCAGATGAGACCTTCGCCGGTGAAAAGCTAATTATAAAAGCCCTCATCATTCTCACCTCCATGCCAAATTATGCCAAAGAATTGAATATGAAAGTGCTACGCTTAAGCTTTTACATATGATTAAAAGCCGACTTAATGTCGTTTTTTGTTTTTTTTATTAACATTTAGTTGGAGCGATAAGGGGCAATCACTTTACATCTTGACGCTGGCGTGGGCGGAGGCGTGGGCGAAGGCCGCATAGATCAAAAGAAAGTTAATAAACAGAAATCAACACAGCATCGAAACAATAAGAGAAGGGGATGTTGCTTACCTAGCAGTCAAAACAAAAAGCCCCGCATAAATGCGAGGCTCTTAAGCTAACTATATGTCTATAAAGTATTAAATAAAACTTTATAGATTATTTAGCGTTCATTAACGCAACAGCGTTGTCTAACATGCGGTTACTGAAACCCCATTCGTTATCATACCAAGACATCACTTTCACTAAACGACCATTAACACGAGTTTGTGTTGCGTCGAAATTAGAAGAGAAAGGATTATGGTTAAAGTCGATAGACACCAATGGCTCTTCATTAATCGCTAATACTTCAGACATTGGAGACTGTAGTGAAGCACGAGTAATGATGGCATTAACTTCTTCAACAGTAGTGTCGCGAGAGGCTAAGAAAGTTAAGTCAACTAAAGACACGTTAATTGTTGGTACACGTACCGCTAAACCGTCAAATTTGCCTTGAAGCTCAGGAACCACTAAACCTACTGCAGCAGCTGCACCGGTTTGGGTTGGGATCATAGACATTGCCGCAGCACGAGCACGACGTAAATCTGTGTGATACACATCAGATAAACGTTGATCGTTAGTGTAAGAGTGGATTGTGGTCATTAAACCAGACTCAATACCAAGCTCATCATTTAACGGCTTAGCAATAGGCGCTAAACAGTTAGTTGTACAAGAAGCATTTGAAACTACTGTCATATCAGCAGTTAACACTTCGTTGTTTACACCGTAAACAACAGTGGCATCAACATTCTTACCTGGTGCAGAAATAAGTACTTTCTTTGCGCCAGCGATAAGGTGCGGTTGCACAGATTCTTTAGAAGTGAAAATACCAGTACATTCGAAAACGATATCAATTTTCAGCTCAGCCCAAGGTAACTTTGATGGGTCACGTTCTTGGAAAGTTAAGATCTTGTCGCCATTAACATAGATAGCTTCATCGTCGTGATCAACTTTTGCGTTGAAGCGACCATGTACAGTATCGTACTTAGTTAAGTGAGCATTAATAGATGCATCACCTAAATCGTTTAATGCAACGATTTCGATTGGATAATTTTTTTCGCTTTCGTACAGTGCACGTAAAACATTTCTACCGATACGGCCATAGCCGTTAATTGCTACACGGATAGTCATCTCATATCCCTCAAGTTAAAATAATTAGGTGGCATGTAAATCGCCTGGTTGTAAAATTACCAAATTGGCCGTAATAATCAAGTTAAATCACCTAAATATGCTTAATTAAGCCAATAATTTTGTATTTTTTTTACATTAAGCACATTATGAATATAAATTAAGCACAGTTTTGTAAGTTGAACACTACCGTGCGTTATATAATATTGGTCTATTAGCGGGCTGATTAATGCCTATTTTAGTAACATTTCACTGCGACTCTGTGCAAATTGCTTACTCATTACCGCTGAGATTAATTCAAGTGCTTGTTTATCGAGTTCAGTCGCTAATGTTTTATTACCATTAATGATAGCCAATAACTTTTCTTCATCAGCATGATTGTCACTCATTAACAAATTTGCTCGAGTTAACAGGTATTCTTTTTCAGCATTTTGTTGTTGTCGATATATCGATGCTAACGCTAAAAACCAATCAGGATCGATTTTGGCGGGTTCAGTTGTGGCTAACAAATGCAAATAAAGTGTTTTAGCGTCGTTAGGTGAAACTCGCACATAATAAGCAGCAAGCTGGGTAATGATGTCATTGTCAGTGAGGACACCTTGCTTATAGGTGTCTTCTACAATAGCGAACGAGTCTTGATCGTTGAAACGCATCCAGCGATAAAAGGCTAAATGTACCTCATTATTAGTGCGAGTAAACTCTTGAAGTTCAGACAGTGTTTGAGTACTTACCGCAAATGCTCGCTCGCGATCACGCGTACGGTCGGTATTCAACTTATGTTGAACCCCTGCGGCTAATTCGATGCATTTACTGTAATTTTCTAGATATACCAACTGTTGATAAAGTTGCTTGCCTGTGGGCGACGAGCTCTGTTTTAACGCGTATCGATGACGGATCAAGTCGCCTTTTTCAAATCGGCACCAACTATCTTTGTGTAAATCGCTACAAAGTTCGGGATTATTTTTACAAATGAGGTCGCTATTACGGTCATTATCGCAGCCAAAAAGGCCAAATAATGCCCCAATAACTGTAAATGATGTAATTAATACAAAATTATTGCTCAAAATGCTCTCCGAGAGGTAAATTGTCTAATAAAATTACACATTTACCGAAAATTTGTTACTAGCGAAATAGCCTGTATTTCATTACAATGTCGGCGACCAACAGGGGCCACCCCCATACAATATACTAAATTATTGGTCTTTTCTTTTTGTTACTCAAACCTTTCTGAAAAAACGAGAAAAGTGAGATAAAGGATCCCTACATGAGCGCAGATAAACATTTACAGAGCTGGCAAGAACGTTTCGAAATGGCAGAAGCAATGCAACCGTTGCTTGGCAAGTTGTATCGTAACCAAGGCATTGAAGTAATGGTATATGGTAAACCATTACTAAATGCATCAACCATCGAAATCATTAAGTCACACCGTTTAGTACGTCGTCATGTCGGTGAAAAATTACGTCTTCGTGAAAGTTTCCCATTTGTTGTAGCACTTAGCAAATTAGCGATTAAACATTGCAGAGTGGATATTGGTAAATTAGCGATTAATTACTGGCGTAATAACAAGGATGCAAGCGGCATTGAAGCTTATATGACACAGGAATTGTCAGAAGCGGTTAATCACGGTGATGATACCCCGGCTCGCGATGTTGTACTTTATGGTTTTGGTCGTATCGGCCGTTTACTCGCTCGTTTATTAATAGAACGTACCGGTAAAAGCAACAAATTGCGTTTGCGTGCCATTGTATTACGCGGTGGTAAGAAGGGCGATTTAGAGAAACGTGCTAGCTTGTTGCGTCGTGACTCGGTACACGGACCATTTAATGGCTCTGTTGAGGTCGATGAAGAAAACAACGCAATCATTGCTAATGGCACTTATATTCAGATTATTTACGCTAACTCTCCTGATCAAGTTGATTACACTCAGTATGATATTAAAGATGCGTTAATTGTCGATAATACTGGTATTTGGAAAGATGAAGAGGGTTTAGGTTTACACCTTAAAAGCCCTGGAGCTTCAAAAGTATTGTTAACGGCACCAGCTAAAGGCGCCATTAAAAATATCGTCTACGGTGTTAATGAAAACGATATTCTTGATGAAGACACTATAGTATCGGCGGCAAGCTGCACCACAAACGCCATTACACCAGTGTTAAAAGCGGTTAACGACAAATACGTTATTGAGAATGGCCACGTAGAAACCATTCACTCGTATACGAATGATCAAAATCTAATCGATAACTATCACAGTGCCGACCGTCGTGGTCGCAGTGCACCGTTAAACATGGTGATTACTGAAACGGGTGCCGCTAAAGCTGTTGCTAAAGCATTACCTGTTTTAGCGGGTAAGCTAACCGGTAACGCTATCCGTGTGCCAACTCCTAACGTATCAATGGCGATTATTAGTGTTAATTTACAACATGAAACTAATCGCGATGAACTGAATGAATACTTAAAAGATGTCGCATTACAGTCTGGATTACAAAATCAAATCGATTTTACCGAATCGACCGAAATTGTATCTAGCGACTTAGTTGGTTCACGTTATGCAGGAGTTGTTGATTCGCAAGCAACGATTGCAGAAGGCAAACGGGCCATTTTATATGTATGGTATGACAACGAATTTGGCTATAGCTGCCAGGTTGTTGGCGTTATGCAAAAAATGCTTGGTTTAACCACATTATCGTTACCAAAAAGCTGATGTGTTATAAAAGCTAATCATACATGGTGGTGAATACTCTAAAGCTGAACAAGCTTAATTTCGCTGTTTATTGAGTACTTACCGTCATGTTAATGATAAAGCATCTCCTTAGAGGTGCTTTTTTATGCGCGTTGTAATTTATTTAATCATAATGATGATTTATGCATCAAACAGTCATTATGTTGCAATAAATGTGTTTTTATTGATTGACTATCGGGGCTAAAACGGTAGAATGCCATTCCGCAGTCAGGGGAAACTTCTTCTACTGTTAAATTTGAAAGGCGATATCGTTCTGACAAATTTAGTAACGATTATAAAGCGGTACAAATGCGACATTAGCTCAGTTGGTAGAGCGATACCTTGCCAAGGTATAGGTCATCGGTTCGAACCCGATATGTCGCTCCAATTTCTTATCTTATCCGATGGATTAGAATTTGGTTAAAGCATGGCGCGATGGCAGAATGGCTATGCTACGGATTGCAAATCCGTCGATCTCGGTTCGACTCCGGGTCGCGCCTCCACGAAATTGAGTTTGATGGTTACTTCTAGTAACGGTTAAAACAACACTTTGCCCGAGTGGTGGAATCGGTAGACACAAGGGATTTAAAATCCCTCGCTGAATAAGCGTGCCGGTTCAAGTCCGGCCTCGGGTACCATCATTTACATACGTAAGTATGGTGTAAAAAAGCCTCAACACTAGTTGGGGCTTTTTTACATCTGAAATTTGTGAATTAGATTGAAAGATTAAAATCCCTCGCACTCTGGTTGAACATCAGGCGTGCCATTCTTTGCTAATAAGAGTAGTCCGGCCTCGGGTACCATTATTTATAGTAAGAAATTACATACGTAACTCTTTGTAATGAAGAATGGTGTAAAAAATCCTCAACATTAGTTGGGGCTTTTTTACGCCTGAAATTTGTGAATTAAATCGAAAGAATAAAATCCCTCGGACTCTTATTGAACATCAGGCTTGCCTCGCTTTATTAATAGCAATCCTCAGAAAATTGAGATGAATATTAATTTTATTGGATGTATGAGGAAATACGATAGAAGTGGGTGTTGATAATAAGATTTTTGGATAGCAGGTTACACTTTGGGATAAAATGTTAGCTTGAAGCTAGGCTTGTTTAGAATGAAACATAACGTGAGAGAATTAATAATTTATGACTCATCACGTTATGAATATAGAAGGGGACTTATTGAGATTGCTCTTCTACTTGAATTTGGCCTACATATAAAACTGGGGCTGCATCAATTTCATTGGCATCCATCATGGTAGCTATTCGTTCAACGGCAGACAATAATTGACTTTGTTCCCACTCTTCAAGATTTTGATAACGCATAATAAAATGTTCTTGCAGTGGTTTAGGTGCGCTATTTAATAATGTTTTACCAGCGTCACTTAATGACAGGTGAACTTTACGTTTGTCGGTTTCACTGCGCTTTCTAATCACCATGCCACGATTTTCTAATCGATCAATAATGGTCGTCACTGTCGCTGCACTCAAATTAATTTCTTGAGCTATTTGTTTAGCTAGTGGAGCGTCAAGTTGATCAATTTTCTGTATGACCATTAATTGTGGTCCAGTTAGACCCGATAGTTTATTTAATTGACGTGAGTGTATATCAATAGCTCTGATCACCCGGCGCAATGAAATTAATAGTTGTTCGTATTTTTCCATAATCCCCTCATAATTCACCATGCACCTTAGCAGAATTCGGCTTATTACTCATGTCCAATATCAAAAAAAGCAGAATAATGTCAAAGACATTATTCTGCTTAGCTAATTTATTAGCAATTTTTGACTTATAGACTGAAAGTACGTGATACCGATAATACTGCACGGGTATCGCTAGTCTCAGTGTCCATACTGGTATCTTCAACGGCAATGTTGAAGTCAAAACCTTCCCAGCTTGTCATGTATTCTGCGCGATAATGGTTGTAAGACTTATCGCTGTCCCATGCCCACTTGTCTTCGTCTAGTGAGGTTGAACGGTCAAAGCTAACACGGATGTCATGACCTTCTGCGACAGTAAAGGTATGAGCAGCCATCATGATGTAATGATCGGCATCAACACCAAAGTAATCCCATGAATACCAAAAGTTCAATTCACTCTGACCAAGCGATGAAGCATAGCCAAACTTGGTGTAAAGCTCTGGGTAGTAATACTCATCAGAGGCATCATCACCATGGTAAGTGTAATATGCAATACCTGCATCTACAGACACTCTGTCTGTTAGTTCAAAATATTTACCTGCGTAAAAATCAAGTTCTAACCAAGTGTCATCACCGCTTCCAAAATCAACATTAGATGCCCAAGCACCCACATACCAACCGTCATCGGCAGCGTAGTCTAGGCTAGCCTGTAATGCAGGGTCATTATCTGTTTGGCTAACACCATTAAAGGTATAGTCAGAGGTTGCATTAACAGTTGTGCTTAACTCACCAGCCATTACTGAAGTCGGTAAAGCAAATAAGCTTAGTAGGGCTAACTTTTTCATTGTTGTGTTCATCATTTTTCCTTGGATCATTATTATTGTTTAGTCTGCTAATTCGATTTTAGTGAAATCGATTTCATTTTCTTTTGGAGAGAGTTCAATAGATCTCACTTTACGGTAATGCGATTTTAAAATGTATGCGAAACAACTTAATATCAAGGCAATAGCCAGTGCACCGACCCATTGAATTTGTAAAAAGTCTAGTTTGAATAACAATGTTAAGCCACTCAGTACCACAACATTACCGACGATATAAGGTACTTTACCAAAACGTTCAACCGTAAGGTTTAAGTTATCTGTATATAAACGGACCAGTGAATCGAGTGAGTTAATAACAAACGTTACCCCTACAATCACCATTGCTAGATTATAAAAACCAGATGTATCAATACCATTTGCACTGTAGTAGTACAGAACCGTGAACCAAATCGCGATTGGAATTGAAGGGAATACCATCATGGCTAGTAATACTTGATAGGTTTTCATTCCGCCAACAAAACGTGCGGTAAATTGACCAATCATAATGCTCCATGCAAACCACCAGAATAGGTAAAATTCGTGGTAATCGTTTATTGGAAGCACAAAGTTATGGATGTTGCCAAAGTAGTCACCGATTAACGCAAATGTAGTAAAGAACTCACCCACACTTGAATCGTCTGATAAAAATGCACCAGACCACATAACAGCGATTAAACCAAAGAACAACCAGGTACTGCCTAAACTCAGGTAACGAACATAGCGAATACTGGTACTTGAATACACTGCGGCGGCAATAACCATAAATACGATTAAGTAGAAGCTGCTGACAACGGTTTCACCATCACCTAATTGCGGTAAATACCACGGTAAGTTAGTTAATAATAAATAAGCAGTAAAGGCACAGGTACCAATAATGACCACGTTATTAATAAACTTTATCAATGGAATTTCAAAGTACTTAACTCTTGGTTCAATCACACAGAAGTAGAAGCACGTTAAAAAGTAAAAAGCCCAAATTAAGCAGGCCCAAAAACCAAACTCTATGGCTAACGGATTACTAAATCCATATTCTGGACTGGTTGCCAAATCTGCATAACCAGCAAATTCCGTTAACGGAAACATGATTAAGCCAACATCAAGCCCTGAAGTGAACAAAATGGCAATAAAGGTAAATTTACGCACCGGTGTGACACCAATGCACTGCATGTTACCCCAACGATAAATAACAAATGCGATAGCGGCAAAAGTGAATAAAATGCCTATTGATAACCAAGTCGTCATTATTTAACTCCTGGGTGAATAGTGTGTGCGAACATAATGTTGGCTCCTTGTTGTATGTTTTTTATGCCATAGAACAATTTTTAAAGGCAAAATGCCCTCAAGCCTTAAGTATCGTGTTTACGATAGTTAAACCCTGATAGATTGAACTTGGCTAAATTGGCCATTTACAAAAACGTAGGTTGGCCATCAACCTGTTGCTGATGTGCATAAATGAATACACATCAACGAATGGGTGTTAATCAATTTGTCGTTTAGGCGCTTGTAATCGTTGTGATGTTTGCCATTGCTTAGCAATAGTCACTTTTGCCAAACTTGGAGCAAGAGGTTTGTTGCCTAAAATAATATCGGCAGCGCGCTCGGCGACCATAATCGTCGGGGAGTTCAAATTGCCATTTGGAATGGTCGGAAAAATTGACGAATCAACTACTCGTAAACCATTAATACCATGTACTTTTGTTTCAGAGTCGACAACCGCCATCTCATCTTCACCCATTTTGCATGAGCAAGAAGGGTGGTAAGCGCTTTCTACTGAACTTCTAACAAAACGGTCTATTTCTTCATCGGTCTGTATTGCTAAGCCTGGTTGAATTTCTTCACCACGATATTCATCTAAACCCGGTTGATTAATAATTTCACGGGTTAAACGAACACACGCTCTAAAGCCTTCAATATCATCTTGATGCGATAAATAATTGAACTGAATTTGTGGGGCAACCTTGGCATCATTTGATACAACCGTTACCGCGCCACGGCTTTTAGGTTTATTGTGGCCAATATGAACTTGGAAACCATGGCCAGCAAACGCTTCTTTTCCGTCGTAACGCATTGCAGCAGGTAAGAAGTGGTACTGTAAATCAGGCCACTCTAAGCCCGCTTTTGAGCGGATAAAACCACACGATTCAAAATGGTTAGTTGCACCCAAACCTGACTTATTTAAAATCCAGCGAGCACCAATAAACAATTTGTTTAACGGATCAATTTTGCCATTAAGTGATATCGGCTTTAAGCACTTAAATTGGAAGTAAAACTCTAAGTGGTCTTGCAGATTCTGACCAACACCAGGTAATTGATGTACTTGCTCAATTCCAGCGTTAGCTAATGTGCTTGAATCACCAATACCCGACAGTTGTAAAATATGCGGTGAACCAATTGAACCTGCAGATAAAATCACTTCTTTATTGCAGTTAACATCAATTAACTCGCCTTTACGTTCGTAACGAACGCCGACAGCCGTTTTACCTTGCATAATCACTTTATGCACAAGCGCATGAGTAACCACGGTTAAATTAGGGCGTTTCATTGCAGGGCGAAGGTACGCATTTGCCGTAGACCAACGTACGCCGTTTTTTACGGTCATGTGCATTGGGCCAAAGCCTTCTTGCTGACTGGCATTGTAATCATCAGTGGCTAGGTAGCCGGCATCGACACCTGCATCAACAAAAGCTTGATATAACGGGTTTTTCATTTCATTACCGTTATTAACCGCTAATGGACCTTTATCACCGCGATAAACATTACCGCCAAAAGACCATGTTTCAGCTTTTTTAAAGTAAGGCAGACAGTGAGCGTAATCCCAGTCTTTTGCACCTTCTTGCTGCCACTCGTCAAAATCACGTGCATGACCACGTACGTAGACCATGCCATTGATTGATGATGAACCGCCTAACACTTTGCCACGCGGGCAATGCATACGGCGATTGTCCAAATGTGGTTCGGCTTCGGTTTCAAACTGCCATGCATACTTTTTAGTATTCATGGGAATTGAAAGGGCGGTTGGCATTTGGATAAAAATGCTCTTGTCGCTGCCACCGGTTTCAAGTATCAGGACTTTATTGTCTGGATTTTCCGTTAAGCGGTTGGCTAATACACAACCTGCGCTACCGGCACCAACAATAATATAATCGTATTCATGAGACATTTGCGTAGACATTAATTGGGTCACTCCTAAAATGGGCTTTCAAGTGACTGCATACCAACGTAAACAGCTTTTATTTGGGTGTATGCTTTTAATGTTTCAGAGCCATTCTCACGACCAATACCAGACATCTTGTAACCACCAACCGGCATTTCTGCAGGAGAGGCACCATAAGCATTTATCCAACAAATACCGGCTTGCATTTGATGAATAACGCGATGTGCACGGGTAATGTCTTGCGTAAATACACCTGCCGCTAAGCCAAGGTGAGTACTATTGGCACGCTTAACAACTTCATCTTCATCAATAAAGGTAAATACTGACATCACAGGGCCAAATATTTCTTCTTTCGAAATCGTCATCTCATCAGTGCAATCTGTAAATACAGTCGGTGCTACAAAGAAACCATTAGGTGCATTGTCAGGCGTTAATGCTGTTCCGCCTGTTAATAAGGTGGCGCCTTCTTTTTTACCGATTTCAATGTAGTCGAGTACTTTTTGTTGATGGTCGCGTGATATCAATGCACCAAAATTGGTGTCAGGGTGCATTGGGTCGCCACAAACGATGTTTTGCTCAGTACGTTCTTTTAAACGTTGGATAAAGCGCGGATAAATATCTTGCTGCACAAATACGCGAGTACCGTTGGTACACACTTCACCTTGAGTATAGAAATTAGCTAACATCGCGGCTGATACCGCATTTTCTACATCGGCATCGTTAAAGATAATCAATGGCGACTTTCCGCCTAACTCCATGGTCACTTCTTTTAGCGAACCCGCTGCAGCGGCCATGACTTTTTTACCTGTTCCGACTTCACCCGTAAATGACACTTTAGCGATATCTTCATTGGTGGTTAGCCATGCGCCAACTCTACCGTCACCTTGAACAACGTTAAACACGCCATCTGGCACACCCGCTTGAGAGAATATTTCAGCCAAACGCATTGCGCCACGAGGTGTTTCTTCTGAAGGTTTAAAAATCATTACGTTGCCGCAAGCAAGTGCAGGGGCTGCTTTCCAACAAGCAATTTGTAACGGGTAGTTCCATGCGCCAATACCGGCACAAATACCTAATGGCTCACGGCGAGTATAATAAAAGTCCGCTCCAACAGGTTGTTGATTGCCTTCAATACTTGGGGCGAGACCGGCAAAGAACTCAATAGAGTCGGCGCCAGTAACGATATCGACAACCGAGGCTTCTTGCCACGGCTTACCCGTATCCAATACTTCGCCAGCAGCAAGTTCATCATTTTGCTCACGTAGTAGGGCAACAGCTTTTAATAAAATGCGGCTACGTTCTATCGGCATCATCGCTGACCAAACAGCAAAACCTGCTTTGGCACTCTCTATTGCGGCTTTTTGCACAGACTCGGTGGCTACTTCAACTAAATAGCTGACATCTCCAGTAGCAGGATTGATCACTTCAAATGTTTCGCCAGTACCGTTTGATTGGTATTTTCCATGAATATAATTTTGATAAATAACTAACGATGACATTATTCTACTCCGTTGTGCACGATCACAGCCTTGATAAAGGCTTTAGATAAAATTTGGGCTTGTTTAAAATCTTCTATTGGGGTCGCACTCAACGCACTGCGTAACCAAAAACCATCAATTACTGCCGCTGTTTGCTTGGCTGCACTTACAGCGGCTGCATTGGGTAATAATTGTTTAAACGAAAAAAGCAGGTTGCTGTATAACCGCTGACTATTAATGTTTTGTAATCTTGCTAACCCAGGATCGTGCATCGCTTGGGACCAGAAGCTTAACCATGTTTTTGTCGCGGCTGTTGAACGTTGTAATTCGGTAAAGTTTGCTTCCACGATCATTGAAAGCCTATCTATTGGGGTTAATGTTTTGCCTGACGTTCTTGTCAGTAATGCTTGCTTCAATTCCTCTAATAGAAATTTCTGCGTGGCTTCAATTAACCCTTGTTTACCACCAAAATAGTGGCTGATGATCCCTGATGACATTCCCGCCAATCCACTAATGGTATTAATAGTAGTGTTTTGTAACCCATGACGTTCGATTGACATTAACGTGGCATCTATTAGCTGTTGTTGTCTGACGTTTTTCACTGTAGGTCTTGGCATAAAAGGGGTCCGTTATCTGTATTAAGTGTTGTTAATTGAACGCTCAATTAATAACGATACTAATGATTAGTGCTGTAATTATCAAGTTATAACTTGATATAGATCACAACATTACAGCAGCATAATGAGGTATGAAACAGTCTTAAAAAATTAAGACGTTGTTTTTAATGGTTTAATTTTTACTTTGTTGTGGTTAGTGGTTTGTTGTAAAAAACGAAGAGATTTTACATCAAATCATTACAGCTGCAGTTATTATTGGCGTTTTGGCTGATAAAGCATCATTTAAATATGGAAATTCTGCTCGCCAAACACCCTAACTCGTGCACATATTGCTTGGCCATCATAATCCCTATATTGAATTATTAACGATGGAGTTGTTAGCACATGGAGGAAGGTATATTGATTAAACCTGTTTGTTTTAGACAAATCTTCACCAACATTTTTTGTATGTCACTATACAATCACAGCCTTATTTCTCACCGACTAATGTTATGGATTAATTATATGTATTAATGTTATGCATATGGGTTATGTATTCTGCTAAGCGTTCCAGCGTTCCAGCGTTCCAGCGTTCCAGTGTTCAAGGATTGAGGATTGATTATTAAGTACTGAGGAGGGCAGTTTGATTCACTCTACAGTCTGAATGATGTCACCAACGATGATCTGGATTCATCATAGAGACATGATAGAAAAACAGTAATCATGCTATAACCTTATTTAAAGATTCAAATACCAAGATGATTAGATAAGAGGAATACAGATGGGCAGTTCATCAATGATCATGTGGAGTGTGCTATTTGGCGCTATAGGCATGGGGTATTTTGTTTATGGTAAGCGCCAAAGGGCGATTGTTCCCTTGTGTGTAGGAATGGCATTAATCGTGTTTCCTTATTTTGTTGCCAGCGTGACCACTTTGCTGATTATGGGAGTAATCTTAGTGGCGATACCGTATTTTATCCGGCTTTAGTCGCTGTAGGCATTATTGTTTATCTGTCTTATCACTCAGAGTCATGTATGGCCTAAGTTAGTTTGGAATATGGCCTGCGGCCACTAACGTCGTGGCGCTTCACCCACACCAGAGCAAAAGGAAACCAACGGCTGTTCGCTCTTTATTCTTTATAAAAGAATTAGCCCAGCCACCCGGCAACATTTTCCCAATTGACTTAAATATTAGATGCGAAAAGTCGCCATGGCGATTTATCCAGCTTTTAACGTCATTTGAAGCCTGCTTCGGTCCATCTTGTAATAAAGAGTGAAAATGCTAACGCTTCCGATGGTACATCTGATGTGAATGGATTCACGAATGTCGTGATGGCAGGACGCCAAAGAACGACCTGTACCGCCAAAGCTAAGCTCACATCTGATAGGCAGGATGCCTGAATGCCTTGTAGCACATGGATGTGCGAGAAAGGCCATGTGAGCTTCACGCTATTTTCTTCAACGGTCTCAAGTTCAGAGTTAAATCACACCATTTCCAAGTCAAGAAAACTAACTCGTTTTTGCCCCAATATGAGTTGGTGCTATTGCTTAATCGAAACATATACATTTCAGTTTGCCATGAATTTTCTAATGTCACATTCTTTGTAATAATGAATCTAAAACGGTGGCCAGTATTCATTTACCACTACAATGCGGACAAAGGCTACGACAGTGAAGCGATTAGAGATAAAGTTCGTGAATGTGGCTCAGAGCCAGTGATCCCTATAAGACAAAATTCGAAGCAAGGAAATGACGATATGATGGGTGTTTATACAAATATCGGCATTTAGTTGAAAATGCTTTTGCTCGGCTCAAGCATTTTACAGTTATAGCAACCTGTTATGGCAAATTTAAAATTAATTTTGAAAGTATACGGGCTCTCGCTTGCTCGATAATTTAGCTCCCAATGTGAAAGATCAATAGTCCCTAATATAAAAATCAAACTCTATCAATTTAAATTGGAACGGCTAAGATGTAGATAAGATATAAACACTAACAGAGGGTACCAATTTGAGATGTACATCATGAATGCATTGAACCGATTTCCCTGGTTTGCTTGGCTTTTAATTTATTGTTTATCCGTATCAGTTTGGCATTGGCTAACATACTCTTTTTATGGGCAAGCGTCGTATCGTATCGGCGGACCAGTTATTTTAGCCGCACTCATATATCTCACACAATCAACGTATCGGGTACATCATATAGCAACAATGTCATTAGGCATTTTTGCAGCCAATTACTTGATAGAAAATGTGTTACTTGGAATATCCCCACTTCCATCAGCAATTACTAGTTTAACCTTAATTTTTCAGGCTTTTCTTGGCTGGTTCTTGTTAAGGCGGTTTACACCCGATGCTCAGTTCCCTAACACATTAAAAAAATCCATAAATTTTCTTATATTTGCTGTGACACTGCCAGTATTAGCATCATCAATTATACAACCTCTACTGGAGCGATTGGTTTCACCACTGCCTTTTACTTTCAATGGAATTGAGCAGGAATTCTTATACTGGGCTGCACTTCGTTTCACCTCTATGGTAATAATTACTCCCTTACTGCTCTGGCAGCACGACTGTCAGCAATCTCATTTGTTTAGCTCGTTGGCAAAAACTTCAACATTTGTTTGGACGTTGTTAGCAGGACTAATCATCGCAGTAACGGTTTTTTCAATAGCAAACCCCGAAGGTAGAGCTCTTGCTACATACAGTTCTTTACTGATGCCATTTACGTTGTTTGCTGCTATCCGTTTACCATTGCTACAAAGCCTGTTGGTTGTATTATGTATTGGTGTGGTCTCTTTTTGGGCAGACTCACGCTATGCAGGTCAATCACAACAAGTTATCAATAGCCTGATTGCGTTATCTGTATTTATCAGTTTCAATGCACTGGTGGCGTGGTTGGTCGGGATGATGCTTCACGACCGTGATCAACATCTAGAAAAAGAAACGTCACTACATCACCTTTATGAAATGTTGAGTCGTTTTAAT
The DNA here is from genome assembly GCF_003797125.1 of Shewanella frigidimarina. Taxonomy (GTDB): domain Bacteria; phylum Pseudomonadota; class Gammaproteobacteria; order Enterobacterales; family Shewanellaceae; genus Shewanella; species Shewanella frigidimarina. Next base: position 68,875 of record NZ_RKKE01000003.1, read on the forward strand.
CAATTGCTCATCAAGCAGCCTTTAGAAAAACCTCAACTTTTTGAATCGGCTTGCAAAATCATTCTTGAAGAAACTAAGTTTGATCGCGTTTCTATCATTCATTTTGACAACACTGCATCTAATGAAAATGTAGTTAACTGTGCTTTGGCCCGAACCGACAGCGATATCATTACTACGCCCCCTTTCGTAGACAAGAATTGCGATCTCGTGAAGCGGGTACTGGTAAGCCAAGCATATGAGTTGTTCCAATCAAACAAACACGTGCATGACGAATCATCATTTTTTGGCTATAACTCAGTAGCAGCGTTTCCTATAAACCAAAAATTAAACTGTGTTGGATGTTTACTGATTTTTTCTAAAAGGGAATTTATTTTCACACCAGAAATGTTGCGATTGTTTCAGGAATTGGCCGATGATACTGGTTTTGCTATTTCCATGCATGATTCTCAAAAGCGGCTGAAACAAACCACAGAAGTATTCGACTACAGTTGTGAGTCTATTATTATCACCGATGGTGAAGGTACTATTTTAGATGTCAATCCAGCCTTCTCTATTATCACTGGCTACAGCCGTGAAGAGACTATTGGTCAAAACCCTAGAATGCTAAAGTCCGATAAACAAGATAGTGCATTTTATGGAAGCCTTTTTCGGCAGCTGCAAAAACATGGGATCTGGAGTGGTGAATTTTGGAATAAAAGGAAAAATGGTGAACTCTATTTACAGCGCGGAAGTTTAACTACTGTTTTAGATTCTGATGGCACAATTCTTCACATCATCTCTATCATGGAAGATGTCACCCAAAGGCAACAAGACGAAACTACTATTCTGCATTTAGCCAACTACGATCAATTAACAGGTCTTCCCAATCGTATTTTACTCAATGAATATTTTCTACGAGCATCAGCGGAATCGCAGCGTTCTGGTCTAACATGGGCTTTATTATTCATTGACTTGGATAAGTTTAAAGAAATCAATGATGCCTTTGGTCACCATTATGGTGATGAACTGTTACGACTCGTTACAGCACGATTAAGTTCACACATTCGAGAAACAGACTTATTCAGCCGTTTCGGTGGGGACGAGTTCATCATTATTGCACAATGCAACATGGATGAAGCCAGCCAAATGGCGTTGAGATATATAGAAGAGATTAAACAAGAGTTTTTAATCGAAGAATTAGATGTCCATATCGGTGCAAGTATCGGTATTGCCATGTTCCCACAGGACGGTATTAACTTAGAAGATTTAATTCAAGCAGCAGATACAGCAATGTACAAAGCCAAGGCACTTGGAGGAAACGAATCGGTATTTTTTAATGTCTCTATGCAAAAAGAAGTGCAAGAACAGATGGCAATGAGAAGTAACCTTGATAAAGCCATTACTAATAATGAACTGACCTTATATTTTCAACCTAAAGTTACTGTCACTAAAGGAAACGTGCAGATAGTTGCCTATGAAGCTCTTATTCGATGGCCTCAACAAGATGGTGGCATGATTTCACCAGCCAACTTTATTCCTTTAGCTGAGAAAATTGGCCTCATATCCGACATCGATCAATGGGTACTCAAAAATGCAATCACAAAAATAAGTGACTGGTTAGTACGTTACCCAGGATGTGTGTTACCAGTAGCCGTCAATGTTTCAGCTTCTTTATTTGCCGATCGAGAGTTTGTGTCGATGTTGACAAAGACAATCGCACATTTTGGTTTACCACCGGCACTATTGGAATTAGAGATCACCGAAAGAGTGGCAATGTTGGATGTCGAATACACCTTAAATACTCTTAAGGAATTAAAAAAAATAGGTATTGGGCTTTCAATTGATGATTTTGGTACTGGTTATTCTAATTTAGCTTATTTGAGATTATACCCGGTTGACGTTCTGAAAATTGACATTACCTTTGTTAAAGATGTACATCTGGACGAAAAAAAGCAAAGTCTTGTTAGAGCAATCATCAGTATGGCTCAAGCGCTGGGAATGAAAACGATTGCCGAAGGGGTTGAGTGTCAGGAAGAGCTTGATTTTTTAGTCAACGAAAAATGCGATCAGTATCAGGGCTTCTTTTTTGGAAAACCTGTAGCAGAAGAGAAGTTAATCTTCAATTTGACATCACTGTAGTGGGTTAGCTAATTTGGTCCACCACATAGATGTCTATCAGACATCTAAACGTTCTATGATAGATAAATGGGTTGATTCATTTATCACTAAATTAGTGAGCCAGCTGACAGGTTTCTGTCCATAAATGAGTCAGAAGCCATGATTGGAAATGGATAATGAGGCCGTTGAAGAAAATAGCGTGAGCCTGACAGGACGTCAGGCTAGCTTTCGCTGTACAGGTCGTTCCTTGGCATCCTGCCATCACGACATTCGTGAATCCATTCACATCAGACTCCCATCTGAAGCGTTAGCATTTTCACTCTTTATTACAAGAGGGGCCGAGGCCGATTACAAACGAGATTCAAAGCTGTTGTTTGGTTAAAAAGCTAAAATGTTGCCGGAACGGCAGGGGTGATCCAAGAGGGGATTGCTGTTGATCCCCTTTTGGCCCGTGCAGGGTGGACCCTTGCGATGTTAGTCTGGTGTGGGCGACGCGCCACGACGTTAGTGGCCGCAGGTCATAAATACATAAAGGCCATAAGTACAAAACAAAAAAACACCTGGATCCCGGCTCAAAAGCATTACCGGGACGACGTGAGAGTTGGGGCGACGAGAAGGCTGTTAGCAATCATCTGTTCATATATGAGTTAGATGCTTTACTTGAAAATTGATAAATTCAACTCTGAACTTGAGGCCGTTGGAGACTCTTTATAAAAGAATACGTGAGCTGGCCATGGACGGCCTGTGCATCTAAAGAAACTGCTTCGGACGTATTTATGAATATACACAGTTTCTCTACGGTAAAAGCTTATCAAGAGAAAATTGTTAACTGACTTGAAAAGAGTTCAAACGATATTACCAATAATTGATTAATCAATCCGAATGTTTGTCTAGGTCTTTACTCGCCTCTGCTATTAACCACAAGGTTTCCGATATTATTTTAGGCATTCGCGCATATAGTGATAAAAAATGCCCGGCAGTTAACTGACGGGCATTTTTGTGTCGGATGCTTGTTGCTATCGCGGCACATTATTGCAGCTATTTACGCACTAAATTACCAAATACGTACGCGCTGATCTTCTGGCAAGTACAACTTATCACCTGGTTTAACATCAAAGGCTTTATACCAAGCATCGTGGTTACGCGGGGCGAGGGCACGGTAACGACCTGGTGCATGAGTGCCTGCACGTAACTGAGTTAACATACTTTGTTCGGTACGTTTTTCTTTCCACACTTGAGCCCAAGCTAAAAAGAAACGTTGATCGCCAGTAACGCCATCTATCACCGGGGCCTCTTTACCGTTTAAGCTTAATTTGTAAGCGTGGTATGCCATTGATAAACCGCCAACATCGCCAATGTTTTCTCCGAGACTGTTGCGGCCGTTAACAAAGTTTTCAGGAATAGGTTCATATTGGTTATATTGTGCCGCGAGCTTATCGGCTTTAGCATCAAATGCGGCACGATCTTCATCTGTCCACCAGTTACGCTGAACGCCATTGGCGTCTGATTTAGAACCTTGATCATCAAAACCATGGCCCATTTCGTGACCAATTACGGCACCGATACTGCCATAGTTAACCGCTGCATCTGCGTTTGGATCAAAAAACGGCGGTTGTAAAATTGCCGCAGGGAACACAATTTCATTAAACGAGCTGTTGTAATAGGCATTGACCGTTTGCGGTGTCATCCCCCAACGATTACGGTCCGTTTTTTCCAGTTCTTTTGCTACGCTATCGGCTTGGAAGTATTTGCGTAGATTCTTAATATCACCCACTAAATCATTTTTAGTGAGGGTTAAGCCATCAAATTGTTGCCATACATCGGGATAACCAATTTTTGGATTAAATGCTGCTAACTTAGCATGGGCATTCACCTTGGTTTCTGCGCCCATCCAATCTAAACCATCAATGCGTTGACCTAATGCTGTGCGCAGATTGTTAACTAACTCAGCCATTTTTTGTTTAGACGACTCAGGGAAATAACGCGACACATACACTTTACCAATAGCGAAACCTAGAGATTGAGTGCCTGACATCTCTTCAACTGCACGTTTCCAGCGTGGACGAGGTTGCTCTTGCCCAGTGAGTTCTTTGCCAAAAAAAGCAAAATTGGTATTAAAAATGTCTTCTGACAATAACCCTGCATTATTACTAATGGTGTGGAAGGTTAAATAGTCTTGCCACACAGTGAGTGGTTGTTGGTTAATTAAGTCAATCATTGCTTTAACGGGTTCTGGCTGCGAAATATTTAGTTTCGGCACTTGGTAACCGGTTTGTGCAAAATAGATATCCCAATCAAATCCAGGATATTGCTTAACCAATTCTTCACGTTTGAGTTGGTTTAAGGTTAAATCACGGTCACGACGCTTTTCTCTAGGCCATTGTGCCTGTGCAATTTTTGTTTCGAGTGCCAAAATAGTTTGGGCACGTTTTGCACCGTCGTTTATACCAGCAAAGGCCAGCATTTTAGCGATATGGTCGACATACGCTTTACGGATGTTAACGAAACGCTCGCTGTCTTCGAGGTAATACGAGCGATCGGGCAGACCTAAACCACCAGCACCAATAGTCATTTCATATTGATCTGGATCTAGGCGATTAAACCACATACCACCCCAAATAGGTGATGATGCACCAGTAAGCCATGCTTCACCGAATACTTTGGTTAAATCTTGTGTTGAGCTAATCGCAGAAATTTGATCTAAGGTGCCTTTAATTGGCGTGATACCCAACTTATTAATGGTGTCGGTATCCATATAGGCATGATAAAAATCAGCAATTAATTGTTCTTCGGCAGTTAAGTCGCTGCGGCTGGCAATATCGTCGATAATGGCTTTCACTTGATTTTCACTGCGCTCAGCTAAAGCATTAAATGCGCCATAACGAGTTTTGTCGGCAGGCATGACAAAGTTGTCGTACCAAGTGCCACTTGAATACATAAAAAAGTCATCACCAGGCTTAACGGCTTCATTACGTGCAGCTAAATCCACCCCAAAAGTACCTAACTCTGCTTTAGCGGGGGCTGGTGAGGTCACGGTTGCAAGTTTAGTGTTATTTGTATCAGATACGCCGCAACCACTTAATAGTGCTGTGGTTAATCCAATCGCAATTAAGGATTTATTCATTGTTATCGTGTTCCTTGGTCTATTTTTACAGAATTATTTGCCTAGCCATATTGAAAGACTGACAAAAAATGTCAACGTTCGAATTGTTAGCAAATTTAACCAACGCTGAGTTAATCAATGAAATGATCGGCAGAATATGCGCTGGTTTGATTTTATTTAGATGTATTGTTTATTTGAGAGGCACAGATAAGGGCAGTTGATTATCATCAGCATAATTAACCAAAACGTGGAATAAAAGTGAGTTAGGCTTTGTAATATTAACGCTGCCAGTGCTTAAGCTACCCAACCATTTTTGATTGTTACTTTTCTTGGGACTGGCATCTGTATTGATAGCGCTATTGTTTGAGTTTGTTTACTCAATACCCTGTAAATCAGCTTAATCGTTAGGTTTATGATTTACACCACCGCTCATAAAACAAAGCTTGCACAACAACTCTGACGCGAGAATGCTGACAGTAGGCTGGAGTGTTTAATCTGAATTTTGTGGTAATGATTTTTCAATTTCCTTAGCCAACTGAGTCAATAAGTTGCTGTACGCGCTGACCAACTCCGCAGCCGTCGAACCAGCGTTAGTGACCGCGATGAAATTTTGTTTTGCCAACGTTTGGTGTAATGAATTGTTTGTTAGCTCCCAGTTGGCATTGAGTCTGGCGTTATTGCCATCTCGGTTGAGGGAAGTAACCTTGATTTTAATGCTGTACTGGGGAGTGTTGTTTGCTCGCCAAGAAAATAACACCAGATTACGACGGCGATCTCCTTGGCTTAGATTGATACTCATGACTCGGCTGATACCTTGCTCAAGCGGTTCAGCCCAATAACTATTGGCAAATCGTTGCAGGCTACCATCATCCAGTTGATACATCAGTTGCGTAAAATGTAGGTATTCGGCTACGTCAATTGGCCCGATACCAATGTCATGCTCTAACGCAGTACTGCCAGATACCATTTGGCTGGGCATTGCCGTTAACACAAAGTATTGTTTTTCGGGAGAGCTTTGGCAGCCACTCACTAAACTCAATAGCAGTAAACCGATCCCCCAGTTAATGCTCCAAACTCCATATTTTTCCATGACATTATTCTCCTAAAGGTAGGGCTTTTTTGCCACGTATGATGGCCTCAGGTTGTTCATCTAAGGTTTCGCTCAAGCTTCGTAGCGATCGAGCTGTGCGGCGGATTTCTTCCAATGTATTGGTGAGTTCTATCAACAATGGTGAGTTTTGGTCGAGTGTGTTTCCTGCTTGGTTTGCAAGCTGATTAATGCTTAATAGTGTACTGCGTAATTCAGTTAAACTATGGTTTAGCGATTCAACGAGCTTGGGTTCATCATGATTTAATTGCACCAGTAAATTATCGAGTTTTAGCAGCACTTCAAGCCCATTTTTACCTAATGCTGCCTGAGTGTTGTCTAAGTTAATCGCGGTGCTTTTAACTGCTTTGGCTGCATTATCAAAATTATCCAGTGCTTGCTGTATTTTTCCGCTGGCAGCAATGTCACTGAGCTGCTGGGCTAAATTATCGACATTGTTGACTAAACTTTTTAAGTTTAACGATTGCAGGTCTTTGGACAACGATTCGAAATCAGTCGCGATGGTCGGCAATTCTAATAATTGGTCTTTTTCTCCATGGAATACTGGCGAGGTGTTGGGGAAGAAATCCAGCTCAACATACAGTAGTCCGGTGAGTAAACTCAGATAATTCAGCTGGGCGCGTAAGCCGTTATCGATGGCGTGTGAAAAAAACTCTTCACCTACTTGAATCCCTTTTATATTGATACGTTTCAACAATAAGTCGGCATGAACCGCAGCCGTGACACCCTGGCTACTGTCGTTGGGGAAATCGATACTGATATCGCTTATTTCACCGATTATGACCCCTTTTAATTTTACCGGTGCGCCTACCTGTAACCCTTGCACAGAACTGTTAAAAAACATCACTACCGGGGCTTTCTCTGCAAATATACGCCCACCGGAAAAGAACAGTAATGCAATAAACACTAAGATAATTGCGCCAAATATAAAGGCACCAATCGCGAGCGGAAGTCGTTGGCTTTTACTCATGAGATCTCCGATTTTTCGGTACGATTGAGAAATTGACGAACCCTAGGCTGGCTACTGTGTATTTTTAATTCTCGTGGGTCACCACAATCGAGCATAGTATTGGTCTCATTATCCAGAAATACACAACGAGTGCCGATTGACAATATACTGGGCAGCTCGTGGGACACAATGATCACGGTAGAGTCTAGGGCCTGGCATATTTGCACGATCAATTGATCTAAACGCATCGAGCTAATAGGGTCTAAACCTGCAGAGGGTTCATCAAAAAATAACAATTGAGGGTCTAATGCCAGCGCCCGTGCTAGTCCTGCGCGTTTGTGCATACCGCCGCTTAACTCGGCAGGATAAAATTTCTCGAAGCCCGCTAAGCCGACAAGTGCCAGTTTATAGGCGACGGCTTCGGCAATTTGTCGCTCCGAAAGGTCGGTATAGAGCTGCAGGGGTAACGCCACATTCTCGCCAAGCGACATGCTCGAAAACAATGCGCCTGTTTGGAAGGTAATCCCCCAATCTTTGAGCATTGCTACCTGCTCGGGCTCATTTGCTTCATAAAAGTTTTTGCCTTGATAGAGTACTTCGCCTTGTAGTGGCGTGAGTAATCCCACCATCGATTTCAGCAAGGTTGTTTTGCCACAACCACTGCCGCCAATGACAAAAAAGATATCATTCTTGTTAATGTCGAAGTTGAGTTTTTTTTGCACCTCGGTACTGCCGTAGCCGACTGATAGATTACGTACACTGATAAAGGCATCATCAACCATGGTTAGATCCCTAATTTATCGTATAAGATATTAAGCGCTGCATCGGAGACAACCAAAAAAACAATGGCCTTAACCACAGCGTGGGTCGTCGCTAAACCAACGGCATTCGAGTCACGTCCGCAAAGCAGTCCCGCCTGACAACCCGCAATCGCAATTAAAAATCCAAAAATTAAACTCTTTATTAAACCAGTGGAAATATCTACCCAATCAATCGCAACCTGGGTTTGCAAAATATATTGGGTATAACTCACGCCCATACCGTTAGCAACTAACGCACCGCCAATCATGCCTATTACATCCGAATAAATACACATTAGCGGCATAATAAAAATTAATGCTAATAACCGCGGTAAAACCAGAAACTCCATGGTAGGAATGCCCATTACTCGCAGCGCATCAATTTCTTCATTAACCTGCATGGTGCCTAACTGCGCCGCATAAGCGGCTCCGGTTCGGCCAGCCATAATAACGCCTGTCATTAGAGCACCCATTTCACGCACCATTCCGATAGCCACTAAATTAGCCACATATACCTGGGCACCTAATTGACGCAGTTGTACAGAACCTAAATAAGCCAAAATCATTCCCACGAGCAGGCTAATTAAGGTAACAATCGCAAGCCCCTTAGGCCCCGCCTGTTCGATAAAAAAAACGATATCACTTCGGCGAGTTCTCGCTCTGCCACCCAACCAACGCCCTAATGCCAAAGTGCAGTCGCCAACGAATACTAATCCATCGTGCACCTGTAAACCTTGGCTAATCAATCCTCGACGTAAGGTCGGCCACAATCCGCCAATAGCACCTTCATTAGTGGGTTGATAAACAGGAACATCGGTAGCCAGTTGCAGTAATTGCTGCAATCCTTGAGGTGTTTGTTGAGTGTCTAGTGGTATTTTTTTCCGCTCACACCAACGAGATAATTGTAATAAGGCAATGGCGAGGCTTGAATCCCAGTGGGATAATTCTGTGGTGATTAAGGTGATAGATTGGCAATTGGATGGCAGCTCAGCACAAATATCTGCGCCTAGCGGTGCTTGGCCTAATTGCCAATCACCAGCAAGGTTCAGTATGCAGTTATCATCGTGCATGTCGATATGGAATGTTGCGAGTGTCATGCTAGACCCCCGAGCCAATATGAAATAAGTATATTCGTTTGTTTTATAAACAGGTTAGCTTGATTTTTGCTCCTGTTAACAGTGTAGACCAAGCTTACTGATTATATTTTGACCTTGGACATATTATTTCATCAATAATGAAGCTATCACTTTGATGTATTGACGCTTTGCTACATTGAAGAAGCTTTAGTTATGGACCGATGTTGTTGTGCAGAGGCAATAAAAATGACGCTAACAATTGAAAATAACTGCCGCTTGTCGCGATTTAAAGCAAATAAACTTGCGCTGACAAAATTTAACGCTAATATATACTGTTTATTTATACAGTTCTTTTTTATACAGTATATATTATATTAGAGGTTGTCATATGCGCGTTATTCCCATTGCAGCCAGCGCCGGCATTACCGGTTTCGAATCACCTGCCGCTGAGTATCTTCAGTTAGGCCTCAGCCTTGATGAGATATTAATCCAGCATCCAAGTTCCACTTTTATCGGCTTAGCCCAAGGTGAGTCGATGCAAGGAGTGGGAATATATGATGGTGACTTATTGATTGTCGACCGCCATGAAACGGCTAGAAATGGCGACGTGATAGTGGCTAATTTTAATGGTGAATTTGTGTGTAAAATTCTCGACATGCATCGGCGAATGCTGATGTCGTCTAATGAGCAACATTTACCTGTGACCATCTGCGACTATGATGACTTTAGTATTGAAGGTGTGGTGATTCGCTCGATTCGTTGTCATCGTCAAAGCCCACTGCTTATCAGCAAAAAAGGTTAGGTAACAATGTTTGCCTTAGTCGATGCCAATGCTTTTTATTGCAGTGCAGAACAGGTTTTTCGCCCTGACTGGCGCGGCAGACCGATTATTGTGCTGAGCAATAACGATGGCTGTATTGTTGCTGCTAATCGGCAAGCAAAAGAGGCGGGTATTGAGAAGTTTTTGCCTTACTTTCAAGCTAAAGCATTATGCGTTCAGCGCAATGTCATTGTGTGCTCATCTAATTATGAATTGTATGCCGATTTATCGGCAAAGATGATGGCAATAATAGGCCGTTTTGCGCCAGAACAACATGTGTACTCCATCGATGAAAGCTTTCTGTCTTTTAAACACAGTTATCCTGCTATCAAATGCCTGTATACCCAGGGTCAGTTAATTCGTCGCGCAGTTTGGAAAGAAGCCCGCCTGGCGGTTTGTGTGGGCATGGGGCAAACGTTAACCTTAGCTAAAATAGCCAATCACGCCGCTAAAAAAATCCCGGGATACAAAGGAGTGTGCGTTATCGACACTGCGCATCAACGCAATGATATTTTACGCCAACTTGCCGTAAAAGAGGTGTGGGGGATTGGCAGGCGCATCAGTAAAAAGCTTGAATTGATGAATATTCGCAGTGCATACGATCTCGCCTCTATGCCACCCAGTTTGGCCAGAAAACAATTTAGTATTGAAATTGAACGCACGGTACGCGAACTTAACGGCGAAGCGTGTAAACAATGGGATGAGGCTAGGGCAGATAAAAAACAAATTTTCTCCACCCGCAGTGTGGGCGAACGTATTTGCGATTTTGAATCACTATTACAGGCATTGAGTAAACATGTTGGCATCGCAGCAAGTAAAGCTCGTCAACAAGGCTCACATTGTAAAACCATGTTGTTATTTGCCAGTAATTCGCCCCACGACGAACGGCCTGTGAGTTATAAAGTTATCGTCCATTTTCCATGTCCAACCAATTGCACCATTGAACTCACCAAAGCCATGACCGACGCCGCCCCGAGATTATTTAGCAATGGTGTTCGTTATTACAAAATTGGTGTAGGCCTAGTTGATTTAACCAGCGAGAAACATTTTCAATTTGATTTATTTAATACCGCTAAGGTCAATTATGCCTTGATGGATACGCTTGACGGCATCAATCAACGATATGGCCGCGATACAGTGTTTTTGGCTGCACAAGGAATAGAACAAAAATGGGCCATGCGCCGTGATTTACTCACACCTCAATATTCAACCCAATGGAAATGCTTACCCAGCATTAAATGCTAAGGTTTTATATTACTAAGGTTTATTACTAAGGTTTATTATAACAATGGTATTGCTCTGCCATAACACATGCAAGGTTGGGGCATTCAACTATGGCTAAACCTTAAAATGTGATTCAGCTCTGATTATCACTCTAGTTAAATTGTTAATGTTAAATCGTACTCATCATATGGCCGACATAATGCGAAATACGCTGTTAAACATAGCAATGATAATTTCACTACTTGGACAATTACTTGTTCCAAGTTTTGCTATGTCTAATGAAATGACTATGTCAGATATGCAGTCGAGTAGCATGCAGCAATCAACGATGATGCAAGGTGACTGCGGCACTAACGGTGACTGTTGTTTAAACGATATGAGTCAATGCATTAGCCATTGTCATGCTGTCGCGAATGCATTTTTGATATCAGCAACAAATCTCACCGATGCTCCACTAACAAGTGCTAAAGCGAGTTCGTCTTTATGGGCATCAACTCCCACCATTCTAGTAAGCCAAAATCCACCTCCGATAGCTTAATTCTTTATTTTTATTAGTTACCCACATTAATTTATAAAGATTTTTGTTGCTTCAACTATAAGCATCAAAAACTATAAGTATCAAAAGTTAACGGAGTTTATTATGAAAAAATTCATTGCGATCACACTATTATCTTTAGCCAGCTCAGCAGCAATGGCTGCCACTATTTCATTACCTGACTATTTAATCTTTACTGCGGTCGATGGCAAATCGACATCAAATAAAAGTGAAATGGAGGTGTCTCCTGGTCAACATTTAATAGAATTACAGTTTTATGATGTGTTTTCATCAGGAGCAGATGATACGAATTTTATTAAGTCCGATGCGTTATATTGGAGTCTACATCTAACCAAAGATGAAGATATTCAAGTGCGTAGCAAAGAGATTTTCTCTTCAACCAATGCAAAGAAATTTATTGCATCACCGGTGATAACCTTAGACCGCGCCAGCGTAAAAGGTGAAAACGTGAAATTAGTTAATCACGAAGAGTTAATGGCTATTATCATGAAACAACACAGTCAAATGATGCAACAATAGTAAAATTGATAGGGCGCTTACATAGCGCTCTATCGTTATAAAAACCTGCTTGACCTATGTGCTGCACGTGGGTTTATAGTCAATACTAAGTAAAACAAGTTAAAATAACCCTTGTTTAAGATAATACATTTCACTATTCTGTTTGCTGTTGTTTTTGGAGAGTATATTTTGCGTAAAGCCCACTTAATCATGATGTTTGTCTTACTGACGTTTGTCGGTCAGGCTTTTTCGTCTGTGATTATGTCAGCTAATATGCCAATGAGCTCAATGACAAAGTCAACATTATCGACAGATAATAACAATGCTTGTCATGACATGAATATGCAAAAGAATGCCATGAATAATATGAGTGACATGAGTGAAATGAGTGATAATGAGAGTGATAATTGTTGTGCTCAAACTTGCCATTGTCCTGTCGGCTCATGTTTATCAGTCGCTTTAACGATGGCAATGCCAACGCTTAAATCAGAAGTCAGCTTAGTTAATTCTGCAACAATGTTTACCTCAGCACTAATGCCTCAGTATTTTTCATCTTTATACCGTCCTCCAATATTTGCCTAACATAGGCACAGTTACGCCTTTTTTTTGCTAACTGTCCTAGCCAATCATGTAGTTTCAATTTTTTAACTTTTTTTCGGTTAATAAACTGACATTAAACTGCGTTGTTTAATGTGACGAAATTTGATTTGGAGGCAATATTATGTCTGCTCTATATCGCAATTCTATTCGTTTTTTTCGTGTCATAGGTACTATTTTTATTCTGCAAATTATGGGAGGGATGTTACCTGCCCATGCAGCGGAGCCCGGCACTACGGCGCCATTACTCACTGTTTATAAAGATGCCAATTGTGGCTGTTGTGAGAAATGGCTTACTCATATTAGTGAGCGTGGATTTAATGTTGATGCCCACAATATTAACAACCTTTATGAGTTTAAACAGTCAAAGGGTATTCCTGCTTCAATGCAATCTTGTCATACCGCAGTGTCATCTCAAGGTTATGTGTTTGAAGGGCATATCCCTGCAAAATTCATTAGTCGTTTTTTAGCCTCCCCCCCTAAAGATGCTATCGGCCTAACCGTTCCGGCTATGCCTGTGGGCAGCCCAGGTATGGAGTACCAAGATAAATTTATGCCATACCAAGTCTTACTGTTGAAAAATGATGGCAGTAGCCAGGTTTACGCCCAAGTGAACTCGCTTGAGGAGTCTGTGCAATGAAATCTCAATACATGATAAAACCGATGATTCAAACGACAAACAGTGAACTCAACAACAGCCGACGCCGGTTTGTGTTTGGTGCATCCGCCATGTTGGCATTGATGTCGATCCCTTTCCCTAAAAATGCCGTTGCCAATGCGTTAAGCCAATCGTTGAGCCAGCTTTCTGGCAAAGTGTTCGACTTATCAATTGATTATAAAATGGTTAATTTTACCGGAAAATCTGCTCGGGCCACTGTGGTAAACCAATTACTGCCCGCGCCGTTATTACGTTGGAAAGAAGGTGAAACAGTCACCTTAAGAGTAAAAAACAATCTCGACCATGATAGCTCTATTCACTGGCACGGTATTATTTTACCCACCGAAATGGACGGTGTGCCTGGCTTTAGCTTTGATGGTATTAAACCCGGTGAAACATTTGAGTATCAATTTACCGTCCAGCAAAGTGGCACATATTGGTATCACAGTCATTCAGGCTATCAAGAACAAATCGGTTTATTCGGCGCTATTGTGATTGATCCAGCGACCCCCGATCCGGTCATATATGACCGTGACTATGTGATCATGCTGTCTGATTGGTCTGACGAAGCCCCTGAAAATATTTATGCCAAATTAAAAAAACAAGCCGATTACTATAATTACCGTGAGCGTACGGTAATGGATTTTTTCTCTGACGTAGATAAAAATGGCTTAGCCAATACGTGGAACGCTCGTTCGATGTGGAATAACGCGCGCATGAGTGACAGCGACATATCTGATGTTACGGGTTCAACTTACACCTATTTAATGAATGGCAATCCACCGCAACAGGGCTGGCAAGGGTTGTTTAAACAAGGTGAGAAGGTGCGCTTACGCTTTATAAATAGTTCTGCTATGACCATATTTGATGTGCGTATACCGGGCCTTAAGATGAGTGTTGTCGCCAGTGATGGTCAGAACATTCAACCGGTTTCTGTGGATGAATTTCGAATAGGTGTTGCTGAAACCTATGATGTGGTTATTGAGCCAGAGGTTGATAATGCCTACTGTATTTTCGCTCAAAGTATTGACCGTACCGGCTTTACGGTAGGTAACCTTACTTCAGATGCCAGTTTACATGCTCCTATTCCCCCAATGGATCCAAGGCCAGTCCTTGGCCACAGTGATATGGGCATGGATATGAGTGGTATGGATATGAGTGGTATGGATATGAGCGGTATGGATCATAGCAAAATGGCTATGGGCGCTGGTGATATGCCTAGCATGGATCATAGCAAAATGGACATGGGTGGCGGTGATATGCCAAGCATGGACCACAGCAAGATGGCTATGGGCGGCGGTGATATGCCTGGCATGGATCATAGCAAAATGGCTATGGGCGGCGGTGATATGCCTGGCATGGGTCACAGCAAGATGGCTATGGGTGGCGGTGATATGTCAGGCATGGATCACAGCAAAATGGCCATGGACGCTGCGAAAGCGACAGTCTCAGGACTAGGGCTTGCAGGCTTTGGCAGTAACAATGAAATTAAACACATTGACACCGAGTTCGGCCCACAAGTGGATATGCGTGCCGATGCGCCAAAAAGTGGCTTACACGATCCTGGGATTGGATTGCGTGACCATCAACAACAATTCAATCGCAAAGTATTAACCTATGGCGATATTAAAGGCTTACATCCTACCTACGACACACGCCAACCTAGCCGCGAAATTCAACTGCATTTAACCGGCAATATGAACCGATATATGTGGTCTGTGAATGGGGTGAAATTTATGGACGCCGCGCCATTAGAGTTTGTATACGGAGAAAGACTGCGGATCACCTTAGTGAACGACACGATGATGACTCACCCTATGCATTTGCATGGTATGTGGAGTGAGTTAGAGACAGGCGATGCTGATTTTATTCCCCGTAAGCACACGGTATTAGTTCAGCCGGGTTCTAAGATCAGTTACTTAGTCACCGCCGATGCAAAAGGGCAATGGGCATATCATTGCCACTTGTTATTCCACATGCCAGGCATGTTCAGAAAAGTCGTGGTGAAATAAGGGGAATACAGATGAATAAAACGAATTTAATGGCCTTGGGACTGTTGAGTCTGAGCGCCACATTGACTAGCTCAGCTGTGTTTGCCGGCGGTAATGATGACCCTCTATTAACAAAAGTCATGCTGGATCAATTTGAAAAAGGCGTCGATCCGCAAGATCCTACCCAGTTTAGTGCACAAGCATGGTTAGGTTACGATTTGAATAAGTTGTGGCTTAAAACCGAAGGTGAATATTCAAATAGTGATAAGCAAGACCTTGAAATTCAGGCTCTTTACAGTAAGCCCATCGCACCATACTGGGATGTACAATTCGGTATTAAAACCGATATCAAACCGACGCCGAACCGTAATTGGGCTGTGATTGGGGTTCAAGGGTTAGCGCCATATTTCTTTGATATTGATGCGGCCTTATTCATCGGTGAACAAGGCCGTACGGCTATGCGTGTGAGTGCGGAATATGAACTGTTAATCACTCAAAAATTGATACTCACACCTGAAGTAGAAGTTAATTTATTTGGTAAAGACGATGCTGAACTTGGAATAGGCTCAGGCTTATCTGACGTCAGTGCAGGGCTGCGATTGAGATACGAGATTGTTCGAGAGTTCGCACCCTATATCGGTGTTGATTGGCGTCAGAAACTCGGTAATACCGCCGATTACGCCCGAAGTGAAGGGGAAGATACACAAGAAACCCAGTTTGTTATTGGTTTTAGCGCGTGGTTCTAAGTCCTCGTTCGTACACTGAGTTATAAGCTTGGCGCCAAGATGTTAGCTAAGCCAATATTTAATCATTTATGTAAACCGTTTTTCGATCGTTAAAAACAATATAAAAGGAAATATCATGAAATTATTTAACCGCGTTTTAGTCGTAACAAGTCTATTCCTTAGTGCTTCAGCATTTGCTCATGTCGGACTGGGCAGTTCTATGCCCGCTAACGGTGCCATGCTAAGTCAAGCCCCAACAACGCTTGAACTGACCTTTACGGCTCCGGTACGTTTGGTCAAATTAACAATGCAAGATGAGAAGCAACAAAGCGTACCGCTAACATTACCTTCAAGTGCGACCAGCCAAGCAGCATTTTCATTCGCTCTACCAGCATTAAGCGCAGCTAATTACACGGTTAACTGGATGATCATGGGTGACGACGGTCATAAGATGAAAGGCAACATGAGCTTTATGCTTCACGACTCTGGCATGAACACTCGCAGTGCACCGCCTATGACAATGGAGCATGAGACTAGCGAGCACACTGCACATCAATAAGTGGATGAGTAAACATGATATTAACCGTATTTGAAATATCGGTGTTGATATCTAAATGGGTTATCTATCTGAGTGTTGCCGCCGTTATTGGCGGCACATTGATGCAATACCTCATTAAGGGTCAACTTAATCTGAGCATTAGCGTTACAAAATATACCGGCCTAGGTGCTGTTTTGGGGTTGATTGCCGTCAGTATCAATTATTTTGCGCAAGTAGGGGCTTTTGCAGAAAACGGCTTGATGGGAATATTTGATGCGCAGATGCATGCTTTTCTGTGGCCAACCCAGGTAGGGCAAACGGTGCTTTGGCGCTTAATCGGTTTTGGGTTAATGCTAGTGGCTAGTGGTTTACTGTTACATAAGAACCGTTATATCAAAACGTTTTCAGCTGTATTAGCGATTATCAGCTGTCTGTTAATTGCTGTCACGTTTACTTTTATTGGCCATAGCACTGAACTGGGATTGCTTGCTCAAGGCTTAATATTGATACACGTGTTGATCATTGGCAGTTGGATAGGGGCTTTTTATCCATTATGGAAATTATGCAGCACCGATGACCACAGTGATGACAACATCGTCATAAAAAATGTCATGGATACATTTGGTCGTTTAGGCATAGTGATTGTCATTCTAGTGTTGCTTTCAGGCATGGGAATGGTGTGGATGTTGTTTGATAGTCCCACTGAATTATTCAGTTCCGATTATGGTATTGCGGTCACCATCAAGCTCTGTTTGGTGGCTATCATTTTGCTTATAGCAGCATGGCATAAATTGGTTTTAGTACCGAAATTAACGATTGCGAACCCATCACTCGCAAAACAAAAACTACAAAAATCGATTGGATTAGAAGCATTAATAGCAGTACTGATATTAGCGACAACAGCGGTACTTTCGAGCGTGCTAGGTCCTATGAGCCTTGGATAATCACTATAAATTAACAGAGAGATAAAAATGAAAAATAGACCTTTAACAATACTCATAACAACCGGGATATTACTGATGTCCGCAGGACAAAGCTCATTGAGCTTCGCCCATGGTGATGAAACTCACCCTATAGAACAAAAAGCGTTTATCGGTGTTGATTCCGCCGCGGGTAATGTCGTCAAACAATTTCATGCTGCATTACAAATGGGCAATGAGGCTATTGTTAGGCAGTCATTAGCAGCCAATGTGCAAATTTATGAAGGTGGAAAAGTAGAACGTTCACTTACGGAGTATGCCAATCATCACATGCTTGCGGATATGGCCTACTTAAAAGGGTTAACCATAACGCCAAAAGAACACCAAATAACGATTACAGGTGACATTGCTATTTCAACGTCAATAAGTCACGCCCAAGGTGAATATAAAGGTAAAAGTATTGACTCAATGACCATGGAAACGCTTGTGTTAATTAAACAAGCGGATGGTCATTGGAAAATAACCCACGTGCACTGGTCGTAAACATAACAAGTTCATCATGTAGATAAAGGATTATCTCGAGCCACTTTGTAGGTGCTCCCAAGAAAACCACAAAGACTCATATCATGTAATAACATGATATTTTATGGAAAAGGATTTCCTCTTTTTTAAGTCAATCCATTCACCATCCTTCATCGTTTTGTTTAATCCTCGCACGCCTTATGACAGGTAAAATACTTGTCATCATAAATAATGTCACGCGTCACAAAACTCAAACCAGAATCGAAATTATTATTGGCATATGCTAATAATAAGAGTATATATTGCATATGCCAATTACTATTATTCGATTAATTTAAGCAGATAATGTCAAGCCTCCAAAAATAAACGAAGATTCTAGGACGCTCTCGGCAAAAGCTGTTTTAAGCCCAGTGGCATGTCGATAAACCAAGTTGGAACAACTGCGTTTAATCGATTTGTTAAAAATGCACATGAGGAGACATGATGATTACTGCCATACCTATGAAAGACCAACATATTGCCAACCACTTTAGCCGTGCCGATGAGATGCTATTCATTGATGAGCAAGGCCAAGTAAAAGGGCGCTTTGCAAACCCAGCATTAACAGAAGGATGTGAAGGTAAACAACAATTGGTCAGTATGATACTGGCAAATGGAGCGGATCGCGTCATCGTACGCAACATTGGCCAACAGCTTTTATCTAAGTTATTAAGCCAACAGTTGAGTGTATTTCACGCAAAAAATGGTCGCACAGCAATAGAGTATTTTGCTAGTGGTCATTTAGCGGACTGTGAGCCATTTACCGAGGCAAGTCAGGGGCGACCATCAATCAATAATATTGCTAAGAAAGCCAATGGTGGTTGCTGTAACCATGAACATGATCATCAACACGCTCATGGTGAAGAAGACTGTCATAACCAATCTGACTCGGGGGTACATAAACGTTGCTGCGAGTCTAAATCTGAATTGGCGAATGAAACAGCTACAATGAAACGTTGCTGTAATAAAAAACATCCACTAATTGCTCATTAATGATCACTAGGCATGTTTTGTCACAGCGTTGTGGTGGCTAGCTAAGCTTTAAACCATAGCGTTGTAATTTTCGATATAAGGTACGCACACTGATATTAAGCGTGAGCGCTAGTTCGGCTGGCGATCCTGCATATTGCTCACATACCTGCGAAAGGTACGCACATTCCATGTCATCTAACGTCATCAGTTCGGTGTTAAGTTTTACAGCAATTTTTTCATCCGTAGATGTGCGACTAAGTTGAACGCTTTCAGGCAAATCACTGCTGTGTATAACATCCTCATTGGCGATAAGTGCCGATTGCTCAATAATATTTTTCAATTCGCGAATATTTCCCGGAAATGCATAACGACTCAAAAGAGTTAATGCATTGCTCGAAAACTTTTTATGTTTGTAATCAGAATATTTAATAAAGTGATTCACCAGCGTTGGAATGTCATCATAGCGCTCACGTAACGAGGGTAAGTAAATCGGAAATCCTGCAATGCGGTAATACAGGTCGCGCCTAAATTCACCTTTTTCAACTAAATCGAGTAAATTCTTATGGCTGGCACTGACTAGCCTAAAGTCAGAACGTTTCTGTTTTAATCCGCCGACGGCACGATAACACTGGGTTTCAAGTAACCTGAGTAACTTCACTTGCATGTTCATCGGTACATCGCCAATTTCATCAAAAAACACCGTTCCACCGTGCGCTATTTCAATCAAGCCTTTTTTACTGCTTGTCGCCCCTGTAAATGCACCTTTTTCATAACCGAACAGCTCACTTTCGAACAGGTTTTCACTCAGCCCAGTACATTCAATCACCACAAATGGTTTATCATTTCGGTTGCTGGCCTGATGTACCGCTTTAGCGACTAATTCTTTACCTGAACCAGTTTCACCTTGTAACAGTACCGCTATATTGGATTGAGATGCTCGATTAATCCTGTTGAGCATCAGCTTAAATGGCGCTGACTGACCGACCATAGTGCCTTTTTTTGATTCCGTCGATGCGTAATCTATAGCATCTAAAATCTCTAGGAACCCCAATACCATGCCACTGTTATCTTTTATGGGTTTCATTAAAATGTCGCAGTAAGACTTACCTTGCACCGTGCTGTGAATATGCACTGCACTGGCAGCTCGGTTAGTACTCTGGCATTGTAATAACGGGCATTCCTCACCGTGTTTATCGCAAGATTGGTCACTGTGATGAGATATTTGATGGCATTTACTTTGGCCTAAAATGACGTCGGCATCATAGGTTTCTCTATAGGCTTGGTTAACCGCATGGATCACATAATCGGGAGTAATAAAAATCGCCGGTTTATCAATGGCGTTTATCATAGATTGTACAACGGTGGTGTTGTTCATTGGTTACTCTCGCTTGCAATTTATATTAATCGGCCAACCTTTATAATGACATTAATAGCACGATAAATGTCATTACGGTGTCATATTTGTCACTCATTTGTCACTCATTTGTCACTCAACAACCTAGCATGGGTATCCTGTTAATTTCAATATTGTTTAAGCTAATGATTTTGAGCGATTAAACCTTACTAGCGTGATATGGCACAAGCTTTGTATTGATTGTGTTATAGCGCTTACGACCGAACGATGCACTGGCAGTAGTGAACCCATGTACGAAAATTATGCCCTGAAGTTAATGGGAATTGCCCGACTTGAAGACGAGGATGACAAATAATGAAATTAACATCAAAGCACAAAAAAACGGTTTTAAATGCACGTAACATCAGTGCGTTATTAGTGATTGCTGGCATGAGCAGCCTTTGCCATGCTGAATCACTCACGCAACAGCAGGTGCTTGAGCAACAGGCTAATCAACGTATTGCCGAATTTAGCCAAGCGTTAAAAGGTCAGTTACAGGCCGCAATTAAACAAGGTGGCTTAATCAATGCGGTGTCGGTGTGTAAATCGGTTGCACCAGCCATTGCCGCTGAAAACTCGAAAGAGGGCTGGACACTGACTCGAACAAGTTTGCGTGTGCGTAATTCAGACAATACGCCAGATGAATGGGAGTTATCGCAATTACAGCAATTTGAGCTGGTGAATGCCTCCGGACAACAACCTGCAGATAAGCCAATCGTGGCGAGTGAGTTTATCGTCAATGATGGCAACACTCAGTTTCGTTATATGAAGGCCATACCAGCGCAACAATTATGTTTAGGTTGCCATGGAAGTAATATTGAACCGCAAGTGAGTGCATTGCTTAGCAAAACCTATCCAGATGATAAAGCGGTTAACTTTGCCCTTGGTGATATTCGTGGCGCATTTTCACTGAAAAAAGATATCGAAACACCTGCATCATCGGTTACCGCTAAGCCATAGCCGAAAATGAACACTAGCAGACCACCGCGTGAATAGGGCTTTATCATTAAGCCTTATTCTTCGGAGCTTAAATCAAATAATGCTTATTAATTCGCTGTTTGTTGCGACTTAATCCGCAGTTTACATTGATGGTTTAATTTAACATCATGCTGTAGTGATTAACCCTCCTCAGTCATTGACTCAATGATGTTGATAATATTACCAATATTAATCTGAGGCTTTATCTGACAAATACCTGTGTATTGTGTTGGGAGTTAATGTGTCATGAGTAGAATCCGTATCGATCCTTTTTATCATCAAGCTAGCCATACGATTACGTACGTGGTGACAGATATTGCTACCCGTCAATGTGCGATTATTGATCCTGTTTTAGATTTTGACATGGCGTCTGGCACCATAAGCACGAGTTTTGCTGATAGCATCATTGAGCATATCGATGAACATGGATTTGAAGTTGAATGGATTTTAGAAACCCATGCCCACAGCGACCATATTTCTGCGGCCTGTTATATCAAGAAAAAACGCGGAGGGATGACCGGAATTGGCGAGCACATCACCAAAGTTCAACATACCTTTAAGCGATTACTGAATCTTGATGATAGTTTTAAATGTAATGGCGAGCAATTTGAACAATTATTTGTGGATGAAGAACTCATTAAACTGGGGCATTTAGATATTCACATTATGCATACACCGGGTCATACACCAATCTGCGTGAGTTATCTTATTGAAGATGCTGTGTTTGTAGGCGACACTTTGTCTACGCCGGAGTTAGGCACCGTTAATGCTGATTTCCCTAATAGCAGCGCAATAACCTTGTACCATTCAATTCAACGAATATTGGCATTACCAAATTGCACTAGGGTGTTTGTTGGCCATGATCCACATGCACAAAAACGTGCAGATAATGGGTTAGAAACATCGGTGATTGCGCAAAAACGCTATAACAGTGTGGTAGGGGGGAAAGTCACTCTAGCAGAGTTTATTAAACGGCATCAACAACGCCATATTGGCTCTGAGATACAACAACTATTATTAGCCGCAATTCAAATTAATATTCGTGCGGGTAATATGCCAATAGCTGAAGGTAGGGATAACTACTATCTTAAAATCCCGCTTAACCAACTCTAAAAGTGAATACACAATCAGCCATTAGCACTGTTAGCAATTAGCACCGTTAACAATTAATACCGTTAGCCATTAACCGCAGCCATCAGTAAATAATAAGCCATGAGCCACATAACGCTGACTCATGTTAAGTTAATTTATTTCTTATGAGGCACCAATGGAAAGCCATCTTGTTGCCATTGCATCATGCCACCGGCGACAGACATAGGTTTGCTAAAGCCCATATCCTGTAATGATGCAGCAGCCAGTGCAGAACGGCCACCGGTTCGACAAATAAGGTATATGTCTTTATCAGCTAATTCATTTAATGCCAATACCCACTCACAGTGATGACTGACTAAAGGATGTTCGTGTATTTTCATCTCTAATACGCCACGAGGAAAATTCACTGCGCCTTCTATATGGCCCGTCGTAAACTCATCATGCTCACGAACATCGATAATGATCACATCAGGGTTAAGCATTGCCGTCAGCAATTCTTGGGTACTCACTTCAATAATGTGGGTTTTAATCTCACTTATGTATTCCTGGGCAGTTTTCATGTGTACCTCGTGATGTCAAATAATGGATTTAGTTACAATGAATAGCGCCATTAGCACTAAAAAAACGGCAAATATTTTTTGTAAAACCGCTTTGGGTAAATATTGGTTTATCCATTGGCCGGCAATACTGCCGACAAGTCCGCCAGCAATCATGATGGCAATAATCGACCAATCGAACTCAAACCCTTTACTTGAAAGTAATGAGTAATATTTAGCAAAACCGACCAGTGAGTTCATTGAAATAATCAGTAAGCTGGTACCAATCGCCAGCGACATTTCAATGCCGCCAAGTAACACCAGTGCAGGCACAATTAAAAAACCACCACCTACACCCACAAAACCGGTGACAACACCAACCGCTAATCCTTGCGACAAGATTTTAGCAATATTCAGTTTGCCAGCTTGGTAGCGGCTAGATTGATTTCGCCACATCATCACCGCGCCAATGAGCATCAAAATGACAAACACAGTGAGTTGTATGTCGCTACTAAAAAAGCTGCTTAACCATGCGCCTAAATAGGTGCCTGCCATGCCCGGTAAACCAAACAAAAGCACATGAGGCCAAGAGACCTTTTTATGCTTAATAAAGCCCATACTGCTGATTAAACTGATGGCACCCACAATGCACAATGACGAAGCGATAGCTAATTGGGGTTGCATTCCAATAAGGTAAAGCAACACCGGAACAGTAAGAATGGAGCCACCAGACCCTAATACACTCAGCACTAAACCAATTAATAATGCGCCAATGATTGCTTGTATCATCATGATTACTCTTAAACTTAAAGCAGGTTAATCGGGATTTTTAAATACACAGTGCCGTTGTCTTCAGGTGCAGGCATTTGCCCCGCGCGAATATTGATTTGAATCGCGGGCAATATCAGCCTGGGCATGGGCAATGTGGCGTCTCGTTGTTGACGAAGCGTCACAAAAGCAGATTTGGTCATTGTGTCATTCACATGGATATTGTGCTGTTTCTGTTGGATGACTTGAGTTTTAAATTGATGTCCGCGCCCTTCAGTAGGGTAGTCATGACACACATAGAGATCAGTGCTTTCTGGTAGGGTAAATAATGTTTGAATTGAATCGTACAAAGTATTGGCATCCCCGCCAGGGAAATCGCATCTGGCGGTACCCACGTCGGGCATAAAAATGGTGTCTCCAACAAAGGCGGCCTGCTCATTAATAATATAAGCAAGATCAGCCGGAGTGTGACCCGGTGTGTGCATAACACGAATGGTCATATTACCGACTTGTAACAGCTCATTATGTTTAAATAGATGGTCAAATTGGCTGCCGTTAGGCAAGAAGCTAGCGTCTAGGTTAAAAACTTTTTTAAAGGTCTGTTGTACTTTGGTGATGTGCTCGCCAATACCAATTTGGCCACCAATTTTGTCACGTAAATAACTGGCTGCAGATAAATGATCGGCATGAGCATGGGTTTCAAGTATCCATTTTACGGTTAACTCTTGACGTTCAATCCAATGTAAAACCCGATTAGCATTTCGTGTGTCTGTTCGACCTGATTTATAATCAAAATCTAAAACAGGGTCAATAATGACAGCAAACGATGTTGTATTATCAGCAACGACATAAGTGAACGTTTCACTGTCTTCATCTAAAAATTCATGGACACTAAATGTTGAAATCATCACAAGCTCCTGTTAAATAGTGCACAGGGACTAAGCGTCCCTGAGCTTGCCACGTGTTAAAGAGACTTCTTACTGAAATACCAATCTACGTAATCGTAGCCTTGGGATAATCGTACTTTAGCGTCAGCAGTAGTTGCTGGCGGTGGCACTATAACGTCATCGCCAGGTTGCCAGTTTTCTGGAGTCGCAATGCCATTTGCATCACTGGTTTGCAGCGCTTTTACTAATCGAACAAATTCATCTATAGAACGACCATTACTCATTGGGTAATACACCATGGCACGTAACACACCTTCGGGATCGATAATAAAGGTTGCGCGAACGGCAGATGTGTCGCTCGCACCAGGTTGGATCATGCCGTAAGCTTTAGCCACTTCCATTGATAAGTCGGAAATAATCGGGAAGGTAATGTCAACGCCAAAGTTTTCTTCAATGTTACGTACCCAAGCGATGTGAGAATGAACACTGTCGATGGATAAACCTAATAATTCTGTGTTGATGTGAGCAAATTCTTCAGCTCGTTTAGCAAACCCAATAAACTCAGTAGTACAAACAGGGGTAAAATCTGCAGGATGAGAGAACAACACTAGCCACTTGCCTTTATAATCTGTAAGTGAACGCATGCCATGTGTTGTTTTTGCATTAAACGCAGGGGCTGGGCGGTTTAATTGCGGGAAAGAAACAATAGAGTCAGTCATGTTATTACTCCAATAATGATTAAGTTAAGTTAGCGTTAATCTGTAAAATAGATTGCAAGCATACTTAGTAATAGCAATAGCTAGGCCAATATCGGTTAGATGATAGCAAACAACATAAGTAATCATAAGTGTTTGATTTTATGTGTAAAAGTTTAAGGCGTGATTAGTTGCTAGATGATTATTTACATTAGCCACACTATAAGTCATGTTTTAACCGTGTCATAAATGGCGCAAAAGACAAAAATGACCACGTTAACTGTCACAATCACTAAACCGACTAAGCAATATTGGTGTTACTAGTAAGGTTTTTGAGCGTGTAATCAACAAGTCTGTGCATAAAGCCACATTATATGGATTAAAAAATAGAGCTGATTTCGGAAGAAATTATATTTAACCGTTAGCAATGTGAAGCGGGTCTTGATTATGCTTGTGAAGCGTATACCGCAAAGTGATTTAGGTTTATATTTTCGTAAACAAATACATGACTTATAAAGAGTAAATCGCAATGGAATTGGCCAAGCTTTCACGTATCAGTATGAAACACTTGATCACTTTGCATGTGATGCTTGAAACCCTCAGTGTCACAGCCTGTGCTGAACGGTTATGTCTAAGCCCATCGTCGGTGAGTAAAACCTTAAGTCAGCTAAGAGAAAGTTTGCATGATGAATTATTCTATCGTCATGGCAATTCACTCATCGCCACTGCATTAGCACGACGACTAGGCCCAAGTGTTAAGCAGATGATTAATGATATGAATCAGATCATGAACCAGGATGTGTTCAAGCCACAACATTATCAAGGTAGCTTTTCGCTGGCGATGCGCGAAAGTACATTTGAGTTGTTAGCCGCCACATTAACGGCACATATTCTCAACTTAGCGCCCAATATCCATATCGATATTTACAATAAAGACAACATCGGCTTTGACGGCTTAGTAAAGGGCTCGTTGGATTTTATTCTTTTGCCACATGACTTAAGCCAACCAACCAATATCGATGAAGACTTAGTCTGGGAAACCTTAATCAACGATGAAATGGTCTGCCTAATGAGTGCTAGCCATCCACTGGCGTTACAGCAGACTATTAGCCTTGATGACTACTTAAATTTCAGCCATATCGGCATAACTGATACTGATTTGAGCACACCGTTTTTTGATATTTTACTAGCACAGCAATCAAAGAAACGGGCGATACCGATTTCGGTACCTGACTTTGGCAGCGCAGCGTTAATGTGCCATCACAGTGAACTGCTATTTACCTGTTCGCGCCACTGGGCCTCAATAGCCAAGCAAGCCAAAGGATTACTGATCAAACCGTTACCGATCGATTATGGCAAAGTTGCTTATAGCCTTGTGTGGCATCGGCAAAGTATGAACGATCCTGCTCATCGTTGGCTGTATGAACAAATATTGCTTTGCAGTCGTTAACCGCACCAATACGATTTTATGTAGTGATTTTATGTATTGATTAAATGGTACTTTATCATTGGATTGATTCGGCATTAAATCCAAGAAAACCCTTCTTAGTCATTTATTCAACCTCAGTTACATATAGACGTTACTTATAGACGCTAAATATAGGTGCTAAATACAGAGATTAGATGTACAGCGACGGTAAGACGATATTGGTTACTCCTCGCTGAGTAAGTTGATTTGCTAAACGCGCTATATCCGCTTGAGTACATTGTGGCCATGTAGAGCCTATGCCTTTAACACCATGATGATGAAACGCATTTAACTTCACCCGAGTCTCTGTGGGGAGGTTGGATAAATACCCGACCAGGGCGTCAACATCATGCTCATAATCCGTGATGCCGGGAATGTGTAACAGTCTTACTTCATACAATTTATTGTGCTGAGTCAGTAACTCGATTGACGTAAATACCGGCTGGTTATCACGCCCTGTGATGTAATGATGGGTATCTTGTTGCCATGCTTTTAAATCAACCATTGCGCCATCTAAAAATGGCAGTAGCTTATGCCAACCTGTTGAGCTCAAGCTGCCATTGGTGTCGAGCATACAACTTAGATGCGATAAATGTTCTGAGGACTTTATCGCACTAAAAAGCTCAATAATAAAAGGCAATTGTAAGCTCGCTTCGCCGCCACTGAGTGTAATGCCATTGATAAAATGACGTTGTCCGTAGATAACCTCTAGCATTTGCTCAACGGTGTAATGAGACGTTTTAGGCGTCGATTGTCTAGGGCATACCGCAAGGCAAGTATCGCATTGGCTGCATTTGGTGCTGTCCCAGACAATATGGGGCTTACTTGGAGAACTACATGGCGAACTACATGGTGAATGATTAACTGGTATTGGATCTCCATGTAACGACATTTCTTGTGACCGCATTTGGGGTAACGGCAAAGCTTGTGAATGAATAAGACTCAACGCCTGTTCAGGGCAGCTATCAATGCAGTCACCACAAGCATCACACAAACTGATCGTGTGAGGATTATGACAATTTTTGCATTGATAGTTGCAGCCTTGCAAAAATATCACCAAACGACTGCCAGGCCCGTCGACACAGGAAAATGGCAGTATTTGACTGACAACGGCATGTTTACTCATGAATAAAAGGAGCTTGTTCGTGAGCAATTACCCGAGCTTGACGTTGAAATATCCCCGTATTGATTGCGGCTTCAGCAGCTAGTCCTGTGGTGTTGGTGCGTGAACCGCATTGCTTAAAAGTTTCAATGTCCGAGCGTTTAACCATATAACCAGTAACACGGACTAAATCGTTATTAGCAACATTGGCACTAAACTCTCTAAAACCTGAACTAAGAGCGCCTTTACAGAGTTGGAACATCGCTTGAGGATTAGCTTTAACGGTTTCATCTATGGTTAAAATATCGCTTATTCCGGCAGTATAATATTGATGATGTTTAGCTAGTGCTTGAATATGACTAATAGGGTCTGGTTCTGAGCCATAGGGAATACGCACGCCAGGGGTGACATTTTTATCCAAACTAATGCCACTTTGAGAATGCAATAAGGCGCGACCGTTATAACCATAAGTGACCAGTGTCGACTTTACTATGTTGTCTAAAGCTGCAGATACTCTGAGTCCAAGTTCATTTGCATCTGGGTTATGGCCGTAGCCTGTATTGGGTTTGCTTGCGACATTGGTAGTTGTAATCTCAGCAGCATTAGGTAGTAAGGCTTGTAAAATATTGACCGCTTCAGCCATACCATAAATACCGAACATAGGTGCAAAGCGAGATTCATCGATCAACTGTTCCTTAACTAAAAAACTGTCAAAGAAATGAGATTGTTGGTGTAAAAATGCCGAACGAGCTTCAATAAGCTCAAATGCGAGTTGGCTGTAATATGGCAGCGTTTGGGCAAAAAAATCATCAATACTGTTAGCGTTTAGAGCGACTTCTTTGAGGTTAACGCGCACCAAGGTATTGGCTCCGCCAGCTAACGGTAATGCGTTATAACAACTTACAATCCCAAAACCACGAGCATCGAAGGCGTCGGCATGTAGCGGATAGTTGGCAATATGAGGTTTACCGCATTGACAAATATTGCTGGTGGCCTGAAATAATAAATCATCTGGCGTTACGGCAGGGTCATACATGAAGGTTAGATTGGGGGCAATTTGTTGTAATTCTGCATCTATACGCAAAATGGTTCGGCAAATAATGTTATCAGTTGGGCCAATATTCACATGCATAAACGCATCGGGTAACGTGCGGTCGAGTAATATCCAAAACCGCTTGAGCTTACGATAGATGGCTTCAGCATCAAGCCCCTGTGTAAAAGGCATTAATAACGTATCTAATTGGCCTAAGTAAACTGGGATATTCGTCACCGATGGCACATGAAAATAAAGAATGGTTAATGCATTTAAGGCGTCATCAAAGTCTTCGGCGGGCGACAGCTCCAAATACTCAGATCCTTGCTGCAGGTATTTGGCATAATCTGGCAACACATAACGCGGTTTAAATGGCGCATGACCTTCAAACATATCGCAGATAATACCTTGTTTCATGGCATTATTTAACCGTTCAGACACCGCCACATAAGGCAGACTGTTTTCAGCTTCTAATGCTAAATAATTCGATTTTTGCTTTGGAGAAAGGTGAGGGTGGGTGACAATTTTCTCAATGTTATCTTGTAATGTCATGATGAAACTCACTTTTTATAGATGAATGCTTGATAACAACTAATCTACTGAAAGGTAGGAGGTTTAAACAGTGAAAATAGTCAACGTTGGCATTGATAAAATCGAAATCCGATGATGAAGATCACATCCCAAATGACAGAACATGTGGACTAGTGAGTAATGAACCCAATAAACAATGAGAGGCAGAAAAATCGCAATCGATAAAGAGCAACGTTATTAGATTATTACATTACTTCGTTATTACGTTGCTGTGCGCTGAGCGGGCAAACTTGAAATTGTTGGGATAGTGTGACGAACGCTTTTTAAGTAGGGTGTTACTGGTTTTGTAGCAAAACTAACAGGCTTAATCCAAACAATAAATTTCAGTTCTATTTCTTCCAAGTGCTTTTGCTTTATACATAGCTTTATCCGCTTGAGTAAATAAATCTGTAAATTGTCTTTTATCATCACAAATGCTGACCCCAATACTGACAGTTAGTGCGTCGTCACCCACTTTAATTTGCGAGATGCTGTCTTGGAGTCTGTTACAAAATAATAAAGTATCACTTTTGTTCGTATCGGGTAGCAATATCAAAAATTCTTCGCCGCCAAAGCGAGAGACAAGATCGGTTTGTCTACAAAAATTCTTCAAAATATGCCCGAGCTCTTTCAGTACTCGATCGCCTTCTAAATGACCAAAGCTGTCATTAATAATTTTAAAATGATCGATATCTAACAGTAATAAACCAACAGATTGTTCCGATCGAGTCGCTTGTTCAAGTGCTAACGTACTACGATATTTCATTTCTCTTCTATTTAATAACTGTGTTAACTCGTCAGTTGAAGCAAGCAATTTTAATTTTTCAGCTTGCTCCTCAAGTTTTTCTCTTGTTTTTATTAACTCATCATAAAGTTGGTCTCTTTTGGAGGCATTGAAAAAACTCCAATAAATACAGCCGTCATCGCTTAAACGAGCATTTACCGTTATCGGAATTCGTAAGCCTTCAGCATTAAAAATAATCAGCTGCATTTCTTCACAAATTTGTTCGTGTAAAAGTGTTGGAATTAAATAACTTTGAAAAAATATTCTGGAAGATTGGGTGAAAATGATATCAGCATTTTTGCCAATAAGTTGCCCCGGCTTCCACAATAGTTCGTCGGTAAAGTATGTGTTTACATAAATAATAATGTTTGATGCATTGGTGACTAAAGCACCGCACTGAAAATTATCCGGAGAGTAATCGAATGCTGTATGACTGTTGAGTTTACTCTTTAGCGTGGTGATCATTTAGCGAATTTCATTATCGATTTTAAGATTGCTTCAGGGTGAGTCATATGCAGACAATGGCCATGGGCAGCGATAATGTTAAGTTCACTATGGGCTATTTCGCTAGCAATAAACTCACCAACAGATGTTGCTGCCAGGGCATCATTTTCACTTTGTAAAATTAAACACGGTTGTGTAATCTCTTTTAGCAGGTAACGGTAATCAGATAAAAAAGTCGCTTCAGCAAAGCTCTTCGCTATAACAGGGTCGGTAGAACAAAAGCTGCCTGATAACTCACCAATAAGTTCATCCGAATTGGTTGTTCCCATTACTAACGGGGCTAAATAATTTGCCCAGCCAATATAATTTTTGTCCATTAGATTTAACAATTCGAGTAAGTCTTCCTTATCAAATCCGCCAAAGTAATCAGGAGGGAAGTTTAAAAAACAGGGTGAAGGACACACCATTACCAACTTAGAAAATAATTTAGGTTTTTGAATTGCAGCAATCGCACCAATGATACTACTAACGGAATGTCCTATAAAAATGGCGTCAGATAAATGTAAAGCATCACATATTTCGATGATGTCTTCTGCATATCCTTCAAGTTGACCATAACGTTTTTTACTATATTGAGAGATATCGGAAGCACCTGAACCAACATAATCAAATAGAACAATAGTAAAGTGCTTCATCAGTTCTGGGGTTAAAAAACGCCACATATTTTGATCGCAACCAAACCCATGTGCGAGAACTAAGGTTTTGCTACCATTACCGATTAATTTAACATTATTTTTAACAAGAACAGCATTTGAATGAGACATAATTTTTCCATTTTTATCAGGTGACCAATAATGACTACCTGCTGGATTTATTGGCTAAACAGTAGATGTTTAACGGATAAAAGTAAAATACCGACACTCTGAAAATCAGAATAAACTTTTTAATAGCCTGAGCACAATTTGTTAAGGTAAAAGCAAATTGTTAACCTGCTCGTTATGAGTCACAACAAAAGAGCATAATCTCTTATGTGGGTAAACCTGATTGGATCCCAATAGTTACAACAATGTTAACACCACGGTTGAAGTATACACAATGAACACTGCTATACCTATATATCCCTAAAAGGGCGTGAAGTAGGCTAGCGTTGTCTAATAACGGCTTAATAAAAGAAGTTAGCACCATGAGTTGATCAAACAGACGCTTTAAAACAGATGGATAGAAAAATAAAACTAAATTACAATGTACAACTTTTTCTGAAATAACTCGCGCTATAACACTAACAAAGCAGCGTAATCACTGAGGAACACCTTTAATTGAGAGCATCAATCTTCCTTATTGCGACAGGTTTTATCCTGTTGAGTGGTTGCCAAACTGTTGCTGTAGAAGACGCCGAAGCAGAAAAAAGTCTTAATGGTGTGAATAAACTAACATCATTGAAAGTTCCCAAATTGTTAGCTCGGCGCAATTATCAAGACAGCGGTGATGTGTGGGAACGCATTCGTTATTCAATGGACATGCCCATTCCAGACCAACAATTAGTTAACCAATACCGTGATTGGTATATTAATAACCCACAGCATCTTGAGCAGATATCTCAG
This sequence comes from Shewanella frigidimarina, assembly GCF_003797125.1. GTDB lineage: Bacteria > Pseudomonadota > Gammaproteobacteria > Enterobacterales > Shewanellaceae > Shewanella > Shewanella frigidimarina. Next base: position 101,419 of record NZ_RKKE01000003.1, read on the forward strand.
CGCGCCAAGCCGTTTTTATATTTAATCGTCCAAGAGTTTGAACATCGAGATTTACCCATCGAACTCGCCTTACTCCCTATGGTAGAAAGTTCATTTAATCCTTTCGCTTATTCCAGTGCCGACGCATCAGGCCTGTGGCAATTTACCTCCCCAATGGCCAGCCATTTTGGCCTAGAGATGAATTGGTGGTATGACGGCAGAAGGGATGTGCCTGCTGCAACTACCGCTGCATTAGATATGCTCGAATACCTGTATAAAAAAACTGACAACTGGTTATATGCATTAGCTGCATACAACGCCGGTGAAGGGCGCTTGCGTGAGGCGATTAGATATAATGAAGCCAGAGGGCTAAGCACCGACTTTTGGTCTTTACCCTTACCTAAAGAAACTCGGCAATATGTACCACAATTGCTGGCAATAGCAGACGTGATTAAACATTCTGAAAGCTACGGCATCAGTCTTAAATCCATTCCTAATAAACCACTAGTTGAAGTAATTGATGTCGGTAGCCAAATTGACATCGCAGTTGCTGCCGATCTAGCCAATATATCCATTGCTCGGTTACAAAAATTGAATCCAGGGTTTAATCGCTGGGCAACATCACCCGATGGACCGCATCAATTGATAGTACCAGTGAGTAAAGTCAGTGAGTTTAAACAAGCTCTTGCGGATACTGATATTAGCGCTAGAGTGAAATGGTTTAAATATCAGATTAGATCTGGCGATAATATTAGTGTCATTGCAAAACATCACCTTACAACGGTGTCTGAAATAAAAGCGATGAATGACATTAATGGCGATAAGATCGTTGCGGGTCAATTTTTGTATATGCCACAAGGCGTATCGGGCATGACACCAGAGGTCGAACTCGCTTCAACAAACACAGCTCAAGTATCAAGCAAAAAGCAAGCTGCACCAAACAAACAACCAAGGACCATCACCACATCTAATCAGCCAGCAGTTCGGAGCGATCACACGGTAAAATATGGCGATACTCTTTGGAGTATTGCCAAAGTGTATAAGGTCAGTGTTGAACAAATTATCGCTTGGAACAAAATGACGGACAAAGACAAGTTGACGGTAGGCAAAACCCTGCAGTTTTATCAACAGCCCTTCCAGCAACAGCAGACTCAATTGTAACCCTGTTGTTTAAAAACTGATAAGCACAATAGCTCAAATGTTGTAAAAGTTGAGCGTTACATAAATGTGAGTATTTATCGATTTAACCTTGTGAAGCACATCGAAATCCAGCTTTGCCATCTGGACACTTTTGATTATACAGATCGTTTAATAGAGTTACCCACAAGGCTTGAGTGATGTTAAATCTTAGTGTTCATATTTTTTCATATTTGTTTCCCATCAGTTCATAACCCACTCAACAGCCATTCATAAGTTTTGAATATAGTCACCCTATCAACAAGAACATATATTTTAGGGTAATGAATATGAACATTAGAAAAACTCAACTAGCTCAGTCAATTTTGTTAGGCAGTCTAATCTTATCGGCTACCTCTTTTGCCAATGCTGCAGATGATAATGTCTTCGATGGAGCCATAACTGGTAAATTAACCTTTGCTTCAGATTATGTTTTCCGCGGCGAATCAGAAACGATGGATGCAGAAGTACCAGTGGTACAAGGTACTCTAGGGTGGAGTAATGATCTGGGCTGGTATGCCGGTGTATTTGCTTCCAATATCAAATTTGCAGACCCAAATTTAGAAATTGTTACTGCACCTTATATAGGTAAAGCAGGTGAGTTTGGCGATAGTGGTATCAGTTACGACGTTATGGTTTTTTCTTACCTGTATCCAGGTGCCTCATATTCAAATTATACCGAACTGTGGATAAAAGTCGGTAAACAATTTGGTCATGCAAATGTGCAATTAGAAGTGACTCCAACAATCGACGATTGGTTTGGCGTAGAGGGCTGGCAAGGTGTTAACTATGCCGTTCATCCGAGCTATCAGTTTGACAATGGTTTACATGTTTCAGCAAGTATCGGCTACCAAGATTTAGATGGTAATGGAGCAGAAGGTTGGGGACACTGGAATTTGGGAGTGAGTAAAGCCTATGCCGGCCTCAATTTTGATGTTCGTTATCATGGAAGTACCATGGATAGCGATCATAAGGTCTATGGCACTCAAACAAAAATCTTTGATGACCGAGTGGTTGTCGGCATCAGCAAAAGTTTCTAATATAAAAACATAACGTCTTTTATTGCTAAACGACAAATATAATTGGATCTTGTTTTACATATCCCCATTATGTGATCTAGGTCCTTTTTTATAAACCAATTTTGCTAGCTGCCACTCATTCCTTGTATATCTTTATAGGAAAATATGAAAAGTTATGAATAATAACGACCATTATTAGCAACACTATCTGGATTGGACGATGGCACATCCTGGTTTAACAAATACAGTACTCGTCGTTGACGATGAAGCAGTGATCCGAGCTCGATTAAAAGGTTATTTTGAGCGTGAAGGTTATCGGGTGCTTGAAGCTGGAGACGGCGAACAGATGTGGCAACAGTTTACAAATCAACATATCGATTTGGTGATGTTAGATATTAACTTACCCGGTACCGATGGTTTGAGCTTGGCACGTGAACTGAGAAGTCGTTCGGACGTTGGCATTATTTTAGTCACAGGTCGTGATGAAACCATTGATAAAATCGTTGGTCTTGAAATGGGCGCTGATGATTATGTGACTAAGCCATTTGAATTAAGAGAACTATTAGTAAGAGTTAAAAATTTGTTGTGGCGAATTTCATTAGTTAAAAAAGCACAGCAAGACGTTGTAGAACAATTTGAACAGTGTGACGATATCATTGCGTTCGATAAATATATTCTTGAGTTAAACAGCCGAAAACTGAGTCGTGGTGACGAGGTGATAAAGCTGACTAAAGCAGAGTTCGAATTACTTACCGCCTTTGCATTGCATCCGCAGCAAGTACTATCTCGTGAGCGACTAATGCAGCAAACAAGCCACCGTAATGAAGATGTAAATGATAGAACCATTGATGTCATTATTCGTCGATTACGAAACAAGCTACAGGCTGACCTGTTTGTAACGGTTCATGGCGAAGGCTATTTGTTTGCGACAAAGATTAAAGATTAGTTTTTGGCGTCACGCGGTAAATAGGGTAAAAACTTGCAGGGGCTAAGCTGTTATTAAACATATCGAGTTGCACCTTTCCTTGTTCTAACGCCTGTATTTGTGGGCCAATATCACCAAATGATTGTGCTCCCTCAAGTAGTTTTACCATGATGTCTATTGCCAACTTACCTTGTAACACCACTTGATCATCACTGCTGAAAGCGACTTTATTACGATGCAGTCCTCGCAATGTCGCTGGCGATAGATAACTGCTCACAAGCTTTACTTGGCCAGTTAATTGTTTATGTTGCAATGTTCCAATTGCTGCTTCGATAGCAACAGCACTGCCTATAATATAGCTAGGAATATGATCATTAAGCAGATTATGAAGTTGGTCACGATAAAGGTCACGATTATTATCGGTATGGCGAATTGATGTAATCTCAATATGACTATTGGCAATAGCATCTTGAATACCGAGCTCAACCCAATCGCTGCCACCAACACTTTCTGGACCAGTTAGTAGTGCGAGTGTTACTGGAGATGATGGCGGTATTTTTTTAACAGCTTTAGCAATAAAGTGGCCAGCTTCCCAGCCCATTTGATACCAATTAACGCCTACACGAGTCGTTATCATGGGGTTATCGAGTCTATTCACTAACGCTATGATGGGTTTATTAATCTGTCCCGGATAGTTATCAAGTAAATTAGGGGCCACGGCACCGAGTAAGATGGCATCGAACGGCTGATTAAGGCAGTATTCAAGTTGTTTTAGTTGTTGCTCTTTTCTGTAATAACTGCCGGCTTCAAATAATTCTAAATTAATGCCTAATTGGCTGGCTTTTGACACCAAACCGTAATCAATGCCGATCCAATAAGCATCTTTGAGGTGAGGTACTAAGGCACAGATCTGCCAAGGCTTTTTGGCCGAAGTCAGTTGATTATATTGTATCGCTTTTACTGTTTGAATTTTGGCATTAAATGGCGTCCGCTGTTGTAATGTCCAGCTAGAATCTAATGTAGCCTCAGCAAGTAATGGTATTGTCCCTAAGCAAGCTATGAGCAAATAAATAAGTCGGCGCATTATATTGTCTCGATTAAGGTTTCTAAACAGAACACTAAGATTTTTTGTAATTATAACATTTTAAGGAATGACTGTGAGCACTTTATCACTATCAGGCAAGAGCTTAGTGGGTCGCCTTATGTTGGCATTTTGTCTGCTCGGATTGTTATTGTTAATGTTAGTTAGCCTTGGCAGCATTTCGCTTTATTGGGTAAAGCTTGCTGACCAATATTTATATGAAGAGGCGTTACCCGCATCTGAGGCTGCAAGGCAATTGATGCAGTCTTCTAATGGCTTGCTCGACAATGCCCAAGCGCTGGAACGAGTGGAACAAGAGGCACAACGCGTTTTCCTTGGGCGTAAGTTGTCACTCGAAAGCACTAATTTACTTTCCGCTATTGAACGACTCAATTCGTTAAATCTACAAAATCATGGTGTCGATAAAGATAAGCAATTAGCGCTATTAGCTGGTGAAATTATCCATGACTTATCGGTATTCGGCCGCCAAGTGGGTAAACGTTTAGTGTTGGCGGCTCAATTGAATAATAAAGGAAGCGCACTCGCGGAAGCAGCCAGTAAGAGTAGTGTTTTACTTGAAGCAGAACAAGCTGTGGTCGATTCAACCATTCTGGCCAAGTTGAGTTTAGCTTACCCTCAAGTGGTTGGTGCTGAACAAAGTGCCCAACTTTTGGACTCCATCATAGAACAAGACTTGGATGTCCGTGAACGTTTAAATCGAGCTTTGGGATTGATCCATCACATTGAGTTAGTAGGGCAGTTATTACAGTCTCCAGAACAACAACTTGGATTAAATAACGTACTCGACAATATGGCTCGAGTACTGTCTCCAACGACTTATACCATTAATTCTACTCGCGATAACTCCCAAAACGGTAATGAAATACCGAGCCCTTATACTGCTTCAGGCACGAGTGGGCAAATTGATTTAATGCCTCTAGAATTACTTAAAGGCTTAATTCGAGATCCGGTTAGAGCGACAGAGCTTGAGCACCAATTGATAATGTTAAGGGAGGTGAATGTTGGCTTAAGTTTGCAGCAGCAATATGCTCAATTGCTAACGAAACAAAATGCGCAGCTGTTAACGCTGACGGATAAATTAGGCCAACTGAATAAGTCAGTCGATAGCGCAATGAAAGCACAACAGCTACAGGCAGAACATGCCCGAAGTAATTTTTTACAGCAATTACTGTGGGCTAAATCAGGACTGTGGGCGACAGGTATTTTGATGTTAATCATTATGCTGTTGGTGGTTTATCGAGTTATTTATAAAGGTATCGCTTTACGCCTAAGTGAAGCAACTGCAGCATTATCTCAATTAAGTCAGGGCAATACCGAAGTAGTACTTGATCCTCACGGAGACGATGAACTCACCGCGATGGCTTCTGCCATTGAAGCTTTTAAACAAAAAACCGCGCACAATCAAGCACTGCAATCTGAATTACAACAAACGGCATCAGAATTATTTGCCCATAAAGCCTCACTTGAAAGTACCGTGCAGGCACGTACACTCGAACTGGCTGAAACCAACCGTCAACTAGACGCTGAAGCAAAAGGGCATTCGACGGCTAGAGTGATGGCAGAACAAGCTAACAAGGCAAAATCGCTATTTTTAGCGACCATGAGCCATGAAATCCGTACTCCGCTAAATGGTCTTTTAGGCACCCTGACTTTACTGAGTCACTCGCCATTACCTCCAGCACAAAAACAAATGTTGGCATTATCGCAATACAGCGGCACCTTACTGCAAAATGTACTTAATGATATTTTGGACTTTTCCCGTTTGGAGCAAGGTAAATTAACTAACGAACCACGGGCTGTTGCGCTTAATGAGCTGCTCGATGAAGTGATGGCAATCATGTTAGCTGGTGCGGGATTGTCAGGTATCTCGTTATATTTAGTTCGCGGTAATTTACCTAAATGGATAACGGTAGATGGCCCCAAATTGCGCCAAGTGTTGTTTAATTTGCTCGGCAATGCCATTAAATTCACTCCAGCAGGAGAGGTTACATTACGGGTAAATGTGGTCGAAAAACAATTAACCTTTGAAGTGGCAGATACTGGCGTTGGCATAAGTAAAAAGGCCATGGATCAATTGTTTATCGCCTATGGTGCACAGCCTAATCAAGGCAGAACCAGAGGCACAGGACTCGGGCTCGCAATTTGTAAAGAATTAGTCTCGTTAATGAATGAGGTTAATACTGCCAATGATTCTATTTGGGTCAATAGTAAAGTGGGTGAGGGTTCCACCTTTGGTTTTAGTTTGCCATTGCACATCTGTGAGCAAGAACATGAGGTTATCTGTGCAACATTACCTAAAGTTGATCCTAAATGTGTACTCGTTATCGAAGACAACAAAGTCAATTCCATGGTGGCCCAAGGGTTTTTAGCACATCTTGGACATCATTCCGTACTGGCTGCTAGTTGTACTCAAGCAAGAGCGTTGTTTAACGTCGATAGTGCGTTGCAGTTTGACGGCATTATGCTTGATATTCAATTAGGTGATGGCTCAGGAATTGAGTTATTGGTAGAGTTGAAGAATATTGCTAATGCAGCCCAAAAAAACATCAGCATAGCCGCTTTTACGGCACAAATTCAACATGATGACATAAACGAGTATCGAGCAGCGGGCTTTGACGACGTATTAGCCAAACCGCTTAATATGAAGTTTTTAGCCAATTGGATTGGTGATGCAAGTGACAAGTCAGCAATCAACAGCGACAACACGAATAAGTTAACTAAGATGGATAAACACAAAGGCTTTACACAAACGACCATAGATCAAAAATTTTCAGTTTGTAATGAAGACAATCAGCCTTTACTCGATGAAAAGCAAATTAATGAAGACTTACAATATCTTGGTACAGAAGCTGTTAAAGAGATGTTGGCGCTATTTAAAGTCAGTAGTACACAACATATCAATGCACTGGCAGCTTTACCTGCTGATAGGGCAAAAGCGTTACACGCTCTTAAAGGCAGTAGTGCCAGTATTGGCTTTATTCAGTTGAGTCAGTTGTGCAAACAATTAGAAAAAGATGGCATTAGTGATGGTTCATATCAGCTGCTTAAACAAATGTGTCAAGCATCTATTAACGCACTTGAGTTAAAACTAGTCAGCTAAGTTGTTATAAATCATGGTCCTGGAATGTAGTTCAGTGTGGATAACAGTCACTCTATTTATCCTAAGTTCAAACATTACTTGTGAACTAATCCGCGACTTTCGCTATGCTCGGATCACGGGGTTTTCTCGACGGATTAGATAAAAACACCGAGCTTGCTCGGTGTTTTTATATGGATGAATTATCGCTTAGTCAGATAGATATCCTGTTACTGAGCACCTTTTAGTCCTTCACAATCGCTTTCAACCCAAGCCAGAGTGAGGTGAGCAATGGCTGAATAAAACTGACCAGTATCCACAGAGGTAAGCCTATCTACAAAACGGGGTAACCAAGCGTGGAGATATTGCCTAATAAAGCTGAGCTGAGCGCTATCGTCACAAGCACAAGCTTGGTGAGCGACATAAGCCAAAATAACGGCAATATGGTCAGACGGTTCAGGAAATTCACTTTGAACCGTTAATTGGTTTTGTTTTAGATATGTTTGCATTTGCTGATGCTGTTCACCAAATAAGAGTACATCGTCCTTGGCAACTGCATTATCGTTAAGATAGAAACTGGCATAAGGGCTGGCGCTATGCTTTGTACCTACTAAAAATAGGCCACAATAATCGGCAGCAAGCTCTAATAAAGCATGATCAGTATTGACGCTGGTAAGGGTTGAATTAAGCTCTGAGTTTATGGTTTCAATGTCTTGACTCAATAACGGGTCACTGGCCAGTTGAGCAAAGAATGCCTGAGCCTGACTTGCCGTTAGCTCTTGTAATAGCTGTTGGTCTAGCTCTTTTGCAAACAGTGATGAGAGCAGCTTATACACCATCGAACGACCCTGGTTCATTGGCGTGTTATACAATATCTTGTCATTCATCTATGTTATCTCCTGACCCTATTATGGCTGTTAACTTAAGCGCCAAGAATTAAATCGCTTGGCGCACAGTGATAATACTTACACGTTATAGCTGCGTTTCTATTGGGCCATTAAAAGAACTGACGTCAGGTAACTTACCTTGATACTTTTCGAAATCGACCAAGCAAGTGTATGCGGAGCAAGCCTGGGCAAGCTTTGATGTACCAATATCTTGCGTTAACGTATTAGGGTCACCATAGCTGCACAACGCCCCAATTTCACTACCGCCTTGTTTAGCCCCATCTTTACCGACTGGGCCATACCAAGCCCCTTCATGAATTCGGATAACCCCAGTAGGGAAGCTGTCGGATACCACTGCACCCGCTAACAGTTGACCTCGGTCGTTAAACACACGAACAACATCGCCATCTTTAATGCCGCGCTGTTTTGCATCGGTAGGATTCAAGTACACGGGTTCACGACCTTGTACCGTATAGGTTTCCCGATATTGCTGCGACTCACACATTTGTGAATGTAAGCGTTTATCTGGGTGGCAAGATTGCATCCACATTGGGTATTTATCTGAACCAGGACCACCATGGCTGCGCTCTGACTTTTCTATCCAAGTAGGATGGCCAGGACAGTCATCGTAATTGAATTGGGCGATTTTACGGCTGAAAATTTCAATTAAGCCCGATGGTGTACCCAATGGATTCATTTCAGGATCATCCCTAAAGTCGGCATGGCGAGTCCAAGGTTGGCCTTCACCAAAATGTACATAACCTTGTTTCCAGAACGTGTCGAAATTTGGCATATCGAACTTACCGGCATTATCGGCTTTACAGTCGTTATAAAGTTTCTTAATCCAGTCAAATTCAGACATACCACGGGTATATTCTGTCTCTTTACCCATTATTTTGGCAAAGCGGGTAAAGATATCAAAATCAGACAAGCTATCAAATAATGGTTCAACCATTTTTTGCATCGCTAAAACACCACGGTTAGCGTAGCTGCCATAAACGTCAATGTCATTACGTTCAAATGTAGTACAAGCGGGTAAAACGATGTCTGAGAAACGGCACGTTGCTGTCCAGTTAATGTCGACAGTGACCACACATTCAAGCTTTTGAAATGCTTGCTTCATCTTATTTCTATCTTGGTGATGACTCCATGGATTATTACCTGAAAATACCATCATCTTAATATCAGGATAAGTGACCTTAGCCCCGTTGGCATCGATGGTTTTACCCGGTTCTAAAATGGCATCAATCCAACGTGCAATCGGAATGGTGCTGCTCGCGCCTTTAAAATCATTACTGTCGAATAATGGCTTTTGGCCTTCATCAAGATTACGAGGAAACGCGCCCGGTGCAGCTGCGCCCGATGAAGGAACACCAATACTTGAGTAATGATGGCCATAGCTGATACCACCACCAGGTAAACCAATTTGGCCAATCATAGTGGCAAGTACAGCTGCCATCCAATAAGGTTGTTCACCGTGTTGTTGACGTTGAATACACCAACCCATCATGATTTGAGTACGACCTTTGGTCATCACTTTAGCTAAATCACGTATAATTTCAGGGCTAACACCAGTAATTTTACTGGCCCACTCTGGTGTTTTAGCTACGCTATCTGACTCGCCTAAAATATAAGGTACGAATCTGTCGAAACCTAGGCTGTAGCCCTCAATAAATTTTTCATCGTGTAACTTACTGGTGATCATTTCATGGGCAATGCCCAGCATTAACGCAACGTCAGTTTGTGGGTTGACGTAAAGTTGCTCACAGCCTAAGTATTTTTGGGTTTTAGTGACCACCGGGTCGATACTGATCACCCGGATCTTACCTTGTTTTACTTTTTCTTTAAGCTCCGCTAGATAAGCGAACGATTCATGGGTTTCGGCATTCCAACCCACTTGCAGGTTTTTATAGGGATCATTTGACCACAAAATGATGGTTTTAGATTGCTCAAGGATCAACGGCCATGAAGTACCTTGGGCATAAACTTCAGTAGAACCTAAAATATAAGGCAAAATAGTTTGGCCAGCACCCGTTGAGTAGTCACCAATTTTTTTGACAAAATTACCGTGCATACCAACAGCGCGTTGCATGTGACTGGTACTCGAATGCAGTTGTCCAGTGGCGCGCCAGCCAGTTTGACCCGCGTGCAGTCCTGATGGGCCATATTGAGTTTGCACCTCATCAAGTGAATCTTTAAACAGGGTCAATGCTTTGTCCCAAGTGACACGGACAAAGCGAAAATCACCGCGTTGACTGGTATCGCTTTTATGACCTTTCAATAAAAAATCTAGGCGTACCATAGGGTAGCGAACCCGTGATGGGTTGTAGACTAAGCCTTTAACGCCATTAATCATATCGGTAGGGTATTTGTCCAACTCAAATGGAATCACCTGGTCAATCACGCCATTCTTACGTTTCATCTTGAATGCACCAAAGTGCGAACCGGTAGTCAACCAGTCGTCATTTGCTTTAGTGCCCGCAGCTGCAAGGGCATTGAATGGTGCCAAAACTGATGTACTGCTTAGTCCAACATAAGAAGTCGCCACTAAGCCTTTAAGAAAATGTCTTCTGTTCATGATGATGTCCTATTAATGCGCCGACTTATCGAAAGTAGATGAATGCTCTTGTAAGTACTTTTGTACAAGCGCTTGAGTGTCTTGGTCCATGTTGACGAATGCAATCATGCCTTTAAACATTCCAGGCCAGCTGTTAGCGTCAAAGTGTGCTTCTGCTGGTTGGGTATGGCACACACTACAACTTCTGGTATAAGTGGTGCGGGCATAATCCCAAAGTGGCTGTAAATCGTTAATTAGGTAGTCAGCATCTGTCCAAATTTTGGCTTCAACACGCTGCCATGTTAATCCGGTCATGGGGTCTTCTTTCTGTTCAAAAACATTCATTACGCCTTCTTCTAACGCAGCATCTTTTGACAACTGAGCCGACAGAATGTTAAGACCAAAATCGAAATAGATAACACGACCAGCACCAATTTTTTTACGCCAACCATTAATACCAACTAGTACACGACTGCCATTGATTTCAAGTACCGTCACTTTAGTGGCAATGTTTAACGTGCCAGCTTCAACATCTGTTTTTTGATTAAAATAAAGGGGTTTAGTCAAGGCAGTAAAGTACTGAGCACCAACCACAAGACCAGTTTCGCCAGATCCTACTTGTGCAATGAGTTCTGGTGCACGAGAAGTCCCCATATCAGGAAGTTTGTGAGCAATACCTTTATGGCAATCAACACAGCTTTGGTCTATCTCTGCTGCACGCTTCATTTGTTTTTGCGCCAACTTTGACATGTCATCCCATTTCATCGAGTCATAGTTATGGCAGTTTTTACACGCCAAAGAGTTATCACGGTCGAAGCGTTTCCACTCACGGCTAGCCATCTCTAGACGTTTTGATTCAAATTTTTCTTCAGTATTAACAGTTTGCATCAACCAGCCCCACATATCATGTGATGCTTCAATCTTGCGCCCAATTTTACGACTCCAGTTATGAGGCACGTGACAATCAGGGCAAGTGGCCCGAACGCCAGAGTGATTAGACCAATGCACCGTTTGCTGTAGCTCTTGGTAGGGCTTGCTTTCCATACTGTGACAGCTAATACAGAACTCTTCAGTGTTGGTCATTTCCAGTGCGGTATTAAAACCACCCCAGAATATAATCCCCATTAAAAAAGCCGATAGGCTAATTGTGCCTAAAGTAAGGTATTTGGCAGGCTGGTTTAGCGTCCGCCAGGTATTAATAAACCATTTCATAACAGCATCCTTTATAAGATTGACTCATAATTTGTTTGAGGATTAGTGCGCAACAACGCCACCAAATGCTTGGATCATCCAAATGACAAAACCGTACGCACTAATGCTGGTTACGGTGATAATGGGAAAGAATAAAAAAATGATAAATCCAAGAGCTTTCAGCTCCTTAGACTTCACATTACTTTGGGGATCTACTACGTTTTTTGTTGTCATAGCTTGCTCGCTTAAAAATTACCTTTGCTGATGACAGCTATATTAGATAACAATTGTTAATGGCACTCAGACCGTGGATGAATGAACGTAGACAATATATGAAAGATTATGAACAGACTGATTGAGGGTTAGCTTGCTGTGAGGATTAACAGTGTACGGCTTTATAAAATCAACTTAAGAAGGGTATCAATCAAGGGTCACTAAAATGTACAGTGCTTAATAAGCTAAATAAAAGTGATAGCAAACTTAATAACTGTTAATACCACTCAAAAGTTGGAATTCATAACCGGGGACAACATTTATAAAAGGTATCATATAAATTGCGTTGCAATTTGCTTGAAAAACATAGGGCTATGGGCAGTGTAAACACAATTGAACATGTCATAAGCTAGTAAAAACTAGGCTAATAAAGGGCTGAATTTAGCCAGTTCAGCAGCATTATGCACAGCTAGTTTTTTAATAATTTTAGAGCGGTGCACCTCAATTGTGCGCAGAGAAAGGTATAATTCATCTGCCATTTGTTTGTTAGTTTTACCTTCAATTAATAGATGCAATACTTGGATTTCACGCTCTGTTAACGTGTTATATCGTTGTTTTAGTAGAATAGATTCAAACATCTTATGACTACACGTAAAGGCCTTTTCTATAGCGACAACCAGCTCTTTACCGTTCACAGGTTTTTGAAAAAAATCACAGGCCCCTTGTCTAAATGCATTTACCGCCATCGGCAGATCACCGTGACCTGTTAAAAAAATGATGCCTAACGGACTGTTCGCGGCAATTAATTTTTGTTGTAGTTCTTGGCCTGTAATTTCTGGCATTTTGCTGTCCACAATAAGACAACCTGGTAGGGTAATATCAATGGTATTAATAAACGAAATGGCACTATTGAATACCTGTAAGTTGTATTCATATTGCAATAGCATAAATTGCATAGAATCAAGAATTGCTAGGTCATCATCCACCATATAAATATCTTTAAGCATGTGCATATGTAGTATCAATTCATTAAATGTTAATACAGTGTAAGCATTGTTGATTGTGGATCAAGTTGTTCGGTTGCTTTTGTGCTGTATGCATCTGTTTTGTTAATTAAGTTGCACTACACTGAGTTTGTTGCATAAAAACGGGTTGCTTTGTTTATTACTAAGTACCGATTAACTAAATATTGTTAGATGGCTAAAAGGTTACGGATGCGAATTGAAACTTTGCTGATTGGAGCACTTTCATTAATTCTTGCTGGATATTTAACTCAAGCAAGTGCGCAGCCTGTAATGCCAGTTGCGGACATTGAAAAACCCATTACGACTCAAGCTGAAGTACATTACCGAGTTGCAGTGCTTGCCAATTATGGTGTGGCTAAAAGTATTGAACGCTGGCAGCCATTAATGGACTATTTAAGCCAAAATGTTGCCAATGCCAGCTTTGAAGTTGTGCCGTTAGACTTCAACAACATGAATCAAAAGCTAATCAGTGGCGACATACAGTTTGTTGTCACCAATCCTGGCCATTACTTTAATATGAGTGGCGACTATCCTATTTCTTGGTTGGCAACCATGAAGAGCAATCAACATAATGGCAGCACCTTTGCGATAGGTGCGACTATTATCGTCCGTAAAGACAGCCATTTGTTTAGTGTAGAAGATCTTGCTGGTCATTCCGTGGTGGCCAGTGATCCTAATGCTTTAGGAGGGTACCAAGCCGCGATAGGGCTAATCCATTCTATGGATTATTCGATCAATAACTTCTTTTCCAAAGTGACTTTTCTCGGTTTTCCTCTTGAACCGCTTATTTATCAAGTCCGCGATGGCACAGCTGATATAGCCATTACTCCATTTTGTACTTTAGAACAGATGGTTGCAGAGGGTTATATCGAGGCTAGCGATTATCGTGTAATAAATGATGTCACTCCAGCTGATTATGAATGTGCTGTAAGCACCCCTTTATATCCGAATTGGTCGTTTGCATCGTCGGATGCGGTGCCGTTAATGGTGAGAACGGGGATCACTCGGGCATTACTGTCGATAAGTATGGATGACCCAGCGTCAATCATCGGACAGAACCGAGGCTGGGCAGCACCCATTAGCCAGTTTCAAGTGGTTAAATTGTTTAACGACCTTAACTTAAATGCAGATGATAGCCCTGTGCATCTACAGGTGTGGCAATGGATAAAGCTTAATCAAAAATGGGGCTTTAGTTTATTGGGTTTATTTGTTATCGCGACCATTTATCATCTTTGGTTGGAATATAAATTTAGACAAAAGAGCGAGTTCTTAATCAATACAGAGCGCCAATTGAAAAATAAAGCATTGCAGCTTGAACGCATGCAAAGCGCAGCAATTTTAGGTGAAATTGGAGCAGGTTTAGCTCACGAGCTCAACCAACCCATTGCGGCAATTACACAATATAGTGAAGGCGGTATGATTGAGCAGGCAAAAAATATTGGTACAAACTCAGTACAATACCAATTACTTGAAAAAATACACCAGCAGTCAATGCGTGCAGGAGAAATCGTTCATAGGATCAGAGAATTGCTGCAACGAAAAGGTACTGCAAGTACTGAGTTTGATGTACAAGAACAATTAATGATTTGCCTAGACTTACTAGAGCATGAGTTCGAAAAAGAAAAAATCAACATCAAAACTCAATTGACTACCACTGAAATTAAGCTGAATGGTGATAAAGTTGGTTTTTGTCAGGTGTTGATTAACGTGTTAAAAAATGCCATTGATGCAGTGTCTGAAAAAGAGTTTCCACTTCATAGCCGCAAACGGATATTGATAGATTTACACATTGTTGATCAAAGTTTACAGCTGAAAATTTATGATAATGGTATTGGGTTAACTTGTGCCAACGATGATTTTAAAACAAGTTTCTTTTCTACCAAAGCCAATGGCTTAGGGCTAGGACTGGCTATTTGTAGTGATGTTATTGCGCTTTTTGGTGGTCAGATAAACTTATCAAAATGCAAAGATGACCCAAGCCCACCTTGGCGATATGGATGTAGGGTTCTCATTGTTATCCCATTAAATGCTATGCCCGATTAATCAATCAAATACCCCTAGTTACTTTTATTCCAACCTGTCTTTTTTGGCTTATCTCATTTTATTGAGATGTTAAACCGTGACATCAATCAAATCACGCCCCTCAATGTGGTTTACCACAATACCCTTAGTTTACATATGGATTAACAATGGTGTTAGCGATGATGCTGACTACAGTTTGGGTCTGGTTAGTACCATTAATAATAAGTAAACAGAGAAAAACTTCGTGCTTCGTTGAAGATGAAGGGGGGCAATCATGATTGAGTTAAATCGACGTCATTTTTTAAAGGGAGCGGGTGCCAGTGGTGCCACATGTGCTTTAGCAAGCACGCTTCCTGGTTCGCTAGCAGCGTTAGAAAAATCACCCTTAAAAGGTGTTGCTTCTGAAGTTGCCAGTATTTGTGAAATGTGTTCAACGCGGTGTCCTATTAAGGCACGCATTGTAGATGGCAAAAACGTATTTATTACTGGTAATAAAGAAGCTAAATCGTTTGGTGGCAAAGTCTGCGCCCGAGGTGGAGCTGGCCATAGCTTACTTTACGATCCACAGCGTATCGTTAATCCACTTAAGCGTGTGGGTGAACGCGGCGCAGGTGAATGGGCTGAGATTTCATGGGCTGATGCTTATAAAGAAATCGCCACCAAAATGAACCAAATAAAACAACAATATGGTGCAGAAACCATAGCGTTCTCATCAAAGTCTGGTTCACTTTCAGGTCATATATTTCATCTTGCTGAGGCTTTTGGATCGCCCAATACATTTACTCATGCCTCAACGTGCCCAGGCAGTTATGTTGTTGCTGCTAAGGCAATATTTGGCACCAAAATGAAGCGTGATTTAAGCAATGCCAAATACATCATCAACTTTGGGCATAACCTGTATGAAGGCATCAACATGTCTGAAACCAGAGGCTTGATGCAAGCTCAAATGGATAGAGGAGCCAAGTTAGTTGTATTTGAACCTAGATTCTCGATTGTGGCAGATAAGGCTGATGAGTGGCATGCAATACGTCCAGGTACCGACGTCGCGGTCGCGTTAGCGTTATGTCATGTGTTGATTAATGACAATTTATATGACCATGACTTCATTGAAAAATATGTTGTTGGTTTTGATGAGTTCGCCGCTGAAGTACAAAAGTATACCCCAGAATGGGCCGAAACTATTTCAGATGTATCTGCCACTGCCATTCGACGTATTGCACATGAATACGCAAGCCACGCTCCACACGCCGTTGTTGATTTTGGCCATCGCGCTACCTTTACACCAGAAGAGTTCGACATGCGCCGTGCGCTATATGCAGCCAACATATTGATTGGCAACATCGAACGAAAAGGGGGCATTTACATGGGCCAGAAAGCACCTGGCTACAATAAGTTTGCCGGTGAAAATGTTGCCCCTGCGCTAGCCAAACCGGGTGTTAAAGGCATGCCTAAGCCAACGGCAATCCGCATTGACCAGGTTGAAAAGCAGTATGCAATGATGTGGTCAAATGGTGGCATTTATCAAACCATTTTAGATGCAACATTAGACGCCAAACCCTATCAATTAAAAGCATGGGTAATGAGCCGTACTAACCCAATGCAAACCCTTACAGACCGAGCCAAAGTAGAGCAATCGCTTAAAAAGCTAGATTTAGTGGTGTCATGTGACCTGTATATCAGTGAAACCGCCGCATACGCAGATTATATTTTGCCAGAATCGACTTATCTTGAACGCGATGAAGAGATACAAGATAAATCAGGTAAAAATCCGGCCTATTATGTTCGTCAACGTGTGGTTGAAACCATTGGTAATACTCGCCCAAGCTGGCAAATATTTAAAGAATTAGGTCAAGCTTTAGGGCTTGAACAATTTTACCCTTGGGACAATATACAAACATTGCAATTAATGCAGCTGAATCGCGATCATAGCTTATTGGAACACATCAAAAAAATGGGTTACGTCAGCTACGGTAAGCCATTGATGTTGCGTGAACCTGAAATGGTTACCGAATTCGTTAAGGCTTATCCCAATGCCAAAAGTGTTGATGCAGACGGTACTTATGCAAGCTCAATGAGCTTTAAAACACCCAGCGGCAAGATTGAGTTAACGTCACCCAAAATAGAAGGCATGGCACCAGGTCGAGGTGTGATTAAGCATCGCGATGTACAACTAAAACAAGTTGATGAGTTGTACTTTATACAAGGGAAGGTCGCGGTACACACCAATGGCGCCACCCATAATATTCCAATGCTAGCCAATCTTATGTCGAAAAATGCGATTTGGATCCATCCAATAACGGCTGGGCGACTCGATATCCATAGCGGTGATGCAATTAGATTAACCAGCAGTGTGGGCAGTGAGGAAGGAACCGCCTTAGTCACCCCGGGGATTCGTCAAGATACTGTGTTTGCATACATGGGCTTTGGCTCCAAAAATAAAGAACTGGTGCGAGCCACAGGAAAAGGTATCCATTGCGGCAACCTACTTCCTAATGTCATCGCCCCCATCTGTGGCATGAATTTACATACCACGGGTGTCAAGTTGGTAAAAATTTAGCCGGTAACTAATTGATTTGGAGTCTCCTATGAGCAAACGATATGTCATGGTGCATGATGAAAATAAATGCATCGGCTGCCAAGCTTGCAATATAGCTTGTCGTAGTGAAAACGAAGTCCCTGAAGGGGTAACACGCCTGCAAGTTAGGGTGGAAGGTCCTTTTGGTGAAGCACCAAACTTACATTTTAAATATCACCGCGTGTCCTGTCAGCAATGCGAAGACGCACCTTGTGTCAGTGTTTGCCCTACAGGTGCTGCTTACATAGACGAAAATGGCTTAGTGTCTATTCATAACGATAAGTGCGTTGGCTGTATGTATTGTGTCGCGGCATGTCCATACAAAGTGCGCTTTATGAATCCCATAACCAAGGCTGCAGACAAATGTAATTTCTGTAAAGACACGCGCCTAGCCAGAGGTGAACAACCCGCTTGCGTTACAGCATGCCCAACAGATGCATTGTATTTTGGTGATGCTAACGACAGCAAAAGTGAGGTTGCTCAATTACTGAATACAAAAATAACCTATCAAGACAAAACGCATTTAGGTACCAAACCACGAGTGTACCGTGTTCCGACTAAACGAGGAGGGATAGAGTCATGAACAATATATGGGGCGACATGGCGCAATATGATCCAGTGACATGGAACTGGGTTATCGCCGTTTATTTATTTATGGCCGGTTTATCGGCAGGTAGCGTACTCATTGGTATTGGTATGCGTTGGTATAGTAAAGGGGGCAATATTGAAACTTCGATATTAAAAGCCTCTGCCATTATTGGGCCTGTAGCCATAAGCTTAGGTTTGGCCTGTTTAGTGTTTGATTTAACCAAACCATTTCATTTCTGGCTCATCTTAGTCAATTATAATTTTACCTCTGTAATGGCGATTGGTGTGTTGGCCTTATTGGCTTATTCACCGTTAGGTATTGCTTATGCATTGATTGTATTGCGAGATGATTTACCAAAGTGGAAGTTAGGACTTTTAGCCCCAATAGGGCATATGCTATTGCCAATGCGTAAAGTCATCGAAATCCTACTGTTTGTACTTGCTATAGGTGTTGGTGCGTATACTGGCTTTTTAATCTCGGCCATGAATGCCTACCCAATGCTCAATACTGCAGTATTACCGGCATTGTTTTTAGCATCTGGTTTATCAGCGGGAGCAGCGGGTAACTTAATTGTTGCGTTAACCTGTTTTAATAGCAGCCCCCATGATAACGATGTGGCAAAAATGCACAGCCTGGATTTACCGGTAATCGTGTCTGAAATGATGTTTTTAGTGATGCTGTTTAGTACTCTTTATTTCACAGGAGGCGCAGCTGCTGAAGCATTAGCATCGTTAAGTACCGACATTTGGGCTAGCGTGTTTTGGATAGGCGTAGTCGGAATCGGGTTTATCGTTCCTATTCTGTCTATGTTTTTACCTGCCAATGCTCGTCACACTAAAGCCATCATGATATCAGTTGCCTGTTGTAGTTTGACGGGGGTTTTAGCATTACGCCACTTCATCATCTATGCTGGACAAGGTTATATAAGTTAACCAAGAAATAAGTAAATAAGTAATCTTTTACCCTCCAGTTGACTAAAGTTGATTGGAGGGTAAAAATTAGGCCATTGGCTGCAGTATTCAGTTGTAACAACAATTAACGTTGGTCTTTGGTTTGTGAGCAAACACTAAGGTCGACCGCATTCACTGTCATACCCATACGTTTCGAAACGACAAACGTAGAATATTCAACTTTACCGCTAACCTATACTTGAAGTTATTATTTAAGCTGCTATATTGGCTTTATGAAAACATCAATATTCACATTCTATTCAATTATTTTTTTAGGGAGCTTCGCCCTAAAATTCCCCGATTAAGCGGGCGTACATTTGCGCCCATCTGTTTCTGACAGAATCTACAATTAAAATTAACATTTTAAAAACAGCTTACATTTATATGTTGAGGCTTAGATTTTGTTAAACTATTTTTCGTCAATAGGATTAACTCAACCTTTGCTTTATCTACAGATAATAATTAGTTATTTTTAAAAGTCTGTAATGACAATTAATTTTAATATAATACAAATAAACCAAAAAAGTTCTAAAAGGAGGACGGTGGATTATTTACTTCAAAAAACGAGTTTGTTGCATTAAATAAACGTGATTAATATTTAGTTTATAAGGTAATGATATGTCTAAGCATGAAATGAAAAAACCATTGTTGTCGCTAAAAGAAAAGCGTAAGTTGAAAAAAGAATCAAATGCTACAGAGGTAGTCAAGGTAAGGAAGAAAAAAGGCTAGTACACTAAATATGTAGTACTTCCCCCTTAATTAACTGAACAATTTTTGGATTAAATTTGTCAGTAAAAACACCATTTTGTGGGGGCTAGGTCACAACAGTGTAGAATTGTATATATATAGGCTGAAGGTGTTTTTTATATTCAGCCTATTTTTTAACATACAAGACTTTTGCTCATTAACGTTACAGGCAGCTTATGCGCATTAACCATTTGTAATTAAAGACTTATTGGTTTTTTTGTTGCAGTAATGATTTTTTAAAATTGATAATGATGTTAACTTTCTCTAAGAAAAAGAGTGCAGGAGTCTAGAGATGTCAGCAAAAAATAGTGAGGTTAAGCCGCATCATGTTGGAGTAGGTATCATTAGAGCTCAAACAACTCAGCGACCAAAAAAAGTGGCCATAAGGATACCTGAAAATTACATTGGTCTAGTTAAGCAGTTAGTTAACTATTTGGATGAACTTACAATGGTTAATGGACACAAGGTTCAGGTGGAGTCTGAAAAAGTGTTAGTAAACTCTATACAACATAAGGCTCAAGAGATCATCTTTAAAGCATTAATTTCTAAATAGACTTCATGCTAAAAATTTATTAAACTATTAGTACACAAAAAGACACCAGATTAAAATTTAATTCCAGAGATAATCCCCCTATCTTAAAGGCACTGCACAGCTTATTGGTTTATTTGTTAAATTCATGTGTATTTTTTGGTGTTATAAATTCAGCCACAGAGCAATATAATAACGATTGAAAGTAAAAACGTGGATGTTTACATTGTAGTAACTTGCACCTTCCGCCATTTTTTAAGGTACTGACACTCAGTTACTCAGTTACTCAGTTATTTTTAATAAACTAGGAATAATATTTACAACCGCATGTAATTTCTTAAATTAATGTCACTAGATTAATAATGTTATTTTACCTCATTGAACTTTCTAAAATCAAAGTTTGATCGTTAGGTAAAATATTCAAAGCATGATTATTAGATTTTGGAGGAAAAAATGAATAACAGACCTGAAATAACGATCTCATCACTTGATGCACAGAGATTATTTACGCTAATCGAGTCCTTACCTACAAAGAAAATGGTAGGTATAAGTGAGCTTGAAGAAGAACTCGCTCGAGCCATTATCGTAGATCCAAAAGAAATACCCACTACGATTGTCACCATGAATTCAACGGTTAAATTTACTGTCGAGGCGTCTCGAGAAGAGTTTTTAATGACGCTTGTTTATCCCAAAGATCTCGATTTGAAAGGCGATAAAATTTCTATTCTAGCGCCGGTTGGGAGTGCCTTACTTGGGTTGGCTCAGGGAGATCAAATTGAATGGCCAAAGCCTGGTGGAGGGTTAATAAAAATAACTATTAATGAAATTTTTTATCAACCAGAAAGGGCTGGTGAATACCATCGTTGATACATCATCTATTCAATAGATTGATAAGGATCTAAACCAGCTCAATGAAGTCACACTATTGAACTGGTTAAGAAATATTGGCTAGACCGTTAGACCTTAGAGCTACATTTTCTCATATTTTGAGTCTACATTGATTTGATAACTCTAACGTTTATGTCGAAAACTGATCTAGATGCCTTGATTAAAAATGTTTTAACTCAACTCTGAACTGAGGCCGTTGAAGACTCTTTATAAAAGAATGCGTAAGTTTGATAGGACGTCAGGCTAGCTTTGGAGGGGAAGGGTCGTTCATTGGCATCTGACCCATATGGATATGGGGAATGTCATTATGATGTAGGGAACATCATTGACCTTGCCACCACGACATTCGTGAATCCATTCACATCAGACTCCCATCTGAAGCGTTAGCATTTTCACTCTTTATTACCAGAGGGGCTGAAGACGGTTATAAACGAAGTCCAAAACTGGATTGATTTTCATCGTAATTTTTCTCTGCTGTTGTTTGGTTAAAAAGCAAAAAAAATTGCCGGAATGCTGACGGTTTGCAAAGGCTGATTCATAACCAAGAATGCGCTTTACCCCTTTGCTCTGGTGTGGGCGACGCGCCACGACGTTAGTGGCCGCAGGCCATAAGTACAAAACAAAAAACATCTGGTCCTGGCTCAAAGTATTACCGGGACGACGTGGGAGTTGGGGGCGACAAGAAGGCTATTAGCAATCATCTGTTCATATATGAGTAGATGCCTTAGCTTGTAAAGGAGCACAAATGGGTTAGGGGCTTAACTCATTTGTGCTCCTTTAAGTGTTAGTCGATGATATTGTCATCTCAAAAAATTCGTTACGGCGCACAAAATTCATTCAGATTATCAACACAGATAAATCATACTCTACCTTTACGTTACGATATTGACTGCAACGCTCGAATATTTCAGAGTTTACTCTATTGCTTGCACTATGCTTGCGGCATAATGGCGTCAAATATTTAACAGAGTCGTTATAATGGATAAGCAGCAAGACAGTTACATGACTGAAGAAACACTCATTGAAGTAGTCGAAAATCAAATCGCCGACGGTGAGCCCAAAAAGGTAAAAGAAACCTTGATGCGCTTAGTCATGACAGGAACACCGCGTGACGAAGCTATTCAAATGATGGCTTGCGCGTTGGCTATCGAAGTTTTCGATGTCATGAAAAATGGTTGCTCTTTTAACGAAATACGTTATGGCCAGCATTTGAATGCACTACCGAATATGGATTGGATGGAAGATTAATAGCAGCTCATAAATTCGTGTTTTGTTAATCCCGATAAGTGACATTATCGGGGGTTAATTGAAAAGTCTAAAGTAAGATGTTGGATTTGCACCTTCGATGAGTAGTGTTGGAGCCTGTTTAGAACTCGTAATCGCAAACTTAGTCTTTATTATGCTGTTCGCTCTCTACTTATATAAAAGTAAGTTCACAGGTCAATGTTAACTAACTTACGAAGATTCACAGGGTTTATTAATGCTTAGATTCGAACACTGTAATGTCAAAACGTGTACTAATGAATTACTCGCCTTGGGTCAGGCCGACATGAAAATGTGGTACATTTTTGAGTGGTTAGATAAGCACGAGGAATTACAAAATGGGACTCAAGCAGAAATAATTAAACTTTATGTAAATGATAAATTGGTAGGGTACAGTCTTTTTGAAAACTTTGAAGCCCGTGCAGACAAAGTCACTTGTCATCAAGGTGTGAACTATAAAGAATTGGGTATTATTCATTTTGTAACAGTCATAGAGCATCGTAATAAAGGTTATGCTACGTTGTTGGCTAATGCGTTGCTTAAAAATATTATTGAACCTATGTTGGCACGTTATAATGATTTTAATGTTTACGTCATTGCGACTGGTCGAGCGGTCCCATTAATGGAACGGACTGATATCCCTTCAAAATACCTAATCAAGCAATTCTATTCTGATATATCGTTTAAAGAGAAAGTAGTAAATTACCTAAGAAAACAAGAACAAAATGCATTGAATGCAGTTGCTTGTGAAATTTCAAATAAACAGCTAACAAGTTAATCTAAAGCATACTTATGATTGTTCTAATTGTGAGTGTTAGAGCTCAGACACCAACACAATTTGGTCTAGAAGTGGGTTATCAAGCGTAACAGGACTCATCAACATTGATATCCACTCGGTTAATGGAGCGATAATTATATCGTCCCCAATAAGAACTCGCTCTAGATACCTATCATCGAATAGGCAATATTATCCAACAACGTATCAGTTCATACGCCAATCTCAAAGTCGGATTAACTTTCGACCAAACAATAAAAGTACTATTGAAGTCTTTTTATTAACAACCGCTATAGCATTTAATTCCAAACCTATTTATAAGTATGTTGCTTATATTTATAGCAAGCAGTCTATATAAAAGCTTATAATAATCAATGTGTTATTTTTAATGTTAAATTTCAATAATTAACAATGATACGACACAAGTTGTCGTGTTATTCGGTATAATAATAACCAACAAGAAGTTAATCGAGGTTTTTATGGATGGTTTGGTAACAGAGTCTGTCAATTTACTTACTTTTCTAGAGTTAGGGAAAGTACCAGATTATGAGCAATTAAAGCCTGAAGATATGGCGCGACTATTTCCAGAGCAATGGTTAACCTTAACCGATGATTGGAACGGATTATATTATCATGCACAGCAAACCGCTGAGGGGTGGTACGATCATTTACTAGTTGCTCGAGTATTGCAAGATGAAGCTTCACAAGCTCCGAATTCCGATATATTAGCTATTAAACAGTTAATCGTTTCACGTAATACTTATGAGGCTTATCAAGACTATCCTGCCTTATCGCAAGTGTTGGATATCTTTTATCGCAATGAAGACGGTTTTAAACGTAATTTTAGTGCGATTGCTGATGTAAATAGTTTCTTAATTGAAGAAGCTGAATCATTACTCCAGTCGTTATTAGTGGCGTTTTCTGTGCAACAACCAAATATTGAATCACTCGATTGGGAAAATTATCAGCAAATGGCCGAAGCGATAAAGGATAATTGTGAATTATTTTTTTCGAGTTACTTTAATCATTTGATCCTTGCCGCTGAATTACTTATACAGTTAAAACCTAATAGCGCTGTACTCAAGCAGGTTGCACTTTGTTGGCCACCCTATGTATTGAGCTCAAGTACAGGAGAATTATTTTTTATCCGTAAGTTGCTAGCACATTGTTATAAAAACGAAGGCGTTGAATTTCTACTCGCTAATGTTGAGCACATAATGCCGGAGCATTTATTGTTTTTATTGGCTCAATCGTCAGCTTCTGACTGCATCATTATGAAAAAGGCCTTTACTGATACATTTTCTGCACAAGGTTATTACCCTGGCGCCAATTGTTCTCTCCAAGTTTACGATGACTTTTTTACGTTAATCATTAACCGAAAATCTAAGAGGCTGATAAATGATCATCTTTAAATTATTTAAAAAAGAAACTGAATCGTTATTGTCTCTCCTTGATGATGAGAATAAATTTGGCATTGGTTATTCAGAGCGTCCAAGTCTGACAGCGCGCGTATGGATCCAAGAATCTCAGGAGTTTGATTGGATTGATAATTTTCTGAGAGATGACGACAACAACCCGTGGGCCGAAGAATATGATATGACATTATTGGTTCGTCTCGCATTAGATTGCTGGGAAAGTAAGCTTCCAAACCCAGCTAGAAATGTAAAAGCCCTTTGCGGTTCGCGCTCAGGAAAATTCGCCATGGAAGAAGATTCACCTTTTTACAGCTTATGGACACTATTTCTCAATAGAAATGAATCATTGATGGATTTAATGTCAAAAAGCAGCGATCCCGCTTTGCAACCGAGTGTCTTACTCGAACAAGCAGAATTATTACTTGATGCGCATTATCTGACGATTCAAAGGTTAAATCGTTGCTATGGCGGAGATCCCCGCAGTTGTACTGAACATAAATGGTTTAAATCAAAATTACCCTTGCCGGTAGGGAAGAGTAAAACAAAGGCAAGTAGGTCAAATAAAGCCTTCAATCGGGATTTTGTGCCTATAATGCTGGCGGCAAAAATAGTCATGCATTTTCATCCCCAAAGTAGCTTACTGCAAGCCTTAGCGCTTGCGCCAGAACATTACTCAGTTGGAGAATGGGGCTATGAATACTGGTTTCGCAGAACCTTGCAAAAACACTGTGCCATGCAGCAAGGTTGGTTATTTCTGTTGATGAACATGCCAAGGTTCGCACCTGAGGAATTAATGTATTTAATGAGCCGAGTCCCCGTTAGCGCCAATGAATGTGACACACTAATCGACGTATTTGAAGAATATTATGATGAAGATACTCAAGAAAGAACAAAATATTGGTACCGAGATAAATCAGAATATATGGATTACTTTGAGAAATATTTTCAGGTAGGTTATCTGCTTAATCACTAAGTCTTTGTCGTGTCATGGTTCATCATTAGATTAAAGGTCTACTATGTCTAAGAATAAAAATGCTAATACGCTTCTAAGGCAGCAAACATTACTTAAATTTATTCCTGCTAATGCGGGAATAAAAAGTGCTGATCTGCTCAACAAGCTTAAAAGTGAAGGGTTTGAGGTCACTCAACGCACATTGCAGAGAGATCTCGAAGTGCTGTCGCAGTACTTTTCTATTTATTCAGAAACAGACACAAAACCCTATCTATGGCGTTGGTCTGGTCTTGGTATCAATAGAACACATATCGACAGCATAAGTTTAACGGATGCATTGTCGTTAATGTTGGTAGAAAAGTCGCTACAGCAACTATTGCCTCCGGCGATGCAACGCCATTTACAACATAATTTTGAGCATTCGCGGCAGCTGTTAAACACCTTAAAAGATGATGATAATGCCCAATGGTTTGAAAAAGTTGCCAGTGTAATGCCAGATATTGGTTTTAAACCGCCATCAATCGATGAGAGTTTATTAACTGACATACAGGAAGCATTATTAAAAGACCAAACCATTGTAGTTAGTTATCTTGCAGCAAAAAACACAACAGCAGCTGAATATTTGCTTATGCCACTGGCCTTAGTGCAGCGAGGCCACGTGCTTTATGTTATTGCTCAAGATATCACTAAGGGTGCAACTACCGCACAAATCAAACGATTTGCCATGCACCGTTTTCAAACGGTAACCCGCATTCACGAACAAGGGATCCGTCCGCAAAATTTTAATCTTCAACAATATTTACAAGATGGTGCAATGCAATTTGGCAATGGTGACAAATTCGCACTCAAAGCAAAAGTGACCGAAGAACTGGCCTTTATTTTGAACGAAAGCCCTATGTCAGATGATATGAAGATTATCCAATCAGAGGATGAAACATATCAACTCAGTGCCACAGTCAATAATGGTTGGCAACTAAACTGGTGGCTAAGGGGGCAAGGCGCAAACATTGAGGTACTAGAGCCACAAGAGCTTCGAGCTCGAATGCGTGACAATTTACGTAAAACGATGGAAATTTACGGGCCTTCATAAAATTAGTGATCTTAGTATTACTCCAAATACTCATTTGTATCTAATGAATGGTTAGATGCGGACATATCAGAATTTCCCTAAATTTGTGTCAAAAAATTAGGGCATAAAAGTGACTTAAGTTATTCTTAACAAGGTTTATATTTTTATATGTATAACAAGGAGATAGTTGATTAAAAATTATACTGCAAGCAATCCAATTAGAATTATTGTCGAAGATCAAGTTCTTCCTGTACTCATGTCATCAGCTATCGAAGCTTTTGATCATGAGCATAAAACGCCTAGAGGGAAAGCCTCTTCTGGGCTTGAAACATATGGATTACTTTGGGGTTACGTTATTCCCTCAAAAAGTGAAGATAGCGCGAGCAAAATTATTGTCACAACTGCGACAATTGAGACTTCTGCTGTTCGTCATCAGGATTGGGTCCAGCCAAATTTAGAAAGTGTTGAAGCAAAAAAAGAGCTAATTGAACAGTATTGGCCTCATCTAGAATTAGTCGGTACCTTTCATTCACATCCTTATGAATCACTTAATGATGTAAAAGAAGTCAAAGGATGGCGAGCTTCTGAAGGCGATCGAGAACATTGGCCTCATATTCATGAGCAAATTGTTTCAAAACAACCGCTGATGGCTCACTTAATTTTTACCGTTACCGAATTGAAAAAGAGCGGCTGGGCCTTTCCAACAGAAATTGAGGGCAAAAATCACAGTGGACTATCTTTCACCGCAGGTAAAAAGAAACTTTGGTTAAACTCATATACCAGCGTTTGTATTAAACACGAAAGTGAAGACGGTGAAATTGAATCTAAATTTACGATGCATGAAGGCCCTATAAAACTTGATGCTCCAGCATTATCCCGCCGTATGTTAGACAATAACTAAACTATGTTCATCTCTAATTAATAGATAACAACAATGTACCATTAGGGTATCCCTGTTCTACCACATGCCAGCACCTTGGTTTTGACGGCTAGTTTGTCCTATTGGGTTACCATGATCCAATAGGACGTTAACAGACCTGAATATTTTGATCAGACTGTATTTACTAATTGATTGTAATGGTTAAGTTTATAAGATGCTGTTCATAAAGTAAATGCCGCAAAGCGGCTTCGTTCAATACAATAATAAACAGATATATCGACCAAGCTATTATTAATCAATGCTTATATTGATATACCTAACACCAACTCATTGCGATAAAAAACCATGACCAATCTAGCTGCAAAACTTGCATTTCAAAACGACATTATCGCTCAAAGAAGGTTTTTAAAATGAGTCAATTAGGATGGGTCGATTTTTCATCGGATGAACGCAATAAAGTCAAGTTGGTCTTAGCCGCTTTGAATGAGCCTGGTACGCTGGATGAGTTGGGTATTGGGCAGATCCGTGATGCTTTTGCTAATCGTCTATTTCCAGGCCTTTCAACCATTCAAACACGGGCAAAATATTTTATTACTATTGCTCGATTACTGCGTGACATCCAAAACGGTAAAGCCAAGAAGCCCAGAAACCCGCACCTCTGGTTGGAGCAGCAGGAGCATTTGCTTGCCGAGGCCTTGGTCAGAATTCACGGTGGCGTAGAGAACGGGATTATTGGTGCCGAAAGTATTGCAAATGGAGGTGTTGGTCGGCGGCCATCGAGTATTTATTGGAATGGCTTAAAAACTTTTGGCATTGTTAAATCCACATTGTCATTGCATGAATTTTGCACTGCGTTGGCCAAAAACGAACATATGCCTTATATCGCAAACTCAGACCATCAAGAAGGCAAAGATGATGATGATGATGTTCATTTGACCAAGCGGTGGATAGAGTTGCCTGATCAGATTGATAACTGGCAGGCCGATGACAACTTAAAAATTTCGATGGCTATGAAGCTGTTTTTACAACGATCAAGGGCGTTTGTGATCATAGTTTTTCGGTAAAAGATATTCATGCTTTTAAGGCAATGGATACTGTTGGTACAGCATTACAAGAAATCAGCAAAGGGCACTATCGGGGCCAGTTGATGGAGTTTTATAAGGCGACGCCTTGGGCCCTTTCTTTTTTAAGCGGCTATCAATTTAAAAAACAATTAGATTATCACGGACAAGATCTAATTGTCAGAAAAGCGCTCAGAGGTTCTTCTGCTGCTTGGTTGTCTAGAAAAGCCATCTCGGACTACAGCCTTAAACTTAGCGATGCACCCCATGCCAAAATTAAAGCGCTCACAGAGCGTTTGTTTAATACAAAAAGTGAGCAATTGCTATGGGTGCCGCCATCGTTAACGCATTACTCATTGCAGGGTTGTTTTGAAGGCCAAGAACGGTTTAGTAAAACGCTACTGTTTTCATCTTGGGCTGTGGTACCTCGTGCGTTAAGTGGACTAATTTCATACGAGGCCGAGCGTCGACTTGCAATGCAAACTAGAAAGGCTAAGCGCGATTATTATCGGACTCACTCACCAAAAATTAAATTTGATCAGTCGGGAAGCTTATCCGGCTGGTCGTTAATTTATCCAGCTCAGACCTTAATTAAATTTGACCTCAACTATGTAGAAAAGTCTAAGCAACAATCGCTGCCAGCTATTTTAAAGACTCAAAGCCAGTACTTTACAGAACAATTAAAAATGCTGACTGTTTTTGCTGACGGTCGAAGTAGCGGAGATCGATGGTATGCCCTTGCTCCCATGTTACTTGATCGCGAAAATGGATTTGATGGCGTATTAAAAACATGGCTTGAGAAACTTCCAAATGAAGGTAGTGTCCATTCTGGCAGCGCCCAGGGCGTAGAAATAATCCGTTATTTAGATATGGGCCATGATTTAAAGTTAGGCCCTATGCCAGCAGATCTGCCTGAGTATCTTGCTTATTTATCAGTAGCAGGACCTGCAATTTGCATTGCACGTAGCTGGAAAAGGCTTTGGCCAGAAGCTGACGAACAAGATATTTTACAAGCATCTACCAAGGCCTCCGTATCGGCTATCTCGCTTTTTAATAAAGCAGAATCTGAAGCTATTCTTCATTCGCTTTATGGAAAAAGGAAATACTTTAGTGCTGTTGCCCACTACTGCGCGGAAGGTGATTTTCAGGCTGTAGTAGATGAGTACGGGCACATGCTCGCTGAACTTGAAATTGGTATAGCGACCAATAAGCTAGCCAGTGTGTTGGGATTTAGTACAACACAAATTAATTGCCAGTTTGAAGAAGATAAGTTGAAGGACGGTACTAAAACATCCGGCAATCAGAAACAAACAGCTAGACATAGCCTGCGCTGTCACTATGCCGTCCCCTTGGGTAATCAAGCTCTAACTAATGAGGATGGACTAAGTCGTATTAGCGATGTACGTGATGCCTTTAACTCACCTTTTAGGCCCTTCATGTTGAATTCCACCTCTATTGGCCAAGAAGGGCTGGATTTTCATTGGTATTGCAGGCAAATCGTGCACTGGAATTTACCCAGTAATCCGATTGACATCGAGCAACGCGAAGGGCGAGTGAATAGATACAAATCACTTGTCGTCCGTAATCGAATTGCTCAAGCGTATGGCCATCAAACTCTTACGGCATCTAGTGATCCTTGGAGTGAGCTATTTGAAACTGCAGATAATGAAACGAAGAGAGGGCGACAAAGTGACTTAGTTCCTTACTGGCACTACCCCGACGGTGACTCAACCATCGAGCGCTATGTACCTATGATGCCGATGAGTAAGGAGGTCGCTAAACTTGAAAATGCATTAAAAGTGCTCGTTCATTATCGGCTTGCTTTTGGCCAACCAAGGCAGGAAGAGTTGCTGAACAATGTGTTGCACCGTGAATTTAATGATGAGCAAATAAATTTAATAAAAGAAGCTTTGGTGATCAATTTGTCACCACTAATGCATCAAGTAAACGAGACAATTTCTTAGAGTATGTATGTCTGATAAAGCAAACGAGTTAACTTTTCAAAACGATATCATCACCCAGCTGATTGTGCACGGTTGGCCGCTCAGTCAAACCTATCACTACAATCACGAGTTGGCGGTCTACCCTGTGAATATGTTTGGTTTTGTGCGCGAGACGTAGGATGGCGAGTGGCAGAAGTTTTGCGCATTGAAAGTCAGGACATCCAGTGCGCCGAGATAAATCGGTAGAAGATTGGAGGTGACAGTCCTCTGCTTGGTAATGCCTAGCAGGCAGCTAAGATCCCGAGTCATGGGCTTTGCATCGTAAGTTGTCGAGTTAGCGTTGACAGGGGAGCCCATAGGCCGAGTATTGAGATCCGAAATCAAAACTTAAGAGTCCTGACCTTGTTGGGTGAAGGGGAGGGCAATATTAGCCAATCACACGACGGATTGTAGGGATACGGTTAGCGGCATAAACCATTAACGCACTAATGGCGAGTATAGGAAGGTATTTTTTAAGCATGGAATTCCCCTTGGGGCTGTATTGCCTCACGGCAAAAAAGATTGCGCTTATAGGTATATGGGGATTTGTTGCGGAGGGAAAGCGTACCCGTTAACGGGTACCGTTATCGGTTATGCAGGATTCAAAATGTTGCACGAAATTTTTTACAATTTCTATTGTGTTAATAACACCTTCACGAGTTGGAGTGGAGTTGTCACCCCGCGTGCTTACACCATTTCGATGCACTATGTCATGCCTTATCTTAAAAACTTTATCTAGTGCTTTAAAGTCATATTTAAACGGCTTACTAAAAATGTCACGGTATGTTTTTTGTATACTTTCTCTACTATGGAATGAAATATTAGCTATTGAAAATGTAACTAAATCTTTCACTGGATTTTCGTGACGCTCCATTTGTTTCAAAGTGAAGTGTTTTGGGTTATTTCTATCCGAATAAACAGTTATGATATTCGATAGATACTGCTTATTATTTGATATTAAAGCAATAAAACTACTGGCCAGAAAAGATTCTAGAAGAGTCACTATGTGTGCGTGGGTCATTTTAAATATCATTGGTTCAGTATGAGCCGATGTTTCTAATTTTAATATTTCTTGTATTTTTTCAATGTCCAACATGAAGTGAGAATATAATTCTGAAGTGTTTTGAGACTCATACCAACTTATTTCTTCAAAATGCTCCTGTTGATTATGCCACTCCTCCACAAATTCATACCATTCATCACTAGTTTCATCTATGTTAGCACTATCACATTGTTCATAAATCCATTCCCTCATTTTTTCCTCTTGAACATCCAAGTATAGTTCGCTCATTGATCCCATTTTATAGCTCCACTTATGAAAGTTGTAAAACTTTAGCAGAGTAAGGGTAAGAACGCCTATAAATTAAGTGCAAGTGATTTGGTTATATTGTGAGTAGCATTACTTTTCAAAACCATATTGGTATTCATATCAATCATCTCAAACCTTATGAGTTTTAGCCTGAATTATTGAGGGAAACCCACTGATTAGGCTAGCGTTTCGACTTGTTCAATTTTACGTTTGGTCAGATTTCCACGCCTGACTTCATTAGTTGCCATGTTGCGCTCGACAAAATCTAGCGGCAATAAACTCGTCAAAATCCTGTGGTCAATGTCTAATTCCCTTGCCATCATCTTGCGGTCAGCATCCCTTGCCATGCGACCAACTCTAATCAATGTAGCGTTACCTATGTCGGTTTTATCAGATTCGGCGGGGCGCTGGGTTAGTGGAAAAATGGCACCAAGCCTCTGGCGCGGCCGCGGCGTATCAACGGCCCCCAGTTTGGTGGGGCTTTGCTTGGGCTCGCTACGTCTGCGGTTTCTTCCGCCACTACGGCGGCATTTGTCCATGCAAAGGCGCATTTAGCCCAAAACTCAAACATTTCTTTACCAGCTGACACTAAGCGCAGCTTTAAAAACCAAAGGGACGAGCAGGAAAAACAGCTCTACAGCGCCCTATTTGAAGCGGTGTGGTTGACGTTAAGTCAATTCGGCATGAGCCGCAAACACTTACAATGCCAATGGTGTGGTGTCAAATCAGACTATTTATTTCCTGTAAAAGCAGTATCAACCGTATTTAAAGCAAATATGTTGGCGGTACTGCGTCACCGTGAACTGACTATCCCTAGTGGATATCCTGATGAAAAAGGCCTGGTGTGTCTACAGCAAACCCTGTTTGTACTAGGCCGAAACCGTAGTTGAATACCTCGGCACTTTGGTTTTTTAGCCAACAGTTGTCGGAGTAAAAAGTTAATTCAAATCCGTGAGCAGTTGACCACACAAGCAGCAAAATAAACAACATTGGCAGAGTCATTCACGGGCGGTTAGTGTTCATGGGATTAGTGCCATTACTGAAGACATTAGCACGTGAAGGGCAGTTGAGATTATCGGGTTAAGCAGAGGGCAGCCATACTTGTACTGTTGGAAACCTATAAAAGTGTTAAATGCCGATGCATTAAGGAATGCACTAGAGCGTATGGATGGTCATTTTATTCAAGGTGTCGGTGATGGTGTTGTTGAAGCTGAAATTAAGCCCGATGAAGAAGCGCTGCAACAAGCAAAGCAATTTCTACAACATGCTGACTCAGCAATCAATTCACATATTCAGCGGGTTGCTAATTTAATTGATGGCTATCAATCTCCCTATGGTGTTGAGTTACTGTCAACTGTGCATTGGGTTATTAAAAATGAAGGTGCGCAAACACCAGAGCAAGCATTCTATTTGATCCAGCAGTGGAATGAGCGTAAAAAACAATTGATGACACAGCAACATGTAAATGCCGCTTGGGTTCAATTAGCACAACAAAATTGGATTTAATTGATAACGCCTAGTCGTATTTAATAGCGAATAATTCTCGGTTAGTAACTAACGTAACCACGTCGCTATGTGAATACTTGGCTAGCAGTAGCGGCAATAATCAAAAGCATGAGCGTAGCGCACGATATCAACTGGCTTGTTTATTTTTTAATGCAATACATGGCCGTTTGGAAGATGACAGGCATCAATAGGCGCAAGCAAAGATGTGGTGGTAAGGTGCCGTAATCTAGATGTTCTTTAATAAGACTCTCAAACTCTATTTAACATAATATACATTGTGCGCATATATATGCGTACATTAGACGTTATGTTCAATACTAAGTCTTTGTAGGCATTGATTGCTCATTAACAGCCTAATGTAGCTTTATGTGCTTTTTATCATCGTGCTGAGATTGCATGCTTTAACTATTTACGGCTTGTGCCTGCCAATTATTTAATCTCAGCAAGATGATTTAACGGTTTATTGAATGCGCTTTGATGTCGTTCAGTTTGTGTGGTGTGTAAATACTGTGATGTTGTGTCGATGCTCTCATGACCGGCATCGGCCTGGACATGTGACAATGGTCGACGATTGATATTGATGTCATGCGTGATCCCAGTGTGGCGAATATTATGCGCACTGAGTTTTCGCATAAGTTGGCTGTCGTGTTCAAAACCATCTTTAGCTGCATTGTCTGCAGCTAAGTTAATCAGTTTGTCTATTTCGTCACGTATGTGTCGAATACCAAGATTGGCATTGATGACTCCAGATTCACGTCCATGGGCTGCTGCTTTGTGACGGACAAATATAGGATGTTGATCGTTGATGTTGGGTAAATCACTGAGACGCAGATAACGTCGATAATCAACTAGTCCAGCCAGCAATGCTTTTGATATGGCAATATTACGTGCTTTGCCGCTTTTAGAAAATGGCACGTGAAAATACCAGACACCAGAATGTGGATCTTGTCTAAACTGGCTCATGATGGGCGCGTAACCTGCACGTGCACTGATCTCGGAGATTCGTAAGTAACAGCTATATAATAGTGTAATGAGGAATAAACTGCGTTGATGCTGCTCTGGTTGAGTGTCTGCAAGCTGGCTTACGGTGCTTATAACATAAGACCATTGTAACTCTGTAAAGGCATGATGGTTGTTGTCTTCGTCGATGGTAAATTTACGTTTAATAGCAAAACGACTGTGTTTTAACCATAACTGAGCCGGGTTACGCTCGGTATATTCTTCACTAATTAGGTAGCCATAAAATGATGATAATATTGCTATTTTAGTCTTCAGCGCATTATCACTCAGTTGATATGGTAGGCATTTCCCCAGGTGCTTTTTACCAATAAATGGCCGCCATTGTGGGTTTGGTGAACGCTCCCCAGTGGCTTTATTGAGTTTGAATTGCGCTACATTGAAATAGCCTATTAGTGTTTGTGGCGGCGATTGGCAGTAATCAATGTATTTGGCGATGTCTTTACGCGTTACCGCAATTGGCGATAATGCGACTACGTCAAAACACCAATGCAGAAATGTGGTTAACTCACTGCGGTAGGCTTTATAGTTGTTTTCTGACTGCTTTTGCTCAAATAACCAATCGGCACAGTGCTCTATAATGAGTCCTGCATCGGCAACTTTATCTATTGAAATTCGGGTAATGTACTGATTAACGGACGCATTACCTTGTAATACATACTCTGCAGCATCAAATAGTGGTAATACTGGTGGCAGTTCATCAGTGATATTTTTGGTCATATGATTAAATATAGGTTATTGATTGTATTACCTTATTATACTATTTTTTGCCTGATGCCGATAATGTTATTTATCGGCATCAATCGTACTGATTCTTAACGATGAGTTTTGGATATGTTGATACTGCAATATCTTTGTCTGTTATCAATTGTTGCATGCAAAGCTCTACTGCAGTTGATGGCATACATGCTTGCTGACACTGCTTATTGTGACATGTCGACCTTTTTTGGCAGCTCCATAAACACAATTGCCAAACGGTTTGCTTGCTTGCCCTGTCTATGCATTGTAAGTCTGCAGCACATAAATGACCTGCTTTAATTAATTGGGCCACTTTATCTGCATCGATAGACACATTTATTCTGTTCATGTGTGCTCCTTATTTCACGCTACTCTTTTTCATAACGTTATTGCTCTATTCCCTACTCACCCTGGAAAGATGAATGCTGTAGCTTAATAATACATTAATGAGAATAGTTATCAATTGCATTATGACTGTTCTAACCACTTCTGTGCTGTTGATCATATATAAGCGCATATAAAGGCTCACTTGAAATGTTTAATCGACAAGTGCTGATAACCGTTAATGCAATATGATGCCAGTACTAGACATAAGATTCGATGTGAAATGAGAAATGAACTGTAAGAGTGAAGTTTTTGACGGGATGAAACTGAAACTAACCATAATGACAATAAAATAGGCCTATTGAAGACCTTTGCTATAGTGAAATGAAATGCCTATAGCGATTAAATTACCTCTGCCCTAGCCCACAAAGGTATAGTCATCTGCATATATAAGTTAGCGATAACGTTAGTTGTTATCGTTATCGGCTAAGAAGTCGTACATTAATGTCCGTGGCTGTTGTTGGTAATCAAATGAAACAAATACTCGCCATACCATATAATCACTGCTGCATGAGCCAAAAATCAATGGTCCTTGATAGACATTATCTTTTATTTCGGACAATGAAACTGGGATAATACCCATGAACATGTCGCGCCCTTCAATTCTAATTGAAATGTTAGTGATCGCTTGATTGCTGCTAAGCGTAACTATTAATGGTTTTTCGCTGGGGGTATTGACGGGATTAATCAATAAACCGACTTGCAAGTCGGCTACCTTTTTGTAACATTCTCCAACAGAAAACTGACATAACGTTTTATCGATGGCTAAATTAGCGTGTTCTTGTGTTTGTGGGTTGTCACAGGCCACTAAAAACATTAACAAAAAATTTAAAATGATAATTCGGACAAGTTTATGCACAATTATTAACCTTTATGGTTGAGTGAGTAACATTATCTTTCACAGATTGATCTAGATCAACTTTGATACCTTTTGCTAAGTATCTTTTTTGACTTAGCTCAAGTATCATTACACCGCCTCATGCTAGAGAGAATTAACATGAGGTAACACCTTGACAAATGGCATTAAAAACAGCATTAATTAGTTTGTTTTATGACCACTTGTTAATCTAACTGGTAAAGCTCGCTTTACTAAATATTAAAAGTATAAGTAATAAGCCGTGGAAGCATTATGATGAACCATTCCCAGTCTACAGGCGCTGATTACAACTACACTATTGTCCGCCAATTCGCACTAACCACAGTTTTGTGGGGAATCGTTGGTATGTCAGTGGGTGTATTGATTGCGGCTCAGTTAATCTGGCCACAACTGAACTTCGACACTCCTTGGTTAACGTATAGTCGTTTACGACCATTACACACCAATGCGGTGATATTCGCGTTCGGAACATCAGCTCTTTTCGCTACATCCTACTATGTTGTGCAACGCACTTGTCAAATCCGTCTCTTTGCGCCCAAATTGGCCGCATTTACGTTCTGGGGTTGGCAAGCCGTTATTATTGCAGCTGCTATCACTTTACCAATGGGATTTACCCAAGGCAAAGAATATGCAGAATTAGAATGGCCTATCGATATCGCGATTGCGATTATTTGGGTTAGCTATGCAATTGTATTCTTTGGCACAATCGCTAAACGAACGACGTCCCACATTTATGTGGCAAACTGGTTCTTTGGTGCCTTTATCATTACTGTTGCAGTACTTCACATTGTTAACTCAATGGCAGTACCAGTAAGCTTGTTTAAGTCTTACTCTCTGTACTCCGGTGCAGTCGATGCGATGGTTCAGTGGTGGTACGGTCATAATGCGGTAGGCTTCTTACTTACTGCTGGTTTCTTGGGGATGATGTATTACTTCGTGCCTAAGCAAGCTGGTCGTCCAGTGTATTCATACCGTTTATCAATTGTCCATTTTTGGGCGTTGATTGCGTTATACATTTGGGCCGGTCCTCACCACTTACATTACACTGCCCTTCCTGACTGGACTCAGTCATTAGGCATGGTAATGTCATTAATTCTATTCGCACCTTCTTGGGGCGGTATGATTAACGGTATTATGACCTTGTCTGGTGCGTGGCATAAGCTTCGTACAGACCCTGTATTACGTTTCTTAGTTGTTTCATTGTCTTTCTACGGTATGTCTACCTTCGAAGGCCCAATGATGGCAATCAAAACAGTTAATGCTTTATCTCATTATACTGACTGGACTATTGGTCACGTTCACTCTGGCGCGCTAGGCTGGGTTGCAATGGTGTCTATTGGTTCTTTATATCACTTGATTCCAGTGCTATTTGGTCATGGTCGTATGTACAGCATGAAGCTGGTTAATGTCCATTTCTGGTTAGCGACTATCGGTACTGTTTTATATATCGTGAGTATGTGGATTTCTGGTGTTATGCAAGGTCTTATGTGGCGTGCGGTTAACTCTGATGGAACACTAACGTATAGTTTCGTTGAGAGTTTAGAAGCCTCGTACCCATTCTACTTTGTACGCTTTATTGGTGGTTGTTTCTTCTTAACCGGTATGTTTATTATGGCCTATAACGTTATCAAAACCGTTAAAGCGTCTAAAGATTCATTACCTGCTATTGCAGAAGCTTAAGGAGCAGATTCGATGAAATTTAATCATGAATTAATTGAAAAGAATGTCGGCCTGCTTGCTATCTTCACTGTTATCGCCATTAGTTTTGGTGGTTTGGTGCAGATTACTCCACTGATATTTCAGAAGGACACTACCGAAGCTGTTGAAGGTCTTATTCCTTATACTGCTTTACAGATTGAAGGTCGTGACATTTATGTTCGTGAAGGTTGTTACAACTGTCACAGCCAAATGATCCGTCCTTTACGTGCTGAAACAGAACGTTATGGTCATTATTCTGTTGCTGGCGAGTCTGTTTGGGACCACCCTTTCCAATGGGGTTCTAAGCGTACTGGTCCTGATTTAGCCCGTGTTGGTGGACGTTACAGTGATAAGTGGCACGAAGTGCATTTAATTAATCCTCGTGACGTTGTACCACAGTCAAACATGCCTGGTTTCCCTTGGTTAGCTGAAAATAAGCTAGACGGCGAACTCACTGGTGACAAGATGACTATTCTGCGTAACCTGCATAAAGGCGGTTACAAAGGTAATGATCTTTACACTGATGAAGAAGTTGCTGGCGCTAAAAAAGCGGTTGAAGGCAAGACAGAAATGCAGGCGCTGATCGCTTATTTGCAATCTTTGGGTCACGCACTCAAATAGGAGGCAATAATGGATTATGGTACTTTTCAAGGTATTTTAACCATAGTTGTTATGGTGACCTTTGTAGGCATTTTCTTTTGGGCATACAGTAAGCATAGCAAGTCAAAATTTGACGAAGCGGCTAACTTGGTGTTTACAGAAGATGAACTTGCAAAAATGTCAAAAGACTCGGGAGATCAGAAGTAATGATTATGAGTAACTTCTGGAGCATTTGGATTTCTGTACTGACGATTGTGGTCATTGCTGGTTGTTTTATCCTTCTAAAACTGGTTAATAATAATTACACCGGTGTTGAAGAAGGTAAATCAATGGGCCACAGTTTTGATGGTATTGAAGAACTGAACAACCCACTACCAAAGTGGTGGGCGTACATGTTCTATTTAACCATCGTATTCGGTGTGATCTATTTAGCTCTATATCCAGGCCTAGGTAACTACAAAGGTCTGTTTGGTTGGACAAGTTCGAACCAAAGTATTGGTACTGAAAAAGGCATTAAAGCTGACTCAGCTGCAGCGCTTGAAGCAGCAAAAGCTGAAAACCGTTTATCTCAATATGACCGCGAAGTGGCCCATGCTGACGAAAAATACGGTCCAATTTTTGCGGCATATTTAGCGACACCGTTAGAAGAGCTAGTAAAAGACCCTGAAGCATTAAAAGTGGGCGGTCGTTTGTTTTTACAAAACTGTTCACAATGTCATGGTTCTGATGCTCGTGGCTCTAAGGGCTTCCCTAACCTTACCGACAGTGATTGGTTATATGGCGGCGAACTAGCCACTATTAAAACCACTATCATGAACGGTCGCAACGGCATGATGCCGCCAAAAGGTGGTTTACCTATCGAAGACAGCGAGATTAAAGGTCTTGCTGAATACGTAGTTAAACTTTCTGGTGGTGAACATGACGAAGCGTTAGCCGCTCAAGGTCAAGGTTCATTTATGAAAGGTTGTTTTGCGTGTCATGGTATGGATGCAAAAGGCAACAAATTCATGGGTTCGCCTAACCTAACTGATAACGTATGGTTGTATGGCGGTAGCCGTGGTGTGATTGCAGAATCTATCACTAATGGCCGCGCAGGCGTCATGCCAGCATGGAAAGACATTCTTGGTGAAGAGAAAGTCCATGTCGTAGCTGCTTATGTTTATAGCTTATCAAACAAATAGTTACATATGAGTAACAACAAGGCCTCGAGATTATCGAGGCCTTTTTTTTAAGTGATTATTAAGCCATTACGGGGTAAAATAGCCCCCGAATTATTAACACCATTTTAGGACGTATTATGTTGGATCAACTCCCTTGGTATAAGCAGTTTTGGCCTTGGTTTTTAATCATCTTGCCAATGTGTGCCGTTATTGCCAGTTTAACCACACTAAAAATTGCTCTAGATAATTCTGATTCATTAGTTGCCGAAGATTATTATAAGCAAGGCAAAGCGATTAACATGGATTTGCGCAAAATTAAGTATGCTCAGCAGATTGGAATGAAATTTTTAGTGACTGTCGATGATCAAGAGTTAACTATCACTCAACACGGTGGCCCTGAATATCGCGCTGCGCTGAATGTACGTTTTTATCATCCGACTATTGAAGCTAAAGATTTCAGCCTCAATGCAACGGCCGATGCTAATTATGTTTATCACATCCCATTAGATGCTGCGATTACCGGCCCTTGGGAAGTGCGCATAGAAGGATTTGATGCTAAGTGGCGTATACAACAACGTATTGATATTAAAGATGACGTTGAATATTGGCTAAATTAATAGTAAATCGATTAAGTCTTTGAATGATGACATATTTAATTAAGCTGGTATAAATAGATGACATCTTGCTTTCATTGCAATGAGCCGGTGCTAACGGGTGAACAGTTTACAACCGTGATTAATGGGCAACCACAACCTATGTGCTGCCCAGGTTGCCAAGCGGTTTCGCAAGCGATTATGGATGCTGGCTTAAGCAGCTATTATCAATTTCGTAGTGAGCCGGGCAATCGTCAAACTGCTTTGATACCTGAGCAATTGTCGCAATACAGTGCTTATGATCTACCTGAAGTACAGCAAGACTTTGTACATAAACAAGGGGCTATTGATTCGACCTCTTTGTCTATCGACGGCATTACCTGCGCCGCTTGTGCATGGTTAATTGAGCATAAACTAAAACCCATTGCTGGTGTCACCAATGTATTGGTTAACTCAACTACACAACGCGCATTGGTAAGTTGGGATAGTCAAATTATTCAGCTCAGTGAAATTTTGCAGATTATCAGTAAAATTGGCTATCAAGCAGCACCTTATCAAGTTGATGAACAAGAAAAACAATCAAAAGCAGACAGTCGTAAATTTTTACTTCGTTTAGGACTTGCAGGCTTTGCCACCATGCAGGTGATGATGTTTGCCCTCGCCTTATATACTGGATACTTTACCGACCTAGATGTCGAGTTTCGCGATTATTTCCGCTGGGTGAGTTTAATTTTTGCAGCTCCAGTGGTGTTGTATTCTGCTCAACCCTTTTATTTCAGTGCGCTTCGTAGTTTATTAAGTGGCAAGCTTAATATGGATGTCTCTGTCTCCATCGCTATTTTAGGTGCTTATATCGCCAGTTGTGTCGCGACGATTCAAGCCAATGGCGAAGTGTATTTTGAATCTGTTTCCATGTTTACCTTCTTCTTATTACTTGGTCGCTATTTTGAGCAAACAGCCAGACAAAAAGCCTCTGTTAGTTCGAGTAATTTACATAAACTGGTTCCTTTAACCGCACATTTATACAGTGACGGCGAGATTACTGAGATTGCTGCTAAACAACTCGTCATTGGCGATATTATTTTGGTCAAACCAGGTGAAGTCATTGCAGCAGATGCTGAGGTGGTTAATGGCTTATCAAGTGTCAATGAAGCCATGCTAACCGGCGAACAAATGCCAATAGGTAAACAGATTAATGATACCGTTTATGCTGGAACCATTAATGTCGAACAACCTCTGCAAGTTAAAGTCACTGCGTTAGGCCAAGATCAACTCGTGGCTGAAATTATTCGCTTACAAGAACTTGCATCAAACAACAAACCGGCTATTGCTTTGGTGGCTGACCGTTTAGCACGTTATTTTTCCGCAACCATATTATCGATTGCAGCGCTAACCTATATTGTTTGGTTGTTTATTTCTCCCGATGATGCTTTTTGGATTACCTTGTCGGTATTAGTTGCCACTTGTCCATGTGCCCTCGCCCTTGCTACGCCGACAGCTGTGACATGTGCAACGGCAATTTTTACCAAGTTAGGCGTTATTCCGCGCAAAGCCGGCATTTTTGAGAAACTGACTAAAATTGATCATGTGGTGTTTGATAAAACAGGAACCTTAACCTGCGGTCAATTATCGATTGGTGAAGTGCAAACCTTTGGCGAATACTCATCAGAGCAAGTGTTATCGTTGGCCGCAGCAATTGAGCAAGGCTCTTTACATCCCATCGCACTAGCATTTAAACCTTTTTATGATAATAAACACCTTGTCGAAAATGTTGATCATCATATAGGTTTAGGTATTCGCGCGAGTATCGGTCAACGGCAAGTTTGTATTGGTACGGCTCAATTTGTTACCCCAGACGCAAATGTAGCGGCTTCACAGGCAATTGAAACCCAGTGGATATATCTGTCTGTCGATAACAAATTAATCGCTAAAATTGAAATGCTTGATGAGTTAA
Organism: Shewanella frigidimarina; assembly: GCF_003797125.1. Taxonomy (GTDB): domain Bacteria; phylum Pseudomonadota; class Gammaproteobacteria; order Enterobacterales; family Shewanellaceae; genus Shewanella; species Shewanella frigidimarina. The sequence goes on from NZ_RKKE01000003.1 coordinate 144,102, forward strand.
GAGTCGACAGTTTAGCCACCGTGAATGCGTTAAAGGCGGCCAATATAAAACTCAGTATTGCCAGTGGTGATAATTCGGGACATGTTGAGTTTTTGGCAAGTAAACTCGGTATTTCAGATGTACATTCAGGTTTATCGCCGCAAGATAAGTTAGCGTTAGTGAATCAATTACAACAACAAGCCAATGTGGCTATGTTTGGAGATGGCATTAATGATGCGCCAGTACTTGCCGGAGCAAACTTGTCTGTTGCTATGGGAAGCGGCAGTGCTATTGCCAAAAATAGTGCTGACCTAATATTACTAGGCGATCACTTGTCACGTTTTAATGATGCTATTGATGTCGCTAAGCAAACACAGCGCATTATTCATCAAAATTTGTTATGGGCTTTTGCTTATAATATGGTTATTTTGCCATTAGCAGTTACCGGACATGTAGCCCCGTATATTGCCGCGATTGGCATGTCGGTTAGTTCACTGATTGTGGTGAGCAATAGTTTACGCCTTCTTAGGATAAAATTATGAGTATCATTTACGTATTAATACCTATTGCGATGTTGTTTGTATTGATAGCAGTCTCTATTTTCTTTTGGGCAGTAAAGTCTGAGCAATTTGATGATTTAGATAGACAAAGCGTGTCTATTTTATTCGATGAAGACGAAAACAGCATGAACAAAAACAGCAGTGCTAATGCCGACTCTTCCAACGACAGCTCTGCAACTAATGATTTTCCAACTAACAGCTCTCCAATTAACCGTTCTGCTACTACCGATGTTGCCCAACAAAATACAGTTGGTTCTGCTGCTTCATCTACTACTCACACTAAACCAGAGTAAACCCAGTGATTGAATATAATGTTGGTGGTGCATTTATTGTTGGTTTAATGGGCGCTGCACATTGTTTTGGCATGTGTGGCGGATTAATTGGGGCTTTTTCGGCAAACATACCCACCAATGGACAGACACGTTTAGGCACGCAACTGACATTTCTGTGTGGCTACAATTTTGGACGTATCTTTAGTTACACGGTGGCTGGGGCCATTGTCGGTGGTAGTGTCTCCGCTCTTGGTCATTTATTTGATGTTGATGGTTATTTAATTTTTCTTCGCATTTTTGCGGGCACCATGATGATTCTTACCGGCCTTTATATTGCTCAGATATGGTTTGGAATCGTTCATATTGAAAAAGTTGGCAAAGTGTTGTGGCGATACTTACAACCTTTAACGCGTAAATTTATCCCCATTACTCATCCATTCCAAGCCGTTATGGCGGGTATGGTATGGGGCTGGCTCCCCTGCGGCCTGGTGTACAGTACATTAACTTGGTCTGTTGCATCTGGTAGTGCATTACAAGGTGGCTTGATTATGTTCGCTTTTGGTTTAGGAACTTTACCCGCTTTATTTGCGGCGGGATTAGCAGCTAAAACCTTGGCCCAATGGGTACAAAAACGAGCAGTGAGATTATTCAGTGGCGGACTTTTGGTGTTGTTTGGATTGCAAACGCTTTACATTGCTTTGAATCAACTCACCTAGTCAATTACTTTTAAATATGCCTATATTAATTTTAAGCTAGAGCAGATTTAAAACTACCTTACACAGGTTTTTATTAATGAATTTTATCATTAAAATCAATGCTTATGAGTTAAGCCGTTAAGTATGTAGAATGTTTTTTAGATAGGTATTAGTTATAAGCAATTATATCTGCAATGCGTCGAAGCGAAGCGAGTTACAATTGCGCTTTAAAATGTCATTATTACAGTGTCTGTTCTCTTTATTTAGTAGGTAAGACTCTGGTGTCGAAGAGTACCTTATTAAGGCAAAATGGTATAACATGATAACGTCTTCATAAATTGAGAATGGGTATGTCTTCAGATTTGATTAAACCTCGTCGTCCATCAACTAGCGGTTGCGCCATTCATTGTCACGACTGCAGTATGGAAGCCCTGTGTATCCCTTTCACGTTAAACAATGATGAGCTTGATAAACTCGACAGCATTATTGAACGTAAAAAACCCATTCAAAAAGGTGACCTTATCTTTAAGTCTGGTGACGTGCTTAAGTCCCTCTATGCAATTCGCTCCGGTACAATCAAAAGCTATACCATCACTGAGCAAGGTGATGAGCAAATTACTGGATTCCATTTGGCCGGTGACGTCATTGGTTTTGATGGTATTCATGCACAACGCCATCAAAGCTTTGCCCAAGCGCTAGAAACCTCAATGGTCTGTGAAATCCCCTATGACACATTAGATGATTTATCTGGATCGATGCCTAAGCTGCGCCAGCAAATTATGCGTTTAATGAGTAATGAAATTATGAGTGATCAAGAGATGATCCTCCTGCTTTCAAAGAAAAATGCCGAAGAACGTTTAGCTGCATTTATCAATAACCTGGCTAATCGCTTTGGTAATAGAGGTTTCTCGCCTCATGAATTCCGTCTGACAATGACTCGTGGTGATATCGGCAACTATTTAGGCCTAACAGTTGAGACTATTAGCCGCTTATTAGGGCGGTTTCAAAAATCAGGTTTAATTGAGGTCAAAGGTAAGTATATTTCTATTATCGATCACTCGGCATTAAGTACCCTTGCAGGAAATGCTCGCATCGCCACTTAAATTTGATATATATGATCTATCTCAAAGTTTATTTATTAGCAAACGGTAATACTATCAACAGGTAATGTAAATAAAAACTCAACAGCTTTGGAGGTTATATGAAGGATTATAAAAAGATATTAGTGGTGATTAATCCTACAACGGATCATCAACCCGCATTGGCACGTGCTGTTGAATTAGCGTCAAAAAGTCAGGCAGAGATAACTGCATTTTTATCTATTTTTGACTTCTCTTATGAAATGACCTCAATTTTGTCTAGTCAAGAACGTGAAGCAATGCGCCAAGGTGTTATTGATCAACGAGTCGCTTGGTTAGAAAATGCCATTGATGGTTTCAGTAAACTCAATATAAAAATTAATACCGAAGTTGTTTGGCATAACCGCCCTTTCGAAAGTGTGATTAACCATGCGATGAAAGGCAATTATGATTTAATTGTTAAAAGCACCCACGTACATGACAAATTAAAAGCCGTTATTTTTACACCGACTGATTGGCATTTAATGCGTAAATCTCCTGTTCCTGTTTTATTAGTCAAAGAACACGATTGGCCAGTGGCTGGAAAAATTATTTGTGCGGTTAATGTAGTGACTGAAGATGAAGATCATCAAACTCTTAATGGCAAAATTATTAATCACGCTCTCGATTTGGCCAAAAAATTCTCTGCCAGTGTTCACTTAGTTAATGGATACCCTGGTACGCCAGTCAATTTGGCTATTGAACTGCCCGACTTTGATGCCAATGTGTATAACAACACAGTGCGGATGCAACATGAACAACGAGTACAATATTTAGCGCAAGCATATAATATTCCACTTGAAAATTGTCATGTTGAAGAAGGTTTGCCTGAAGATGTGATTCCAGAAATGGCGGCGAAATTAGATGCCGAACTAGTGGTACTGGGTACAGTTGGTCGCACTGGTTTTTCAGCTGCATTAATTGGTAATACTGCTGAACATGTCATCGACAGCATTAATTGTGATTTGTTAGCGATTAAACCTGATGGCTATAAATCACCTTTAGAAGATTAGTCTCCAATAGAATAGGTTAACTACTTTACCCTGACCTCGAATACTGGAATAATACGCGCCCTGAAACACTTGGTTACTGGGCGCATTTTTATGTCTGAAGTTGATACAATCGCTAAACAAAATATTACTCGTATGAATAAACTGCAAAAGCGTCTACGACATGAAGTCGGTTCAGCCATTGCAGACTACAATATGATCGAAGACGGTGATCGTGTTATGTGCTGCCTTTCCGGCGGCAAAGACAGCTACACCATGCTGGATATTTTATTAACCCTTCAACAACGTGCCCCAATCAAATTTGAAATTGTGGCTGTTAACCTAGACCAAAAGCAACCAGGTTTTCCTGAGCACGTTTTACCTGCTTATTTAGATAAGTTAGGCGTGGCTTATCATATTCTCGAAAAAGATACGTATTCTATCGTTAAAGAAAAGATCCCTGAAGGCAAAACGACATGTTCACTTTGCTCTCGCTTACGTCGCGGCACTCTTTATGGATTTGCCCAACATATTGGCGCAACAAAAATTGCTTTAGGTCATCATCGTGACGATATTATTGAAACCATGTTTTTGAATATGTTCTACGCTGGCAAACAAAAAGCAATGCCGCCTAAACTATTGTCTGATGACGGCGCTAATATGGTCATTCGTCCATTGGCCTATTGCCGTGAAAAAGATATTGAAGAATATTCAACTCTAAAATCATTTCCTATTATTCCTTGCAACTTATGCGGCTCACAAGAAAACTTAAAACGTGGCGCAGTTAAAGACATGTTACAAATGTGGGATAAGCAACACCCTGGTCGTATTGAAACTATTTTTACTGCAATGCAGAACACCTCACCTTCACAAGGTGTTGATCGCGATAATTTTGATTTTATATCATTAAAGCGTAATCCCGATGCTGTTAACACCGGTGATGTAGCCGACGCTGACTTACCTGCTTTTGATTTTGTTGATATCAGTAATAATGGTCATATCAATTTAGACATTATTAATAGAATCGATGTGGTAGCAACGTTTAAGCCATAATCAATATATTAGATGTTAATAGATAAACAAAAGGCGTTGATATCAACGCCTTTTTACTATTATTTATCCCGAGTTTAGGTTACTGAGAAACGAAAGGACTGACAACACTGGGTTTGTGAGTAAATGAAATGTTTTTCAGCTGAGTGATTTGTTCGAGTGTTAAAGTGAATTTCTCGTTAACAATTGATTCAACATCATCTATAACAACTTTAATTGTTTTGTCATCAGCTTGTATTTCAGCAAACTCAAACGTGAGTCCATTAATCGGTTTTCTAAAATACTTCATTGGAAAACCCTGTAAGCCATCAAGCAGTTTATTCATATCGTTAGTTAATGCTAATAGTTCTGTTTGAGTGAAACTTTGTTTAGTTTCTTTAGCGCGAACTTGCATGGCAATTCCACATTGAGCAGCATCACCCACCACATTAATATTCACCAAGCCGCGGTCAGATTTAAGCTGTGGATCGTAAGGAATAAATAAACGTTGTTGCTTGGTATATGTTAACGGAAACTGTTCTTTTTCGGTGGTAATACTGCCTGATACTATGGTGCAATCAGGTGTTATAGGAACACTAAAAGCTAGCTCAACTAGTGGATAGTTTTGCTTGTTGACTTGCTTTAATCGATCATAAAAGCCGTTGTACTCTAAAGAAACAGTTTCAGCAAAACTGCTATTCACTATAAAAATAGTCGATATAAAAATAAATCCGTTAAGTAGCGTACGATTACGCATTAGCTTTGTTCCCTTGTAAATAAGGCTTATTGTGTTTAAGCATTTCGAGGAGTTCATCAATGTACTCATCTTTTCGTTCTGAATAATTCATTAACCCATAAACCAATTTCTCGGCTGTTGGTTTAACTTTTTGAGCCCGTAAATCGGCACGAATAGAACGAAATAAACGATACGCGGAATTGGTGTTTAAATTGATCATGTAAGCAATAATGGAATCTTTGGGTGAATCGAATACTGCAACTTCATGGATTTTGCCATCAGCTCTTGCTAATGGCACTAAACCACAGCCCTCAATAAAACACCACTGGCCAAAAAAGTTAAACCCGTCGACAGCAAAACGTGAACTGCCCCAACCGCTTTCATTGGCCGCTTGTACTAATACCATATCTACTGGAATAATATCGATACGCTTTAATAATGGCGTTAACGTTATGCGAGTAAATGCTTGAACATCATATTGATATTTAGCAATAATAGATGTCAATCTATCATTGTCATGTTCACTTAACCCTAAACCATTATCAATTTGCTCAATAACGGCCAGTAAAAATTGACGATCGTGAATAATTATCTGATTTTGTGCTTCAATGGCAGGACGTAAAAAATCAAAAAATGTTTGTTTTTTAGTGGCAACATCTTCTATTTCAGCAAACATTGGCACTTTACCTAGGTCAATATTATTCAGCTGACGCGCACCAGATGATACTGATACTTGACTAGTATTAGGAAAAATGAACAGTCGCATCGCTAACAAAGCAACAACGGCTAAACCTAATGCAAATGTCACCTGACCTACATTGCCTATCTTCAATATTACCTGCCTTATCAAAAATTGATTTTCAACTTATTAATCTTACTAATTATAACCTTAAAAAACGATGGGATACAGTAAACCCCTTTTGTAGATTGCGTACTTACCCGTAATGGATCACGCTATGTTAAGTCATCATCCACAAAAACAAAAATTAATTACACTTTAAAGACTATATCCAGTTAAAATTGATTATATGTGATTACGGTGCGGTCTTGTATTGGCTGCTTATCGTCTTATTCAACAACTCAAGGACTTGAGCACAGATTATGTTGAATCATAAACTCAATAATTATCACCATGTGGTAGCCATCGGTGGCGGACATGGGTTGGGCAGAATTCTTGCTTCATTATCTTTTTTAGGCCCAAGATTAACGGGCATTGTTGCAACTACGGATAATGGCGGTTCTACCGGTCGACTTAGGCAAGATCAGCAAACTATTGCATGGGGGGATTTACGTAATTGTCTTTCTCATCTTGCACATCGACCATCGTTAGGTTCAATGTTATTTGATCATCGTTTTACCGGTGATAATGAACTTTCTGGGCATAATTTAGGTAATGTCGTATTACACGCACTTGATCAACTTTGTGTAAGACCACTTGAAGCGGTTAATCTAATTCGTGGCTTACTTAAAATTGAAACACAAATTATTCCGATGTCAGAGGCTTCGACTCATCTTGTAGCACTTACCCACTGTGGTAATAAAGTGTTTGGTGAACTCAATGTTGATGGCATGAAGGAAGCACCGATCGCGTTATCTTTGGAACCTGAAGTTGAGGCGACATCAGAGGCATGCGATGCATTAGCAAAAGCTGATTTGATTATTATCGGTCCGGGCAGTTTTTTAACCAGCATACTGCCACCTTTATTACTGCCACAAATTGCCAAGAGCATTCGTGACTCAAACGTACATGTCATGTTAATTGATAACTTAACGGCTGAGTACTCCCCTGCAAGCACTTTTAGTATTGAAGATAAAATTGCTTGGTTTAACCAGGTAATAGGCAAAGAAGTTATTGCTGATGTTATTCAGCATGCAGATGAAATTAAGCTGTCTTACTCCAACATTAATGGTGTTCGTTTTAATCACTTTCCATTAGTCAGTCAACACCATCCGGGATTACATGATAAAACCGCATTAGCAGATGCGATTAGCCAAGTTTGTGACTTATACCACACGCCAATTGATATGGCACAATACCGTCATTGCAATATTAAATAAGTTTATCGATGTTGGGTTATATCGACGCTCAAAGCGTTTAACATTCGTTATTGATTTGGTTTATAGACAGACTGCTCACTGAAATGATTTTTGATTTGATGAACACTTGGCTATCGTTGTGATTTCTTAGGTGTGAATATTGAAATGGCAAACAAAAATGGCTGCATATTGCAGCCATTTTTGTATCACAATAGTAAAACTAAATCACTTGAGCTATAGCTTTACAAACCGCTGGAATATTATTTTTCGTTAAGCCTGCAACGCTAATACGACCCGAGCCGACAATATAAATTGCGAACTCATCTTTTAAACGTGCAACTTGGCTTTTGTTCAAACCAGAAAAGCTGAACATACCATTTTGACGAGAGATAAAACTGAAATCTTGTTCAACACCTTCAGCTTTTAGGCTTTCAACAAATAAACTGCGCATCTCAGCAATACGTTCTCGCATTAGTGTTAATTCTGTTTCCCATTCTTGACGCAGTGTAGCATCAGCTAAAATGGTACTAACAATTAATCCACCATGTGCCGGAGGATTGGAATAGTTTGCGCGAATAGTTTTTTTAATTTGGCTAAAGCTTTTTACTGCATCATCTTGATTTTCAGCGACGATGGTTACCGCACCAATACGTTCGTTGTATAAACCAAAGTTTTTAGAAAATGAATTTGCAATCAATAACTCTGGTACCAAAGCTGCAACCGCTCGTAAACCTTGCGCATCTTCATCAATGCCGGCACCAAAACCTTGGTAAGCAAAATCAAATAATGGCAACAATGATTTTTCCGAACAAACCTTGGCAACTAATTTCCATTGTTCAATCGATAAATCAATACCCGTTGGGTTATGACTGCAGCCATGAAGTAAAACAACATCACCGGCATTCGCATTGGCTAAATCAACCAACATTGAATCGAAATCCATGTCATGTGTTTCAGCTTTGTAGTAGCGGTATTCTTTAACGGTTAATCCTGCTGTTTCAAAAATATTCTGGTGATTGGCCCAAGTAGGATTACTAACCCAAATAGTTGTTGATTTAGTATTTCGGACGAGAAACTCTGACGCTACCCGTAATGCACCCGTTCCGCCGGGTGCTTGCGCTGTTACCGCTCGTTTATCCGATATAATTTGGCTATCAGCGCCAAAGAGTAATTCTTGAACCACTTGGTTGTAAGCTTGTACACCTTCAATACCGAGGTAATTTTTGGTCTTTTCGGTTTCAAGTAAAATAGCTTCAGCTTTTTTTACTGAAGATAATACCGGCGTTTGCCCAGCTTCATCTTTATAAATGCCAACACCTAAGTTGACTTTGTGAGAGCGAGTATCTGCTTTGAAAGCATCTGTTAAGCCTAAGATGGGATCTGCTGGAGCAAGTGTTACTTGAGAAAAGATCATTACAACTATCCTAAGTGAGGTGAATAGACAAATTTTGCTTAGTTATACCACTCTATGTCCCTTGTGAGTAGTGAGTTTTTTGATTGTTGAGATAAAAATACAAAATTGATAAAAACAACGCAAAATATTTTAATGTTCTGGGCATTCTTATGGTCAAAATACATTTGAATAAACAGATTACTTGTACTAAGTGTGCCGAATTGGGTAACACCTAATCATTAATAATCTTTCAAAAAATGATATGTCGTTTAGTTGCACTATTCAGTGCTACGTTCATAGCTTCATTCAACTGCATTGCCGCTTACTCGTATTGAATGTTTATATCATAAACTCAGTCTTGTATAACATTGGCAACCACAGCAACGTTTATCTTTAAAGATAAACAGGCCCTAATCATCATCAATATTTTGAACACAGTGAAAGTGCTCAAATGAAGACAGTTTATTGGGAGTAAACAGGATAACTCAATTTATTAATAATACAGGTGGTATAAAAAATAAGTATAAAAAAAGGAACCCGAAGGTTCCTCTTTTTAAAGCGACAAACTAATTACTTAGTTAACGCTTCTTTTGCTTTCTCAACTAAAGTTGCAAAAACAACTTTGTCGAAAACAGCGATGTCAGCCAAAATCTTACGATCGATTTCAATAGACGCCTTTTTCAAGCCGTTAATGAAACGGCTGTAAGACAGACCATTTTGACGAGACGCTGCATTAATACGTGCAATCCATAACTGACGGAATTGACGTTTTTTCTGACGACGGTCACGGTAAGCATATTGACCAGCTTTAGTTACTGCCTGAACAGCAACACGGTAAGTACGGCTACGAGCGCCATAATAACCTTTAGCTAATTTTAAAACTTTCTTGTGACGAGCACGTGCGGTTACACCACGCTTAACTCTTGGCATTTTCTAAACTCCTAAATTAAGCGTATGGTAGTTGACGCGCGATTGCTGGAACGTCAGATTTAGCAACTAAACATTTAGCACGTAAGTGACGCTTACGCTTAGTGCTTTTCTTGGTCAAAATGTGACGTAAGTGTGCTTGCTTGCGCTTGAAACCATTAGCGGTTTTCTTAAAACGCTTCGCTACACCCTTGTCTGTTTTCATTTTAGGCATTTCTAAAACTCCGCATTGGGACGTTAATAAACGTAAGGCGAGCAAAAGCCTCAAGAGACTTTTGCTACTTTAGGGTTGCCCTACTATTTCTTTTTAGGTGCTAGCACCATAATTGCTTGTCGACCTTCCATTTTCGGGAAAGATTCAACAACCGCATACTCTTCCAAATCAGCCTTGATACGGTTCAAAAGATCCATACCTAGGTTTTGGTGTGCCATTTCGCGACCACGGAAACGCAGCGTAATTTTCGCTTTGTCCCCATCTTCTAGAAAACGAATCAGGTTGCGTAGTTTTACCTGATAGTCGTTTTCATCAGTGCCAGGACGGAATTTAATTTCCTTAACCTGGACCTGTTTCTGCTTCTTCTTTTGTTCTTTTTGAGCTTTCGCTTTATCAAAAAGGAACTTACCGTAGTCCATTATGCGACAGACAGGAGGCTCAGCATTGGGACTGATCTCTACAAGATCAACTCCGGCTTCATCTGCAACGTTCTGAGCTTCTTTTATACTTAATATACCAATTGGCTCACCATCTAAACCTGATAAACGGACTTCAGGTACACCAGTGATTTCATCATTGATTCTATTAGGGGCTGGCTGTCGCCCTGCTGTTCTTTTGATCTTTATGACCTATTCCTCCAACAATTTGAGACTACGGAGCGAAATCTGTTGACGTATCATCGCGGCGAAATCTTCTAGTTTTAACTTGCCTAAATCGATACCGTCACGTGTACGCACCGCTACTTCCTTATTTTCCATTTCTTGATCACCAACGACCAATAAATAAGGCACACGTCTTAGGGTGTGTTCGCGTATTTTAAAGCCTATTTTCTCATTCCTCAAGTCAAAAGATGCTCGAATACCCTGTTCTTTGAAGAATTTAACGATTTCTTCAACATAATCAGCTTGTTTGTCGGTAATGTTCATTACAACTACTTGCATTGGAGCAAGCCAAGTTGGGAATTTACCGGCGTATTCTTCTATCAATATACCTATGAAACGTTCTAAAGAACCTAAAATAGCACGATGGATCATTACTGGCGTCTGGCGACTGTTGTCTTCTGCGACATAAGTGGCACCCAAACGAGTCGGTAATGCATAATCGAGTTGTACTGTACCACATTGCCATGCACGATCTAAACAGTCATGCAAAGTAAATTCGATTTTTGGACCATAAAACGCGCCTTCACCCGGTAATATTTCATATTTAATATTATTATTGGCAAGAGCTTGCTTTAAAGCGTCTTCAGCTCGGTCCCACATATCGTCGTCGCCAATACGCTTTTCAGGACGAGTTGACAGCTTAACCACGATATTATCGAAACCAAATGTAGCGTATGTGTCATATACCATTTGGATACATGCACTGACTTCTTCTTGTACTTGATCATCAGTACAGAAAACATGAGCGTCGTCTTGAGTAAAACCACGTACGCGCATTAAACCGTGAAGTGAACCAGATGGTTCGTTACGATGACAACAACCAAACTCTGCCATACGTAATGGTAAGTCACGATAAGATTTTAACCCTTGGTTGAAAATCTGTACATGACCAGGACAGTTCATTGGCTTGATCGCGTATTCACGGTTTTCGCTATTAGTAGTGAACATGGCTTCTGCGTATTTATCCCAGTGACCAGAACGTTCCCATAACACGCGATCCATCATTAGTGGGCCTTTCACTTCTTGATAAGTGTATTGACCTAGCTTTTGACGAATGAATTTCTCAAGTTCTAAAAATATGCTCCAACCATCGTTATGCCAAAACACCATTCCTGGTGCTTCTTCTTGCATATGGTACAAATCTAATTGTTTACCAATTTTACGGTGATCACGCTTAGCCGCTTCTTCTAAACGCACTAAATGAGTTTTAAGGGCTTTTTTATCGGCCCATGCTGTTCCGTATACACGTTGCAGCATTTTGTTATCAGAGTTACCGCGCCAATATGCACCAGCAACGCTCATTAACTTAAAGTTCTGACAAAAACGCATGTTTGGCACATGAGGACCACGACACATATCGATGTATTCTTCGTGGTGATAAAGCGCTGGTGTTGCGTCTTTACTGATGTTTTCATCTAAAATAGCAATTTTGTATTCTTCACCACGACCATCAAATGCATCGCGGGCCTCTTGCCAAGATACAACCTTTTTAACCACATCGTAGTTAGTTTTGGCTAATGCAAGCATACGCTTTTCTAGGGCTTCGATGTCTTCATGCGTCAGCTTATGGTCTAAGTCGATGTCGTAATAAAAACCGTTGTCGATAACCGGGCCGATTGCCATTTTGGTTTCTGGCCACATTTGCTTGATCGCGTGACCTAATAAATGCGCACAAGAATGGCGAAGGATTTTAACACCCTCTTCGTCTTTGGCCGTGATGATAGCTAATTCTGAGTCTGCAGTGATTAAGTCAGTTGCATCTTTTAATTCACCGTTTACACGGCCAGCAATACACGCTTTTGCTAAACCAGGGCCGATGTCTAATGCAACATCAAGAGTCGATACAGGATTGGCAAACTCACGTTTGCTGCCATCAGGCAATGTAATAATAGGCATGAAATTTCCTTTTCCAGTGGTGACCCACACGTAGGGCCACATGGTAATTAAGTATGTTCTTTTTGAACGAGAGCACGTTAATGAAATCAAGACAGTACAGGAGTCTTAGTTACCCAAAAACGTAAGTCTCTATTCTATGTGATAAGCGGATTATTGCGCAACCATCATGCGGTCAATAACTGCCAGAAATAGCATGTTTAAGTCAAATTAATCACGTGAGTTGACTGTATTAGTGAGTGATGATTTTAGGCGGAGACTGTATTGACAATGCTATGTAGGTTCTAACGATTTTGATTTAACGATACCAGTTTCATTGAATGATTTAAACAATCAAGTTAAGGCGTTGATTAATATTGATAAACTTAAAAATCGTTACGCATTAACTTTTTTGAGTGAATTATATTCGCCACAAATAGAATCATTCTTAGGGATGATCCAAAATATAAAATGCTCACTATACTTATTTAAAAGGAGTCAGTGAGGAGTATTAGCTATGAGATTACTTTCGCGTGCCATTTATTGCCCACATTGCGGACATCATCAATACGTCACTTTAGATGCAAGTTCTGGAGATCAAGAGTATTACGACGACTGTCGTATTTGTTGCAATCCGATACACATTAGAATGCACCTAGATGATAACCGACGTACAATTGAACTTCATATCGGTTCTGACGACGAACAAATTTATTAATTTCTAGCTCGCCTGCTTAAAATTCAAAGCAGGCAAGTTAATAATCAATATTCAGTTGGGTGATTAGGCGAGCTGCTTTTTAGCTAAAATTCGCTCAACAGTATCAACGATCACTTGTGTTTGACTGTCTATTTCGATATTAATTTTGTCACCAACACTGTAATGATTCAAATTGGTCAACTTCAAGGTTTCAGGTATTAAATGCAGCAAAAAACCACTGTCACTGACTTTTCCTACTGTTAAGCTGCAACCGTTTATTCCCACAAATCCTTTATAAAAGATGTAGTTCATCCACTGTGGCTCAACCTGCAGTTCTATATTGTAATGTTCGTTGGTGTCACTGACGGCCTTAACAGTTGCCAGAGTATGTACATGACCAGATAATATATGCCCACCAATCTCAGTCCCAAACGTTAATGAACGCTCAATATTGACCTTGTCGCCGACACTGGTATTACCTAGGTTAGTTACGGCTAATGTTTCTTCCATTACATCAAAAAAAACCTTATCATTTAGTATCTTGGTTACGGTAAGACAAACGCCATTATTGGCTACGCTAGCGCCAGTCACTAATCCTTGTGTTAACTCTGGCGTCATTGCGACTTCAAAGGTTTTAAGACCAGCTGCATTGTTAATCGATACCACTTCACACGTGGCTTGGACTATACCAGTAAACATATTTCTCTCGTTCCATTATAGGTTTTTTAATGAATAATACAGGTTTTCAGATTTCACGCTTGATAAAATTGGCGCTTCCAGTGCTGATAGCGCAAGTGACACAAACCATGATGGGTTTTATTGACACTGTGATGGCTGGCCGTGTGAGTGCAGTGGATATGGCAGCCGTCGCCGTTGGGACCAGTTTGTGGCTACCTGCTATATTATTTGTTCAAGGCTTATTAATGTCCTTTACCCCGGTGTTTTCGCAACATCACGGGGCGAATAATCAACAAATCATTCCATCACTCATTTTTCAGGCGGGTTATATTGCCATAATTGGCGGTATTGGGGTGATGTTGTTTCTCGCATCTTCAACATATTTACTCGACTTTATGCATTTAGAACCAAAACTGCATGCATTAACCGTGGGTTATATAGATGCAATCTTGTGGGGAGCACCAGCTTTCGTTTTGTATCAGGTATTACGCGGTTGCAGTGAAGGGATTTCTTATACCATGCCGACAATGGTCATTGGATTTATCGGGTTAGCCGTCAACATACCCGCCAATTACGTGTTTATTTATGGTGGTTTTGGTATTCCCGCTATGGGCGGTGCTGGTTGTGGTGTTGCAACTGCATTAGTGTTTTGGGCTATGTTAGCCGCCATGATTATATACATGTTAGTGGATAAAACATTTAAAGAGCTCGCGCCATTCAAACAGTTTTTTCGTCCTCATTTAGCCAGTATGTGGTCCATGACCAAATTGGGTATGCCGATTGCGATGGCATTATTTTTTGAGGTAAGCCTGTTTGCTGTCATCGCATTATTTTTAGCGCCATTAGGTGCTAACGTCGTTGCAAGCCATCAGATCGCCCTCAACTTCTCATCAATTATATTTATGTTGCCCTTATCAATTGGTATAGCAGTATCGATCCGAATTGGTTACTACCTTGGCCGTGGGCAACCAGAAATATCGGCCTTAGTTGCAAAAGTAGGTTTAGGGTTATCATTAACGCTAGCCATTTTTACCGCGATACTAACCGTCACCTTTAAGCACCAAATCGCACTGCTATATAATGACAACCCTGAAGTGGTTGCATTAGCTGGCAGCCTAATGATGTTAGCTGCGTTCTATCAGATATCAGATTCTATTCAAGTTGTCGCTGCTGGTGCATTACGCGGCTATAAAGATACTCGTAGTGCATTTTACATTACCTTGTTCTCGTATTGGGTGATCGGCATGACAACGGGTTATATTTTAGGGTATACGAATTTACTTGTTGAACCTATGGGCGCACACGGTTTTTGGATTGGCTTAATTGCAGGTTTAACCTCTGCAGCAATTTTGTTTGCTATTAGATTGAGATACATTCAAAAGAAAGGATTTGAGTTTCAACAGATTGGCTATTCTAATTGATTTTTTACAAGCTTAAGCGACTCACATTGCTTAAGCTTGAATCAAGTTGCACAGCAAATCACCGTTTAGTCATAAAAATGTTTTTTTTGCTTGCATGCAATAGCCTATCCCCCTTAAGATAGCGTCCGCTTTGAAGCAAAAGTATTTAAAGCAAGCGTTAACAATACACCCGTAGCTCAGCTGGTTAGAGCACTACCTTGACATGGTAGGGGTCGGTGGTTCGAGTCCACTCGGGTGTACCACTCTTCTCAAAGAGTTTAAATATTGAGATTTTATTAAAAAGTAAACAATACACCCGTAGCTCAGCTGGTTAGAGCACTACCTTGACATGGTAGGGGTCGGTGGTTCGAGTCCACTCGGGTGTACCATTTTTTGCTGTAACCCCTCGTTTTAAAAGCCTTTTTGTATTGCCAAATTCTCTACAGTAAAAATTTATCTGCGCCAAATCGTATTAACCTCGTGCTAACCAGTTATTTTTCGAATCTATAAGTCATACAATTTTATTCTTGTTAAAATCAGTTTATAAAATAAATAAAACTCACAAAAATAGACAAAAAACACCAAAAAGGCGTTTTGTGCCCATTTAGTGTCAAACATGTTGGCACAAGTGATTTTTGAACCTCAAAAGTATGACCACCATACTTGCTGGCCCGAAGGATGAATTTAAACCGAAAAATCTAATTTACGTTAATACTATATTCAATTAATAGGATTAAAGAATTATTTTTGAGCTACTGACTTTCTTAAATCTCGTGATATGTTATCTGTGTATTTGTATGGTTTAATCTGCTTAACTTAATGACCAATGCTAGCTTAAACTCACACTAGAACCATGTTTATTCGATAACTCCAATCTTCATACGTTAATGGCAAACTGTTCAATAAGCTGCGTCTTTCTCTCCAATTAGGAAGATTCTTATCCATAATACATTTGAACTGCTCATTATGATGACGTTCAATTAAATGCACGAATTCATGGACTAGAATAAACGCTATGCATTCCGCTGATTTTTTGCTAACTCCAAAATAATCCATAGGCTTTTTTCTTCAATATTGCAGCTGCCCCATTTGGTTTTCATTTTCTCAATATCTACTGATGATAATTCAACATTAAGCCTCTATTGCCAACTATATTAATGACCTCAGTAGATAACATTAATAGCATTCGATTTGTGCCTTAATAAGCGCCATAACCGTTTCTATAGCTACATCATAACCAGCAGTTTCTTGTCTAACCGCATTAGCGATTTCACGTTCATTAAATCTATCATCTAACCATTCTGCTTTTTTTGTCTCGCGGATAACGCTATCAATTTCGGCGGTAAGCGTTTCATCAATACCAAGATTATCATAAAGCGCCTGTTTCGCAGTAGAATCAACGGAACTTGAATACGTTGAACTTCTGTTATTACTTGGGTTAACCACTTTTTGGCTAATAGGTAAATAGTGCGAGTACTTGTTGGTATCCAATGTTAAATAGCGCGCCATTAGCCGAGCTGATATCGATATGTTCAACCAATCGATTAGCTTATAATCTATTAACTGCCATTTCGATATCGCTGGAATTTTGGCTTTAGCCATGCCAACTGGAGCAAAGCCTTGAGTGTAAATGAGCGTTTTAAAGTCACTGATATCAATGATGATCAGTTCGTATACGCTAAGCATGACAATTAAACCCGACAAGGTATCAAATAGCAGTTGATAGCTGATATGAAACGCATCGATAAGCCTTACTTTACAACACAGAACTTTAGATAATATTTTTATTCAATTAGTTACAGCAATTTCCAAAAGAAAAAAATGAAATTGTTAACTTAGATTGATTATATTTGCATATTGAAATAGGTAACTAACTCCAAGAACACATTTTAAACAAACAACGTAAACTCGACAGCCAAACACCTCATAGAGAGGTAATAATGTTATCCATCATTATGGCCATAATGAGTATTCAGATTTTGCTCATGTTCAAGATCGAAAGGCTCTGATGGATCGTACGTGGGTGCATCTTTCACTTGCTGCTGCGTCATATCAACATAAATTTTAGAGGTAGGCCAACTCACCTCTTTAATCCATTTGGGCGCAATCAAAACCAGATGACCCAACCACCAATTACTGGTGTTAATAATCAAATAACGAATAGCCCAAGTGTCGATATCTATCAACATACCGTGCAAATGACCCAATTCACCGTCTATGGCATCAAGGTGATAACCCGCCACGGCATGACTGCTGCGTAGATGATGATCATTATCCCGTGATACTGCAGCCTCAATGTCTGCGGACATCTCTGGGTTTTCTACGTTATCTGGCTTTGGCGCGACACTATAATAACCAGGTGCCATCATGTTAGGACTGGGCTCACTTCCCCAAATACCAGTGTTACCCCAGTATTGTGAGTAACCATAATATTCCATATGATCGACCTCATGCTGTCTAGAGACTGGTTTTTCGCTATCGATGTCAGGGCTGTTTTTTACCTGTTCTCTTGAGATTGTGACAGTAAGCGTCTTATGCTCCTGATTAAACTCTTTGATTGATATGGGTGAAAGCAATATTTTTTTGCTTGATAACCAAGATCCCGTTTCGACTACCAAATATCGGATCACCCAATGCTTATCATCAAAATAAAAATCTTTGGTTAATCCAATATCGCCATCAGAGGCGTGAATGGCTAAACTTTTTAAATCCTTCAGTGTATATAACATAATGTATTTGCTCCAGATTAAAGATGGCAAACAATAAATCATTGCTTGCTAATAGAGTGAATATCTATCAGCTTGCACCAAATTTTCTATTCAATCTGTTCGGTGTCGCACCGATGGAGCATGAATACTAGCCTAATCTAGAGTTATCTATAAATTTTTAAGGTGAACTAGCATGACTGACATAGAAAAATTAGAGTTAGCGGCCCATCGCAGCGATATCATCGAAGACGTCAACAATTTGATTGAGAAATATCGCGCTATTTTTGGATGGGATGTACCCGATATCGATGAAAAAGTGGCAAACAGATTAATTTTGAATGAAGTTCGTCAGGCGCTTGATGATATTCAAAATGAATAAATTGTAAATATCAGTCAAAGCGCTTCAACATGTGAGTTTAGGTCAACGAAAAATCAGATGTTAAATGCATCTTGCATCAGACTGCACATAATCTTAAAGCACATAAACTTAACTAACTCCAGCGGCAAAAGCCGAATGTATAGCCACTAGAAAAATGGCTTTTGCAATCACTTTGCTGCTCTGCCCTTTTATGCCATTCATCTTCACAAAACAGCAGCCTTAGTAGCTGACTTGCTGCCTAAACGTAATCGCTGTAGGCCGTTGTTTAGTCTCTTTCCTATGAGCGAAACGCAGCTTTGCAAAGGTCTTTTTTACTATCTCCTCCCCCCAACTAAATATCCTGTCGATGAGTTAAATACTACTCAACATGCAATGCCTTTTGAACGAAAAATAATGGTTCCACTCGCCTGCTGTGATCGCAAATCACGCTAAACAAGTCATTTTAACCCTCTCGATTCAACAAACTCTGTTATATTGATAACAAGATTACTTAAGTATTATGTGATATTGAATAAAATCAATAACATAAGAAAGATCATAGCTAGTAGTGAATGTCTCACTTTAATATATTGAAAGGTTATCAATGATTGACCCAAATGAGAACGCATTACTTAAAGCATTACCTGAAGCAACAAAACTGCGCTTATTTCCACAGTTAAAGATAATAAAACTGCCCTTAGGTAAAGTTATTTATGAAGCTGGTCAAAACCTTGAAAATGTCTATTTTCCCATTGATAGTATTGTCTCTTTACTGAATGTTCTCGAAGATGGCGCATCGGCAGAAATATCTGTTGTCGGCAATGAAGGTTTAGTGGGCATTGCCGTGTTTATGGGGGGAGAAAGCACCATAAATCGCGCCATAGTACAAAGCGCAGGCCGAGCCTATAAATTGTCCGCGTCGATATTGTTCGATGAATTTAATGACAATCAAAGCCTTCGCGAACTGTTATTACGTTACACTCAAGCACTGATGGCACAAATGGCGCAGACGGCAATATGTAACAGGCATCATTCTATCGACCAGCAACTTTGTCGTTGGCTGCTGCTGTCGCTTGATAGACTGGCTAGCAACAATCTCACAATGACCCAAGAGTTGATCGCCAACATGTTAGGCGTCAGACGAGAAGGCGTAACTGAAGCCGCCGGTAAACTGCAAAAACTTGGGGTAATCAACTATAAGCGCGGTCAAATTACCGTGACCAACAGACAAAAACTCGAAACGCTGTGCTGCGAATGTTATGCAGTGGTAAAAGCTGAAACCGATAGACTAGAAACCTATTAACTAAAATATCTATTAACTAAATTATCTATGCCAAGCTACCCCTCATTGGTAGCTTGCCATGGTATCTGTGGCTATCTTGTCGTTTATAACAAATCATCCCAAACATTAAAAACAATAACGTCATGCCCTTTCTATATCCTCCCGAGCAAGATTAATCGGCTTCACAGCTAGACGCTTAAGGTGAAATGAATTGATTTCATTCAAACTCAGTGTTGTGAAACCACAGCCACCTAACCCATCGATTTAGTTAAACTCTCGATAACTATGTCGCTATCTTAGATAACTATGCTCCTTCGCCATGTTATGTCATTGCCATATAAGGTATTGCTTGTGAAATATTACTTTTATCAGCTTGCTAGCCCCTAGCTGTGCAACCGTTACACCGGTGCTGCCATCGAAATGATGCGAACCAGCTTCTTATTAACGAACTGCTGAATGCCCATTTCGCCGAGTTCGCGGCCATAACCGGAATCTTTGACGCCGCCGAATGGAAGCGCTGCATCGGTCCAATCAATATTGTTCATGAACATCATACCGGTATCAATCTGACTGGCGACGCGTTTGCCACGAGCGGCATCTTCGGTAAACACAGATCCACCAAGTCCGAAGTCAGAATCGTTGGCAAGCGCTATGGCCGCGGCTTCGTCCTTAACCCGAAAAATCAACGCAACTGGGCCGAAGAACTCAGTGCGATAAGCAGGGTTGCCTGGCTCAATGTTGGTCAGTATCGTGGTCTGCATGAAAGAGCCCGGGCAGTCGATACGCTTGCCGCCCATTAACACCTTAGCACCATGGGCTACAGCATCATCGACCTGCTTCAAAATATTAACCAGAGCGGCTTCTTGCGACATCGGTCCCTTGGTGGTTTTTTCATCCATCGGATCGCCAGGTTGCTGAAGTTCAAGCGCGGTTTGAAACTTTTCGATGAATTTGTCAGCAATCGAATCGAGCACAATAAAGCGTTTAGCAGCACAGCAGGTTTGTCCCTGGTTGTACATACGCCCCCAAACAGCCCAAGGAATCGTGTTGACGAGATCAGCGTCATCAAGCACGATAAAGGCATCACTGCCACCGAGCTCCATCGACGAGGGTTTGAGGTTTTGCCCTGCTCGGGCGGCAACGCTTCTGCCAGCGGCTAAACCACCGGTCAGTGCCACGCCCTTGACGCGCGGGTCGTCGATAATCTGGTTAGACTGTTGGTGCGAAACCAGCAGATTGGTGTACAAACCTTCTGGTGCGCCCGCATCAATCAGCAACTGCTCAAAGGCAATAGCACACTGGGGCACATTGCTGGCATGTTTCACCACCAAAACATTGCCCGCCATCAGTTGCGGGCCTGCGACACGAGCAAGTTGATAAAAGGGAAAGTTCCATGGCTCGACGCAGAAAATCACGCCTATCGGGCTGCTTTCCATATGGGCTTCGCCATTTTCCGGGTCAAGTTTCTCTGGAGCTAAAAACGCTTCCGCGTGCTCTGCATAATAGCTGAGGATTTTGCCACTGAAATTCACTTCGCCACGGGCTTCATCAATTCGCTTCCCCATCTCTAGTGTTGCCAGCTTGGGATAGTCATCAGTATGCGCATGCAGAAGTTCCGCAGCCTTGGCCATAATAGCGGCGCGTTGCTTATAGCTGGTATTTTTCCATGTTTGGTAACAGGCATGCGCAGCGGCAAGCTTGATCTCAAGCTGTTCATCACTGATTTCATCAAAGGTCTTCAAGATTGTTCCGTTATTGGGATTAATGCTTTTGTAGGTCATAGTGAAATCCTGTTTTAATTTGGTCTTATGGACGCCGCAAGCTTCTACTGAATTGTGCTACCTCGGCGATGACTTTTGGCGTTAACGCTCTTGTGACGTCGCCAGAGTTGGATAGTCGGTATAGCCCTTGGCGCTAGGTACGTAAAAAGTCGCTTCGTCTGGAGTGTTGAGCTCGGCATCTTGGCTCATCCGAGCGACGAGATCAGGGTTAGCAAAAAACGGACGGCCAAAGGCGACCAGGTCGCCATGTTTATCGCGTAACGCCTGTTCAGCGCTTTGATGATCAAACCCTCCGGACAGAATGAACAGACCATCGAAACCAGCGCGCAGCTTAAGCTTAAAGTCTGCGGGTACCGTTGGTGCCCCCATGGATGAATGATCAACCAAGTGGATGTAGAGAAGCCCCTGTGAGGAAAGTGCCTTAGTCAATGCCAGGTACTGCGTCTCTATGTCGGGGAATGCGCCGGTGCCATTGAACACACCGTAAGGAGAGAGCCGGATACCAACCCGATCGTTGCCGATGGCTGCCACTGTCGCACGCACAATCTCCAGCGCGAGTCGGTTGCGGCCTTCAATGCTGCCGCCGTAACCGTCAGTGCGCAGGTTGATCAGCGGATTCAAAAACTGCTCGATTAAGTAGCCGTTGGCGCCGTGTATTTCGACACCGTCGAAACCAGCCTCCAGCGCGAGCTTCGCTGACGTCTCATACTCTTTTACCACATGAGCGATGTCGGCCTCGGTCATTTTGCGGGGCGTACTGTGGGGCTGCATCCCTAGGGTGTCGGTATACATCTCGCCGGGGCATATCGCTGCATCTGGCCCGAGTATTTCGGCACCTGTTGGCAAGTTGTCGACATGCGCGACTCGACCGCAGTGCATCAACTGTAAGAAGATTTTACCGCCTTTGGCGTGTACCGCTGATGTGCTTGCCTTCCATGCATTCATCTGCGTGCTATCGAAAAGACCGGGGATGCGTGGGTAGCCCAGTCCGTTGGGGCTGGGCGAAGTGCCCTCGGTAATAATCAGTCCAGCCGTCGCACGTTGGCCGTAGTACGTTGCCATCAGCGCATTAGGCGTGTGCTCAGGCGTAGCCCGACTGCGTGTTAACGGCGCCATTACCATGCGATTGGATAGCTGCAGCGAGCGATTAGAAAACGTTTCGAAAAGCATAAGCTAGATATCCTGTTATGTATGATGAGGATGAATCCTGCCGAACCCGAAGAAAAGATCATTGCGGCAAGTCCTGAGAACTACAGCTTGCGCGCTGGCATTTAGCTGGTCTGTTCGTTAGAACACATACCCACAAATGACGCCTACAGATCTAATAGGGTCATTGGCTGGCAGAAAGTTCGCTAGCGAACAGATGAAATATCGTCAATTGCATATTGTATGTGTGATGCTTACTCGTCAGACATGAGAGCCAAGATGATTTATGAAGGAGTTTCACTGAATGCTGCGACTTCTGTATTTGGATCTGGCTTGGCCTGCTTGTTCGCCCCCCTACTACTGAGCGGAGGAATACTATGCTAACCAGACCAATGATACCGACAACACTCTGGGGCTCAACATCCCGACGCGTTACTGAGCTGACCCTACTTGCCATACTAACCCTATGTGGGCCGTCTGCTATCGCAGGCGATGGACCATGGCCGTCATTTACAGCGACGGCGCTTAGCGGCGAAAAAGTTGACAGTAACAAACTGATAGGTCAACCGACACTGCTCATACTTACGCCGTCTCGCAATGCCGCAATATCCACTCGGGAGTGGGTTAACACATTGCGCTCAGAGATAGATCATAGTAAATATCGGGTTCGCGACGTACTGGCTGTCAATTTACCCTTCTTTATGTCGGAAGAAGATGTCATTGGCCGAGCCAAAGAACAAGTGCCGCAGCGCTATCACGATCAAACCTGGATTCTCAACTCACAGATCATGGAAAGCGCGTTGGGTGTGCCCTCCGATAGCGAAGAGGCCGTCATTGTTGTTTTGGATAAGAACGGTAATCTGATATCGCAGGTTCATGGTAAAGTCACGGCGGCGCGGATGAGTGAGGTCACCAATGCCTTGCAGAGCCTGACTAGTGACTAACCGCCTCCGTCGCCGTCAATTATCACTGTAATATCGCTTTGCCAATATCATATTGGTCGGGCTTCTATGTATCGTTATCGAGTTTTGAAAGAATGTTTTGCGTTTGCGGATAGCAAAATTATACGAGTTATAGTGAACGATGAGGTTGTGAATAGGGTGCGTTGAATATACACCCAGGAAAAGCTAGCGAATTGGTCAACAAAAAAATGAATGTTGTATGCTCGGGTCTGTTGATCTTTGCTGGTTAAATTTCGTTCAAGATAAAAACGTTTTAATCGAGGCGAGTGGATTGCTGCCTAGCAATCTAAGCACTACTCGCTTAATAAAGATTCGCTCAACAAAGAGTAAAACGTTTTTAGCCGAACCCTTCGGGCAGCGTTGAAAGATCAACAGACCCTAGTATCCGTCTAATTTGCATAAAACTAATCTTTCCCAACTAATGCGCGCAATGCAGACTGACCGTCCAACGATTCACGCACCTTGGACTGCCGCATTTCAAGCTGCGCGCGATCATGACTAGATTCAAAACAACGAGCGGTCAACTCTTCAATCCACTGAAGCTGTTGGTCGAGTGCTCTCAAGCGGTTCGGGCAGGTAGTTAGACTTCCGATGGTCTCAATGGCACCAAGCATGCGTACTAGTATCGCAAGATTCTCCTCTGCGCAACTTCGGATCTGGTCGAAAGCATCGGCCAATAGACCCTCAAAGCTCGGAACAATCGCTACCATCCGCAGAGTGTCTTCCTCAAAACGATACAATGGCGGAAATTGCCGACTGGCCAATCGAGCCATAATCGAGGTTAAATAGTCCACGCACATCACTGCAGTTGAAGTGTCATTAACCCCGGGGGACAGCGCTTTTATGGCCATATCCACAATCTGTCGAATACCGAAAGCAGGGTCCTGATCCACTGTGCGATGGCGGCCAATACTGTAAGCAGCATTCAAAGCATCAATTAGTTTCTGCTCTGGCGGATAAGTAAGAGCTAGCGACACCAGAGCCGTATCTTGGACAATAAACGAGCCGATGCCCTGCTCCATCCGTACTATAGTTCTGTGGTCGCTCGCCAAACATATTAGTCTTTTGTTATTTACGCCTAAAACGTAACCACTGCGAGCTGCAGGCACTGGATACCAGACCCGCTCATCCAGAGACTTTAGTATCGGGTGTCGCATTTCATCTTCATCAAGTTCCTCATCCGGTTTTATCGGCAGCAACCTATCTATGGCAGCATTGGTTTCCTGAGCGACCGAAGCGATGATACTTGATGCCTGGATTGACAAGGCAATATGATGAATAAAATAGATAAGGACCCCCACTCCACCAAGCGACATCACAAAGGCAAAAAACACTGCTAGACTGGGCACAAATTCATCACCAACACCGCTACCACGAATGGTGCGTAATACGATAAGACAGTAAGCGAAAATGCTCGCAAAAACCCCCAGTGTTGCTTGCGTGACACTGTTACGCATAAAGTTCCTCAAAATGCGAGAGGTGTACTGGCCCGATGCTAGCACCAGGGCCAGCAGTGTCATGGAGAAAGTGATCCCCATGACAGTCATCATCGAACCTGCCAAGGTGGACAACATTTGGCGAGCGCCTTCTGCACCGACCCCAAACAGTCGTGGCCACTGAATTAGCCATTGGTTTAAACCGGCAGACTCTACTTCGATCAACACAACCGCTAAGGTCATACTGACAGCGACCATCAGTGAAGGCATGAACCAAAAGCTCGATTGCAGATTCCCCCAAAACTGTCTTAACTTAATCATGTGGCCACTCCTAATTTGAATTTTCAACATGTATCGTCGTGTTTAAGGAACTAGGCTTTCTTCTTAACCAAACTAATTATGAATAACAAAATAACAGCGCCTATAGTAGCCATAATGATAGAGCCTAATAAACCGCCTGTTGATATGCCGAGTAAGCTAAATATAAAACCACCTACTACAGCACCAACAACTCCTACAATAATATTGCCTATGACACCAAATCCTCCGCCCTTTATTATGTTGCCTGCAAGCCACCCTGCCAAGGCGCCTATTCCCAAAAATATGAGTAAACTAATAATGTCCATGTTGCACTCCTGTGCTAATTTATAGTGCGCCTATTTGGCGCAATGACCATGCTGTTTATTTGAATCTGGAGGTAGCCAACTTCAGCGAATTGCCAAGCGAGTTCCACGCACCATCCATACCTGCTTTGAGCTCCTCCCATGCACCGTCACTGGATTCCTTAAGTTCGGTAAGTTTGCTGTTGGCCGATTTTTGCATCGTTCGCAGTTCCTCGATTTGTTTGTAGTACTCAATTTGTGCATCGGCCTCCGCGTGATCAGCTTTGGCCTTGAGCTTATCGATCTCTGCGCTCCACTGGTCTAATTGTGCCTGTAGTTTTTTTTGGTAAGCTTCTTTCTTGTTCATGGTTAAACTCCTTTGTCGTTGTGAGACCTATTAGGGCCGATATTGATGTTATGGCACTTTTAATGTCGCTCATCCCTTCTGGATAGCGCTAAGATCAATCAAGATATGATCAGATCAAAAACCACAAAATAAGCAATAAAACGATACATAAAACCACAGAATCTAGAAGCTGCGGTGCTTTAATTAGATACAAGATGTCATCGATTTTCGATAACAATTTAATCCATCTAGGTCGATATTGATCCAATACGTTAACTCGTTTATCTATCGCTTTGGCCGCTCTTCTGCCACTTTCAACAGCACCTTCAATACTCCAGACTTGAGCCTGAGTCTTAGTGTGGGCTCCGGCCAAGAATAGATTAAAAACTGGAGTTTTTTGAGATGGCATAAATGCTTGAGTGTTGGTGGTGTTTACCCACTTTGGCTGTAGCGGCGTTATTCCATCACGGGAAAAGTGCCATTCATGCCACACTTCAACTTTTTCAATTGTAAAATCTTTCAACTCTTTGCCGTCATTCGCTTGTTTAATCAATTGATTTAGTGCGCCGCAACTCAAGATTTGAGCCTTCACTTCTTCGATAAATTCTTCTTTGGTGCAGAGACTGACGGGCTTATGGAATATCCTCCCAGGGAAGCCGCCAATACAAGACGTGCCAGTCCAAAGAGATTTGATGTTTTGCCCCAAATCCACTTCCTTGTCCCAAACTTGTTCTTCGGCGAACACGGTCAAATTAAATTCTGAATCACTGATCACCGCTGCAGTCCGCTTTCGAGGAAGTTTGATTTCGTCTGAAAATGCTAACCGAAAAGAGACTTGAGTGTGTGGGCCGTCTTGAACAAGCGGTGTAAACAATTTTAATTCTTCTTGACGCTCAAGCGCGGGAGTTTTACTTAAAATATCAACCATCAAGTAAGGATTGATGGCCACAACATAAATATCGCCTTTGATCTCCTCATTACCGACAAAAGCGGAGACTATTTTGCTGCCGTCGAACACTAATTTGGTGAGCGGTTTCTGCCAATAGAATTTCACGCCCTTGTGTTCAAGGTATTTAACCCAGGGATTGAACCAGTATTCACTACTGGGCCCTTTTAGGAGCAGCCAACCGTCTCCGGCACCTTGCTGCCATGCGGGTCCATCTTGATCAGATTTATGCTGGTGCGCGGGCTTTGTCGTAAATTGCTTTCTAAAAAAATCCCCTGCGGTGTGCAGTGACACGTTGGACCAATCAGAGCCAATCCAAGGACCGAAACAAGAACGCCACGCGTTATAACTTTGCACGCTAAGCATAGGTTTCCAAGCTTGAGCCGCATTCACCTTGGCATATACCACATGGCTTCGATGATTTGAGGTCCAAGTCTTTAACATTAAATAGCACGCTCTGGTAAACTCCCAATTGCTCATGCCAAACATCTTGTTAATACTTTTAAATCCCTCATCGTAAAATTGCGCCTGACCAGCATCAGGGAATATGCCAAAATCAATGGGCCGAGACAGGGCCAAATCATAAACGCTGCCCTCTTCATTGAATGGAATTTTTTTCATCAAATCAAAAACATTATGGTACCAAGGTCCCATGCCATGCCAAGAATACTCGGTCGGTATATTGTCGTGACTAAGGCGTGAACTTCTGAAGAATCCCCCCGGCTCATCAGCCGTTTCATAAACTGAAACAAGATACCCCAGTTCGGCCAGCTCATGTGCGGCGCTTAATCCGGCAATGCCAGCCCCAAATATAACGACAGATTTCATTTATTTATCTCCATGATTAAAGTTCGTCCTAGGGAGTGAGCCCCTACACAGGTGCATTCAGGCTGTCTCGGGCAGTTAGCACTAGAAGGTAGTATTTGGTTATTTTCATCCGTGGTTGTGGTTTTTTGGCTCGATAGGGTTATGTCGTAAAAATAGGATCTCAACAAGCAGAATAACCAACATGACAACACCAGCGACACCTACCACCAATGGATCGCTGTTTATCTTGATCCAGACAAAACCAGCTAGAACGATCAAGTCAAGAATAATCGCGACCATAGGGAATGCGCTTTTAGCACCCACTTCGTCTCGCAGGTGACGTAAAACCCCCCAGTGGATCGCCATGTCCATAATCAAATAAAAGATGATGCCCATGGCCGCAATCCGCGTCAGGTCAAAAAATATTGTCAACAGCAAACCTAAAATGACGGTATAAACCAGGGTGTGCTTTTGGATGCTACCGGGCATGCCAAAATGGCTGTGGGGAACGAGTTTCATATCAGTCAGCATTGCCAACATCCGCGAAACCGCAAATATACTGGCAATAACACCGCCTGCTGTTGCTATCATGGCCAAAACAACCGTAAACCAGACAGCGTATTCGCCCAGTGCAGGCCTTGCGGCTGCAGCCAACGAGTAATTTCTTGTTTCGATGATTTGCTCGAGTGATAAGTTACTTGCGACCCCAAAACCGACTAGCGTATAAATTACAACACAAAGACCGATGGAGATCATGATAGCTCGGCCCACATTTCTGTGAGGGTCAGTAAGCTCTGAACCACTATTGGTAATGGTGGTAAAGCCCTTAAAGGCCAAAATACCCAGCGCGGTTGCACCAATAAAACCAGCTATTGTTGCACCAGAAGTTGAGGCGTCTGGACTGACTGTTGAGAAATCGACTTCCACCGTGCCAGCTACCATTACACCAACGATACCGAACAAAACGATACCGCCAATCTTAATAAAGCCGAGCACCGACGCGACACCTTCGATCATCTTGTTGGCGGATAAATTGATCAGAAACGCCATCAGCAATAATCCAGCACCCAGTGTCGGCACTAACACGCTGCTATCATCGATACCAAACAGCTGTAATGTATAAGTCCCAAAGGTACGCGCCAGAAAACTCTGGGCAATCACCATAGAAAAATACATCAACAGGGAATGAAAGGCGGTTGTCACCGTGCTGCCATAGGCCTTTTTTAGGTACATGGCAATCCCACCGGCGGAAGGATAAGCATTGGACAATTTGACGTAAGAGTATGCGCTGAATAACACAACCACCGCAGCCGAAAGAAAGGCCAGCGGGAAAAGACTTCCGGTCATCTGGGCCATTTGCCCTGTCAAAGCAAATATGCCAGCACCAATCATAACGCCGGTGCCAAGCGCAACCGCACCAACTAATGTCAGACTATCTTTTTGATAATGTGACTTTTTATCTTCATGGTCATGCATACGCCCTCCGTGATTTTTCTTTTATATAAGCAACTTTTTATCCTGCTATCCTAAAGTGCCTGTTTCAACAACGAGAAAGCGAACACACCAAGTTTCATCATCGAAATAAACGTCTTTGATATGACCAATATTGCCATCTGTAGCACTGATGACATAATCCTCTATATTGTTAACGGTGCGTAACATAGGTACCGTCTCCTTCGAATGTTAAATGTCCCAACATAGAGTGATACGGAACTATTAAAAGGTAAAAGCGGCAACGCTGTCTGTACGTTATCAAACGTTGGTGTCATTTTCATGCGATTGACGAACGGCTCTGTGTCTATGTATCCGAGTTAGTTGCCAAATCAGGACTATTGATGAATGTGTTAACGCACGGACACCAGACCGAAAGCTATTCACCGTAGAAGAATCGTCGGCGATCTTGCCGACGGTTAGAAAAATGCTGGAAGAGGATATGAATACAGCCATTAAACCTTAGTTTTAGCGTTCGGTCTGACTTTGGCGTTGCTGCCGCGTAGTGGAATGGCGTGGGCTGACAGCGTGTCTCAGGAGATGACCTATTTCAGTGTCGCTTGCAGGGTAATATCCTCAACACCGGCAAGAGCCTTCGATACCGGGCAGTCACACTTTGCCGCAGCCGCAATCTCCTGAAATTTCGCCTCGTCGATGCCCGCAACCTCTGCGCTCATCGTCAACGCGATGCGGTCTATAACAAAACCTTCGCCTTGTTTAGCTAGACGTACGCTGGCCTTAGTGTCGATATTGGCGGTGGCAAACCCTGCCTTATCACAGGCGAATGAAAACGCCATAGTAAAACACGCGGCATGGGCTGCGGCTAGTATCTCTTCAGGGTTAGTGCCACTTCGGTCATCCTCGAAGCGACTACCGAAGCCGTAAGGATATTGCTTCAGTGCACCTGTCTCGGTACTTATTTTACCTTGGCCTTTCTTACCTTGACCTTGCCACTGGATAGTTGCTATTTTTTCAATCATGGTCTGTCTCCTAAATATCAAATTTCTCAAGAAGGGTCACTTTTTGACAGTAGTGGTAATTATTCCCTTGTTATTAAAGCATTTATAGCTTATCTGATTACTATAAGCCGGTTGTCACAAACAGATGTAAGCTGGTCAGTTCCGGCGCTAAGGATTGGGTAAACTGAGACGACTTATACTTTCAATGTATGTCAGTCTGGACTTGACCATAGGTATCCGTCTGTGCGATATCCAACAGATGTGACGGCTCGAAGGCACTAATCTGATTACGTGAAATAGCGCTGGGGCGTTGCAGAACCTCATGTTCCAATCGAAGACATGCTTCTCAACTTCACCTCTGTACACTTTCGTTTCAGCACCAACTTGCCTCATCTGTTGGATGCTTCAAAAGCTCTTCAATATTAGCAAGAATTACGCCGAAACCTATGTTGCCATACAATGTTTGACGCCCACCATCAAGGACATATGAAGGACTACCGTTAATGCCTTGACTCTTTGATTTTTGATAATCACCCATTAAAGATGCCATAGCAGAGCCATCACCAATGCTGGTATTGATGGTGTTTAGGTCTAGTCCATTGGCGTTAACTAAATCACAGAGGACTTCAAGGTTGCCTATATCCAAGCCATCAACAAAAAATGCGGTTCGAAATGTTAGCGCCATATCGATACTTGTCTTTTTATCATAAGTAATCTCTACCGCTTTAAGCATCAAATGCGCATTGGCTGAAGTGGTGGGTCTAACTTGCGTCCATACTTTTGGGTTTATATAAGCATAATCAAAGGCAGATGCTGACTGTTGTATGTGCTCAGCAAAGCCAATAAACCCGCCTTTTGATTGCCATTGAGTGTTTATTTTTGTCGGTACATCACCAAAAACGTCAACGTAGTAACATTTAAGTTCGATTTTGTGTCCCAATTTTTTATTAAGTTCATCAACACGTTTCTGAGCAATCCAAGCCCAGACACAAAGAATGTCAGTGTAATAATCTATGATTAAGGTTTTATCCATTTGGCATGTCACTCCTTCATCTGAGGATCTTTAATCGCACGGTACGATAACATCAGAACTTCAAATCATGTCATCAGCCAATCTGACTGTCTGTGCGACTGCGTACATATACTTATTTACAGGCATTTCTACGCCATTGTATGTACACAGGCATGTAGACATAGTGCTGAAAAGGAAGTGTTTTTGTCGTGACTGTCGATAAACTTGTTAGCAAGTTCAACCAAACGAATACAACTATGTTTGTCCTTACAGGCATCAATACTCGAAGTATCAACCGCCGTAAAACCAATGAGGTGGTAAACAGCAAACAAAGTGAGCGATGCCCTCGATTAGTGCGATTAGCAACGAAGTTAACGGGCGGAGAGCATAAAAAAGCCATTCAATGGCTTAATAAATCAGCGATTTCCCTAGCGGTAAAACGCCGTTTTATTGGTGTTTTCATAGCGATATTGGCTGCCGTAATCATAATTAATAGATTGTGCCATGTTATCGTGATGTTATTACACCCAACCGTTCATGTAGATACATACAAACTATGGTAAATTTATACTCACCTTGTATTGGCTAGTATCTTGTTGTTTTAATTGGGTAACGCTATCACAACCTATGACAGAGCAAAAAACTGAAATTGAAACCAAGGCATCATTTATGCGAAAGCAAATCGCACTCAGATAGCACGTGAACAGACCAATTTAAACACGTTTCCTACGGATCTACAGTCGGTGTCTATTTTTATGTACGGATCGCCTGGGGCCGGCAAAACAAAAGCTTCAAAAACGTTTATTGACATGTTTGATGATACGGGAACTATTAGGCTGGCCCCAGATCAGCTAAGGTTCTTTTTTCAAGAGTACACTGGTGAAAATTCATGCCTATTTCAGAAAGCTGCCAGCTTTATTATTGAGCGACCCCTAGTTTGCCACGACAGGCAGTCGCTCAGGTGGTAGAGATGCACTGGGCCAAGTAAGGCGCCGTTCGGCTCGCCGGGTGGGCGGCCACTGCATGGGGCGTGCCAGCGACCACTATACAGCCTCCCTTATCACCGCCTTCAGGGCCGATGTCAATAACCCAGTCGGCGGCAGCAACCACGTCCATGTCGTGTTCGACCACGATCACGGTATTGCCGGCATCGACGAGCCGGTTGAGCTGGGCGAGCAGCAATAGCACGTCGGCAGGATGCAACCCTGTTGTGGGCTCGTCGAGAATGTACAGCGTATGGCCGCGGCGTGCCCGCTGCAGCTCGGTCGCGAGTTTGATGCGTTGCGCCTCTCCTCCGGAAAGCTCGGTGGCGGGTTGGCCGAGTCGTAGGTAGCCGAGCCCCACCTCACTAAGGGTTTTAAGGCTGCGCAATGCCGAGGGTACATCGGCGAGAAACACCATTGCCGCATCCACTGTAAGCCCAAGCACCTCGGCTATATTCTTGTTACAGTATGTCACTTCGAGGGTCTCAGGGTTGTACCGCGTGCCATCGCAGTCGGGACAGGGCGAGTAACTGCCAGGTAAAAAAAGCAGACCGACCGCCACAAATCCCTCGCCAAGGCAGGTCTCGCAGCGGCCACCCGGCACGTTGAACGAGAACCGGCTAGCGCCGAACTTTCGGCTCCGAGCCTCGGGGGTAGCGGCGAATGTGGTGCGCACGGCATCGAACAGGCCTGTATAGGTGGCGAGGTTAGATCTCGGTGTGCGACCGATTGGTTTCTGGTCAACGCGCACCAGTCGATCGATCAGATCCGCGCCGTTGATCGCTTCAACGGTGGTGATTTCGACGGGTTTAGGCTCGGGTTGTTCATCCTTCTCCCCGGCCACCGAGGCTGTGGATGCGTTCCCGTCACTGGGATCCAGATCAGGATGAAGGTGCAGGCCAACAGTCTCGGCAAGCACCTGGCTCACTAGAGTGGACTTGCCTGAGCCCGATACACCCGTGACCGCGGTCAGTATGCCGAGCGGAAACTCAGCGTCGAGTCCGCGTAGGTTATGGCGGGTGATACCCGTCAGGCCAAGCCAACCGAGCGGTTGTCGCAGCTCGCGTGCAGCCGGGACTGGACGCTCGCTTGCAAAGAGAAATTTTCGCGTGATCGAGGCCGGTACATCTTTGAGTCCAGCCGTAGGTCCACTGTAGAGGACCACTCCGCCCTGCTCTCCCGCATGTGGGCCGACGTCGATGACCCAGTCGGCGCGGCGTACCACGTCCATATTGTGTTCCACGATAAAAACTGAGTTACCACTAGATTTGAGCTCGTCGAGTACGGCTAGGAGCGGCTCGGCATCGGCCGGGTGAAGCCCAGCGGAAGGCTCGTCGAGTACGTAGATTACGCCAAAAAGCCCAGAGCGCAGCTGGGTGGCAATGCGCAGCCGCTGCATTTCACCAGGAGAGAGCGTGGGTGTTGCGCGGCCTAGACTTAGGTATCCGAGGCCGAGATCGAGCAACACGTCGAGGCGGCGAGTGAGATCCTTGGTGATAGTCGCACCCGGGGTATTGGCGGCCGCCGGACGGTCAAGCACGTGGCGGAGCTCAGTGAGCGACAAGCTGTTGAGCTCGGCTATGGTGCGGCCGTTAAAGGTAACGGCGAGTGCTTCGCTGCGCAGTCCGCTACCCGCGCATATTAGGCATGGCCCTGATTCAACATATTTCAGTACACGGTTACGCACCGAAGCGCTTTTTGAATCGGCGAGCGTGTGCATCACATAACTCTGCGCGCTCCAGAACTTCCCCTTGTAAGGCCGGGGCCGTTCTCGCTCCGGCATGATGTCGACAACAGGTTGTTCCTCGGTGAACAAGATCCAATCGCGATCGGCGCGGGACAGCTGTTCCCAAGGTATGTCCACATCATGGCCAAGCGCAGTGAGGATGTCGCGCAAGTTCTTACCCTGCCACGCCCCAGGCCAAGCCGTGACGGCGCCTTCGCGGATGCTCAGTGAAGGGTCGAGCACCAGCGATGCCTCGGTGACTGTGTGCGCGGTTCCGAGTCCCTGGCATTTAGGGCAAGCGCCCATGGCGGTGTTGGGTGAAAAGGAGTCCGACTCGAGGCGCAAAGCCCCATCAGGGTAAATACCTGTACGGGAATAAAGCATCCGCAGAGAATTCGAGAGAGTAGTGACTGTGCCTACACTTGAGCGTGAGTTGGGTGTACCTCGGCGCTGCTGGAGTGCGACGGCTGGCGGCAATCCAGTAATTTCGTCCACCTGAGGCGTATGGCCTTGCTGGATCAGACGCCGGGCGTACGGCGCAACGGACTCGAAGAAACGTCGCTGGGCCTCTGCGAAAATGGTGCCAAAAGCTAGCGAGGATTTGCCGGAGCCGGACACCCCTGTGAAGGCAACTATCGAGTCCCGGGGTAGATCCACGTCGACGTTCTGTAGGTTATTCTCTCGGGCGCCGCGCACGCGCACGAACCCCTTGGGTATGGAGTGCGAAACTGATGTTGGTGTTGGGGAAGTGTCAACTGGCAAATCAAGACTGCCACTATTCTTTGCTTTATTCATGCTTAAAGACCCCTTAGGTTAATTCTTGTCTAGATGTGCAGGATATGATGGGACTTGCAGAATATGATTGCTTCTACTGGCATTAATGCGGAATTCTCAGCCTATGTTGCCATTTATTTCATGGCACAATAATAACAATAATCAAGCCATAAATGGCTAGTTTACTCAGTCAGGATGAACAGAGTTCATGGTATGCTCTTAACCAAGAGCATAAGATCACTATCTCAATTAAAATATGCCACCCATTTTTAAGATAACACATAACGCCTTTCGTTTTTGAGTTGCCAACACCTGCTATGTTTTCTTAACGTACAGATTCAACCGAGTGATTTGAAAAATGTTTACTCAATGGCCACAAAATGACTCATTAGTTAAAACCAAGGCAACCTATTTCGGCATATTCACCTTGAGGATTATATATTTCTACTAGCCTGCACAACTCAGAAACTGAGGTAATAGCATTTTGGAATCTTTCCCACATATTTTTAAATCAGTCATTTGAATTTAAAAACTCCTTAGCTTTAGCAATCGAATAATTTACCGCTTGAGCCAATTCGAGCTTTGGCGGCATGACGAGTTCATTAGGATCGATATGGACATCGATCACACAGGCATTTTTGCTAGCAAATGCTTCTCCCAACGCTTTTACTAGCAGCTCAGGGCGATCTACACTCCAACCTTCACCACCGCATAAGCGAGCAAACTCTGAAAAGTCTGGATTTTTTAATGCTGTTTTAT
Source organism: Shewanella frigidimarina (assembly GCF_003797125.1). Taxonomy (GTDB): domain Bacteria; phylum Pseudomonadota; class Gammaproteobacteria; order Enterobacterales; family Shewanellaceae; genus Shewanella; species Shewanella frigidimarina. The sequence continues at coordinate 179,438 of NZ_RKKE01000003.1, forward strand.
AATTAGGGTAACCGCTGCTTTCTTGCTCTAGTTGAATTAACCCTAGCTTGGCGTTGTTAAAAATAATAACCTTTATGGGTAATGTTAGATTGACTGCAGTAATAAACTCTTGCATTAACATGCTAAAACCACCGTCACCAATAAGGACTACCACCTGCCGCTCAGGAAATTTCAATTGTGCGCCTATCGCACCAGCCATGCTAAATGCCATTGTGGCCAAGTTGCCTGATAGGGTAAATAATTGTTGTTCAGTAACGGGTAGATGTCGTGCGACCCATGCGGTCACTGTACCCGTGTCACAGAGAAAAATGGCATCTTTGTTCGCAAGCTCGCCGACGGTTCGAGCCAGGCACTGGGGTTTTATTGGCATATCTTGCGAGCTTTCTGCTTCGCTTTGCTCTTCTGACCAACTCCTTTTCTGACGCCGACATTCAGTAAGAAAGTTGTCGTTTTCTTTTTGAGGTAAATCAACGATTAATTGGTCTAGTACTTCACTTACATCTCCAACTATCGATACATCCACAGGGCAACGTCGACCAATATGTCGAATTTCTTTATCCACCTGAATAACTTTGGCTTTTCCTGGATAATATTCTTTGTAGGGAAAATCAGTACCCAGCATCACAAGTAAATCACAATTATTCATTGCATCAACAGATGGCCGCGTACCAAGTAGGCCAAGCCCTCCTAAGGAATATTCATGCTCATCCGGAAGTAGTACTTTGGCTTTTAGTGTTCTGATAAGTGGGGCGTTGCATTTTTTCAACAAAATAAGTACCTGTTGACGTGCTGGTATAGCCCCAACACCCGCTAGAACAACAATTTTTTCAGCTTGCTCAATTAAGCTAATTGCACTGTTTAATGCTGATGCTAAAGGTTTAGTTGGTCCCGTTTCAGCGCCCGCTATTGGATGACCCGTAATGTCAGCTTCAACTTGCTCAGTGGCAACATCAGCAGGCAGTGCAATATGAGCAACCCCTTTTTCAATCAGCGCGCTATTACACGCTTGCTGAATAATCTCGGGAACACGATCTGAGGCAAATAAGGTTTGATTAAACACAGCCACATCAGAAAACAGAACTGATGAATTAATTTCTTGATGCGAGTGATTACCCATTTCACTGCGTGGTAACTGTCCGGTTATTGCAAGAACGGGGGCATGGTCGAGCTTAGCGTCATACAGACCATTGAGCAAATGTATGGCCCCACCTCCAGCAGTACCAACACAAACGGCAAGTTTACCGGTTAATTTTGCTTGGGCTGATGCGGCGAATGCCCCGCTTTCTTCATGGCGAACTTGTATAAATTCGATTTCTCCATGGCGGCGTATGGCGTCCATCAAATCATTAATAGCATCCCCAGGAATACCAAAGACATGACGGACTCCGTATTGATAAATCGTCTCTACGATGTGATCGACCACTTTGCGTTTTTTTATTGCAGCCATAAATATCTCTCTCCGTTTAAAATAAGCTTTACGAAACACACTTAATTAAGCAAATTAATAGGTTACTGAATTTAATAGCATTATTTTAATAGCATTTTATTAATGGTTAACTATTTATTTAAGATCCAATAACACATCATACTGTGCTATGAACTTTGACTCTGTGCGTCACCGTACCCTCTGGCTTTTGCTTTCTCACGAATGTTGACAAGTTAAATACAATTGACCGTTTTTTAAAGTAACGTTATCTCAAATGATAAACCCTAGCAGAAAATAATTTAGCCTATTCGCCATGTCGCTCGATTTAACCATTCTTGAAAATTATCTCGCGTGCGCTGGCGAACAGACGCCGGGAACAGTTACGATTTATGCTTAGAGACATCTAATCGATTCGCGTAAGGCTGGGACGATATTCGATCTTATCTGTAACTTAGCAGAGTGGCCCAGTGACTCGACAAAGGAGAAATACGATGAAGACGAATGAAGGTATGCTCGATCGCTCGCTCCGCGTTACCGCCGGGCTAGTTCTTATTGGACTTGCTGCCACCGACACAATTGGCATATGGGGCTATATTGGCGTTGTGCCGCTGCTTACAGGAGCGGTAGGCTTGTGTCCTCTATATTCGCTCCTAGGCATAAACTCCTGTTCGGTGAGTAAGCGCTGAATCTGATCCACAGCGAATGCCCTGCTATCGTGAAACACCATGTAAAAATCCTAACAGGACTCGCGTTCATGGTACGACTCTTCTGTTCGCGAGGTTAAGTTCTGTTCGCGCGGTTAAGTTAGCGATCTCGGAACTGTACTGCTTAAACACCCGAGGTCATTGTTACTGCCAACAGATATCTAATCGCAAGTTCTACGACGTTATTTTATTCAGCATTTTTTATAAAAAGGCCTGCTATGAAAGTCATTGCATCACCCCCCCCAATTAATCCTTGTGAAGAGTCATGTGTTAAAATGGCACTTATTGCAGAAGGTGGTGGGCAACGAGGAATATTCACAGCCGGTGTATTAGATGCGTGGTTAGAGAATGATTTTGATCCTTTCGATTTATTTATAGGGGCGTCTGCAGGCTCACAAAATATTACAAGCTTTTTATCTCGTCAGAAAGGTTAGCCAAGAGATTAATTGGTGAATTAACACGTCGTAATAATTTTTACAAACTAGGCCGTGGATTAGCAGGTGGCAATGCTATTGATTTGGATTGGTACTTTGATAAAACCATTCAAGGTAATTTTGCATTAGACTTTACGACAGCAACTAAATCATTGGGTCAACGAGAATTATTGTTCAGCGCAACGAATTCACGCGATAGACAAGGCTATTTCTTAAGCCCAAACGGTCATACAAGTCACTGGCGCCAATTACTTAAAGCCTCGAGTGCATTTCCTTTTTTGTATAAACAAGGGGTCAAACTCACACCTAGGCAGGCCTTTAGCTCAACAAATAAGGCCAAAGCAAACGTTGATGACCATAAAACAGACATCTACCTTGACGGTGGACTTGCTGAGCCTTTACCTGTGAGAGAATCCTATCGCCGTGGTGCTAAAAAAATTGTGGTTATTCGAACGGTGAATGCCGACTGTCATACTCAGGCTGCTTGGGTACGTAAACTTAAGTCATGGATTTACGTGTCCGGGTATTGCCCAAAAATGATTGATTATTTGGTACAGCATGAGCAAGCTTATCAAAAAGAACTCGCCTTTATCACTAACCCTCCTGAAGATGTCGAAATTATTCAAATTTTTGCGGAAGACAATCTTCAAAGTAAATTGTTAGGGAGTACTGATATGGATTTACAACATGATTATCTTGCCGGTATCACTGCGGGTAATGTTTTTTTGGAGACTCAAAAACGTTTTGTGCTGTAAACACTAAGCATAATCTAAGCATAATCAAATTAATTTATACCTGTTTTGTAAACCAGTAGAATGAATCTTACTAGGCAATAAAAAACATTTTTTAATGCCATAACAGCGATGCATTAAACTAAAAGTGTTAACCACTTCAAGTACCACATAATACTCTTCTATTAACGTAAACGATGCTGCAATATCGGTGACATTCATGTTAACCGACTTGTGATGTCTCATTGAGTCATTTTTTTCGTTTGTTTGAACCAATGAATCTAAGATATAACGCCCCCAAAAATGCAGACATAACCGATGCGACCAAGATGGATGTTTTTGCGTTATGGAGATGTTCAGGTTGCCCGTCAAACCCCAGTGTCGCAATAAATGTGGACATGGTGAAGCCTATCCCGGCTATCAGTGAAGCACCAATAATGTGTTGAATATTAACTCCCTTGGGTAATTTACCTATTTTGTAGTGCAGGCCCAACCAGCACGCGCCGGAAATGCCAATAAATTTACCTACTACGAGGCCAAAAATAATCCCTAATCCAACTGGGTATTGGAGGCTGTCGATAAACGAACTAAAACTAAACACTACGCCAGCATTAGTCAACGCAAACAGCGGTAAGATGAAGAGTGCTACAGGTATATGCAGTACATCTTCCCAACGACGCAGAGGAGTCCCCGCATGTTCTGCTAAATCGCGCACTTCCAGTACCTGTTTATGGTCCTCCTGACTACCAAGAACGTCCACCTCTTCTATTTCTTGCTGAAGAGAGCTGATTGTTGTTTTAGCCTTATCAAGCGATTGTGCCGGCGCCAACTTCGGCCGTGCTGGTACCGTCAATGCGATTGCAACGCCAGCAACAGTGGCATGAACACCAGACATGAGCATCATCCACCAGGTTGCAATTCCGATGATAATATAGAAAATTGGCTGTCTTACGCCCGCGTAGTTAGCTACTGCCAAAAAAGTAATAAGTGAACATGCGCTAAACAGATATATTACGGATATTTCCTGGGTATAAAATAGTGCAATAACGAGTATAGCCCCAACATCATCAACGATGGCGAGCCCAACTATGAAAGCCAAAAGACTGGCAGGTATGTATTTTCGCACAATGGTAAGTACACCTAGCGCAAACGCGGTATCAGTTGCCATTGGGATACCCCAACCGATCTGTGAATCAAGTCCCCAATTGAACAAGGTATAGATCGTAGCCGGTAAAATCATTCCGCCTATGGCACAAATAATCAACATGCGTCGATTTTCCGGTTTAGCGAGGTCTCCGGCTAACACCTCGCGTTTGATTTCGAGACCAATCAATAAGAAAAATATCACCATTAAACCATCATTAATAATGTGTTTAAGTGAAGATCGTAACTCAACATCACCCAAAAATATTCCAATCGGGGTGTGCACAAGATCTAAGTAGGTAGAAGAATAGGCTGAATTTGCCCACCATAGGGCCAAGATTGTCGATAACAGAAGAAACAGACTGGAGGTAGTCTGAGCTCGAATAAAACCCGAAAATGGTTCGTGCATATATTCCAAACCACGCTGCAATATATTTTTAGATTCGTTTGCCATATTAATCACCTGTCATCATCTCGCCTAAGAAGTATATTTATCTTCAGAGTAGAAAATATTTTTAGGCTTTAGGAGTTCGAACAAATACTATAAATTGCGTTTGTTCGATTGTTTTATAACTACTTTATTGAACAAAAACGCTTTACGGAAAATAAAACTGCAAGACCCTGAACTCATAGAGCCCGCATACATGAAAAATGCGTTATGGAGCCAAGCTACATTGCTGTAAACGTAGGGGCTGCGCCTATCAATACTGTAAACAGCATATTGAGCAGTAAAATAGACCACATTAAACCGTGCTGCGGTTTTCGCTATGCTTCTTGGCCATGAAGGACGGGGCATGTCGTCGCGGAGATCGGCCATTATCATGTAGGTGGCTGAATGCGAAACTCATTAGGCAAGTCTCCTGCTATTTTGAACGGCGCGAAAGCTGAAACTTGAACACTGTTTTTGATGTCTATCATTTTCACGTGAATTCTTGGAGAAAAATAAAAGGCGGGAAATAAAAACCGTGGTTCCCGCTCAAGTCTTAAGATGGCATGAGTAGAATGCCATCTTTGTTTAGCGCTACAACAAGACTTTAGTGTCCTGTACCTGTTGGCGGAGTTTGAGACCATTCCTGCATAGCTTGGTCTCCTGGACGATCAACTTTAACTTTATCGCCCTCAGTTGAGGTTACCCAGCTTAATGGAATGTAATGGTGTTGACCGCTCTTGTCTTTTTTAAGCTTGAGGGTATCAGTGCCCTCCATATGATCTACAGTAGCAAATTGACCATCTTCGGAGCAGACAACAGGCATATCAGGTTTAATTTGGTTGGTTTGAATCATAGTTTCCCCTCAGAGCTCAGTACAAGCTCTTCTATTTATAAATGAGCAATCAGTCATCTGACAAACTTCAGAAAGCGGAATTGTCTTGGACTTTAACTGAAATTGTTGGTTACTTAATGTTCCCAATCGCACAGTAAAATCATACCCATAAAACTAAATGCAGTCTGTTCGGCAACGAACAGACTGCATTTCCAAGTCCTCTTATACAATGTTTTTGAATCAATAAGATTAGCCAAATCTTGGGTGACTCGGCCAATCAATCAAAACTGAACGCTACGAAAATATGAGTACGACAATCACATGTTCGTTGTTTTAGTCGGAGTTTGATCAGCGGTATTATCCTGCCCCTCAAGATCTGAAGTATCAATCTTCTTCGCCAGGACGATATAGAAAGCAGGCAACACATACATAGTTAACAAAGTACCGATACCGAGTCCTGTAGCAATGGTTATACCAATCGCAAAACGCGACTGTGCTCCGGGGCCCGCTGCAATTAACAGCGGGATCATGGCGACGATAAGCGCCAGCGAAGTCATGATAATAGGGCGAAGTCGGATCGCTGCAGCTTCGATTACCGCATCGCGCTTGTTGCGTCCCCTTTCCTGAAGTGTGTTGGCAAATTCCACGATAAGAATACCGTTCTTCGCTACCACGCCAATCAATGTTATCAGACCAACCTGTGTGTAGATGTTCATCGACGCAAAACCAAGCATAATGAAGGCCATTGCCCCTGCAATTGACATCGGCACCGATATTAAAATGATAAGAGGATCACGCCAGCTCTCAAATTGCGCAGCAAGCACCAGATAGATAACGAGTAGCGATAAAAAGATAGTCACGATTAACGCACTGCCAGAATTTTCGAACTGTCTAGACTCGCCCTTAAAATCATAGCTGAAACCCCGAGGTAGTATATCGACCGCCTTGGTTTTCATGAAACTGATGGCATCTCCCATCGACACTGATGGCGCTGGAATGCCTTCGATCGTGACCGAATTCAGCTGATTGAATTGTGTTCTGGATGAGGGTTCTACATCATGCTCGAAGCTAACGACCGAGCCGAGCGGAACTAAATCGCCAGAGTCGGCGCGGATGAAATAATCGTTGAGCGCCGTTGCTGTTTGGCGCGCGTAGCGCTCAACCTGGGGAATAACCTCATACGAGCGCCCCTCCATGTTAAAACGACTAATAAACCCGCCGCCAAGCATACCGCCAAGCGCCTGACCGATTTCCTGCATCGACAAACCGAGATCGGCTACGCGTTCGCGGTCGACCTTTACTCGGGTGACGGGCTTATCGATGTCGATCGATTTCTGCACGAATGTGAAGTTGCCGCTCTGCATGGCAGCCCCTACGAATTCATCTGCTATTTGATCGAGTTGAGTAAAATCACTGCCCGAAGTTAACACAAACTGAAAGGGTAGACCGCCACTCGAGCCAGGCAAGGATGGAATTGGGAATAAAGCTGTTTTCAAACCAGTAATCCCTGCCACAGAAGACTGCAGTTGAGGCATGATATCAAACTGCGATATATCTCGTTCGCTCCAAGGCTTCATTTTAAAACCGCCAAACACCGCATTGGGACTCGTCATACCAACCAGCATGAACGTCTCGTCGTAGCCTGGTACCTGCTCGAAGGCTGTCTGCATTTCTGTGCCATACTTCTGCAGGTATTCGAGTGTGGCTGTCTGCGGTCCTTTACCCTGAAACAGAATGATGCCACGGTCCTCAGTCGGTGCAAGCTCTTTCTGGCTTAGCATCATCATAAAAAAGATCGACACTAGTACGACTAGCGCAAACATGATTACAGGCGAGACGGCCTTGACCATGATAGCCAGCGAGCGCTGATAAGTATTGGCGAGTCGGTCGAACAAACTTTCGATTGCACTCTCGAAGCGGGTCGACTCTCCATGTGGTTTGAGAACCTTACTGGCCAGCATAGGCGATAACGTCAAGGCAATGATGCCTGAAATGACGACGGCACCAGCGAGCGTGAAAGCAAACTCGGTAAAAAGCGAACCAACCAGCCCACCCATGAAGCCAATAGGCGCGTAGACTGCAACCAAGGTTATCGTCATGGCGATAACTGGATTGGCCATTTCTCGAGCACCGATCAGCGCCGCGTCCTTCTTTGATTTACCATCAACGATATGCCGGTGTATGTTCTCGACAATGATGATAGCATCGTCGACAACCAAGCCTATAGCCAGCACAAGTGAGAGCAGCGTCAGCAAATTGAGCGAGAAACCCAGCACAAGCATGATGAAAGCTCCACCGATGAGCGAGAGCGGTACTGCTATTGAGGGAATGATTGCCGCTCGCAGAGATCCTAGGCATAGAAATACGATGACAAGAACGATACCCACAGCCTCGATAAGCGTCTTGATCACCTCATTAATTGAATCATCAATAAATGCTGATGCATCGTAGGGGAGTTCAACCTGCAGACCCGAGGGCAGCTGGGACTTTATATCCGGCAGGAGTTCTTTAACACGTTCTGCCACAGACAGTGGATTAGATCCCGGAGATAGATTAATGGCTACGTAGGTTGAAGGTTTACCCTTATACAGTGCTATGTTCTCGTAGGTTTGTGATCCGAGCTCTACCCTGGCGATATCCTTGAGACGAACGACAGTATCTTCGGTCGATTTAATTATCAGATTCTCGAACTGTTTGGTGTTTGCAACGTCAGTATTCGTAGTGAGATTGATCTTGATGAATTCATCTTTGGTTTGCCCAACCGCAGAAATATAGTTGTTCTGACGCAGGGTTTGAGCAATATCTGTCGAGGTGAGATTAACCGCTGCAAGTCTTTGAGGATCGAGCCAGACTCTCAGCGCAAAGCGACGCCCCAGCAGTTCGGCCTTGGCTACACCGGATAGGGCTTGTAGTTTAGGCTGTACTTCTCGGGCAAGATAATCTGAGATCTGTGGGACTTGCATGGTATCGCTAAAGAAAGCGATGTACATGAGCGCGCGACCTTCTCCCGTCGTCGAGTTGATAACAGGGTCCTGAGCCTCGTCAGGTAACTCGTTACGCTGACTGGCAACTTTAGATTGAATCTCCGCTAGTGCGTCATTAGCATCGTAGTTGAGTTCCATCTGTGCCTCGATGGTTGAAAAACCTTGTATGCTCGATGAGCTCAGAAAGTCTATGCCCTTTGCTTCGGCAATAGCCTGCTGCAAAGGTTGGGTAATGAATCCCTGGATCAATTCACTGCTGGCGCCTGGATATGCAGTAGTAACGGTGACTTTAGTGTTTTCCAATACAGGGTATTCGCGGATCTCCATCTCCATAATAGAGCGAATCCCAACCAGTAATATTAGTAGACTAACAACAATGGACAGAACAGGCCGTTGTATAAAAATGTCTGTAAAACGCATGTTTATTTAACTCCTGTACTGTCTGCAATCTTGTCTTTTTGCTTTATTTTCACTCGCTGACCAGCCCTCAAGCGCAGCAAACCAGAGGCAATGATACGTTCACCGGGTTCTAACCCTTTGTTAATTTCAGTCATGCCATCCCGTGTAACGCCTGTTTCCAAAGTCCGCTGCTCAGTCACCAGCTGGCCTTTTTCATTTTTAGTTAATGCATAGGCGAAATCGCCGTAGGTGTTGAAAGACAGTGCTATGTTTGGAATTGCAATGACCTGCCTTTCACCCTTTGCTATGGTTCTAATGGTAGCGAACATCCCCGGTTTGAGGCTTTGTTGGGGGTTTAGAAGTTGGGCGCGCAGCTTTACTGTGCGTGTCTCTGGCGTGATAGAGCTATTAATTGCGGTAATTGTTCCCTTGAATACCTCTGAGCCAGTTGCCGCCACGGTGACTTCAACGAGATCACCAATATCAACGCTGGCCAGTTCCTGTTCAGACAGAGTATATTCGACCAGAATTGGATTAAGCATATTGATTTCAACGACAGGTGTACCCACAGCTAAGTATTCACCTATATCCGCTAGACGTAGCCCTACTATGCCGTCGAAGGGAGCCGTGAGTATTTTTTTACCAAACTGGGCCTCGGCTTCTTTTACTCGTGCTCTGGCTACATCTAGCGCAGCCTTTGTTTCGTCTAAGGCGAACTGTGACACAGCCCGTTTGGAAATCAAGTCTGAGTTATGTTGAAATGCTTTCGAAGCAAGCTGTGCCTCAGCTAGACGTGTTGTAAGAGCGGCTTGCTCTATATCGCTGTTTAGGCGGATCAGGATATCGCCTTTTTTGACGGATTGACCCGATTTGAACAAAACTTTTGTCACCACACCGGGCAATTCATTGGCTATCATGACGCCATTGATAGCTCTGATGCCACCGATTGATTGGATACTCGGTTGCCAAGATACTCTAGAGACCTCTGTAGTTTCAACGACGGTTGCGGGGCGTGGCTGAGAGAATTTGGCCTGCATTTGGTTTATTTGATAGAACTTGTAACCGAAGATGCTGCCGATGACGACAAGGAGCAGAACGATAGCAATTGCGAAGCGTGAGAAAGTGCCCATTCAATCAGTATCCTTTTTAGTTAATATATAATAAGTAAATAACGTTAATAATCTGCCCATTTAATTTCAAAAACTTGGTAGTTTGAAACGCTCAATTTACTTATTTGAAGCTCTCAACATCCACGATGTTTTTTCATGTATTCGCATTCGATCAGATACAAGAGATACCGTTGATTCGTCGTCTGATTGATGGGCCACTTTTAAAACATCACGAGCGGTCTGTATAATTTTTTCGTGACCAACGAGTAATACTTCAATCATTTCCGTTGCATTCGGAACACCATCTACCTCATGGATTGAACTTAACCTGGAAAATTCTTTATAAGTACCTGGCGCAGCAACATCGAGAGTTCGAACACGTTCAGCTATATCGTCTACAGCAATGGCCAATTCCATATACTGCTCTTCAAACATCAAGTGCAGCTCCCTAAACCTCACCCCAGTCACATTCCAGTGAAAGTTATGCGTCTGTAAATAAAGCGTATAAGTATCGGCTAATAACTTCTTTAACCCTTCAGCGATTTCGCTTCTATCTTTTTTATCAATGCCAATATTAATGTTGCTCATATTAAATTTCCTTTTAGTTTATTAATGGATATATTCATACTGATTTTTCTGAATGCTGAATTTAAAAAATTTAAAAATCCAGCTAGCACTTATTCCTTACACGTATTAATTTGTATATTGTATAGCGTAGGTGATTGACCGTTGTCCCAGTAATAAAGCTCAACGTCGTTCCTTAAACCAAGACGAAATGACATGGCCGAGTATTAATATTCTTTACTGAAATAAAAGCAGAGTAAGAAAAGTATTTTCCCGTAACACCAAACAACACTTTACTCCATTACGGACTTAAGCTCTGTGCGATATCGAACCAACAATAATGCCTAGTGGATTAACATGAGGAATGGGGATATTGAATAAAGATTTATTAATCGCAATAAGAATAGATTCATCACCGTAACCTACTGCGAATAGACCTTAGCTGGGTAGTCGCTTAATCCTGTTGGTTGAGTCGTTCACTCATTTAATCAGGCTTAATTTTTTGCCAAAATGAAATGTAAAAAACAATATAAACCCCATCAAGTTAGGTTCGCACCGAAAGTATTATCTGTTGTCACTCATTAGCCCTTTTATCAGTTGTGACAAATAAACCTAAACATTAGGAGAATAAATCATCAACTTTTCAGTTGATGATTTATAAATATTTTGAATTTTTGTTTAAAAATAACATTCAAAAATAGTTAGTTCTCTTCATCCAAAGTCATCAGCGACGTGTTACCACCAGATGCGGTAGTATCAATGCTAATGGCTTTTTCTGTTAATAAACGTTGAATGAGATTATCAAAATATTCTGAACTGATCATTGGTAAAATTGCCCCTTGACGTTCGGCTAATCTGTCACTGATATAATTTTTTCGGCCGCAATGACTATCAATAACGACTCCTGATAACGCAGGATGCGCCAACAAAGTGGTTAAATGACATAAGCGGGTAATTTGAAAAACATTCTCATCTGCGCCTGTTGTAACGAACTTATCTCTAATGGCGAGCGCCTGATCATAAAATAAATCAGAAACGACCGAGATAACGGTATTTCCGGTTGCCAAAGCCGTTACAATTGAGAGTATCCAAAAGTGAAAAGTCACATTTTCATCAGCAAAGCAGATGATATTACCGCGATTTTCCAAATAGAGTATATTAGACTCACCTGTTGGACCTGGAAGCGTTGTTGGCTTTTGCAGATGTTTTTCAACACACACTAATTGTGAATTAGCCACTGTCAAAGTACTATTTAAGTCATCGGCTAAATCATCAACAATATCGATATCAGCCATTTCGGCTAACATTTGACTCACAAAAGAAATACGCTGATCTAACTCGGTCAAGCGCCAGGTTTTTTCTGCTATATCCGCCCTATCCATCATTAATTCTGCTTCTGCTTTCGATCTCGAATCGCTCACTAAAGCATCAACTTGCGATGGTAATAAGTTAAATTTATCGGCATCGGGAGTGGCTTTCTCTTTCACTAGACGTGTTAAATAATATGGCCCACCCGCTTTTGGCCCTGTACCTGAAAGACCACGCCCCCCAAAAGGTTGCACCCCCACAATAGCGCCAATCATATTGCGATTTACATATACATTACCTGCACGCGATAGTGTCGCCAAATGAAAAGCTCGCTGTTCAATCCGCGTATGAATACCCATCGTTAAACCGAAACCGGTGCCATTAATATCATCAATGACTTTTTCTATTTCATCGCCTTTAAAACGAATAATATGAACACAGGGACCAAATACTTCATGCTTGAGCACACTAATATTGTCTATTTCATAAAGTCGCGGCGCAAAAAAGAAATGTTCGTTTTCTGCTATTTCATTTGTCTCGTTCGATATCGCGCATTGGTACAATAATTGACCATGAGTTTTCATATAGTCACTGTGAGCATTGAGTGAATCTAGCGCTTTTTGATCAATGACGGGACCTACATCAGTGCTGAGTTTTTCTGGATTACCCACATGCAATTCTGCTAATGCGCCTTTAAGCATTGTAATAACAGTATCGGCAATATCTTCTTGCAAAAATAATACCCTGAGCGCAGAACAACGCTGACCTGCAGACTGAAATCCTGAAGAAATAACATCATCAATCACTTGCTCAGGCAAAGCTGTGGAGTCAACTATCATACAGTTTTGACCGCCTGTTTCAGCAATAAAAGGGACTTTTGCGCCGTCTCTATCAGCCAAAGTTTGCGAAATAATAGTCGCTGTTTTAATCGAACCCGTAAAAATGACCGTTTGAATATGTGCATTAGGAATAATAATACTTCCCACTTCACTACCCTTGGCAATAACCGCTTGTACAACGCCATGAGGTAATCCAGCAGACGTCATTAGTTCAATAGCGCGCAATGCAATTAAACTTGTTTGCTCGGCTGGTTTTGCCAGCACCGTATTACCAGTAGAAATGGCAGCTGTCACTTGCCCTATAAATATCGCTAACGGGAAGTTCCAAGGGCTGATACATAACACCACCCCTCGGGCTTCTAAACGATCATCTTCTGCAAGTACTATCGCTTGTTGTGCATAATATCGACAAAAATCAACAGCCTCTCTGACTTCATCTATACCATCTTGAGTCGTTTTTCCCGCTTCTTTGATGCATAAGGCAATGAGCTCGTCCCTATGATGTTCGAGAATATCGGCGATACTGCATAATAAGGTTGCGCGTTCAGATACTGGCTTTTGTGACCATGAGGCAAATGCAGTTTGAGCCGTATCGATCATCGCGAGCATGTCATCTTTGCTATGATGTCGCTGGAAACCAATGATGTCACTTTGTTTTGCTGGGTTTCTAATGGCTACAGCCCCCTCTGGTGTATCACTTTCAGAAAACTGGTTATTTTTAACCCAGTTGTCTAGTGATGTTTTTAGCGGGGTTACCATATTTATGTCGGTTAAATCTAAGCCCTTGGAATTATCTCGACCAACACCATTTTCATCATGGTACAAGGCAATAGGTTTGATAATCTGGCCGTTATATTTGTCTGTTAAGCGATGCATTTTTTTAACCGGGTCTTCAAGTAAAGATTCGACCGGTTGAGACTCATCAATAATGGCATTAACAAAAGAAGAATTAGCGCCATTTTCTAACAAACGACGGACTAAATAGGCTAGTAGCTCTTTATGAGGACCAACCGGTGCATAGACGCGACATTGAACATTTTCACTGGCAACAACTTGATCATATAAAGAACCACCCATGCCATATAAACATTGAAATTCAAAACTTGTTTTGTCATTGCCCGCCAGTTCAAGAATAGTCGTCACTGTGTAAGCATTATGTGTCGCAAACTGTGGATAGAGAGTATCTCTATATTCTAATAATTTTTTTGCACAGGCGAGGTAAGAAACATCAGTGGAAGCCTTGCGAGTGAATACCGGAAAATGCTCATAGCCACCTTTTTGAGTGTTTTTAATCTGAGTATCCCAATAAGCACCTTTAACTAAACGCACCATCATTTTTCGGCCAACACGAATGGTTAGCTCATGTAACCAATCAATGATAAAAATAGCCCGTTTTTGATAAGCTTGCAGAGCCATCGAAAAGCCATTCCAACCCGCTAATTCGTCATCACTAAATACCGCCTCAATAACATCAAGGGACAAATCTAATCGCTCAGATTCTTCCGCATCAACCGTTAAACCAATATTGTATTTTTTAGCTTGCAAACAAAGCGCTTTAAGTTTGGGAACAGCTTCAGTCATTACCCGTTGTCTTTGCGCAAATTCGTAACGAGGATGAATAGCAGAAAGCTTAACTGAGATACCAGGAACTCTACGAGGATCGTTCTTACCTGACGCGAGTGAAACCGCGCCAATAGCATCTATGGCAACTTGATAAGCTTTAAAATATTTATCAGCATCACCCATGGTGCGCGCACCCTCACCTAGCATATCGTAAGAATATACGAAGCCTTGCCGATCTTGTTTGGTAGCATGCTCTGTTGCAGCTTGAATCGTTTCGCCCATAACAAACTGCTCACCCATAATTTGCATGGCATAGTTCATTGCTTTACGAATGACAGGCTCACCTAAACGACCAATAATCTTTTTCAATAAATCAAAACTATCTTTTTCGCGTTCATCAGCATAATCAACCATAGTGCCGGTAACTAATAACCCCCACGATGAGGCATTAACAAACAGTGAATCACTGCTGCCCAAATGACTTCGCCACTCACCTTGAGAAATTTTGTCGCTAATGAGGGCATCTTGAGTGTGCTTATCTGGTACACGTAATAAGGCCTCTGCCAAACACATCAACACCACACCTTCTTCACTGGATAATGTGTATTCTGCCAGTAGGGCATCTACAGCACCGTTACCTGATTCGTCTCTACGTATTTTTAATGATATTTTACGTGCCTTTTCCCACGCTCTGCTGGCAGCTTCATCTTTAACGTCTGCTAACGGTAAAATATGCTCTACCGCAACACTTTCATCAATACGATAGAACTCGCGAATTTTTTGACGAATAGGAGAGTCCGTAATGTTCGAATTATTAAAAAGCATGTGCTTCACCTCAGCATGAATAAATTGTATTTTGCAATGACTGGAGACATTTGATATCTAAGTGATACCTAAGGTTTGATAACTAACGAGTAAATTATACTGCTCTTTAGTTTTAGACTCTGTGCGTTAGCGTACTTTCTATAAAACACGGTTAACAGTGGTTCCAACTCTTAACGTTAACTCATACTTTCAGAAACTTATCAGGCTATATGCCGTTGATAAACTATCGTTTGGTTTTGCCAATATCGCTGAGTTTAAGTGGAGTGTTACCTACGTTGAGGTAATACAACCCATAAATTCAGCCTAGATTTGTTGAAAGGTTGCATTATCTATATATGGCTTGATATGAATTGGCGGTTGTTACCGACTTTAACGTTATTTTGGTGGCTAAAATAACGCATAAAGTTAGTCATGAATAAGGCTCTGCTTACCACAGGAGTGCATTCTGAGAAGTTTCTAGTACTAAATCACTCAGTATGACGCTATGTGACTTTTTGTTTGTGAGGCATTTATGCTACAAATCGTCAATTTGTTTCATGTTACGTGCCAGTAATCGCCCCTCGGCCTCTTGAACCGACAATATATTGTCAAGAAATTCAGTCACCGAAGGTGCACAGCTGCATTTTTGCAGATACTCAAATAGTCCGACAATATTTTTGTGATATTCAAGAGTGACAATTGCTATTTCATCCGTATCCATCTTCTCAAACGGATGCTCACCTTCAGTGTGAATAGAAATAGTGAATTTTTCGTAGTAATGCCGGCTATACGTGTTGAGTGCACTGCTATTACCATTGTCTTCAAACTTTTTCATTACCTGCGCCATTTTTTTTTCGTGCTCTGAAATGTACTTAAGCAGCAAACCAACTCTTACACTATCGCTTTTTTGTGCACAATTGGCTGCAAAATAATGCAGTTCTTGGTGCATGTTTTTAGTCCATTGCATAACATCGTGAAGTGTTTCTATTTGCATATTATCCTCAAAATTGAAGCTTTTAGGTCACTCTGGGTGGAAAGTGAATCGCCTGCCTAGCATAAAAATAAAAAAAGGTAAAAAAATATCACCATCTGTGGCGTAAATTACAATCGCTTTTAACTCATTTAGTCTATGCAAAATTATGTATTTACTACATAATTAAAAATTAGCAACCACGATTTAACTCATGATATTGATAGTCATAATACGTGTATTTTACTTTTCACTCTGTTCGTTGTCGCACTGACGGAATTATTGATAAATACGATGATGACTTATTAATTTTAGCCTCATGTGGCTGAAGACAACACGGTGTAATGACGGTCCCAAAGTTGAGTTTATCGATCTAGAAGTACTTGAAATAAGCACATTAGGAGACTTATACCGTTTTCTGAAACCGTGCAGGGCAATAATAACCAAAGACATTTCTAAGGGGCTGAAAGCTGAGTGCAGGATATTACATGGCGAATGTATTCTCAGCCTCGATTGTTATTAGCAATTAGAGCAAGCATGTTAGAAATCTTCTTATCAAATAAAAGATTTCATTTGCTCTATTGGGAGGTTATCTAAAGAACACAACGATCCCCGGAAACAATCATCTAGCATAATTAATTAACTAGTCTGATATTTCTACATAATTAAAAATGTTAACTTTTACATTTCACTAAACAACTCACGATTTATGCCCTTACAGGATAAGCCAATCCAACTAGACATCGGATTGGCTATTTTTCCTAAAACGGAGCGTCGATGTCGACAATTGAGATAAGTTTGTGGTTAACAAATTCCTTGATGCCAAGACCGACTAGCTCGCGGCCGTAACCTGAACGTTTAACGCCACCGAATGGTAAATCCGCCTTAGCCATTGTTGGATGATTGACAAAGACCATACCTGTGGATATTCGCTTCGCAACTTCTGCACCATGGATTGGGTTGGCAGTAAATACCGAACCGCCCAAACCGAACGGTGAATCATTGGCTATATGAACCGCGTCATCTTCATCCTTGGCGCGAAACAGCATAGAAACAGGACCGAAAAATTCCCAATAGCGTGCAGGATTATCTTCTGCAACGTCAGTCAATATGGTCGGCTGAACGAAATTGCCTGAATCGGGAACAATTGGCCCAACCTCAGTTGCTGTAGCCCCGCAAGAAACCGCCTGGCGAATCTTGTCTTTGATTTCATCGGCTGCCGCCTTAGATGACAGTGGTGCTAGCGTTGTGCTTGGTTCAAACGGATCGCCCGCTTTAAGATTTACAACACTACCGATATAACCTTCGAGGAACCGATCATACACCTCATCAACAATGATCATTCGTTTTGATGACACGCAAACCTGACCTCCATTCCAATGTCGACCTAGAACAGCCCAGTTAATCGTTTTTTGCATATCTGCATCGGCTAAAACAACGAATGCATCAGCACCGCCAAGTTCAAGGGTCGATTTCTTCAAAGCCTTGCCTGCCTGTGCGGCAACAACTGCACCAGCCCCTTCAGACCCCGTTAATGCTACGCCCTGAACACGCGGATCGTTAATGATAGTTTCTATCTGTGACCGTGTAGCATACAGATTCTTAAACACACCTTGAGGCAAACCAGCATCGAGCATTAATTTTTCGAATGCGGCAGCAGCCTGCGGAACGTTAGAAGCGTGCTTGAGCAACAAGGTATTACCAGCAGATATTTGCGGTGCAGCAATACGCACAACCTGATAGAAAGGAAAGTTCCATGGTTCAATCGCCAATAATACACCCAGCGGCTCACACAAAATTTCCGCATCAGCGTCGGCAACCGGTAGCTTTTGTGGTGCCAGCAATGTCTGTGCGTTATCTGCATAGTAGTCGAAGATATCTGCTGACAACGCTATTTCGGCTTTGGCTTCGGATATAAGTTTACCCATCTCAATGGTGAGCAGATTGGCATAATAATCAATGTCACGTCGTAATAATTCGGAGGCGGCGTGCATTACGCGCGCACGCTCAGTAAACCCAGTATTTTTCCAAAGTAAAAAAGCATCATGCGCATTTTCAATTGCTTGCTTTACCTCTGAGTCGCTTGCATCTGGGAACGTTACCAGAAGATCACCAGTGTAAGGATTGCGTGTTTCATATGTCATAATATTTACCTTTTTTGGGTAATGTACCAACAGGAGACGTGTATTAACAACCGCCCCCCGGTCTTGTTTTGCAAAAGCTATCGCCTTAGAGCTAACTCAGTACCATCAAGATGGTACTGTATTTATCTTTTATTTTTTAGCAACATAGCTCATTAGCTTGCCGACGTCCCTCCCCAGTTCATAAGACCAATGAGTCCATCAAGAGTATTTTTAGCCCAACCTTCGTCGAGTTTGTTTGTGTCATATTCAATCTCCTTTAAAGTGACGCTTCAAGAATGCGACGGACATCAGTTGGGGTGATGTCTTTGTGTTCGCCAAGGGCTGTCATGCCATGTTCCTGCAAGGCGCTAACGATAAGTTCAATTTCTGCTGCGGCAATACCGTAGTCGCTCAATCGAGTCTTGATCCCTAATTGCTCGAAAAATGCACGTGTAGCGTCTATTGCTGCGTCAATTCTCACAGCATCTGTGCCTTCGGTGATCCCCCAAACATTGCTAGCATATTGCAGTAATTTTTCGTGCTTGTGACCACGCTGATCATTCAATAGTGACGGTAACACGACGGCAAGAGTACGGGCGTGGTCTGTATCATTGAGCGCGGTGATTTCATGTCCGATCATGTGAGAAGCCCAATCTTGTGACACTCCGGCACCGATTAATCCATTCAAAGCCAGTGTGGCTGTCCACATCAGACTTGCACGAATGTCATAATCTTCTGGTGTCTCTAGCGCTTTAGGGCCAAGCTCAATAATGGTGCGTAGCAGAGACTCGGCAAAACCATCCTGCACGTGTGCGCCACTGGGGTAAGTCAGATACTGCTCGATAATATGGACAAAGGCATCTGCAGCGCCATTGGCAATCTGACGCGCAGGCAGCGTATAGGTGAGTTCAGGATCGAGGACCGAAAAAATTGGGTAGCAATGTGGACTTCTAAAAGGAAGCTTGGCTATCTTCTCAGGGTAGGTTATCACCCCACCATTGTTCATTTCAGATCCTGTTGCAGGCAATGTAAGCACAGTTCCAAACGGCATCGCCGCGGTCACTTTTGCAGTGCCGGCAGTAAGGATCTCCCAGGGATCACCTGCATAAAGTGACGCCATCGCGATAAATTTAGTCGCATCAATGACAGATCCACCACCAACGGCAAGCAAAAAGGTGATGTTGTTATCAGCGATTACTTTGACGGCATTAAGGGTCGTGGCATAACGAGGATTTGGTTCTATGCCACCAAACTCGACCAATGTGCGACCAGAAAGTGCTGTTCTAACTTGTTCTAATACACCGGTTCGTTCCGCGCTACCACCGCCATAGATAATCAATACTTTTGCATCTACTGGAATATGATCGTTAAGGTCTTCGATTCGGCCTTTACCAAAGATAATTTTTGTCGGGTTGTGAAAGTCAAAGTTGTTCATATTCTATGTTTCCTTCTGTTTCAATGTGAAGGCGTACGTTTATGCTGACATACGTCGATTTTTCTGTGTCTAGTATTCGAGTATAAGCAGACCTGATGAACACATATACTGCAACAGCTTGTAACTCCGGCGATAAAAAAGAGACTTAGCAACAGCATTGCCAATATCGCTATTTTGCCGTTCATGGCAATTGCCTAGATGGAATAAAATGCATTGATCATATCCACTTACTTGATATCTACACTGTTATTTTTTCCTAAATGGTCAACTATAATTAAACGAGTGAATTACCTAAAGTAACCACTAGAATATGTCAATACGAGATTTAAATATAAAATTTTTTATTATCTGTGATTTAAGGGATTTTATATTTAGATATAATATTTAATATATTTTCTGCATGACGCTAACCATATTAAAAACGGTGTTCACCATCACCATTAGTGCTGTGTTTAAATAAATAAAATCATATTTTACTGTTTAGTTACACTAGCATACCAATGATAGTCTTTCCAATTAGGACAATAAATATTAATAATTGTAAACAGTTCAGAATAAAAATATGTAATTGAGTACATACGGTTAACAATACTAACCATTGGGATTAAGGTTTGTTTAAGTATCGACATGATGATAGGGACTCACAATAATCAACGTATGTTATTAGCAACATAAAATTCGCTTGGTAACAACTCTGAAGTTTATACATAGATAGAAAAGCATCTACGTTTTTAAATAAGCCCTAACGTGCGTGAAAATAAACAGGTTAAATACTGCATAAGTTGTGCAAGCTTATTTTGATGAATGTAAGCTGACGTGTAAGAGTAAGTAGTAGGCATCTCTGTGGCATGTTAACAATGATACTTTTACCAGTATGAATTGTTCACAATGTGAAAAATTATGCAGACAAACATAATGGGAATGACCAACATAACCCCCGCGCCAGCAATAATATTGCTAGGATATAGACTAGAGAGAGTGCAAATGTCTCCAAACTTGGTCAATAGCAAAAGCGGCGTTTTCTGTAACGCTTTCTACTCATTGCGCAGGCTCAAAATACCCCGCTACGGTTTACTTAATGTGTGTAACTAACACCAAATCGTTTAATCGGCTGAGTATGTCATCGGGTCAGATTGGATATGAATTTACTATCACTTTGATTGCAACATACACGGTTATATTGTTAGTGTGAGTAACCCGCTATAACATAACTATCGAACAATTAACGGAGCGAACTAATGGGATCTAACAATACTGATCAACATAAACACAGTATCGCGACTTTTGCAGCCTTGAAAACGGCCATTGCAAATGATGAAGAGCAGTTAGTAAAGGAATTATTGGCAGATGAACCGATGCAAGAGCTTGAGAAAAGCTACCTACTTGACCTAGCCCATCTAAACAATAATCGTACTATCATCAAATTACTTGAAGATATCCCTGAAAAATAGCTAAACAGAAGAATATAGTGTGTTGATGTCACCTCTATTTAGATGACCATTTTTCGCTTAAGAGAATCGCCGCATATAGCGGCGAAAAATGTTCATATAAGCCGTAATAACTAAGTATCATTTTTGATACTGTTACAATTCACTTTCCTCTTCTCTTTTTTCTATAGTAGCGCTTAATTTTTGATATACGCCAAGCGAAACAATCAAAATCGCTGATACCATAATAAGTAAAGCTGGATAGAGTAAAAGGCTAAGGTCTTTCGTTCCGGCTTTAAATATAAAAACCAGTCCTTCAATACTGACTGCTATGGTAATAATGACAATGATTTTTGTGATTGTTCGTCTTGCCTCTTTGGGATCCCGAAGCTCTTTGTCCTTAAAAACCTCTTCTTCCATCATATATTGTGCAACATCAATAATGGCTGCGGCTATGATTATAGCTGCGACAGATTGAAGCATTAATGGGATAAATCCAGAGTCATACTGAATGCCGGAAATGACTTCATAAATAGACCACAGCATAATTATCAAGGATAATATGATAAGAATTACAGCTGCGAACAGATGAACTCCAGCGAAAATTTTGTTAAACAGTTTTTTCATATTTTTGCCTTTAATATTTTATAAAATAACGTCGCTCATTCAGCTATTAAGTTGTACACACAATTAGGTATTGGTCTTCATTCAATGTAATGCTGATTATTTTTAACAACTCTTGATTGTCACAGGCTTATCACCCCAGAGGTTAATGTAGATAAGGTAGCGATAATGGCAACAGATGATAAAACATCATTTGAAGCTCATGCGAGGGTTAATTTGACTGTTAATGTCTTAAAAAATTGAATGGGGCACAATGAAGTGATGCGATATCACTACCGCCAAAATGATGCAGTAGCGAAATAAAGTTAATATTTTTATTTAGTTAACAAGTTGATTGTCATCAACCCGTATTGATCTTGTTTTTAAATATCAATTTAGCTGAACATGATCAATATTAAACTCGCCTACTAAATGAAAATAAATGGAACTTGAAGAAGTCACTCAACAGCGCTTATCTACGCTGTTACTAATTGAAGGGTAACACACTAGGGAGTATTAATGGCCGATTAATTCGACCGCATCGAGAAAGCCACTTACGCTGGTTTCTTCAAGCGTAGTAGAAATATTTATAGTGCTAGAGAGTGAATGCCTACGGTAACCTGTTTAGGGTAATCAAATGGAGAAACCAAATTATCTGCCAAATCGGTAATTATAAGCTTACTTTAAGTCTCTATTTATCGGTGCTATGCCGACCAATTTTAATACTTGCTTGTATCATTTAATGTATAAACACATTAATGATTGGTCGCCATAATGTTGGATGACTTTTAACTCGAATAGCCATTATCTAGCATTTTATTTGAATCTTGACGTCGCAGACTTAAATGCAGAGCCAAGTGAATCCCATGCGCTATCAATACCGACTTTTATGTCTTCCCAAGCATCGTCCCCGGCCTTTTTAAGCTCAGTAAGCTTTTTATTGGCATTGTCCTGCATAGACTGAAGTTCCTCTATTTTTTTGTAGTATTCAAGCTGTTTATCAGCAGTTGCAGCGTCAGCTTTTGCTTTCAGTTTGTCGATATCTGCGCTCCACTCGTCAAGTTGCGCCTGCAATTTTTTTTCGTATGCTTGTTTCTTGCTCATAATGATTGTCCTTTTAAATAAATGAGTTACATTATAAATCTTTAAGTTTTCCTACTTTATTTGAATCACTGGGCCTAAGCATATTTGATTATTTACCAGCATAAATTTACGTTACCACGCAACGCGGCATATTACTCACTTATGCCTCATTATTCCTTGTTCATGTAATATCGTTATGAAGAGATTTTAATGGATCTATTTGCAACTTTTGCTCGTAAAAACTAACTATAGACTAATCAAATTAATTACATGATCGTTTTTACGAAAGCAATTCACCAATATGCCGTATCTTAATAAAGAAGATGTAACACACTGAGATTAACAATACTTTAACTATAGACATCATGATGCGATTGATTTTACTATTTAATATCAATGGATAACTACCACAAAAGCAATGAGTTATTTACAGGCAAAAACGTAATCAGATGAAATGATTTATGGTCTAGATTCCACAGAATACACATTTACGTGCAATATCCCACATGTAGATCTAGTTGGTGAACCTACGAATTTGGTTGATAAGGTTGCACTACTAAGTGTTAAGGACATTTAATGCATTTTTCTAAAGAGCACATAAACGCACTTGAAACTCGTACTCGCGCACATTTTATTAATTCGTTGTCTGGATTTAAAAGCGCCAATCTCATCGGCACACAAGATCGACAAGGTAATACTAATTTATCTATTGTGAGCTCGGTCATTCATCTCGGTGCAAATCCCCCCCTAATGGGTATGATAATCCGGCCTAATAGTGTGCCACGTCATACCTTTGAAAATATTTTGCAAACCGGCTTGTATACCATTAATCACGTCAATCAATCCATTTATGAGCAAGCTCATCAAACTTCTGCTCGTTATGATAAAGATGAATCAGAGTTTGAAGCAACGGGATTAACGCCTGAATATCTATCAGACTTTAGCGCCCCTTTTGTAAAAGAAAGCCGCCTAAAATATTCAGTTAAACTAGTAGAGCATCAACATTTAGCTATCAATGGTACTGAGTTTGTTATTGGTGAAATAGTAGATGTGTATGTAGACGATAATGCGGTGCAAACGGATGGTTTTATAGATTTACAAGCCATTGATACGGTAGCGATTAGCGGGCTCGATTGTTACTACACAGGCGATAAACTGGCTCGTTTGCCTTATGCTAAAAAATAGCTGTGACATAATTTTCTAGTGTTTAAGGTCATTTATAGCGATGCGGCTACATAAAATAGCCAGAATACGAGTCGTATTTGATAAAATCCCATTTAACTAAATGGGATTTTATCAATATCAACGTATTTTACTTTTTAGTTAAAAAGCGTTCTTTAACGGCTTCAGCCATTAGGTTTGGTGGAATTAACCCTTGCTCTAACACAAAGTTATTAAACGCTAAGCGGTCAAATTTATCACCGAGGGCAATTTCTACATCGGCTCGGATCTCTAATAATCGTGATAAGCCATAAAAGTAACTACCAGCCTGCCCAGGCATTCTCATAGTGTATCGATCTACTTCTTGTTTCACTGCCGCTTCTGAAAACACCACGTCATTGCGTAACAATGTATAGGCGTTTTCTTTTGTTGTTAGACCTAGGTTTAACATCGGGTCTAACATCGCGCGGGCATTACGTAATAATCGGTGTTGAAGCGCTATAAGCTGTGCTTCTATAGGTAAATACGGCAACATTTCTGCCTCGGCGTACAGTGCCCAACCTTCAACGTTGACACTGTTAAAAGCATAATACACTCGGGCCAATGACACGCCCTGCTCTAACATGACCGCAAATTGTAATTCATGACCGGGTCTGCCTTCGTGGGCACTTAATGTATAAGCAACGGCATTAAAATTAAAGTCATCATAAGCAGCGTCACCGGTTAATGCCGGGTTACCTGTTGTTAGTACAAATTGGCCTTGTTCACCTGTGTTACCAATAAACGGTGGTGGCAGCATATGAGGTGCTGGGCTGCCCGCCGCTTCTGCTTCACTCGCCAATCGCATAATCATGTCGCGTTTAGGTAAATTCACCACATTTTGCTGAGTGATTAATCCTTCAAGTTTCTTATTAATAGCTCTGTAATGATCTTCAATTTTATCGTTGGCTAAAGAGTCTTTTTTCAGTGTTTTAATCACATCGCGATAATCACTTGATGGCATATTAAATTTTTGTGCCACCAAGGGGGCTAACGCCTGCATATTCGCCTTGGTAATCATGTAACTGGCTTTAGCACGTTCAATCAACAGCTCAGGTTCGATATCAATGCCAACCGTTTTGAGTTTTAAAGCATAAATCTCTGAAGGTAAACGAAAGTCATCTCGGCTAGTCGGAATTACAGTTTTTTCTGCCCACTGGCGGTAATCAGCAATTTGCTGTTTTAGTAACGACAGATTCTCATCGGCTTTTATGAATTCATTTTTCTCAAACAACTGCTGCAAACCTTGCAATAAGGTATCGGTTCTTGCCAGCGCTTGGTTAACTTCTTCTTTTGTTGGCCCCATTAACTTTTTATTGGCTAATGCAGCTTCATATAAGGTTTTGGCTTGTTCAGTTAATGCAGGTTGACCCGTTTTACCGACATAACACGCTAAACGAGTATTAGCCGCTTGTTTACGCGTATCAGACATTTGATCATCTAATAATGCTGAAACACCTCTAAAGACAATTAACGGCACATCTACCCAAGGCAGCATGTATTTGTCTTCTAACTTACCAGAGGCAATAGTCTGATCAATATTATTGATAATAATGTTGAGATCTTGACGAACAGGCAATGACTTTTCTGTCTTAAGCGCTTGTAGTAAGGTCTTTTTACTGGCTTCTAGCGTGCGAATATACTTATCTTGTTGTGCCTTAGTAATGCTACTGCACTGACCGTCAGCCTCTGTTATACCAATCGAGCTCGCCATTTCCGGTTGGAATTGGCTAGTGATTTTGATTTGTTTATTGGTGTATGCATTACTGACATCAACCCAGGAATCCGCTGATGATGTGAACGGAATAAGAACAAGTAGTGGAATCACAGACGTGAGTATTTTGCCTGACATCGGTTTAATCCTTTTTTTATTATGAAGTCATTACTATAACCGAATAGACCACTAAAGTGATGGGCACAGAATTAACTAATCTGTAACGAATAGTGATCATCAGCCATTATGGATAAAGCCATTTTAGTTAACGTCATGATGATAAAAACCCTCAGTATGAACATGTCGACATATCGCTAAATCGCTCCCAATAAAAAACCGCAGCGATTGACGCTGCGGCTTGTTCTATCGAGAATATAATCGATTTTAGCGGATTAGATGATTGCTCATTTAAAACGCAAAGTCTTCGCTATCAAGTGCCATCATTGAATCAACACCATTGGCAATACATGCCGCATGGCCTTTGGCTCTTGGTAACATACGCTGCATAAAGAACTGGGCTGTTTTTATTTTAGCTTCATAAAACGCTGTTTCAGTGGTGCCTGCAGCCAATTTGTCTTGTGCCACTTTAGCCATTTTTGCCCAGAAGAAAGCGAGTGTTACGTAACCGGCATACATCAAGTAATCCACAGACGCCCCGCCGATTTCATCCGGGTTCTTCATCGCCTTGCCACCAATTAACACGGTCAGTTCATGCCACTCTTTGGCATAAGACATAATCGGTTTAATAAACTCAGCCATCGCTGGGTTGTCCATGTTTTGCTGGCAGAACACGGTAACGTCTTTCGAAAATGGCTTTAATACTTCACCGTTAGTGCCGATGATTTTTCTTGCCAATAAATCAAGTGCTTGAATACCGGTAGTACCTTCATATAAGCAGCTAATCTTGGTGTCGCGCATTAACTGTTCCATGCCCCACTCTTTAATAAAGCCGTGGCCACCGAATATTTGTACTCCGTGGCTGGTACATTCAAAACCAAGCTCGGATAAAAATGCTTTAGCAATCGGTGTTAGTAAGGCTAGCTTAGTTTCAGCATCAGCTTTAATGGCTTCGTCTTTTTCTGCATGGCCAATATCCACTAGCTGGGCAAGATACGAAATTAACGCTCGGCCACCTTCAGCAATCGACTTTTGGGTCAATAGCATTCTACGCACATCTGGATGAACAATGATTGGGTCTGCTGGGCCATTAGGGTTTTTAACACCACTAATTGAACGCATTTGTAGGCGATCTTTTGCGTAGGCTAATGCCCCCTGGAATGACGCTTCAGCAGCTGCAACACCTTCACTTGCCACACCAATACGTGCAGCATTCATAAAGGTAAACATGCACTTAAGGCCGCGATTAGGTTCACCAATCAAATGCCCAGTTGCACCATCAAAATTAATCACACAGGTAGCGTTACCATTAATGCCCATTTTGTGTTCAATAGAACCACAACTCACGCCGTTTCTATCTGAAATTGTGCCATCTTCATTAACGTTGAACTTAGGTACGATAAATAGCGAGATACCTTTGTTGCCTTCTGGCGCACCAGGAATACGGGCAATAACAATATGCACAATGTTGTCAGACAGATCATGCTCGCCAGCTGAAATAAAGATTTTAGTGCCACTCAATGAATAAGTGCCGTCAGCTTGCAGTTCAGCTTTGGTGCGCAACATGCCTAAGTCAGTACCACAATGTGGCTCTGTTAAACACATTGTGCCAGTCCACTTACCTTCTACTAGGCTTGGCATAAACTGCTGTTTTTGAGCATCTGTACCGTGGGCTTCAATTGTGGCTAATGCGCCATGGCTAAGGCCTGGGTACATAGCAAAGCTGTGGTTCGCGCTGGAAAACAACTCAGCAATACTGATATTTAATGAATGAGGTAAACCTTGGCCACCAAACTCTTCAGACTGAGATAACGTTGGCCAGCCGCCTTCTACATATTGCGCATACGCCTCTTTAAATCCGTCTGGTGTGGTTACAACGCCGTCTTTCCAGGTACAACCTTGTTGATCGCCAATTTGATTTAATGGTGCAACAACTTGTTCAGTTAATTTTGCCGCTTCAGCAATAATGGCATCAACCATGTCGATACTGGCATCTTGGTAACCCAAACGCTGATAGTGCCCTTCACAATCTAACAGCTCTTGCATAACAAATTTTACGTCACGAATGGGGGCTTTATATTCAGGCATTGTTACTCTCCATGTCATTATCAATCGATATCTAGTTAGTGATTATTTGGATGAAACCTTTCATACCAATAATGTTTGTACTACTGATGCTAAGTTAACTGTAAGTATTATCCAAATGCATATTAATAATATGTATACATTCGTTTGAATTATAGTTTACGACCATTATTCGACTGATATCAATCACTACGTCATAAAATTCACACTTCTTTAAGCAATTATTCATCCTGTGCATGCTTCAAAACAGTAAGAGTGCGCTATTGATTAATGCATTATTCTTTATATGAATAGTAGCGTATTAAAATAATTGATTTGTTTAATTATAAAACACCCCCTAGCATGATTTGGCGGTTAATTGTTCACTATAAGTGGTAATGACGTATTTTCAGGACATGTTTTTGGTATTGAATATGAAGCTGATTGATCCCCCCTTGATGTTATTGAATAACGCTAATTTTACAACGCTATATATTTACAGGTTACAAATAAGAACGCTTAAGCGTCATACATATCTTTTGTAAATCAATGTATTGGCAAGCTTGTTTAATAACGATTAGTCATCGTCTGGGGAAATAAATGAATAATAATAAATCAACATATTTTAAGCATTCTTTACTCGCATTTGCGATTATGGGAGTAATGAGTTCAGCTGCAAATGCTGAAGATGAAAAACCAAAACCACAAAAAAGTGCAGACGATATAGAAAGAATCGTCGTAACGGCATCTAAACGTGCCAAAGGATTACAGGAATCACCTGTTGCCATTACGGTAGTAAGTAGCAAAGCAATAGAACAAGCTAAAGTAATGGACATAACAGATTTACAAACCCTCGTTCCGACGCTACGCGTCACCCCATTGCAACGTTCTACTAACACTAACTTCTCTATTCGTGGCTTTGGTAATGGCACTAACAATACGGGTATTGAGCCTTCTGTTGGGGTATTTATCGATGGTGTGTATCGCTCTCGAGCGGCCTCTCAAATAGGTGATTTACCAAGGCTGCAGCAAATTGAAGTCTTAAGTGGCCCGCAAAGTACTTTATTTGGTAAAAATGCTTCCGCTGGAGTCATTAGCGTTACCACTCGAGAACCGGCTTATTATCAAGAAGGCAAGATTGAAGTTGGCGTAGGCAATTTCAACCAAAAAGAAATTAAAGGTTATTACACCAATGGTATAACGGATAATTTGGCATTCAGTGTTTCTGGTGGTGTAAACACCCGTGATGGTTTTACTGAAAGTGTGGTGGGATTAGATGATATTAACGACCGTGACCGTTGGAATATTCGAGGTCAGGCACTGTACGAACCAACTGAAGATGTAAAACTTCGCTTAATTGCAGACTATAGCAAAATTGAAGAAGCCTGTTGTTCTGTCGAAAACTCAATTAATGGCCCTACTACCGCTGCAGTTCGTGCGCTCGGTGGTATGGACCTTGATGAAACCGGATCATTTGCTTATCAATCTACCCTTAACTCTGATCCAGACAATAACGTAAAAGACAGTGGTGTATCACTGCAACTTGATGTTGATTTTGATGGTTATTCATTTACATCCATTAGTGCACTTCGCACCAATGATTCTGATTTTATGAATGATGTCGATTACACCTCTCTCGATATTTTAAATGAAGGCGGTTACACCGATATCGAAACGATTACTCAAGAGTTTCGTTTAACGTCTACCGGAGATCGTCAGCTAGAATGGATGTTTGGCGCCTTCGTTTTTCATGAAGAGGTCACCACTGGCGATACCTTATATTATGGTAACGACATTAGAAATTACTTTGATGTATTGATGGCTGCTGGTGGCGCTCCAGGTTTATTAGCCGGAGTAGAAGGTGCTTATGGCTTAGATCCAGGTACATTTTTCTCAGGTGATTCGGCCGTAAGTTCTGAGTTTGAACAAGAAAATGATGCTTACTCGATCTTTGCCAGCTTTGATTACCATATCAACGACGATTTTACCGCGATATTTGGTGTGAGTTACACCAACGATCAAAAAGAAATCAACATTAGCCAACAACATTCCGATGTACTTTCAGCGCTTGATTTAGCCACAGTGCCAACATTATATGGTGTGCCGATTGGCAGTATTCCTCAGCTTGCACCTGCTGTACCGGTTATTGAAAGTTTACAGTTTTTACCGCCAATGCTGGGATTGCCTAATGCTGTAGAAAACAATAAGTCTGATGACAGTAAAACCACGTGGTCGCTGCGCTTATCGTACGAGATCACCGACAATGTCAATATTTTCGCTACTGCAGCTACAGGTTTTAAAGCCACATCTTGGAATTTATCGCGCTATTCAAGTCCTTTCGTATCAGATCAATCAGCATTAGAAACAGCAGGCATAGCACTTCCCAATCAGGTTTATGGTGGCCGATATGCCTCTCCCGAAGAAGCGATGGTGTATGAGTTGGGTATTAAAACCCAATTCGAACATGGATCATTTAGCGCAACGATATTTGATCAAACCATTGAAGGGTTTCAATCATCTATTTTCATTGGCACAGGCTATGTACTTGCCAATGCGGGTAAACAAAGTACTCAAGGTCTTGAGTTCGACTCTAACTATAACCTCACTGATGATTGGTCATTTACCTTAGCGGGTACCTTCCTTGACCCTGTATACGACTCATTTGTTGGCGCATCGGGTTTAGACGGTCCAGTTGATTTATCTGGTGAAAAACCTGCCGGTATCCATGAAGTGAGTATCACTGCTGGTATCGTGTATAACTTTGAAGTGTTTAACGGTGCAGATGGTTACATTCGTACCGATTACCTTTTCGAGAGTGATACTAAACTGGCTGAAAATACCCCTGAATTATTATCTCGCGAGGTAAACACCTTTAACGCAAGTACAGGACTAGCGTTTGATAATGGCGTTAGTTTACAACTTTGGGTGCGAAACTTAACCAATGATGAGTATCTGTTGTCAGCATTCCCACCTCCAATTCAAGCGGGCAGCTTTAATGGTTATCCAAATCAACCGCGTACCTTTGGAGCCAATATTTCGTACCAATTTTAGCTAGCTAAACAGTCTGCTGTGACGGTAATACCGCTTTATTGCCTCTGCAGACTTTTTTATTAACATCAAGATTAAGCAACTGATTTATATCGCCAATAACGGTATAAACTCACTATCAATAAAACAATAAGAGTGTCCTATATGTCTATAGAATCAATATTAAAAAACCGTTACTCAGCACGCGCCTTTCTCGACAAACCGGTTGCCAAGGAAACCTTGGATTTGATTTTTGCGCATGCGCAACTTTCACCTTCAAATTGCAACGTACAACCATGGCAAACCTGTGTGGTTTCGGGGCAGACAAAAGACACATTAAAGCAAAAATTTATGCAAACTCTCATGAGCGGTGCTTCACCTAATCCTGATTTTAACTGGTTACCGCAATATCAAGGTGTACATCGTGACCGCCAATTTGGCTCAGCAAATGCCTTATACAGTTCAATTGGTGTCGCACGTGAAGATAAAAAAGCCCGCCAAATGGCGATGGTACGCAACTGGCAATTTTTTGATGCGCCACATGCGGTGTTTTTCACTATGGATAAATACTTAGACATTATGGGCGCTGTTGATTTAGGCATTTATGCTCAAACCTTGTCATTAATTATGGCAGATCATGGCATATCTAATTGTATGCAAGGTGCATTAGGACAATTCCCCGACCCAGTACGAGAAATACTAAATCTCCCAGCCGAGCGTGGTATTTTATTTGGGATGTCATTTGGTTACGCTGACGACAGTGCAGCGGTAAACAATACCCGTACCGATCGTGAACCCATTGAAAACGCAGTGGCATTTTTCGATTAACCAGTCATGACTAATGAGATTGAATATGAAGCTAGAGCATAAAAATATTTTAGTGGATAACGTCAATATTCATTACGTTGAATCTGAACAATCCACTGATGAAACGACATTAAAATCGACAATTATTTTTCTACATGGATTTCCTGAATACTGGGGAACATGGTCAGCCCAACTGAATTTTTTTTCACCACATTATCGTGTGATCGCACCTGACTTACCGGGATACAACTTAAGCGACAAACCCGACGATGTTAGTTTTTATGCTGTACACAATCTTATCGGCTTTATGGCCAAGTTTATTGCTGCAATTAGCCCTACTCAGCCTGTTATTTTAGTCGCACATGATTGGGGCGGCGCTATCGCCTTTCCATTAGCGGCGTTTCATGCTCAGTTAATCAGTAAGCTGATAATTGTTAATGCTGCCCACCCAAGTACTTTCACTCGCGAGATGATGAACAATCCACTACAACGCAAAAAAAGTGCTTATATTCATCAGCTAATTAGCGTGTCGGGTGAGTCACTATTAACGCAAGATGATTATCGCTATTTAAGTGAAGACATCATGGTGAGTACAAACCCAGGCGTGTTTACCGCCGATGTAAAAGCACGTTATAAACAAGTTTGGGGTCAACAAGGTGCAATAAATGGCATGTTGCAATATTATCGCGCTATGCCACAACTGGCGGAAAATGACACAGATAATCAACGTAGCAAGGCAACAGCTGCATCATCTCTAGACACATCAGCTACTCAGGATGGCACAACTAAATCGAGTCCAGTTAAACAAGCATCGCAGCTTAAAGTACCCAATATACGAATTAATGTTCCAACATTGATTTTATGGGGCGAACAAGACCTTGCCTTCGTTAATGAGAATCTCGATGACATCCATCATTATGTGCCTAACTGCATCATAAAACGTTTTCAAGACACCAGTCATTGGCTACAACATGAAAGGCCAGACGAAGTGAATGTCGCCATTAATAATTTCATAAACGATTTGCATTCATAAACATATGCTTATAAAAGTATGCTTATAAACATACACTTAAAGTCAAACCGTTAATCATAATCTTGGTTAAAGGCTTGTTGTAAAACAAACTCAATATAGTGCGCTGAATAACAAACGAAATAATAATAACGATAAAGGGATTTTATGACGACATTAACATCACAAACTCAACAGGCACTCGTATTTGAAGTGGCTAAAAATGACTTGTCACAAACACGTGTTGTTGAGCTTAATATTGAGCTGCCATTGGCTGAAAATGAAGTATTACTTAAAGTGAGTAAATTCGCGTTAACCGCAAATAACATCAGCTATGGCATCACTGGGGATGCATTAGGTTATTGGCAATTCTTTCCTGTTAACAATTCCCCTTTGGATACTGCTTCAAATTCGATTACGTCTAAAGCTAATACAGTTCAACACACTCAATGGGGACGATTACCTGTGATGGGGTTTGCCGATGTTGTGTCATCAAATAATAAAGATATCAACGTTGGTGAACGAGTATGGGGATTTATGCCGATGGCGACTCATTTCAAAATCATTGGCGGTAAAGTGAACCCTACGGGATTTTCAGATATCAATCCATGCAGAGAAGGCCTATCTCCGGTTTATGCGCGCTTTGATCGCGTCAGTGCTAATCCTTTTTATCAGCTAAAAAATGAAGACTACGACATCTTATTACGCGGACTGTTCACCACGTCTTGGCTAGTGGATGACTTTATGTTCGACAATCAGTATTTCTATGCGACTCAGTATCTGGTAACCAGTGCATCCAGTAAAACCAGCATTGCCCTCGCCTTTGCCATTAAGCAAAGAGGTCAACGCAGTGCGATTGGAATTACCTCCGAGGCCAATTTAAGTTTTGTTAAATCATTAGGTTGTTACGATCACGTTATTAGCTATAACGACATCACCACCCTAGATGCCAATGTTGCATCCATCTTAGTGGACATGGCCGGTGGTAAAAAAACCTTAGCCGCCATTCATCACCACTTTAACCAACAACTGCGCTATTCATGCCGGATTGGTGCAACCCATCATGGCGATATTGACTTAACAGACACACAAAGTGATGGTCTGCTACCAGGTGCGACTCCAACATTCTTCTTTGCACCAACGCAATTGAAAAAACGTAGCCTTGAATGGGGCGTTGGTGAAACCATGAAACAAATGAATCAATCGTTACTCAATTATATCGAGTTTTGTCGTTCTAACATCACCCTATCCCACACCCATAATCTTCGCCACGTTAATGATATTTACCAACAAGTATTAACAGGCACCGCTGATGCCGCGGTTGGCCAAATCATCTCGTTAGATACAAGTTCATCATAAACAAACCCAGTATAAACACGCTCATAGTAGAAAAATAAAAAAAGGACGTTATCGGCCCAATAAAGGTCATATTTGAATGAGGTTATTATGGAAGATATTGAATTAGTAACATTTGTTAATACGCAAGTTATCCCGGTATGCATCTTTTTAATTATGATGGGCATGGGGTTGTCTTTAGTGACAGATGATTTTAAACGCGTGCTTAAGTACCCTAAAGCAGTCGCGATAGGACTAACTAACCAGCTGCTTTTGTTACCTATTATTGGTTTTGGATTAGCTAACATTATGCCGTTAGAACCAGAATACGCTGTAGGCGTTATGTTACTGGTACTTTGCCCTGGCGGCACGACTTCTAATATGTTTTCTCACTTAGCAAAAGGTGATGTGGCGCTGTCGGTCACGATGACTGCGGTGGCCAGCTTAATTACCGTGTTTACTATTCCTGTAGTACTTAACTATTCGTTAATCCACTTTATGGGGCAAGGCAATGAATTTCAGTTGCCAATACTTGCAACGATGTTCAGCTTAATGAAGCTGACTATTGTGCCTATTGTAATTGGTATGATGATAAGACGTTACGCACCTAAAATAGCAGAAAGTACTCAAGTTCATGTGTCACGTTTTGGCATATTGTTTTTGACGTTGTTGATTATATTTTTAACGTATATTCAGCAAGATATCGTTATTCCAGCACTTATCGCCGCAGGGCCAGTATCGATTATTCTTAATATCTCAACCATGCTACTTGGATATTATTCAAGTAAATTGTTTGGATTAAATTTGGCGCAACGCACCTCGATTACGATTGAAGTCGGCTTACAAAACAGTACCTTATCAATGTTTATGGCATTAACACTGTTAGCTAACTACAAGATGTCTTTCACGCCCGCGATTTACACTCTCACAATGCTCTTTACCGCAGGGATTCTAGCGGGTATGTTAAATTCAAAGTATTTTAAATCAAAAAGTAATAGTGAAGTGATGGCCGATAACGCCTAGACGAAAACTAATAATTAAAATAAAAAAGGTAAAAAATGGAACTGATCACCGTAGTAATCGAAAACAATGTGCATGTTATTACTCTGAACAATGGCAAAGTGAATGCAATATCGCCTGAAGTCATCGCTCAAATTAACAGTGCATTAGACCACGCAGAACAACAAAATGCGGTTGTCATATTAACTGGCCAACCTGGTATTTTATCTGGCGGTTACGATCTTAAAACCATGAAGCAAAGTTCACAAGCTGCAATTGCTTTGGTCACTGCGGGCTCAACGTTAGCTCGCAGAATACTGTCATTCCCAACACCGATTATTGGTGCCTGTTCAGGCCATGCCATTGCTAAAGGTGCATTTTTACTACTCAGCTGTGACTACCGTATTGGCAGCACAGGGCCATTTAAAATTGGCCTTAACGAAGTGGCAATCGGGATGACAATGCATCAGGCTGGCATTGAAATCGCGCGTAATCGTATACCGCAAAACTACCTGTCGCGGGCGGTAATCAATGCTGAATTATTTGCACCAGAACAAGCGGTATTGGCAGGTTTTCTTGATCAAGTGGTTGAGCCAGAACAACTCATGGACACTGCACATGCCGTGGCTAAACACATGCAAACACTGAACATGCCTGCGCATTTGGGAACCAAGTTAAAGGAACGTCAGGCCATTCTCGCCTCTTTGGATGCAGCAATAGAACAAGATAAGCTTATTACATTGAATTTATAAGGATATAAATATGATATCGCAAAAGACCTACCAAACGCTCTCTGTCGACATTAACGATAAAGTGGCCCACATCATCCTCAATCGACCTGACGCATTAAATTCAATGAACGTCGACTTTTGGCATGAGTTTCCAAGCGTAATACACGAGATTAATAATCAATCTGCGGCTCGCGCGATTGTTATCTCCTCTACAGGCAAGCATTTCAGTGCCGGTATGGACTTAGCGGTATTCAGTGCGAGTAACAGCGACGATAATATCGAATTAGGCCGTAAACACGACCACTTACGCCGTTTAGTGCTCAAATTGCAAGATTGCTTTAATGTGCTTGAAACTGCCCGTATGCCTGTACTCATGGCCATTCAAGGTGGCTGTATTGGTGGTGCTGTCGATATGGTCACCGCGGCAGATTGCCGTTATTGCACCAGCGACGCTTTTTTTAGCATCGAAGAAACCAAACTCGGCATGACCGCTGATGTAGGGACCTTGCAGCGTTTACCTAAATTGATTTCAATCGGATTAGTTAAAGAGTTAGCCTACACAGGCCGAAGAATGCCTGCGGCAGAAGCCAAAGCAGCTGGATTAGTCAATCACGTGTATGAAGACAAAGCATCAATGCTAACTGCTGTATTAGGCATTGCTGCAGACATTGCCGCCCGATCGCCTTTAGCCGTTACCGGCTGTAAAGAGATGATTAACTATGCACGTGACCACAGTGTCGCCGACAGTTTACATTACATGTCGGTATGGCAAAGCGGCATGTTCCAACCTCAAAACGACATGATGGAAATATTTAAAGCGAAAGCGCAAAACCGTGCGCCTGAATTTGAAGAGTTAACACAAATCGATCCTTTAAAAATATTCTAAGCATTGGGTACACCCGCGTTATTGCCAATTAACTTAACTCATGACTGAATTAATTTAATCATTAATAGCGCTAACCCTTTAGAGCAAACTATGACAAAACCAGTAATTAACCTAGTGCATGCCAACGGCTTCCCCGCGGGCAGCTATAAAACGTTCCTACAAGAATTTGATAACGATTTTAGAACCATAGCCCACAACCAGTTTGGCCATAATGTACTTTACCCAATACACAATAACTGGCAACACCTAGTCACGGAACTTGTTGAATTTATTAAGAAGCAAGATGAAAAGGTCATTTGTGTTGGGCATTCATTCGGCGGTGTTATATCGTTTATCGCTGCCTGCCAACATCCTGAACTTTTTCGAGGTTTAGTGATGCTCGATCCACCTGTCGTCACCGGCGCATTCTCACATTTGCTGAGTTTTATTAAGCGCACACCTTACATTGATAAGCTTTCACCCGCCGGTAAAGCGAAAACACGCCAGAATCTATGGCCAGAAAACACTAACTTGGTTGATTATTTTTCACAGAAAACCTTGTTTAAAAATTTCGATTCACGTTGCTTACAAGACTATGCATCATCAAGTGTGGTGCTACGCAATAAACGTTTAGAGCTCAGCTTCTCTCCTGCCGTCGAAGCCGACATTTTCAGGCATTTACCGACCAACCTTGTTAAGTACAAAAACAAACTGACCGTGCCAGCAAAACTGATTTACGGTGAAAAGACTCAGATATTCCCGATTAAACATTTTGTTCGATTTGCAAAGCTGAATAACATTGAGTTAATGACACTCCCCAATGGCGGACACATGTTTCCATTAGAACAACCAGAAAACACCGCCAATATGGTCAAACAGATCATTAAAGACTGGTGATAATTACCCTTACACTTGGAAAATAACTCAAATAACTCAAAAAGATAAACAATCTACATAAGAGGCCCAATATGATTAAACCAATCAGTTTGCTATCTACCCTCGCGCTTTTGGGCTTATCTTATTCAGTCTATGCACTGCCGTTAAATAACATCCAACTACCAGAAGGGTTTACCATCGATGTGTATGCCGAAAACTTAGAAAATGCACGCCAGATGGCACTTGGTGACAACGGAACTGTTTTTGTAGGCAGTCGTAAAGCAGGCAATGTTTATGCGCTTATAGACAGTGATAATGATTTTAAAGCTGACAAGAAAATCATTATCGCAACGGATTTGTTTATGCCATCCGGTCTTGCTTACCATAATGGCAGTTTGTATGTCGCTGAAGTCGATAAAATCTGGCGTTATCCTGATATTGAACAATCATTACCCAAGATCCCTAAACCAGAATTGGTGTACGACAAGTTACCTAACAAATCCCATCACGGCTGGAAATTTATCGCTTTTGGCCCAGATGGAAAGCTGTACATTCCCGTCGGCGCACCTTGCAATGTGTGTGAAAGTGAGCAGCCCTTTGCCAGTATTTTACAATTAGATCTTGAAACAAAACAAACCACTATCGTCGCTCAAGGTGTACGCAACAGTGTCGGATTTGATTTCCACCCACAAACAGGTGAGTTATGGTTTACCGATAATGGCCGCGACATGATGGGCGATGATTTACCCGATGATGAGCTTAATCGTGTGAGCAAAAAAGGCCAACACTTTGGTTTTCCTTATATTCACAACACAGATATTGCCGATGCAGATTTTACTAACCCCAAAATAGCTAAACTCAACACGCCTCCGGTATTAACCTTAGGTGCTCATGTTGCTGCATTAGGCATGGAGTTTTATCAAGGTAATCAGTTTCCAGCAACATATAAGCATTCTATTTTGATTGCCCAACATGGTTCGTGGAATCGCACTAACAAAGTGGGTTATCGCATTATGCAGGTGGCACTTGAGGGGAATAAGGTGGTTGACTACAAACCCTTTGCCACAGGTTGGCTTGAAGGCGAACAAAGCTGGGGCCGCCCTGTTGATGTGATGACCCTGGCAGATGGCTCTTTCTTGGTATCAGATGACTTTGCCAATGCCGTGTATCGGATTAGTTATACCAAGTAAAAAAGCCAAACGTTAAGCTTTAGCTGTACGACCATAATAAAGTTCGATCAGTTTGAAACTAACCCTTGGACAAAAGTGTATTTAAGATATGGCCAGCGGCCACTAACGTCGTGGCGCTTCGCCCACACCAGACCAAGTGGAAACCAACGGCTGTTCCCTCTTGGAACTCCCAGCCGCCCCGCAACATTTTCGCTATTTACAAAACAAGAGCTGCGAAAAGGTCGCCATGGGGATTGATCCATCTTTGAATCTCGTTTGTAATCGGCCTCGGCCTTACTCGAAAATGCTAACGCTTTCGATGGTACATCCTGTACCGCGAAAGCTAGCCTGACGTCCTGTCAGGCTCACGCTATTTTCTTCAACGGCCTCAAGTTCAGAGTTGAATTTATCCATTCCCAATCATGTCTTCTGACTCATTTATGGACAAAAGCGTTTTAGAAAAGCCAGTGTTTCAATTTACTTTTTATAAAAGTTTACCCTGACCCCACTAAATTTGACCCCACTAAATTTTATTTCTTGTTATGTTTTATTTTCACCAAAATAATTTAAAGCCACAATATCATAAGAGTTTGAGTTTAAAGCACAACTTTTCACCTTAATGTCTTCCGGAAGCATTTCTAATAATGATTTGATTTCTTTAATTTTGTGCACATTTGAACCCAAATATATTTCCTTTATTGAACTTAAAGGAAATGAAAATAAATTCAAATCCTTGTGTTCTGAAATTTTCATGTGCTGCCATTTACCATTAGAATTAGTATAATAATTTTTTCTATTGTCTTCCCTGTCATATAAATGAAAACCTACATTTTTCACTACTCTCACTTCTTCTTCATATGCCCAATCTATTCCTTTAAATAAATAAGCATATTTAAAGAAATCAAAAGAATGTTGTGAATAGCTGGCTGTAGAGCGAAGTTCATCAAACCGTTGAGAGTTCGATTCATTTTTTAAATGTGTAGGAAATGTTTTTGTATAAATAATATCCCCAAAATTTGCTGGGATAACATTTGTCTCTTTATTGCAAAGTCCAGCTTCATTAACATCAAACCCAAGAACAACGCCTCTATGTTCATCTCCGTAATGACTCCACATTAAATTATTGAGAGGTGCACGGGTAAGGGATAAAACGCCATAGGACATATTTACTCCTGTTTTTAATTTAGATGGGGCTGTTTCTAACAGAGTTAGCGAAGGATCACTGTCATCAATAATATAAGAATAATTACTAATCGCTTGCATTTCAAAAGGGTCATTAAATTGATTTGCTTTGGTAAAAGATATGCTTGCACTTTCTATAATTTTTAAAGCATTTTCAAAGCTAACATACTTATATAAAATCAATGTATTCCCTTATTGAAAGTTAACTTTGACGTTTTTTTCTATCAGGTTACGACAAATTTAGAGTAAAATATAACGCCGCATTAAGCGGACAAAAATAGTGGGTTAAAATGTGTAGCGAGGCGAAACGTAACCAACTGTTTTTTGTTGCGTTTAAATGCCTTGTTAGTTGCTTACAGGATAAACTTAATTCTTTTATTTAAACTAATTATAAATATAGAAACTATAGCTGACGTAATTATTGCTACAAGTGTTAAATTAGTTCCCTCAAATTCGGTAAACTTTCTCAACACACTTAAAACAAAAGAATGTATGAAATATATTGCAGAGGAGTAAAGTGCAATATTTTTACTACTACCGCTTACTTTTTGATTTAAAAACAGTATGAATATTGCAGGGCAAACTAAGATTAAGCTTAAATAATTATCGAAGCCTACATCCCTTTGAGGCTGAATAAAATTTAAATAAGACTCTATGCATAGCAAGAAGATCCCCAAAATAGTGGCGAACAATGCGACCTTAACCGATATTTCTTTTTCGAATGAATACTTATGGATTAGAAACCCAATACAGAAAAATGGAAATGAGAAGAATAAAAAGTTACGGTGGATCCAAGTAATGTTGAAGGCTTTATCAAATATAGTTCCAGGAAATAGATGATAATTTCCAATATATTGGATCAATACGCCAGATATAAATGTTATTCCAACGCAAGCTATTGTAAATTTCGGTCCTTGCTTACGTAATATAATGACCACAATGGCGGCTCCAATCATTCCGGATATATACCATAAATGATGGTATCCAATTAGAAATTTGATGAATAATTTCAAAAAACTTATTGCAGACATATCTGGTAGCGAAAACCAAAAGAACGAATAAAAAGCCATCCAGACTAAATATAATATAGTAACCCTTTTAAGCCACAAAAGTTGAGAGTTCTTGAGCAAAGCAGAGTAAAAATAATACCCATTAATTATGAAAAACACAGGAACAGCAATCCTAAAGACTCCCTGTGAAAACAAAAATGAACC
Source organism: Shewanella frigidimarina (assembly GCF_003797125.1). Lineage (GTDB taxonomy): Bacteria > Pseudomonadota > Gammaproteobacteria > Enterobacterales > Shewanellaceae > Shewanella > Shewanella frigidimarina. The sequence continues at coordinate 220,658 of NZ_RKKE01000003.1, forward strand.
TAACTCACTAAATTCGCTTAAAAATCCAGCATGAAGACCGACAACCATTAATGCCATTAATGCCATTAATAGTTTTAAAAGATCTAATGATATGTTTCTACTCAAAATTTAAGACTCCAAAGAAAGATGATAAATAGGCAACTAACAGCTTATTGAAGGGCAAAAAAAATTAAAGTCGCCCTTTTAAGTTATTGATTAATTTCATCCTACATTTACTATCTTCTTGATGTAAAGCAGTTTTATTTAACTCCACTGACAAATAAAAGCGAGGTTGCACGTTAAAAGTGGACTCAATATTCAACAGGAAAAAAACACATTTATTTCAATGTATTACAAAATATACAAATTATTTATCGTACTACTTTAGTTTACTTATTAGCCGATTTAACTTAAAAAAACACTAAAAACCATTACAACTGTTTTTGTATACAGTACACACAACATAAAGGTGGGAAATATGGCTTACACAGGATACTTATCCGATATTTATAAGCCAGATACTGATGAAGTGTTAAGCAGTACGATCCCCATCGAAAATTATGGACTTTTTAGCATTTTTCGTCTGGGATGATGTGGCCAAAGGTTCATATTTGAAACAAACTTTGGGGCAAAGACGTGTTTCAAGGTGGCCTAGTGAATGACCGTAAATTGCACTGAATTACTAAATCTCTACTACGTTCTGCCCCTGATCATGTTAAAATCTCCGCATCAGAATTACCGAGAAACTCAATGTTTATCCATCATGTTAACGGCATCGACTGGCTAGTTATCACAGCTTTTGAAGAACTGAAAACTATGTTTATCGAAGAAGCAGGTACGATACCCTCTTGCTTCTCTACCGCCAGCGAATTGAACCTAGTTGATCAGGCAAAGCGAACTTATAGATATTTGCCTACTCTCAGCGGCGTAATCACCGATATCGGTACATATCAAAGACAGGGTAACGAAGAAGATTTGGACCCACAGCTTGCCTGCTTAGTTGAGGGGCATGGTCGGGTATTTATCTATCACGGCGGCTTTGTAGCTTTTGTGGATGACGAGCAAACCTTTATTACCCGAATAGACTGAAAATTATTCAGTAAGTTGAAATTGGCGAATTGGCATCCCTAGCAAGGAATGGGGCATAAATAAGTTAAATACTTTACTTTCAAAGGGTGTGAATCAACTCTCAACTTGAGGGCGTTGAAGACTCTTTATACAAGAATGCGTGATGCTCACATGGCCTTCCTCGCACATCTGACCGATAAGGATATTGGAAATGTCATTAGGATGTAGGGAACATCATTGACCATGTGCTACAAGGCATTCAGGCATCCTGCCTATCAGATGTGAGCTTAGCTTTCGAGGTACAGGTCGTTCTTTGGCATCTGACCCATATGGATATGGGGAATGTCATTATGATGTCGGGAACATCATTGACCTTGCCATCACGACATTCGTGAATCCATTCACATCAGATGTACCATCGGAAGCGTTAGCATTTTCACTCCTTATTACAAGATGGGCCAAAGCAGTCTACAAACGAAGTCCAAAGCTAGATAAATCCCATGGCGATCTTTTCGCAGCTGTTGTTTTGTAAATAGAGGAAATGTTGCGGGGCGGCTGGGCCAATTCTTTTATAAAGAGTAAAGAGGGAACAGCCGTTGGTTTCCTTTTGGTCTGGTGTGGGTGAAGCGCCACGACGTTAGTGGCCGCAGGCCATATATACGACTTATAATAGGTAGCAACGCATGACAAACAGCTATTTCATTCAATAGCTGCAGATTTAATACCACCAACTATCTGTTCTACCACTAACTTTGCCCATGCATTATAAATCGGTGCTCCTGGGTGAAACCCATCGGTGGCCATTACTTGTCGCATAAACTCGAGCATAGTGATGTCGGGTTGTGGGTTTTCTAATGGTAATTTAATTAATCTGAAATCTGTGGATTGGTCGACTTGATGATTTAACTTAATAAGTAATTGCTGTAATTGGCGATTAAATTGATTTGCTCGCTGGCCTAAACTCCAACGAAGTGGATGTGGCAATGCAGGAAATAGCCCCAAAGGCGGTAACGCTGTGACCAATATCAATTTGGGTCTGTATCGCTTTGTAATCAGTTCAAATAACGTTTTTTGTTGCAGCAACCACTTCTCGCAACTGATAGATGAGGTAATGTCATTCACCCCTAACGATGTCACGATGACGTCAAAATGCCTTTGCCCGAGTATGGGATGTGCGTTATCAATCTGCTCTTGTAAGGCATGCAAAGTGGTCGATGTAGTCGAGCCTGTTTTAGCAAACAAGCCATAACTAAACTCGAGCTGAGGACTTAATTGCTCAATAACCTGCCCTAACAATGCATGCTGTTGAAATGCCACTCCAACGCCAGCCGCCGCTGAGTCACCTAAAATTAATAAGCTAAGAGCAGGATTAGCGCCAGTTTGCCCCACTCGTTCGCCTTCAGGTTCCGGTAATCTTGGCGTAGTGCGGCGAACTTTAAGCCCCTGAAACACCAACAACGGGGCTAAAATGAGTGACACTCCCTGATACAACATTGTTTATCCTTAATACCAATGACGATTAATCGAACCCTAATTTCGACTTGCTCAACACTAGATGTTCATTAAATGCAAAATCGACCATTAACGATTATCAGCAATAAAATTCACTACAACATCCGCTAATACTTCGCCTTTGTCCTCTTGTAAAAAGTGCCCTGCAGCAACGATAGTGGAGTGCTTTTGCCCTTTTGTTCCAGGAATGAGTTTTTGCATCAAGGCATCGCCGCCCGCAGTAATCGGGTCTGAATCACTAGAGGCTGTTAAAAATGGCTTTTGCCATTGGCACAATACTTTCCATGCTGCGCGGTTTTTAGCAGCTGCAGGATCGTCAGGGGTGATTGGCACTAATAACGGAAATTGACGCGCGCCCTCTTTGTAACGCTCGTCTGGAAACGGCGCATCGTATGCGGCAATAATCTCAGCCGTTAAAGTCGATACACAGGCACTGTTAATTAAGTTGCCCGTTGGGAATATTTCAACGTCTTGTGAAAACTGACGCCATTTTGTAAAGGCTTCACCCGGCGGATGGTCACCGGTAGGCAACATGGTGTTAGCGCACACAATTCGTGCAAAACGCTCACTTTCTTCGGCGGCTAAACGTAAACCAATTAACCCGCCCCAATCTTGGCAAACCAAGGTAATGTCGGTGAGATTAAGTTGCAGCATAAATGACTTCATCCAATTAACATGACGTTGATAGGTATAATCGAGACGTTTAGTCGGCTTATCTGAACGGCCAAAACCAATAAGATCAGGGGCAATAACACGATGACCAGCGTTAACAAGAATTGGGATCATTTTGCGATACAAAAAGCTCCAAGTCGGCTCACCATGTAATAACAATATTGGTGCGGCATCCTTAGGGCCTTCATCAAGATAATAAACTCTCAGTTCACCACCTTCTGTGTCATCAACATTTAAGTAATGCGCTGTAAAGTGGTAGTCAGGCAAATTGGCAAAACAACTGTCGTCGGTGCGTAAAAATTCCATATTACTGCTCTTCCTTATTATGTTTTCTATCAATATTGTCTGAGTAATTTAACCTCACGCGAACTAAACCACATGGCTTACGGTCACTGATCCAGTGAGTGTTTACCTCACTGGATCGGTCATCAATAAAACGAACTGCTATTAACTAAGATCTTTAATCGCTCGGCCTATGCCATCAACTGTCAGCGGGTACATTTTGTTGTTCACTAACTGCTGAATAATGGAAATAGAGTGATGTATTGGCCAGCGACTTTCAGGTTGTGGATTGAGCCAGGCGATTTTATTGAAATGTACCAGCAATCGATTCATGTATTCAATGCCGGGCTTTTCATTCCAATGTTCAACACTGCCACCTTTAGCGATTATCTCGTAAGGTCCCATGGTCGCATCGCCGACAAATATGACTTTGTAATCTGCACCAAATGTTCTGGTGACTTCTTCTAAATCAATCACTTTATCAAAGCGGCGGTTATTGTCTTGCCAGACTTTGTCGTACACACAGTTATGAAAATAAAAGAATTTTAAATGTTTAAACTCGCTGTGTGCCGCAGAAAAGAGCTCTTCACATGTGTGAATATAATCATCCATAGAGCCGCCGATATCGAAAAACATCAACACTTTAACGGCGTTGTGACGTTCCGGTTCCATGTGCACATCTAACATGCCGCCATTTTGTGCAGTGGAACGGATAGTCGTATTGATATCAAGCTTTTCGCTGGCGCCAGTGCGGGCAAATTTTCTCAGCTTTTTAAGTGCTAATTTAATATTTCGGGTACCGAGTTCACGGTCTTGGTCAAAGTTTTTAAACTCGCGTTTATCCCATACTTTCACAGCACTGTTGTTACGGTTTTTATCTTGGCCGACTCTAATCCCTTCAGGGTTATAGCCGTAGGCACCAAAGGGCGAAGTGCCACCCGTACCAACCCACTTGTTACCGCCAGCATGGCGTTTTTTCTGTTCTTCTAGACGTTCTTTTAACGCCTTCATTAATGCTTCAAGCCCACCTAAGGATTTAAGCTTGTCTTTTTCTTCTTGAGAAAGATGCTTTTCAAACTCCTTTCTTAGCCAATCTTCAGGTAGAATTTTATCAAAAATATCAATACTTTCGATGCCTTTAAAATACTCAGCAAAGGCGTTGTCGTATTTATCGTAGTGGATTTCATCTTTAACCATGACAATTTTCGCAAGGTTATAAAACTCTTCCACATCTGCAAACACAACCCCAGATTTTAATAACGCAATTAAGTCGAGTAGCTCACGTAAGCTACACGGTACTTTGTGCTTTTTTAGGGTCAGAAAAAAATCAATAAACACAATGTTCTACCTGTTTCTGCGGCTCATGAAAGCCAGCTTTTCAATTAATGAAACGTCTTGTTCATTTTTAAGCAATGCACCAAACAAAGGAATAATGTCTGATTTTTTATCGAGCAAAGTGTCTTGAGAAATATCGTCTGATATCAGTAGCTTAAGCCAGTCGATCAATTCTGATGTCGAGGGTTTTTTCTTAATCCCATTGACGTCACGTAAATCGAAAAACACTTCTAATGCTTGCTGTAACAAGTCCTGCTTAACATTAGGATGATGCACGTCGATGATCTTAGCCATTTCATCTTTGGTTGGAAACTTAATGTAGTGGAAAAAACAGCGTCTTAAAAATGCATCTGGCAGCTCTTTTTCGTTGTTAGAGGTAATGATGATAATAGGACGTTGTTTAGCCTTGATAACCTGTTGAGTTTCATACACATAAAACTCCATTTTATCGAGTTCTTGCAATAAATCGTTAGGAAACTCGATGTCGGCTTTGTCAATTTCATCAATCAATAAAATCGATCTCTGATCTTCTTCAAACGCCTGCCACAATTTACCTTTAACGATGTAGTTACCAATGTCGTGCACGCGGACATCACCTAACTGGCTGTCGCGTAGGCGTGATACTGCATCGTATTCGTATAAGCCTTGTTGCGCCTTGGTAGTCGACTTAATGTGCCATTGATACAGTTTACAATTAAGTGACCGAGCCAGTTCTTCTGCTAACTGTGTTTTGCCCGTGCCCGGTTCGCCCTTAATTAATAACGGTTTTTCTAAGGCTATGGCCGCATTTACCGCTAAAGTAAGCTCGTTTGAGGCAATGTAGTTATCTGTACTTTTAAACATGGTCAACCTTTTCATTTATGTCACTTTGTCGTCGCAAAGCTTGTTATGTATTAGCTTGTGCAAATATTAGGCTTTAAGCCACGTGAATGGCCACTGGAGTGCCATTAAATGCTGCATTTCCCGTTAGCATATCAACTCTAGCCGCATCCGTTAAATCATTAATGCTCACACCAGGTTGGGCAGAAGCCACCGACATATTGATGCCTTGCTGATTATGGCCCCACCCTTGCGGCATACTCACAACACCTTGTTGAATATCGTCGGTAATTGTCACTTCGATTTTGATTTGGCCAACGGCAGAACTGACTGACACGATTTGCCCCTGTGTTATCCCAAGCTGTTTAGCATCTTCAGAATGCACTTCTAAAGTACACGGATTTTTACCCTTAGTTAACCGCTCAGAGTTTTGTGTCCAAGTATTATGGCTTTTCACTAATCGGCGACCAATTAAATCAAATGGATATGTGTTATCACGAGCAGCTTGAGTCATCACGGCATTTAAGCGTGGCAAGTCATCAACATACACTTGTGGGAATAAATTAACCTTACCATTTTCGGTTTTAATGCGTTGTTCGATACAAGGCATTAATGGGCCAAGATCAATACCATGTGGATTATCAATTAACGCTTGCAAGCTGATGCCTTGCTCGCCATACGGGCCCTTTTTAAGTTCCATATCCAGTATCATTTCTGGGGTAACGTTTTGCATTGGGTCATCGGCAGGCAGGTTTAGCATTCTGGCTGATATCTCTTTTAATATTTGCCAATCGCTACGTTGGTCAGGCTCTTTTTCAAATAATGGTGCTGAGTACTTCACCGTGTTGCGCACCGAAAATGAATTAAAGAAAATATCAAAGTGGGAGTTCTCTACTCCTGTTGTGCCAGGTAAAATAATGTCTGCGTATTTAGTGGTTTCATTTAAATAGATATCAACCGACACCATGTATTCAAGGCCTGCAAAAGCTTGTGCCAATTTATGGCCACTGGGCGCTGACAACACCGGATTGCCCGCGACAGTGATGAGGCTTTTAATTTGCCCTTCACCCTCGGTTTGTATTTCTTCTGCTAAGGTTGCTACCGGAAACTCGCCATTAAAGAATGGCAATTGACGAACACGAGTTTGATGTTGACCAAATGAGCTTTTATGGCCACGTTTATGATTGCGTAATAAATCAAACGCAGGTTGTGGAAACATCGCCCCACCGGCACGGTCAAAATTGCCGGTAATAATATTGAGCACATTGGTGAGCCATAAACATAAGCCGCCAAATGATTGAGTTGACGCGCCCATGCGGCTATAACACACCGCAGAGTCTGCAGCTGCCATGTCATTAGCCAACGTGCGAATACTCACAGCATCAATACCGACAAATTCTGCTATGGCTTCTGGCGAATAGGCCTTGGCAAGATTGGCTACCTCATCAAGTCCTTCAACCATGTTATCTAAATGACGTAAATTGACCTTATCATTGGCAAATACACAATGAATTAATGCCAGTAACAACAGTGCATCTTTTTCAGGTCGAATAAATAAATGCTGGTCGGCAATTTTAGCGGTGCGGGTTTTACGCGGATCGACTACGACAATTTTTCCACCGCGTTTTTGAATCGATTTCATTCGCCCTATCACATTGGGCGCGGACATCATGCTGCCGTTTGATACCACCGGATTAGCGCCAATGATCAACATAAAGTCAGTTCTATCAATATCCGGGACCGGAATTAACATACCCGCGCCAAACATAAAGTTAGACGCGACATGATGGGGTAATTGATCCGCAGAGGCTGAGCTAAAGCGATTGACCGTGCCCAATGACTTCATAAAAGGTTTAAGCACTAACGCATTGCCTAAGCTGTGGGCGTTAGGGTTACCTAAATACACCGCTAATGCATTTTTGCCATGTTGCTGTTGAATACTTTTAAACTTAGCGGTGATTTCACTAAATGCGTCATCCCAACTAATGGCTTGCCAACCTGAATCGGTACGTTTGATTGGGGTTTTTAAGCGATCTTTATCAGTATAAAAATCTTCCAGCGCCAATGCTTTAGGGCAGTTGTAACCTTGGCTAAAGGGATCGAGTTGATCGCCTTTGATCGACAAAATCTGTTTGTCTTGATAGCTGATTTCCAAGCCACACATGGCTTCACAAATATTACAATTTCTATAATGGGTTTTTATGTCGCTCATATATATCGCCTGACTTGGATTAGTAAAAAGAATGTTAAAGATTAAAATAAGTCTTCAAGCCATTTCTTGGCACTGCCAAGTACAACCATTGATTTAAGTTTAAACAAGGCAAATGTATCGCCATCTTGCAATTCTGGTTCACCGCACCGAGGATCAGAGCGTTGTAATGCACCTGTCATACTGTGATCAATTGGGATAGGCTCGCAGCCATGATCTGATTCACAAATAAAATCCCACTTTTCACGCGCAGGTAAATGACAAGTGAAGCAATTACCACCAAAGCGGTTATTCACATCAGTGAAACCACGTTTAGCGATAGTTGAGCCTTTTTCATCGACGACTAATTCAAAAAACTCCCAGTCTCCTGTAGCTGGAAATGTTCCAGCTTCGCGCTTTACCATCACTTCAGTTGGCACTAACTGAACCACAGATCCCTCAGGATAAACCGATCCCTCTGGGTTATCAGCTACTGCTAAAGTACCTTCAATATTACCAAGGAGATTATCGACATAAAAATGGCGAACTGGTGTCATGTCTCTGATGCAATTAAAGCTGTTGTCATCAATATTGACGGCATTGGTCGCAGCATTAATTGAAAATGCTGAGGCCGTAAATAGCACCGAGCTAATGCCAATAACAATCAGTTTATTTCTCTTGTTCATGGTGAATTCCCTTTAGCAGTCTGGTGGTGATTAACTTGTCACCACCAGATTATTTGAACCATCGTGGTATTGAATGGGTTGTTTTATAATTTGACGATTAACTTGCCTTTGTTTTTACCACTGAAAAACAAATTCAAGCCGGTCATTGCAGACTCAAGTCCATTTAATACGTGAGCACGATGCTTAATTTGCCCTTTCATCACATAAGGGGTTAATTTTTCGAGTAATGCAGGCACATCACCGAAATGATCTGGCATGGTGAAACCTTGAATAATCAGACGTTTTTTAATCACTTGGATCCAACTTGGGCCTAAATCAGGTACCGCTTTCGGATAATCCGCAATCATGCCGCACACCACAATACGCCCATGGGCATTCATTCTGGCAAATACATGATGTTGAATTGGGCCGCCGGTATTTTCAAAATACACATCAACACCATCTGGGGTTAACTCGGCAAGCTTTGCTGCAATATCATCGGTTTTATAATTAACTGCGCCGTCAAAACCAAGCTCGTTTACTATCCAATCTGCTTTTTCGTCGCTGCCGACAACGCCAATTACTCTTAGGCCATCCGCTTTAGCAAGTTGACCGACAATAGAGCCAACTGAACCTGCCGCGCCAGAAACCACAATAGTTTCACCTTTTTGTGGTTTACCTACGTTGAAAAGACCTTGTGTTGCAGTTAAGCCCGGTAAGGCGAATACCGATAAAATAGCTTCGTCTGGTAATGGCGCGGTGACTTTATTTAACCCTGCACCATTACTTAAAAAGTATTCTTGCCAGCCCATCATGCCCATTACGCGGTCGCCCACTTTAAAATCAGGGTGATTACTTTCAACAATTTCACCAATGCCTGAGCTGCGCATCACATCACCTAATTCAACAGGTGGAATATAGCTTTCGGTATCTGGGCTCATCCAACCAAACATGGCTGGATCGAGTGACATGTGTGTTTGTTTTACCAAAAATTGCCCTTCTGCCACTTTTGGCATCACTTTTTGGACCACTTCGAATAATTCAGGACCGACTGGGCCACCGGTTGGACGGGCGATTAAGTTAATTGCTTTGTATGTTGTCATGTTCAAATCCTTTTTTTAATGAGTTAACGTCAACACAGTGATGACGACTTTTTAATTGATACTCAAAATGAAACATTGTTGTCTTTAAGCGAGTAACGGCTCGATGCTTTTAATGCTGTGGATATTCTGCTGTTGATAAAAACCTTTAAAATGTTCAGCTAACTTTTCACTTTCAACAAATACCTGTTGCCAATACTGTAAGCGCTGCTCCGGTTTCATTTCGACAAAATCGCTACGGTCTGGAATTTTATTAAACGGCAGTGATGCAACAAACTCAGCAGATGGACATAAAAGCACGGTTTTGTTGTAGTGTTGTACACGCGCTTTACGAGACAGGTTTTTATCAAACCAACCAGGCTTTAATGTAGAACTGAAATGTGGATACAGAGTTAACCCTTCATTTTGAATATTAAAATCAAAATGATAGTCTATAATCCCGCCATCGCGGTACATGCCTTGTGGGCAGTCGGCAATGTCTTTTATGCCTTGCATCACGATAGGAATAGAGCCAGATGCTAACAGCGCCGCTTTAATATTCCGCTGGCTCAATGCCATGGACGTGGTAGCAATATTGTCAGGATCATAAAGACTTAAATCGCTTTGACCATGTTGAAAAATATAGCGCTCATACTGACTGTTAAGCAGTGGCCTGCTGATGGTATTTCTAATAAAACTATTAAATAAGCCAGCCCCTTGCTTGAGTTTATTTTCTGATGCGACCAATCCATTGCATTTAGCCACAATAAAATGGGCTTTAAAGACTGGGTTATTAATTATTTCATCTGCACCAGTGTCACCAAATAACTCATCTAGTAACTCAACTGCTTTAGCAGTAATTTCATCCGGTTGTGGTTTAGTGTCATTAGAATAAACAGTTTCACTGTAATTTTTGGCTAAACGTTCTATCGCCGCAACCGGGTCATTTTGGGCAAAGCACGCGGCGCGAAAAGCGCCAGCACTTGATCCAATCAGGTTTAAAGGTTGTTGTCTGCCTTTAAAAAACTCACCAAAAAGGTATTTGTCTAAGCCCAGTAAGGTGAACCATTTAGGCCCACCACTGGCACCAAGGAAAGAGCTGAATAAATCTGGAGTAAACCCCTGTTGCTGTATTGTTTTTAAAGCCGTTTCACCGGCATATATTTCTAACATATGATTCTTATTATTAAACTGCCGCAATACATGCCGACAGCTGCCCTTGTTATTTTATGCTTGTGCCTGATTCCGAAGATCTTTACGCAATACTTTACCCACATTGCTTTTAGGCAATTCATTCATAAACTCAATGATTTTAGGCCGTTTATAGTTAGTCAGCATTTTATTGCAGTGATCAAAAATATCTTGTTCTGTTAATGTTGGGTCCTTACGCACGATATACACTTTGACGCGCTCGCCAGTAATATCGCAAGACACACCCACTGCAGCGGCTTCAAGTACGCCTTCATGAGACACAATCACTTCTTCAATTTCGTTAGGGAACACATTAAAACCAGACACGTTAATCATGTCTTTTTTACGGTCAACAATCTTAAAGAAACCATTTTCGTCCATAGTGGCAATGTCACCGGTTGCCAACCAACCATCGATTAATACTTCATCGGTGGCTTTTTGGCGATTGTAATAGCCTTTCATTACTTGCGGGCCTTTAACCCACATTTCACCAGGTTCACCTAATGCAACATCTTCACCATCGGCACCCACTAAACGAATATCGGTTGATGATGCCGGTAAGCCAATCGAGCCGTTGTAGCTTTTTTGGTTATAAGGGCTCATTGTCACTAATGGCGCACATTCTGTTAATCCATAGCCTTCAAGTAAACGACTTTTAGTCACTCGTTCCCAATGTTCTGCAACCGGCCTTTGCACCGACATTCCGCCGCCAAAACCCATTTTTAATGCACTGAAATCAAGTTGATCAAACCCTGGAGTATTCAACAGTCCGTTAAACAAGGTGTTCACACCCGTAATGACAGTAAAGCGATATTTAGCCAGTTCTTTAACAAAGCCAGCCATGTCTCTTGGGTTGGTGATTAATAAGTTGGTACCACCAAACGGTAAGAAGGCTAAGCAATTAGAGGTTAGTGCGTAGATATGATAAAGCGGTAATGCAGTGATAATCAGCTCTTTGCCAATTTCATAAACGTTCTTGGTAACCGCATTGGACTGCTCAAGGTTGGCAACCATATTACGGTGAGTTAACATGGCGCCTTTTGATGGGCCAGTGGTACCACCGGTATATTGTAAAAAGGCTAAGTCAGATCCTATAACGTCAACAGGCTTAAAGGTTTTTTTACTGCCTTTTGCCATGGCGTCATTAAATTTAACCGCATTAGGTAAATCGAACGCAGGAACCAGTTTCTTAACATGCTTAATTGCGCCGTTGACTAATGCGCCTTTAATAAGGCCTAATCTGTCGCCCACACCAGTGGTGATAACATGCTTAACATCGGTTTTATCAATGACGGCCTGCAATACATGGGCAAAGTTTTCTAGTATTAGAATGCCCTTGGTACCAGAGTCTTTTAATTGATGTTCTAATTCACGTGGGGTATACAGTGGATTGACATTCACCACGGTTAATCCCGCGATAAGTGCACCAAATAATGCGATAGGGTATTGCAGTGTATTGGGGATCATAATGGCAAACTTATCACCTTTCACTAGCCCTAAATCTTGCTGTAAATAGGCGGCGAAGTCTGTCGCTTGCTGAGCAAGCTGCTGATATGTAATGCTAACATCCATGTTGATAAACGCCGTATTAGCAGCGTATAACTTGGTATATTTAAAAAACAAATCTGCCAATGAGTTGTATTTATCTGGATCAATTTCAAATTCAACCCCAGGCGGATAACTCTTTTCTAGCCAAATCCTTTCCATAATACTGTCCCCAATTATTACAATATTGTCAGCAGCCTGGTTCAGCTGCTGTGATTATTATTTTTATTCTTAACACACCTTAACAAACACTAACCTACACCCAGTTTTACAACACTTCAAATAAACCTGCAGCGCCTTGACCGCCACCAATACACATGCTGATCACGACGTATTTAACACCACGACGTTTACCTTCAATTAACGCGTGCATCACCATACGAGTGCCACTCATGCCATAAGGATGACCAATAGAGATTGCGCCGCCGTCGACGTTTAAACGATCATATGGAATCCCGAGTTTTTCGGCACAGTAAATGACCTGAACCGCAAATGCTTCATTGATTTCCCACAAACCAATGTCATCAATATTCAAACTATGACGTTCAAGCAACTTAGGAATGGCAAAAATTGGACCTATGCCCATTTCATCTGGCTCACAACCTACAACCACCATGCCTCGGTAAACACCTAACGGCTTAAGACCGCGTTGCTCAGCGAGTTTTCGTTCCATTACTACAACAGCTGCAGCACCGTCAGACAGTTGCGATGCGTTACCGCCAGTAATTGAGCCGTTATCTTTTACCGCTTTTAAACCCGCTAAGCCTTCAATATTGGTTGAAGGACGATTACCTTCATCTTGAGTTAAGGTGACTTGTTCTTTAGTGATATCACTGCTGGCTTTATCCATCACCAATTTTGTACACGTAACAGGCACCATTTCGTCATCAAATTTACCTGCAGCTTGTGCATCTGCAGTGCGTTGTTGCGAGATTAATGCATAAGCATCTTGTGCTTCACGCGAGATGCCATAACGATTAGCAACCACTTCGGCGGTATCAAGCATCGGCATATAAATCGCTGGACGATAAGCTTTAACGCTTGGGTCGACCGCTCGGTGCATGTTCATTTTATCGTTTTGAACCAAGCTAATTGAGTCACAACCGCCAGCCACCACTACGTTAGCGCCATCACAAACAATATGATTGGCAGCGATAGCAATAGACATTAACCCTGAAGAACATTGACGATCTACCGTCATACCTGGCACGGACACAGGCAGTTTTGCCGCCATTGCCACTTGACGACCAAAGTTCATCCCCTGGTTACCTTGAGTTAGTGCGGCACCAAAAATACAATCTTCAATTTCATTTGGGTCAATACCCGCACGCTCAACGGCTGCATTAACAGCAACTGCAGCTAATGTTGGAGCAGATAAATCATTAAACGCACCGCGGTACGCCTTACCAATGGGGGTTCTCGCTACAGATACAATGACGGCTTCTCTCATGATAATTCCTTGTTTATATGTCTTCTAAGACATGTATTTAATCAGGTTTTGAGGTTGAGCTAAGTATTAGTCATAATCACAAGAACAGTTAACGAAACAGCTCAACCTACATTAGAATCATTTACTGTTGCTGCGATTTCATAAATGCCATCGCCTTGATCACAAACTTCTCGCCTTGTTGAGCACCAGACTTCAACGCTTTTTGATTATCTTGCGCAGTGAGTTTCTCCCAGTTGTCACGCACCGTTTCTGGGGTTTGTGATGCTTTAGGGATAAAACAACCTTCTGTTTCAAAGATACTGGCACTTGAATAACCACCCGCTCCGGCACATAAAATAAAGCGGTTTGGCGCGTGTTCATCACACAAGGTCAACATACCCGCAGTAACCGCTTCTGGCGCGAAGGCTTTAACGATTTCTTCAGGCATTAAATCTTCAGTCATACGCGTCCCCGCAGTGGGAGCTAGCGCATTGATGTGGATATTATTTTTTGCACCTTCAAGCACTAAGGTATTCATTAACCCAAGCACTGCCATTTTGGCTGCACCATAATTAGACTGACCAAAGTTACCGTACATGCCGCTTGACGATGTGGTCATCACAATACGACCATAATTTTGCTGCTTCATGATTTCCCACACTGCTTTAGTGCAGTTAACCGAGCCCATCACGTGCACATCCATGACTATTTTAAAGTCATCTAAGGTCATTTTAGAAAACGACTTATCTCGTAAAATTCCGGCATTATTAATTAAAATGTCGACACGGCCCCACTTATCCATGGTTTGTTGCACCATATCTTGCACTTCATCAAAATTAGCGACGTTTGCACCATGGCTAATGGCTTCACCGCCCATGTCTTCGATTAACCGAACCACTTCTTGAGATGCTGCAGAAGATGCGCCGCTGCCATCACGTGCGCCACCTAAATCATTTACGACTACTTTGGCGCCACGTTTGGCTAATTCCAATGCATGTGAGCGCCCTAAACCATTACCGGCACCTGTGACTATGGCTACTTGTCCTGCAAAACTGATCGTCATACTATTTCCTTAACGCTTTTTAATTTTTTATTGTTGTTTTATGTTCATGTGATGGTGACAAATGATAGAAATCTACTTAACCATTTGAACTGAAATCCACTCAGCAACCAATGCAGGGGTATCGACACCTTCAATCTCAATCGTCACCTCGGTTGATAAACGGAACTGTCCTGGTTTCTTTTCTTCAATAGACAGTGTTTTTGCATGTGCTCTAATGCGACTATTAACGGTAACGGGTTGTAAAAATCTCACTTTATCGAAACCAGCATTCAGGCCCATATAAAAGCCGTCAATCATCACGCTAAATTCTTCTGCAAAATGCGACAGCATTGACAGTGATAAGAAGCCATGAGCAATAGTTGAACCAAACGGAGTGGCTTTGGCTTTTTGTTCATCGACATGAATAAATTGGTGATCAAGAGTGCAATCTGCAAACTGATTAATCTGATCTTGAGTGATTTGAAACCAACTTGTTGGTTCAGCTTGAAAACCAATATAGTTTTCTATGTCATTACGATTGATTACTGTCGGCATTGTTCCCTTTCCTCTTGTACCTTCAAGTACTGTCCATGAATGAAATTTAAGCGATATCTCATGCTAATTGGGGTGGGAGCATTAAACAAATGAATAGTTTTAATATCAAGCTATTCGCAATATGAATAGCATAGGTGTTTGATACCGATTAAAACTGAGTGGTGTTAAAAACAAAAAAGCATTACTCAGAAATGAGTAATGCGCTAATAATAAAGGAATAATGATTGATTTAATTCAACAAGCTCGACACACCAACACTTGGCAGCAATGGCTAATGATTATCTATAAGCTGATAATAATGCTTCTCTACCCAATCTAGCTTAGATAACTGATCTCAGGGTGAATATAGCAATTCAACTAGAAGTCACTTAGCCCGGCTTCAACCTAGGTCAACATAAGACGAGTCGAACTAGAACCAGTCCGCTTGCATGTCATAACTGGTACTGTCGGTGCTCATTAACAAAGATGACCACACTGCAATTTGAGGTAATTCAAAACGATAAAAATACTGTGACGCCTGCAATTTACCTTTATAGAAAAACTCATCTGCTTGATGCGGTTGTTTCGCTAAAGCTTTAGTGGCAACCATACTTTGCTTAAGCCATAACCACGCAATAATGACGTGGCCAAACAACTCTAAATACTTAACTGAGTTGGCTAACGCTAAGTCGATCTTCTTCGTCGCCATACCGTTTAACACGGCTTCTGTTGTCAGTGTTAATGTATCAACTGCTTGGCTTAATTGTTGAGTATATTGCTCTAAGCTGTCGTATTCTTTTGCTTGCTCAATGGTTTTAGCTATTTCGCTTAAGGTGGCTTTATAACCCTGCATCTTATTCATCGGCACTTTACGGGTGATCAAGTCTAACGATTGGATTCCCGTGGTACCTTCATGAATTGGGTTTAAACGGTTATCACGATAAAACATCTCAACCGGATGCTCATTGATGTAACCATGCCCACCCATAACTTGAATGGCATAAGAGTTAGCTTTAGGGCCATATTCAGATGGCCAGGTTTTAATGATTGGCGTTAAAAAATCTAATAAGGTATGTGCATGATCACGTTGTTCAACGGTGTCTGCTGTACGTTCATCATCACTTAATTGAGTACCGTACAACACTAACGCCATTGCTCCTTCAGCATAGGCCTTTTGCGCTAATAGCATGCGCTTTACGTCAGCATGTTCAATGATATTCACCATAGGTGATTGTGGATCTTTACACGATGGTAAACGCCCTTGTGGGCGGTTTTTAGCATAATCTACAGAGTATTGATAACCGGCTACAGCCAATACTGCACCACTGGTGCCGACCATAATGCGGGCTTCATTCATCATATGGAACATGTACTTTAAACCGCAATGTTCTTCACCGACTAAATAGCCTATCGAACCATTTTTTTCACCAAAACTTAATGCTGTAGAGGTTTGTGCGCGGCCACCCATTTTGTGAAATAGCCCAGCGAGAGCCACTTCATTGTCTTCACCGACTGATCCATCGTCATTAAGCAAAAACTTAGGTACCACAAATAACGATATACCCTTCACGCCTTTTGGTGCACCTTGAATACGCGCCAACACTAAGTGAACGATGTTGTCGCTTAGATCATGATCGCCACCTGAAATATAGATTTTATTGCCAGTAATCCGATATGTTCCGTCTTCCGACTTAACCGCTTTGGTAATTAAGTCACCTAACGCTGAGCCGCTGCCAGGCTCAGTCATGGCCATGGTGCCCATAAATCGGCCTTCACGCATAGGCTTAACCCAAGTGTTAATCAGCTCTGGACTGCCATGTGCTTGTAACAGGTTGGCGTTGGCTGTGGTTAACATGTTGTAACCCATACCCACACCGCCAGCCACGCTTAAAAATGAGGCTGCTGCACTGGCAATAATCGGCGGCAATTGCATTCCACCTAAATCATAATCTGCTGTCGCAGCGCCAATACCAGACTCATTTACCGCATCAATCGCGGTTTTAAGTTCTGGGATGATATGCACTTTTTTACCATCAAATGTTGGTTGATGAGTATCGAGTTTTTGACGGATAGGAAGAAAATATTTTTCTGCGATCGTTTTAGCCGTGGTGACAACTTCATTGAAGGTTTGGCGGTCGTGATCTTGATAACGTGCTCGGCTAGTTAACGCTTCACTATCAAACAGTTCGTAAAGCATAAATTCTAAATCGCGTTCATTCATTAACGTTGCAGGCATAATATTCTCTTCTTATCTTATTGCTGAGCAGATGTAGGTCACTGCATCTTTTTACAATGAATCTTAATGAGTAGTAACAATGTCTTGGTGTTTACCAAGACATACTCGATTGGCTTAAAATGCTGATACGCCACCATCAACCGCAATACATTGCCCGGTCATATAGGTGTTGGCTGGAGATAACATCATTAACATTACAGCGACGATTTCTTTTGGCTCACCTAAACGATTCATTGGTGCACCACGGGCCATTTTCTTTTGCTTTTCTTCGTCGGCAAAGTTAGTCACCATAGGAGTGAGAGTAAAAAATGGGCATATCGCATTAATACGAATATTCTCGCGACCATATTCAACCGCACCGGTTTTGGTTAAGCCAATAACAGCATGTTTTGCCATAGAATAAGCGCTGCCTCGAGCCGCGCCACCTAAACCCGCCATTGAACTCACATTGAGAATGGCGCCCTCGCCTTGTTTAAGCATTTGCTGTATTTGATGACGCATGCCAAATTGCACACCTTTAACATTGACAGCAAATTGGCTGTCCATAATAGACTCATCAATATGATGCAGCGGCATAAACTCGTGCGCAATACCGGCATTGTTAACGCCAATATCCACTCGACCAAAATACTCAATCGCTGCATCTACCATGGCTTTGCAAGATTCACTTTTAGACACATCGCATTTCATTGCGACGACTTCCGCACCCGTAGCGGCAATAGCATCAGCCACTTGATGTACGCCTGCTTCGTTAATGTCGCCTATAACCAACTTAGCACCGCGCTTTGCCAACTCTTGTGCCAGTAATTGTCCAAAACCTTGTGCAGCGCCAGTAATAACGGCGACTTTGCCAGTAAAGTCTAATAATGGATCCATGCGAGTAACTCCTGTAATTGATGGTCTTATTTTTATATTGAGAGTGTGGTAGTTAATTTTTTATCATTTGTTGTTAGCTTCAGTCTTTACTATTAAAATAGATGTTACCGTCGGTTTGTAGCGGTAGATGCCGTTGATAGAACGTTGTTATTTTTCTTGAGCGACAACCTGCAACGCCATTTGTGCTAGCGGTTCAACGAACGATCCGACTTTATTTGCATGCTCATTTGACGCATTGCCCTCAGCGGCACGTTTTGCCACACCTTGGGCAATTGCCGCTAAGCGGAAAAAACTAAACGCCAGATAAAATACCCAGTTTTCAATCCGTTCAATGCCCATGCGTTGGCAATATAAATCGACATATTCTTGTTCTGTCGGAATGCCTAAACTACCGCGGTCGACATCTTTTAAACCGTCAATACTGCCCATCCCAGCTGGCATACGCAGTTGCATGCATTGGTAAGCAAGATCGGCAAAAGGATGACCTAATGTCGATAATTCCCAGTCAAGTAACGCAATGACCCGTGGCTTATCTTTGGCAAACATCATGTTGTCTAATCTAAAATCACCGTGGACTAAACACACACGGCCATCATCTTCGGGTAAGTTGTCTTCAAGCCACTGACTTAGCTGGTCCATTGCAGGTATTTTCTTAATCTCGGTTAACCGATATTGCGATGTCCAGCGAGTCAATTGGCGCTCAAAGTAGTTACCCGCTTTGCCATAATCACTTAAGCCAACGGCATCAACATCAACACTGTGCAATGCAGCTAATACTCGGTTCATTTCGTTGTACATCGCTGAGCGGCGTTCATTGGTGTCTATCTCGGCTAACGATGCGCTCCAATACACAGTGCCATCGCAATATTCCATTAAATAGAACATTGAACCGATAACAGTAATGTCTTCACACAGGTGAAATACTTTTGCGACCGGCACATCGCTGTCTGTTAAGGCATTGAGCACCCGATATTCACGATCGACCGCATGCGCAGATTTTAATAACTTACCTGAAGGTTGGCGGCGTAATACATACACCCCAGATTTCGCGGTGACTTTAAATGTCGGATTAGACTGACCGCCGGAAAATTTTTCTAAGGTGATCGGGCCTTCAAAACCATCGACATGATCTTGTAAGTAAGCAGTCAGCTGTTGATTATTAATCGATAATACTTGTGGCATTTAGCAATACTCTTATTGTTATTTTTGAGTCTTTTTCAATCAAGTTTTTGATACAGTGATTTCTATCCGTGATAGCAATCTAGCCTGCGACACTTAACGTAGTTTAAAATGTGGTGATGCGTTCCAATCTACGTTAAGTATCAGCGACTCATCTGTTTATTCAGAAACCTTTTTTACTAAATCACGGCCTAACTGCATCATGTGCACTTGGTCTGGACCATCGGCTAAACGCAAAGTACGTTGCCCAGCCCATGCATGTGCTAAGAAAGTGTCTTGACTCACACCCACTGCACCGTGGCACTGAATAGCACGGTCAATCACATCAAGTGACATGTTAGGTGCAACAATTTTAATCATGGCGATCAGTTCTTTAGCGGCTTTATTGCCGTGAGTATCCATCTTTTGCGCCGCTTTTAAGGTCATTAAGCGAGCTTGTTCAATCTGGCAGGCAGATTTGGCAATGTCTTCACGAACCGACTGTTGCTTAATCATCGGTTGACCAAACACAATACGTTCACCAACGCGTTTACACATTAAATCTAACGCGCGCTGAGCGACGCCGACTGAACGCATGCAGTGATGAATTCGTCCAGGGCCAAGGCGGCCTTGAGCAATTTCAAAACCTTTGCCTTCTGCAACAATAATATTTTCAACAGGTACGCGGACATTGGTGAATGTCACTTCGCCATGACCTTCGGGAGCGTCGTTATATCCAAACACTTTCATTGGTCGCACTAACGTCACACCCGGGGTGTTCATTGGCACAAGTACTTGTGATTGTTGAATATAGCGATTGCTGTTGGTTGGGTCTGTTTTGCCCATCACGATCATAATTTCACATTGCTTACGACACGCGCCGCTGATGTAAAACTTACGACCATTGATGACATATTCGTCACCATCTCGCTCAATGCGTAACTCAATATTAGTCGCATCGCTTGAGGCAACTTCTGGTTCTGTCATGGCAAATGCTGAACGAATTTTGCCTTCTAGCAATGGCTCTAACCATTGTTTTTTCTGGGCTTCGTTACCGTATTTAGCCAATACTTCCATGTTGCCGGTATCGGGTGCTGCACAGTTAAACACTTCTGACGCCCACATCACTTTGCCCATAATTTCAGCCAGAGGTGCGTATTCTAAATTGGTCAATCCAGCACTGTATTTACCATAAGCAACGGGCAGAAATAAATTCCACAATCCTTCAGCCTTCGCTTTGGCTTTTAATTCTTCCATTAACGGAGGCGTTGACCAAGGATCAAGTTCAACTTGTTTATGCATTTCTTCTTCAACCGGAAACACATGCAAATCCATAAAATCGGTTACACGTTTGATTAATACTTGAACTTTTTCACTGTATTCAAAATTCATGTTCTACCCTTTTAGTTGTCATTACGGTGTAATAGTAGTGCTAGGGTCTGTTGATCTTTTCTGGTCAAATTTTATCTCGAACAAAACCAACCTTGAAAGATTAAAAGCCCCTGGACTGAGCCTTAATATTTGTGATTAAGACTCAGGCAGATCAACAAACGTTAACTGAGTGACATTAATGATTTTTTGTTAAACGGTTTAATATCAGCAATGGCTTTTTGCTTAATTTTATTAACCCACTGTGGATCAACTAACAACGCACGACCAATTGCGACTAAATCAAATTCGTCATTATTTAAGCGCACTAATAATTCATCAATGCCTGTGGGATTAGACGTACCAGATAAATCAGCGTTACCTTCACCAATAAAATCAGCATCTAAACCAACGTTACCAACTGTAATAACAGGCTTATTCGTCAGTTTTTTGGTCCAGCCCGCTAAATTAAGATCGGAACCGTCAAACTCAGGCACCCAAAATCGACGTGTACTGGCATGAAAAATATCGACGCCAGCATCGCTTAGCAAACCTAAAAATGTCGCTAACTCTTCAGGGGTTTGACACAGTTTTGCACTGTAATCTTGTTGTTTCCACTGCGAAAAACGAAAGATAATCGTAAAATCATCACCCACTGCAGCACGAATAGCTTTCACTATTTCAACCCCAAAACGAGTACGATTTTCTAACGAACCACCGTATTGATCTTCACGTTGGTTAGTGCCTTCCCAAAAGAATTGATCAACTAAATAACCGTGTGCGCCGTGCACTTCGATAGCATCAAAACCAATGTTTTTAGCATCTAATGCGGCTTGTGCAAATGAGGCAACCACTTCATCGATATCATCTTGGGTCATCACAACGCCATTTTTTGCACCGGGTTTATACAAACCTGATGGGCTATAGGCTGGTGCTTCTTTATCTGGTCCAATTCCAGGTTTTCTCACTGAACCTACATGCCAAAGCTGTGGGGCAATTTTGCCACCTGCGGCGTGCACTTCATCAACCACGTGTTTCCAGCCTGCTAATGCTTCTTCACCGAATATGGCGGGGACATTCTCATAACCGTTAGCCGCTTTGTGTGAAATAAATGTGCCTTCGGTGATAATTAATCCCACATCACCTTCAGCACGTCTGCGGTAATACGCAGCCACTTCAGCATTAGGGACATAATTAGGTGAAAACGCACGGGTCATCGGCGCCATGACGGTTTTATTTTTCAATGACAACGATTTAGTGCTGAATGATTCAAATAACTTATCGATACTGGTGTTTTTATCGCTGTTCATGAGTATTTCCTAGCGTGTTATATTATTTATGCTGCATGTGCTATTCGGTTTTTACTGTCGCTAATCAGATTGCTAGCCAATCAAATAGCCGCCGTCGACATTAATCGCGGTACCCGTGGTGTAGCTTGATGCGTTTGACGCTAAATATAAAACCGTTCCGGCCATTTCTTCTGGCTGGGCTACACGCTTCATTGGTACGTGGTGCATCATTTGTTTTAAAATGGCTGGGTTATCAACTAATGCAGAGGCAAACTTGGTGTCGGTTCCACCTGGCAGTAATGCGTTAACGCGAATATTGAATTGGGCACATTCTTTAGCAAATGCTTGAGTCATTGAAATAACAGCAGCTTTGGTAATTGAGTAAATGCCTTGGAAGTCACCTGGAATAACGCCATTAACAGACGCAACATTAATGATTGAACCACCGCCGCTGTCTTTCATTAATTTTGCACCTTTGGTCGACATAAAGAAGTAGCCACGAATGTTAACGTCGACGGTTTTTTGGAAGGCGGTTAAGTCAGTATCAATGATGTGACCAAAATAAGGGTTTGCAGCAGCGTTATTGACCAGAATATCTAGCTTGCCATGTTGCTCTGTAATGGCTGCAAAAATGGCATCGATTTGATCCATGTCACCGATGTGACACGCAATGGCTTGTGCACTGCCGCCAGCGTTAATAATCTCATCAACCACTATTTGGCAAGCTTCTATTTTTCGGCTAGATACAATCACATGAGCACCGTACTGAGCTAACACTTTTGCTACACTTTCGCCAATACCACGACTTGCACCAGTCACTAAGGCGACTTTCCCTGTTAAATCAAACAAATTGTCATTGTTCATGTTTTTTCCTTTTAATTTTTGATTAATGGTTCAAAGCCTAAAGTAAGTAGGGATTACCTGAAGGTTACCCAGTCATCACCAGCCTGTTCTAAGTGACTGTAGTTATTAAAATAATCAACACTCAACATGTTTTCAGAAAATAATAGTTTAGTGACACCAGTATTTCTGGCCTGCTGATTCAAGGCTAATGTCTGTCTGTCGTTCAATTGTAAAATGTGTTGCACGATTGCTGAAATCGTCCCTCCAGACGTAAACACTAAAATATCTTTTGATTTTTTTGTGTTATTTCCAGTGCTGGTAATCTCACGCTTTTTTGCTAATTCTTGTTCAATGATATTGTGCAGAGCCCGAATACAACGGGTCTTAAATTGTGACCAACTCTCTTTGTATTCATGGTCTTTATCGCCTGAAACCCAACGTTCGAGCGCTTGAGAAAATTCTTTTTGTAGCGTTTTATTCGGTTCATTGCATTGGCTAATTGCCTGGCTCATTTCTGCGAAGTTACGCCACTGTTCATTGTACTTTTTTAAAATATCGACATGGTCAAACTCATTAAAACCAGAATGGATAATCATTGGGGTATGTTCACCTTGATATCCTGTTACGAAACTGGTTAACGTTTGACCATGACGCAATAAATCACCACAATAAAACTTGCTAGGGATAGCCCTTGCACGCCAGTACTGGCCTAATATTGCAGCTTGCTGGCTCCCCTTATCTGACAGTTGATCGTAATCAGTGCTTCCAAAGGATGCCTGTCCGTGTCGAATCAAATAAATTGCTGCCATATTAGGTCTCTAACTGAAAAATGATGGATAAATACAAAAATAATCTAACTAATTGTTTATATTGACTTTAATTTAATTGTGACAACTAAAAAATATGATTAAGTTAATTTTAAAAACCAATAGTCGATGTTAACCATGAATGCTTTATGCGTTTATTTAATGGATTTTTGTACTGCATCGAATCTACTTGACTATGCTAATAGCAACATCTAAATTGAACAAATGAATAGTTCTAATACCCTACTATTTATATTTTAAATAGTAGGAAGCAGTACTTGATACTAAATACTAGACAGCAGAAATGAGTTGAGGTGTTCTCAACGTATACCGTGAGATCACCGGAGTGAGTATGAAAATTGATTTGAATTTGTTTGTCGTTTTCGATGCAATTTATTGTGAGGGAAATATAACGAAAGCAGCGTCAGTACTGAATTTATCGCAACCTGCTGTGAGTCATTCATTAGGCAAACTGCGCACTCATTTTGACGATGCTTTATTTATTAGACAAGGCAATGAAATGCGACCTACCCCGGTAGCGAAGAACGTTATTGATGATGTTCGAGAAGCATTACATCAACTACAAGTGTGTTTAGTACAATCACGTCAATTTGAACCATTAACCTCACGTAAGAGCTTTTCACTGTCATTGCATGGCTCATTAGAGCCTTATTATTTACCTATATTGCAACAGAGTTTGTCGTTAGAGTCTCCGTCCATCAATTTAAGCAGTAATAAAAGAGTTAGACGAACTGAACTGGAAAACAAACTGGCCAGTGGTGACATTGACTTGGCAATTGATACACTTATACCTGTTAGCAATAACATTATGCATACTCAATTAGAGCTAGACCAACTTGTTGTTGTTGCACGTAAAAACCATCCTGCAATTAATCCTGATCTTGATTTAGCAACATACCTAAAACTCGACCATGTGTTAGTTTCATCTCGCTCCACAGGCCCTAGTCTAGAAGATTTTGAACTTTCTCGCATTGGATTGCACCGTAAAATATCATTACGTTGTCAGCATGCTTTATCGGCGTGCCGAGTCATCTTAAATAACGATATGTTACTCACATTACCTAAAACCGCCGCAGCCATGTATAGCAAAATGCTTGATATTGCTATTTATCCTATGCCAGTGGAATTACCTGATATTGGCGTGCATTTATATTGGCATGTGAATGTAGACAAAGAGCCAGCCAACAAATGGCTTAGAAACAAGATGATTATTGCCGCGACAAACACCAGAATTATTACGTAAAACTTATTGATTTAATCGAATAACGTTGGCTGATAAATTCTGGATATAGAAATGGATGATCCTGCGTGGCATAAACAATTAAGCCCTTTTTTTACCAAGGGCGGTAATGTATTCCATATAACAAGTAGCTACCAATATCGGCCTTAGCAACTACGATGACTTGTTAATATATCGATCGAAAAAGGTTTGATTATCGATTGCTTTTGAATAAAAAAAACCTTGTACCCTTTCTATTTCTAGTTGTTTACAAAGTTCAACTTGATGCTCTAACTCAACTCCTTCAGCAACGATATTGAGATGTAACGAGCGGATCATACCGACTAATCCACTAATTAGCGCTTTACGCTTTTCATCATGAATATCTTTTGGAATAAGAGATTTATCAATTTTTACAATATCAATTGGGAAATTATGCAGGTGGGAAATTGAAGAATAGCCAGTTCCAAAGTCATCTAGGGAGATCTTACAACCTAAGCTGTCAATGTCATTAATGACGGCCAAACTTATTTCATTTTGTTTTAATAGAGCCGTCTCGGTTATTTCAAGCTCAATAGATGCAGGATCAATATTGAATTCTAATAAAACAGAATCAATATAGTTCACAAAATCAGGATCTTCTAACTGAACAGCAGAAACATTAATCGCCATCGACATTGAACGAGCTTGGTTTTCGTTCCAAATGGCTAATTGTTGAACTGTTTGTCTAATCACCCAACGTCCAATGCTATTAATTAACCGAGTTTTCTCTGCTAATGGAATAAACTCATCGGGTGTAATGTTTTGTCCATTATGTGTCCAGCGTAATAATGCTTCGGCACCAACCAAATACGCAGTGTTAGGTTCAAATACCGGTTGATAAAACACATCAAATTCGTCATTGGCCAATGCATGAGATAATCCAGCTTCCAGATTATACTGATGCATAAACTCTTTTTGCATGGCCTCTTCAAAATAACACACTTGATTTCGCCCTAGCCGTTTAGCTCGATAAAGAGCAATATCTGCATTTTTGAATAAATCTTGGCTATTACTACTATTACCTGGATGGGTGGCGATGCCAATGCTCATACTGACGCTTAACGTTACTCGTGCAAGTTCAAATGGTTCGACAAGTGTTTTAAGTAACCGAGTAGCAATAATACTAGAGTCATCGGCAGATTCTAGGTTAGTAACCATGATGGCAAATTCATCTCCACCTAGACGCGCAAACAGTTCGTCACCACGTAAACAACTGCTAATACGCGCGACTAATGTCTTTAAAAGTTCATCACCTACATCATGACCATGAGCATCATTAACGAATTTAAACTTATCAATATCCATCAAAATAAGCGCTAATGTATGCTTTCGTCTTTTGTTGTTTGCTACGGCGACTTTTAGCGCTTCGTCAAATAAAAAACGATTAGCCAAACCGGTTAAAGAATCACTTTCGGCAAGCTGTTTTACTTTAATATAGCTTTGGCGCAACTCACGCTCTAAATTGAACTTTGCTTGTGAGTGAATAACTGCCCTGTGTAGCCTTGATGCTGTTACTTCAGATTTTGGTATAAAGTCCTGTGCACCTGCGGTAATACATTCAATAGCCAGAGTTTCATCTTCTGAAGAACTCATCATAATGATGGCACTGCCATAATCACGCACACGGCTTCGCAGCTCCAGCACCATTTCTATTCCATCACGACAAGGCATTCTGTAGTCAAGTAACACAACATCATATTGATTTTTATCGTAAATCGCTATCCCTTCATCCACAGTGCAGGCTTCGTCGATAGTAATGTCAACTTGTCCTTGCTGTAGTGCTCTACGGATCATTTCACGATCAATTATGTCATCATCAACAATTAATACTTTCAGCGTCATTGCTTTATCCTCGTTGTGACATTTTTAACGATAAATATGTGGATGATTTATCGTAATATCGAAAAATAAATTATATTATTCAATCGATTACTAAATGCCCTTTGTGCGATCCATCAACAAAATAATGGTTATAATTAATCGATAGTGCATTATGTTTATTCTGTTGAAGCAAAACATAATAACGTGTTAAACAAAAAATAAAGTGGATACTTTTATAACTCTATATCAACAACTTATGCGTTCAAAGGTAGCTTTTCTATAGACTTAGTTGTCCTTTCGTTCTTAGGCCAATAAGTTGAAATACAGGTACCACGACCCTCCGAGATAATTTTGATGTCTCCTGCGTAAAACGAAATGGTTTTCTTCACTAGTGCCAAACCCATACCACTACCTTCAATTTCGTCTCTGGATTTTAACGTTTGAAACATCTCAAGTGCTTTGCCTTGGTACGCTACCGGAATACCTGGGCCATCATCACAAATAGAAATAATGTGGTAAGTGTCTGTTACTTTATATTTTAAATGAATAACGCCTGTGCTTTTGTCATGATGTTTAATCGCGTTATTGACTAGGTTTCGTAATACTAATTCTAGCGGAATTCTCGGTAATCGACAGACAACGTTGCCTGTTTCACACACCAAAGAAAAACCATTATCCAAACAATTGAGCTCAAAAACATGTTGTGTTAACTGATCTAAATTGACGTTTTCCCATTGATATTCTTGGCGGCCAATGCGTGAGTAAGCTAATAAATCGGCCAACAAATTTTCCATTCGTTTAATTCGTTGTTGTAACAACTGTAGGTGTTTTTGAGAGGCTTCAGGTAATAAATCTGCACAGTCTGCTTGGATCCATGATGATATTTGCCCAATAGCTTGTAGCGGTGATTTTAGATCATGGGATGCTACATAAGCATACTGATCTAGCTCTTGATTAGATTTTGACAGCTCGTCAACATAATGCTGCAATTCAATCGCTTTATCGTCTGCCTGTTTGAGTGCATTGGTGAGTGATATTTTGGCATTTTTACGATCTGTTATATCGCGCACAACACCAGTGAACATACGTTGGTCGTTGAGAACCATCTCACTAATGGCTAAATCGACAGGAAACTCAGTGCCATCTTTGCGTTTGCCTGTCACTTCGCGTCCTATGACTCTCTGTTCCGAATTTGCAATGTTTAAAAAAGGTTCTACGTTAGCTGCGGAATTTTTATCAAATTCAGGCATTAATTGAGTCACATTTTTATCCAACACTTCATCAGCTGTATAACCAAACATTTTTAC
Organism: Shewanella frigidimarina; assembly: GCF_003797125.1. Classification (GTDB taxonomy): domain Bacteria; phylum Pseudomonadota; class Gammaproteobacteria; order Enterobacterales; family Shewanellaceae; genus Shewanella; species Shewanella frigidimarina. The sequence goes on from NZ_RKKE01000003.1 coordinate 248,984, forward strand.
CGCAGCTGGATTAAATGTTTTTATAGTGCCTGAAACATCAATGGTAATAATGCCATCAACAACTGTTTCGAGAATAATTCTAACTTTGGTTTCGTTTTCTACTATCTTTTGCTGCGCCTTTTGGGTTTCAGCTAGTGAGATACTCAATGCTCGCGTTTTTTCGGTTACCAAATTTTCAACAATTACTTTTCGGTTAATTAGCGATAAAAGAAATAATCCCATCAGAGTACTAATAATAAAACCTGCAACAATCACAAGCCATACTTCTTGCCCTTCAGTCATGAGCACACTTTCTAATGTTGGAGAGAGTTGGATTAACCATGTGCGCTCAGCAAACTGAAGTTCACCCTGCCAGTGGATATTAGACTCACCTAAATTATTTTCGAAAAACTGCATGGGTGTGGAGCTATCAGTAACATCCAAAATTTTAATGCTGACACTGTCTAAATTGTCATTTAACGCTGATCCAAGCAGCTCTTTTGCGCGATAAACGGCAGATATTAAGCCTAGGTTTCGTTCATCATGAGTCACGATGGGTGTCAGTAATAAAAAAGCGAATTGTTTTTCTGTTTCTTGTACCAAAGTAATAGGTTCTGTAGCGACTGAACGCCCAAGTTCAAGCGCATGATTGATGGCACTTCTACGCCCAGGGTGCGACCCTATGTCGAATCCTAAGGCCGCTTTATTGGATGCTAATGGGGCAATATAATAAACCGGATAATAGCGGTCTCTTGTTGTGGCAGTAATCAAATCACCTGATGAATCACGTTGTGTAAAGTGATAATCTTTTTCCTGTTGAATGCTCATACGTTGCTCATAAACATTTCGTTCAGAGTTATTCACCTCAGGTATCCAAGAAAGAGCATGAGTACCTGGAATATAATCATAAATACTTACCGTATATTCTTGAAATTGATCAAAACTAATTGAATCAAATAAGCTAAAGATACTTACCATGGTTTGTGAGGCGTGAAGAATATTCTCAGTTTGTTTATGAATAGCGGTCAGCATTCCTTGGGCTTTTGCGTCAAAGATAGCCTGTTGTTTTACGAGTTGATCTGTGCGAGTTAATGAAAAAAGGGTAATAACAACCGCAATCAATAATAAGTACGGCACAAAAAAGGAGAATAATTTAGTCTTACGTTGTGGCAATAAATTCAAGGAAATGATGACAGGACAAAAAATAAAAACGCCAATCGTATCTGCAAACCACCAATTTAACCAATATGACGACAAAAAGCTTGTCTTCTAACTGACCTGCAATCTGCAGCGCAACCACACTAATTGACGCGGAAATAATACTGGCAACGGGTGCGGATGTTAATACGAACAAGCTAATAGCCTTAAACGAAAATAAATCTTGTAGTGGTAAAACAAATCTACGCACAAGCCAGATAGCTATAGCAGCTTGAAAAACAGCCCCAGATGCAATGATGAAAGGGATCCACCATACAGTGCTAGGCTCTAACCAAGCATAATTAAGAAAATTCATAGTGACAGTGAACGCGCCAAAGAAAATGCCAAGCAACGTCCAGTACCCAAAACGTAAACCAACGAGTAACGCAAAACCAGCGGCAGGCCAAATTGGACTGGTAAAGCCAGACTCAATAACAAAATAACTTGCTAAGACTCCAAAAAACCAATAACCAATGGCTGAAAAAAAGACCCTGATAGCAGATATATAGTTTGAAGGAGTGGTAGATGGGGATAACCAAGAATATACTTTACTGAGCTGCGGCATAATTTTCCCTATGAGTAGCGTAAAAGTTGGTCCTAATGACATCCATTTGTTGTTATTAAATCTACTTTAAAATCGATTAAGGCGATGCATTAACAATCAATCAACACTTTTACAATTTTATTTTAGCTTAAAAATCACGCTAAAACATCATTATTTAACCAGCTTGAATTGATATAACCGCGAAGTAGAATGTGAATAATAAATTCACTGGCAGACCCTAGTCATTTATCGTTGTAACAAACATCCTCCTCGACTGATACACAGAAAACCTTGCCAAAATTGCTCATAAAATGGCAATTATTTAAATTCATTGATGGATAATAGTCATTTGATAGCGTTTATTATCTTGAACAGCAATCAGATAATAAACTGAAATTGATAATAAAATGCAGGGGTTAAGTTAAATCGGACAACCCTGCTCAGAAGCGGTTAACAATTGCATTATGTTAATGCGCACCATTATCCATTAGTTAGTGATTACAGCGTATTTATGATAAGCATCATCAGCATTCATCGGTTTAGAAAAATAATACCCTTGTGCAACATCGCAATGATGTTCAATCAAAAAGTCTAATTGGTCTTGTAATTCAACTCCCTCAGCCGTGACACATTTACCTAATGAATGCGCCATGTTTATCACCGCTTTTACCACGGCTTGATCTTCAGCTGAATGAATTAGATTTTGGATAAATGACTGATCAATTTTTAACATTGTTGCTGGCAACGACTTGAGATAAGCAAGTGATGAATAGCCCGTGCCAAAGTCGTCGATAGCCACATGAATATCAGCTTGAATAAGCTTTTGTAAAATCTCAATTGATTGCTCAGGAATGGCCATCAATGCGGTTTCGGTGATTTCAAACTTAAACCACTTTGGTTGCGCGCCAGTCGCTGTAATAATAGCCAATAAATCGTCAGCTAGGTTTATGTTCATCAATTCTAGCGCAGACAAATTAACCGATACTCTTTTGAAATCGAAATGTTGTTCATGCCATCTAACAAGTTGTTGGGATACAGTTTGGAGCATCCAACGGCTTAACTCGAAAATTAAACCGGTATTTTCAGCAATTGGAATAAATTCAGCCGGAGAGATCATCCCAAATACGGGGTGTTGCCAGCGCATCAACGCTTCAAATCCAGCTAATTCCTGATTGGGTAAATGAATTAAGGGCTGATACACTGCAAATAATTGATATTGTTCAACAACATTTTCAGCTAACGCTTTGCGTAATCCTTGTTCAATAACGAGACGACGCTTATTGTGTAGTGCTTGTTGTTTGTTACAAAATGCCACGCCGTTCGGTCTTTTCTTGGCTTCATATAACGCTGAATCTGCTTGACTTAATATCGCTTCAGCATCTTGGCCATCTTCAGGAAAAAGACTAATACCCACGCGGCATCCTAAAATAATCGTTTGTTCTAAAAATTCAAAATGATGTTGAAATACATCGACTAATTCTGTCGCAATAACATTAGCATCATCAGCTGATGTATTGGGCAACGCAATACAAAATTTATCTCCGCCAAAACGCGACACTGTGAAGGTTCCTTTCAGCGTAGTACTAATGCGTGTAGCCGCCTGCTGGAGAATATAGTCACCAGCACTATGGCCAAAGTTATCGTTAATAATTTTAAAACGAGTGAGATCTAAAAAAAGTAATGCCAAGGTCTGTTGATTTTGCAAACATGTTTGAATATTTTCGTCGAGTAATATTTTAAAAAAGTAACGGTTAATTAAGCCTGTTAAGTCATCATAGTGCGATAACTGATACAACATATCTTGTTGCTGTTTACGCGATGTCACATCGTGGGCAATACCTTCACAACCAATACATTCACCATTATCATCATACATAGGGCGTTCAAGCACCTCAAAGGTATGAATAATGCCATTAGCCGCAAATATTTCCATTTCAAATGGAGCTAATTTTTCGCCGTTAATAATGCGCTGAATATATCCTGAGATAAGTTTGTTTTTCGGATTATCCGTTAAATACTTATAGTAATACTCACCAAAACCAGAAATAGTAAGCCCCAAAATATGAGTAACCGATGGGCTAACGTATTGTATAAACCCTTCGATATCGTGTTGATAAAAAATATATTCATCTTCTAACGACTCAACCAAACCACGGTATCTATTTTCGCTAATGGTAAGCTGAAGCGTCCGTTCCAAGACGTTTTGTTCAAGATTATTTTTTAATTCGTTTAATGCCATATTGGCATTTGCAGTATTAATATTAGCAATGGTTAAGGCTTGATTATTCCGTCTAGCTTGCAAAATCCACACACTAAGCAACAAAATTAATACACCTGCCACCGCCGCAAACTCAATCAAATCTTGGTAATCTTTCGGCAGTGTAATGTTTGCCCCCCAGGCTTCATTAATGGCAATTTTTTCAGCAGAGCTCAACGAGCTCAACCCTTTCTGCATAATACTGGCTAATATAGGAAAATCATTTCTGACTGCGATTGATTCATTAGCATTGTTTTTTTCATAAAAAGCGACAAATTTTAAATCGGAAAATGAATACTTTAACTGGTAATAATTAGCAGCAGCAAAAAAGGTAATAGCCGCATCAGCTTGATTTGCCTGAACGGCTTCCATTGCTTCACGCATATTATCAACAAGAAATGGGGTCACACTGGGAAATTCATCGATAATTTTATCGGTATATTGATAACCTTTTACTAAGGCTATGGTTTTATGTGCAATATCACTGCGGTTATGAATATGATGCTTGTTTTTTTTGCCGATAATGACCAACGATTTATACACTATTGGGCTAGTGAATAAGAATTTTTTTTCGCGGTTAGGTGTGTTAACCATGGTCAACACAATATCAATGTCCTTTTTCTGCAGGTTTTTTACAATATTTGGCCAGCGAGTTTCATCACTTAATTCAAATTGAATATTTAATTTTTTACCCATTAGAAATAAGGTATCAATTGCCATACCAACAATTTGACCGTTTTCATTGATATAGCTGTAAGGAGGGAAATATCCATCAACGCCAACACGAATGGGTTGGTGCTCGCTCAACCACTGTAATTCGTTTTCATCAAGTGTTATAGGCTCAATAACGCCCTTCTCGACTGTATCTGCGCGGGTAATACTTGTAAATAACAACAATAACAATATACAAAGAAAGACATTTGCATACGCATTTGGTTTATTTGACATTATTAGTTGTTCCTGGTGTTTGTATAGCCAATGCTAAAACTAACACCGGTAAAATGTAATCAATTTGTTAATATCGAATTAAATAGTACCACATTTAAAACAATAGCTTACGCCTTTAAATATTAACTAAAACTTTTCAACTGCTTAGTCGTGTACATTTAAATGACTTTGATAATTTATTTATACTAAAAAAGACCACTGAGATACAAATTTTAATGAATATTTTTGCCAGTAACCTTTTGTGAACTGCATTTTTGTGATCAAGCGCTCAACCATACGGTTTATGTCGAGCTAGGGGGTGAACGGTAAGCCAAGCAATATTAGTACTGCCATCGGTGTATTATTATCTTGTAATAGACAAGCTGCATCCATGCAGTCGTCGGTAACTGCTCCTGCGTTACTCTAGCTCCTGCATCCATGCAGTCGTCATTTAAGTCTACTATCAGGATTTTGGTTGAGGTTTATCCGTTATCGCTAAGTAATAACAGCACAGTCGATTATTGACTGAAGCTTAACTCACTAAACGACAACGACATCTTGCCTAATCCTTGATATTCAATTTGCAGAGGTTTATCCATGTCGACTTTAAGTACACCGCAATAAGAACCGGTAATTATCGCTTGGCCGGCTGTAATCTCAATGCCTCGAGCGGTTAAAAAATTCACTAACCAGTACAAAGGTGATGCAGGTAAATCACACGGATGACAACCGTCATAGGTATTGGTAGTTTGTTGTTGAGTGACCGTTATTTGGAATTTGCTAGCCATCAATGCCTTAGCTTTGTCAATTTCTGGGCCTAAGTACAACCCCTGATTACTGAGTCCGTCTGCCAACTTTTCAACAAATGTGGCTGAATAATCTCGGCTAAATCGTTGTTGAATTAACTCCAATGCCATGTGAGTAGCGCTAATTTGTTGATCGATTTCGGTATCAGAGTAATGACAATGAGCCTCAAAGGTTTGACCAACAACAAAAGCGATTTCAGGCTCAATTAGGGCACGCTTTGCAGATGATAAAATGGCACATTCTTGTTGATTGACAATGGCATCAGCCAAAATAGGTGCAACAATCAAATCGCCATTGTCTCGGGGCGTTAAACATTTCCAGCCAGTAACACGATGCTGATTCAAGGCAATCATCGCGACTTGGATTTCAAGTGCCGTTTCAATACTGTCTATATGCTGTTCAGGTAGTAAATTTGACACAGGACTAACACAATGCATTTGTGAAAAGAGATGTTTGGCAATGTCGTTTATATTCGTTTGTTGAACCATTACGGTTTCCTATGGCGATAGTGAAATACTTTAACAAGCGAAGCATTATTCGCGAGTAAGTGATTATTATAAATAAATATTCGGTTAGTACTAACGCCACACATTAGTCACTGCAGTATCGATGTTAGTGACGTTAATACTAGTAGCGTTAAAGTTAGTCGCGTTAGTGTTGATGACACCTCACAAACACCCACAGTATTAAAGCTAGCATGAAGTTAACTATCAGGTTATCCGGCTTTGCGTTGTTTTAACTGTGCTTTAGTTTGCTCAAACCACTGATAAACAATCTCGCGTGTTTGCTCCGATGGCATTGCATTAGACGCGCCTCTAATCTGGTCGATTTCGCACATCAACGGCTGGGTTTTAGTGATTTTGATACCAATAGTCATTCGTTCAGGCTTAGCCATTTTAAACGCACAATAATGTCCGTTGGCAATGCTTTGATGATAAATAGCGATACAGTGACCTTGTTCCAGGCCTTCTGCAACGAGTTCATCATAACGGCTAATAGCCATAATTTGACCATTGGCTTTAAGTAATTGCGGATAGGCGATATCAGCATTTTGTGGGCGGGCATTAACTACCGATATTTCATTGCGCTCAAGCACCCAGCGATCATGTAACTGGCGTAAATCTTCAATCGACGGTAATTGACTAACCCGTTGTAGCGGATCGAAAACCCCTAGCGCGACGCCTAAATGCAAAGTGTCATTCAAGTACGCCATTAATTTACTTCGTCCTTGTTGCTGATTAAACGCCAAATCGAGCCCAAGCGGAGTGCCAGTAAAAAATGGGTACATGTGATCAACACTCAGAGCATTTAAGTTAATCTGTGGATAATGCTTAAAACGACTAAAGTGTTAAAATCGCACATCTAATTGACGTTTAACATGCAGTAAATCGGCTTCTCGTTCATAGGTTAACGTTAACTTATCAATAAACTTAAGCGCTGCTTTACTGCTGTGATAGCCCAGCGCCGTTAAAATCTGCCGCTGACCAAGTAAACAAAATTCAAGCGCTTGTTGATTATCGACACTGCATTGCTCGCAAATCAGTAATAACAACACCGGTCTGCTGAGTAATATCTGTAATGCGGGTTCACAATTAGCTGCCAGCCACAACATTTGGTATTGATGCTCTGCAAAAGGCTGAGTGATCTTCAACAAATGTTGCGGAATAGTCGCCAACCAGGCTCGACCAGCTTCGCTTTGAGTCACTAAATCAAGTCCTAGCCCTAACCCGCCTTCAAGTTGCTCATTAGATTGATGATTAAAGGTTCTAAATCCAGCTAAGCCATTATCCCAGCAGTGTAATTGAACATCATAATCAAAACCCAATTCGCGCATAGGGATGAATAACGCACCAGTCATGTCGACTCCTAAAACAACCAAATCAATAATGTAGCTGATATTGAAACTTATTCGGCATCAGATTCTATAACAATCGATTCAACCGCGCAGATATCAGCCAATTTACACGGTTCGATACTTCCCTAACACAAGGTTAACGCCATTGTCTGCTATATAAGCAGATTATAAATCGACAACTTAGCACTAACCTGTATAATCCGCGGCCTATTTACTTACATATACTTATGTCTGTCTTATTCACACGTGGCTGTTGTCTTGCCGTTTGTTGATAAATATTCAGTAGTACACAGTTGGAACATTGCTTTGATTTCTACCGCTAATATCACCATGCAGTTTGGCCCTGAGCCATTATTTGAAAACATCTCGGCTCAATTTGGTCACGGTAACCGTTACGGTTTAATCGGCGCAAATGGCTGTGGTAAATCCACGTTTATGAAAATTTTGAGTGGTGCTTTGGCTCCAACATCAGGAAACGTGTCGATTACGCCAGGCTTTAAAGTCGGTACGCTTAGTCAAGATCAGTTCGCGTTTGAACAATATAGTGTTGTCGACGCTGTGATCATGGGTGATGTCGGACTGTGGAAAGTAAAACAAGAACGTGACAGCATTTATGCAAAAGCAGAAATGACCGACGAAGACGGCATGCGAGTAGGCGACCTAGAAAGTCAGTTCGCGGAAATGGACGGCTACACAGCTGAAAGTCGCGCTGGTGAAATTCTGTTAGAAGCCGGTATTGAAGAGTCATTTCACTTTGGTTTAATGCAACAGGTTGCTCCAGGTTGGAAATTGCGCGTGCTATTAGCACAAGCTTTATTCGCTAACCCAGACATTTTGTTACTCGACGAACCTACCAACAACTTGGATATTCATACCATTAGTTGGTTGGCAACAGAGCTAAACAAACGTAAATGCACCATGATCATCATTTCGCACGACAGACACTTCTTAAACTCTGTTTGCACCCACATGGCTGACATCGATTACGGCGAATTACGTGTTTACCCAGGTAATTACGAATATTTCTTAGCTCAATCTGGGCTAATTCGTGAGCAACTGTTAGCAGGCAACGCCAAGAAAAGCGCTGAAATTGACGAGCTGCAAGACTTCGTTAACCGTTTTGGTGCTAACGCATCTAAAGCAAAGCAAGCTAGCTCACGCGCTAAAAAAATGGACAAAATTAAGTTAGATGATGTTAAGTCATCTAGCCGTATTACCCCATCAATTCGTTTTGCAGAAAGCAAAAAACTGCATCGCCAAGCACTCGTACTTGAAGAGTTGTCACACGGTTTCGACGAAGTGTTATTCGAACACGGCGACCTTATTCTTGAAGCGGGTTCTAAACTGGCGATTATTGGCGAGAATGGCGTAGGTAAAACTACCCTTTTACGCTGCTTAGTAAATGAACTGCAACACAATCATGGCCGTATTAAATGGTCTGAAAATGCTGCGATTGGTTACTGCCCGCAAGACAGCACCGCTGACTTTGATAATGACATGACTTTATTTGATTGGATGTCATTATGGCGCACACCAAAGCACAATGATTTGATGGTTCGCGGCATGTTAGGTCGTCTGTTATTTTCTGATGACGATGCCAATAAAAAAGTTCGTAACTGTTCTGGTGGTGAGAAAAACCGCCTATTATTCGGTAAGTTAATGATGATGGATATTAACGTACTGGTAATGGACGAGCCAACCAACCACATGGACATGGAAGCGATTGAAGCGCTAAACCAAGCCTTGAAATTATTTGAAGGCACATTAATATTTGTCAGCCATGACCGCGAATTTGTGTCATCTTTGGCAACGCGTATTATTGATGTAAAAGGCAAAAAATTGATAAACTTCCAAGGTACATTTGATGAATACCTTGCAAGCCAAGCTGAAGCAGAAGCCCGAGGTTAACCTCTTTTTGGGCATGCGATACTCAATGTCCATTAACGGATAACATCGTTAAAGTAAGGTCTTCATGTTGCATAATATTGCAAAGATGAAGACCTTTTTTGTTTAATTCATTATAGAGATAATGATTAAGCAGAAATCGCGATTGCAGATGTATGTATAAAGATCAGAAGTGTAGACATGAACGACTGTCAAACTTGTCATTTACTTTACTAACCAGTGCGAATTAACGCCGTTAGCAAAGCAAAGGCTGTTTGGGAGGCGTTGGTTATCACGAACTGAGGTTATTTATATTCATAAAGCCTAATCAATAGTAATCCGTTGCAGATACACGTAAAATCTACGCCTAAAATTAATAACTAACGACATAAAATAGCGAAAATATCATGAATAGAAAAATCGAATTATTGGCACCCGGTGGAGATGTCGATGCGATCAAAGCTGCGATAATAGCCGGTGCAAACGCCGTTTATTGTGGCTTAGATACCTTCAACGCCCGTAACCGTGCAGCAAACCTATCATTCGATGACTTAATTGGTGTTATCGCGCTTGCACACCAATATCAGTGTGAAGTGTTTCTTACTATGAACATCGTTATTTTAGAAAACGAAGTTCCGACATTGGTTAAATTGCTCAATCAGCTTGTGAATACGGGTATCGACGGCATTATCGTCCAGGATTTAGGCCTGTTTAATCTAGTGACTAAACATTTTCCAAGCCTAGCAATTCATGCCTCAACCCAGCTGACAACTCATAACGAAGGTCAAATTGGCTTTTTAGCCAAAATCGGCGCCACTCGTGTCAATTTATCTCGTGAGCTAAACCTTGGCGAAATAAAAAGCCTCACCACCCTCGCCCACGATCACGAAGTGCTTACCGAAGTTTTTGTTCACGGCGCATTATGTATCGCCTTCTCTGGTCAATGTTATTCAAGCTCAGTGAGTGTTGGTAATTCTGGCAACCGTGGTCGCTGTAGCCAGGCATGTCGTGACGAATATGAAGTCACAGCAGCGGGTAATAAGTTTCCGCTGAATCTAAAAGACAACTCAGCTTACTTTGATTTACCAGAATTGGTTGATGCCGGTGTTGACTCACTCAAAATTGAAGGCCGCATTAAAGGTGCACAATATGTGCATACCGTGGTGGATAGCTGGCGTAAACAGATCGACAAATTTATCGAAACTGGCAAGCTGTTAGCCGATGACTCGAACTTACATAAAGTATTCAACCGTGATTTTACCAACTCGTTTTTAAAGGGTAACCTCACCAAAGACATGTTTATCGACAATCCACGCGATAACAGCTTTAAACATGCTAACGATAAAAGTAACGCGATATCAGTGGTTCAAATTCAAGAAGCGCAACAAACACTGTCGTCAGAAAAAGACGCCATTGTGCAACTGGTTGCCGAAAAAATTAATCACCTGAGCATTGCCAAGCCAACGTTAGCACTGGCATTTTCAGGTCAAGTCAATCAACCATTGTCGATCACGGTGACCACGCCAGACCAACACTTTGTGATTGAATCATCTATCTCTCTAACCCAAGCGACAGAATCGCGGGTTGATGAAGCGGCCATTGAGAAACGCTTTAAAAGCTTAAAAGGCAGTGGTTACTTGTTACAAGCGTTTAATTATGACGGCTTGCAGGCTGATTTAAGCCTACCATTTAGTCAGTTAACTCAGCTTAAAAACCAACTGTTATTACAGCTAACACAAAGAGAATACATAGGTGCAGTAACCTTACCCAAGTTACCTAAGCATCCTAAAGTAACAGAAACACCGACATTATCTTTGCTTATTAGTGATGAAAAAGACGTCAACTTATGTGATGTTACCGATGCCGACATCTACTTTAAGCTGCCTGAAAGCTTTAAGAAAAACGACAACAAGTATATTGATATCTTTTTACGCAACCCAAGATTAATCCCTTGGTTTCCGGCTGTGCTTATTGGCAAAGATTATATCGAAGCAGTAAGAGTGTTAGAAGTGGTTAAGCCTAAGCGAATTGTTACTAACAATACCGGCGTCGCGTTTAAAGCCTATGAAATGGACATTGAGTGGATCGCAGGCCCGTTTTTAAACACCACTAACTCTTATGCCTTGTTAACATTACAAGAGCAATTAAATTGTGCTGGTGCGTTTATTTCTAACGAGATTAATCGTAATCAAATTAAAAACATCGCCAGGCCGGAAAACTTCAAACTGCTTTACAGCATCTATCACCCAATTTTGATGATGACCAGCAGACAATGCTTTTTCCAACAAACGGTAGGCTGTAATAAGCCCAGCATTGAAGACGGTTGCATGCTCAAGTGTGAAAAAGCCACTACCATCACTAATGTGAAAGGTATTTCGTTTGCAGTAGACAAACAAAAAGGCGGTTACCCGAGCATCTATAACCACGAGCAGTTTTTAAACATCGAAGCCGTTGAAGATTTATCGCACTTATTTGATGAGTTCTTTATCGACCTCACCAACATAGGATCTGGCTCAAAAGCTGAAATCGATAAAACTCAGCTCGTCGCCCACTTCGAAAACGTCCTTAAAGGCGTCACCGAATCTAAAGTAGAGCTAAATCAACTTGTGACAATTTCGACTAATGCCCAGTATCAGCAAGGTTTGTAATTGCCTAGGACAGCTAGCCGCGCCACAGAGTGTATAGGGTTAAATGACTTACTGAGTAAATTAGTCTGTTGTTAATCAGTTATTAATTGTCCCATCCAAGATAAACACAAACAAGGGTCACATTCGTGTGACCCTTGTTTGTTTATTGACGTTATATGATTTCAATGCCGCATTATAACATTCTGTAGCAACGTTAATGTTAAGTTATCAAGCCAAACACCTCCCATATATCATCAACAGTTCGATTTTATCTCTCGTGTAACACCAATGCATGATTGTTAAACAGAATATTATCGCAGATTTCAATACCCATGAGTGTATGAAGAACACCAACTGATTTGCCTTACTGGTACAGCCATCGCTCATTCTATTATTGATTTTATTTATATTATTTGTGTTATTTGTTTTATTTAACAATGGCTCAGGGCCATTGGCTCTCTCGAGTCATGTATGTTGGCAACGGTTGTTTCAAACCACACTCAAATTAAGTCACCATTTTATTGTCATCACTAATGGTCAACACTCTCTTGTTACGTTGAAACAACCGGCGTTTTTCAAGACCGTTGTCGAAATTTGTTGTCAAATCCTCACTTATGTCGCGATAGGTCAAACACACCAGAATGCTTTATCGTTAAACAGATAAGGGTAATCTAACAAAAAACCGAGCGCCACAGCCTGGTTCAGAGCTATAGTCAATGCTTCCGTTCATTGCTTCAATCAGATTCTTACAAAGGGCTAAACCTAAACCCGTCCCTCCTTTCACTTTAGAGCTACTTGCATCAGCTTGTGAAAATTTACCAAATATTTTGCTCTTAAAATCTTCAGGGATTCCGGTTCCTTGGTCTTGTACAGCAATTTCAATTTCATCAGCAGTGAGAGTCGCAGACAACATTACACTCCCAGATTCGGGAGAGAATTTAACCGCATTGGATAGAAAATTAGTCAGAATTTGTAATAGACGATGCTCATCTACATATACAAACAATTCATCTATTTGCTTATCTACATGTAACGTTAAAGTGATTTTATGCAGGTCTGCAAATGGTTGATGATCATTGATAGCTCTTTGCAAAAGAGGAACTACATTTAATCGTTTCATTTCAAACAACATTTTACCAGCAGCAAGCTTTTCAATATCTAATAAGTCATTGATCAAACGACTAAGTTGTTTGCAGTTACTGCTCGCAACCTCAACCAATTTCTCCGCTTTTGCAGGCAATGTGGCTATTTTACCAGACTGCAATAAACTTAATGCACCATAAATTGATGTTAACGGAGTACGGAGCTCATGACTCACGGTTGAGATGAATTCATCTTTAATTTTCTGTAATGTCATCCTCTCAGTAATATCTTGCACAGAACCTATCATTATCTTATCCGGGTTCAGCTCTTTGTTAACCAGTTGTCCTAATTCATGCACCCAACGAACTTCGCCATTAGGTCGGATGATTCGGTAAACTTCGTTAACAATGCCTGTCGAACGAGTCTGCTGCTCACTTTTAAGCACTTTATCGATATCGTCAGGATGAACAGAATTTTTAAACAGTGAAGAACTCGGCACGACATCTTCAGCGTTAAACCCAAAAATTTGATAAATAATAGGTGACCACCAAAATGTTCCATGCTCAAACGATGCATGCCAATAACCAATTTTGGCTTGCTCACTCGCTAAATCAAGACTTTGCTGAGTAACATTCAGCTGAAGATTGAGATCCTCAAGTTGAAGATAGTATTCTTTAGTTTGGGTAATATCATGAATATAGCCATGCCATAACGTACTACCATCAGGCATCCTTTCCGGTGTTGCTCTGCCTGATAACCATATTATCGATTTGTCATTCCTATAAACACGATATTCCTGTTCCCATATAGTGAGTTGTTGGCTAGATAATTCAATACTTTGAGAAACTGCAGGAACATCTTCAGGATAAATTGTAGAAAATGCATTGGAAGCATCCGTAACAACATCTTCGGGTTTTACACCATAAATATCTTCGATTCCAGAGCTAGCATATGGGAATGCGCTACGTCCGTCTGGCCACAACTGATACTGGTAAACCACACCAGGAAGTTGTTGTGTCAGTTTTAATAATTGATCCTGTAGTTTTTTTTGCTTGCTCACATCCTGTATAAAACCATTAAGGAATTGCACGTTACCTGCACTATCATATTCAGCGGAGCCCCGCTCCTCTACCCATTTAACCGAACCATTTTTATGCACTATACGGTAATTAAATACCCAGCTAGTTTGATTAAGCAGAGACTCTTGTACGATTTTATCAAGCAAAGCACGGTCTTCAGGATGGATAATATTAACGTAACTGCGAGAATAATTATCGGTGAACTCACTGGCTGGATATCCTGAAAGCGAATAAATATAGTCACTCATAAAGAGCATAGTCCATTTTTTATCAGGATTGCATCTGTAGGTAACGCCTGGAATATTAGCAACCAAAGTCTTAAACTGGTCACGACTCTGCAGTAAATCTAACTCGTTATTTTTTTGTTTTGTTATGTCGGCACGAGTGCCATACATCATCAATGGCTTACCATTGCTGGTCTTTGAAATCACTCTACCTTTATCATGTATCCAAACATAATGACCATCTTTGTGTTTCATTCGGCATTTAAAGTCATAAAATGGATTTTCATCATTAAAATGCTCTTGCAATGATGTACTAGATTTTATGTTGTCATCGGGATGTATTCTAGCAGCCCATGTTTCGTTAGAAATGGGTTCAAGTTCAGCAAGGGTATAACCAATAATCTCGGCCCAGCGTTCGTTTAATACGATATCACCCGTTTGAACATTCCACTGCCAAGTGCCGACTCGAGTGCCTTCCAACACCGACCGATACATCAGTTCACTTGCGGTTAATTGTTCATGTGCTTGCTCTTGTAATCTATCAATAATTTCTTGTTCAATACTTTTAGCAAAACCGTATGCGATATCTCGTTCTTTATCAGTGAATTGGCGAGGTTTGCTATCAATAAAGCAGAGTGTGCCAATATTTTCACCATTACACACTAAAGGCACACCGGCATAAAATCGAATAAACGGTGCAGATACAACTAATGGATTGTCTGCAAACCGACTATCAAGCAGAGCATCAGCAACTTCAAAAATACTATCGCCTAAAATGGTATGGCCACAAAATGAAATGTCTCTGCTTGTCTCACATGCATCTAAACCTTGTTTCGACTTAAACCACTGACGATTGGAGTCGACTAATGAAATAAGCACAATTTCCGTGCCTAAACAAAGTTGAGCCAAATGCGTTAAACGATCAAAACGTTCCTCTGGCCCCGTATCTAACAGGCCAGTATTATTTAGCGCGGTAAGTCTTTCTGTCTCGGAAAGTGGAAATACAGGAGTTTGCATAAGTTACTCTTGATTGTGGATTTCTTGAGAGATTAAGCTAGCTTGATAAATAGATTCTAACCTATCACCAAGACTCATAGCATCGAAGGGCTTTTCAATCACAGCAACGGCACCAACAGCCAAATATTCCTGCTTTTCAGAATCCTGAATCCTGGCTGTCATAAAAACAACAGGAATGTTTAGACAATTTGGTTTTTTACGAATTTCATTTAGCGTTTGTATACCATCCATACCCGGCATCATGGCGTCTAACAATATTAAATCTGGGGTAAAACCCTCAACTTGGCTAATAGCCTCTTGGCCGCCATCACAAGCCAACAAGGTAAATCCACATATATCAACGAGAGCCATTTCAACAATGATCCGAATCGACTCATCATCCTCTACGTGTAAAATTTTATCTAATTGCATGCCGACTCCAGTTTGATTGGTGTAAACCCCAAATATGCCAAATTTGATGGACTAATATTGCATTATAATGATTGTTGAAGCAAACTAAGCTATTGATTAACAATAAATCCTATCTTTTTGTATGTCGATAGGACATCCATTAGCACCCAATAATGCAGTAAATTGCTGTTATCTTTTCTATAGTGTACTTAGAAAGTCATCATGGTCCGAGAGTGATAGATATGAAATCTACTAAAATTACTGTTAATCAGCAGCCCCTTGATGAAATTAATCAACAGAACGTTAATAAGATTAGCTCAGAATCTGATAATAAGGATCTAGAAAATTTACTTAAGCCTTTTGGTGGTAACGAAAAGTTTTATCGACGTTTACTAAAAGTTTTTGAAACAAATCTAGATCAGCAACTGACTAATCTGGAACAAATGATATTGCAAAACAACACCAAGGAGTTGTTGGTCATTGTACATACCCTTAAAGGGACTTCTGGGACCGCTGGCTTAACATCAATCTATCAAGCCTTATGTGCCTGGGAGATAAAACTCAAGGACGCGAATAGTACACATGCTTTTGAGATACTTTGTGTCGAACTGGCACCCCAGTTACGGTCAGTCACACAAGCTGAACTGTCAAAAATCCATGCTTTATTAGCAGAAAAAGAAGTTGAAACACAACACCTAACAGTTGATTATTCAATCCCAGAGCTCATCGCTATGCTCGCAGAACTTAAACAACACCTAGAAAATAACAATTTAGAAGCGGTGAATATCATCCTAAGCCTGCAAAATATGTTGGCTAATAATTTATGGGTTAAGCATGAATTAGCAGTGCTATATGATGCAGTAGAAATATTAGATTTCGACAATGCGCTTGTTGCATTATCTTCATTATCAAACAAGTTGTAATAGCCATTTAACCGTTACCGGATTATAAAAGCAGATTTATCATTGATGCCACTAGGCAAATAATAAACAAAAAGTGTCATTCCACTAACATACCATCCTGCACAAAGGGTCCATTGCTTCTAAATAAGTTGCGGCCAAATAAACAGTGTGGCAACTTTTAGTCAGCCCACTATCACCGTATAATGTCCGCGAACTCTTTAAACGTTAGGTATTAATGAAAAACAACATAGAGATAGTTGACCTGCTGCGCGAGCGTATTCCTTCATTTAAATGCAAGCCAGGTTGTCACGATTGCTGCGGCCCCGTCACTACATCATCGGCTGAAATGGCCCGTCTACCGGTAAAAACAGATGCCGAACATGAAGCAGCATTAAAAGAATGGAATTGTGTGTACTTAGGCCCTAATGGCTGTGAAGTATATGAAGAACGTCCATTAATTTGCAGGTTATTTGGTACAACACCGCGTATGCCTTGCCCTGAAGATCGCCGTCCAGATGAAATGATTGATACTAGAACCGAGGCTCAAATCCATCACTACATTGCCAACACCCGCCAAGTGTTAGTGTAGCCATAGAATTGCTATTAAATATAGCGGTGTAGAGTGTTGAGGTATCTAGCTCGACATTACAGATATTCGTTATCTCACTCGGTGAGCAAGATACCACTGCAACATACAAAATATGGCTAAACTAAGTAAAGGCATTTTCGTGTTCACGAAAATGCCAACATAAGACTAAATAGTAGATGAACTAACAAACTCACCCTTCGCGACAGTACCATTTGTCACTTCAACATCTTGTAAGTCCGCATGTAAAAAGAAAGGACTTTCTACATCATCAGGCGTATTTGTTACATCAGGATCATCGTTCTGTGCAACACAGGTGTAACCCAGACTATAATTACCCGCGACCACAAAACCAAATTCATAGCCCTGGCCTATCACTTGACCATTTTGATCTAAAATAGCGTTAACTCTTGCAGAAGCAATAGGCTCAACGTCTGGGGCAACCACTGCATCAATGTTAAAATCAGTCATATTTTCTAAGGCAGCAGTATCTTGATATAAATACACCGCATGGCTAAATTCACTTCCGCCAGCAGCAACTTCACATTGAGTCATAACGTCGGCAGGAATACTTCCCTCAATCGCACCAACTTCAGAAATGTTATGTAACTGCACCGACGTAGGTTTTAAAGTCCAGTAATCTTTATTACCATGAGGGTCTTGTAATCCACTAGACAGATCAAATTCAGCAACAAAACTATTTGTGCCAGCTGCAATCGTAAATGTCTTATTAAAAAATAGTCGACCAGTATCGGTATCTGTAGCACCAACGCCACCACATGAACCATTACTGTTGGTCGTTAAACCAAATAAATTATCGTCATTGGTTATGACATATGAACTGTCCGCATTCGGGGTTTCACTTCTTTGCATATAAATACACATTTGGTATTCACCAACAGGAATGCTTTGCCCACTCACAAGAGTGTCAACTGCTTGCCCTTGAAATTCAAGTAAATTAACTTGTTTCAAAGCACCATCATCTGACACATCAAACGAAATACTCCCCGAGTTATTTTTTAACACAACTTGTTTAAAAGCGATCGTCACGTCTTTGGCATCACTAGGGTTATCTGATACACCTAAACTAAATACGCCCATTTGAGGAGAGTCTATTTTATCGTCACTACCCCCACAAGCTACTAGTAAAGTCGATATCGAGACGGCAAGTAACGTATTAAGCTTTTTCATAATAAACCTAATTAATGGTGCATTTTTTATTGTTTGTTTTACAACTGTATAAAGTATTGATCACCTAACAACTCATGACCGATTTTTATACAATCAATACTTAAGAACCTAGTAAGGACTCCTTGCTGTTATCGTGTTGTTCGCTGATCATTACAATATAGCGCTGTTTATAAAAAGCGCTGTAAACAATAAAGTGTATTGTCTGCATAGACATAAGCATTAAAAAAACTTGGCTACATAGACAACAAAATTAACAAATCATTAAACGCCTATTTCACTTCAAAAAATATGATATTAAACGATATTTAATCAATCTCACGTTCAACCCACTGTTCCATCTAGCCAGCCTGAGCAATCCGCGGTATTGTTACCCCAAATGAACGTACACGATGGATTTTGATTGTTTACCTATAATATCAACGGTAAAGCCAGCCGCTTTTTCACTTACGCAGATCTCATTAATTGTGGTGCAACTGCGCTCGAACATAATATTGAAAACCTGCCATTACAACCTGACACCTGGCGCGCCCTGAGTTTACTCGCCACTCAAATACTGGACCCAATCGTCGATCAATTTGGCCCTATCTCGCTCACCTATGGTTTTTGTTCACCCGAGCTTGTTAGAAAAATTGCTAAAAATCGTAATCCGCATATTGCCCCAAAGCTTGATCAACATTGCTCGCACGAACTCAATCAAAATCAAAAAATCATCTGCGACCGCCTAGGTGCCGCCTGTGACTTTACCCTAGTGAGCAGCAACGATGACCAACCGATTGATATGCAGCAAGTTGCATTATGGATGTGTGAAAACCTGAAATTTGATCGCCTCTACTACTACGGTAAAAACCGACCAATACACATCAGCATTGGCCCGCAAATGAATCAGTTCATACAAACCATGAAAACCAATGCCGACACAGGCCATCGCGTTCCATCTAAAAAAGGCCGTGATGAAACGGCAATCGCGGTGATAAACCAGGTAGATTATTAACCGATCTTAAATATTAGTATGTCTTAAAAACTCTTGGTTACAATCGCCTCAATATAATTAAAAAAAGCAATATTTCATGTAGAATATTGTTAAAAAACATATACATTTTCAATATTAATGAGTATAAACTTGTTTATTGATTCTGTTATTTAACAGCATTTTTAATAAAGGAATATTTATAATGTTTGGCTCATTAAAAAAAGTCCCACTTCGTAATATGTGGCCACATGAAGCGCTAGATTTTACACCGTGGCTTGCTGAAAATATTGATTCATTAGGCCTAGCATTAGGTCTTGAATTAGAGCTTATAAAAGAAGAAGCATGTGTCGGTGATTTCTCACTGGATTTACTAGCAAAAGATCTAAGTACATCCAAAGTTGCAATTATTGAAAACCAACTAACACAAACAGATCATGACCATTTAGGGAAATTATTAACATATGCAGCAGGATTTGATGCCTCATTTGTTATTTGGGTAGCTGAAAGTATAAGAGAAGAACATCGTCAAGCCTTGGAATGGCTAAATAACAGAACTGATACGGAAACACAGTTCTTTGCTGTGGTGGTTGAGGTTTTAAAAATTGATGATTCTAAGCCTGCTTATAATTTTAAACCGATTGTTTTCCCAAATGAATGGCATAAAAGTAAAACAAAGCACACGGCCTCTAATCAAGCTAGCCCAAAAGGCGAAAAGTATCGTAATTATTTCCAATACTTAATTGATGAATTGCGTGAAAAATATCATTTCACTTCAGCTCGAGCTGGCCAACCACAAAATTGGTATACATTTTCTTCAGGTATAAGCGGTTCATCATTTGGTGCAAATTTCTGCCAGGGAAGTAAAGTTAGGACTGAATTATATATTGATAGAGGTGATGCTGATGAGAATATGCAATTGCTTCAATATCTAGAGCAACACAAAACAACTATTGAAGCTGAATTTGGTTGCGCGCTTTCCTGGGAAAGTATCGACGGTAAAAGAGCAACAAGAGTGGCTATTTATAAAGATGGGTCAATTGAAAAGAGTTCTGCTGCTGAATTGGAACTAATCACCGAATGGCATATTAAAAATCTATTAAAATTCAAGTCTGTCTTTACCAAACATTTGAAGTCATTTAATCATGTAAGTATAAATACGTTGGTGGACTAATTACCTTTTTAAGTCATCTTAACAACTTGAGTCATTGATGTGAATTGAGTGACTTAATACAACAAATCATAGAGTTAGTTATGCCTACTATCGAGTTCTACGACACAAATTCACAAGATTTTTTTGACTCAACTGTGAATGCTGATGTGAGTGAATTATATCAACCATTTGTCACCCAATTGCCCGCAAAAGCACGTGTTTTAGATGCGGGGTGTGGGTCTGGTCGTGACAGCAAAGCTTTCATTAATATGGACTATAAAGTCACCGCCATTGATGCCAGTGTTGAATTAGCCAAAGCGGCAACAACGTATTTAGGTAAAAAGGTACATGTTTGTACGTTTGAGCATATTGATTCGCTTGAACAGCAATTTGACGGCATTTGGGCTTGTGCGTCATTGCTGCATGTTGATACTTCGAATTTACCTAAAACCTTTACTAAATTAGCCGACACACTAGTCGATAACGGTGTGCTTTATTGCTCATTCAAATATGGCGACCAAGAACGCAATCATAATGGCCGATTTTTTACCGATGCCAACGAAGCACGATTACAGCAATGGCTTAGCCAAACCCCTTTAGACATTAAACGTACTTGGATAACAACTGATGTTCGTCCTGGCCGTGACAGTGAACAATGGCTCAACGCAATTTTAATCAAAAACACCAACTAGAGATGTAAAAATGAAGCTAGCAGAAGGACCTGTATTAACCAGCGGTGGTTTGGATGACCCCTTTTTACCAAAGTTAATGCAAGCCATTAACCGTGCCACCAGCATTGAAATATCAGTTTCGTTTATTCAACAATCTGGACTTAATTTAATATTTGATGCTTTATCCGATGCATTAGAACGCGATGTAAACATTTCAATCGTCACCTCAGACTATCTTTTTATTACCGATCCAGTCGCATTGCGCCACTTAATGATTTTGCAATCTCGCGGCGCAAAAACCAAGATATTTACCTGTAAAAGCAATCAAAGCTTTCATATGAAAAGCTATATTTTCGTCCAACAACAAACTGGACTAACAGATATTGGTAGCGCTTTCATTGGATCAAATAACATCAGTAAAGCGGCATTCACACACGCATTTGAATGGTGCTTACGCCATGATTTATTGCCGAATCAAGATCCTAAAGAATTTACTTTTATACGCGAACAATTTATGCAGATTTTTAATCATTCGCAGGCAATCGATCTCAGTGATGTATTTATCAACGACTACGCCCAAAAGCGTAAATTGTGTAAACCGCCTTTAGCTATCGTGCATGAAGTAGAGCCTGAAGAACCAGTACCTAATTCTGCCCAAGTACAAGCCTTAATTGCGTTAGCTGAAACACGTTTAGCCATGCAATCAAAAGGGCTAGTTGTATTAGCTACAGGCATGGGTAAAACATGGTTAGCTGCATTTGATGTACTGCAATTCAATGCAAAAAAAGTGTTATTTGTTGCTCATAGAGAAGAGATATTAACTCAAGCAGAACGGACATTTAGAACCTTATTACCTCAAAGTACAACGGGTCACTTTAATGCCAAAACTAAGGTCATTGATGCTGACATTGTATTTGCATCGATTCAAACATTAGGCAAACCAGAATACCTTAATAAACTTGATCAGACTCACTTCGACTACGTCATTATTGATGAGTTTCATCATGCTGGCGCGGCGAGTTATCAATTATTATTGAACCATTTTACCCCACAATTTTTACTCGGTTTAACTGCAACGCCAGAACGCACCGACCAAGCAGATATTTTGTCTTTATGTGATAACAATTTAGTATTTGAACGAAACATAATTGACGGGATTGAGTCCGGCATTTTGGTGCCGTTTCAGTATCAAGGTATCAATGATGAAACGGTTGATTACCGTGAGTTACCTTGGCGCAATGGAAAGTTTGATCCTAAAGCTCTTGAAAACCAATTTGCCACGGTCAAGCGAGCCAAACATGTGTTTGGTCATTGGCAAACACACAAACAACATCGCACCTTGGCTTTTTGTGTGTCTAAAGCCCATGCCGACTTTATGGCTAACTGGTTCTCTGCACATGGCATAAATGCGGTTTCGGTTCACAGTGACTCTGAAGTCAGGCGTGGAGAAGCGCTTAGCCAATTAAACTCTGGTCAAATTGAGGTAATATTTTCAGTTGATTTATTTAATGAAGGCACCGATTTACCCTCAATAGACACGATCTTAATTTTACGGCCTACTGAGTCTAAAATTCTCTTTTTACAACAGTTAGGCCGTGGATTACGTACATCTCCTGAAACTCATAAAACCTTTGTCTCTGTTATTGATTTTATCGGTAATCACATCAGCTTTTTAAATCGTCCAATGGCGTTATTACAAACAACGAATGCCAAAGATACGTTGAAACAACTTAATGCTCCAACGTTACATCCTGATTGTGTTATCAATATTGATCCAGAACTCATCAATTTTTGGCAGCAATTAAAGCTCGATTACACAAAAGCCAATAGCCATTTTCAACGTTTAAAAGATGAACTCGGCCATAGGCCAACGGCTACCGAGTTTTATCATAGTGGTTTTAATTGGAGCAAACTCAGCAAGCAACATGAAAGTTGGTTCGACTTGGTCATTGACCAAGAAGTTGATGACCCACGACTATATGCGTTAGCACCCTATTTGCAATTTCTGAGTCGAGGCGTTGAAAAAGCCACTATGAGTAAATGCTTTAAAGCCATTTTACTTGAGGCTTTCATCGAACTAGACGGCTTAAGCACACCGCCTAGTATTGACTCTCTATGTGTCAAAAGTTGGCAGGTATTTAAACGTTATCCAAAATTGTGGACCCAAGATGTTAAAGCCGGCTTGCAGCAAGTTACTGCTCAGTCTCCTCAGTGGCGTAAGTATTGGTTAGACAATCCAATTACGTTTTTATGTAAACAGGATAAGTCTGATATTCAATCTTGGTTTGTGGTTCAAAATGATTGTTTACACGCTAATGTTGATATTGCTGTTGAAGATATTGAAACCGTCACACGTAGTATGAGTGAGTTGAGCCAATTACTGCTCGCACGTTATAGCCAGCGCTTAACCAAGACCAAAATGAATACCATAGAATCGACTAATAACCGTCAGGATAATGTAGTTGCTATTACCAAAGATGTTACACAAGACGCATTAACATCACTGAGTTTTTATCCGGATTTAAAAATTGCTTGTGGCCACTTCAAAACCGCAACAGATGACTACTTTGAAACTCGACAATTGAACGATAACTTTAGCAGATTAGATCCATCCATCCATCTACTTTATCGCGCCAGCCAGTGGCAACACTATGAATGGCGGTAAGAATCGAATTAATGATGGTGATTTACTGTTATTAGAACGAGTTACCCCAATCAATGCAGGTTCGATTACCGGAAAAATCATGGCAATTGAAATCCAAGATGATGTAGGTAATAACCAATACTTATTGCGTAAAGTGAGTAAACTCACTAATGGTCAGTATCAACTTAATGCCCATAATCCTGAGTACACACCAATACTCGCAAATGACTCAATGAACACCTTTGCACGCTTAAAGCAGGTATTAAATGGCTCTGATTTTGTGTAAATCATAAACACCTACCATTTAGCACTTCTCTAAAAAGCCACTCGCGAGTGGCTTTTTTTATGCGTTTTTTAATCGGTCTCTCTATTACGCTCTTTCTATTACGCTCTTTCCGCAAAACTGGCTTCAATTACTGTCTGCTAATACAAATTGATACACAAAATGATTACGGTTAAATTTAACACGTTGTTAATATAAATTATCAGTTTTAGCCTTTAACTCTCACACACTTTCCACCTTATTAAACTGCTAAATAATTGATTGTGCCTAGTACGATACAAAGTAAACAATGTCCGCGTCTAACAATAACAACACAGGATTTTAAAATAGCCATGCCTTTAAAGAACAGTAAGATTAATGCGATTTCATTCGCCCTTAGCCTAATTTTAGGTACCACTTTTATCACCCCAGCGATTGCCCAAGACACGCTGATTTTAGCAGATGCGTATATCGACGTAGCCAAAGGTAAAAGCATTAATGATGCTGCGATTATCGTATCAAACAATCAAATCATTAAAGTTACCACCGCGGCAAACATCAACAATAAAGCCGATTACAGTTTGATTGATCTTAAGGGTAAAACGCTGGTGCCTGGTGTGATGGATATGCATGTGCATTTATCCTTTGATGCCGAAGATAACTTTTTAGAGTCGATGAATTATTCAGTGCCAAGACAGACGGTTAAAGCGGTTAAAAATGCTCAGAAAACCTTGCTAGCGGGTTTTACCACAGTGCGAGACTTAGGCGCATCGGGTTATTCCGTCATTGCCACTCGTGATGGAATTGATGCTGGCGATATTCCTGGGCCCCGTATTTGGGCTGTGGGCCATGCAATTGGTATCACTGGCGGGCATTGCGATGATAACTTCCCAGCACCAGAAGCCCATGCAAAAGCTCAAGGTGTTGCCGACGGCCCTTGGGAAGTACGCACTAAAGTACGTGAAAACATTAAATACGGTGCCAATGCGATTAAAGTCTGTGCCACTGGTGGGGTATTTTCTAAAGGTACTCAAGTTGGTGCGCAACAAATGACCTACGAAGAACTAAAATCTGCTGCAGATGAAGCGCATATGCGCGGCCTTGTTATCGCCGCCCATGCTCATGGTACCAGCGGCATTAAAGATGCGATACGCGCGGGTATAGATAGCATTGAACATTGTAGTTTTATGGATGATGAAGCCATTAAGATGGCAATAAAAGCAGGCACGTATTTGTCTTGCGACATTTACAACACCGAATACACCCTCGCCTATGGCGCGGCTAACGGCGTACCAGAAGCCAAAGCAAGTGTCGCAAGCCCAGCGCGACAGCTTTAGAAAAGCCGTTAAGGCTGGCGCTAAAATGGTGTTTGGTTCCGATGCCGCTATTTATCCTCATGGCGATAACGGTAAGCAGTTCTCGCGCATGGTGACATTTGGCATGACGCCTATTCAAGCGCTGCAGGCCGCTACCATTAATAGTGCAGCCTTGATAAAACAAGATAACCTAGGCCAGATTAAAGCAGGATTTATGGCAGATATTATCGCTGTCGATGGTAATCCGCTGGATAACATTAGCTTGATGGAAAACGTCATCTTTGTGATGAAAGACGGTGTGGTATACAAACAGCTTTAGAGCATAAGCTAAAGGCTATCGCTATCTAAAATATGTTTCTAAATGAGTTTCTAACATTAGTATCTTAAGGCTGCTATTAGCTTGGATATACTTAGCAGTTTAGTCCTGATGACTTATCTCAGGACTAGCAACAACATACCAAGGCCTCGCTTAATCGCTTGGCCTTTTTTAATTATTTTATAATCTAAGTGAGCTGATATGACTTGTAGGGATTTAATAACAAGACCTTGTGACTAAGGGCTGTTTACCTTGTGATGGACTGCTTTTTCACGCTAGCTTTTTATTAACTCAAGATGATTATTCGCCCAAAGGCTATTACTGGCTCAAGGCTGTACATTAATATCTAAGTTACTTTTGTCCATTCTGCTTATCAAACGCTAGCCCTAAAGGTTCAAAATATTCCATCATGGCTTGATATATTTCACGGCAGTGTTCTGCATCAGGATAGCCACCATTCCTAGACAGTGGCGAGTCGATAGTACTGTTAACCAAGTATGGATTAGAAATTTCGGCATAACCCTGTGAATATAATTCAATGCAGGATTCAAAGGCGCGCGCCATCATTTCGGTCGGTTTGGCAAAGTAATGGCAGCGTTGCTGCTTATCGAGCGCGATAGAGCGACGCACATAATCGTGTGGCTCTTGGCCGTTGGCACTCAGCAAGGTCACTTTAAATAAGCTAGAGAGTTTTTTATTCAGCGGGTGAGCGATTATGGATTTATCGGCCAGCCAATTGTCGCTGGCGCAAGTAAATAAATTGGCGCGACTGAAGTTAGTCCGACTTGTATTGGTAGTTTGCTCTGATAATACAAGCGACGACAAATACGGGTCTAATATACTGTCGTCGATAAACATTTTATCAGCAATATAGTGATCGAATGCATGCCAAAACTCATGAGCCAACGCCCCTGCTCCGGCATTTTTGGCTAAGGCCAGTTCCCTGTATGCTGGTGCATAATGAGCTTGCACACCTTTTTGGCCGCCATGGCCAAAGGCAAAGCGTAAGCTACCGCGTAAACCAATCAACTCTGGCGGTACTGCTAATATGTTGGCTAAGTCTGCTAGTGAGTCAAATATCAAATTAGCCGCAAGTGCCGATTCCTCACGGTTAACCCATTTTCCAACACGGATATGCTGCAAACCAAAAGTGTGTTTAATGTCGAGAAAACTGACCGAATCGCCATTTCGATAGTCGGGCCCGATACGTTCAAAATGACGTTGATGATTTAATAATGAATGATGTGAAGCCAAACATACCTCTGTTGTCACTAAAGCGATTACTAAAAACGTTTACACAAAAACGAATGCTGAACGTAGTGGTTAATTATGCCATGTTTAACGCCATACACAGTCCTATAAAAACAAACTGATAGTAAAAAACACCGCTAACGTAGGCTAATGCCACCAGCACACCACTAGAATAACTATTCGTGATTATGCAAAAATAAAAGTATTACCCTCGGTAAATTTTTAACCTTCATTCATTTTAATGCATATTTACTCAAAATAAGTCTGCGCAGGTTACATAAAATCGACCTATAAAACACCGAGCGTATTTTACTCTGCCATTAAGTTGTCTATTACAATACTCACTAAGTGACCTATTACGTCCACCAG
This sequence comes from Shewanella frigidimarina, assembly GCF_003797125.1. Classification (GTDB taxonomy): domain Bacteria; phylum Pseudomonadota; class Gammaproteobacteria; order Enterobacterales; family Shewanellaceae; genus Shewanella; species Shewanella frigidimarina. Next base: position 276,482 of record NZ_RKKE01000003.1, read on the forward strand.
CATTTTATGGATCGTCTAGATTACGATTCTGTATTATGAATCTACATTACGGCTATTTATTACGGCTCTTCATCACGACCCTTTATTGCTTCTCTTCAATACGACTCATCATTACTTCCCTTTATTACAAGATGCGCCTAAAGCGTAAACAACAGTATTGGGGGTCAGTTAAGTATCACTAATTGGATTCCTATTTAAGCTTGTTAGCAGTACGATGGTTTACGATTGATTTTTCATGGAGGATTTATGATTTATACCACAACTGAAACCATTCCTGGTCGGGACATTATCGAGATTGTCGGTGTTGTAACCGGTAATGTGGTTCAATCTAAACATATTGGTCGAGACATTATGGCCGGCTTAAAAAGCATTGTGGGTGGCGAAATCCGCGGTTACACCGAAATGTTATCTGATGCCAGAGATGTCGCAGTTGAGCGTTTAGTTGCCAGTGCGGCACAAAAAGGGGCTGATGCGATTGTGGGGATCCGCTTTACGACAAGTGCCATTATGGATGGCTCGTCTGAAATTATGGCTTTTGGTACTGCGGTTAAATTAGGGCCAAGCAGATAAATACGCCTGAAACTAAACGGGTATTAATAGTATTTGCGTACAACAAATACTTAAGTCGATTTTTATATCCTTGATGTTAGCCGAGTTTATTGCCGAAATGCTTCTATTGATCAAACATAACTAATATGACCAAGCATAACGAGTATGACCAAACATAACGAATAGGTGATTTTATGATTAAAAATATTTCTTTAGCTGTTGCCGTGTTATTCGCCTCTACTCATGCATATGCGGTAGAAAGCCTTATCAATGTTGAAAGCCATTACTCGGCCAAAGAAACGGCAGATAGGTTTGAGTCGATCATAAAAGACAAAGGTTTTACGGTTTTTTCCAGGATTGATCATCAAAAAAATGCCGCCGGTGTGAACTTAACTCTGAGACCAACTGAAGTGATTATTTTCGGTAACCCTAACATCGGTACTCAATTAATGCAGTGTAACCAACTTGTCGCGATTGACTTGCCACAAAAGGTATTGATTAGCGAGGATGCTGATAACAAGGTTTGGCTGTCGTATAACAATCCGCAGTACACTAAACAGCGTCATAGTATTGCAGGCTGCGATAAGGTTATTAATAAAATCTCTGGTGTCCTCAATACATTAAGCCTTGCTGCAACGTCTAAGTAGTTATTGAGCGGCCTCCAGCGTGTGATTGAAAACGATTATCTGAGGAACAAGAAAAGCATGATTATGATTGCTCAGGCATGGTGTTTTATCGAATGACGATTCCTACCGCAACACAGAGTAAATATATCGAATCACATCCACAGCAACACAAATACAAGATGATATTTATCAATACTTTACATCTATACTTTACATCTATATTTTTCAAAATGATTTATCAGAAGAACTTATCAGAAAAGTTTGATAAAACAATCGATTTAGAGGTTTTTAATGAATAGTGAAGTGGTATTAATCACTGGTGCGAATAGAGGCATTGGTTTAGCGTTAACAGAGCAATATCTTGTCAACGGTTGCAGCGTCATAGCGACCTGTAGAGATATCGCTACAACGACTGAGCTTTTGTCGTTGAAGGCTCAGTTTACTGACAAATTATTGATTGAGTCACTTGATATCACGAGCTCTGAATCAATCAAATGCTTAGCGAATAATCTTAGCCAGCAAAATATTAGTCTCGATTTAATCGTTAATAATGCGGGCTTTTTGGATCGAGATAACCACAGTATTCATGCTATCGATTATGCTGACGCTGAAATGTGTTTTAAAGTGAATGCGCTCGGGCCATTTTTTTTAACCCATTGTTTAATAAACCTGCTGAATAAAAATCGTTTATGCAAAATAGCGATTATCTCTTCTTCTAAGGGATCACTATCACAAGCACAAGGTGTCGACTGGTATGGTTACCGAATGTCTAAAGCCGCAGCCAATATGTTAACTGTGAATTTATCGACTGAACTGGTTAATGATAACGTCGCGGTGGTATCGGTTCATCCTGGTTGGGTGCAAACGGATATGGGCGGCAGCTCTGCAAAGGTTAGCGTTAACGATTCCGCCATTGGGATTATCAAAGTGATCAACAATTTATCTATTCACAATACCGGTCAGTTTTATGATGTTAGCGGTGAGCAACTGCCGTTCTAATCAGCGCGTTAATTCGGACAGCAAACAACTAACCGTTATGTTGGTTATAGGGTTATACCTTGGGTTGAATTGAAGCTATATTTTCAGTACGCAAGATGGTAATTATGATGATTTTTATTAAGCCAATAGACAACAAATTGACCGATAAACTATTAAATATTAGATAAAGTGTATTGATGTATGTGCGTGGCTTGCCTTAAAAATTGAAATGGGTAAGATGTTGTTTTACTGTGTTTATCGTTGATATTATTTTGATGTTTGAGTGTTAACCCACAGAGTTTGGCAACAGAGATGAAGTCGATAGTTAATCAAATTAAAATTGACACAATTAAGATGTGTTTTATCTTTTCCCTGCCGCATAGCGGCTTAGTTAAACAAACACTTAATGTTAATTTGCAACACGCTGCATTGTACAAGTAATGACTTTAGTGATTACGAGGTAAGGCAGAGTTTAAGGTTGCGTTGCAGCATTAAGTGAGTGTTATATTGATTGAGGTTGCTACAATGGAAACAAAGCCAATAATTTATGACAGATTTTCTTGTAATAAATGTGTTGATAAAAGCAGCCTTGATTTTGATTTCACCATGGCTTTTCAGCCAATTATTAACTGTAAGACCAATACCATATTTGGCTATGAGGCATTGGTACGTGGTTTACAGAATGAATCGGCCTTTTCGATCATTTCTCAAGTCAATGATGATAATCGTTACCTCTTTGATCAGCTTTGCCGCGTCAAAGCCATCGCACTGGCGGCGAAACTAAAGCTAGACTCAATGCTTAGCATTAACTTTCTTCCAAATGCCATTTATAAACCTGAGCGCTGTATTCGAACAACCTTAGAAGCCGCTAAAGAGTATGGCTTTCCGACCAACAGAATCATGTTTGAATTTACGGAAAATGAGAACATTAGCGATACTGCATTTGTTAAGAGTATCGTTGAGTATTATAAGCAATCAGGATTTATCACCGCACTAGACGATTTTGGTTCTGGCTATGCAGGCTTGGGATTGTTGGCTGATTTTCAAACCAATATTATCAAGTTTGATATGAATCTTATTCGTAATATCAACCAAGATAAAACTCGACAAGCGATTATTAAAAACTGCTTAAACTTGTTCGATGAACTTAACATTATCTCTTTGGCCGAAGGCGTAGAGACAAGAGAAGAAATGCTATGGCTGCGCGATTGCGGCATTGAGTTGATGCAGGGTTATTTATTTGCCAAGCCCGGCTTTGAATGCCTACCACAAGTTGATTTTGACGACATCTACCGCAGTAAAAGTTAATTTTTTGAACCATCAATTAATAACATTAAATTATTAAAAGGATAATTTTTAATAATTTAATGTTTAAGCATACTCGCTGTATATTACTCTTATCGAACATAATTCATCATTAATACGCACACTTCACCCGGTAATGTAGCCAATTGTTTATCCAAGAGCTTGCACATTTAATGATGCGATTCAAAGATATTGCCAAAAGAGAAATAGATGAAATTTTTACACACCATGTTGAGAGTTGTTGACCTAGCGAAATCAATCGAGTTTTACACCAATGTGCTGGGCATGAAAGTGTTAGAAACAGCCGAAAACAAAGAGTATCGCTACACCTTAGTCTTTGTCGGTTATGGCACTCAAGCAGACAGCACCACAATTGAATTAACCTATAACTGGGATACCAATGAGTATGATCAAGGTAATGCTTTTGGTCATATTGCGCTGGGTGTAGAGGATATTTATAGAGCCTGTAATGACATTAAAGCACGCGGAGGCAACGTCACCCGTGAACCAGGACCGGTAAAAGGTGGTACAACCCACATCGCCTTTATTGTCGATCCTGATGGATACCAAATTGAACTCATCCAAATTAGTCAGTAAAGAGGAATACACAATGAAAGATTCACTATTTCAACCGATACAACTCGGTAAACTTTCTTTAAAAAATCGTATTGTTATGCCTCCAATGACGCGATCGCGCGCCTCTCAGCCAGGTAATGTTGCCAACGATATGATGGCTGAATATTATGCTCAACGCGCTTCAGCGGGTCTTATTGTGAGTGAAGGTACCCAGATTTCAGCCATGGGCCAAGGTTATGCTTGGACGCCAGGTATTTATTCTCCAGAACAAATAGCCGGATGGCAAAAAGTCACCAACGCTGTGCATGCAAAAGGCGGCACTATCTTCGCCCAACTTTGGCATGTTGGCCGCGTGACTCATCCAGATAATATCAATGGCAAGCAACCTATTTCGTCTTCTGCACTAAAAGCACTAAATGTAAAAGTGTTTGTAGATAATGGTACTGACGAACCTGGTTTTGTTGACGTGGTTGTGGCGCGTGAAATGTCTAAAGCTGACATTGAACATGTTATTGGTGAATATCGCCAAGCGGCGTTAAATGCGATTGAAGCAGGTTTTGATGGCATCGAATTGCATGCTGCAAACGGTTATTTAATTAACCAGTTTATCGATTCTGAAGCGAATAATCGTATTGACGAATATGGTGGTAGTATCGAAAACCGCCTGCGTTTCTTAGGTGAAGTGGTTGGTGCAATGACAGATGCCATCGGTGCTGATCGTGTTGGTGTTCGTCTTGCGCCATTTACATCTTTAAATGGTACTGTTGATGCAACCCCCATTGAAACCTACACCGCAGCGGCAGTATTACTGAACAGCTTAAATGTGGTTTACATTCATTTTGCTGAAGTCGATTGGGATGATGCCCCGGAGACTCCTGCAGCGTTTAAAGATGCAGTTCGAGCGGCCTATAAAGGGATACTCATTTATGCTGGTCGTTACGACGGTGAAAAAGGCACACAGGCAATTAACGATGGCCTAGCTGATATGATTGGTTTTGGTCGACCATTTGTATCTAATCCTGATTTGCCAAACCGCATTAAGCATGGTTATCCATTAGCGGTGCACACACCAGAGACATTATTTGGCGGCTCTGAAAAAGGCTTAACTGATTACCCACAATACAGCCCAAGTTAATAGCAATCGTGCTATTTAACTACGTGCTATTTAACTAAGTGAATATTTGAGCGATTCTGACGTAACGTTAGGATCGCTTTGTGCGTATAGACCACTTATCAATCTTCATCTGTCTTTATGTGATGCTGTATCATTCAGCGTTGCCAAAACCTTACTCCCTTAGCCCTGCCATAAGCTGAAAAAACGTTGAATGAAAAACCAATGAGTTGCGCGGCAAACTATTCTTATACTGGCCACTATGCTTGGTGCTGTGGGTTGGATAGCCTCCAAACTTGTTATTTAGAGATGCACGGTGAAGTGTTTATTGATGCTAAAACTAAGTGAAGCTATTGATGTTAAAGCGGAGTGGCGATTTGATTAATCTCAGCATTAAACTGAGATTAATCATAATTGAATTAACTAAAGTTTTCGTGGTAAGCAATCATAAAGTCTTCTCTTATTAACTGCTCTAAATGTATGGCGCGTTCTGTGGGGCAAAAAATCATGATATGCACATTTTGCTCGCCGTTAATGCCGCTAGTGATATGAATATGCGGTTCGCTGCCAGGTAAATCGACACCAGCATGTTTTTCTATTACGCCGTTGTAACGTTTAGCCACTTCAATAAAGTCTTCACAGTGCTGTTCTATTTGACGGGTTAACGCCGGAAACAATGTATAGAGATTAACAAACTGGACTACGGTAATCGTTATGTTGTGGTAAACATAACGTTTCATAAAGTTGAGGTTTTTAACCGCATAGGTAAAAAACATACTGTTAGGTAACGTCGCGGTTTTTCCTGTGTAATGGTATTGACCTTGATCGAGGTCGATCTCTTGGATCACTGTGGCCATTAAGTTATGTTCAATCACTTCGCCATATATTTTTCCCACTTCAATCCAATCACCAATCACAAATGAACGTGAACTCGCGCGTTGTATTGAGCCGGTAAAGCAAAGAATGATTTCTTTTGATGCTATCACTATGGCAATGGCAATGGCGGTAACTGACAGGGCAAATTTGCTAACTTCGGATTGCCAAAGTATGAACAAAATAACCAGTATTAAAATGAAGGTGCCATTTTTAGTGCGTGACATCCATTTCCGTTGCACATCAGAAAGAAAAGCGACGTCGCCACGAATACTTGAAATGATAAAACGTTTTATCACTGAGATAAGCATTATTATTAACACCGTTAATAATAATTTGTGTTCAAGAAAGAAATCGACGATCAAAGTTATATTATCTATCAAACCTGTTACCTACGTTGTTTGTGTTTTCACACTGATGGTGCTGAATTACGGACATTCCGGCCGTCACTCTATTGGCAATAGCAGCAGAAGACAAGGTAATTAGGCCATAACAGTATGAAGTCTAACCTGGTGCAGCATAAAACACTTAACCAACTTCAGTAAACTTGCCCCTTAATAAACACGATAAAAACATTAATGTGACTGACATTAATGGCTTTATGCGTATCAACATTCGAAATAAAGAAATGAATATGTTAGCTGGTGATCATTTTAGTTAGATTGGTAGTAAATAACCGTTGGTGTTATTGCTATAACATCATCATATGGATACCCCAAAGCATTTGGCTGCCCTTTTACTGGCTTAACATCTGAGTTGTCGCTTAACTTAACTCCCCAATGATTATTACTAATACCTTCGAAAATAATATTAATTACCCCGTCACTTTCTTTAACCATCGCGGCAACGTGGTACTTGGCCATAATGTCCCTTACCCTAGCTGAGCGTGTTGAGCACATATTACACGCTTCTATATTGGTGACATTTTTAAAAAAAGTGGCATCGCCTGAAGGTACAAACCCAGCTACCGCTGACGGTTGATATTGAATAATACCTGCGGGGGTGAAAAATGCGTTATTGACTCTAAATACATTATCATCTGACTGCTGCACGATAGTGATATCGACATTGTCCTTAAAAAAAACACGGATTACGTCTTGCTGTATCAGCAATTTGTTGATGGCCTTAACCCTTTGGTTTCGACATGATTTTTCATTGCACAGTACTCGATTGGGCAAACTGGTGACAAAGTTGGGGTCGGCTTTAAATATCGCGTTACTCATTACACCTAAGTTGAAATTAGCAAAATCATTTTTATCCTCGGCTGAGGTAAATTTTGTAGGGTGCACATCAAGCAAACCATACGGTGAGGCTAATCCGGGTAATATTTCTGCAATGCCATTTTTGGGTAATAAACCCCGTAAATGATTTATTGTTGCACGGTACTCTTTATCAGAATCTGCGGTGAGGAAATTTGGTAAGTTGTTAGCGCAGACAACTATAGGCACTAGCAATGAGCATAACAAAAATAGATAAGTGGCTCTCATAGGTGAGTAACATCCTTTTAATGTCATCGTTAACGTCATTGTTGCTTAAGCAAAACACAATTTTGTTGTCATGATGTTATAAAAACAAGCAAAGTGAAAGCTGTACGTTGTCATTATTAGTACTCTTTAATCAAAGATGTCGACTCAGTTAGAGTGTAGACATCACAATAAACCGAGCACTTTGCACATGTATATTACCTAGCGCTAAACATGTGAACAATTAATGATGACAAGTTAATTCAGAATAAGCAGAGCCAGTATCGTTATGCCTCATTTAGAGTTAACTAGGTAACACGATAACGCCGAGTTGCTCTAATAATTGCTCTTGTTGCCAGTCGCAGATTTTGACCCCCGTTAAGTTAACTCGACGAGGATCCAAACCGGTTAATTCACAATGTGATAAATCACAATATTGCATATCAAATTGTTGCCAGCTATTGGATGAAAATTCACCGCGACTTAAATCTGAACCTTTAAAAGAGGCCTTTTGTAAATTGGCGCCCGTCCAACGGTTTTCGAACAAGTCACATTTTTCAATGCATTGCTTTTCAAAGTCGGTATAAGACAAATTACAGCCGGTAATATACACCAAGCAAAAATAACTTTTGTGTGAAATCTGGTTTACAAAGCTGGTTTTTAAAAAACTGGCTCCTTGTAAATCACATTCTCTAAACTCGGCTCCAAAACCATTAGCACCTTGAAAGTTGGCCATGCCTAGCTTGCAATGTTTGAAACTGGCATCACGCAAATCGGCGTACTTAAATTGGCAACCTATACTGTCTCCTGCTTCAATAAACTTACAGTTGATGAATGTTGCATCCCTTAAGTCTGCACGACTGAAGTCGCAATGATAGAAATGACAATTTTCAAATGTGGTTTCAGGTAAAAGTTGTTGTGAGAAATCATGTTCACGAAAAGTTTGGTTGTTACTCATCAGGGCCTCCAAATTGACTATTGGCCAAGGTTAACATTGTAAAACAGCAAAAAACCAATTTATTAACACCATTAAAATCAACATATTACAAACCCCTCAAATAGCGATTTTAAGGGGCAAAAGAGACGTTTTGAGAGACTTTATATAGCATCACCCTAGTCGCTTCCCTCGGAAAAACTTTTAACCACTTCACCAGCGACTGAATTAAATGTGCTTTTGGCTGAAAATCACTCAGTTTGATAACACATTTTGTCTGTTTTCTGAGTAAGTGTATAAATTCATTTAAACCGAAATGTTGATATTAGCTTCAGTATTTTGGCCTAATTTGACAGCGAAAAACCATTAATGCTTAGGGGATAAGTTTCACGCGATAGCATTTCTGTTAACAAGCAATTTATTTAAAACCTGATTCTTACGCTTAATGGTCGATTGAGGGTTGGCAAGTCTCCTTTGATAAAAAGCAAAGAAAGGGAGCGCATAATCTCAATACTGCTTATCTATATTTATCTGTTCTCGCAAATAAGTTGTGTAGTATTTATTGTTGCCAATATTGGGTACAGCCGATATTGCAATGGCTGTTAAAAACAACAACATCATGTTTCTACAAAATCCCCAAGTGAAGTGCTTGATCACCTTCTCTATGAATTAGTGATCTGCGACAATTTGTCCAATTTCATTTTTGTTAACTTGATCAACATCATAAATACTGCGATATAGCCCTACATATGTTATGGGAATATCTCACAAATTGATTTATATCAAAGACGATTTTTAGCCAAGTTCTAAAATTGATACCGATGGATTGCAACTAATTATTAGCCACTGAGCTAACTTAAGCAGAAGGTATCAACATGGACACACATGCAGCCCTTTATAAACAGGGTCAAGATCGCCTTGATTATTTACGCCAATTTACCCAACGTCAGCCCGTATCACTACAACAAAAAATGGCCAACATTGGGATATCTCGTCGAGACTTCATTAAGTGGACCGCATCGGTCTCCGCAATGTTCGCCTTGCCCCTACCCTTTAGTAATCTGGTTGCCGAAGCGGCTGAATTAGCCGACCGAGTACCGTTAATTTGGTTACATTTAGCCGAATGTACCGGGTGCTCTGAGTCATTAATTCGTACCGATTCGCCCAATTTAGACACATTGATTTTTGATCATATCTCGCTTGAATATCATGAAACCTTAATGGCAGCCTCTGGTTGGCAAGCCGAAGAGAACCTAGAGCATGCACTAGAAACTTACAAAGGTCGGTATTTACTGGCCGTTGAAGGTGCCGTCCCTACCGCCAATAACGGCACCTTTTTAACCGTAGGCTGTAAAGGTCACACAGGTTTACACATTGTTAAAGAAGCGGCTGAAAATGCTGCTGCAATTATCTCTGTCGGGACTTGCGCTGCCTTTGGTGGTGTACAAGCCGCTGCACCCAATCCTACTGGTGCAAAAGGCGTTTACGAAGTGGTCAATAAGCCGGTGATTAACTTAGGCGGTTGTCCTCCGAGTGAAAAAAACATTGTTGGCACGTTAATGTATTTCATTATGTTCGGTAAGTTACCTGCGCTGGACATGTTTAATCGTCCTAAATGGGCATACGGTGCACGGGTACATGATAACTGTGAACGCCGTGGTCGCTTTGATGCTGGTGAGTTTGTTGAAGAATTTGGCGATGAAGGTGCTAAAGAAGGTTACTGCCTTTATAAGGTCGGCTGTAAAGGCCCTTATACCTACAACAACTGCCCAACTGAGCGCTTTAACCACCACACCAGTTGGCCGGTGTTAGCAGGTCATGGCTGTATGGGTTGCTCTGAACCGAATTTTTGGGATGACATGGCGGACTTTGAAAAACCGCTAGGACGCCAACTTTTACATGGCATTGATGCCACCGCTGACACCATTGGTGCGGTCATTTTAGGCGCTACCGTTGTTGGTATTGGCGCCCATGCAGTTGCTAGCGTATTTGCTAAGCCTTTGGAGGAATAATCATGAGTAAACGTGTCGTTATCGACCCTATCACCCGTATCGAAGGCCATTTACGTGTCGAAGTTGAAGTTGATGACAATAATGTCATTACCAAGGCTTGGTCTTCGTCGACCTTATGGCGGGGCATTGAGGTTATTTTAAAAGGCCGAACTCCAATGGATGTGGGCTTAATTGTGCAGCGTATTTGTGGCGTATGTACCTATTCGCACTATCGTTGTGGTACTGAGGCCGTTGAGAATGCCCTCGGAGTTAAGATCCCTCTTAATGCAAAATACTTACGCAGCTTAATGCAGTCGTCACTCTACATGCATGATCATATTGTTCATTTTTATCATTTACATGGTCTTGATTGGGTAGATGTTGTATCGGCATTAAGTGCCGACCCAGCCTTAGCCGCTAAAGTGGCAATGAATTACTCTGATGCACCGATTGCTGCCGGTGAAGGTGAATTAAAAGCGGTACAGGCACGCGTAAAAGGCTTGGTCGAAACCGGAAAACTAGGACCGTTTGCCAATGCCTATTGGGGTAATGGTACTTATCGTTTTACCCCTGAGCAAAACCTCATTGCGTTATCGCATTATTTAAAAGCACTTGAAGTACAACGTGTTGCGGCTGAAATGTTGGCTATTTTTGGTGGTAAATCGCCACACCCACAGTCTATTGTTGTGGGCGGCGTAACCTCAGTGCGAGACATGTTAAGCCCTGCCCGTTTACAAGAATGGAAACAAAAGCACGCCATCGTGCAAGACTTTATTGAGCGAGCTTACCAAGCCGATATTGTGATGGCAGCAGAAGCATTTGGCTCTGAAGCCAGTGTACTTGGCGGTGTAAATGTTAACAGCTTCTTGTGCGGTGAAGATTTTATCACAGCCAATGGCGAGTATTTATTTAACCAAGGAGTCATTTTAAACGGTGATTTAGCCAATGTATTGGATATTGATCCGAGCTTGATTAAAGAAGACGTGACTCACGCTTGGTATAAAGCCGATGGTCCGCAACATCCATATCAAGGCACCACCATTCCTGATTACACCGGGTTTATTGAGCGCGACACTGTGTATGGCAAATTGCCGACCATTAATGGCGATGGTAAATACTCGTGGGTTAAGTCTCCGCGTTACCAGGATGAACCGATTGAAGTGGGTCCACTAGCCTGTTTATTAGTTAACTATGCTCGCGGAAACCAAGTTGTGGTCAATGCGGTTGATGGTTTGTTAGCTCGCACTGGCTTGCCTCTTGAGGCGTTGTTTACCACTTTAGGCCGTACTGCTGCACGTATGTTGCAAACCGTATTGGTTGGCCAAGCCAGTTTGCAAACCTTTGATGCTTTACTGATAAACATACAGTCGGATCAGTCTACTTACGTTAAACCTGAGATAGACCCAGACCGCGTTTACGAAGGTTATTCGATGATTGAAGCTCCTCGCGGCATGTTAAGTCATTGGATCCGGATTAAAGATGCCAAAGTCGAAAACTACCAAGCTGTGGTTCCTACTACCTGGAACGCAGGCCCTGTGGATGCTAACGGTAAAATGGGCCCATACGAAGCTTCGTTGATTGGTTTGAAACTTGAAGACCCAACTAAGCCGTTAGAAGTCATTCGCATTATTCATTCCTTTGATCCTTGTATGGCCTGTTCCGTTCACGTGATGGATTACAAGAAACATACCCTAGGTCAATTTAAAATTGATCCAAATGGGTTTTAATCAGAGGTAATGGAGTAGGAGGATAAAAGTATGGAACATATTGCAACCCATAATCGGCAGCTAATATTTACTCCAGCGATTCGAATATTTCACTGGTTACGCGCTCTGGCCATTTTGGTATTAGTGATCACCGGATTTTATATCTCGTGGCCATTTTTAGTGGCGCCTGCCAGCACTGATGTATTGGTACAAGGTTGGATCCGGTTTGCACATATCATTTTTGGATTTGTGCTCACCAGTATCACTTTGGTGCGTTTTTATTTGTTTTTCTTCAGTCGCAACAACATTGAAAGACGTTCGTTTAAAGATGTGCTGAGTGTGAAAAGCTGGATAACACAATTAAAATCCTATTTATGGATGGGTAATTTGCATAAAGCTGGGGTTTACGGACCGTTACAGTTTATGACTTATGTGGCAATTTCGTTTGTTGCCTTGATTGTGTGTATCACGGGTTTAGTACTGTACGCCAATGTGTACCACTTAGGTTTAGGCGGGTTACTAGGCGATGTATCTGCATGGTTAACCGCACTTTGTGGCGGCTTAGCACCACTTAGAACCTTTCACCATTATTTAACTTGGGCCTTCATTATTTTTGTGGTGATCCATGTGTATATGGCGGTGTGGTCGGGTATTCGCTTTAAACATAATTCAGTCGACTCAATTGTGTCTGGCTATGACTATCACAAAGATCATAAATAAGGTGAATCTATTATTGTGAAAAAAATATTGCTGTTAGGTATAGGCAATGTATTGTACGCCGATGAAGGAGTCGGCGTGCATTTTGTCAATTATATCAAAGAGAAATACCAATTTAGCCACCAAACTGACAGCATAGATATTGTCGACGGTGGCACCTTAGCTCAAGGCCTTATTCCGATGATAAGCCAGTACGACCATTTAATTGTGGTCGATACGGTGAACAGTGTTGGCGTGGAGCCTGGTGAAGTGTACTTTTTCGATTTTGATCACGCCCCTGCTGAAATCGATTGGCAAGGTAGTGCTCATGAAGTGGAAATGCTGCAAACACTCAACATGATGGACATTGTGGGTGATAGGCCACACACGTTTGTATTAGGTGTTACCCCTACGGTGATTGAGCCAATGACTTTGGGGCTTACGCCACATTTACATGCCGCCATTCCGCTAATGGAACACGCCCTGTTAACCCATTTAACCGACTTAGGGTTTAGCCAGCAGATTGTGAATGAAATAACGGTTGATCAGGTGATTCCTGACGCTTATAAGCGAGGTTGCTATGTCGATGCATAACATTCGATTTGATTTTGTATGCCAACGCCATGTGCCGTTATATGAGCACTTGTGCAATCAATACCTTGAACGCAGCGAATTTAATATCAGTATTGGTGCTGAATCCGAGCCTCAAACCAGTAAAATACGTTACTTTATTGAGGCCTTTGCTCCTCAAGCGCAGCTTGAATCGTTAGCCGATGAGATCGCCAGTGATTTCTTGTTATCTGTTTGGTTGCTTGACACCCACATTCAGCGTATAGAGCAGCACAGCGGGCAGCGAAAACCATTTAACATTAAGCCGCTTCACTCTGGTTTACCGCTGAATTTTTGCCAACATTGCCAGCCAAAATTTGGCGATAATCAACATCCCTCTTTTGGTAATATTAATCTACAATGTCATCATTGTATGGGGCATGAAAAACTCAGTCGTGATGAAAAATCGTTAACTCAGACCGATATCGCCGCAATGGAAAACCGCTTACTCAGCCATAAGTCTCTGCCCTTACCTATTCTTGGGATCACGTTATGGTTAACCCCACCAGCGGCCATATTCTCCTCAACCATACAACCCTCAACCATATCGCAAAATGCAGATGAACAACTGACAAACTCATCACAGACCAATGCGTCAATGACCAAAACAATAAAATATCAACGGCCTCGAATATTAGTCTGTAATCCCAATTCTTTAAACAGTCATTTTATTGTCAATGACAGCCAAGTGTTGGCATTATCTAGCATCGAAAAACCCTTGCTAAGAGTACGACCAAGTAGCGAGCATCCCAGCTTATTAGCGCCGCTGTATGATATTCAATTTGCTGAAAATCGTTTATTAGTGATACTCACTGAAGTACTGCGCCAAAAAGGCATTAATTGGTTGCATGTCACTAGTGATATTGAACCACATACTAGCCAAGAAGCCCTGCTCAATAAGCCGTTGCGTTTAGCCAGTATTAATCAACATTGGTTACCGATCACCACCCTAAGCGATGGCAGCATACCGTTACCGACTAATGTGACCTGTTTGCATGATGAGCATCATTACCAAGATGACCAACATACGTTCAAAGTTCAAAGCACTAAAACTGATATTAATTGGCAAGTGAGTGACAACGGTGCTAAATCGTCTACTTCAGCGTCAGCTTCACCGATAACTTTGCCACCTGTTTTAGCCAGCTCTTGTGCAGAAGACTCAAGCACAATAACTGACAATATTACTACCAGCTTATGTGCATTGAATGCTGCGGTATTACGTTGTGATCCCAATAAAAATCATCATAAAGCGCAATTTGTGAAACATGCTGCGGTATTGTATTTCAGCCAACAAAATGCTTGCCAAATTGTCACACTCGACAGCCAAAGTAACCCTGAATTATTTTTCCAATTACCGACGTTGCCGACATCAGGTTATGAGATTTGTCATAGTTTGTCTGAGTCGCCGCAAAAAAGTCTGTTAGATAAGTTTAAACAGTTATTTCCAGCCGAATATAATCAATTATTGGATCTTCACATTCAAGCCGACGATGGTGCATTGTCTCAGCTAATGGCTGTTGCAACCCTAATTATTGGCGCTTATCCGGTAGAAACTGCTCAACGAGTGACCGTAACCGAACTTGCCGATAAATTTATTGCTTTGGCGATGTCTCATCATGGCAATAATGCACCACGCATTGATTTTCCTCTCACCAAAGGCGCCGCGCATCGTAGCCTCAATTGGTGTAAAACCTTGGGCACATTAATGAGTTTCAAGTTGGCAGGCGAGACTAACTTAGCAAAACTTGCTTTTGCATTTCATGACTCGTTTGCCGACTACTTAAGCCATTGGGTAGAACATTTAGATCAAAATATTGGCGTAAAACAATTAGTGATTGCTGGAAGCGAATTTGCTAATCCAGTGCTAACTGAACGGGTGCAATTACGTATTGGTAAAAACTTTCCACTGGTGGTCAATCCATTATTGGATTTAGATGGCGTTAATATCGCAATTGGTGGGCTATATCTCAAACAAAGACGTAGATAAAAGGTATCTTAAAGTATATCAGTTATCGCTTATCCTTGTATGAGATTGAGTCCTTATGAAACCATTACAGCAAGTTACCATTATTGTTAAAGGTATTGTGCAAGGGGTTGGTTTTCGCCCCTTTGTTTTTCGTTTGGCACATCAGTTAAATTTAGTCGGTAGCGTGCTAAATAATCACCTTGGGGTGACGATTGTTTTACAAGGTAATAGCGAACTGATTGAACAGTTTATCGATAAATTAGCTAAATCTCCGCCGCCATTAGCGCGCATTGATGCCATTGAGGTTACTCATCAAGCTCAATTAAGTTTATTTGACCAATTTAGTATTATTGATAGCCATGCCGCTACTGACGAACATGCAAATGTGGCTATTTCGGCCGACATGAGTATTTGCCGAGATTGTCTTAACGACATTAATGACCCTCAAAATCGCCACTATCAATATCCATTTACCAATTGCACCAATTGCGGTCCGCGCTACACCATTATCAACGCCCTGCCTTATGACCGATGCAACACTGCCATGGCTGATTTTGAAATGTGCGATGATTGCCACGCCGCTTATATCAATCCAATGAATCGACGCTACCATGCACAACCAGTGAGTTGCCCACATTGTGGTCCACAATTAACCTTTAGCGTTATCAATGCTCGTGCTGAATGTCTTTATGATTCATCGATGTTGATGGCATTAGAGCAAGCCGTCGAAATGATAAACCGTGGTGGCATAGTGGCCATTAAAGGTTTAGGCGGTTTTCATTTGGTGTGTGATGCCACCAATAACGAAGCGGTTGCAGCCCTGCGTCAACGTAAACAACGCCTCGCCAAGCCATTAGCGATAATGGTGACTAACTTGGCCCAGGCGAAATTATGTGTCAGCGGTACTGAAACGGAATGGCAAGTATTAACCAGCCCTGAGAAGCCGATTACCTTGATGACCAAACGTGTTGCTAGTGTTGATGGTAAAGATAATGGTAGAGATAATTGCGGAAATATTCACCCTATCGCACTGAGTCCATTGCTAGCGCCGGGTATTGATCGCCTTGGAGTATTTTTACCCTACACACCATTACATCATTTATTGATGCAGCGATTACACAAACCCATTGTGGCTACCAGTGCCAATCGCAGCGGAGAACCAATTATTGGTAATCAAGCTGAGATTGAGCAGCATTTAAGCCATGTAGTCGATGGGATCCTCGACCATAATCGGCCGATTATTAATGCCTGTGATGACAGCGTGGTACAAGTGATTGACGGGCAGCTGCAAGTCATTCGATTAGCTCGCGGTTATGCGCCGTTAACCATTAATTTGCACTCACCGATGCTATCAAACAGTAAAAACAGCGTATTGGCTGTTGGCGCACAACAGAAAAATACGGTCGCATTCGGTTTTGCCGATAATCTGATCGTATCGCCGCACATTGGGGATTTATTCACTCTAGAAACAGAGCAGTATTTTAGCCGAAGCTTAGCAACATTTAAGCGTTTGTATGACTTTATTCCGAGTCATATAGTGCACGATAATCACCCGCAATATGCGCCGACACAATGGGCAGTAAACTACCAATCTGAACATCGCCTTTTGCCATCTCATTGCATTGGCATACAACACCACTACGCCCATGTTTTGTCTGTTATGGCGATGCACCAACGCACTGAGCAAGTATTAGGATTCAGTTTTGATGGCACAGGCCTAGGTGATGACGGCACATTATGGGGCAGCGAGGTAATGCTGGCTGATGTGCACGGTTTTACCACGGTGGCCCACTTTAGTTCGTTTAAGTTAATTGGCGGTGAGCAAGCGATTAAACACCCAGTTAGAATTCTGCTGGCATTATTGTTTGAACAAATGTCGCTTGAACAAGTACTTTCACTCCCCATTGCCGCTATCGCCGACTTAGGCAGCAAAACTGTCACTAATTTATATCAGCTGTGGCGTAACAATAGCCATTGTATTGAATGTCGATCTGTTGGGCGTTTATTTGATGCTCTTGCTGTAGCGTTAGGTTTTATTGGTAGCTCGCAGTACGAAGGTCAAGCGGGCATGATGATTGAAACAGCAGCCAATGCCTATTATACCGAATCAAATATTGAGCCTTTATCTGTAACGCTCAACACCTTAAGCGACCAAGAGTCGTTACCTATTCAATGGCACAGTAGCGACTTTATTACTCAATTGGTTAACTGCGCGGTGGAATACTCACATAACCCTTTAATTAAAAAACAAATATGTTGGCATTTTATCAATATGATTAGTCAGCAATTGGATAGAGTTGGTCAACAATATCCCCAATTACCACAGGTATTTTGTGGTGGTGTATTTCAAAACAAAACCTTACTCAGCCAGTGTATTGATGATTGTAAACGTGGCCAACGGCAAATTTTACCCAGTGGCCATATTCCCATTAATGACGGTGGTATTGCATTAGGCCAATTGTGGTATGGCATACATCACATGGCGTAAGTGTATCGAGTCCTAATAATATCTTAACCAATGTAAGTCACTTAAGTAACTTTTATATATGCATTTTTATCGTAATTGGGTTAACAACCAGAATCGCTAAAGCTGTCATGCAGCATCAAAATTGACCTTCAGATAATTGTGGCATCTGTCACATAATTAACGCAATAACACTGTTGTTCACAGTGTTTATTGCAAAAACTGATGTGTATCAAAGAATCCTTTATCCACTTAACCGACACTAGTTAATAAGAATAACAACAAGGTTAAGGAACATAACATGTGTAAAGATTGCGGCTGTTCAATTACCCATGATCATGACCATACTCTTCATAGTAATCCTCAGCTTAACGATAAAAAGACCTTAGCGGTTATCCATAAAATATTGGATAAAAATGATGTCGAAGCACAGCATAATCGTGATCATTTTGCGGCTCATCAGGTCAGCGCCTTTAATCTAATGAGTAGCCCTGGCAGCGGTAAAACCAGTCTTTTAGAATGTTTACATGAATACCTTGATGCTCGCTATGCCGTGATCGAAGGCGACCTTGAAACCTCACGCGATGCCGACCGTTTAATTGCCAAGGGTATCAACGCCTATCAAATTCAAACTGGCTCTGCCTGTCACCTTGATGCATTTATGGTTCACGGCGCCCTGCATCACATTAATTTAGATAATGTTGATATTTGCTTCGTTGAGAACGTGGGAAATCTTGTGTGTCCTGCCAGTTATGATGTTGGCACCCATAAAAATATTGTGTTGTTATCTGTGCCTGAAGGTGACGATAAAATTGAGAAGTATCCGGTGATGTTCCGCCGAGCTGACTTAGTGGTTATCACTAAATCTGACCTACTTCCTTACTTTGACTTTAGTATTGACGAAGCCAAAGCACAGTTAAGTAAATTGAATCCAGATGTCGAATTGCTCGTCGTGTCAGTGAAAAATCCTGATTCAATGAAAGTATTGGCAACATGGTTTGATGAACATAAGGAATATTAACTATGTGCTTATCAGTACCATCAAAAGTAGTTGAAATTCATGACGATGAAACAGTCACTGTTGATACGCTTGGTGTTAAACGTCGTGTGAGTTGTCATTTGATATGCGATCCGTTGGCGTTAGGCGACTTCGTATTGATTCACATCGGTTTTGTGATGAATAAAATTGACCACAATGATGCGCAAGAAAGCCTCGATTTATATCAACAAATTGTCGCTGAGATGGAATTGGAGTCTGAGCAATGATTAGCCTCAATGACTTTTATCAAGGGTTTCGAGATCCTCAGACTATTCGTCATTTAGCGCAATTGATAGCTCAACAAGCGGCTAAAACGACTGAGCAAATTAACATTATGGAAGTGTGTGGTGGCCATACCCATACCATTATGAAGTACGGTTTATTACAGCTATTACCCGACAATATTCACTTTATTCATGGCCCAGGCTGTCCAGTGTGCGTTATGCCTAAAGAACGAATTGACCATGCAGCCACCCTTGCCTCACAAGCCGATACCATTTTAGTCACCCTAGGCGACATGATTAGAGTGCCGGGTTCAATGGGGAGCTTGGCGCAGTTTCGGGCTAATGGCTGCGATATTAGGCCAATATATGACCCATTAGATACCTTAAAAATTGCCCAGGATAATCCTGACAAAACAGTGATTTTTTTCGCTATTGGTTTTGAAACCTCTACGCCCATGACTGCCGCTTTACTGGCGCAGGCTGAAGCGCTGAAAATAGATAATATCTTGTTTCATATAAACCATGTGCTGGTTCCACCCGCCATTGATGCTGTGATGTCTGATAGTCGCAGTAAAGTAAACGCTTTTATCGGTCCGGCACACGTAAGCGTGATTAGTGGTGCTCAAATCTACCAATCTACAGTCGACCAATACAAAACACCTGTTGTGGTGTCTGGGTTTGAACCGGTAGATGTAATGGAATCAATTTTACGTATTACACGTCAAAAAGTGGCAGGCAAAGCAGAGCTAGATAACCAATACAGTCGCTCAGTGAGTTACGAGGGCAACATTGCCGCTCAACAGCTGGTCGACAAATATTTTATGGTCCGCGACAGCTTTCGCTGGCGCGGACTAGGCCCTATTGCCAAGTCAGCTCTAACATTACGGCCTGAATATCATCATCGCGATGCTGAACGCATTTATGCAAAAGTATTACCGACAACCGAAATTGACGACCATAAAGCCTGTATGTGTGGCGATATTTTGCGAGGCTTAGCCAATCCTAAAGACTGCAAAGTGTTTGGCAGAGGTTGCTCACCACAAACACCGCTAGGCAGCTGCATGGTTAGCTCAGAAGGCGCGTGTAATGCTTATTACCGCTATGGAGAAGTTAATCATGACATCTAAAAAGACGATTCAACTTAGCCACGGTGGTGGCGGTAAAGAAATGGATCAATTGATCCACGATTTGTTTTTTAAAGCCTTTGATAATCCTATTTTAACTTCGCAAGAAGACGCGGCCAAATTGAATATGTGTGGCCATATTGCTTTTACCACCGACTCTTTTACCGTCTCACCGTTATTTTTCGCTGGTGGCGATATCGGTAAACTCGCGATTGCAGGCACAGTAAACGATTTAGCCATGATGGCTGCACAACCCGAATATTTAAGCTGTAGTTTTATTATTGAAGAAGGTTTTCCATTGGATGACTTAACCACTATTGTGAATAGCATGGCAGCTGAATTACACAAATCAGGCGCGCGGATAGTTTGCGGCGACACTAAAGTGGTGCCCAAAGGCTGTGCTGATGGGCTATTTATTAATACCTCTGGTGTAGGGCGTATTTTGCATCCTGATATTTCAGTTCGTAATTTACAAGTGGGTGATGCCATTATTGTCTCTCGTGACATTGGTTGTCATGGGGCGGCAATTTTAATGGCCCGTGATGGCTTAACGCTGGAATCTGAGTTACGCAGTGACTGCGATACGCTATGGCCGATTATTGAACAACTGCTGGTGGCAAATATCGATATTCATGCCATGCGAGATGCGACCCGCGGTGGCTTATCTGCAGTACTCAATGAGTGGGCGAAAGCATCGAACATTGGCATTGATGTCGAAGAAGCCAGCATTCCAATTTGTGATGAAGTAAAAGGCTTATGTGAGTTATTTGGCTTTGAACCTTTTGATTTAGCCAATGAAGGCACCTTTATTATGGCATTGCCTATGGATTTAGCCGAAGGTGCAATTGAGGTGATGCAGCGCTATGGACATTGTGAACACGCAGCAATTATTGGCCACGTTACCGAGCGTCACCCTGGCAAAGTGGTGCTACAAACACCTTGGGGCAGCAGTCGCTATTTAGATTTACCACAAGGTGAATTACTACCAAGGATTTGTTAATGCACGAATACTCGATTGTAATGTCATTAATGGAACAATGTGAAGCACTTGCACAGCAGCATAAAGCCACACGAATTGAGCAAGTTGAACTGAAAATTGGGGTGTTAAGTGGCGTTGAGCCTGCCCTACTGTCGAAAGCGTTTGAAACCTTTAAATTAGACAGTGTTTGTCATGAGGCAAGATTAGTTATTAATGTGCAGCCATTAGTGTTGCAGTGCAATCACTGCGAACAACAATCGCAAGTAGATGAACGAACCATTGTTTGCCCTATTTGCCAGTCTAATAAAACCACCGTGATTGACGGTGAAGACATGATGTTAATGCAGCTTGTGATGGATACGTAGCACGAGTTTTTATCAAAGCGTTATATTGAAATACCCTAACCTAATAACCAGAGTAACCTTAAAATAGAAGGACAACACCATGAAATACTTATCAATTGCCTTTATCCTTGCCACTATTCCATCTATTGCTATGGCACATGAGGGCCATGGTGGTGTTGGACTGTTTCACCATTTTATTCAATTAACACCCGCCATTGCTCTTGTGGCCATTGTGGCGTTTATCTATTGGAAGCGCACTAAGTAATTGCCTAACCTGTAGTCAACACGTACTGTGGAGCAAAGCTAAAATGGTTTGCTAGATCAACGCGATTAAACATTGGTTAACACATTGCTTTAAACGTTGAGAATATGATGCTCCCAAACAAATAAGCCTTCCATCGGAAGGCTTATTATCTTGTTGCATTACAAACAGGCTTAGAACATTTCAGCAGGCATTGCCATTATCGATTTATCACCTTGATTAACTTGTGATAAATGATACTGAGATTTTGATAACAGCTTATCCATATAGAAGTCAGCCACAAACTGCTTTTGGGCAGCAAAGGTTTTATCTTCATGGCTTGACGCTTTGTCGGCCATCAATAGCCAGAAGTAACCGTATAGGGCATAACCAAAGGCATCTAAGAAGTCGACCGCACAAGAATTGACTAATGCTGGTTGAGTTTTCTTGTTGTCATTGACGTAGTTAGCTGTCGTGAGCAACTCAGCAAACACTTGGCTTACCATGGCTTTATGTTCAGCATTAGCTTGAGTTAATTGTGCAAGACTTGCATTCACTTCAGCAACAAATTCAGTCAAAGTGACCACATTGTCGTAAGTAATTTTACGGCCTAAAAAGTCGATTGCTTGAATACCGTTAGTGCCTTCGTATATTTGTGCAATACGGGTATCACGAACAAATTGCTCGATTCCGGTTTCACGAATATAACCATGACCGCCAAACACTTGTTGGCCCATAACTGTGGCATCTAAACCGCGGTCGGTTAAAAATGCTTTTGAAACAGGTGTGAGCAAACCAACGTACCTAGCCGCTTTAGCTTGCACATCGCCGCTGGCATATTTTGCTAAATCTAGCTGCTTACCGGTATAAACCGATAATGCACGGCCTGCTTCTGTCATCGCACGGATAGTTAATAACATGCGACGTACATCGCCATGCACAATAATCGGATCAGACGTTGCACCCGTTGCAGAACCTGCTGCAGCAACACCCTGTAGGCGTTCTTTAGCATAATCACTGGCCATTTGATAAGCCGCTTGTGCGTTACCTAAACCTTGTAAACCAATGGCTAAACGTTCGTAGTTCATCATAGTGAACATACACACTAAACCGCGGTCAGGCTCACCAACTAAAAAGCCTTTGGCATTATCGTAGTTCATCACACAGGTAGCAGACGCTTTAAGACCCATTTTGTGTTCAATAGAACCCACCGTAACACCATTAGATTCGCCTAAGCTACCATCGGCATTGACGCTGATTTTAGGTACGATAAACAATGATATGCCTTTCGAACCGGGCAGTTTTGCTAATACTAAATGAATCACGTTTTCAGTTAAGTCATGATCGCCGCCAGTAATAAAAATCTTGTTACCGGTAATAGAATAACTGCCATCATCAAGTGGTTCAGCTTTAGTACGAATACCTTTTAAGTCAGAACCTGCATGTGGCTCGGTCATGTCCATTGCGCCAGCCCATTGGCCAGAATATAAATTAGGTAAATAAGTTTGTTTTAATTGATCATTTGCATGTGCGTTGATACATAATGCTGCACCGGCTGTTAGGGAGTTGTATAACGTAAATGAATTACACGAGCTATAATTCATTTCATCAACTAACACGCCAAGCATTTTCGGCATCCCCATGCCACCAAAATCTGACTCGCCGCAAAGCCCTACCCAGCCACCTTCAGAAAACTGTTGATACACTTCTTTAAAGCCATCTGGAGTAATAATGTCATTACCTTTATGAACCACACCTTGCTCATCACCACTGCGATTTAAAGGGTGAAGCAGATCACGGCTGATCTTATTCGCTTCATCTAGAATGGCTAATGCGGTATCCATGTCGACAACATCTGCCATAGCAGGAAGTTGTTCCCACGTAGCTTGGGCATCAAATACCTGTTCCAACAAGAATTGCATGTCCTTCAACGGGGCTTGGTATGGGTTCATAAGAGTCTCTTAAACAAATAATTAAAACAGTTGTTTTAATTTATACTAAAGCGTCACAAAAAGAAAAGCTTTTTAGCAATTATCTAACCATAATTTGACGAATGTCGACTCATACCAGCCTTTATCTCGATAGTTTATGTTTCTCAGCCCAATAGGGTTCCAATGAGTTACAATTACCCGTACGATCCTTGAGTTAGCAGCTTATTTGATTGAGATCTGTGGTTTTTTTGAACTTTATTTTATGACCCAATAGTTCCAAACCCAAGTATTAAGCCACAGTATTAAACCTTAGTATTAAGCCCGAGTATTAAACTCTAGTAATAAACCATAGCGAACGGCACTTATATGCATACACGTACTGAGCAGATCCCTTCATCATCTTCCCTATCTGGGCACTATCAGCAGATCACCGTCATTGGCAATGCACATGGCGATTGGCAACCTGCCGACATTGGACATACTTTCATTTTTAATGGGACTGAACATGATGCCGATAACGTTATTAACATTTGTAATGGCCCTTATGCCGGTTCGCATCAAGCCTTCGTTGTCAGTAATAGTCTAGATGACAATCAGTTAGTTTCATTACTAACCGAAGTGGGTGAAAAACTCGAAGGACAACTTAACTGCTGGCCATCTTCGGGATTGGCGACCATTCTATTGATGTCGTTGATGGCAACACAGGTCAATGTACAACGTATGTCTTTATTACCGTCTTTAGCTAGACCCAACGATATGCCCGCTTCAGAACATTTGCCTTGCATGGTGCATAATTGGTTAGGTGAGCGCCGTATTGCATTAGGTTTGCAACTCACCAATAATAATATTCAGTGGCCCGAATTGTTTGTAGATGATGCATCTACCCTATTGCTACACGATGTTGAACCTGTTGATATTAATCCGTTTGAAGTACTGTTGAGCGATGCGGTTCGTCGACGCCAAAATGATATATTGACCCCAGACAACGCTGATCCGCAATTTAAAATCGCCCAGCGTTTAGCCTTGCAAGTAACGACCGAACAACCTGATAATCTTGAAGTACAATATGCGTTGTTAGCCGCCTTGAGTAACTTACCAAGCGTGCAATGGTTAACCTATGCTAACCAAAGCGACCTAATTATGGCCGAGTCGTTGTTTTACAATCAGTATCCACAAACAGCCAGTTATTGGTACCTTATTGATAATCAAGCATCACAATACTTAGACACAATCCGCCATCACCTTGCTTATTGTCAGCAAGTCATTGCGTTAACGGCAAAACAGGCTAATGCAGACTCGTAAAATATTGATTAACACCAAACAAAAACGCCTCTATTTAGAGGCGTTTTTTGTTAATGATTAACGGTTAATGGTAACACTTACCACATTAAATCATCTGGAA
Source organism: Shewanella frigidimarina (assembly GCF_003797125.1). Classification (GTDB taxonomy): domain Bacteria; phylum Pseudomonadota; class Gammaproteobacteria; order Enterobacterales; family Shewanellaceae; genus Shewanella; species Shewanella frigidimarina. The sequence continues at coordinate 301,613 of NZ_RKKE01000003.1, forward strand.
TTGCATAATCTGCATATGGGTCATCGGCTCCGCTCACTTGCGCAACAGAATCTTTAGCGGCTTTATCCCACAAGTAACCACACCATTGTGGAACAAGTAACTTCACTCGCTCTGCGAGCTTATGCGGTACGATGTAGGTTTTATCTTCATAACGGACGATGCCTAAACTGCCATTGAGTAAATCAGCTTGGATTTTATCGGTAATATAAACCGAATAAATCTTGTTTTCTAACGTGAAGTTAAACTTAAGTTCAGCATCACGCGCTACGGTAATAGCAAACTTAGAAAACTCGCTGATTAAACCACGCACTTGACCTTTTTCAGCTGCTGCAGCAAAGCGCTTTTCATTCAATGCTTTATCTTTTTTCGCTTGCAATAATTTTTGCTCAGCAATTTGTTGCTTAAGCTCTGAGCTGCCGTCGTCAACTTTGGCTTTTTTGTCACGACGCTTTTGTGTTTTTGCGTCACGTACTTTTTGTTTACTGGCAAGACCTGCTTTAAGCAGTTGGTCTTGTAATGCATTAGCCATGGAATTTACCTTTAAATTTATCGATTTTTATAAACCGTGCTTGGCGGCTATGTCGCCTAATTCTGTCATCGCAATACTGGCACCACCCAATGACCAACCACCATCTACAGGTAATACAACACCCGTAATGTATGACGCCATATCGGATGCAAGAAACAAAGCTGCATTGGCAATATCTTGACCTTTACCATTGCGTTTTAGCGGCACACTATTGGCCACTCGCTGTTGCAGTTCATCACTGGGGGCTAAGCGGTTAAAGCCTTCGGTATCTGCAATTGGACCTGGGACAATAGAGTTAATTCGTATCCCCTCAACACCCCACTCTAGTGCTAATGTACGAGTTAACATATCGACGCCGGCTTTAGCGGCGCAAACATGCACTTGTAATGGCATCGCGATATACGCTTGTGGTGCTGAAATTTGAATAATGCTGGCATTCGGACGTGATAATAATGGGTAAGCTTGTTTTAATACTTGAAAACTGCCAATTAAATCAATATCAATAACCGATTTAAAACCATTGTTCGAAAGCTTTGCCGCACTGGCCGGAAAGTTACCCGCAGCCCCACTCACTAACACATCGATATGACCGTAGAGATCTGCAATTTTTGCAAAACCAACCGTTAATGCATCATTGTCACGTACATCAAAACTGACGCCTAAATGCTTGGCGTTTGGGTTAGCTTGGTTCAGTAATTCTACCGCGGCATTAACCTTATCAATACTGCGACTCGCGACCGCAACATTGGCTCCAGCGCTAGCAAATTGAATCGCAACTTGAAGGTTTATTCCAGATGTACCGCCAACCACAACAACATTTTTACCGGTGTAATCAAATCCTTTGCCATCAAACCCTTTGTCATCAAACATAGTCATCCCTTATTTCTGTGTGATTTGGTTAATGTAGATAAGGTATCTTTACCCACTAGATTGACTAAATACAGTGACGCAGTCAACCTAACCGTTAGCGATATAACAAATCAAACATGCAGTGATTGATAAATAGCTTTAAGTGCTGCTAATGGGTCGGCAGCTTGAGTAATTGGTCGACCAATCACTAAATAATCTGATCCTGCCGCAATAGCCTGGGGTGGAGTCATGACACGATGTTGATCACCGGCATCACTTCCTGCGGGTCTAATACCCGGTGTAACTAGGGTGAAGTCTTGTCCAAATGATGATTTAAGCAATTTAGCTTCTTGAGCCGAACACACAACCCCGTCTAATCCTGCTTGATGAGTCAATTTGGCTAAGCGCAGCACATGTTCAAACGCAGGCACATTAATACCAAGCAACACTAAATCTTCATCTGACATCGATGTTAATACGGTGACGGCAATCAATAATGGTGCATCGTCACCAAAGGGAATCAATGCTTTTTTGGCTGCCTGCATCATGGCTAAGCCGCCACTGGCATGCACGTTAGTCATCCACACACCTAAATCAGCGGCGGCGGCAACGGCTTTTGCAACGGTATTGGGGATATCATGAAATTTCAAATCGAGAAATAAATCAAAATCACGACTGTGGATGTCTTTAACCAGATCGGGTCCGAATAACGTAAACATCTCTTTGCCGATTTTTAAACGACACATCTCTGGGTCAAGTTTATCAATAAAGGTTAATGCGTCGTTTTTATTGTCATAGTCGAGGGCGACTACAATGGATTTATCAGTCATTAGGACTCCAGCGGCAATAGCTTGTGTTAATGCATTTATTATAAGGATTCTATCTTGTGATGGCGACGTTATTCACCATCGAGGCCTTTGATACGCTTGATACTGCCCCACTGTTTACACGATGGACAATGCCAATATAAACCGTGAGATGGAAAACCACAGGCGGTACAGCGATAACTAGGGCGGAATTTAATTTGTTGTTCAACAAGTTGCTCAAGCATAGACAAACTTTGTTTGGCTTGACCATCTTCAGCTTGTTTAATGTGTAATTTCATTAAATGCTGAAAGCCTTTCATGGTCGGATGACGATATAAATTATCGAGCATCATGGTTTCAGCACTTTGATGCTGGCCGAGGCTAATTTTGTGTTCGGCTAATGCAACAACCACACTGGCACCCGCGCCATCAGCAATCGCTTTGGCAAGCAACTCATGAAAACCGTTTGGATCTTGGGTGTCTCGATAAACTTGCTTTGCAATTGAAACACCATCGGTAAATAAATTAATATCTGCCACTTTTAGCTCTTGTAGCGCCTGCTTACATAACTCAAATTGGCCAGCATCAAGATACATTTTTGCTAAGGTTAACCAAGCTCGACCGCATTGGGCGTCTTGTTTAATTGCTTGTTGTAATTTTTTGATTTTATCAGCGTCATTATTGGCTTCATCAGCTAACTGACAATAAAAATGGGCCGTGGTGCATTTAAGCACTTGCTGACGTTTACGAGGTAAGCGTTTAGTGATGTCGATGGCATTTTGCCACTCTTTGGTCACTTGGTAGATTAGCAGCAGTTGTGTTTCAGCTTCTTCACTGTGGTCATCTTGGCTGACTAAGTTTATAAAGATTTCTTCAGCGCGGTCATAAAAACCTGCAGCCATATAATCTTTACCTAACTCCATCATCGCAATGTCACGCTGCTCATTGGTTAAGCTAGGCCTAGCAATCAAATTTTGATGGATGCGAATAGAACGATCCACTTCACCACGTTTACGAAATAACGAACCTAACGATAGATGGGTGTCGATAGTTTCGTCATCAACATCGAGCATGCTGATGAATAAATCAACCGCTTTGTCAGACTCGTTAGACAGTAAAAAGTTAAGCCCAGTAAAGTAATCTCGGCTTAGTTTTTTAGTCTGCTGGCTATCGCTATGACGAATACTGCGTCGTCCCATGTACCATCCATAACCGGCAGCGATAGGCAATAACAAGAACAAGATTTCTAGCATACTAGGCGGCTTGATCCTTAGGCGTTACAACAACACTGATTGCATCCGCAGCGGCGAACTTTTTAAGCGCTTTGTTACTTTTACGTAACGCGAGTTTTAACTTCACGATGTGGTAACTTGCAAATATCCAACTGATGATAAAGCCGCTGAAAAATACCACAGCAAGCACCATAGGCAATCGATATTGCCCTTCAGCAATAAAGTAACTTAAGGTTACGACTTGTTCATTTTTAGCGCCAAATAATAATGCTAGAACAAACATCAATCCAACCAGTACAACGATAATAAATGATCTCACGCTATTCTCCATGAAGGTGCATCAATATAATGATTATCCAAGAAATTTACTGGGCTGACCAGCATTGACTGCCATTAGATACAAAAAAGCCTCCAATAGGAGGCTTTTTATTCAAGCGTTAATCAAGGATTAACAGCATCGACACGTTCGCGCAGCTCTTTTCCCGGCTTAAAGTGCGGTACATACTTGCCTTCCAAGTCAACAGAGGTTCCTGTTTTTGGATTACGACCCGTACGAGGCGCACGATAGTGAAGTGAAAAACTACCAAATCCACGGATTTCTATACGATCACCGGTTTCTAATGTTGTTGCCATTTGCTCCAACATTTCTTTGATTGCACTTTCCACTTCTTTCGCCGACAGTTGCGACTGCCTAGTGGCGAGTTTTTCGATAAGTTCAGATTTTGTCATCTTAGCTATCCCATATTATCAAGCCAAACACAGTCGCCTAATGGGGACAAGGTCCCCATACAACAGACGATTTTCGATTACTTACGAGCTGCTTTGAAGGCTTCAGCCATTGCGCTGCTCATTACAACATCGTCTTGCTTGTTCAAAGTAGCGATCGCTTCTTTCTGTTCAGCTTCATCTTTCGCTTTGATAGATAAGCTGATAGAACGGTTCTTACGATCTACACCCATGAACTTAGCTTCGATTGCATCACCAACTGAGTATACAGTAGATGCGTCTTCGATGCGGTCTGCAGAGATGTCAGCTACACGAATGTAACCTTCAACTGTTTCTGCTAATTCAACTGTAACACCTTTTGCGTCAACAGCAGAAACAGTACCGTGAACTACGGTGCCTTTCTTCTTGTCAGCTAAGTATGCGTTGAATGGATCATCTTCAGTTTGCTTAACACCTAGGCTGATGCGCTCACGCTCTGGGTCTACTGAAAGAACTACAGCGTGGATCTCATCGCCTTTCTTGTATTCAGAAACTGCGTCTTCGCCAGTACCGTTCCAAGAAATGTCAGATAAGTGAACAAGACCATCGATTCCACCGTCAAGACCGATAAAGATACCGAAGTCAGTGATTGACTTGATCTTACCAGATACTTTGTCGCCTTTGTTGTAACGAGTTGCGAAGTCATCCCATGGGTTAACTTTACACTGTTTAAGGCCTAGAGAAATACGACGACGTTCTTCATCGATGTCTAATACTAACACTTCAACTTCATCACCTAAGTTAACAACTTTAGATGGGTGAATGTTCTTGTTAGTCCAATCCATTTCAGAAACGTGTACTAAACCTTCAACGCCTTCTTCGATTTCGACGAAGCAACCGTAGTCAGTTAAGTTAGTTACGCGACCAGTAAGCTTAGTGCTTTCTGGGTAGCGCTTGCTGATTTCTAACCATGGATCTTCGCCAAGTTGCTTAAGACCTAGTGATACGCGAGTACGCTCACGGTCATACTTAAGAACTTTAACGTTGATTTCGTCACCAACATTAACGATTTCAGATGGGTGCTTAACACGTTTCCAAGCCATATCAGTGATATGTAAAAGACCGTCAACACCACCTAAGTCTACGAATGCACCGTAGTCAGTAAGGTTTTTAACGATACCTTTAACAGCTTGACCTTCTTGTAGATTCTCAAGAAGAGTATCACGTTCAGCACTGCTTTCAGATTCGATAACTGCACGACGAGAAACAACAACGTTGTTGCGCTTCTGGTCAAGCTTGATAACTTTGAATTCTAATTCTTTGTACTCTAAGTGAGCTGTGTCGCGAACTGGGCGCACGTCAACTAGAGAACCTGGTAAGAAGGCACGGATACCGTTTAATTCAACAGTGAAACCACCTTTAACTTTACCATTGATGATACCGATTACAGTTTCAGCATCTTCGTACGCTTTTTCTAGAACGATCCAAGCTTCATGACGCTTAGCTTTTTCGCGAGACAATTGAGTCTCACCGAAACCATCTTCAACAGAGTCAAGGGCTACGTCAACTTCATCACCTACTTGGATTTCTAAAACGCCTTGTGCGTTTTTGAATTCGTCAGCATTGATTGGGCTTTCAGACTTAAGACCAGCGTCAACAAGTACCATACCGTTTTCGATGGCAACAACTGTACCACGGACGATAGAACCTGGACGGAACTCTAGGGTTTGAAGGGATTGTTCAAATAGATCAGCAAAAGATTCAGTCATGTTTTAGGTTACTTTCATTAAATAAACCACCATCCATCCTAGATGTGGAGTCTAGTAATATTATTCGTGTCATCCTTAACACGAATACCTACTGCACAATAATCGACCATTCGATTATGTAACAGTAATTTTTTGTCCAACATATTCAAGCACTTGCTTCAATACATCTTCAATGCCTATGCCGCTTGTATCAATAACAAGTGCATCATCAGCTGGGACTAGTGGCGAAGCGGCGCGATTGGTATCACGGTCGTCTCGTTCAATAATTTCAGCTAAAAGGCGATCGATTTTAACATCGAAGCCCTTGTCCTGCAACTGATTATAGCGTCTTTGCGCACGTTCTTCAGCAGACGCAGTTAAAAATATTTTTACTGGTGCTTTAGAAAAAACCACTGTGCCCATGTCGCGTCCATCGGCAACAAGTCCTGGAGCGGCGCTAAATGCACGTTGACGACGTAATAATGCCTCACGTACGCGTGGTAATGCCGCCACTTTTGAGGCAGCATTTGAGCATTCTTGTGTGCGAATGGTGGTGGTAACATCTTCACCTTCGAGAATCACTTTAATGGCATCGGCCTCGGTGCCCGTTAAAAATTGAACATCAAGGTGTGCAGCCAATAAGGTCAGTGCTTCTTCGTTTTCTAGCTCAACATCATGATGAATAGCGGCTAAGGCTAAAACACGATAAATCGCACCACTGTCTAACAAATGCCACCCTAAATGTTGTGCCAACAATTGGCATATAGTCCCTTTCCCTGCACCGCTTGGGCCATCTACTGTGATCACTGGAGATCGTTCAGACATAATTTCCTCCGAAAATAATCTATCTTCCTTGAAAAGATAAAGGGTTCATCAAAATAAGCGCGCGCATTGTATAACAAAAAAATGTTAATTACTGATGAATTTTCGGTTATTAAAACCAAGATCGCCCTTTAGTGCATACCTGATGCACTAAAGGGTTCGTTTTAATTTCACGATATAAGATTATTTTGCCAATTGTGTAAATTGTGCAAAGTAATCTGGAAAGGTCTTAGATGTGCAGTCTGGATCGTTAATGGTGATCCCACAATCAGCAAAGGCCATCATTGAAAAACACATTGCCATACGATGATCATTATAGGTATCAATTGCTGCAGTATTGAGTTCTGCAGGTGGTGTGATCGTAATATAGTCATGACCTTCTTCAACTATTGCGCCCACTTTACGTAACTCGGTGGCCATTGCGGCTAAGCGGTCTGTTTCTTTAATGCGCCAGTTGTAGATGTTAGTCAGTTTTGTGGTGCCTGTTGCAAATAAAGCAGCTGTAGCAATGGTCATTGCAGCATCGGGAATATGATTCATGTCCATTTCGATGGCTGTTAACGTAGACTTTCTGGCAATAATGTAATCATCGCCCCACTCTATGTTTGCGCCCATTTGGGCTAATGCATCAGCAAATTTTACATCGCCTTGAATACTTAAGCGGCCAACACCAGTGACTTTAACTTCACCACCTTTAATGGCACCCGCGGCTAAAAAGTACGATGCAGATGAAGCGTCACCTTCAACTAAAACTTTACCCGGAGAGACATAGTGCTGACCGGCTTTAATTTCGAAACGTTGATATTGGTGGTTAATCACCTCAACGCCGAATTGCTTCATCAGTGCGATGGTAATATCGATATAAGGTTTTGAAACTAACTCACCTTTAATTTTAATATTAACGCTGTCTTTAGTCAGCGGCGCGACCATTAGCAGTGCCGTCAAAAACTGGCTTGATAAATCACCGGCAATTTCAACATCGCCGCCGTTTAGCCCTGTGGCATTTATCGTTAACGGTGGAAAACCATCGTTTTTAAGGTAAGTGACATCTGCACCGAGCTGACGCAGCGCATCAACTAAATCACCAATTGGTCGCTCTTCCATTCGTGGCTCACCCGTTAAGGTAAACTCGCCTTGGCCTAATGTTAATGCTGCGCATAAAGGACGCATTGCCGTACCAGCATTACCTAAAAAGAGGCTTTGAGCGCTAGCGGATGAAATTGGACCTTCGTTTCCTTCAACAACGCATTCGGTTTTGTCTTCACTTAATGTGTATTGAATACCCAATTGTTTAAGCGATGCCAGCATATAGCGAATATCGTCAGAATCTAACAAGTTTGTAAGTGTAGTGCAGCCTCTGGCAAGCGTGGCTAAAAGTAATACACGGTTTGAAATACTTTTAGACCCTGGAATATTAATTTCGCCGTTGATGCAATTAATAGGATTAAGACGCAGTTGCTTCATTCGCTTTCTTCTTTTTTGCTAAAGATTAAGTTCAAGTTAATCTTGATGGAAAACATCACTCATTTATTGCCAGACAGCGTAAATCAAGTGGAACAAATTCATTACAGAATGAAAGAGTTTATCGTCACTAAACAAAAACCATTACAAGCTGATAAAATACGGATTACAGCGCTAATATCAACAACTCACGACCATTATTTGGCCTTTAAATACGGCAACAGTCTTACGAGATTGCCAACAATAATACTTAACACTGTAATGGAGGTCCATTACATCAGATAATCTTACGATATGACAGTATTATTTGCTTGTTACGTTAACTTTCCAAATGAAAAAATCTCAATAAGATATTAATTGAGATTGGGAGCAATTATGGCTTTAACTCTTAGTTTAAAGCGCGTTATGCTTAGTGCAAATAGCTAATATAAGGTTCTATTCATGTTCGATACCCTAAAAGCCTTACCAGCAGATCCTATTTTAGGCCTGCTAACTCAATACCGCGAAGACAGCCACGCAAATAAAGTTGACTTAGGTGTGGGCGTTTATAAAGACCCTGTAGGTCATACGCCAATTTTAGATTGTGTTAAAGCCGCCGAAAAAATTCGTTTAGACACCGAAACAACCAAGGTGTACATCGGCCCGACTGGCTCAGCGTCATTTAACCAACTTATGGGTGAATTAGCTTTTGGTGCTAGCCACAGTGCATTACTGGCTAACCGAGTTCGTACAGTGTCAACCCCTGGCGGAACTGGCGCCCTGCGCGTGGCGGCAGACTTTATTAAACGTTGTAATCCTAATGCGGTGCTATGGGTAAGTGACCCAACATGGGCAAACCACACAGGGTTATTTGAAGCTGCAGGTATTACGGTTAAAACCTATCCGTATTATGACTATGACAGCAAAACACTTAAGTTTGACCAAATGCTGGCAACCTTAAATACCATTGGTAAAGATGACGTAGTGCTTTTACATGCTTGTTGTCATAACCCAAGCGGTATGGATTTAACCACTGAGCAATGGGATGAAGTGGTTAAGGTTACGGTGAAGCAAGGCTTTACACCATTAATTGATATGGCTTACCAAGGTTTTGGTGACGGCGTAGATGAAGATGCTTATGGCGTTCGTCAGATGGCTGCAGCAGTTGAAAGCATGATTTTATGCAGCTCTTGCTCGAAAAACTTTGGTTTATACCGCGAACGTATTGGCGCTTGCTCAATTGTTGCTAAAGATAGCGCAACTGTTGATGTTGCCCAATCGGTATTGTTATATGTAGTGCGCTGCATTTATTCTATGCCGCCAGCACACGGTGCTGCGATTGTTGAGACCATTTTAGGTACCCCAGCCCTCAAACAACAATGGTTAGACGAGCTTAAAGTGATGCGTGACCGAATTAATGGTAACCGGGCAATGTTGGTCAATCAATTAACAGCCAATGGTGTTGACCGTGACTTTAGTTTTATCGCCCGTCAAAAAGGGATGTTCTCATTTTTAGGTGTTAACCCAGAACAAGTGGCAATCCTTAAACAGCAATACAGTGTGTACATGGTCGGCTCAAGCCGTATCAGTATTGCTGGTATTAGTGAAACTAATGTTGATTATTTAGCTAAATCAATTGCGGCAGTGCTATAACCGATACCATTTTGATTTATGGGTAGCTGGTAATATTACGCTATAAACAAGGTCGCTTAATGCGGCCTTGTTTATGTTAAGTCTAAAAAATTGTCTACTTAGCCCCCCTCAAAATGACATAATAATCAGTTATCAAAAATAGCCGTTTGTTATTCCATCTTAACGCCCAAATACCACAATTCGAGTTAGGTGAACTTATCTGCCTTTGCAAATAACAGCGTTAAGTGCAGCCAAATCTAAGCGATGCAATTTATCGAATTGAGCCAATATTGCTAATGCATAATACTGTTATTTCTCGGGTATCTATTAAAGTAATCGCACTGTTAAATATATAGGTGATGGTTGTATACGAATTGAAGCCGCTTGTAGTTTTTAATTTACGCTCATCGGGATACAGCTCCCATAGCATGAACATTATTAACATAATGGCTCTGTAGCTGTTTAAATTTTCATAAAAAGAGATAGCCTGACGCTGAAATTAATATATCAACAAAGTGAATTAGCCATGCAAAATGAAGCCATAAGTGTACAAGAGGTCCCCGAGTCAATCGTTGTTTCAGCTACTGGCTGGACACGTCAGGATACCACCTGGATGTTGAGCTTGTTTGGCACCGCAGTTGGCGCTGGAATTTTATTTTTACCGATCAATGCCGGAATGGGAGGTTTTTGGCCATTAGTGTTAATGGCACTCATGATAGGCCCAATGACCTATCTTGCTCACCGTGGATTATCTCGCTTCCTATGCTCATCTGCTATTCCTGGCAGTGACATCACTCAGGTAGTTGAAGAACATTTTGGTGCTGGAGCCGGTAAAGCGATTACTTGGCTGTATTTTTTAGCCATATATCCCATTGTATTAATCTATGGCGTTGGGATAACCAATACCGTCGACAGTTTCATTATTAATCAATTAGGCATGTTTACCGACGTCCCAAGAATGTTACTCGACGGTACGCCTGCACTGACAGAAGCTGGCGGGCAAATCATCGATAAAGTCAGTGGTATTCCACGTTGGCTACTTTCGGGTATGTTAATTTTAGGCATGATGTCGGTGATGGTTGCGGGTGAAAAATTTATGCTCTCCGTGACGCGGTTATTAGTCTATCCGCTCGTCGCAATCCTTGCTTTTATGTCCTTGTACCTTATACCAGACTGGAAGTTTGATGCGCTAATGGTTGTGCCTTCAACAACCAATTTTCTTGGTACTGTTTGGTTAACCATTCCAGTGTTGGTATTTGCCTTTAACCATTCACCCGCTATCTCACAATTCTCGGTTTCTCTCAAAAAAGAACATGGCGCTAATGCTTCCCATAAAGCCGATGTCATCCTCCGCAATACAGCCATTATGTTAGTCGGATTTGTGATGTTGTTTGTGTTCTCCTGTGTTCTGTCACTAACACCGGCGCAGTTATTAGAAGCTAAAGCCGATAACTTACCGATATTGTCTTATCTAGCCAACGTGCATGAAAGTGGCTTTATCAGCTACTTTGCCCCTGTCATTGCTTTCATCGCCATTATTTCATCTTTCTTCGGTCACTACATGGGGGCAACAGAAGGTTTGAAAGGCATCATTATCAAGCAATTACCCGACAGCAGTAAGCCAGAAAATAGCAAAAAACTGGATAAATTTATCTTAGGATTTATGTTTATGACTACTTGGGGCGTGGCGGTTATGAACCCAAGTATTCTGGGTATGATTGAGGCGCTTGGTGGCCCGGTGATTGCGGCTATTTTATATCTCATGCCAATGTATGCGATATACAAAGTACCGGCACTGAAAGCCTACCGCGGTCGAGTTAGTAACATATTCGTCGTCATTACCGGTTTATTATCTATGACAGCCATTCTATTCGGCTTACTGAGTTAAATAAGATAATTCGAGCGGGCTCACACCCGCTCGAATGATTCATTGAGGCAGAGTTTTGCATAAAGAACTCACTCAAAATGTAGTGTTATGCTTCAACTTCTACAGTTATACATTTATCAAAAAACAAAAACTAGAAGTAGCTCAAAACCTTACTAGTATTATCTTGTTACTATTGAAGCTATATCACCTCCTTCCTTTGAGTTAATTCAGTTAATGTCTTTTTACCAATCCCCAAAAAAAATGTCTGCATTTGATGCTAAGTTTGAAGCACAAAAAATAGCCTTCGCACCGGTAAGCTTTCAAGTCGCTCGTTGCTTAAGTCAATTTGGCATACTCACAAAGATTGATGGCGCCGGAGACGAAGGTATTAGCTTAATTCAACTGATTCAACATGTTGAATTGTCTGAATATGCCATTCACGTATTGCTCGATATGGGATTAAGTATGGGCATTTTTTGGTGTAAAGATGATCGTTATCGACTCGATAAAACGGGTTATTTCTTACTCCATGATGATATGGCCGCAAAAAATCTAAACTTCATCCATGATGTTTGCTATCAAGGCTTGTTTGACCTTGACGATTCACTTAAGCAAGGCAAAGCAATAGGACTTAAACACTTTGGCGATTGGGACACAATTTACCCTGGGCTAAGTCAGCTACCTGAACAAACTAAAAAAAGCTGGTTTGAGTTCGATCATTACTATTCAGATCATGCCTTTGACAGTTTATTACCTTTGATTTTCAAGTCAGATCCCGCTCATATTATTGATGTAGGCGGTAATACCGGTAAATGGGCATTTGCCTGCACCCGCTATAATAAAAACGTCAACGTCACCATTATGGATTTACCCGGTCAACTTGCTGTGGCAATGAAAAATGCCCAAGCATGTTTGGTTGCGGACCGAGTTCATCCGTTTGAAACAGATTTACTTGATAACAACAAGCCTTTTTACCAAGGAGGTGATTTGTATTGGATGAGTCAATTTTTAGATTGTTTTTCTAAACAACAAATCATCACTATTCTCCAGCGCACAGTGGCTGCAATGAAACCTGACAGTGAACTGTGTATTTTAGAGACGTATTGGGACCGACAGCCTCACGAAGCTGGTGCCTATTGCGTTAACGCAACCTCTTTGTATTTTACCGCGATTGCCAATGGCAATAGCAGGATGTATCACAGTAAAGATATGCTTAAAATGATCAATGAGGCAGGCTTGTATGTTGATGAAGACATCGACAACATTGGCCTAGGCCATACTTTACTCCGCTGTAAATTAAAGCCGATGAATTAACAGAACGGCAATTCCGCAATAACCAGTGGCATGAGATGTGCGTTCAGTAATATAGCGATGAAATACACATTTATTGATGACATAAAAAAGCGAATGCTGCTCGGCATTCGCTTTGTTTTTATTAAGCCGATCTTACGTTAAATAAATAAGCTTTTTAAATTAACTGTGGTTTACGGCAAAGTTATTCATAAAGTCTACTAACACTTGTACACCCGCAAGTGGCATGGCGTTATAAATACTGGCACGCATTCCACCGACAATACGATGACCTTTTAACGCGACTAAACCCGCCTGCTCTGCTTGTGCTAAAAACTCACTGTCTAGGGCGTCATTCACTAGTTGAAAGGTGACATTCATGCGTGAGCGGTTATGAGGAGCCACACCGTTTTTATAAAACGGATTACTGTCGATACAATCATACAGTAACGCAGCTTTTTGTTGGTTCACTTCAGCCATCGCACTTACCCCCCCCTTTGCGGCTAACCATGCAAACACTTCCGAGGCTAGATACCAAGCAAACGTTGGCGGTGTATTAAACATAGAGCCATGCTCAACGGCAACGCGATAATCCATTACTGATGATTGCGGCAGACTTGGTAGTTTAAGCATATCGTCACGCACAATGACAATCGACAAGCCTGACGGGCCAATGTTCTTTTGTGCGCCAGCATAAATAAGACCGTATTTGCTGACATCAATTTCGTGCGACATGATGGTCGATGATAAATCAGCAACAATTGGCCATGGGCTGTCTAGCTCTTCAAAAATCTCGATGCCATCTACGGTTTCATTTGAACAGTAATGCACATAACGATAATCTTTATCGATTGCCGTTAAGTCTGGTAATTTAACTTGATAAAGCCCATTGATCTGCTCAACAATATTGATACTGTCAATATTGTGCTCGCTTACCAATTTCTTCGCTTCAGTTACTGCAGCCGATGACCACTGACCACTGACCAAATAAAGTGCCTGACCATTATCGCCAAGAAAGTTATTCACCACGTTAGAAAATTGAGCCCGGCCACCACCGTGCATAAATAACACGTGGTAATTAGCAGGAATGTTCATCAACTTGCGTAATGTCACCTCTGCTTGATCGGTCAACGCAATAAACTCTTTACTGCGATGACTGATTTCCATCACGGAGACGCCTAGGCCATTCCAATCAATTAATTCCTGTTGTGCTTTTTGCATTACAGCTTGAGGTAACATGGCAGGTCCAGCACAGAAATTATAAATCGCGCTCACAGACAACTCCTTTGACAAATAATCAATATAGACAATAACAATTTAACCGTAATAGTAAGTATTTTACGGGTTGATGAATAGGCCTTTATTTACCTATTTTGATGAAATTTATTCCGTAAAATAAAACGGGCGCCATTAAGGCGCCCGTTCGAGGATATCGACAACAAAAGTAATCTACTACTCTTGTTCGTCATCTCCGGTTTTGGCTTCATCTGGATCTGTTGCTTCAACATCGTCAGTTGACTCAGCATCTGTCACTTCAGCATCGATAATATCGCTTACTGGAATAACATTGCCTTCTTCGTCTAACAGCTCTTCAGTTTGAATTTCTTCAATACGCTGCAAACCAACGACTTTCTCGTCTTCTGCGGTACGGATGATAGTCACACCTTGAGTGTTACGACCAATAATGGATACGCCTTCAGCAGGAGTACGCACTAAGGTGCCTTTATTACTGATCAACATGATTTCGTCAAAAGTACCCACTTGAACAGCACCGACTACTTCACCGTTACGTTCACTGACTTTAATCGACACAACGCCTTTAGTACCGCGGCTCTTCGCTGGGTATTCACTTAGCTCTGTACGTTTACCGTAACCATTTTCAGTTACGGTTAAAATAGCACCGTCACCTTTAGGCACAATTAACGACACCACTTTTTGGCCCGCATCAAGCTTAATACCACGAACACCGGTAGCAGTACGACCCATAGGGCGCAGTGCAATGATTTCTTCGCCAGTTTCAGCATCTATCTTCACTTCACCGGTTTCAGAATCACGCGCTTTCTCATTGAAGCGAACCACTTTACCTTCGTTAGAGAACAACATAATGTCGTCACTACCTTCAGTAATATCAACGCCAATTAATTGGTCGCCGTCTTTTAGGTTCACAGCAATAATGCCGTTTGCACGAGGGTTACTATATGCTGTTAATGCTGTTTTCTTCACGGTACCGTGTGCTGTTGCCATGATGATATATTTATCATCTGCATACTCACGTACCGGTAGAATGGCAGTAATGTGCTCACCGTCAGATAGTGGTAATAAGTTAACAATTGGACGACCACGGGCAGTACGACTTGCCAATGGTAATTGATACACTTTTAGCCAGTACATCTTACCAAAGTCAGAGAAACACAAGATGGTGTCATGGGTGTTTGCCACCAATAACTTTTCTACAAAGTCTTCATCTTTTACTTTAGTTGCGGCTTTACCTTTACCACCACGACGCTGCGCTTGGTAATCAGACAGTACTTGGTATTTCGCATAACCTAAGTGAGACAAGGTCACTACAACGTCTTCTTCATTGATTAAGTCTTCAAGACTCATATCAATTTCGTTAGCGTTAATAATAGTGCGACGTTCATCACCGTATTGCTCAAGTATTTCTTCAAGTTCTTCTTTAATCACTTCCATCAAACGAGATGGAGTACGAAGAATGAATAACAAACCTGCAATCAGAACTAAAAGCTCTTCATATTCAGCTAAAATCTTGTCATGTTCTAGACCGGTTAAACGGTGCAGACGTAATTCCAAAATCGCTTGTGCTTGTTGCTCAGTTAAATAGTACTGACCGTCACGGATACCGAACTCAGGCTCTAACCATTCAGGGCGTGCAGCGTCATCACCAGCTTTTTCAAGCATGCCTTGTACATGACCTAATTCCCAACCTTGTGCAACCAATTTTGCTTTGGCTTCAGCAGGTGTAGGAGAGGCTTTAATAAGCGCAATAATCGGGTCGATGTTAGCCAATGCAATGGCAAGTGCTTCAAGAACATGAGCACGTTCGCGGGCTTTACGCAGTTCAAATACAGTACGGCGCGTGACCACTTCACGACGGTGAAGAATAAAACACTCAAGCATTTCTTTAAGGTTAAACAATTTAGGCTGACCGTTAGTCAATGCCACCATGTTGATACCAAAAGAACACTGCATTTGTGTTTGAGAATATAAGTTGTTTAGTACAACCTCACCCACTTCACCACGTTTGATTTCAATAACAATACGCATACCGTCTTTATCAGACTCATCGCGTAGGCCACTGATACCTTCTAATTTTTTATCTTTAACAAGCTCGGCAATTTTTTCAATCAAACGGGCTTTGTTAACTTGATATGGAATTTCATGAACAATAATACGTTCACGACCATTCTCTTCAGTTTCAATTTCCGCTTTAGAGCGCATGATAGCGCGTCCACGGCCAGTGTTATAAGCATCGATAATGCCTTTGCGACCGTTTATTGAAGCTGCCGTTGGAAAATCTGGACCTGGAATGTATTCCATTAACTGTTCAATCGATAAACTTGGATCTTCGATTAACGCCAAACAGCCTTTCACTACTTCTGTTAAGTTGTGAGGTGGAATGTTAGTGGCCATACCAACCGCAATACCAGATGAACCATTGATTAATAAGTTCGGTACACGTGTTGGTAACACCGCAGGGATCATTTCGGTGCCATCGTAGTTAGGCACAAAATCCACAGTTTCTTTTTCAAGGTCGGCTAATAATGAATGCGCCAACTTTTGCATGCGGATTTCGGTATAACGCATCGCCGCTGCCGAGTCACCGTCGACCGAACCAAAGTTTCCTTGTCCGTCAATCAATGTGTAGCGTAGCGAGAACGGTTGCGCCATACGTACAATTGTATCGTATACAGCTGTATCACCGTGTGGGTGATATTTACCAATTACGTCACCAACGACACGAGCGGATTTCTTATATGGTTTGTTCCAATCGTTTTTTAATTCGCTCATTGCGAACAATACTCGACGGTGAACTGGTTTTAAACCGTCACGGACGTCAGGTAAAGCACGACCTACAATTACACTCATTGCGTAATCAAGGTAAGAATTCTTAAGTTCGTCTTCGATGTTAATTGGCGAAATAGATGATGCCAGATCAGTCATAAACTGCGCGTTCCCCTAAAGTGAGCTGACAATAAAACTTCCATATTATTATCTAGCTTAAAAACGTGATTTGGCATTCTAACACAGATATTTAATGTCGCCAGAGCAAAGACCAGCCAAATGCTCTATCACTCTTAAAAATTATAAAAAAGCTAATATTTTCAGCTAATTTAGTTTATTCATTGGCTAATATATGACTAAATTTAAGCAACAATAACCGTTAACTTGCTGATGCTTTAAGCAGTTGATAGCACAAAATGACAATTCACCTCGCTTAAATGGATGTTTTATGAGCAAGCGTGAACCGCAAAAGCCATTGTTGACTACTATTCGCAAAGGTTATCGCTATAATAGCGACCATACTTTATTACACACTTAGGTTAAGTTATGTCACACGCTGAACAATCGACACCCAATGTTGATCCGCTAGAGATCGCAAAATTTGAAGCCATGGCGCAAACTTGGTGGGATCTCAATGGCGAGTTCAAGCCATTACATTTACTTAATCCACTGCGCTTAAACTACATCGACCAAACCGCTAATGGTATTTTTGACAAGAAAGTACTTGATGTTGGCTGTGGTGGCGGCATTTTGTCAGAAAGTATGGCGCGCCTAGGTGCTAACGTTGACGGTATTGATATGGGCAACGAACCTCTTGAAGTGGCAAAACTACATGCCTTAGAGTCTGGTGTTACGGTTAATTACCTCAAAACAACAGCCGAAGCACATCGTGATAATCACCGAGAATATTATGATGTGGTTACTTGCATGGAAATGCTCGAACATGTACCCGATCCACAATCGGTGATTCAAGCCTGTTGTGACATGGTTAAACCTAACGGTTTTGTGTTTTTCTCAACCATAAACCGTAATATGATGTCGTATTTACAGACGATTATCGGCGCAGAGTATTTATTAAAAATGCTGCCAGTTGGCACTCACGATCACAGCAAATTTATTCGCCCATCGGAACTGATGGCATTGGTCGATAACACCGACTTATTGTGTAAAGATGCGCTGGGAATTACCTACAATCCATTGTCAGGTGTGTTTATGTACACTAAAAGTGTCGATGTAAACTATATGATAGCCACTCAAAAAATTGATTGATCATCCAGGTGATTCTTTTCAACATTTCAACGTGAATGCAGCACAATAGCGTTATGTTGTACTAATAACGCTATAAAGGGCTTGCACTGTCTATTGTTATTTTATCTCGTTAGGAGCTAGCCCTTGCATAAACAAGATATAAAAGGAGTGCTGTTCGATTTAGACGGTACCTTAGCCGATACAGCCCCAGATTTAGTGCAGGCATTGAACCTCAGCTTGGATGAAGCCGGTTTTAACGTCCAACCGCTTGATTTGATGCGCCATGCAGCATCACATGGCAGCTTATATTTAGTCAAAACGGCCATTCCAGATGCCGATGAACAAGTACAAATCACCATCCAGCAAGCGCTACTTCAGCATTATGCCCGTATTAATGGTGACAACAGCCGTTTATTTGATGACTTACCTGAACTGTTGTCTTTATTTGATGCCCAATCGATTCCTTATGGTGTAGTGACCAATAAGCCAGCTCGATTTGCCAGGCCATTAGTGGAAAAGCTTGGTTTAACTCATAAATTGAAAACCATGATCAGTGGTGATAGCACCCGCCACTCTAAACCTCATACCGCACCAATGCTGTTAGCAGCACAACAAATTGCCATTGCTCCTCAAAGTATCTTATATCTAGGCGATGCCGAACGCGACTTAGTCGCCGCCCATAATGCCAGTATGTTAGGTGGCGTTGCTTTATGGGGTTATTTATCTGCGACAGATAAACCTGACACATGGCCTGCAGGCAGACAATTTGAACATGGCGCCTCACTAAAGCAATTCTTCACTGAATAATGACACTATTTGGGCATCAAGTTAGCGGGATATTTTGGGTAAATGAACAAAGCATGAGTGAAGTTTAACGGGTCTTATTCGGCTTAAATGAGCAGTTAACCAGCACCAATTTCCACCCGATCAAAACCAACAAAAGATCAACCAATAAACAGTGCATTTTTTTTGATCGCTGTTTATTTTAGCGATCAAATCTTTCTCATTTGATGGATTAAAAAATATCATTTATCAAAAACTCTTTATGAATTTGGGCTCTAGGGTTAGTTGTCACTAACCCTGCCGTTTATCCTCAAGTTATCCACAAGAAGTTAATGAAATTGTGGCTTGCAATAAACCTCAAACCTCACTATCTTGTATCTTAGATTTTAAATAACACCATATCTTGTGTGTGGCTAACAATCAAAACACTACTCCACGACGTTCCAAAGGATGTAGCTGCTAACTGAACGTACTGGTGTTTAACTACCACGTTGTGAGTACATCAGGTTGATTGTTTTAACATGGAATTGTTTTGTAACTGGTTCGGATCGAATCAAGCAGCACTGCATCCAACAACAGATCACATGATTAGATATAGAACCAAGGCCTCTCTTCAATGAATAGCAATATGACAGTCACTAAACGCAGTGGCGAACGTGAATCTATCGATTTAGATAAAATTCATCGCGTGATCACTTGGGCAGCCAAGGGATTAAAAAACGTCTCAGTATCTGAAGTAGAACTTCGATCTCATCTGCAGTTTTTTGATGGTATTCCAACAGAAGCCATTCATGAAACGATCATTAAAGCCGCGGCTGACTTGATCTCTCCTGAGTCACCTGATTACCAATTTGTGGCTGCCCGCTTAGCGGTGTTCCATTTACGTAAAAAAGCATTTGGTCAATTTGAGCCACCAACGTTATATGACCATGTCACCAAGTTAGTTGAAATTGGTAAATATGACATGCATATCATGGCTGACTACAGCCGTGAAGAATTAGACATCCTCGACACCTATATCGATCACTGGCGTGACTTGAACTTCTCTTATGCCGCGGTAAAGCAACTTGAAGGTAAATACCTAGTTCAAAACCGTGTAACGCATGAAGTGTACGAAAGCGCCCAGTTTTTATATATTTTAGTGGCTGCATGTTTGTTTGCCCGTTACCCAAAAGAAATCCGTTTGAAGTACATTAAAGACTTCTATGACGCGACGTCTCTGTTTAAGATTTCTTTACCAACGCCAATCATGGCCGGTGTGCGTACACCTACACGTCAGTTCAGCTCATGTGTGTTGATTGAGTGTGATGACAGCTTGGATTCAATCAATGCGACGGCATCGTCTATCGTTAAATACGTTAGCCAACGTGCTGGTATTGGTATTAACGCTGGTCGTATTCGAGCCCTTGGTAGCCCTATTCGTGGCGGTGAAGCTTTCCACACTGGTTGTTTACCTTTTTATAAGTATTTCCAAACTGCGGTGAAGTCTTGTTCTCAAGGCGGCGTACGTGGCGGCGCAGCAACCCTTTTCTATCCTTTATGGCATCTAGAAGTTGAATCGCTACTAGTCCTTAAAAACAACCGTGGTGTTGACGACAACCGTGTACGTCATCTTGACTACGGTGTGCAGTTAAACAAATTAATGTACCAACGTTTGATTAAAGGCGAATACATCAGTTTATTCAGCCCATCAGACGTGCCAGGTCTTTACGATGCATTCTTTGAAGATCAAGCTGAGTTTGAACGTTTATACCTTCAGTATGAGCAAGACAGCAATGTCCGCAAAAAACAAATTAAAGCGGTTGAACTGTTTTCATTGATGATGCAAGAACGTGCTTCCACTGGCCGTATCTACATTCAAAACGTCGATCACTGTAATACTCACAGCCCGTTTGACTCTAAAGTTGCGCCAATTAAGCAATCTAACTTATGTTTAGAAATTGCTTTGCCAACTAAGCCACTGACTAATATCGATGATCCAGACGGTGAAATCGCGTTATGTACCTTGTCAGCACTTAACTTAGGCGCAATTAAAGATTTATCTGAACTTGAGCCATTAGCTGATTTAGCCGTACGTGCACTCGATAACTTACTTGATTACCAAGATTACCCAATCAAAGCCGCACAAACGAGTTCAATGAACCGTCGTACCTTAGGTATTGGTGTGATTAACTTTGCTAACTATTTAGCTAAAAACGGTAAAAAGTATTCAGACGGTTCAGCCAATAACCTAACTCATAAGACCTTTGAAGCAATTCAGTTTTATTTACTGAAAGCGTCAATGAACTTAGCTAAAGAGCAAGGTGCATGTCCGTTATTCCACGAGACTACGTATTCGAAAGGTATTTTACCTATCGATACTTACAAGCGTGATTTAGACAAGATTTGCGACGAGCCATTGCACATGGATTGGGAAAGCTTGCGTAGCGACATTAAGCAGTACGGTTTACGTAACTCAACCTTGTCTGCGCTAATGCCGTCTGAAACCTCATCGCAAATTTCAAATGCGACCAATGGTATCGAGCCTCCACGCGGCTTAATCAGCGTTAAAGCCAGTAAAGATGGTCAGTTAAAGCAAGTCGTTCCTGATTTTGAATTGCTCAAAGATAAGTATGAACTACTGTGGAATATGCCAAACAACGATGGTTATATCCAACTTGTTGGTTTAATGCAGAAGTTTATCGACCAAGCTATTTCGGCCAACACCAATTATGATCCTAGCCGTTTTGAAGGCGGTCGTGTACCGATGCAAACGTTGTTAAAAGACTTGTTAAGCGTATACAAACTGGGCATTAAAACATTGTATTATCATAATACTCGCGACGGTGCTTCGGATCAGTTTGACGACATTATTGCTGTCGAAGAAGAAGACGATGGCTGTGGTGGCGGTGCGTGTAAGATATAATCATCACTTTATGTATATTTAGCGGGGGCCTTCCCCGCTTTTTGAAAAATGCGTTTTCAGGACACCTAAATAATGGCTTACTCAACATTTTGTCAAACACCTAACGATTCGACTAAAGAACCGATGTTTTTCGGTCAATCGGTTAATGTGGCACGCTACGATCAACAGAAATATGAAGTCTTTGAAAAACTAATTGAAAAGCAATTATCGTTTTTCTGGCGTCCAGAAGAAGTTGATGTCAGCCGTGACAAAATTGATTTCGGTAATTTACCTGAACATGAACAACATATTTTCTTATCAAATCTGAAATACCAAACCTTGCTAGACTCAATTCAAGGCCGCTCGCCGAATGTGGCATTTTTGCCTTTGGTATCGCTACCTGAATTGGAAACGTGGATTGAAACATGGTCATTTTCTGAAACCATTCACTCGCGTTCGTACACTCACATTATTCGTAATATTGTTAATAACCCGTCTGTGGTCTTTGACGATATTGTTCAAAATGACGAAATTTTAAAGCGTGCCGGTGATATTGCCGCTTATTACGATGACTTGATTAACCTCACCCAGATTAATAACTTGTTAGGTGAAGGAACGCACATTATTAACGGTAAAGAAATCACCGTTAATTCACGTATTCTTAAAAAGTCATTATATTTGTGCATGATGTCAGTTAATGCCTTAGAAGCGATTCGCTTCTATGTCAGTTTTGCCTGTTCGTTTGCCTTTGCAGAGCGCCGTGTCATGGAGGGTAATGCTAAAATCATTCGCTTAATTGCCCGTGATGAAGCATTACACCTCAATAGTACACAACACATTTTAGCTCTGATGCAGGGTGGTAAAGACGATCCAGAAATGGGAGAAATTGCTGCGGAGTGTAAGCAAGAAGCTTATGACTTATTCGTCAAAGCGGCGGAACAAGAAAAAGAATGGGCCAAGTACTTATTCAAAGACGGTTCGATGATTGGCTTAAATGAACAGATTTTATGCCAGTACGTTGAGTTTATTACTAACCAACGGATGAAGTCAGTTCACTTACCTCAACCTTATGATGAACAATCGAATCCACTACCGTGGATGAAAAACTGGTTAGAAAGTGATGCAGTACAAGTTGCCCCACAAGAAGTAGAAGTATCATCTTATCTTGTTGGTCAAATTGATTCTTCTGTTGATGGCGATGAGTTTTTAGATTTTGACCTATAAAAAACTTTTCAAAAAAGCCCCAATTGTAAGCTTGAAAGGACAGCCGGTTATTTTATTTGACGGCCAACATTCAAGCTTATTAGAAGCGCTTGAGTCGAAAAAAGTGAAAGTGTTTTCAGAGTGTCGTAATGGATTTTGCGGCGCGTGTAAAACCACAGTGATATCAGGAGAAGTTAAATACTTCTCCGAGCCACTAGCTGAACTTAAATCAGATGAATGTCTGCCCTGTTGTTGTGTGCCTGAGGGTGATTTAAATCTCAAACTATCAACTGAAGGTGTGCAAGTGGTGGCTAAACGTCAATATGCCTCAACCAATGACACTCATAAGCAAACAACTGCGTTAACCCAACAATTACAGACTAACAGCCCTAAACTTGCCCACGAACGTTAACTTATCGTCCCGTTAACACCCTTCTAGATATTCAAAGCAATACTTAACAACACGCGTTTACCCGTCTCAATCTTAGTCACGCTATGCTCATATTTATCAGGACGAAATAAATACACTCGCCCCCATAAGTTCATGATGCATTTCGCACACAGAAACACCCCACCGACTTTAGGTTGCACAAGGACAAAATTGAGTTTGTAATAGCGGCCTTGTTGTACCGGATCGATATGGGCCATCACTCGGTGATGAGTATGATAAGTTACCAGGTTTATCGACAATATCCGACTGCTAAAAATGGCTTTATTGATTACCTTGGCCATGGTATCTCCAATGGGAACATCAGCAGCAAATTATACCTATTCGATATAAATTTGTGGGCATATTCACCAGCCAAAATCATATAATATAGACGACAAGATTCCATCATGTTAGCCATCGAGCTTATGTCGCAGAGGTATCGTTAGATAGGTTGTAAAAAATGAAGTCTATTGATGAGCTTACAGGGCTAATAGAAAGGTATCGGGAGCAATTATTTAGTCATTATTGACTAGTGTGGATAATGGCTAATGCTAAAATAACTAGCATAAATAATGATGAGTCAGCCGCCCATAACGAGTAAATGAATTCACTATTGTATCTATTCATTCATTGTAATCATATTGTGTAAACTAGCCTCATTGACGCGTCAATGAGGCTAGTGAATTAAACGGCTACTGAACTTGCTGCTTATCACGAGTTAAGGTTAACTCTCAGACATGGTATCGCAAGATGAAACATAACGTTCAAGCTCAATAACCCCTTGCAAAATCATCCCATGATAATGGGCTTTTACCAGTTGATAATTCATACTTGGTGCAAAGTAATACGTCACCTCTTCGGCCCCAGTTTGCTCTACCGGAATAAGCTGTATCTCCCCCCAAGAGCCGATAGTGGTGATTAATTTGTCCTTCACATAAAACTGATAAGGTTCAATTGCATCTGAAGCTTGCCTAATTAACGCAAATTGACGTCGGCCGCCGAGCAAGTTTTCGCGGATTTGAATCGCTAAGGTGTCCACATCCCTTAATGGAATTTGGCTTGAGGTATAATTCTCAATATCGCCATCAATATCCACGCGTGACTCGAGGCCATTATTGTAAAAAGTGGCTTGCATGTCTCGAGAACGAAAACCAGTTACCTGTTGATGAAAACTATCAGTTAACCATTCATTACTGTTATTTGACCACGATAACTCAGTACGTTGTTGATATTGAGTACCAATTCCTAAAATACTGGCTTCACTCTTAGAGATGATAACAGCAGACTTACCCTGCCAGTTCTCAGTACGACTCATCTCACCTGTGTGAAGTCCACTGAGATAAATAGAGTAATTGAAGCTTCGCTGGCAACTTTGTGGGATGTCATTGGCCAAGACTCTATTACTTTGCAATAAGCCACTAACCAGACACACACTTATCAGTATTCTCGGGACTAGGAAACCAGCTACCGCCAACGATCTGTTGTTACGACACCCTGTCATCATAAGTTTTATTCGCGACGTTAATATATTCAATAGTATCGCCTTAAAAGACTTCATTCACATTTAGGTAGAAGTTAGTTTCATTTTCACCGACCCCTACATCAAATCGTAAATTAATATTGTCTTTAATTTTGAATCGAAATCCTGTGCCATAGGCCGTTAATAGCGTATCGGTTAGCTCACTCACTTTAGGTGCCACACTACCAACAGCGCCCCAAAATACCATGCCATAACGTTGGAACACTGGTAAGCGATATTCAACTTGCCCCATCATCATTTGCTCGTCACGATATCGGCCTCTAATGTAACCTCGCATCGCGTCGGAGCCACCAAGATCAGGTAATAGATTCCAAGGTACATCGCCACTGGTTAGATGACCTTGCACTTGCCATGCGATTAAACCCGGTGTCGAGCCTAAATCTATATAGTTCGCTAATTCAATATTATAAGTAGAAAACGAATCGAACTGGTCATTTTGGTATAATCCAGCATCAACCTGAAATAACCAGCCTTTTGTTGCGTTTAAACGGTAATCTCTTGAATCATAAATACTGGTTACTACAACACCTGAGCTAAAGTTGTCTGGCAGAAGCGTACTTGAATCCACAGGAGCTTCTGTTGCGACTAATTCTAAGCTGTCGGCCGTGGTATAAATAAAGTCAGCACCCACACCAATAAAATAGTTACTGGCAACTTCGGTCATCCAACGCGGCTTAAAACTATACAGTTGTTCTTTGAACTCATGATGATTAAGGTCTTGGTCGCCTTGTTCAATCCCTATTCCATAATAAACAGCAGCTTCATTATGCAGTTCTAAGTCAAGCAACAAACGCTGTTTACCTTGATTTAAAAACGTCATATTTTCTACCGTGACGCCATAAGAATTGTTCACAGAAGCAAATGAATTCAACACCAATGATGAAGGCTGTTGTTCACTTGATGCGTTATCTGTTTTGTATAACCCCACCATAAGTAAACCCACACCAAACTTTTTCTCTGGGGTGTAATAAGCCGTAGGTAAATAACTCATATCAATAGCTTTAGTATCATCGAATTCACCATCCGCGCCAAAAACCGACAAGATGTCATCAATCCATGTTGGTTGCATATCTTTGGGGGTTTCAAATAAAGGTTCAACTGCGGTTGCGGCGTTAGAAAAAACAAATAGTGTTAAAAGTAAGGTCCGTTTCATAAAAACTCTATTAAAATGTTAAAAAAATAGGTGCGCATGATGACTTCCATGCCAAATTTGGAATCACTGTTCAATGTGTTAACGCCATAGCGTTCAGTATAAATGGTTGTTATCGACAATAATCGCTTCAAATAATAGCCGATTCAGATAAAAATCAAATAATAACTAAATCAAAAAAGATTATCCTACTCATCACTCAATACTGACTGAAGAAGAACTTAAGTCTTGCTGAAGTTCTTCATCATTAAATACAAGATATTATACTGCGTTAAATGATGGCCTTTATACCTAACGTTAGTTTAGGCGTACCATCAGCAATATTTTAATCTATAGGCGCAACTGATATCATTACGCTAAATGACGGCCGCTAATATAACACGTTTGGCAGCTCTTTTTAGTGATAACTCAACATTCACCCCATCGATATCTTTCGGTAAAAGGATCAGAATCGACTATATTTAGCTGAATGGCTACAGCATTTTCATCTAATAAACAAGAGTCTACAAAGCACAAATTCAGTACTATTGAGCCTCATTTAATCAGTAGCCCATCAGCAAGTAAAAATTATTTCCTTAGATATATCATCCAGCGCGCAAGTAAGGTATAACGACGCTATGAAAACGCCTATACGATTACAACCACTGGTTGACGATGGTCTCGTCGATGAAGTGATAAGCCAACTCATGAGTGGCAAAGAAGCTACGGTCTATATGATCAGATGTGGCGATGCGATTCGCTGCGCCAAAGTGTATAAGGAAGCCACTAAGCGCAGTTTTAAAAAAGCAGCACAATATCAAGAAGGTCGAAAAACCAAAAACAGTCGTCGTGGTAGAGCCATGGAAAAAGGTTCTAAATACGGTCGTGAAGAACAAGAAAAAGCTTGGCAGAATGCCGAGGTCGACGCGTTATATAAATGCGCCGCCGCTAAAATTAGAGTACCAGTACCTTATGGCTGCTTTGATGGAGTGCTATTGATGGAGTTGATCACCAATATTCATGGTGATGTTGCACCTCGATTAAATGATGTTACTCAGATGAGTGCTGAACAAGCGCAAACGCAGCATTACGTTATGATGGGTTATGTCGTACGAATGTTATGTGCAGGTATTGTTCATGGCGATTTATCAGAGTTTAACGTGCTCGTAGATCAGAATGGACCGGTTATCATTGACCTGCCCCAAGCTGTTGATGCATCAGCAAACAATAATGCCAAAGCGATGTTATTTCGTGATGTGAATAATATGACAGACTATTATTCTCAATTTGCCCCAGAATTAGCCGCAACAAAATATGCTAAAGAAATGTGGGCCTTGTATGAACAAGGTGAATTAACGCCGGAAACACAATTGACCGGTTTATTTGAAGAAGACACAACAGCGGCTGACGTCGATTCTGTATTAGAAGAAATCAACGCTGCATTTGAAGAAGCGCAAGAAAGACGCGAGCGCATGAGTGATGCAAACAACGACGAGTATTAAATCGATCGTTTATATCCTCATGTGAACACCTAGGGAGGCTTACCGACAAATTATCGAATAAGTGATCGAATATACTATCGAATAAATTGTCAGATTAATGTCTCCCTATTTAATTAGCCCTTCTCCTTTAATTAACGCCAAGCTAACCCGAGTTGACAGCTAATTCCCCCCTAGTGAATACCAAATTAGTACCAAATTAAGACGCTCATCTCAACTAAGCAAGTTGGTTAACCATAACCGCTAGCCGCCTAAACACTGCACTTTTATGCGACGCTTGTTAACGCTATCGTGTGCAAAAGCACTCTCATTACTGGCTAAACGTCAATTTGTTCCTTTTTCCACATAGCCATGAGTAAACCGTTATGTTTGCTAAAAAGTAATATGATCAATTTACATACTTTATATAACCTTGTTTTTTGCATGGGTAAATAGGCGTATAATGATATTGAAACGTTAACAAGGAGAATATTATGAGTAGCTATGTTCTATCGGTATTACTAGTTTGTCTTACTATTTCTATGTCAGCTAATGCTATCGGAAATGAAAATGGAATGATGAGAATGTCTCAGATGCCTGCATTTTCTGATTTTGATACTAATCAAGACAAATTGATATCTGAAGAAGAGTTTGAGCGCTTTCAAAAAGCCAGGCAAGCATTGCGTGAATCTGAAGGTCGTCTGTTAAAAAACTCATCGTATTGTGATGAAATGTTTGAGCGTATCGATTTGGATCACAATAAGTTTATTGATGCTGAAGAATTTCAATCTCATCGGGAAATGATGAGAAATTCTAAATAATCTCAGTTTGGAATATCTACATAACCTCTGAACGGGGTAATAATCAACATCGCCATAGAGAGGTAATCAGCATCACCTCTCTTTTAAATACGCTATAGCATAGCAAACGACTTAGTTGTATCTACACCAGCAAAGTATAGCGCCATATTTCAACACCATCGCTAAAATTACTCATTACTCATTACTCATTACTCATTACCCATTACCCATTACCCATTACTCCTGCGCTGCAATAAGCTTACTTTTAAATACGCCATAAAAAGCAATACAAGCACCCGCAAAACCTAAAAACGAGCATATTAAGCGATAATCAGTGTTGTCGATGAAGAAGTTAGCCACACTGAATACCAACAAAATGAATAAGCCAATATTTTTGGTCATCATCATTTTAGGCTCGAACATCAACCATCGCTCACATTTAGGGCACTGTGTTTCAACCCCATGTTTACCTTTACGGACTTGTTTAAGCGCTTTACGAGCAAAGATACCCTTACAACGAGGACACTCCATTTAACATTACCTTCAATAATTTTTAATCAATATAATACAATGAATTAACTCTGCATCAAAGTTTTCCTTGAACGCCAATACAGCAGTTCAAGCTAATGCCATTTAATCGCTTACATAATTTGGAACGCTCGCTCAAAATAATAATTGAACGAATGTTATAGTTAGTTTATAGTAACTCATGGCTCACATTATGAGCGCGCAAAATCACTACAGATAAAGCTTATCGACAAGTATATCAAATGACAAAGAGCTTAAGCACTTGGCTCACAACCCAAATGGAACAATGAACATGCAAAAAATGATTGGATTTGATGTTTACGGCACATTAGTGGATCCTGTGGATATGGGCCAGCATCTGCAACAATTGATTGGCGACAAGGCACAAGAATTTGGTCAATTATGGCACGATAAAAAAGTCGAATATGCATTTCGTCGTGGCTTAATGCAACAATATGAAGATTTCGGTGTGTGTACTCAACAAGCTCTGCAATATTGTTTATCTGTTTTCAACGTCACACTGTCAAACAGCGAACAACAAGATTTACTGGCTAAATTTGGTCAACTCAAGGCTTTTGATGATGTCATTCCTGGACTAGCATTACTGCGTAATCAAGGTCATACCTTGGCCGCTTTTTCCAATGGACCTGAAGTTGCGGTTCGTACACTTATGCAAAACTCGGGCGTTTTACCTCAACTACATGACGTTATCAGTGTCGATGATCTAAAGACATTTAAACCTAACCCTGCTGTTTACGATTATTTAATGACTCGTACTCAATCTGAGCTCAATCATTGTTGGATGGTGTCGAGCAATCCATGGGATGTCATTGGTGCAAAAGCCGCCGGACTGAATACTGCTTGGATCCAAAGAGACAGTAAAAAAATTTTTGATCCTTGGGGCATTGAGCCTGACATCACCGTCGGTAATTTAATCGAATTAAGTGAACAGCTCGATTCCCTGTAATAACTAACATGCTGCATTTAAACAATAAAAGCATAACTCATACGCGTTGATGCTAATACATTAAAACTTTACACGCTACACTAACAACATTGTGCTAAGCGCATTATCAATTTACTTAACCTGCTAACAGGTTGCACGAGGATATTTCATGACTAACCAATATACCCCACCTAAAGTTTGGCAAAATAATACCAATGGCGCGAATAAGTGGGCAAACATTAATAGCCCAGAGTCAGGTGCAAGATTTGATAAAGAGCTGCCTGTTGGAAAGCATGCTTTGCAACTCTACTCCCTTGGCACACCAAACGGGCAAAAAGTGACGATTCTGTTAGAAGAGCTACTGGCCTTAGGCATTAAAGAAGCTGAATACGATGCTTATCTGATTAACATCGGGGAAAAGGATCAATTTTCGTCGGGGTTCGTTGCAGTCAATCCAAACTCAAAAATACCCGCTTTATTGGATAAGTCAGCTGGTGAAGACGAAACCGTATTTGAATCTGCCTCAATTTTGGTTCATCTAGCAGAGAAGTTTAACCAATTCCTCCCTAAAGATGGCAAAGCTAGAACACAAACATTTAACTGGTTGTTCTGGGCTCAAGGTTCAGCGCCGTTCCTCGGTGGTGGCTTCGGTCATTTCTATGCTTATGCCGATGAAAAACAGGAATATCCAATTAATCGCTTTGCTATGGAAGTTAAACGTCAGTTAGATGTGTTAGATAAACAACTGGCAAAAAACACCTTTATTGCTGGTGAAGAATATAGCATTGCAGATATTGCTATTTGGCCTTGGTATGGCAACTTAGTCTTGGGCAATTTATACGATGCAGCCGAATTCCTGGAAGTAGAGTCATATACCAATGTTGTTCGTTGGGCTAAATTGCTTGAAACTCGTGAAGGGGTTCAACGTGGTCGTATCATCAATCGCTCTTGGGGCGAAGAATGGGAACAAGTTCCTGAGCGTCATTGCGCAGAAGATATTGATAAGGTGCTTAAGTTGCGTCCTAGCACAGTAAAATAAGTCAGCCGCTAAAGTTTGACGCGATTGTATCCTGACTTATTTTATTGGGATACTAAAAAGCCTTCTGCATTACAGAAGGCTTTTTATATTGACGTATCAGAGGCCGAAACAACGAAAATTGTGAACGTTATGTCAAGCCAGACGTCTGTGACAATTAAATACTCATCGCAAGTTCTGCACCCTGACGGATAGCGCGTTTAGCATCTAATTCAGCCGCCACATCTACTCCACCAATTAAATGTACAGGTAATCCACTGGCTTTCATTTCATCAACCAAACTGCGATTCGACGTTTGTCCGGCACACAACACCACGTTATCTACAGCAAGAATTTCAGATTGCTCACCGATTTTAATGTGCAGACCTTGTTCATCAAACTTTTCGTAGCTTACGCCAGTTTTCATATGAACTTGATGTTGCTTCAACACACTGCGATGGATCCAGCCAGTAGTTTTACCTAAACCTTTGCCCATTTTGGTGGTTTTACGTTGCAGTAAATACACTTCACGACCTGGAATATGTTCGGCTTCTACAGTTAACCCGCCAGCATTCTGATAGGTTTTATCAATGCCCCACTGTTTTAACCATTTATCGGGTTGCAAAGTGCTCGATTCTAATTCGCATAAGAAATGCGCCATATCAAAACCAATACCGCCAGCACCAATCAATGCTACCGTTTTACCTATTTCAACTTGGCCTGTTAATACTTGTTGGTAATCGACCACTTTAGGATTATCAAAACCCGGTAATTCCAGCGCTCGTGGCACCACACCCGCGGCGATGACCACTTCATCAAATTTCTCATTAGCTAACACTGCCGCATCCAATTTAGTGTTTAGGCGCAGTTCAACGTTATGTAGCTTAATTTGGTTAATGAAATATCGAATAGTTTCATTGAACTCTTCTTTACCCGGAATTTTACGCGCTAAATTGAACTGACCACCCACTTCTGACTTGGCTTCAAACAATACCACTTCATGACCACGGGATGCTGCATATACAGAGAACGCCATTCCCGCAGGACCGGCGCCCATAACAGCGATACGTTTTTTACTGGTTGTTGGGGTAAAATTAATTTCGGTTTCATAACAAGCTCGGGGATTAACCAAACAGGTTGCCCGCTTCATCGAAAAGGTGTGGTCCAAACAAGCTTGATTACAACCAATACAGGTATTAATCAATTCAGGAGTATTAGCTGCCGCTTTATTCACAAACTCAGCGTCGGCAAGAAATGGCCGGGCCATTGACACCATATCAGCTTGACCTGATGCAATAATCGACTCGCCAATTTCTGGAGTATTAATCCGGTTTGTAGCAATTAACGGCACCTTGACTTCTTTTTTGAGTTTTTCGGTTACCCAAGAAAATGCCCCACGCGGTACACTGGTCGAAATCGTCGGTACACGGGCTTCATGCCAACCAATACCGGTATTAATAATACTTACACCAGCTTGCTCAAGCGATTTTGCCAGCTGTACGACTTCGTCCCACGTTGAACCATTATCGACTAAATCGAGCATCGATAAACGGAACACAATAATAAAGTCACTGCCGACCTTCTGACGAATAGCATTAACGATTTCAATCGGGAATTTAACCCGATTTTCATAACTTCCGCCCCATTCATCGTTACGTTTATTGGTGCGCGAACTGATGAATTGATTAATCAAATAGCCTTCAGACCCCATGACTTCAACGCCATCATAGCCGGCTGTTTTCGCCAATGCCGCGCTGGTAGCGTAGTCTTTTATCGTCGAGCGTACTTGACGAGCAGACATCGCAGAGGGAGTGAACGGGGTAATGGGCGATTTTACTTTGCTCGGCGCTAGGCTAAAAGGATGATAACTATAACGGCCAGCGTGTAAGATTTGCATACAGATTTTACCGCCCGCTTCATGCACGGCATCGGTAACAATTTTATGTTTACCCACCTGCCAAGAAAAGCTTAATTGACAGGCGTGCGGCGCTAAACGGCCGCGTAAATTAGGGGCGATACCGCCGGTAACAATTAACCCTACGCCACCTTGAGCACGTTCTTTATAAAATGCTGCCAGTTTCTCAAATCCGCCTTTTTCTTCTTCTAAACCCGTGTGCATGGAGCCCATCAACACGCGGTTTTTCAGCTGTGTAAAGCCTAGATCTAAAGGTTCTAATAAGTGTGGAAACGACATTCAAACATCCTTTTTAAACAAGTGATTTAAACCAGCATACCCCGACAGTAAAGTTTGCTCAATCATTTAAACGCTCGTTTGTTAAAAACCTTTACAATTGAATTTCACATTTTTATTGATTTTCAGTTAGGATGACTACATTAGACTGATAAAGGAGTGGCAAATGTCCGCTAAACCCTCGTTTTTAAAAAGGATGTTTTTACTGTTATGGAATACAGTAAACGGTATCCGTAAGTTCATCATCAACGTAATATTTTTTGGTTTGT
This sequence comes from Shewanella frigidimarina, assembly GCF_003797125.1. Taxonomy (GTDB): domain Bacteria; phylum Pseudomonadota; class Gammaproteobacteria; order Enterobacterales; family Shewanellaceae; genus Shewanella; species Shewanella frigidimarina. Next base: position 335,000 of record NZ_RKKE01000003.1, read on the forward strand.
TGGCTGTCATCGCTGTGGTAGTTCTCAACAGCGAAGATGAAATTGTCGTCGAAGATCAATCAGCATTAGTGCTGAATTTGTCTGGGAGCATAGTGGACCAAAAACATTATGTAGACCCAATAGAAATGGCACTTAGCCAAGGGCAAGCGAATGATCCAGAAGGTGAAATTCTATTAGCTGACGTACTTTATACGATTAATAATGCGACTCAAGACGCCCGCATTACCAGTATCGTATTGGACTTAGCTGATCTTCGTGATGCCGGCATTAGTAAAATGACCGCCATTGGTGAAGCATTAACTCAGTTTAAAGCCGCCAATAAGTCAGTTATCGCAATGGCCAATGGTTATGATCAAAATCAATATTTTTTAGCCAGCTTTGCAGACAAAATATACCTTAATAACCAAGGTATGGTAGCGCTTGATGGCTTAAGCCGTTACCGCTTATATTACAAAGCAGCACTTGAAAAACTCAAAATCACCACTCACGTATTTCGAGTGGGAACGTTTAAGTCAGCTGTAGAGCCCTTTATTCGTGACGATATGTCTGATGCCGACAAAGTCGCCAGTAAAGAATTGTTAAATGATATTTGGCAAAGCTATTCGACTATTGTTGCCAGCAACCGTCAAATCGGTCCTGATCAATTAGTGTTAAGTACAGATGAGTATCTCGCTCAGCTTGATAAAGCTGAAGGTGACAGTGCTCAAATGGCTGTAAACATGAAATGGGTTGACGAACTCGCTTCGGCTGATGCATTCCGTGTCGCTATGATTGAACGTGTAGGCAGTGATAAAGAAGGTAAAAACTTTAAGCAAATTAGCTTTAATGATTACCGAGCGTTAACCGCACCAATGCCTAAATTTGTTCAACAAGACGCAGTGGCCGTTATCGTTGCTAAAGGCACGATTCTTAACGGTAAACAACCTGCCGGACAAATTGGTGGCGAAAGTACCTCTGCATTACTCATGAAAGCACGCTTTGACGATAAAGTGAAAGCCGTCGTACTTCGTGTTGACAGCCCTGGTGGTAGTGCATTTGCATCAGAGCAAATTCGTCAAGAAGTGTTAGCGCTAAAAGCTGCAGGTAAGCCTGTGGTTGTTAGTATGGGTAGCCTTGCTGCATCAGGCGGATATTGGATATCAGCCAGTGCCGACTATATTGTGGCTACGCCAACAACCCTAACAGGTTCAATCGGTATTTTCGGTATGTTCGCTACGTTTGAGCAAGCACTTAATCATTTTGGTGTAACCTCTGATGGTGTAGCTACATCTGATTGGGCAGGTTTATCGCCTGCACGTGAATTAAACCCACAAGTTGCCGCGGTAGTACAACGTCATATTGAACGGGGTTACCATGAGTTTATTTCTCTGGTAGCAAAAGAGCGTCATATGACGCTAGAGCAAGTAGATAATATTGCTCAAGGCCGTGTATGGACAGGTAAACGCGCACTCACCTTAGGCCTAGTTGATGAACTGGGTGATATGGATGTGGCATTAGCCAAAGCTGCTGATTTAGCGAAAATGGACAAGTTCGACGTTAAAGTGATTGAGCAAGAGCTTAGCGCTGAACAACAACTGATGCAGCAAATTATGGGCGCTACTGTGGCTTATGTTCCAGACAGTGTTCGTCAAACCAGTTTCATTGAGCGCTTTGCCAAGCAGTGGGCTGGTGCATTTGAAACATTGTCGATGTTTGATGACCCTAATCATGTCTATATGTATTGCGAAAACTGTAATTACTAATCACTCAAATGACCGCAATATGAAGATTATTCAAAAAAAGCCTGCTTAGCAGGCTTTTTTATTGGGGATCGATAAATAAACTCGTATAATACCAATTTCATTAATTATGTGCTCAATCAGAGTAACTCAGGTTTTTCAGCTTGAGGCGCATTGTTGAAAGAATGGTTGTTCCCTTGTAAAACAATGCAACAAATAAATGGAAAGCCTGAGTGGCTCCCAAGGGCGGGTTTCTGCACCTTTTATGCTGCTCAATATGATTTTGACGTAGAACAACTATGTCGGCAATCCTATTACTTGCCTAAAAGGCGCAGAACTCCCGCTGAATGACCAGATAATTATTGGAATTGGTATATTTGCGCAATCTGCAATCGCTGTTAAAGAAGAGCCTACATACATGACAAAACGTTCAATTTACGTTGCCTATACTGGCGGTACCATCGGGATGCAAAAGACCGCTAATGGTTTTGTGCCAGTATCAGGGTTCTTAACCGATTGTGTTCAGTCAATGCCCGAGTTTTACCATACTGAAATGCCAGAGTTTGTGATTCATGAATACAGCCCATTAATCGACTCATCCAATATGGCGCCGACAGACTGGCAAATGATAGCTAATGATATTCAAGCCAACTATGAAAAATACGACGGTTTCGTCATTTTACATGGTACAGACACCATGGCTTATACCGCATCGGCCTTGTCATTTATGCTGCAAGGTTTATCCAAGCCAGTTATCGTAACAGGTTCACAAATTCCGTTGGCGCAGTTACGTTCAGACGGTCAAACCAACTTGCTCAATTCGCTTTATATTGCGGCCAACTACCCAGTTGCAGAAGTCTGTTTATTTTTTAATAACAAACTGTTTCGTGGTAATCGCTCAACCAAAGCCCATGCTGACGGATTCGATGCGTTTGCATCGCCTAACTTCCCGATGTTGCTAGAAGCCGGCATTAAAATTAACCTCAAAGCGGGTAAAATAACGCAGCCAACGGGTGCCCCGTTAGAGGTTGTTACCATCAGTCCGCAACCTGTAGGTGTGGTAACGCTTTACCCTGGGATCTCCACAGATATTTTCAATAATATTTTACAGCAACCCGTAAAGGCGCTAATTTTATTGACCTTCGGTGTGGGAAATGCTCCACAAGATAAGAAACTACTGGATACACTTAAACAAGCCGATGAACGCGGTATTATCTTGGTGAACTTAACCCAGTGTTTCCAGGGTAAAGTCAATATGGGCGGTTATGCTACAGGTAATGCTTTAGCTCAAGCTGGGGTAATAAGTGGTGCTGATATGACCATTGAAGCGGCATTAGCCAAATTGCATTATTTGTTGTCTATAGGATTAACCCCAGCGCAAATTAAGCAACGTATGCAGGAAAATCTGATTGGTGAACTGACGACGGACTAGATTACGTTATTGATATTTTATGTGGTTATTATCTTAACCACATAAAAGCTGAATAAAAATGCGAGCTCATTAGCTCGCATTTTTTGTCTTATAATATCCATTACTGATAACACATATTATTCAATTTCAGATGATTATAAATCAGCTTCTTTAAACTCGGCGATAGGATCGCCTTTAAATTGTTTTTTCAGCTCAGATTTGGACAGCTCATTAATATTACCACCCGCTGCGATAGTAAAATGTTCAGTTTGATGTAACTTACGCGCTTGATACAACATCACCACTTGTAAGGTCGACTCACGCTGTGGTTCTGTTAATACTGTGCCGTCATCCCACTTACCAAGCTCCGTTGCAGACAACAAGCGTAGGTATACTTCTTCAGGCATTTCATCAATGACTTTATTGATATCGTTCATACTGATTTCCGTTTATGTAACACTATTCTAACTCTGGTAACAAGATAACCCGTAAAGCCAATAACAAAACTTGCAATCGCGATATAAGAAGTTAGCCCTTGTGCAGGCTCTCCTCCCCAAAACCACACTACAACCCCTGCTATAAACAATGTCAAAAAAATAAAGCTTTGGGTCATTAAGCTATTTGAACGCTCAATGTGACTGATAATCGTTAATGACTCAGTATTACCGCTCAAGTCTGTCTTACAATGCTCACATTGCTTAGCCAGACTTGAAATACGCTTTTGACATTTAGGACATGCAACTAAGGCCATAATTCATTCTACCTGCTTGATCATCTGAAGATAAAAATTACCGCTTACGGTCGCGATTATAAATTATCAACCACTGCTAGCATCGCAACTAAAGACGCTTCACCTAAATATACGCAACGTTCTGGAGACCAGCCCACAAATGGGTCGGCTAAATTGGCGTTATCTTTAAATGGCATTTCTAACGTGTTCGATAAACAACTGAACGTATTGGCTACCCAGTTAGAACCCACGGTTAAATTCGCTTTACCTGGCTCATCTTTATCGTAACCAAACTCTGTTTGAAAATCAGCACTGGCAATGGTCAATGCACTGAGAAATTGCTGTTGTAATTGGGCCATTTTATCGTTGTAGCTTGGTACCCCTTCACAACCGGCAAGGAACACATAAGGAAGACCTTCATCACCGTGTACATCGTAAAATAAATCGACACCAGTTTGATGCATTTTATTAACGACATAATACACTTCAGGGCTTTTTTCTAAGCACGGTGTTTGCCATTCGCGATTTAAGTTAGTACCTACAGCATTAGTACGTAAATGGCCGCGTGCGCTGCCATCTGGATTCATATTAGGCACAATATAGAAATTGGCTTTGTCTAATAAGGCTTTAGAAGTTGGACAATCACTATCGAGTAATTGATTTAGCAAGCCTTCGACTAACCATTCAGCCATGGTTTCGCCAGGGTGTTGACGTGCAGTGATCCAAATATTCTTTTTATCTGGGTTAGCATCACCAATTTTAAGCAAAGTCATGTCGCGACCATCAAGCGTTAACCCAAGATGTTCAAGACTCACTGCTGGATGTAATTGCACTTCACTGATTAAATCTAAATGACGTTCGTAGCTGTACGGTGCAAAATAAGCAATTTGAATGGCTTCACAATCAAGCTCAGCTTGGATCGTTAATTTGCCATCGACATACTGAGTAGGTAATCGGAACCATGTTTGGCGATCATAACTGGCAACGGCTTGATACTCTTCCCAACCTTTTGGGTAAGATGCACTACCGGCATTGAGAATATTAAGGGTATATGTCTGACCGACTTCCCCTTCTAAACGAAAGTTAAACCATTGATAAAACTCACCACCAAAATCGGGACGAATGGCGAGTTGTATATCATCATGTTTGTCTAGATTAATGACGTCAATATTGCCGCCGTCAAAGTTTGCTGTAATCCGCATTAGATTATCCTTTATTGCTTGCGCTTATTTTGGGCTTAATAACGATTTGTATTAGCCTTATTTTATGCGCCATAGCTTATCAAATGCGGCAATTGGTGTGAACCATTAAAAGCTAAAGCTGTAACCTTGACCGCGAACGGTATTAATTAGTTCGCGTGGTAAATTACGTTTGACTAATTTACGGCGAGTATTACTGATATGCATGTCTAAATTACGGTCAAAACGTCCAAGTTCTTTATGCAGCACTCGAAGTTGTAATTCTTCTTTAGTAACCACTTCGCCTTGCCTATCAAATAAATATTTGAATAATCGATATTCTGTTTGCGTCAACACGAGCGACTTATCGGCAAAGCTAATGGTATAGGAGGTATCATCAAAACCAATGCTGCCATTAACAGCATCGTTAATCGGTGCTTGGGTGCGTCGATGGAGTACATTAAGACGTAACTGCAATTCGCGGATATTAATCGGTCTAGTGAGGTAATCGTCGGCGCCTAACTCTAACGCATTAATACGCTCAAGCTCGCTGTTACTTTCTGCTAATACAATAATAGGGGTTCGGCTTTGTCGTGCGACCAGCAACCAAAATGAATCCATTTTGGGCACCGAAAAATCTAATAATATGGCTTCAAGCTGCAGAGTCTCCATTTGGATCAACGCATCAAAGGCATTATTAACCCGATGAACACTGTAGCCCTGCTCATTTAACTGTCGACCTACGTCACTTTTATCGGAAAGGGTATGTTCAATGAATAGGATATTCTTCATGCTCAGCTACTTAATGATAACGATTACCATTAAGATTATCATATTGATTTACCCAAAACCAGATTTAATCCACCCTGTGACCCTTTTCATTAACAAAAAAGGCCTGAAACTTCAGGCCTTGAGACATTTGTCACAATTATGAGTGAGACGTCATAGGTCTATTTATCTGTCATCAACTGCTTAATGAACTTAACTGGCGCACTACCGTAACTTAAAAACTGTTCATGGAACTGTTTCAAATCAAAGCTCTCACCTTGTTTAGCTTTAAGTTGTTCGCGGAAATCATAAATCTCACGGTAACCGGCGTAATAACTCGTCAGTTGAACTTGACTTAACGTGGCTCTGCGCCACTTTCCTTCAGCTTCAGCACGTTGTTGGAATGCTTCATTCTCGAGCAAGTCAATCACCTCTTGCTCGCCCATTCCATTGACTTGAATGCTGTAATCTAAAATAGTGTTACAAATAACCCGTAAATTCCATTTGTAATACATCAGCCACATTTCAGGTTCAAAATTACTATAGCCTTCTTCCAACATCATTCGTTCGGTATACACAGCCCAACCTTCAATCATGGCACCATTACCAAATAAGCTTTTCACTAAACTAGGAGATTGGTTAGAAAAGACTAATTGCGTGTAATGCCCTGGGATAGCCTCATGAATATTCAGAACCTGTAAAATCCAGTGATTGTATTCACGTAAATAGCTCTCTGCAGACTCATCACTCATGTCATCAAGGGGTGAAACGTTGTAGTAAGTATTACCGCCTTTGTCATAAGGTCCTGGTGCACTGATAGACGCTCCGGCAAAACCGCGCATGTATTCAGGCGTTTCACGAACAATTAACGGCTTTTTAGGATCAAGCGTTACCAGTTGTTTGTCATTGACAAACTTAATCAGCTCTGGAATTTGCTTTCGCACTTCGGCTACAAAGTTTTCTCGTTTAACATGTTTGGTTGATAACACATCAATCAACTGGCGAATTGCTTGTCTCTCATCGTCTGGTTTTGGGGTATCGATATATTTTGACCAAATGGTATCGGTGATCTTAGCCATTTCTTGCTGAACATGATTTTTATCTGCCACAGCTTTGTCATATAACTGTTTAGCCGTCATACCAGACTGAATATCAAAGGCGAACTTTTCTTCGTATAAGGTTTCACCAATACGGAAATCGCGGCCTCCATTTTCGGTTAGCTTAGTTTCAAGCGCGGTTAACCACTCAATGTGCTGTTTAATTGCTGCAGTAGCGGCATCAAAACGCTCAGCAAATAACGCTTTCTGCTCTGCGCTTAAGCCTGAATCAGTGACTTGCTGGGCTAACTCGGCAGACAATACCGAAAATGCGCCTTGATTCTGCATAATGGCTAATTGGGTATGCTCAAGTGTCGGCTCACTAATATTATTTCGCGCGGCCTCATAATAGGCTGGCACATTTTCAAGACGTGCAATCACAGAGGTTAAGCGTTCATCTAACGGCGCAAAGTCTTCATTGATAATTTGCGCAAAACCACCGGCAACATTGTAATTTGACGGGTCCCATTGCCAACCTTTAAAGCGTGTAATTTCCCATTGCATTGACTCCACTAAATTACTCAGTAATTTATAATCAATTAACTCGTTAGCCGTTAGTGACTGCGGATCAAATTGGGCTAGCGCCGTTTGCTGTTGTTTAACAAATGCCAACGTTTTGTTGCGGCTTGCTTGATTTGGGATATCTAAATAGCCATCATTAACATGTTTGCCACTGTACAGCGCCCAGGTTGGTGATAATGCCCACAGCTCATCAATAAACTGTTGTGAATATTCGTTAAAGTTTAATGCTGCCGCAGCACTAGTTGTGCTAGCCTCAGCAGTAACGGCCTTGGTTTGTGGACTTTGCTTAACCGAGTCATCGCTACAACCTACCAATCCAGCCAAGGCAAAAGAAACCGCCAAAGCAAGTAAAGATTTTTTCATTAGTTATCCCTTACATTGTTATTATTTTTTAGTGTATATAAACTTATTTTTTGATGCATATCGCTTTCGTGCACAAAGATTTTTGTTGCGAAGATATGAATAAAAATTCATCTTACGACAATTATAATGAGTTAATCATGTTCGTCATTGTTTTGCATCAAGCAGACATCTTTTGTGACAGAAAAATCGTGAATAGGCCAACTACTTGTGACTTAAAAACGTATTTTTTGTCTGGTGACCGTTCCAAAATAACTAACAGAGAACTTAACGATGCCCTTAACACATCTCCGACTACTACTTAATGGTAAAAAGGCCACCAATGTCGACATAAGACAATCGGTTATCGCTTTGCGCGAGCAGGGCCATACGATTGACGTGCGAGTCTCTTGGGAAAGCGCTGATATGTTGCGTTTTATAACAGAAGCCATAGCCGATAATGTCGGCAGAGTCGTGATTGGCGGCGGTGATGGCTCGCTTAATGAGGCAGTAAATGCCCTGATGCAACAACCACAACAGGATCATAAGCTCGAAATAGCCGTGCTGCCATTAGGCACTGCAAATGACTTCGCCACAGCGTGCGGTATTAGCAATATTATTCAATCCACTCTGGAACTGGCAATTCATGGTGACAGCTACCCTATTGATATCATCCGGGCCAACAATAATTATTTTATTAATGCGGCAGTCGCCGGGTTTGGCGCGCAAGTCACCGCAGAAACCCCAACAGAATTAAAAGACTTTCTTGGCGGTGGAGCTTATACCTTAGTCGGATTGGCTAAAGCATTAGGCTTTAAGCCTTATCAAGGCAGTATTACCACCGATAAAGGAACGTTCAATGGTGATATTGTGGTGGGCGCCATTTGCAATAATAAGCAAGCTGGCGGTGGGCAAATGCTGGCACCCAATGCATTAATTGATGACGGTTTGATGGATATTACCCTGTTGAAGTCATTTTCAACCTTTGATATCCCGGTGGTGTTAGATGAAATACAAGCCATGAGTCATGAAGCTAAGTTTTGTTATCACTTTCAAACCCGTTGGTTAGAAATTGATTTTCCTATCAAGTTACCGCTTAATTTAGATGGCGAACCTTATCCAACCAAAAAAATGCGTTTTGAAGTTCTCCCAAAAGCCATTCAGTTTGTATTGCCGCCAAACTGCCCTTGCCTTGAACAATCCACACAAAAAAGCGGAATATAAATTCCGCTTTAATCACCAATACGATAACTGAGTTAATCGTTTACCTAATCAACTTAAATGTTCCAGGGATTAGGTTTGTTACCCTTAGGCGTAGTTGACGCTTTAGATGGTTTGGTTTTTCTAAAATCAGCAGAAGCTGTTTTCGACTTGCCCAAACTCAGCGTTGGTCGGTCTGTCGCTGATGTTGATTTATGCTGACGATTTTTAGGAATAAAATTCAACACTGAAATAGGAATTGGCTTCGAGGGTTCAAACCCCGCTATTTCTTTACGTTCAATTAAATGCCCTAAACGGCTTTCAATCATACACAGGTTTTTAAAGTCATCATTGGACACAAAAGAAATAGCAACACCAGCAGCGCCCGCACGACCGGTACGACCAATACGATGAATATAGTCATCGGCCGGATAAGGTAAGTCATAATTAACAACACGAGATAAATCGTCAATATCAATACCGCGCGCCGCAATGCCAGTAGCCACAAGGTATTTAATGTTACCCGATTTAAAATCAGCTAAAATTTGTTCACGCACCGGCTGGCTTCGGCCACTGTGAATACACTCTGCAGCAATATCACGCTTTTCAAGCTGACTCACCAATTTGGCGGCACCTTGTTTGGTTTCGATAAAGATGAGTGCTTGGTTCCACTCTTCGGTTTTAATTAAATGACTTAATAAAGCTGATTTTTTATCTTTATCAACCGTCGTTAACCACTGCTCGATTTTCGGTGCTGAATCGCGATCAGCAATCACTGAAATTTCTACAGGACGTTTAATGGCCGTTTTCGCTAACGCACGCACTTGGTTTGATAACGTCGCAGAAAACAATAAACTCTGACGTTCAGAAGGTAATTTGTCGATGATTTTATTAATGTCTTCGATAAAGCCCATGTCGAGCATTCTATCGGCTTCATCAAGCACCAACACTTCAACTTCATCAAAGTGCACGGCACGTTGAGTATATAAGTCGAGTAAACGTCCAGGTGTTGCCACCAAAATATCCACACCATCAATTAAGGCTTGTTTTTGCGGCTTTTCATCAACCCCACCATAAATGGCGATAGAGGTTAACGATAAATGCTTGGCGTACTGCACTACGTTGGCGTGAACTTGCACTGCGAGTTCGCGAGTTGGGGTTAAAATCAACGCTCGAATACGTTTTGCACGCTGGATTTCAGTGTCGGCTAAGCGTTCTAATATTGGTAATACAAAACTTGCGGTTTTACCGGTACCAGTTTGCGCAGCGGCGAGCAGGTTCTTACCCTTTAAAATAACCGGAATAGTCTGTTGTTGAATAGGTGTCGGCTGACTGTATCCCACTTCATGTAGGGCATTGACAATCGTGTCGCGTAATCCAAGTGTCGAAAAAGGCATGAAAGTGGGTCTCAGTAGTAAAACAAGAATAAAGCATTATAGAGGCTACGCATAACAAGCGCTAACACCTCGTTAATATAAAGTCATATTAGACAACGGCGAGACGAAGCATCACTCAAATTGTCAGTATTGTATTAAAACACAAATGAAAAAAGACGTCCGAAGACGTCTTTTTTCATAATATGGCGGTGAGCGAGAGATTCGAACTCTCGTTAGGGATAAACCTAAACACACTTTCCAGGCGTGCGCCTTCAGCCACTCAGCCAGCTCACCAATTTGTGACTGACTTTTTATCCATACCATTAAAAGACATCAGATAAAAAGGCAGTACTTAATATTTGATTCTATTGAGTGGAATAATGACCTCTCAATAATACAAAACCACTTAATACTAACCGCGGCAGTGCTAATCGAGGCGTACTTTACGCAAATGATGATAGCGGGTCAAGCTAAAAAACCCCACTATCAAGCGTTTGCACAAATGCACAGCAACTAACAAGCTAACTAACCTATTAAGGTAGGGAAAAGTCCTTTAACACCCGCGGCAATCACTTCAATGCCTAAAGACAACATCAGTAGACCCATTAGACGGGTAATAACGTTAATGCCAGTTTTACCTAATAGTTTAAACAGCATTGGCGCCATACGAAATAAACCCCAACTAACAAGGCCTAAGGTCATAATGGTTAAAAACATACCAATGTAGTTGGTTATTTGGTGATGCTCCGCCGCAAACACTATCACCGCACTAATGGCACCAGGACCAGCCATTAATGGCAAAGCTAATGGCACAACTGCAACAGATTCCATTCCTGAAGACTCACGGTCTTCTTCTTGGTTACGTTTCACTTCACTGATTTTACCTTGCAACATCGACATCGCAATAATACAAATCAAGCTACCACCGGCAATACGAAAAGCCGATAATGAAATACTGAACATACTAAGAATGTAATGACCTGCTATTGCCGTCACCAATAGAATGATCACTACGGCCATATTTGCATCACGATTAGTATTTTGGCGATCAGCTTCAGTTTGATGGCTGGTTAAGCTCACAAATACAGGCAATAACCCTACTGGGTTAATGATGGCTAACAGTCCTAGAAAGAACTTGATATAAAGCATAAAATCCACTAACTACACCCTCTTGATATTACCTGATTTGAAGCTCGATTCTGAGGGCGCTAATGTAGCTGAAACATTGCCATTCCCCAAATGAAATTTTTTATATTTGATAGACCTTTTTACCATACAAAAACTAATGTCACGTCTATTATTTATGTTTTGATATCATATTGACAGTTTACGTAAACACGCATTTTTAGTTATTTTATTTCACCAGACTGTTCTAATTAGCATCAATATGATGATTTAACCTACAGCAGGACTTGAAATATTGTTTTCCTGTGGTTAACCTACATATTAATCAACAAAATAAGAATAGCCTTATGATGAAAAATACTAACGATAGCGGATTTTTTATTTCTCACAAAAGTGCTCGTTTTACTGGTCAGTTTATTTTCAACAGAATGTAATTTTATTTTTATGAGTAAACAGTGTAGATGTAGATATTGACTTGAGTATCATCTTGATTAATGAATAACTCATTGCCTCTGGTAAAACTGCGATTGGCTTGAGCCACAATATCCGAAGCTACAATAGCTTAGGAACAAAAAAGAGATGTTGCCAGTAGCAACATCTCTTTTAATTAACTTATGAAGGTAAATCTGTGTTGAGGACTACGCCATTTTTTTAGTACTGGCTTTAACATGTCTTCTACAGAGAAAGTACAAACACTATTGCGCTGTCCAACGATCCATCCAGCCTAATACATTCTTGTACCATAGCTGTAAGTTATCTTGATTTAAAATCCAGTGATTCTCATCAGGAAATACCAATAGCTCAGAAGGAATACCTTTACGCTGCATAAAGGTAAATGCAGCAAGGCCTTGACCATAAGGAACACGGTAGTCTTTTTCACCATGGATGACGAGCATTGGTGTTTTCCAGTTTTCAACATAGTTAACTGGGTTAAACTTTTCATATAGTTCTTTGTTTTGATCGTATGGGCCACCGAATTCATATTCAGGGAACCACAATTCCTCTGTGACGTAATACATAGAACGCATATCAAACAAACCAGCATGGTCGACTAAACACTTGAAGCCATCGTTCCATTTACCTTGGAACCAGTTCATCATATAGCCACCGTAAGAACCACCTAGTGCACATGCATTGTTAGCATCTAACCAAGGTTGCTGCGCGGTAACCGCTGCCATGCCTTTTTTAAGATCTTCAAGCGGTTTTCCGCCCCAATCCTTGCCAATAGAGTCAGTAAACGCTTGGCCATAACCAGTAGAACCATGGAAGTCGACCATCACTACGCCATAGCCTGCACCAGCCCATAACTGAGCATTCCAGCGACTGCTGAAACTGTTACCAAATGAGCCTTGTGGGCCACCGTGTACAAGGTAAGCAATTGGGTATTTTTTACCTTCTTCATAGTTAACGGGTTTGATCCAATAGCCATGAACGGTTTCGTCATTCCAACCTTTAAAGTTGAACTGTTCAAAATCACCAAACTTAATGTCAGCTAATTTTTCACTGTTGACGTTGGTTAGCTGTTTCAGTTGTTCACCTTCAAGTGACACACTGAATAAATCGCCAGGTTCAACTAATGATGACTTCTTGAAAATAAGACGATTACTGGTCACAGCCACTAGGCTGTTACTACCTTGGTTGTAAATAGGGCGAACATCACCAAACTGTGTGTTCACTTCAAAAATGGTCACTTGCCCAAGATCTTGTGCTGTCACATACAAAGTACGGCCATCGGCACTAAAGTTCAATGAACTAGCACTGCGATCCCATAATGGTGCGACTTCTTTTTCCTGACCTGTAACATTGTCACGTAACATAATGCGGGAGCGATCAGCTTCGTAACCCGCCTTGGTCATGGCTAAATAGGCAAGATAACGGCCATCGGCAGAGAACGTAGGCTGAGCATCCCATGCTTGGTTATCTGGGGTTAAGTTAACCGTTTCACCGCCAGCTACAGGCACTTGCCATAAATCGTAATTAGTTGTCCAAGCTTGATCGCGGCTCGGCGCTTTAGCGCTATAAACAACGTACTTACCGTCTGCAGTAAAGGTGACTTCTTCCATGCCAGAAAATGGTTTAGGCGGTGTTTCAGTGTCACGGCCCGCTGTAACGTTTGTCGCGGTGGTAATTTTGTTGCCATTAAGCGAGGCAACAAACAAATGGTTACGTGCGTTATCTTCCCAAGTGTCCCAATGGCGTACCATCAACTGCTTGTATTCGCGGCCAGTGCTTTTACGTTCAGCTTCGGCAGTAAACTTGTCTTTTGAACACGCTAAGTCTTTACACTCTGGAAATACCCGCAACGTCATAACGACTTGCTTACCGTCGTTAGACAATTTGTAGCCATTGATATCTAACGGTAAATCAGTAACCGCAATAGCCTCTCCACCATCAAGGGCCAATTGATACAATTGACTGGTGCCAGAACGACTGGCGAGGAAATAAATCGATTTTCCATCTGGCGAAAAGCTGACATCGTGTTCAGTGCCTGCAGCCGAAGTAAGTTGCTTTGGCTTAGCATTTTTATCGTTCAAGTCGAGAAGATAAAGATCTGAGCTGCCCTCGCCTTTATCATCAACCACTTTTACGCCGTATACCATGGTCTTACCATCATTTGATACGGCTGCTGAATGCAACTTATTTAAGTTAACCAGTTGTTGAACATTAAAAGCTGCGGGCTCAGCCGCAGACACTGATGTTGCCATGCCAGCAGCAATCAGTGCGAATAATACAGAAGACTTTTTCATTGTTATCATGTCTCAGTTATTTAAGTAAAACGTATTACGTTTAGGCCGCAAAAACAGCCAATATCAAACGTAATCATAAAATGTATATTGCAGACTAACCAAAGCAAAACGCTCAGGCAACAAGCCTTTTGTAAAAAGCTGTAAACCCGAGCGTTTAATCACATTGACACTTATCGCTTATGTCTAAGCACAATGTTATCGATGGCTTACTTATTAGCTTTACTGTTAGCGATGTTAATTTTCCAAATCGCTGGGCCAGTTTCGTGCGCATTAACACCATTGGTATCAACCGCCACGGTCACTGGCATGTCTTGCACATCAAATTCGTAAATCGCTTCCATGCCTAAATCTTCAAATGCGACAACACGTGATTTCTTAATCGCTTTCGACACTAGGTATGCAGCGCCGCCAACAGCCATTAAATAGACTGCTTTGTGCTTTTTAATTGAAGCAACCGTTTCAGGACCACGCTCAGACTTACCAATCATGCCCATTAGGCCTGTTTGGTCTAACATCATGTCAGTGAACTTATCCATACGGGTTGCCGTTGTTGGGCCTGCAGGGCCAACCACTTCATCACCGACTGGATCGACTGGGCCAACGTAATAAATAAACTTACCGGTAAAATCGACACCTGCTGGTAAACCTTCACCAGATTCAAGCAACATTTGAATCCGTTTATGAGCTGCATCGCGGCCAGTCAGCATTTTACCGTTGAGTAATAAGGTATCACCACTCTTCCAAGTTTCGATTTCAGCTTGAGTGACCGTATCTAAATTGACACGGTGAGTGTTTTCTCCCGCTTCACGAGTAATTTCAGGCCAATCAGACAACGATGGTGGTACTAAATCGACTGGACCAGTGCCATCTAAATGAAAATGCACATGGCGCGTTGCTGCGCAGTTAGGGATCATCACTACTGGTTTAGACGCTGCATGAGTCGGTACAGATTTAATTTTAACATCTAATACTGTAGTGAGTCCGCCCAACCCTTGAGCGCCTATGCCTAAATTATTTGCGCGTTCAAAAATGTCTAAACGAAGCTTTTCTTCTGTGGTCTCTGCACCACGAGCCATCAACTCATGAATATCAACAGGGTCCATTAATGATTCTTTGGCCAGAACGGCCGCTTTCTCAGCAGTACCACCGATACCTATGCCTAACATACCCGGTGGACACCAGCCCGCGCCCATTGTTGGTAATGTTTTTTCTACCCAAGCGGCGATATCGTCTGACGGATTAAGCATGGCCATTTTGGATTTATTTTCCGACCCACCACCTTTGGCTGCAATCATCACTTCTATTTGATTACCAGCAACCATGTCAATATGAACCACTGATGGTGTGTTGTCTTTGGTATTTTTACGCGCACCGGCAGGGTCTGACACTATTGATGCACGTAATGGATTATCTGGATTGGTATAAGCACGACGTACACCTTCATCGACCATTTCTTGAACTGTCATGTCAGTTTTATCCCACTGAACAGACATACCAATTTTAACAAAGGTGGTGACAATTCCAGTGTCTTGGCATAAAGGGCGTTTGCCTTCGGCTGACATGCGGGAGTTAATCAGAATTTGAGCAATGGCGTCTTTAGCGGCAGCGCTTTCTTCACGCTCGTAAGCTTTGGTCATCGCATCAACAAAGTCTTTGGGATGGTAATACGAAATGTATTGCAGAGAATCAGCAATACTTTCAATAAAGTCAGCTTGTTTAATCACGACAGCTTGACTAGATATAGTTGAATGAGTTGTAGAGTGAGATGTGGTATTCGTCGACATATGGGGTGCTCCAGCAGCCATTGCGGCCTAACATGGTTATCGTTTTTATTAGAATCGATTTAATATTAACTATTAAGACCAATATGATACTCTTTCCATCCTTTTTGGGCTACATCACATTTTAGATAAGGGTTATCGATGTCTGCGCGGGCAAAAAACGCACTCTTCATGCAAAAACTGGACTGGAAAATAGACACAAAGCAGCTATTTTCACTGGTAAGCCACCAGCCATGGGCGATATTACTCGACTCAGCCAATGCTCCGCACCAAGATGCCAAATTCGACATCATCGGTTTTAATCCTATTGCAACGTTAACCAGCAGCGATGGCATCAGTCGATTTAGTGCCAAAGACTCGGCCATCAAAGCACTCAATATTAAAATAGATCGCCACGCCAACCCCTTTAACACATTAGCTGAACTGCAAGCGCGGTTATATCCTTCAGCGCAAGACAGCCAACATCCATTTAGTGTCGGAGCCCTGGGCGCATTTGGCTATGACCTGGGCCGAAATATTGAAAAGCTGCCACAAATTTCCATTAAAGATATTCATCTTGATGATATGAATATTGGTTTTTATGATTTTTCACTCGTCTACAGTTACGTTGATAAATCTTGGTATGCTTACCATTACTGTGGTTCTTACGCGTTAAAAGTTGAGTTGAATTTAATTGAATCTAAAATACAAAAATCAGCCAGTAACGCGATAACATCAAGGCCTTTCAGATTAACTACGGCTTGGAGTAATCAGATAGACAGTCAGCAGTATCAACATAAATTTGCTCAAGTGCAGCAGTATTTATTGAGTGGTGATTGTTATCAAATCAATTTAACCCAACGATTTGAAGCTCAATATCAAGGAGATGAATGGCAAGCTTATTGTGCTTTATCCCTTGCAAACCAAGCGCCTTTTTCGGCATTTATGCGAGTTGATAACCACTGCATGTTATCTATCTCACCAGAACGTTTTATTAAACTTAACGATCAATATATCGAAACTAAACCCATTAAAGGTACCATGCCGCGCCATCATGATCCCATTTTGGATCAACAAGCCGCTAGCGCATTAATCACTTCCGAGAAAGATCGTGCCGAAAATGTGATGATTGTTGACCTGCTAAGAAACGATATCGGTAAAGTAGCCGCCCCAGGCTCAGTTAAGGTGCCTAGGTTATTCGCCATTGAAAGCTTCCCTGCCGTGCATCATCTAGTTAGTACGGTTACCGCCACACTTGCACAATACAAAACAGCATTCGATTTACTTAACGCCGCCTTTCCTGGAGGATCAATTACCGGAGCACCAAAAATCCGCGCAATGGAAATCATTGAAGAACTAGAACCGTCCAGACGTAACCTTTATTGCGGCAGCATCGGCTATATAAGCCAAAATGGAAACATGGACACCAGTATTACTATTCGTACTTTGGTCACTGAAAATAATCACATTTACTGCTGGGCAGGTGGTGGTATTGTTGCCGACTCTAATGGTGCCGCGGAGTATCAAGAAAGCTTTGATAAGGTTAGTAAAATATTACCTTTGTTAGCGAGTTTGAATCAGTAATAAACAGCTATCGATAGACATTAAGTAGACAGACAATACCGATTTGCATGAATGACGGTTATTCTTGACTTATCGAATCGTCAAATTGTCAAAGTACGGGAATATAAATGACCCAAGGGTGCACATTGTAATGGCTTGATTAGTTTAAAAATGAACTCGTGTCTAGCAAGATACATAAAGCATAAAACTACTTTCAATCGATGTATACCAAGATGATCAGCTGATGCTTGATTTCTCTGTACTCGTGAACTTGATAACGAATAATCTCGAAACCAAGTTTACGCTAATATTGATAACAACTGATGGTAACTAACATTATTCCTAAGGTATTTCCCTACTCGCCAAACCAGTATTAGCGTCAGTATTCATGTGAGTTTATTTACATCTGTTGGTTTTCTTAAAACCTAATTATCTTTCAATACACACCCTTTAATACTGACTGAGCGACTCATGATTTTTCAGGTGTAACTTTAGGTTTCAAGTCATTTTCATTACAAGTTTTAAACTATTACTCATGATATTCACTCAAACTACCTTCAACCATGAACGATCGCTCAAATACATATTGAGCATTCGTTCAAATTCTGTTTAAATACGCTTCTTACTTATTAAGGAGTTCACATGATTAAATTTTATTTCCATCCAGGCCCTAACCCAATGAAAATTGCCTTGTTCCTCGAAGAAACAGGCCTTGAGTTTGAACTCGTACCTGTGGATACCTTAAAAGGTGAGCAACATAGCGCTGAATTTAAAGCGATTAACCCAAACAGTAAAACACCCGCCATTGAAGACAACGGCGTGCGTGTATTCGATTCTAATGCCATTCTTTTATACCTTGCTGACAAAACAGGTCAATTAGCTGCAACCCCGGAAAATCGTGGTGAGCTTCTGTCGTGGTTAATGTTTGTCGCCACTGGTTTAGGCCCTTATTCTGGTCAATGTGTCCATTTCACTCACCATGCACCAGAGAAAATAGATTACGCAACAAACCGTTATCAACGTGAAACTCAGCGCCATTACCAAGTACTTGACGCACATCTTGATAACCGTGAGTTTATCGTGGGTGATGAATTGAGCATTGTCGATATTGCTGCATGGGGTTGGGTTGATAAAGTCGGCTATGTATTAGGCCAAGATGCCCTTGCCACTTACCCGAATGTTCAACGCTGGTTTAACAGCATCAACAACCGTCCTGCAGTTGAACGCGCCAGAAACATGGGTAAAGACATTCAATTTAAAGCAGAATTTGATGAAGACGCAAAACGTGCGTTTTTCCCACAAAATTATGTTATCTAAGCAAAATAGATTTTAATCGCGTTATTTTAATCGCGTTATAAAAGGCTTGTGGATGATATCCATAAGCCTTTTTTGTATTGCCTATGTAGCCCCACTCATGCTGTAACGCCACTATTGCTGTAACGCCACTGTGCACGCTATAGGTTTCTATCTATACAATGTTTTTAAGTTTATATATAAAGCTTTAAAGTTGATTTACACGGTTTTTAGGTTTGATATTTAGCTGCAACTGGTTGTTTATAAGCTAATGTTCGCGTTTATGCATGTAGATTAAGCGTATAAATCATGAATACAATTTGTTATTTTTATCCACTTTGACACGAATTTACTTGTTCTTGCGGCGGTATTTTCCTACTGTTATTGAAAATGATTATCAATGAGGTTACTCATGAATACCCATCTTCAACATCAAATCAACCAATGGCTGAATAACGATCCCGACCCACACACCCGCTCACAACTGCAAACGTTAATTGATAACGGCAATGAAACAGAACTAGCGGCACGCTTTGCGGGTCGTTTAGCATTTGGCACAGCAGGGCTAAGAGGCGAAGTGGGTGTTGGCCCTATGGCAATGAACCGTTTGGTTATCCGCCAAACTACTGCCGGTCTGGGGGCTTACTTACTCGAGCAAATCGACAATGCTGCCGAGCGTGGTGTCGTGATAGGTTACGATGGTCGTCATGATTCCTTTACCTTTGCCCATGATGCCGCAAGTGTATTAACCGCTATGGGCATTAACGTGCATTTAACCTACAAGGTTGCCGCCACGCCGTTAGTCGCTTTTGGGGTAAAACATCTTAACGCTGCAGCTGGCATTGTGGTTACCGCAAGCCATAACCCACCACAATACAATGGCTATAAAGTCTATTGGGAAAATGGCGCACAAATTATTCCTCCTCACGACACAGGCATAGCCGCCCAAATTACTCGGGCTGCCACTCAGGCGATTCCCTTTTTAGCCTTAGATGACGCAATATCACAAGATAAGCTTACTTGGTTACAAGACGATTTCTATCAAGCCTATCGCCAAGGAATTCATGAAGCTAAAGAGCTGCAATACCACAGCGGACAGGACAAGGTCAGTTTAGCTTACACCGCAATGCACGGTGTTGGTGCCGACATGGCTGAAACGGTATTAAATGATGCTGGTTTTACCCAAGTGTATTCAGTGGCGGCTCAACGTGAACCTGATGGCGACTTTCCTACGGTAAACTTTCCAAATCCTGAAGAAAAAGGAGCAATGGATTTGGTGATTGCAGAAGCCAAAAAGCACCATGCTACACTCGCTTGTGCCAACGACCCTGATGCTGACCGCTTTGCTGTTGCCGCTCGCACTGAAAATGGCGACTACCAAATGTTGACAGGCGATCAAGTTGGAGTGTTATTTGGTCATTACTTACTCAGCCATGCACCTAAAAATCAGCAACTCACTGGCACCACTATCGTGTCCTCAAGCCTGTTGTCTAAAATTGCCACTGAGTTTGGTAGCCAAAGCTATACCACTCTTACCGGCTTTAAGTGGTTAATGAATGTCGGTATTGCCAAGCACCAAGCTGACAATCAGTTCTTATTCGCTTATGAAGAAGCGCTCGGCTACACCATTGGTAACTTAGTGTGGGATAAAGATGGATTATCGGCATTATTGGCCTTTGCCCAACTGACTGCAGAACTTGCAGATAATGGACAAACCATTTGGGATAAACTCGAGCAGATTTATCGCCAACATGGATTTCACCTTAATAAACAAGTGAGTATTGCCCTTAATGCTGACACGCCAAATATTGGTGCCTATTTACGCGAACATCCACCCGTGAAAATTGGTGAGTATGCGGTGATCTCAACCGACGATTTAAAAAGTCTACAGCGCACTGCCGCTGATGGCAGCAAACAAGCCATTGATTTACCTAGTAGCGATGTGTTGATTTATGCCTTAGACGGTGGCGCTAGAGTCATTGTTCGCCCGTCGGGTACTGAGCCAAAAATTAAATGTTATTACGAAGTGGTTGAAACCATGACAAGCTCGGACACCTGGGCATCGGCACAAACTCGTGCAGAGGATGCCATGGCGAGCTTCATTACATCTCACCAAACGAGCTTACCCAGCTAGCGGCTCATAAAGCGATTAAGTCTCATTAACAAAAGAATGTTAAACGCCTGTTATTATTAACAGGCGTTTGTTTATGCTTATAAGCAATTGTAATCACAATGGATGAGTTATAGCGTTTTACTAGATCAGAGTGTCATGAGATATGCCTGATTGAACTAACCAAGCCTATATTAAAGCGACCTATGTACCAGCGAAAATGATCTATAATGTTACAAAATTAATCATAACGTTATCGCAGGATTGCTAATGTATAAAAGTCTCGTATCTTTGGCCGTTATTGCCAGTATTTCAGCCCCAGTAGCAATCGCTGCAGAAGAAGGTGAAAACCTAGAGCGCATTCAAGTTATTGGATCGCGTATTGCCCTTCGTACCGCCACAGACAGTGCAACCCCTATCGATATTATTACCTCAGAACAACTTGAAGCAACAGGTATAACCGAAACCGCTAAGGCATTGCAGTTTGCTGCGCCCAGCTACAGCTTTCCATTCTCGTCAATTACCGATGGCAGCGACGCGGTTCGCCCTGCAAGCTTGCGAGGCATGTCACCTGATCACACTTTAGTGTTGGTTAATGGTAAGCGCCGCCATGGTTCAGCATTGGTTCACTTAGCCGGTACTTTAGGCAAAGGTTCATCAAACGTTGACCTTAACGCCATTCCAATGACTTCAATTAAACGGATTGAAATTTTACGCGACGGTGCATCAGCGCTATACGGCTCTGATGCGATTGCGGGTGTCATCAACGTCGTGCTGAAAGACAGCGACGAAGGTGGCAGCATTGCCGCCCAGGTTGGCCAAACCTACGAAGGCGACGGTGAACAAGTACGCCTAGGCATTAATCAAGGCTTTAGTTTTAGCCAAGACGGCTTTGTGAATGTGTCTTTAGAAGCACATCAGAAAAATTCAACTAATCGTGCCGGTTTTGATCCACGTCAGCAATACCCGACCCTAGCAGACGGTAGCCTTGATCCACGTGAAGCCACATTCGATCGTAAAAATCATCATGTTGGCGACAGTGATTATGACAACTACGGTTTATTTTTAAATGCTCAGCAAGGATTAGATACCAACGGTAAGCTTTATGCCTTTGGTGGTATTAGCAAACGCAGCTCAACTTCAGGCGCTTTTTATCGTCGTGCGTTGGATTCTCGTAACGTTATTGAAGTGTATCCAGATGGCTTTTTACCACAAATAAGCCCAGAAATTATCGATTACTCTTTAGTCACTGGTTATGAGTTTGAGCTGGGTCAGTGGGAAATTGATTCTTCTGTTGGTTTTGGCAGTAACAGCTTTGAATACAATGTTGAAAACAGTATTAATGCTTCGCTTGGCCCTAACAGCCCAACAAACTTTGATGCTGGTACATTGTCAACCAGTGAGCTGAATCTAAACTTAGATGCTTCAACCTACTACGATTTTGCCAATGACTCAGACTTACTCGTAGCAATGGGCATCACATGGCGCGAAAGTGGCTATCAAATTGAAGCTGGCCAAGAAGAATCGTATATCCAAGGCGATTACCAAGATAAATCTGGTGGTAGTCAGGGATTTGGTGGTTTCACTAAAGAATCTGAAGTAGATGAAGACCGCACAAACCTTGGTTTGTATATCGAACTTGAAAACCAACTTACCGATGACTTTTATTGGGCGGCAGCCGTTCGTTATGAAGACTATTCAGATTTCGGTGGCAATACCAGTTGGAAATTGTCTGGTCGATATGAGCTAACAGACAGTGTGGCACTTCGTTTAACCACCGACACTGGTTTCCGCGCGCCAAGTGTACAGCAGCTTTATTTTACCAACGTATCAACTTTCTTTGATCCAGATCCGGTCACTGGTGAGTTTATTCCTAGAGAGTCAGGTACTTTTAACCAGTTATCACCGGTTAGAGCAGAGCTAGGAATTCCTGATCTTAAAGCTGAAGTATCACACTCTTATAGTGCAGGTATTGTTTACACTGGCGACAATGGCTTTGCAGTGACATTAGATGCTTATGAAATCAATGTTGATGACAGAATCATTTTGTCAGGCTCTATCGACAAAGAAAGCTCACCTGCCATTGCTGCCATTCTTGAAGGCACCAATGCCGACTCGGCTCGTTTCTTTATGAATGCGGTTGATACTAAAACTCAAGGTGTAGACTTAGTTATCACTCAAGGTTTTGACCTTGGTGAATACGGCGATTTAAAAGCAAACCTTGCTTACTCATACAAAGAAACTGAAATTGAGTCAATTTCTTTGCCTTCGATCCTCAACGGATTAGAAGACGAACTATTTGATAATATTGAAGTCGTTCGCATGACGGAAGCTAATCCGAAAAATACCGCTAACATCGGTTTTACTCATCAATATGATGACTTCACCACTAACTTACGTTTCAGTTATTTCGGTGAATATACCGTGGGTTATTCATCTAGTGAAGTGGAATATGGTGCAAGATGGACCACTGATTTAAGTACTCGCTACCGTGCAACAGATAATCTTGCTGTTACGTTAGGGGTACAAAACCTGTTTGATACTTATCCAGAGAAACGCCCTGAGGATAATAATTTTAACGGCATATTTGTATACCCACTGACTAATACTCCATTTGGTTTTAACGGTGGCTACTATTACTTAGATCTACGCTACACCTACTAAATAATCGTTATTAGTAAGCATTAATCAGCCGATAACTGCGCTGAAAACAAAAAGGCCAATCATGTTTGATTGGCTTTTTTATTACCTCAAGCTGAACAGAGAACGATTGGTTAATAACATTGGCTTGAGTTGTCTTGCTAACGGACTAATGCTTATTGATCGTGTTTACTGACGATGTTTAATGATCATTAGCATTCGTGACATAGAGCTTTGCAAGATACTGCTTCGCGACATCGTCCCAGCTAAATCGCTGTTTGGCGGCATTGTGCTTCACCTGTTGCCAAGTATCGCTGCCATATAACTCGAACACTTGATTAACGCGTTCAACCAGAGCTTGCGCTTGCGCTGCTAGCGTTTCACCATTAAACACCCAACCACTGACATTATCTATAATCGTGTCGTTCAATCCACCCACGCCATGAACCAAACAAGGCTGCCCTTCCCGCATTGCCAGCATTTGACTTATTCCGCATGGCTCAAATGAACTTGGCATTAAAAATAAACTGCCCGATTGATAAAGTTGCTCAGACAATGCTTCATCATAACCGTGTAAAAACAAAAAGTTATCATAACGCGCCGCTGTAGCCTGCAGTGCCTTAGCAATATGCAGATCACCGCTACCAAGCAACATAAACACCCCACTCGGTTGATGTCGCTTAAGCGATTCTACTATCACATCTAGCACGGTTTTTGTGGTGGTTTGACCTTCTGCATCAATAAATGGTTGTAATAAAATTAACATTTTTTGTTCGGTTAAACGTCCAACAAAAGTCAACAGAAAACGGTCTGTATCGGGAACAACCTGACTGTTTTTTAGCAACTGGGTGTTGGCCAATAGTGCATGTTTATATTGGCTAATACGGGTGAGCGCAATCGAATCTATCACGTTGACATTAGCAACCTTAGCTTGCCATTTAATAAGGGTATTTTCAGCTTTAAGTAATAATGCCGCATAATCATGATGATGAGGTTCATCGGTGTTATTAACCTCATCATAAACGCAACCATTAATGATCCCGACTAACTTGCCTTGCTGACATTTAGCATTTAAGTCGTTCTCTAAACCTTCTCCACCAAAAAAACCTTTAATATAGTCAGATGGTATTAGCACTTCTCGAGCATAGGTCGGTGACACCAAATGCACTTTGTCACTCAGTACAATCCCCATTCTCATGGGATTGATGCAATTGTCATAACGAGGATCAAACAAGCTGTTATCCGCAATTGGATTTAACTTACCCATATATTGCGGAAACCAATGGCCGAATGAAGAATCATCTCCGGTAAAGGGGCGGATCCCTTGTAATGCCAAGTTGTGAATCGTAAATACACAAGGTAAAGCCTTTAAGACTGCAAATTCATCAACACAACTGCGAAGCATTGCCACCATGGCGGTGTGCCAGTCGTGAAGGTGTAACACATCAACACGCGGTAATACTCCTTGCACTAAACTAGTGGCAACACAGAGTGAAAACAAGGCAAACTTTGTCGCGTCTTCGGCAAAAGGTCTGTCGGCGGAACCGTCACAATAGACTTTACCGTGATGGTTAAATAATGGATGATCAAATAAATAAATTTGCGCTATTGAATCGTCAGCATCAGTTTGGCTGACCGCTGCTATGTCATCTTTGTTTTGCGGCCTAGGCATTCGATACACAGCTACAGTGTGGTGTTCACCAGCAAAGCACACCTCAATATCAACCATATGCATAGCATGATATCGCTGGGCCAAAAAACCATAATTTGGCATAGCAACATCGGCTATCACTTCAAATATGGCTAATGCAGGGGGCAAATCGCGGATAACATCCGCCATGCCACCCACCTTAACGCCGTGCAGTGCATCGTTTTCTGCTGCCACCAGCAGTACTCGCTTTACACTATCTTGAGTCATTTACAGTCCTTATTCGTAGCCAACAGGTAAACCCAACATTTTCCGTGTTACTAAAGTAACGCCTTTTTCGGATACCCTAAAACCCTTAGCCCTATCGTGATCATGATTATAACCAATCACCATTCCTTCAGGGATGATACAACCTCGATCTAAAATGGCATTTTGGATTTTACAGTTCTTCAATACCACCACATCGGGTAATAAAACCGAGTCTTTTACAAACGAATAAGAACATACCCTCACTTCATCAAACAACACACAACGTTTAACTTTAGCACCTGAAATAATACAGCCACCGGAAACGATAGAGTCCACAGCCATACCGCGCCTATCATCATCATCAAACACAAATTTAGCGGGTGGTAACTGCTCTTGATAGGTCCAAATTGGCCACTTTGCATCATAAAGGTTGAGTGGCGGTGTGGGTAATAACAGTTCCATGTTTGCTTGAAAAAACGAATCTAATGTCCCAACATCACGCCAATATGAAGGCTGTCCAGCAACCGCACTGGAAAATGGAAATGCAAACACTTTGTGATTTTCAATAATGGCTGGAATGATGTCTTTGCCAAAGTCACGATCTGATTTTTCGTTATTGGCATCTTTTTTTAACTGTTCAAATAAAAACTTAGTGTTGAATACATAGTTGCCCATAGAAGCTAAACACATTGTTGGATCGCTTGGTATCGGTTTAGGCTCAGCTGGTTTTTCTTCAAAGCCAATCACCCGATGCTCGCTATCAACTTCCATCACCCCAAAAGCTCCAGCGGCTTCATCAATAGGTGTTTCTAAACAGCACACCGTCATTTCAGCACCTGATTCTGCATGGGCAGCTAACAAGCCGGCATAGTCCATACGATATATATGGTCACCAGATAGGATCATCACATATTTCGGAATTTCCTGTCTAATAATATCAATATTTTGGAATACGGCATCTGCAGTACCTTGATACCAGTTACCTGATGTTTGTTGAGAAGCCGGTAGTATTTCAACCGACTCCCCTAGCTCTTTTTTAAAATGTCCCCAGCCACGAGTAACATGACGAATTAATGAATGCGACTTATATTGTGTCACCACCCCCACGCGGCGTATTCCGGAGTTAATACAGTTTGATAATGGAAAATCAATAATCCGATATTTACCCCCAAAATAGAGTGCGGGCTTAGCGCGCCAATCGGTTAATTCGTACAAGCGAGAACCACGTCCACCCGCTAAAATCAACGCATAGGTATCACGGGTTAAATTACTAATATAACGAATATTACTCATAAGCAGACTCCATTTTGCTATCTAATATAGCCATTAATAAATAAACATTGATACATGATTTATCTTATTTGTGGCATCACATCACTTTCCCTGTTTTACTTTTTCATCCAAATTTCGTCGCGGTAGCCCGCTATGGTGTTGTCGCTTGAAAAACGCCCGCTTGCAGCGGTATTTTTAATACTCATTTCTTGCCAACTATCTTGATCAAGATAGGTTTTTGCCACCAGCGCTTGTGCTTGGCAATAACTGTCAAAATCAGCGGCCGTCATCCATTGATCATTAGGGTCGATAATCGAGGCAATAATGCTGTCGAAAATCCCCGGTTCGACCAAATTAAAATGACCACTTTTTAACATATTCATCACCCCTTGAAAGGCTGGCGAATGTTCAATAATGTGCTGAGGTTGGTAATCCATACGAGCTTGCGTTACTTGACTAGCATTTAAGCCAAATAAGAAGAAGTTTTCATGGCCAACCTCTTCAAGCATTTCAATATTGGCGCCATCTAATGTGCCAATAGTCAAGGCACCATTCATCATGAATTTCATGTTGCCTGTACCTGAAGCTTCTTTACCCGCTGTTGATATTTGCTCAGATAAATCAGTGCCCGGACAAATTTTCTCCATCGCACTGACGTTGTAGTTAGGTATAAATGCCATGCGTAAATATGGCGTAACAAGAGGATCTGAATTCACCATATGGGCTACATTATTGGCCAACTTAATAATCTGTTTTGCCATGGCATATCCAGGGGCTGCTTTTCCACCAATTAACACGCAACGTGGCACCATATCCTGCGTGTCGCCATTAAGAATACGGCGATATAAATGGATAACATGTAGAATATTCATCAATTGGCGTTTGTATTCGTGAATACGCTTAACTTGCACATCGAACATCATCTTTGAATCAAATTCGACGCCACACTGCTGTTTCACAAATTGAGTTAATGATTGTTTATTCTCAAATTTTACCAGGGCCCATTCTTCAACAAATGCTTTGTCACTGATACAGTCATTTAGCCCCTTAAGGCGTGACAAATCCTTAATCCAATCATTGCCTAAACGACTGCAAATCAACGAAGATAATTTAGGGTTACAAAATGCTAGCCAACGTCTAGGGGTTACACCGTTAGTTTTGTTATTAAACTTGTTAGGCCATAATTGATAGAAGTTATTAAATAACCCCTCTTTGAGTAACTGAGTATGTAACCCTGCCACACCATTAACAGAGAAACTGGCAACGATGGCTAAGTAGGCCATACGAACTTGCTGTTCTCCGCCCTCTTCAATAATTGACATCTCAGTTAGCTTTTGAATGTCACCAGGCCAATGATGTGCCACCAACTCTAAATACCGTGCATTAATCTCAAAGATGATTTCGACAATACGAGGAAGCATATTTTTCATCATAGGAACTGACCAACGCTCTAATGCCTCTGGCAATAAAGTATGATTGGTATATGCCATCGACTGACTTGTAATTGCCCACGCTGCGTTCCAACTTAAGCCATATTGATCAAGCAACAATCGCATCAATTCAGGCACCGCAATGCTAGGATGAGTATCATTAAGCTGCATTACGTTAAGCTCACTGAAGTGGCTAAAATCTTCACCAAACTTGTTCACATAACGGATTAATAGGTCCTGTAAACTGGCTGAAGATAAAAAATATTGTTGCTTCAGCCGTAACTCTTTACCATTAACGCTAGCGTCATTGGGATACAACACCATGGTAATTTGTTCAGCCAAGTTTTTAGTCGCTACCGCTTCTGCATAATCACCTTCGTTAAACTCTGTTAAATCGAAATCATCATTGGCTTCCGCTTTCCACAAACGTAAGGTGTTAATACGATTATTTTTATAACCAGGAATAGGCATATCATATGGAATAGCTAATACTTTTTGAGTGTTAACCAAAACATGATGCCGATGTCCCTGCTTAAAAGAATGGGTTTCGGTATGGCCATAAAAAGGGACAGAAACAATATGATTAGAAATTCGGACTTCCCAGGGATTACCATTTCGTAACCAACGATCGGGTCGCTCTACCTGATAGCCATCTATTATTTTTTGTACAAACATGCCGTATTGATATCGGATACCATAACCTGTAACGGGTAAATCCAAACTAGCACAACTGTCGAGAAAACAAGCCGCTAAGCGTCCAAGTCCACCATTTCCTAACCCTGCATCATGCTCAACTTGTTCAATATGTTCTAAATTAGTGGCGTACTCTGTGAGTACTTGTTGAGCATCCTCGGTAATGTCTAAACTTAATAATGCATTGCCTAATGCTCGGCCCATCAGAAACTCTAATGACAAATAGGCCACTTGTTTTTGTTGATATTGATTATCCTTGAGCCGTGTTTGTCGCCAGTCATCAAGCATTTGTTCCTTAACGCTTTGTGCTAAGGCATTAAACAATTCATGTTTATCGTGATCGTCTCTACATAACTCGTAGCGCATATGTCTTGCTAATAAGGCTTTTAAGCTATCGCAAGGTTCTTCGTGAGAACAATCTTGTTCGTCTATTAATATCTCGGCAGTGACTTCAACTTTACTATTGGTTTTACTGATATTATCACTGGCGTTATCTTTCGCTGTGGTCATCAATTGCTCCTTGTAAACTCGGTATGGAATAGGATTAAACTACGACTCATTAAACTGACTTGCTGATCCTCATCCACTGAAGGCTCACTTTCTTGGGTATGTAATAAACAATGCCAATATCGAAGATGAGGTAATTGGGGCAGAGTAAAGGTATGTGCTAACTCGTCTGTATTAATCATCAATAACAATGCTTCTGTACTCTCAGCGACAGCGCCAACATCAGCATGAGCTAAATTTCCCGTTAAGATGACACTCAAAGTCCGGATTTGATACTCACCCCAATGGCATTTGTTCATCACCTCACCCTGGCGGTTAAACCACGCTAGACCATTATCGAATAGTGCTTCAGGTTTATGAATAAATGCTTGATGACATAACATAGGAAAGCGTTTACGTAAGGTGATCAACTGAGCGGTAAAATTCACCAATGACCAATCTATTTGTTGCCAATCGAACCAACCAATAGGATTGTCTTGGCAATAGGCATTGTTATTACCTTGCTGAGTTTGGCTAGATTCATCGCCGGCCAACAACATTGGCACCCCCTGAGACAGCAACAAACACGTTAATAAGTTACGTTTTTGTCGGCTGCGGATTGCATTAATATCGACATCGTCGCACTCACCTTCTATGCCGTAATTGCTGCTACAGTTTTCTTGATGACCATCGCGATTTTCTTCACCGTTGGCCAAGTTATGACGATCACGGTAACTGACCAAATCATGCAAACTAAAACCATCATGGCTAGTAATAAAATTGATGCTGGCGGCAGGGCCACGACCGTTATGTTCGAAAAAATCGCTTGAACCGTGGAACCGCTTGGCAAACTCAGGTGATAAACCACTGTCGCCACGCCAGAATTTGCGCATAGCATCTCTATAACGGTCATTCCACTCACTGAATGCCACTGGGTAATTGCCTAACTGATACCCCCCTGGGCCAATGTCCCACGGCTCAGCAATCAATTTGACTTTGCACAACACAGGATCTTGAGTGATGGCATCAAAAAAGCCACTTCCACGATCAAAACCATAAGCTTCTCGTCCAAGGCAACTGGCTAAATCAAATCTAAACCCATCCACTCCCATCACTTCTACCCAGTAGCGCAGCGAATCCATGACCAGCATCAGCACTTGGGGATGATTAAGGTTGAAAGTATTACCGCAGCCAGTATCGTTAATGTTGAAACGTTTTTCATTGGGTAATAACCGATAGTAGCTAGCATTATCGATACCACGAAAACTGAAAGTGGGTCCCAAATGGTTTCCTTCGGCGGTATGGTTAAAAACCACATCGAGGATCACTTCAATCCCAGCAAGATGAAGTGTAGAAACCATTCGTCTGAATTCGCCAATATCTCCCTCATCCGATAAATAAGCAGAATGTGGAGCCATAAAAGCAATGCTGTTGTAACCCCAGTAATTAGTCAGGCCTTTTTGCACCAAAAAGGGTTCATCAAAAAAGCCATGCACGGGTAACAACTCTATGCAGGTAATCCCTAAGTTTTGTAAATAGTCGATTATCGGTTGGCTAGCTAACCCAGCAAACGTCCCTTGTTGGGACAATTGAATATTGGGGTGCTGTTGAGTAAAACCCTTTACATGAGTCTCGAATATGATGCTTCTAGCGAGACTAATATTAAGGGGTGCAATTGGAATATCGTTTACAAATCGACTGTCTGACACCATACATTTGGGCATGTATGGTGCGCTGTCTTGAGTATCAAATGACAAATCTTCATTTAAGGCATCAATGTCATAACCATAAATCGCAGGGTGGTATGTCACTTCCCCGACTAATCTTTTGGCGTAAGGATCGAGCAGAAATTTATGATGATTAAAACGGTGCCCGAGTTCAGGCTGGTAAGGCCCAAAAACTCGATAGCCATAAAGCAGTCCCGCTTTAGCACCCGATAAGTGGCAATGCCAAATTTGTCGTGTTTGATGCTGCATAATGTATTGCGCTATTTCAACACAGCCTGTGGAGTCAAAAATACACAGCACTACTTTTGTTGCATGCGCCGAAAATAACGAAAAATTCACCCCGTTATCATCGAGTGTTGCCCCAAGTGGATAAGGATAACCGCTGGTCATATCCATATAACATGCCCTTGTAAAGTTGAAACCATTATTTCGTCACCCACTTATTGCGTAGGCTGATCTTGTACGTCTAGTTCTGGAACCCAAATACTGCAACCCAACGGTGGTACTGTGATAACAATACTGTGTGACATGCCCTGCCATGGAGTAGCCTGAGCTTCACAGGAATTATCATTGACGACATCACCGCCACCATAGTGGCGATGGTCGCTGTTGAGCAATTCGCGGTAGTTTTGCGCCGTGGGTACACCCACTCTGAAGCCGTAATAAACCTGTGGAGACATGTTGACCACAATCACGACATGTTGTTGCTTGTCCATTCCAAAACGACAAAACACCAAAATGTTATTGTCAGCATTGTTGCAGTCGAGCCATTGGAAACCGTCGCTATGATGATCGCGTTGATATAATGCAGGATATTGTTGATAGCATTGATTGAGATCGCGCACCCAATCTTGCACACCTTGATGTGGTGCATAGGTTAATAAATGCCAGTCTAGGCTCTGGTTATGGTTCCATTCGTTGCGCTGGGCAAATTCGTTACCCATAAACAATAATTTTTTGCCAGGATGAGTCCACATAAAGCCATAATAAGCACGTAATGTGGCGAACTTCTGCCAGTCATCACCCGGAATTTTATGCAGTAACGACCCCTTGCCGTGAACCACTTCATCGTGACTGAGTGACAAAATAAATTGTTCCGTAAAGGCATACACCAAGCTAAAAGTAAGTTCACCATGGTGATAACGCCTAAAAAGGGGATCGCAACTGATATATCGCAGAGTGTCGTTCATCCAGCCCATATTCCACTTAAAACCGAATCCTAAGCCATTATTGCTGGTGGCTTGCGTCACACCTGGCCATGCGGTGGACTCTTCAGCAATCATGTTAATGCCTGGGAAGCATTGGTACATGCGCGCATTTAATTCTTGTAGAAAGCTGATAGCTTCAAGGTTTTCACGGCCGCCAAATTTATTTGGGATCCATTGATCGGCTCTTCTGCTGTAATCGAGGTAAAGCATAGACGACACAGCATCAAGCCTTAAGCCATCAAAATGAAATTCATCTAACCAGTAATGGGCATTACTGTATAAAAAACTGCGTACTTCTGCGCGGCCATAATTATAAATTAGTGTGTCCCAATCCGGTTGTTCGCCTTTGCGGGGATCATCATGTTCATACAAGCAACTACCGTCAAATCGCACCAAGCCATGAGGATCGCGAGGAAAATGTGCTGGCACCCAATCGAGTAACACCGCAATGCCTTGCTGGTGGCATTCATCAATAAAAGCTCTAAGGCCATTGGCATCACCAAAGCGATACGTAGGGGCAAATAACCCTACGGGTTGATATCCCCAAGAGCCATCAAACGGATATTCACTGATTGGCATTAACTGTAAATGGGTAAAACCCATCTCTTTGATATAAGGCACTAACTCGGCAATTAACTGCGAGTAATCAGTATATTCCTGGCCGTCATCCCCCTTGCGTCGCCACGATGCTAATTGCACCTCATAGATAGACATAGGTTGTACGTGTGGCTGATGACTTACCCGATCTGCTAACCATTGACTATCTTGCCAGTCATAACGTTCGGCATGAGGGATTTTCGAGGCATTATGAGGTGATGGTTGCATGGCGACCGCGTAAGGATCGGACTTAATAACTTGATTGCCATGCATATCGCTAATGGCGTATTTATAGTGTTGTTCGGGCTCAACCTCAGCAATGAAAATATCCCACAGCCCACTGGCTGGATGGTGACGCAATATATGGCGCTTATTGTCCCATAAATTAAAATCACCCATCACCGCAACTTGCTTAGCATTAGGCGCCCAAACACAAAAATGAACCCCTTTCACACCGTGATGCTCGCGCCAATTAGCCCCCTGAAAATGGTATGTTTGCAACTGGCTTCCTTCGCCAAATAAATACACGTCATCAGGGTTGAGTAAGCTGTCAAATTGATATGGGTCGTTAATAAGTTGCTCACACAAGGGATATTGTACCCGTAATAAATAAGCGAAAGATTTCACTCTGCGGCCCATTTTACCGGCAAATAAACCGTGATCGTTCACTTGCTCAAGTGTTGCCACTTTACGTCCATCCTTAGCGCTCAACACATCAACACTGATCGCACCAGGTATTAAGCAACGGACAACCAGCGCTTTACCATCATTAACACTGTGCATGCCAAGCAGTGAAAACACATCTGTGTACTCACCATTTAATAAGGCTATTTCACTACCTTGTTGAAAATACGGGGTCGCTACAGTCATATTCAATGATCCATTAATAGGCAAGTTTATCGGATGACGATGTGTTTACTGTTCTTGTATTTACTGCACTTGTGTTAACTGCACTGGCTTGAGTTCGGGACTTTCGGGCTGATGCTATCGCTTCTAGACGTTGCTGTACTTTAGGGCTTTGGGACATTTGTTTGATTGAAAGGGGTAATCGACGCTGCCAATTAGGGAATGCTTTCCAGGTGCCGGGAATATTTACCCCATGTTTATCGGCGACTAAATCACTTAATTGCACACTAAACAGTTGTGCATTGCCATTTGCGGCAACACGTATCCAGGCCAATAACACACTGTCAAAATCTAATTGTTCAACCGATGTAATGGAGGTTGGTAGTTCAAATTCCTGTTCGCGGATAAGCAAGTCAATCAATTGCAGTTTCTCTTGCTGACGCTGGTCTATGGCCTGTTGTAATTTGTCATCGGTTTCAATCAATTCGAGCTGACGTCGTAGACGTAAGTCAGCACCAAACCACCACGCAGAAAGCGTTGGTACATCATGATTAGCCAGCATCATCAGGCTTTGACGCTTATAGTTTTGTGGTGATTTGAAGCGATTGTGGTCTTTACAAAAATAAAATAATTCATTGGATAAAATGCCTGCTTCCTGCAAACACGCCACAATTTCCGGTGGTACTATGCCTAAATCTTCGCCAATCACGATACAACGAGCGCGCTGACTTTCTAAACAAACAATGGCTAACAAGGTTTCTAACGGATAATAGACATAACAACCATTACCGAGTTCTTCATGTAGTGGCCACCACCACAAACGCAGTAATCCCATGACATGATCAATTCTCAATGCCCCACAACTTTGCATATTACTGCGAACCAACTGGATAAAATGACTATAATCATGCTGTTTTAATTTAACCGGATCGAATGGGGTTAAACCCCAATTTTGGCCATGTTCAGCAAAAGGATCTGGCGGTGCACCAATACTGGCGTTGTCACAAAACAAATCGGCATTGGCACTAATTTCGGCGCCATGACTCACCGCCCCGACAGCCAAATCACGAATAAGCCCAATACTCATACCACATTGTTTTGCATTCAACTGGCAAGCTTGTAATTGCTCATTAGCGACAAATTGTAGATACAAATAAAAGCCAACATCTTGAGTGAAATATTTAGATACCAATTCCACTTCAACGGTAACAAACTGCATCAGTGCAGCTTCATCATGTGCTAAAAACGCCTTATAGGCTTTGTACCGTGGCGTTTCGAGCTTGACGTGGTGAGAACAAAATATTTGATACATTTTCTCGAAGGCTGCGTATTTCAGGCTATGCACTTCATCGTAATTAATAAGATGCGCTTGATTCAGCACTAACCTTTTTTGCTGCCACTTCTGTGATAATAATTCCCCATTGAGGGCCTTATATTCATCAACGGCTTCAATTTGTATGTATAAAGGGTTTAATCGACGGCGGTCCGTTGGACTGTATGGACTAGGGTTATCTGGCTGGCTGATGTCTACAGCATGTAGTGGATTAAGAAGGATAAAATCCGCACCGGCATTGGCAGCATACTCTATAAGTTCAGCTAAATTGCCAAAATCACCAATGCCCCATTGCGCCTCATTACGTAAAGCATACAGTTGCGCATTAAGTCCCCATGATTCCTTATTGTTGTTAAATGGTTGCGCTGAACGACCTTGATAAGCCGAAGACGGTGCAACCATCAACTGTCCATGTAAGGTGTCTTTACGCTGAGGATCATGATTAAACGCTAAATCAACTTGGTGATAACCTAAATGCAATGTAGCGTTATCAAGCATTAAGCGATATTGGCAATAACGTTGATCATTAATATGATATTCGCCAGCAATAACACAATCACATACATTGGCACTCACCGAGATTGTGTCAATATTTTCACCGCTGATAGTCACCACAAACCCAGATGCATAATTCTCTGGCAGATAGACATCAACATGAGGCTTATCAATAGTACACCATTGAAAAGTATGTAGCGGAAGCAACCAAGGCTGTACATCGAGTAGCTCTATTCGTGCGTCTATCCTTGGTTGTGATAATTGCTGCTGAGTAAAATCCTGTACATCAAATGATTGCGGGTCGGACTCATCATGAAGATGTTCATGTTGATGAAACGATGATTGCAATAACATCGTGGTTAAAATCCCCTGCCTGTCCCTAGCGGGTATGTGAACAATATTACCGAAACAATCGATAAACTCTGCCCCAACGCCTTGCAAATATAGCAACTTCTCTAGTCCCATATTTGTCTCCCTCGCGATAATTAACTGCATTAATTCCAGCAGTTACCATGCCAGTTCATCATAACAAATTGAAGACAGATTAATGGCAATAAAATGACAACGATTACTAACTAAAAATCAGTGACTTACCAATCGATGTTGACATTCAAATGTTTACACACACAATCATTTTAGGACTATTAAATGCACGATAATCGGGCGCGCGTCACAAAATGGCGCAATTAAGCAATCAATGTCACTATTATTATTGTTACTCGGATTGTTGTGTAGACGGCTGATATCAAGTAGGAGCGGTTAATCGTGCAGCAAACAAATTACACAAACTATTGAGCATTCTGATAGGCTTATTAAATCGTTATCCAATGAGTTGCTGGGCGCTACTCATTGCAGGATGTTTATACCAATTCGATTAACTATCAGGTCATTCAGTGGGAATTCTGTGGCTTCTAGGTAAATAATAGGATTGCTAGGCATCGTTGTTCTGGGCAACTGCTGCTGCGTTGCTCTATCTCCTGCATCTGACCGCCATGGATGGTGGAAATGTCTTATTTTTATGGCAAAAAATAGACCATGTAATCGTACGTCAAAAGCATATTAAGCAGCATAGGAGGTGCAGAAACCCGCCCTTGAGAGCCACAGAGGCTTTCCATTTCTTTGTTGAATTGTTTTACAAGGAAACAACCATTCTTTCAACAATGCGTTTCAAACTGAAAAACTGAGTGACTCTGATTGAGCACATAATTAATCGAATAGGTATGACACCGAATAGGCTATTAATTGGATTTAAAAACATCAATGAATAAACACGAATTTACCTTACGCTATAATTTACATCGTCTGGGTTCAATCATCCCTTCTGCGCCCCCATCATACCTTGGCCGCAAAGCTGCGGTGTTAATCCCTGTTATTGAAATAGAGCAACAATTACATCTAATTTTAACCCTACGCCCAATGCATTTACGTCACCATCCAGGGCAAATTAGTTTTCCTGGCGGCAAAGTTGAGCCTGATGATATTAATGCCATCCACACTGCGTTGCGCGAAGCTCACGAAGAAATTGGCTTATTGTCAGAAAATGTTGATGTTTTAGGCGTGTTTCCAGCCCATAAAACCTTTACCGGTTTTGAGATCACCCCTGTCGTGGCGATGGTAAAGCAGCCATTTGAATTGGTGCTCGACCCCGGTGAAGTGGATGATTGTTTCTCAGTACCATTGAATTTTTTTATTGAGCGAAGTAACCGTCACAAAATATTTCATTATCGCCACGGCGAACATTATCAAGTTCACTTTATGCCATTTGAAGACAAATTTATTTGGGGAGTAACGGCAGCCATTATCGATTTGCTGTGTTATCACATAGAAGATAATTAATCACACCACACGCATGATGTAATACCCAATTGATGATTGAGATTGATAGTTGAAATAATCAACTTTTATCTATTCAGCTTAGTTCTATTGTTCCAAGCATCCACAGAGTGATGTTACACCACATAGCGAATATACAAACCTGCTGCGAGTGATACCAAAAACAACAACGGAATATTGACCCAAAAACCAATTCGAGTGGTGGCTTTTGCATAAAAGTTTACCAGCAGATTCAAAAAGCTAACCCCAGCACACCACCATATTAAATACTCTAATTTAATGGTTAACTCAGGATCCCAGTTTAATCGTACCGATGCACCTTTACTCAAAAAATAACCTACCGCGCGATCAGGTCTGGCTTCTCCAAAAATAATCAAAGCATAAATGGCTAAGCTCCAGCCTAATAACGACAAAACGGTCAATACAACCTGTATAATTCCTAAACGAGACATGGCCTTTCCTTGGTTTACGAGAGAATATAAAGGCTAATTAGCCATATATTTAACCGACTTACTCAAAAGTATCACATTAATCACCCTAGAATAGCGTTTTCAGCTTGAGAAAAGCCACCAGCAAGGTAAGATAAACCCCAATTTTATATTTATATTCGATACGTTGGAGAATAAAGCAACAATGAGCATTGCATCTGTCGCTTCTGTATTTAAAGGTGAACACGCCGTTGGTTCGCAAGTCACTGTCCGTGGCTGGGTAAGAACTCGTCGTGATTCAAAAGCGGGTATCTCTTTCTTGGCCGTGTATGACGGTTCATGTTTCGACCCTATTCAAGGTGTCTTGCCTAATAGCCTAGCCAATTACAATGACGATGTATTGAAATTGACTGCTGGCTGCTCTGTCGTAATGACGGGTGAAGTAGTTGCCTCTCCAGGCGCTGGTCAAGCATTTGAATTACAAGTCACTGAAATTGTGGTCACAGGTTTTGTTGACGATCCAGATACTTACCCAATGTCGGCCAAACGCCACTCTATTGAGCATTTACGTGAACTTGCCCATTTACGCCCACGTACCAACATTATTGGTGCCGTAGCTCGTGTACGTAACTGTTTATCGCAAGCGATTCACCGCTTCTATCATCAAGAAGGTTTTATCTGGGTATCTACCCCGTTAATTACGGCTTCTGACTGTGAAGGTGCTGGCGAAATGTTCCGTGTGTCTACTTTAGACATGGAAAATCTACCTCGCACAGCTGAAGGTAAAGTCGATTACGATAAAGATTTCTTCGGTAAAGAATCATTCTTAACCGTGTCGGGTCAGTTAAACGCTGAAACGTATGCTTGTGCATTATCTAAAGTATATACCTTTGGCCCAACGTTTCGTGCTGAAAACTCGAACACCACTCGCCACCTTGCAGAATTCTGGATGGTTGAGCCTGAAGTGGCATTCGCAACGTTAGATGATGCGGCTGAGTTAGCAGAAAAAATGCTTAAATTCGCGTTTAGCGCAGTGCTTGAAGAACGCATGGATGATTTAAACTTCTTTAACGAACGTGTTGATAAAACCGTTATCGAACGTTTACAAGCATTCGTAAGCAGTGATTTTGCTCAAGTGGATTACACTGATGCAGTTGAAATCCTTAAAAACTGTGGTAAGAAGTTTGAATTCGCAGTTGAATGGGGTATTGATTTACAATCTGAGCATGAACGCTACTTAGCTGAAGAGCATTTTAAAGCGCCTGTTGTAGTTAAGAACTACCCGAAAGACATTAAAGCTTTCTACATGCGCTTAAACGATGATGGTAAGACCGTTGCCGCAATGGACGTGTTAGCACCAGGTATTGGTGAAATTATCGGTGGCGCACAGCGTGAAGAGCGTTTAGACGTGTTAGATGCACGTTTAGCTGAAATGGATTTAAGCCAAGAAGATTACTGGTGGTATCGTGACCTACGTCGTTATGGCACCGTACCTCATTCAGGTTTTGGTTTAGGTTTTGAGCGTTTAGTGTCGTATGTGACTGGCGTTAACAACATTCGTGATGTTATCCCATTCCCACGCGCCCCACGCTCAGCCAGTTTCTAATTATCTCCATAAAATAGAACCATATCAACGCGCCAATTGGCGCGTTTTTTTATGAACAAAATTTATCTTGTTTGTTCAAAATGTATTATCTAGTTCACAGTTTCCATAATACATTCTGCCTAGAATTTCCAGCAATCAAATACTGCCAGTATCCAAGTCGGTCTGTTATCGCAACAGTAACGAGCTCAAATTGGTCAATTCAAGATAAATTAGCTGATATTGTATTGTCATTTTAAATAACATTTTCGGCCAGTTTTTCAGATTTTAATTGATAAACTGGCCATCTTTTTACCTTAAACTACACTTTTTCAGTCGGTTAACTATTTACAATGATCAGGTCGCGTAAATGTTTGACGTCATCACGCACTGCGGCAGCTTGCTCAAACTCTAGGTTTTTAGCATGTTCATGCATTTGTTTTTCCAGTTTATCAATTTGATGACTCAAGTCGGCAATACTGGTGTATTTCGCGCGTTCTTCTGCCACTTCAGCAAATTTAGAGTGATTTTTACGGGTACCTTTACTGAAGTTAGTATCACCCACATCCATTACATCGGTAATACTTTTCACTACTCCACGAGGCACAATACCCAGTTTAAGGTTGTGTTGATGCTGCTTTTCACGGCGACGCTCAGTTTCTCCCATGGCTTTAGCCATTGAGTTTGTTATTCGGTCCGCATACAGAATGACTTTACCGTTAACGTTACGAGCAGCGCGGCCGATGGTCTGAATAAGTGAGCGCTCTGAACGTAAAAAGCCTTCTTTGTCGGCATCTAAAATACACACTAATGACACTTCAGGTAGATCTAAACCTTCACGTAATAAGTTAATGCCAATCAGTACGTCAAAACGCCCCAAGCGTAAATCACGAATAATTTCTACGCGCTCAACAGTATCAATATCCGAATGTAAATAACGAACTTTAACCCCATGTTCATCAAGGTATTCACTCAGATCTTCAGACATCCGTTTGGTTAATGTAGTTACCAGCACACGTTCATTAACCGCCACGCGTTTGTGGATCTCAGACAACAAATCGTCAACTTGAATGCCCACGGGCCGAACTTCCAGCACAGGATCGAGTAACCCAGTTGGCCTTACCACCTGCTCTGCTATCTCGCCGGTACTTTTTTCAAGCTCATATAAGCTGGGTGTTGCTGAAACAAAAATAGTTTGCGGCATCAACCGTTCAAACTCCTCAAACATTAACGGCCGGTTATCCAATGCTGATGGTAATCGAAACCCATACTCCACTAAGTTCATTTTCCGGCTTCTATCGCCTTTGTACATCGCCCCTATTTGCGGTACTGTCACATGTGACTCATCAATAATCAGCAAACCATCGGCAGGTAAGTAATCTAATAATGTTGGTGGCCCATCTCCAGAGGATCTGCCTGATAAATATCGAGAGTAGTTTTCAATCCCTGAGCAATATCCTAGCTCGACCATCATTTCAATGTCGTATTGAACGCGCTCGGTGATCCGTTGAGCTTCAATTAATTTGTTGTTATCGAGTAAATATTGACGACGTTCTCTGAGTTCTTCTTTGATCTCTTCAGTTGCCGCTAATATTTTCTCTCTTGGCGTTACATAATGCGTTTTGGGATAAATGGTGGCGCGTGCTATTCGTTTGTTAATCTGCCCGGTCAAAGGATCAAATTCACTTAAGCGTTCTATTTCGTCGTCAAATAATTCTATTCGAATAGCTTCGCGTTCAGATTCTGCCGGAAAAATGTCTATCACTTCACCGCGAACACGATATGTTCCGCGTTGTAACTCAATATCATTACGTTTGTATTGTAATTCACTAAGCCGAATGAGGATGTCACGTTGGCCCATAAAATCACCTTGGCGCAAATGCAATAACATCTTCATATAAGAATCTGGATCGCCCAAACCATATATGGCAGACACTGAGGCAATAAGCACCACATCTTTACGCTCTAATAGCGCTTTAGTGGCCGATAAACGCATTTGTTCGATATGGGCATTCACCGATGCATCTTTTTCTATAAAGGTATTAGAAGCGGGTACATAAGCTTCTGGTTGATAGTAATCATAATAAGAAACAAAGTATTCAACCGCGTTATGCGGAAAAAATTCTTTCATCTCACCATAAAGTTGCGCAGCAAGTGTTTTGTTGGGCGCCATAATGATAGTTGGCCTGCCCATTTGCTTAATCACATTCGCGATAGTGTAAGTTTTACCTGACCCTGTTACGCCTAATAACGTTTGGCTAGCAACGCCAGATTCTAAGCCATCTACTAATTTTTTTATCGCTGTAGGTTGATCGCCGGCGGGTTCGAATTTGGACTCAAGGGAAAATACTGACTCTGACACAACATGATTTCCTATTCTATTTAACCATTTATCATATACCTAAACACAGGTTAATGGCGATACATAATAGCACTGAACATCTTCTGACCTAGTTTAAAATAATGACTCTATTGGTGAAAAAAATACATCACATTTTTTAATTTCGACCGGCTTTATTCAGATCAACATCCGTCACTTAGTTCATCAATATGACAACAAAATGATCGTAATATGAAAGTTATCAACAAATCGATTAGATCAGTATACAAGGCCATAAATGCGCTAAAAACCGAGCTTAAACCACAATTTAATACACAATCGGCTATCCAAAGAGATTACAATTTTGCATTTGAGAGAACAGTGAATAAATAAAGTAGTTGATTTTAGTATCTAACTGATAATAAACAACTTAACTTATCGCTAAATAATTGTACCAATTTAAGTCCAACTCAAGCACTACAAGGGTTAGCAGCTCATTTACAGTAGAAGTCCACAAGTTTATCCACAGATTTAGTGGATAAGTCACTAAAGCCCAATACTACTGCGGGGTAGCGCCAGAGTGAGTTTCATAAAAACGTAAGAAAGTTGTGATGAAATTTAATTACATTTGCGCATTAATACGAAAGATAGCGACAATAGTTCAGCTATTATTTTAAAATTGTTGTCAGCTCATATTTTAGCAACGCATTGAGGACCGATCAACTTGGCGATCTTTGACCAATTACCCTACACATTCAACTCCCCCGTATCGCTAAACATCATTGACTAACTACACACTCCGTCTCATCGATAATATCCATACTCAAACAGTTATCTTTCAGTCACAACTTCGTATGTAGTCGTAGCAGTACAATAGTATTCATCCCGTATGTGACGATAGATGAGTAATGTCACCAGTAATAGCCGTGTAATCTCATCAACAAAAACAATGTAATACTCGGTGACGAAGCTTACTAGCTAAATGTATCCATTCCTTCACTAACTAAAATATCATTAACGTACCTTTCCTTAAGAAACCGTCGATAACAACATCTATCAAGCTTCATCAAATCAATCCCTGTTCAGGAAAATAAAACAATTATCAAATAGCAAGGTATGCGGCTATCAGTTTGTTTAAAACGACATTGGGTTGCAATAAGGCCCTTGCTCGCATTTAAATTCGGCTTAATAAGTACCAACAATTGGTAAGTTGATATTACTGACTAGTC
Organism: Shewanella frigidimarina; assembly: GCF_003797125.1. GTDB lineage: Bacteria > Pseudomonadota > Gammaproteobacteria > Enterobacterales > Shewanellaceae > Shewanella > Shewanella frigidimarina. The sequence goes on from NZ_RKKE01000003.1 coordinate 377,953, forward strand.
ATTAATCCGATTTACTCTATCTCCCTAGACCAAGTTGTACTGATAAAGTGTTAAGTTCCAAAATAAAATCACATCGAGCTACAGCGGATGAACCTACAAACGCAAAAATTGACACCAAAAACATGATATGCGCAAAATATTGCCGTTAAAATCATGAAAACGAATGTTTAGAGTAAGTGATTCATTTTGTTTTCATTGTTTAAAAATCGACACAAATGCCCAAAAGTCGTTCACGATGTGTGTTTGGTAACCAATTAGTCACATAAATGCGTTTTTTTTTATAACTCGAGTTGACTCAGTTACCAGAGCGTTTTACTATGCGCTCCGTTCTCAGCAATACATTGCTAAAAACGTTTCCCCAGTAGTTCAGTTGGTAGAACGGCGGACTGTTAATCCGTATGTCACTGGTTCGAGTCCAGTCTGGGGAGCCAATTTAGTGTTAAGAGTTGAGAAGTAAGCGTAATTCCCCAATAGTTCAGTTGGTAGAACGGCGGACTGTTAATCCGTATGTCACTGGTTCGAGTCCAGTTTGGGGAGCCAACGTTTACCGTTATCGAAATAATTCCCCAATAGTTCAGTTGGTAGAACGGCGGACTGTTAATCCGTATGTCACTGGTTCAAGTCCAGTTTGGGGAGCCATCGAGATAACACATTTGAAATATTACGCTTCCCCAATAGTTCAGTTGGTAGAACGGCGGACTGTTAATCCGTATGTCACTGGTTCGAGTCCAGTTTGGGGAGCCATTTCAACATAAGTGTCAATAGTAATAATACGTTTCCCCAGTAGTTCAGTTGGTAGAACGGCGGACTGTTAATCCGTATGTCACTGGTTCGAGTCCAGTCTGGGGAGCCATTATTAAACGCAACATTATCCACAATAATCCCGCAACATTCCCTACTAAAGCACAAAACAGCCTAACCTACCCTATAATTTCAATATCTTAATCAATAGTTTAATTTACCGTCTCTGTAACCGTTAATTTAACGGTATTGATTAGTACTATATTGCTAGTTTTTCTATTATTAATAATACCTTAGATTAGTAATTATTTATTCTCATTTCTGCTATAATGATATTGGTTATTATATAAACTATTCAAAGCATTATTATTTAAAGCATTATTATTTAAAGCATTATTATTTAAAGCATTATATTATTGGCTAGACAACACGGTCGAACATCTATTGCACAATATCTGTGCAAGGCCGAGAAAGTTTAGCCACACACTCATGGGAATGGTTGTTTTATGGGCTTATCGAAATCCTTTCAGCTTGTCCTTTTTATCGTTTTCGGTTTATTAATTTACCGAATTTACACGGTGGAAAACAACGAAGTACAAGAACAAGGTGAAATAGCACGTGCTAATTACCAGCAATATGTGCAAACCATAGATCAATGGCATGGTAGTGGAGAAGCGCTATACCAACGTATGTCTAAAGTGTTTTCTTTTCAATTTTTCCAATATATCCATAATACTGACAGCAATGAAAATTTTACTCATGGCAGCTTACTTCGTCCTGCTGACGATTTTGCCAGCGAGATTTTTAATGTTGAATTAGGTCATGTGCAAGATTTTCCTGACGGGCGCTTACAAGTTAGATTAGACACTGCGAGTGTGTTGTCACCTAGTTTTAATGACTTAGAACAAACGGCAACATTATTGATTACCGCTTATATCGCTTTGATGTTGTTATTTGCAGTGTTAATGCAATTACATCGTAAAAGAATTAACTATGCCGCCGAATACATTACTCATATTCCAGACTTATCATTCCTAGCCATTGAAAAATCTCGCTTCCCAGGGGTGCTACACCCCATCGGCAAAGCATTAGAAATATGTCGTAGTCAATTAAAACTCAGTCTAGATCGCGTACGCAAAGAAAATGAACAATTAACTAAAGCGGCTTATCAAGATCCCGTGAGTGGCTTTTCTACTCGACAACGCTTTACACAACATATTGAAGCCATTAGCAAAAAAGATAAGCAACAGTATGGTGTTCTGGTTGTTATTAAGGCCGCAGAACTGGCAACGATTAACGAACTTCATGGCCGTGCTGCTGGTGATGATTATTTAGCTAAACTGGCTACTTGTATTCGAAAATCAGTTACAAACCTCGGATTGAGTGAATGTTTTCGGGTATCTAGCGGTGATTTTGCTGTTTTCATTGAAAGTATTACTCTTAAAGAGGGTGAACGATTTTTAGAGCAACTTAAGCGCCATCTTGATGAATATGCTCAAAGCACAAAAAGTGACTCTGTTGCACATGCCGGTATGGTTCCGTACGAACAAGGAATTGAACCAGTAGCATTGATGACTTTAGCTGATACAGCCGTCAGCGTGGCACAAACACTAGGACCCAATCGCTACTATCAATTGGAAAAATTATCCGCTAATGAGCAATTCGGTAATGACCATTGGAAAGTCACCATTGACGACTTGATTAACCGTCGAAGTATCAAATTCTATCAACAACCTATTCAGCCCTGTAATAATGACACCGAAGTTTACCGTGAGCTTTTGGCTCGGTTTTATAACTCCGAAGGTGAACATTTACCCACAACCACAGTGATTGCAATGGCTGAGCGTTATGGAATGAGTGTAGAACTCGATAAAATGATAGTCACTCAAACCATTAAAGTGTTAAGTGAAAATCCGAGTATTTCAGGAAAAATGGGGGTGAATATTAGTGCATCCTCAGCACTACAAGACAGTTTTACCGTGTGGTTGAAGGATATATTATCTAAACACCGTGGTACTGCTGCCCGCTTAGTATTTGAACTCAATGAGTCTGGAATGCAAGCTAACTTAGAGTCTAGCCATAAATTTGTTACTGAGATCCATAAAGTTGGCGCTAAAGTCGCTGTCGAACGCTTTGGTTTAGGTTTTACCTCATTTAAATTTTTCCGCGAGGTCCGTCCTGACTTTATCAAATTGGACAGCAGTTATAGTGATAATATTGAACAGGATAACAACAATAAATTCTTTATACGGATGATTGTTGATATCGCTAAACGCATCAGTATTCGTGTCATTGCCACCGGAGTTGAAAAACAAGATGAAAAGCTTGTCCTAGAAAAACTATTAGTGGATGGTCTACAGGGATATTATATTGCTAAACCTGAAGCATTGTTAATTAAACAGTAAAAAAGTCGTTAATAGACGGTAAAAATAGCCATTTTATTCCAAGGTTAAACATTTTATGTTTAACCTTATTTTTTATCCGTTGTTTATCGGCGCCAAACCTAAGATAATACTGGGATCTATTGGTCAAAAAATTGTAGCAATGTCAGAGTATCTTCTCCTGTTGATCGGCACAGTGCTGGTGAATAACTTCGTTCTGGTAAAATTCTTAGGTCTATGCCCTTTTATGGGGGTGTCGAGCAAATTGGCGTCAGCAATTGGCATGTCGATGGCAACCACGTTTGTGTTGACCCTGGCCTCTATTCTGAGTTATCTCACCAATGAATTTCTACTGCAACCATTTGACCTCAACTACTTACGTACAATGAGCTTTATTTTGGTTATTGCAGTCGTAGTGCAATTTACTGAGATGGTTGTGCAAAAGACTAGTGCATCTTTACATCGTGCTTTGGGCATTTACTTGCCGCTGATCACGACTAACTGCGCGGTATTAGGTGTAGCTTTACTTAACGTCAATGAAGACCATAACTTTATTCAATCTGCTATTTATGGTTTTGGTGCGGCGGTTGGATTCTCCTTAGTATTAATTTTATTTTCGGCCATGCGTGAGCGATTAGCCGCTGCAGATGTGCCCTTACCTTTTAAAGGTGGCGCTATTGCCATGATCACTGCCGGTTTAATGTCATTAGCCTTTATGGGATTTGCGGGGCTAGTTAACTAATGATATCGAGTATATTGATTGCTGTTGCTGTATTAAGCGTTTTAGCATTAGTGTTTGGCGTCATTTTAGGTTTTGCCTCAAAGAAATTCAAAGTTGAAGGAAATCCTATTATTGATCAAGTTGAAACCCTGTTACCGCAAACTCAATGCGGCCAGTGTGGTTACCCAGGTTGCCGCCCTTATGCTGAGGCAATAGCGAATGGCGATAAAATCAATAAATGCCCTCCAGGTGGTACTGCTACCATGGAAAAGATTGCTGAGCTTATGGGGGTTGAACCTGAAGCATTAGGCGAAGAGGCGCAAGCCAGTGTAAAAAAAGTCGCTTACATCCGTGAAGATGAATGTATTGGTTGTACCAAATGTATTCAAGCCTGTCCGGTTGATGCTATTTTAGGCGCCGGTAAATTAATGCACACCGTTATTGCCAAAGATTGTACTGGCTGTGACTTATGTGTTGAGCCTTGTCCTGTCGATTGTATTGATATGATCCCAGTTGAAACCACAATACAAAATTGGGATTGGAAGTTACGTGCTATCCCTGTCAACGTGATTAATCCTGAGCAAGAGGACAAACGGTGCTAACGTTATTAGAGCAATTAGATAAAGGTACTTTGTGGCGCTCTCCTGGCGGGATCCATCCACCTGAACTTAAATCACTTTCCAATCAAAGCACCATCGCATCTTTGCCACTGCAATCGCGATTTGTGATACCGGTTCCTCTTGTTGGTCAACAAGCGACCTTGAGTGTCAAGGTCGGCGACTCGGTCTTAAAAGGACAACCACTCACTGAAGGTGCTGGTTTTATTTATTTACCCGTTCATGCTCCTACTTCAGGGACCGTTGTCGCGATTGAGCAACATGGTAGCAACCATGCCTCATCATTGCCCGTGTTGAGTTGCATTATCGAAGCTGATGGTCTTGATACTTGGTGTGAACTTACCTCAAGTAAAATTGAACAACTGTCCAAAGCCGATATTTTAGCCAAAATAAAGCAAGCAGGTATTGCAGGAATGGGCGGCGCGGCGTTTCCAAGCCATGTCAAACTCAATCCAGCGAGTGAAATCGATTTAGTCATTATTAATGGAGTAGAGTGCGAACCCTACATTAGTGCTGACGATCGATTAATGCGTGAATTCAGTGATGAAATATTAACGGGTATTAGTATTATTCATCATTTGCTTAACCCACAGCGTATTATCATCGCTATTGAAGATAATAAACCTGAAGCGGCCCGAGCAATAGAGTCTGCTATTCGTCGCAGTTCATTGCCTAACGACATGATCCGTGTCACCGTTATTCCGACTAAGTACCCTTCTGGTGGCGAAAAGCAACTTATTCAAATTATTACTGGCAAAGAAGTACCCAGTGGCGCCATTCCTGCTCAACTTGGTATTGTGGTGCATAACGTCGGCACAGCCTATGCCATTCAAGAAGCGGTATTACAAGGCAAACCACTCATTGAACGAGTGGTGACGTTAACCGGTGAATCCATCGGTAAACCCGGAAACTATTGGCTTAGAATAGGCACAACAGTTGAAGATGCCCTTAGTCAAGTCAGCTTCCAGCCAGAAAGTTCACAAAAAGTTATCGTTGGCGGCCCCATGATGGGATTCGCATTAGCCGATCTTAATGTACCTATATTAAAAGGCACCAACTGTTTATTAACACCAAGCCAAGCAGAAATAGCCCCAGATCCAGATGAAAAAGCCTGCATTCGTTGTGGTGAGTGTGCAGTCGCTTGCCCCGCATTATTATTACCGCAACAACTATTCTGGCACGCAAAAGCCGAAGAATACGACAAAGCTGCTAGTTTCAATTTAAAAGATTGTATTGAATGCGGTTGTTGCAGCTACGTATGCCCAAGTGACATTCCTTTAGTTGAATATTATCGTGTCGCAAAATCAGCATTGAAAAATGCTGCTGAAGAAAAGCTACAAGCTGAACAAGCAAAAATTCGCTTCGAAACACGCTTGCAACGACTTGAAGATGAAAAAAATGCTCGCGAAGAAAAGTCAAAACAAGCAGCCGCTAAACGTCAAGCGAATATGAAATCCGGTGATAAAGATGCGGTAGCGGCTGCAATGGCACGCATCGCTGCTAAAAAAGCACAAGCAGCAGAAGGCATCACTGCTGATCCTGCGGCAACAACACCTGATACCACTACAACAAAAGCAGCAATAGACGCTACCAGCGCGAAGAAAACAGCGGTTAATGCTGCGATTGAACGCGCGAAAGCTAAAAAAGCCGCCTTGGCTACTCAGTCTCAGAAAGATAATCAAAGTGATGTTGCTACGGTAACAACTGATATGCCTGTCGACACCATCGATCGCGCCAATGACAAAAAAGCACAAATTGCAGCTGCCATTGCCAGAGCTAAAGCCAAGAAAGCGGCATTAGCTAGTGATTCTAGCGCGACAAATGACGTAGACGGCGTTCAGACTCGCGATACGGTAAACGAAGTGAACCCAGCAATCGAAATGGATACAACAATTGCAGCAATCCCAGTTGATGACAAAAAGGCTAGAATTGCTGCCGCGGTTGCTAAAGCGAAAGCCAAGAAACTCGCTAACAGTGCTAAGCAAGAGGAACTATAACTATGGCATTTAAAATTGCCTCATCTCCACATGTCAGCACAACGTTACACACCAATACGGTAATGAAGCGTGTGGCGCTATGCCTTATTCCAGGTATTGCAGTACAAAGCTATTATTTTGGTTATGGCACGTTAGTTCAATTATTACTCGCAATTACGGTGGCTTATTTAGCGGAAGCGGCGGTAATGAAACTACGCAATAGAAATATTACCGCCACCTTAAAGGATAACAGCGCATTGGTTACCGCAAGCTTACTTGCGGTTGCAATCCCGCCATTAGCGCCTTGGTGGTTAATTGTCATAGGAACATTATTTGCTATCGTTATTGTTAAACAACTTTACGGTGGGTTGGGTAATAATGTCTTTAATCCGGCTATGGCCGCTTACGTCCTGTTACTGATTTCATTTCCGGTACAAATGACGTCTTGGGTTGCCCCTCAAACCTTAACGGTCAATTACGCTGATATGTTGCATACCTTCAACAGTATTTTTCAATTAAATGCAGGTTATGCAGCAGATTTTTTCCATTTGGCGATTGATGGCACCACCATGGCAACGCCGCTAGACACATTAAAAACAGACCTTTCTATGGGGCTTACCACAACAGAAAGTATGACTAAAACCATCTTCTCTGGCAGTGTTGGCGAAGGTTGGTTTTGGGTCAATATGGCCTATCTTGTGGGTGGCCTGGTGATGCTAAAGCTTAAGGTGATACGCTGGCACATTAGCGGCGCTATTGTGCTGACATTATTTGTCTGTGCCAGTATTGGTTTTTTGATAAGCCCAGATACCTTCGTTAGCCCGATAATGCATTTATTTTCGGGAGGAACCATGCTGGCGGCATTTTTCATAGCCACAGATCCCGTTACCGCTGCAACAAGCCCTAGAGGTCGACTTATTTTTGGTGCCATGATCGGCTTACTCATATACTTAATACGAACATTTGGTGGCTATCCTGATGCTGTCGCATTCGCGGTGTTATTAGCCAATATGTGCGCACCATTTATTGATTATTATGTGCGCCCACGCAGTTATGGTCATCGAGTAGGAAATTAATAATGTCTATTTTAACAACTAACCCGATGATTAAAAATGGTCTGTTACTGGGCCTGTTTGCCTTATGTTGCACAGGCCTAGTTGCATTAGTCAATGCGCTAACCAGTGACACCATATTATTGCAACAGCAAAAACAATTAACCTTAACGCTGAACCAAATTATTCCAACTGAATTACACGACAATGTACTCAGTGAGCAATGCATTTTGGTTAACTCTCCGGAGCTTTTAGGCACTAAAGCAGACTTACCGGCATATCTTGCCTATAAAAATGAACTGCCCGTAGCCATCGCGATAGAAGCTATTGCACCAGATGGTTATAACGGTGAAATAAAACTCATTGTTGGCGTGAATAATCAGGGAGAAATATTAGGTGTCCGTACCCTCTCCCATCAAGAAACACCAGGGCTTGGTGATAAAATTGACCTTCGAAAATCTGATTGGGTCACTCATTTCAGTGGTAAATTATTTAAAGACAACACCAACATGTGGAAAGTAAAAAAAGATGGTGGCCAATTCGATCAATTTACGGGTGCCACGATTACTCCGCGTGCTTATGTTAAAGCGATCGCCAATGCACTGACATTTGTCGAACAACATCGCCAAGCACTTTATCAAAGTCATTATGCCTGTGAGGCCAACCATGAGTAAATACAGTGAAATTGCAGCTCAGGGGCTATGGAAAAATAACCCCGGTTTAGTGCAACTATTAGGGTTGTGTCCGCTACTAGCTGTTACGGCTACCATCACCAATGCATTAGGTTTGGGCGTCGCTACATTGTTGGTATTAATTGGCTCCAATGTTTTGGTCTCTTTGGTTCGCGATTTTGTACCTAAAGAAATTCGTATACCAGTATTTGTCATGATCATTGCCGCACTTGTTACTTGCGTGCAATTACTGATCAACGCTTATGCCTATAATTTATATTTGTCATTAGGTATTTTCTTACCTTTGATTGTAACCAACTGCGTCATTATCGGCCGCGCAGAAGCATTTGCCTCGCGTAACTCATTAGCGCATTCGGCATTCGATGGATTAATGATGGGCTTAGGCTTTACCGCTGTACTGGTTGTTTTAGGTGCTAGCCGCGAATTGCTCGGCCAAGGAACGTTATTTGGCGGTGCAGATTTACTATTAGGTGATTGGGCAAGTGTGTTAACCATTCATGTATGGCATGTGGACACGCCATTTTTATTGGCTATGTTGCCGCCGGGAGCATTTATTGGCATGGGATTATTAATAGCCCTTAAAAATGTCATCGATAGCCGAGTTAACGCCATGCAACCTAAAGTTGAAAGTGTTAGCGTAACGCGTGCGCGGATCACTAAAGTCAACTAACACGACTGCACAGTTAATCTGGAGCGGCCGTAAACTTAACGATAAATGACCGATTATTATGAATAAAGATAAGCGATACCAGATACTTAGCAGATTAAGAGACAATAACCCTAAGCCTGAAACTGAATTGAACTTTTCGAGTCCATTTGAGCTACTCGTTGCGGTCACGCTATCAGCACAAGCAACCGATGTGAGTGTCAACAAAGCAACTGATAAGTTGTTTCCGGTTGCCAATACGCCTCAAGCAATATATGACTTAGGGATTGACGGGCTTAAGCAATACATCAAAACCATAGGCTTATACAATAACAAAGCTGTTAACGTGATTAACGCTTGTAAAATGTTGATTGATTTACATGCTGGTGAAGTACCAGAGAATCGTGAAGCATTAGAGGCTTTACCAGGCGTAGGACGTAAAACAGCAAATGTGGTCCTCAATACCGCCTTTGGCTGGCCAACTATTGCCGTCGATACTCATATTTTTAGGTTAGCAAATCGAACTAAGTTTGCCCCTGGCAAAAATGTCGACCAAGTTGAATTGAATATGCTTAAAGTGGTGCCGAGCGAGTTTAAAATAGATGTGCATCATTGGTTTATTCTACACGGACGTTATACTTGTTTAGCACGAAAACCACGATGCGGCAGCTGTATAATTGAAGATTTATGCGAGTTTAAAGACAAGGTATACCCAGAAGAATAACCCTCAAAGCACCGAAGGCACTTTGAGGGTTTTGTATCAATATATTGGATATTAACTCATCAATTAATATCCAATACATCTTTCGTGATGGCGCAAATGGGACTATCTATTTTTTGCTGACGCTTAAAACAACGACACAAAAAATGCACTAAAACAAATCGCAATAACAACAGTAGTACCTAATGCCATTTTCAATTCTGTATTCATTGTCTTGCCTCCAAATGTGTATATGGCAACAATAACGCTTTTTAGCGTTTAACCCAAAAAATATCCTCACAAATGTGAGCTAAAGCAAAATTTTATTGGTATCAACCGCTAATATTTTCATTGTCATCCGAGCTTGTTAAACTTAGATAAATTTTTATAAGAGAGCATATCATGTCGCAATTACTTCATACGATGATCCGAGTAGGCAACCTAGAACGCAGCATTCAATTTTATACCCAAGTGATGGGCATGAAGCTACTGCGTCAATCTGAAAACTCAGAATATAAGTACACCCTCGCCTTTGTTGGTTTTGGTGAAGAAACCACAGGCCAGGCCGTTATCGAATTAACCTATAACTGGGATGTCGATAGTTACGATTTAGGTAATGGTTTTGGACATTTAGCCATTGGCGAAGACGATATTTATGCGCGCTGTGAAGCCATCGCTGCTGCTGGCGGTAAAATCACTCGAGCCCCAGGCCCAGTAGCTGGCGGTAAAACTGAAATAGCCTTTGTAGAAGACCCTGACGGATACAAAATCGAATTAATTCAAAAGAAATCGGCGACCAAAGCACTTGGTTAATATTGCCTTGCTGCAGCATTAGTTTTGCTTAAAGTACGCTTTAGAAACGCTAGATATAATAAAACCAGCATAAGCTGGTTTTATTATTTTGATGACCGAGATTTTGTACCAACACATCACTGTTAATGACGGTATACCTGAACGTCATTAATGTATGGCTAAAATAGAAATAAACAGGTTAAGCTTTTTCAGGTCTAACCAAACTAAAATGATCATAGGCTCTTTGAGAAGCGATACGCCCTCTTGGCGTGCGTTGTATAAACCCTTGTTGAATTAAAAAAGGCTCCAATACATCTTCAATTGTTTCGCGGTCTTCACCGATGGCTGCCGCTAGATTGTCCAATCCAACAGGGCCACCCATAAATTTATCAATAATGGCCAATAATAATTTACGGTCTAAGTAATCAAAACCTTGGTCATCTACATCCAATAAATCCAATGCATATTCAGCCACTGTTTGAGACACTTTACCGTCATGTTTTACTTCGGCATAATCGCGTACTCGACGTAATAATCGATTGGCAATTCGCGGAGTTCCGCGTGAACGTTTAGCAATTTCAATAGCCCCTTGTTCATCTATATCAAGATTCATTACGTTGGCTGAACGAGTTACAATTGTGGTTAAGTCTGCGACGTTATAAAACTCTAAACGTAATGGAATACCAAAACGAGCCCGCAATGGCGAGGTTAATGCACCAGCACGAGTCGTGGCGCCGATAAGAGTAAATGGCGGTAAATCTAATTTAATTGAACGCGCGGCTGGACCATCACCAATCATAATATCCAGTTGGTAATCTTCCATTGCTGGATAAAGAATTTCTTCCACTACAGGACTTAAGCGATGGATTTCATCGATAAACAGCACATCACCTTCTTCAAGATTGGTTAATAATGCAGCTAAATCACCCGCTTTTTCAAGCACAGGGCCAGAAGTGGATTTGATATTCACGCCCATTTCATTAGCCACAATCATGGCTAACGTTGTTTTCCCCAAACCTGGAGGACCAAAAATCAGCATGTGATCGAGGGCTTCACGACGATTTATCGCGGCTTGAATAAAAACCTTAAGCTGAGCTCGAGTATCATCTTGACCGGTATACTCATCCAACATTTTAGGGCGCATAGCACGATCAATCAGTTCATCTTGACCTTGTACCTGCGGTTGGATTAGTCGATCAGCTTCAATCATTTTTACGTACCCTGTTTATGCATATCATATTTATAGCATTGATTTTAATGCAGCTTTAATTAGCGTTTCTGAACTCATGCCTTCTTTAAAAGCCGCAGAAACTGACTTGCTGGCCTGAGCTGGTTTATAACCTAACGACAATAAAGCTGAAATGGCATCTTCTTCTGCACTATCAACAGCCGCTGCTGGAGTATAATTACTTTGCAGCATAAACTCGCGCTCTGAACCTGCAGAAGCTTCAAGTAAGCTTTTAAGTTTATCACGCATTTCAATCACCAAACGCTCTGCGGTTTTCTTACCAACGCCAGGCAGTTTTACTAAAGTCGCAATATCATCACGTTCAACACATGACACGAACTCAGACGCTGTCATACCCGACAAAATAGTTAATGCCAGTTTAGGCCCAACGCCATTGGTTTTAATCAATAAACGGAATAATGCACGTTCTTGTTTAGTGATAAAACCGTAAAGTAGCTGAGCATCTTCACGCACCACAAAATGAGTAAATAACATAGCAGCTTGGTTTAACGCTGGTAATTCATAAAAGCTGGTCATCGGCACTTGTAACTCATAACCGACGCCATTGACATCAAGCACCACTTCAGGCGCTTGTTTTTCTACTAATATTCCGCTTAGACGACCTATCATTTGTATCTTCCATATGTTCTGCTGCTAGCTTTACCGCCCATAGCGATAAGGCTTTGATAAGTATGAAAATGGCATATTGCTACCCCTAATGCATCAGCCGCGTCAGCTTGAGGAGAAGCAGGTAGTTTAAGTAATTGCTTAATCATATGTTGAACTTGCGTTTTTTGAGCTCGGCCGGTCCCCACTACAGCACTTTTAATCTGAGTTGCGCTATATTCCGCAACGGGCAGTCCAGCACAAGTAGCTGCAACAATTGCCGCGCCTCTGGCTTGACCAAGCTTTAAGGCTGAATCAGCATTTTTAGCCATAAATACCCGCTCAATAGCAAACTCATCTGGTTTATATTGGGTAATGATTTCGCATAAGCCTGCATAAATTTGTTGTAATCGTTGTGGTAAATCATCAGCAGAGGTACGAATACAGCCACTACCAAGGTAAATCTGTTGACGGCCTTGGCATTGGATCACACCGTAGCCTGTAATGCGGGAGCCGGGATCGACTCCTAAAATAATGGCCATTCATGCCTCATGCGTTGTCTAACGCTTGCATAACGTCATCTGATATCTCAGCATTATGATATACCTCTTGTACATCATCATGGTCTTCTAAGATATCGATTAAACGTAAAAATTTTTCGGCGGTATCAGCATCAAGTTCAGCTTTTAATGATGCAACCATAGTCACTTCAGCATGAACAGATCCAAAACTAGCACTATCAAGTGCATCTTTGACTTTGCCAAAAGTCTCTGGAGTGGTGAATACATCGATTGAGCCATCATCATGCGTGATGACATCTTCGGCACCAGCGTCTAATGCACTGTCGATTAAGCTATCTTCATCAATATCGGTGTCATAGGAAATAATGCCAGATTTTGTAAACAAATACGCCACTGAGCCATCGGTACCTAAATTACCACCCGACTTATTAAAAGCATTGCGCACACCAGAAACGGTGCGATTTCGATTATCGGTCATCGTTTCAACCATGACCGCTGTACCACCAGGACCATAGCCTTCATAAATAATGGTTTCTAATTGCTGACCATCCATTTCACCGGCACCGCGTTTGATTGCTCGTTCAACGGTGTCACGGGTCATATTATTGGATAAGGCTTTATCAACTGCAGCGCGTAATCTGGGGTTGGCATCAACATCTGAACCGCCTTCACGAGCGGCGACGGTAAGCTCTCGAATAAATTTGGTAAACAGCTTACCGCGTTTAGCATCTTGTGCGGCTTTACGATGTTTTATATTGGCCCATTTACTGTGTCCTGCCATCTTAAACTCCTGTTATCCAATTGGATCATTCAAGTAGAAAACCATACCTGTTAAAAACATACCGAGGCAGCAGCCTCGGTATGTGGTGCTCTTTTAAGAGCCTATTACGCTGAACAATAATGTTTATTCTTCAGTTTTAACCTTTTCAATCACCGCTATACCCAATTCAGTTAACTGCACTGGGTTTGCAAAACCAGGAGCGTTAGTTAATGGACATGCTGCGGTAGTTGTTTTAGGGAATGCCATTACGTCACGAATTGAGCTTGCGCCGGTCATCAACATAATAATACGATCCAAACCAAATGCTAAACCAGCGTGTGGTGGGGTTCCGTAGCGTAATGCTTCAAGCAAGAAACCAAATTTTTCTTGTGCTTCTTCAGCTTCAATACCTAAAATACTGAATACAGTACTTTGCATTTCGGCGTTATGAATACGCACTGAACCGCCACCTAATTCACAACCATTTAATACCATGTCGTAGGCATCTGAAATAGCTGCTGCTGGATCTGCTGCTAATTCTGCTGGGCTAATACCGCGAGGCGCAGTGAATGGATGATGAACAGCGTGGAATCCACCGTTAATTTTCTCAAACATCGGGAAGTCGACAACCCACATTGGGCGCCACTCACCTTCAAGTAACTTGAAATCTTCACCGGCTTTTAAGCGCAATGCGCCCAAAGCTTCTGCCACGACATTGGCTTTATCTGCGCCAAATAGAATGATATCGCCGGTTTGTGCACCTGTACGACTAATAATGTCGTTAACAATAGATTCTGTTAAAAACTTAAGTACAGGCGACTGAATACCATCCATGCCTGCAGCTAAGTCATTTATTTTCATCCACGCTAAGCCTTTAGCACCATAAATGCCGGCAAATTTAGTGTAATCGTCAATTTGCTTACGAGATAAAGATGCACCAGTTGGAATACGAAGTGCCGCAACGCGACCTTCAACATCATTTGCAGGGCCATTAAATACCGCAAATTCAACATCTTTAACCAAATCAGCAATATCAACTAATTCAAGTGGATTACGTAAATCAGGTTTATCTGAACCATAACGCTTCATTGCTTCGGCGTAGGTCATACGAGGAAAATCACCTAAATCTACATTCAATAAATCTTGAAATAAACCGCGCATCATTTGTTCAGTTTTTTCCATGACTTGTTCGGCAGACATGAATGAGGTTTCAATATCGATTTGAGTAAATTCAGGCTGACGATCTGCACGTAAATCTTCATCACGGAAGCATTTTACGATTTGATAATAGCGATCAAAACCAGACATCATCAACAACTGTTTGAACAACTGTGGTGATTGAGGCAAAGCAAAAAATTGACCTTTATAAGTTCGACTTGGCACTAAATAGTCACGCGCACCTTCTGGAGTGGCTTTAGTCAAAATAGGCGTTTCGATATCTAAAAAGCCATTGCCGTCTAAAAAGCGACGTACTGAGCTGGTCACTTTTGCACGAAAAATAAGGCGCTCGGCCATTTCTGGACGACGTAAATCTAAATAACGGTATTTTAAACGTTGTTCTTCACTATTGTTTTGATAGTTATCCATGCTTAATGGTAAAGGAGCTGACGCATTAATAATGGTCAGTTGCTTACCCAAAATCTCAATTTCACCGGTTTTCATTTGTGAATTGATTTGGCTTTGTGGACGAGCGCGAACAACACCTTTTATTTGAACACAAAATTCACTGCGCAATGTGCTTGCCATTTCAAAAACATCTTTTAGATCTGGGTCATAAACAACTTGTACTAGCCCTTCTCTATCGCGTAAGTCTAAAAATACAACTCCGCCTAAATCTCGACTACGGTTGACCCAACCGACTAAAGTAACTTCTTGACCTAGATGAGACTGATTAATGTCTCCACAATAATGACTGCGCATTGAACTCTATCCTTTATCCACAAAGCGGTATTTTGGAAATCGAAAACGATAAAAACGGCATTATATACCGTGACTCAAACTTATGCATTGAAGTATCAGGCAGATTGCATCAATTAACCAGACCTATAGCGAATAAACTGGATCAACTGACGGAAAAATCAGCAACTAAAATCAGCTCATTTTATATTGATGACCGCCCACCTTTTTAGCTTGATACATTAACTGATCTGATTTTTTCAATAATGAAGCAGCGGTATCGGCATCATTAGGAAAAATAGCGATACCAATACTGGCCGAAATAGAGACATTAATATCATCGATTAATAACGGTTTCTTTAATCCTAATAAGATATTTTCAGCCACTTGACGGGCATTTTCTTTGGCTTCGATATGATTTAATAACACCACAAACTCATCGCCACCAAAGCGAGCAACCGTGTCAGATTCTCTTACATGCTTGCCTAATAATAGGGCGATACGCTGTAATAACTTATCCCCAACATGATGACCATATTGATCATTTATTGCTTTAAAACCATCTAAATCAATAAACAACAGTGCAAATTTTGATTTATCTCGATGATGAGTCAATGTGGCTTGCGCTAATCTATCGTCAAGTAAACTGCGATTTGGCAATGCGGTTAAATTATCATGATTGGCCATAAATCGAAGATTTTCTTCAGCTTTAAGGCGTTTTTGAATTTCGACATTTAGGCGCCGATTCGACATTAATATTACAATGGCTATTAGGGTGATAATTAACAAACCAATCACTAATATTTTCAACCACCGTTGATAGCGTAATGTGTCACTATTAAGATCTAGCGAGACCCATTTTTGGTACATGTTCTGTTGTTCGGTTTCATCGATAGTCGCAATTACTCTATCAATCAAAGGCACTAAATTTTTCACGCCTGGGAATAACCCTATGTGGCTGTGCTGCTCGGTTAACTCTGCTAATAAAGACATTTTCAAACTCGGATATTGGCCACCTTTTAACGTAGTCGCCAATGTTGCAACTTGTTCAACAAACATATCCGCGCTACCGGTGATAACGGCTTCCATACCTTGTTTAGTGTCTGCAACGGGCACTAATTTTATACCTGGGTATTGTTGGCGAAGCTGATCGACAATATGGTAACCGTCAACAACAGCCAGACGTTTACCTGTGACCTGTGAAATATTAAAAATGGGAGGTTGGCTTAGCGACGTGACTATCGCCCAAGGTGATGGCCAATATGCTAAAGAGAATGCTAGTTTGTTTTCGCGCTCAACCGTTTTAGCCATACTGGCCACTAAATGAATTTCACCTTTAATTAGGTCATTCATCATGTTACCAAAATCATCGTAAGCCACTGGGATAATAGTTAAATTGAGTTGCTTGACTAGTAAGTTTTTAATGTCTGCATTCACCCCTAAAAACTCACCATTTTTGCCCTGGAATTCCATAGGGGCCCAATTTTTCAGGTAACCCATTTTAATGGCTCCTAAACTACTAACATATTGCTTTTGTTGCGTTGTTAATTTTATTTTATTGGCAGAATTCGCAAAAAAGCGGTCATCTGGATTAATTAACCATTTACGCTCAACCTGAACTTGTTCTTCAACAGAAATTAAATTAAATCCAGCTTGAATCCGATCGGCTAAACCACTGTCGTCAATACGGGTTAATACATACATATCTGTCGAAAATTCGATATCAGTATATTGACGAAATTCTGCCCACAACTTATTAGCCAATAAATAATGAGACGTCATTGCTGCAGATGAAACAAAACCGCTGATTTCATCGTTACGTGCGGCTTTAACCATGGCATCTAATGAATCATAAAAGCGTAATTGCGCCTTAGGAAAAGCTTTTTTAATATCACTGATATAAGGCGCGGTAGGATAAACGCCAATCCGCATCGCAATGTCTTCAATGTTATTTAATGTTAAGTTTGAGCTAAAAAAACGGCTTTTAACCGAAATAATATGCCACGCTTGTTTCAAACCAGTGCGCATATCTTGGCTTTCAGGGTAACCAATATGAACATCTGCGACACCACGTTTAACATCATCAATTGTACTGCTCATGTCACCAGCGACAAAATCAATATTGATACCGGTTTTTTCAGACCATAAAGTCCACAAATCCACCAACATTCCATGTGGTAATCCATCAGCACCGATATCCGCATAAGGTTCGACACCGTTTTGCATCGCGATAATCACCCCTGTAGTTTGTCGATGATAACCTAACCACCGCCGCTCTATTTGCTGAATAACTTTTGCAGGTATTAATTTAAAGCCCTGGTTAATCTTGTTGAGAAGATCCAAATCCCCTTTTACCACCGCAGGGGCTAGGTTGATTTTTTTGATGAGAATACGCGATGAACTGTAAAAGTTGGCGGCTATGTCTTGTTCAAGCGCCAAATTGCGCTGGTATCCTTCAATACCGGCAAAAACAAATAGCTCACCTTTTACGGCGGCTTGTAATAATTGTTCACGATTTTGATAACGCTTAAAACTAAGCTTAGGTTCTAGCGCTAGTAATGTTGCTTCATGGGATGATCCACTGACGATACCGACTTGATAGGGAACCAAATCGCTAATTTGTTTTTTACTACTCAGCGACTTATGAATGTATAAATAGGTATTTAAGGAAGTAAATGGTTTTGCAAAATCGAACTTTTTCAACCGTGCTTGGTTTTGAGACATACCAATATGTATGTCAGCTTTTTTCTGTTCCAGCTGATCAAGTGACTGTTGCCAATGCCGAGACACAAATTGTACCTTAGTATCAGTAATGATGGACCACTCGCGCCATAAATCGACCAAAATCCCTGCTGGAGTGCCCTTCTCATCCAAATATTCAAATGGATAAGTATCTTCACCCATCACGATGACTAAGGGTACATGATCTACTGACAGTTCGGTTTTATCTGAATGTATTGCCTGCGCGGGTAATGATATCCACGCAAATAACATTGCTAATATCCAAGGTATAAATTTCAAGTTTTTTCCCTAATACTTTCACTTTTTATACTTATTTATTTAATAAGCTTAGTCATTGCCATTTTCAGGTGAATTTACTTACCCCTTAGGCACGATATGAATCATGAAGGAGCGTAAAATGCTTGAAAGGCATAGCAAACATCTTTTGTTGCTATTTTGTAACAATGATAAATAATATCATTATTCAGTCTTGAGTCATGCTAATTTTATGAATAGAAATTAATAATCTGAAGCTTATGTACATAATACCAGCATTCATGAGCATTCAAAACCAGCCTCATTAACATGATTGTCAACAAATTGAAAAAAAACTCACAAATTACCAGCTAGATACTTGCTGCAGTTCACCATGATTAGCTAAAATACATTTCTAACTTTTCCACATTACAGCTGATGAACTCTCAACAAGATACGATATACGCTCATGTGACCGACCAAATTACAGATTTTCAATTTGATCAACGTGTTGCCGGTGTATTTAATGACATGATCCGTCGCTCCGTTCCTGGCTACGCACAAATCATCAATACCATTGGTGATTTTGCTAACCGTTTTGTCACACCCCAAAGCAATATATACGATCTTGGCAGTTCATTAGGCTCAGCTACGTTAAGCATTCGTCGCCAAATTGAAGGGCGCGGATGTCAAATTTATGCGGTAGACAACAGTCAGTCGATGATTGAACGTTGCACTGAAAATCTTGCAGCGTATGTCAGCGACATCAAAGTCAATTTATTGTGTGCTGATATCAGAGATATCGACATCAAGAATGCCTCTATGGTGGTGTTAAACTTTACCCTACAATTTCTACCCACTCATGATCGGGATGCTTTAATTAAACGTATTTACGATGGTATGTTACCGGGTGGAATTTTAGTCATTTCAGAAAAATTATTCTTTGAAGATAACCATATCCAACAATTACTAGATGAACAGCATTTAGATTTTAAGCGCTCAAATGGGTATAGTGAGCTCGAGATAAGTCAGAAACGCAGTGCATTAGAGAACGTTATGCGTCCAGACAGCTTAAATGTACACCAACAACGCTTAACCGAAAACGGCTTTAGTCACTTCTCAGTTTGGTTTCAATGTTTTAACTTTGCATCTATGGTAGCGATTAAATGATCAATTTTAGCTCTTTTTATAAAGACATTGCTGATTCGAACCTACAACACTGGTTAGAAACTTTACCGGCAATTTTAGGTAAATGGCAACGAGATCATAAACACGGTAATTTACCTAAATGGGAAAAAGTGCTCAATAAATTACATTATCCTCAACCGGATAATATCGATTTTAGTAGCAGTGTAACGATTGGAACAGGAGAACAACTCAGCCCCGGACAAGTTGAAAAACTCACTAATTTACTGGCGGTGTTTCAACCATGGCGTAAAGGTCCATTTTCCGTTCATGGTATTCAAATTGATACTGAATGGCGCAGTGATTGGAAATGGGATCGAGTCAAAAATTTTATTTCGCCATTAAAAAATCGCACTGTGTTAGATGTGGGTTGTGGTAGTGGCTACCACATGTGGCGGATGTTAGGTGATGGTGCAACTCGCGTTGTAGGCATTGATCCTTCACCGTTATTTTTATGCCAATTTGAAGCAATCAAACGAGTGGCCGGCAATCAGCACCCAGTATATTTGTTGCCTCTGGGCATAGAAGAATTACCTCCATTAGATGCCTTTGATACGGTGTTTTCTATGGGCGTGCTCTACCATCGTCGCTCACCGATAGACCATTTACTACAATTACGCGACCAATTAAGAGTCGGTGGTGAACTGGTACTTGAAACACTGGTGATTGATGGCGATGAAAATGCAGTACTTGTTCCACAAGATAGATATGGCAAAATGAACAACGTTTGGTTTATACCATCTGTTGCTGCCTTAATGTTATGGTTAAAGAAATGTGAGTTTATTGATATTCGTTGTGTTGACATCGATATCACCTCACTGGCAGAACAACGCAGCACCCACTGGATGAAAAATGAATCTCTAGTCGATTATCTCGATCCTAATGATGTGAGTTTAACCGTAGAAGGTTATCCCGCGCCCAAGAGGGCCATCATTATTGCAACAAAGAACCAACCGAATCACGATCTAGTATAAATATTACTATTCAACAGGAATTGACATGTTAAAGCAGGTAATTGCTCTATCCGTTGCAGCGGCCCTAATATCGGGTTGTACAACCATCCAAAAACCAATAACACCTCCGCTGACAAATGCTGACTTGAATAGCAGTTTGCAAGTTTCGCAAACCGTCATTATTGATGCAATTAATTCACAGAATAGTCAGCAAGCAAGCGACATAAGCGCTCTTTCTGAGGAAATGCGTAAGTTGAAGACTCAGATAAGCACCGCGATGAGTCAAAAACCAAAAACCATCATTGTTCAACCACCAATGCCAAAACCAGTCTCGGTTCCACAACAATGTCCGGAAGCTATGATTGGCGAGAAGTTTTTACTTGGTGAAGTCGAGAGTGTATTTGTTGATGAAGTCAAAGCCAAGTTTGCGACTCGCATCGATACTGGTGCTGAGTCATCATCTTTAGATGCGCGCAATATCGTATTGTTTGAACGAGAAGGCGAACAATGGGTTCGCTATGACGTGATGACTAATGGAATAGACCAACCCGTCAATACATTTGAATCTAAAGTTGAGCGCTTTGTCCGTATAAAACAAGATGCTGATACAGGTGATGATCGCCGCCCAGTTATCCACGCCCATTTAAAAATAGGTAAATATGCAGCCGAAACGGATTTAAACCTTACGGATCGAAGCCACCTAGATTATCCTTTGTTACTAGGTCGTAAGTTTATGAAAGATATTGCCATTGTTGATGTAGGCCAAATCTACGTTCATGGTAAAGCCAAAAACCAAATTACCACGTTAATTAAGTAGGATCCGTAATGCATTCTCGTAAACCGTTTTACATATTCGTTGCGTTGCTATTTATCATTGGTATTAGCACCAGCATATATCGTGGTGTTGAACACAATGTGCCTTTTTTACCTGGTGAACAGGTACAAAGCTGGGCTGTGGATGCCAAAATCAGTTTTAATGGAACGAATCAACCTGCTGAGGTCAATTTCTCATTACCGAACGATCCTGCATTTGACATCTTAGTTGAAAATGCATCATCACCAGGTTATGGCTTAAATATTTCAGCTGATGCCCATAATCGTCGCGCAGTATGGTCAATACGTGATGCTTCTGGCTCACAAGCATTATATTACCGAGTGACTTTAGTACCGACAGGCAAGCTTAATATTGAAGCTGTCGAAGAACCTGCCACGCCAGAATTATATTCATGGCCTGCAACAGAAAAATCAGCAGCAGAGCAAGTCATTGAAGAAGTATGGGCTCGCAGTGCGACTAATTTATCGTTTGCTCAACAATTGATGAATTTGATTAACGATAACGATCAAAGCCAGAATATGGCGTTGTTATTATCTGCTAATACTTCAACCAATTTGTTTGTACGCATGCTGCATTCAAAAGGTGTCCCTGCACGTATCGTTAATGGTTTGCAACTTGAAGATCAGCGACGTCGTCAACAGCTTACATCATATGTGCAAGTTTATAACGATGGAGCATGGGAGCTTTTTGACGTCCCAAACAACAAAAAAGGCCGTGATAATACCCTAGTGCTATGGGAATATACTGGTCACTCTGTGCTAGATGTCATGGGAGGAAATAATTCATTAGTTAATTTCTCAATGCTACAAGATACTCGTTCAGCATTAGCAACATCTATCGACATGATGATGAATGACGATGCATGGGATTTCTCCCTATATCAGTTACCACTTGAAGAACAAAGCACCTTTAAAGGCATTCTATTAATCCCAATCGGCGTATTAGTCGTGGTGTTTTTACGTGTCATTGTTGGCATCAAAACATCAGGTACCTTTATGCCTGTTTTGATTGCGCTAGCGTTCATCCAAACTACCCTATTAACTGGCTTAATCGGTTTCTTATTGATTGTTGCCTTTGGTTTAATGATCCGCTCCTATCTGTCCACACTCAACTTACTGCTCATATCCCGAATATCGGCGGTCATTATAGTGGTGATTTTTATTATCGGCTTGTTTACCTTAATTTCATTCAAGTTAGGTTTAAGTGAAGGATTAACCATTACCTTCTTCCCGATGATCATTCTTGCCTGGACTATTGAACGTATGTCTATTCTGTGGGAAGAAGAAGGTCCTAAAAAAGTCTTTGTATCGGGTGGCGGTAGCTTATTTGTGGCGACATTGGCGTACTTAGCTATGGACAACCAATTAGTTCAACATTGGGTATTCAACTTCTTAGGCATTCATTTAGTGATTTTAGCCTTGGTATTAGTGATGGGACAGTACACTGGTTACCGTTTAACTGAGCTAAAACGCTTTAAACCATTAGTTGGAGAGCAATAATGAAGTACGCCTGGCCCTGGGAATTGAGCCGTAGCGGTGTACTCAACATGAACAGGCGCAATATTAGCTATATTGGTCGTTATAATCAGCGTAAGTTTTATAAACGCGTTGATGACAAACTAATTACTAAGCAACTTGCGCTTGCTAATGGCATTGCGGTTCCCGATTTAATTGGGGTTGTTCATGAACAACATAAAATCCAAGAAATTCCAGCTATGGTTCTTGACCGTAGCGGTTTTGTCATAAAACCGGCAAAAGGTTCTGGCGGTAAAGGCATTATGGTAATCACCAGAGTGAGCAATGGCTGTTATTACAAGCCCAATGGCCACGAAGTGACTCATAGTGAAATTTATCGTCATGTATCTAACATTTTAAGTGGTTTATTCTCACTCGGCGGTAAGCCTGATGTCGCGATTGTTGAAGGACTAATTGAATTTGATCCAGTTTTTGAAGGCTTAAGTTATGAAGGTGTCCCTGACATCCGCTTAATTGTGTTTAAAGGCTTTCCTGTCATGGGAATGTTACGTTTATCAACTGCTGCATCTGATGGTAAAGCAAATTTACACCAAGGCGCTGTAGGTGTGGGTTTGGATATCGCTACCGGAAGCAGTTTGCATGCTGTGCAATTTGATTTACCCGTTGATAAGCATCCTGATACTCATTTTCCACTGTCGAACATCAAAGTTCCTCATTGGGAAACCTTACTCCACACAGCATCGAGTGCCTACGAAATGTGCGAGTTAGGGTATTTAGGTACTGACATGGTGTTAGATAAAAACAAAGGCCCACTGCTACTTGAATTGAATGCACGACCAGGTCTAACAATTCAAATTGCCAACGGTAGAGGGATTTTACCTCGACTTAAGCATGTCGAAGCGATGAAAAGCTCAACAATGTCAGTTGAGGAACGCGTGGCTTATGCTAAAAAGCATTTTTGTAGCAACCCTATTTTTTAATATTTTGGCCACAGCAAGCGCTGTGGCTAATCCCTTAGCACTGTTCGTCGAACAGTGCTTACAATATCAACCTGATTTAGGACAAGACAAGCTTGTTTCTTTTCAGTCTGTTGAACAACAAGCTGTTGAATTTGAAAAACGCACACTTGCGTTAAATAATATCAACGACAGAATTCAATATTACCGCCCTTTCGCCAACGACAGCCTAAATAGACAAGGCTTATTATGGTGTCAATTACACCTTGCCGATGAACTTTATGCGCTAGCTACAGCAACCAATACCCAACGCTTAATTGATCAGTTGCTACAGCTTCGACCACCTTATGATCAATTAGGACAACGCTTAGTCGCCATAAGAGAATCGCAGTGGGAGTTAATCCAAAAGTCAAAACTGCACAGCGCCCAGGCAAGCAATAATCAAGCATTATCACAGCAGCAATTTACCATGCAGTTTAATCAGCCGGACTGTGCATTAACTAATGAACTGAATGCGGATAGCAACAATACCAATATTGAAATTCGTATTGCCAAATATTTACTTAAACAGCCCAATGAACATTGTAGAAAACAGGCTTGGCTTGCCTATCAAATTCGAGCGAAAGACAAACAAGCTTCAGCGCTTGCATTAATCCATCAATTACAACAACAGCATGCTATTGCTCAAGACTATGATAATAGCGCACAGGCACAACTCTCATTACATGACCTAACGCCACAGTTGTTAACGCAATTCTTAGCAAGCCAAACAATTAACCTTGATATTGCGCCATGGAATATCGCCAATGCTCTTAGCCGAGTCAGTAATTCATCGACCATAAAGCCGATTGCTACGGATGCATTTTTACAGAAAATCTTCGAAAGCCTAAAAGCTTTAGATCTCAAGTTTGAATTCATCACAGTAGGTGATGCTAGAGTTGATCATTCTAAAATAGACAAAACGACGTCGCCTAGTGATAGTCAACAAAACAGCCTTAGTGATACGCAACTCATCCGCGTTTGGCACCAACAGCGATTAATGGGAGAAATTTTTACATATACACAAGATGAACAACACGATCCTTTAAACGTAGATAGTCAATTGATAAAACAAACTGTTATAGGTCATCAATTCGGTCAATATTCGCTAAACTTTCCATCACAATTAACCCACGTAAAACAACAACAAAAATTAATTAACGCATTAAGTCGAGCAATAGTATCCTTGGCGCAAGGTCGTCAGTTTTATTTCCTCACCAATAGAGCACAAAACACTGAGGCCCATGCGATTGCCACGCAATGGCTCGCATACTACCTTGAGCAGCAGCTAAACCTACCAAAATTGTCTAAACGTCATCGATTAGTGGCGCAATATCAACAACAATTATGGGTATTTAGAGCAAAGGTTTCGCTAGCTTTTTATCAATATAAAGGTGATTTCAAAGGTGCGCAGCAGGAGGTTTGGTTAAGCCATAATCAATCTCTGTCTACAGCTTTTGAACAAAGCTTTGGCTTACCATGGCCAAACGCAACGGATGCAATATTTAGTTATCAAGCTATTGCTAATCAAGGTATTAATCATTATCTTCCTTTATGGCAAACGGCATTGGCTCAATTAATCATTGCAAAGACACCAGCCCAAATATCGCCTAATGAGATATTTGATTTATTGGTTGTAAACGAAACACATTTAACCTTAAACGATCAACTTGAGCGGCTTATTGGCCTACCAATTGACCCACATTCACTTATCAGGAGATTTAAACATGCTGGAACTACGCAAGAGTAAAACACTCTCGTATTTACTATTGTCAGCTACGTTGTTTAGTAGTGTGGCGTTCGCTAAAGAGTCAGTTGAAAAAACATCACATAATTTAACGGCTGATCAAGTTTATCAAGGAATTAAAACCAATTTAGAAACCAACCTTTATTCATTACCTCCGCGTGTGCAAGGGCATTATGCTATTCGTCAATTTCGTATGACGGGCGAAACCAAATACGCTAATGGCTCATTAATCGATTTACTAACCATTGCAGAGCGCCAAGCTTACTATTCTTGTAATCTTGATAAACCCGGTTTTATTAAAAGCGAATCACAAATTGAAGTGGATAAGTTAGGCAAAGGTCCTCGCGGTATCGCGCGTAAAGAAGCCATCGCCCCTTACCCGAATTTTATGTTATATAGCGATGTTTTATTACGTTACGCCAGTCGTGTAGACGAGTTTGGTTTTACCGGACCGTGTCATGATTTAATGATTAAAACGTTAAAAAATGCCAACTTAGAACCCGCTTTAACAGATAAGAAGATGATCAGAGCTTGGGCGGCACAGCTAATTAACTATGTGTACTGGGCTAAGCAAGTTGGTGTCGGTGATTATTATGAAGCTTACAAAAAAGCCTTCATTAACACTTATCCTGACAGCAATGATGCTAAGCTCAAAAAGAGTCAATATAAAAACAAAGTTTATGGTATGACTCACTTTATTTTTTCAGCTAGCGAGTATTATCAACATTCGGTTGACCCAAAAGAATATCAGTGGATTTTAAATTACTTTGAAAAAAACATTGATCGCATTTTGACCGATACTACCGAAGATATTATTACTGAAGTAGGTATTAGTTTCTTAATTACTGGCAACGGTGATAACCCAGTGGTAGATAAAGTTAAAAAGCATGTGATTGCAGCTTACGATCCTAAACTGATGATGATCCCGTCACCACATGGCAAAGCTGAATTATCTTCTGGTGAACACAGAAACGTATTAGCAATGATGTTACTAGATTGGCCTGAAACGTTACATAAAGGACCATATTTAAATAATATTCCTAGTACTAAGAAATACTTACCTAAACTGGTTAAGCCTAAAGCGTCTATGAACGATGCCAAATCACACTAAATGTTAACAGTGAAAAGTTGGGGCAAATGCAGTGCATTTGCCTTTTTTATTTCAAAAAATGATATTATTTTTCGTCATTTTTACACAATAATAAAGAGAACACTTAATGAGCAGAGCCAAATCAACCCTAGAACAATGGCGAATTGTCCAAGCTGTCGTTGATTTTGGAGGTTATGCTCAGGCAGCAGAAAAACTCAATAAGAGTCAATCATCGCTAAACCATGCAGTGGCCAAACTGCAGCATCAACTGGGTATAAACTTACTCGAAGTCAAAGGTCGCAAAGCCTATTTAACCGAGCAAGGTGAAGTGTTATTACGTCGTTCTCGTCATTTAACCCAATCGGTTGAAGAGCTTGAACAACTCGCCAATAATTTAGGTCAAGGCTGGGAACCTAACCTAACGATCGCCAGAGAAATCATTTATCCTATGGACACGCTAGTGGCAGCTCTAAACGAATTTTTACCACTAAGTCGTGGTACAAGGGTAACGATTATCGACTCGGTGATCACCGGTACTCATGAACTTGTGCTTAATAATGAAGTAGACATTGCTATTTGTGCTACACCACCTAAAGGTCATATTGCAGAGCCATTATGTGAATCAAATTTTGAACTTGTGTGCCATCCAGACCATCCGCTTGCGCAATTAGAACGCATAGATGATGACAAGCAATTAGCCCAACATTTACAAATTGTGATTAAAGATACGGGAATAAATGCAATCAATGATATTGGTTGGCTTAAAGCGGAACAACGTTGGACAGTATCGAACTTTCATGAAGCAAAATCCATTTTAGCGCGCAACATCGGTTTTTGTTGGATCCCGAACTTTGTTGTGCAGCAAGAATTGCAAAATAAACAACTCATCCGCCTGCATTTACGTGGAGGTAATAATCGAAAAGCAATATTGAATCTGGTTGTCCCTAATAGAGATCAGCAAGGCCCTGCCTGTAAATTATTAGAAAGCTTAATGTTAAAACAGCATAACTTACCTTTTAATGGTTAATTATCAGCAAAAAAAGTTTACTTAGATTTGGTGTTGTAGATATTTAATCAATATGGCGACTTATTCAAGTCAGCTTCTACATAACACATGATTTTTGTCATGTTCGTGAATCCTTCTCTTTCTGCACGTCTCTGTCAATCCCTGTGCCCTGCACTTCCAATTAAGCATCTTGTCATCCATATAAATTAGTTCATTTGGCAAAAAAAAACATAGGCCATTATGATTTGGTTTGCGCTACTAGGATGCTTTCAGCCAAGCTCTGCTTAACGACTTGATCAGAACTTGGAATAATAGGTGAGAAATATCAAAACTTAGTTATTAACCACTTTCAAACTGGGCATTTTACTCAAACCCGAATTCAGGCAAGACGAGTCGCTTACAAGCGAATAACAGAGTAAATAGATAACTAAATGACTGTTCTATTACAGTCAATTCAATGCAGTCTGCAAGGCAAAGGGCTGTTTATTGGCGTTTGTTATCTTGAGTCAGATTATATAGCAGCGCTAAATTATCGAACTTAATCAGTGTTGTATGAATACTGTAGAGACATAGAAAATATTATACGTAGATTTCGATGGATTGATGTTGTTGTGAATAACGTTCTGGGGAAGGTAGAGATTGACTAGTTGAATCGTTAACTGCTGTTGTGTCGTTTGCAATAGTAGAATGACTCTGTTCTGTTGATACTGAATGATTAGGAGACAATAGACTTATGTTTGAATCATCGGCATTAAGGGGATCATTGGTTAAAGTTTGACTGTTTTGAGCTCTAGAATTATTCATTTTTGTAGATGACACAGAATCTGAATTATTTGTTATTAACTCTTTCTTTGCTTCATTCATGTTTTGTAATGCTTGCGCCGCGACGCGAATATCCGCCATAGACGGTTGCACAGGAGCCATTGCTGCTGCATACACTTTCTGCATTTTAGTTAGGGTCGCTTGGGCGTCACCATCAACAGTAGACACATCGATATTAACCTCACCATCCACAGCATAACGACGTCCATCAGGGCCTTTTTCATATTGATAACTCGGGCTTTGCGCTAAACTTCCACCGACTGCAGCATGTGCTTGCTCGTGAGTTTTAACTTCGGTATCTCGCTGTGCAAGTTGATCAATCTGCTTAATTTCAGCTTGTTCTATTTGCTGTTGCTTGTCTTTTACCTGCTGCTCAACTTGCTGCTCTGCTGAATCATCCTGACTGTTTGACGTTTGAGGTTCTGTATTAACTGACGATTCGTCTACGGATGAATTTTCTTCCGTCCTATTTGTCGCTACTGCTGAAGTATTTGTTTCTGTCGCTGAAGCATCCGAGGGTTGATTAAAGATATTAACTATAGGCTGTTGAGCATTAACAACTTCACCATTACTCGTTCTTGTGGGTTTAGCTGTGCTCACAAATGTTCCAGCAGCGACATCAGTAGCCTGGGTTTGAATAGCTGAACGATTCAATACACCAGTAAGATTGAGCGGACCACTTTTCAAGCTGTAACTATTGAAGGGATCTGCAGCAACTATTTGTGGCGGCTTAACCCCATTTGTATTTGCAGAAACAGAATTTGACGGAGCGTTCTGATGAGTATCCGTACTTAAATTGGGGTTAAAGTCGACTGATGCTTTAAAAGCTGATGTGACTGTAGTTTGAATTGGGCTAGATTTGAGCGAACTGCTTTTTAATGAACTGTTTCTAACTTGATTTGAATGGATGATTTCAGGCCGAGCATCTATCACTTTAGCAGATGCCGGTTGAGCTTGTGGTGCAGATAAAGAATTGCGGTGGTTAAGTTGGGCAGTATTATTAACAGACCCAGTGTTAGCAGAAACCATCGCCGCATTCATGATTACACTTCAATATCAATCAAGCTACCAACAGTCTCAGAAGCCACTTCAATCACTTTAGCAGATGCTTGAGCTTGGTTGGATGATTCAGTCGCAGACACTAAAGCAGATGTGGTGTCAGTTTGCCCAACAGCACGAGAACTTAAGGTCACAGTATCTTGTGCCGATGTATTTGGCACCGCAGGTTTTTGTTGATCTGGAGTGGCAACAGATGTTGTTGCTTGCGCTAAACCTTGTTGAGCACTCTGCAATCCCTGCATACCTGACGCATAGGCTGATTGAACTTGCATAATACTGCTCCTGATTTTAAAAAAGTCGATTTATTATGGCCTAAACCGACTAATATGTACAGTTTTCAAACAAAAGTTAGCTGTTAACCCAACCCATCTCCCAATCTTTCCATACTGGATTAATTCCTCGTCGCTTCATTTGTTCAACAACTTGCTCTACTGGACGGTTATCACTGATTTCAAATTGATCAAGTTGGCTGTCTGGCGCCATATAACCGCCTGGTTGAGTAGAGCTTCCAGCACTCATGTGGGTAATTCCTAAAGGGAGTAAATTATCCCTTAATGATGGTAACTCTCGCGTGGATAAACTGATTTCAAGCTGGGGGTTAAACAACCTAAATGCACAGATCATTTGTACTAATCCTGCATCGGTTAATTCAACTTTCGGTGTAATGCCGCCAGTACATGGACGTAAACGAGGTAGTGAAATACTGTAGCGACTGCGCCAGTAGGTATTTTCCAAGTAATCTAGATGAAAGCCCATAAGTAATGCATCTAAGCGCCAATCATCTAACCCAAGTAATACCCCGAGGCCAATTTTATCGATACCCGATTTTGCCACTCGATCAGGGGTATCTAAGCGATAGATAAAATCTTGTTTTTTACCGCGAGTATGATGCTGAGCATAAGTATGAGCACGATAGGTTTCTTGGTATACCATAACGGCATCAACACCTAGTTTGCCAAGACGCTGATACTGATCAGTCTCCAATGGTTGAACTTCCATTGCCACGTAATTAAAAGCCCTGCTAACTAACGGTAGCACCGACTCAAAATACTCCATTCCAACTTTAGTTTCGTGTTCGCCAGACACCAATAATATCGAATCAAAACCACGTTGTTTAATGATAGCCATTTCCGCTGCTAGTTCATCACGAGTAAGAGTTTTGCGCTTGACCTTATTGCTCATACTAAATCCACAATAATCGCACTCATTGGCGCACAAGTTTGATAAATATAAGGGTAAGAAAAGGCCGATATTGGCACCAAATCGCTGCCGAGTCAGCTGAGCAGCTTGCTGCGCCATCGGTTCAATGTATGGCATTGCGGCAGGAGATAATAATGCCAACAAGCTATCAAGATTACCGCTTGGATTTTTCAAAGCCAGCTCTACGTCTTTGGCGGTTGTTGAATACAACTTCATCGATAACGCATCGGGGGCTAATTGCGCAAATACACTTGAATAAGTCATGCTAGCCCCCCTTACTATTCACAGACTTTGCAAGTGAATTGATTGTTGGTTCTGACAAGAATCCGGTCAAAGGACTAGTCGCGTGAGCATGGTTGTTCACGGCCCCTAATCCAGCAAGATAAGCTTGTCTTCCAGTGGCAACAGCATCAGCAAAACATTTAGCCATTTGCTGAGGATTGGCACTACTTGCAATCGCGGTATTCACCAATACTGCAGCTGCGCCCATTTCCATAGCTCTGCAAGCTTGTGAAGGTGCACCAATGCCGGCATCCACTATTACCGGAATATTAGCCTGTTCGATAATAATGCTTAAGAATGTTTCCGTTGCTAATCCTTGATTACTGCCTATTGGACTGCCGAGTGGCATCACCGCAGCGCAACCGACTTCTTCTAAACGCATGCACAAGACTGGATCGGCATGCACATAAGGCATGACAACATAGCCTTGTTCGCATAAGTGTTGAGCCGCTATTAATGTTTCAATAGGATCGGGCATGAGGTATTTAGGATCGGGATGAATTTCAAGTTTAATCCATTTAGTGCCCAACATTTCATAAGCGAGTTCAGCGGCAAAAATAGCTTCTTTGGCATTACGCGCACCAGCGGTATTAGGTAATAATTTAACCCCCATACTTTGCAAAGGACCGAGTAAGTTGTCATGGCCGCGAGTTAAATCAATCCGCTTCATCGCTAAAGTAACTAACTGCGACCCAGAACTTGCTATCGCTTGTAACATTGTATTGTGATTTGAAAATTTTCCCGTTCCAGTGAGTAACCGAGACGAAAATTGATGATCGGCTATAGTTAACATCATTAACCTCCAGCAACGGCAGAAAAGACGGTGATATTGTCATCGGCTTGACACACTGCATGCATCCAACGACTTCGAGGCACAACAGTATCGTTGACCACAATGGCCACTCCTTGAGTGGGCAAATCACTCAGTATAAGTAGTTCAGCCAAGTTTAAATTAGCCCGAACTTGTTGCTCGACACCATTGAGGTGCAGAGTTATTACCCCATGGGGATCAGTTTGTGTCATTAGACCGCTCCTGATGATCAGTAAATGGATATTGATGACACACTTCACACTGTGGGTCTTGACTCATGTTGGCATACTGCCAACGTAAATCCTGAGCATTAAATCGATGTAAAACACCGTATTTCGTAAAGGTATTGCAGATGTGCTGCAGGCCCACCAGCGCTTGCATACTGGCTATAATGCCCACGGCGGGCCCAAACACGCCTGCTTGAGTACAATTTTGCATAATGGGGGTATCAAGTGGATATAAACAACAATAGCAACCGCTGTATGAATGCGAATGTGAGTGGGAAAAATCAATACAAAATAATTGCCCCTGATATGCACTGATAGCACCACTAACCAAGGTTAACTGATGCTGTACACACAGTTGGTTTATCAATTGCCTCGCACTGACATTATCTGTGCAATCGAACACTACAGGTTTTACCGTAAATCGTTTAACAAGCTGATTAAAATGCGCTGAGGTAATGGGTTGTGCTAACACGTCGATATTGATTTGAGGGTAAGCATCACTCAGTGCACTTTTTGCAATGTTGACTTTTGCTTGGCCAATATCAGATGCCCTGAACAGGAGTTGCCTTGGTAAATTGGATAATTCCACCACATCATGATCAATTAACAGTATTTGCTGAACACCCGCAGCAGCTAAATAATGCGCCACTACATTTCCTAAGCCTCCTACACCGATGATCACTACAGGGCTATTCATAATGGCAAGCTGCCCTGCTTCTCCAATATCACCCAGTAGCATGGTGCGTGAATACTGAATGTAATCCAGACTAGATAGAGAATTCATACTCCCTCCTGAGGTGAACAGGCTTTTGCTAAAGGCCGCGTAAGCTGCAACCATTTATGATGCAAGGCTCGATACGCTTTTGCAGGATCGTCAGCCATAGTTACCGCTCTAACAACAGCAGCATCACCAACGCCGGTTTCAGCGATCAACTCAAGGTTATTTAGATTTATCCCGCCAATTGCAACAGTAGGATAATGGCGCGCAAATAAACTGGCATAACGTTTAAGTTTGCTGAGCCCTTGAGGCGCGGAAGGCATTTGCTTGGTCGTGGTAGCAAAAATATGCCCAAGAGCAATATATGAAGGCGAACATTGGTGGGCTAACAAGGCTTCAAAATAACTGTGACTCGATAACCCTAACGCCATTCCTGTTGCCGCTATCGCGGTTAAATCTGCAATGACCAAATCCTCTTGGCCTAAATGAACCCCAAAAGCACCGTGTTTAATCGCCAGTTGCCAATGATCATTAATAAACAACTGAGCATGATATTCGCGACCGAGTTTGATGGCCTCAATGATATTCGCTTCGAGTGTTAATCGTTGCCGATTATCGGTATCGGTATTAGTCGCTAGCTTGGCACGATATTGGACCGTCTTGCAGCCCGCTTTTAAGACATTTTTTAATATTCCAAGATCATCTAAAACAGGATAAATCCCCAAGGATTGATGCAGCGCTTTAAAACCATTCAGTGGAGCTGGCTTAAACCGATCTTGAGCGCGATAGTCAGAAGAGACTAACTTGATTGATGGCATCATTTCTAAATCAGCAGGCCAACCAGTACGGGCTAATACACCAGGTCCTTGGCCAAGGCTTACACCTAAAGTGAGTCCCTTATTGACATAGGCTTTTGCCAGCACAATAGCATCATGGATCACGAACTCATGGGCAATAAAACACGCTATTGCAGATGATAATGTGCAACCACTGCCATGATTATTAGCCGTTGCTATCCGCGGGCTACTTAACGTAAACACCGCATGACTGTGTGCAAGGCTGGCGCCTTTAACGCTTTTACTCACATATACATCTATCGCCTGCTGTTGCTGCCACTGAGCATCACCGCCTTTAGCGAGCACATGACATTTAAATGTATCGGATAACAATTTGGCATCGCGGATCATTTGCTGTTGCTGAGAACCATTGCTGCCGACATCAGCACAATCTTGCGCTAACGCATACTGAGAACATAAACGTTTCAATTCGTGCTGATTAGGCGTTAGTAAATCAATTAAACCAATGAGAGGGCTAAAATCGAGATCGATAGGATTAAAGTGCGCACCACTACTGGCGACCATGACAGGATCAAGCACCACAAAAGGTACCATCATCTGAATAACACGCATTTGAGCTAAACAGCCAGCTAATATGTCCACCTGTGCTTGGGATGCCAACAGGCCAATTTTAATCGCCACTGGCGGCAGATCGGCAAGTAAACTGCTGAACTGAGCCAACAACATGGATTCAGAAACGGTTTCTACAAGACTCACACTGACTGAGTTTTGCGCAGTTACTGTGGTTATTACGCTACACCCGTGACACGACAAGTCTTGCATAGTTAATAAATCAGCTTGAATCCCCGCACCACCACCACTGTCTGAACCGGCTATGGTCCAGACAATGGGTGGGATTTGCGTTATGGATTCACTGACAAATGTCGATGAATTCATGGCGATTATTCAACCTCTACCGCTAAGTTGGTATCAACTTGTGCTGCTGGTTTGACGTCGTGATAAAGCGCCGAGCCCGACGCTTTGAACTCTGCCGACTTTTGCGCCATCGCTTCGGACGGATTTATGGCTTGAGTCGTATGTAGAGCTTGATAAGCACTAACGGAAGAGACTTCAATCTTAAGTGCTTCAGCTTGTTCAAGATTCGCGGCATATTCACGCACTTCGTGGGTTATTTTCATCGAACAGAATTTAGGCCCACACATTGAACAAAAATGAGCCACTTTGGCTGATTCTTGTGGTAACGACTCATCGTGGTAAGCACGAGCCGTATCAGGATCAAGACCTAGGTTATATTGATCTTCCCAACGGAATTCAAAGCGGGCTTTTGATAATGCATTATCACGTACTTGTGCACCAGGATGACCTTTAGCGACATCAGCAGCATGGGCAGCAATCTTGTAAGCAATTAAGCCTTGTTTTACATCTTCTTTGTTAGGCAAACCTAAGTGTTCTTTAGGGGTGACGTAACACAACATCGCCACGCCGTACCAAGCCATCATGGCTGCACCGATACCTGAAGTGAAGTGATCATAACCTGGGGCAATATCGGTTGTTTGTGGGCCTAAGGTATAAAATGGCGCTTCATCACAAAGGGCCAATTGCTTTTCCATATTGACTTTAATCAATTGCATTGGCACATGACCTGGGCCTTCGATGATGGTCTGCACATCGTATTCCCATGCAATTTTGACCAATTCACCTAAGGTTTCTAATTCCGCAAATTGCGCTTCATCATTGGCATCGGCAATTGAACCTGGGCGCATACCATCCCCTAACGACAACGACACATCGTATTGGGCGCAAATTTGGCAAATATCGCGAAAGTGTTCATATAAGAAACTTTCTTGATGGTGACTTAAACACCACTTAGCCATAATTGAACCGCCACGCGACACAATACCGGTAAGGCGTTTGGCTGTCATGGGGACATAACGCAATAACACCCCAGCATGAATCGTAAAATAGTCTACGCCCTGCTCGGCTTGTTCAATCAATGTATCTCTAAATACCGCCCAACTGAGGTCTTCGGCAACGCCATTAACCTTTTCTAATGCTTGATAAATAGGCACGGTACCAATTGGCACAGGCGAATTACGGATAAGCCACTCACGCGTTTCATGAATATAACGTCCAGTCGACAAATCCATGACCGTATCGGCGCCCCAACGGGTTGACCACACCAGTTTTTCAACTTCTTCTTCAATCGAAGATGTCACCGCCGAATTACCAATATTGGCATTCACCTTCACTAAAAAATTACGCCCAATAATCATAGGTTCAGTTTCAGGATGGTTAATATTCAGCGGAATAATCGCTCGACCTCGGGCGACTTCATCGCGGACAAACTCAGGAGTGATAAGTTGCCCAATATGCGCACCAAAATCCTCACCAGGGGCTTTTTGAGTCAACACGCTATCGGTTACTTCAGCGCGAGCCATGTTTTCACGAATGGCAATGTATTCCATTTCAGGGGTAATAATACCTTGGCGTGCATAATACATTTGGGTCACGCATTTGCCCTTCTTGGCACGTTTAGGCGCGACTAAGGCGTCAAAGCGTAAATGATCGAGTCCATCGTCGGCCAGCCGCTGTTGGGTAAAACCCGAACTTGCACCCGTTAATTGCTCAGTATCTTGTCGCTCATCAATCCATGCTTGACGGATTTTAGGTAAGCCTTCACGCACATTAATATCGGCAAGGGGATCAGAATAAGCACCCGCGCAGTCATAAACCATGATTGGTGGATTGGCTTGTTTAATGGGTGCAGCGTCGGTACCACCAATAACGGTATCAGTTTGATTAACTTGACGCATAGCGACGTTGATATCAGCACGACTACCCGCTAAATAGACTTTTTCCGAGTTAGGATGTTGTAACGGTTTAAGGGTATCAATAAATTGTTGAGCGTTAGCTCGAGTTTGACGACGGTTTGGATTTGACATTAGCAACCTCAATATTAAGAGTAGAGTTGCTTGTCTGGAGAGGTGTTGATAGCAGCAGTAAACAATAAAAAAGCTATTGCTTACGTCAATAATCACATAGAAAAATACTAATGTAATAACGTAACTGGAATATAAACCGATAAAAAACTCGGAGGTAAACGTCCAATTACAATCGTGTTAATACGTTATTTATAGTCCCAATAATCATGATTATTACGCTTGTTTCCTTCGCAGGTTCTAGCCTGATCAGGTTCAACGGATCCCGAATAAACGGTCTCAGCCATAATGGCACTCCGACAAGATGTCACGCAGTATAAGCAAGCTTGTCGCTAAATAACAAGCACTAAAATAATCATTTCATACAAAAGTCATCAATCCACATGTCAGAAACTGATGCAGTGTCATTGATATCTCCATGATTCATTCATCACCACAGACAGCTATTCATCAAGGTGCGACACTATGTCGCATTCATCATATTTATTAGCAGGTTATAATTTAACAGACTAATAAACACCTTTGAAATATATTCATCAAAGGTTGATAAAATAACAATAAAGGTGATGACATTGACAAATAAAGTAATGCAAACCATTAAATTAAATACTAATTCCCCATGGGTTTACTCATCAATTGCATTGGCTATAATGTTTGCTATTACGCAACCAGTGATGGCTGAACAGTATGATAAGCGAAATAGTGAAGGCATTGAGCGGGTTGAAGTACATGGACAAGCGGCCAATAACGATTTACTCGGTTCTGCCCAAAACTTATTAAATAAACAAGGTGTAGATTTTTCTGAAGCGGGTGGCGTATCTGCATTACCGATTTTAAATGGCATGATGGGTGATCGGATCAAAGTGCTCATTGATGGCAGCGACATTACCTCATCATGTGCAAACCAGATGAACCCGCCACTTTCATATGTGTCAGCCAATCAAATTAGTTCGACCCAAGTGGTTGCTGGAGTCTCTCCGGTGAGCGCCGGTGGCGATAACATTGCAGGCGTAATTAACGTCACTAGCTTAACCCCTGTATTTACCGATAGCGACACAGTGACATGGCAAAGTGGTAACATATCTAGCGGTTATCGAAGCACCAATGACGCCATTCTCGCAGGTGTAAATGCCACTGTTGCTAGTAAAACATTAAGCTTTAATTACCAAGGATCATTTGAAGATGCAAACAGCTATACAGATGCCCATGGTGATAAAGTACTAGACACTTTATACCAATCACAAAATCATGCATTAACCGCTGCTTGGCAAGATGACATTCAACAAGTTGCTGTCAAACTGACTCATCAACATATCCCCTTTCAAGGTTTTGCAAACCAGTATATGGACATGACGAATAATGACAGTTATGGCGCATTAGTACGTTATCAACGAACACTTGAAAACGAAGGCGAGTTCACAGCCCAAGCAAACTGGCACAATGTAGAGCATCAAATGGGCTTCTTTACCGATGAAAAAACCGGCATGATGCCAATGAAAACTAAGGGTAAAGATTACAGTTACCAACTGCATTGGCAGCTACCAATGAGCTCAGACAGCACCTTATTAATTGGCCAAGAATATTATGTTTATCAACTTGATGATACATGGCCTGCGATTGAAGGTTCAGCCATGATGGGTCCCAATGACTATGTCAATATTAATGGTGGCGAACGCCAACGTGCAGCTCTTTATGGCGAGTGGCAACAAGCACTTAATACAGGTTGGTGGCTGTCTGCAGGTGTTCGTTATGAATACGTATCAACCAGCACAGGTGAGGTTCAGCCTTATAACACCATGAGCATGATGGGCATGACCAATGTTAATGCCATAGCCGCAGATGAATTTAATAGCCTATATCGAAAGCGCAATGACAATAACATCGATGCGACCCTTCTTGCTCGCTATCAACTCAGCGATACTGAAGTGATAGAGCTTGGTTTAGCCCAAAAGAACCGCGCACCCAATTTATATGAGCGATACAGTTGGGGCCAAAGCACCATGGCCACAACGATGATTGGCTGGTATGGCGATGCAAACGGCTATATAGGCAACCCAGACCTTAGTGCAGAAACTGCACATACATTGAGTATGGCTTACAAGCTAGTACAAGATGATTTAGCATTTAGTGCAACAGCTTGGTACAGCAGCATTAACGATTTTATTGATGCCAATGTGGTCAGCAGTTTTAATCGCACAAGCATCGATAGTAATAGTCGTCATATTTTACAGTTTACAAATGTGGACGCTAACTTGTTTGGTGCACGCATAGATGCTGAATATCAACTAGCAGACAATGACACTGGTAAATGGCTCTTTAACGCTAACATCAACGCAACTCGCGGCGAAAGAGATGACAATGACCAACCGCTGTATCAAATAAAACCTTTGCAAACAGAGCTAGCTTTACAACAACAGCTAGGTGATTGGCAAAATAGGTTCAGTTGGCAATGGGTTGCAAGTAAAGATCGCGTTGATGAACAGCGTTTAGAAAACACAACTGATAGTTATTCACTGCTTAATTTAAGCAGTAGTATCCAATGGCATGATGCCACAATGACCATTGCAGTGAAAAATCTACTGGATGAGTATTATCAACTGCCTCTGGGGGGTGTCAGTATCGCTGAATATAAGGCTGACAGCAGTAACGGTTTTCAACAAATAGCCGGTTCGGGTCGCTCACTGGAGCTCAATGTCAGTTACGTATTCTAGTTAACCAGCTATAAGTAATAAGCCGATGCCCTGTAATAATTACCACATTATTGGCTAACCTGAAACGGCAGTTCTGCTGATGTTAAGATAGACAAAAGCCTCTACATTGCTGTAGAGGCTTTTGTCTTATTTGGCGAAGCAGACGCTGATGTTGAAACAGTGAACCCGCGACCTCCGGCGTGACAGACCGGTTTCCATTGTTCTGCGATGGAATAACATTAATGCGCTGACATTTGATAATCTAGTAGGTATTGCATCCTAGTCTGAATAACCAATTCTGTTAATTTTTGAACAGAAAAAAGTCCCTACATTGCTGTAGAGGCTTTCATCTTATTTGGCGGAGCGGACGCTAATGTTGAAACTGTGAACCCGCGACCTACGGCGTGATTGGCCGGATTCTATTGATCTGCGATGGAATTACATAAATACACTAACATTAGCTCATATGGCTGGTTTCTGGCTAAGTAAAAAAACCAAATCTTTTGATTTTTCATAATAAAAAAGCCCCTACATTACTGTAGAGGCTTTTTTCTTATTTGGCGGAGCGGACGGGACTCGAACCCGCGACCCCCGGCGTGACAGGCCGGTATTCTAACCAACTGAACTACCGCTCCAAAACGGTTTGTATACACTTAATAAAACTAACAATAGTATAAATATTATCTGTTTTATTAAGTGTAAACAGTCACTTGAATGGCGGAGCGGACGGGACTCGAACCCGCGACCCCCGGCGTGACAGGCCGGTATTCTAACCAACTGAACTACCGCTCCACACAAGTGCGATGAATAATAAAGTTGTGATAATTAATCGTCAACAGTTTTTTAATTGTTTTTGCTCATTTAGTTAAAAAACGTACAACTATCAAGTTTTAGTACAAAAAGCACTCACTTCCGTGGGTTAGTTTTTGTCATCAGGCATACTTAAATCAATATCATCTAGGTCGACGCTTTCTAGAATACTGTCTTTAGGTTTATCCTCATTAACGGGGTTTTGCTTTAACCTTTCTTCCGCCGCAGCCATCGCCTTTGCCAGCGTTTGTTTTTTACGCCATATAACCAAACCGATAATACCAACAAAAAAGAGTACGCCATTAATGGTAATAATCCAGAACATTGCATCGTCTTTAGCTACTTTCTCTTCAATTTCTGCTTGAATGGCCGCTTTTTCAGCAAGTTCTTCAACTGATGGAGGTGGAGCTGGCGGCTCTACTAAATTAAAAAACATTTCAGGTAAATTGAGCACAATTTCTCGGCCATCAACCGTCGTAGAAACCGCACTGCCTTTAACACGATAACTGCCAAACTCAGTCACTTTAGGTAAGTATAATATTTGATCTGCACTGGTCATGGTTTGCAAGGTGATAGGCAGCAACAATCCTGCAGGGCCGACTAAATCAAACTCAAAATGCGTTTCTGCTAATTTCACCACAGATTCATCAACGGTTAATTGTATCTGCCATATGCCTTTTAATGGATCACTATTAGGCACCATTTTGACTGTAATTGGTTGTGGCGATAAAGCAAACGGCATCACATATTCACGCTCAAATATATTATTTCGGGCAGTAACATTCAGTACATAATGACCGGTAGGTTGTTGTAAATTATGGTTTCCGGTAAAGATGCCATCATCAGGGGCTTCGTCTAACAATTCACCATTGTCTTTATAGGCACCGACAATAATAGTGCCCGTTGCAAAGTTATCGTCAGTAGGAAGATGCTCACTCGCAAACCGAGCAGTCCATTCAACCATATACTCCAAACCCGGCATTCTCATGGTTAAATTATCACCCAAGAGTCTTGCTGTTACTTTCAACCTTTCGCCCTGATAAAGTGGTTGCGGTAACGGTTGCACTGCAATGTCTAATGCAGATATTTTTTTTATTGTCGACCCTTCAACCACACTTCCCAATAACTGCCAAGGCCCTGGCATTGGTTTTTCGATATAAATCATATCAGCAGCAATACCGTCTACCCATTTTACCGTTTGAGGATGACGATTTGAGTACCATTTACTGCCATCAGGTAAAATGACCACGACAGGGGCGGAACCATAGCTTCGTTGGATAACCAACGTTAAATGATCGACCATGTGATCGATTCGAAAACGATTTTTAAGTTCTGCTGCTTGCGATGCATTGACCACTGCAGCCTGGGCATTAGGTTGCCACGCTAAGATAAGACTCAGCAACAATAAACAAAGAATAGCAAGATAACCGGCGCGAGTAGCACTCATAAAGGTTGGTTTACCCTCTCCAGAGACATTTACCTGACTTCGCAATGAGGTCAAGTCGTTGTTCGTGTAATAGTATTTCATCGGCAGATGCACCAACGACTTTAAGATTAAACGCCGAAGGATCGATATTTTTAATTCCGCCACCTTCTTGACCCGCTTTTTCATTAGACAAATTAAACTTAATTTGTCCACCAGTCATGATTAAATAAACATCAGCAAGAATTTCCGCATCGAGTAATGCGCCGTGATAAGTGCGGCGGCCATTATCGATACCATAACGTCGACACAATGCATCTAGATTGTTTTTTTGGCCTGGATGCAGACGTTTGGCAATGGCCAAACTGTCGAGAATACTGCAAATTTCTTTGGTTTTAGGCCCAATTGGATTGAGTTTTGAAAACTCATGGTCCATAAAGCTCACATCGAAGTTGGCGTTATGAGCGACAATTTCAGCACCATCGATAAAATCGATAAAATCTTTGGCTATTTGATGAAAACGCGGTTCGTTGGCCACACGGTCATTGGTAATACCGTGAACTTGAATTGCCTCTTCATCAATCGCTTGACCAGGATTAATATATTGGTGATACGTTCGACCTGTTAAGCGACGATTAATCACTTCAACACAACCAATTTCAATAATGCGATGGCCCACATAAATAGGTCCACCCGCTTGGTTCATACCGGTAGTTTCGGTATCGAGGATCACTTGACGACTTGCACTAGAAATAATGTTCATATTTTTTACTCATTCAGCCCTCGCCTTTGTATAAATTGAGTATACTGGCGCGAATATTTCGCTATGGTAACAACTTGATGGCCGAACTCAAACAGCTGTATATTTTTACTGATGGCTCTTGCTTAGGAAATCCAGGACCTGGCGGTTATGGCGTGGTAATGAAATATAAACATCAGCAACATGAAATCGCCGATGGATTCTCATTAACAACCAATAATCGTATGGAACTTTTAGCCCCAATTATCGCGTTAGAAACGTTATACGAACCCTGTAATATTATTTTAACCAGCGATAGCCAGTATATGCGCCAAGGTATTATGACTTGGATCCATGGTTGGAAGAAAAAAGGCTGGATAACCTCAACTAAACAACCGGTCAAAAACGTCGATTTATGGAAGCGTCTAGATGCGGTAAGTCAATTACACAAGATTGACTGGCACTGGGTAAAAGGCCATGCAGGCCATATTGAAAATGAACGTTGCGACGTATTGGCACGCAAAGCAGCCGAAGCTAAACCTCAACAAGTTGATACTGGTTATAATCCTGAATAATTCGGTTTTAGTTATTTAACCTTCGCGCTGGATGATCACAGTTATCAAACTGTTCTTTGCCATGCTAACAGGGTTGCACTGACCTGCAATAAGCTAGATATTGACTCGTCAATCAGCCCTGTTAGTACAAAATGGCATATTGATATGAAAATAGTTCAAATATTCAGGTGTTGGCTTTCGGACTTCATATCTTAAACCGAGCGGAGGTTATTTTTATGATTTTGAACGGTTCAATGTCTGGGTCTCAATACTCGGAGTATGAGTTAATCCGTTACGGCCAGCCGATGGCGCCGTTGACCAGTTGGGTGCTTTTACCTTCGACTTATCTTTAATCGGTGTAAGTGGAGTCGTCATTTTGCGAGCCACAATTAAGTAAACACTGCCGGTACTAGGTAGCCAGTTAGCGATACTTTTTTGCCACAATGGTGCTTGTTGAGGCTTGCTCGGTTGATTAGGTGTGCTGACCCCGCGTTGGCCTAATAACGAATGGTACATTAACCGTTCATCTGCTAATACTTTATATCCCAGTAACCCAAGCCAATCTTTTACCCTTGATGGCATAAAAAACTGCCCGTTCCAAGGTAATTTAGTTTGATATTTTGGCAAGATTTTGCCTATAAAAGCTGGACTGATGGGATTAAAGCCGACAATAAAAATATAACCACTGCTGATGAGCACTCGGTCGAACTCTCGTAAAATTTGATAAGGATCAGATTCAAATTCTAATAGAAAACAACTTAACACCGCATCAATTGCACTTTGTTGTACGGGTAAATGATGCGGATCAGCCTGAATATTCGCATCTGAGCCGTCATAGACAGAAAAATGTCGTGCGATGTTGCAATGTAAACTGTTTAACTGGCTACTTAACGCCCCGGCTTTAAGAAAATGATAGCCAAATATTCGCGGCCACCAAGGGGCTAATTTAGCTTCAATCTCAGCTTGCAATAATTCACCAAAAGGCAAATCTTGCCAAATAAGGGGTTTTAACATGGAGCCCGCCAACTAATACTTTGCAAAAATGTCATATTTTCTCAACCCATCAACTTTACCATAGCTTGTTTGATGTTCAGCTAACCATCATTGATACTTTCAGAATAACTTCACTTGAAGTTATTTAACGATATCCGTTACCCTAACAGATAGTCAATCATCACTCGAGTCAGATTATGCTTAACGTTCACGCCATTCCAGCTTTTAATGACAACTACCTTTGGTTAATTCATCAAACAAGTAGCCTTGATGCTTACGTAGTTGATCCAGGCTGTGGCCAAAGTGTTATCGATTATTTAGCCACCACAGAACTTAACTTAGTCGGTATTCTCATTACCCACCACCACAGCGACCACACTGGCGGTATAAAACAACTGCAACAGCACTTCAACAATAGTCTTATTGTTTATGGTCCGAGTAACGAACGTATCGATGGTTTAACCCACCCATTAACAGTTACATCGGATATAAATATTGAGATACCTCATTTAGGGCTTACTCAGGTGATAGCCGTACCAGGACATACTTTAGGTCATATTGCCTACTATATTGATGATAAATTATTTTGTGGCGACACCTTATTCAGTGGCGGATGTGGACGGTTATTCGAAGGCACTCCGACGCAAATGCTGCAATCGTTGACCGTGTTGGCAAACTTACCCGACCAAACCCAAGTTTTCTGTGCTCATGAATACACACAATCCAACCTTAATTTCGCCTTACATGTCACACCCAATAATTTACAGTTGATTGATTATGCCCATAAAGTTAATCAATTACGCTCACAAAACATACCAACCATCCCTAGCACAATCGCGACAGAAAAAGCCATAAACCCGTTCCTACGTTGTCATATAAATGAGACTCAAGTCGCAATATCAACAGAATACAAAATAGCGAATATAGATGATATTCAGACATTTACATTATTAAGGGAATGGAAAAATCAATTTTAGATTAACATGAAAACACTTTAATAAGACATGCCAAATAATTTAATCTACAATGCCAAACTGAACTAAAGCATGTCCAAAAGAGTCTCATAGGCATTTGGTATGTTCGCCCTTTTTTTTACGCCCTGAGAACTTGAGGAAGTGTATCTTCAAATGAAAGCAAACTTGATTATTATAGCTGGCAGTATGCTGGCTATAACGGGGTGCCAGACACTCCATACTGCAGAGCCAAGTTCTGATAGTACAACCCAGACTGTTACAGCTAACGCTAAAAACAAAAAATCAGCGACCGTAACCCTTGAGCAAATTGAAGAAC
Source organism: Shewanella frigidimarina (assembly GCF_003797125.1). Lineage (GTDB taxonomy): Bacteria > Pseudomonadota > Gammaproteobacteria > Enterobacterales > Shewanellaceae > Shewanella > Shewanella frigidimarina. The sequence goes on from NZ_RKKE01000003.1 coordinate 422,898, forward strand.
AAGTTGCTCAAGTTAACGATTTATGGCTCAGGATCAGCAACCAAATGCGCTTTCCTGTTGTCGATAATGCTTTGGTTGCTCAGTACCGCCAATGGTACATCGATAATCCTATGCATTTAGAAATCGTGACTCAACGTGCTCAGCCATATCTGTATTACATTGTTGAACAGTTAAAAAAACGCAATTTACCTTTAGAGCTAGCATTGCTGCCTATTGTTGAAAGTGGTTTTGACCCACTAGCCCATTCACCAAGTGATGCATCGGGTTTATGGCAATTAACCTCACCAACGGCCATGTCGTTTGGCGTAAAGACAAATTGGTGGTATGACGGACGCCGTGATGTTGCCTCATCGACAAAAGCAGCTTTAGATTTAATGGAATACCTTTACGCCAAAATGGATCACAATTGGTTATATACCATTGCCGCTTATAACTCTGGTGAAGGTCGAATATTCAATGCCATAAAACATAACCAAGCCCGCGGAAAATCGACAGATTTCTGGTCATTATCGCTGCCAAGAGAAACCGCTCACTATGTCCCCCAGTTATTAGCATTGGCAGATGTCATTAAACATGCAGATAAGTACGGCATCAATTTAACGCCTATAGATAACTCACCTCAAATAGAGGTAGTCGATATTGAAAGCCAACTCGACATTAATTTAGCGGCTGATTTGGCTCAAATTGACATAAATGATTTAAAAGCGATTAATCCAGGTTTAAAGCGCTGGGCAACAGCCCCACAAGGTCCACATCAATTGATTGTGCCTAGTGATAAAGCGGCATCCTTTAAACGAGCATTAGCCACTATTGAACCAAACTCCCGTATTAACTGGGTTCGTTATAAAATTAAGTCTGGTGATAGCATCAGTGAAATTGCCGACCAATTTGAAACCACGGCTACATTAATAAGAAGCAGTAACGGTATTAAAGGCAATAATATTATTGCTGGTCGATTTTTAATTATTCCTGTTGCGGCAAAAGATCCAGATTTAGCCACCATGACCGCAGACCAAGTACTGGCACGCAAAACGGTGGTCAAATCAAGCCCAAACAAGCAAGCTTATATCATTAAATCTGGTGATTCATTATGGAAGATAGCGCAGTCACAGCAAGTGACTGTCGCACAATTAATGAAATGGAATAATCTTAAAAAACAATCCACGTTAGCCATCGGTAAATCATTAGTTATTTTTCCTAATGAAGTCGCCATTAACACTGCAAGCAATGATAAAACGGTTAGCTATCGCGTCCAATCAGGTGACTCTTTAGCGCGTATAGCACTTAAATATAAGGTTACCGTTGCAGAGTTAATCGAATGGAACAGTTTACAAAATAGTAAATTGATCCAACCTGGACAGATACTGAAACTGATTGTGACCAATAGCTAGTTAGCTTTGCCTATAAGGGACTGTAACTCAACAAAGGTTATTGGTATTAGAATCGCTATTGGTATGAATTAAATACTCAGTTAAATTCAGCCATAAAAAACGGACAAGTTATTACTTGTCCGTTTTTTATGGCATAACATTAATAAATCAACTGTTTCGCAGTGTTCAATAATTTGATTAGGCTAACCATACTGCCATTACAGCACATTACTATCCATTTTTAACCTAGTTAACCTCAACTGGGATAATAAACGTTTATCAAACAGTCCTTTGTATCGCTAACTGTGTTGCATTGACTTGCAATAGGCTAGCTATTGACGTACCAATTTGCCTTATTAGCAAAACAAAAGACAAGTTTGATATAAAATAGGCCGAATATTGTCATTTCGACTCACATATCCCACTTCTTAACACGAGTTGAGGTTAGTTAACTGCATACCATATAGCAGTAACAAAAGCCGCTTTGGACAAGGCTGTAGTCCTCATATCGAATCATCTACAGCCTTTGTTATTAATGGATGATTTAAATTCCAAGCTTCTTAAACAATCCTTCTTTTAGCTTTTCTTTGGCTTTATCTGCTTCATCTTTAAATTGGCCTTCCAATAACGCTTTGGTATCAATGCCAAACTTAGGCTCTTGGAAAGTACCTTTAATAGTTAACGGAATGTCGATACCTTTAAGAGACTCATCAGCAGCTTCGCCTTGTCCTGATAATGACCCAACGACACTGGTTGTTAAGGTGTAATCTAACGCTTCAGTAGCAATGTTTGCCGTACCTTTACCATTTAAGCGAATTAACGGTGAAGCCATCGCTAAATCAGGGTTAGTTACAACAGCATCTTTCATGGTGAAACTTCCCGTTAAACTGGTAAAATCGGTTTTCAACTCTTCTTTCTTATCCGCCGATAAATCACCTTTCAGCTTTTGCTGTGCGCTACGGATCATCTGTGGAATGTTAACTCCATACAATGATCCATCTGCTACTTCAAACTTACCCACGGCATTAAGATTGTTTTTAAGATTATCGACAATCAAACTGGCACCACTACCTTTAACTTCAAAACTCGCTGTTCCAGAAAGCAAATCTACTTCAGCGGCATCGGTTAATAACGGACGAATTTGCACCCCAGTCAACTTTTTATCAAACACATAAGTTGGTACCGCTTTACGACCATCAAGCTTAGCGCTAAGTGCTAGCTTACCTTCATATAAATCGGCAGTCAGCGACGACAACGTTAATACGCCTTTATTAACGGCCATTTTCATTTGCCAATTTTGCGTTAGCATATTACTGACTTTAATTGATTTAGCGGTTAAGTTTAGGGTTAAATCGACACTCTTTAATCCCGACAAATCAGGTTCTTTGCTTGGTGAAGTTTCGGGAGTTGCCTCATTTTCTTTGGCATCGCCTTCTTGCTTTGGCAGTAATGCATCGACATCAATATCACCAACATCAAGATTCATCGCAATTTTAGGAATGCTATTACCATAGTTGATCTTAATATCGCCAGTGGCGGCTAAGTCCATAGCTGACATTTTAGTCAATTGCAGCTCAATGGTTTTTGCATCTAATGCCATCTTCATTTGTGTACTCAGCTCAGCGGTAATCGCTTTGCCTGGCAAACTATCGCCTTGGGCTTTATGCACCATGTCAAAATCATTAATCGTGACATTCTGTAATGCTTGGTCGACTTTAATTTTGCCTTGTCCAGATGACGCTAACTGCATATCAGGCAGTGTCGCTGAAAACTCGTAAGCAAAATCAGCGAATTGTCCTAGGCTGAACTGTCCTAAAGTAAAACTTTTTAGACTGAAAGTTTGAGTCGTATTGCTGGCCATATCAATAATATTGATATTCGTATTGGTAAGTTCAATACCGCCAATATCTAACGTCTGTAAAGACATTGCCTCTGAATTGCTTGAGGTTGATTGTGGTTTTTCTGCCGATGTTTCAGCAGTCAAACCATCAAAACTAGTCTTGCCGTCTTTTTGAGTGACTAAGTTAAGTGTTAAGCCATCTAGCTTTAATAAATCAACTTCAATTTGTTGGCTAAACAATGGCATCAACGCCACATTGGCCACGGCCTCATTAACATCAAGCATCGAAGCGGGCGTAAACCCATTTGGGTTCGATAACGAAATGCCCCCGAGCTTGATGCCTAAAGATGGAAACACGCTCCAGCTTAAATCTTGGCTGATTTGTAAGTCACGGCCAGTTTGTTTTTTTACCGCATCAACAATTTGCGGTTTAAAATTATTTAAATCGAAAAACATTGTGAGGTAGACGGTTATACCGACCACTATGGTTAGCACTATCGCTAACAACCACTTTACTACTTTCATTTTTGCTTCCTTGTCTGTCGCTACTTTAAGCTAAAATAGCTAAATCCAGTGCCTGCCTACTGACAGCAACACCATTTAAATCAGCGTAGATCATCATTCCAGGAAAAATACTGATGCCAGCAATCTCGATTGTGACATTGACCTCACCTACGTCTTTTTTGTCTGTTTTAATGGGATTAGTGCCTAAAGCTTGCACACCAATTAGCATAGTGTTGATGGTTCCAGCGTCGCGAATACAACCATTGATGATAATACCTTCCCAACCATTATCGCATGCATTTAAGGCTATCATGTCACCAAGCAATGCTCGTCTTGTTGAGCCACCACCGTCAACAACTAATACTTTACCGTGACCCTTTTTGGCTAATTCAGATTTTACTTTTGAATTGTCTTCAAAACATTTAACGGTCACGACTTCACCGTAGAATATCGATTTTGCACCAAATGCTTTCCATGGATTTGACAACAACGTCAATTGTTCAGGGTAGTGATCAAATAAGTCTGGCAATAGATCTAACATGACTCCTCCTTGTAGATCAAAATCTTAGGTTACCGAGAATGAGTATATTCAACAAGTATTGTTAACGATATATTATTACACTCAGAAAGTATTGTTAACGATATATTATTACACTCAGAAAGTATCGTTAACTTAGTATATCAACACATCCACAAATCAAGTAAAAGAGTGACTTATTCAATAAAAATGAATATAATTTCTAAAAATAACGTAGAAAATCATACTTATGAGTGAAGATTTAAATTTACAGAAAATGATGGATGCGTTTGATGAGCTAGATTTCGAACAACGCACAACCACAAACCTTGAAAATGCCCGTAATAAGCAGCAAATGACAGCGTATATTGAGTCGTTAGATTTTAGCCTGCGCCGTTTATTAATTTTGCAAGACACGGTAAATACCATTGTTGAGCAAAAACAAGTAAACCTGCTTAAACAAGAGCATATTCAAACTTATAAAACTAAAATTATTAACCTCTCACGCCAGTACAATATCTCATATCAAGATGTCATCAATATAATGGTGCAAATATCACGTTAATAACGATTAACTAATTGAATCAACTTCGTAAAGAAAATGAATTTATTCTCATTCTGCAATATTAAACTTGTTATGTGATTTGCTCACAAGGTGTTTTCGCTTGGTGCTTGTCATACGAGTAACAGTCTTAATTTAACTAAAAATACTGTAGATAGTAAATGAGAGATTCAGTGAGATAGAGAACATTTAGACATCGTTGATTATCGCTAACGGAAGCTAGTCAGGCTAATTGAATTAATCAACCTGACTATCAGTGGGCTATTTTACTTTAAATTGATCCACAAGTTGATGTAACTGAATTGCACCTTGTTCGATACCTATACTGCCTTTATTAATGAGCTCATTCTGAGTTCGGTTTTCTAACGACATATCATTGATGCGAGTAATATTCATATTCAGTTCGCCAATAACAGTGCTTTGCTCGTCTGTGGCTGCTGCTATTTGAACATTCATTTGCGATATTTGCTCAATTGAAGACTTAATATTTTCAAGCGCAACTACAACTTGTTGAGTTTCATTGACCGTTTCAGATGATTTAACTTTAGCCCTAGCAACAGAAGCATTAACACTGTCAATGGCACTTCTGATTGCGTCGATGATAAGATTAATTTCACTTGTTGAAGCTTGAGTTCGGCTAGCAAGCGTTCGAACTTCATCAGCAACAACAGCAAAACCACGACCAGCCTCACCTGCTCTAGCGGCTTCGATGGCAGCATTCAACGCTAACAAATTAGTTTGATCTGCTATTCCCACAATCACATCCAGAATTTGACCAATCTTACTTGAACTTACTTGTAAGCCTTTAGCAACCTCTTCTGTCGCGGCTAATTCACTGGATAATTCAGATATTTTTTTCATTGCATTATCAACAACGTTAGCAGATTTGTCTGCCTCTTTATCAGCATGGTGGGTACTGTCTGCTGCCAGTTGCGCATTAGAAGCCACTTCTGATGCGGTCATCGACATTTCATTTATCGCGGTTGCCACATTCTCAGTTTCGGCTTGCACATTGGATGAAATTTGATTGGCCTGTTGTGCAATCGTCGACATATTTTGTGCTAAGCGACTCGATTCATCAACCGAATGGCTGACAGAAATAATGACTTTCTGGATTTTATCAATAAAGGCATTGAAATGATGTGCGATTTGTTTGAGTTCATCATTACCCTCTTCAGACAAACGTAAGGTCAAGTCCCCCTCGCCCTTGGCAATGTTTTTAAACGCACTAATGGTTTCAATCATTGGCCCTGAAATACTGCGAATGATAAAAAACAGCAGTAAGATGACTGGCAGCCAAACCAGTGCCAATAACAATAAGTATTGCGTAATAAATTGGTTTTTATCATTTTGAATGTCATCGACATAGATACCCGTCCCGATAATCCATCCCCAGGGTCTAAAACGCTTGACCACTGACATTTTTGGACTGGGTTGTTCCTGTTGTGGTTTGTTCCACATATAATCTACTCGTGCCGAATCCTGCTGTTCGGTACGTAGGATCATTTGTTCAAACAGCTTAACGCCATTTGGATCTTGCATTGCTAATACCTTGGTATTCACTAATTGCTTAGCAAAAGCATGTTGGATCATCGTCCCTTGAGTATCAATACTGAAATAATACTCATTGCCTGAATAGCGTAATTTATCAATTGCCGCCAAAGCCATGACTTTGGCCTCATCTTCGCTCAGGCTTCCAGACTGAGCATCTTGATAATATTTATCCGCGATGGTGGTAGCGATGTCTACCAAAGCATTCAGTTTGGCTTCTTTCTCATTAATTAACACGTTTTCAACTCGTGTTAATGAAAACCAGAACACGATAACAGTAGCAATGATCGCTAATGCCAACATTCCTAATAAACGGTTTGCAATTGTCGTTTTACGAAAAAACATATTAATTGGGTTCATACAGGCACCATGACATTATGATTATTATTAAAATGGTTATGAGATGAAAACTGACACGAACTCAGCAATGTTAGTTATAGTATAAAATATGATCAGTAATAGAACTGTTTTATCACTGAGGTGTTTTGTTTAGAAGTTGTTAACGATAGTGCTTTACTACCGGTAAATATAGTAGACTTTGTTATAATTGTTAAAAATGGCCATTTAGTTTTTTCATGCTGAATCTATTGTAATAATGCAGCTTGATCCGGTTCAATATGCCAAGCGATATTTCTGCTCTATAGCATTCCTATGCCGTAATAAAGCTTATTACTTCGCAATAATAGCCTGCTCGATTTGTGCTCTTAACCAAACAAAAGCGGGATCCGTTTCAGTATTCATGTGCCAGTATAAATGAGTATCAATGTCCGGTAGTTCAAATGGCATGGTGCACACATGTAAATCTGGATGTATAAACTGCTCCGCTATAGAGCGCGGTAAAGTCAACATTAAAGGCGACCCGATGACAATTTTAGCAGCGGTTTGGTAACTCTGGCATCGGTATTTAATGTGCCGATTTACACCTTGTTGTTGTAACAATATATCTTCCATCACTCGACCAATAGGTCTGCTTGATACGGCTACATGTTCAGCATTAGCATAATCAGTCGGAGTCAATTTGGTACTAGGCTCTAAATACATTGCATGTTGTCGACGGTCTATCAACACACAAAATGGATCTGACAATAGGGTTTTGTGAGCTAAAGGGGCATTCACCGCTCGCGCAACATCAATGGCTAAATCCACCTCCCCATTGGCTAACTGACGCGCTATATTTTCCCGAGATAATGACATACTGGCTATTTTCGCATGCGGAATTAACTTCACAACTTGCTTAATCAGCGTTGGCATTATTTGGCTTTCTAGCGCTTCATGAATGGCTATTTTAAAAGTTTGCTCCGTAGTAAGCGGGTCAAATTCACCACATTGCTGCAGTACTTGCCTTATTCGATTTAGCGCACTAATAAGTTGCGGAGCCATACGTTGACAAGCTGCTGTTGGTTGCATTTGCAGACCTTGGCGTACAAACAGCGGGTCGTTTAACACTAAACGTAATCGTTTTATCGCATGGCTCACTGCTGAAGGCGTTATAAACAACGACTTTGACGCTAAAGTCATGTTTTGCTCCAAATAAAGAGCTTCAAATATTTTTAACAAATTAAGGTCAAGTTGCTGAATTGCTTTGGTATCTGCCATTTTGGTCTCTATTGTTAAATGAATTTGCAACACACAACTATGAATAGTATTCATTGCAACCTAACATGTTATTTCATTTTATTCACTTATATTACTGCGATATGCTAACCACACAAATAATAGCTCGGTCACGTAATCACAATAATTGTGGTTTACGTCACGCAGGATGCTTACATGAATATCTACGCTACAGAAAAATCACAACAATATTTAGCGAAAGTAACCTCATTTATTAATGACAAAATTTTACCCATTGAAGCAGAATTGTTTGCAGAAAATAGACGCCTTAATCACAGTAGCGACTGGACTCAATGGCAATTATTACCGCAAATAGAAGCGCTTAAAGCACAAGCAAAAGCAGAGGGGTTATGGAATTTATTTCTGCCTGATGCCGAATTAGGTAAAGGGTTAACCTGTGTTGAATATGCCCCTTTGGCTGAAGAAATGGGACGCTCAATTTTAGCACCCGAAATTTTTAACTGTAATGCACCCGATACCGGCAACATGGAGGTGCTTTATCACTTTGGTGATAAGCAACAGCAGCAACAATGGTTAACGCCGCTACTTGCTGGTGAAATACGCTCAGTATTTGCGATGACAGAACCTGATGTCGCCTCATCGGATGCCACTAATATGCAAGCTACCATCATTGAAGACGGTGATGATGTAGTGATTAATGGCCGTAAATGGTGGTCAACGGGTTTAGGTCATCCAAACTGTAAAGTAATGATCTTTATGGGCTTGTCACATAACGATGCACCTAAACATCAACGTCATAGTATGGTATTAGTGCCGATGGACGCGCCTGGGGTCAGCATCACACGTATGTTAACCGCCTATGGTGATTATGATGCCCCTTATGGCCATGGAGAAATGGAACTCGTTAATGTATGTGTACCTAAAAGTAATGTCATTATGGGTTTAGGTAAAGGCTTTGAAATAGCTCAAGGTCGATTAGGCCCCGGTCGTATTCATCATTGCATGCGGGCTATTGGCGCAGCAGAACGCGCCTTATCATTAGCGATTGAGCGCGGACAATCTAGAGTTGCCTTTGGTCAACCTATTATCAAGCTCGGTGGCAATCTTGAACGTATTGCCCAAGCGCGCATGGCAATAGAACAAGCACGATTACTGACACTGAATGCCGCATGGAAAATCGATAACTTAGGCGTCAAGCACGCCATGACCGATATTTCGGCAATTAAAGTGGTTGTCCCAAATATGCTGACCCAAGTCGTCGACATGGCGATTCAAATGTATGGTGGCGCAGGGATTAACCATGACACACCATTAGCAGGGTTTGCAGCAATGGCCCGCAGTTTACGTTTAGCTGATGGACCGGATGAAGTGCATATGGCCATGGTGTCACGTCTTGAGTTAGCTAAGTACAAGTAATGGTGATGACTATGAAACCAATAACACAATCACAAAATGTAGTGATCACTGGCGCGGCATCGGGTTTAGGTAAAGCACTGGCACTAAAATGGGCGAGTCAGCACGCCGAAGTGTGCGTTGCAGATATTAATCAACCAGCTGGAGAACAGGTGTGTCAAGAAATCCAAGCGTTAGGAGGTAAGGCATTTTTCGTACCTTGCGATATTACCAACACAGACAGCATTACAGCGCTCGTACAAGTACTGAATGAGCGTTGGCAACATATCGATGTCTTAATCAATAATGCCGGCGTTGCGTCAGCAGATAAAATTGAAGTTGAATCTATTTTGCAATGGCGCTGGGTAATGGAAATCAACCTGTTTGGTATTGTGAATATGTGCCAACAGTTTGTTCCCATTTTTAAACAGCAAGGCGTTGGCAGTATTGTCAATGTCGCATCACAAGCTGGACTGACTCCAATCCCATTTATGTCTAGTTACAACGCATCAAAAGCGGCTGTGGTGTCGTTGTCAGAAACCTTGCGCTTAGAACTTGCCGATGACAATATCAATGTTAGCGTGTTATGCCCAGGCTTCTTTAAAACCAACTTAGGCAGCAGTCTGCGTACTCAACTGCCCACAATGGAAAAGCTGCTGGGTAAGCTATTTGATAAGTCACCCATAAATGCAACGCAAGTCGCCGACATTGCTTATCAAGGTGAAAGTAAAAAACAATTCCTCTTACTGACACATCAACAAGGCAAACGGCTTTATCAGTTAAAACGCTTATTGCCTTTGCATTGGTATTTTAAATTAGTATTGAAACAAACACATCGTCTTAGGCAATTGTTAAGGGAGGAATAAGCTTAATGAACCAACAATATCTGGATAAAGCCAAAGCGGTTCGTACCGGCGAGGAGCTTGATGCTGCGATAATTGACCCGTGGTTAAAACAACATATCGACGGACTTGAGGGAGACTTAACCATAACCCAGTACACTGGAGGTGCATCCAATTTGACTTACTGCTTAAGTTACGCCAATCGCGAGCTTATTTTACGCCGCGCGCCCAAAGGCACTAAAGCTAAAGGTGCTCACGACATGGGGCGCGAGTATCGATTACAACAAGCACTTAAACCTGTTTACCTTTATGTACCTGCAATGCTGGCACATTGTGAAGATGAAAATGTATTAGGAACTGAATTTTATGTCATGGAAAAGCTCAATGGCATTATCCCAAGACAAAACCTCCCTAAAGGCTTAAAAGTCGATAAGACGCAAGCCAGAACGCTTTGCACTAATGTAATTGATTGTTTAATCGAATTACATAAAGTGGATGTAGATGCCGCTAATCTTAACCATATCGGCAAAGGCGAAGGATATACGCAACGCCAGATTGATGGCTGGAGCCAACGCTACACTCAAGCTAAAACCTGGAATGTGCCCTCTGGCAAAAAAGTGATGGCTTGGCTACAACAACATAAACCAGCACAAGAAAGCATTTGCCTAACCCACAATGACTTTCGGTTTGATAACGTAGTGTTAGATCCAAATGACATCAGTAAGGTCAATGGAATACTCGACTGGGAACTGGCGACGCTGGGGAACCCATTAATGGATTTGGGTAATACCCTCGCCTATTGGGTTGAAGCAGATGATGACTTTTTAGCACAAATGACTCGCCGCCAACCCACACACCTTGCCGGTATGCTAACTCGACAACAAGTTGTTGAATATTATTGCGATAAAATGAATATCACCATTGATGATTTTCATTTTTATGAGGTGTTCGGTTTATTCCGTTTAGCAGGCATAGTGCAGCAAATTTATTATCGCTATCACCATAAACAAACACGCAATCCTGCATTCAAACAATTTTGGATTTTTTCACATTATTTATTGTGGCGTTGTCATCAAACAATGAAGCAAAAAGGATAACCATGGCGAATATCTATTTAATCCGTCATGGGCAAGCCAGCTTTGGCGCTAATAACTATGACAACTTATCAAGTTTAGGCCATAGTCAAGCAAGGCATTTAGGTGAGTATTTTAACCTGCGCTTAATTCAACCTAGCCATGTTATTTGCGGCAACATGACTCGACATCAACAAACACGAGATGCCTGTTTATCGACGTTGTCACCGCCTTTATTGCATGAGTCATTACAGATAAGTACCCCTTGGAATGAGTTTGATCATGAAAATGTGATTGCGGTTTATCGACCAGACTTGGCAACCCCAGATGCAATGAAGTACTACCTCCAACAACAAGCTTCACCCACAAGAGCCTTTATCGAATTATTCAGTCAAGCCATTGAACAATGGCAACAACAATCAAATTCCGCTAACGATAACAGTAACTACAACGAATCTTGGCAACACTTTACTCAACGAGTCAACCAAGGGTTACAACAACTCATCGAGCAGACAAATGACAATGACACTGTGTTTGTATTCACCTCTGGTGGCGTCATTAGTGCCGCGATGATGCAAATATTAACAGTGCCAGAAGGTCAATTTTTTAATATCAATAAACAGCTAGTTAATTGCGGCGTGACCCAGTTACAGTTGAAACGGCAACGATTGAGTTTAATCACCTTAAATGAGCATAGCTTTTTTGATGGATCACAACGCCATTTACACAGCTTAATTTAAGTTATATTCACTTTGTGAGTATCGTTAAGTGACGATGTTCAACACGTTTAGCAAAACAATTAAAACAATTAAAACAAAAATAAAGAGCACATTATGAAACGGACAAACATATTAATCACAGGGGCGAGTTCAGGTTTAGGCCGCGGTATGGCAATTGAGTTTGCTAAGCAAAATCATAATCTTGCTTTGTGCGCGAGACGAATAGACCGTCTTGAAGCATTAAAGCAAGAGTTACTAGTGATTAATCCCAATATCCAAGTATTGATTAAATCATTGGATGTTAATGACCATCCGCAAGTTTTCGACGTTTTCAGTCAATTCAAACAAGAGTTCGGTCAACTTGACCGCGTCATTGTCAACGCAGGCATGGGTAAAGGTGCCTCTATCGGTACTGGTTTTTTTGAAGCTAACTTACAAACGGCGCAAACCAACTTTATTGCTGCAATAGCCCAGTGTGAAGCTGCGATGGCTATTTTTCGTGAACAAAATAGTGGTCATTTAGTTACCATTTCATCCATTAGTGCTGTGCGTGGGTTTAGACGAGCCATGACGGTTTATGCGGCGACTAAAGCCGCCTTAACGTCGTTATCTGAAGGTATCCGTATCGATATGATGAACACACCAATAAAAGTGACCTGTATACACCCTGGCTTCATTCGCAGTGAGATTAATGAAAAAGTGAAAACGGTTCCGTTTATCGTCGACACCGAGACAGGTTGTAAAGCGATGGTGAAAGCGATTCAAAAAGAGAAAGATAATGCTTATGTACCGAGTTATCCATGGGCTATTTTACATTGGGTATTACGTATAGCCCCGCTTAGTGTGATCCGTAAAATGAGCTAAATGTTTTTAAGAAAATGAGCTAAAACAAAAATGCCAAACTCTATGTTTGGCATTCTTTTATTACGCACATTAACTTAAGCGATATTAAGCTGCCACGACTTGTCTGGCTTTACGCAATGGGTGCAAACGATTATGCATCACTTTAATGGTGTCGAATTGTACTAGCGACTTGCTGTCTGATAACTGACAGTATTGCGATAAAATCATCACTGTGGCAGCTTGTAAGCCATTATCAACGACTAATGCTAATACTTTTGAATAGCCGCAATTAAGTTGAAATAATTTACCGACTTCGCAATAAACACACTCATCACTCACATCAAAAAACCAAGACTTCGGCATTTGTGATTGTAATAAAAAATGGGCGGCGGTGGCATTCAAAGCAGTTTGAACAATACCGGCATCAGAGATATGTAAAACCTTAGGAAGTGTTTCAAGCATTTTAATGTAGAATTTTGCGTGTTCAAGATTAAATTCAGTTGCGCTTAATGCATCTGGAATTAATAGTTTTGTCTTGTATGGGGTCAAGAACTCCATCTCGGAACCCAATGAAATACTTAGCTGCTTGCAAGTCTCATTGTATTCCCAATGCCAGTCCTTGTTTGGCATTAATAACATGGCAATTTGCACCTAAATGTTGAACACTTGTGCATAATAGTTTATTTTTCACCCAATATCAAAATTTAATTATAAATTATAACATAAATTTCATAGTGTTAGCGCGATCGAACGATCTGAAATTCGATCGCGGCATGATTTTTGATCGATAATATTATGTTTTAGTCGTTATTTTGCACAATAAGCTCTAGCGATCTGATCAACCAGTTTAGGTCCTTGGTAGATAAAACCAGAGTAAATCTGCACCATGGTTGAGCCAGCGTCAAATTTAGCCAAAGCATCAGCTGCACTATTGATCCCACCCACACCAATGATCGGGATCTTGCCTTGTAAGCAGATCGCTAATTGTTTGATCACTTGTGTTGATAAATCAGCCAATGGTTTGCCACTTAAGCCACCCATTTCTTCGGCATGTTTTAAACCAGTAACAGTATCTCGGCTTAAGGTGGTGTTGGTCGCGATAACACCATCAAACTGATTACTCATCAATGAGTCAGCTATCGCGCTGATTTCTTCTGAGGTTAAATCAGGAGCAATTTTTAGCGCAACAGGGACATATTTACCATGTTTAGCGGCTAATTCAGTTTGTTTGGCTTTAATTGAGCTAAGTAAGTCATCAAGTAACTCACCGTATTGCATTGAACGTAAACCAGGAGTGTTAGGAGAGGAAATATTAACTGCAATATAGCTCGCATATTGATAAACCTTTTCCATACAAATTAGGTAGTCATCTTTACCCTGCTCTACTGGAGTGTCTTTATTTTTACCTATGTTCACGCCAACCATAATGTCAGACTTTTTGGCCATTAAATTACGAACCAGATTATCGACACCTTTATTATTAAAGCCCATACGATTAATAATGCCTTTGGCAGGTTTTAATCGAAATAAACGAGGTTGATCGTTACCAGCTTGCGGGCGTGGTGTTACTGTCCCTACTTCAACATGGCCAAAACCCATCGCATGAAAAGCATCAATTGACTCGCCGTCTTTATCTAATCCTGCTGCTAAACCGACAGGATTGGGGAACGTCAGTCCCATACAGGTTACTGGGGAAGATTTAACCTGTTGACGATAAAAACAATTCAACAGATTGTTTCCGGTCATTTTCAAACTGCCAATCGCGATATTGTGGGCTAACTCAGGGTCCATCTGAAACATTACTTTTTGCGCGAGTTTGTAAAACATGTTTTCTCCTAGACCTAAAAAAAACCCCAGCAATTGCCAGGGCTTATTCACATTATAAAAACTACTTCTGACCTTCGCAATGCAAAATCAGCAAGTTCAGTTCTCTTAAGGCGACTGAGAACTTAGCAAATTCATGGGTTTGAGAAACCTTGAAGTCCGCTAACATGTGATACCATCTTTCAAGCAATGGTTTGTTTAATGTAATCCATTGATTAATAACACTATCTGCATCGCAAGTATCTGTACAAGTACGTAATACTGCAGAACTTAATGCACGTTGTTGCCAATCAAGTTCTTCTCTGAATGCAGCACGAGCAAGTGCTTGCCAATGGTTAGCTACAGGTTGAGCACTGATTTGTTCTAAGAACCAATGTAATTCAACTTTAGCACCGAGTTTGAAGTAAGTTTCTGATACCAGCTCAACTGACTTATTCTCGATTTGAGCAATTTGTGCAATGTCTAACGCAGAGAATAATGTACTCATTTTAGCGACAACTTGTGCAACTGCTTTAGGGACATTCTCTTTCGTTAGTGCAGTAATTTCAGCAGAAATCACTTTCACTTCAGCAGCAATCATATACTGGTCAACATTGGCTTTAAGCTGTTCAAATACAGGCTTAAAGAATGCCACTGTTTGATCAATATCATGAGCACGATTGCGATGACGAATAAACCAACGACATGCTCGACGCATATTACGACGCAACTGATGTAGCATTTCACCCTGCACATGTGCCGGAGTAACACCGTTTAAGTCAGTAATAGAAGCGGTTAACTCATCAAGACCAAAGATTTCTCGGGCCATAGTATAACAAATAGCCGCTTCGGCAACTGTTGCACCGGTCTCATCTTGCATACGTTGTACAAAATTAAAGCCCATATCATTCACCAATTCATTGGCTAATGAGGTAGCAATAATTTCACCACGTAGAGGATGTGCGATCATTTTGTCAGCGTATTTTGCTTGTAACTTTTTAGGGAAATAAGCCACTAATAGCTTGCTTAAAAATGCATCTTCAGTGATTTCAGGTGTCACTAGTTGCTCTTTAAGCACCATTTTAGCGTAAGCAACTAATACCGATAGCTCTGGACGAGTTAATGCACGGCCGTTGGCTAAACGTTCTGCTAGATCGTCATCAGTTGGCAAGAACTCAAGTGCGCGGTCAAGTTTACCGTCTTTTTCAAGATACTGAATAAAACGAATTTGCTCTTTAAGTTGTGACACACCGTGTACTTGGGTAACCGAAATAGTACGGGTTTGGTCTTTACAATCTTTAATCACAATATCGCTGACTTCGTCAGTCATATCTTCAAGTAAACGGTTACGCTGTTTAACCGTTAACTCACCTTCTGCCACTAACGTGTTTAAGAAGATTTTGATGTTAACTTCGTTGTCTGAACAATCAACACCGCCAACGTTATCGACGAAGTCAGTATTCATACGGCCACCATTAGCACAGTATTCAATACGGCCTAATTGTGTACAACCTAAGTTACCGCCTTCACCAATGATTTTGGCACGTACTTCTTTACCATTTACACGTAAGGTATCGTTTGCACGGTCACCTACTTCAGCATGCGATTCTTTGCTCGACTTAACGTAGGTACCAATACCACCATTCCAAATCAAGTCTACTGGCATTTTCAGTAGTTCTTTCATCAGTTCAGTTGGGTTCATGGTGTCTTTGTCAGTGTCTAGCATCTGCTTGATTTCTGGAGTCAATTTAATTGACTTAGCAGAACGTAAGAATATCCCGCCGCCTTTAGAAATCAGTTTGGCGTTATAGTCTTCCCAGCTTGAGCGTGGCAGTACAAATAAACGCTGACGCTCAGCATAGCTTTCGGCAATTTTTGGCGTAGGGTCAATAAAGATGTGCATATGGTTAAATGCAGCAACCAATTGAGTTTGCTCAGATAGCAGCATACCGTTACCAAATACGTCACCAGCCATGTCACCAATAGCCACACAACTAAATGGAGTGGTTTGACAATCAACACCAATTTCGCGGAAATGACGTTTAACAGACTCCCACGCACCACGGGCAGTAATGCCCATTTTTTTATGGTCATAGCCGTTACTACCACCAGAGGCAAATGCATCGCCTAACCAGAAGTTGTATTCAATCGCAATAGCGTTAGCAATGTCTGAGAATGTTGCCGTGCCTTTATCAGCTGCAACGACCAAATATGGATCGTCTTCATCATGACGTACAACATCTACGGGTGGAACCACTTCACCATTAACAATGTTGTCCGAAATATCTAATAACGCACGAATGAAGATACGGTAACATTCTTGTCCTTCCGTAAATAATGCCTCGCGGCCACCTTCTGTCGGCAGTTGTTTACACACAAAACCACCTTTTGCGCCCACAGGCACAATCACGGTGTTTTTAACTTGCTGTGCTTTTACTAAGCCTAATACTTCGGTACGGAAGTCTTCACGACGATCTGACCAACGTAAACCACCGCGAGCCACTTTACCGCCACGTAAATGCACACCTTCAACACGAGGCGAATACACGAATATTTCAAACTTCGGTAACGGCTTAGGCATTTCAGGAATTAAGCCCGGTGCAAACTTAAACGAGATATAGTCTTTCGCTTTTCCGCCAATGGCAGTTTGATAGAAGTTAGTTCGTAATGTGGCGTTAATTAAATCCAAGTAACGACGAATAATACGGTCATCATCTAAGCTTGAAACGTCATCAAGTTGTATGTTCACCTGTTCAAGGAACTTACTTAAGGTGCGCGTTTTTAGTTTAGGGTTAAACTTACGGATGAACATTTTCACCAATAAGTCCGCTAATTTAGGATAACGGCTAAACGTTTCTTCGATGTACGACTGACTGAATGTTGCATCAATTTGGCGCATATACTTAGCATAAGCACGCAAAATAGACACTTCACGACCACTGAGGCCTGTTGACAGTACCATACGGTTAAAGCCGTCGTCTTCTAACTTCTTCTGCCACACTTGCAATAAAGCCGTTTGGAAACGGTCTTGGCTATCAGCTAAGTTTTCTGTCGCTGCACCCTGCACTGTCATTAAGAAGTCTAAAATCCAGAATGTCGCACCATCATTAGTTTTGACTTCGTATGGACGTTCATTAATCACACGTAAACCAAAGTTTTCAAGCATTGGTAGTACGTCAGACAAGTGAATAGGCTCGTCTTTATGGAACAGTTTCAAACGGACTTTATTGTCATTCAACGCAGTTTCTTGCGGTTGATAAAACAACATACCTAATTTGTGTTCGTCATCCAATGCTTCAAGGTGCTGCATGTCAACAACAGCTGAACTTGGAAGCACATCATCTTTATAACTAGGTGGGAAAGCATTTAAATAACGTTTTGTCAGTCCCGTTCCAGCTTGCTCACCAACGGCATTGTTTAATGCTGTGTGCAGTTTGTCGTCCCATGAGCGAGCAGCTTCGATAAGATTTCTTTCAATGGCGGCCACATCAACATCCATATTGTTATTATCAACTTTGATAATATAGTGAGTTCGAGCCAATGTAGACTCTGAGAAGTACGTGGTGAACTCAACATCTTCTGTACTTTTAAAATGTTGTGCCAGAATGCGTTGAGTATCTTGACGTAATTTAGTGTTGTAGCGGTCTTTAGACACATAAACTAAACACGACAAGAAACGGCCATAACCGTCTTTACGCACAAATAACTTTAACTTGTCACGATCTTGCATTTCTAAAACACCGTGAGCGATGTTTGATAGCTCAGGATCTTTAGCTTGAATTAGCTCATCACGAGGTAGGTTCTCAAGAATATTCATTAACGCTTTATAATCATGAGAGCGCGGTGCTAGCCCTGAGTTATCAAGAATGCGCTGAACCTTTTCACCCAATAATGGGATTTCGCGTGGACTACGGTTATAAAGATTAGAAGCATATAAACCAATGAAACGATCTTCACCAATTACGTTGCCTTTTTTGTCAAAACGTTTAACACCAATATAATCTACATAAGCTGGACGATGTACACGGCTTTTAGCAGAGCTTTTGGTGAGAACGAGTAAGCTTTCATCTAACGCCTCTTTACGGGCTGAATCAGATAAACTTGAAAGTAATAAACCACGCTCACTATTGGAGGTTTTTGAACGGTTCATTAGCCCTAAGCTAGATTCAATGTTAGGAACAAGCTCAACATCACCTTCAACACGTTTTAGATCGTAATAACGATAGCCAAGCAAAGTGAAATGATGGTTGTTCAAGTAGTTTAAGAAATCAACTGACTCTTTCAGTTCCGTTTTATCACCCGGGAAAGGACGTGAAGGTAATTGTTTAATAGTATCGGTTAATGTATCTGACATTAATTGCCAATCATTGACCGACGCAGAGACATCAGCAAGAACAGATTGAATTTCTTTTTCAATCGCCTTAATGTCAGCATCACTATTTTGCTTGTCAATTTCGACTAAAAATACAGCAACATTATTGCTGCTGTCTGTCGTGTCATTAACAAATGACACATCTGACACATTGTTGTTATTACTGCGTACTACGGCTAATGGCGTGTGCAACATCACATGAGCAGTGATGCCCATTCGATTTAACGCCATTGAGAGCGAGTCAACCAAGAAAGGCATATCAAGTTGGATAACCTCAATAATGCTGTGAGTTGACTGCCAGCCATGTTTTGCTTGGCTTGGATTAAATACACGGATGTGGGTTTCATCCTGGGCCGTTTTATTCAGCGCATTCCAAAGGCTCACTACAGCACCATATAAATCACTGTCATTACGAGCATTGAGATCGTCTTTTGACATATGGGCATAGAGGCAATTAGCAAATTGCTCAACTTGTTTGGCTTGAGAATTAGGGATTTTTGTGTGAATTAAATTGACTACATTTTCCAGTAGTACTGAAGGCATTGCATCTTTCAAGGCCATGTTGCAGATTCCTTAAGCGTCTATGGCAGCGCTCTTATCATTATATGGATGCTTCGGCTTGTTGATTCAGTCGGTCCGAGTCATTTTGTGTCTATCACGTAAATAACTGTTTTTCGTTTAACAATAGAAACTCATATTTGAGATCTGGTGCAAAGTTTATTACTAAATTGCTGCTATATCGAGGAAAATTTTAGTGGTACATCCTCTATAAATCCAGTCGACAGCATAGATTAGTGTTTAAAATGACATTTAAGTCGTTTGCATAGAGTAACTATGCAAAATAAAAAAGGGAGCTAAGCTCCCTTTTTTATTTAATTACATGTTTTAGTTACTTTTTTCGCCAAAACATCGCTGATAGTGCGGGTAGAATAATAATTGCTCCCAACATATTCACTAAAAACATAAATGTAAGCAAAATACCCATATCCATTTGGAATTTAAGATCTGAAAAGAACCAAGTACTCACCCCAATAGCTAACGTCAAGCCAGTGAAGATAACCGCGCTGCCGCGCTCAACCAAAGCTTCAAAATACGCTTGTTGAACCGGCATACCATTACTGAGTTTATTAGACATCGTCGACAAGATATAAATACCGTAATCGACGCCAATACCTACACCCAATGCAATAACAGGTAAGGTACTCACCGCAAGTCCAATATCAAGCAGGGTCATTAATGCTTGCGCCAATGTAGATACCACATAAAGCGGTATAATGACTGCAATAGTCGCCTTCAGAGATTTAAAACTAATTAAACACAACACAAACACTGCACCATAAACATATAACATCATTGGTAGCTGAGCTTCGCTCACGGCTTCATTTGTGGCTGCCATGACACCAACTGGGCCTGAAGCTAACTTAAATTGCAGAGTGTCCGAGTTAAGTTGCGCAGCAACGGCTTTAACTTTATCGACAACTACCTCAATGGTTTCAGCTTTGTGATCCTTTAAGAACAAGTACACTGGCATCACTGAACAGTTACTATTGAGCAAACCTGACGTTGTCGGTACTTGACCAACGGCTTGTACTAAGCTGGCAGTGGTACGAGGTAAAATTTCCCATTTTGGGTTACCTTCGTTAAAACCTGCATTCACTTTTTTAGCAATAGATGCCAAGCTCGCCGTTGACTCTACACCAACAGTATTGGCCATCATCCATTCAAACTGGTCTATTTGTGTTAGGACAGAATGATAAGTACAAGCTTCTGGTGTTGCTTCGACAATCACTGTCATCACATCGGTGGTAATAGAAAAGTGATCAGTAATAAAGAAGGTGTCTTGGTTATAACGAGAATCTTGATGCAGTGCTGGTGCCCCACCTTGTAAATCACCTATTTGCATTTTTGAAGCTTGTTGAAAACCAACCACATAAAGAATTACTGTCGAAATTAATACTACAACGGCATATTTTGGCGTCGCAAACTTAGACAATGCTCGCCAAATATTTTCAATTTTTTGGCGTTTCTCAGGATCATCTTGCTTGTTGGGTAATTCAAAATATGAAATAACCAATGGTAGTAATATAAGGTTAGTTAAAATAATGACTGCAACTCCTAGCGATGCAGAAATTGCCAACTCACGAATAATACCAATATCAATGGCCAATAAGGTTAAAAAACCGACCGTATCAGACAATAAAGCAACACCACCGGGTACTAATAAACTGCGAAAAGCTGACGCTGCTGCGGCTTTAGTTGTTTGACCATCAAGCACCCGACGACGTACAGCATTGATCATCTGCACTCCGTGACTCACACCAATAGCAAACACCAAAAATGGCACTAAAATCGACATGGGGTCTAAACCAAATCCGACCACAGTTAATAGCCCTAACTGCCAAAAAACAGCAATCAAACTACACATTAATGGCAAGATAGTGAGCATTATCGATTTTGAAAATAAGTACACCATCACAGCAGTAATGGCTATGGCGATTAAAAAGAACAGCAATACGCCTTTAGCACCTTCGGCAACATCGCCAGCCATTTTGGCAAAACCGATGATGTGAATTTTAATTTGATCGTTTTCAAATTTGCCGCGAAGCTCTTGTTCTAATTGATTTGCAAACGCAATAGTATCAATGGCCTCACCCGTTTGAGGGTCAAACTCCATTAACTGCGCAGACACCATGGCAGAGGTATAATCATTGCCGATAAGTCGGCCTACAATGCCCGCTTTTTCTATATTATCGCGAACTATTTTAAGTCCATAATCATCATTACGAAAATCAGCGGGGATCACCGGACCGCCAGCAAAGCCATCTTCTACAACTTCGGTAAAACGTGTTGAAGGTGAAAATAACGACTTAACCTGAGAACGTTCTACACCTGGAATAAAAAATAATTGATCGTGAACATTTTTCAGCGCATCAAAAAATACCGGGTTAAATATATTGCCACTGGTATCTTCTACCGCCACCATAATACTGTTAGCACCACCAAAATCTTTTTGATGTTTGGTATACGTTTGCATGTACGAATGATTGAGTGGGATATTTTTACTAAAAGCGGCATCCATTTTTAATTGGCTGGCTTGATACCCTAAGAAAAAGGTAATAAAAATAAACGAAATGATGACCCATTTTCGATTACGGAATAAATGAGATTCAAATCCATTGACCAGTTTTTCTAACATCTTTTCGGCCCTATTATTGTTGTTTTAATTGTCCAATCTAACCTTAAGGTTAGTCAAGCTGGAACAGTCCCTTAGAACCGGCAAACCATAACTGGCCTTTACTGTCTTTAGCTATTGCCACTATATTCTCGCCTTGGCGTCTGGCCACAATTGTTGCTTTACCATCATCTACTGACAACACTATCCCAGCATTTCCGACTAGGTATAGCTCATTATTAGCGTTAATCAGTGCGCTATTAATTGATGATTGGACAGGTAAATCAACCTCTTGCCATGAAGATAGTGTTAAGTCTGATTTAAACACGTGACCGCGTAATCCCATGACATAAACATCTTCACCAACTTCAATGGCATTAAACATTGAACCATCGTAATCGAAGTTAGTTTTCGAGAATGTTTGGCCGTTATCACTTGATACCGCAACCATGCCAAGTTCACCCACAAGCAATAAGCGTCTATCCTTGAGGCGAATTAAGCGATTAAAATGGGGTAATAATGATGCTCGTTCAGACAAATATAATGCTTCATCTTCTGCTTTAAGTTCATTTAAATAGGCGATGTCTTCTTCAAATAATAATTCTTGATGAAACTCTTGTTGCCATGTTTTTCCGCCATCTGCGGTGCGATAAAATAATCCATAAGCACCTACCGCAATACCATCGACAGGGCTATAAAAACGAATATCTAATAACGGTTTCTCAATTTCTGCAGATTGCATCTGCACAGACCACGTTAATCCACCATCTTGAGTATGGATAATGGTTGCATCATGGCCGACGGCCCAACCTTGCTTGTCATCGAAAAAAAACACTTTGGTTAATTGAGACAATACAGGAGTTGCAACTTGGTGCCATTGATTATCGTCTAATAGCAACACATTACCGCGTTGACCTACCGCGACAAGTTTGTCACCCGCATTAGCAATATCAAGCAATAAAGAGGATTGAGCTCGGGGTTGAATTTGAACAGAGAGTGGATCGAGTTGAGCATCTACTGAAGTAGTATATAAACATGCACTAATCCCAATCGCCACTACACTGCGAAGCATGCTAAACGTCATACAAACTTCCTTTAAAATTTATAGGGGCGCTACGGCGCCCCATTTTATCTATGGCTTATTAACGAATACCAGCACGTCTTAATGCGTCTGGGGTAAAGTTAGACTCTGAAAGTGATGCATCAAAATTATACATACGGCCTTCGTTGTCTAAACCCATCGCTAAATAACGGCGTGATTGAAGATCATGGAACACTTCCAATGTACTCCAAAGCGCAGGCACTTCATAATAGTTGATAAGGTGAGCTACACCCACACGATAAAGCTCATCGCGGTTATCATATATATCAGTTACCGCAACTTGCCATGAATCTTCATCAATATAGAAAACACGACTTTTATAAGTATGACGCATGCCTTCTTTTAACGTCGCTTTGACTTCCCATACACGATGTTTTTCATAACGTGGATACTCAGGGTTAATATGACCAGGTTTTAAAATTTGGTCATACTTCAACGCATCTGAATGTAAACGATAATCATTGTAAGGAATGTAGATCTCTTTTTTACCGACTAATTCCCAGTTATAACGGATTGGAGAGCCGTTAAACATATCGAAATCATCTGTTGTTCTTAACCCATCAGATACAGTACCTGGAGTATCAAAAGCTACGTTAGGAGCTTTACGAACGCGGCGCTGTCCAGTGTTGTAAGTCCAAGCTTGGCGTGGAAGCGCTTCTTGATCCATGGTTTCTTTTACAAGTAGTGCAGTACCTGCGAGTCGCGCTGGTTGAGTAACAACTTGTTTAAAGTAAAACAACGTATTTGTTTCTTTAAGCTTCTCTAAGGTCACCTCTGGACGAGAATATTCAAAACGAATTTCCTCAGCGTTTTCAACCAGAGTATAAGAACCATTTGACATAGGCGCGGCTTGGCTACGATATGTTTCTACATCGACACCGCGATAACGTAAAATATGATTCCAAATCACTTCTAAACCGTTAGCCGGGATTGGAAATGGCACACCAATGGTCGCCCCAGTAATACCGTTACCTTGTGAAACTAACTCAGCTCTAACAGCATTGGCTTTAGTCGCATCATAAACATATTGAGGTACAGCTGCAGTACGACGGCTTTCATAAACATTCATTTTGTAAGTATCTGGATATACTTCAAATAACTGTTTCTGACCCGGAGTTAAAAACTCAGCGTATTGGGCTTTATTTTCATTAGTGATGGTAAATAACACTTTATCAGTTGGGAATGGATCGGGATGATGCATACCCTTAGTGTAGCCTGCAATAGGCTTGCTAATACCACCAGTCCAGGCTGGAATTGAACCATCGGCATTAGCCGCTTTTTCTGCACCCATAGGGGTTAATGTTGTACCCAATTTGTCTGCATCAGCTTGTGATACTTTCGCCAGCGCAGCAGGTGCACTCAGTGCTAGCATCACTGCTGCCGATAATATCGTCAGTTTCTTCATTATAAATATCCTTCTAAATCGAATACTTGACGTTGAAAGAGATGTAATCTCTGTCTGTCATCGCATTTGTTGTTCCTACGCCACCAAAGAAGCTGTTGTAAGAAATGTCTGCGCCCCAGCGACTTTGATAATCAAAGTTCACACCTAAAGCCACAGATTTTCTGCCTTCGGTGAATAAGAACATTGGATCCGGTGTAATACCATCAACGTCGTGAGAGAAAATCACTCTTGGGTACATGTTCACACCAGCAAACACGTTGTTAAAGTCAGCTTTAGCCACTAAACGATAACCCCACGCAAAATCTGTTGGGAATGGATTGGTTTCTGGACCATTGTGCAGAGCGGCAATAATACCCGTCATTTCTGGGTTACCGCCAGAACGAGCGGTTCCTGGACCGTTTAGACGTAATTCGTCAAAACCAGGCATATCATGGATCCACACACCACCCACTTCAGCAAGCATGGTTAAGTTATCTAAACCAAGTGTTGGACCGAATAAATGAGTAAAGGTTACCTGTGCTTGAGTCGTATCGGTAAGTATAAACCCCTCAGCGTTTGAGCCAGGTTCCACATTATCCATTTGTGAAATACCATCTAAATCAGGACGAAGTCCTGCATTTGCAAGCTGTTGAGGCATCGCTAAGAAAAGTAATTCAACGTCATCAATTTGTAATGGCTCATCAACACGGTGTGAAATTTCACCAGCAACAGATGTGTCACCCACTAATGTGTTAAAGCTAAAACCATATAACTGAATATCTTCAGGGTATACGATTTGCGACTTGGTAAAGGTTTCCATGCTTAACAACAGTTCACGGTCTATAACGCCACCACTTTGCGCCAAACGTCCATAATCACGACCTATAGCATCTGCATTAAAGTTAGAGGCAGTACCACTGATGATTGGGCGACGGCTATGGTAATTCATGTAATAAAGACCGAACTCTGTTTCGCCTAGTTCTGGAGAGTAATAGCCTAATTTAACACCAAACTGGCCATCGTCACTAGGATCTGCAGCATCTTGAACTAAAGCAACCTTAGTTGAATAAGCAGTCATGTAAGCGGCATATGCCGGGTTAAACCCAGTAGCAGCTGCAGCTTCATATAAACGTGTGTATTCTGAAATTAGGAAGTCTTGGTTGATATCCGGATTTGAGTTGAAACCTAATTGTGCATTTTGGTTGTAACCACCATACCCAGCAAAATCATTGGTTGCAAAGTTAGAACCCGGTGTAGGGATCCAAATCGGTTGCCAATCATATTGATAAAATGCTTCAAGGTTTAGGTTTTCAGTTAACCCTAACGATGCCCAAACCATGCCTTGCGGACGAAATGCTTCTTTAAGCTCCGCACCTGGTGCATTAAGAATATTTAAATCGACAGCATTGATTTCAGCAATACCGTGAGAGATCAGGGTGCTTTCGCCCCATGAAACTACTTGGTTACCCACGCGAACACTTAATGGGTTAGCACCGTCATTTAAGTCCCAGTTACCGTAAACAAATGCATCTAATAAGCGAATGTCTTTACATTGCACTTCTGATGCTTTGTTATCTTCACAAGGATCGAATTCTTTTCCGGTTAATGGATCGTTAAAGCCATAATCACCATCATTTAATTTGCGATCGTAAAAATACATACCGCGTAAAAAGATACCGTAATTTTCGTACTTCAGTGATAACTCGTGAAGACCTTTAACAATCTCAGAAGTAGTATCACCTTGCGCATACAACAAATTACTTAAATCGTTGTTGCTTGAATAAGAACCCGGCTGAGCCCAAATTTCCGCTGATGTATATTTGGTAGAGCCAAATGCACCACCAAATGCAGAATAACCAGACCAATCAAATTGTGGTTGGTTCACCTTACCGATTTGGTTACTCCAATCACGGTCTGATACACGCCAACTCGCGCCTGCAGTCCATGTAGAGTCGAATGTACCTCGTACATCACCCCAATCAAAAGAAACAGCTGAGGCTGAAGTGCTCATTCCCAAACATAATGCCGACACCACCCCCAAAGCGAGAGCCGACTTGTTAAATCTTTTTTTAACAATATTCATTTTAGTTCATCTCCGTAACCTGTTGGATTAGTTGTTATAGGAATTTAACCAACATCTTGTTAGCCCACAGGCAACACCATTGTTACAGCATTTAACTATATTGAGCAAGGTCAAAAAAAAGAAAATGTTTAAGAAAATTAACGATGTTTGGCTAAATATGACGAAATAAAACCAGCTTATATTTGAATTAACACAGACGATATATTTACAATCATTTAACCATTAACGAAAAAAGTTTATTTTCATATACTTATAAATATTCACAAGTTGCTACTTCACACACTACTAATCAATCAAACGTTTGAAGTAAATACTCTATAATTTATTAAGTGATTTGAAATTCCCTTCTCGATTTAGGACTAATTTGAACTGTCCGTGAATACCTTGAGGGGTTAAATAAGGTCTAAAATACTTACCATTTATGTGCAATACGCGACCTTGATGGTCTCTGACCTGCACTTTCTCTGCAAGTCCTTGGTAATACGGTAGAAATGCTTCATAACTTACGTTAAGAGAAAATAAAAACTCCATCATTTACTCCATAAAAAGGAGAGCAAGCTCTCCTTTTTAACATACTAAACAGTCTGCCTATTCACACTAGATGAGCAGCCATTTTTGTCATTATTCTGCTAATGATTTAGTGACTTTTTCATATAAATCTTTCGATAAATCCGGTAAAGATTTTAATTCGACTAAACACTGTTTCATTAATTGCTGGCGATGTTGATCAAATTTGGCAAACTGAATTAATGGTGTGATCATTCGCGATGCAACTTGTGGGTTCGACTTATTCAATTTGACTAAAATTTTGGTCAAATAACGGTAGCCTTCGCCATCAGCGCGATGGAATTGGTAAGTGTTTGCAGCTGCAAAAGCCCCTATCAATGAACGTACACGGTTCGGGTTAGAAAAACTAAAACTGCTGTGCTTTGTCAGCGTTTTAATTTGCTCTATCACTTCATCGCTATTAACTAACGCTTGTAATGTCAGCCATTTATCCATCACTAATGGCGTTGATTCCCACGTAGACTCAAAATCACTTAATAACATAGGTAAACAGGCTAATTTTGCTGTAGCTGCCGCTTTCAAAGCCCCTAAACTGTCGGTCATATTTTTTGCTGAATAATATTGTTTTTCAACTAATGATTCATGAGTATCGGTCACTTGACATAATAATGACAAGGCAATGTTTTTAAATGCACGCGCACCTGCATTATCTAGAAGTATCAGCTCACGATAACGTACCAATAATTCATCTTCACAAGCTGATGCGAGTTCTTCAACAACAAACTCTCTGGCTTTGGCTAAAGCATCTAAATCAACGTTATCTACCTGCTCAATTAATGCTGAAGCAGTTGGAATAGACAAAATTTCAGCTACTAATGCTTGGTCTATTTTCGCATCTAAAATGACACCTCTGAATGCTTCAATAACACGAGTATCAACCATCATGACTTGTTGCTTTTGCAACTGTGCAACGTTATTCCAAATGGCGTGGCTCACTAACTGTACTGATGCTTCCCAACGGGCCACTTCGCTAGAAGCATGGCGCATAAGATGTACAAGTTGATCAATGCTAAAATCGTAAACCAATTTAACGGGTGCAGAAAAATCTTGCAGTAAAGATGCTATAGGCGCACTTTCTAGTCCATCAAACACAAAAGTTTGGTTGGCTTTAGTCACATCTAGGACTTTATTAACAATTGATTGCCCTGCACTGTCTAACAGCTCAACACTGAACGGTATATGCAGTGTTTGCCCCTTCACACCTTGTGACATCACTTGTTGAGTAATCGTTAAATGATACTCGCCTTTATCCGCATCAAAACTGTCTTTAACCGTTACAACGGGTGTGCCTGCTTGGCTATACCAACGACGGAATAAGGTTAAATCTTTACCGCTAGCATCTTGCATAGCGTTTACAAAATCATCGCAGGTTACCGCTTGCCCGTCATGACGTTCAAAATAGCACTTCATTCCAGCTTGAAAACCTTCTTCACCAAGAATGGTGTGCATCATACGGATAACTTCAGCACCTTTGTCATATACCGTCACGGTGTAGAAATTGTTCATTTCAATCACACTTTCTGGGCGTATAGGATGAGACATAGGTCCAGCATCTTCAGCAAACTGTTGGTTTTTCATCACTCGGATAGCATGAATTCGGTTAACCGCGCGAGACCCAACATCGGAACTAAATTCTTGGTCACGAAATACCGTTAAACCTTCTTTTAAGCTCAACTGAAACCAATCACGACATGTGACTCGGTTACCAGTCCAGTTATGAAAGTATTCATGGCCAACGACAGACTCAATACCATGATAATCATCATCTGTTGCACTGGCTTTGTCTGCGAGCACGTATTTGGTATTAAAGACATTCAAGCCTTTATTTTCCATGGCACCCATATTGAAAAAATCTACCGCAACAATCATATAAATATCAAGATCATATTCAAGACCGAAACGGGTTTCATCCCATTTCATTGATTTTTTCAGTGATGCCATTGCGTGATCTGCTTTATGTAAATTGCCTTTATCGACAAATACTTGCAATTTGACTTCACGACCAGATTGAGTGGTAAAACTGTCATTAAGTAAATCAAAGTCACCAGCAACCAAGGCAAATAAGTAACTTGGTTTAGGGAATGGATCATGCCATTTGACAAAATGACGACCAGAACGAGGCATTTCTCCTTTCTCAATTAAATTACCGTTACTTAACAAAAATGGAAATGCTTGTTTATCCGCTTCGATACGCACAGTATAAATAGCGAGAACATCGGGTCTGTCTAAGAAATAAGTAATCCGGCGAAATCCTTCAGCTTCACATTGAGTGCAATAAGCACCGTCTGACATGTAAAGTCCTTCAAGACTCGAATTTGCCTCAGGGTCAAGCAAGGTAACCACTTCTAATTCAAATTCATTTAGGTCCGTACTAATCATCAATTGGTTATCATGTTGACGATAATTAGCCGCTACACCATTAAGTTTCACTGTACTTAGCGAAAGTTGCTCACCATCAAGCACTAAATCATGCAGATGCTCACCATTACGGATTACCTTACTGACGGCAGTAACTTTAGTGTTTTTGCCATCCAGAATAACGTTCAAATCAACATGAGAAATGGTGAATGCAGGCTTGGTATAATCTTTTAGGTGTTTTTCTTGCGCTTGGTTCATACATGATCCTTTTGAGCGGTACTAATGCCAATATGATTAAATGTGTAGTCTTTATCGAATTGGTACTATTTTTAGTTATTATGATTAAGAAAAAACGCGCCTAAGCGCGTTTTTTAACAGTAATAAAAAATTACTTTGAGTTAGTTTTAGCTATTTTTTCTACGTCGGCCATATCTAGAGTGATATAAGCCGTTTCATCTAAAAAGGCATCAGGTAATTTGCTATCATCTGTTTTTTCAATATCGTCTAAAGACTTCACAGCAGCTAAACCTTCGTGAACTCGACGCGCATTTGCTCGATCTAGAGCACGCTTATCATCGTCTTCACGAGAAGCAATACGTTCACTCTCTACTAGCGATATTGTTTTATCTTTATGATGTTTTTTAAACTCATTAATATCTTGGTAAATATAACTGAACTCTACATCTTTGCTGATACGCTCTTTATGTTTAACATCAAGATTGTTAATCAACATAGGGGTAATATTCCCTAAAGTAGTGTACTGCGCTACAGGTACTTTATCCCATGGTAATGCATTTTCTTCTTCCGACTCACCATATTCACCAGGCTCTAAAGCACTCGGTAAGCGCACATCAGGTGTGACACCTTTTAACTGAGTACTGCCGCCATTAATACGGTAAAACTTAGCAATGGTATACTGTACATGACCGATTGGCTTTTCGTACATGTCATAAATTCGACCCAAGCTTTTATGTTGCTGAACAGTCCCTTTACCAAAGGTCGATTCACCGACAATAAGTGCACGGTCATAATCTTGTAAAGCTGCAGCAAAAATCTCTGAAGCCGATGCACTATAACGATCAACCATCACAGTAAGTGGGCCATTGTAAGCACTGGCACCATCATTATCACGATTTTGATTAATGCCACCATTAGCATCACGGATTTGAACAACTGGACCCATATCAATAAACAAGCCAGTGAGCAATGTCGCTTCGGTTAATGCCCCACCGCCATTGCCACGAAGGTCAATAATAATCCCTTCAACATTGTCTTTTTCAAGTTTAGTGATTTCTTTAGCTACATCTTGTGACAAATTCATATAAAACCCAGGGATTTGAATCACCCCGACTTTACGATTGGCATACTGGCCTTCTTTAGGCTCAACCACTTTTGACGTCGCAGCACGGTCTTCTAAACGAATTTTATCTCGGGTAATGACAACTTCAAAAGGTTTAGCATTCGCCCCGCCTTTTTTCGGCAAAATCTGTAATACGACTTCGCTGCCTTTTGGCCCTTTGATCAAATCAACAACATCATCTAAACGCCAACCTATGACGTCAACAATGTCACCGTTTTTTTGACCAACACCAACAATTTTATCTTCTGGTGATAATTTCTCGCTATTGGCCGCCGGCCCTCCGGCCACTAAACTTTTGATGACAGTGTAGTCATCATCCATTTGCAACACAGCACCGATCCCCTCGAGACTTAAATTCATTTCCATTTGGAAACGTTCTGCATTACGAGGTGATAAATAACTGGTATGAGGCTCAACACTACGAGCAAACGCATTCATGACTGTTTGAAACACGTCTTCGCTTTGTGTTTGGCTTAAACGCTTAATGGCATTGTTATAACGCTTCTCGAGCACTTCAACAATTTCAGGCCACTTTTTACCGGTTAACTTTAGATTTAGTGCGTCATATTTAACGCGCTGACGCCAAAGTTCATTCACTTCGGCTTCGTCTTTTGGCCACTGCGCATCTTTGCGATCAAATTCATACGCATCGCCAGCTTGAGTAAAGTCGAACTCTTTATCAAGCAAAGACAAAGCATAAGCAAAACGCTCATAACGACGTTTTTGTACTAGATCGTACATGGTAAATGCAGGGCTAATATCGCCTGATTCGACCATGTTATCAAACTGGTTTTGATATTGACTAAAGCTCGCAATGTCTGCCGCTGTCAGCACATTACGACGATAATCAAGTTGCTCAAGAAAACGGGTATATATTTGTTCAGAGAATGCATCATCAAGTACAAAACGATGATAATGCGAGCGAGTAAACAAAGTTGTTACTCGCTTGCTAGCCACTTTATGTTGTGGCTCTTGTGCTAGTTTAGGTAACTCGCTGATTTGAATCGTTGGTGAAATTGCCCATGCCGAAAAGCCGACAAATAAACTGGCAATTGACGCGGCCAAGGTAAGTTTTCGCATCAACAAGTACTCCTTAAATTTCTATAATAGTATGTGCTCTGCACGTACTTTGATGGATAAGCCAGAATCTAATTGAACAAGCACATCCTCTTTATTAATATCAGTTACAACACCAGGAACAGGTGTGGCACCTAATTTAACATTAACGCGTTGTTTTTGTTTTAAATCTTCTAGCTTAGCAGGCACAAGTTTAATCACAGGAGCTGCTACCGGTGCAGGACGTTCCTTTTTAACGGCTGGAGCACGTTTAGGTGCCACTTTCTTCGCCGGCTTTTTAGGCGCTAAGGCTTGACGTTTTGCTTTGGCTTTATCTTGGCTTTCTTTAAGCGTCAAAATAGCATGGTCAATGTGCTCTTGTTCTAATTCAGCACATTCATTACCGTCAAGATCTATACGTTTAGCACCTGCTTTTACGCCTTTCAAATAGCGCCAGCTGCTTGTATAACGACGAAGCGCTACACGTAATTGTGTTTTACTGACTTTAGAATCATCAGCTAACCGTTCAGCCAAATCTTGAAACAAACCAATTTTTAATGGCTTAGTTTCACCTTCTGCAATAAAGCATAAAGGAAAGGTTTCATATAAATACGCTAAAATTGCGTTGGTGTCGGTCAACTTGTCTGTTGATTCCATTTTTACTTCCACGTTAATAAAGGGACTGATTATGCGGCATAAAAGTTGCCATGCAGTCGTTCATCTTTCGTTAAACCTTACTGTTAAGGCTTAACGTACAAAATATCACTATCCGCCAGTTTGCTAAAGTCATTGAAACAAACCTTAACAATTTAACCAAACTTACTCTCAGCTTAATCATCGCTCATCAGTAAATCCAGCACAAATGCGTATAGCGGCATATTATAAAGCCAGCGACAGCGAATGCGACCATGATTTAATCTAATTTGTTCGCTATTTAACCAAATAGGCAAGTTTCGAAACTTTTTACCATGTTTTCTAAACCAATTTGATCATCTTGATCGAATCGATTCAGTAATGGACTGTCAATATCTAACACTGCCACAACCTCATTGCCCTGCCTAACAGGGATCACAATTTCTGAATTGCTGGCAGAATCGCATGCAATATGGCCGTCAAATTGATGAACATCGGCAACTCGTTGGGTTTTATTTTCTGCTGCGGCAGTGCCACAAACACCTTTGCCCATATTAATACGGGTGCAAGCCACTTTACCTTGGAATGGACCAAGGACTAATTGTTCACCACGCTTGATATAAAAACCAGCCCAGTTTAGGTCTTCTAGGCTGTCATTTAACAACGCTGAAAAATTAGCCATGGCAGCAATTAAATCATCTTCGCCTTCAAGTAAGGCTTGTGCTTGACGATTTAATGTTTGGTAAAATTCGGTTTTCATTTTCATTCCTTAAGCTGACACCCACTCCAAGAATGAGTGATGAATACGACTATTCTACTGATGTACTTTTAGCCGCAGTCTTTTTAGTTTTCGCTGTAGGAGCGTTTTTAACCTGTACTATGCCTTTTAGCAAGTTAGAAAGCTCATCTTTATTGTTTGCTAGATAAAATGCTAGTTGTTCGCATTTATTTTCATCAAGTCCGAGGTCTGCCTTAATAAGAAATGGCACTAGGTTATCGGAAATATCAAGCATCTTATCGTAGGCATCAGCCTCTTTCTTCGATATAAATGTCATCTTTTCCACCCCTTCTCTGACCACGACAAATTGGGTTATCACTGCCATGATGTAATCCTCACTGTTTTTATATACAGTGCATAGAATCTCACATAGTTAACTTATGATGCAAGTGTTCTGATTATTCTGATATTATCAAACACAACAAAATCGAGATTATTTAACAATTAACTCATTTGTCTGCCAATATAAGGCCAAGCAAAGAGGTTTGACTCTTCGCTACCCAATAATGTGTTTTACTATGGATTAGATTAATTCTTCATGCATGAATTTGATGATCATGATTCGATAATTTTATGCCAATCATGTGATTTGGCAGTGAGAAAACGTGCTTTGCCTTCTAGCGCTCGCGCGCTTTGTCCGCGTTGCCACACGGCACTCTACGATTCTCCTTATTGCTCTATTAATGGCATGCTAGCATTATGCGTTGCTGCGTTAATTATTTTTATTCCTGCTAATTTATTGCCAGTACTCGAAATCCACTTCCTTGGCAGTGTACGAACCACTACGGTGCTGCAAGCTGCCGTGACGGTTTGGGCCGAAGGATATTGGGTTGTAGGCCTAGCGGTAATGGTTGCTGCAGTTATCGCGCCTGGGTTATTGATTTTGTCAATTATGGCTCAAGTTGTAATTGTAAAATTAAAACTGCACAACTCATTTTGGCAAAGAACCTATACTACATTGTTAAAAAATCATGGTTTGATATCACAAATGACCATGTTAGAAATTTATGTCATCAGTTTTCTCGTGTCGGCCTTTCAGTTATCAGACTTTTCAGATGTGTATTTTGGTATGGGGACATTCAGTTTTACGATGTTGTTTATCATCATATTATTTTTACAACGTGAATATAATCTAGAACACATGTGGAGTTATGTAGATGCCTAGTACTCCAATTACACCATCCAATGAACATATAGTGGACAGCACTAAGCAAACGGCGAATACCGATAACGAGGCGAAAACTGAGGTTTTGCCTCATATTCAGGGCAAGAAAATTGGCTTATGTTTATGCCCTGTTTGTCGCAAACTGAATGTCACCAGCAACAGTCATTGTCGACGTTGTTTTAGTCAATTGAGTAGCCGTAATTATGCCAGTATCCAACAAAGTTGGGCTTTATTGGTGACAGCGACTATTTTACTTGTGGTCGCCAACATCTACCCTATTACCTTGCTGACTAATCGTGGAGTGGTCACCAATGACACCATTTTTAGTGGTATTAGTCATTTAGTCAAAACCGGTATGTTCCCGATTGCTATTATTGTTTTTACTGCCAGTATTTTAGTACCTTGGCTTAAAATATTTGGCTTAGCGACTTATTTAACGGCTATCAGTTTTAACTTACCAATATCAAAAAGAAAATTAATGGTTGGATTTCATATCATTGAATGGATTGGACGTTGGTCAATGCTCGATTTATTTGTTATTTCATTAACCGTTGCCTTAGTTAATATGGGGCAATTATTAGACGCAAAACCTGCACCTGCCGCGACAGCATTTGCGCTAGTTATCTTACTAACGCAACTCGCGGCAAAAGTGTTAGATACTCGATTACTTTGGGACCGCTTGGAAAACACTAATGACACAAATTGAATCGCCTAAAATTGTGAAGAAAAAGTTATTCTCGCCAATATGGTTATTACCGGTTGTTGCTTTGATATTAGGTGCCTGGTTAGGGGTCAAAAGCATCAAAGAATCCGGCATTGAAATATTAATTCATTTTCCTAGCGCTACAGGTATTGATATCGGTAAAACGCTGGTGAAATACCAAGGGCTGACTGTTGGTAAAGTCACTGATATTGGTATAGACGATGATCTTAAAGGGGTTAACGTTAAAGTTATTATGGATTACCGTGCCGACCCATTTCTCAATAAAAACACCCTGTTCTGGTTAGTAAAACCTAAAGCCAGCATTACCGGTGTTGAAGGACTCGATACATTATTTTCAGGTAATTATATTGCCCTTCAACCTGGTGATGGCCGCTCGGCGACCGTATTTGAAGCACAACGTGAAGCGCCTGCGATACTCCCCGGCAGTGAAGGGCTAATGATCGAACTAAAATCCCCTAAACTGGGTTCGATTGATGTTGGCTCACCGGTCTTTTACCGTCAAGCACCTGTCGGAAGCATTGTGAGTTATCGCCTCGACGGAAATAAACAAATTATTATCAGCGCATTTGTTCAAGAACAATATGCCCATTTAGTCAATAAAGACTCCCATTTTTGGAATGTGTCTGGCTTAAAAATTGATGCATCTTTAGCGGGGATAAAAGTCAGCACTGAAAGTATCGCGTCTATTTTGGCTGGCGGTATCAGCTTTGATACCGGCAGCTACACTGAAAAAGCCCAAAATGGTGATATTTACAACCTTTATGAAGATGAGCTCACCGCAATTGGAGGCGTTCAGTTTAGTTTAACCGCATCTAGCAGTGAAGATGTTAATGAAGGCACCGCTATCACCTACCGCGGTATTGTTATCGGTGAGATTGAAAAAGTCACCTTAACTGATGCAGGGGTGCAGTTTATCGCTCGAGTAGAGCATCATTACAAAGCATTAATTACCAGTGATAGCCAATTTTGGATAAGCGGGGCTGAGTTATCATTAAAAGGTGTCAAAAACGTCAGTAGACTGGTTACAGGAAGTGTTATTAATGTCTTACCTGGCACTCAAAAAGCTGAAGATCCGATGCAATTTGAATTGGCATCACATGCTCCTGATTTACTCAGTCAAGACAAACTGAAATTGACTGTAGTTGCCACTACCCACTCTGGAGTCAGCAATGGTGCGCAAGTGCGATATAAGCAATTGCCAATCGGACAGATAACCAGTATTGGTTTAAGTAAAGACTTTTCAACTGTTGAATATAGTATCGAAATTCAACCAGAATTTAAAAGTCTGCTAACTAAAGGTAGTTTCTTTGTTCCTGAAAGCGCCATAGCCATTAATGCTTCATTAGAAGGCGTCAATATTAAAACTCGCGACCTCACTACAATGCTAGAAGGGGCTATTAGCCTCATTCCGGGTAACAGCAAAATACTGATATCAGATAACAGCCCCTTAACGCTGCATGAATCAGTTGAATCGGCCCAAACGCTTTACGCTCAACAACAGCTTACCCCCTTTACCTTAACCAGTATTGATGGTGCGGACTTAGCTGAAGGATCGCCAATTTATTACAAAAAAATGCAAATAGGCTCAGTGAATAAAGTCAATTGGTTAGCGAAAACAGACAAATTTAATATCGATATCAATATAGACAATAAATTTGTTCCGTTAATTAAGCCGACTACGGTTTTTTGGCGTAATGATGCAGTAGCCATCAATGCCAGTTTAGCCGGTGTCGATATCAATGTTGCTCCATTAAAAGGTGCAATAAATGGTAGCATTACTCTTGGTCATATTGACGACAAAGTTGATACTGCAAATAATCAACCTAATCTACGATTATATGATACAAAGTCTCTCGCACTCATGCAGGCTAAGGTCATTAACCTCACTCTGCCTGTGAGTACAAAAGTGGCAGAAAAAGCCGCTATTCGTTATCAAGGTCATAAAATTGGTGAAGTGTCACAGGTTAAGCTAAACCAAGATTTAACCACTCTTAATGCACAAGCGTATATTTATGGTCATTACGCAAACCATTTTAGTGCTAGCGATACGGAATACTTCATCGTCGATGCCCAAATTTCTTTAGCGGGTATTAATGCCCCCGAAACACTGTTAACGGGTCCTTATATTGGAGTTATTCCAGGTAACAGCACAGAGATTATCGATAATTTTGTTGCCCAACCTCACTCGAGCTTTGAGGCTACCGTACCTAAAGATGCGTTAGCATTCCAATTAGTCGATGACCAGCTAGGTTCAATTAAGGTCGGTACACCCTTGTTTTTCCGTGGAATTAAAGTAGGACAAATTGATGGGTATAGGTTGGATGACTCAGGTACAGAAATTACGTTGTTTGCCCATGTTAATGCTGAATATGGTCACTTAATTAACCAGACTAGCCAGTTTTGGGATGCATCTGGTATTAAGTTAGACGTTGGTTTATTTTCTGGTGCACAGTTAGAAACTGGCTCATTAGAAACAATACTCGCCGGTGGTATTGCATTTGCAACCCAAGATACCACATCAGACAGTAACCGTATCAACACCACCGACCGTTTCCCATTGCAGGAGAACATGCAGGAAGAATGGTCACAATGGCGACCTACCCAAGCTAAGTAATTTCATCTAGCGATAATACAATTAGTACAAAAGCAAAGGCCGATAAATATATCGGCCTTTCTATTTATATTATGGTTAATCTCGATAATGATGATTAACCATAAAACCAATAACACACACCGATGGCGGCACTAATACCTGCAAAATCTGCTGCTAAACCACATCCCAGTGCATGACGTCCATTACGGATCCCCACCGAACCAAAGTACACAGCCAATACATAAAACGTTGTTTCGGTACTGCCTTGTAAAATAGCCGCTAGTCGGCCCGCAAAAGAATCAACTCCGTGATGGCTCATCGTTTCTAACATCATCGCACGCGCACCAGAGCCGCTAAAAGGTTTCATGAACGCGGTTGGCATCGCATCAATAAAGCGCGTATCTGCGCCTAATGCACTCACGCCACTCGCTAACAGCTGTAAGGCATAATCTAGCGCCCCTGAAGCCCTAAGAAATCCAATGGCTAATAACATCGCCAGCAAATAAGGGATTAGCTGAATTGCTTGGCTAAAGCCCTGTTTAGCGCCATCAACAAACTCGTCATACACAGCAATTTTGCGATAACCCGCGACTAGAATAAAACTTAAAATCAGCAACAACAATATACCGTTACCTAACACCATAGACACTTGGCCTATCGCCTCGGCGGATAATGTCACCAAATAAGCGATCCCAGCCATGAATACACTCATAATGGTTGCAGCATAAGCCAAAATAACACTATTGATTAACGAGATTCGTTGCACTAACGCGACAACCAATAATCCCACAACGGTGGAGACACTAGTGGCTAATAAAATGGGTAAAAAGATATCCGCAGGATTAGCCGCACCTTGTTGGGCACGATAAAGAAATACTGTTACAGGAACTAAGGTAACTGATGAAGTATTTAACACTAAAAATAAAATTTGGGCGTTGGTTGCTACTGATTTTACAGGGTTAAGAGATTGCAGATCATGCATCGCTTTTAAGCCTAAAGGTGTTGCTGCATTGTCCAGTCCCAGCATGTTAGCTGTAAGATTCATGCTAATGCTGCCATAGGCGACATGTCCACGAGGAACTTCTGGCATCAACTTCGACAATAAAGGTTCAAATATGCGGGCAAACAACCCTACCACACCGGCCTTTTCACCGACTTGCATCAATCCCATCCATAACGCTAACACACCAATTAAGCCAAGTGATATGTCAGCGGCTAACTTAGCACTGGCAAACAATGCCGTCACCGATTCGCTTAATACATCGACATTGCCATTCACTAATTGAATCGTGATAGACAACGCTGCAATGATAAAAAATAATAACCACACTCTATTTAACACACACCACTCCATTAGCCAGTCGGTTTTATTAACGTCAATATACAGTAATCATTGCCGATCAGGGTGTACAATTCCGTGATATGATCGCTTCAATTACAGCAAAAATAACCTACCGTTTATTATTATGGCCCAATTAAATACAAACTTTATCAATCACATTGAGAAAGAGTTACCCGCTCACTTATCTTTACAAGAGTTTATTGCCTATTGCGATAAACCGCTTCGTAAATCCATTCGGGTCAATACGCTTAAAATCAGTACC
Source organism: Shewanella frigidimarina (assembly GCF_003797125.1). Classification (GTDB taxonomy): domain Bacteria; phylum Pseudomonadota; class Gammaproteobacteria; order Enterobacterales; family Shewanellaceae; genus Shewanella; species Shewanella frigidimarina. Next base: position 462,440 of record NZ_RKKE01000003.1, read on the forward strand.
GCACAATTTGTCCACATCATGACTAGCGCAGGCTGGCAACTGTCTCCAGTACCTTGGTGTGCTGACGGATTTTGGATTGAGGGTAAAGATGATATCCAACTGGGTAATGCTATTGAACATATTCAAGGGCTATTTTATATCCAAGAAGCCAGTTCCATGCTGCCGCCGACCGCATTATTTTCTAATGGTAACACCGCTGAAATTGTCTTGGATGTCGCCTCAGCTCCAGGTTCCAAGACCACTCAAATAGCAGCCTTAATGAATAACAGTGGCTTATTAGTGGCTAATGAATATTCAGCCAGCCGCGTTAAAGTATTACACGCTAACGTATTGCGCATGGGAGCCAGCCACACCGCCCTAACCCATTTTGATGGTCGAGTTTTTGGTGAATATTTATATGAATCGTTTGATGCTATTTTATTAGATGCTCCTTGTGGCGGCGAAGGTACGGTTCGTAAAGATCCTTTGGCATTAAAACACTGGGATATTGATGATGTTACTGCGATTGGTGAAACTCAAAAAGATCTTATTGAATCTGCATTTTTAGCGTTAAAGCCAGGCGGAATTTTAGTCTATTCAACTTGTACTCTGAGCCAGTTAGAAAACCAACATATCTGTTATCACTTACAGCAAACTTACCCCGATGCAGTTGAGTTTGAGTCGCTGGCTGAATTATTCGATGGTGCAGACAAAGCGTGCACTGAAGAAGGTTTTTTACATGTATGGCCACAAATTTATGACAGTGAAGGTTTTTTTGTCGCCAAAATTCGTAAAACCGCCTCGGTTGAACGAGTAAAAAAACAGCCTAAATTACAAAAAAACTTTCCTTTTAATCTCGCAAATGAAAAGCAAAAAGCGGAATTAACACAATACTTTTACGACAGCTTCTGTCTCGAGTTACCTAGCGATGACGTCATCATGTTGCGTGACGATGAATATTGGTTGTTTCCAGCCCAATTTATGCCTTTTATCGGCAAAATGCGCTTTCAGCGTATTGGTATTAAGCTCGCTGATACGATGAAAAAAGGCTACAAAGCTAAACATGAAGCCGTCATTGCTTTATCAGCAGCAGCGCATAATCCAGCAAAAACCATGGAATTAAGTGCGGCGCAGACACAAGATTTTTTAATGGGTCGTGATATTGCCACAAGTACTTTTGATCAACCGACACAGCAACAGTTAGCCATCATGCCACAAGGCGAAATGTTAGTGAGTTATCATAAAGTCGTGCTTGGGGTCGTAAAACATTTAGGTCATAGACTGAAAAACAATTTACCGCGTGATTTGGTACGCGATAACGTTAACTTATGCCTATAACACGCAACACTATTTCGATGAGCAAAAATAAAGAATATAAAACATTCTTATCAATGAATTACTGTAAAACAGAGTGCCGAACCAATATTATTGATTAAATTTTATGCACAACACAATTAGAGTGCCTATAATTAATCTATGTTCGATTCAGTATTTGGCATCCTAAGCTATCTTAAGATGCCACAACAGTAGCGCAAGGCTCTTAATCGAGCCCTTTCCCTAGGCCCAAAACAATTGGATAGTTTTGGGCCTTTTTTTATCTTTCAACCACGATCCAGTCCTAAAATGTGGTTATCAATTTAACCTGAATTCAAGATAAGAGATGGAAGATTCTAGATTAACCACACATTTATATTTCTAACTCACTGTCCACATCAACTGTTCAGTTAACAGGCCTGATTCGAATCTAAAAGTGCGGTATTAAAAGACAAGCTTCCAACGCAGTAGAATATATTGTGCTACAAAAAATGCGGGGGAAAGCTTTTTTAATGGCTTTAAATAACCTGATCTCGGGATAATAAACGCCTTTCAAACAGCCCTTTTTCCTGCTAACTGTGTTGAATCGACTTACAATAGACTAGCTATTGTCGCGTCAATTCGCCTTGATAGCATAACAAATGACAAGCTTGAAAGTGAGCTTGGTTAACATGCTGATTTTTAATAGCTCAGTTAATCCCTTATCCCGAGTTCAGGTTAAATAATGTTAAACCATCATTTAGCATGAATGTATTTGAGTAACCGTAGGCGCATTTGCCTAATGCAACTGCACCTACGGTTATTTTGTTTGCCTAGAAGGGTTAAATTGCTACGCGGTAAACCACTAATAAGTTAATTTGCTATTAGTCTTAGAATTAAATTAGCGGCCAACTAACTTAGCGGCATCTTTAAATAAATTAAAAAAGTTATCAGTGGTGTATTGAGCTAACTCTTCAAATTTTTCACCGCGCAGTTCTGCTACAAACTCGGCAACATCACGTACATAAGCAGGCTGATTTTCTTGGCCACGATGCGGTACTGGTGCTAAATAAGGTGCATCGGTTTCGACCAGTAATCTGTCTTTAGGTACTTGGCGAATAACACTGCGTAATTCACCTGCATTTTTAAACGTTACAATTCCTGAAACAGAAATATAAAAGCCTAAATCAATGGCGGCTTTGGCCATTTCCCAGTTTTCAGTAAAACAATGTAACACTCCGCCCACTTTGTCGGCGTGTCCAGCTTTTAGCATATTAATGGTATCTTCACGGGCATCACGAGTATGTACAATTAATGGTTTATTCACCTCAACAGCTAACGCAATTTGTTGTTCGAAACACTGCTGTTGCAAGGTTTTAGTATCATTTGAATAGAAGTAATCTAAGCCTGTCTCGCCAATGGCAACCACTCTAGGATCTTCTGCGAAACGTTTAATATCTTCGATGTTCAAACCTTCTTGTACATCTAGAGGATGTACGCCAGAAGATAAAAAAACATTATTAAAGGCAGACATTTTATCTCGCATGGCTTCAAAGCCTTGCTGACGAACGTTGACGCATAATAGATAGTCAACGCCTCGAGCTTTGGCATTGTCCATAATGGATTGTAAGCTGGCTGAGTCTGGGGCCGCTTTTAAGCGGTCAAGGTGGCAATGTGAATCAATTAGCATGAGAATTCTTTCGCAACTACATTAACAAATAAAACAGATGCGCAAGAATACCTAGCTACATAGTGCAGGTCAAATCGCTAGAGGCAAGTTCGCTTGATAATAACTTTTCAATATGATGTTTATGACTTTCAACATCAGTTTTAATTTTAACCCCAATACCTGCTGGGCGCCCACCGGATGCGCCTAATGGGTTAATCCATACCACAGAGCCTTTAAATTCATTAGTTTGAGTGGCATTAGGCAATCGATAAGCAATGGTAAGCTCTTGGCCTAAGAAATGACTTTCTGTAGTCGCCACGAATAAACCTGCAGGCTTAATAAAAGGCATATAAGCACGGTAAAGTTTGTGTAATGTATCGTAATTAACAACAAGATCGACCATAAATGATTATTTTCTTTCCATAAACGGGTTAAAAATCAATATCAAACGTTTTTAATGAGTCAACTGTCTAAATGTGAGCACATATTGTTGACACAAGGCAGGCGCGTTCACACTCGGCATTGTTTCAAGCCTATGGCACATGGTCATCACCCGCCCAGCGAGTTCAATGACTTTCGATTGAACAAGTGGATTTAATGACTGACGACTCGTATTTTTAGTTTTTACCTTATTACTTTTTAACACATATTGGCGCAAGTACAAATACAAAACATTAAGTGCATCAACAATTTGTTGCTCAGACACCTTTAATAAACTATTGCTTAAATGACCCGTTTGTAAACTTTGAGCCCAATCTTGGCGAAATGTCAGCAGTTGCTGATAATGCTGGCTGGTTAAACTGTTTGCTAACGCAAGAGGGCCACCAACAACACTAAGACACCATGTAACATCATGGATTTTGCCATCGGCGTTGGCTGGCGGTAACAACTGCTGCGTCGCTAACCATTGATGGATTTCATGCTTAGTTAGCTCAACAAAATTAAGCGTTTGACAGCGGCTGGTGATAGTCGCTAATAACTGGGCAGATGTATTGGTTTGTAAAATGAGCACAACATCATCACCAGGTTCTTCAAGGGTTTTCAATAATGCATTAGCCGCCGCCAAATTTAAGCGCTCTGCATTAACGATTATTGCTACGCGTGCACCACCTTGCTGAGCCGTTTGAGTTAATGCTTGGCAGAGCTGACGAATTTGATCGACTTTAATTTGATTGCCATCTGGCTCAATAATGTATAAATCAGGGTGATTACCTGCAGCCAATAACAAACAGCTTTTACACTGGCCACAGGCACCAACTGGAGTGAGTTGCTGGCAAAGCACAGTTTGCGCTGCCGCCTTAGCGAGCTTATCGCCCCCTAATGCTTTATCGATGTTGAACAAATGCGCATGACTGCTCTTTCCACGATAATGCTGGTCAACAAAACGTTGATGTGGATCGGCTAACCAAGGTAGCTGGTCAATCTGATAATCACTCATGTCGGCACATTATCCCTTTTAATATCAATCACAGCTCACTCATCAGAGTGGATAAGTGGCGTTGTAATTGTATACCAATATCATTATGCACTTGTTCCATGGATTGACTGGCATCAATCACCACAATGCTGTCATCTTCATGCGCTAATTGTAAGTAGGTTCGTCTGGCTCGCTCAAAAAATTCAATCGCTTGTTGCTCTATTCTATCAAGCTCGCCACGACTGGCAGCACGGCTTAAGCCTAACGTAGGATCAATATCCAAATATAAAGTGAGATCGGGTTTAAAACCTCGTAAGCAAGCATCACTGACCGCTTTCACTAATGGCATTAACCCTCGGCCACCACCTTGGTAAGCTAATGATGACAGATTGTGTCTATCGCCAAGTACCCATTGACCCGCAGACAACGCTGGTTTAATAACATTGGCGATTAATTGTGTTCGCGCTGCATAAATGAGTAAGCATTCTGCTTCATCGCATAATGGATCTGTCTCATCGGCAATTTTAACTAAATCGCGCATTTTTTCTGCTAAAGGAGTCCCGCCCGGCTCACGAGTACATACAGGAGCCTGACCGATATGCTGCTTAATAATATCGTTAACGAGGGCTATCGCGCTTGATTTACCCGCGCCTTCTAATCCTTCGATTACAATAAACTTGCCTTGTTGTTGACTCATTTTCTTTTTCTCTGAAATTCGTTTACGGCATTATTATGGGCTTTCAACGTAGATGAAAACACATGACTGCCATCATTGCGTGAAACAAAGTACAAGTAATTTACTTTAGCTGGATTAGCGGCGGCAAATAATGATGCGCGACTGGGTGCAGCGATAGGCGTTGGCGGTAAACCATCAATTTTGTAGGTATTGAATGCCGTTGCTTCGCGTAAATCTTTACGAGTAATATTACCTTTATAACGTTCACCCATGCCATAAATTACCGTGGGGTCGGTCTGAAGACGCATGCCTTTTTTAAGTCTATTATTAAACACTGCAGACACCCAATCACGCTCTTCAGGTTTGCCCGTTTCTTTTTCAATAATAGATGCAATAATCAATAATTCGTAAGGTGATGATAAGGCTAAATCAGGATCGCGCCCTTCCCATGCTTGCGCTAAGCTTAGCTGCATCATGGTGTAGCTGCGGTTTAAAATCGTCTGTAAGTTATCATCTGCATGATAATGGAATGTTTCTGGATAGAACTTACCTTCAGGCAAACCAGAAGTATCACCATTTTGTAATAACACTTTATTAAAGTCGTCGGTATTCTTTGCCAAATGCTCAGTAGTGGACAATGTTTGCTGCCACTCGGTAATAGTTTTACCTTCGATTAAGGTGATGCTAAAAACCACTTGTTGGCCTAAATATAATCGCTTTAATAACGCTTCTAATGTATCGCCAGGGATCATTTGATACAGACCGGTTTTTATATGAGCAAGCTTAGGTTCAAGTTTGACCAGATATTTAACTTTCCAGCTATCAGTAATCAATGATTGTTGTTCTAGTTGTTGCGCAAGCTTAATCACACTGGTGCCAGGTTCAACCGTTAACGTTTGAATTTCAGTTAACTGTAGTGGCTGTTTTTGGTAAGCGATTAAGCCAGAGACAAGCCAATATCCTCCAAAACAAACGACTGTAAATAGAGGAATAAGACTGGCTAAAAAAAAGGTTTTTATGGTTTTAATCATGATGATAAATTCACACTCAAAATGTGCCTGAATCGCGATGTTTGCGTCCAACGGCTAAATTGAAAATCGTCAATGGCAGTTACATCAACAATGCCAAATAAACTGTTTGTTATAAATATATTGTCCGCTGCCTGAATATCACCAAGTGTTAATTGTGTAGCCATAACAGATATGCCCTTACAGAGCAGAGTATCAATTAATGTTTCACGCATCACACCACTTACACCTGCATGGGTTATTGCTGGGGTAAACACATGACCATTTTTGACTACAAAAATGTTGGCCATGGATGACTCTATCACATTACCGTCACAGTCAAACACTAACCAATCTTGATGAGTACTAGGCAGCGGTTGTGACTTTATGAGCACCTGTTCCAATCTATTAAGGTGTTTTATTCCAGCCAGAAGTGGTTGCCTGCCAAGACATATGGGTGATGATGCTAGCGAGATACCGCTTTGCTGCCAATCAAGATAATGCTCAGGAATGGGATGCACTGACACGACTTCTGTAACGTTTGAGCTCAAAGGAGCCTGATAACCGCGGCCACCGACTCCACGCGTCAGCAATAGCTTTATACAATGTTGTGGGTATTGTTGGGCGAGTAGGATCAATTGTTGTATTAATAAGTCGCTTGGATGCCACTTAATACTTAGGCGCTCGCAACTTTGCAGCAAACGAGAAATATGCCCGTCAAGGAATAGGATCCCTGCAGGCATATCAGATGATGCTGTGCGCATGGTAGCAAACACACCATCACCATAAGCAACACCACGATCAAATGGACTTATTAGTCCGTTTTCAACGTAATTAACCCAAACCGTAGCCATTATTTATCCTGGCTGATCCGGCTTGCTACAGCCTCTTGTTGATCTTTGTACTTCGAGCTTTTACGCGTGTTATATGGACGAGCAACCGCAGAGCTTAAGCGCTCAAAATTTAGCGCACCAATCGTCATACCAGGGCTAAGAGCCAACGGCAATTTACCACTGTTAAAGAACTCAAGTACGATTTTGCCTTGCCAACCTGGATCAATACGATGTGCGGTCACATGTACCATCAATCCTAAACGAGCAAGTGATGAGCGACCATCTAACCAACCCACTATATCAGCAGGTAAGGTTACACTTTCATAGGTAACGGCTAATGCTAATTCTCCAGGATGAAGGAAAAAAGCTTGATCATCAGCGATTTCAATTTTGTCGCTCATGATCCGATCAAGTGCTATTTGCATTTCTGCACTAGGACCACTTAAATCGATGTAAGGTGCAGTATGGTCTTTAAATACACGAAATTGGCTGCCTAAACGTACATCCACGCTCACTCCCGAAATGGCTTCAATACCAGGACGAGGATCGATAATAATGGTGCCATTATCTAAACATTGCTCAATTTCTATATCGGTTAAACGCATGCTGCACTCTCTTTTAGATAAGGCTACTTCGCCAATAAATGCTGAATTCTAGCTTTTAAAATATCAGTTGCGATACGGTTTTTACCGCCCCGGGGAACGATAATATCGGCATATTGTTTTGACGGTTCAATAAACTGTAAAAACATCGGGCGTACGGTTCGCTTATATTGTGAAATAACCGATTCCATTGTTCTACCACGTTCAGCAACATCACGAGTTAACCGACGTAAAAAGCAAATATCTAATGGCGTATCCATAAACACACTGGCATCCATTAAATCACGTAATTTAGGATTGGTTAATAATAGAATGCCTTCTAAGATAATCACTTTTTTAGGTTGCATGGTCAACGTGTCGCTAATACGAGTATGCTCAGTATAGCTGTAACATGGAATGCTAACTGGCTCACCTTGTTTAAGCTGAGTTAAATGAGACGCTAATAACTGATGGTCTAACGCTTTTGGATGGTCGTAATTAGTTTTGACACGATCTTCCATCGTCAAATGGCTTTGATCATGATAATAAGCATCCTCATTGATCACACCAATTTGATTTGTACCTAAATCACGACACAATTCTTCAAAAATTGTTTTAGCAATTAAACTTTTACCTGAAGCCGACGCACCGGCAATCCCAATAATGACACACTGCTGAGAATTCATCTCTTAACCTTACTCGTCTTCTGATATGCTAATTTTTACGGTTGATTGTACTTGTTGAAGTGCTAATTCTGCCCCAAGTTTGCGGGCAATTTCGCGATAGATCCCTGACACTTCACTTTCTGGTTCGCTCATCACGCTCGGCGTACCATTGTCCATTGATTCACGAATATTGATGTGTAATGGTAATGATCCTAATAATGGCACGTTATAACGTTCCGCTATTTGACTACCACCATGAGTACCAAATGGGTGTTCTTTATGACCACATTCAGGGCAAAGATGAAAACTCATGTTCTCGATAATCCCAAGCACTGGAATGTTAACTTTGTTGAACATGGTGATGCCTTTCTTGGCATCAGCTAAAGCAATATCTTGCGGCGTTGTCACTATCACGGCACCGCTAACGGGTACTTTTTGCGATAATGTCAGTTGAATGTCACCGGTTCCAGGTGGCATATCGATAATTAAATAGTCTAATTCAGGCCACTGAGTTTCGTTAAGTAACTGTGCTAAAGCCCCCGCAGCCATAGGGCCTCGCCACACCGCGGCTTCATCACCGCTTAGCATAAAGCCAATAGATTGCGCAGAAATACCATGCACTAAAGCCGGCGTCATGTGCTTGCCATCTGGCGATTGTGGACGAAAATTAGGAATTCCTAACATCAATGGAATAGACGGGCCATAAATGTCGGCATCTAAAATACCCACTTCGGCGCCTTCAGCTTTCAACGCTAATGCGAGATTTACTGCGGTGGTTGATTTACCCACACCGCCTTTACCAGAAGCCACAGCAATAACTTGTTTTACGTTAGGAATAGGTGCAATTGCTGGCAGCGCGGAATAAACCCGTGGTTGGAAATCGATTTCACATTCCACTTCATCAATGGCGTCAAGTACAGCCAATTTATTGGTGATAGCCATCACGGTGTCGCGGTATTGTGTCATACATGGATAGGGATAAACTAAGCCTAATTGTAGGCGTTTTCCTTCTATCGACAATGCTGTAACACATCCTGCACTGACTAAGCCTTTATGCAAATAAGGATCTTCAAATGCTTCTAAAATATCTAACACTGGTGACAATAATTCATCACTTAATTGATAATTTGTATGCGTATTGACCAAAACGGCAACTCCGAACCAGAAATTTGCACAAGTGTATCAGAACTTGGTAAAAAAATAGCGACTAATAAGCCTTTTTAAGTCATGTTTTGGTGAAAAAAGTCTGCTAATCAGTTAGTATCAGGCAATATTTTTGGTGTAATTTGATATCGAGACAAAATGACAAAATCACAGCGTAAAATACTGGTCACAAGTGCCCTTCCTTATGCCAATGGCCCAATCCATCTAGGCCACATGCTTGAATATATCCAAACGGATATTTGGTCACGTTTTCAAAAGTTACGTGGACATGAATGCCACTACATTTGTGCCGACGATGCTCACGGCACGCCGATTATGCTTAAAGCACAGCAAATGGGCATTACGCCAGAAGAAATGATTGCCCAAGTGCAAAAAGAGCACCAGCAAGATTTCGCTGACTTCAATATCCAGTTTGATAACTTTCACAGCACTCACAGTGAAGAAAACCGCATTTTAGCCAGTGATATTTATCTAAAACTCCGTGATGGTGGTTACATCAAAACCAAAACCATTTCACAATTATATGATCCTGAAAAGTTAATGTTCTTACCGGACCGTTTTGTTAAAGGCACCTGCCCAAAATGTAAGTCTGAAGATCAATACGGCGATAACTGTGACAACTGTGGTGCAACTTATAGTACGACCGATTTGATAAATCCTAAATCGGCAGTCTCTGGTGCGACACCAATAATGAAAGATACCGAACACTTCTTTTTTGACTTGCCAGCATTTGAAGGCATGTTAAAAGAGTGGATCCAATCAGGCTCTTTACAACAAGAAATGGCCAACAAGCTTAACGAATGGTTCGAGCAAGGGCTAAAACAATGGGACATCTCACGTGATGCACCCTACTTTGGTTTTGAAATCCCTGATGCTCCCGGTAAATTTTTCTATGTTTGGTTAGATGCGCCTATTGGTTATATGGGTTCATTTAAAAACCTATGTGACAAGCGTGATGATTTGAACTTTGACGATTTTTGGAGCCTAGACTCAACCGCAGAGGTTTATCACTTCATCGGTAAAGACATTGTTTATTTCCACAGTTTATTCTGGCCAGCAATGCTTGAAGGCGCAGGTATTCGTAAACCGACCAGTGTTTATGCTCACGGCTATGTCACCGTAAACGGTTCAAAAATGTCTAAGTCTAAAGGCACATTTATTAAAGCGCGTACCTATTTAGATAATTTAGATCCGGAATACCTACGTTATTATTACGCAGCTAAATTAAACAGTCGTATTGATGATTTAGATTTAAATTTAGAAGATTTTGCCCAACGAGTTAACTCAGACTTGGTCGGTAAACTGGTAAACCTTGCATCGCGAACTGCTGGCTTTATCAGCAAACGCTTTGACGGCAAATTAGCCAAGGTAACAGACAGCAGCTTAACCGACATATTCTTAGCTAAAAGCGAAGTGATTGCCGAATTATATGAAACTCGCGAATTTGGCAAAGCGATGCGTGAAATTATGGCATTAGCTGATATTGCTAACGCCTATGTTGCCGACGCAGCACCTTGGCAATTAGTGAAGCAAGACGATAAACAAGATGAAGCACATCAGGTTTGCAGTAATGCATTAAACTTGTTCAGAATCTTGGTCACTTACCTTAAGCCTGTATTGCCTAAATTGGCCGAAAATGTTGAAGGTTTTTTACAGTTAACCTTAACGTGGGACAATTTAGGTCAAGATCTTGCTGGTCATGAAATCGCGACATTCAAAGCATTAATGCAGCGTATCGAACCTAAGAGCATTGAAGCTATCATCGATGCCTCTAAAGAGAACTTGCAAGCGACTAATACGGATGCACCTAAAACCGAAGCGCCGACACAAGCTGTTAATCAATTAGAACTCGATCCAATTAGCCCTGAAATAAGCTTTGAAGATTTTGCTAAAATTGATTTACGTATTGCTCGAATCAGCAAAGCGGAACATATTGAAAAAGCCAATAAATTACTGCGTCTTGAATTAGACTTAGGCGGCGAAACCAAACAAGTATTTGCGGGTATTAAATCAGCTTATGCGCCTGAAGATTTGGTTGGTAAACTCACCGTAATGGTGGCTAACCTTGCCCCACGCACGATGAAGTTTGGTGATTCAGAAGGTATGGTATTAGCTGCCGGTCCTGGCGGTAAAGATTTGTTTATACTAGAACCCCATGAAGGTGCACAGCCTGGCATGCGAGTTAAGTAATCTAGCTTTAAAACCATAAAATAAGACCGCTTCGGCGGTCTTTTTATCTCTATTGAGTTTTCAATCTAGCGGATTGCAAACAAACAAAGCGACTGATATTTAAAACGTGGTTAGCCAGCATGTGGTAAGTCGAGCATTAGCTCTGGATATCACTATTACTATCATTTGTTTGCTTGGCATTAGCATCGTTTTGATTATCGATATCTTGTTGGTGAGCGGCATTATCTTCATCCATTGCTTGCTTTAATCGCTCTTCATACAACATAAACAGTTTAATAAAATCGTTACTAAAGCGTTCACCCGCTGATTCTTTCAACCAAAAATCATATAAACGTTTTGAAGCTTCTTTTTCAACCCGTTTATAGGTTGCCTTTCGTCTCAACACATATTCTTCTGAATGACCTAATAACTGTAACGATGACAAACTCAATTCCAGTGCTGAATGATGCGTTTCCGACTCAACCACGTCTGCACCTGCTTCTTTTAATAAATGTCCATGACCACGGTCAAATGCTCTGGCAACAATCTTAAGTTTGGGGTAGGTATTATGTAAGTATTTAACTAACTCCACACTACTTTCTCTATTATCGATGGCCACCACAAAAAGCGAGGCTTGTTCAATGCCAGCGGTTTTTAATAAATCTGGACGAGTGGCATCACCATAATAGGCCTTAGTATTAATACGCCTGATAGTGTCGACCTGTGACACCTGATAATCAAGCACTACCGTTTTAATATTATTCGAAATTAAAAAGCGATTAACCACTTGGCCAAAACGACCAATACCCGCAATAATCACCGTGCCTTCATCATCAATACTATCTTGTTCACGCTGGTTGGTTTTTACCTGAAAGCGTGGATAAATGACTTTATCAAATAAAATAAATAATCCTGGGGTTAAAAACATCGATAATGCGACCACGATTGATAACGTTTGCGCTAAATCAGTTGGAATAACATGCTGTTGAACACTAAAACTCAGCAGTACAAAACCAAACTCTCCCGCTTGAGCCAAACATAATGCAAACAGCCAACGATCGCTGCCCTTAATTCTAAAAATCAACGCTAATAAATACAGCACAAACGCTTTAATCAACATAACGCTTAAGGTGATAGCTATTATTTCAGCAAAATCAGCAAACAGTACCGTAAAGTCAATTCCGGCGCCGACAGTGATAAAAAACAATCCCAATAATAGACCTTTAAATGGACCAATATTGGCTTCAAGCTCATGCTTAAATTCACTGTTTGCCAGTACAACACCTGCTAAAAAGGTACCTAATGCGGGGGATATACCCACTAAACTCATTAATGCTGCAATACCGATAACCAGCATAAGTGCTGCGGCGGTAGATATTTCACGCGCACCAGATTCGGCAACCATTTTAAATAAAGGTCTACTGAGATAATGCCCCCCTAGTACAACAGCACCAATCGCTAATACCAGTACAATGGCATATGCCCAACCGGGTAATGAGGCCACGAGGCTTAACTGCTCGTACTGCTCACTCATACTACTCACCGCAGCTTGGGCTTTATCAACTAATTCAGGTAAAGCTAATAACGGAATAAAGGCCAACATGGGAATAACAGCAATGTCTTGAAACAACAATACCGAAAATGCATTTTGTCCGGCATGGGTTTTATTAAGGCGTTTTTCAGATAAGGTTTGTAACACGATTGCGGTAGACGAAAGGGAAAAAATTAATCCAATTGTTAATGCAATACTCAGTTGATACCCAGCATAAATGGCACAGGCCATCACAGCTACAACCGACCCCACTACTTGTAAGCCACCAAGCCCCAGTAAACGATTACGCATCGCCCACAACATTTTAGGTTCCAGCTCTAAGCCGACCAAAAATAGCATCATCACCACACCAAATTCGGCGAAGTGTTGAATGGTGTTGGTTTCACTGCCCACTAAACCCACAATGGGGCCAATGACGACACCCGCAATCAAATACCCCAGCACGGAACCCAAGCCCAATTTATTCGCTAACGGAACAGCAATGACTGCAGCGGTGAGATAAATAAAAGCCTGTAAAAAGTACTCTGTCATTGAGGGTCCTTATCGGGTGAAAAAATTAATATCGACTTTTACACTGCCATTACAAGTGCAAGTGCACGCCAATATTTAACGAGGCCTTTAATCCATTAAACTGGATTAACGATATCAATGAAATGATGGGTTAAATCAAACTTACTGGCTAAATGCTGCCCTAATGCCTGAATACCAAATTGTTCAGTAGCATGATGCCCTGCGGCAAAATAGTGCAGCCCTTGTTCCGTTGCTGCATGATAAGTACGTTCAGACACCTCACCACTTATAAACGCATCTACACCCATTTGGGCTGCATAATCAATATAATCTTGAGCACCACCAGTACACCAAGCAAGGGTTGAGATAGGCTTACTGTTATCGCCAATATGTAATGGTTCACGTTTAAGCACCTTAGTCAGTAATTGACTCAATTCGCTGGCGCTTAAAGGATGTTCTAAATGACCATGCCACAGTAAATCTTGTGCGACTGGTTCATATACTCGAGGGCTAATAACACCTAATTGGTAAGCTAGTTGAGCATTGTTTCCAATTCCGTGATGGGCATCAAGTGGTAAGTGGTAGCCGAATAAACTCATATCATGGTCCATTAACGCTTTAATTCGGCGATACTTCATCCCGGTGATAATTTCTGGCTCGTTTTTCCAAAAAAATCCATGATGAACAAGAATTGCATCGGCATTAACAGCCGCCGCTTGCTCAATTAATGCTTGGCATGCAGTTACACCCGTCACAATCGTGCGGATATCAGACTTACCTTCAACTTGTAATCCATTAGGAGCGTAGTCTTTAAAGGCTGACACATTTAAAAAACTGTCTAAATATGAGCTTAACGCTTGGCGAGTAATGGTAGAAGAGCCTTGATGATGTGTTGACATAGTATTTTCCTAACAAAAATGGATAAAAGCCTCTGAAACTAACTCCGGAAATAACGGACCGTTTATTACTTACAATCCGATGTTGAACTGCAAGCGAATTAACCACTGAGTTGAACGCTTTTTTAGGGGGTGATACTCATCAACCTCAGATCTGGATTATAAACGGTATCGAGCTAATTTTAGCTTATTTATTCAATACCTTCACTAGAGATGAACTTAATAATTTAGGGTAACTCATGCTCAAAAATTTCAACAATAGCAGTCATAAATGCTGATAAATCGGTCTTTATGAGTGAGAAATCGACAATTTGCGCCACTAATTGGACTTTTGTAGCCTTAACACATTAAAATTAGTAACAACCTTAATTTAACATGATAACAAATAGGTTATTAACTATGACAACATTGACTAAAGAAGAGGTCATCAGCCAACTACAAATGGCTCTTGAAAAGCAGTCTGGACAAGCAGTTTCTATTGAGCAAGCTGGTAGCTGGTACAAAATTGACGGCGGTAAATCAGTGCGCTTTAGCGAACTTGAATCCATGCATGCTGAACTAACTGCATCGTCAGTAAAAAAAGCACCTACTGCGAGCAAAGCAGTTATTAAGCCTGCAGCAAAGGCAACCGCAAAAACTGCACCGAATAAACAACCGAGTAAAAAAGCACAGTCAAACTCAGGCGGATTAACGCCTAAGCAGTTATGGCGTAAAAAACTCGAAAGCACAGCGGGTAATCAAACTTTGCCTCGTGGTTTCTAATTTCTAATTAACGAGAACAG
Organism: Shewanella frigidimarina; assembly: GCF_003797125.1. Classification (GTDB taxonomy): domain Bacteria; phylum Pseudomonadota; class Gammaproteobacteria; order Enterobacterales; family Shewanellaceae; genus Shewanella; species Shewanella frigidimarina. The sequence goes on from NZ_RKKE01000003.1 coordinate 477,633, forward strand.
ATCAAACTGTATCGTTAGCGAATATTGACCACAGTGTGTAAACAAAAGGAGCCTAGGCTCCTTTTGTTTTAGCTGTATAATCACACCGTAAATAATCACATCGCGAGGTCGACCCTGACATAACCGGTTAAGTAAACCACCCTAACCTCATCTCCGGCAGTAAAACTCATGCCTGGATCCGCATCTTGGATCACCATAACTTGGCTACCATCTTCTTGCTTTATCATTAGTTCAACTAACTTAGTTTCAAGATAATATTGTTGGTTACCGTGCTGGCTGCCAATTCCACCGCCAATCAACGCCCCCAAGACAGTGGCAACATCTTGACCTGAACCTCCACCAAATTGATGACCGATAACACCACCAATTAAAGCACCGCCAAAGGTTTTCCAACCACTTCGACTGTCTTCTACTAACTGTTTCTCTGTTACATGTTTCACAGATTCAATGTGTCCATATAACACTTTTTCAACTGGAACGGCTTGATTACGCTCGTAAGCAGCTTGGCTTTGACCACAAAACAAACAAATAGTCAGCAATACTGCAAAAATACTCTTCACACTTACAGTTATGATTTTAAACATGGCCATTTTCCGCTAAGTTAACGATAAGGTATTACAAATAATATACTCAATTGTGAACTCACTGTCTTATTTAAATCAATCCATCGGCTTCCCGCCGCCAGAGCAAGCTCTTACCGATCCGAATGGTTTATTAGCCATCGGAGGAGACCTACATCCAGATCGCCTAGCACAAGCCTATTACCAAGGTATTTTTCCTTGGTTTAACGCTAATGACCCCATTTTATGGTGGTCACCCGATCCTCGAGCGGTGTTCACACCGAGCCATCCTTTTGGCAGTAAAAGCTTAATAAAATTTCTTAAAAAGTCTGCATGGCGTTTTACCATTAATCAGGCATTTTTAGATGTTGTTGCCGGTTGTGCTGGGCCCCGTAACACCCAAGATGGCACTTGGATTTCGGCCGAAATACAAATGGCCTACTATGAACTGCATCTTCAAGGGCATGCTCATTCTATTGAAGTATGGGATGGCGAACAGCTAGTGGGTGGATTGTATGGTATTCCGGTGGGCGGTATTTTTTGCGGTGAATCGATGTTTCACCGTCAAACAAATGCATCAAAAGCAGCCTTTGCTATACTGAATCAACACTTGGTCAAACACGATTTTCAATTGATTGATGCGCAAGTAATGAATCCTCATTTAGTGAGCCTTGGGGCTAAAGCCTTACCTAGAAGCGAGTTTTTAACGATACTTCATCAGTACAGAGATCGTGCAACTTCAGCGTCAATGTGGAACAAACAAGAGGTGTTTATTGAATTCTAAATCTGTCAGCGTAGGAATAAGCCAGCCTTTTGATTGCAATTATATTGAAGGTAATAAAGAGCAATTGCTGGTGATCCAAGAACCGCAAATAGACGCGGCGCTGTTTGAACAACTTCTAACGATGGGGTTTCGTCGTAACGGCAATGCTATTTACAAACCTCGTTGTCCGAGCTGCCAAGCTTGTCAGTCTATTAGATTGAATGTTAATGATTTTATATTATCAAAACGACAAAAACGAACCTTAAAAAACAATCAAGATTTGCATTGGAAAGTCACTCATACCTCACGGCCTGAGCACTATGATTTGTATCAACGTTATATCAATGAACGTCACAATGATGGGCCAATGTTTCCTGCATCGCCAACCCAATATGATGATTTTTTATTATCGGATTGGTTACCGCCCATGTTTATTGAGGTGTTTGATCAAGACCGATTAATTGGGGTTGCCGTAACCGATGAAATGATGAGCAGCTTCTCGGCAATTTACAGTTATTTTGATCCTGATTATGCCGACCGTTCATTAGGTTCGCTGATGATTTTAATCCAATGCCAATTAGCAAAATCATTGGGTAAACGTTTTTTATATTTGGGCTATCAAATTGATCAAAATCGGAAAATGAACTACAAACGCCAATATCGCCCATATCAAATTTTAACAGCACTCGGTTGGCAAGTTGGTGAAAATCTTACAGCTCTTTCTCGTTAACGCCCTTTACAGTTCAGTGTTTTTGGGGCATGATACGCCCGATTTTTTCATATTTGAAGGCTAATGGGATAACTAATTAATGGCGAAAGAAGACAACATTGAAATGCAGGGCACTATCCTTGAGACCTTGCCAAATACAATGTTCCGCGTAGAGCTTGAAAATGGACATGTGGTGATAGCCCACATCTCTGGCAAAATGCGCAAAAACTACATCCGTATTTTAACGGGTGACAAAGTCACTGTACAGTTGACTCCTTATGACCTATCAAAAGGTCGTATCGTCTTCCGCGCACGTTAATCGCTAGCCTCAACAATGTAAAAACCGACTGCCTGTCGGTTTTTTTGTTGTTATACCAAACTGCATAAATAAAGTGTATTCAACGTAAAGCAACACGCATCAAACAAGACGAATGTTCAACGTAATGGGTATCCCTTTATCAGAGCATTCAACCAAGCATCGCGATGGTTGTAATCCGTTTTGCAGAAGCACCTCATACGATCCACTACTATGTTTATTGATTTAAAAAGGGAATACCCATTTTGCTATCAATACCCATTGAATTGAACAGTAAGAAATGCTTTGAGTTGAAGGCTTATTTATAATTAATGGTATTGGGCGCAATTAACAAACATAAAAAAAGATGACCTATGGGTCATCTTTTTTAATGGTATATTTTCAAGCATATGAATTGATTATTACGAGACTTTTTCTAACGACTCGCAATCAATATTGATCTCACCTTCTTTAACGTCAATATGCGCAATACCACCTCGTTCAAGCACACCAAACAGAATCTCATCTGCTAACGGACGTTTAATCAATTCCGTTACAACACGTGACATTGGGCGCGCGCCCATCGATTTGTCATAGCCTTTCTCAGCTAACAAGGTCCGCGCTTCATCACTGACATCCAGCGTGACATGTTTATCATCAAGTTGTGCCTGTAATTCAACTAAGAACTTATCAACCACTTTGGCGATAACGGTCATATCCAAATGATTAAACCATACGATCGAATCCAATCGATTGCGGAACTCAGGTGAAAAGACTTTATTAATTTCAGCTAAGGCATCTTGAGTGTGATCTTGCTGTCTAAAACCAATCGATTTACGAATTGTTTCTTGTACGCCAGCGTTGGTTGTCATCACCAAGGTTACATTTCTAAAATCAGCTTTTCGGCCGTTATTGTCGGTCAATGTACCGTGATCCATAACTTGCAATAGCAAGTTGAATACATCTGGGTGCGCCTTTTCGATTTCATCAAGTAGCACCACACAATGTGGGTTTTTAATCACTGCATCGGTAAGCAAACCACCTTGGTCATAACCCACATAACCTGGAGGAGCACCGATTAAACGCGATACGGTGTGACGCTCCATATACTCAGACATATCAAAGCGAATGAGTTTGAGGTTGAGACAATTAGCCAATTGATTGGTTACTTCGGTTTTACCTACCCCAGTTGGGCCAGCAAACATAAAGCTACCAACAGGTTTCTTTTCTGAACCTAAACCACTGCGCGACAAGCGTATAGCCGCGCTAAGGCTCTCAATCGCCTTGTCCTGCCCAAACACTACCATCTTTAGGTTGCGTTCAAGGTTGCGTAACATATCCTTGTCAGTCGACGATACCGACTTCTCAGGGATGCGAGCCAATTTAGCAATGATTGCTTCAATTTCAGCTTGGCCAATGGTTTTCTTGCGTTTACTTTGCGGCATCATCACCATTCGAGCGCCCGCTTCATCAATCACATCAATCGCTTTGTCAGGTAAATGGCGATCATTAATGTGTTTTGCCGAAAGGCTGGCTGCACTGCTGATGGCAGCTTGGGTATAACGCACCCCATGGTATTCTTCGTACTTAGATTTAAGTCCCATTAAAATTTTGGTGGTTTCGGCAACTGAAGGCTCATTAATATCAATTTTTTGGAAGCGACGCGCTAAAGCACGGTCTTTCTCAAAAATGCTTTGATATTCTTGGAACGTGGTTGACCCCATGCAACGTAACTTACCACTCGATAGCAATGGCTTAAGCAAGTTAGATGCATCCATCACACCGCCAGAAGCGGCACCAGCACCAATAATGGTATGAATTTCATCAATAAATAAAATGGCATGCTCATCAGCTGCGAGTTCTTTTAATAAGCTTTTAAAACGCTTTTCAAAATCACCACGGTATTTAGTGCCCGCTAATAATGAGCCTAAGTCTAACGAATACACCGTCGCGTTGGCCATAACATCAGGCACTTGCTTATTGACGATACGATAAGCCAAACCTTCTGCGATAGCCGTTTTTCCCACGCCAGCTTCACCCACAAGTAATGGGTTATTCTTACGTCGACGACACAAAGTTTGAATTGCACGCTCAATTTCAGCATCACGACCAATTAATGGGTCGATACTGCCGTCTTGGGCTAATTGGTTTAAATTGGCAGCAAACTGCGCCAACATGCTGCGGTCTTCGACATTTTCAGATTGATCGTCAATGCGCTCTTGATCTTGTGGTTCGCCAGAATCATCTTCTTTTGACATGCCATGAGAAATAAAATTAACCACATCTAAACGGGTAATATCACAACGACGCAGTAAATATACCGCTTGCGACTCTTGTTCACTAAAAATAGCAACGAGTACATTGGCACCAGAAACTTCGTTACGACCAGACGATTGCACATGGAACACGGCTCTTTGCAAAACACGTTGAAATCCCAAGGTGGGTTGGGTTTCACGTTCTTCGGTTGATTCTGCAATAATGGGCGTGGTTTGTTGAATGAAATTAGCCACTTCTTCTCGTAAACGATTAACATCCGCCCCACAAGTAATTAATGCTTCATAGGCCGAAGGATTATCAATCAGCGCTAATAATAAATGTTCTACCGTCATGTATTCATGACGTGAATCTCTAGCTTGCTGAAACGCTAGGTTCAAGGTGACTTCCAGGTCTTTGTTCAGCATAAGCACCCCCTAAATTTAACCACAGACTGTGAGATATCGATTTTATACTTTCTCTAAAGTACACAGTAACGGATGTTGGTTTTCTCTTGCAAACTGATTTACTTGAAAAACTTTTGTTTCTGCAATCCCAAATGGAAATACACCACACAATCCTTTGCCTTGGTTATGGATCGCTAACATAATATCTACAGCTTGCTGTTCATTTTTCTCAAAGAAACGTTGTAATACTTCTACCACAAAGTCCATCGGGGTGTAATCATCATTGTTTAGCACCACTTTATACATATGGGGTGGTTGTAGTTCAGATTCAACCTTTTCTTCAATATGTTCTACATTGCCTAATTTAGCCATTGTTTAATACTAGCCTCTCGTTTGGTTCCCGACCACTTGATATCATTAAATTAATTAAATGTTGGTTTTTTGTTAATTACTACTTGACATATTTTCGTACAAATTTCATTCTGTTTGTTAGGCGGCGAATACTAGACCGCTGGATAATAAGTTTTACTATCTTACTGGTAAGTAGACAACAGAAGGAAGTGGAAGTATGGCAAACGGAACTGTTAAATGGTTCAACAACGCCAAAGGATTCGGGTTTATTTGCCCTGATCAGGGTGGCGAAGATGTATTTGCGCACTATTCAACTATCGAAATGGAAGGTTATCGTACCTTAAAAGCAGGTCAACCTGTGTGCTTCGAAGTTGAAGAAGGCCCTAAAGGAATGCATGCTTCAGCCATCTCGCCAACAATTTAATTGGTGAGACTATAAAACAAAAAGACAGGGATTTTAATCCCTGTCTTTTTTATTGCCTAAAAAAATATCGCCTCAATCAATTTAATACACCTTCACTTGAAGATGTATTCATTAATAGAATAACTCACACCTAGTTAGGAAAGTTTTTGTGCAGATTAACCAATTACAAACTGGTTTAAAGTTGCACTAGGGCGCATTGCTTGTTCGGCTTTAGCAGCATCTAAACGGTAATAACCGCCTAAATCAACTGCAGGGCCTTGAGCACCGTTCAATTCAGCAAGAATAACGGTTTCATTTGCAGCCAATGACTTAGCTAAAGGTGCAAAGTGTGCAGCAAGCTCGGGATCAGCCGTTTGCTCAGTTAATGCTTGTGCCCAATACATCGCTAGGTAAAAGTGACTACCGCGGTTATCGAGTTCACCTACACGACGAGACGGTGATTTATTGGTATCAAGAAACACACCAATAGCAACATCTAAGGTATCTGCTAATACTTGTGCTTTAGCATTGTTGGTCGTTTGACTTAAATGCTCTAAAGACGCAGCAAGAGCTAAAAACTCCCCTAATGAATCCCAACGTAAATGACCTTCTTTTTCGACTTGTTGCACGTGCTTAGGCGCTGAACCACCGGCACCAGTTTCAAATAAGCCGCCACCATTCATTAACGGCACGATAGACAACATTTTCGCACTTGTTCCCAGTTCAAGAATTGGGAATAAATCGGTTAAGTAGTCGCGTAACACGTTACCCGTTACCGAAATAGTGTCTTCACCTTTGATGATGCGCTCTAACGTAAAGCGAGTTGCATCTTCTGGTGACATCACTTGTATGTCTAAACCAGCAGTATCTTGTTCAGCTAAATATTGAGTGACTTTTTTAATTAACTCAGCATCGTGAGCACGGTTGCTATCTAACCAGAATACCGCAGGCGTATTGCTTAAGCGTGAACGCTTAACCGCAAGTTTAACCCAGTCACGAATTGGTGCATCTTTGACTTGGCACATACGATAGATATCGCCAGCTTCAACGTTATGGCTCATTAACACATCGCCAGCTTGGTTAATCACGTTAACCGTACCAGCAGCTTTAATTTCAAACGTTTTATCGTGGCTACCGTATTCTTCTGCTTTTTGAGCCATTAAGCCCACGTTAGGCACGCTGCCCATAGTCGTTGGGTCAAATGCGCCGTGCTTTTTACAGAACGAAATGGTTTCTTGATAAACACCAGCGTAACAACGATCTGGGATCATCGCTTTAGTGTCTTGTAACTGGCCGTCAGGGCCCCACATTTTCCCCGAAGAACGAATTGCTGCTGGCATTGATGCATCAATAATAATGTCACTAGGTACGTGTAAGTTAGTGATACCTTTATCTGAGTCGACCATTGCAAGTGCTGGACGAGCAGCATAAACAGCAGCAATATCAGCTTCAATTTCGTTACGTTTAGCTTCTGGCAGCGTACTGATTTTGGCATAAACATCACCAAAGCCATTATTTACATCAACGCCTAGCTCAGCAAATAATTTACCGTGCTTATCGAACACATCTTTAAAGAACACTTTAACTGCAAGACCAAATAATATTGGGTCTGACACTTTCATCATGGTCGCTTTAAGGTGCAAAGATAATAAAACATCTTCAGATTTTGCCGCTTCAATTTCACGAGCATAAAAATCCACTAATGCTTTTTTGCTCATCACTGCTGAGTCAATAATTTCGTCAGCTAATAACGCTAAGCCACTTTTCAATACAACGTCTTTGCCGTCTTGTTGAGTCAACACGATATTGACTTTATCAGCTGCCGCTAGAGTGACAGACTGTTCACTACCGTAGAAGTCGCCTTCATTCATGTGAGCAACGTGAGACTTAGAGTCGCTGGCCCATTTACCCATTGAATGTGGGTTTTTCTTGGCGTAGTTTTTCACTGAAGTCGGTGCACGACGATCTGAGTTACCTTCACGTAATACTGGGTTTACCGCACTGCCTTTAATTTTGTCATAACGCGATTGAGCTTCAACTTCTGCGTCATTTTTAGGCTCATCAGGATAGTTAGGAATGTCATAACCTTTTGCTTGAAGTTCAGTAATACAGGCTTTTAACTGCGGAATTGACGCACTAACGTTAGGTAATTTAATGATGTTAGCTTCTGGCTTATTAGCCAATTCGCCTAATTCGGTTAGCGCATCAGCAATTTTTTGCTCTGCAGTTAATTTTTCAGGGAAGTTAGCAATAACACGACCTGACAAAGAGATATCGCGCGTTTCAACTTTTACGCCTGCAGCGTTAGTGAAGGTACGGATAATCGGTAATAAAGACAGCGTGGCAAGTGCCGGTGCTTCGTCGGTTTCTGTGTATATGATCGTTGGAGTGTTATCTTTCATTTTATTTCCTACATTATTGTAAATTAATAATTTATTAGAATAAATTGCGTAAGCTTTTGACGGGTTTTGGTGGATAACACTCGCACAAGTGGACCGTGATCAATGACCATGGCACACTTTTTTATAAGCCAAGTATGTGAAATCCCCTATCCCATTTATTATTATATTTTGTTCTCAAACCTCTGAGATTTGGCGGTTAAAGCCGATATCTCAGAATGATAAATTAGGTACAGATCACAATTTTTAGGCGGACATCATAGATCATTCTTAGTAATTTTCAAATTCCACTAAGGGCGAATACGCAGTAAACTACCATAAATAGATTTATATTCGTTCACTTTTTACTCACTTGTATTAGCAAAGGATGTTAACCATACCTTTATGTCAAAAATCGGTAAATTCAGTTCATTTAAAAAAACATCTACTTACAGAACTGGCGCGTCTACAAAACCAGTTAATTCAGAGGCAACAAGTGCGACAGCCAATCGTAGCAGGGCAAAATCGCGTCCCCCACAAAAACCACGGCCTGAAAATCCCGTCATTGTATTATTCAACAAGCCATTTGACGTGTTGTGCCAATTTACCGATGAAGCAGGCCGACAAACATTAAAAGACTTTATTCCTGTAGCCGATGTCTACGCAGCAGGACGTTTAGACCGTGATAGTGAAGGATTGCTATTGCTTACCAACGACGGACAATTGCAGGCAAAGCTTACCCAACCATCGCAAAAAACCTTTAAAACCTATTGGGTTCAGGTGGAAGGCGAACCGTCGGATGAAGCAATCAATGCCTTATGTAATGGGGTTGAATTAAAAGACGGTATGACATTACCGGCTAAAGTTTGCGTAATGTCATCTCCTGATATTTGGCCAAGAACCCCGCCAGTACGAGAACGTAAAGCCATTCCAACAACCTGGCTTGAAGTGCAAATTTGTGAAGGTCGAAATCGCCAAGTCAGAAGAATGACCGCACATGTGGGTCATCCAACCTTAAGATTAATCCGTTATAAAATAGGTCAATGGTGTCTAGATGATTTACCTAATGGTGAATACAAAGTGATCAGCACGGCAAAGTAATCGCTGGCAGACGCTTTATACAAGAGGGAAATATGACCGAACGCTATAAACCTAATACTACTGTAGCTTGCGTGATCCACTGCCAAGGTAAATTTTTATTGGTTGAAGAATGCATCAACGGTGAGGTTAAATTTAACCAACCAGCGGGGCATTTAGAGGCCAATGAATCGATTATTGCAGCATGCGCTCGTGAAATTGTTGAAGAAACGGGGCTTGAGCTCACACCACAAGCCTTAGTAGGGATCTATCAATTTCGGGCAGCTACAGATTTAGCCTTTGTTCGTTATACATTTTGTATTGAGCTGGCCGAGCAACAACACGCCACACCCGGTGATAATGCCATTACCGCTACCCATTGGCTTAATCTTGCAGACATCACCGCCCTTGGCAACCAGCTTCGTAGCCCATTAGTGCTAAAAAGTATTGAAGATTTTTTACAACAATCAGATAAAAACCATCCCGCACAGCACACACCATTATCGTTGCTCAATGTCGATTATTTTTAATGGCTTGTCTTAGGCTATTTGTATGCGCCTCAAGATAGCCCATTAAGTGAATGCGTGATAGAATACGCGCCGCACAAATGTCGTATTTATTGGCCGTTTACCAATTAATTTCTTCGATATGTGCAACTATAATCTCTGCGATATTCGCAATTAATAGTATTCAGATTCACTACTAGCAAAAATCTAGCACAATCGCCTTGAAACATCGGCATTGCGGCACAATATATACATTATCTTTCTTCAAGGTTTTTAGGATTTATGACATCACTCAGCCCTACTTCAAACGGTAAAAAAGTCATTGTCGGCATGTCCGGCGGTGTGGACTCTTCAGTATCAGCTTACTTGTTAATGCAGCAAGGCTACGAAGTTGAAGGTCTATTTATGAAGAACTGGGAAGAAGACGATACTGATGAATATTGCGCTGCAGCAGATGATTTAAAAGATGCTCAAGCGGTTTGCGACAAGCTAGGTATAAAAATGCACACCGTCAATTTTGCTGCCGAATACTGGGATAACGTATTCGAATACTTTTTAGCAGAATACAAGGCCGGTCGAACGCCCAACCCCGATATCATGTGTAATAAAGAAATCAAATTTAAAGCATTTCTTGAATTTGCCGACGACATTTTAGACGCCGACTATATCGCCATGGGCCATTATGTTCGTCGTCGTGATAATAGCGATGGCAGCGTTGAAATGCTCCGCGGGGTTGATGGCAATAAAGATCAAAGTTACTTCTTATACACGTTAAGCCACGAACAAGTTGCCCGTAGTTTGTTCCCTGTCGGTGAACTTGAAAAACATCAAGTACGCGAAATAGCCCAAAAATTGGGACTCATTACTCACGACAAAAAAGACAGCACCGGCATCTGTTTTATTGGTGAGCGTAAGTTTACTGACTTCTTAGCAACTTATTTACCTGCTCAGCCTGGTGATATCGAAACATCAGAAGGTGAAGTAATTGGTACACATCAAGGGTTGATGTACCACACGCTTGGGCAACGCAAAGGCCTTGGCATTGGTGGACTGAAAAACAGCAATGAAGACCCATGGTATGTGGTTGAAAAAGATTTAGTCCGTAATGTGCTTATTGTGGCGCAAGGCGGTAATCACCCTCGCCTAATGTCAACAGGTATGACCGTCAATCAACTCCATTGGGTTGATCGTACGGGGCCAGCCAATAACAGCACGATTACAGTAAAGACCCGTTATCGTCAACGTGATGTTTTATGTACCCTCACCTATGATGACGCAGACAATATTACGGTGATGTTTGATGAGGCGGTTGCCGCAGTGACCCCTGGGCAATCAGCCGTGTTTTATGATGGTGACATCTGTTTAGGTGGCGGCATAATCGATACTTTAATTCGAGGATAATCCGTGAGCCAAACTCCAGACAACATCTTGTTTGAACGCACTATGGCCTTCGCGGGTATTTTACAAGCGATTGGCCAAGTGCAGTATTTAGCACGCCACGGCGAAAGTGACAAAGACGCCTTAGCTGCTACGCTTAATACTATTTTAGTCACAGAGCCTGAATCGACAGTTGAGGTCTATCAAGATAAAGCCATTTTAGATAATGGCTACCAACTGATTCAAAATCAGCTCGGCGATGGCAGTAACAAAGATGTCGAAACCACTCGTTACTTAGTTGGCGTATTAGCGCTTGAACGTAAGCTTGCCCGCTCGCCCAATGGTTTGGGTATGCTGGCAGAGCGCATCAATCAAGTGCATCGCCAACTGGCACATTTTGCGATTACCGATGAACAAGTACTTGCCAATTTTGCTAGTATTTACAGTGATATCATCAGTGAGTTAGGCCCTAAATTACAAATATCAGGTAATCCCGATTGCTTAAAGCAGCCTCAGGTGCAAAACAAAATTCGTGCGTTACTACTTGCGGCAATGCGCAGTGCGGTATTATGGCGCCAATTAGGTGGCAAACGCCGCCATTTAGTGTTTGCCCGTAAGGCCATATTTGATACAGCAAAACAAAGCCAAAATAACAATTAATCGAATCACCCTACAACAAAGTTCATCAAGGAGCTTCAAATGGATCTTTCCGCACTAACTGCTATCTCTCCGGTAGACGGTCGTTATGGTAGTAAAACCGCCTCATTAAGAGGGATTTTCAGCGAGTTCGGTCTTACTAAGTACCGTGTTCAAGTTGAAATCAACTGGTTAAAGCTATTATCTAGCTGCCCAGAGATTGAAGAAGTTCCCCCTTTTAGCGAAACTGCCCTTGCCGTGCTAGACAGCATTAAGGACAACTTTAGCGAACAAGACGCTCTACGCGTTAAAGCGATTGAAAGCACCACCAATCACGACGTTAAAGCGGTTGAGTATTTTATTAAAGAACAAATTGCCAATAATGCCGAGTTAGTCGCCATTGATGAATTTGTCCATTTTGCCTGTACCTCTGAAGACATTAACAACTTATCTCATGGCTTAATGTTAAAAGAAGCGCGTGAACAAGTGTTAGTGCCGCATTGTCAGCAAATTATTGATGCCATCAAAAAGTTAGCGCATGACAATAAAAGCGTGCCATTAATGTCACGTACTCATGGTCAGCCAGCATCGCCATCAACGTTAGGCAAAGAAATGGCTAACGTTGCGGTACGTTTAGAGCGTCAATTAAACCAAATCAACGCTGTTGAAATTATGGGTAAAATTAACGGTGCAGTCGGTAACTACAACGCACACATTTCTGCATACCCAGAAGTAAATTGGCATGAGTTGTCACAGCGTTTTGTCACCAGCCTTGGCATTAATTGGAACGCATATACCACTCAGATTGAGCCGCATGATTACATTGCTGAATTGTTCGATGCCATTGCTCGTTTCAACACCATCCTAATCGATTTTGATCGTGATATTTGGGGTTATGTTGCACTAGGCCACTTTAAGCAGCGTACTATCGCAGGCGAAATAGGTTCATCAACGATGCCGCACAAAGTCAATCCAATTGATTTTGAAAACTCTGAAGGTAACTTAGGTATCGCTAACGCGCTAATGCAGCACTTAGCTGCTAAATTACCCGTTTCAAGATGGCAACGTGACCTAACTGACTCAACCGTATTGCGTAACTTAGGTGTCGGTATGGCTCACTCGTTAATTGCATATCAAGCAACCTTGAAAGGCATTAGCAAGTTAGAAGTGAATGAAGCACAACTTTTAGCAGAACTAGACAAAAACTGGGAAGTATTGGCCGAGCCAGTGCAAACCGTAATGCGTCGTTACGGTATTGAAAAACCGTATGAGAAGTTAAAAGAACTGACGCGTGGCAAACGTATTGATGCAGCACAACTTGCAGTATTCATCGATGGTCTTGAATTACCAGAACACGTAAAAGTTGAATTGAAAAAGATGACCCCAGCAAACTACATTGGCCGCGCAGAAGCCTTTGTTGATGAGCTAAAATAGTCTTATAAGCTTATACATAACATTAGCGGTCGCATATGTGGCCGCTTTTTTATTGTATTACCACTCGTTAATTATCTCGACCTGAGGTCAATGATGTACACATTAAATATTGATACCCAAGCCTTTATTAAACAGCATTGGCAGCAAAAACCACTTGTTATCAAACAGGCTTTTATCGACTTTGAAGATCCTATCGCCGCAGATGAACTTGCAGGCCTAGCCTGTGAAGAAGAAATATCATCACGCGTTGTGGTCACAAAAGGTGATGACTGGGACGTAGTCCAAGGTCCATTTGAAGACTACGACCAATTTGGTGAAGACAACTGGCAGCTATTAGTTCAAGCCGTCAACCATTGGTACCCTGACTCACAGGCTTTAGTCGAAGCATTTCGATTTTTACCAGACTGGCGTTTTGATGACTTAATGGCATCATTTGCCACGCCAGGTGGTGGTGTTGGGCCGCATATTGATAACTACGATGTGTTTATCATTCAAGGTGATGGCGAACGTCGTTGGAAAGTGGGCGACAAAGGTCAACATAAGCGTCGTGGTGATAACCCTAACTCACCGCTAGTTGACGACTTCGAACCTATCATCGATGTGGTATTACAAAAAGGCGATGTGCTCTACATTCCACCAGGATACCCACACTGCGGCGAAACATTATCGCTCGCCTTGTCATATTCGATTGGTTTTAGAGCCCCTAGCCAGCAAGAATTATTAACTGAACTCGCGGATAGTTTAATCGACAGCAGTCAAGGCCACAAACGCTTTAATTCTGTGGATGAGCCAGCAACACCAGGGATGATTAGCCAATCTCACCAGCAAGGTATTATGGATTTATTGACCCAATTGGCTCAAGATCCGGCCAGCTATCAAACCATGCTAGGTAAACTACTGAGTCAAAATCGTTTCGAACTTGATATCTGTGAAGGCGAAGAACCATTAACAGCCGATGAGTTATTGGAAGCGATTGAGCAAGGCGCGATAATTCAACGTATTGGTGGTTTGAAAGTATTGCAGTTAGAAAATGATAACGAGCAGCGTTTGTTTATCAATGGCGAAGTGTACACCTTTGCTAATGTCACAAATGACATGTTACAGCTATTGGCTAACCAGGTAAGGATCACGCCTGAAGAGGCAAGTGTATTCACAGCCAACGCTGCGGCATTGGATATTCTGACTGGATTACTCAATCAAGGGTTATTCTACTTAGCCGAAGACGATTACGAATAATCGTTAGCATATAAGTCACTGAGCTTGATGGCCGCTTTCAACAATATCTCATCAATATGATCCATCAAGCTCAAGATAACAAAAAAGGCACTATGAGTGCCTTTTTATGTTTATTACGTCAAGTTACTCACTGGCTTAGGGCATTACCCCCACAGTTTCTCATCTTGATTCATTTTATATAAGCTTTCTGCACGCGACACCAATAATTGCGCAAACTTAAGTTGAGTAGGATCTTTGGTGACACCCGACTTATGCAAGTTCTCAGCTTTAAGTTGCCACATCATAGAAAAATGTCTAATCGCATCACGAGCCGTCGCCGCGACTTTAACATCAACATAATCAGAAGGTAAATCACCTGACATTACCCAAAATGTTTGTTTTTTAGGTTGCTTCGATTCCATCTTCCAAATGGCTAAATAAGGAGCAAGATAACGGCTTTCGTCAGCAAGTACTTTGCTTGGGATCACCCCTTTCTCAGCCAAAAAACGGTTCGCCTTTTGAAATTGAGTACGAACCCACTCTTGTCTTAATGCCTCTGGGTCTGGTGTTGGCTGTGCAACCGACTCTGCTACTTCTTCAGTCATAATACTTCCTATCTTATTGTTATATTGCAGGTTAGAACAAAAATGCAACCTGATATTCAATCTCAAAAACACTGATGCAACATACGTTACTTTACGTTTACGTAAAGTGGCAAGCTAAATTTCCACATCAATGACAAAAATAACTAAATCATGCTTTGTTGAGAGTATCGCTAAATGCTATCGTGCTGCAATAAATATAACAAGCAGTCGTTTGCGCCTTTTGTACTCAATTAACAGAAGGTGTGAGAACTTTACTTCAACAAGCTAGCAAGCGGAGATATCACGTGGCAGTTTTTAATCATGTTTCGTTCGATGAACACGAACAAGTGGTCTTTTGTCATGATAAACAAAGTGGTTTAAAAGCCATTATTGCGGTCCATAACACTAACCTAGGCCCTGCCGTAGGTGGTTGTCGTATGTGGAACTATCAATCGGATGATGAAGCCTTAACAGACGTATTACGTCTTTCTCGTGGAATGACTTATAAAAATGCGTTAGCGGGTCTCACCATGGGTGGCGGTAAAGCAGTGATCATCGCCGATCCTAAAACAACCGACCGCGAAGCGTTATTTCTTGCATTCGGACGCTTTGTGAACAGTTTAGGTGGTAAATATTATTCTGCTGAAGACGTTGGCGTATCGACATCAGACATTATGATAGCCAGCCGTGAAACTGAATTTGTTGCCGGTCTTGAAGGTAAATCAGGCGATCCATCACCACTTACCGCCTTAGGCACTTATCTTGGTATTAAAGCTGCCGTAAAGCATCAACGTGGTGTTGATAGCCTTAAGGGAATTAAAGTCTCTGTGCAAGGCGTGGGACACGTTGGTTATTACTTATGTAAGCATTTACATGATGCTGGCGCTGAACTGATTGTTACCGACATTCATCAAGCCTCGCTTGACCGTATTGCAACCGAATTTGGCGCAACCGTTGTTGCTCCGCAAGATATCTATACCCAGGATGTTGATGTCTATGCACCTTGCGCATTAGGTGCAACACTTAACGACACAACCTTGCCATTATTAAAAGCCACCATCGTTGCCGGTTGTGCTAATAACCAGTTAGCAGAGGTTCGTCACGGTGAAAAACTCAAGCAAATGGGTATTTTATATGCGCCAGATTACGTGATTAATGCTGGCGGCATTATCAATGTGTCATTTGAGAAAAACTATGATGCTGCGGCTTCCACTGCCAAGGTTGAGCAGATTTACAATACACTGCTGACTATTTTTGAACGTGCTGATAGCGAGAACCGCACTACCGGTTCAGTAGCCGATGAAATGGCTAAAGCAATTATTGATGCCGCAAGATAGTTAATCAGCTTGATATTAAGGATCTTGAATCCCTTAATATGATTTTATAAACATGATTTTATAAACATGAATTATAAAAAAAGCTAAAAAGGAAATGCCTATGCATTTCCTTTTTTATTACCCATCTCTCCAGATATTGTTGGTGACTGGTTCATCAAGTTGCAACAAATCGTTCACCTTATCGTCAAATAGCTGCCCTACTCTAAATCAACACTGACGCAATCTGTGTATTAGGGTGAATGACGGATGATCTCACACAGCAAAAAAAGCAATCAACAACGGCAACCTTTATCGCACTTAACTCACAGTGACAAAATTCAGCATTTTCATGCATTGTGGATATCGGATGTTCATCTAGGCAGCATTGATTGTAAAGCCGACTTTTTATTACATTTTCTCAATCACAGCCAAAGCCAATACTTATATCTGGTCGGCGATATTGTTGATATATGGGCGTTGAAAAAACGTGTTTATTGGCCCGATAGCCACAATAAAGTGATACAAAAAATCCTCGAACTGGCCAGTAATGGCACCCAAGTATTTTATATACCAGGTAATCATGATGAGGCTTTCAAAGCTTATGCCGACAGTAATTTCAGAGGCATTACCCTTGCCAAGCAGCATATTCATCAATCCCTTAGCGGTAAACGCTTTTTAATGTTACATGGCGATCAATTTGATTCACAAGTGTGTGTTAGCCGTACCTACGCAAAATTAGGTGACCATTTATATGATGTCTTACTGTGGTTAAACCGGCTATTGCATGTAGTAAGAAGCCGTCTTGGCTATCCGTACTGGTCATTAGCGAGCTACATCAAACTTCGCGTCAACAAAGCTCAGCAAGCCATTAACCAATACCGAGATGCCGTACTGCGCTATGCCATTAAAAAACAAGTCGACATGGTGATATGTGGCCATATCCATCAGCCAGAATTATCACAGCATACAATTAATGATCGCGTCATCACTTACGCTAATGATGGTGATTGGGTTGAAAATTGTACTCTCATTGCAGAAACAGAATCTGGAGATGTGCAGTTACTCAAATGGGATGAACAAACGTTACAAGCTACCGCAGTAAACACGATTGACTTCGGCAGTTCAGAGGCGACATCAATCATCACGCCCCAAAAACAGCACGTTGCATAAATAAGGCTAAAATATGATATTTACTGTCGATAATGTGGTTGAAAAAAACCTGCCAAATGTGCATAACAAGCCTTGGTTAGCCGTGCCGACTAAAGCCATGTTGCGCTACTTACTTCATGAAAAGCAGTGTAATGACATTGCGAACGAACACGCGCATTTATCCGGGGTCGATTTTGTTGAACAAATTCTTGCCTGTTTAAATTTCAGCTACAGCGTCCCCAATAACGAAATTGAAAATATACCCATTGAAGGCAGAGTGGTGATCTACGCTAATCACCCTATTGGTTCGCTTGATGCGCTGGCATTAATCAAATTGATTAGCCAAGTGAGACCAGACATAAAGGTCGTTGCCAATGAATTACTTATGGCCATTAAACCGCTTCACTCCATTTTATTGCCTGTACGTAACATGACTGGTGGAACACCGAAACAACATTTAAATGAAATTCATCATCACCTTAAACGTGAAGGTGCGGTATTGATTTTCCCCTCGGGTGAAGTGTCGCGTTTACGCCCTACTGGCGTCACAGATTTACATTGGCACAGCGGATTTTTAAAAATGGCTCGCGCCTGTAATGCGCCGCTTTTACCCATGTATGTAGATGCGAAGAACTCAGCTACATTTTATGGCGCTTCAATGATTTACAAACCATTAGCGACGTTATTGCTGGTCAAAGAAATGTTTAAACAAATGGATCATGTCATGCCAGTACGGATTGGCCAATTGATTGCAAAAGAAGTCGTCAGCACTCAAGATTTCCCACTTAAAACCAAAGTGAATCTGCTTAAAAATCATTTATACCGCATTGGTAAAAATCGCAGTCCGTTATTCATTACCCAAAATGCCATTGCTCATCCTGAAAAACGCAGTGAGCTACAACAAGCATTACAACAATGCGAATTGCTCGGTAAAACCCAAGACAATAAACAAATCTATTTATACAAGCATACCCACAGCAGTGCGATTATGCGTGAGATTGGCCGACTTCGTGAAATCGCATTCAGAGCCGTGGGTGAAGGTACCGGTAAACGTCGCGATACCGATAAATATGATAATCACTATTTTCATTTAGTGTTATGGGATAAAGACGAATTAGAGATTGTAGGTGCTTATCGTTTTGCCAGTGCCAAAATGCTCCACGAATCTATTGGTGAAAATGCGCTGTATAGCCAATCACTTTTTGAATACCACGATGCTTTTGCCCCTTATTTTGACCAGGGGCTCGAACTTGGCCGCAGCTTTGTCCAACCTAAATATTGGGGCCGCCGGAGTTTAGAATATTTGTGGCAAGGTATTGGTGCGTTTTTGATTAAAAACCCGCAGTATCGTTACCTCTTTGGGCCCGTGTCGCTAAGCGATAGCCTGCCGGTACCAGCCAAAGAGATGTTAGTGTTTTTTTACCAACATCACTTCGCTACTAAACACGTTTTAGCGACTTCATTTAATTCATATCAATTCACCGACGAACGTCAGCATCAATTACACCAGTTATTCAATGGCAATGACTATGCTGATAATTTTAAAATACTCAAACGGACGCTATCGAATATGGGTGTATCAGTACCGACGTTATTTAAGCAGTATGGCGAATTGTGCGACAACAATGGCGTACAGTTTCTCGATTTTGGTATTGATGCAGAGTTTGGCGACTGTATCGATGGTTTAGTATTAGTCGACATTCACGAGTTAAAGCCGATTAAATATCAAAAATACTTGGCGGGACATTTACCCGAAAACAAAATTGCATCTTGACCAAATACAAGCTGCTAAGCTTAATAAGAGGTTGTCATTAGGCGTTAAATGATTGTTACACTGATGTTTATCTGATATAAAAGTATAAATACGTGGAGAATCGCTTATGACAACTTCTACTGAAATGTTAGCTGAGACATTACCTGATACCCCGACTAAACATCTCTGTGTCGCGGACATCATGACTACGCGAGTGGTTACCATTGAAATGGATGATCGGTTAATACTGGCAAAAGAAATTTTCGACAACGTCAGCTTCCATCATTTATTAGTGGTTGATAACGAGCAACTGAGTGGAATATTGTCTCATCGGGACTTTCTACGAGCGCTCAGTCCTAATATCGGTACCGCTGCTGAATTAATGCGAGACACTGAAACCCTGCAAAAAAGAGTTCATCAAGTCATGACTCACAATCCATTCACCATCGCCCCTCATTGCGATATCAATCAAGCAACCAGGCTTATTTTAGACCACGATATAGGATGTTTACCGGTATTAGACAACAATATTATCGTGGGCATTATTACTTGGAAAGATCTATTGAATGCCTATTACGTTAAGTAAATGGTTAGCTTTTCATCTATTTAATCGTTAACAAAAAAATAGCCTGCCTGTTACTACAGTATTTTTGAACGGCCCTTTTAAGCAGTCCTTTAGATCGAATACTCATCGTATAAGTTCCGTATATTGACCGTATAATCTGACATACAATCTGCTGCTTTATTTATCATCAACCGCTAATGTTGAAGTGCCGAAAAAACAAATTTTGGCAATAGCCTTTTCAAAAAATAAATATTACTAAGCCTGCCAACTAGATAGCTTCATTTCGTAAATTGTTCATATTTATATGCTGGAAAATGTCACATTACTCTGCTTTTATTAGACACAGGGCTCGTGGCTATCATGTGATAAGGACAGCATTATGATTAAGTTTACATACCACCTCAATCAAGACAATATTGAGTTGCAAGCGAGTAATTGGTGCGGACTAGAACGGGTATTTATTAATGGTAAAGTGGTGTCACGCAAGTTCAATTTTGGTTTACAAAGCATGCATGATGTATTACTCAATAATGGTAAAAAGTGTCGTTTTCAATTAGTTCTCGATCCACAAACAGAATTAGTCTCTTGCCGTATTTACAAACAAAACCAATTAGTGACTATTTTAAATCAAGGTAAAAAACAGCTACAAAAAAGCCAGTTCCTTATCGAAACTAGCTTCGTTGTTGCATGTGTCGGCATGCTCAGCTTGTTTTGGTTAAGTTAAACATAACCAATGAGATTGGTATAACACAAGCAGACTTGGGTATTAACCTATGGTGAAATCAAGCTGAACGGTAGACTTTGCTTCTGTTGGCTTACCATCAACAAATTTAGGTGCATAACGCCATTGACTGAGCGCTTCTATCGATTCTTTTTCAAACTGGGTGCCACCTTTAGAGTCAATGATCTCAGGTGATTTAACAAAACCATTTTCATCTACCGTAAACTCAACTTGCACCCAACCAGATTTTCTTCTTTGAGCATATGATTGCGGGTATTTTGGTGGTTTTCTAAATAACGGGGTTTGTTCTTGTTGGTCACTCCATGGCGTCATTTTACCAATCGCAATGCAATGCTCAGTGGCTTTATCGCCTAGGCCTTTTTGCTCATACAGTTTCACTAACAAGGCATGCGCACGAAGCTCATACGGATGGCTATAAGGTAATGCCCGATATTGTTTGATAACTTCAACTAAATTTGTAATAGCTTGAGTTGGCTTACCCATAGTCTCATATAACGCACCCACTAGATAAGTAGCATCAACTCGTTTAATGGCATCCTCTGGCAACTTACTGGTATAAATATCGTAAGCGTCAAACGCCAAAGTTCTCACTGTGCGGGTATAATACTCGGTGCGCGATAATCGGTGAAACGTAATGAGTTTTACTTCTGCAACCGTTAACTCATTGTCAGCTTTTTCTGCAATCTCTATTGCTTCAAATAATAACATTTTCGCGTATTTATCATCTGTTGTCGATTCAGCTAACCCAATCAAAGGATCGATTAACTCGATACCATTATCGGTCACGTTTTCACGGTATACAGCTAATGCAGAAGTAAATAATTGATGCGCCTTAAGCGTCGCTTCATCTTCAATAACACGGCCTTGATTCTTTTTCTTAGGTTCAACCATTACCGCATTTGCATAATTGATGGCTAACTTAGCGCTATCAAAGCTGTCTTGACCGAATTTAATTTGACCTAACTCATAGGCTTGCTGCGCATATTTCAGCGTATCTTGGTTGTTATTACTTTCAACAGAAGCATTGTACTGTTGATAAGCTTGTGAAAAATCCTCTACATCGGTTGGTTCAGCATAAGCTACGTGGCTAACAAAAGCCGCCGCTATCGATAAGCGTAAAAGTGTCTTCATAACGTTCTAAATCCTTTTTAATTTTATCCTTAACCTTTTCTCGCACTGCGCAAAATACTGGTCGAGTAATATTGAAGTAAATACCCCCTACTTTTACCCATTTTTATGACTTAGGTCAACTTAATGAAAATCATTGTAAACAATATGTTGCGAAATATTGTCCCATAGGCACACTAAATTATCCCGCTTGTTATTTATCTCAGCGCAAAATAATACAGGAGCCAAGATGTCTGCCATCACCAAATTGCTCCAAGCGATGTTAAGTAGCTTCAAAGACCTTATTCCGATTATCTTAGTGGTCAGTTTTTTTGAAATATTTGTGCTTCATCAAGCGCCTGCAGAACTTGGATCTATTCTTGTGGGTGTAGTGTTTATTGTATTAGGGCTGACCTTTTTTGTATTTGGTTTGGAAATGGGTTTATTTCCCATCGGCGAATCACTTGCTGAAGCATTAGCACGAAAAGGCAGTGTGTTTTGGTTAGTTATTTTCTCATTCTCATTAGGTTTTGGCACCACATTAGCAGAGCCTGCTCTTACGGCTGTGGCAAACGAAGCGGCACAAGTTGCCGCAAACGCTGGTGCGATAGAGTCAAACCAACAATCCATGAGTTCTTATGCGATGGGCTTACGATTAACCGTCGCCATTTCGGTTGGTTTGGCTATTTTACTCGGTGTGATCCGCATTCTTAAAGGATGGCCAATCCACTACCTTATTATTGGTGGTTACGTGTTGGTGATGATCCTCACCAGCTTTGCACCCGCCAACATTATCGGCATTGCTTATGATTCTGGCGGCGTCACCACATCGACCATTACAGTGCCTTTAGTAACAGCCCTAGGGGTTGGCCTAGCAAGTGTTATTAAAGGCCGCAACCCTATGATTGATGGCTTTGGATTAATTGCATTTGCCAGCCTAAGCCCAATGATTTTTGTACTACTGTACGGCATGGTGTTTTTACAGTGATCGATATCGCCAATAAAATGAGGAGTTGTTTTGCTCAATGAACTGATTAGCACTTTATTTCTGACTGCTCGTGATGTCATTCCTATCGCGATAATTCTATTTGGCTTTCAGCTGGGCGTGCTTAAACGCCCTATCAACCAATGGCGTAAAGTATTGCTCGGATTTGTTTATGTCATTATCGGCCTCACTTTTTTTCTTGTTGGTTTGCAATTAGCGCTATTCCCTATTGGTGAGAGCATGGCAAATCAACTGACCACCAGCGAGTTTTTACACCCAGATGGTGGCAACGAGCCGTTTATTTGGCAAGATTATTTTTGGGTTTATGTGTTTGCTGCCGCAATCGGTTTTAGTACCACAATTGCAGAACCGTCATTAATTGCTGTGGCCATCAAAGCCAACCAAGTCTCGGGTGGCACCATTGGTATCCAAGGCCTTCGAATGTCAGTGGCGTTTGGCGTCGCGATTGGTATTACGTTGGGTTGTTTTCGTATTGTGGTTGGCGATCCCATTCACTATTACATTATGGCCGGCTATGTAGTGGTGGTCATTCAAACCTTTTATGCCCCAAAAATGATTGTACCTCTAGCCTATGACTCTGGTGGCGTAACCACCTCAACCGTAACAGTGCCATTAGTTGCGGCATTAGGACTTGGACTGGCCACCAATGTTGAAGGCCGTAATCCATTAATTGATGGCTTTGGCTTGATTGCCTTTGCCAGTTTATTTCCGATGATCACCGTTATGGGTTACGCCCAAGCGGTTGACTATTTATCCAAACGAAAAGCCACTAAGGAGTAACCTATGCGCTTTAAATTAATTGTCGCCTTTGTCGACGATGACTGTACCGATAAGGTACTTGATGCAGCGCGTGTTGCAGGCGCAACGGGTGCCACTGTGATTAATCATGCTCGCGGTGAAGGGCTAGAAAAAAAGAAAACCTTTATGGGGCTTACCCTAGATGTTCAGCGTGATGTGATTTTGTGGTTGGTAGAAGAACACATGAGCCGCAACATTCTCGAAACCATATCTAACGTAGGTGAATTTGACACCAATTCAGGCAAAGGTATTGCGATTCAAATTGATGTTGAAGATGCCGTTGGAGTGGCCCATCAAGTTCAAAAATTGAGTAAAGACATTGAGGATCAAATATGAGTAGCACAACCCCTATTTGTAATCGTGACGTCATGAATAACCATTACGTCATGGTTGATGGAATGCACACTGTGGCCGAAGCGATCCAAGAAGCCATTAGCAATAACGTCAATATATTAGTCGTTAATAAACGCAATGAACATGACGAATACGGCATGGTTCTCATGAGCGATATAGCTCGCAAAGTGTTAGCCAAAGACAAGTCACCTGAGCGCACCAACATTTACGAAGTTATGATAAAGCCAGTACTTTCATTGTCTGCTGACATGGATGTTCGCTATACCGCACGGCTTTTTGAGCGCTTTAATATCAATAAGGCCCCCGTGATTGAAGCAGGTGAGATTTTAGGTTTTGTCACCTATGACAATATTGTGCTTAAGGGCATGATAGCAAAGTCATAATATGCATCTACTATATTATGCACATGTGGTTATTCGAGCTGGCGAATAATAAAATCAATCAAGGTTCGTGTTTTTAATGGCAGATTTTTGTCTTTATATAATAAGTGTATTGGCATCGCATCTGGAGGTATTAATGCGCTGACATTTATTAACAATCCAGCTTGAATTGCCTCTTGCACCACAATCTGTGGCTGTAAAATAATGCCCAGTCCATCTATCGCGGCTTGGATTAATACCAAGCCACTATTGGACAACAATCTAAAGCTGCGTTTACCAAACAACTGGCTATGGGCAACCGCTAATGAAGCACTTTTCGAATAGCGAAAGCCTAAACAATCATGCCGAGGTAAATCGCTAATTGACTCTATTGGCGAATGTTGAGCTAAATAGTGAGGCGAAGCACAAAATAACATTTCATAATTCATAATATGCCTGCCAATTAACGCAGAGTCATCAAGATTGCCAATTCTGACCACCACATCAGCATGATCGACCATGGGATCGATTAGATTATTATCAAGTCGCAGCTCTACATCAATTTGCGGATATTGCAGTAAAAATTGATTCACTATCGGTGCCAGCACAATATTGCCAAAACTCACTGGAGCATTAATTCTAATGGTGCCTTTTGGCGTCGAACTCATCGACTGCAGCGTGTTTTCAGCTTGCTCAATAGCCATCAAGATTATCTGGCATTCTTGGTAATAAACGTGGCCCGATTCCGTTAATTCTTGTTGACGAGTAGTACGGTTAATGAGCTTAACCCCAAGGTAGGCCTCTAACTGATTAATGTGTTTACTCACCATAGTCCGGCTGATATTAAATTTATGCGCAGCTGTGCCGTAGTTGCCCTGCTCAGCCACATGACTAAACACCTGCATCGCAGTTAATTTATCCACCGAATATCCTTAATACAGCATCAAACCAGTGTTGATTATAAACCTATGGTGTTTTCTGTAAACACCAGTAGGCCATTTTGCCTTGCGCCTAACTGGTTTACGATGCCCCATTATTATTAAGGGGTTGATATGGATAACAAACTGGATCAACAAGGCGTGTTTATCACCGCTGAAATTCACATTAAAGACCAAGTGCCTTTGGCACAAGGAATCGCAGCTGTCCGTCAATTCTGTGCAGATATGAATAGCGAACCAGGCTGTTCACTTGCAATAGCTCTGCAAAATAAAACCAATCCTAAACAATTTGTGTTTTGGGAACGTTATAACGACCAAGCGGCATTTGATGCCCACTTTGCAGCTGATCATACTCAAGCCTTTATCAAATCGGCGTTAACCGATCTAAAGCAAGCGTTTGACTATCAAAAATTAACCACTGAGGGATAATTAATGTCTGGATCGATTAAATGGGCCATATTAGGCACCAGTTTTATCTCTGGGGTAATGGCTGATGCGATTAAAGCACAAGGTCAAAGCACAATTTATGGTGTTGCCGGACGCAACACCACAACATTGGCAGAGTTTGCCAATCAGTATCAAATTCCACATCAATTTACGGATTTTGATGCGTTAATCAACAGCCCTGAAGTCGATGTTATCTACATTGCTCTGCCAAATCATCTACATCATGAATACATAATCAAAGCGGCTAATGCTGGCAAAGCCATTTTATGTGAAAAATCATTGTCCGTAGACATGCCAAAAACCATCGAAAGCCTTGATGCTGTAACGCAAAATAAGGTGTTTTTCCTTGAAGGATTAATGTATTTAGCTCACCCCTTTATGAAACAGCTAAGTAAAACATTAGCCACTGGTGTGATTGGTGAAGTAAAAAGTATTCGCGGCCAATACTGTGCATCCATTAGCCAGTTTGTTAACCCTGCCAGCCTTGGTGCATTATTTAACTTAGGTTGCTACCCTGCATCATTAATGCAGTTAGTCATGCAACAACAATTTGGTACCGAGCAAAGCCAACAATACCAAATTGAAGCGACCGGTAGACGCGGCCAAGACGGTAATATTTGCGAATCAACCGCCATTGTCAGTTACAGCAACGACGTGCAATGTCATCTGCATACCGCTGAAGACTATGGTCTGCACGCAGGCTTTACTATTTTAGGCAGCTTAGGAAGTATTGAGTTCACCTCAAACCCTTGGTTACCAGAATCTCAGGGTAATCATTTTACCGTTAGATTATATGAACAAGAAGCTGAAGTGATAGATGTTGAAGTAGTAAACGTTGAAGCTAAAGGCAATGGGTTTTACTATCAAGTAGAAGCGGTGCTTAACGCATTAGACACTAAGCAATACACAGT
This sequence comes from Shewanella frigidimarina, assembly GCF_003797125.1. Lineage (GTDB taxonomy): Bacteria > Pseudomonadota > Gammaproteobacteria > Enterobacterales > Shewanellaceae > Shewanella > Shewanella frigidimarina. The sequence continues at coordinate 504,026 of NZ_RKKE01000003.1, forward strand.
ACCTAGACCTTTGGTACAGGTCAGTGACTCTGTTGATATTATGCAAATGTTAACCACATGGCATAAAGCCGCCTTAGAAAGCCGCGCTGCGAACCACACCACTGAACGCTAAACATTCGCTTACTCGCTGTTGCTGAATGTTAGATAATTCAGTAACAGCAACGAAAGCGTACTCGCTGTGTTCATCGCTTAAACTTATTTGGGCACCTTTGGGTAACTCGCAGCGAAAGATAAACGCTTGCGATTGATACGCACTGTGAAAATACACTCCAGACAGATATTGCACATCCACCTCACAGCCCAACTCTTCAAAACATTCACGTTGTAATGCCTGATGAATCGTTTCATTAGGGTCAAGCCCACCACCCGGCAAGCCCCAATGTTTGTCACCATAAGTGGCTTTTAACAGCAAGACTTCCCCTACTGTATTGGTTATGACCGCGTGAGAACTCAATCTAAATAAGTCATTAAAAGCCATGATGGTTTTCCTGTTATAAATAGAGGCTTGTTATGTACTCTTAAAAAACTAGCGCCATAACTGCTTTGTTCCAAGTAAATAGTAAATACCATAGATGCAACAAACTGTTGAGTTCACTAACCAAAAAGCCATAGAATTTTGATGGATATCGGGTGATGACGTGAAAAAAGGCACAATTAACCCCGCCACTCCACGAATTAAGTATACAGCAGTGATTAACACTAAACATGTTTTTAGAAACGGTAACTTAACAATTAAGCCCGCGCCCGAAAATGCGTAAAGCCCCCAAACACAAAGAACAGCAGCGATAATTAATGTGACAATGGTAGGATAAATATCACCGGCAGCAGCCATTTTAGCCATTTGTTCACCAGCACCAAAAAAGTGGTACCAGTCTGGGCCGCCAAATATACAACTGATATGTAGCAAGGCAGCAAAGATGCTTAAGCAGCCAGCAATAACGAGTAAACCATTCCTTTGCATTCAAAATCCTTTTGGCACTTGCTCCGCTATGGAGTATTTAATAGTTAGTCTGTTAGCATATGTAGCGAAGCAAAACCGAGTTCAACATTAGTCGCTTATTCGCGATGACTTTTAAATGGTTTGCATAACGTGCCTTGATGGTAGCTCATTTGTGACCTCCCATTATTCAGTGACCATATAGAACTACGCAGTGAAAATATCGGCGTTGGTTTAAGATATGGCCTGCGGCCACTAATATCCTAATTGAACTTCTAATAAGTTTAACTGAGCACTAAGCGTTTGTGGCGAAATATGCATGACTTTTGATGCCTGAGCGATACCCCCATATGTCGCTATCATATGAAAAGACTGCAAGGAATGATAATTGAACTTACCATATGATTCCCTAATGTACTTTCTCTCATCTAATGTTTATTTTCTCAAAACACATTATCAATTTTTTATTGATGAAAAAAAAACTAAAATAGACTTTTAGTACTATGATTAATTGTATAAAGTTAAGTCATTAGAGAAAAAGGATTTATATGTCAAAAAGTAGTTTCCCCTTAATGGTTTTCGCTTTCTTGGCCGTTCAATTATTGTCAGTACCACCAGCTAAGGCTGTAGAGGTACTGACGGCTCAAGAACTTTCATCGCACTGCGCACTGTTTAACTCTGAACCAGAAAGCGTTGATGGTCAGTATTGTGTCCGCTATATTCAAGGCTTTATAGATGGTGCAATAGCGACCGATGCAAGAGTCATGCTAAATGCGGAAAGTGCCCTTGCAAGTAAAGAGACTTTCACGGAACGCGCGATTCGCACTCGTATGCCAAACCGTTTAGACCGTTCCAGAGCAGCAGGCCTAGCCGGTTTTTGCCTCGGAGATCCGCTGCCATTGCGCGATGTTGTTAACGTTATCGTCGCCGATCTAACAGCCCAAACAGATAACAGCGAAGAAAATGAACCGGCGATGGAAGTCGTCTATAAATCATTACTGAAAAACTACCCCTGCAAACTATGAGCTTAACTCTAGCCCAGCATACGTTTCAACGCGGCGAAACAAGACTCTCGTCTGTTTTGCTACTTCTGTTTATTTTAGCAATCTCTTGGCTTCTCTGGTCGGGACTCTACAAACCACTCGTCATGAGTTTGGGGGCTTTGTCCTGCTTGCTCAGCGTTTTCTTAGCACATCGTATGGGCTTTTTCCGGCATCATACAAATTTGCTTAGACTTATGCCTCGCCTGCCTGGCTATTGGTTGTGGCTGTTGCGAGAGATTATTATTTCGAGTCTGGACGTAGCCAAGCTAATCCTGAAACCCTCTATGCCTATAAGCCCCACCGTTGTTGTACTTGAAGCGGAAGCCAAAACGGACGTGGGCCAAGTAATTCTTGGCAATTCCATTACCCTATCTCCGGGAACCGTCACGTTGGATTTACACGAGGGGAAAGTATTGATTCATTGCCTAACCAGTGAAAGCGCAAAAGAATTACAAAAAGGCGAAGCGAATCGTCGAGTAGCAGCTCTGGAGCCCCGCTAATTATGTATATTGTTGTCTCTATAGCCATTTTGGTGACCATGGTATTGGCCCTAGTGAGAGCTCTTAAAGGACCAAGCGTTTACGATCGCGTACTGGCAGTCAATGTGTTTGGTACCAAGACCGTATTATTACTGTCCGTCATTGCATTTCTTTACGGTCGGCCTGATTTTCTTGATCTTGCGTTGGCCTACGCTCTGGTCAATATGGTCGGGATTCTTGCAGTATTAAATTTTTTCCAAAATCGTTCCCGTAGAAAATCTGATTCCGAGGCAGAAAATGATTGATGTCGCGCTAGATATTCTGAGTTGGATTTTACTCGTTCTAGGTGGTGCCTGCGTGTTAATCGGCGGTATAGGCGGCCTGCGCCTGCCAAACTTTTACACCAGAATTCATGCCGCCAGTCTTACTGATACCATGGCGACTATCTTAATTTTTGTTGGTATGATCCTACAAGCAGGTTTGTCTCTAGCCGCTATTAAACTGTTTGCTATTATGCTGTTTTTGCTGCTGACTGGCCCAACTGCTACCTATGCGTTGGCCAATGCCGCGCTATTATCCGGTCTCAAGCCAGACGATGGAAGCGCTAGCGACGCACCCAAGGCTAACAACTTACCCAAAGAGGGGGCTGGAGAATGATCTTAATTTTTGCGCTATTCCTACTGACCCTTCTCGTCATTACCGCTATTGCTATAGTGCGCACCGACGACCTGTTTGTCGCGGTAATGCTGACCTCTATTTTCAGTTTACTAATGGCGGCCAACTTTTTTATTTTGGACGCTGCTGATGTAGCACTAACAGAAGCCGCGGTGGGTGCTGGAGTGACAACGGTAATCTTCCTCTGTGCATTGGAGCTGACTGGTGACCGGGAAAAAGCTCGAGTTGGAGGTCGGTGGATAGCTCTAAGTACTGTGGGCATTCTGGCATTGCTAATAATATACGCCACTTTCGACAAACCACGGCTCGGCGACCCTGATGCCCCAGTGCATCAGCATCTTGCGCCTTGGTATCTAGAAAAAACGCCTGAGTATATTGATATTCCCAATGTGGTCACCGCAATTCTTGGCAGCTTTCGAGGCTATGACACACTGGGCGAAGTGTTTGTTGTTTTCGCTGCTTGTATCGGGGTTTTATTCATCCTTGGTGTGAGCCCTTCACGAAAAAATCAGCCAGTGATTAAAAAAAGTAGTGGTCTACGCCACCATCTTATCCCCCAAGTAGTCGGCCGGCTGCTGATACCATTTATCGTGTTATTTGGTCTTTATGTACAATTCCATGGCGAATATGGCCCGGGCGGAGGATTCCAAGCTGGTGCAATTATTGCCACAGGCATAATCCTTTACGCACTGCTCGAAGGCGAATCCGAAGCGTTGCGAGCAATACCTCGCGGGGTGCTGTTGGGTATGGTTATAGGCGGTGCATTGTTATATGGCGGCGTGGGTGTGGCTTGCATGTTGATGGGAGGAACATTTCTAGATTATTCAGTACTAGCCGCTGACCCTGTGTTTGGGCAACAGCTGGGTATTTTAATTATCGAGGCTGGCGTTGGCATGGCGGTATGTGGTGCACTTTTGGCCATTTTCCATGCGTTCGCTGCCCGTGAGAGATTGTCATGAAACTATTAGAACTGCTGGGCTACTTCAATTATTGGGTATTCGCTATCATTTTAACGGTGGGACTGTATGCCGTGATTAGCAAAACCAATTTGATTAAAAAACTCATTGGATTATCCATTTTTCAATCTGCTGTATTCCTTATGTATATTACTATGGACAAGGTAGAAGGCGGGACAGCCCCCATCATACAAAGCGGTGTAGAAGATCAAATATTTTCAAACCCAGTACCACAGGTACTGATACTAACAGCCATCGTTGTGGGAGTATCGACCCTCGCATTGGGACTGGCCATGGTTGTACGTATCAAGGAATGTTATGGCACGATCGAAGAAAACGAAATTTTGGATGCCGACTGACTACTATGGATTTATTAGCACACCTTCCTGCTTTGCAAGTTGTGATACCGATGTTGTCGGCACCACTTATCGTCATGTTACAACCGCGAGGTTTAGCTTGGGCCGGAGCAACTGCTGCTGCACTAGTTAGTTTTTCCATCGCCGTTGCGCTTACTTTGGCTGTTTTAGACGGACAAACCCTCCAATACGCTATGGGGGGCTGGCCGGCACCTTATGGCATAGCACTGTCGGTTGATACGTTTAGTGCCATTATTTTGCTGGTGATCACGGGAGCCTGCACTGCTGCCTTACTCGCTGCCAAACCAAGTATTGATCAGCAAATAGAATTAGAACGCCAACCACTTTTCTATGCGGCCTGGCTTTTGGTTTTATCTGGACTGGTGGGTATTGTCGTATCAGCAGATGCCTTCAATATTTTTGTTTTCATGGAAATTTCATCTCTTGCCAGCTACATATTAATAGCTGGAGGTCCAGACCGTCGGGCTCTTCCAGCCGTTTTCAAATATCTAATGATGGGCACTATTGGCGCAACCTTTTATCTAATTGGTGTAGGTCTAATCTACATGATGACCGGCACGCTTAACTTAGCCGATATTCAAGATCGCCTCGGTGATGTGACCGATATAAATCCAGTTCTAGTTGCAGCTGGATTCATCACTATTGGGTTGGCCCTTAAAGCTGCTGTGTTTCCTTTGCATGTATGGGTGCCAAACGCTTATACACATGCTCCGCACATGGTGACCGTGTTTCTCGCTGCTTGCGCGACCAAGGTTGCACTGTATGTACTTATCCGATTTGACTATATGGTATTTCAAGCCACGCTTGAGGATCACGAAGTTCAGTTCGCATTGTTTGCGATGCCATTGTCAATTCTCGGAATACTTATTGCTTCTGCCGTTGCGATGTTCGAAGGACATCTTAAAAGGCGGCTTGCTTCATCATCTATAGCACAAATAGGCTATATTTTGCTTGGTGTTAGCTTTGTAAGCATGGCTGGACTAAGCGCCAGCGCAATGCATATGTTCAACCATGCGCTAGCGAAAGGTGGGTTGTTCCTGGCAGTTGCTTGCCTAGCTTATCAGTATCGTGACTTGCGCCTAGATCAACTCGGTGGTGCTGCAGCTCGTATGCCCTGGACTTGTGCTGCTTTTGTTGTGTGTGGTTTGAGCTTAATCGGCGTGCCTGGTACTGCAGGGTTTATTAGTAAATGGCTCCTTATCACCGCAGCTTTGGAAAGCGGTCCTTGGGGGGGTGCGCTAGTAGCAATTATCCTAGTCAGTTCCTTGATGGCGGTGGTTTATGTTTGGCGCATCGTTGAGGCGCTTTACTTCCAGGCTCCTGTCGAAGGAGAAGGCCCAACATCTGAAGCACCAATACAAATGTTATTAGTTACCGGTTTTGTTGCACTACTCAATATATACTTCGGACTGTTTCCACAGGTTCCATTAGAACTCGCAAATAGTGCTGCAGCCCTTCTATTGGAGGGTTCACAATGACACCAGAAACTACCATATTAGTCGCCATTGGTCTTCCAATAGTAGGAGCTCTGGCTATTTCTCTTGCTGGGCGTATAGGTCCTAATATTCGCGAAGCTGCAACGGCTATTACGTCTGTTTCATTAATCTGGGTGGTATGGGGACTCATTCCTACTCTTATGGAAGGCGGGAGACCCTCAATAGAAGTAAGCGAGGTGATGCCTGGGCTAAGTATTGCGTTTACTGTTGAACCTCTGGGCATGCTATTTGCGGCATTAGCATCTGGGCTTTGGCTGATCAACTCGATATATTCCGTTGGCTACATGCGCGGTAATAAAGAGAAAAACCAAACTCGATTTTTTGTATGCTTCGCGTTAGCTCTTTCAGCCACTGTTGGTGTTGCTTTCGCTGGCAATCTATTCACTCTATTTTTATGCTACGAATTATTAACACTCTCGACATACCCCCTGGTAGCACATAAAGGCGATGCAGCTACGATACGTTCGGCAAGGATTTATCTGGGTGTTTTACTGAGTACATCTATTGGTTTGTTCCTTCCTGCTATCATCTGGACTTATACAGTGGCAGGTACAGGTGATTTTACTACCGGTGGGATCCTCGCTGGTAAGTTGAATGACCCAGAAATAGGGTTACTTCTGGCACTATTTGTATTTGGTATCGGTAAAGCGGCTGTCATGCCGATGCATAAATGGCTACCCGCGGCTATGGTAGCCCCCACCCCAGTGAGTGCCTTACTACATGCCGTTGCGGTAGTTAAATCCGGTGTTTTTGCTATCACTAAGATAATCATTTATATATTTGGGATTGAATATCTATTTGAATCACCCAGCTCAGGTTGGCTGTTATATGTTGCGGCATTTACGATCATTGTTGCTAGTCTTGTTGCAATGCGCCAAACCAACATCAAACGCCTGCTAGCCTACTCCACTATTGCCCAATTATCGTATGTAGTCATGGCCTCAGCCATTCTCAAACCACTCGCTGAGGTTGGCGCCGCCTTACATATGGTCGCTCATGCTTTTGGTAAGATCACATTGTTCTTTGCTGCTGGCGCAATTTATGTTGCCTCTAAAAAGACCGAAATTCATCAATTACGTGGTATTGGTAGACGTATGCCATGGACAATGGCGGCGTTTACAATTGGTGCATTAAGTATGATTGGTGTCCCTCCCACTGCGGGGTTCGTCTCCAAATGGTACATTTTGGCAGGAGCTTTCGAAGCAAACAATCTAGTGGCAGTATTCACCATAATTGTCAGTACCCTTCTTAATGCAGCTTACTTTTTGCCTATTTTATACATAGTTTGGTTTGAGCACGAAAAAGAAGGTGACAAGGAACACGGTGAAGCACCGTTTTTAGCTGTGTTGGCATTGACTCTGACCGCCATACTGACACTCGCTTTCTTTTTGTTTAACGGTCCAGTAATTGAATTGGCAAGCCAAGTTGTTAAGGGGCTCAGTTAAAATGAATGACGAAAAACAATTACACTGGTTAGTACGGCCGTCAACTATTCGTAAGCTCTGGATTGGTTTCAGTGTTGTACTGACCTTGGTGGTTCTTGCGCAGACAGTAATATACGTTAAGGGTTATTTCGGCTTTGATGCCTGGTTTGGGTTCGGTGCCATTTACGGATTTGTCAGTTGCCTGGTGATGGTATTAATAGCAAAATTATTAGGTCTGTTTCTAAAACGTCCACTGGATTATTATGATGAACCAGAGCAAATAAAAACCTCAGAACCTAGTCATGACAAGGTAAAGGAGAATAGCAATGGGGTTTGAATTTTTCTCTCCAGCATTTATCCTGCTAATTGCTGCTGTACTGATATGTTTGGTTAAAGGGCACGCACGAACAGCGGTCATATTAATCGCCCCAATTATTACCCTGTTGGCCATATGGCAGATCCCTGACGGAGTCCAGAGTACGGTAAAATTTCTTACTTACAACATTGAACCTGTCGAAGGTAGTCCGCTAAGGCGATTGTTTGCGACTATTTTTACAATAATGGTCTTTGTTGGAGGTCTCTTTTCTTTCCGTATAGCACGTTGGTATGAACTTGCCGCAGCCTTTACATACGCTGCAGGTGCTATAGGAGTCTGTTTTGCCGGCGATCTTATTACCATGTTCGTCTACTGGGAACTAATGGCGATATTCTCTACTATTGTGGTTTGGTGTGGTGGTACGCCCGATTCACGCGCTGCTGGAATACGGTATGCCATCATGCATTTTCTCGGTGGCGTAATACTTAAAGTTGGAATTGTAGGTGTTGTACTTGGGACTGGTTCTATCAAAATCCAACCTATGCTGGCAACAGATTTCAGTACATGGATGATACTTATTGGCATATTGATAAACGCCGCGGCACCACCAGTGTCAGCTTGGCTAGCTGATGCATACCCAGAAACCACACCCACTGGTTCAGTATTTCTGTCGGCATTTACAACTAAAACAGCTGTATTGGCACTGATATTATTATTCCCAGGCGAACCAGTGCTGATTGGCATAGGTCTATTTATGGTTATGTACGGTATTATTTTCGCATTATTGGAAAATGATGTGCGACGTATCCTTTCCTACTCCGTGGTTAACCAAGTCGGTTTTATGGTTGTTGCCGTAGGTATTGGTACCGAAATGGCACTTAATGGGGCTACGGCTCATGCTTTTGCACATATTATATATAAAGCGCTACTGTTTATGAGTGCTGGGGTTGTTATATACCGCACGGGGAAAAATAAATGTATGGAGCTGGGTGGTCTATTTCGCACCATGCCACTTACCTGCGTCTGCGGTATTATTGGCGCGCTAGCCATTTCAGGTTTTCCACTGACTTCAGGTTTTACCACAAAGAGCATGATTTCCCAGGCAGCTGTCGATGGGGATTTAGTTTGGGTTTATATGGCGTTAACCGCCGCGTCGGCCGGTGTATTTCTTCATGCTGGTATCAAATTCCCATGGTTTGTGTTTTTCCAAAAAGACTCAGGTTTAAGGCCAAAAGATGCGCCATGGAATATGGGGTTGGCGATGATCATTTTTGCTAGCATGTGCATTTTACTGGGTGTATTCCCAGAAACGCTTTATGCCCTATTACCCTACCCTGTTGACTACCAACCGTACTCTATTGGTAAAGTGCTGTTCTACCTGCAGTTGCTGCTATTTTCAGGATTGGCTTTCTTCGTATTATTGCCACTAATGAAACGTACCATGACGATTAGCCTCGACACAGATTGGCTTTGGCGACGTGCGGCCTTTTCATTGGTTAAGTTGATCGAACGAGCGCTTAGCTCACTAGGTGACATGGTTACGCAACAACGAAACCGCTTGCAGAAATTCTTACAACGTATGGCAGTGCGTTATCTTGGCCAACCGCATACAGCAGATAGCCAAGAGCGCGGCGTGTTCGCGCGCTCTTGGCCCGTGGGCACCACTGTGCTTTGGATCGCTGGGTTGCTATCAGCCTACGTGTTGTTGTACTACCTTTAGCAGCACTGGGAACAAATTTTTCACTTGACTCCATTTGGCATAGTAATTTTTCAGATCAGATAGTGACGCTTACACGCGTTGAAGATGGGTATTGTGGGGGCTGAAGGCTAGGGTTAAACATGCCATTACTAACATTTCTGTGTTTTCATAACGATAAACTTAGGCGGATTTTTAGCACAAATCAATTTATAACAGTACAAATAAACATAACACTCTATGGGAAGGTTTTATGGTGCTGAAACGTAGAAAAAGATGCCATTTTCTAGCGACTCTCTCAAAATGAACTAGCCACTTATATCCGTTTTACCTTTGGTACTAACCTTACTTTATAAGCTAAGTAAGGTTAGTCATTTTATTAGATTCATTCTTGTAAATTAATTGATATTGAAACCAATCCCATTCCTAGCATGAGTAAATGTATGGCCAACCGATATAAGTTTATTGTGAATGAATAGTCGCTCTAAATTGCTTTGAGGCGGATCTTGGCTAGCCATGCCAGCTAGCAGAGAGATGGAAAAAAGTGTGTTTGAGGTATTGATTAACCCAGCTTACTTGGTATTGGTTTAGCTTGATTTATAACGTAGCTTCATTTGAACTTATTGCCTGCAACATGTGAGCTACAGGACGTTGTAAATGTAGCGATCACAGGGAAAAGCCAAATAGGAAAAGCTCCAATCTAATTAGCTGACATATTTTGGACAAATTCAATATTTAAATTGAGGCCGTTGAAGAAAATAGAAAAATGTTGCAGGGCGGCTGAGCCAATTTTTTTAGAAGAGTTAAGAGGAAACATCCGTTGATTTCCTCTTGTTCTGGTGTGGCAAAGCGCCACGACGTTAGTGGCCGCAGACCATTGCGGTAACGCACTATCCATATATAACACTATGCGTAAATAACACCACGGCGCATTAACCATTTTTCAATCTCGACGGCAAACAAAATAAGTGAAGACAGCAACAGACAGACAATAAGATCGACCATTGGCAGAGGCTGTGTATGGAAAATGGTGTTTAACGCAGGTGTATAAATCACGACCATCTGTAATAACAACGTCAGCAGAAATGCCCCTAACATCGGTAAATTACTGAATAAACCAATGCGCAATAATGAAGTACTCTCGCTGCGGACCGCTAGGGCATGAAACAACTGCGATACCGTTAATACCGTAAACACCATTGTCTGCCAATAAACAACGTCACGGGAAATAGCCCACGCCATAGTCGCAATGGATATTCCACCAATAAACAATCCTACCCAGATAATATGTTGCCACATACCATGAGAAAAAATACTTTCCTTTGGAGGGCTGGGCGCACGACTCATTATATTCGGTTCGGCTGGCTCGGTGGTTAATGCAAGACCCGGCAGTCCATCGGTCACTAGGTTAATCCACAGGATATGAATCGGCAGTAAAGGAATAGGCAACCCGATAAACGGTGCTAGGAATAAGGTCCAGATTTCACCAGTATTGGAACTCAAAGTATATTTGATAAATTTGCGAATATTATCAAAGGTACGGCGCCCCGACCATATCGCTCGCACGATAGAAGAAAAGTCATCGTCCAATAACACCATATCCGCAGCTTCGCGGGCCACATCGGTTCCCTTCTGCCCCATGGCAACACCAATACTGGCATGCTTTAATGCCGGTGCATCGTTGACGCCATCGCCGGTCATAGCGACAAATTCGCCTTTGTCTTGTAATGCTTTAACGATACGTAATTTTTGTTCCGGCGTCACCCTTGCGTACACCCGTATCGAGTCTACTAGGCGAGAGAATTCGTCATCGGATATTTTAGCGAGTTGATCACCACTTAGCATCGCCCTATCGTTATCTATAATTCCCAAACGTTGTGCTATCGCAAACGCGGTACCCGGATGATCGCCAGTGATCATTACCGGAATAACTCCCGCTGTAAGACAATCTTTTACGGCCTGAGGGACTTCAGACCGCGGCGGATCTATCAGCGCCACTAGCCCCAAAAAAGTGAGTTCTCTCTCTACAATGTCTGCGTCTAACAGCTCAGGTAAACGGCTAAATTCACGTTTTGCAAATGCAAGTACGCGGTAACCTTTATTCGCTAACTGTGCCGCTTCAGCCAACACGGCCGCTAATTCAAATGCTGTAACCCCATCAGTATTTAATGTCTGAATACATTGCTGTAGTACCTGCTCTGGCGCGCCTTTGATGTACGCAGTCACAACATTGGATGTTTGATGCAAGGTTGTCATCTGTTTTCGTTCGCTATCAAACGCAATAACGGCTATACGAGGCTTTGCCTGCTCTAAGATGGACTTATCAAAACCGACCATGTGAGCGGCTTCGAAAAGTGCTAGCTCGGTCGGCTCACCTGCAGGTTTGCCGTCTTTATCCATGATGTCATTGTTTAGTGCCATGGCTTGGCCAAGCTCTGTCCATGGAATACTGGCTTCTGACTCAGGCATTGATTGTCGCAGTTCTCCAGCCACAAAAAATAACTCCGCTGTCATGAGATTTTGTGTCAGGGTACCGGTCTTGTCTGTACATATATAGGTAACTGAACCTAGGGTTTCGACAGAGGGTAAGTTACGCACGAGCACATTATGTCGGATCAGCTTACGTGCACCCAAAGCAAGTGAAATGGTCACCACCGCAGGGAGTGCTTCCGGTATCGCAGCTACACCCAAGCTCACCGAGGTTAAAAACATCAATAATATTGACTGTCCTTGCAGCAAGCCGACAACAAACACCACTATACATATTGCCAGTACAGTCAAGGCAAGGTATCGGCCAAAACGAGACAATCGTGTTTGCAAGGGGGTTTTTACACTCGTTTCATCTTGTAGCAGTCCAGCTATTTGGCCTATCTCGGTTTCCATGCCGCTGGCAACTACCACACCTTTACCACGTCCACGAATAATCATGCTGTTCTTAAAAACTAGATTCAAACGATCACCAATGGCTAATTCTTTATCAGCTAGCGGTTCTGTTTGCTTTTCTATTGCATGTGATTCACCAGTCAGGGTTGATTCATCGACCAGCAGTTCTTCCCCTTCCAGTAAGCGCACATCAGCAGGCACAAGATTTCCGGCTTCAAGCATAACAACATCACCCGGCACTAATGCTGTTGCGTCAATAGTCACTTCAAGTGCATCGCGAAATACATAAGCATCTGGCGCTGCCATTTTTCGCAGTGCCGCCACAGCGCGCTCTGCCCTAAATTCCTGTACTGTGCCGATAATTGCATTAAGTAATACGATCACCATAATAGCAATGGTATCTTGTGGCTCACCAAGAAAACCCGAAATCACCGCTGCTACCAACAACACAACTATCATGAAATCAGAAAACTGCCCGAGTAAAATGAACAGCAAAGAACGTCGGGTTTTTTGGATAATAGTATTATGACCATATTCAATCAGGCGTTTTTTTGCTTGTTCCGTAGTCAGGCCCGTTAGCGAAGAATCAAGCCGCTGTAGAACATCTGCAGATTGTAAACTGTGCCACTTTGCTGAGGACATTCTAGTTTCCGACAAAGAAGTAAATAAGCGAGGCGGTTATTACCGCAACTAGCGAAGCTTGTATGCCACTGCGTAACCATGTGACCCCTGATATCCGGCCAAGAAATACCCCCAATAAAAAAGTGAGTAGCAGTGCCACTAAGATGGCAGCATAAAGAGGTGGAACAGGAAGGTTGATGCCGGCAATAGATAGCCATAGTGGTGACAATATTAACAGTGAAATGACCAGCGGGGCTAAGCCATTCACCAATGCAATCAACAAGGGTACCCACCGCGAGGCGACGCCATGCGCACTATTATGGAGATCACTAATCATTGCCTTCTCCAGCTCCCCCAAAGCATACTTTCGCTCGGCAGATTCACTGATGTAAGCACTGCTAATACCACTCATGCTTAGCGCAATCGCCGCCCCCAGACAGACACCAACAACCATTGATAAATCCGTTGGTGCACTGACAATAAAACCCATTATCAGCCCTAGCATGGTAAGTGCACCATCAAAACCGTTGACCACAAAATAACGACGCACAATACCCCGAGTACGAGTGATATCTAATAAAAAATTGGCCTGCGTTAACAGACTCATAATATATTAACCAGCAACCGTTTCATTATGTACTTCAACCTCATCAATACTGTGAAGAGACCCTCCCATATTGGTAATGGCAGATTGAATGGTATTAAAATCGATTTCGCTCCCAAACAGCTGTATTTGAACCGTTTCGGTATTTTCATCTATCTCAAGAACAATCAGTTTAACTCGATAATCGACACCTGTTTCTGCAATGGTTCGTGCAAAATCAAGTGCATTAGGTTGATGAGGTTTAAGCACATCCAGAACAATCCTTTTGACGTTAACCATAATAAATAGTCCTATAATCTTTTGTCTTGATAAGTATAGTAAAACCCTCATCAATTTGTGGTGAGATGTCTACTATTTCTGGGTAATTTGGCAACCTAATACCTTGGGCAATATTTGAAGCCATACTGTTTAATATGCTCCCATTTAACTAGCTGTACTAGGGTAGTCAATATAGAAACCTGCAGCCTAGATGACATAAGCTTTTTATGATGATTTTTAGGCCGAAAAGATAGATTTTAATAAGTAATGACTTTTAAGAAGTTTAGTTTTAATCAATAAGATTCATTCAGTACAACATGCATCAGCACAAGCGTTAGCATTTTAACGCTTTACAAATAAGATGACCCGAGGATATTAAAAATGAGGGTAAAAGTGCTAACTAATTCCATCGCGAAACTTTCGTATCTGTTGTTTAAGTAACGAGGGGGATAACGTCCCTTTTGATCTGTACATCAAATGTAGCAAGGGCCAAGACGTTAATGGTCGTAGGCTATAAACAATAAAAAGCGGCTACAGCCCTGAGATATGATTAACTCAACTGACTAATTAACCTTATCGACTCTATTTATTGGCTAAACTGATTTACTTTATTCAACAAACGCATAAATTCATCTTGCTCACTGACTGTTAATGCGGCTAAAAAGTGTTGGTTAACCCACTCGGCTTCATGAATTAAGTCTTGTTCGAGTGCTTTACCATTATCAGTTAAAAAGATTTGAAATGCGCGGCGGTTGTCCGCTTCTTGATGACGGGTAATAAATCCTTGAACTTGTAAATTATCCAGCAGCCGCGTCATGGTGTAGTTGGCCACATCACAACGCTTAGACAACTCAGTTTGACTTAAGCCTTCCTCTTGCCACAAGGTAAATAGCACCGGCCAAAGTTTACTGTCTAACTCGTAGCGCTTTAAACGCACATCAAGCTGTTGCTGCAAGGCAATATTAAGATGGGAAATCAGGTAACTTAAACTTTCAAAGCGTTTCAAATGATACCTCCTACATCGTCAGTGAGATAAATTGACTGTGTTAAGACGAATACTTATGCCTACACAGCAGTTAAACTACACTTGAACAGATTTTAGATTACCATCTCTATACGTTAAGAAAAGCTCTTTTAGTCAAAATATAAGTATTCATTGATATAGCGGTAATAACAGGCTCGATTTAATTGCCCCACCAAACCCCTGATTAATGGTGCGTATATACCATCGTCTGTGACAATAATATCTGCGATATTAATGGCAGGAAGCTGAGTCCCTATACTGCTGGAAAATATCAACTGAAGATCATTTGACTGAGCTTCCGTTGATGCAGCTTGATGATAGTCCACCAGTAATAATGGATAGGCTTCAACGGTGACTTTGACTTTCTCGACTGGTGTAATTAACAAATACTCATTGTCGATACAGTGCAAAATACTACTGAACAAAGCCGCAAATTTTGCTGGCAACGGACTGTCTAGATACAGCCAATCGCCATTGGCTTGAATATGAAACAGAACATCATCACTGCACAGTGCCACACCATCAGGTTGAGTAAATGTACTTAATGTCGCTGTTTCATCTGTCATGATGCTTACCTACCCCAGTAATTTAAGTAACGCTTCAATAGGATGTTGCGGCTTAAAACCTGCAAAACGTTTTACTTGGCTACGACATGAATAACCCGACACCAACACTTGGCTATTTTCAGCAATTTTTTCAATGCTTGGTTGCCAAGACATTTCAAATAACTGTTCTGAACGCTCGAGGTTTTCAAGTTCATGCCCATAAGTACCGGCCATACCACAACAGCCTAAATTAACGCTGTTGAGTTTAGCACCAAAATGGCTGAATATTGCTTTCCATTCGTTGGCCGTATTAGGTTTGGCGGTCGATTCAGTACAATGACTAAACCAAGTAAATTGTGGTGCATCACTATCAACGACTGGCACATCATTGCGGCTTGCCACAACATCGGTTAACCATTCATTGGCCAATAATACCTCAAACGGTCCACGACGCTGACCTAAGACTTCTTTGTATTCGTCGCGATAACATAACACTAATGCAGGGTCTAACCCCACCATCGGCATGCCAAGGGCATGTACGCGGTTTAAGAAATCAGCACTGTTTTGCGCTGTTTTGGCAAACTTGTCTAAAAAGCCTTTAATATGAGTCGGTTTACCGTTTGGTTTAAAGGGCAGTAATACCGGTTTAAAGCCTAGCTTTTCGATTAATTGAATAAAACGATAAACCAAACCTGCATCGTAAAAGCTGTTAAATGGATCTTGTACTACTAATACATGTTGGCTGCGCTGCGCTTGTGGGATCGCGCATAGCGCATCTAAATCATAACCACGGCTAGCATGACCATCTAAACGCTGTTTTAGTGTAGGTACAGATAATTTAGGCGCATCTACATAACCAATGGCTTTTTTAATCACCCACTGGCTCAGCGGATTTTGCGAGGCCAAATTGGTTAATTTAGGCATTGCGGCCATCAGTGGTAGTGAGTCTTCGATACCTGCAACTAAATAGTCTTTGGCTGGGCGTAAATAGCGTTTGTAATAAATATTAAAGAACTGGGCTCTAAACTTAGGCACATCGACTTTAACCGGGCACTGACCCGAACAGGCTTTACAGGCTAAACAGCCTTTAAGTGATTCCATGACTTCGTGCGAATAATCATAGTCACGCTGGTTATTGAGGGTATTTTGAGTACGCTGCATCCACCCTAGTGGTTTAGATTTTGCTAACGCGTCAACATCAACACCTTCGGCTTCAAGTAATCGCAACCATTCGCGCATTAACCCAGCACGGCCTTTAGGTGATTGCACTCTATCGCCAGTGACTTTAAATGACGGACACATGGGTGAATAACTACTGTAATTAAAACATAACCCATTACCGTTACAGTTCATCACATCAGGGAAAGCATCACGCACTTGAACAGGGATTTGTCTGTCGAAACTGCCGCGTTTTGCGCTGTCGACATTAAACATTAATGGACCAGATTTAGGTGGCGCCACTAATTTGCCTGGATTAAGACGGTTATCTGGGTCAAATAACCCTTTAATTTGCTCAAGCACGGCATAAAGCTCATCACCAAATACCGCAGGCCCGTATTCACCACGAACCCCTTTACCGTGTTCTCCCCACATTAAGCCGCCATACTTAAGCGTTAATGCGGCAACTTGATCTGATATCACTTTCAGTAATTGCTCGTCGGCAATATCACACATATCTAATGCGGGTCGCACGTGCAACACACCAGCATCCACATGACCAAACATACCGTATTGCAAATTACGGCTATCGAGCAGCGCACGAAACTCCATAATATAGTCGGCTAGGTTTTCTGGTGGTACGGCGGTATCTTCGGCAAACGCTAACGGTTTACGGCTGCCTTTTGTTGCGCCCAATAAACCCACGGCCTTTTTGCGCATGGCATAGATACTGTCAATATCCGTTCTGTCGGTAATAACTTGAAAACCCACTAAACCAAATTGTTGTTGGCTTAGCTGCTCACTGAGCATCTCCTCAAGCAGAGCGACTTTATGTTTAACATCGTCATCTTCGCCAGCGAACTCAACCATATTAAGACCTTCGATGATCTTATTAGGTACCGCTTTAATTTGATCGGCAACCGAATGCCAAATAATGTCTTCGCGAGCAAGGTTAAGTACTTTTGAGTCAACGGTTTCAACTACCGTTGCTTTAGCCTGTACCAATGACGGAGCATGACGTAACGCGGATTCAAATGAATCATATTTGATGTTGACCATCATGCGGGTTTTCGGCAATGGGGTCAGGTTTAGCTTGGTTTCGGTGATCACCGCAAGCGTACCTTCTGAGCCCGTTAAAATACGCGATAAATCAAACTGGCTTAAATCATCATTCCACACATGCTTTAAATCATAGCCCGTGAGAAAACGATTCAACTTTGGAAAACGCTCAATGATGGTGTCACGCTTTACGCGGCAAACTTCTGCTATTTGGCTAGCAATGCTATTGCCGAGTGAGTTGTCACCAAAAGGTTGCTCGGCCAACTTGTCTTGGTCAATTGGTGTGGTGGTTAATACGCTGCCATCAATCAGTACACTGGTTATGCCTAATACGTGATCGGAGGTTTTACCGTAAACTAATGAACCGGCACCAGATGCATCGGTATTGACCATACCACCAACGGTTGCACGGTTTGAGGTTGATAAGTCTGGACTGAAAAAGAATCCATGTGGACGTAAGGCATCATTTAACGCATCTTTCACTACACCGGCTTGCACCCTCGCCCAACCTTCCTCGGCATTAATTTCTAGCACTTGGTTTAAGTGGCGTGACACATCTAAAATTAATCCGTGGGTAAGCGATTGGCCATTAGTCCCTGTTCCGCCGCCACGCGCACTAAAGGTCACTTGTTTATATTGTGGTTGTGCTGCTAACGATAATACCAACTCAACATCTTGTTGATGTAGAGGGTATATCACCGCTTGAGGCAAAAATTGATACACCGAATTGTCGGTTGCCTGAATAAGCCGCGCACTGTAACGCTTGTCTATTTCACCTTCAAACTCGCTTTGTTCAAGCGCGTCAAGATACTCAAGATAGATAGGTTCTAATGTTTGTTTATGTGATAGCAAAGGTAACATAGAGGACTTATTATTTATTGGCATATTGCAGCCATTATAAACAAAAAAAAGCCGCTAAAAAGCGGCTTTTATTACAACTTGATAAAAATGCAGGTTGGAAAATAAATCTACCTGCAAATTTTACTCTTATTTAGCCATGTGCTTCAGCTAAATATAACCAAGTGTCAATTACGGTATCAGGATTAAGTGATACAGAATCAATACCTTGCTCAACTAACCATGCAGCAAAGTCGGAATGGTCTGATGGGCCTTGGCCACAAATCCCCACATAAGCACCTTTTGCTTTAGCCGCTTTAATAGCCATTGAAAGCAATGCTTTTACTGCATCATTACGCTCATCAAACAAGTGACTGATGATTCCTGAGTCTCGATCAAGCCCTAATGTTAACTGAGTTAAGTCATTTGAGCCGATAGAGAAACCATCAAAATGCTCAAGGAACTGGTCAGCTAGCAAGGCATTTGAAGGTAGTTCACACATCATGATAACGCGTAAGCCATCTTTACCGCGCTCTAAACCTTGCTCTTTCAGTAACTCAATCACTTGAGATGCTTCGTTTACAGTACGAACAAATGGAATCATCACTTCAACGTTGGTTAAGCCCATTTGATTACGAACACGTTTAATCGCTTCACATTCAAGCGCGAAACAATCGCGGAATGCTTCAGAAATATAACGGCTAGCACCACGGAAGCCCAACATTGGGTTTTCTTCATCTGGCTCGTAACGGTCACCGCCGACTAAGTTTGCGTACTCGTTCGACTTAAAGTCAGACATACGTACGATAACTTTCTTCGGATAGAAAGCCGATGCAATAGTGGCAATACCTTCAACTAAACGCGCAACATAAAACTCAACAGGCGAATCATAACCCGCAATCATTTCGTTGATTTCATTTTGCAGTTCAGCAGTTTGACCGTTGAAATCAAGCAAAGCTTTAGGGTGAATACCAATCATGCGGTTAATGATGAACTCTAAACGCGCTAAACCCACACCTTCGTTAGGCAAACGTGCAAAATCAAATGCACGATCTGGGTTACCGACGTTCATCATAATTTTCATTGGCAAAGGAGGTAATGTATCAACACGGTTAGTGATGATTTCAAAATCTTGCTTACCTGAATAAATTAATCCGGTATCGCCTTCTGCACAAGATACAGTGACAATGTCGCCCGTTTTGATTCGGTCAGTCACATCACCACAACCTACAACAGCGGGTACACCTAATTCACGTGCAATGATTGCAGCATGGCAAGTACGACCACCACGGTTGGTGACAATGGCACTAGCACGTTTCATGATCGGTTCCCAATCGGGGTCTGTCATGTCGGTCACTAATACGTCACCTGGTTCAATTTGGTCCATCTGATCAATCGATGTTAATACCTTCGCGATACCAGTACCAATTTTATGACCAATTGCACGACCTTCACAGATCACGTCACCCTTCGTTTTTAAGTGATAACGTTCAATTAACTGGACATCTTCACGACTACGAACTGTTTCTGGACGAGCTTGAACAATATACAACTTACCGTCGTTACCGTCTTTTGCCCATTCGATGTCCATCGCACGGCCATAATGCTTTTCAATCACCATTGCTTGCTTAGCAAGTTCCATGACTTCGTCATCGTTAATAGAGAAAATACGACGCTGTTCAGCAGAAACATCTTCAATTTTAACTTGCTTGCCATGGCCAGCATCATCAGAGTAAACCATCTGAATCAACTTACTGCCGATATTTCGGCGCACAACAGCTTTATGCCCTTGCGCTAAAATCGGTTTGTGCACATAGAATTCGTCAGGGTTAACCGCGCCTTGTACAACCATTTCACCTAAACCAAAAGATGAAGTGATAAAGACAACGTCATTGTTTCCTGACTCAGTGTCCATGGTAAACATCACACCAGAAGCTGCTTTGTCTGAACGTACCATACGTTGTACGCCAGCAGATAAAGCCACACCTTGATGTTCGTAACCTTGATGAACACGATAAGAAATTGCACGGTCGTTAAATAGTGAGGCGTATACATGCTTAATTGCTAGCATGACCGCATCAAAACCTTTAACGTTTAGGAATGTTTCTTGTTGGCCTGCAAAAGATGCATCTGGCATGTCTTCAGCGGTAGCTGATGAACGCACTGCAAATGACGCTTCTTGAGTTTCACTCGACAACTGCTCGTAAGCTTCACGAATAGCGTCTTCTAATGCCGGCTGGAATGGGGTTTCAATAACCCACTGTCTGATCTGCGCACCTACTTTTGCCAGTTCATTGACATCATCAACATCCAATGTCGCCAGAATGTCAAAAATCTTCTGGTTAACTCCACTTTGTTCAAGGAACTCATTGAACGCATGCGAGGTCGTTGCAAAACCGCCAGGAACTTGAACCCCTGCATTAGCCAGATTGCTGATCATCTCTCCAAGGGATGCGTTTTTACCGCCAACCTTGTTTACATCGCCCATGCCTAATTCTTGATACCAGAGTACGTATTGCTGCACAGTTTTATCTCCGCAAGTTTTTATTTCAGTGGCCACTTCACACGAGGGCAAGAGCATCTTACACTCCCATACAACAAGCGTAAATCTATAATTTTATTTGTAATTTTATTACTACAAGAGGTCAGAATGACACCAAAAGTATTCTATATTTCAGATGGGACCGCGATCACAGCGGAGGTTTTTGGACATGCGGTACTTTCGCAATTTCCTATAGAATTTGAAGCACTTACGATTCCGTTTGTCGAAACCATTCAAAAAGCTCAAAAAGTTAAGCAACAAATAAATGATTGTTTTATTACAACAGGTGAAAGACCACTTGTGTTCCATTCGATCATTAATCCTGAGATCCGCAATGTGATTTTTTCGAGTGAATGTGTTGATTATGACTTTTTGAACACCTTTGTTGCGCCACTAGAACAACACTTAGGTGTACAAGCTAAGCCTTTATTACACCGAACCCATGGTAAAAGTAACCATGGTTATGAAACCCGTATCGATGCGATTAACTACACCATGGAGAATGATGACGGCCAAACCATGAAACACATGGATAAAGCCGACATTATTTTATTAGGCGTGTCTCGTTGCGGTAAAACACCATCAAGTTTATATCTGTCAATGCAGTTTGGTATAAAGGCCGCAAACTACCCGTTTACTGAAGAAGACATGGATAACCTCAAATTACCTGAAGCATTGAAACGCAATAAATCAAAGCTCTTTGGCTTAACCATCGATCCACATCGTTTGCATGAGATACGTCAAAGCCGCATGGAAAATAGCCGCTACTCTTCATTAAGACAGTGCCGACTTGAGGTAAAAGAAGTCGAAATGCTGTACAAAAAAGAACGTATACCCTTTGTAAATACCACTAACCATTCGGTTGAAGAAATTGCCACTAAAATTCTTGATATCACCGGTCTAGAGCGTCATATGTTCTAATTCATAAACAATCATTATTTGCATGAAAGAGAATGAAAAACCAGCAAAAGACGAACTTAACTCAGGTTGATTCGTCTTTGCCTTTTACAGCAATCTATTTTTTAACCGTTAGAATCCGAGGCTAAGCCTCGCATCTTGAACTTCTTTGGGTATATAATCCCGTTCAATATGATGCAGATGCATCTCACGATTTCTCGGTAATATGCATGACAATTAAAACAGATGAACTCAGAACAACCTTATTAAGCAAAGTTATTTCTCCTGCTCAGTTGGCTTCAGAATATCCATTAACGCAAAATGCTGCAGACTACTTGGTCGCACAACGTCGTGAAGTAGAAGCAATTATTGCCGGTGAAGATCAACGTTTGCTGGTCATTATTGGCCCTTGCTCAATTCATGACACTAAAGCAGCACTCGAATATGCAGAACGTTTGTCAGCCTTGCATCACGAACTAAAAGATGACTTGTGCATATTAATGCGGGTGTACTTTGAAAAGCCTCGTACCATTGTCGGTTGGAAAGGCTTAATTTCAGATCCTGATTTGGACGGCAGCTTTAGCCCTAATAAAGGCTTGCGTATGGCGCGTCAGTTATTACAACAAATCACTGAACTCAAGTTACCTATCGCCACTGAGTTTTTAGACATGGTAAACGGCCAGTACATCGCAGACCTTATTACCTGGGGTGCTATTGGCGCACGAACCACTGAAAGCCAAATTCACCGCGAAATGGCTTCTGCATTGTCTTGCCCTGTTGGCTTTAAAAATGGTACTGACGGTAACATTAATATTGCTGTTGATGCAGTACGTGCAGCTCAAGCTCCGCATATTTTTTACTCTCCAGATAAAGATGGCGCAATGGCGGTTTACCGTACCCACGGCAATCCATTTGGACACATTATTTTGCGTGGTGGTAAAACGCCAAATTATTCAGCTGAAGATATTGAAGTCGCACGCGCACAGCTTGAACAAGTGGGTGTAACTCAGCGTATGGTGGTTGATTTCAGCCATGGTAACAGTGAGAAACAACATAGAAACCAGCTTAATGTAGCCAATAGTATTATGGCGCAGCTGCACAGTGGTAGTACCGCAATTGCCGGTATTATGGCAGAGAGCTTTATGATTGAAGGTAATCAGAAAGTGGTTAAAGACGAACCATTAGTGTATGGCCAAAGTATTACTGATGCATGTTTGCATTGGGCTGATTCTGAGAAGCTGTTACGTGATTTAGCTCAAGCTTCGAAAGAACGCAAAGCGTTACTAGCACAGTAATCGCCCTGCTACGGGTTAATGAGCTAGCACACCAAAGCTAACTCAATCCTGTTTATATATTGGCTGATATCGACACTGTATAATATTGTTTCATAATGCCAGTCCCCAGGACTGGCATTATTGTATATACCCTTTCATCAAAGGATTAATCCTCTTCGAGTAAAGATGCTTTTGACAGCACTGCAAATTGCTCACTAATGACCATAAAGCTATCGACCAATTTGGGGTCAAAGTGTTTGCCTTTTCCTTCAAGAATTAACGCCATCGCTTCTTCATGACTAAAAGGCCTTTTGTAACATCGTGGTGATGTTAATGCATCATACACATCGACTAAGGCTACAATTCTGGCTGATAAAGGGATAGATTCTCCTGCCAACGCATTAGGATAACCACTGCCATCCCACTTTTCATGGTGAGCGCCGGCAATATCGCGTCCCATTCGTATAAATGTACACTGAGGGGCATACGCTAATAAACTGTTAAGCACTTTTTCCCCAATCACTGGATGAGCCTTAATTTGTTCAAATTCTTCTACCGATAAGCGCCCTGGTTTTAACAAAATATGATCGGCGATACCCACTTTACCAATATCATGCAAAATGGCTGATAGGCTAATTTCTTGAATAAAAGCGTCAGTTAACTCTTCTGGAACATGTTCATCGGTTAATCTTTGTTTTGCTAACATATTGGCATACTGCTGCATTCTAATCAGATGCGCACCGGTTTCATTATCACGATACTCTGCCAGTTTAGCTAACCCCATAACTGTTGCTGTACGAGAGGCTAAAGTAGACTCTAAAGAGTGTGTTAACTTACCCAATAAATAAGAAGTCGACTGAGTCACTATTGCATTAGTGACTAGAAAGTTAATCGCCACTACATACCAAATCAAGGTCGAAAAGCCGCTGATGTCGGGCCAATGAACCAGTTGGTAATGGTAAGCGATACCGATGACTAATAACGATATACCATTCGTCACCTGGGCCCATACCGCCATTTTGTCACCAAGAAGAATACTGCTCAGAGGAGGGAAAACAAATAACCAGAAAAAACCTGCTCCAGAAGGGCCAATAGCGAGTATAAAGCCGATTCCGATACCAAACGCAAGATAACACCCTATGGTAAATTTTTGTGTATCGCTAATTCGTGGATAAAACAAAATGAATAATAATACCCCGTAGGCCACGGTATCAAATATTGCCATGCCCCAAAGATTTTGAACAATACACAAATATACGCTGGTGATATAAATCGGGATACATAACAAAGCCAACACACTAAACAGTCGCGTGAAAATGATCCGACGCCATACTGGTAAGCCATCATCAAAACCATTTTGAATAAGATGTGCTGTTAAGCGAGATGACATATTAATTCCTTTTAAAACGATATTAATCTAACAGCATTAAATTCTATTAAATGCGTAAACAGACTTATTTAGATGACCGAGCCGTATAAATGGCAGAGCGATTTAAATAACAACACGAGTCAGTAATATGCCAACTTAAGTATTGTTGCTAGACAAGCATTAAGCAAAACTAGGATTAAAAATAATCCATAAAACCAATATTCAACTCATATTCGATTATGATTGTCATTAATTTGGAAGCTTATGATTGCCGATAATCCATAATGTTAGCGAAAATATTGACGTTTCATGACTGTGTGATACGGCAATTAACACCCTATAACAAAAATAACGTTAGCCATAAAGCCAACGTTACATCACCACTCCCCACCTATAATAAGGATGTTGTTATGCAAAGTTCGTCTCGTAGTGCTGCTATTTTCGGAATATTAATTGCACTGGGCTTAGGCGCTTTAGGCGTATTACTCAAACAAGCCATTGTTGAGTACAAGTTACTCGACCGCAGCGTCACGGTAAAAGGCCTGGCAGAAAATGAATATCCTGCCGACATCGTCATTTGGCCTATCCAATTTACAGCTGCCAATAATAATCTCGATGAAATGTACAAACAGCTCGAAGCACAAAATAACCAAGTGGTTAACTTTTTAGCCGAACAAAATATCGATCCCAAAGAGATCACTCTCGCCGCCCCCACTATTACTGATAAATTGGCGCAACAGTATGGTGGAAATCAACCAGTAGAATTGCGCTATACGGCGTCGCAAACCATTACGGTATATTCTAATGACATAGATAAAGTTCGCGGTGCTATGCCTAAATTAACTGAGCTAGGTAAAATGGGAATTGTTTTCTCGCAAAATAACTATGATGCCCAAGTCGAATATATTTTCAGCCGATTAAATGACGTTAAACCGAAAATGATCGAAGAGTCGACAACCAATGCACGTTCAGTTGCTGAAAAATTTGCTACCGATTCACAAAGCCGATTAGGTAAAATAAAAAAAGCAACTCAAGGACAATTCAGCATTAACAATAGAGATAAAAACACGCCATATATTAAACAGGTACGGGTCGTATCTACCATCGAATATTATTTAGCGGATTAACACCATGAAACAATTAATCATTAGAGTCATTTTCGGCTGTATCAGTTTAATCAGCGCATCACTAATGGCACAGACGCCAATCGTTGCTCCGATTGCGCTTAACAATACCGCCGTAGATAGCAATAACAATACCAAGAGCAATCAAGTTATTTTTATTGTCAGACATGCCGAAAAACTTGCAGGAAAAGACCCTAGCTTATCCGCACAAGGACAATTACGAGCTCTACGTTTAGCTAAAGTTCTATCTAGTACGCATTTAGATAAAGTGTACACAACGGATTATAATCGCACCCGTGAAACGGCCACCGCCGTAACGCAAGATCAGCAACTGGATTTAAGTGTTTATGATCCACGTGATATGGCTGCATTTACCCAATATCTATTAACTCAACAGGGTAGTATTTTAGTGGTCGGACACAGTAATACTTCGACAGATTTAGTTGAAGGTCTCGGGGCAGAAAAACAAATACCCATTGCAGATGCAAGTGAGTTTGATCGCTTATACATAGTGACTCTCAATGCCAACAAGCAAATGGTTTCTACTGTATTGTTACGCTATTAACGGGTCATTGAAAGTGAGTAAATGATAGCTGGTAAATGATTGTTAGTGAGTGATGATTTTTAGCAAAATATAGAGCAGACAAATGGGATACTGACATGAATCCAATTAAATGTGAGATTTACGATTACATCGAGATCATCTGTTTGTATCGCTATATGGTCAAACTGACATTAACAGATGGAACCTATATACAAGGTCAATTTGATCGAACATTGTATGTGAGTCGCAATCAACAAAAACACGAAGCTATTGCGGGCATTAATCAACAACTGCAAGCGATTGAAGTGGTATTAACCGATATCACTTCAATTGATGTTCTCAGCCAAAATGCCTCATTTAGCCATATATCGTTAATCGAATAGTATAACCCATCCAATTTATGAGAATATTCCCCCAAAATCCACGCGAATGCTGGCCCTTGGGTGACTAAACAGGCACTACAACATCGACAGAGATCAACGCAATACAGTATAATGCGCGGCTTTTTTCGCTTAATTCTTTGTTGATCTGCATAACATTAGGTAGTTGTATGTCCCTTGCTCAAAACCCTGCTCAAACTCAAAACCATTTCCCTGATGACATTGCTGCACGTATTGCTCAATCAGAAGCGCGCGTTATAAAGGCTATTTTCCCGTCTAATACCAATCACCATAACACCTTATTTGGTGGTGATGCTTTAGCATGGATGGATGAAACAGCATTTATCGCCGCCACCCGTTTTTGTCGTAAGTCATTAGTGACCGTCAGTTCTGACCGTATCGATTTTAAAAAAGCGATACCCGCAGGCAGCTTAGCAGAGCTGATAGCTAATGTGATTCATGTTGGTAATACATCACTCAAAGTTGAAGTGAACATTTATGTCGAAGATATGTACCACGATCATCGAGAACATGCGATACGCGGAGTATTTACTTTTGTTGCGGTAGATGAAAACAGAAACCCAACTCAAGTGTGGCCACACAATTAATATACGCCATTGCTAATGTAGCCAGATAGATGGCTGCATTAGCACTTTATCTACTCGACTAAAGTCTAAAATTTTACGGTTTTTATTCAAATCAATCACAATGTGACATAAAGCAATAGAATACTCGATTACTTTTCTGTTACATTGAGTTATCTTCACGTGCAACATAGAATAAAAAACGCCATGAAGCTCGAAAATTTAAACATCATCATCGCAGATGATCACCCATTATTCCGTAACGCCTTAAGGCTAGCGTTGAGTAATGCATTTGAAAAAACGCAATGGTTTGAGGCCGATAGTGCCGAAGCATTGCAAGGGGTTCTTGATCAAAAAGAGACCCCATTTGACTTAATCCTGCTAGACCTACAAATGCCAGGATCACACGGTTACTCAACCCTGATCCACCTCAGAACTCATTATCCAGATATCCCCGTTGTGGTGATATCTGCCCATGAAGACATCAATACAATTAGCCGAGCAATACATTATGGCAGTAGCGGATTCATCCCTAAATCTGCGTCAATGGAAGTGTTGGCCGAAGCATTAAATGCGGTGTTATACGGTGATATTTGGTTACCAAAAGGCACACAAATCGTGCCGGTTTCTGACGACCCGACCGACAAAATGGCCAACCGATTATCAGATTTAACCCCGCAACAATATCGCGTGTTACAGATGTTTGCAGAAGGGTTACTCAACAAACAAATTGCTTATGATTTTGGGGTATCAGAAGCAACTATCAAAGCACATGCCACAGCTATATTTCGTAAACTGGGTGTTCGCAATCGCACTCAAGCGGTGATAGCATTGCAACAATTAGAAATGGATAGAATTGATATCTCGTAATGCCTCAATTATTATCGCTACAACAGCTGCCTTTTTCACAAGCGTGTGAAAATAATAAACAGCCTATCTTAACCCTATTGGCAAAGTGGTTTGTCAATAGGCAACATGTACTCGAAATAGGCAGTGGTACAGGCCAACACAGCGTCTATTTCGCTGAAAACCTTGCCCATGCTCGCTGGCAACCAAGCGATCAGCAACATTACTTGCCTACCCTACAAGCTCGACTCGATTTGCAAACATCACCAAACTTACAACAGGCTATTAGCCTTAATGTCACCCAACCATGGCCCCTACTTTTATCAGATGTAGATGCTATATTCAGTGCTAACACCTTGCACATTATGAGTAAGCCAATGGTGGAAGCATTCTTTACTGGTGTTGGTAGTGTATTGGTTAATTCAGGTTCATTAGTCGTTTATGGTCCCTTTAATTATCAAGGTCAATTTACCAGTGGCAGTAATCAACAATTCAATTTGTGGCTGCAACACAACAATCCTGATAGCGGTATCCGCGATATTGAATGGATCTGCCAGTTAGCACAACAACAGGGACTAACACTTCAAGAAGACATCACCATGCCAGCCAATAACCGTCTGTTACATTTCACTAAATAACCTCAACTTTACATTAGAGGTGAGCTGAATTGATACAGGGTGGTTATTTCAAATCAGCAATATCAAAACTCGTTATTTTGCTCACAAAGCGAATTAAACCCGTAATAGCCTATCGATGACAAGTGATGCAACACTTAATGCTGAATCAATAGCAGATTGATGTTTACTTATTAACTAAAGTTGATCGCTAACCCCCCATAAATCATCCAAACGATTAGTGACTTACTTGCCAAAAACCTTGTAAGCTATCTACTAGGGTCAAAATACACAAGGACACACACTATGGGTTCGGTTACCACTAAAAGACATCCCAATGGTCTTGATTATGTTGCTGTTGACACAGCACTTTGCCAAGCACGTATTTTTATGCAAGGTGCACAAATAGATCAATTTATACCTGTCGGCAAAGCACCACTATTGTGGGTATCAAGTGCAGATGATTATCAACCTGGTAATGGTATCAGAGGTGGAATCCCCATTTGCTGGCCTTGGTTTGGCATGAGCGACACTCCAGGGTTTCCGCAGCATGGCTTTGCACGAAACAAAACCTGGTCGCTTGAATCTGTCAAAATGCGTAACCAATTAGTAGACTTAGTTTTCACCTTGCCCGCCAGTGAAATGGAAAAACAATATTGGCCTCATAATACCCAAGTAAAGGTGTTATTCACCTTAGGCGAAACCTTATCGGTCAGCATAGTGAATACGAATAATGGAAATGATAACGTAATACTTACCCAAGCATTGCATAGCTACTTTCCTATTGAAGATATTCATCAATTGAAAGTGAGTGGCTTTACTGGGTCGCAATACATTGAGTTTGGTGAAGGGCCGTTTAAACAAGTCGATAATGTCGTCAAGTTTGAACGAGAAACCGACAGGATTTACACCCAATTAGGTGATACTCAGGAGCTACATACACAAAATGGTACCATTGTAGTCAGTCGCGAAAACAGCCAATCCGCTGTACTTTGGAACCCTTGGATAGACAAGTCGATGCGCCTTTCACGCTTTAATGCCGATGATTACCTAACCATGGTGTGCTTAGAAGCCGCTAATGTTCTGGACGACAGTGTGACTTTAGCGCCAGGGCAAAGCCATACGTTAACCACTCATATTAGCTGGAAATAAGACAGCTGTTTGAGTGAGATAAACAGATAAACCGCGATGCTAACTAAGTCGCCATTAAGAGAAGTTCATCGCTTAATAATAGAAAAGGCAGCCTAGATGGCTGCCTTTGTTAATTTCAAATATCCATTTGCTATTTCGATACTTTGGTCAAGATCATCATAAAAAATCAACAAGCAATATCTGACAACCTTGAAGGTTAGTATTAACTAACGACTCTATTTTTATTCTTTTTAAACAAGCCAAACCAAAAGGCTGATTCAAGCAATCCACCAGCCACAAAAAAAGTGATCGCTCCCGTTTGGCTACCGGCTAAATAACACGTTAGTGCAAGCACGATTAAAGTGACTAACAACAATAATCTGTAGATACCTGTCATATTAATTTCTCTCAATCCTATAAATGCACTATTCAAAAATAGTAACAAAACCTATCGGTTACATTAGCGCTTTACTAAACCACGAGTCAACTAAACTATCGCCAATAAAAAAGGCAGCCGAAGCTGCCTTTGTTACTTTCCAAGACTAATTTTTAGTTAATCCATTTCAAATTGTACATGATTTATTTTATTGATTATCTTCTGGCTTAAATACTGGGTTATCAAGCTTTGCTTCAAAACTAGTTGGCGCAATGAATGTTAAGCCCGTTGGGATTTCTTCTAATTTTTGTCCAGACAATGTTAATGCTTCTACGTATTCAATCATAGATTCATTATCGATAAAACCTGACTTAATAACTGGAGAAAGCTTCTTAGTGTCAAAAATGTCATAACCATCTTTACCACCTGCGATATAAGCGTTAGTAGAGATCTTGTAAGCCATTTCTGGATCAATATCTGTACAACTACCAGCAGCTACACCGTTAGGACATACCTGTAAATCTTCGATTTGCTCACCAGGGACAGCTTTACCATTGAAGGTAAATTGAACATTGGCAAATGTTGGGAATGAACCTGAAGACGTTGTTAATGAATAATTAATCGTATCTTCAAGTAGTTGAGTTACATCACTACCTTTTAACTCAACAATAGCTAGCTCATTACTGAAATATAAAAGTGAGCCAATAACATAACCAGCAGTTAAGTTACCAGTATCATCGTTTTTAATATCATTACGCACGCCACCATTATTGGTGATGGCCATGTGAACACCATAACCATGTTGGTTTAACTTCCAAACCATAGACGCTGCAACGTGAGCACCAGCTTCTGAACCCGTTCCAGGTAATGAAGCACCGTTACGTTTCACACCCGGTTGGCGAACATGATCTAACATACCAGTGTTAACTGGGTCGTTTGCATCGAAAACTTGACCAATCACTTTACCTTGAAACTCTTCAATTAACGGCTTGTAATCAATATCGATAATACTACGCAGTAAAGCATCTTCTTCAGTAATGGCAATATTGTTTTGTTCACCAACAAAGGCCTCTGCAGCAGTTTGATCTGCTTCAGTTAACGGCTCGCTTGTTTCTCCGTCATACTTATGGGTAAAATTGTTGTCAATTAACAGAGTGTTATTACCTTGACAGACTGTAACATCGCCATTTTCGAAAGTTACATCTGCTTGGCCTACAGCCTGAGCTACTTCACCAGCCTGTACAATGCACGTTTTACTAGTGCCATTAGGATTGGTAATCATCTCTGCATAACTTGCAATACTTGACCCCTCTCCTCTTCCAATATTAGTGAAATCACCAAGTAGAGTATGAGAATGGCCACCAACAATGACATCAACGCCGTTAACTGACTCTGCAATACGAATATCTCTTTCTAAGCCAATGTGGCTTACCATTACAACTTTATCAACACCCATTTCTTTGAGCGCATCAACTGTTGCCTGTGCAGTTACGACTTCACCCTTAAAAGCTAAATCTTCACCTGGAGATGAAATTGACTCCATGTCTTCTAACACTAAACCAAAAATACCGACTTTAACGTCACCGTATTCTTTAATAATGTAAGGCTTGATATTAGTGACGCCTGACATTTGAGAGTCTGCGCTGGCATCTAAGTTAGCAGCAAGAATTGGGAAGTTAATTTTATTAGCAAATTCAATGAATGGGCCATCGCCAAGATCAAATTCATGGTTGCCTATCGTCATGGCATCAAGACCCATTTCACGCATTAAAGTTGCATTACCAGCACCTTTTAACACATTGAAATAAAGTGAACCCTGGAAAGCGTCACCTCCGTGTAAAGCAAGGAAAGGCTTATTAGCATCTGCTGCCATAGCTCTAGCATTTTTTAATGCAGTTGCAACGCGAGGATAGCCACCTACATCTGTTTTAATGCTCATATCTTCTGCGTTGACTTGTGCGGTAAAATCTAATGATGTTGGATCAAAACTCGAATGAGTATCATTAATATGTGCAATGCGTAAATTAAACGTACTTACATCATCATTGCTATCGCTGCTATCATTACAGCCGGTTAATGCAACAATAATTGCCGTTGCCAGTAAACCTTTAAACATCGTTTTATTCATGTAAAACCCCATTATTTAAATAATTTATTATTTTTACTTTATGAATTAATTTCTCTTAGATTTAGATATTTTTTGAGATAAAAGTGTTATTCATCACAATAAAAAGTACAATTCTCAGACGTTCTAAGTGAGCACCTTAATACTGAAAATAAGACAATTCTAGTCAAAGTCAGCAGATAACTCTGTCGTTTATTACTCAGAAATAGAACATGTAAATACAAAATCAAACACTGTATCAACATCGACATCTCAGTATAAATTACAAGCAACTACAAGATTTATCTATAAAAAATCAAAGACGCTTAATTTCATCGGCATAATAATAGCAAACAATAACGTCTACATGTGACGAATTCATTACAAAATGTGATACTTAGTACAATATTAACAAGTAGTTACAACATTGTTTATCTTAAAATACGAACAGATTGATATCCTCGGTTGTATTTCAACTGTTAAAAAAAGGCTTAACTGCAATTACTGCAGTTAAGCCTCTGAATTTGATGGGTAATAATTTAAAAATAAAAATAACTGATTGTCGCTTAAAAAAAACAACAAAAAGCATAGTTTAAAAACATAACTTCACATTATTTCAAAACTTGCTGTAACCATTGACCGATATCAATTAGTTGATTAGGTAATACGCTGTGAGCCATAGGGTAGGTTTTCCAAACACTCTGATAACCTGCTGCGATCAGAGCATCATGAGCCATTTTTCCGGCAAACATAGGGACAACATCATCTTGCTCACCATGATTTTGGAAGATGGGTGTATGCATATTGGCGTCAGCAAGTTGCTCTGGCAACGTATCTCCACCAGGTAAATAACAAGATAACGCCATAATACCTGCCAGTTTTTGTTCAAAACGCAGACCCGTAAACAAACTCATGACTCCGCCTTGACTAAAACCTGCTAAAACTATTTTTTCAGCCGGTATGCCTCTGTTGATTTGATCGACTATCAGCTTACGTATTGCTTGCTCAGACGCCATAACTCCTTGGATATCTGCACGGTCATGCAAATCCATACTTTTGATGTCGTACCATGAACGCATCACAAACCCGCCATTTATCGTCACAGCTTGCTCTGGTGCATGAGGAAAAATAAAACGAATACTATGCTGACTATTTAAGCCTAATACTGGTACCACTGGTGCAAAACCAGCACCAGAATCACCTAAGCCATGTAACCAAATGACACAAGATGTTGCAGGTGATTGCGGTTCAATCACGATTTTATCTAACTGAGCAGACATATTTATTAATCCTATCAATACAGTAACAATATTGGTGGCTATCTTACGTTAATTGATTTTTAACATCGAACGATTCGCAAATAAATATCATACATAATCGAGTCTATTCAGATAGGTTTATAACTAATGGTTATTGTGCATGGATCCCGGTGTGATTAAGTAACGCCTCTAATTGCGCTGGATTATCGAGCTTAAGACTCCACCGCACCGTCCCCGCATCCGCGACAATCACTAAGCCTTGATGAAAACAGCTAATATCATCTACTGACGCAGCAAGCACCAGTTGACTATCATGAAACCGGCACTGAATTTCATGTACAGTGACAATAATTTTACCCAAAGAAAAATCAATAACCATAATAACTCACTGTAAAAACAAAAATCCCAAGTCTTCACTTGGGATTTATAAAAGAATTAAGTTGCTGTTAAATTGGAATTAACAGCAAATCAATCTCATTAGTGGTGATGACCACCAGCACCATGGGCGTGGCCATGAGCAATTTCTTCGTCTGAAGCATCACGAGCACCGACGATTTCGATGTCGAATGTTAATTCACGGCCAGACAGTGGATGATTGACATCAACAGTTGCCATAAATTTACCCACTTTAATGATGGTAACTTGACGTTGGCCTTGTTCAGTGTTCACCACTGCAGCCATGCCAGGTTTCCATACTTTTGCGCCGACAAGATGTTTAACTGATACACGCTGCTCTGAATCTTCTTGGCGTTCACCATAAGTGTCAGCGGCTGGTGGAGTAATGGTAAACTTCTCGCCAATTTCTTTACCATTAATAGCAGCTTCGATACCAGGCATCATGTTGTCATGTCCATGCAGATATGCAATCGGCTCACGACCTTCATTTGATTCAAGCACATCGCCTTTTTCATCACGTAGTGTGTAATTAAACTGCACTACCATATCGTCTTTAATGCTCATTATCGTTCCTTAACTCAAAAATTTGCCGAAGCTTAGCAAAAGCGTGCTAATGCATCCACAAAAAAGTGGCCATTTAGGTGGCCATTATAATTTGATGCCTAATGCATTAAATGTTTGTACGTCAGGAAACCCATCCGCAATCAGCCCTTTTTGCTGTTGGAAGGCTTGCAAACCTAGCACTGAATTACGCCCTAAAATACCATCAGGCTTACCAACATCAAATCCAGCATCATTCAGTTTTTGTTGTAACTGCTTTACTGTTTCTCTGCTTAACCTTGGCTGTTTAGGTACTGAACGAGTTAACATCGCACTGCCATTAATTCTGTCGGCTAAATGACCTACTGCAATGGCATAAAATTCAGAGCGATTCCAACGCATAATCACATTAAAGTTGTCATAGCCCAAGAAAGCTGGACCCGTATGCCCAGCGGGTAAATATAAAGCAGCTTGCATATCGGGTGTCGACAACGGCTGACCATTAGCTTGCTTAATATTCAGCTCTTGCCATTTTACTAATGGTAAAGGGTGTTTACCGCCCAAGTAAGCAAACGGGTAATCTACAGGCAACAATACTTCCCGTCCCCATCGCTCATCGGCCTTCCAACCTAGATGTTGTAAAAAATTAGCTGCTGAAGTTAATGCATCCACTTCACTATTCCATAAATCGGCAATACCATCACCGTCGCCATCTACGGCATACTTACGATAATTAGTTGGCATAAATTGGGTGTGCCCCATCGCACCGGCCCACGAGCCAACCATTTTGCTATCTGCGAAATTATATTGCTGCTTTAACTTCAACGCTTGTAATAACTCGCCAGTGAAATAATCGCTACGCCTTGGATCGCATGCTAGCGTTGCCAATGAATCGAGCACTGGCATACTACCTTTGTAACTGCCAAAGTTGGTTTCTAAGCCCCAAAAAGCAACAATATATTGCCCAGGCACGCCATACTCTTTTGTTAGTTTAGCTAATAATGGCCCGTGTTTAGCCATCATTTTTGTACCTTGTTCAACCCGCCAAGGTGTTACGCGTTTATCGAAGTAATCACCAAAGCTAGTGGTAAATTCTGGCTGCTGATTATCTAATTCAATCACCCTAGGGACAAACTTTAAATTTGCCACCGTTGTATCGATAATCTGTTGTGAAATCCCTGCTGTTTTTGCCTTTTGCTGTAAATTAATCACACAAGTAGCAAAATCAGGATGCTCTTGAACTGGAGTAACATCGGCGACCGGATCGGGAGATGCTGACACTGCACAGGCACTTAATAAAGTGCTAGATACAAACATTGAAGCAATAAACACAGAAAAACGTCTTTTATGAGCCATGAACAACACTTAATTTACGTAAAATGAATATTGAATATCGTGACGCATCGGCTTTCAGTAAACAAGAGCTGTTAACATTAAACCCTGTTTATTTATGCTAAATTCAAGTGAAACTTGACAACACCGATGACAAGATGAGCAATAATGAAGCTGGTACTCAACGCCACAGATACTCGTGTTAAAAGCGGTACTTGATTTGAGTGATACAGACTGCTTAATAAAATAAGCGGGTTAATAAATTTAAGACTTCCGTTACTTGTACTATTTATTGAATGACCTAACAAACAACCACAAAGTACAGTTACAACATTGACGCATCGAGTCGTGTTAGTGACTAATATCAGGCTAACTGCCCGATTTTCGTCTAGATTCTGTGTCAATTTAGTAGCTAAATGACCACCAAGGATCCTCATAAACAAAATTGTCATTAATTAAGCCTTTTCCTTATTCAATGAGTCCGTATAATGATGTTAATTCTCACTCATTTAAGCGATTTATCATGACAGAACAGACAGCAGCACTAACAGGCTTTATCGAAAGCGTAAAACAACATCAAGTCTTATGGGGCTTACAAGATGAAACAGGTGAAGGTTGGGTTGTATGTGACTCATCAGAATTTGAAGAAACTGATGTTATGCCACTTTGGTCAAGCGAAGCTGCTGCAAAAAGCCATTGCACTGATGAGTGGGCAGACTACAACCCAGTGACTATTACGCTGACTGAGTTTTTAGAATACTGGGTAAGTGATTTAAATGATGATGGTGTATTAATAGGTGTTGATTGGGAAGCTGAACAAGAGTGCCTAGAAATTGACCCTATCGTACTGGCTAAAGAGTTAGTTGATTTTGAAAAAGAATAATCATTAATTGATTTGATCTTACTACCCAAGCTGTTCAGCCATTGAACAGCTTTTTGATATTATTATGCCCATGCCTACACTGATTGATATTCCTTTTGACAAACGCCACACCTGTTGGTTTTGCAACGAACCCAGTAATCATATATTTGATTACTATAGAATGACTCATACTCCCCATCCCTCTCTAGCCATTCCAGCTTGTAAAGAATGCCATATGTTAGCCAAGAAAAACCTGCTGACCTCTATTTGGGATTGTCGAGATGCGGTTAAAGATAATTTAATGCATCTATATAGCAAAGACTTGGCGATTGGCATTAATTGGACTCAGCAAGAACTCGAAGAATCAGATTTTGATTGTATGATTTTTGGTGGTTTTAAAAAAAGTGCCTGGATGATGTATCAAATAGCCCAAAGTCGCATGAATGCACGGGGCTGGCCATTAAGTCTGGACGGAGTATTGCTTGAAGGCGAAATAGCGGGTGACAGTAGTCAATATCATACCGGTTTCGAATTTGACGATATAATGTTTACCTCTTTAACAAAAGCCATTAGCCACTATAGCAAGACCTTATCTTTAGACAGTGGTTTTTTACAACAACTGGTGACTTTACTTGGTAAAGCCCAATTTGGCCATGCTGTCAAAATAGCGAGGCTGAATATTGGTATCACCCCGGGGCATCAACGTCGTATTCTTGATGAGTTAATCGAAGATATGGATCAATAAAACCACGTAATCATTCAATGGTGGTCTAACCAAGAATACTCCGTAAACGATCTTGAACAACGCTAACTAATAAGTCGGGCTGGAATTTAGAGATAAACTTATTACAGCCCACCTTTTCTACCATCGCTTGGTTAAAACTGCCACTCAAAGAAGTATTAAGAGTAATAAATAGTGCCGCCATTCGAGGATCATTTCGTACCTCAAAGGTCAACTTATAACCATCCATTTCGGGCATTTCGGCATCGGTAATCATCATTAGCAATTCATCAGCAACCTGTCTGCCTTCATCAGCCCATGATTGTAATAATTGCAAAGCTTGTAATCCATCTGAAGCTTCAATAATCTCTATACCAAGTTGATTGAGCGTGTCTCTTACTTGTTTGCGCGCCGTTGACGAATCATCCACAATTAATATCTTACGACCAGGCATATAAGAAACGAGCGCTTCATCTAACACACCGTCAGATAACTTCACGTCGTAATCAATAATCTCAGCTAATACCTTCTCAACATCAATAATAGACACTAATCGTAAGTGTCCTTGGTCTTCTATTTTTGTTATTGCTGTTAAGTAATTATGTCCGCCAGTGGTTTTGGGCGGCGGCATAATATCACTCCAGCTCATGTTAACGATATTCTCGACTTTACCGACTAAAAAGGCCTGCACACTGCGGTTATACTCGGTAATAATCAAGTTACAATCGTCATTTACGGGCATCGGTGAGAAACCAATCGCTTCTCGCAAATTAATCACCGGGATAGACATGCCTCTAAAGTTAGCGACGCCATAAACATTATGATTACTGCCGGGTAAATTATTTAAGGGTGGTAACTTAACCACTTCTTTGATTTTAAATACATTAATAGCAAACAACTGGGTTGAGTTAATGCGAAATAACAACAATTCTAAACGGTTTTCGCCAACTAACTTAGTTCTTTGATCTACCGTATCTAGCACTTTTCTCATTAACAGATCCCACCTAAAAACATACAAACAACATCAAAGATGCATTATCATTAATAAGCATAATTATACTTAAAAAATATTATTAAACAGTGTTGGATCAGGATTTATCCCACAAAAATAAAAAATATCTATAAACAAGATCGAAAAAAAACCTAAATATCTAAGATGTTTATTCAAGACTCAAACTATCTCATCTCTTAAATGCCCTACTAAAAGACTACACCGATGAAAAGACTCCAGAGACAACTACATCAATTTATCTCGATATTTCAACACTGATCCAGTGAGACTTAAACTTGATAGATGTACCTGTTGTTGTAAACCCATTTAACTCAATCAATGCTTAAGATGTAAATATGAATAACCCTTGTTGAAACTGCATTTGAGCGCAACATGCCATACATAAAAGCATAATTTTATTTAGCTTATTTAAACCACAGCGGAAGGTGATCATTTACCTGCTTGTATGCGTATAACACTATAGATTATTCGCTAAAAGTCATTCAGGTGCCGTTATGATTATCCCACTATTCCCTTTATCGATATGCTTGTTACCTCAAGGATATACCCAGCTACGAATTTTTGAACCTAGATATAAACGGTTAGTATCAGAATCGCTAAAAAGTGGTGTTGGTTTTGGTTTGTGTATGTTGGCTGATGATAAAAAAACCATATTACCCATGGGGACATTAACCCAAATTATCGACTTTGAAACGCTTGAAGATGGCTTGTTAGGTATTAGTGTGCAAGGGCAAAAGACGTTCATTATAAATAATGTCAGTGTTGATAGTGACGGTTTAAAGCGCGCCGATGTCAGCTTAATTGATTCTTGGCCACGCGATATCATTGAACCACAAACGGGACAGACAGGCATTAGCACTGATGTGCGTAAAAAAGATAAAGCACTTAGTCACACGTTAAAGCAAATTTTACAGCAATACCCACAGCATCTTGCTCACTACTGTGAAGAGAACTTCAACGATATTGCGTGGGTTTGTCAGCGATGGCTTGAAATTATTCCATTGAGTGCCAAAGAAAAATATCAGTGTATCAATAGCCATGATCATCAATTAGCAAAATCATTCTTAGCCGATATTATAAAATAATACATAACAGTGATCCGAACGCAAAAATGCCACGTATTAATTAATGATACTGCAGCTTGTTTGAGCTCAGGATGGCCACAGCATAATGAGGTAATATTTTATGCTCAATGAGTTATTTATTGGATGCGGGTGAAATAATGGAAAATGTTCAATCACAAAGCACACAAAGTCGTTATGATAAGGGGCATCTTGCAAAAAGATCCCTAATTAAACTAAGCGGTGCTATGAAATCAAACGAACCCAATCCAATGGCTGATGAGCTGGCGTCATTAATGACGCAGGTGGCTAATGATCGATGCAAAACATCTTTTGCAAAACTTTTTTCGCATTTTGGCCCAAAAATTAACTCTTTTGGTGTCCAGCGCTTAAGCCAACAGGGCTTAGCCATGGATTTAGTGCAAGAGACAATGACTAGAGTATGGACAAAAGCCCATCTATATAACGCAGAGAAAGCAGCGGTAAGCACTTGGGTATTTACCATCATGCGTAATCAATGTTTTGACATGCTTCGTAAAGTACAACACAACCGTGAAGATTCTTTCGGTGATGATATTTGGCCTTTATTTGAGTCTGACGAAGCTGAAAGCAACGACAATGATTTTTTATTATCGGCCAGTTTATTGCAGCATGTAGAAGAATTACCCCCTCTTCAGCGCCAGGTAGTACAAGGTATTTATATGCAAGAGCTTACTCAACAAGAGTTAGCGGACAAACTTAATATTCCAATTGGAACGGTTAAATCACGACTTAGACTCGGGTTAGAAAAATTAAAAAGCTTTATGGAGAAACACTATGATTAATTACCACCCAGATCAGCATTTGCTGTCACTCCATGCTAAAGGCGACTTGCCGCTATCTATGTCGATTGCTATCTCCGCCCATGCTGAATTGTGCCCTCATTGCCAGCAACAACTTGACCAGATGACTATTGCGTTGTCTGAACAACAGTTTGAGTCAGCAGTAAAAACTCAGTCGGTAGACACTAATGATAATCATCAATTAGACGCACTACTCGAGCAGCTATTAAATTCGACCTTAGACACTTTAGAGATTGAACAGGCTAGTACGATTGATACGATTGATACGATTGAAGATAACAGCGTTAGTATTAAAGGTCAGCATTATCCTCTGCCTAAGGTATTTCGTAAGCAAATTAATGCTTCTTGGCAAGGTATTGGTAAAGTCAGCCGCTTGAGACTCGATACTGGAGAGCCACAAGCAAGAGCAAGTTTGTTGCACATCGCAGCCAATGGTGAAATTCCTGAACACACACACAAAGGCGCAGAGCTAACATTACTGCTCGCTGGTGAGTTCAGCGACTGTTACAACACCTACAAGCCAGGTGATTTTATGCTGCTTGATAAAGAGCACCAACATTCACCAAAAACACTTGAAGGTTGTTTGTGCTATACCATTGTTGATGCTCCGTTATACTTCACTAAAGGTTTCAGTAAGTTACTAAACCCAATTGGCGATTTACTTTACTAAGCATTACGCTAGTTGCTTAAAATGTTAACGACTAACGTAATGTATAGACAATTTGGCCGCTATTTATCATTAAGTTGTACCATTAGATAAGGGATGATGACTGAATCATCCCTTTTACACAATAGACATCCGAGCAATGCGAAATTTGTCGATAATTCATCACTAATCGCTATTTTTTAATCGAAAACAGCATTAATTTGATTAAAATTTGAAAAAGACTATTGCCATATGCAAACACTCAGTATACTATCCACACAGATTTAGTTTTCTTGTTAATTTTGGTTACCTACCTGTAAGTCTGCTCAACTTCACTTCGTAAATAAACCCAAGACAAGCTTCTGTACATCGTTTTTGATTTCAATTGATTTTTGTTGATATGATAATTTAAATTATATTCACGTAATCTTGTTGTCATAAAACTATGTTCAACTTACAAAGTTAAGTGCTAAATATGTATTAAGTTTTTATGGCTATATGTCATGTCCCAACATCAATGTTGCAGGCATAAAATAGACCTTAATCAACTATTTACATATCAATACTTGATTAGTGAGTAAAGGATAGGTTAAGTTAAATCTCGAAACATTAATCTTTTGCAACACTAAAAAATGCCAAGGATATTTTATTGAACAATTTTCTCACCTAATGGTGAATATATAAGAAGGAGTGTGACCTATGTCATACAACATGAATGGACACGAAATTTCAGTTAGCTTTCCGGTTAACTCTATCTCGTCAAACAAGAATTCAATTGCTTTTACCGACAGCCTAGGTAAAAACAAAAAAACCTTTTCAAAACGTATTGAAGCATTAAACTTCATGAAATGGTTAATCTCTGCCAATAAGTAATACCCCCTAACGCTTTGCGTTAATCATTTGCTCTGTTATTTAATAAACTCATTTCTCGGTATTCTCCTCTCACTTACCGATGTTTATTAAAACAGAGCAAAATGAATAACTCACTCGCATCATTTCAAATTATTCTTCAGTTTTAAACTCCAATCGAACTTTTTAAACCCAAATCTACCACTTAGAAATAAATGACTTAATATCAACAACTTACAGCAAAAAATCCTACACTCATCCTGTAATCAAACCGTGTGCGAAAACTTTCGTTGGTATCTTGGCAACATCGTTTTATTTCCCAAGACTCCCCCCTGATGTATATAGAGAATATCGGTTGCACTGACAGTATTACTATTCAAATAATGTTGTAACACTAGAAATCCAACCGGGTCGTACAATAATTCAAATTCAATTCCCGACTGGCATACCGTATTCCACATATCAAAACAACGTCGTGATAATTTTCCAAAATGATATTTATGACCATCATTAATAATGTTAGGAAAATAAACCTCATCGACTAATTGTGAGAATTGTTGACGTAAATATTCATCTCCTCCTACGGTACTGCAAGTTAATACCTCTATGGCAATAACATCCATTAATAGTAATTTAGCCTGTTGTTGAATAATTTGTTTATTTAAATAAGCTGCAGTAGTTCCCGTACCTGAGGGTAAAAATATCTTTAACTGTTTTTTTTGTTGATCTTGTGCCCATTGAATAATTTCACTGGCGAGTTGTGCTATCCCAGTTTCGGCATACTCACAACGGCCACCTTCAGGAATAAAAAGTAATTGTTTTTTATCTGCATAGCTTGGGTCTGATGAAACAATATGCTGCATCGCATCGTCTAAATGCATACCTTCAAGGTTTTTAGCATCAGTCAAATGACGAACATCTATAATATTGGCGCCATTTTGTATCGCTGCAGCATAATTCCCCTGAGGATGTTGTAATAAAAACTCGCTGATGTGGCTTACGTAGTAATCAAATTTCCACCCTTGCTGCTTTGCAAGTACAGACAATGAGTACAAGGAGTTTGCTTGTGCAGAGCCCGAAGCCACGATCTGGGTAACATGTGAATAATCATGATGTAAGAAATGATAAAATTTACGCGCTTTATTACCACCAAAATCAGCATGTAATAAATCATCCCGCTTAATGTAGATACTGCGTCCTTCAAAGTTCATCGCTTGTACTGGGCTTATCGAAAACATGAATTGTCTCAATCAACTGTAATATGAGCATTTTAACTAAAAAATGATAAATCTCATCGATTCATTTGTATTAATCATCACACTACATTAGCCATACAGTATAAAACCAACATTTAAGATATAAGAATCAGTTAGTTAAAAACATGGCATGAATATGGCTTTATATTAAGTAATATTGACTATTGATAGGATTGAAAATGTCACTTTTACGCTTAATCTTTAATATTGCTTGGTTTTTAATGGGTGGTTTTGTCATGGGACTAGCCTGGTGGTTTGTAGGGGTACTGTGCTTTATCAGTATCATTGGTATCCCATTTGGTCGTGCTTGTTTTGTCATTGGCGAACTTGCTTTCTGGCCATTTGGACAAGAAACCGTTAACCGAAAACACATTTCAGGCCAAGAAGATATTGGCACTGGCACGTTAGGTTTGGTGGGTAATGTCATCTGGTTTTTGTGCTTTGGTATTTGGCTCGCGATTGGTCATCTAGCCCATGCTCTGGCTTGTTTTGTAACGATTATAGGTATTCCTTTCGCGTTACAGCATCTTAAGTTGGCCCTGTTAAGTTTAACCCCTATCGGCCAAACTGTTATTGCCAAACCAACTTATTAACATTCATTAATAACC
Organism: Shewanella frigidimarina; assembly: GCF_003797125.1. GTDB lineage: Bacteria > Pseudomonadota > Gammaproteobacteria > Enterobacterales > Shewanellaceae > Shewanella > Shewanella frigidimarina. The sequence goes on from NZ_RKKE01000003.1 coordinate 547,583, forward strand.
GTTGAATGACCACTGTTGTAAAAAGCCGATAGTATAATACTATCGGCTTTTTATTTGCCTAATCGCATCAGCAACGTGTACATTGCCATTCTTAAGCGCTAAAAGGTTATTCAGCCTCTTTAAAGACAGTAATGGGATCACATGAACTATTGGTTAATGAAGTCTGAACCAGACGACTTTAGTATTGATAATCTACAGATGAGTGAGCAGCAAACCGTTGCTTGGCAGGGTATTCGTAACTATCAAGCACGTAATTACATTCGAGATCAAATCGCCTTAGGCGATGTAGTGTTGTTTTATCACTCTAGCTGTAAAGTACCTGCCATTGTGGGTTTAGCAAAAATTAGCAGTGATGCACAAATCGATATCAGTGCTTTTGATAACCGTTCACCGTATTATGATGTAAAATCTAACACTAATACGCCTCGATGGTGGCAAGTAGATATCCAATTTATGGCCAAATTTTCTAAACCAGTGAGCTTGAAACAATTGAAAGCAGATCTCGCACTGCAAGATATGGTATTAGTGGCTAAAGGTGCCCGCTTGAGTGTTCAGCCTGTCACACCGTTGCAATACCAACACATTATGCAATTAACAATCTTAGAATAATAACGTTAGATTGATGACCTTACATGGGTAACCTTAAGTTAAAACAGACCAGCTCGTCAGCCGACCAGTAAACATTCTAAAAAATCTCCTAAAGACAGCTCAGACTAAGTCAATACAATTTACTGTAATAGTCTGAGCTCGAATACTAACGGCACAGTGATAAGATCGCGCAATGTCAGAATTAGTTAATCATTCGGCCTATTCCGCCAAGTACAGAACCTTCACCTTGGTCTTTGCCACCACTTGATGGTGCATGAGCAATGATTCTGTCAGCCATACGAGAAAACGGTAAGCTTTGTAACCACACAGTTCCATGGCCTTTTAAGGTTGCAAGGAACAAACCTTCACCACCAAATACCATCGACTTTAATGAGCCTGCACGTTGTATGTCATAATCAATTCCAGGAGTGAATCCCACTAAACAACCGGTATCGACCCGCAATGTCTCACCGTGTAATTCTTTTTTAATCAATGTCCCACCAGCATGCACAAACGCCATGCCATCGCCTTTTAGGCTCTGTAGAATAAATCCTTCACCACCAAAAAAACCGGTCCCTAAACGTTTATTAAACTTCATACTCACTTGCGTACCTAAAGCTGCTGCTAAAAAGCTGTCTTTTTGGCAGATAAGTTCACCTTGATGTTGAGCTAAGTCAATTGCCAGAATAGTGCCAGGAAATGGTGCCGCAAATGCCACTTTTCGTTTCTGTTGGCCTTGATTGGTAAAGTGAGTCATAAAAATACCCTCACCCGAAATGGCGCGTTTACCAGCACCAAGTAACTTTCCAAAAAAACCGGATTCTGGCTCAGAGCCATCACCCATTCTGGCCTCGAACATAATGTCTTCTTCGAGGTAAGTCATCGCCCCCGCTTCAGCAATCACAGACTCATTTGGGTCTAATTCAACTTCAACCAGCTGCATGATAGAACCTATAATCTCATAATCAACTTCATGACTTTTCATGCTCATTTTCATTCCTTAAAAATTTATTTAATGTTTGCAGTTGCCCTGTTCGGTATTAAGGCATTATTTATTATGGATGATTTAAGGTAACAAAATGATCAGCTATTTAACACGACAACATTTCAATATTCTGTAACCAAATTCTGTTGCCACTGCATTCGTTTACCGATTTGTGTCCATCGTTAACCTAAACCTGCACCGCTCAATCCTGATTGATGTTGTAATTGATATTGAGCAAACTCTTCTAAAATAAGCTCAGTAAATAGTTGCCCTGCTCGCCCAAGCGGACGTTCAAGTGTGGACACTAATTGCGGTGTAAAACTAAACCGATTACCGCCAATAAAATCGACTTCAATCAGTTGCCCTTGACGTAATTCTTCAGCAATTAAAAAATCTGGCATCCAACCAAAACCGAGGCCTTTTAGTAAGGCATTTTTTTTCATGATAAAACCTGATAAATAAAATACTTTATCGCCGCCAAATTGCATTTCATCGCGGTCACGTTTACCTGGAGATGAATCTTCAATGGTTAACTCAACATGTTGTTGTAACTCAGGTAAACTAATTTCCTTAAGTAGACTTAATGGATGTTGTGATGATGCCACTAGCACACTGGTAATCGTAGGTAACGGTTTAGGATGATACGAGGGACCAGTACGATAATCCTTAACCAGCATTAAGTCTGCTTGATCACGTTCAAAGCGATGCTGTACTCCGCCTAAAAACTCCATATTAAGTTGTACTTTAGTCGGTATATTGTGCTCTGACATGCGCTTAAGCGCAGTCATGATAGGCTCCATCGGTAAAGCACCGTCGATGACTAACTCAAGCTTGGGCTCCCACCCCTGGCTAAAGCGACTGGCAAGATGTTCAATATTGGCTAAATGCTGTAACAGCCGCTGTCCTTCGGCCAAAATCACCTTACCTTCTGGTGTTAATTCCGCTCGATAATGATCTCGATTAAATAATGTCACGCCGAGATGTTGCTCTAGCTTTTTAACCTGATAGCTTACTGCCGATTGTGCCTTGTGTAATCGCTCTGAAGCTTTTGCAAAACTTCCTTCTTCAACAAGTACTTGCAGTACATTAAAGGCATCGATATCTATTCGCATAAGATTTTCACTGTCCCGTTATCCATACACAAATGTAAAGCTAACATAACAATCTAAAAAATAGATTATGTTGAGTTATTTATTATTCTTTTTTTTGTTGATCTTTACCACTAAATTGTAAGTTAGATCACATATTGGTTTGCCCAATGCGATTAGGCCATAACAACAAATAACATAAACGCCACGACACTCGCAGTCGATTCACCATAGGACAATCACATGCCATTCTATGTTAAGCAAGGTCAGATCCCGACCAAACGCCACATTGCCTTCGAAAAAGACAATGGCGAGTTGTACCGTGAAGAATTATTTTCAACTCATGGCTTTTCGAATATTTATTCCAATAAATATCATCACAATATGCCAACAAAAGCGATAGACGTTCAACCTTACACGTTATCTCATGGTGAACAATGGCAAGACTCATTAATTCAAAATTACAAATTAGACTCGCGCCAAGCCGACTGCCAAGGCAACTTTTTTAGCGCCCGAAATAAAATTTTTTTCAATAATGATGTCGCCATGTACACCGCTAAGGTGACTGAAGATACCAATGAGTTTTATCGTAATGCCTATGCTGACGAAGTGGTGTTTATTCACGAAGGTGAAGGCCAACTGTTGAGTGAATACGGCGTCATTGATACCAAAAAATGGGATTACTTAATTATTCCACGCGGGACCACGTACCAACTTAAATTTAACGATTATGAAAATGTGCGTTTATTTGTGATCGAATCATCTTCAATGGTCGAAGTGCCAAAGCATTTCAGAAACGAATACGGCCAAATGCTTGAATCTGCACCTTACTGTGAACGAGACATTCGTACGCCAACCTTGGCTGATGCCGTGGTTGAAAAAGGTGCGTTTCCGTTAATGTGTAAATTTGGTGAGCGTTATCAAAAAATGACTCTCCAATGGCATCCATTTGACCTAGTTGGCTGGGATGGCTGCGTTTATCCTTGGGCATTTAACATCAGTGAATATGCACCCAAAGTAGGCAAAATTCATTTACCACCGTCTGAGCATTTAGTGTTTACTGCACACAATTTTGTCATTTGTAACTTTGTGCCACGCCCATACGATTTTCATCCTAAATCGATACCAGCACCTTATTACCACAACAACATCGACAGCGATGAAGTCTTGTATTACGTCGATGGTGACTTTATGAGCCGTACGGGTATTGAAGCGGGCTATATGACGTTACACCAAAAAGGTGTGCCGCATGGGCCTCAACCTGGTCGCACAGAAGCCTCTATCGGCAAAACCGAAACATACGAATATGCGGTGATGGTTGATACCTTCGCCCCACTGAATTTAACCGCTCATGTCAAAAATTGCATGAGTGATGATTACAACCGCTCTTGGTTAGAAAACTAAGACCACATTTATAGCTAACCCAAGTCACCAAAGAGTGATGGCGTGTTGACATAAAATAAAGGAAAACAAAATGGCAAGCGAACTAAACCCACTGGGCCTGTTAGGCATTGAATTCACCGAATTTGCTAGCCCAGATACTGAATACATGCATCAGGTATTCATCGATTTTGGTTTTTCGATGTTAAAAAAAGCCAAAAATAATGACATTGTTTACTACAAACAAAATGACATTAACTTTCTATTGAATAAAGGCCGTGCAGGGTTTTCTGCTGAATTCGCCAAATCTCATGGTCCGGCAATTTGTTCAATGGGTTGGCGTGTAGAAGATGCACAGTTTGCATTTACAGAAGCCGTTGCCCGTGGTGCAAAACCAGCTGATGATGCCAATAAAGATATGCCTTACCCAGCTATTTACGGTATCGGCGATAGCTTGATTTATTTTATTGACACTTTTGGTGAACAAAACAATATTTATCAAACTGACTTTGTCGATTTAGAACAGCCTATAGTAACGCCTGAGAAAGGCTTTATGGAAGTCGACCATTTAACCAATAATGTCTACAAAGGCACCATGGAAAAATGGGCTAACTTTTATAAAGACATTTTTGGTTTTACCGAAGTGCGTTATTTCGATATCAGCGGCGCTCAAACTGCTCTGGTATCTTATGCGCTACGCTCTCCAGACGGCAGTTTCTGCATCCCGATTAACGAAGGTAAAGGTAATAACAAAAATCAGATTGATGAATACTTAGGTGAATACAATGGCCCAGGTGTTCAACATCTGGCATTCAGAAGTCGTGACATTGTGACCTCACTCGATGCTATGGAAGGCACCTCAATCAAAACACTGGATATTATTCCTGAATATTACGACACCATTTTCGAGAAGTTGCCACAAGTGACCGAAGATCACGACCGTATCAAGCATCACCAGATTTTGGTTGATGGCGATGATGACGGTTATTTATTGCAAATTTTCACCAAAAATCTATTTGGGCCTATCTTCATTGAAATCATTCAACGTAAAAATAACCTTGGCTTTGGCGAAGGTAACTTTACCGCGTTGTTTGAATCGATTGAACGCGATCAAATGAAACGCGGCGTGCTGTAATTTTATAGACACGAAGTGATACATAAAAACCAGCAAATTGCTGGTTTTTATCATTTTAGGCCTTTACACTCTGCCATCTACATTCTAATCAAAGACCTTTCTAATGCCAGATTACGCCGTACTCGCTGTGTTTATTCCAACGTTCTTTTTTGTGTCTATCACCCCCGGTATGTGCATGACTTTAGCCATGACACTCGGCATGAGTATTGGTGTACGCAGAACCTTATGGATGATGTTAGGTGAATTAGTGGGCGTGGCGTTGGTCGCCATTGCAGCAGTACTTGGGGTTGCTAGCATCATGCTAAATTACCCACAGGTGTTCGATATTCTTAAGTGGGTGGGTGGCGCTTACCTTGGCTACATTGGCATTAATATGTGGCGTGCTAAAGGCAAAATGGCCATCATCACTGGTATTGAAGTGAAAGCCAGTCGCATGAGCTTAATCAGCCAAGGATTTATTACCGCGATTGCCAACCCTAAAGGTTGGGCTTTTATGATTTCGCTATTACCGCCGTTTATTAATGTTGATAATGCCGTTGGGCCACAACTCGCCGTTTTGCTTGGTATTATAATGGTCACCGAAAGTGTGTCGATGCTGGCTTATGCCAGCGGCGGTAAGAGTTTACGATTATTTTTAAGTCGAGGCGATAATATCCGCTGGATGAATCGTATCGCCGGAAGTTTAATGATACTGGTTGGTATTTGGCTAGCGCTAGGCTAACCCAGAAAGTACATTTGATGAGTAATTAACCTCATACTATTTTATGTATTTTCAATCGACTTATACGGTAGTTGTTCGTACATTTGCTGTATATAAATGTCGATATGAGCTTGCTCTTGTTGACAAAAAGCACCGATGGCATCATTAAAACCTTCATGAGCAACAAAATGGCTTGAGGTGGTTTTCACAGGACGAAAACCTCGAGCCACTTTATGTTCGCCTTGTGCTCCTGCATCAAATACTAATAATTGATTAGCGATAGCGTACTCAATGCCTTGGTAATAACATGCTTCAAAATGGACATAGTCGCATTCTGTTAACGCCCCCCAATAACGACCATATAAATGCGTGTCTGACACAAAATATAATGCTGATGCCACTAATTGTGCGTCACGATTTTCAATCAATAATAGTCGTATCATTGAGCCCATTGTTGCTGCAATTTGCTCAAAAAATGTTGCCGACAAGTACCCTTTATGACCCGAACGCTTTAAATAAGTATTTTGATAACAACGTACAAAATCCTGCCATTGCTCTGCACTTGCCTTATCGCCATCTATAAATCGAAATTGTAGCCGTTGCCTTGCAGAAATTCGCTCTTTAGTGATGTTTTTACGTTTACGTGACGTTAATGTACTCAGAAAGTCATTAAAATCGGCATAATTTTGGTTATGCCAATGAAACTGACAACCAACACGCTCCATTACCCCTGCTTGTGCAAACTGTCGATGTTGCTCGGTATTGGTAAATAAACAATGCCAAGATGACCAGCCCTGTTTCATAACCGTTTGTGATAGATAGGTTTGAATACCGTCAATCAAGAGTTGCTGATCGTGTTTTGGTAATCTTGGGTCAATACCAATACGCCGCCCTGTAGTGGGTGTGAAAGGTACACTACTCACAAGCTTAGGGTAATAGCCTATATTATGGCGCTCATACGCTTCAGCCCAAGCCCAATCAAAAACATATTCACCCCAAGAATGACTTTTAAGGTACAAGGGCATTAATGCAATAATATTATCGCCATCCATCACCATAAGGTGCATCGGCGTCCAACCCGTTTCAGCACTAACGCAGCGACTCATTTCCAGAGCGGATAAATATTCATGCCGGGTAAAAGGATGAGATGATCCAAAAAAGATATTCCATATTGAAGAATCTATATTGCTAATACTATTAACAAATTTATATTGATAAACTCGCGTTTGTGTTTGTTCCACCCACACCTACCCTATAATAAATAACACTCAACCGCTAAAACTCATACCAATTATTGCTATCATGTGGCATGTTCTATCACAGTATCTTCTCAATACACACCAAGGATTGATCGTGACACGATTCCCTAAATTAACACCGCTTTTTTTGAGCACCGCATTAACACTCACACTTTGTTATCCTGCGCTTCATATTGCTGACAGCCAAGCAAATGAAGCTTCAATCTTTAGTGAAATGGCAACGGCTCAGCCAATCTATGCTAAGCATGGCATGGTTTCAAGCCAAGAAGCCATAGCTAGCCAAATTGGTGTTGATATTTTAAAACAAGGTGGCAACGCAGTCGATGCGGCGGTAGCAGTGGCCTACGCCCTTGCAGTAACCTTACCTCGCGCGGGTAATATTGGTGGCGGTGGCTTTATGTTGGTGCATTTAGCCGAGCAAAATAAAACCATTGCTATCGATTACCGTGAAACAGCCCCTGCTAAAGCACACAAAGATATCTTCCTTGATGAACAAGGTAATGCAGTTGACAAACTCAGTCGTGAACATGGTTTAGCCGTTGGTGTACCAGGCACTGTTATGGGGATGGAGCAGGCCTTAAAACAATATGGCACCATGAAAATGGCGCAAGTGATCAAGCCTGCGATTAAACTCGCCAAAGACGGAATATTAGTCACTTCAGATCTATCAAACTCATTAGCGGGTCTTAAAGCTCGTATTACCCAATGGCCAAGTTCTGCAGAAATTTTCTACCATGCCGACGGCAGTAATTATCAAGTCAATGAATTGCTCAAACAACCCGAGTTAGCACAGTCATTATCTTTGATTGCCCAGAAAGGTAGCAAAGGGTTTTATCAAGGTGGAACGGCTAAGAAAATTGTCTCTGCAGTACAGAATGCGGGCGGCATAATGAGTTTAACTGATCTGGCTAACTATAAAGTGATTGAACGCGAACCTGTGCGGGGTAATTACCGAGGTTACGAAGTGGTTTCTATGCCGCCACCATCTTCAGGTGGTATCCATATTATCGAAATGCTCAATGTACTCGAGCAATTCCCCATTGATAAATTAGGCCACAACACCGCAAACACTTTGCATCTTATGGCCGAAACAATGAAATATGCTTATGCAGATCGAAGTGAGTATTTAGGTGACCCTGATTTTGTTAATGTGCCAGTTAAACAATTGACTAGCAAAGAATACGCTAAAGAGATTGCCAGCAAAATCGCCATTAATAAAACCACACCTAGCAGCGAAATAAGACCTGGAAACCTTGCGCCGTATGAGAGCGATCAAACTACCCACTTCTCAGTTATCGATAAATGGGGCAATGCCGTAGCTAATACTTATACTCTTAATTTTAGTTATGGTTCTGGCTTAGTCGCTAAAGGCACGGGCATTTTATTAAACAATGAAATGGATGACTTTTCGGCTAAACCCGGCACACCAAATGGTTATGGCTTAATTGGTGGTGACGCAAATGCGGTAGAAGGAAATAAGCGTCCTCTCAGTTCAATGAGTCCTACTATGGTGATGAAAGATGGCAAACCTTTCATTGTTACCGGCAGCCCTGGTGGCTCGCGAATTATTAATATTACGCTGCAAATGATCATGAATGTGATTGATCATAACTTAAACATTGCCGAAGCAACTGCTGCTGCACGTATGCATCACCAATGGTTACCTGATTTTATTTGGGTGGAACATACATTGAATCGCGATACGATTTCATTACTTGAAGCCAAAGGTCACAAAGTGAAAGTGCAAGAGTCGATTGGCAGTACTCAATCGATAATGATGACAGAGCAAGGTCTTTTTGGCGCTTCAGACCCAAGACGCGCAGGTTCTGCCGCCATCGGCTACTAATACCGTAAACCATTCAAAATAATGCAATAGCGGCTTTAAATAATGTAAAGCCGCTATCATTAATTATTAATAACAAGAACGAATGAGTTATAACTTAATTTAACCTTAATGAAATTAACATCAATCAACAAATGCACCAAAATCAATACTCAACATACTTAAAAATATTGTATCGTTTTATACAATGTAAACGCTCAATATTATTAATGCTCATAAAAAATAAAGGCAACAGCTATAATAACAACAAAATCAATGTATTGAATTAAAGCCCCCCCCCGCCATTAAAAAATTAGATTATTTCAAACACTACAAATATTAAATCCTTCTGGTGTCTCACCGTTATTATTTTTTCGCCGTAATTATTCAACCCAAAGTGAATGTTAATATTTTAAGTCACTACTGAAACTGTTATTATCGCCATCAGTTTAGACCTTCCTAAATTAACAAAAGACCCCATGCAGCTCATTAATTTAAAAATCAAGCATCGAATTGCCCTGCTAACCTTTGTCGCTATCGTGTCATTTGTCATTTCGATTATCATCAATAATCAAACTGGCAAAAGTAATGCACAACGCTTAAATGGACTTCAGAATCAACTTTATCCTGCGTTAAATCTTGCTACGGTGAATCAAGGCTTAATATTACAATTAGATCAAACGATCCAATCGGCTATTACAACAGGCGAAGAAGATGCACTAGATGTTGCCAATACTATGGTGTTGCAAATATCAGCTAACTTACGTCAGCTCATCGATTTACAGCCCCAAGAAACCAATGTAACTCGACAGCTTAATAAGGACGTAAACCTCTACTATAATAATGCTCGCAGTTTAGCTGCTGAGTTTATTAAAGATGATGTCGACTTTAGTAAAATTCAACGTCAGGCGGCGGAGAATGCTAAACGATATCAATTATTGGTTGAACAATTTTCTGAAAAGAAATCGATTTTATCTGAACAATTTCAACAGAGTATTCAAGCAACTATTGCGAGCTCAAACCAGGCAGAAAATAGCGTTTTACTCATAGGTGTTATTTCGACGTTGCTAATGGTGATTATGGGGCTACTCGTTAATCGCTCCATTATTAATACCATAGACAATGTGACTCAGTCTTTGCGCAATATTTCTGAGGGTGAAGGCGATCTTCGGTCGCGGATCCACTATGCAGGTAAAGATGAAATTGCTCAGTTGGTTTACTGGTTTAATCAATTTGTGTCTAAACTTCAATCGTCTATTGCCGATACAAAGAATACCACTGAACATTTAACCGAAGTAGCTGCAACGTTACTCAGTGGTAGTCAATACAGTGAACTCAATGTGCAGCAACAAAATGAAGCCATTGAGCAGATATCGCAGGCAATGAAAGAAATGTTTGTCAGTGTCACTCATATTGCTGAGTACGCCTCAAGTGCGGCACTTGAAGCTGAAAATGCCAACACTGAAGCAAAACAAGGCGGGTTCATTGTTAATGAAGCCGTTATTACTATTAATACCCTGGCTGAAGAAGTACAGCAAACTGCGGCTGTCGTTAATCAATTAGACGCATATACCCACAACGTTAATGACATATTAGACACAATCAGAAGTATTGCAGATCAGACAAATTTACTGGCCCTTAACGCTGCTATTGAAGCAGCGCGTGCTGGTGAACATGGGCGTGGGTTTGCAGTAGTTGCCGATGAAGTCAGAACATTGGCCTCTAGAACACAAACCTCAACTCAAGAAATCCAACAAGTGCTACAAGAATTACGCTCAACCTCTAAGCAAGCCGTTGACGCGATGGCTCGTGGTATTAACACTGCTGCAATAGGGGTTAAATCAACATCTTTAGCCGGTGAAGCGTTACAGCGTATTACAGAAAAAGTAAGTGCAATATCAGAAGTTAATGACCAAATTGCGGCTGCTACTGAGGAGCAACATACAACTTCAGTGTTGATCCAGCAATATGTAACTGAAATGGAAGTCGGTTCACAAAAAGTCAGAGTAACGACTGCGGATATGGGCGGTATTAGTGTCGATATTCAAAATGTAAGTGAAAGACTTCAATCTATTACCAGTCAATTTAAGGTATGAGATTGATTGTAATGCAGTACCAAAAAACCAAAAATATAAGCCCAAAGGGCATATGAGTGATGATCAAGGAGTAACACCATGCAATTTAATGTAAAAATATTATCCGTTGCTATATCAATGGCGATAGTCCCAAGTTTAGCAGTGGCAGATGAAGCCGCTGATGCTAAAATTGCTAAACTAGAGCAGCAGGTACAAACGTTGCAGGCGCAGCAAAATGCAAGCCTAGCCGACAAGGTCAAATTTAACGGTTTTATTAGCGGAGCCTATATCAGCTCTGATAATGATGCTGGCTACAATAATGCTGATTCGAGTGCTAACTTTAGCGAAGACAGTAAATTAGGTCTACAAGGGACATTTAACATTTCTGACAATACTCAAGCAGTATTACAGCTAATGATGCGCGGTAAATACGACTGGGAAGTTGAAGCTGAATGGGCCTATTTATCCCATCGCTTTGACAACGGCGTTAAGATTCGTGGCGGTAAACTGCGTGTACCTTTATTTATGTACTCTGATTACTTAGATGTTGGATATGCACAGCCTTTCGCGCGCCCACCACAAGAAGTATACGGTACCATCCCGTTTTCATCTTACACTGGTGCAGGTGTTTCTTATGATGTGGAATACGATGACTCAACACTAACAATGCAAGCATTTGGTGGTGAGTCCGACGTTAAAAACTCAGCGGTTGAATTAAGCAACCTTATGGGTGCTAACGTAAGTTGGACTGATGAAATTTGGACTTTACGTGCTGTATATGCACAAGCCAAATTAGATGGTCCAATTGTCTCAGAAGTAACAGTGCCTTTAGCCGCAGGTGTAAATACTCAAGCTAACTATACCGTATTAGAACTTAATGATGAGAAAGGTTCATTCGTTGGGGTGGGTGCAAGTTACGACAATGGTGAAGTGATTGCTATTACTGAATGGACTCGTTCAGAAATTGATAACGCTTACCCTGACACTGATTCTGGTTACTTAACGCTGGGCTACCGTATTAAGGAATTCACACCTTACGCTACAGTTGCATACATGAAGACTCAAGATAATGATGAGCGTCTGCCACTATCAACAGCGACTGCAATTCAAATGGTTGCATTTAATGCTGAGCGCATGGCTTACAGTATTGGTTTACGTTGGGATGCTATTGATAACGTCGCGATAAAATTTGATGTCACTTATGCTGAAGATTTTGGTGACACTTCAGGTGGATTCACGGGCAACAGCATCGACACATCAACAGGTAAGTTTACTTATGATGACACCTTGATTTACACCGTTAAATTCGACGCAGTATTTTAAGGAGTATGATAATGAAAAAGTTACTAACTATTTTAGCACTAAGTTTAACCGCTGTTACCTCCGCTAACGCTGCTGTAGTTGTTATTGGTAATCCTGCTGCTGCAGACATTTCAATTAATGACGTTAAAAAAGCTTTTTTAGGCAAAGGCAACTCTTCGGTCGTCGTTTACGAATTAGAAGAAGGCAATCCTATTCGCAGTGAGTTTCATCAAGCTGTTACTGGTAAGTCTGATGCACAACTAAAAGCATTTTGGTCTAAGCAAGTCTTTACCGGTAAAGGTACTCCACCACCTGCGGTTTCTGGTGCTGCAGCGATGAAATCTGCAATTGCAAGTAATCCAAATGCCATTGGCTACATTGATGAAGCAGACGTTGATGCCACAGTTAAAGTCATTATTAAACCATAAAGATAATGATCCTGTGATTTGCATGCATCAATAGTGTGGAAAGATAACCACCGATTTTTTTGATGATAAACCAAAGCATAAACCGAGCAATTATTGTGATTGCTCGGTTTTTTTGTTACAAACAAATCAAAAACCTTATGTTAATTATGTGTAAAATTAATATCAACATATAACAATCCATACCCAATAATTCATCAAAACCCGCTTATTCAGACAATAAACAAAAGAGGACAAGATATGAAGGGCTTACCCCTTAAACCCCTTTTCGCCAGCATCGCGGTAATATTTGCACTAAATGCCTGCTCCATGTCAACCGTATCCCAAACGACCAATGACCCCACGCCATTAACAGCTGCACAAATAGAACAACAACATGCTGATAATCCGTTTTTTAAACCTTACGGTACATTTTTTGAAATCCCTGATTTTGCCAATATTACAACCGATGATTATATCCCAGCCTTTGAAGCTGGAATGACTGAGCTGCAAGAGCAAATTAGTACTATCGCAAATAATCCTCAGCCCCCAACTTTTGAAAATACGATTGAAGCAATGGAATTTTCGGGCGATTTACTAACCCGAGTATCATACGTATTCTTTAATTTGGCGGGCGCAGACACTAACGATGCGTTACAAGCTATATCCAAACAGATTTCACCTAAACTATCGTCATCACAAGATGATATTTTCCTAAATCCAATGCTGTTTCAACGAGTAAAAACTTTACATGAACAACGTAATAGCTTGTCCTTGAATACTGCACAGGCAAAATTACTGGAAGATACATACAAATCATTCACCCGAGGCGGAGCAAATTTATCAGCAGAAGATAAAATTACCCTCCGAGGTTTAAATGAACAAATTAGTAAGTTAAGCCTTACTTTTGGCGATAATTTATTAGCTGAAACCAATGGCTTTCAACTCATCATTGACAACCAAGAAGACCTTTCCGGTTTACCACAAGATGTGGTGGACACTGCAGCTCGTAAAGCTACAAAACTGGGTCATCCAGGTAAATGGATTTTTACTCCTCATCGCCCATCAATGACCCCATTTTTGACTTACGCTGATAATCGAAAACTGCGTGAAACCCTATTTAAGGCTTACGTTGCTCAAGCAAATAATGACAATGAATTCGATAATAAAAAGATTCTCGCCAAAATAGCCTCAATACGTTCACAACGAGCTCAGCTTATGGGATATCAATCTCATGCTCATTTTGTACTTGAGTCTCGCACTGCTAAGACCCCAGAGAATGTCTATGCTCTATTAGATAAAGTGTGGCCAGCTGCATTAAAGCAGGCTAAAAGTGAAGTGGCAGACATGCAAGCGCTAGTCGATACCCAAGGTACCGATTTGACCATTGAAGCATGGGATTGGTGGTATTATTCAGATAAAATTCGCGTCGCTAAATACAGTTTCAATGAACAGCAAACTAAGCCCTATTTCTCACTTGAGAGTACCTTGAAAGGGGTATTCTATACCGCTAATCGTTTATATGGCATTACTGTCAAAGAACGTACGGATTTGCCCAAGTATCACCCAGATGTTCGTACCTGGGAAGTCTATGATAAAGACGGTAGCTTGCTCGCTATATTTATGGGCGACTATTTTGTCCGTCAAAGTAAGCGAGGCGGCGCGTGGATGAACGTATACCGTCAACAATATAATATGAATGGAGTAGAATCAAAGCCGATTGTGGTTAACGTACTTAACTTCCCTCGCCCAGCAGGTAATGAGCCAGCACTACTTACATTTGACGAAGCCAGTACTCTGTTTCACGAATTTGGACATGCATTGCACGGCATACTTTCTAATGTGACTTACCGTTCTCAATCCGGAACTAGCGTACCAAGTGATTACGTTGAGTTTCCATCTCAAGTGATGGAAAACTGGATGACACAGCCGGAAGTATTATCACAATTTGCAAAGCATTATCAAACGGGTGAAATTATTCCCCAATCTTTAATAAATAAAATCCAAGCCGCTAGCCAATTTAATCAAGGTTTTGCCACTGTCGAATATATGGCTGCCACTTATTTAGACTTGGATTGGCATTCTCTTAAAGATAGCAAACTACGCGATGCAAAAGATTTTGAATTGGCCTCATTAAATAAAATGGGCTTAATTAGCCAAATAGCCCCTCGTTATCGCAGCACTTACTTTTCGCATATTTTTGCAGGCGGTTATTCTGCAGGATACTACAGTTACCTTTGGTCTGATATTTTAGGTGCTGATGCTTTCGAAGCGTTTAAAGAAAATGGAATTTTTGATCCAAAAACAGCTCAAAAATTCCGTGATAGTATTTTATCCAAAGGCGGCAGTGCAGATCCGATGGAATTATACAAACAATTTAGAGGTAAGGATGCAGGTATTGAACCGCTATTACGTAGCAGAGGTTTATTAAAAGAAAAACTTTAATATTAAAAATTGAATGATGATATTAACAATGGCTTCGACAGCCATTGTTAATATTGCCAAATTTAATATGGATATTTACTTCCTGGTAAACAGACTCTAAGTATTTAAGGGTATAAATTCTATTCATACCAAATCATAAAACAAGTTCATATTCCATCCATTAATATCAATCCTTATCAAACACCCAAAAAATTTACATGAAACGTATTAATAGCTTGTCGGCTTTTTATCACCTTTTACGCCTATTAATTGCACGAACGCACTCATTAATCATATTAATTTAGCGTTACATCACAATTTATTCATATCTTATGCTTATAATCTCCGCGGTGTTTTCATTTTATTATCAAAATAGTTAAGGATCGTTAACACTACGTAAGAGGCATAAAATAAAAAATACGCCTCGGGGTCAAATAAATATAGAGAGTAAAATATGTTAAATAAAAAACTTCTTGCCGTTGTTATCGCTGGTGCACTGGGATTAGGCGGTTGCGGCTCTGATAATGACGATCAAACAAGTACTGTTGCTGCAGATATCAAGTTACGTGTAATGGAAACGACTGATCTTCATACCAATATGATGGATTACAACTATTACTCAGGTAAAGAAGATAAGACCATCGGTTTGGTACGTACAGCAAGTTTAATCAATGCAGCACGCGCCGAAGCCACTAACTCGGTATTAGTCGATAACGGTGATTTATTGCAAGGTAGTCCAATGGGAGACTATATTGCCAATAAATTTAAAACTGAAAACAACATGCTAACCGACACTCATCCTGTGTACAAAGCGATGAATACCCTAGACTACGAAGTCGGTAATATTGGTAACCATGAATTTAACTATGGATTATCATTCCTTGAGCAATCACTTGGTGGTGCTAACTTTCCTTATATTAATGCCAACGTAATTTGTGCTGATAAAGATGGATGTTGGGATGATGTATTATTCAGTGAAAACATGTTCACACCATATATCATTAAAGAAAAAGTCGTTATCGATGTTGATGGTAATGAACATACAATAAAAATTGGTTATATCGGCTTTGTACCACCACAAATTTTACAATGGGATAAAGCTAATTTAGACGGTAAAGTTGAAGTATTAGGCATAGTTCAAGCGGCGAATAAATTTGTGCCACAAATGAAAGCAGAAGGGGCTGATATCATTTTAGCCATTCCGCATTCAGGTATTGGTTCAAGTGAAAACCCTGGCGACCCATGGGCAGAAAACGCAACCTATGCATTAACCAACGTCGATGGTATTGATGCAATTTTCTTTGGTCATAGCCACTCAGTTTTCCCGTCTGCAACTTACAGCGACTTACCAAATACTGACGTAGACAAAGGTTTATTGAATGGCGTTCCTGCCGTAATGCCTGGCCGCTGGGGTGATAACTTAGGTGTGGTAGACTTAGTTGTACGCCAAGTAGAAGGAAAATGGACCGTAATTCATGAAGAATCAACTGCTAAAGCACGCCCAATTTACGACAATGCTAATAAAGTAGCATTGGTTGAAGGTGAAGCTAGCTTACGTGATGCAATTGAAATTGAACACAATGGTACTATCGAATATGTTAGCCAACCTATTGGGGTTGCTGCCGCTAACATGTACAGCTTCTTAACGTTAGTTCAAGATGACCCAACGGTTCAGATTGTATCTAATGCTCAAATAGCGCGTGTTAAAACATTAATTACTGATGATCTAAAAGATTTGCCAATCTTGTCAGCATCGGCACCATTTAAAGCCGGTGGACGTTATGCTGAAGGAGATGCAAGCCAATATGTACAAGTTGATGCTGGCGACCTTTCGTATAAGAACGCTGCTGACTTATACCTATACCCAAATACTATGGTTGCAGTTAAAGCTACCGGTGCGGAACTAAAAGATTGGTTAGAATGTTCAGCCAACCAGTTTAATCAAATTGACCCAAGCGTCAGTGCTCCACAAAATTTGATTAATCGCGCAGGTCACCCAACTTATAACTTCGACGTTATTGATGGCCTAACTTACAAGATTGATGTAACTCAACCAACTAAGTTTGACCGAAGCTGTGCTGTCGTTAACGCTAATGCAAATCGTATTGTTGACTTAGCATACACAGCACCTGACGGAACGGTTATTACGGGTGATGAATTAGCAGCGATGTCGTTTGTTGTGGCTTCAAATAACTACCGTGCTTTTGGTGGTTCATTTGCGGGTACCGGTTCAGACCACGTAGTGCTAGAACTGCCAGATACCAACCGTGATGCATTATCAGCTTATATTACTGAGCAATCACAACCAAATGCGACTGGTGGATATGATGCTATGGTTGATCCATCAGCTGATTACAACTGGGATTTTAAAACTATTGATAATGCGACTGTTGCATTAGACATTCGTTTTGAAACCCAAGACAGCGATGTTGCTGACAAGTTTGTTGCTGATAATCAACAACGTAAAATGGTGAAGTTACCTAAAACAGCTGATGTTGTAGCTGGCTTTGCGATTTATAGCATCGACCTAACTACACCTGTTGCTGCGAAGTAATTACTCGCGGACTAAATGCAAAAAAGGCGCTTTATGCGCCTTTTTTATTTTTATTTTTATTACTCAGTCCTGAAATATGGCCACACAACTTAAATACTGTAACTACCATTTAACCATTTAACAAATCACTTCCATGTTATTACTCTTCAAACAACTGCGCCATTTTTTGAATATGCACCAATGAAACTTGATGTTGATTTCGTTGCGCACAAAGCTGTTGATGTTGGTCGTTACCTGGCTGCCCAACCAATACCACTTTAACTTGATAGCCTAACGCTTTTGCAGCGGCTTCATAAGCCATAAACTCCCATTTCGCGATATTAGTATTATCACAAATAACTATCGGTTCTTTACGCGCCAACGCCTGAATAAAAGCCGTTAAATTAGCCTGATGATATTGGCCGATTTTTTGCGGATTAAAGCGGTACTGCCCCTGTTGATAAAAATAGCGGTCTGTGGAGAATAGGCCATGCTGACGGATATGAATCGCCTGCTCAATCCCTTGAGAAGTAATAAATTGTTCAACCCAATAAGATTTACCACTGCCTGGTAAACCACGCATAATAATCGCCAGCTTTGTCGGCATCACGTCACTAACGACTTGCTCTAATAATGCTTCACTCACTACCAATCACCTTACCCGCTAGAATATCGTCGACTAACTTAGGTAAGATAGCACCCGCTTTACCGGTAAAATGATATTGAAACTGGCTATGACGGTCTGCAGGATCCAGATTAACCTCCACGGTTTGAGCACCGTGGTGATTCGCACTATCGACAAAACCTGCCGCAGGGTAAACCGTACCCGATGTACCAATCGCAATAAATAAGTCACAGTGATCTAAGGCGTCGTGAATTCTGTCCATACCAAAAGGCATTTCCCCAAACCACACAATATGTGGCCGCAAACGTTTTCCCGGGATACAACAAGTGCAACAGTTTTCAGCACCAAAAGGTTCACGTAATACAAAGGTTTGTAATGATTGTGGGCATCGACCTTTTGCTAATTCACCGTGCATATGCAGTAATCGTTTAGACCCTGCCCGCTCGTGTAAATCATCAACATTTTGGGTTATCACTAGCAATTCACCCGTAAATTCTGTTTCAAGTTTCGCGAGTGCTAAATGTGCTGCATTTGGAATGACATCATCACTGTGTAATTGTTGCCAGCGGCTATTATAAAAACGCTCCACTAACTCGATATCTCTTGCATAGCCTTCAGGAGTGGCAACATCTTCAATATGATGCTGTTCCCATAAACCATGCTGATCTCTAAACGTGCTCATACCCGACTCAGCTGAAATACCTGCGCCGGTCAGCACTACAATTTGCCGGTACATTGTTTGTCCTTTATTGTGATGATGTAAAATAAAATGTAATGACTTTTAATACCATATCAAAAATACGTACTCAGGTTACAAAATGTTGTCACTACACGGTCTAAAAATTCACATAAAATTCATGTTATAGATTTGATAATAATATCGGATATCCGAATAGGTACAATAATCCCTTAGTATAAGTAAGCTTATTGAGAGATCCTTAACAAATAATATCAGCTTAAGTGACTGTTTTACTAAATATCCTCTATATTGGTTGATAAAGCAGCTTAAGAGGTTTATGTTTTTAGACTCAAGACATATAATGATTAGAATATCCACCGATGAACCGATTGGTTCTGCAATCAAGAGATTAGCAATGACAGATGGAAATCAAGCACTCAAAAAAGCCGGATTAAAAATAACCCTGCCGCGAGTTAAAATTCTAGAACTGATGCAATCCCCAGATAACCAGCATATCAGTGCGGAAGACTTATATAAGAAGTTACTCGAAATAGGCGAGGAAATTGGCCTTGCTACTGTATACAGAGTATTAAACCAGTTCGATGATGCGGGCATTCTAAATCGTCATCATTTTGAAAGTGGTAAAGCGGTGTTTGAAATGTCGACTCAACAACACCATGACCATTTAGTGTGTTTAACCTGTGATAAAGTGATTGAGTTTTCTGACGACGTGATTGAACGTCGCCAGGATGAAATCGCAATGCGTCATAACATCAAGCTGACTCACCATAGCTTGTACCTTTATGGTCATTGTACCAATGATACTTGTGATCACGCTGACGAATAGTCTGTATGTGAGCAACAAACAAACCAGCAAATTTGCTGGTTTTTTATTGGCTAACATTTATCATAAGCTTTTAGAGTTTACTTAAATCAATAATGTAAGCCATAGGCTAAAACTAAACACTGATAACAAGGTCGATAATACTACTGTGCTACCCAAGGTTGATTCATGCTGTTTAAGTTCAGTGGCAATAAGATAAGCGTTGACGCCAAGCGGAGAAGCACTGAGCAACACCAACATCGCAGTGCTTGATGTGGTTAGTTCAAATACAAACTGCGCCATAATATAAACTAATGCTGGCAATAAAATAATTTTTAAACCACTAGCCATTAAGGCTAAACGCCAATGTTCACCTATACGATAGAAACTTAAATTAGCACCTAGCACAAACAATGCACACGCCAAAGCGGGCTTAGCTAATAGCGCTAAACCTTCATCTAATTGTTGTCCCAAGTTAATACTTAACGCATTCACTAAAATACCTAGTCCAATACTCATTACTACCGGATTAAGTACCATAGAGCGAGCAAACCGTCGCCACGAGAAACCTTGAGGCTGCTCTCTTGCCGCTAAGATAAAAGTCAGAGCAAACAAGGTGGCGCTATGAAAAGTAATGATCATAAATACCTGCCCTATCATTGCTGGGCCTAATGCAGCGATAATAATGGGTAAACCTACCAATACCGTATTGGAATAACTGGCACCCAACGCGAATACCGCACTGGCATCACGCCCCTGCAGCGCTATTGGACTAAAAAGGCGATTAATTCGGTAACCTATAGAAAACACTAACAACACTGGTAAATAAAAAGCTAGCAGTGCAAGTGGGTCAATGCTTTGCGCTAACGGTGCTGCGAGCATATTGATAAATAGAAATGCCGGGATACTGACGTAAAAAGTGAACCTACTTATCCCAGTAATGTGTTCTTTGTTAAAGAATCCAACTCGGGTTAATACATAGCCTAATAACACCATAAATATTAAGGGGAAAATAATGCTGATGATGGCCATAATTACCTTGCAAAGAATTAAAGGAATCGCAACAGATTGTCTATTAAAATATAACTATATGAAAATAGTGAATAAAAACCAATAAAAAAGGCGCCTAAGCGCCTTTTTATCAAGAAGGTATAATTACCAACCTGTTTTGATACGTAGTGCTTTACCAATGTCAGCTAAAGAGCGAACAGTCGTAACGCCAGCAGCCTCTAGAGCAGCAAACTTATCTTCAGCAGTACCTTTACCGCCAGCGATAATTGCGCCAGCATGGCCCATGCGCTTACCTTCTGGTGCAGTAACACCAGCAATGTAAGATACAACAGGCTTAGTTACGTGTGCTTTGATATAAGCAGCCGCTTCTTCTTCAGCATTACCACCGATTTCACCGATCATAACAATCGCTTCAGTCTGTGGATCGTTTTGGAACATTTCCAATACGTCGATGAAGTTAGTGCCAGGAATTGGGTCGCCACCGATACCTACACAAGTAGATTGGCCGAAACCTTCATCAGTAGTTTGCTTAACCGCTTCGTACGTTAATGTACCAGAGCGAGAAACAATACCTACTTTTCCAGGTAAATGAATGTGACCAGGCATAATACCAATCTTACATTCACCAGGAGTGATAACACCTGGGCAGTTAGGACCGATCATGCGAACGCCAGTTTCTTCAAGTTTCACTTTCACTTGAAGCATATCAAGTGTAGGGATACCTTCAGTGATACAAACGATTAGCTCAAGGCCAGCATCGATTGCTTCAAGGATAGCGTCTTTACAAAAAGGAGCTGGTACGTAGATAACAGTTGCAGTTGCACCTGTTGCTGCTACAGCGTCTTTAACAGTGTTAAACACTGGAAGACCTAGGTGAGTTTGACCACCTTTTCCAGGAGAAACACCACCAACCATTTGCGTGCCATAAGCAATCGCCTGTTCAGAGTGGAAAGTACCCTGACCACCAGTGAAACCTTGACAGATTACCTTGGTATCTTTGTTAATTAAAACAGACATTATTTGCCCTCCGCAGCTTTAACAACTTGCTCAGCCGCGTCAGTTAGACTTGTAGCCGCGATGATATCAAGACCAGACTTAGCCAATACTTCACGACCTAATTCAGCGTTAGTACCTTCAAGACGTACAACGACTGGCACTTTAACGCCAACTTCTTTAACCGCACCAATAATACCTTCAGCGATCATATCGCAACGCACGATACCACCGAAGATGTTAACCAATACCGCTTTAACATTGCTGTCAGAAAGAATGATCTTAAATGCTTCTGCAACACGTTCTTTAGTTGCTCCACCGCCAACGTCTAAGAAGTTAGCTGGCTTGCCGCCGTGTAGGTTTACGATGTCCATTGTACCCATTGCTAGGCCGGCACCGTTAACCATACAACCTACGTTACCGTCTAAAGCAACATAGTTTAATTCAAATTTAGCAGCATGCGCTTCACGAGCATCATCTTGTGATGGATCGTGCATTGCTTTGATTTTAGGCTGACGGAATAATGCGTTGCCATCAATACCAATTTTGCCATCTAAACAGTGAAGGTTGCCTTCAGTGGTGATAACAAGTGGATTGATTTCTAATAATGCAAAATCATGGTCATTGAACATGTTCGCTAGACCCATAAAGATCTTAGTAAACTGCTTCATTTGTGTTGGGTTTAAACCTAACTTGAAGCCAAGATCACGAGCTTGGAAAGCTTGAGGACCTGTTAACGGATCAATGATAGCTGTGTGGATAAGCTCTGGCGTATGTTCAGCCACAGTTTCGATATCAACACCACCTTCAGTCGACGCCATGAACACAACGCGACGAGTGCTACGGTCAACTACTGCACCTAGGTACAATTCGTTAGCGATGTCAGTACAGCTTTCAACTAGAATTTTAGCAACTGGCTGACCTTTAGCGTCAGTCTGGTACGTTACTAAGTTCTTACCTAACCAGTTTTCAGCGAATGCTCTGATTTCGTCTTTATTACCGGTAACTTTAACGCCACCTGCTTTACCACGGCCGCCTGCGTGTACTTGACACTTAACAACCCATAAGTTTCCGCCAATGTGACCAGCTGCTTCTACTGCTTCTTGAGCAGTATCACATGCAAAGCCTTCAGAGACTGGTAAACCATATTCGGCAAATAAAGATTTTGCCTGATACTCATGCAAATTCATGATGATCTATCCATATACTTCTAATCAAATCCAACTGGCTCAATATGAGCCAGCGACGAGGGTTTATCTACCTACTTATAGATCAAGTAGCAGACGAGTTGGATCTTCTAAGAAGTCTTTAATCGCGACTAAGAAGCCAACAGACTCACGACCATCAACAATACGGTGGTCGTAAGAGAGTGCTAGGTACATCATAGGCAGGATTTCAACCTGACCATTGACTGCCATTGGGCGATCTTTAATGGCATGCATGCCTAAGATTGCGCTTTGTGGCAGGTTCAAAATTGGCGTAGACATTAGTGAACCGAAAACACCACCGTTAGTCACAGTGAAGTTACCGCCTGTCATGTCAGCAACAGATAATTTACCGTCACGGCCTTTAATGGCTAATTCACGAACCGCTTTTTCGATTTCAGCTAAGTTCATGGTATCAGTGTCACGTAGTACTGGTGTTACCAGACCACGAGGCGTTGATACAGCGATGCTGATGTCGAAATAGTTATGATAAACAATGTCATCACCATCAATAGAAGCGTTAACTTCTGGGAAACGTTTTAGCGCTTCTGTCACAGCTTTGATATAGAAAGACATAAAGCCTAAACGAATACCATGGCGTTTTTCGAAAATGTCTTGGTACTGCTTACGAATATCCATGATTGGCTTCATATTAACTTCGTTAAACGTAGTTAACATTGCCGTTGAATTTTTCGCTTCTAACAGACGTTTTGCGATAGTTTTACGAAGACGTGACATTGGTACACGCTTCTCACTACGACCTTCTAACGGTGCCACAGGAGCAGCTGGTGCAGCGGCTTTGGCAGGAGCTGACTTAAGGAATGCATCTACATCATCCTTAGTTACACGTCCGCCCACACCAGAACCTTTAATTTTACTGGCATCAAGATTATGTTCTGCAATCACACGACGAACAGATGGGCTTAATGCATCATTAGATTCATCAGAAGCAGCTTCGGTCGTTGCCACGACAGCAGGCCCTGAAGCTTCAGCTTTAGTCACTTCTTGGCCAGACACAACACCAGCGACAAAATTAGCAATCACTTGCTCACCTAAAACGGTATCGCCTTCTTGGAATAACAATTCAGAAATTGAACCGTCTTCTGGTGCTACCACTTCTAACACGACTTTGTCTGTCTCGATATCAACTAAGTTTTGATCACGAGTAACCTGTTCACCAGGTTTAACATGCCAAGTAGCAATAGTTGCATCAGCAACAGATTCTGGTAATACGGGTACCTTAATTTCGATACTCATGGAAAGCTTCCCTTATATAAATTATCTATTACGACAGTTTTAATGCGCTATTTACTAATGATTCTTGCTGCTGTACATGCAACCCAGGGTAACCACATGCTGGTGCAGCAGAAGCTTCACGACCGGCATAAGTTAATTGAGCACCTGCAGGAATATTAGCCCAGAAATGATGCTGACTACAGTACCATGCCCCTTGGTTTTGCGGCTCTTCTTGACACCATACAAAATCTTTAACATGTTGATATGTTTCTAACGCTGCACGCATTTCCACATCAGGGAACGGATACAGCTGCTCAACACGCACGATGGCAACGTTGGTCACATTCTCTTTACGACGCTTTTCAAGTAACTCGAAATACACCTTACCGCTACAGAATACAACGCGGTCAACTTGACCTGCATCTAAGGTATCTATCTCACCAATGATATTTTGGAAAGTACCTTCAGCAAGTTCTTCTAAGGTAGACACCGCTAATGGGTGACGTAGCAAAGATTTAGGTGACATTACCACTAACGGGCGACGCATAGGACGCACAACTTGGCGACGCAACATATGATAAACCTGCGCCGGAGTTGATGGCACACACACTTGCATGTTGTGGTTAGCACATAATTGCAAGAAACGCTCTAAACGGCCACTTGAATGCTCAGGTCCTTGACCTTCATAACCATGAGGTAACAACATAGTCAGACCACATAAACGGCCCCACTTTTGCTCACCAGATGATAAGAATTGGTCAATCACTACCTGTGCACAGTTAACGAAGTCACCAAACTGCGCTTCCCAAATGGTCAAGCCACCAGGTTCTGCAGTCGCGTAACCGTATTCAAATGCCAACACTGATGCTTCTGATAATACTGAGTCAATAATATCAATTGGCCCTTGTTCATCAGCCACATTACGCAAAGGTAAATAGGTAGAACCGTCTTTTTGGCTATGCAATACAGCATGACGATGGAAGAACGTGCCGCGACCAGAGTCTTGACCCGTAATGCGCACACGCTTTTTATCTTCAAGAATAGAAGCATAAGCTAACGTTTCAGCGAAACCCCAGTCTAATAACTTCTCGCCTTTAGCCATGGCAGTGCGATCAGCACAAATTTTGGCAACACGAGATTGAAGCGTATGATTTTCAGGAATATCAACTAACTTATTGGCTAAGTTTTGCAGACGTTCCATCGACATTGAACCGGCGTATTCTTCATCCCATTCGCGATTTAAATAAGGTGTCCAGTCAACTGTATGTAACGTCATAGGACGCCATTCTTTAACCACACAATCACCTGCATCTAATGCATCACGATAATGGTTAATCAGTCCGGTCACTTCATCGGCAGGAATGCTGTTTTCAGCTATCAACTTATCAGCATAAATTTTACGTGGCGTAGGGTGTTTTTTGATTTTAGCGTACATTAACGGCTGAGTCGCACTAGGCTCATCAGCTTCGTTATGGCCATGACGGCGATAACACACTAAATCAATCACTACATCACGTTTAAATTCATTACGATAATCCACTGCAAGTTGAGAAATAAACGCAACGGCTTCAGGATCGTCAGAATTGACATGGAAAATCGGTGCCTGAACCATCTTAGCGATGTCAGTACAGTATTCGGTTGAACGTGTGTCAGCCTGGTTTGATGTGGTAAAACCAACTTGGTTATTAACCACAATTCGAATACTACCACCAATAGTAAAACCACGTGTTTGAGACATGTTGAACGTCTCTTGCACAATGCCTTGGCCAGTTATAGCTGAATCACCATGAATGGTGATAGGCATAACTTGCAGACCGTCTTTACAACCACGACGATCTTGACGAGCACGTACAGAACCAATAACCACTGGATTAACGATCTCTAAATGAGATGGGTTAAAGGCTAATGCTAAATGAACGTTTCCACCTGGCGTTTCAAAATCAGATGAGAAACCTTGGTGATATTTTACGTCGCCAGAACCGTGAGTGTCCGCATGCTTACCCGCAAACTCATCAAACAATTCAGCAGGACGTTTACCCAGCACGTTTATGAGCAAGTTTAAACGACCACGGTGAGCCATACCTACTACGATTTCTTTAGTTCCAGCTTCGCCTGCACGGTAAATGATTTCACGCATCATCGGAACGAGCGCATCACCACCTTCTAAAGAGAATCGTTTAGCTCCAGGGAATTTAGCACCAAGGTATTTTTCGATACCTTCGGCTGCATTCAACCCTTCAAGAATACGCTTTTTGACGCTGTTATCGTACTTGGCTTTACCTAATGTCGGTTCAAGACGTTGTTGGATCCAACGCTTTTCATCGGTATCAGTAATGTGCATGTATTCAGCACCTATCGAGCCACAATAGGTACTCTTTAGTGCATGAATAATATCAGCAAGCTTCATGGTCTCACCGCCGAGGGCGAATGAACCAGTATTAAACTGACGTTGCATGTCATCAACGGTTAAGCCGTGGTAAGCAGGATCCAATTCCTGAACAGCTTCACGCTTCCACAATCCTAATGGATCTAAATTGGCATTTTGATGGCCACGGAAACGGTGAGCATTGATAAGTTGCAGGACTTTAACTTGCTTCGCATCTAACTCTGGGTCGCCGACGCTAGTAGCGTTTTTTAAACGACCTTGTAAAGCTAAACTACGGAAATAGTCACGAACTTTAGAGTGAGCAGTTTCGGGTACTTCTACTGAGGCACCGTTAACCGGAGGGAGGTTATCAAAAACAAGCTGCCAATCAGGAGTAACTGATTGCGGATCTTCTTGATAGGCTTCATACATCTCTTCTACGTAGGTCGAGTTCGAACCACTTAAATGTGACGACTCGAGCCAGGCTTTCATGATGCCTTGGTGCATTGTTATTCCTTTCAAACTTGATACACGTGCTAGCCATAAACATAACAGTGAGTAACGTAAGTTACATCACACGTAGACTGAAATTATCGTAACAAGATAATAGCAGGAGGTATTACATAAACACACAAAAGAGCCATCCCCAATATTGAAGATGACTCTTAACAAAGCTAATAAGTCAGATTATTTTGCTCAGTTTTGTGCATTAAACAGCTCGCTTAAGCAGCATTGACTTAATGTGACCAATCGCTTTAGTTGGGTTTAATCCTTTAGGACAAACGTCAACACAGTTCATGATGCCATGACAACGGAACACACTGTAAGCATCATCTAGTTCAGATAAACGCTCTTCAGTGGCCGTATCACGACTGTCAATTAAGAAACGATATGCATGTAATAAACCACTTGGCCCGATAAATTTATCAGGGTTCCACCAGAAAGATGGACAAGCAGTTGAACAACATGCACACATGATACATTCATATAAACCATCTAAATGAGCACGCTCTTCAGGTGATTGTAGATGTTCACGAGCAGGAGCCTGTTCGTCATTAATCAGATAAGGCTTAATTTTTTCGTATTGCTTGTAGAACTGAGTTAAGTCTACAACCAAATCACGAACTACTGGCATGCCTGGTAAAGGACGGATTTCAATTTTCTTACCTTTGAAGGTAGATAATGGCGTAATACACGCTAATCCGTTTTTACCATTCATGTTAACACCGTCAGAACCACACACACCTTCACGGCATGAACGACGGAACGCAAGCGTTGAGTCTTGTTCTTTCAGTTTAATTAACGCATCTAACACCATCATGTCAGTGCCATCAGGCACTTCTAAGGTGTAATCCTTCATATAAGGCTTGGTATCTACATCAGGATTATAACGATACAATGCAAATGTTAATTTCATCTTTTGCAACTCCTGCCTAATAGGTACGTTTTACAGGTGGAAACGCTTCACGTAATTTAGGTGTCATGTTGACATCACGTTTGCTCATACCTTGAGTGACTGGGTTATACAAACTATGACATAACCAATTATCATCATCACGGTCTAAATAATCTTCACGAGAATGCGCACCACGGCTTTCAGTACGGAAGTTAGCTGCATAAGCAGTTGCCAGCGCTGTAGCCATTAAGTTGTCTAATTCTAAGCACTCAATACGTTGAGTATTAAATTCTGTTGAATTATCAGATAACTTAGCATTTTCAAGACGCTTTTGAATTGCTTGTAGCTGTTCTAAACCTTCAGCCATAGCATCTCCACTGCGGAAAACAGAGAAATTTAACTGCATACACAATTGAAGATCTTTACGGATAACCGCAGGTTCTTCGCCGTCTTTGTTGCTTTCCCAACGGTTAAGACGAGCAAGTGATGCACTAATTTCTACGTCTGAAGCCGCTTTTGGATCAGGTGTAGCGTCTAACGCTTTACCTAAATGCTGACCAGCAGCACGTCCAAACACAACTAAATCAAGTAAAGAGTTACCACCTAAACGGTTTGCACCGTGTACAGATACACAAGCAATCTCACCAACAGCAAATAAACCTAATACATCTTGTTCAGTGCCGTCGTCATTCATACGAATAACTTGACCACTTACTTTAGTCGGTAAACCGCCCATCATATAATGACAAGTTGGCAACACTGGAATTGGACCATCAGCTGGATCAATATGAGCAAAGGTACGTGATAATTCACACACACCAGGAAGACGAGCTTCTAAGGTTTCTTTACCTAAATGATCAAGTTTTAGCAAACAATGTGGACCTAAAGGACCGTCTAAACCACGACCTTCACGAATTTCAGTCATCATTGAACGTGCTACCACGTCACGAGATGCTAAATCTTTCGCGTTTGGCGCATAACGTTCCATGAAACGCTCGCCGTCTTTGTTTAGAAGATATCCACCTTCACCACGACAACCTTCAGTAACCAAAACACCTGCACCGGCAATACCTGTAGGGTGGAACTGCCACATTTCCATGTCTTGTAACTGAACACCAGCGCGTGCCGCCATACCAACACCGTCACCAGTATTGATGTGAGCATTAGTGGTTGATGCATAAATACG
Organism: Shewanella frigidimarina; assembly: GCF_003797125.1. Taxonomy (GTDB): domain Bacteria; phylum Pseudomonadota; class Gammaproteobacteria; order Enterobacterales; family Shewanellaceae; genus Shewanella; species Shewanella frigidimarina. The sequence continues at coordinate 576,797 of NZ_RKKE01000003.1, forward strand.
TCCTGCACCACCAGTGGCTAAAATAGTCGCTTTTGCTTTGAAATAAACAATTTCGCCCGTTTCAATTTCAATTGCAGTACAACCCACCACTACGTCATCTTCGTTTTTAACCAAATCTAAGGCATACCACTCAGAATAAACGTCAGTTTTATGTTTAACGTTTTGTTGGTATAAACAATGAAGCAGTGCATGACCTGTACGGTCAGCTGCAGCAGCAGTACGAGCAGCTTGCTCACCACCAAAATTACGCGACTGACCACCAAAAGGACGCTGATAGATAGTGCCGTCTTCGAAACGAGAGAAAGGTAAACCCATTTGCTCAAGTTCGATAATCGCTTCAGGACCCGTTTGACACATAAACTCAATGGCTTCTTGGTCGCCGATAAAATCAGAACCTTTAACCGTGTCGTACATGTGTTGTTCCCAATGATCTTCGTGCGCATTACCTAATGCTACAGTGATGCCACCTTGAGCAGAAACGGTATGTGAACGAGTTGGGAATACTTTAGATAACAGCGCACAGCTCTTACCTTCTTTAGAAATCTGTAATGCAGCTCGCATACCCGCGCCGCCGGCGCCGATTACGATTACATCAAATTCGCGTACTGGAATACTCACTTAAACACCCCACACTATTACAATGCCTGACGCTAAATAACTAAAAGCGATCAACACAAAGGTAAACTGTAATACACCACGTAACGCTGTATGTTTGACATAATCAGTCAATACTTGCCATACACCAATCCACGCATGGATAAGTAAAGCAATCAAGGTTATTAGGGTAAAGACTTTCATTGGAAGTGAAGCAAACAAACCATTCCAAATCTCGAAAGTTAACGGGGCACTACACGCGATAAAGCCAACTAAAAAAATAGTATAACAAGCGAGGATCACTGCACTTGCGCGTAATAGAATATAGTCATGAACACCACTGCGTCCAAAACTTGCTGCATTTGTTACCATACCCAAATCCCCGCTATGATTGAAAAGACTACTGCTAACACAAACGTAGCCTTAGCTGATGAGACACCCGAAGCTAACTCTTCCCAGTGTCCGGCATCCATAATCAAATGACGAATGCCACCTAATAAGTGATAACCCAACGCGGTTAGAATGCCCCAAATGATGAACTTCATCACGAAACCATCGAACAAGGATTGTACGCTAGCGAACCCATCTGCTGATGTTAAAGTCGAATTTAACAACCAAAGAAGGATACCAATAGCAAATAGCATGATAACACCGGAAATACGGTGCAGTATTGATGCGATAGCTGTCGCAGGAAAGCTTATCGTCTGCAGGTCTAGATGGACAGGTCTTTGCTTTTTCACGTTCTGCTCACTCAGCTCCATTGAGCATTATTTTTTTTATGATCTATTTTTTGCTTAACCACTAAAGCTTGCACAAGGCAGAGCATTTTTTAAACAAAAAACAGACTACTCTCAAGCATCTAATCAGTTGAGAAACCACTATTTAGTGAGTAAATTGATCATTTCTAAACTGTGACGCTCGTCGCCCTTAGGGACGCAGGCAAGTATACTCGCGGGAATTGTCAAATACAAACCTCACATTATGCAAAATAAGTTTTTTTAGTATTTTTTTATTCTAATGCAAGCGCAGAGCGGTTTTCAGCGAACATATACCATGGTCTAACAAATTTAAACGCTTATTTAAATTGATCTGTGATCCCGATCCGCTGTAAAGTAATGACCGCTTAACATGCCGCACTCATATAGAAGAATGAAGTAAGGAGAACGGGGTATGGCTGATAATATAGCCAAATTAGAGTTACCAGGAAACGATTCAATCGACCTACCTATTAAGAAAGGTACTGAAGGTTTTGACGTTATCGACATCAGTACACTTGGAAAAAAAGGGTATTTCACCTTTGATCCAGGCTTTTTAGCTACTGCATCTTGTGAGTCTGCTATTACCTATATCGATGGTGAACAAGGTATCTTGTTGCATCGTGGATATGCAATTGACCAGCTTGCAACTGAATCTACCTATTTAGATTTATGCTACTTGCTTCTTTACGGTGAATTACCGTCTAAAGTTGATTACGAACAATTTGTTGCCACAGTGAAAGAACACACTATGGTACATGAGCAAATTGCATTCTTCTTCAGAGGTTTCCGCCGTGACGCACACCCTATGGCAATGCTATGTGGTGTAACCGGTGCATTATCTGCTTTCTATCAAGACTCTCTTGATGTTAACAATCCAAAGCATCGTGAAATTGCAGCTTACCGCCTAGTGTCGAAAATGCCGACAATCGCAGCGATGTGCTACAAGTACTCAATGGGGCAACCTTTTGTTTATCCACGTAACGATTTAAGTTATGCGGGTAACTTCTTGTCGATGATGTTTGCTACTCCGTGTGAAGAGTACAAAGTCAATCCTGTTGTAGAAAAAGCAATGGATCGTATTTTTGTACTGCATGCTGATCATGAGCAAAATGCATCTACATCTACTGTCCGTTTAGCTGGTTCTTCAGGCGCTAACCCATTTGCATGTATTGCAGCGGGTATTGCTTCGTTGTGGGGCCCAGCTCATGGTGGTGCTAACGAAGCTTGCTTAGAAATGTTAGAAGAAATCGGCAGCGTTGACCGCATTCCTGAGTTTATCGAGAAAGCGAAAGACAAAAACGATCCATTCCGCCTAATGGGCTTTGGCCATCGCGTTTATAAGAACTTCGATCCACGTGCTAAAGTGATGCGTGAAACCTGTCATGAAGTCCTTAAAGAGCTTAAAGTGGTTGACCCATTATTAGACGTAGCAATGGAACTTGAGCGTATCGCACTTGAAGATGAGTATTTCATCTCTAAGAAGCTATACCCGAACGTTGATTTCTACTCTGGTATCATCATGAAAGCCATTGGTATCCCTAACGATATGTTCACAGTGTTATTTGCACTGTCACGTACCGTTGGTTGGATTTCACATTGGAAAGAAATGTTAGATCAGCCAGGCCATAAAATCAGCCGTCCACGTCAGTTATACACTGGCGAGTCTGCGCGCGATTTTGTGAGCGTTGATAAGCGTTAATCTTTTGATTAACCAAACTAAAAAAGCGCCGAAAGGCGCTTTTTTGTTATCTCAATTTAAACATCAGCTACTATCCAACGTAGTGTATAAATCAAGCCTAAACACCTACTGAAGATTGATAATCTGTTAGAGGTGATACTTATAATAGAACATTTAATTTTACCATTTTTAACAGATTGAAGTCGTAATACAGTAAATCAGTTTCGAGTGGGTGGTAATTACACTCAAATTAGTCTTTGTTAATGACGTTATTACAATTTGGATCAGAAAAACTGATGACTTTAAGGGTTACGTTTTTAATTCTTAGAAGTTAAAGAAGTCTTCGTTATCATCATCTAATTCATACACATCAAAATCGGCTTCCCAACGAAAAATGCTTGTTCCATCAAACTCTACATTACAATTACGTTTATTTGGAAAAGTAAAATCTACCTCTTAAGAGGTTAAATCAGCATTCAATGTTGCTAACTTTTCTTTCATTTCTGGGTACTCTTCGATACCTATAATACTAGATCGCCAGAGAAGATAAGATTTACCTTCGTGAAAAATGTCAATTTGTTGTTCTGTAAAATGATGAACAAACATATCTCCCGGCTTTTTTGAGCTTAAATTAACTTCGGGCATAGAGAAGTCTCCATTTTCGTCTGTCTGAGTTTCATCATTTTAAACAAACTTATGGATATAATTTAATTTCCGTGAAATTTTTGCACCCACTACAGATTTCCCGTTTAGCAAAACTTTCCCTTTAACTTCTGAGCACATGTGCACGTCGTATGTTTTTAGTAATCCAAACATTTTGGATTTATCTCCCTATTAAAACAGCCACATAAATGTGTTTGTTATTTATTTTTAAGAACTAGGCAGTGTTTCGCACAAAACTATTCGCTTTATTATCGAATTAACACTCAAACAATCTTTACACTAAAGAAATTATTCAATCTTTAGTGTAAATTGCTGTGGGTCATCAATCACTAAATTGATATTTTGCCCCCCAAGCGACGTTTAGCTGCGTATTTCTTCATCTACAATTGGCGATAACACACTTCGTAAGGGAGGATTATGCGTCACAACCGACTTTTGAAAACTCACATTTAAATCAGCTAGTGACTCAATGCCAAATTCTTTTAATGCTGACATCAATTGCTCACCCTTAATATTTTTATCACGTAAATCAATCACAAAGCCTTGTAAGTTTTGTAGTTCAGCCAATATTTTACTGACTTCTTTACTGAGTGGTGCCTGTGCTTCTTTTAACGCATCATAAGCCGCTTCTCTTGCACTGTCTGATGATGAGAAAAGTGTTATTTTTTCATCAAATGCAGAGTGTAATTCTGCTTTGTATACTGTTAATTTTTCAACAATATCAGCAATAGTAATCTCTTTTTCTCGGCTGAACTCCTGCTTAGCGTCATCGATACGCTCGAATACTTTTTCTAATCGCTCTTCATAGTCGTTAAAGTCATTCACTACTCGCCATAAATCAGCAACCGACTTCTGCGGATAATCCGCCTCTTCAATCATGCCAAAAATCTCCATACGAATAGCGTTTACGGCTAACATCGCAGGTTTAATGGCGGCAATCGCAAACACACCTATCACAGCATACAATTGATATTCTGACGTCATGCCAGGCACGTGGCCGGTGACAAAGTAAACAAGACCAGCATTGATAAGATGTGCAACGACGGCAATTATAGCGGCTTTAATCTTGATTTTTTTAACCCTGACTAAGTCATTGGTTAAATCAATACTGTCTGGCTTTTGAGGATGTGTCGCTCGTCTCTCTAGCATGGTTTGAGCATTACGGGCGATAAAGTAAGTGCTACCGATTAATAAGCTAATGGTAGAGACATACCAGAGATAAAGAGTCGCTGAAACCCAGACATGAAATTCAAATTCAGGGACGTCATATTGCTGAGCAAACCATTTAATCAATACCACCAGCAAAAATGTACCCACAATCCAACCTAACCACTCCTTGATTGTTTGAGTGTAAAATTCGCGTCTAATTTCGCCAAATATATCGTGCATAGTATTCCTTTACGTTGTTGATGATGTTAATTTTGTCTAATTTTTGTACTCAATTAGGCGTCAGATATTATTGTACTACGTTTATTGATTAATGTTGGTACTAGACCACTAATCACCAAGACTATGAAATAACACCAGTTAAGCAGCAAACGCTTTAATTGGAGGCGGTGTTGAATAAGTATTGAAGGACAACATAAGTCATAAAGGTGGGTAGTTTTTTGCATAATAATAAAGGGTTATTATTCGCTGTTTCTTGATGCTGGTCAGTGTGCCACTACAGCCACGACAAAAACATAAGTAACAAAACAATAGAAAATGGTAACTTCATATACACCTATCAATAAGTTTATTTTTGTTAACGTTTAGAATGGCCTTGCTCGGCTAATTTATCTTGTGCGAGCTTCATCAATCGAGCTGCATATTCTTTATTAAATTCAAACGTAGTATTATTAAAAACGTATTGAGCGTGCTCACTAACCGCTAGCCAGTTCTGTTGTATTTTATACAACGTTGCTAACTCTTCATGGGTAGCAGTAACTGACGATTTAGGTAGATCAACATCCAATGCTAACAACTTTTTATGGAGTGAAATAGCATAATTAATATCTTGGTCTACAAACATACCGCCCTCATAGACCCAAGCGAGTGTAGAATAAGCTATAGGATCTTTCGCATTAACTCTTTTTGTTGCTTCCTGAACTAATCGAACGCCATTACCAGTGTGCAAGCTAAGAGGGACTAAGCCTCTCCAATAACCCATATTAATGGCTTTTTCACACCACATCTCCAGCTTTTCAGGAGCATTAATTAAGCTTTTTTGGCACTGCTCCGCGGCAAGATTAATTGTTAGGTTGGGATCATCTATATCAATTGATATCATCCCACCTCGGACCCGCTGCGTTAGCGAAAATAGCCACAAAGATAAAAATAATAAAAATGGTTTTACCATTTAAAATGCCTTCATAATATATTGGGAGAATATGAAAGCTTGCGAACGGTGTTATGACATTCAGGCAATAAGTCATAACCGATCACACAGCTTATTTAGATAATTTTTTGCTAATATCTAACATTTCATTTTTGAAAAAAATGTTATCTTCGTCGTCATTATCAATAATAAACTGCAAGCTTTCTAAGGCCTCTTGCCAGTCTTTTAATTCTTTGTATATGGTATAAATAGCTTTGTGAACTGTAACTAATTGATGTTTTGTCAGTGATTTATTTTTTTTATGATTCAAGTAATCATTATAAAGCTTAATCGACTGACTAAGATCCCTTTCAACGAAAGACCCATTACTATAAATCCACGCTAATATTTTGATAGCTTCAACATCATCGGCTAGTGCATGTTTTTTGGCTTCATTGACATAACGAGTCCCATCACCTGTGTAGTATCCAATGTACAGAAGTGATCTCCAACTGCCCATCGAATAAGCCTTTTCACACCACTCCTCGAGGCTGTATGGTGCAAACATTGAACTTTTCGCACATTGTTGCGCGGCCTGTTCGACAGTTAAGTTTGGATCGTTAATATCAATTGCATGCCACAGACTATTTGCATACACATTGTTGAAAATAAAGTTTAACGTTAACAATATAAACAGACTTATCTTTACCATTGCAACTCACCATTTGAATTTACCCGCTTTTCAGGGATATGAACCTGAAATGACTTAATAGCTGACTTATAGGGAAACCCTTCACGGTAAAAGTATTGCTGCTTGAGCGGAGTATCTTCAGCAGAGCCTTCTCTGCAATCCTTTTCGGTTAGACACAACATACCCCCAATAAAGTCTACAAAGACAACATTATGTATCCCTTGCTTTTGGATTAACGTATCAATACCTTCTTGATAAGATGCAGCTTCAACAGCATGCCACCGATGCATGAAAGCCACCACACGATGTTGGTTTGATTCTTTTATGATACTCACAATATTATTTGTCCAGCTATTATTGCGTTTAGTATGAGTATCGGTACAAATACCCGCCTCGGCATTGTCAGATGAACAAGCTGCATCAAGACTTGCCATTTGCTCTAATGTCATGTCCAAAGCAACTATGTTCAAACCTGCAGTTCTTGCTGCTTTAACAAGTTCACCGTATGCATGAGGAACCAAATATCCCCATGCCCAATTATCATTAAAGTAACGCTGAATAACTTCAAATCCTTTACCTGTACGTTGATAAAATGCCACTTGTTCCTTCATTGATTGTGGTAACATCTCTATAGCAAAATGAGTAAAGCCAGCTGCTTTTAATTGTTTGATCGCTTTAATCGCTTCATATTTATAACCAGCGGTGTTGTGATTAGACTCACCTAGCATAACTAATCGAGCATTACCTGCCATCGTTTTGTAATTTACATCCGTGTTAATTTTATTCATTATTTGTCCGTGATTTTTATAAAACTTAGCAGTCTTATTTTTGAAATAATACTACTTACACCAATTTGCTGCAGAAACAATACCCATCAACTTTTCTTTATTTTCAGCTAACCATACATCGATCACTGTTGAAAGTTTGAATTCAGAGCCAGTACCCGGCCAGTAGTAATCCCCTGCACTGTCTAAACACAGCGCGACATAAACTGGAGTCGAATTAAAAACGACATCTTCACCTTGCTCGACAAGCATTGCATAGCTTATGTTTTTGTGAGATTCACCTTTATAAGTATCAAGGACTTCAGCAAAAAAAACCTGCTTTTCTAATCCATCATTCTGAACCGTTATTTCCACTTTAGTGACTTTTAATTTAGCAAGATAATGTACATTTGTTATAGCTTGTATAAAGCCGTTTAATTCTGATGAGGCTTTGTTTTGAGCGAGCGATGGATGGATAACACCCACCAACAAGAAAAGGAGAACTATGATTTTTTTCATTATGCTTCACTTCCTGCAATCGATGACTTTTGAGTATAGACAGGTAAACTAGAAGATGATGAGTCAACGTTAGAAGGAACAACAAAAGCATCCCACACCTCTTTTTATACTTAGAAACTTTAACACTATTACTTTGATTACCTCCGAGCCTAAACAAATAATGACCATCAACGCTTTGCCCTACTACAAAAGCAACATGCCCGCCCCTTGTCTTGATTTGATACCTATAACACCGTAAACAGGTTGAGTTGTTGGTTTACCAAAATCAATTCACGATTTGGCTCTAAAAAGCATTTTTACAGGTTCAATATTATTTTGTTTCATCACCCAAACAACACAAGAGCCACACCAGGCATTTGGACCACCACGGTCTGCAAGGTTCATACCGCTGTCAGACCTAATTATGAGGCGAATCGGGCAATATTTTACCAGATGGATATTGAAAATCACTATAAAAGACCATTAATTGCAATGACATAAGTAATTCAGCCATACCTATGTAACTAACTAGAAATCTTCAATAGAGCCCAACAGACTAAAACTTGAATCATCACAAAGCCAATATTCTTTTGTACCAATTTTTTGTATTGTTACTGATGTTTCTTTAGTAATCATATTAAGTTCTTCGCTGTAGTAGTCACTCACTAAGACTTCACTATCGCCGTACGTGAAAGTCATACTGTGCTCTGTCACTAAAGAGCGGTGGTAGCTCGATTTACTCACATCACTAATTAGCGCTGCATTAGCAAGCTTTGAACTCTCAATATTAAATTGCTCTAATTTAAACGAGTTATCCATTTTACTAATAACAACATCAATCGATTTGGGCTGATCAGCGTGGCATTTAAATATAATCTCTGCCACATCACGCTGAGAGGCGCTACACGATGCAACTAAAAATAAGGATAAAACCCACAAAGCGTTAGAGAGTTTACTTTTTGTCATATTTTTCAAATGCCTTCTGTAATTTAATATCATACTTATTCTGTTCGTACTGCGAACCGTTATAACCTTTAGCAAATGAAGCCCAGTCTAGCGTTATTAGGTACTTTTCTAGGCCTTTATTCTTTACAAAGCTAACGAAAGCATCAAGCTGTTTTCTTTCTGAGCTGAACATTGCTTTAACAAATGCTTCTACGCTAGTAAAATCTGACTCACTATAATTAAAGCCCATAATTTGAAAGCGCCCCCATGAAGTCGACTTCAAAGCCTCTGAAGTATCTAAACTCATGGCAATTTCAAGCCTTGCGTACTCTTGGGAGCCACCGGTATATAAGCTTCGATTCCAGGTTCTGCTGGATACAGATGGATTACTCAGATCATATTTGTGATTTGTCAAACGAGCAAAAATATGGGCTTCAAATAAGATTTTTGGCTTTCCGTTTGAGAAAAAAGCATCACCAGAAGACTCTACGTCCGCAACAGCTTTAACAGCAGCAACTTTACAACCAAGTTGATTGGCAATATCTAGATAATCAGAATCTGATATTTTTTGAATTTCGCTAGATGCTACTGGCAACTTAAAGTGAGCTTTGCTTGAGACAGCTATTATCTTTTCATTTAGCTTTCGATGAGTTCGACCATTTACGTCAATTTTGCCATCTGGACGTACCATGTTGAGTACTTTACTTTGAAATAGCTTTATCGCTGCAACAGTTTTAGCGCTTTCAGGCCTAGAGCCTAAACGGCCATCAACAATTAATGATTTTGTAGGAGGAATGAATTTAAGTAATTTATTTAATGCCGTTTGTACAGCTTTTACATCGTTTCCATTGTTAGCTCCACCCAGCCCGACAGCTTGAGCTATTTTTATTGATGACATCGTATTATCCTTGTCATTATTGATTTAAATAAGAGATAAAATCTGTAATTTTTTAATTTTTTGGGAATTGATTTTTGACAATTTAACGATATAATTACATTTCCAAGAGATGTTTTCATCGTCAAAAAGCCCACATAGAACATGCCTATATTTTTATAAAGTTTCAAAAATATACGAGAGGAATTTATATCCCTTTTTATTAATAAAATTAGCATGCCTTGCAATTTGTGACTTAACATTTCCAAAAAATGATGATTTAGATACTTTATTGAGATAACGATTTACAGAATCACATTCAGACCTATTTTGATTTTCAAAAAGAAAACTATAAGTAAAGCCTCCCCTACTTTTTTGAGCGCAATACGAAGATAAGTTGGCAAGTAAATGGTTGAGATCGTCTTCTGACACCTCCAAATCATCTAAAAACTCTAAAAAAAACTCATCAAATTCTTTTGAGTTTTCTCTTGATTCTTCTGCGTAAACCCTTGCTGCTCCTCCAATTTGAGCACCATGCACATGTCCATCATAATCAGGGCTTGGTATAAAATATGAACCTTTGCCCCTAAAAAAATCATGCACACTTCCACTTTCTATAGCTTTTTTAAAATTATTATTTATCATTTTATTTTTTAAAATCTCTGAATTGTTTGGAAAGTTCATTAATATCATTATTATGGTAATGCCTCCTTTCGTTTTACTACCAAGTGTCCATTCATCTTTATATGCACCAGCCTCTTTTCCTGTTGGCATTAAGAACCTGTGTTATTAAATCTTAATTTGGTCTTTTTGATGGGATTACTATTCTATTTTCAAATGACGATTTATCTTTCTTAAATTTTCCAATCAAATCATAAATATATTCATTATTTTCTTTTATTTTGTTAATTTCTTCAGCGGTTAATTTAACGCAGATATCGATTTCGCAAGGACCTCCTATAAAATAGGTTAAATACCAGGCTCCGTCGGTATCCTCTAACAGAAAGTATGAATATCTCTTTGCACTAATTATTATCATTATTTGCCCTTGCTGTAGCTTTTTGAATACTCAGTTCCCTATATTTTCCTTTTGGAATACTATCTGTAACACCTTCAACATGTCCAGTAGGTAAATATCCACCAACAATCCATAGATCATTCGCTCCCTCTTCGTTTCCTGTAGGAAACCTCAAATTAACTAATTTAGGGTCTTCTATTTGAATTACCACCATTTCTTGACCTTGCCATGTACCTTTAGGGATGCCAAGTTCTAATTCAATCATAGTCATATCCCCTCCAGTGCGAACCAGCATTGAATTAACTTGCTTAGTCGTCATAACAAATTGTCCATCATCTCTGCCGACGGGATCCCTACCAAATGTATCTAATGCCCATTTAGGGGCAAAATACATAGCTCCACCAGAAAATTTATCTAAATGAGCATCTATATAAGATTGTGGCAAATACGTAGAAGGGTCAGGTCTCTGTCCATTGACCATAGCTTGCACATCTTTCACTTTATTAAAGCTTTGTGCTGCGTCAGTCCGATTAGAAAAGTGCCCTTTTGTATTTTTTTGGAACGTATTCCAAGCATTTTCTTTACAACTCAGCCCAAACGGATCCACCCAATTCACTGGATTCGGCGCATATTGATAATGGTTTATGCCGCCTATCAATCCTATTGGGTCTTGATGAATAAATCGAGCTTGCTGAGGGCTGTAGTACCTAAAGCGGTTGTAGTGTAACCCTGATTCGTCATCAAAGTATTGCCCTTGAAAACGGATTGGGTTAGTTATCTTGTCTTGCTTGGCTGCATCTTTAAAATCTGTATATTCAATATCTGTATTTTTAATAGATGTGCTTTCAATTGTCTGGCCGAACACGTCTTGTTGGCTGCGCCAGACAATTTGGGTGTTTTCATCCGTTAAGCAAATCGGTGTGCCGAGTTGGTCTAGGTGATAATAATATACTTGCCCTGCTTTAATGAGTGCTACAGGTGTAAAAGTCTCTGGTTGATAAATATACCAGGTGTACTCACCTAAGGTGTATTCGCCAATCAGTTGATGATTGTCCCAAATAAAGTCGGTGCGACCCAGCTCAGTGATTTTTGCACTGCGACGGCCTAGGGCATCATATTCGTATTGCGTTAGCTTGCCATTAACGTTGATTTGCACCAGTTGGTTTAAGCCATTAAAGCTACGCTGTTGTTTATCGCCAGTACCCACTTGGCTGATTTGGTTGCCACTGGCGTCATAACGGTAATCGATGCCTGCCATACTCATCAAACGGTCGTTGTTAACCACTACATCATGATTATTTTTATTGGGCCTTACTGTTTCAGCTGATTGACTGCTAGCCGTCTCATTAGCGCTAACATGATTACTACTTATATCTTGGGTATGGGTATGGGTATGAATATCACTAGCACGAATAGCCTGTAATGGGTTACCAAAAGCATCCCATTGGTATTGCTGTCGAGCATTAGATGCGTTGTCAGCAATATTTGGGTTTTCGCCAGACACGCCAGTATCACTAATACTGATTAACTGGCTGATTTTGTTATAGCTAAACTGTTTAACCTCTGGCTTATGGTTAATATGCTCAGAAGACTGACCATCCACAACGCTATCGTTGCCAAGCTTACTTTCGCAGCGTTGTAATTGATGCTGTTTATCGTATTGATAACGTCTTGATTCAAATAATCGAGTCTCTTTTTGTGCATGTTGCCATGTCTGCTCAATTAACCTTGAATGAGCATCATAGGCATGAGTGAGTTCAAGCTGATTACCCTGGATTGTTTTGTGCAACAAACCCGATGGCAGATAGTGATAATGAGCCAGCGGTATGCGCTGCTTCGATGGGCCATTGACTGTAAATCCATTGTCTGTAACGCTAATGCCACTTAATTGACTGTTTTTATTGTATTGATAATCAATCTGTTGCCCATCAGGTAACGTTAAGCCACTGCGATTGCCTGAATCATCATATTGATAGTCAAGTTGCCACTGGCTTTGCAATACACAATTTATACGCCCTTTAGCGTCAAGGTGTTGTTGCACTGTACGGTGTTGGTTATGGGCGCGAGTTATTTGCCCTATCGGATTATATTGATAAAAGTTCTGTGTATTAAGTAGCGCAGATGCCCTACTTTGCTCAAGTTTTACATGGCTACTTTGCTGACAAATTCGCCCCATGGCATCACGCTTGAGCTCAACAAACCGAATATCACTGTCGTTCACTGCCACTAATTTGTCATTTGCGTCATATTGATAATGTTGCTCACGGCCATCAAAACCAATTAAGGTTTTAGGTTGCTCTGTTGCTGTGTATTCAATACGGTACTGAGCACCGTCACTTCGCTCGATGCGGTTTAAGTTACGTTCTTTATCGTAAAAAAACTTCAGCCAACTACCATCGGCAAAGGTTTGTTGGCGCGGTTGGGCTAAACCGTCATAGTCGATAATGTTTTCAATGTACTCGCTATCGTTACTGAGTTCTTGCTCACCAGCAACATCAGCCTGTTGACGCTGGCGAATAATACGGCCGGCATCATCATATTGATAATAATGACTAATAGCTTCTTCAGAGTGATCTTGTTTGTCTTGTGGATAGGATTTACTTTCGACAATTTGGCCTTTGTTGTCACGAATAAATTCAGTGACCAAACCTTGCGGATTAATCGTGGCGTTAACTCGCCCCAGTCTGTCATGGCTAAAACGGGTTAACGCATCACCGACTTGCGTTGCCAACAATTCGCCATCGCGGTCCCAATGGTAACGATGAATAACACCATTAACATCGACTTTCTGAGTTAACTGCCCAGCATCATTGTATTGAAATTGACTTTGACGGCCATCAAAACCACTCTCAGACAATAATCGTCCCGTGGCATCGTAATGTCTTTTAGCCGTTCGGCCTATCGCATCGATGGTAACAATTCGTTGACCTAAGCGATTATATTCAAACCTTGTGGTACCACCGTCCGCTTGAGTAACAGCCAGTAGTTGCCCCTGCTCGTTATAGGTATATTGAATTTGATTATTACACGCATCAACGGTGGCCACTTTGCGACCAACAGCATCGTATTGATGGCGTATCACACTGCCATTAGGCTTATGATGCTCAGTCAAAAGCCCTTGTGCATTATGAATGAACGTTTCACTGTGCCCTAAAGAGTCAGTGCTACGGCTTTTAATACCGTCAGGGAGCGCCGTATATTCAAAGTGATAATGATAAATATCATCATCACCCCATTGTTCGATACATTTAGCGCGCTGATCGTGCCCGTCCCACGAAAAGTGATGACTAAAGCCTGATGCCCGGGTTCTGCGTTGTAATAAATAGGTCGAGGTTCTGCTGTTGTATGGGGCATCGCGATCAGAGGCATTTGTCGCCGACTTCACTTTTACATAACTGTAGCGCTCTACTCGTCCGTTGCTGTCTGTGGCGGCAATAAGGGCTTGATCATCATCGTATTGATAGCTAGCCAACAAATTCTGATGAATTTGTTTGTTGCCTTCGTTATCTAACATGTACGAAGCGACTTTTAACAAATTGCTTTGTGCATTGTAAAATAACAATACGCCACGTTTAGGGCCTGTTGTTATTTGAGTTAAGCGGCCTTGATGATCATAATACAGCTGAAAGTATTGGCCTTGATGATTGCTGATCGTTTCAAGTTGCCAAACCTGTTTACCCGCAACGTTTTTTTGTATAAATGCCCAATGGCTGTCATCTGGCTTTATTAACACATGGCGGCCATCGGTTTGATGGACTAACGACCAACCGGTTGAAAGTTGGATACTGGTTTGCCCTCGTTTAACAGAGTCGAACACATGCACTCGGCCTTCATCGTCGGTTAATTCAAACCAATATTTCCCGGGTTTTTTAGGCCCAACTTTCGCTGGCGCTTGATATTGATGATCCAGCTGCACACAAAAGTTATGTCGCCAGCCGTAACCCATACCAACATTGCTAAGAATTTTGCTCGAACGATACAAACGACACCACGTTAGCGGCATTAAGCCATTAAGCTCAAAATCGACTAACGGTAAAATTTCTTCGCCACTTAACATCGATACGGGATCGCTGCGGCACTCTTGCTGATCAATAGCCACTTCCGTCGGGGAATGATTCGCCACAGTCCCGGATTGAACTGACGCAGAAGTTTGTTTGCCCTTATTGGTTTTGGGTGCTTTGGTATTGGTTGAACTCGCGCCTAGAGTGCCCGTTTCAGTTGAATGCTGAATTTGTTGTTTGGGTGTTTCACCATACACTCTGAGTAAATTGCGCTCAATAATGTCACTCAGTTTACGGGTAATATCTCTTGGATTTAAGCTAGCATTTACACCCGCATTCATCACAAGACTGCGCGCATAAATTAATGCATTACGATCACGGACTAAATGAGGCGAGATTTCATTAATTATCTCACTAACATTATTGTTTTGCTCAAACGTTAATAACTGGAATCCAGCTGGCGTTGACGCACTGGCAGGCACGATAACGATATAACGGTTATGACCTTTAAAATTGAAATTACTGACCGTCATGTTCGTTTATGCCTTCTCTATCCATGAGTACATTGCCAAACCAAGGTGAAGTTGTTGAGATACTTCCAGTTGTAAGCTTGTTCCAGTAGCATTTTGTTGTTGGTAACGGTTATAGATGTGTAGCAAATTAAATAACCCCGCCACACAACCGATATCACCTGTAAAATAACTAGACTGGGAAATTTGTGTATCTTGATCGATTCTGCTGGCTAATTGTTCGTAAGCATTAAGCCAGTTATCCGTTATAGCGGCATGGTTGCCGGGTAAATACAGTTGAGCGAATACATCCAAGTCTTCAATCTGACAAGCACGATTAAACAAAGCTTTTATTGTTTGGGTTTGTTGCACCGCGCTACATGAATCTTGAAATAAATCCACCATTTCCAAGCCATCGTTTGCAACATTAATACTGGCCATGATGACCGCTTCGGCAGGACAACGTCCTGTGTCTTGTTGTTGAGTAATCAGCTCTTGGTCATGATTAAAATCAACGAGGTCAAAGAACAAACTGTCTACGGCAATAAATATTGCACTTTGATTGTCGACAGGCATTGCCTTTAATGCACTCAAAGCAGAAAAAATACCAGCACTGCCCATAGGAAAAAAACGGCTATTGGGATGCACAAAACAATGCGGAAAAAGTGCATGTAAACGAGTGACCCAATCAACAAGTTGTTGTTTTTCTAAGTGAGGTAAAATCCAAAAAATCGCTTGGTGAGAGTAAGGTTGCCATTGAGTTTCATTTTGAATAGGTAATTTATGCAACATATCAATTAGGCGGTTTAATTGAGTGTCTGTAGCAAGCTCGTGCGCCATGACGGCTGCCACATGCTGACCATCGGATAATTGATAGCTGAAATCGACCCCTTCGGATAAAGGTAAGTTAATTAACTGCTGTAGGTTTTCGTATGACCCTACGACCATATTAATGGCCTCTGCATGCATTATCATAAGGCCACTTTCACACGTTGTGGGCTGCAACTAACCACATTATTCAGCCGAAGCTTATGTAAAAAGGCAATACGCTGGTGCACGGGGCTTGAATGACTAATGATCTTATCAATACTGGTACCATTAACTTCAACACCATCAATCAATCTGACATCTGGCATTTTAAGCGCCAATAACATCCACCGATGTAATAATTTGGCACTATAAAATTGTAGGTATTCACAACGTTCGACTTCATCTTCTTCAAACTGCCATTGATAAGGCACCGCTTGATCCAGCTCTGGCCCTAAAATAGTTCGAAGTGCTCGAAAAGCCATTAATGTTTGACTAGGTTGCTGCATTGCTCGAGCTAAAAAAGGCACGAATTTACTAAAACCCGAATAACCCATTAACTCAATGACTCTTAGGGTTAAATCTGCATTTTCACTCATTAAATTAAATATTTGGCTCAATATTGCTTCGTCTAACGAAGTAATAAACACTTCAAAAAGCGCACTATGGCAATAGTCTAATTGACAAAATACCCCATAGAGTTTTAACGGTTCGTTAATGTTGACCATCAACATTTCAATATACAAAGACGTCAGTGATGACCGAGAAATGTTGAGGGAGTCAATTCCGTCGGCACGCTTTAAACGTTTACCTCGATAGATGCAGAATAAGATGTATTGCTGGATTTGTTCAGGCGTTTTGTTGCTGGCTGTAAAATTAACTTTATCAAGATTAAGTTGGCTGGCCATTAATGCAAATGCAGGGCTATAGTGGCCCACATCTATAATCGTACTGGCAAACAAAGCTTGAACGATACCTGATTGCTTAACTGGCTGAGCCTTATAGTGCAGTTGCAATAGTAAAGATAAGATCACCATTTTGTCTGTTGGGCAATAAAACACATCTGTTTCAAATGCATCGACAATTTCATCACAGGTGTTGGCATTAAGTAATGGCCATTCAGCATCTTTTTTTTGCTGGATCATCTTTAAAATGACCATTAGCGATTGAGTATTATCTTCAATATTTTTTGGCATACACTGAAACGACGACAACATGACATGTCGTTGTGCCAACAGAAGATTAAAACTATCAATCAAATTCATTTACCACAATCCTTGTTTATACTAACCGATCATTACTGTTGGATTACCCACAATAATTTTTCCACCATGTGCGGTACCATCACCCATTCTGGCGGCTGGTTTTCCGTTAATCAGTACCGAACTCGATCCCGCATTAATGGTATCAGGCGGGCCGACACAAATTAACTTGTCACCTTTGCGCGCTGCAGGTAACGAACCAATAAGGACATTACCTGAGCCCATCACAATGAGACCACCAACATGTGGAACAGGACCGGGATTCATTTTCGGACAAAGGTGCATACACGAAATGGTTGCTGCTGGCATTCCCATCAAATATTCCTTTATTTGTTGTAGCGCATTAATACCGGTGGCTTACTGGCTGTCTAACGGGATGACCAGCAAAGCACGCTGTTCAAACGACATCGCAAGAGTGCATATCATTGCTGCTTCAGTTTGTTGAACGGCTGCGTAAGTGTCATTATGTAGATAACAGTAAACTTGGTTTAACAGTTCAGAAGAGTTCTTCCAACTATGCCTATTAACCAAAAACTGCTCTCCAAATGTAGCACTGACCCAAAACGTCATATTGGGTGTATTAAGGAGTGGGTCATGTGGCTTATCGACCGGTTTGCAGATTAAATGTCGATAGCCAAATTGACAGACAATTTCATGGCCTCGACAAAATGGCCCAGCTAAGCCGACTCCAGGATAACGAGATAATGACATGGCTAGTTCAACTTAATTTGAGCAGCTTTTAAGGCAATACTGGTACCATTAACCTTAACGTTTGTCCCTTTAATAGTAATGTTGGTGCCTTCGATAGAAATCGAACCGTCGCTGCTCATTTTGATTGATGCGCTGCCGGTTTTAATGACAATTTCATTACCCGCTTCAATATTAAGCACTTTACCGACTTTTAAACTGTCATTATTGGCTATGTCTTCTAGTCGATTATTACCAATTTTAACGTTATCGTTATTAACGATGTCAGTGAAACGGTCGTTGCCTATGGTGTCTTTTTGATCATGTTTTACATTCAATAGATGATCTTTTTCTGCTTGGAGGAATAATAACTCTTTGCCTTTTTCATCATCAAAACGTAACTCATTGAAATTGTCGGCACCACCGTCCTTAGTACTATGGGTTTTAATGCCAGACTGAGTCTTTTTAGCCGGTAATGCATAAGGAGGCATTAAGTCTGCGTTATACACCGCACCGCTGATAATCGGTTGATCAGGGTCACCATTGATAAACTCAACTAACACCTCCTGGCCTACGCGAGGGAAGAAGAATGCACCCCACTTGTTGCCAGCCCAGCTTTGTGCGACACGGATCCAACATGAACTTTTACTATTGAACTCGCCTTCACGATCCCAATGAAACTGTACTTTTACACGGCCAAATTTATCAATATGTTGTTCATCACCAGGTTCACCAGTCACTACCGCTGTTTGTACCCCATTAATTAATGGTTTACGTAAATGAAGCTGTGAGCGATAAGGAGTACTTTTAGGAACACATTCAAAATCGTTTTGATAAACACTGCCAGACATTGATTGGCTTGTGCCTGACTGATTAGGCTGAGTAGCCGACGTTCTCAGTGAGCTTATAACAAAGCTCTTACCTTTATAACTCGCGTTTTCATGATCTTTGAAAGTAAAAAACTTACCCACCATAAAACTACGACAATCGCCTTGGCCGCTGCATTTATTCATGTCTTTTTGCAGGGCTTCAAGTTGATTATTGGCAAACGGTTGAGCACGCTTGTTGAACTCAGACTCGCCCAAATAATCGTACACCTCAAGTGCACTTTGTTCAGGAAGATTTGCGTTAGTATGATTACCTGATGGGTATAATTTAGGTTGTTCGTAGTCATAACCTTTTTGAATAAAACCGCCACTCACCATGCTCATGCCGCCTTGCCAATGAGACACGTGCGACTCGGCTAAATGACCTGAGAAACAACGAACCTTCTCTTCTGCACAAGGTTTGTAGGCGTTTATATCATCAGCAAGTACTAGGGTATGAGCACTAACACTATGCTCGAAGAAGAAGAAAATTCCCTCTTGCTGTAATAAACGACAAACAAAATCGACATCTGATTCTAAATACTGCACACAGTATTCATATTTAGGGTAGGTGTTGGTGGTTTTATTTTGAAATTCAACTTTATGTTGACCAAACAAGTCTTTAACAATATCAATGACTGACTTATTTTGAAAAATTCGACAATTACTGCGTTTTTTCATCAATGCCATCTGAGGCACTATAACGGCTTGATAATCTATATAATTCTGTGCATCGTCTGACGCTGCGGTCCGCATTCCAGCAGACTCAAGATGACTTACCACCCCATGAAAGTATCGAACTGCACCATTACTTTCGGCATTACGTAAAGTAATACAAACATTTTTACCCACTAAACTGTCGAGACTAATCTGGGTGCCAACCGTGAACATGGAGACGCTGATTGAAAAAAGCTGAGAGATGGCTTCTGTGGCAGTAAAATGCGTTAGGTACAGAGTATCCTTACCTAATGGCGTTGTGATACTGATGATATTATTTTTTTGAGTGGCCTTAAGCATTCCTTGCCTCAGTCTTTAAGAGTAAAGATCTTGGGGAACAAGTTCCCCAAGATATAAGATCACAAACAGCTTACATTTGTTGACCTTTAACACCGCTGTAGCCATAACGTAGCGCTGCAGTAATGTTGTTTTTATCATCAGTTGGCGTAACAGCCATCATCATTTCAGTGTAGCTGATAGTGATTGTCTCTACAGGACGGTCACCATGAACTGAAACACTGTAGCTAGAGATCATTGCATCAGTTAATTCGATTTGCATGATTTCTTCGATTTTGTCACCTTGCTTAGTGATGTGGAAAACCGCTTTTTTACCTTTACCGATAGTCGCTTCCTTGAACAAGTCAGTAGAAGAATTATCTTGTAATTTAGTAATGGTCACGTCACCTAAACGAGTTGAGCTTGCTTCACGGTCTTTTGCAGTACCAGTGAAAGAAGTGATCTCACGGCTAATATTCCAATCGACTGATAACACAGTAATCAGGTCTTTGAATTCTTCAGCAGTGGTTTCGCCTTTAATCCCTTCATAATCTAAATATGTATTCGCTTGCATTATTAATGCTCCTTTTGCGTGGATGTCATCCATTAATGGACAGTTTTATAAGTTCAATAATCAAACTTAATATTTCAATTTATTAAAAATGCACTTACCAACAAATAATACTTAACTGCATTATCCATTTAAATATAGTGAGTCCTCATAATTAAGCCAACGGATTATATCAAAGGTTTTTTGATAATCAACTAATCGTTTATATAAATAAAAAAATACAACCAAGACTAATAATTTATACATTAATAATAACTACATAACATTACAAAGGGTATATACTTTATTATATACCCCTCAAATATGATGTTATAAATATACAATATAATACTTACTAATTATTTATTAATGTCACGTTATTTTTATGTCCATTTAGATTTTATAAATAAACTCATCGTTTACTACATTTACTTTTACATTGGTTGTTTTCTTATTGTTAGCCATATTGTGTAAGATTTTGATCGAAAGGTCAGGCAACATAGTATTTTGTAAAATATTATGCACATTGCGAGCACCTGAACCAGCATCCTGACACATAGACACAATTTGGCTCACCACATCATCACTGTAAGTGAACTTAGCTTGATAATGCTCAGCTAAACGATTAGCAACTCGCTGTAATTGCAATTTAGTGATTTCATTGAGCATTAGTTGGGTCAACGGAATATAAGGGATTACATTTAAACGGCCTAAAAAAGCCGGTTTGAAATAACTCAATAAATCATCTTGAAGTGCTTTGCGTAAACCTTTAATTGATGGCGCAATTTGTTCATCTTCAAATAAGCCCATCGTGGTTTCTGTACCAGCATTTGAGGTCATAATGATAATAGTATTTTTGAAATCTATATCACGCCCCTCACCATCTTTAATGGTGCCTTTATCAAAAACTTGATAAAAAATATCTTGAACACCTGGATGTGCCTTTTCCATTTCATCCAGCAAAATAACACTATAAGGTTTACGGCGAACGGCTTCAGTCAGCACTCCACCTTCACCATAACCAACATAACCTGGAGGTGAACCTAAAAGTAATGACACTTTATGTTCTTCTTTAAATTCAGACATGTTGATGACAGTTACATTATCTTCGCTACCATAAACTTGCTCAGCCAATGTTAATGCCGTTTCTGTTTTACCTACGCCGCTAGGGCCTGTCAGTAAAAATACACCAATGGGACGTTTTTCATCACCCAACTGTGCACGAGACGTTTGCACTGTTTTGGCGATTAAATCTAAGGCATGATCTTGGCCGATAACGCGCTTGGCCATGGTGTCTTTTAAGTTCAAAATTGTTTTTATTTCATCATCCTGCATTTTACCTGCAGGAATGCCAGTCCAATCAGAAATGACTTCAGCAACCAATTGTTCATCAACTTGCCAATGCACCATAGGCTGTTTATTGGCTGACAATATTGCCTTAAACGCCGTTAACTCCACTAACAAAGGTGCGGTATCTGTTTCTGATGCTTGAATCTGGCCAACTAATTCTGCAATTTTTTGAACGGTAACTAATTCGTCCTGCCATTGTGTTGTCAAAGGAGCGAGTTCTTTTGAAAGCAATTTATGTTTTTTGGTTAACTCTGTAATAGACTTTTTATGATCTGAACCTGTTTTTTGCTCACGAGTTAGAATGCTAATTTGTGTGTCTAGTTGCTGAATTTGTCGTTGTAATGATTCAACCATTCCAGGAGTAGAAGCTTGACTCATAGCAACACGAGCGCATGCAGTATCTAATAAACTTACCGCTTTATCTGGCAGTTGTCGGCCAGTAATATATCGATGAGATAAGTTAACTGCAGCACATAAAGCTTGATCGGAAACAAGAATTTTATGGTGCCCTTCCATTACAGGTAACAAGCCCCGCATCATTGCAATAGCTTGTTCAGGAGAAGGCTCTTCAATTTTAACCACTTGAAAACGACGAGTTAATGCGGCATCTTTTTCAAAAAACTTTTTATATTCTGCCCATGTTGTTGCCGCAATGGTACGTAACTCACCACGCGCTAATGCGGGTTTTAATAAATTTGCCGCGTCATTTTGTCCAGCTTGTCCGCCGCTGCCAATCATGGTGTGAGCTTCATCTATAAATAAAATAATAGGTTTAACAGACTGTTTAACTTCTTTAATTAAAGCTTTTAAGCGGTTCTCAAATTCCCCTTTCACTCCGGCTCCAGCTTGTAGTAAGGCTAAATCCAGTACATGAATACGAACATTTTGTAATGCTGTTGGAACTTCTTTTTGGGCAATTTTAAGCGCTAAACCTTCGACAACAGCGGTTTTACCGACACCGGCTTCACCCGTTAAAATAGGATTATTTTGACGGCGACGGGTTAAAATGTCGATCATCTGCCTAATTTCATTATCACGTCCGAGAATGGGATCTATTTTCCCCAGTTCAGCTTGCTCGGTTAAATTTTGGGTAAATTGGTCTAGATTTGGCGTTTTGCTCGGCGCTGATTGCATCGCCTGAGTTTCTTCAATATCGCTACTTGACACTTTATGCTCGGTAGATTGACGAGCAAGCTGAGGCCATGCATGTTTTAGCTGTGCTGGATCTATTTTAAGAAGCTGTTTTGCAGAGCGCGAAACCAAAGAGTTTAATGAATCGTCAGTCAGTAAGGTAAAAATCAGATAGGCAGTTCTTATCTCACTATCGTTGAATTCAATACTGGTATTTAACCAAGTTTGACGAAGCAAACTCACTATATGTGGAGACAAACTTGGCGCTGCACTGTTGCCTGTTTTAAACTTTTCTAATCCCTGACGGATATCACTAATCAGCTGATCTTTTTGTACTGAAAAACTGGCCATGATGATGTCTAAATCACCTGAACCATTTTCTAGCAACGCTAATAACCAATGCTCAATCTCAACGCTGAATTGGCTGCGGCTATGGCATACGCTGGCAGCGGTTTCTAAAGATTGTCGACATACTGGGTTAAGTTTTCCTACCAATTTACTTAAAGTCATCGCTGACATATTCATAGTCCTTTATTAATTAAATCATTAAGCTTTTTATTTGTTGTCCATTCTCTGCACGGCTCATTAGGCCACAACCTAACCCTAGTCCGATTGCGGACTTTGATAATTGAGCTGTAGGTGCATCTTGTTGTTTTATTTCTAGAAATATTTTGTATTTCACTGACTGGCCTAAATAGTTTGAGACTAGTTTTTTAAGTGATTGATAACTGGTTGTTCCAGGCATAAAAGCGTTAACCGATGCACCTTCCTTCGGCTTTATATGAATACTGACACTAGAATTAATATCCCATACCCGGCTGCCTATGCTGGCATCAACACCTAAACGGGCGTATTGCCCTTCTGGCATACTTCTACTCGCCATTCGGGTTTGCTCTGTTTTCGCTAAGGACTGCCAACGCCCTTGAAAAGATAAAATATGTACATTACAGCCAGTAAAATCATTTAACATTCTTCGTAATGACTCAGCACTCGGCGTTTTAGTGTGACAAAAACCTGCGTAATAGCGATTTAATGATTTGTTACCACTAAGCAAACTCAATACATGGGTAAAGCTGTCGGTAACGCCTGTTTCTGGCGATTGATAATTTGCCGAAAAACGATACTTTTCCCATGAACGATAGAATAGTGAGATCAGCCGATGGTTAAATAAATCATAAAAGTCACGCATCCCATTATCTTTAAGCCGCAGGCGCTCTAGTAGCAACTCAGTATAATGTGAAGGCAAAACACCACTGGGTCCGGTTAATCCCATAAATGATATATGCAAATCGGCGGCAACTTTATCAGTTTGACTTGTCGATGTAGGCGCTACTTTGCTGATTGCTTGTCCTGGAAAACCAAGATGTTGATCAGACTTAAAACGTAACAACTCTTGGCTGGGAATGGCGTCATAACCCACCTTATAACCTTGCTCTCGCCCTTGAGATAATTGTTGTTGAAACTGATAAACGGCTTGGTAAAAGTCATGTTCTGATGGCGTATCGATTATCGCCTGCAACTGATTATTCATTACTTGCTGGGTCATAGCAGCGGCCTTTGTCCAGCTCGTGCTGGCCAGGTATAAGCTATCGAATTATGATCTTTAAAGCGCATGCTCAAGCGAGTAAAACTATTGATTGCAGCAAATTGTGCAAAGAAGTGGTCTAAAATAGTGCAAAAGAAAAACACGCCGCTGCCAGAATAATGGTCTTTAATAAAGGTAATTTCAATATGACTCCCACTGCAAAAGCTAATCCTGCCATGCTGGTTAACTCTGGCTGTATCGGGGCTCACTTGAACAGAATGGATATTCTCTATTAAGTTTTTATTTTCTGGTGAACACTTAAAATCGTATAATTTAAGGGTTTCTTTTAAGTTAGACAGTGCATCTTTACCACTAAAACTATCAATAGATAAATGAGTCACTAGCTGCCAGCGCGAAGCATCGCTCAGCGACGCACGTACCGGTAACGTGGGCGCAAGCAAACATTTTACGTGCTTAATAATGTCGGCACGTTCAGGTACGAACATTTTTGGCTCATTAGTACCAAACGGGAGATGCGCCGGTAAATTACGGTTGCTGCATTGAGCGGTAATACTTAATATCCAAGCGCCATAGTCGTCTTCGGACTTAAATCCTTTAAAGTTATGATCGACTAGAGATAAAAATGATTCAGTGCCTAATTCAGCATACCCACCAGACCAACTAGCAGACTCACGTCTAACATGCCAAAACAAATTATTATGACCTAAATATTGCGGATGCGATTCACCATAAAATGGGGTAACTTCTACCTTGTTGTCCTTAGGATCATAAGCAATAACATCTTCAATGCTGATGATTTCAGTCACTTCAGAGTCAGAATAACGGGCAGCCAATTTATATTCATACTGAGACGCATCAATACTCACCGGTTCTAATTTTTGTTCAAACAAATTAATCACTGGCGTACAACCTAACAGAAAATGATTGGCACTAACTTGCTTCTCTAAATCCTGAGAGCCTTCCTTTAAATATATATAAAGAGAAAACTTATTGTCGATCCCTTGCCAGCTGCCGTCTAAATCATCAATGTCAAAAAACAAGAATTTTTCTGGAAAAATAAAATTTTCTAATAATAATCGATAACCAGAACTAGTACGTTGGCTGTAAGGTATGACTTGTTGTTCATCTTCAAAGCCAACCGCTTTTAAATGCCTTTTGGTTAAAAACTTACACACAGTTTGCTGCTCATTCACTAAAGCAAAACCTAGGCTGTGTTCAAATAACAATTGATAAAGCTGAAACGTTTGATGATCTTGGCCATTCAAGAAAAAGCGTAATTTATCAACCCCAAGGCTCGGCATGCTAATTTCGTCAAATTCACAGGCGATATCAAGCTTAATAATCGCTTTAGCACGTCCTGGCCATTGTGGTTCTGGGGCATTAAACGGTGCATTTTGAAACTGGGCTTTTTGCACTTCAATGGGCCATAATTTCATGTCATATGATGTTTGAAAATGGCACGTTTTCATCCCCTCTACCTGAGTGTCTACCTGAGTTGCTCTGGGTAATAACACGCCAGTAGTCGACAAGTTTTCAGTGGTGACTTTGATAACTGACATAGACGGTATTGGCGCTTGGTAATCGGGATATAACTGGCCTAATAACGCCTCGGTTAATTCAGGAAAACTATCGTCAAGTTTTTGCCTAATTTGTGCTGTTAGCAAAGAGAATGCTTCAATTAATCGTGAAACATGAGGATCTTCAACATGTTCATCACTTAAGCGTAAACGCCCGGCCACTTTAGGATATTGCTCAGCAAATTCCGCTCCCATATGACGAATGAAAGCCAGCTCACGATTGTAATATTCCAATAATTCCTGATTCACAGAATTCCCTCATTAACTATCATCGCCAAGTGGACAGGCTCAACTTCCGAGTCAAACGTAATATATTCAGGCTCAGGTTCTGCATACAACAATGCATTAATTTTTAATCTTAAAACCCGATCTAATGGTTGTTCATTATCAACTGTTTCAACCATCACTTCTAAAAATCTCGGTTCGAATCGTTTTATGGTATCGGCAACTTGTTTACATAAAAGTTGACGCCCATCTAAGCTCGCGACTGGCATAGAAGAAAAGTCACGTAAACCATAATTCATCAAAGAATTATCAAGCTCAGTTAAATGATCCGGCCACGTTTGCCATTGCAATTTAGCATTGAGTAGATTTTCTAAATCGCGACGAACATTAGACCTTAACTGACGTAAATTAAGGCCACGATGGCTGTCTTTGACATCTTGCTCATTTGGCGCATCATCTATCAATCTATCTAGAATTGACGACATTATCGGTTGTTGGTTTTTGCTCAACACAGGGCCTACTGCAACACTGGAGTCGTAACTTTAGTTATTTGATTTAATGCGATAGCATTATCATCGACAAACCACATCTTTAAGCCCTTGCCAGCAACAACATTAGTCGCGATTTCATGCCAATCGGTTTCTCGTCCCAGTTTTTGCGCATCAGTTTCACTGCCACCATAAATCATTGGAATATGCGCTTCACCACTTGGTCCATTTTTAATGGCAAGATCAACCCGGCGCCAAACCATTTCCAGTAATGAAGTTACAGGTTTAAAATTGATATAATCAATTTCAGATAACTGCGCTAAATAAAAATTGCCGTCAGTACCAAAAATTTCGATGAAACCACCTAAAGTGTCATCTAAATCACGAATTTCTTGATGAGTGATATCATTTAATACTAAGTTTATTTCCGGACGCAGAGTTTCAAGGCTGTTTGCACACTGAGTCACATCATCTTGAGCATCAACCATTGCTAAACGTAATTTCATTAATGCTTCAACGTGCGCATCAGACTCAGCAAAAAGTTGTGGTACAGCTTTGCCCGCCATAAAATCTTGTCGGGCTTGTTCAGCACGGATCAGCTGACGTAAATTTGCTGCGCCAATTAAAAAGTCGGGATGCTTTTGCACTAAAAAGTTTAATTGTTTGTCTGCACGCTCAAGTTCACCATTAATACACAACAACTCAACATGTTGACCTTTTAAGTCAATATTCATCGGGTCGTCTTTTAATTGTGTCTCAACTAACTGAATTGCATCTTGTAGTTGGCCGCTCTGCAGCATTTGTTGAATTTGTTTCATTTGATACCTTTATCTTAATTTCTTGATGTCAGTTCAGTGACCAATTTAATACTGGACACCATCTGATCTAACTGAAAATGAGGTTGTAACTGAATAATCGAATAGAAATGCCCTGGCTTGCCACGCATTTCTTTTACCTGTACTTGGGCACTTCGCAGTGGGTATTTACTTCTTACATCATCTGAAGACACGTCTGAAGCGGTAGTGTATTTATGCAGCCACAGTTGTAGCTCTCGCTGGCAAGCCTCTGCAGAATGAAGTGAACCAATTTTTTCGCGCCCTAGTACTTTGATGTAATGAGCAAAACGTGAAACACACAAAATGTACTGCAACATCGATGATAACTTTGCATTAATACTGTCTTCCAACAATTCATATTTAGGTGGTTTCTGGACAGAAGCATTGCTGTAAAAAACTAAGTGTTCACAACCTAAAACCGGAGATAAAGGAATAAAACCTTGGTCTGAAATAGACTTTTCTGCCCGATCACTGATTAATAAGTCCACCGATGGCTTCATGCGTTTCCGATACAAATCCGGCTCATATTGGCTCACAGCAAGATCGCAAACTAATCCTTTCTTACGAGCCCCAGGCTCTAGCCCACGGATATGACCAAACCAGCCAGATTCACTAAATGCACGAATTAATACCCCACCGAATGCATAAGCAGCATTGCCCCATAAATGATCTTTTTTAGGGTTTTTAATCGATTCTTTAAACTTAAATCCTTCGCTACGAGTACCATCAATGAGATAAGGAGAACGCATGAGAATATTAGGCATTGTTAACCCAATGAAGCGAGAATCGTCCATTTTACGTAACGAATTCCACTTAATGTACTCGTGTTGTTCAAAAATTTTGGCGATATTCATATGAGCAGATAAATCGGAAAAATCATCAGCACCAAACAAAGAAGGACTAGCCGAGGTAATAAAGGGCGCAAAAGCGGCGGCTGCAGTGCGGGATATTTCTTTTAAAATATCAATATCATTAGTAGAGACACCAGGACGGCTTTTATGAGTGATTTGATAATCACCAATTAATGTGCCGAAGGGTTCGCCACCAGACATGTCGTATTCATTATTGTAAATCAGTTTAAAAAAATCACTTTGATCAAACTCAATGGCCCGATTAATGTCTTTAGACAGCGTTGTCCAACAACAATCGAGCATTTTCACTTTCACTTTCTGGTCTTTATCATGTAAATCCTGCTGTTGAACAAGATAAAGTACCCCACGCCAACTGGCTTCTAACGCCTGAAATGCATCATGATGAATAATAGCGTTAAGCTGTTGTTCTAATTGTCTATCAATGCGTTCAATGGCTTTAAGCAGGAAAGGTAAAACAGATGTTTTATCGAATTGTTCAAGCGAATGGCTTGAGTTTTCAAGCCACAACAATAACGACCTAGTCGAGTCCGACTCTCGTAAGAACCGTTCGACTAGGTGTTTATTTTTTAGTGCCTGTGTAGTCGAAGATACTGGTTTGTTAACACCAGTATCTTCTTTGAAAATTTCACTTGTTACAAATGAAATGGTTTCATGCGGCATCGTTTGTTTCTATCCTTGAAAACAAATGAGGGTCACTGCATTAGCGCGTGATTATCCTACTTTAGGGATCTTCGCGACTAAACGTAAAGAGGCTGTCAGTTCTTCCATTTGTAACCAAGGACGTAACCATGCAACAGCATTGTATGAACCAGGTTGACCAGGGATCTCTTTAACTTCAACTTTTGCATCTGCTAATGGGTACTTGGCACGAATCTCTTGCCCACCACCTTCTGAAGCATTAACAAATGATAAAATCCAGCGATTTAACCAAGACTCGACATCTTCAGCTTCCATGAAACTACCAATTTTGTCTCGAGCCATCACTTTAAGATAATGCGCAAAACGTGATGTTGCCATTAGGTAAGGTAAACGTGCCGAAATGGCCGCATTCGCGGTAGCATCATGGTTAGACATTATTTTAGGTTTTTGGCAAGATTGAGAGCCAAAGAACACTGCATAATCAGTATGCTTGTAATGACATAGAGGCAAGAAACCCAACTTACTTAATTCAGCTTCGCGGCGATCGGTAATGCCAATTTCTGTTGGGCATTTTAAATCCGGATCACCATCATCACTGGTAAATACATGAGCAGGTAATCCTTCAACCTTACCACCACCCTCAGCGCCACGGATTGCGGTACAGAAACCATATTTACTAAATGCCTGACCCATATTAGTTGCCATGACATACGCGGCATTCATCCAGCAATAGTCATCGTGATCAGCGACTTTAGCACGACCACTTTCTAAATCTAATTCGAACTCTTCATAGCAAAACTCTTCAACAGGTTTTGTTGCTTCACCATACGGAAGACGGGCAAGCACACGTGGCATGGTTAAGGTGACAAAACGAGAGTCATCACTGTCACGGAAAGAGCGCCATTGCGTGTATTCTAAAGATTCAAATACTTTTTCAAGATCGCGTGGTTTACTGAGTTCTGTCCACTCATCAAAACCGAATAAAGAAGAACCAGCAGCAGAAACAAATGGGCAGAAGCCAGCGGCTGCAACATTAGATATCAATGATAATGTTTCAACATCTTCAGGATGATTACTAAACTCATAATCACCGACTAAGCAACCATAAGGTTCTCCGCCCGGGGTGCCAAATTCAGCCTCATAGATTTTTTTGAACATTTGACTCTGATCAAACTCAACCGCTTTACTCAAATCTTTGTGAAGTTCTTTTTTGGACAAACTCATGACACGAATTTTAAGCGTTTCATTTGTTTCAGAGTTTTTCACTGTATGATGCAATCCACGCCAACTGCCTTCCAGTTTTTGCAGTTCTTCATTGTGCATGATGGCAGCTAATTGCTTAGAAATAATATCGTCCAAACGAGTAATTGCCTTGTTAAAAGTAACTGTGAGGTTTTTATCCCATTGCACAGTGCCTTTCAAGGCCTCTTCCGTTAATGAACGAATAAGCTCTTCAGCACGCGAAGAATCGGTTTGCTTGGTTGCAAAAATGGCCTGCTCTAAAATAGAAACACTTTGTGCTTGTTCTTCAGATACAGCATCTAATGACGCAGCTTCCATGCTCATTATTCCGCTCCTTTGAGGTTAAGTTCACCAGCTAATCTATCTAGGCTGGTTGTGTTATTTAACACTTCTTCTAAGATATTTTCGAGATTCTCAGAACGATCAACTTTGGTCATCAAATCACGGAGTTTGTTGCGGGTTTCCATTAATTTTTTCAATGGTTCAACCTGATTAACAATAGCTGC
The DNA here is from genome assembly GCF_003797125.1 of Shewanella frigidimarina. Lineage (GTDB taxonomy): Bacteria > Pseudomonadota > Gammaproteobacteria > Enterobacterales > Shewanellaceae > Shewanella > Shewanella frigidimarina. The sequence goes on from NZ_RKKE01000003.1 coordinate 607,663, forward strand.
AGGCTCGAAGTCTTCGATGCTGCTAAATTGTAATGCTACCTTCATTTCAGTATCATCACCGGCAAGCGTGTTAGGTACTGAAATGTTTAATTGGGGACTCATACGCTTTAATACATCATTGAAGTTGTCGCGATCGATTTGCACAAAACGGCGGTCTTTCAATGGCTTTAAATCTGCGGTGTTGTGTCCAGTAAAATCACCCGTAACACCGATAACAAAAGGCAGTTCTTTTTTTACAACTGTACCTTCTGTTTCAACATCGTAGGTAATATGAACACGAGGTTTTCTTACTCGCTTTAATTTATCATGTACACTCATATGAACTCCTTTCAATAATATGTTGAGTAATTAAATACAGATCAATCTTCCGTTTTTATTCCAGATAACTTGAAGAAACCATTCCTTGCTTCACCATCTTGGATTAATTCTTGTAACAACTCAGGCAAACTGAGATCACTCCAACGAATAACTTGTTCAATAGCATAAGACATAGGCGAATGCGGTTCGGTTCGTCTAAAAAAGTCCGCTATCGTTTCAAGGTTATTAATGGCTTGTGCTCTTGAGTTAAGCTGGCCATCGACACCTGATGACGTTGTGCTGTGCTCATTACTGTCGCTGTGTTGCTCTTCTTCGTGATGTTGTTCTTGTTCAAGTTTTGTTTTGTTTTTTGCAATAATTGGCGCTGTTATCGTGCTGATTTGCAACGCACATGCTTCTAATGCCTTGCGAATATAACTTGTAGGCTGTGGCTCACCGCTCATTGCTGCATCCATGGCAGCAGATAGCTTGCTAAAAGCTGCAATGGCATCTTGCACATCTCGGTCTAATTCAATAAAAAAACTGTCTGAGGTTTCTCTAATGCTATGTTCGACATCTTCAAGTGATACAGAACCTGAATCAAAACGCTTTTCTTGCTTGTCTTTATCTAAACGACTGGTGTCTAAAGCTTGTTCATATTGCCAAGTAGAATAAATAACACCACCATCAGTGATTGGGATCGTTCTGATTGGATGAATTAAAGAACCTTCGCTTTCGATACCGTTTAAACCAATGAGCGGCGCAATGCGCTCAGCTAAATCATTTGGCTCAGGGGTGGGATAGATAGTGTCCCAATAGCGCTCAACTAGCTCTGTGGCCAGAGTGAAACCAAAATAAAGTCCTTTAAAGCCATATAACCTACAGGCGGCCTCTATAAACCAAGCAACATATTCAATATCTTTTGATTGTTGTTTTAAAATGTCAGGGACTTGTTCAAAAATTGGTCGCCATTCAACTGCAACTGACAATACATCTTCTTCGTCTGTCAGTGCTTTACGTTCTCTAGAACGTGCAATATTTCGCACGTCTTTAAGTAAATAATAAGTTGATGTCGGGCTTATATCTTCACGAGGATCAACTCCTGACTCCGCATCAATAGAAATGGGAAGAATTAATTCATCAATTGTTAAATTCTTTAGCTTACTCAATCTAATTCAATCCCTGAATAAAAACGATTAATTTACAATAATAAAAGTATAGAACTTCAAAAACAATACTTATTGGCCTTTAATAGAAGCAAAAGACAATATAATGCCAATAACTAATCACAATGGATAATCATAAAAATTAAATACATCCAAAATGATTACACCCGATGTAATTACATTTAAAGTAATGTTACAGCACATCTAAATACAACATTTATAAGTAATGACTATCGGTAATTAAACTCATTAAACAAAAACACTTATATGAATTTAATTAATCAAAATATCAACCAAATATTGGAATTGTTTTATCAATGCTATTTATTTTTTTCGGTGTATTTTTAACGAGAATGCAGGTGACATTATCTCGTGCATTCCTGACTAAAGATGCATGGAGTAGTGCCATACCGGAATCAATGATGTTGCCAGACTTTATTGTTCGTTCAATTTCAACATCATTTAATTCTTTATTTAAACCATCGCTACAAAGTAAAAAGACATCACCCTCTTTCATATTATCGGTGCGATAATCTATGTCTAATTGTGAGTCAACACCAACAGCCCGAGTGATCACATTCGCTAATGGATGAGATTCAGCCTCTTCAGGTTGAAGCAACCCTTCATCAATCATGTCGTTAACTTGACTGTGGTCTTTAGTGACTTGCTTCATTTGTTGATCTCGTAACAAATAAATTCGGCTGTCTCCTACCCATAGCAAGTGATAATTATCTTGGTATAACCACAAAACAACAACAGTACTGCCTGCTACCTTCCCATCAAACTCATGCTCACTCATTTGTTGCAAAAAACGATTACTCGAAATAAGTGACTGTTTTAAAATATCTAATGTAATAGTCTCAGGCTGTAAATGTTCAACGGCCTGCTGGATGCCATCAATCACTAATTGGCTTGCGACATCTCCAGCAGCATGTCCACCCATACCATCTGCAACGACCCAAATACCTAAATGTGGTAATTCGAGATATGCATCCTCGTTGATTGCTCTTACGGTGCCTCGATGAGTTAATGCATGACTTAAGTGCATGATGTTTGCTCCTTAATGAGCTCTGCAGTATTCCAACCACGTTGTTGCCATTGACCATTTAACATAGAAATAAATTGACTGATCTGTGGCAAGCCTTCCGTAATAATCGTGCACGGTTCAACATCGTCAGAGCCCTCTGTCCACCAAATGCTGTAACGATCAAAGCGTTTTCTGTATTGCTGGTCCAGTAATAAAAGTACATCAGGAGAATTGTCGCCTTGAAATACCCACGCTTTCTTGTTGCGATCTAACGATTCATTCTCGAGTAGCTTGTCGTTATTGGCGGCAACCGTTAAAGTCTCTTTTGTAATGGCATCTAACCATTTACTAAGAACAGTATCATCTTCAAGCACTTGTAATATATTCTGTTCAAAAACTTCAACCCATTGATTGTCTTTCCAACCTCTTAAAGCCGATTGATTATGTAATCCGGCTAATGTGAATGGATAATGGCGACCAACATGGTCAACACTTGGAATGACGGTCCCGACAACAGCTTGGTCGCAACACACACCGGCAGATAACGAAAAATGCCATATGGGACTCGTCAGATAATAATCCAACCAATTGTGTTCGGTTTGTTCTTTACTCACTGCAATAACAGCTTGTAACCAGTCATTCCAATTTTTAAGAAAATCAAGATTTAAGTTCTGCTGAATAAAATCCCCTTTTGAGGGGACTTTGCCACAGTAACCTACTGATGTTAAAGGTTCGCAGGACATCTAAACTTCTCCATATTTGCCATCCAAAATGGATTGTTAACACTGTTTGCGGTCAATTTCAGTACAGCGTTGTAGCCTTTGAGATTGATGAGTAACTTGCCATCTTTTTTAGTTTGTGGACGCTTTTTACTTAATTCATCTAATAATTTGAAGAATGACCATTCACCCTCATATTTCTTATTGATCGAGCGCCCGCCGTTAGGAGGTGAAAATGCAATTCGTGTTTCGTTATTTGCCCCAGGGCCAGGCCACGTAAATAACTCTTTGCGAGTAGGACCGTGTCGATACTTCAGCTGTTGGCTGTCTATTTCGAATAAAAACATACTCACACTTCTATCTAATAATTCCGGTTCTAATGAAAAGTTAACAATAGGCTGCTTAGATCCCGGTTCGAAAAATGCTTCTTTAATAATTTCAGCGCGTTGATACATTTCTAAAATGTCATTACGAATGCCGATATTACGCTTAAAACGCCAAGGTTTTTTGCTGGTATCTACATGTGAAGCGAGGTATTGATCCCAAAATTTATCTAAGGTACCGCCATAACCAAAAAACTTACTGAAGTCTTTTAGTCTGACATCTTCTGACGATTTTCGGTCAAATGGGTAACGCCCTGCAATCGCTCGATTGAATTCGGCCAACACTTGCGAACGCCAAATACCGTTGAAACGCTGACTTTGATTCGATTTAGCAAACGAGCGAGTACGATAAGCCACTTCACTTAACCAATTTTTTACTGGATATGGTAGATCCATCAATTGCTCAGATAAACTAGAACCTAGTTGAGCAAAGCTTTCTTCTGTGGCTTGATTAACAACGTTACCTTGTCCTTCTAACTGCATTGATAATTTATTGTAGTTTCGATTAAGAGCCCGCAATGTCGTTTGAATTTTATCAATGTCAGCAGGATTTATTTTGAGCAATTCTGCAAAAGCAAATTCCACATCCTTGCCCGGCAAATTAATATCTAACTCTATTGCTGTATCGGGTAATAGCCTATTTAATCGTGCTTTTTTAGATCGAAATGCAACATCAGAAATATTACCGGCCACTTCCGCCGCGGCCTTTAAATTATTTGAATCGGCAGGAAGCTTAGTTAAATTCACATTTTTCTGAACTGCGGTAATAATGGTTTTGATCGGTTGATCTGGGCTAGCAAGCGCTGCAGTAACACTCTCAGCTTCCTCACGTGTTGAATATGGTTTGATAGCAAGGTCGCTTAAGAAATCTTCCCAATAGAAAATATAATCACGAATGTATCTGTTTTCTAACTCTTGGGTAATCTGCGCTTTGGCTTGTTCGTCTAAATCAACTAACTCATCACCATATACCCAACTGTCTGCGGTTAGGTTTTTTATTATCTTATTCTTTTCTATACTAAAAATGCCATGAAAACCATTAAAAGTATAAAGACCAGGAATGCCTTGATTAAATTGGCGACCACTGGTGAACACCAAACCATCTAAACTGTCTAAACTCAGAATATCAACCAGTTTAAAATCTGGGATACTGCTGTTTGAAAAATCACTTTTTAAACGCTGATATGCGCGCTCAACCAGAGGTAACATGGTCAAATTAATCCGAGCACTATCAACTGTCATACTGTCGTATTGATGACCTCTAATCCCTAAAGACAGTAATGTATCTATATGCTTATTTAGCTCTTTTCTAACCTCACCATTTACATCACCAACAATGTTTCTATCGATATAAGCGGAGAACCAGACTTGCACATCACTTTTGTCAAAATGCTCAGGAAAATACAACATTAAATAGGTTTTTAATGTCTCATATAGGTAGTTAAGGTGCTCACCATTAGCGTCCATCTCTGCACTAAGCACGCTTTGTAGGTAAGGCATTAAATGTGTTTCTAAAGCACGGTGATAAGCCGCTGTAGCAGGTTGTTTAAGCTTATCGCCTTGATACAAACCAAAGGTATATGCATCCTCAGGTTTATCAGTACCAAAACCAACAGGGAGATCACGAATTAATGTTAAGCCTTTGGTAAGTGTAATCACATCTGACTTAGCATTTAACCCGCCACTGGTAATGGTTTTGTATGCCGTGACACCTTGATAGGTATCATCAATCAATTGTCTATTCCAATCATAACTTTGCCACCAAACATAACTAGCAAGCAAGGTCACACCTGCAGCAATGCCTACTGATACTTTACGTAAAAGTTTATTATGGTTTGTATGCTTACGATTGGTTGATGCTAAATTTTTCTCTGGAAAAATAACGTCTTCTAACAGGCGTTTAATAAAATAGCTGCGTTGTTTATTTGCTGCGAAGGTTTTAGCTTTACTCTTAATGCCACTGGATAAGTGACTAGAAAGATGATCAATTGGCGTACCTTCTTGAGTTGCACTGGTTAAGTAAACACCACGCAATAGCGGTGCTTCTTCATATGCATTAGGCGCAAAGATTTCTTTAAGAAAATCATCTGCTGAGCTCTGTAATAACCGAAGCTGCTTTGGGAACTCATAGATGGCCGCACGACGCTCTAGGTCGCGTTCGTTTTTTAGGCGGCTATTTAATCTTGCATTTAAATTTAATAATAAATCATGAAATTCTTTATTAAATGAACTAACAATATCAGTGTCTTCTGTATCTGCATTTAATGGGAAGGTAATACCCCAAATTTGTTCACAATCTTCTTTGGTTAAATCATCAAAAAACTCATTAAAACCGGCAACTAAATCTGATTTAGAAAATAAAACATATACCGGAAAAGTCATACCCAGTTGATTTTGCAGTTCTTGTAAACGCTGCTTAATGGCTCGCGCATGTAAGTTTCTCTCAGTCTTGGTTTGGTTTAATAAATCAGACATACCCATGCTGATTATCACCCCATTAATAGGACGAACTGGGCGGTATTTTTTCAATAACCCCAGAAAACCTTGCCATGCCCGAGAGTCTTGTTTTACATGACTATCTTGAGTGGTATAACGACCCGCCGTATCAATTAATACTGCTTTATTGGTAAACCACCAATCACAATGTCTTGTGCCGCCAACGCCTTCAATCATATCTACACCCATTTTTTCTTTTAATGGGTATTCAAGACCTGAATGCTGAATAGCGGTGGTTTTTCCGCTTCCAGGTGGACCAATCATGATGTACCAAGGTAATTCGTAAATACTTTTATTTTTAGTTAGCTTGGTATTTTTAAGAATATCTAACGCTTGGGTCATTTTATTCTGTAAAACAGTGATTTCACTTTTGGCTAAGTCATCACCGGTCACAGAGTTACCCTCTTCACCGTTAATTAAGCTATCAACCATTTTCTCGCTTTGTTTTTTATTCTTGAGTTGTCGAGTAAAGTGAATGGCACCAAAAATAATAACAATAACCAATAGCAAGATAACCCTTGTTGCTGCTGATGCTAATGGTTCATACCCAGCTATAGCCACTAAAGGACCACCAAACCAAATAAGTAAAGCCAAACATAAAAAACCTATTATGGTAATTGCCCATTTAGACTTAAGTGTGTCGACAATTCCTTTGCCAATTGATTTTAAAGACATTGATGCGATTCCTTTGTGTCACACTAAAACAATAAGTCGATTTCGATTCGACGATTTAACGCGCGGTTCTGTTCACTGTCATTCACCACTCGGGGCTCAGACTCACCACGACCTTCAGGCCACAATCGGCCACTTAGCGATGCGCTATTAGCCAGAACGTTCGCAATCGACGTTGCTCTTGCTAATGAAAGATGCCAATTTGATGGATATTTAGAGGTAAAAATGGGTTCATCATCGGTATGACCGGTGATCAAAATTTTGCCATCGGTACTCTCTAACGTCAGGGCGATTTTGGCTAAAATCGCTTCAAAATCTGACCGGGGTTGAGTGTTACCAGAAGCAAAAAGTTCAGTCGCCCCAATGCGGATTCTCACACGATCGCTTAATTGTTCTACTTCGAGTAAATTTTTGCCAATTTCGGTTTGTAATAGTTGTTGCAGTAATAATGCTTCATCACGACTAATTTGTTGTTGCGCATCAATGGTTTTTTCCCAAGGCACAATCGAAGTCAATTCTTTATAAGCTTCTGATGAGTAATTGTTGATGCTGTAACTAAAACCCATATAGATAAATAAAGTAACCACACCAAATAATGCCCCGATAACCCATAAAGGAAATGGCTGCTGAAAAGTTAAATTAGGCACAATATTCTGTCGCCATCCTGGTGATAACTCTCTATGAAAATCGCCTTTGCAAGATTGAATGGCTAAATACGTTTTTTCACGTAATGCTTCTAATTTTTGATCGCCTTGAGGCTCAACTCTCATTTTGCCAACAAAACCAAGAGTTAAACATAAATACATCAACTCAAGTAAATTACACTTTTCAGAAGGATGACGAAGTGATGCTTCAAGCAAGGTATAGAAATATTCACCACCTAAAGTTTCATTATGAAAAGTAGAAAGCAAACTGTCTGATGCCCAATAGCTTTGCTCTCCCCAAGGCGTATTGAGAACTACTTCATCAATAAAACAACACAAGCAATATCGTGCAGACTTAATGTCATCTGACGCTAAATTTGCATTACGCAATTGTTGCTCATAATTCTTGATGAGTTCGACACAATGCACCCGTAAAGTATTGACATCATCATGCTCGGTACTATTTCGTAACTGAGTACAAATAGATAAAAGCGTACCCGCAAAATCAACGATTGGGTTTTGCGATAAGCTTAGTTGCGATCGGTTGTCGCGATTATCGGCACGATGATCTTGGATCAAGGTTTTCTGACTATCATCATCGACTTTTGTTTTATTGCCAGCCATACCCGACCCTTTCCCTGGGCGAGGTTTAACGATGGTTTTATCGTTCACAAAATTATCCTTAATGTTTTGGCGTTAAATACTCACAGCCCAAAGTTCTATTTGTAACTCTGGATAAGCACCAGAAATATGCATCGCTACACCGCCACTTGATTTAAGCTTTATCCAATGGCTGTTGTTTTTATCTAATTGAAAATAGTGATAACCAGCATGGTATGGCACCTGTCTTGGTGCTACTGGGAGGTTGGATATTCCAATGCCTGGTAATTGGTTATTTACCAGCTCTCGAATGGTTTCAACTGACCCTATTTTAATTTGCGAAGGTAGGCGTTGGCGAAGCTCGTCATGCGGTACATTTGCTTTAACAGCAAGAATAAACTCAGCATTATCAAGCATACTTTTATCTGCAATCGTCGAGAAATATACACCAAATTTGGTCTTTTCTAGGATCAGCTCTGTAGCACTTTGCTCCAATACGCTACTTAACCCATGATTTACAATTACCATAGTATTACTAAATACATAGGTTAAATTGTCATGTTGATAGACTGGAAATTTTGGCGGTCGCTTGTTGGGGCTGCTGAACGTTGAAAGTTCGCCAGAAAAACTAATGAGTGTGCGAAATAGCAATTCCGGATGAATGTGATTAACCACACCATAATGTTCGAAAATGGGTTGGTACTTATTTAAAAGTTGTAACATTAAAAAGTCTGCTATCGAACTAGAAGTCCCTTGGGATTGACTTAAGCGACCCGCAATGGCTTCTGCGCGCTGATTAATCATACCGGTGACTTCAGTTGTCATACTCATTAAGGTTTTGATGTGTTCAATACCAATACATGCCGGAATAAACTTTTTATCTAATCGAATCACGCCCTCTTCAGACACATCAATAACTCGAGCTATCGCGATTGAAACATAACCTGATCGGTCTTCACTTTGTAACTTTAACCGACAATCTAATTTGGCAACTTGCAGCACTTCCATTGCATCGGACCCAACGCTTGTGTCAACAATGTTGTGATCTTCATAGCTGTAACGAGTAATTTGATTTTGTTCAGAAGATGAAATATTCATCCCATTGCTTTTCGCAACGGGAAGAACAAGATAGACAAGTTGGTCCAATGTACCTGCTGGGACAGTAATAGCCGTTGGTAACGGACTCTGCTCAGGAAGACAAGCCAAGGTGTTATCTGGAAAAACACAATCGATGCGGTCTAATCCAAATTGCCCCAGTGGAAGTAGGCCATAATTGACTTCATAGCTCACAATCCCCCAAGCAAGTGGGTTGTTATTCTTGGCAGTTCGCGCTTGTTGATGTTGCAAAAAACGTTCTTGCTGCTGCATATGTTGTGGACGAAGAAACATGCCCTCTGTCCATGCTATTGGGCTAAAATCGCTCATAATTTCCCTATTTATTCACAACAATTATTTTTCAGAGTTATAAACTGCTATTTTTTCTATATTGATAACAACATCATCATAACCAGTAGGATCGACTGCGACGACTGAACGCCAACGAGATGAATCAATATCTCTGTATGCGACAATAACACCAACAAATCGTGTGTTTTGTCCCAATGTCATGGCATACTCACGCGTTTCTGATGGTTGTAATTCCAGCTCATCCTTACGAATAAGATCTGGACCAAGCACATTTTCTGCTGACTCATCAAGGGTAAAAAAATCTTGAGTATCAAAGATAGTTCTTGATGATAATTCAAATATTTTCACCACCACTGGTGATGGCCGATCGTTAATGTCTGGATTAATGTCAGCACTGGCATTAAAGGTAATGTCTGTCGATGGTGGGACGACAGCATTAATCGTTTTACAGCCAGAGTTAAGTAATAAAAAGCTTACTAATACAATTTGATATAGACCTAACTTCAATTTCATTTATTAGCCCTTAATAATTTATAATGTTTTAATTTTATTGTCGTATGCTTTAACAAAATCATCTGATAATGCGGCAGCACTGTCTTGCATAAACTCTGTTTTTAAATTGGAATGTAAGCTTTTATATACCTTCCATTGGCGCATTTGTCTCTGTCCCGGCACTAACATGTCTGTAAGCGACTGATTTTGACTTTTGGCTTCAATAAATTCAGGATCTAATTGATTTAGCAATCCACGGATAGCGCCTAATGTGCCTGCAGTTAACGCGGTATCATGCTTTCGACCGTCATTAAAAGCTTCGGTGATAGCTTGTTGAGATGACAAGAAACTCGCACTTTTCCTTAAAAATAAATTTTGAAATACATCATCAATATTGGCCGAAAATTTCAATGGATTATTTTCACGCTGCTGGAATGTCGTTTGATTGATCCTAAACTCAGTCTTCAGCTTTGAACGTTGACGTAGTGATTCCATCAGTCCTGTCAACATAAACTGCATGCTTTGGCCCAGTTCAAACATCAATTCTTCAGTTAACACATTGACATAATCGTGTTCATTGACTCCCAAACCTTGGAAAAATGCTTTGCTTAATGCAGATGCTGGGCTTACCAGAGTACTAACTGACGCCTTGGTATTGGGTGCCTCGGGGGCCACTTTTTTTACCTCAGCTTTTACAACTTCAGGCACTTTGATAGGGTTAACTGAAGCTTGAGAAACCTGAGGCATGGGCTCTTGCGGAACAGCAGACCGGGTATCTGCTTGTGTATGAGCTTGAGAGCCTTGCCCAAAAATATCTTTATCCCATTCTTCTGGAATGGCAACAGGTGGTTGAAAATGGTCTTGTAAATCAGCGTTAATCTGCGAGAGACCTGCTGATTGTTGTCGAGATTGGTTCAATAACATAGCAGAATCAAATCCTGCTAAATCGGACTCAAACCCAGTATCAAGCATTGATGAAGAAGAAGCTGCTGGAATGACTTTATTTTGCTGCAAAGTCGCTACTGGCGGTGCGTCATGTACATCTTGCTGAACATGACTATTGGAGGTCACATTTAACATTTGTAACTTCGCGCTGATCTCATAATCACCAAAAGTGAACAAATCATCGTGTTCAATTTTATGTTCACGATTGGCGCCTAACGCTTCGACAGCCCGATTGACATATAACCCATTGGTTGATAAATCCTCAATGAAAAAGTCATCACTGCGCTTAATGATCCGAGCATGAGTACCAGATACCACTTTTTCAGGATCAGGCATGTGCCAGTCACATACATCAGAGCGCCCTAACGTTAAGGTGTCTGTGACATCTTTTGTTATGACTTGCTCAGGGGATAACCTGTGATAACTCACAATCTCTAGCGATAATTCCATTTCTATTACATCTTCCTTCATCAACTTATTGACTAGCCATCATACCCAGTGAGTTATAAGCGTTGAACACCATTGAGACGTTCATACATTTCATTTCCTCTGGCAAATAACTCTCTGGCTGTCTTCAGATATTGCTTATCAAGATACACATTTGCTTGGCGTAAAAATGAAGCGGCTAAACGTTTATCAAGCGTTAGCAAGGGTTCAAAGTCATCAGGTAAATTCGTGGCGAGCCCCCTAACTTCTTTATCAAACTCATGTAAGTCTTTCGGATTATCAATCGCATCCAACCTCACGGTTAATTGATTAAATGTATCTCGGTAATAAACTTCAGCAGCATCGTATGGATAGCTGGCAGTTTTACCTTTTGCCGTTAAATCGTGATAGTCATTTAACCTTTTAACCGCCACTTTTAATTCAGCGCCATATTCAATTAATGACTTAGCTTTTGGATAGTTTGCAAAAATATATTCGCCGGTAGTAATCAACCCATCAATTTGAGTAATATCATGTTTCTTTAAGGCGTTATTAAATGTGCTTGCATAGAGAGTGTATTCTTCATTGCTGGCGGTGTATGCATATCCAGGTTCGACAAACGTTAACCCTTCAACAATGGCTTGAATATTATTACTTCCCTGTTCGTTATAACGGGCTTGAGATAATAAAAGACTTAATCGTTCAGACAGTGCATCTACAACAGATTGTTTACTTCTCTCAGCTTGATTTTTCATTTGTAGTAAGCGAACTGAATCAGGATAAAATCGTTCTATATCATTAATAACTTGTGCTATTTTTTCATAATCTTGATACAGACCATTATCGCTTTTCGGTAAAGAAGCAATACGTTGCTCAACAATATCCAACACTTCAGATTGATGCGTCTTTAACAAACCATTCTTAATTAGCGTTTTATCTTCTGGAATATCTTCTATCTGGGCTAATAACGCTGAAGCAGGAATAAATTCAAATGCTTGAACTTCGCTTTTGGCCTTATTTGTCAGAGCGACTTTACTCTGTAAGTCGTCTAATTGAACCTGATAATACTGTTGAATTTGAAACCCACTGATCACAAGTACAGCACCTGCAGCAATAGCGGTGAGTAGTGGCCAACTTTTACTGTGGAACTTATTGATAATTAGCTCGATGGAAGGCGCACGTTGTACTTTTTTAAGCGCGAGACCTTTTTTCAACATAGGCCATAATCGTGAACTAATATTTTTTGGTTTAATCAACTTATTGTTGGTGATATCAACTTCATTTGCAGCTACACGGTTATAAGGATGTTTACTTGTTAGTAGCTCATAGCTAATACACGAAAAAGCAAAAATATCGTCTGCCGCGCAGGCATCTTCTCCAGATAACTGCTCAAAACTAGCATAAGCTGGGGTATAACCTGTTAAAGGAGAGTCTTGGTCGACTTCGGCAAATGCGTATCGGTCCTCTCTTTGCTGTAAGTTTTTCGCAACGCCAAAATCAAAAACTTTAATGTTCCCTTGGCGAGTGAGGAAGATATTTGATGGCTTTAAGTCTGTATGGACAATACCTTGTTGATGAGCATACGATAATGCAGAAGCAATCTGATCAATGATTTTCATTGATCCTTTGAAGTTGATGCCTAATGGTTTTGAACGTTTGATCACTTGGTCTAATGATTCGCCATCTAACCACTCCATCACCATAAAGTGAAAGCCATCATCGGTATCTACATCATAAACTCTGATGATATTTGGATGAGATAGTTTTTGAGTTTGTACTGACTCTTTGATAAGGACTTGCTGAGCTTCGGGTATATCCGATATCTGAGATAATAATACTTTAATCGCAACAAAAGGTTCTGTTACGTTTAATGACTCCAAATAGAGATCTTTGGCGCGGTATATATCACTCATACCACCATGACCAATTTTCGACTCAATTAAATAGCGATTTTTGAAACACTTCCCAATCAAGTTAACTTTATTATTATTTCCAGAATGTTCAAATCCTGCCACAACTGTTTTATCTTCAGCAAAGTGATTTGGTGCTTTACTCTTATCCATAAGTACAGGTTAATCCCTTAATATTATCCTAAAGTATGTAAACTATCTTCCTAGTGAATCAAAATTACCCCAATATGTTGCAGCAAGAAAATGCAAAAAACAACATTTAAAAACTTGCTTAATAACTTTTAAATAAATTCATTAAAATAAACCACCCATTAGTATGTATTAAAATCTAAAAACATTAAAAAGTATGTTTTTAATATTAAAATAAACATCTAATTAACTAAAAAACAGTTTTTCTATTGACCCAATAAAACATTATCGGTAATTTACGATTTCTTTTTAATGGACCACATTTTTAAAGGATTAAACAAATATGAAACGCGTCAATCTTTCATTACCTGTTATTGCGTTATTAACACTTGCGGGTTGTCAATCAGCACCTGTCGTTGTATCTGAACCAATCAAAACATTTTCTATTTCTCCAGAGTGTATTGAATATACATTACAAACAGATAATGAAATGATTATTGGGTTCACACCTGTGTATTTCGAAGTTAATAGTGATAAGTCATACAGTAAGCTTGATACTCACATGTCTTGCGTTGCGACTTACCTCGCCAATAATTCTGATAAAGAACTAAATGTTCAGGGCTTTACAGATGACAAAGGCACAGTTAAATACAATAAAGCGTTGGCACAGCGTCGTGCTGATGGTTTAGTGGAGTTTTTAATCTCTTTGGGCACATCTAACGACCAATTAATTTCGACTACTAAAGTTATTGAAGATAACGGTGTAAAATTAACCAGTTCTGAGCGTTCTAAGACTCGTCGGGTTAACTTTTCCATTACGAATAAATCTTCATAAAAAATGAATTAAAGTATTAATAAAATACTGTAATTCAAGTGTATTTATTATACTTATTATTGAATCTCAGCTTATTACAAAGCTGAGATTCAATAATTTATCAACAAACCTCAGTTATATCGCTCCTTATTCCATCTAAAAAACCTGCTTACTTATATTATTGTCAATATCTGGACTAAACATGGATTCTCTAAATTTATTTGGAAATTTTAGTCACACGACAGAGCCCATACTGAAGATAATTGTGCTGCGTTAACGCGCATCACAGATAAAACGACTTCTAAAAATTGACAGTATAAAAATGATTAACCGAAAAACGTGACTCAACGATTAATCACTGCTCATTGGAAATAGATACTTAAGCATAGTCAATTGAACATAGTCCCCAGTGAGGTTAGCGTTCAACACCCTTACTTAATCTTAATCGAATGAATAACATTATCAATAATAGTAAACCAAACCGAATATCAATTGTCCCGCCGCTGTAATTATTACTATGTTCCACCTTGGCAATTTTCTCCTCTTTAACTCTCACCTTAAATCGAGCTAACTCATCATCTAAGTTTTTAGTCATATCAGTGACCGCTAGATCAAAACCTTGCATCGATTTTTCTGCTAAGGTTTCATCAATACCTATGGCAGTAGTGCGTTTTTCAAGCTTACTGATCCCTGGCGCTCTAAAGAGCATTTTCCTACTTTTAATGTCAAATACTGCCGTATCGACAAATGTTTGTACGGTATTTTCATTGCCCGGAATCACATACATCCCCACGATTGTCCAATACAATAACGCGGCATTATTCTCTACCGACTGAGTCACTTGATCGTAAGACACCAAGGCCATTACGTCGACATCATATAAACGCCCAACTTGCTCTAATGTGTTAAAACCATCACCACCAGCAAGATAAGTACTCGGAATAACTTCAATGCGATCAATATAATCATATTGGACAAAAGCCGCTTTCACTTTTTCAAGTAATTCATATTGGTCCTTACTATGCACGGCCTCTTTTTGAAAGCCTGTAGACGGTACAAAGGCAATACCGACTTTTACCGGTAATGTGAGCAATGGAACTTCGGCGCTATGTGCTGAACGGTCATCTTTATTAGGATACAAAAAGTCCATCAGGCTGCTCGAGACAGACTGTTTTCCCGACTGCTGGCTCACCAGCATACTGCATGAAGACAATAATAAAACTGATGCCATCGTACCTAACCATGTTGTTTTTTTCATTTACGCTTCCCTTTTAAACTATTTTCCATTTATCGATAACAATAAATCTGTTTATTTCTACAACACGAAAATACATAAATAACCAATCACACCAAATGTTAATTATTTTCACTACCTTAACATTGTCAATTTCGCTAACCCTTAACTAAAAATACTATAAACCATTGTTATTTATACACTATAAAAAGTGGCACAGTTAGTGCTATGTTGTATTTAATTAACATTAGTTACAAATGATAACGTGACGTTAACTCGCTTAAGAATAACAATAAGTACATTAGCGTCATTTAATTCAAAAAATATAACATTAGCAGGTACCCCATGGATAGGTTCATCAGCATGAAGAAAATGGCAATTCCTTTACTTTGTATTGCAGTATTGAGTGGTTGCAGCGGCGAAGAAGAGCAAACAAAAAAAGATGAAAAATTTGCTATTCCGGTTGAAACAGCACTGGTCACCACAGGCAATGTATCGTCTTTTTACAGCACCACCGCCACACTTGAAGCACCTGAAGAGTCTCATGTGATGAGCCGCATTGCTGGGATAATCGAAAAGATTAACGTTGAAGAAGGCGATCGGGTTACCAAAGGACAAATACTTGCGGTAATTGATGCCAAGCGTCAACGCTATGATTTCAATCGTTCAGAAGCCGAAGTGCAGATTATTCAGCAAGAATTAAATCGTTTAAACAAAATGAACAACAAAGAGTTTATTAGCCAGGATCAGATGGCCAAACTCGAGTTCAACCTGCAAGCTGCTAAAGCACAGCGTGACTTAGCAGAACTGCAAGTTAAAGAAAGCCAAATCACCTCGCCTATTAATGGTGTCGTTGCTGCACGTTATGTTAAAACGGGCAATATGGCCAAAGAGTTCCAAGAGTTATTTTATGTTGTCAATCAAGACCAACTTCACGGCATATTACACTTACCAGAACAACAGCTTGCAAGTTTACGAGTTGGTCAACAAGCCAGTATTATTCAACAACATCAAGGTAGCGCTGCCCATATTATCGATGCAAAAGTACTGCGCATTAGTCCAATAGTGGATGCTCAAAGCGGTACGTTTAAAGTGACATTAGCCGTGCCAAATCAAGATGCTACATTAAAAGCGGGTATGTTTACTCGGGTTGAACTTAAATACGACACCCATCGTGATGTACTTACCGTGCCTTATAACGCATTAATCAACCAAGACAACACTCAAGCTTTATATGTGATAAAAGACACCAAGGCACAACGACGTGAAGTCACGTTGGGATATCGTGAAAATAACACGGTTGAAATTTTATCGGGTGTTGAAGATGGCGAACAAATTGTCATCCGGGGCCAGCAGAACCTCAAAGATCAATCATTAGTGGAAATTATTACCCCACTTAGCTTCGCAGCTATTCGATAACGGAGCGGGATAATGTCAATAATAAACACTTCGGTTAAACGCCCCGTCACTGTATGGATGTTCATGTTCGCTGTGATGCTTTTTGGTATGGTCGGGTTTTCTCGCCTCGCGGTAAAACTATTACCCGATTTAAGCTATCCCAGCGTGACCATACGCACAGCCTATGACGGAGCTGCTCCGGTTGAAATTGAGCAACTGGTATCAAAGCCAATTGAAGAAGCCGTTGGCGTAGTCAAAGGACTGCGGAAAATAAGCTCAATTTCACGTTCTGGCATGTCTGATGTTGTGCTCGAGTTTGAATGGGGCACCAATATGGATATGGCTAGCCTTGAAGTGCGTGAAAAAATCGACACTATCGAGCTGCCCTTAGACATTAATAAGCCATTATTACTGCGTTTTAACCCCAATCTTGATCCCATCATGCGCTTAGCTTTTTCTGTACCCAATGCCGATGCGGAGCAGTTAAAGCAAATGCGAACTTTTGCTGATGAAGAGTTAAAACGACGTTTAGAAGCCTTATCCGGTGTTGCTGCTGTAAGGTTATCCGGTGGGTTGGAGCAAGAAGTTCATATTGAATTAAATCAACAAAAACTAAGTCAATTGAATCTTAATGCCGATCAGGTTAAACGTCGAATAAATGAAGAAAATATCAACCTTTCAGCAGGTAAAGTGATTCAGGGTGATAAAGAATACTTGGTCAGAACCTTAAATCAATTCAATTCTTTAGATGAACTAGGTCAAGTGATTATCTATCGTGATGGCCAAACGTTAGTCAGATTATCTGATATTGCGGTGATTAGTGATGCCTACAAAGAACGCAGTGATATTACTCGCATCGGCGAAGTAGAATCGATTGAACTAGCCATATACAAAGAAGGTGACGCCAATACCGTTGCTGTTGCACAAAAGCTACGATCTGAACTTGAAAAAATCAATCTAGCTAATGAACACAATAAGTTAAAAGTAATTTACGACCAATCTGAGTTTATTGAAAGCGCAGTCAATGAAGTGACATCGGCAGCGTTATTTGGCAGCTTACTGGCGATGCTGGTAATTTACCTGTTTTTACGGGACATTATTGCCACATTAATTATTTCCATCTCGATCCCCTTTTCGGTTATTGCCACCTTTAACATGATGTATTTTGCCAATATCAGCTTAAACATTATGTCGTTAGGTGGTATTGCGTTAGCGATTGGTTTATTGGTCGACAATGCCATTGTGGTATTAGAAAACATAGACCGTTATAAATCTCAAGGCATGAGTAAAGTTGAAGCTGCCGTCACAGGATGTAAAGAAGTCTCAGGCGCCATTTTTGCTTCAACACTCACCACTCTGGCGGTATTTGTCCCTTTAGTGTTTGTAGACGGCATTGCAGGAGCCTTATTTGCCGACCAAGCGCTCACAGTCACGTTCGCCCTACTCGCCTCATTATTTGTTGCCTTAACAGCCATTCCCATGTTGGCATCACGTCAAGGTTTTACTAGCCTGCCGCAACCTATTGAAGTCGCCCAAAAACCTAAACCCACTAGCCGAAAAGGAAAAGTGGCCTATTACTTACTGGCTGTGCTGAGCTTTCCATTTAAACTCTTGTTTAGCTATTTGCCTTCAGGATTGTTAACCGCAATTATTGTCATTAGCCGTTTTGTAAGTAGTGTATTTGGACTGTTGCTCAAACCCATCTGCGCTGGTTTTAACTACTTATACCGCATAGTCGAATCAATCTATTTCCGTGTATTACATCACGCTCTTCGCCACCAAGTGTTAACCATTGTGTTAGCACTATTGGTGACCCTAGCGTCAAGCTGTTTGCTGCCTAAATTAGGTGTTGAGCTAATCCCGCCGATGAATCAAGGAGAATTTTATGTCGAAGTATTATTACCACCAGGCACCGAAGTCAGTGAAACTGATGCTGTATTACAACAACTAGCCCTGTCGATTAAAGACCGTAAAGATGTGAAACACGCCTATAGTCAAGCCGGTAGCGGTGGGTTAATGACATCGGATACTGCAAGAGGTGGTGAAAACTGGGGCCGATTACAAGTGGTACTCGCAGACCCTTTAGCCTTTAATGCGGTTAGCCAGGTATTGCGTAACACAGCAAAAAACATTCCTGAACTAGAGGCTCAAATTGAACACCCTGAATTATTCAGCTTTAAAACCCCGCTTGAAATTGAGCTATCGGGTTATGATTTAGCTCAACTCAAACAAAGTGCAGACCAACTGGTTAATGCCTTGTCTGATTCTGACCGCTTTAGTGACATTAATACGACCTTACGCGATGGCCAACCAGAGATCAGTATTCGCTTTGACCATGCCCGTTTAGCCGCGCTGGGGATGGATGCTCCGACAGTTGCTAACCGCATAGCCCAACGTGTCGGTGGTACTATTGCCAGCCAGTTTACGGTACGCGATCGTAAAGTGGATATTTTGGTGCGCAGTGAATTAAGCGAACGCGATCAAATCAGCGACATTGAATCGTTAATTATTAATCCCAATAGCGCCCAACCTATTCCATTAAGTGCTATTGCCACTATCGATTTACAAATTGGTCCTTCAGCGATTAATCGTATCAGTCAACAACGAGTCGCTATTGTGTCGTCTAATTTGGCTTACGGTGACTTAAGCGAAGCGGTAATTGAAGCCCAGCAGATACTGGCTAAACAGCAGCTACCAAGTTCTATTCAGGCCAGATTTGGCGGCCAAAATGAAGAAATGGAGCACTCATTTGACTCATTGAAAATAGCCCTCGTTTTGGCTATCTTCCTAGTGTATTTAGTAATGGCCAGCCAATTTGAATCATTGTTGCATCCACTGCTAATCTTAATCGCTGTTCCAATGGCCGTTGCCGGCAGTATTGTGGGTTTATTCATTACCGGGACCCATTTGAGCGTAGTGGTATTTATTGGCTTAATCATGCTAGCAGGTATTGTGGTCAACAATGCGATTGTATTGGTTGACCGTATTAATCAATTGCGCCAAGAAGGTATTGATAAACTGACCGCGATTAATGATGCCGCGCAATCTCGTTTACGTCCTATCATGATGACAACCCTAACCACTACCTTAGGTTTATTACCAATGGCAATAGGCATTGGCGATGGCAGTGAAGTTCGTGCGCCAATGGCCATTACAGTCATTTTCGGATTAAGCATGTCAACCTTGCTTACATTGTTAGTTATTCCAGCTCTATATGCGCTATTTGATCGTAAACAATATACCCAAAGCGACGTTGAGTTTAATACAGCGGAGACGCCAGCATGAACATAACTCAACTGGCGATAAAGCGCCCCGTCACCACCTGCATGTTTTTCTTGGCCATTATGTTGTTTGGCATGGCGGCCAGTAGAATGCTGCCATTAGAAATGTTTCCAGGAATTGATATTCCACAAATTGTGGTGCAAGTTCCGTACAAAGGCTCCAGCCCTGCAGAAGTTGAACGCGACATCACTAAAGTGCTGGAAGAGTCACTTGCTACCATGAGCGGCATAGAAGAGGTGCGATCAGATTCAACCCAAGACGGTGCGTTTATTCAGCTCAACATGAAATGGGGTGAAGATGTTGCCACCAAAAGCCTAGAAGCGCGCGAGAAAATTGACTCGGTAAGGCATTTATTACCAAAAGATGTTGAGCGCGTCATGATCCAACAGTTCTCAACCGCCGATATGCCGGTGTTAACCATTCGCATATCAAGCGAGCGCGAACTCTCTAATGCATTTGATTTGTTAGACAAACAGCTTCGTAAGCCGCTTGAACGCGTTGACGGCGTATCAAAAGTCACCCTTTATGGCGTTGAACAAAAGCAGATTGAAATCCGACTTGATGCAGATAAATTGGTCGCATCAAGCCTTAATATCCTCGATTTACGATCGCGTTTACTGGCAGAAAACTTTGTCATCAGTGCAGGTACCCTAAGAGAAAACTCAAGGGTGTATCAAGTCTCACCAAAAGGTGAATTTACCAGCCTTGACGATATCAATAATCTGGTGATAGTGCCGGGTATTCGCCTGCAAGATATTGCGATGGTGAGCTATGCCCTGCCCGAGAAAATTGAAGGCCGACATTTAGATCAAAAATATGCGGTGGGTATTGATGTATTTAAGGAATCTGGTGCCAATTTAGTTGAGGTGTCTGACCGTGTACTAAGCGTTATCGAACAGGTTAAGCAAGATCAGCAATTTAATGGCATCAAACTGTTTATCATGGAAGACCAAGCCTATGGCGTTAAGTCCTCACTCAAAGACTTATTACTGTCTGGCTTAATGGGTGCGGTACTGTCATTTGGGGTGCTGTTTCTGTTTTTGCGTAACCTTAAAATGACCTTAGTAGTTATCTCATCAGTGCCGATTTCATTATGTATGACATTGGCTGGTATGTACTTTTTAGGCTACAGCTTAAATATTTTATCGATGATGGGATTGTTATTAGCCGTCGGCATGTTGATTGATAATGCGGTTGTCGTCACCGAAAGCGTGCTACAAGAGAAACAAGCTGGGCATATTGACGACACTTGTCAGATAAAAGCCAACCAACAAGCCGTGTTAACTGGCGTTGAAAAAGTCTCTTTGGCGGTTTTAGCAGGTACATTAACCACCGCCATTGTTTTTTTACCGAATATTTTCGGCGTAAAAGTGCAACTGACCATCTTTTTAGAACATGTTGCTGTGGCCATTTGTATCTCGCTAGCGGCTTCATTATTGGTAGCGAAAACATTAATCCCACTGATGCTCAACCACTTTCACTTTGAAGTGCAGGCCGCTAATGACAACAATCGCTTAGGGCGTTTTTATCAACGTAGCCTCACGTGGATATTAACCCGACCAAAACGTTCTGGTGTCATCGCAGTGGCATTGTTGGTATCAACAGCATTGCCATTAAGTATGGTGCAACAAGATCAAGGAGATGGCGAAGGTAATGACCGTTTATACATTAATTACCAGCTAGAAGGTCGCCATAATCTAGCGGTGACCGAAGCCATGATTAATAGCATGGAAACGTATTTATACAGCAATAAAGACAAGTTTTATATTGATGCGGTTTACAGTTACTACGCCCCGCAAGATGCACAATCAACCATTTTATTGCAAAAAGACATCCCTATAGACATTGGTGAGTTAAAGAAAATGATCCGCGAAGGATTTCCTAAATTTTCGATTGCCACGCCACAATTTGGTTGGGGTAATGAAAATAATGGCATTCGTGTAACCTTAACAGGGCGCTCAACAACGGAATTAATTCGCATCAGTGAACAAGTGATGCCATTGCTCGACAATATTGAAGGCTTAGTCGATGTGCGCTCGGAAGTGAATGGCGCCCAACAAGAAGTTGTGGTGGTAATCAACCGAGAAATGGCAGCCCGTCTGGATTTAACCTTAAGCGATATAGCATCGAACATTGCCATTGCCTTAAGAGGTTCGCAGTTACGTTCGTTTCGCCATGATCCTAGCGGCGAACTACGCATCGAACTGGCCTACGACAAAAGCTGGCAGAACTCTTTAGAAAAGCTTAAGCAACTGCCGATTATTCGCCAAGGTGACCGAGTTTATACCCTGGACAGTTTAGCTGAAGCAACCGTGGTACCTCGATTTGATACTATTCGTCATTTTAATCGCCAAACGGCTTTATCCATTGGCGCAAACCTTGAAGAACTCACTACCGAAGAAGCACAAACCAAAATCACTCAGGTGATGGACTCGGTGAATTTCCCATACGGTTACGGCTACTCATTACGCGGTGGTTTTGAACGCCAGGATGAAGATCAGTCAATCATGGTGGTGAATATGATATTGGCAATTGCGATGATTTATATCGTCATGGCGGCGTTATTTGAGTCACTGCTATTACCAACAGCCATTATCACTTCAATTATGTTCTCAATTACAGGTGTATTCTGGGCATTGTGGCTAACAGGTACACCAATGTCGGTGATGTCGATGATAGGCATACTCATTTTGATGGGTATTGTGGTCAATAACGGTATTGTTCTGGTAGACCAGATTAATCAGATGACACCTGATTTGGATAAGCTAAGTGATACCATTGTTAACGTGTGTATTACTCGTTTGCGTCCGGTATTAATGACGGTTGCAACCACAGTATTGGGATTAGTGCCGTTAGCAATGGGTGACACTCAAATAGGTGGTGGTGGGCCACCTTATTCGCCAATGGCCATTGCCATTATCGGTGGATTAACCTTTTCAACCGTCACCAGCCTATATTTAGTACCATTATGCTACCAAGCGTTATATCTCGTGCGACATAAAGCCGCTATTAGATTAGGACTAGCCAATACATTTGCCCAAAAACTGCTGCCTTGGACTAAATAGTCCTGCACTTCAGCTTTGCTGGCGCTTCGTCAATGCTTACTAAGCTGAATACTTAATCAGCTTAGTAAGCATTGACGAAGTGTAGTTTTATCAAAATAGTCGAGAAAAACTTCTGTTTGACACGAAGCGCCGTCGGTAAGTAGTTCACTTGAATAGATTTTATTTGACGAAAAATTGTTGTACTAGAAATTGTTGCACGATAAGTGATCAACTTGTTACGCTAGGCAGTATTAATAATAAAAATAATTGCTATGACAGCAATGAGGGATAGCCATGAAACTACTATTTAAACGTAATATCATCGGGCTAAGTGCATTAGCCATGCTTGCGTTAGCTCAAACATCAGCTATTGCTGATGATAAGTTCAGTGATGTGGTCATTAAATCCAACAAACTAGACAATAATACTTACATGTTTATCGGAGCCGGAGGCAATATTGCAGTTTCTGCCGGAGACGACGGTATATTGATTGTTGATGATCAATTTGCACCTTTGGCCGATAAAATTACCGCTGCACTCAATGACATTCAACCAGGCCTGCCAAAATACATCGTTAATACTCATTACCATGGCGACCATACTGGTGGAAACGCCCACTTTGGTAAAACAGGCTCTATCTTAGCTCATCACAATGTTCTCAAGCGGCTCAAAGCTGATAGCCATATTCCTGCGTCAGCATTACCCGCTATCACCTATGAGGAGAATGTCTCCATTCATTTTAATCAAGATACCTTAGAAGTGATTCACTTAGGTCCAGGACATACCGATGGTGATAGTGTCGTCATGTGGAAGCAAGGGAATATTATTCACATGGGCGATTTATACTTTAAAGACCGCTTCCCGTACATTGATTTAACTGCGGGAGGATCGGTAACTGGCTACCGTGAAAATGTCAGTATCATCCTCGACCTTTTAGACAATAAAACTAAGGTTATACCGGGTCATGGCGCGTTAGCCGATAAAAATGAACTGCTAAAATTCAAACACATGCTTGATGACAGTATTAATTGGATGCGTGGTGAAATTGAAATGGGTAATGATTTAGCCACCATCAAAAAACAAGGTGTTCCTGAAAAATATGCTAATTGGGCTTGGGAATTTATCTCTGCAGATAAGTGGATAGAAACCTTATATCAAGACTTATCCGCAAAACCTTAAATGGATAGCCCTTAACGGATACCAATCAATATCACTGTCGGCTTACATACAAAAGCTTGTTGTTCTAGGCAAGCTTTTGTATTGAATACCAGCGTATTTAAAGAAAAATACATCCGCTATATCGGTGTTAAAGGCACTTGCCTGAAATGCCACAATACCCAATACACCGGCTTCAAATCTTTTCCGCCAGTATGTCTAAAAGGTCTCGCGAAATAATATAACCACTGCCAAGAAGCTAAAAACTGCTTGGCCTTTTGCCATATAGCTTCGCCGCCAGCCAAACGATAACAAGCTATTGCTTGGTTAATCACTCTATTATTAGGTCCAATGTAGCGATATAAACTATGGATAAACACTAACAAATCACGAACTTGTTGTGAGATAATTGACATATGCTGTTGATTCGCTTCAAAATCAATAAATCTAACCTCACCTTCTTGCCAGCTAATGTCACGTAAGGCTGGGCGACCATGGGCAAGCAGCATGCAGTGTAGTTTTGCTAAGGCTATGCTGGCATCATTTAAAATCGGTTGCCATAAAGTTTGGCTAGTATGGTTTAGAATATTATTAATGGTATAGCCTACGTCTTCGACAACCATGTAACCATCGCCAAAGTCGACCACAGCAGGCACTGGTGCACCTAAATGACTTAACGTATTTAATACACCAATTTCTTTATGTAATGCAGCCGCCGAGTTTTGTTTTAATAAACGCATCGCCCCCGCAAGATGCTCAACTTGTTTCAACCAATAACGCTTACCCTGATATTCAAAAGATACCACGCGTTGGCCGCGATGCTCGCGATAAACGTTAGCTACATGTTGTTGAAAACCATCTTTCTCAGTCATAAAACAACCTAGTCATCGACTCACCATTACTGATGACTAAATTATCTTCCTAGCGTTTATAGAACTCAATAAAACCAATGATTTTCGCTTTTTTTCAACAATATTAGCCTTATATAAAAACTTCATGCATACCTTGTACACAAACTAAAAACACAAAAGATACATTTCATTACCATTAATGTTAGTCAGCTTGAATCGCTGATCAATTCATCATCAGCTAAAACACGTAATAAACACCATAAATAACCACGATAAATAAATAGTTAGATGAACGGAGCAACTAGGAAAATATTGATAGTCGAGAAGAAATAATGTTTTTATTCAATATAATGGCTTTTTTTAGACAAATAAAAACGCCCTTTCGGGCGCTTAATCATTCAATATTCTATTACACAACGGCTATGTTATTCAGTCACTAATGCTGTTGCTCGATTTTCTAATAATACCGGAATACCTTCGGTAATTGGATACGCTAACTTGTCAAACTTGCAGATTAACTGTTGCGATTCTTTATCGTAATCTAGCTTTCCTTTACATACTGGACAGGCCACAATTTCGAGTAATTTTTTATCAAATGCCATGAGACAATCCTTTTTTAGTTTGAGCCACTTGCAGTAATTGGCTCAACAATGCGTGATCAAATTCTGAGTTAAGCTTCGCATTTACAGGTAAATACCACCAGTTTGATTGTGCAAAATCGCGACATTTAACCGCATCTTTTTCAGTCATTAATAATGAATGTTGTGCGGATAACTCACTTAATTGCTTTTGATCAAATGCTTGGTGGTCTGCAAACTCAACTGTTTGTACTACTTTATAACCTAACTGGCTAATACTATTAAAGAAACGTTGCGGATTTCCGATACCCGCCATCGCAACGACACTATGTTGCAGATTAAACTTATCTTGTAGATTGTTGTCAACCAGACAAAGCGGTGCCGGCTCGAGTGTCATCAACACCTCACCGTTAAAAGCTGGCCCGCCATTATTTATCACAAAATCAACAGAATTTAAACGCCACAAACCTTCACGTAAAGGACCTGCAGGTAGCAAACAATGATTACCATAACGTCGCTCACCATCCACTAAAGCAATTTCGATATCGCGGCCTAAAGCATAATGCTGTAAGCCATCATCACTAATAATCACATCAACATCAAAGTCTGCTAATAATGTTTGTGCAGCGCTAACTCTCTTGGCGCCGACAACCATAGGGACTTGAGTGCGAGCCACTATCATTGCAGGCTCATCCCCTACATCACAGGCTTTTGCATTCGGATTAACAGCAACAACACCATTGAGATTAACCCCGTAACCTCGGCTTATTACACCTGGTTTGTAACCGTGTTGGCGTAACAGTTCAATTAAATAAATCACTGTCGGGGTTTTACCACTGCCTCCTGCGGTGATATTACCTACCACGATTACAGGAACTGGTAATACTTGTGCTTGTTTAAGCCCACAACTAAACAGTACCCGCCGAATATAAGATATTAACCAAAATAACCCAGCTAACGGCAGTAATAACCACTTTGCCTGATGACCTTGGAACCAAATGCGATGAATAAGCTGTTGCATCACAACCACCTGATCATTATTGGCTAAACTGCATCTGGTAAAGGTTAGCGTAAATACCTGCTTGGGCAATTAACTCATTGTGGTTACCGCGTTCAACAATTTTACCTTGGTCAATAACCAAAATTTCATCCGCACTTTCTATGGTTGATAAGCGATGTGCAATCACAATAGAAGTACGATTATGACGAAGATTGTCGAGGCCTTTTTGAATCGCTTTTTCCGACTCTGTATCCAATGCTGATGTTGCTTCATCTAAAATTAACACTGGCGCATCACGTAACATGGCACGGGCAATTGCAATACGTTGGCGCTGGCCGCCCGAAAGCAACACACCATTTTCACCGACTTGGGTGTCAAGGCCTTCAGGTAAAGTATCAATAAATTCCATGGCATAGGCTAACTCTGCGGCATGTACTATTTGTTCGCGAGTCACTTCACCTGGGTAGGCATAGGCAATGTTATTGGCAATGGTGTCATTAAATAAGGTAACTTGTTGCGACACTAGAGCGACTTGATTACGAAGTGATTTTAGTTGGTAATCATAAATACTGGTGTCATCAAGACGGATATCACCAGTTGATAAATCACCGTAAAAGCGAGTGATCAAACTGGCAATGGTCGATTTACCAGAGCCAGAACGCCCTACTAACGCAACCGTTTTACCCGGCTTAACTTCAAAATCAATCCCATTAAGTGCAGACTTTTCTTGGCCAGGATATGCAAATGTCACATTATCAAAGGTCAACTTACCTTCAACTCTATCAATACTAAATACGCCATTATCAGGTTCTGGCGCAGTGTCTAATAATTCAAATACTGTGGTACAAGCGGCAATACCACGCTGAAATTCCGCATTAACACGGGTTAAGTTTTTAATCGGTTGTAGCATGGCTAACATGGCGCCTAAAATAGCCGCGAACGTACCAGCGGTTAAATCGGTTTTCATGCTATCCCAAGTGGCAGCATACAACACAAACGCCAATGCGAATGAACCAATCACCATAATGAGCGGCTGGCTGATTGACTGTGCAACCGCTAGCTTCATGTTTTGGTAGCGATTACGATCGTTAACTTGAAAAAAGCGTTCAACCTCAGTTTTTTGTCCACCAAACACTAATACGTTTTTATGGCCCTTAATCATCTGTTCTGTGGTTGCGGTTACACCGCCCATAGCAGATTGAATTTGCTTAGACACCTTGCGAAAGCGCTTACTGACTACACTGATAACCACACCCATGATGGGGCCTATCACCAAAATACATAATGACAATTTCCACGAATAGTAGAACATAATGCCTAACATACCGATGGCCGTCATGCTGTCACGGACAATTGAAATCAACGCACTGCCTGATGCACGAGCAATTTGCTCGGTATCAAACGTAACGCGTGAAATCAAATTACCGCTATTTTCACGGTCAATATAACTCACAGGTAAACGTAGGTAGTGCTCAAACACTTGTTGACGCATATCCATAATGAGCTGAGCACTCATGTACGACACACAATAGGTCGACACGAAGTTAGCCACACCACGCAAGCTAAACATTAAAATAACCGCGATTGGGGCCATTAACATAATGTCTTTATTGGCGTTAAAGCCACCGTGCGTTGGTAAGTCGACACCGGCGACTATCGCAGGCGTTTGACTGAAGCCTTCATCAATAAACGGCTTAATAAATGCGATAAACGCTGCATCGACAGCGCCATAAGTAATAAGACCTAGAACAGCCATAATAAACATAGCTTTCATCGGTACGACATAGGCCATCAAACGTTTGAAAACGACCCACATTTCATTTTTAGGTGATGCTGACATTGAATCCAATACTTAACTAGCAAACATGAATAACATTCTACTCTGCTTTAAGTGACTCACCAAATCTAAACAAACGGTTATACCAAAATGGGGCAATTTGCTGACGGTAAGTGGTCACTTTGTAGCCTTCAGTTGTGAAGTTGATGCTTATTTGGCCGACATGGCCAGTTTGTAACATTTTACTGCCTTGTTGTTGATACCTCGCCATAATATCTGGTTTAGGAAACCCATATTGATTAGAGAAGCCAGCGGTAAAAATAGCTAATTGGGGGTTAACACTATCAATAAAGGCTGGGGTAGATGAGGTGCGACTACCGTGGTGCGGAACGAATAAAATATCGGCTTGAATATCTGCATTTACCGCCAAAAGTGCTTGCTCTCGTGGAGCTTCAATGTCTCCGGTTAACAACACCGTTGACTGACCGTCAAACAATTTAACCACGCAGGAACGGTTATTGTCATTACTATTGGCGCTTAAAATATTTGGAATAAAACTCAATTGTACACCGCGCCACAATAATTCACCGTCACAAGTTCGCACGCTATGTGATGATTCAGTTAACGCTGAGGCTGACGCTGAAAAATCAGCAATTAATGCCGCCTGTGGAAATCGATCGACCAACACGTTTAATCCACCAGCATGATCATTATCGTCATGACTCACAACAATATAATCAACATAACGGATACCTTTACTGGCCAAAAAAGGCAATATTGCACGTTGAGCATAACTGAACTCCCCATAAGCAGCGCCAGTGTCGTAAATAATTCCGTGTTGCCCTTGTTGTAAAACCACTGCCATTCCTTGAGCCACATCGATGGCATGAAGTTGCCATGGTGTTTCACCTAACGAAGACGCTGGTGAAAACACTATCTCATGAGTCACTAACTTGTTCATGATGATGGGCAGCATCAGTACTGCCACTACAACGCTATAACTCCATTTTCGCTGATTCGGTACGTATCTGCGTAGCACCAACAACATCAATGCTAAAACAAAAAACATTCCCCCCGCTAACTCTTTCTCGGTTAGCACCAGTTGATTTAACGGTAAATCATCGCTCAGCTGTAATAACCATGCAAAAGGCTCCAAACTTAAATTAGCCCACTGAAATATCATTAAACTAAAACTTTGCAATGAAGCAATATCAATGCCTAGCACCCACAAAATCCATAACGCCAGTAACCAAATGCAAAAACTCAACAGGGTTAATGGAATAACCACCAAGCTAAACCAAGGCACCAGCAGCATATTCAACCAAATACTATGAGGTGCAATGCCACCAAATAATATCCCTTGCAAAATGCCGAGCAACAGCGCTAAACGCCATTGAATCGACCACAAAATACCGAGTCCATGTAAAATGTTATCCTTCAGCAGCATAACTTTTTCAATACATCTGTCCGTCAAAGTAAGCTCGGGGACATCAATGCTTCGATTAACGAGAACAGGGTCTAGGTTAGATGGCTGATCTACCGAGTCTGGTTTCACCGACAATAGAATAATCACCAATGCCCCAAAAGATAACCACAACCCAGCACCTAACGATGCAAAGGGATCAACCAACAACACAAAAAATAATGCATAAGCAAGTCGATCCCAATGATGACTAAATTGTTTAATAAAACTAAATATCAACAATAAAAACAGCATCAACAATGCGCGTTGAGTGGCAATAGCAAAACCCGATAAGTAGCCATAACCTAAAGTAAATACTGCAGCAAATACCATTGCCAGTTGGATTTTACCCAAATGCTGCCATGAAAATGCATAGCGACTTATCCCAATCAAAATGCCATAAAACAATCCGAAAACTACCGACAGATGTAAACCTGAAATCGCGACTAAATGCCCTGCTCCGGTCTGTTGCAACTGCTGCCAACGTTGAGAGGTTAATGCGCTTTTATCGCCAAAAATCAAAGCGTGTAAAATATCGCCATGAGAAAACTGCCCCAATAAAGGTGATAATATTTCCATGATTTGTTGACGAATTGAGCTACTGTTACTAAGCAACTCTGCTTGCTTAACACGACCTTTAGCGACAATATGCTGGCTAATAAAATACTTTTGCTGGTTAAAACCACCTTGATTTTGGATGCTTGAGATCCCTTTAACTTTTGCATTAAATTGCCATATTTGGCCAACAACAATTTTATCTGGCTTTTGCCATGTTAATCGGTAATATCGCTGCACATTATTAAGCGCCAACGTCTCAAAAAATGCGTCTTGATGGGTTTTTGCTATAACGCGCACATCAAAACTAATCCAGTCGCGGTTTTGGCTAACTAGTGATACTATCTGCGCCTTAAACTCGATTTGTTGCGACTTTTCAGCATATTGATGCATATATAGACAATGAAATAACAGGCTCAGCCAAATGACGGCGAATAAACAGCCAGCCATAAGCGGCCCTTTGCGAAGGCAAAGAAGCATAGCCAAGAATAGAATGGGCAAACACCATATTGGTGCCAGCGAAGGCCATAACATCGCTGATAAAGAACAGGCGCAAAAGCCATAGATAAATCGATTCATAATGAATTAGTTAAGACATTAATCGACAAATATGCCAAAAAAATTAATACAAAGATTTATGCCAAAACCAGAAACACTCCGTGAACATAAGTATTTGCGGATGTTTGGCAAACTATTGCACAAGCCTAATTTGTGGGCATTGAATCGTAAATCAGCTCCAGGAGCCTTTGCTGTTGGGCTATTTGTGGCTTGGCTCCCCATGCCATTTCAAATGGTTGTTGCGGCAGGATTTGCCATTATGTTTAACGTCAACCTTCCCGTTGCTGTGGCGCTGGTATGGATAACAAATCCACTGACGATGCCAATTATGTTTTATGGAGCCTACTTGTTAGGCACTAAAATCCTAGGACATAAAGCACAAGCATTTCAATTTGAAGCCAGCTGGGCATGGATTGAAGCCTCAGTATCAACTATCGGCCCGCCTTTTCTTGTTGGTTGCCTAGCACTAGCCATTATCAGTGCTTTGGTAGGGTTTATTGTCATTAAAAGCATGTGGCGCTATTCAGTTCTGTTTAAATGGCAAAAACGTAAAGGCCAGTAACACCTCATAGATTGATTAATGTACTTGTATTAAGGCCGCTACTGCGGCCTTAATACAAGTTAGAGATGTTGATTTAAATTTTGTGCCATCCGCTTTGCTAAACGCGAAAAATCTGCAATTTCTTGGTCTGTTAACCCACTTTTCATTAACTCATTCACACGTGACTCTGCGGTAGATAATTTGGTAACAATCTTAATTCCCGCAGGGCTTAAGCCTAAAAAGTAACTGCGTTTGTCGCTGGGATTATCTGATTTCTCAGCATACTTAAGGTTAATTAATTCTTTAATTAACCGTGCAAGTTGCGCCTTATCAATCAATGTTTTTTGCACTATATCATTCGCTGTTACTTGTTTATCTTGGTTAGCAATTATTTTTAACACCCGTAAATGTAATGGCGTTAACCCAAATTCAGCGCTATCAATAGCATGACGCAATGAACGCTTTACACTGTGTAATAAATTAAACAACGGCTCTTTTATATTTTCAGACATAAGACATCCTCAAAATCATTTTAATACCCCAGCAGCATCAAATTCAATGACAACAACCACTAACTAGTTGACTTTGTCAACAACAACCAATATAGTTGACATTATCTACTAACAGCAAGGTTAATGCAATTATCAGTTGCAGCAAACGAGTGATTAACCCCCAACGCTTTGCTAACCCAAACGACAGGCAAGTTATTATGAATAACCAATCAGCTAAAAAATCTCCAACCCGATTAACTTATATCAGTGACATTATTGAAATAAGCCCTTATTTACGTAGATTGGTGTTGAGTGGCGAGCAACTGGCTAATTTCCCTGCCGATCAACAAGGGGCCTATGTAAAAGTATTAATACCGCAACCCGGTGAAACCAACGTAAATATGACGTTAACCGGTCCTAATGCTGCGATTAAGCGCTCATATACCATCAGGGAGTTTGATCCTGTGCGTGGTCAACTTAGCTTAGATTTTGTGATAAATAAGCATACGGGGCCAGCAACCGATTGGGCAAAATTAGCTAACGTTGGCGATACCGTCGCAATTGCAGGCCCTGGGCCATTAAAAATGAATCGATTCGATGTCAATGACTACTTATTATTTGGAGATTCCACGTCTATCAATGCCGTTGATGCATTGGTAAAGCGGCTTCCCGCCACCGCTAAAGGGCATATCATCATGTTGGTGAATAGCCATCAAGAGCAAGCGCTGCTCAGTCAACACCCATTATTGAAAACCCATTGGTTAGTACTAAATGACAGTATCACTGCAGAACAACAGATAGATTGGTTATTAGATAAACTTGAACTCTTTGGTGATTTACCTGCTGTGACACAAGTTTTTGTCGGCTTAGAGGCCACCCAAGTGAGAGTAATAAAGCAATACTTACTTGAGCAACAACAATTACCATTAAGTTCAATCAGTGCTACGGGATACTGGAAGCGAAATACTGATGCTGACACGTTTGGTAAACAAAAGCAGATGCAGCCGTTGTAGTGTCTTTTTGTTTAGTTAAGCAAAGAACTGATTAAGTGATGGGTCGTAAAAATCACACGTTTCGACTATTTGTCATTTTAGCTTGTCATATGTGTGGCTAAAAAAGGCGCTGTTTCTTATTTCTGGTTACGTCAATAGCATGTCCATTACCAATGAATGCAACACAATTAGCTGGTCAAAGGACTTTTTGACGCGGTAGATTACAAGCGGAGGCTCGTTAGACTGCGATAAGCCCACACCACTAAATGCAGTGTAAGTAATCCACTGAAACTAACCGCAAAGAAAATTAATGCAATGGATTCAACTGTCTTAGGCGTGTCCGCATAGCAATACCACCAAAGTGGCCATGCAATTATGCTCAGTAGGGTTAATTGCCACATGCAACGTTTACAACGGCCAATTTTTTGTATAAAAACAGAGTCGGAACATTGGTTACAGGACATAACAGCTTTCTTTATCATTTATGCTCAGGATATTGATTATCAAACTCGCTCGCCAACATGGCATACAGATACTCATCACCCCATGCGCCTTTAAAAAACACATTGTTAATAAAATGGCCTTCACGACGAAACTGCAACTTTTCTAAAAGTGCTGCACTGGCTAGATTGAGGCAATCTGTTTGAGCAATAACTCGATGACGAGATAATTCTACAAACAAATATTGCAATAAACGCGTTAGCGCTTGTGCCGCTATTCCCTGCCCTTGAAATGCAGGAGCGATCGTAAAACCGACTTCAACTTGGCTGTTATCAATAAAATGTAGCGCCAGATCGCCCATTAACAACTCATGCTGATCACTAATGGCTAATTGATACCATTGCCCTGCTTTAGCAAAATCTTGGTAATGGGTCGAATTGAATAAGCTTAGCGCATCTTGATAGTGATAATCGGTCCAACTCTGATATCGCGCAACACTAGGATCAGCTCTATAGGCGGTAAATGCCGTTAAATCATTAAGACTAAATGGCCTGATGATTAAACTACCCGAGGTTAACGTAGGACACTTTAGTGAATCCAAACTAGCATTACTGGCCATATCAACCTCGTTTTTTTATAGCGTTTATCTGCCCGCTAATGCAGTGGCTGGCGCAATTTTAGTCGCTTTCCACGCAGGGTAAATGGTTGCAATAAGGCTCATGAATAGGCCCATTAACAATACAACTAATACATCTTGATAATGTAATTCAGAAGGAAGGAAATCAATAAAATAAATATCCGATGCTAATAGTTGAATACCTAATATCTGCTCAAGACTGCTGGCAATAGCACTTAAATTATATGCTAGAGTGACCCCTAATATGCCACCAATAGTGCACCCCATCAGTCCATTTAAAGCACCTTGCAGAATAAATATCGCCATAATGGCACCACGATGAAGCCCCATTGTCATCAGAATCGCAATTTCAGAGGCTTTATCGCGCACTGCCATAACAAGTGTCGACACAATATTAAAACACGCCACAGCAATAACCAGCGCTAATACCAAATACATCACTAAACGAACGAGTTGAATATCTTGGTATAAATGCCCTTGTGTGCGAGTCCAATCATTAATGTATAAATACTGCTCTTGGGCAAATCCTAAATCACGAGTGATACTTGCTGCATTAAACACATTATTGACTTGAATTCGTACCCCAGAAACGGCAGAACCCAGCTCGAGCAAATCGGCTAAATAATCAAGCGACACATAAGCTTGAGTCGATTCAATTTCGCCACCCAACTCGAACACGCCAGACACCACAAAGCGATGGCTTTTGGCCGACGTTAACTGACTGTTATTAGCATCTGGGGTATACATCGCCAAGGTGTCACCCACCTTCAAGCCCAACTTAGTTAATAAACTGCGGCCAAGCACGATATGATTTTCATCACTGCTTAATGACTGCCATGCATCGACAGACATATAATCAGCAATGCTGGACACGTCAGATTCATGTTTAATATCAATACCGTTGACGATTAACCCTTGAAACCCGCCTGGCTTTTGCACTAACCCTTGCAAGCGCACAAAAGGAGCAACGCCAGTAATCTGCGGCATATTTGAAGCACTTTTGGCAATATCCTGCCAATCGGCAATGGGTTGGTTAACCCCAACGAGTTCGCCGTGAGACACCACGCCTAATAACCGGTCTTGTAATTCTTTTTCAAAACCATTCATGGCAGATAACACCACAATTAGCACACCCACACCTAAGGCAATACCCGCAGTTGATGCAAATGAGATAAAACCGATAAAGCCATTAGACTGTCTGGCACGGAAAAAACGCCAGCCAATTGTTAACGGTAACCACTTACTCATTCGGCTAGCCCTGTTGGAGATGTTGCAGCAACAACTTGCAAAATGCCATCTTTCATTGTCAATTGACGATCCATCTTGGCTGCTAATTTATGATCATGAGTAACCACCACGAACGCCGTACCAAATTGCTGCGCTAACTCGCGGATCATCGCATAAACATTATCACCACTGCTGGCATCCAAATTACCTGTAGGTTCATCGGCTAATACTAACTTCGGTTTGTTGATAAGTGCTCTGGCAATCGCCACACGTTGACGCTCACCACCCGACAATTGCGCCGGAATATGCTGCAAACGATGACCTAACCCCACACGTTCAAGTAAATTTTTTGCGTCTACCAAGGCTTGCGTTTTATCTCTGCCTTGAATAAATGCTGGCATCGCCACGTTTTCAATCGCGGTAAACTCTGGCAATAAATGATGAAATTGATAGATAAAGCCCAAATCCTGATTACGTATTTGTGCCTGACGCGCACTAGACAATTGGTATAAATCTTCGCCGTCTAATAACACGGTTCCAGACGTTGGTGTGTCTAAGGTACCCATGATATGTAAAAGCGTACTTTTACCCGATCCAGAACTGCCTACAATGGCTAGCTGCTCACCCTTATACACGGTTAAATCAACACCCGATAATACCTGAGTGGTCACTTCACCGTCATGATAATGCTTACTGACGTGTTGAACTTGTAATAACGCTTGTTGTGTCTGGCTCATTATTCGTATCTCAAAGCGGTAGCAGGTTGAACCCTTGCGGCGGACAACGCAGGATAAAGAGTGGCAATTAAAGTAATCAATAAAGTGCCTAAGATGATGAAACTCAATTGCGCTAATGACAATTCCACAGGTAGCGTCTGACCGACACCTAAAATAGAAATACCAACAGTGGTTAATATTTCATTCAAGTTAAGCGTTAACACAATGCCCGCAATCGCGCCAAGCATTAACCCTAACATCGCATTAAGCGAGCCTTGCACAATAAAAATATTCATCACTGAAGTAGTCGTTAACCCTTGGGTTTTTAGCACCGCAACATCGGTTGTTTTATCCACCACCATCATCACCAATGCTGACACAATATTAAATGCCGCTACGGCGACAATTAAACTGAGCATGAGTGACATCATATTTTTTTCCATTTTTACGGCGGCAAATAAATGACCAAAATCTTGGCGCCAATCACGAGTTTTGATGTCGATATTTTGCTTCGCAAATCCAGCAACCAGTTTGGGTGCTAACGCTGGCGCGGAAAATGGATCGTTCAAATAGACCCGTAATTCATTAATGGTATTACTGTCTTGGCGCATCAATTTACGCGCATCTTTATAATGTACATAGGCAACACTTGAATCGACTTGCGAGCCCATTTCAAATACACCTGCAACAGTAAATTTACGCTGACTCGGCACCGGGCCCATTGGTGAATACACCACCCCATCACCGCTTAACACTCTAACCTTATCGCCCGCTTTAACGTCTAATTTGCGGGCTAGATCGGTGCCGAGCACAATTGAATACTTGCCAGCTTGTAACGTTGAAAAAGCATCTGAATAAGTATGAGCCGCAATGCTCGACAATGATTGCTCAAGCTCTGGATAAACCCCATACATTTGTATCGCTTGAATGTTACTGCTCGATTGGATCATAGCTTGCGTAGTCGCACTAGGCACAATGCCACGAATATTTTGTAATAAATATTTATCCGCCAACAGGCTTTGGCTACTTTGTTGCCAATCCCTAAATCCCATATCACTGATAAGGGTCATCTGCGGCACCGCCCCTAAAATGCGATTTTTTAGCTGGCCTTCGAGTCCATTCATCACAGAACTGACCACAATTAATGCTGCAACACCTAAGAAAATACCCGATACCGCAAAGAAGGTAATAAAAGAGGCAAAAGCATTCGCTTTTCGGGCTCGCCAGTAACGGTAGCCGATAAAAAATGAAAATCCTAAATTCATAAAAAAATACTAATCCTGTGCGCCTATTGGGGCGTATAAGTCAGACAATCAGGCAAAATGTGAATATGAAAACAACAAGCCAGCGTGTATGACTTGCTAAATCATTAAGTTGGGCACGATAATAGGGCTATTAGTGTGATAAATAAAGAGGCAAACCTTGATACCTGACAGCAATTCTTATTTTAGTGTGCCTCACCACTTTAATGTGTACTTAACTTCGTGGGATGCAAACCAAGCTTTACCCACAGATGATGAACTCCGCGACATGCAATCTGTTGGGTTAAAACTACTGACCGAAGTGAAAAGTCTTGAAGCAAATTGTTTACTGCAACTGCGCAATTTAGACAATGATGCAAAAGCTGTGGTCGACTTTTTAAAGCTACAATCGCGTAAAGTCGATTTAGTATTGCAACACGTATTAGAAAAAGAAGTTCAAGATGGTGAGTTATTTAAAGGTGATCAATTTGGTGGCAGTGGAATTAGTATCATTTCTTCACGTCCATTGGTTGTAAATGAACACGTTAAGACCCACATCTATTTGCATACAGAATTAGTGGCATTGTTGTGTCTGTGCCAAATACAAAGCTGCATCCCAGTATCAACAGATGACGCCACCGAAACCGCATATTGGCGCTGTGAGCTTGAATTTAGCCAAATACTTGAAGATGATATTGAGCAATTAGTCAAAGCAAGCTTGAATGTACAACAAAAAATGCTCAAAAAACGTAAACAGAATATCGATAAACAGCGTAGCTGAAGCCTCGCCTCATTCAATACGACTTGATCGCAAACGGAACTGACAAAGATTTCAATGAACCTATTTAGTGTACTCACGCCGCCGAGTGTAAAAAAAGGCCAACAAACGCAAACTTTGGCAACATTGGGTGGCGTGTCGCAAGCCATCACCCTCGCCAATTTAATCAATAACCATGCTGGCACCAGTATTATTGTCACTCACGATACGCCTAGTGCGTTATCGCTTGAGGTCGAACTGAGTTATTTATTAAACCATATCAATGTGAATGTGTGTTTGTTCCCCGATCGTGAAACCTTGCCTTACGATAGCTTTTCGCCGCACCAAGACTTGATATCGCAGCGACTTGAAACCTTAGCCAATATTGGTCAAAGCCAGCACAATGTGGTCATAGTACCAGTAAATACCTTAATGGTTCGCCTACCACCTAAATCGTTTATGACCGCCAATGTTATGGTGCTTAATAAAGGCGACACATACAGTTTACAGCAAGCCAGGCAACACCTTACTGATACCGGTTACCATATCGTCGATCAAGTATATGAACATGGTGAGTTTGCTATTCGTGGCTCTATTATCGATATTTTCCCTACTGGCTCAAAACAACCATTACGCATAGAGTTGTTTGACGATGAAGTCGAATCGATACGCTTTTTTGATGTTGACACTCAGCGTTCAGGCATGGCTCGCGATGCGATTCGTATGCTGCCAGCCAAAGAATTCCCAACCGACAACCATGCTATTGAAGGTTTTAGACAACGTTATCGTCGTCGCTTTGAAGTAATTTCAAAAGAAGCCGAGTCAGTTTATCAACTCGTTAGCCGTAATTTAATGCCCGCAGGCATCGAAAACTACTTACCGTTGTTTTTCGATGATACGGCAACATTGTTTGATTATTTACCGCAAAACAGTCAACTCATCACCTTAGGCAATATTGAAAAAGCCAGCTTAGCGCACTTACATGAAGTAAACGTTCGCTACGAAGACCGACGAGTTGATCCACTAAGGCCGTTATTGGCGCCAAAAGAACTTTACTTGCTTAATGATGAATTATTCGCGGCATTTAAATCTTTTACTCGTACCCAATTATTACAGCAATATATTGCCACCGACACCAATAATGCCGGCGAGCCGCTAGCTGAAGTTGCACTACCAACGCATACCCTCATCGCTAACGTTGAAACACTGCCTGACATCAATGCTAACCATAAACTCAAACAACCACTCATTGCGTTACAAGAGTATTGTCAGCAGCATCCAAAATTAGTGTTTAGTGCCGAATCGGAAGGCCGCCGCGAAGCCCTGTTAGACTTATTTGCCAAAATTGACATTAAACCCAAGCAGTTTGCTCATCTTAACGACTATCTAGCAGCCAAAGACAATATCGGTTTAATCGTGTCACCTTTAGCGCGAGGTTGTGTGCTAACCGACACGGCAAAAGGTGCAGTGAGCATCATTTGTGAAACCGAACTGTTTGGTCAGCGTATTTCGCAGCAACGTCGCCGCGAAAAGCAAAAGCAAGTTAGCACCGATGTTTTAGTTAAAAACCTAGCTGAACTTAAAGTCGGTCAACCTATTGTCCACTTAGAGCACGGTGTTGCGTTATACCAAGGATTAGAAACGCTCGATACTGGCGGTTTGGTTGCAGAATACTTAAAACTGGAATATTCAGGTGGTGACAAGTTGTATGTGCCAGTGTCGTCACTGCATCTTATCAGTCGCTACAATGCCAGCGGCGATGGTAATACTCACCTCAATAAGTTAGGTAACGAAACCTGGGCTAAGGCCAAGAAAAAAGCCATCGAACGTATTCGTGATGTGGCCGCTGAATTGTTGGATGTCTATGCCCGTCGTCAAGCTCGCCCTGGCGATGCGATGAGTATTGATGAAGAAGAATACGCCCAATTCAGTCAAGGTTTCCCCTTTGAAGAAACCGTCGACCAAGAAAGTGCCATTCACGCAGTACTTGAAGACATGCAAGCACCACGCGCAATGGATCGTTTAGTCTGTGGTGACGTGGGTTTTGGCAAAACAGAAGTGGCTATGCGAGCAGCATTTGTTGCTGTGAATGCCGGTAAACAAGTGGTGGTGTTAGTACCGACTACCCTACTTGCCCAGCAACACTACGAAAACTTTAAAGACCGTTTTGCTGATTGGCCTATCGTTATTGAAGTGATGTCACGCTTTAGAACCGCTAAAGAGCAAAGCAGTGTTGTCGAACAACTGTCTGAAGGTAAAGTCGATATCGTTATCGGTACCCATAAGTTACTGTCTTCAGAAGCTAACTTCGATAACCTCGGGTTATTAGTCATCGACGAAGAACACCGCTTTGGTGTGCGTCAAAAAGAAAAAATTAAAGCATTACGTGCCAATGTCGACATTTTAACCCTCACCGCCACACCGATTCCGCGGACATTGAACATGGCTATGTCAGGTATGCGAGATTTATCGATTATCGCTACCCCTCCAGCTAAACGTTTGGCAGTAAAAACCTTTGTGCGTGAATATGACAAAGCCACGGCACGAGAAGCCATCTTGCGTGAAATTTTGCGTGGTGGCCAAGTGTATTATCTGCATAATAATGTTGAGACCATTGAAAAAACGGCGCAAAACATTCGCGATTTACTGCCAGAAGCCCGCGTCATAACCGCCCATGGGCAAATGCGTGAACGCGATCTTGAAAAAGTCATGTCAGACTTTTATCACCAACGTTTTAACGTGTTGGTATGTACTACCATTATCGAAACCGGTATCGATGTGCCTAGTGCCAATACCATCATTATCGACCGAGCCGATATGTTTGGTTTAGCACAATTGCACCAGCTTCGCGGCCGTGTTGGCCGATCGCATCATCAAGCCTATGCTTATATGATGACGCCACATCCTAAACGCATGACCCCAGATGCCCGTAAGCGTCTTGCAGCCATTGAAGCCCTAGAAGATCTTGGCGCAGGTTTTTTACTCGCCACTCAGGATTTAGAAATTCGCGGTGCGGGTGAATTGCTGGGCGACGAACAAAGCGGCCATATCTCAAAAATTGGTTTTAGCTTATACATGGAAATGCTGGAATCTGCCGTAAAAGCCCTCAAAGAAGGAAAAGAGCCTTCTTTAGCCTATATGATGAGTGCCAAAGCAGAAATTGATTTACGCATTCCGGCATTATTACCAGAAGATTACGTCAGTGATGTTAATATGCGCTTATCATTGTATAAACGAATCGCTAACTGCGAAACCGACACCATGCTCGATGAACTTAAAGTCGAATTTATTGACCGATTTGGTATGTTACCTGTGCCAACCCGTAATTTGATGGCGATTACTCTGTATAAACATCAAGCAACCGCGTTAGGTATTCATAAAATTGAAATGCATGCCAAGGGTGGCAGTGTCGAATTTGGTCAAGAAAATCACGTCGATCCGATGTTTATTATTGGTTTGTTGCAAAACCAACCACAAATCTATCGAATGGACGGGCCAAATAAGTTAAAGTTCAACATTCCTGCTGAGACAAGCAAAGATCGTCTTGAGTTAATCAACACCCTGCTTGGACAGTTCGCTAAACATCAAATTTTGGAGACAAATAGTGCTTCGTAAACTTGCGATTTCTATCGCCGCTATCACAGCGCTATCCCACAGCTTTTCAGCCCATGCAGAATCATGGTTTGAAGTTGAAGTGTTTGTATTTGAACGCCAACAACCGTCAGTTGAAAAATGGCTAAATGCTACACCGCCCAAACTCAGTAAAGACACGGTGGATATCATTACTCCAGTGATCAGTACCGACATAACCGGAGTAGCCGTTGGCTTAAATGGTTGTACTTCAACCGACTGGACCAATGGCTCAAGTAACTGTAATGACCCAAAAATCAGTAACAGTATCGCGGCTCATCCAAGCGAGGTTCCGTTTAATATCGGAGCCAACAAGCCGCAAACCGCTTATTTAGGTCAAGGTCCATTACTGCTGGCTCAAAGCCAGGGTAAGTTTAATGACTTAATGAGAACCATTAGCCGCGAACCTTATGTTAAAAGCCTAGTGCATTTAACCTGGCAACAAAATATGCAGTCGCGCAGACGCGCTAAGCCTGTGCGAATATTTGGCGGAAAGGATTTTTCAAAAAGTTTTGAATATCATGGTTTAGCTGTCAAAAAGCCAACTCAAACAGAAGCCATGCCAAGCACAGAATTTGGTGCTTTAGGTAACTTTTATGAAGCGCCAAAAATAGGCCCTGTATGGGAGTTAGATGGCTCGATAAACATTTATCTCAGCCATTACCTGTATATTGAAAATAATCTGGCTTTGCGTAAACCGACTCAAAAGATGCTTGAATCAAGTCCTTTAGAGTTTAATGAATATGCGGCTCTAGACATTGAAGGTAAAAAGCAACTAGCACCTTATTTAGAAAGCATCCCCCTTATTCAGAATCGCCGTGTGCGAAGTGGTGAGATCCACTACTTTGATCACCCGCAGCTGGGTGTCGTGATGCAAATTCGTAAAATGGCCCAACCTACTAATGTTAAACCAATTGATTTAACCGAGCGTGCTACCACTAGCCAACCAGCACCCTATACTGGTTAACAGCTCGATAGCTTAATACTAAAAAACTGGATCAATTGATCCGGTTTTTTGCTTAATGGCATAGCTCATTTACTCGATAACCTCAACTCTGGAGAATTAATACATCCCTTAACTCGAGCAGTGGTTATTTAAACAATTTACAACGATTGAACAATGCGAGTGATGTCCATCGCCAATTGCTGAGCAGCTTGCCAACGTGTTTGCTGTTCAAGAGCCAGCAAGGATTGTGAAGTATTACCTTTTAGCGATAATGCGGTATGTGTAGGCTCTGCAGCCGGCCAATCAAACTCGGTTAATAAAGCATTAACGCCAGCAGGATCATTACAGACCAAAATCATATCACAGCCAGCATCTAACGCCGCCTTAGCACGGCCAAGGTAGTTACCTGCAAAGCTGGCCCCCTTCATGCCTAAATCGTCAGAAAAAATCACCCCATCAAAACCTAATTGTTGACGTAAAATAGTTTGTAGCCAGTAAG
This sequence comes from Shewanella frigidimarina, assembly GCF_003797125.1. Taxonomy (GTDB): domain Bacteria; phylum Pseudomonadota; class Gammaproteobacteria; order Enterobacterales; family Shewanellaceae; genus Shewanella; species Shewanella frigidimarina. The sequence goes on from NZ_RKKE01000003.1 coordinate 650,802, forward strand.
ATGAAAAGCCTGCGGGATTAGGGTCAATATTTGAATAAACCACATGCGCTGGCATCACGCCTTGTAGCTGCTGAGAACCTATCAAGTGCTTAAATGGCTGCATATCAAAAGCTTCCACTTGATCTTTAGTCCTTGGATCAACTGGCATGGCAATATGTGAATCGGCAGCAACACTGCCATGGCCAGGAAAATGTTTTCCTACCGCAGCCATACCGGCCTCATTCATGCCAATGATGAACTGCTGTGCTAATGCACTGACTTCATCAGGAACCGCACTAAAACTGCGCTTACCAATCACTTCACTTATACCATTTACGTCTAAGACAGGTGCAAAACTTAAATCGATATCACACGCTAACAGCTCAACAGCCATTAAAAATCCGCACTCTTTCGCCCATTGTTTAGCTAATGTTAAATCGCCTTTAGCAGCAGGTAAAATATCACCCATGGCAGGTATTAAACTAAAACCTTCACGAAAACGTTGAACTCGGCCACCTTCATGATCGACCGCAATTAATAATTCAGGGCGAATACTGCGAACACTTTTAACCAATTCAATTAATTGATTTTTATTTTCACAGTTGCGGCTAAACAATATAATGCCACCTACCTGCGGATGCTGTAATTGCGCAGTTTCTGTTGCAGATACAGTTAAACCTGCAAGATCCATCATTAAATAGCTCAAATCTTTCCCTTATCTATAAAGCTGACTATCACGTCAGGTTAATCAAGTCACATTATGCATCAAGTATAAGGCTGGCTAATGTGAGAATAATGCATCAAAAAATCTAATGAACAGTCATTGATTAATGTGTGGGATACTCTACCAAGAATAGGAGATAAACCGCCAACATTACTTTTGACGATTATACTCACTTATAATGAAAACAATAAACGACTCAGCAAGGGTTAAACAACATGATTAGTGTATTTGACATGTTCAAAATTGGTATCGGTCCATCTAGCTCACATACAGTGGGTCCTATGAAGGCAGGTAAAACTTTTATACAGCATGTCGCTGATAATAATTTATTAGCGGATACCGACGAGTTACAAACAGAATTATTTGGATCTTTAGGTCAAACAGGCAAAGGCCATGGTACCGGTAAAGCGGTCATTTTAGGGCTAATGGGTGAAGACCCAGAAACCGTAGATACCGATGGGATTGATGCCATTTTAGACGCAGTGTCTACGACTCAAAAACTCACCTTAGCAGACGGACGTCAGGTTAAATTTACTCGCGAGTCTGGGGTAACTTACCATAGACGCAAAACCTTGCCGGCACATGCTAATGCCATGACCTTATACGCATTATCTAAAGGCGAATGCATATACCAGCGTACCTATTATTCGGTTGGTGGTGGGTTTATTCTTGATGAAGATGAAATAACTCAACGTAATGCTTCTCCAGCAACGCCAATTGAACAAGCACCTTATGACTTCAACAGTGCACTGCAATTACTGCAATTGTGCTGCGACAACGGCTTAAGCATTTCATCATTAATGATGGCTAATGAGCTTAGCATTGCCAGTGAAGATGAGATCAAACAAGGTTTGTGGAAAATTTGGCAAACCATGAAAAACTGCGTTGAACGCGGTTATCAAAAGGAAGGCATATTGCCAGGCGGTTTAAAATTACGCCGACGTGCCCCAGCGCTCTACCGCCGCTTAAAAGCGGAAGGGAGAAATAACACAGACCCATTGACCGCTATGGACTGGGTTGATTTATTTGCTTTATCGGTTAATGAACAAAATGCAGCAGGCGATCGCGTTGTAACTGCCCCAACAAACGGCGCCGCAGGGATTATCCCGGCAGTATTGTGTTACTACGATATGTTTGTGCAAGAAGTCGATATCGATGTGTGCAGCCGCTATCTGTTAACCGCTGCTGCCATTGGTATTTTGTACAAGAAAAATGCCTCGATTTCTGGCGCTGAAGTGGGTTGCCAAGGCGAAGTGGGCGTAGCCTGTTCAATGGCAGCCGGTGCGTTAACTGAAATTATGGGCGGAACCGTAGAACAGGTTGAGAATGCCGCTGAAATTGGCATGGAACATAACTTAGGTTTAACCTGCGATCCAGTTGGCGGCCTAGTACAAGTGCCTTGTATTGAACGTAATGCTATGGGGGCAGTAAAAGCGATTAATGCTTCACGCATGGCACTTCGCGGTGATGGTAATCACAAAGTGTCATTGGATAAAGTCATTAAAACGATGATGGAAACCGGTAGAGACATGCGCAGTAAATACAAAGAAACCGCAAAAGGTGGTCTTGCGGTGAACATCGTCGAATGTTAATTAACGTATTCATTTAATCTGCTGAATTCTAAATGCCTGTTAGTGAACCTAACAGGCATTTTTGTATCCTTTTAACGGGTCGTTAATCAGTTAATGATTCATCGTGAAATCAATTAATTGAATGACTTGTTTTCCCTTGCTCCACCATATAAAGGGACGGTATAAAATGCATACGAGCACGCGCGAACCAAAGAGAGACCTTTGTTCTTAGTGGGCCTGTGCAGGCTTAATATAAGCCTTGGTTCCCCAAAGTGGAACTGTCGAAAGGCTGTGTTTGAAGCTTCCCGATGTTTCTTTGGTAGAGTAAGAAACATACATTAGAGTTTGATTTTCAGCATCAAATATTCTTCTAATTTTCATGGTTTTGAAAAAAATACTTTTTGATTTTTTAAACACAACCTCACCTGATTTACTCTTATCTATTTTAGCAATCATATCAGTAGTGATCTCACCCGTTTGTCTGCAAGAGATAGAACTATCACTTGGGTCAGAAAAACTGAGATTTTCTTCTATTGAGGCGATGTGACAAGTGACACCAGATACAATTTCATCTTTTAAAATATTCAGCTTTATGTCTTGTGTAGTAAACATTCCGAGTGAAACATCACCGACTTCGTTGTCAGAACAAGCTGTAACAAGTGTCGTTAAACATAGCGCTATTAGTATTTTTTTCATCGGTAACACCTTGTAATATTATGAGATTATATAATCACAATAGACTGAGATAGAAATCATGAGTTATGTCATTACAAGCAAACTATTAAAGATAAGCCTAGAATAAACAATAAGTCCACATTGACGTTGTCACGACCACAGAACGCCACAGCTAACCAAAATAGCTAACATTTCCTTTATTATGGTTAGCATGATAATCAAATTAATTGACCATAATTGTGGCTGGCAAAGCAAGCTTGTTATTATTCTATGATTATTTTAATGATCAACCATTAGTATAAAGATCAGCTTTTAACATAATCACCACCCTTTACGAGCTAAGTGTAATTTTTTTAGTTAAAGGCACTTTGAGCACAACGGGTTAAGCCTGCAGTTACCGAACCAAAATGGTCACCCACCACCACTTTGGCATTGGGGTACACGCTAGCGATTTTATTGTATATTGCCGGGCTTCTTACAGTACCGCCTGTTACATACACAATATCAGGAGTGGTTGGCATATCACAATCTTGTTGCTCTGCTTTAGCTATAGCCGTTTGCATTGCTTGTTTCATTAACGCTTCAACTTTCGCTAAAGGATCGTTAATGGCTTGCTCAAACTGTGCTGCGGTTAACGGGACTAACAGCCCCTTTTCAATAAAATCTAACGAACATTGAATGGTGTCATTGTCGGACAAACTGATTTTCGCCGCTTCAGCTTGGCGTACCACTTGATAACTCATTTGGTTCTTTTGTACTTTTTGTAAACGAACTAATAGTTCAGGCTGCTGCGCTTCTTTGATTAGCTGCTCAACTAACTTACGAGAGGGTAAACTAACAAAGTCACGTTGGGCACTAATATCATTGACGGCCACCGCGTTCCAAAAAGGCGTTCTTGGCATAGGTTTACCGTTAATCATTAACGTATCGGCACCAAAACTTGGCATCAACCCAGTCATCGCTAACGCAATATCTAAATCGTTACCACCAATCCGTTGACCTGAATGCCCAAAACAGTCTGGGCTGCGGTCTTGTTGTTTAATGTAAGACGGCCCCATTTTCACCACTGAACAATCTGTCGTACCGCCGCCAACATCGACTACTAACACGGTATTGTCATCGCTTAGGTTTGACTCAAAATCCATACCTGCGGCTAAGGGTTCAAATAAAAACCTAACATCGGTAAAGCCTGAGCGAGTTGCCGCAAGGCGTAAAATGGTTTCAGCTTGTTGATTACTGTCTTCGCCACCTATGCCTTGGAAATTAACTGGTCGGCCTATCACCGCATGACTGGCCGAGCTAAGCGATTTCGCGTTTAACGCTTTGTCAGCTAACGTTTTCACATGTTGCATCATCAAGGTGACAATGTCTTCAAATAAGGCTATTTGTTCAACACGTAATCCGTTGGCACCTAAAAAAGACTTTGGAGAGCGGACATAAAAACCTTCTTCAGGCATGTCTAAATAAGCATCTATCGCAGCTTGGCCAACAAACACAGCTTGTTCATTGGGCGACAGATCAAGCTCATGACGCATTAGTTTTGCACGCATTAACTGAGAACTGCGCAAATGAGAGTACTCTGCTTTTAAGTGTTCTGGTAATCCTTGGTATACCGCCTCGGCAATAAGCTCGCGATCCATTGCGTATAACGTTGAAGGCATAAAATCCGAATGAGTTGATAATGGTAATAACGATACCGCATCATCAATCATTACCCCAATCGCACAGTTGGCACTGCCGTAATCAAATCCAACAAACATTGACTTACCTTCTGTCATCTAATCGAAAAAAGCGCTCAAAATAACACACTTACGCCACTTGCTAAACCATTTATCACTGTTTTATCTAAAGGTAAGTATCAATACTTAACTTTTTTTTACTTTGAGTGAATGTTTAAATACTTTACATTGAGTATATGGCGGCATGAATCTGCACAAGAGAGGTTATCTACATTGTCAATTTAGGCTGGTCAAGATCATTACTTAATAAGTAAAATGGCTAAGTTACAGAATAAAATATAAATAACTCATTGATTACAAATATTTTTTATTTTGGCATGCCAGTTGCTATAACTAGATGAATTACTCATGGATATATAGAATAATATTAAGGACTTTATTGTGAAAAAAATCATCATCATTATTGTTGCTGTCGTACTAGGTTACTTTATCAACTTCAAATTTGTTGAAATCGCATACTCATTAGGTTTCGCTGAATTGAAAAAAGAAACTCTATTGATTAATGATCAAAAAATGAAAGTGAAATGCGACTCTTATGCTTTAGGCTTTTTTGATAAAGTTAAACTTGAAAATAAGTTTCAGCAATGCATTAATGATTACCAAGCACAAGGCTATGTGATTATTGACCAACAAGCTGCGATGAAAGCGGTTTAAGGCTGGAAATAAAAAAGCTCAAGCATTAATGCTTGAGCTTTTTTATTGATTCACGGCACGATTAAAACGGCATTTTCATTCCTGGAGGTAATTGCATACCACCAGTCACTTCGGCCATTTTAGTCTTTTGATTTTCTTCAATACGACGGGCTGCGTCATTACACGCTGCGGCGATAAGATCTTCTAACATCTCTTTATCGTCTTCCATCAAACTTGGATCAATTTCAACTTTACGCACATTGTGGTTACCTGTCATGGTTACTTTAACCAAGCCAGCACCCGCTTCACCCGTCATTTCTGTGCGCGCAATTTCTTCCTGCACTTTAGCCATTTTGTCTTGCATCATTTGGGCTTGTTTCATTAAATTGCCCATACCGCCTTTTCCACCAAACATAGTCGTCTCTCTCTAATTAAGGTTGTTAGCAAGTCGTCATAATGGCGACAATCTTACTGAAATAAAATCGATTGGCAATATTACAGATACATTTTTGAGATGAAGATATATTCATTTTCTGTAAAACCACCCTATTTGTGTACTTATGAAGCGTTGATTAGTGCAATATCCTGCGCTATTTGCCCTAGCTGCTCCGATGGATATTCAATCGTGTCACTGTCTAACTGAGCCGATAAGTGTTGGATCATCCACTGAACGTTGTCATCAAGCAAAATAGATTGTTGCGCTTGCACAATGAGCTCCCGATGAAAGCGTTTGCGTAACTCAAGCGGTGTTTCTCGTTTTTGCACCACACCAATCTGGATTTCAACTTCAGTTGGTCGCTCAAGATACTCAGATAATGCCACTTGTAATTGATCGATAGCAGTTTGCGCAGACAAATGTTTCTGGTCTGGTTTTAACACTAATACTATTGGATTTGACATTGTTGGGCACACGGAGTTCACCCCTAATTGCCTAACTCTCCCGCCAACAGACACATTAGTCATTATTTTATACCAATGTAAATCAACTTCATCGCCTTGAATGCTGTGTGCTTCAAATTTGGCAAGCACATTAGATTGAATCACCGGCTCTGCATTAATGTTTTGTGAATCGGCAGCAAGTGATTGTGTGCTGGCTGGTTTTTGATGTTGATGACCGGCTTGCTGACTGACAGAATTCGATGGTTGAAGTGTTGTTTCAACTGCTGGTTTAGTCTCTTGATTAGTATCTGCAAACGCATTAACGTTCTCACCTTCTTTGGGCGCGACCCAAGGTGGCCTATCATAATCTGTCACAACTTGAGACTTGTCTGTTCCGCTGAGTGTTGCCGTTGACGCTTCGCTGGCCTTAGGTGCAGGTTCTGACTTATCAGAACCTGAAGGCTCAGTAGCGGCCGTTGGTGATGTTGATGCAGCAGCCGCTTTGCTCACTCTAGAACTGATTGTTTTTGTCGACTCTTTTTTGGCAAGTTCTTCTTGTTGCTGTAATGCGCCAACATCTGCAATGAGAGAATCTCGGCTGGCTAGCACTTCATCTAAAAAGTCGTCTAAGTTATCATCTGCACTCGCGAGGTTTTGACGTGCATCATCACTCATCAAATCGCTGTTATCGTCAGCGAGATGATTAACCGTTTTCGGTTTAGACATCGACTCCGAAGCTTCAGTAACATTGTTAGCTTCAGTTATCTCGTTTGAAACCGAAAACGCAACATATTCGTCATGATCCGAGGGTTGATATTCCATTGACGGATCGTCTGCTTCGTCATAATCCATAAAGGAATAGGCATCAAGTGAGCTGTTATCTGCACTATCACTCGATTGGCTATTTTCTACTGAATTGGTGTCTGCCGTACTTGGCGCCAATGCAGGTTGCTCTGCAAATTCTTCAGACTCGATAACATCGCTTATCACATTTTTAGTACTGGATTCATCCGTTGCTTCAGCATCTGCGCTATGAACAACATTATCAGATGAAGTTGCATTAACAACGTCAACTTCGGCATCATTGTCGGCATCATCATTAACAAGCTGGTCAGTGTGCATATCGACACTTTCTAGCGGCAATGAATCAAACCCTAAGCTTTGTGCTTGGTCCAACAATAAAGCTTGCTCAGCCACCAACGAAGGCTCAACAGCGATATCGTCGAGAGGATCAGCATCTTCAACTTCGGCAGTCGGCAACACTTCAGCCTGAATAGCGGTTGCTGCTGTCGTTAAACCATAATGCGCTTGAGGCAGAGCATCAGGCTTTGGGCCTGTTTCAATGACCTCTTGTGTTGAAGTTGATGCGTGATCGATAACGCTTAAATCAATATTAGCTGGTGTCGTTGTTACCCAACGTTTTACTTGTTTCTCGGGCGTAAAGGCTACCGCACGAAGCAGTGCCATTTCCAAGCCCGATTTAGGATCGGGAGCAAAGGGTAAATCTTTACGGCCGTTAAGCAGCATTTGGTAATAAAGCTGTACTTGTTCAGGCGCTAATTGCTGCGCGAATGCCACAATTTGCTCACTAAACAGCGATTGTTGTGCTGCGGCTGGGGCAAATTGAGTTAAGGTGATTTGATGTAATAATTCTAATAAGCTGCGTAGTACTTCTTCGGCATCTGCGCCAAATGCCAATACTTTTGCCACGGTTTGCATTAATGGCCCAACATCGGCATCACACAAGGCTTTTAATAACGCGAGCACATGTTGCTCATCAATACTGCCCAACATGGTTTGCACTTGTGTAAGCATCACTTGGCCACTGCCAAATGCTATGGCTTGATCCGTTAAACTGAGCGCATCACGCATACTGCCATTGGCCGCTTTGGCTAATAAACTCAGTGCTTGCGACTCAAATGGTAACTTTTCTTGAGTGATAACATACTCAAGTTGCTTGCTAATTTCGTCCTGCGATAAACTTTTCAAATTGAACTGTAAACAACGAGATAGCACAGTAACCGGCAGTTTGTGCGGATCGGTTGTCGCTAATAAAAACTTAACGTGCTCAGGAGGCTCTTCTAAGGTCTTTAGGAGTGCATTAAAACTACTACGCGACAACATGTGTACTTCATCAATTAAGTACACCTTAAAACGACCACGGGATGGGCGATACTGTACATTGTCGAGAAGTTCGCGAGTATCATCAACTTTGGTGCGGGAAGCGGCATCGACTTCAATTAAATCAACAAATCGGCCTTGGGCAATTTCAATACAACTAGAGCATTCACCGCACGGCGTAGCAGTAACGCCTGTTTCACAATTAAGACCTTTAGCAAACAAACGTGCCAAACTGGTTTTACCCACGCCGCGGGTACCAGTAAACAGATAAGCATGATGTAAACGTTGTTGGCTCAATGCATTGGTTAATGCCATTAATACATGGGATTGGCCGACCATTTGTTCAAATTTAGCTGGACGCCATTTGCGGGCTAGTACTTGGTAAGACATGAAATTCCCCACAGAGAGCTATCGGGAGTCAATCCCTTTAAAGGGGTTAACAATAACATGCCAAGGGCTGGCATGCTATTGTTGAGCAAGCATTTGATAGAGTAAAACTTAGTTAACTGCTTAATAAAATGGCAGTTTATTTTACTTTACTTACTCGCCGTCAAACTCGCATAAACTTAATACTTCAATTCCCATACCTTGTAAACGCTTCTCGCCACCAATTTCTGGTAATGAGATAACAAATGCAGCATGGCTCACTTCACCGCCTAATTCACGAATAAGTTTTACCGTCGCTTCAATCGTGCCACCGGTGGCTAATAGATCATCAATAACGAGCACTTTATCATTAGCATTAATTGCATCAACATGAATTTCTAAGGTGTCTTTACCGTATTCTAAGTCATAAGTTTGGCTTATGGTTTTACGGGGTAATTTACCCGGTTTACGCACAGGTACAAAACCGACGCCGAGCTCTAACGCTAACGGTGCGCCAAATAAAAAACCACGCGCTTCAGTACCAACCACTTTAGTGAAACCTTTTGATTGATAATGAGCCACTAGAATCGCAATAGTGGCTTTATAAGCTTCTGCATTTTCAAGCAAACTGGTGACGTCACGGAACATGATGCCTGGTATTGGATAATCAGGAATGGTTTTAATGCTCTGCTTAATAAGCGCTAAACTGTCTTGGTTCATCATAATGTAGTTAACTCTGTCTGAAAGTGATTACGCAATAAAAAAGTCCACGTCATTGGTGGACTCTGGTAAAAATACTGGTGTGATCTTATGCCCGTTTAATCTCAGTTGCAACAGGCATGCATTAACCAGGCTATTTATTATTCTAACTCTGGGATCCGCCACAAGAAAAATAATAAAATAAGCATCATGCACAACAACATAATTTTCACCCATATTATCGGTACTATCATGATACTAATAGCAAAACTAAGGCCGCTCATTAACATGGCTTTTCGCTTGAGCGATCGGCTCAACGCACGTTTAGATTGCCACTGAGAGATACCTTCAGCAAACCAAGGGTGATTGATTAGCCAATGATGAAGTCGATCGCTAGAACGAGCAAAACAAAACGCAGCCAATAATATAAACGGCACTGTTGGTAATAAAGGCAGTGCAATGCCAATAATGCCTAACACTAGACTGCACAAGCCAATAATGAGAAAAAATCCGCGTTTCACCGCCATATACGCCCTCATACAAACAAAAAACCACTCTATCTGAGTGGTTTAATAAGACAATATCATGACAGGTTAACCTGAAGTAAGCGTTAAATTAATCCTGTTGCTTTCAACCATGAAAGGCTCGCGGGCAATGTTGGAATTAATAAAACCAAAATAAAACCAATAAAATAAAAGATGTTAAACGGGTCTTTAAACGGCTGGCTCATGATTATTCCTACATTAAGGTTATGTTTTGACTGCGATAACTTACATCTTTCATCTGTTATATTGTGCCAACTGTTCAGTTAGCATCGCGACAACAGACGTGAAGTCGATCACAAAAAGTGGCTTATTTTAGACGCATCTTCACAAAATAAAAACCTTAAATATATTATGTCTATTATGACTCGATTGATGAAATAACGATGCCCTTTTGTGCCAGTTGTTGCAATAAAGGTAAGCAGCCTGACAACAAAGTGTCATTTGGCATTTGTGGGTAATGCTCACTTAACCAACTTATAATGGCATCGACTGTTACACCTTGTTGAGAATGAGTCATTTGTTCAATGTAAGCTAACACTTGCGCACTTAATGGTGTCAGTTGTAAAAATGCGACGTTATCATCAGCACCTCTAAATACACAAAAAAAGTTCGCTTGTGCTGTCGGCTCTATAGGTTGGTAGTCAACACTAATATGCTGAACGTCAAAGGCATATTGCGCCACTTTGGCACAAGCTGCTAGGCATAACCTATGCTGGTTTAGTTCGATGGTATTGATCGATTGAGCTGCGGGAGTATCTGGCGCGACGGCGACACATAATTCTAACCATTCATAATGTGCTAACTGCAACATAAAAACAGGATCATCTTCTGTCATCTGGTATTCATGTTGTAAAAACGCTAAAAACTCACCGGCTATTTCAACAAATATTGGTGTCTTACAATCGTGGCTTACAAAAAATTGTTGTACTAAGGCCTGCCATTGGTCGTCCTCATATACACTTTTCAACACCGGAAATGCACTCGACACAAAACCTGCAATATTATTAAAAAATAATTCTCGATAGATTTTCATGCGCCTAGGCTCAATCCCCTCAGGCAATGGCAAACTAGGATCACGGATATAGTCCATAAATTGTTGTTGTACTTCAATGAAACCCATTATGCCTTCCTCAATATTGACTGCTGCGTTAAGGCATTTTGTTGATACTGATGAATTTGATTAATCTCATTAAGAAGTATGTCTGTTTTAGGAATATTAAAATCACGCTCAAGCAACGTCGGATGCACGCCATGTATTTGGTAACACTGCTGCAATAAGGCCCATACTGGATCGATAATATCCGCACCGTGAGTATCGACCATTAAATCGGCCTCCTCTTCATAGTGTCCTGCGATATGCAGATAAGCGATTTGTTTGGTCGGCATCGCCGCTAAGTAAGCTGCTGCATCGTATTGATGGTTAATTGAATTAACGTAAATGTTATTTACATCGAGCAGTAATTTGCAGTCGGCCTCTTGCAGCACGGCATTAACAAATTCTTGTTCTGTCATTTGTGCACCAGGCGCCGCATAAAATGACACATTTTCTAAGATAAATGGTCGCTCCAGTATGTCTTCGACTTGCTTTATCCGCTTAGCGGTATGGATGACTGCATCATCAGTAAATGGTATCGGCATCAAGTCATACATATGGCCAGTACCAGAGCAATAACTTAAATGCTCTGAATACACTTCAATATTATGCTCATCCAAAAAGCGTTTTATATTATGTACAAATTGACTATCTAGCGCTTCAGGACTACCAATGGATAACGAAAGCCCGTGGCAGAAAAAAGCGTGTTGTTCCGTTAATTGTTTAAACTGACGACCAAATTTGCCCCCTAATGTCATCCAATTTTCAGGCGCAACTTCTAAAAAATCGATGGCTGATGGCACCTGCTGACAAAATTCAGTCAACATTTCACGACGAAGTCCTAAACCGACCCTAGCCTGACTATGCGTGTTGCAATGCCGAATCGACATAATGCCTCCTTAAACAATAAACAGCAGATAAAATTAAGGCCTGAAACTCAGGCCTTTACAAGCACAAATGAGAAGTGACTATCTCATGCCACCGCATTGACCTTCTTGCGATTTTTCCATAGTAGCTTTAGCTTCTTTGCCTTGCTCTACTGCTGACTTTTTCATGTCACCGCCACACTTGCCTTCGCCACATTTACCTTCAACTGCTTTCTCAGCAGACTTTTTCATGTCGCCGCCGCACTTGCCTTCGCCACATTTACCTTCTGCCGCTTTTTCAGCAGATTTTTTCATGTCGCCACCGCACTTGCCTTCGCCACATTTACCTTCAGCAGCTTTCTCAGCAGACTTCATTTTATCGCCGCCACACTTACCTTCACCACACTTGCCTTCTCCGCCATCAACCTGATAGCCAGAAGTTAATTGTTGAAAACCAAATGGGTTAGCTTCTACTTGAGCAGAAAAGCCAGCAGTCATTACAACAGAACCTAATGCAACCGCTAAAGTAGTTTGTTTGATTGAATTCATAATAATTATCTTCCTATATCTTGATTGTGTGTGGTGTCCAACATCATTGCCGGCTTGGTTAAAGAGACCTGCAGTATGTAAAGTTTATTGCAAAATATATTAAAAATGTGAAAAAAATCAATTTATTTATCACAAATCATTGCTAGGTAACCTTAAAAAAGACGCCTTATAGATTTAACATAAATACAACACAAGTGCTATTGGTATGATTATTAATAATAATTTATCGAAAGAATCGACAACAATAATCGTAATGCCATTTAGTGCTGTTATCAGATAATAAACACGCTAAAATAGCGCACTTTTGACTTCAGCAAGGTGTACTGTGCGCGTTATTTTAGCTCCAATGGAAGGTGTGGTTGATGACCATATGCGTGAAATATTATCTGCCATCAATCCATTTGACCTGGTTGTGACTGAATTTGTCAGGGTCGTCAATCAACTCATACCAGATAAAGTGTTCTATAAATTGTGTCCTGAGCTACTTCATCAAGGGCTAACCGCATCAGGAACACCTGTACGTGTTCAGTTGTTGGGACAAGAACCAGAGTGGATGGCACAAAATGCCATAAGAGCCATTGAGCTAGGCTCAAATGGTGTTGATGCAAATTTTGGTTGCCCAGCTAAAACTGTCAACAAAAGCAAAGGCGGCGCAGTATTACTCCAATATCCTGAGAATATTTACAGTATCGTCAAAGCCATGCGCGACGCAGTACCCTCTGAGCATCCTGTTACAGCTAAAATCCGTTTAGGCTACGAAGATAAATCGTTATTTATGGAAAACGCCTTAGCCGTGTATGAGGCTGGCGCAACAGAGCTAGCTATTCATGCTCGCAGTAAAACCGATGGTTATAAACCTCCGGCATATTGGGAATACATTACTGAAGTGAGACAGCGCCTGCCAATTCCTGTTATCGCTAACGGAGAAATTTGGAATGTCGCTGATGCTCAGAGATGCATGGATGTCACTGGCTGTGACAGTATAATGATTGGTCGAGGAGCCATATCGTTGCCTAATCTAGGCGATACCATCAAAACAGGTGCGACGCCATTTAGTTGGCAACAAACCTTAAGTTTACTTATGGCCTATACCGACAAAGAACTTAATGGTCGTAAATCTGACTATTATCCTTCACGGATTAAACAATGGTTTAGTTACTTAAACCGTCAATACCCTGAAGCGGATACTCTATTTAGAGAGCTACGAGTGTTCAAAACAACTGAAGAAATCGTTAAGGTTCTAAAGCATGCTCACAGGTCGCTTATATAAGCTTGCAACAACACACCAACTTTACATCTAGGCTTAAATTAACCTTTTTGATAATGTGTCATCAAGGTTATAAACTCTGTTAATCCTACACAACCATAAGCGTTTCTTAGTCTTCAATCGACAGTGATTCAGTCACCATATTGACGCGACAATCAACCCTAGCTTAACGCCCAGACAGACAATAATGATTGTTAACATGAATAAATGATAAATTATTATTCATGTTTTTATCGCAGAAATCTTATCGAGAATTGATCTTCATCATAACGTCTGCTTTATTTGTGCCTAAAATAGAAATTCTACATTGGCATTGTCAGTTAAGGTTATTTCAGTTGCACAACACTCAGGACATACAGCAAAAACTTCAACATCTTGAACTTATTTTGAGACATGAGTTAATGCTACTTATAAAGGATTCATTAAAAGCTACTGAAGTTGCTCATATTTCGATGGAAACCCCTCTTGGAAAAGTGATTGATTACTTGCCACAAGTCAAACTAATCAATACTGATATTTTCACTAAGTTCATGAAGCTAGATGCTGCTTACTGCCAGCTTGAATTGGGTTTATATGGTCTTTGTTCAGATTGTGAAATGGACATAGAGCCGCCCCGCTTAATCGCCGATCCAACGGAACAACGTTGCACAGGTTGTGAACAGAAATTCCGCCGAGAACATCGACATGAATTACGCTTAAATCACTAACCATGCTTTGCTTTATTAGCGACTTAAAATCAACGTAATAAAAAGGCCTACAATAATGTAGGCCTTTTTATGTCAGACAATGTAACTGTCACATTGTCTGATGTTTAGCTCACTAACTAAACTGTTATTTAGAACTTAACAGTTACGCCACCGTAGTACTGGCGACCAATAGTGTCATACACTTCTGGTACTGTACCACCATCACTACCATTCGATACGCCTGATGGCTCTTCATCAGTGATGTTTTTCACACCAGCGCTTAGAGTAATCATGTCAGTAACATAATAAGTACCGGCTAAGTTGTGGTACAGAATCGCATCCACTTTATCGCCTGTATTTAGATCGTCCATTTCGCCAATGTAACGGTTGAAGTAGTTAACACTCCAGCTATCTTGACCTGCTTGAATGCTGAAGTTGTTACGAACTTCTGCATAAGCACCAAAGTTACCATCGATCTTGTTGGTGTAATCATTGTCTTCTTGTTCGAAATTCAACAAGTAAGTTGTGTCATTGCTGATTTTCCAATCTAACGACAAGGCTTCAAAGTTATAAGCTAAGTTGAAGTCTAAACCGCTAGTGTCTTGGCTACCTACGTTTGTTAACGAGTTAGTAAGATTAGATAAATCACCGTTTGCACCAATGTTAAAGGTTTCACATGCTGCAGCTGAAGCATTAGCAAAACATTCTTCTAAACCAGCTTGAACATCTAAACGAGTGATTGCATTGGACACTTTAAAGCGCCAGTAATCAAGCGTTACCGATAGACCTTCAACATAGTTTGGTGAGTAAACTAAGCCAGCAGTATAAGAGTCAGACTCTTCAGCTTTTAGATCATCATCAGACGTGTAACGAACTAGAATCTGTGGATCTTGTGCATTTTTCCAAGGATCATCCAAGTAGTCGTAAGAACCAGTGTCACCACCAAATAACTCGCTGATGCTTGGTGCACGGAAACCTGTTGCCGCTACAGTACGAAGCATCAAATCATCAGTTGCTTCATAAGTTAGACCTACTTTCCAAGTAGACGCTTTACCGAATGTTGAGTAATCGTCATAACGCAGTGCAAATTCACCGGTTAATTTTTCAGTGAAAGGAACGCTGACTTCTTGGAATACAGACAATACATTGTAATCGCCGTCTGTAGCATCTTGCTGTGCAGCAGTACTGTCACCAGCCACTGTTACAGGGTCTGGATTATAAAAACCGCTTTCATAACGGTATTCAGCACCAATAGCAAATGCAACTGCACCAGCACTCAGATCAAACAACTCACCATTTAGACCAGCAGAAACAACATGTTGCTCATTGCCGCCGTCAGCATTATCAGTGAAGCTAATGTCATTAACGATTTCACCTGTTAATGGAACACCTGTGAACCATGCATCTTGGTTAGCATAAACAGATTGCTTAAGATTGGTTGCATTGATTGAGTTCTCAACACTTGAATCAGCTTTGTTTTTGCCATAGGTATAACCGATATCCCAGTTCATGCCTGTATTAATATCAAGCTCACCCGCTAATGCAGCAGAGATACGGAAAGTATCAGTGTCTTGAGAATAAATACGAGGACCGGCATCGGTAGTACGACGACGATAATTTACACGACCGGTATCATCAGCAGCAATTTCACCGTCAGTCATCGCTTGATCAAGTGTAATACATGCTGCACCAGCAGTAACACCTGGAGCACCACATACGTTTAACATTACGTCAGCAGGTTGTGGAGCTAATTGCTGATCAGACTTACGTTTAGTGTAAAGCACGTCGCCTGTTAGCACTAAATTGTTATCTAATTCTTGGATCATATTAGCAAACAAGCTGTAACGCTCGTTTGGTGTTTGGTAATAACTGCTAGTGGTGTAGTCATAACCTGTAGAACGAGCAACCCATTCACCAGCGTCATTGCGTACTTTCCCGCCTAATGAACCTGTAGGTAAAAATGAACTTGCACCAGGCTCTGTCCAGCTACGATCTGACTGAATAACACTTTCGCGCTTCGAATACGCAGCACCAA
Organism: Shewanella frigidimarina; assembly: GCF_003797125.1. GTDB lineage: Bacteria > Pseudomonadota > Gammaproteobacteria > Enterobacterales > Shewanellaceae > Shewanella > Shewanella frigidimarina. Next base: position 667,229 of record NZ_RKKE01000003.1, read on the forward strand.
TAGTGTAGTTACCACCATCGGTATTGAAGCCGTATAAACCACTAATTTCGCCAGTTTCACCATCACTTTCACTGGTAGTACTACCGTTAAGATCTAGTTGAAAACCTTCGAAATCTTTCTTAGTGATGATGTTAACAACACCAGCGATAGCATCTGAACCGTATACTGCTGATGCGCCATCTTTTAAGATTTCAACACGAGATATCATCGATACAGGGATAGAGTTCAAATCGACAGAGCTATCTGCACCTGAACCAGAGTTAACCATACGACGACCATTTAATAGTACTAGCGTACGTTGTGAACCCATACCGCGTAAGTCAACTTGCGCAACACCGTCTGAACCGTTGTTCGAGCTAGAACCTAGAGCAGCACCAGCCATTGACGTTTGGGCTTGAAGTAGTTGGTCAACTGAAGTGAAACCTTCTGCGCGAATAGCTTCAGCTGAAATGATGGTTACTGGAGAAGCAGATTCCATGTCTTGACGTTGAATACGAGAACCGGTGACTTCGATTCTTTCAACTTTCTGTTCATCGGCAGCAAATGCTACTGAAGAAAATAAGCCTGTTGTCGCGACACTTGTTGCTGCTACAGCTAATAAACTGCGGCGAATTGCCTTAGCAGTTAATGTGACTGAACTCATGAATAAACTCCCTATAACTTGGAATAAAATAAAACAAGTCGTTATATTTTTAATTATGAATAATTGGTCAGTGCCAATTATTGAAAAACATTATTAATGAATAAAAAACCTTTAGTCAATAAGGGCAACATGTGAACAACATCACATTTAGCATCAGAATTGATAATTAATTTGACATAAACTGATTCATTTAAAATCAACCAGTTACTGAATTTAACGGTATTTATCAAGATTGTTAACATTTTAAATCGCAAATAAAAATACAAATTAAAGACTATAAAAGAACAAATAAGCACACAAAGAAAAACAAAAATAAAACACAGTTAACAATTTAAATACAATTGATCACAAAATGTATCAAAAATTAATTTTCAATATTTTAAATAAAATCGATTATTTGTCGTAAAAAACATCAGAATGACATTTCAATATTACTGAGTATTTATTCAGAAAAGTAACTTGTTAGCATTTTTATAGACTAAATCTATTCAAAACAGCCTTAATATCGGGCCTGAGAAGTCCTATTTATTAGACGGCAAAAAAGCCTGTTTGGTGATATTTCGTATAAGATTAGGAACTTTCTGACGGAGTACAGATATCTTATTTAACACTATATCAACACACCAATTCGCAATATTATTGTTAATAAAATGTAGTTCTTTTAGTCAACGCAATATGATGAAATGGTCTATTTAAGCTCGAAGAAGTCGTTATCAAACAAACAAAGTGCTCAATATCTGACGAGCGAACACAAAAAAGGAGCCGAAGCTCCTTTTTATCAACTTACAGCAACCATTAACGAGTGCGTGGGCACACTTCGTCAGCGCTGAAGAAGTAAGCAATTTCACGTGCTGCTGATTCAACTGCATCAGAACCGTGAACTGCATTTTCGTCGATGCTTGCAGCATAGTCAGCACGTAATGTGCCACGAGCAGCTTCAGCTGGGTTAGTTGCACCCATGATTTCACGGTTAGCTAGAACAGCGTTTTCGCCTTCTAACACTTGAACCATTACTGGACCAGAAGTCATGAAAGAAACTAAAGCACCAAAGAAAGGACGTGCGCTATGTTCAGCGTAGAAACCTTCAGCTTGTTCTTTAGATAGTTGTACCATTTTAGAAGCAATGATCTTAAGACCAGCTGATTCAAAACGGTTGTAAATAGCGCCAATGTGGTTTTTAGCAACTGCATCTGGCTTGATAATAGAAAATGTGCGTTCGATCGCCATAACTAGCTTCCTTAATGTGAGCAAGTTTAAAAAATTCGCGCGGATTATACGTAATTTAGCCATATATTCCTAGCCTTATCCGCTTTTACGGTGATATTTCATCACTAAATTGAGTCATTTTTATTAACATGACCCAATTTATGCTCTATTGGTAATCGCTAACTCTTATTGTGCTGACTTGATGAACTTGTTGGCATTCTTTTCCATAAAACAAATAATGGCATCAGCAACGTCTTTTTGGGTCGCTTTTTCAATACCTTCTAAACCAGGAGAGGAATTAACTTCCATCACAACCGGACCATGATTAGAACGTAATAAATCAACTCCAGCAATATTTAACCCCATTGTCTTTGCTGCGCGAAGCGCGACTGATCGCTCCTCAGGAGTTAATTTAACCAAAGTAGCACTGCCGCCACGGTGTAAGTTAGAGCGAAACTCACCTGGCTTTGCTTGGCGCTTCATTGCAGCAATCACTTTATCGCCCAGCACAAAACAGCGAATATCAGCGCCTTGTGCTTCAGCAATATATTCTTGCACCATAATGTTAGCTTTGAGTCCCATAAAGGCTTCAAGCACGCTCTCTGCGGCTTTACGAGTTTCGGCTAATACCACGCCAATGCCCTGAGTACCTTCTAACAATTTGACGACTAAAGGTGCACCACCAACCATATCAATCAAATCAGGTATATCACTGGGTTTATTGGCAAAACCAGTGATAGGTAGCCCAATTCCTTGACGAGATAACAGCTGCATTGAACGCAATTTGTCTCGTGAACGCGCAATTCCAATTGAACCATTAACCGCATATACGCCCATCATTTCAAATTGACGTAATACTGCAGAACCATAAAAGGTCACTGAAGCACCAATACGAGGGATAACAGCATCAAAATGACCCAGATCCTTACCCGCCATATGAATGCTAGGTTTAGTCATATTGATATTCATATAGCACTTTAATGGATTAATAACTTTGACTTCATGTCCTCTAGCTAATGCAGCTTCAACTAAGCGTTTAGTAGAATATAATTGCGGGCCTTGAGACAGTATTGCGATGCGCACAGAGTGCTCCAAAATTGGAATTTTCGCGCATCATACGCTGAGTTTATTTAAAATCAATAACTGGAATGACCACAGATAAAAAAAGAGCCAATCTTGATAGATTGGCTCTTTTTTTTGTGACCAATTACCCGCTATAAATGGGATGATTGATGCGCTATTCGCTCAGCAAAAACTAACCTTCGCTGACCATATTAACGGTGTATTTAGGGATATCGATAATCATATCGCAATCAACAACTTTAGCTTGGCAAGATAAACGACTTTCAGGCTCTAAGCCCCATGCTTTATCTAGCATGTCGTCTTCTAACTCATCGCTTTCTTCAAGCTGTTCAAAACCTTCACGCACAATGACATGGCATGTAGTACAAGCACATGACTTTTCGCACGCATGTTCAATATGAATACCGTTACGCAGTGCAACGTTTAAAATTGTCTCACCCACTTCTGCTTCAAGTACTGCGCCGTCTGGACAAAGTTCTTGATGGGGTAAAAATACTAACTGTGGCATCATTTCACCTATATGTTGTCGACCGACTGCCCTTTTAGCGCCGCTCTAATAGAATTATCCATACGTCTTGATGCAAAATCTTGGGTTTTATCATCAAGATTTGCAATCGCTTTTTCAATGGCATCAATATTATCTTGTTGTGCTACGGCATCAAGTTGGGCAATAGCCACAACTAACTCTTCGCGTTCTTGCTCATCCAGAAGCGCAGCATCTTTAGCCAAAGCTGCATTAAGTGATTCTATCACCCGCGCCGCTTCAACTTTTTGTTCAGCCAGCATACGACGAGTAATGTCATCTTTCGCATACTTCATCGAATCTTTTAACATGGTGGCAATTTCAGTATCCGATAAACCAAATGACGGTTTAACCTGAATTGATGTATTAACCCCAGTGGATTTTTCCATCGCAGTAACACTAAGCAAACCATCAGCATCCACTTGGAATGTCACTCGAATATGCGCTGCACCTGCCGCTAGAGGTGGAATACCGTGTAAGGTAAAACGAGCCAACGAGCGACAATCTTCAACAAGCTCTCGTTCGCCCTGCACCACATGGAATGCCATGGCCGTTTGACCATCTTTAAATGTGGTAAACTCTTGTGCGCGTGCAACAGGAATAGTGGTATTACGCGTAACCACTTTTTCAACCAAGCCACCCATGGTTTCAACGCCAAGCGATAATGGAATCACATCTAACAGTAACAAATCGGATTCAGGTTTATTACCAACAAGAATGTCAGCTTGAATCGCTGCACCAATGGCGACAACACGATCAGGATCGATTGATGTCAATGGTGTCTTTTTGAAAAAAGTTTCAACTTGTTCACGCACCAATGGTACGCGGGTTGAACCACCGACCATCACAGTTTCAATAACGTCATCCACACTCACGCCGGCATCACGTAAAGTACGACGACAACTGCCGATGGTTTTTTTCACCAATGCGCCAATTAACTCGTTAAATAAGCTTTTATCAACAGTGCAAGTTAATGTTTTATCAGCCATGACGACAGAAGCTTCAACGCTGTCATTGTCAGTCAACGCTTCTTTAACTCGGCGAGCTTCAATGAGTAATTGACGTGCTAATTGACTGCCTGGTTCTGTTATCTGCCATGCCTGTTGTAAATGGCTCACGAGTAAGTGATCAAAATCATCACCACCCAATGCAGAATCACCACCAGTGGCTAATACTTCAAATACGCCACGGTTTAATCGTAAAACCGAGATATCGAAAGTACCGCCGCCTAAGTCGTAAATGGCAATGACACCTTCTTGCTTTGAATCTAATCCATAAGCAATGGCTGCTGCAGTGGGTTCGTTCAATAAACGTAATACTTTAACACCCAATAACTCAGCAGCATCTTTGGTACCTTGACGTTGTGCATCATCAAAATACGCAGGCACAGTAATCACCACGCCCGCTAATTCGCCACCTAGTGTGGTTTCAGCTCGCGCAATTAAAGGTTTTAAAATTTCGGCTGACACTTGAATAGGATTCACTTGTCCCATAGGCGTAGTGAACACCGGTAAGCCGTTTTCACTTGCGTGTAATTCATAGGGTAAACGATGAACACCAGACTGGATATCAGTGAGGCTACGTCCCATAAAACGCTTGACTGAAACGATGGTATTTTGTGGATCTAAAGCAGATTTGTCTTGAGCTTCATAGCCCACTAACACATTGGTTTCACCATAATGCACTACAGACGGCAACGAATGACGACCTTGTTCATCAGGTAAAGTTAATGCTTGAGCACTTCTTACCGCAGCAACAAGTGAGTTGGTGGTACCAAGATCAATCCCAACCGCAAGACGATGCTGGTGCGGTGCGGCGCTTTGGCCAGGTTCTGCAATTTGCAACAGTGCCATAGTGTTCCAACTTGTTGTGTTATCGATTAGCCAAGCTAATCATAAATAATAAGGTTTAGAATTTAGGGCTATTTAATCGAGCAAGCCATCTTCAATACGGGCTAACTCATCATGTAATTTTGCCATAAACTTTAACTTACGAATTTGATCTGCCGCTAATAAAGCATCTGCACTTTCATCACTAATCAATAGCGTCGCCAGTTTAGTCAGTAATGTTGACTCAAACTCACCAAACGACTCATACAGTTCATCAATTGATGACTGTGGATCACTATTGTGTTGGATATCTTCAAGTGCTTCACGCCACTCCATTTGCTGCATCAAAAATGCACCATCTTTCAATGTTGTGGTTTCGTGACTTAATTCAATTCCACGCAAGCTCAACATGTGTTCAGCACGGCGTAGGGGATTTTTTAATGTTTGATAACCATCATTAACTTGTGCAGTTCGCTGAACTGATAGCAGCTTTTGTTGCTCGGTATCATTAGCGAATTTATCGGGATGAACCGCCCGTTGCAGTTCGCGGTAGCGCTCTGCAAGTAAGGCGGTGTCGATATCAAAGGCAGGTACTACATTAAACAGATCGAAATAATTCATGGGCAGATATCATGCTTACTGTTTGATATAAAACGGCTTAATTAGGTGAACAATGATTAAACGGTGAAACTTTCACCACAACCACATTCACCCTTTGCGTTAGGATTATTGAACTGAAAACCTTCGTTTAGGCCTTCTTTGACAAAATCAAGTTCAATACCTTGCAAATAAATGAAGCTTTTGGCATCGATGATGATATTTACACCTTCGATATTATAAAGTTCATCATCGTCATTGAGATCATCAACGAACTCAATGACGTATGCCATTCCTGAACAACCTGATGTTCTCAACCCAAGGCGCAAGCCGAGGCCTTTCCCGCGATTAGCAAGAAACGATCTAACTCGATCAGCCGCAGCGGGGGTCATTGAAATTGCCATCTTAACTCCAGGTATTACTTAGCTTGTCTGCTTTTATACTCTTCAATTGCTGCTTTAATGGCATCTTCAGCCAAAATTGAGCAATGAATTTTAACCGGCGGCAATGCTAACTCTTCGGCGATGTCTGCATTTTTAATCGTTGCAGCTTCATCGACACTTTTGCCTTTTACCCATTCTGTTACTAATGAGCTAGATGCAATTGCGCTACCACAACCATAGGTTTTGAATTTTGCATCTTCAATAATACCGTCGGCATTAATTTTAAGTTGCAACTTCATTACATCACCACAAGCTGGTGCACCAACCATACCAGTGACTACTGATGGGTCGTTCTTATCAAATGAACCTACGTTACGTGGGTTTTCATAATGATCGATTACTTTTTCGCTATAAGCCATGATACTGCTCCAAAATCTGTGTCGTTATCAGTTTACGATTTAATGGTATTACACTCATTTAACAAGATTAAATTAGTGATGTGCCCATTGAACTTGCTCTAAATCGATACCATCTTTGAACATCTCCCATAATGGAGACATTTCACGTAACTTATCGATAGATTCAGTTATCGTTTTGATAGCGTGGTCAATTTCTTCATCGGTCGTAAAGCGACCAATAGAGAAACGAATCGAGCTATGTGCCATTTCATCATTTAAACCCAAGGCACGTAATACGTAGCTTGGCTCTAAACTTGCTGAAGTACAGGCTGAACCTGAAGAAACCGCTAAGTCTTTCAAGGCCATCATTAACGACTCGCCTTCAACAAAGTTGAAGCTAACGTTAAAAATACCACTGTAGCGTTGTTCCATATCACCGTTGATATAGGTTTCTTCGATGTGTTTAATACCGTTCCACAACTTATCGCGTAGATGAGTAATGCGCGCGCTATCAGCAGCCATGTCTTGTTTAGCAACAGCAGCTGCCTCACCTAAACCGACGATTTGATGTGTTGCTAACGTGCCACTGCGCATACCGCGTTCGTGTCCACCACCGTGCATTTGCGATTCAAGACGAATACGTGGCTTACGGCGAACATATAATGCGCCGATACCTTTTGGTCCATACATTTTATGGCCAGAAATCGAAATCAAATCAACTTTGGTGGTTTGAACGTCAATTGGTATTTTGCCAGCACTTTGTGCCGCATCCATGTGGAAAAAGATGCCTTTTGAACGACATAATTCACCAATTGCGTTGATATCATGGATGACACCAATTTCATTGTTTACGTGCATAATGCTGACTAAAATAGTGTCATCACGCATCGCCGCTTCTAAACGTTCCATTGGGATAATGCCATTAGCATCAGGAACAAGGTAAGTAACTTCATAACCTTCACGCTCTAACTGGCGGCAAGTGTCTAAAGTTGCCTTATGCTCAGTTTTGCTGGTGATAATATGCTTACCCTTTTTATGATAAAAATGGGCAATACCTTTAATCGCAAGGTTACTTGATTCTGTTGCACCTGAAGTGAAGACAATTTCACGGTGATCAGCATTAATTAAATCGGCAACTTGATTACGGGCGACATCAACCGCCTCTTCTGCTTGCCAACCATAACGATGTGAACGCGATGCTGGGTTACCAAACACGCCGTCCATTGTCATGTGTTGCATCATTTTTTCTGCGACACGCGGATCTACAGGGGTTGTTGCGGCATAATCTAAATAGATAGGAAGCTTCATAACACACTCCGTACTTAGCAGTCTCAGATGAGGCTACATACAACGTACAAATAATAATTATATTCAATCAACATAGCCGAGTTACAAACTCACTCTATGTTCCTTTTGTATTTCATCTTGTTTTAACGAGATAAATCTTACGTCTCGCTTTTGCATCAAACCTGCAAGAGAAATACCATCTAAAAAATCTGAAATTTGTTTACTTAAGTCACCCCATAAAGAATGGGTTAGGCAACGAGTACCGCTTTGGCAGTTACCTTTTCCTTGACAACGAGTGGCGTCTACAGATTCATCAACAGCATGCACGACCATGCCAACTGAGATATCGACGGCTTCTAAACCTAAACGATAACCACCACCGGGTCCGCGGACACTCGACACTAAACCATGTTTACGTAACTTAGCGAAGAGCTGTTCAAGATAAGACAAAGAGATACCTTGTCTTTCAGAAATATCGGCTAAAGGTACAGGACCAGTAGCAGAGTGAATCGCAACATCCAGCATAGCTGTCACTGCATAGCGACCTTTTGATGTAAGTTTCATAACTTGTACTGCTCCCAAAAAGTATGCAGTAATTTCAACATACCCTAGTAATTTAGTCAAGTATTAATCCTACCAAAACACTCGGGTATTATGGCATTGCTTATAACAAAAAGGTCCATGTTTTCGCAGGGCGTATTTAACCTTTTTATCTTGTAAGATTCAATGCCGACAAGGAAATTAATCGCATTATCGGTCATTTCTTTGACTTGAATCTACAATGACTTACAGATTGTTAAATACTCGGGTCGAACTTATCAATGTCATGTTTACGATTAGTGGCTGCTTCTCGAGAAGCCTCATCGAATGCATCAACGGTTAACTCTGGTAATTTTTTAGTACAGACTTCGCCACCCATTTGTTGGATGGCATTACACAATTCTTGTACTTTAGAATCCATCAAATGCATGTGGTCAAGCATTTGCCCAATCGCATTAGCAACAGGGTCTGGATTGTCTGGTGACACCGCGTACGCATCAAAGCCGTACTTTTTGGCCATTTCGGTGCGACGTTCAGTTTTTTCTTTTGATTGGTTGGTTGGCGAAGCCACTACACGTCCAGGAATCCCCACGACAGTATGATCGCTTGCGACATCTTTAACGACCACAGAATTAGAACCAACACGAGCACCATCATGCATAGTGATCGGCCCAAGTACTTTGGCCCCGGCGCCAATAACCACATTATTACCTAATGTAGGATGACGTTTGCCTGGCTGCCAGGTGGTCCCGCCCAAAGTAACGCTATGATAAAGAGTGCAGTCATCACCGATTTCGGCGGTTTCACCAATAACGACACCCATACCATGGTCAATAAAGAAACGTCGACCAATCGTCGCGCCAGGATGAATTTCAACACCGGTTAACCAACGTGAAAATGTTGATAAACAACGCGCTGTAAATCGCCAGTTAGCGAGCCACAGTTTATGACTAATACGGTGGATCCAAATCGCGTGCATACCGGGATAATTAAATATTATCTCTAAGGTACTGTTTGCGGCAGGATCTCGATGATAAATCGATTCAATGTCTTCTTTTAGCCTATCGATGACGCCCATGGTATGTTCCTTTACTGCTTAATCTTGTTTATCCATTTTCTTATCAATGGAAGTCAAAATACCACGAAGAATATTCATCTCTGGTGCTTCAATACGTGCACGAGTGTATAAACGACGAAGTTTAGTCATCACTTGTCCAGGATGATTCTTAATCACAAACCCTGTTTTAGACAACGTCGACTCTAAATGGACGAAGAAACGTTCTAGCTCAGAGGTTAATGGGTATTCATCCGTTACAACGGGTGTTTCTGTTTGCGCTAGATGCGCGACTCGCGTTTCATAACAAATAATTTGAACTGCTTGAGCCAAGTTTAGCGAGCTATATTCTGGGTTTGCCGGAATAGCCACATGGTAAGTACACTTTTGTAACTCTTCATTACTTAAACCATGATTTTCACGACCAAAAACAATAGCAACAGGGCCATTTAAGCTTTCTTGAGTAAGTTTCAAACCCGCTTCGCGAGGATCAAGCATCGGCCAATCAAGAGTACGACTGCGTGCACTAGTGGCAATGACCAGACTACAATCGGCTATGGCTTCTTCTAACGAATCAACTCGCGTCAGGTTTTTCAGAATATCTGACGCACCTGCAGCAAGTGCTATCGATTGCCCATCAGGCTCAGCTCTTGGCTCTGCGAGATATAAATTTGATAAGCCCATGGTTTTCATTGCTCTAGCAGTAGAGCCAATATTACCAGGGTGTGAGGTACCAACTAAAACAACACGAATATTACTGAGCATGTAGCACTTTCTTTTAGCTAAAAATATTATCCATATATTAACACAATCGTTAAAAATTACGTTATATGAAAATCTGCATTTGATATAACTGTCAAATTAAGTATAATGCGGGCGCTATTTTACTCGTTCTTTAACATCCAGGGGATTGCAATGCATCCGATGCTGACTATTGCCACGCGCGCTGCACGCGCCGCGGGCCAAACTATTATGCGCGCCTATACTGAACTTGACCGTGTTGAGGTAAGCAGTAAAGGTATTAATGATTTTGTGACTAGTGTAGACAAGGAAGTAGAAGCAACTATTACATATCAAATTCGTAAATCTTATCCAGACCACACCATTATTGGTGAAGAAAACGGTGAAAACCGTGGTACTGATAAAGACTACATTTGGATTGTTGATCCTTTGGATGGCACTAACAACTTCGTTCGTGGTATTCCTCACTTTGCCGTATCTATCGCATTACAATATAAAGGCAAAATTGAAGTTGCCGTTATTTACGATCCTGTCCGTGAAGAATTATTTTCAGCGATTCGCGGCAAAGGCGCTAAGCTCAATGATTTCCGTTTACGTGTAACCAACGTAAATGATTTGAGCAGCACAATGATTGGTACCGGTTTCCCATTCAAAGCACGTCAACACACTGAAAGCTATATGGCTATTTTGGGTGAAGTATTCCCATTATGTGCTGATATCCGTCGTGGTGGTTCTGCTGCATTAGATTTAGCTTACGTCGCTGCAGGCCGTTTAGATGGTTTCTTTGAAATTGGTCTTAAGCCATGGGACATTGCTGCGGGCGACTTAATTTGTCGTGAAGCTGGCGGTACTGTTACTGACTTTATGGGCGGACACAACTATATGGTTTCAGGAAACATTGTGGCTGGTAGTCCAAAAGTGACCACGCAATTAGTTAAAACTATGCGTCCCCTACTAAATGAAGGTTTAAAACGTTAATCGTTTACCTTTATTTAGACAAACCGCTAGAGCATCGCTTTAGCGGTTTTTTTATGTCTATTCAATAGCATTACTCTCAGCCTAGTAAAGATAAAACGCTAGCCAACGACTCATAACGGCGTAAATCATACTATATCGACATTGAGTGGAGAGTATATTAACCACTTATTCTGCAAACCACAGTTTATCTCAAAAAATCGACCCAGATCACTGGGAAATTCACTTGAAGTCGTCAATAATAGTGTTTTGATTTTATTAATGAAGATGACTATGCCATTACTGCGAAAAGTAGGACTAAAATCCTTAAAAAATATCGAACATTTAGTGTTATTAATTATTGCACTGGCAACGGTATTTGCTATTGGTGAAGAAATTCTCCACATGATTGCCATTCGAACCGTCGAACTGGCAGATTTACTGTTGCTGTTCATTTATCTTGAAGTTTTAGCGATGGTCGTTAATTATATTGAATCAGGTAAACTGCCTATTCGTATGCCACTCTATATTGCGATTGTGGCTTTGGCTCGATACTTGATTTTAGACATGAAAGGCATGGAAGATTGGCGTATTTTAGCCATTTCACTGTCGACGATTTTACTGGCTGGCACGGTAATTGTGATCCGTTGGGGTCAGTTGAAAATGCCTTACCCTAAAAATCAGGACTACGATAATTAATCATCTTAACTGCCACTCAACATACCGAGTGCCGAAGACTCAGCATTATAATCGTAATTTTGTCTTGCTTAACAAAGCAGTTATGCTAAAAATTACTAGAGAGCAGAAAGTTAAATAATAGTAAATACGGCAATAATCAGCTAAACAATAGAATTGTTGTAAGGCTAACGGTCATTCGGCATCTGTAGTCATTATGATGAACGATCGCCAAACAACAGATCAAGATGCCGTTAGATGGATCATTTCAAGGAGAAACAGGATGGGCCAAGAGCCAACAGGATTCGAAGAAAAACGCGGTTCGTTGCGTGTAGATATGGAAGCAGAGCGGATCCGCCTAGATTGGATTAATACTCATGGTGAATCATGTGTCGACTATGGTATTTGCATCGACCTTGCTCGCAAAGGGGTGCTATTTGACTTTAAAACCTCTTTTAAAGTGGGTGATTTGATAGCCTTAACCTTCAATGAAAACACCGACAAACAAAATACCATAAAAGGCCAAGTTTGCCGTTGCACCGAATGCTCACCTTATAGTTTCCATATTGCTTTACAGTTAATTTAATTGATTATTTTCATGCAGCCCCCTATGACTGCTCTATACTCAAGATAAAATACTAAACAATATTTTTGGTGCTACAAAGCGCCTAGCATCAAGGATCACAACATGATATTGCTGGTTGGTGGAGAAAAAGGTGGCAGTGGCAAAAGCTGTTTAGCACAAAATATTGCCGTACATATTAGCCAGAAACATGATGCTAATGTACTTATGGTTGACTGCGATCCGCAACGAACCACATCCGACTGGATCCAAGCTCGTAATAATGACCCCAGCCTAAAAGCCATCAATTGTATTCAGCTTTATGGAAAAATCCGTAATGATCTACTGAGTCTTAATGATCGGTTTGACTATGTCATTGTTGATTGTGGTGGCCAGGATAACCTAGCAATGCGAGCCGCCATGTCTGTTGCTACCTATGTTGTCATCCCACTTCGTCCTAAGCGACGTGACCTTAAAACCTTACCTCATATGGAAGACATGCTCAGTACTTGTAAAATGGTCAATCCTAAAATGATTGCCGCCATTGTGATAACACAATGTCCTGCACTGCCGTCTCAAGGTAAACGGATTTTAGAAGCCAAGGAAGTGGTTGAGTCATTTGGTTTGCGTGCACTCAATTCAGTGACGTTTAGTCGCAACATCTATGATGACAGCGAAGAAAGCGGCTCTTCTGTGCTTGAAATCGATCCTACTGGTAAAGCGGCCGATGAAATTCGAGCTATTGCCGATGAACTTTTTGCCATCCCACCAGAAAATAGTTATGAGTTTAACTGACCTTAAGCGCAAGAAGCCCAAGGATGCCCGAGTCAAGGTATCTGTAGACGACTTTATTGAAGATGCTAATAATTATGCGTTAGGGCTTAAAGCATCTGATGGTCAAGCTAATATTAACTCAACGACGCAAGATTTTTTAAAAGGGTTGGATAAAAAAAGCACTAAAATTTATCGTCATGCCACTTTCACACTTACCGAAAAAAGCATTTCACAATTAGATGAGATGGCCAAAAACAGCAATGTTGCTAAATCAAAAATACTCAGAATACTTATTGATGAGTTTTATCAGCAAAGTAGCATTGAACAATCCAATTTATTAGGTAAAACATCACGTTAACGGCTTATCACTAATGATAATCCGTAAGCATTGAGCTGAGCATCTACAGATATTAATCTTTTCCATGACAGTATTGGATTGAAGTTTATGCTCACTTTTGATGATTTTTAATTAACTAACTTAAATTGAACATAACTTAAATTGAAATAGTATGGATCCATATCCCCCCTGTTTCTCAACAAACGAGTTGCTGCAAGTAGCAATTGGCAAACGAGCAAACACACTCATGCTCGTATAAATACAACTCATTTATCCACCACAATTTGACTGCGTTTAATAAATCCAAAGAGAATATATGTCGTTAATATTACTGCTAACACAGCAAATGTGTGTTTACTTAGTTATCGTTTACTTAGTCAGTAAAACACCATTATTTAAACTTTTCGCAGAAACGTCAAAACGATTACCCCATAAAATTTTTATCTATCTGGTGTTCTCCAGCTTTTGCATTATGGCGACTTATTTTGGCGAGCAAACTTCAGGTGCCATTGCTAACACTCGAGCTATGGGCGCTGTATTAGGCGGATTGCTAGGTGGACCTGTAACTGGTTTACTGGTTGGGTTAACGGGTGGGTTACACCGTTATTCTATGGGTGGATTCACCGATATTGCTTGCGCCATATCCACCAGCTTAGAAGGCTTATCCGCAGGTATGATCAGTTATTACTTCAAAAAAGCCGGTAAATCAGAAATGGTTTATCAGCCAATTGTGGTATTTGGGGTCACGTTTATGGCTGAAATAATGCAGATGTCGATAATTGTATTAGTCGCAAAACCCTTTGATCAGGCTTGGGAATTGGTCAAACTGATCGCCCCGCCCATGTTACTGATTAATTCACTCGGCGCTGCGATGTTTATGAGTATTGTTCGCGACCAAAAAGCCATGTTTGATAAACTTTCTTCCAGTTTTTCGACTAAAGCACTTAAAATAGCTGAGCGCAGTGTCGGCTTACTGTCTAAAGGATTTGATTTGGAGTCGAGTAAAAAAGTCGCCCAAATCATAATAGAAGAAACTCAAGTTGGCGCAGTCGCCATTACCGACACTACTAAATTACTGGCATTTATTGGCCTTGGGGCCGATCACCATATTCCTAATACGCCTATTTCCTCAAAAATCACCCTCGATGCCATCGCACAAAATAGTGTGATGTTTGCTGATGGGGTCGATACCACTTATTCCTGCTCTATATCGCCCAATTGTAGTTTAGGCTCAAGCCTAGTCATTCCGCTGCGCAGCAACGACGAAGTCATTGGCACAATTAAATTATACGAAGCTAAAAACAAATTGTTTTTAAACATTAATCGCACATTAGGCGAAGGTATTGCGAGGTTAATGTCTAACCAAATTCTTTATGGCCGCTTTGAGCAACAGCAAAGCTTATTGATGCAAGCAGAGATAAAGTTGTTACAGGCTCAGGTTAATCCGCACTTTTTATTTAATGCACTCAATACCATCAGTGCAATTATTAAGCGTGACCCGCAAATGTCTAAGCAATTATTACAGCAGTTATCGCAATTTTTGCGCATCAACTTGACCAGAACTACAGGGCTGGTGACAATGGCTGATGAACTTGAGCACATCGACGCTTATCTCGCTATCGAACGCGCTCGGTTTATCGACAAACTGCAAGTCAACATAGATATTGCTATGATTTATCATCACCAAAAAATGCCCGCATTTACCTTACAGCCGTTAATTGAAAATGCAGTAAAACACGGTACATCGCGGATGCTTGATGCCGGTGTGATTGATGTTAAAGCCACATTGGATGGCGATGATTTATTACTCAACGTGACCGATAATGCAGGTTTATATCAACCCTCTAACAACACTGATGGTTTAGGAATGAACTTAGTCCATAAACGAATTCAGAATTTATTTGGCAGCCAATACGGCATTGAAGTTGAGTGTGAACCAGATGTATTCACTCGTGTTAGTGTGCGTTTACCGTTAAAGGAAATGGACCAATGATCTCGTGCTTAATCATTGATGATGAACCCTTCGCCCGCCAAGAAGTGGCAGATTTGCTCGACAAACATCCTGACATCAAAGTGTTAGGTCAATGTAGTAATGCCATAGAAGCCTTACAACAAATTAACCTGTTAAAGCCTGATTTGATTTTTGTTGATATTCAAATGCCGAGGATAAATGGCATGGAATTAATTGCCATGCTTAATCCTGAGCAAATGCCACGAGCAGTATTTATTACCGCATTTGACGAATATGCGATCAAAGCATTTGATAACAATGCATTTGATTACTTACTTAAACCCATCGATGAAAAGCGCTTTAACCAAACCTTAGACAAAGTACGCACCAACATGACACCGCAACCAATGACGCAGATATTGCCAACTCAATTAGCGCACTTACCCTGCTACAGTGGCAATAAACTTAAAGTTGTCGCTACCGCTGATGTAGAGTTTATTGTCAGTGATGTAGGCGGTATTCATGTGTGTTCAAATAAAGGTTTCAGTCACACTCAATTAACGCTAAAAGTATTAGAGCAAAAAACCGCGTTATTTCGTTGCCATAAACAATACCTACTGGCCCCGAGTGCTATTTCAGAAATTGAAATCACCGACACGGGCGCAGAAGTTACCACCCATAGCGGATCAAAAGTGCCAGTGTCACGTCGTTATCTTAGAGAGTTAAAGCAGTTGCTTGGATTTCAGTAACATTGTTTACGCCACATTAAGCGTGATATGCACCACACTAACCTAACAACGAAAACCGCTCAGGATGACAATTTACCGCTTACACAGCCTTTTTAACCTGTTACTCAGTTAGCCTCCAACCGCCTATTGTGATGTTTTAAAATAGTGTCACTATAAAAATGGGGAGATAACAAAATGACGTGGTTTTTACTCTGTGTAGGCCTGCTAATTGGTGGCTATTTTATTTATGGCGCTTTTGTCGAAAAAGTGTTCGGCATTAACACTCAAAGACAAACGCCCGCTTTCACTCAAACAGACGGTGTCGACTTCGTACCGATGTCTAAAGGGAAAGTCTATTTAATTCAATTGTTAAACATTGCTGGTGTCGGTCCAATTTTTGGTCCAATTCTAGGCGCCCTTTATGGCCCAGCGGCGATGCTATGGATTGTATTTGGTTGTATTTTTGCCGGTGCAGTGCACGATTACTTTTCGGGGATGTTATCGGTACGCAATAATGGTCAATCAGTTCCTAACTTGGCCGGTAAATACTTAGGTAACAATGCCAAACACTTTATGAACTTGTTTGCCATTATCTTATTGTTACTAGTTGGCGTAGTGTTTATCTCTGCTCCTGCAGGATTACTAAGCAAACTTACCGGACTGGATATCACTCTCTTTGTTGGTATCATTTTTGTTTATTATTTAATTGCTACCATCGTACCTATCGACAAGATTATTGGTCGCTTATACCCATTCTTTGGCGCATTACTGGTCTTTATGTCACTCGGACTGATTATAGCGTTAGCATTATCAACCGAACATACCATGTTACCTGGTTTTGAAATGGGTGACTTCTTTACCAACTTAAACCCTAATGACATGCCATTATGGCCAGCCTTATTCATCACGATTGCATGTGGTGCAGTATCGGGTTTCCATGCAACACAATCACCTTTAATGGCGCGTTGTGTTGAAAATGAATCAAACGGTCGCTTTGTGTTTTTTGGTGCCATGATTGGTGAAGGTGTTATTGCATTAATTTGGTGTGCAATTGCATTATCATTCTTTGGTGGTGTAGAAGGATTGAATGCAGGAATGGCAGGCAACCCAGCAAACGTTGTGTACGAAGCATCTAATGGGTTATTAGGAACATTTGGTGGCTTCTTGGCTATCTTGGGTGTCATTGTATTGCCTATCACCTCTGGCGATACAGCATTTCGCTCAGCGCGATTAATTTTGGCAGAGTTCTTTAACATCAAGCAAATAGAGTTACCGAAGCGTTTAATGCTCGCGTTACCATTATTTGTCGTCGGTGCCGTGTTGACCCAAGTAGACTTTGGCATTATCTGGCGCTACTTTGGTGTTGCAAACCAAACCACAGCGGTATTGATGTTATGGACCGCTTCAGCTTACTTACTACGACACAATAAATTCCATTGGATTTGTACTGTACCGGCTATGTTCATGACCTGTGTTGTGATTAGCTTTATGTTGAACTCATCAACATTGGGTGCTGGTTTACCAATGACAGTGTCAACCATTGCAGGTTTAGTCACTACCGCAATCATTGCGACAATGATTGTTATTAAGACCAAAGGCAAAGGCGATATTGATACTGACGAAGAAGACAAAGTTGAACTAGCCAACGAGTTATAGACGTTACTATCATCAATAAACGGCAGCTTAGGCTGCCTTTTTTGTGTTGATATCACTTTGACGACAATGTGGGTATAATATTGTCAAACTTAATTAGCTCGCACGGCCCATGACACAAGCAAACAATCCGCTTCACGGCATTAAACTAGAAACTATCGTTACTCAACTTGTAGAAAAATACGGCTGGGAAGAATTAGGATCTAGGATAAACATTCAATGTTTTAAAGATAATCCGAGTGTAAAATCAACCTTGAAGTTTTTACGTAAAACGCCCTGGGCTCGCGACAAAGTTGAATACTTGTATCTTAAAGCAAACAAGTTACCATTGCCGCCGCCAAAAGAAGACAGCCGTGGCTCTTTTGCGAGTAAAGCGAGGCCAGCTAAGGGGAAAGCTATTTCAACTAAAGCAGTCTCAGTTAACGCGAGCTCAAATAAAACAGTCCCAAATAAAGCGGCATCACCTCAAGCAAGCTCAGATAACACCACAGCAGGACCAGCGGCACCCGTTAATGCTGATATATGGGGTTCGAGCTCAAATTAGTTTATCAATATAAATTATCAGTAGGGTTTATAACGGAAATTCGAAAATTAAGCGCCACACTTTAAGCCCACCACCGACTTGATAACTTAATCCAAAATGTTCAATTTCGACACTGTCTAAGCCTATCGCACTGAAGTTGATGGGCTTTGAGAATGCCAGCGTTGTGCCAACTTCATAGGTGTATGAGGTTAAAACATCGTTCCCAACTGGGGTAACAAATTTCAGTTTGTCGAAATACCAGTGGCCAGCAATAAAAAATCTCGGCTCAACCCGGACATCTTTCCATTGCCAATCGTAATTGACGCCAAAATCTACACCGGTTTTAAATACCGAATAGCCTTCTGTGCTGTCGTTTTGATTGCTTTGATAACCCGCATAATAAATCCTATTTACCCAAACCGGGGTAAATAATGGCGCATCAAGTTTATAGAGTGCAGAAACGCCAGTGGAAAAAATACCCACATGACTATAGGTTGAAAAATTGTGTCCATAGCCTAAATCAACATAACTTTCTAGCGTTAGCTTATCGTCCACCAGCCAGTGATATTCAAGACCTGGGGTGAGAGTTATTGTGCCCACACTGTTAGGAATGCTGCCTTGAGGTAGGTCATTAAAGGAATAATCAAAAAAGCCGAATGATGCAGTAAAGCGTAACTTCAACAAATAATCATCTGTTGAGTCAAGCACAAAGCCCATGGGAATATTGGCGACTGCAGCGCTTTGGCCAGAAGTTCGATACACACCGCTGCCTAGGTAATTGGCAAATGCATAATGAGACGCATCAGGCTCAGTGATAAGCTCAGGTGGTGTAGACGGTGTTAACTCAGCATAACTAATACTGCTATAAACAATCAGCAATATCATCAAGGTAAAACGGCAGGTTACAGACATAAAACGCAGATAATCAAACAATGATGATCCAATAAGCGGTATGTTCTGCCCTTGTTTCATCATCATTTAGACTATTATTGTGCCAGACTATTCATCGTGGAAATGGTATTCCGACATCATATGACCCAACTCTGTTGATTTGGTCTTTAAATATGATTCGTTATAGCGATTTTTACCCACTTGTAACGGAATACGTTCTGCGACTTCGATACCCATATTTTGCATCGCCATCACTTTACGCGGGTTATTGGTCATCAACTTTACTTTAGTCACGCCAATTTGCGTTAACATCGGCAAAATCATGTCGTATTTACGCATATCAGCTTCAAAGCCTAAACGCTCATTAGCTTCAACTGTATTGGCACCAGCATCTTGCAGCTCGTAAGCTCTTATTTTATTAAGTAACCCAATACCACGGCCTTCCTGGCGCAAGTACAAAAGAAACCCCTGCCCTTGTTCAGCAATACTCTGCATGGCCGCTTGTAATTGAAAACCACAATCACAACGTAAACTAAATAATGCATCACCGGTCAAACATTCTGAATGAATACGACCTAACATTGGCTCCGTGGGATCCAGTTGACCAAATGTCAATGCAACGTGTTCTTTACCTGTGGCGGTTTCTTCAAAACCGTGCATAGCAAAAACACCCCAAGGAGTGGGTAACTTAGATGTTGCGATATACTTTACCGACATGAATTAACCTTACGACAACTAACTGTAAAAGAAAATATTAGAACTTAGCAGGCGCAAAACCCGTCACATCTTTTATGCCCATTTCACGGCCTAATGCCGTTAAAGGATGCACAACGACTAAACCTTTTACCGACTTATTTAACTTACCCATATCGGCTTGTTCGGCTTTAGTCAGCACACGCTTAAAACCTAACGCTTTCAACGCCACGCCTTCTTGGCTGAACTGGCGAGTTTGCTGGCCTTTAATGCTGGCGATTCGCTTAGTCACAGTCGCCACTTCTTTCTTAAACTGCAGGACAATCGTGGCATCGCCACGTGCTTCCGCCGCAGCTAACTTGCGACGAAACTTGTCTAATTTATCATTCAATGTCTGCAGTTCTAGCTTTAAATTCATTTGATTACCTTAAGTGCTTTGGTGTGTTAGTGAATCGTTTACGCTTATACGTTTGTCACAACACCGTTTCGGAGGCAGATTATATACCCAAAAGCACCCAAGATGCGAATAGCAAACGTTTCATATATGGATGTACAGGCAAAGTTTTTTACCTAGAACAAACAATCTGGATATTATCACATTACCAGCCTCCATTAGCGCGACCACATAGCACACTCATCGGTTAACTCACGCTAATGTACGTTTATAGCGCTGAAGCGCTAAGTTTATGGATGACTGATCCCTTTAATGGTCAATTACTCATGCTAATCGTTTATTGGAATTGTTTGATTTATCAGCAACCAAATCTTCAAAACCCGTTTTTTGCCACATATAACAAACCCGCTATTGCAATACTTATGATAATCATTATCATTCGCGACATTGTTAATAAAGAGCCTAACCTGTTATGACGCCATTACGTTTATCTCTACTTGCCCTTGCTTGTCAAAGTGTATTGTTTCCCGTTTATGCTCACGCACAAACACCAGTTGCCCAATCTGAGGTTGCTGCACAATCTTCAAATGATACGGCCAATGCATCACCCTCAGCCAGCTATGAACGAATAACGGTTTATGGCCGACAAAACCAAGTAGTGATGAACTCAGGTTTAGCAACCAAATCTGATATGTCGCTGATGGAAACGCCTGCGGCGGTAGTGATTGTTGATGAAGCATTAATTGATGCGCAAGGCATCACCAACATGCAAGATTTAGTTCGTAATATCAGCGGCGTAACCCAAGCGGGTAATAATTATGGTATTGGCGACAATTTAGTTGTTCGCGGATTAGGCGCCAACTACACCTACGATGGTATGTATGGCGGTGCAGGATTAGGTAACACCTTTAATCCAACTCGTTCGCTAACCAACGTGAGTTCTGTTGAAGTACTCAAAGGCCCTGCCACTGGTCTATATGGTATGGGCAGCGCGGGTGGCGTGATTAACCTTATTGAGAAAAAACCTCAATTTGACAGTAAACAGTTGTTTGAAGCTGAAGTGGGTCAATGGGATAGTTATTCTCTCATGGCTGATTCTACGGGCGGAATAACTGACGATTTAGCCTATCGCCTCGTGGCAAAAACGGCTCGTAGTACAGGTTATCGAGATCTTGGTACCGACCGCGATGAAATATACGGCTCGCTTAAATATGTATTGAATGAAAACCAAAATATTATGCTATCAACAGCATATATTAGCGATGCGATCCCCGTTGATTCAATCGGCCATCCTATCCGCATTTATAACACAGCTTCAGTCGATGGAAAAACCGCTGGTGAAGTCAGCTGGCAAGACTTAGTCAACGACCCTACCAGTAAGGGTTTACAACTAACAGACGATCAGCGCCAACAATTAACCGACTCGTTAAGCGCAAATGATGGTCTAACACCGTATGAGTTTGGTCATAACGGTCTTATCTCACCAATGGCGAAAGACAATGAAGGCGAAGAGTTGCGCTTTAAACTAAGCCATAATGTGTACTTAACCGATGACTTATTTTTAAACCAACAACTGCAATACCGTAATTATGAAACCAGCTTTGCTCGTCAAACAGGGGCTTACAATTATGTTTACTGGCAACGTAGTGGCGTAATTAACGCCGACCCACGCGCACCTTTGGTTGAAGATGGCACCCTATATCCGTATGCAGCTCGTCGTCAGGAATACCGCAAAGTCTCGGCAGAAGAAAAGTCATGGCAGTATTTTGCCGACTTACGTTATGACTTCGACATTGGCAATATCAGTAACGAATTATTAGTTAATGCTAACTTTGAAGATCGCGATATACGCTTTAAACAGTATTCAATTTACGACGCAGATTACACCTTGAAA
Source organism: Shewanella frigidimarina (assembly GCF_003797125.1). GTDB lineage: Bacteria > Pseudomonadota > Gammaproteobacteria > Enterobacterales > Shewanellaceae > Shewanella > Shewanella frigidimarina. The sequence continues at coordinate 689,542 of NZ_RKKE01000003.1, forward strand.
GATGCCGATGGTAATTTGTCATATCAAGGTTCGCTACCGTATATTTATGATATCCGTAACCCAAATTGGGGCGAAGGTGAATTTGAAGACTACGATCCATTATTAACCAGTAACTACAATAAGTCTGTCACAGCTTGGGGCTTGGGCTTACAACATGTGGGTTATTTAGGTGGCGGATTTACTAGCCGTATTGGTGTCGCATTCAATGAAATTAAACAAAGTTACGAACACTTGGGTGTCGATGCTCGTTACAGTAGTAGCTTAGCAGACCCTCAACCAGAAGCGGATACCACAGATAACGGTGTAACCTACAATTTAGGCCTAACTTATATGCCTACTGACGATATCTCTATTTTCGTGAATCATTCTAAAGGCCGTACAGCATACAGTGTGTTAGGCGATGTAAAAGGTAATGAAGCAGACCGTGAAGATTCTCAATCTATCAGTAATGATTTAGGTATTCGTGCCAAAGCATTTGATGATCAATTGCTCGCCTCTTTGGTCTTTTTCAAAACATCACGTACTAATGTGGCTTATACCAATCCAGAATACGAAAGCAGCGAAGCAACACCAGATATCTTCCCGTATTTTTACGACGGCAGCGAAGATACTAAAGGGGTGGAGCTAGATCTGAATGCATATTTAAGTGACCAATGGAAAGTCAACGTTAACGCGGTTTACCAAGATGCTAGAGACAATCAAAATCCAAATAGCAGTGATTATGGCCAACGCCAAAAAGGTGTACCTTACGTCACAGCGGGCGCTTGGGTAACTTATGCCGCAGAATTTGCCTTACCAGCACCGGTATCAATCAGTCTTGGGGCTAAATATGTCGATGAACGCAGCACACACTCTAGCTCATTTGGTATTCCAGATGGTTATGTGCCAAGTTATACGGTAATCGATTCAGCGATTAGTTATGACGTTGAACGTTATAAAATCCAATTGAACATTAATAACTTATTTAATGAAACATATTACGATAAGGCGATGTTCTTAGGCGGATTACCCGGCGAAGAGCGTAATGCGAAGTTAACCCTAACTTATCGTATTTAAAAACATATCAATCTGGATTTTGCTTGCTCGAAATCTAGATCTCAATTTAGCGCTAAATCTAACGCTAAATAGAGTAACGAGATGATGAAAGCACTGCCTGTGGCAGTGCTTTTTTTATCGCTATCCAATGAGAATAATTGACTATCTAGGCTACTTGTAGGATAAACAACACATTAATTCAGCGGCTTACCTTAGGACATTATTTCATGGCTAATACCATTTTCACACCATACACCTTGAGCAATGGTGCAGTCATTTCCAATCGATTGGTCAAAGCCGCAATGGAAGAAAACCTCGCCAATACCTTGCAACAACCAGGCGATGCATTGTTCAACTTGTATGAAGCATGGGCAAAAGGCGGTGTCGGATTAATGATCACCGGTAATGTGATGATTGATCCCTTAGCCATGACAGGTCCTGGCGGAGTAGTATTAGATCCCAACAGCGCACTTGAGCCGTTCATCCAATGGGCCAAAACAGCTAAGCAAAATAACGCCAGAATATGGATGCAAATCAATCATCCAGGCCGTCAGGTGTTTAAAGCGATGGGCGGTAAAAATCTAGCCCCTTCTGCCATCGCACTGGATTTAGGCAAACACTCATCCATGTTCTCTCAACCAAAAGCGATGACAACAGCAGACATTGAAGAGGTTATCCAACGGTTTGCTACCACTGCACAATTGGCTCAACAAGCTGGGTTTGATGGAGTACAAATTCATGCCGCACACGGATACTTGCTGGCTCAATTTTTATCGCCGCTAACCAATCAACGTAATGACCAATGGGGCGGAAAGCTTGAAAATCGTGCCAAGTTATTACTCGAAGTGGTTAAGCAAGTAAGACTTAAATGTGGTGCCGATTTCGACATAGCAGTAAAACTCAACTCTGCCGATTTCCAACGCGGTGGCTTTGATGTCGACGACGCCGAAAAGGTCATTAATATGTTGGCACAGTATCAAGTTGAAATGGTCGAATTATCTGGTGGCAGCTACGAGGCACCAGCCATGCAAGGTCGCAGTGCTGATGAACGAACGTTAGCTCGAGAGGCTTATTTTTTAAGTTTAACAGCGCAGTTGGTCCAGCGTAGCCCTATTCCATTAATGCTAACGGGAGGTATTCATCGCCTACCTGTGGCTCAACAAGTTATCGATGCTGGTTTTGCATTGTGTGGTATCGCTAGCGCCCTCGCCTTCTATCCCGACTTAGCCAATAGATGGCAAATTCAGCCAGAGTTTGTCCCGTCAATTCCAACAGTCAATTGGCAGAGTAAACCTTTGGCTGGACTGGCGACGATGGCCGTCATTAAACGTCAGCTTCGCCGCATAAGCCAAGGTAAGCAGCCACGCACTAATGATTCACCATTGTGGAGTTTATTAATCGATCAATATAAAACTAAACAGCGCACTAAACGTTATCGCCATATTGTAGGTCTTTCAAATCATTAACGAGTTAACGATTGGCGGGTTAAACATTTATTTGCTAACGATTAGCGCTAACAGTTAACGTGCTGAACATTAAACAACGAGTCCTAACGCCTTCATATAAAACGCTAGCGCGTAAAACGATGGATTTGTTGGTTGCTGCTACCGCGCCATAAAAGCGCAGGATCGGCTTTCTCTTGCTCATACTTGCCGTCAATCAACACATCAACAAAGTTCACCAAAGCTTGTTGCTGCGGTGTGAGTTCGGTTAGTTGATAACCGGTCCACAACCAAATATCTTTACCAGGGCATTCCTGCTTTACCCGCGTAACCAATTTTAAGACACCTTCAAGATTGGCGGAATGCAGCGGATCGCCACCACTTAACGACAATCCTCGACGGTGAATACGAGTATCGGTTAAATCATCAATAATCTGATCTTCTAGTGCTTGGCTAAAAACATGGCCAGCATCTACACGCCAAGTGCTTTGGTTATAACAACCCTTGCAAGCATGCTCGCAACCGCTGACAAATAACGTACAGCGGGTGCCTTCGCCGTTGATCACATCAACACTATGGTATGCACTGTAATGCATTATAAATGCTTCACTCTGCGCTTAACTTCTTCTTGCTTACCAAAGTTAAATGGTCGAGCATCTGGGCTGCCTAAATAACCGCACACGCGACGAGTAACAGACACTCGGCTTGGCTCATGATTACCACATTTAGGGCATACAAACCCCTTACTGGTACAATTAAACTCACCAATAAAACCGCAATCGTAACACTCATCAATGGGGGTATTGGTGCCGTAATATGGCACTCGGCTATAACTGTAATCCCAAACGTTTTCGAGCGCTTCAATATTGTGCTGCATGTTGGGATATTCGCCGTAACAAATAAACCCGCCATTGGCGATGGCTGGATAAGGTTGTTCAAAATCAATCTTATCAAAAGGATTTACTTTCTTTTCAACATCTAAGTGAAAACTATTGGTGTAATACCCTTTGTCGGTCACACCTGCCACAACGCCAAACTGGGTGGTATCAAGCTGGCAAAAACGGCTGCATAAGTTTTCACTTGGGGTACTGTATAAACTAAAACCATAACCTGTTTCTTGTTTCCAAGACTCAGTGGCTTGCTTTAAATGACTAATAATGGCGACAGCTTTATCGCGCAATTGAGCATTATCAAACACGTGTTCAGCATTGCTATATAAAGCATTAATGGTTTCGTGAAGGCCAATAAATCCTAACGAAATTGATGCTCGGCCATTTTTAAAGATTTCGCTCACATCATCATCAGCATTTAGGCGTACACCACAAGCGCCTTCCATATAAAGGATTGGTGCTACTCGTGCTTTAACGCCAGCTAAACGAGCAATACGCGTTTCTAATGCTTTGCGGGCAATCAATAACCGCTCATCAAGTAATTGATAAAAGCGCTGTTCATCTTTGCCTGCTTCCAACGCTATGCGCGGTAAATTAAGGCTGACGACACCTATATTGTTGCGACCTTCATGGACCAGTTGGCCATTTTCTTCATATGCTCCTAAAAATGATCGACACCCCATTGGGGTTTTAAACGAACCGGTGACTTTCACTACCTGATCATAATTAAGAATATCAGGGTACATGCGCATGCTTGAACACGTTAAGGCCATCTTTTTAATATCATAATTAGCATCAGTCGCTTTATGATTCACGCCATCTTTAATGGCAAACACCAATTTTGGAAAGACTGCTGTTTTGCGATTTTTACCTAAACCCGCCATACGTACTGTTAACATCGATTGCTGAATTAAACGCGACTCCCACGACACGCCTAAACCAAAACCAAAGGTAACAAACGGTGTTTGGCCATTAGCGGTATGTAAGGTATTCACTTCATATTCAAGTGACTGGAATGCGTCATGACACTCTTTTTCGGTTTGCGTCATGGCATAACCTTCTACGTCAGCCACTTGCCATTTTTTAGCGACGCTAAGGTGCTTTTGGTAACTGATTTGCACAAACTCAGCTAACACTTCGTCGATACGGTTAATCGTTGTTCCACCATAAATATGGCTCGCGACCTGAGCAATAATTTGCGCCGTAACAGCAGTAGCAGTTGAAATAGACTTAGGCGGTTCTATTTCAGCATTACCCATTTTAAAACCATGAGTTAACATGCCGGCCAAATCAATTAGCATGCAGTTAAACATCGGGAAAAAAGGTGCATAATCTAAGTCGTGATAGTGAATTTCGCCTTTTTCATGGGCGGCTACCACATCTTTTGGCAGTAAATGGGTTTTGGCATAATGCTTGGCCACAATGCCCGCTAATAAATCACGCTGGGTCGGAATGACTTTGGCATCTTTATTGGCATTTTCATTTAAAATCGCACTATCCGATTGCTCAACTAAACCGCGAATAGCACAATTTAATTTACTCTGGGTTTCACGGTGTTTATCTCTATCGTGACGGTACTCAATGTAATGACGAGCCACCGACTTAAACGGGCCCGACATCAATAAGTTTTCGACTGCATCTTGTAGTTCGTGAATATCAACTTCGGTCTTCACAGTCATTTGCTGCTCTACCGTCTGCGCTAACTGCTGTGCATATTGATGGTCGGCTATACCTGCAGACTCCATTGCTGCTACAACAGCCTCTTTGATTCGACATCCATCAAACGCAGTTCGGCATCCATCCCTTTTCACTACTACAAGCATACAACCATCCTTTACAAGCACTATATATAGCGCTTTAATACACACACAACACAAGATAGAGTGTATTAGACACATTAACGCTGAGCATTACCTTGATCCAGATCATAATTGTCGGCAGTACTTAATATTGAAAAAACACTTGCGATAAGCGATAGATATTGTAGGAATAACAACTGATTTTGACAGGCTAATACAATGGCAGAAAATCGACATAATTTAACGATTTGGGTGTTTTTCTGAATGGATAACCTGATGTGCAAACACCATAAGTGATGTATTTTGCTGGCTTGAAATGGTGCAAAATGACGATATTAAGTCATTGTTCGAACCTTAAATGGCTAGATCAACAACATAACTAACGTGCTCATTGTATCTAATGACTCGGTAGTTATCGTTAGATAGTTGCGGGTAGATCATTGCGGATAGATAATTGAGGGCAAGTCACTACTAGATAATGACTAAATCACCATGAGTTAACTATGAGTTAACTATGAGAGAGTGAATAATCTTATCAACCACATCAGACTGCGCAGGTTAGACAATACCCTTGCGGGATAACAACCCAGAATTAATGGAACACATCTATTAACTAGCAAATATTCACCTAGCGGCGGTTAACGGGCGTATTTATGATAAACACACCACAATATTCGATACCGCTTCAAGGTTACTTTAAGGTTGCTTCGATTAAATGCTTAATGTCATTTACGGCTTGCTCACCGGCTTTAATCGCTTCTTTAGCGCGATGAAACTCCATGGTACCAATGTCACCCACATCCGGCACGATACAAATATCAGGTGGCTCGCCCATTAAACGTGAACGTTTATGGCGTTGTTCTAAAATATCCATCGATTGCGACATCACCGCCAGCATACCCGGATGCGATTTTGAACTCCCCAAAGAAAATTTATCGGTTAAGCCATTCATGTAATCTTTGCCTTTACCCCATAAATCCATAAAGCCAGATTCAAGTTCGCGCTTTTCATCAATAGGTTCAGACTTAGAGGCTTTGCGGCTTTTTACTTGCTCTGGAATTAAGTGCATTTGGCCACGACGATGACCATTTAAATCCACCGCAATAACCACATCAACGCCCATAGATCGAGCCAGTGATACAGGTACAGGGTTCACTACCGCACCGTCTACAACCCAGCGATGCCCTTGCTGTACTGGGGGTAAAAAACCTGGCATTGAGCATGAAGCCCTAACAGCATGGCGTAAATCACCTTCTTTAAACCAAATCTCTTGCCCAGAATATAAATCGGTAGCCACTGCAGCAAAGGGACGGTTTAACTGTTCAATATCAATATCGCCAATGCGATTGGCTAACACATCAAATACTTTCTCGCCGCTAATTAAGCCACCTTTACGCCAACCTAAATCCATTAACCCAAGTACATCCCAACTCGAAAACCCACTCACCCAGGTTTCAAGTTCACCCAAATGATTATTGGCATAGGCAGCACCCACTAATGCCCCTACCGAACAACCTGCCACTTTGTCAGGATAAATATCTAACTTGGCTAAACCATTCAATACACCAATATGTGCCCAACCTTTAGCGGCTCCACTGCCTAGCGCTAATCCCACGGTGAGCTTTGTCATCTTTCGTTCCTTCCATGCTCGGTATTCATTTTTAATACGCCTGCCTGAATCGTCCCATAGTGACGTCTAACTCAGGCAATAATATAAAGCTAAAAAATAGCATAACTAAAGCGACTCTTGTTGGCTATAGCAAGGTGAAACAGCTATAATCCCCGGCTAGCATTTTTTAGGGGATTTACCTTTGCAATTTACCGATTTTTCGTTGGACAAGCGCCTGCTTGACAGTTTAAAGCACCTTGGCATTTCTACGCCTACCGATGTTCAAGCGCAAGCACTTCCCATTGCCTTATCAGGTAAAGATTTAATGGCATCGTCTAAAACGGGCTCAGGTAAAACCTTAGCGTTTTTATTGCCAGCAATGCAACGGGTGATCTCTTCAAGAGCATTGTCGAAAAAAGACCCTCGGGTACTCATCTTATTACCGACACGTGAATTAGCCCAGCAAGTTTATGGCCAATTACGTTTATTAGTCGCCAATACCCAATATAAGGCCATTAGCGTACTCGGCGGTGAGAACTTTAATGACCAAGCCAAAGCCTTGTCGAGGGATCCTCACTTTATTGTCGCCACGCCTGGCCGTATTGCGGACCACTTACAACAGCGTCACTTGTATTTAAATGGCCTAGAATTGTTGGTTCTTGACGAGGCTGACCGTATGCTCGATTTAGGTTTTGCTCCGCAGTTAAAAGCGATTAATGATGCAGCCGATCATAAACGTCGCCAAACCTTGATGTTTTCAGCTACGTTAGATCATGACAGAATTAATGATATTGCCGCAACGCTACTCAAAACACCGAGTCATGTATCGATTGGTGAGTCTTACACAGAACATAAAGACATTGAGCAGCGTATAATTTTGGTGGATCATTTAGACCATAAGCAAGCCTTGCTGCAGCACATTTTAACTCAAGAGCAACACAAGCAAGTGATTGTATTTACGGCAACACGTTCAGATACAGACCGTATAGCCACTTTATTAGCATCACAAGGCTTTACCACCTCCGCGCTCAGTGGTGATTTAAAGCAATCGGCTCGTAACCAGATTATGGATCAATTTGCTCGAGGCCAATCACAGATATTAGTGACCACAGATGTAGCATCACGCGGCCTTGATTTAATCAACGTATCGTTAGTGATTAACTTTGATATGCCAAAGTTTGCTGAAGAATACGTCCATCGAATCGGCCGTACAGGCCGTGCAGGCGCTAAAGGTGATGCAGTTTCATTTGTAGGCCCTAAAGATTGGGACAGCTTTAAAAAGGTACAACTGTTTTTACGTAAAAACTTTGAGCCGACTGTAATTGAAGGCCTAAAAGCCAAATTTAGCGGCCTCAGAGATAAGCCTCAAGCAGGTAAAGCTGGCACCAGTGCAAAAGCAGATGTCGTCAGTAAACGAGTTAGCGCGCCTAAAAAAGCTAAAGCGGCACCAAAGAGTGATAAACGCTTTATTACTGGCGTCGATGTCGGTGATGCGCCAGTGCGCCGTAAAGTTAAGCCTATTGTCATAATCGAAGACGACGGCACAACAGAAAACTAAATGACTCATAAATCGCAGATAATCTCCAGCTAGATGACCAATAAACTGCGATAACAGAATAATGAATGTAGGGTACTGGTAAAACACTGCCCTGCAACAAATGAACGATAACGAGCATGCCAACGGCATTCTCGTATGAATAAACCAGTAAGGATTAACATGAAAATTTGTGGTGTGGAATTAAAAGGCGGCGAAGCCATTATCTGTTTACTGACCTATGAAGGCGAAACCTATAACGTGCCAGCATGTCGTAAAGTTTCATTCAGTATTTCACAATCAGCTAGCACGGACTCAATTCGTGAGTTCGATTTTGCGTTTAAAAAACTAATGAGCGACTATAAAGTCGATGAAATAGCCATAATTGAACGTGAACAAAAAGGTAAGTTTGCCGGCAGTGCCACCAGCTTCAAACTTGAAGCGGTACTCCAATTAATGGACATGCCTGTTTCGCTTATTTCTCCATTGACTATTAAAGAGCAATTAAAGCGTAACCCGCCACAAGTTGACTTTGAATCATTGGATCTTAAACGCGTCCAGCTTAATGCATTTGACGTTGCTTATGTTCAGCATAACCGCCTCATCTTCGGTAAAGTGTAACCCACAGCTTTCACCGTTCTATATTGGCGTTATCGATACCGACTCAGATAGCGGTAACGCCAAAAAATCAGTTGAACTACAGCCATGTCAGATACCAAAACTAAAATACCTAAAGCCCCACCTAAAATGCCAGTCAAATTGGCAAGCCAATCATTAAAACCAAAAACAGATCTCAGCCTGTTAGTCACCAGTGCCGACATTAAAAAGCAGCAAAGTGAACAAAGTGCATTACGTTATTTAAATGGTTATCGTCCTGACGTGGTCGAGAAAATTCGCCAACTCGTTGATGCTAATGCCTTAGGCGCCCACTTTTTAACACGCTACCCCAAAATACACGACGTTCGTACAGACAAAGCCTTATACGATATGGCGATAACGTTAAAAAATACCTATATGCGTCAATCGGATCCGTTAGCTAAAGTTATTTTTGACGAAAAAATCAGCGTAAGCCACCATGCCCTAGGTTTGCATTCTTATGTTAATCGCCGCCAAGGTAATAAAGTTAAAGCCAAAAATGAAATTCGAATTGCAGCACACTTAAAACACGTTCCGTTTGAGCTATTACAAATGGTAGTAGTGCACGAACTGGCCCACCTGCGTGAAAAAGAACACAACAAAGCTTTTTATCAGTTATGCAGCTTTATGCTAGCAGATTACCACCAGCTAGAATTTGATATGCGAGTATGGTTAGTAGCAGAAGAAGTCGGACAATCGCCCTACGCGAAGTAATCGATAAGCTTTTGGCCTGCGGCCACTAACGTCGTGGCGCGTCGCCCACACCAGAGCAAAGGGGTAAAGCGCATTCTTGTTTATGAATCAGCCTTTGCAAACCCTCAGCGTTCCGGCAACTTTTTCGCTTTTTAACCAAACAACAGCAGCAAAAAATTGCGACGGAAATTAATCCAGCTTTGGACTTCGTTTATAACCGTCTTCGGCCCCTCTTGTAATAAAGAGTGAAAATGCTAACGCTTTCGATGGTACATCTGATGTGAATGGATTCACGAATATCGTGATGGCAGGATACTAAGGAACGACCTGTACCGCGAAAGCTAGCCTGACGTCCTATCAAGCTCACGCATTCTTTTATAAAGAGTCTTCAACGGCCTCAAGTTCAGAGTTGAGTTCAAGCATTTTTAATCAAGGCATCTAAATCAGTTTTGGACATAAACGATTTAGAAAGCTAGTTCTGTTTGTATCTCTCTAGATAAGGTTTTGTATTAAAAACGTCTAAGCAAGTGGCCATCTTCACTTTGCCAGATCTGCACAAGTGTTAGCTGTCTTGACTACTTAATCAAGCCTCCGTTTGTCGATAAACTCCTCTCAAGGTTTTAGAGGATTATATCTATGAGAATATTTACTAAACAAACAGTGCTTGAATTTTGGCATGTATTAATTATAATTTTTCCACTTACACTTATCATCCCAAGAATGATAATGCCACTACTTGAAGCACTGTCATTATCAGTGGCATCACTTTTAGCCACTCTGTTAATCGACATCGTTATAGTAGGATTGGCAGTGTTTATCTTTCTTCCTGCCCTAAATAAGCTAACTAGCAAGTATTTTAGTTAAATCACATCCCAGTAACATGGTGTACCGTATTTTTTTGTCATAAAATCAATAAATACACGTACTTTAGGTGCTAAATTATCGGTTTCAAGATACAAAGCATTAATAGTTTGAGTTTCTGAGCTAGTAGAAACACGATGGTCTGCCATAATGGGGACTAGTTTTCCCATTTCTAATGCTTTACCTATTAGCCAGGTTGGGAACATCACTATCCCGACACCACCGACGGCACTTGTGACCAAGGTTTCAGCATTATTACTGTATAACGAACCAGTTACATCAAAAGGCAATAGGTCTTCTTTACCTATAAACCACCGTTGCAGGCCCTTGGTACCTTTAAATACCAAACAATTGTGCCCTTCAAGTTGTTCCGGTACCTCTGGCATACCGTGTAACTTTATGTAATCCGGACTCGCTGCCATTACATATTGTTGTACACCTAACCGCTTCATTCGCATAGAAGAATCTTGCAACACACCTATGCGAATCAATAAATCTACACCTTCTTGTGCTGGATCAACAAAACTGTCTGTTTGATGAATTTCAACTTTAAGCAGGGGGTACTTGTTTAATAACTCTGGAATATAAGGGGCAATATGTAAGCGCCCAAATGCCACTGGCGCACTTATTTTAACAGTACCACGAGGCGTATCGGCTTTTTGCTCGATCCGTTCTGTCACTTGCTCATACTGTCTGATTATTTCACTACAGTGCTTAACAAAAACCACGCCTTCTTCTGTCAGTGATATAGCTCTTGTATGACGGTGGAGCAATTTGGTTCCCACCTTATTTTCCAGTTGCGCCATTTTTCTAGAAACCGACGAAGGCGTCATATCTTGTCGTCTTGCGACTTCAGAGAAATTACCAAACTGGTTGGTCATCAAAAAAAGTTTAATCTCGAGCAGAGATACATCGTAGTTCATAAGCATCTTCCATGAATTTAATCACTAAAGTGTTAATTGTAGGGAAAAAAGGCAAACTATATGAATAGCGTGCCTTAATCGTTTACTTGATTAAAAATGGAAATGTCTCATGTTGAGATATACGTAATTCAAATTTTAATCATTAAAGAACATCTTCTTTAATGTACGATCTTTCTTAACCAAATGATGATAGAAAGCCGCGAAAACATGGCCCAAAAAAAGCATCCAAACGAGCCAAGCTCCAAGTATCTCTTTATGTATAAAATCAATTGGTTTTTCAAAGTCTAGAAAGTTTACTCCCATCCCCTGTTCAATAAAATAAGTAAAACCTCATGTATCTGGAAATTCAGCTATATCAAAAAGAAAGAAGAATTCAGTAGCAACACCCGTACCCAAATAACCAGTCACTGGCATAGCAATCATTATTGCGTAAAGTAAATAATGTCCAACCTTCGCTGATTTATGCTCCAATCGTGTTCCTGGTTCCTCGGATGGCTGGATATTTACCAATCGCCATATAACTCTTAATAGTACTAAAACACCAATAGATATCCCAAGGGACAAATACAGTTGCAACGCATTCCAGTTTTCCGGTGTTTTTGCCTCAGTAAACCAATGCCGATAATAGACACTTATGTAGGCACCTAAAAATAGAAAAGCAGTAAACCAATGAAGTGCCTTCGCTATCATGCCATAATTTTCATTACTATTTTTTAAATTCATATTTAATGTATCTTCGATAATATTGTCTTTGCGGCATGATAATAGCGGCCCTAATCGTTTACTTGATTAAAGAGTGGTAATATCTTGCGTTGATACAAACGTTGCATCTTTAGAAAATACTTGAAATTGTTCAATAACCTTCGACATTACGTCTGTTTGAATGTCAGCTAAAAATTCGTATTCTGAATTAATTTTGATCATTTCAAAAAAGGCCCACGGTGATGCTTTTTGCTCACCGAAAACGCCAATGCCTTTGAACACTTCAAATGAACTCACGCTATTGAGTTTACTGACTGTTGGCAAGTCAACTTCTTTTGCCCATTCCAGGTACTCAGACTCTTTTACGCCTTCTTTAAGATTAAAAAAGACAATCAATGTTCTAGCTTGTTGAGACATTATATTTTTCCTGTTGTTTGTTAGATAAATAAATACAAATAAGTGCGCATGCAATACAAATCATGGACGCTAGACGCCAATAGTTAAGCTCAATCGGTGCATTGCCTAACCACCCTTGGGTATCGATGACTAAACTCATTACCATTTGACCAAACACTGTGGCTACAGTGGCAATTGCAACACCCACTTTTGGCACCGCAGCGACCATCACAACCATATAAACAATGCCAAACAGTGCGCCCATCAGTTGCCATTTAGGTACCGTGAGTAGATTTGCTTCATAGCTGGGTTCAAAGAAAAATATTAATAATAAAGTCACTACCGTTCCGACAGAAAACGTCAGTAATGAACTACGTATAACCCCTACTTTTGCCCCTAGCTGACCGTTAATAGCAGCCTGTGAACTTAATGCCATACCAGAGATAACAGCAAGCAGCATAAATAACATCATGATTGCACTCCTAAATAAGTTAATACCAGAGCAGCAATAACAAACAACATTCCTGTGACTCTTAAGCTGTCAACAGGTTGCTTTGAGGTGCCAAACCAACCAAAGTAATCAATGGCAAAGCTCTTACCTACTTGCCCAACAAGCACTCCAATCATTGTCATTGCCACCCCTAACACGGGCGTAGCAAGCGTTAATACCACCACATAAATAGGCCCAAGTAGGCCACCCGTCAATTGCCATTTAGGGATTGATCGCATGTCTTGATTTTTACCCGTAGAGGTGAAAATACTGATTAACCAAAGTAAAGCGGCACCAACACCAAAGATACTTAACGTAGCCCATAGATGCCCAACTTGATGTCCTAATGGCCCAAGCAGGCCAGCCTCAAATGACAGCCCCATACCTGCAAAAACCACCAATAATATGACTATAATTCTCATCGAGGGTCAAATAATGACAATGATGAAGAACGCTCGTAAGCTTTACCATTAGGGGAAGAGACCAGCTCAAGTTGCATTCCCCATGGCGACATAAAATAAACCCAGCTTTCACCTGCCGTTGGACCATCAGTCATTATATTTGGCGAGCCTAAAACTTCGATGCCTTGTTCTTTTAAGTAAGCAACGGCGCTATCCATATCGCCGACATAGAATGCTATGTGGTGACCACCAATATCGGCATTGTTTGGTGCTGTTTTACTACGATGAATGTTGTCAGCGTATTCAAAAATTTCTAGATTTATGCTGCTATCACTCATCACTGCAATTTTTTTTATTTCTGCGCGAGGGTTTACATTCAAGTGCTCCGCCATCCAGTTATCTTCAGCAATAAAGGGACCGAATTTATAAGCAAGCTCGAAAGCAAAGTGTTGGCTAAAAAACGCAATCGCCTCATCAATGTTTGGTACAGTAAAGCCAATGTGATCTGTTTTTTTTAATCCTGGAATAGCCATTAGATGTCTCCTCGTTCATGACGTAATTTGTTTAATGCGCCCATCGTAGTCGCGCCTTTATTGAAACCTGTGTACACAGAAGCAAATACAATCAACTCTTCAATTTCTTCATAGCTAGCGCCTTGTTTTAGTGCCATATCTACATGGGCACCGAAGGGATTCCCATCACCGCTTACATTTAAAGCCATCTGGTCGATGACAATGGTGATAAGCGTTTTAGTTTTTTGGTCAATGAGTGGCATTGCAAATGCTTCCCCAGCAACACGGACGGTTAAATCGCCCCAAACTGGGTTAATTGATTTAAGGCCTGCGATAAGTGTTTGGTCATCTAATACTGCATTTTTGTGTTTATTTTCTGTCATAGTGATTTCCTCTGTATTCAACTTTATAACTTGTTCGTCTTTGCGATTGAGGTGGATTATAGAGAAAATAATTAATTGGAAAACTAGCTAGGCTGCATATCACTTATGCAAAAAATGCACAGGTAAAGGGTACGTTTTAGGTTTGAATTTATAGGACAATTGGATACACGTAGCATTATGGGGGGGAAAGTGCCTTTGCAATATCCAAGCTAATTTTGGCAGGTTCGCAATAGGGTTAACGTGAGTAGTTGTGATATGACAAAACACTTCTATTCCTAACATGAGAAAATGTATGGCAAATCGATCAGGAAATATCGCGGTTTAGTTAAAGCTCTAACGCACTTTGGGGCGTGCGACGTGAAGTCGTATGAAGCGCTGTTCACCGCTTAACGAGTGAACCATCTGTATCACCAGATGATGACCTGGTTAACTGAATTCGGTCACCCTAGTTAAGTTCGTTAAGCCACTTCTTTTAACGGCTTACCCATACGCTCAAATTCATTAGGACTTTGATAATTTAGGTATAAATGCATCCGTTGGCTGTTGTACCACACTGTGATGTCATTCAAACTAAAATCAAAGCATTGATAAACATCGACCATAAAAAATGCAGCCAATTGGCTGCATTTAATCGTTCTATCACATCTAAATTCTACGTAATAAGCCTCAACTCATGAACCCAAGTTCATTAACCTAAGTCCATTAGATTAAGTCTATTAGCCTAAGTCCATCATCATGCTGCGGCTACGTACCAAAGCTTGAAACGCTTGTAGTTGCTTTTTAGGTAAGACTTTAGCTTCTGCAATATTGGCTTTCATTGCGTCAATTGGGCGACCATTAACAATGAACTCATAATGCAAATGTGGGCCTGTTGAAGCACCTGTATTGCCTGATAAGCCAATCACTTGACCACGAGTGACACGCTGACCTCTTTTAACTAAAAACCTCGATAAATGCAGGTAACGAGTACGCACTTTATTATCGTGATCAATCACAATGTAATTACCCGCAAAAGCATGTTTAGTCACTAACGTCACCACGCCATCACCAGGAGCCACGACTTGAGTACCAATAGGCGTAGCAAAGTCGGTACCATTGTGAGGACGAACGCGGCCTGTAATGGGGTGTTTGCGATAAGGGTTAAATCGAGAACTCAAGCGGACTTTTCTATTTAGCGGAATACGTTGGAAAGCTGGAGTTAAACTTTGACCTTGAATGTCGTAATAGTTGCCATCAATATTTTGGAAAGCTGTAACGTCGCGACGGCCGGTGTTAATGCGAATACCTTCTATCGATGTGATACCTGTTGGTTCGCCTTCAACAAATTGATCGTTAACTAACACCGAAAACGTATCACCAGCATGTAGCTCACGAGAAAAGTTTAATTTGGATTTTAACAGTGATTCGACTTTTTGAATTTCGGCTGCACTCAAACCAGCATTTTTAGCCGACACATAGAAAGAGCCGTTAATTTCGCCGCCAACGATGCGATTTTGCCAAATGCCATCGATGTTAATGTCATTAACACCGTAAGTTCCGTCTTTAAAACGGGTGAATACCACTTGGTGAGCAGGGTTAAAGTACAGCTCTAGCTTATCAAGTTCACCATTGGCATTGTCCCAAAATTGGATGCGGTTACCCGGTAGTAGTGTATCTAACGCTAATACTTCTAAATCAGCTTCAAGTACTTTATACATGGTTCGTTGGTCGATACCGGCTAACTCAAATAAATGGCTTAAGGTATCACCACTTTCGATCACGCGATCTAAAATCGGTGAGATAGGCTTTACAAGCTTCAACGTAGTTTCTTGTTGAGCTATGTGTGGCAATAACGAATCGATATCGATTGCCACTGGAATACGTTGTGATGAAAACTCTTGTTGTGTTGGCCATAATAAAGCCGCACCGACAACAAACACACTTGCGAGCAAGATTTTCTTGTGCAAGTTTGGCAAGTTCACTTGACTTACCACTGGCCTTTGGAAGCCCATAATTTTACTCATTAGCAATGTCTAATCCACCCTAAAAGATGACGCTTTATATTTTTTATTTTTCTTTTACTGCAAATTGTTATTGCGATATTGAGCATAAAGTCTGTTAACTCTATGCCTTCATGTCGTTTTTTATGGTGAATATGACCCAATATTTGATACTACGGCATCCGGTATAAACAGCTAAAAATACGGACTTTTGCACTCAAACTGCATATCAACGCTCTTTTATATCAAAAAATAATCATTTTACAAATATAAAATGATATTTAATTAATATTTAATTTGAACTCGATTACAGTAATCATGGGAGTTTGAAGCAGATCAAGACCCACTTACAGCAAACTCACCCTGCAATTTACTAATACCAAGGCCATTCATTTTAGTCACTTTTATCTGTACGTCGATCCGCTCTTTCATGGCTTCAATATGGCTAATTACACCAATCATTTTGCCCGACGCATTTAAATTATCTAATGCGTCTAAAGCGGTATCTAACGTTTGACTATCCAACGTACCAAAGCCTTCATCTAAAAACAGTGAGTCAATGCTCGTTTTATGACTAACAAGGTCAGATAATGCGAGCGCAAGGGCTAAACTCACTAAAAAGCTTTCACCGCCCGACAAGGTTCGGGTGTCTCGCACAGCATCACCTTGCCAGGTATCGAGCACTTGTAGCTCTAACGCATCGGACTCTTTGCGTTCAAGTAAGTACCGGCCTTGCAAACGTTCCAGCTGCCTGTTCGCCAATGCCACTAAATGGTCTAAAGTAAGCCCTTGAGCAAACTTACGGAACTTATCGCCTTTTTGTGAGCCAATTAACGAATGCAGGTACGCAAGATCGTCGTAATCTTGTTGCATTCGGGCTTGTTCCGCTAACAGTTGCTGTTGCCCTGCCCGCTTATTGGTATCTTGCTCTAACTCATGACTTAAGCGCCACAGTGTTTGCTTGTCTTGTTGGTGCTTAGCTTCCATCGTTTGATGTTGCAGCATTATATTGCCGTGTTGAGTAATATCGTATCCGTGTTGCTCTGCCAGCTGTGCTAACTCCGTTTGTTTTATTTTGGCTTGTTCAACTAACGTATTGGCTTTGACAATGTCGTTATCCAGTTGCTGTTTTAGTTGCTGTAATGTGTGACGCTCTTTTGGCGTCAATAAGGCTTGCTCAAATGACTGTTGATCTGTAAATGGACTTGATTGTAATGCCATTTGCCATTTGGCCTGCAACTGCTGTAACTCTTGATTAGCCTTAGTTACTTGCTGCGTTGTCGATTGCAGCTGCGCTTGTAAGCCAGCAAAATGTTTATCCGCCGTTTGCAATTGTTGTTGAATTGAGACAAATACCTGTTGAGCTTGATCTACTGCTTGTTGGCTAAACAGCTTTTCATCTTCAACTATTTTATCTCCAAACACGGCTTTACGCTGTGCGAGTACCGCATCGAGTTGTTCGTTAAGCGTAACCACTTGCTCAGTCACTTCTGCTAGCTTGGTTGCCATGTCAGTGGCGTGCAGATTGTTTGCGGTGAGTTTTTCAGCGGTGACACTGAGCTGCTGTTGGTTATCAATAGCCTGCTGCTGCGCTGCAACCCAACGTTCAAGTTGTTGCTGTAAATGATGTAGCCAAGTGTCGGCATTTTCTAACGTCGGCGGTGTTAACCCTGTGGCAATAATGTGTGCATCCAGTGCGCTGTTAAGTTGCTGCAGTTGCTTGTTAACAGATTCTATTTGCTGCTGCTGACTCACTAAGCCTTGGGATAAATTATCAAGTTGCTGTTGCAATAACCCTTGCTGATTAACCAACACTGCCAACGCTTGTTCTGCTTGGGTAGCATTGTGCTGATGTTGATGTAAGGTTTTTTGGCATTGGTTAAGCTGACTTATCGTTTGGGCAAGTTGCTGCTGTTTGGCTTCTGACTGGGCAATATAATCAGTTAACTTATGTTGTTGCTGCTCATGTAATTCAAACGTTACCGCAAGCACCTGAGTGTGTTGTTGCCACTGTTGCCCAGTTGTTTGTAATTCAGTTTGCGCTTGGCTCAATTGCTTGAGCGAGTTGTCGTAGTTAACTTGCAACGCCGTTTGTTGATTTTTAAGCTGCTCACCTTGCTGTTTAATCGCATCAAGTTCAATTTGTAGTTGCTGCATTCTTTGTTCGGTAACAGACACATTCAATGCTTCATAACGCTCAACTAATGGGTGATCTGTCGAACCGCACAATGCACAAGGTTCACCGGCTTTAAGCTTGGCGCGCTCTAAGGTTAAATTGGCAATTTGCTGTTCTTGTTGCAGTATGGTTTGCAGATCTTTTACTTGCTGATTTTTTTCACTCCACTGGGTTCTTACCAGCGAAAGTGACTGCGCTAGGGCCTGTAAATCAGTATTAAATTGCACCGATTGACTGCTTAATTGTTGGCATTGTTGCTGCTGACGCACATAGTGACTAAATAGCTGAGTTAACTGATAACGCCCAGCTTGTTGCTCGACCAGTTGTTGGTATTCATGATTAATCTGATTTTCGTCTTGGCCAGCCAATAATGTCGTTATTGCTTGTTGGCTGTCGGCTTGTTGAGCCAACGCTTGGGTGACCGTCGTTTTGGCAAGCTTAATTTGTGGCGAAAGTTCAGTTAACGTTGTTTGAGTTTGCTCGATATTGTGTTGTTGCTGAACTCGTTGAGTGTCAAGTTGGCTCAACTGCTGGTTTAATTGCAATACTTGGCTGTACTGTGTCTGCCAAGCCGCAAACTTTTTCGCCACTTCTTGGCCTTGCGGCAAATTATCAAGTTGTTGCTGTATATCCTGCTTTGCAGACGTGAGTTGTTGTTGCAATGCCATCAACTGTTGCTGCTGCTCAATCGTTTTGTGTTGTTGCTCAGCGGTTTGCTGATGGCTTAATCTGACCTGAGACAATTGATAGTTCAATTGGCTAAGGTGTTGGTCCAACGGCAACACCTGTTTGTCGATAAGCGTAAGTAAATCTTTGTGTGCTTGGTTGGTTTTATCAACGCTTTGCTTAGTTTGCGTTTGCTTTTGGGTATGCTGTTGCAGTGTTTGCTCAGCTACACCAACTTGTTCAGTTAACTGTTCAATCTGTTCCGATAATGCTCGGGCGCTTAACTGGGCTTTTTGTTGTTGTTCAAATAGAGCCTGGATTTGCTGTGCTGGCTCACTGTGCTCAAGTCGAGTGAGTTCATCGCTATGTTGCTGTACGCTAGACAGTGCTTGTTGCTGTTGAGCCTGAGTGTTAACTAATGTCTGCTGCGATTGCTCAGTACTGTCTGCCCAGGTTATAAATTGGCTTAATTGAGCTAATTGCTGTTGATCGATCACGAGCGCCTGATTGAGTTGTTCAATCTGTAGTTGCTGCGCCACAACTTGTTGTTCATCAAATAACTCAACACTGCCAAGCTTAGCTTCAAGTACTTTCAAGTTCGTTTTGGCATCAGAAAAATGCTGATGTACTCGCGCTGAAATTAAGCTGTAAATTTCAGTACCGGTTAGCTCTTCCAATAGCTCTGCACGCTCATTGGCTTCGGCATTTAAAAAAGCGGCAAACTGGCCTTGTGACAACATCATTGATTTAGTGAAACGAGCAAAGTCGAGCCCGGTGATTTCTTCAATTAACTCGGTTTTGCGTTTTATCTGGCTGGCAAGAATTTTACCGTCACTCAATTTTGCCAACTCGACTTGAGCATCTTGTAAATTGCCATCTGCTTTATCGCGCGAACGGCGCTGGCTCCAAAAAGCGCGATAAGCGACACCTTTAACTTCAAATTCAACTTCAGCTAAACATTCTGCGGTGCCACGAGTCATTAACTCGTTGGTGGTTTTAGAAATATTACTTAACCGCGGAGTACGATGGTAAAGCGCTAAACAAATCGCATCGAGAATGGTTGTTTTACCTGAGCCAGTAGGACCTGTGATAGCAAATAAACCGTTTTCAGCAAATGGCGATTGGGTGAAGTCGATTTTCCACTCATTTTTAAGTGAGTTAATATTTTTAAAGCGAAGGCTTAGAATTTTCATTATTGCTCACCCTCTGTTGCACTTTTTGTAGCAACGGCTTCTGTCGAGGCTTCTTGTAACACATGGCTCGCGGCCGTTTCTTGACTGTTTCGCTCAGACTCAACCTCGGCATACACTTGGTTAAAGCGTTGCTTTATTCGCCCTAACTGTGCCTGTTGCGATTCACTCTCAAACTCTTCTTGCGACAAACGTCGCCCAAATACTTCGTCGACACTGAGCTCAGATAAAGTTTCATTATCGAGCTGCTTAATGTGTTGCTGTCGTTGACTACGGGCACGCTTTAACTGCAATACTTCAACCGCTTTGTCTTGAGTCATGTCGGCAATGCGCGATTGTAAATCAGACAAATAATCTTGTTGTGACACTTCAATGCTCAACCAAGTCGTTTTTGCAGATTCTGCTTGCAAAGCAAATGCACTTATCTGCTGCTCAATGCTATCTAAGTCGCCTTTTAACACCTGCATCTGCTGGAAAACAGGCACCATTAATGGTGTAATTTGAGATAATTTGGCATCACTAAATTCGACCAAGAATACCGATTTATTAGTGGTATTATCTGCCGCGAGTTCATCAAAACTTAACGCTATTGGTGAACCGCTGTAACGAATATGTTCAGATTTAGCCACCACTTGGGGCCGATGAATATGACCTAATGCAATGTAGTCTGCGGCAGGAAACAGCGCTGCATTAAAAGCATCTAAACTGCCTATATAAATATCACGCACGGATTCTGAGGTGCTTGCACCCACTGTGGTTAAATGACCTGTCGCAATAATGGGTACTGGCGTGGTAAAGGTATTATTGAGTTGTTCAGCTTGCTCAAAACAGCGCTGATACAACTCGCTAATGGCATCACCCAATTTACGTTGTTTATCTATCGACGATTCACCTGATTCACTTAGCACCACATCACGTGGGCGTAAAAAAGGTAAGCCACATAAAATAGCACCAACGTCACCTTGACGGTTTTTCAGGGTAAAAACATGCTCTTCAAAATGCTCTAACGCACCAGGGATAACCAATGTATTTAGACAGGCAAGGAGATGTTTAGATTCATTCAACGTCGACACAGAGTCGTGATTACCGCCCAATAAAATTAGCTGGCAACCTGTTTGTTGAATTTGAACAATAAATTGATTATATAGCGTACGGGCATAACTTGGCGGTGTGCCGGTATCGAAAATATCGCCAGCGACAATAAGCGCATCAACCTGGTGAATGTTTATTTGTTCAAGTAACCACTGCATAAAAGCGTGGTGCTCAGCTGCGCGACTTTTACCATAAAAATATTGGCCAAGGTGCCAATCTGATGTGTGAATAATGCGCATAACATCCCTTCAATAAAAACAAACACGTACACCACATAATGATGGCGTTAATAAACCCAAATTATCGATACTATGATCACATGTACCGCGATCACATGCACTGCTATCACATATATTGCGACCACAATAATTTGCCGCTCATGCCCAATGACATCACTACCACCAAAGGTTTAATAATTTTAACGCCTTTAGTCACCACTAAACGTGAACCTAACGTAGCACCAATGGCTTGGCCTACCAGCATAATTAATCCCAATACCACTGCGACTTGACCACCGATTAAAAAGAAAATTAACGACGCTATGTTAGTGGCAAAATTAAGTAGTTTTGCATGCGCGGTTGCCTTAGCCAAGCCAAAGCCAGCCAATGACACAAATGCTAAGGCAAAAAAACTGCCAGTACCAGGACCAAAGAAACCATCATATAAACCAACGCCCAATGCGGCAGTAAAAGCAAACACACTTGGAGTGAGGACTTGTTGGCGATCTTGTTCACTTATTTTTTTAGAGAATAAAAAATAACAACCAATGGCCAAAATCAAAAATGGCAGCACCACTTCTAATAATTTAGCGTCGATCATTTGTACTAATATTGTGCCAATTGATGCACCAATAAAAGCGCATATCAACGACAGTTTGATACTGCGTAAATCAACCATCCCTTTACGTACAAAATATAAACTCGCAAAAAAACTCCCACCGCATGCTTGCAGTTTATTGGTACCCAATGCCGCTGCTGGAGGTAATCCTGCCCACATTAATGCGGGAATGGTCAGTAAGCCACCGCCACCAGCAATCGAGTCGATAAACCCCGCAACCAGAGCAACGAAAAATAAAATAACCGCGAGTTGGAGCGTGAGTTCAAGCATGGAGAGTCTCGTTATTAGGAATAGCGTGAAGTCGGCAGACATAATTAAGGCGTTATTAGACAATCTTTATCGTCAAAATACAAAGCGTTCTGTGTAATTTATTCAGCTTTACCCAACTAATTTCTGCTTGGGCTAATAAACACTGACCAAATAACATATTACCTATTAATAAGCTTATATTGACTCAAACAACAGATTTGAAAATCGATTTGAGAAATGGACGACAACCGCTTTGCGCTTCACTTAGGCATTGTTATAGTAGCCAACCTAGTAAATATTGAGCTGAAGGTTTTATTATGATTGTTATTACCGGCGCGAGCAGTGGCTTAGGTGCTGCACTAACACAACTGTATGCGGCAGAAAATCAGCCGTTATTGGTGACAGGTCGCAGTGAGCAAAAATTAGCAGATGTAATAGCTGGCCTAACTCAGCCAGAGCAAAAAAACGTGAAAACTTACGCTGCTGACTTATGTGTGGCCGAAGATGTCAGTGCATTATTTTCGCGATTACCAGCGCCGCCAAGCAAGGTTATTCATTGTGCTGGCAGTGGTTATTTTGGCCCTATCGAACAACAAGCACCAGAAGCGATTAATCAGTTAATTCATAACAATCTCACTTCAAGCATTCTAGTGTTGCGTGAGCTTGTTAGTCGCTATCGTGATCACAACGTTACTGTCGTTGTGGTAATGTCGACCGCAGCGCAAGCAGGCAAAGCAAATGAGTCGACTTACTGTGCCGTAAAGTGGGCCGTAAAGGGATTAGTTGAATCGTTACGATTAGAATTGAAAGGCAGCCCAATGAAATTGATTTCGGTGTATCCCGGCGGGATGGCAACGGACTTTTGGCACACCAGTGGCAAAGACATTAATACATCAAGCTTTATGACGGCAACAGAAGCCGCCACAATGCTCAAGCAAGCCTTAATAGCGACAGAACATGGTTATGTCTCCGATATCACCATTAACCGCGGTTAATATTCCATAAATTAGTTAACCTAAAATAGAACGAACAGTTTATTATCCCAAGTTAGCTATTCGTGATGTTCTTAAGTTTAGGTTTATTTGGATAAAAACGGTTTGGTTGACCAGTACCAGCAATATATCCACCCAGCAGGGGCAAAAATAAGATTTAACACAAGAGCGTAAAAACCCACCAAGGGTAAATTTGTGGTTTTCCCCTTGGCAAATCTTAAGGTGAAGAACACCACAACTAAGGTTAAAACGAAAATAATTTGGCCAATCAATGTGCCATTTAACTCCATGATTACACCCTTTAACCATCAAACCCGTTATGCTGAAATAGCAACGACGCTAAGCTGATGATACATCTCATATTAGATTATTGATAAGGCTACTACAATGTGTAAAAAAATCATCGTAATACTGATATCGTTTAGCTTTATTCTATCTTTGTCCGCCTGTGCTGAATTAAAACAGACTGGCAAAGAAATCGGTCACACCACAAAAAAAGTGACCACAGCTATCGGTCACGGGACACGCGATACCGTTAAAGCTATTGGACATGAGACCAAAGAAGTCATTAACGAGATAAAAGAAGACTAAACTACGTCGCTTTATATAATCAAAAAACCGTTAATGCAGGGCATTAACGGTTTTTGTTTACTTGAATCAATCAATCTTTAGTGATGACTATATTAGTGCTTACAATGCTCAGTGTGAACATGGTCATCATCTGCAAACTCATTATCGCTGGCTTGGTTTTGCATCACGCCCCAACCATCAGAAATACCGTCAAACTCTTTGGCAAAGTTATTCAACTCAGTTTCTTTAGCCACAAGCGTTGCGTATTCAGGTACCATTTGCAGGCAAACAATCACTTCCCACTTAGTGCTTTCTTCATCAAAGTTAAGCTCAAGCTCACCTTGCATGTCTTTTTGGCTTAATGCTTCTAAGGCTGACTCGGCATCACGTTGATCGTCAAACACCAAGAAGAAATCGACTTCTATTGATTGAGTAAGGTCAATACCGGCATCTGCCATTGCTGCCAACATTTGGCCATTATCATCTTCTGGGAATTGCATTTATCAATCCTTACTGTGCAGGAACAATTTCAATTGTCGCGCCATTGAACGAAACGATATCGCCAACAACACACTTTTTACGTTTACGAGTATCAACTTCACCGTTGACGGTCACTTGACCTTCGGTAATGACATGCTTTGCTTCGCCACCACCGTTCACTAGACCGAGTACTTTGAGTACTTTGTACAGTTCTACGAATTCATCACCTTGAAGTAATGCAAACGCTTGAGTTTGAGTCGTCACAATAATCGCCTTTTAATCAAAATATTCCGGCTATTATAGCCTATGCTAGTTTAGCAAGCATCAAGCATTTTGAATGGATTATTAAACGCATATGTAAACCCTAAATGATGACAAATTAACTGACCGTCGATAGTTTTATTGGGTTGTTGTTGCTGATTAAACTCTGGCGCAGTTAATCCAAGATGCTCTGCAGCAGCAACATAAAACTCCCCACGAGTAGGGTGAGCGTTTGCAGCAAGATTATAAATTGGTAAAGTATCGTTGCGAGAAAGAATTAAGCTAACAGCAGCAATACAGTCATCTAAATGCACCAGATTAACCGCAACATTGGCGCCGCTGACATCGGTTTTTCCGGCAAAAAAACGTCCGGGATGCCGTTTAGGCCCAACCAAGCCTGAGAATCTTACAATGCAGCTATTTTTCATAGCTGAAAACATTGCCTCTGCTTGTAATAATGTGCCACTGGTATCATTAAAAGCTGCAGCATCTTGTTCGGTTACTGTTTGATCTAGCGAAGGATAAACCCCAGTCGTACTGATAAAAATAATTTTTTGATATTGGTGTTCACCCATCAAGGTTATTAACTGAGTTAAATAGCCTAGATAATCAGTTTCGCCTCGCCTAAGTCCCGGTGGTAAGTTAATCACGATGGCGTCTGCATCGAATAAAGACGAGTTTTTTGCCTGGCTAGTCACATTGGCTAAATTTAATTGATAAGCATCAATACCGGCTTGCTGTAATTGGACTAAGTCTTCAGGGTGACGTTTTGAAGCCTTTACCTTAATACCTTGCTTAACTAATTGTGTGGCGAGCGGCAAACCGAACCAACCACATCCGATAATAGTAACTGTGTTCATGTATTCTCGATATTACGCTGTTAAATTTTAATGATCGAAGTTATTGAAATAAAAGCTAATCGGACTATTGGCTTGCAACGTTTTAATAGCGCCCTCAGATAAGTCTTCTAACTTAACGACTTCCTTTACTTGGACATCTTCATTAATTAAAAATCGAAAGCTAGGCTCAGCACCACTGTCATTACAAGACCACACATGCGGCTGCTTGACGTCAGCGGTGGTCATCATCACCTTGGCAATACTATCGTCAGTCAAGCGCACTATAGTACCTGGAGGGTAAATACCTAATATTTTAACTAAAACTGAAATTAAATTATTACTGTGCTTATTGCTGTGAGTTTTAAACAAAATACCCAGTGCAATTTGCGGAGTCTGGTATTGATGTAAAAAGGTTTCGTAGTCATTGGCTAATGACACTATCTGCGTAGTCGGTAAAATTTTAGCTTCGGTTAACTGGTTGGGGAATCCACTACCATCAATAAACTCATGATGATGCAACACTATGTCTAACATGGCTTCAGGGAATAATCCGGTGCGGTTAAGCATGTCGTAACCAAAATTGGGGTGCATTTTTAAAAAGTTACTTTCATGATCGGTCAAATCACCACGTTTGCGTCTAATCGCATCTGGTACTTTGAGTTTGCCAATATCGTGAAATAAGCTGCCTAATGCAATGTCACGAACATCTTTTTTAGACAGTGATAGTGTATGGGCAATCATCATAGAAAGTACTGCAACTGAAATACCATGTTGAGTTACACTAACATCTACTTCACCACTGCCCACCAACGTTAAATGAGGTGTTTCACTTTCATACAAATGATCGACTAAATCTTCGACTAAGGTGGCAGCTTCTCGGTACGCCCCCTCAGGGTCGCTAACTATTTTACCAAAAACCGTTCTACTATCGTTAACCGATTTTACAAAGCGCTGTTGGCTAACTCGCATACTTTTTTTAGCCAATGGTCGATAATCAATTTCTTGGTCAACAACCTCTTCAGGTTGTTCAACTTCAACAGGTTCATCAACTTTAGGCAGTAAATCATGGCCATCAATCACGTACACAAATGTCACATCGAGGCCTTTGATCATCTCGATTTGCACTTGTTGCTCTAGCTTAACTTTACTGCGAAAAAAAGGATGGTTTGTCCATGACAAAGGCAGCTTAACGGTTAACCCGATAACCATTTGCGAAACAGGTATTTGTGTTAATTCTGCTTTAGCCAAAGTATTGATCCTTTTCACATTCGCCACATTATGGCTGAGATGATAATGTCATTTTATACTAACATTCTAAGAATAGAGTTATGTGTTTCAAGGTCTTACATTTTAATTTTTTTGGAAACCAATAAATAATAGTGCATTTATACCAAATCGTACATTATTTCGTATCTGGCTTAATCTCATCATCAGATAAGGTTTCAGCTTGCATAGTGCTGTCATCCGGTGTCCAGTCGGCAAAATAGTAATATAGCCGCTTTGATTTGAAGACATAAATAACTGACCAAAAGAGAAAAAGTGCATCAATCGAATAGCCAATTTTAAACAAATAGTCATCGTGCATCATTCGCTGGAACAAAAATAGTCCATCAATAATGAGTAATCCCCACAAAAACCAACCACTATGTCTAAACAAAGGTATTAATATCGGCCAGCTGCGTTTACGTTCAGCAATAATAAGTCCATAAATCAGTACCGCCCCTACACCAGCAATTAGCGCCGATACAAAATCGCTTTTTTCAGGATAAAATAACCGCACTAAACCCGCGCGGTCATTAAACTGGGTTAAGGATGCTATAAAAATACACCAGCCACGCGCTAAAAAAACCAAAATTAAATACAAAAATAATGGCGGTTTTATATGACCACGATCATCTAACCAAGTAATATTACTAAAATTCACAATAAACTCTTATCGGCATGCACCAGCATAAATAAAGCGCTACCAGCTTTCATGTTAGTTAGCCGCATTCAATAGATCCATCAGAGCTTGTTCATCTATCACTTTAACGCCCAACTCTTCCGCTTTTGCTAACTTAGAGCCAGCAGCCTCGCCAGCGACAAGGCAATCAGTATTTTTCGAGACACTGCCAGCCACTTTGGCGCCTAAAGCCTGTAATTGGGCTTTGGCATCGTTACGATTAAGCTGGGTTAACGTACCGGTTAACACCCATGTTTGCCCTTTAAGACTAAGCTGCGACTCGTCAGCTTGTTCAATAACAGGCCAAGTAATACCGGCTTCAAGCAATTGATCTATTACTTCAATGTTATGTGGCTGAGAAAAAAATTGTCGAATGTGCTTGGCAACGATGTCACCAACATCAGCAACTTCTAACAGTTGTTCAACGCTAGCGGTTCGAATACGCTCAAATTCAGCAAAGTGTTGCGCTAAATTCGCGGCGGTAGCTTCCCCGACTTCACGGATCCCAAGACTATATAAAAAACGCGCCAACGTGGTGGTTTTAGCTTGTTTAATCGCCGCAACAATATTTGTTGCTGACTTCATCGCCATGCGTTCTAACATCGTGACGCTTGAAGCGGTAAGTGAAAACAAGTCTGCAGGCGTTTTGACTAATTCTTTGTCAATTAACTGTTCAACGATTTTATCGCCCATACCATCAATATTTAATGCTTTACGGGATGCAAAATGCTTAATCGCCTCTTTACGTTGCGCTTCACAAAAGAGTCCACCACTACAACGCGCTACAGCTTCGCCTTCTAAACGCTCAACAATGCTTTGGCACACAGGGCAATGCTGTGGAAAGATAATATCTTGTGCATCATCGGGGCGCTTTTCTGGCACGATAGCAACAATTTGCGGGATAACGTCACCTGCGCGGCGAATAATCACTGTATCGCCTATTTTTACCCCAAGACGGGCAATTTCATCAGCATTGTGCAAGGTCGCGTTCGACACAGTCACGCCACCGACAAATATTGGTTTGAGGCGAGCGACAGGGGTAACAGCACCCGTTCGGCCAACCTGAAAGTCAACTGACTCTAACAAGGTCATTTCTTCTTGGGCTGGAAATTTATAGGCTATGGCCCATCGAGGGGCTTTAGCGACAAAACCTAGAGTTTGCTGCTTAGCAATGTCATTGACCTTTATGACGACACCGTCGATTTCATATTCAAGCGCACTTCGTCTGGCCATAATATCAGCGTAATATGCATAGACTTTTTCTAATGAATCAGTCACTTTCACTTCGTTACTGACGGGGACACCCCATTGTTGCAGCTGTGTTAGTTGGCCATAGTGGCTTGTTTGCATCGGTTGTGACTCGCCTTCGACTACACCTAATGCATAAGCATAAAACCCAAGAGCCCTTGAAGCGGTAATTTTACTGTCTAATTGGCGCAAACTGCCGGCGGCTGCGTTGCGGGGATTAACAAAGACTTTGTCACCTTTGCTTATTTGACGCTGGTTTAATGCCTCAAATGCCGCTTTAGGCATAAACACTTCGCCACGTACTTCAACTAAATCAGGAAATCCTTCACCGCGTAACTTGAGCGGAATAGAACGAATAGTACGCACATTAGCGGTAATATCTTCGCCGACACTGCCATCACCTCGCGTTGCGGCGCGTTCAAGAACGCCCAAACGATAAGTAATACTCACGGCCAATCCGTCTAGTTTTGGTTCGCAAACATAATCAACGTTATCGACTTTATCAGTTATACGCTTATTAAATGCTGCAAAATCAGCTTGTTCAAACGCATTATCGAGACTTAACATCGGTTTAAGGTGGGTAATTTGAGCAAATTTTTGTAATGCCATACCACCTACGCGCTGTGTCGGTGAATCTACCGATTTAAATTGCGGATAGTCGCGTTCTAATTCAGTTAAGCGCTTAATTAATCTATCGTATTCAGCATCGGGTATTGACGGAGCATCATCAACGTAATAACGAATATTATGTTGGTTAATGGTGTGAGTAAGTTGATCCATTTCAGTTTGAATAGCGTGCATTGTGGCATCCGTCATACAAGTTGTAACCGTGGTTTGCTTGATAAAGTGTAAAGGTATAAAACAATTAAGGCCGCTGCTGCGGCCTTAATTAACACATCAACCTACGCGGCATTGAGTCGTCGTAAATAATCTTTTTTGGTGGCATCGGACCAAGGTTGACGTTGTCCATCCAATAATTCAGCATCGAGATCCTCGGCAATTTGATAAGCTGAGTTCAGCATAATGGTGAAGTTCATTAATGGATCGCCATAACCCGGTAAGGTCATAAACAGCACCACACCTTGGGTGACAAATTGCTCCATATTATCTGGATCAAATATCCCTGGTTTTAGCATGTTAGCGAGTGAAAACAGCACTTTCCCAGTACCTGCATTGTCAATGTGGCGATGAAAAATATCCATATCGCCAAATTTAAAATTGAGCGACAACAAGCTTGGCAATAATTCTGCACCTTGAATTTGCTCGCCCGCTTTAGCAACAATATGCAGTACTAACACATCGGTCGGCTCTAAAGGTTCATTTACAGGAGCATCCGCTTTCAGGGTTGATTTAACCTCTACTTCAGCTTTAACCTCTTCAACTTCAGCTTTAACGTCGACTTTTGGCGCTGCTGGTTGTATTGGTGGCTTAATCGGCTCTGGCCTGGCGGCAACAGGCTTACCTGTGTAGCTTTCTAACTTGGCGGTACTGGTTGAAGGATTGAATATCTTTTTAGGAGTATTCATTGACGTACTTGCCGTTGGAGCAGGTTTAACATCATCTCCAACAAATAAGCTTTGTTGTGCAGGCTGTACCACTTTAGGTTCAACATGTTCTGGCTCAGTTTTGTGCGGACCAGGCTGACGCAATGAATCTTGTAAAGGAGTATCGGTTAGCTTAGTTGTACCCGAGTGCGGCTTTTGACTTAAATTAGTCTTTAATACAGGCTTAATGACAGTTTCTTCAACCTCACCAGGTTTACGTACACGCACTTGGCCAATACCATCTGCGTCAAAACCTTCAGAGTCTCGACGTTTAGCTTGGTCTTTATAAAATCCAGCCATCGGACTTTGCTTCATTGATTTAGGTTGTTGTTTGCGAATCGACCAAAAACCGTGCACTAACACCGCAATTATTGCGATAGCGCCTAATACGAATAACACCAGTTGTAGATCTTTCATTAGATTCCCTGTCTTGCTAATTTATACCGCGTCTGCCATGGCGACGGCGGCTTCAATGTCCACTGCGACTATTCTTGAAACGCCTGGTTCATGCATAGTAACGCCAATAAGTTGATCGGCCATTTCCATTGTTATTTTATTATGACTGATATAAATAAATTGCACACTCTGTGACATTTCTTTCAGTAACCGACAAAAACGTTCGACGTTGGCGTCATCCAAAGGTGCATCTACTTCATCTAGCATACAAAAAGGTGCTGGATTCAGTCTAAAAATGGCAAAGACTAATGATAAAGCGGTTAACGCTTTTTCTCCACCACTAAGTAAATGTATGGTGCTATTCTTCTTACCTGGCGGTTGCGCCATAATAGTAACCCCCGTTTCAAGCAGGTCATCACCGGTTAATGCCAAATAAGCCCTTCCCCCACCAAAAACTTTAGGAAATAGCAGCCCTAAATCATGGTTTACCGTTTCGAATGTGGCTTTAAAACGGCTTCGGGTTTCTTTATCTATCTTACGGATAGCGTCTTCTAAAATCGCTAATCCTTTATTTAGGTCGTCATCTTGACTGTCTAAATAAGCTTTTCGCTCTCGTTGCGATTCAAATTCTTCAATGGCTGCAAGGTTAATAGCACCTAAACGTATAATGTTCTGTTTTACTTTTTCAAGCTGTTGCGACCAAACATCAACAGATGCATGTTCCGGTATGTCGGCAATGACCTGTTGTAGCTGAATTTGCTGTTCTTGCAGCAATTGCAGCTGCCCATTAGCCTGCCCTTTTAAGCCCTCACGACGTAACTTTAACGTGCTTATCTTTTGAGTCAAGTCTTGTAACACTACAAGCTGTTGTTTTTGCATCAATACTAAACGGTCTAAACTGCTTTGAAGCTCAGCTTGTTGAGACCGATTGTGCTGTAATTGCTGCTGTAATGCTTGTTGCTGCTCGAGTGCTTGCGCCAGCTGTGTTGATAATTGACTTAAATCATGTTGACCTTGTTGCTGCTGATTGTCGAGCAACATTTGTTGTAACTGAGTCAATTGACTGACTAATTCTGTCTGTTTTTCATGTTGTTGCTTTAATTTTTGTTCACTCAATGCTTGTTGGGTAGCATGTTGCTGCACTTGTGCTTGCAGCTGCTTAACGCTATTTGCAGCATCAGTGCGAACAACTTTGGTTTCACGCAGCTTGGCTTGGCTTGTTTGCCAAGCTTGTTGAGCAACATCGTGTTGGTTCATCGCTTGCAATAATGCATCTTCTTGCGTCAACACTTGTTCTTCAAGGGCATCGACATGCATTTGTTTATCACCAATTTGCTGTTCAAGCTTGGCGATTGATTGGCTGCATTGCTGTTGTTTATCGCGTTTCTCAACGGCTTGTTGAGTTAAACTTGTCACCAAAGAGTGCAGTTTTGTCTGCTCTATTTGCAACTGATGACAAGCCTGTTGGCATTGATTCAGCTCTACCTGAGTGGTCGCAGCCCGTTGAGTTAACGAAGTCAGAGATTGCTGAGACAATAGCAGTTGTTGCTCAAGTTCTATTAATTGCTGACTTAAGCTTGTTCGCTCTTGGCTCAGTACAATAGCGGATTGCCCTGCCTGAGTATGATTGAGCACAAAACCATTGCCTATCAAGTAACCTTCTTGAGTGGCAATATATTGCTCAGGAAGCAATGTTGGTAATAACTCCTTTGCTTCACTGAGACTGGACGCCCACACAACATGTTGTAACCATGGCGTTAAATTAACTGGGGTTGTTAAAGCAGGATACGTCACTTGATGCTGTGGCTCAAAACCCACTGTAGGCGGAGAAACGCTCAATGAAGATGTTTGACCCAACCCTAGAACAGGTAATTGACTTAAGCCTTGTAACACTTTATCGACCGCTTTCTCCCAACCAGGCACAACCTCAATAACTTGCCACAATTGTTGGCCATCATCTTGAGTGTGATCAGCCAGCAACTCATCAATAAATTGCAATCGAGAGTGATGGCGAGTGACAGTTTGCTTTAGGGTTTGATAAGCATCACTCGCTTCAGTGACGGCTTGTTGCTGCTCAAGTAAGGAAAGCTCAAGTTGACTGTGCTGCAGCTGTTTATCATTTAGTTGTTGTTCAACATTAGCTAATTCTGCCGTGCTGTTGTGCAACTGCTGTTGGTTGTCTTGCTGAGCTAAAGCAGCTAACTCTGTTTGTAATTGAGCTAAGTACTGTTCGTTTTGTACCAAACTTTGCTGTTGATGGCTGAGCGTCGATTGGCTCAGTGCCAACTGCATTTTATTTGTCGCTAAGATTTCAGCATATTGGGTTACTTGTTGCTGCTGATCATCACACGCTTCTTCGATAGCAAAAACTTGCTCATCGATTTGCTCAAGTACAATACTCGCCTGTTCATAAGCGGGTTGGTGAGTATCCAATTGCGCAACCAATCGTTGATGAACATCGGTCATGCTGACAATATTATCGTCAGCTTGTTTGATTTGCTGTTGTAATACTTGAATTTGTTGCTGCAACTGAGAGTCTTGCTGTTGCTGATGAGCAAGCTGTTGCTCAAGCTTGGTCATGGTATTACCGGCTTGGTAATATTGCTCTACCAGCTTATGTTCAGCATCACTGAGCTCAGCCAATTGCTGTTTAAGTTGAATAACACTGGTGTCGCCCTGCTGTGCGGTTTTGGCTAACGCTTCAGATTTAAGCTCACCTTCGGCCGTTTCGGCATCAAGTCTGTCTGTTTGCTGCAACAATTGCTGATAGCGCATCACTAATAGCTGGCTATGCAACTCTCGTTCACTATTTTTTAATTCTCGGTACTGTAGAGCGGCTTTAGCTTGTTGCGATAGCTTGTCTAATTGGGCACCGAGTTCAACTCGAATATCATTTAAACGTTCGAGGTTTTCACGGGTATGACGAATACGATTTTCGGTTTCTCGGCGGCGTTCTTTATAACGCGAAATACCTGCTGCTTCCTCAATAAACACTCTTAACTCTTGAGGTTTAGATTCGATTAAGCGTGAAATAGTACCTTGCTCGATAATGGCATAACTACGCGGCCCAAGACCCGTCCCCATAAATAAGTCGGTAATGTCTTTTCGACGACATTTTTGACCATTGAGGAAATAGCTTGATTCACTGTCGCGGTTAACTTGTCGCTTTACCGAGATCTCTTGATAACTGGCATATTGACCAGTGAGCCTTCCCTGAATGTTCTCGAATACCAGTTCGACACCCGCAACAGAAATGGGTTTGCGTGCCGATGAACCGTTAAAAATAACGTCGGTCATCGAATCGCCGCGCAAATGCTTTGCCGAACTTTCACCCAGCACCCAGCGTACGGCATCAATCACATTGGATTTTCCGCAGCCGTTAGGGCCAATAATCGCTGATAAGGCGTTATCAAATGGGATTTTAGTTGGGTCTACAAACGACTTAAATCCAGCAAGTTTTATTTGTTTTAATCTCATGTTGCCAGTTCAGGTACGCATTAAAAGGAAAAAGCAGCTCACTTTAGCAATTGAGCAGCTTTTTGTAACGATTTTTATCCTTTTGATACCGTTTATCACTTGTTTTATTGTGCTTGGCTCGTCAAAATCAACAATATAAGTCACAAAATAGGCAGTCTCAATGGTTACCAATTCAATAATCGCCAAAAAAAGTGGTGTGAATTATTTTATCCAAGGGTTTCAATTAATTAAACAGCCGGGTTTACGTTCATTTGTATTTATCCCGCTGATGATCAATTTAGTCTTATTCGCCTCAGCGATGTATTTTGCACTAGGACAATTAACTGAGCTATTTACCTGGATGAACGGGCAACTTCCAGAATATTTAAGCTGGTTGAATTTTTTATTGTGGCCATTAGCCGTCTTGACAATGTTAGTGGTAATGTCGTTTTTATTCAGCTCAGTCATGAACTGGATTGCGGCGCCGTTTAATGGTTTATTGGCCGAAAAAGTCGAGCAGCATCTCACTGGAAAAAACTTAAATACTGGCAGTTCGGTCGATATGATCAAAGATTTGCCGCGTATTTTTGGTCGTGAATGGATTAAGCTCAAATACTATTTACCACGAGCATTACTGTTTTTAGTGTTATTTTGGTTGCCGATTATCGGCCAAACTGCAGCGCCCATTTTATGGTTTTTATTCACCGCGTGGATGATGGCAATTCAATATTGCGACTATCCATTTGATAATCATAAAGTGCCTTTTGACGATATGAAGTTCGCTCTCAAAAATACCAAGGGTTCGAGTTTTAGCTTCGGTGCTACCGTGACAGTGTTTTCAATGATCCCGATTGTAAACTTTATCGTTATGCCGGTAGCCATTTGTGGTGCAACGGCTATGTGGGTCGATAAATATCGTGATGCCTATAAAAATAGTATTGTCGCCCCTGATTAATCTTTAGAAAATTAAGCTGTAGAGAGTTAATCCAACTGATTATTTTTGAAAAATAATCAGTTGGAAGGTAATGGCTCAATAGAAGCATGGTCTTTTCTCGTAGTAGAACAACCTAAACTGTACAGCTTAAAGACAAGCCCGATAGCGACTATCGGGCTTTTTATTACATTCACGCAAGTTAATTTAACATTCAGTAACAATTTAGTGATTATTTTGGTACAAGTCGGACCTACGTTTTAAGGAGTTTTTTGCGACAATAAGAGAAATAACAAAAAATAAAAACAGAGTAAAAGTGATCAACAACTTAATTCCAACTAACAGCTTTACACCAATCAACCGATTAACTCAAACCTGTGCACGTACCTGTGGCGCTATATTAATTTTGGCATTATTGAGCAGTGTATTATCTTTCGCTGCGTTTGCCGGTTCGAGCCAGCAATTTCATCTCGACATCCCGACCATCAATGAAGATATTGAGATGGATGGCGACTTTAACGAATCAGCTTGGCAACACGCTACCGAGGTAATGCTTCGTTATGAAACCTCTCCTGGTGAGAATACCGCTGCACCAGTAATAACCACAGCTAAAGTCTATGCGTCAAACACCAGCCTATATTTTGCGTTTACCGCCCACGATCCTAATCCAGACAATATTCGAGCAAATCTACGTGATCGAGATAAATCCTGGGGCGATGACATGGTGGGTATTAAACTGGATACCTTCAATAATGCTCGTTTAGCCTACCAATTTTTTATTAACCCTTATGGGGCGCAAAGTGACTCCATTGAAAATGAACTCATTGGTCAAGAAAGTGATGCCTGGGACGGGATTTGGTATAGCAAAGGTAAACTCACCAAAAATGGTTTTCAAGTTGAGGTGCAACTCCCTTTAAGACTGTTTAATTTTGATGACAGTAATCCAATTCAAACTTGGGGCATTGAGCTTATTCGCTTTTATCCCCGCAATGAAACCCATCGTTTATCCACTCATAAAATAGACCGTAACGTGTCATGTCAGTTATGCCAATTAGGTATCGCATCGGGTTTAGCCGGCGCAACTCAAGGGAAAGACCTCCAACTAACACCCTCGATTGTGGCAAATCAAAGCCAGCAACGAGACGTAGCGCAGGCCCAACCTTGGAGTGATGAAAGTAATGTTGATGTTGGATTAGATTTACGTTGGGGGATCACACCGACTACCTTACTTAACGCCACAATTAACCCAGACTTCTCTCAAGTAGAAGCTGATGCGGGTCAGCTAGATGTAAACAACACATTTGCACTCTTCTTTCCGGAAAAACGCGCCTTTTTCTTAGACAACAAAGATTACTTTGATACCCAATTAGATTTACTGCACACCCGCAATATTAGTTCGCCCGATTATGGGGTAAAGCTGACCAACAAAACCGATAACCATACCGTCGCAATATTAGCGGCCAATGACACTCAAACCCAGTTTTTAGTCCCTGGCAATTTAAGTTCTGATGTGGCGATATTGGATCAGCAAAGTCATAACATGGCGGCTCGCTATCGATTTGACCCTAGCAGAGAGTTTTCAATTGGTGGCTTAGTGACGTTAAAGCAAGCCGATGATTATCATAACTATGTTGCCAGTGTTGATATAAAGTACCAACCGACGAAACAAGATACTTTCACTGCGCAATATGCGCATTCACAAACAGCTTATCCGGACGATTTATTCACTAAATTTTGCAATACGGATGATTGTTTACAGCAATCTGAACAATGCGAATTTGGTGATTGTAATATCAACGAACGCGTTTTACGTACCCATAAAGACGATAACTTTAACGACAGCATGTACGCTATCAGTTATCAACACGAACGTCGTAATTGGTATGCCAGTACTCATTATGAATCAACAGGCGATGACTTTCGTGCCGATCTTGGCTTTATCGACAAAATTGATGTCGCAAAATTTGTCGCTGGCGGTGGCTACATTTGGTATCCAGACAATCATTTCTTCAGCAAAATTAACCTCGGCGGCGATTGGGACATTACCCATAATCAAAACAATGAACGACTTGAGCAAGAAGCAGAAATGTATATCGAGTTTGACGGCGGACTTCAAAGTTTTATCGCCACAGGGATCGTGCAACGACAACGAGTGGGCAGACGCCACAACCCGAGCATTATTGATATAGAGAATAACACTAGTGAATTTAATGAAACCTTAGGTTGGTTTTACACCAACTTCACCCCTATTGGATCGCTGAAATTAGAACTAGATGTGAACTATGGCGATGACATTGATTTCGCTAATAACAGGCCTGCAACTATCACTATGTTGAATCCTGGCATCGAATGGAAATTAACCGAATCATTAGTGCTTGATATATCACACCGCTACCAAACATTAGACGTCGATGATGGTCGTTTATTTACAGCTAACCTAACCGATATGCGACTCAATTGGCAGCTGACGCTAAACAGTTTTATACGCTTAAGCAGTGTGTATACTCGCATAGAGCGCGACCCTGACTTATATCGTTACCAACGTCCAAATACACTGTATCAAGATATTGGTAATGAATTGCTCTATGGCTATAAACTTAATCCCCAAAGTGTGTTTTACCTCGGTTATTCAGACGCATTTATTGCCAATGATGATATCGACTCGTTAACCCAAGACGAAAAAACCTATTTCATGAAACTCAGTTACGCTTGGCTGCTTTAGGCATAACCAATAGGTTTACAATTAACCTTGTCGGGACAGCCATCGAGGCAAAAAAGCCGTTGATACTCAAGTATCAACGGCCTTATATTAGCTAACTCATCAGGTGAAGTAACTTACTGAGAAACAACCCTATTACGACCTGCATTTTTAGCTTTATACAGTAGCTCATCGGCACGTTGCAGTGCCCGGTCTAATGTTTCATTACTCACGGTAGACACGCCACAACTGAATGAAACAGGCAAATCACCTGCCGAGGTTCTTATCGGGTTGCTTTCACATTGTTCCCGAAATTTATTCACTAGTAGGCTAGCTTTAGTGGCATCTAAACCTTTAAACGCTACAACAAATTCTTCGCCACCAAAACGCGCTACAGTAAAATTCGCTGCAAAGGCGTTTTCTAAACGCTGCACAAATTCAATTAACACTTCATCGCCGACATCATGGCCATAGGTATCATTGATTTTTTTGAAGAAATCTATATCTAATAGTGCCACCGATAACAGTTTTTGTTCCGAATCATTTTGTTGGTATTGACCAAAAAAGTAACGCCGAGTGTAGGCTTTAGTTAAATAATCACGATTGGCTTTACGCCACAAATTACGCATCATATCGAGTGAATCAAGGGTGTTAAGCACTCGACAATGAAACTCTTCATGCACGAACGGTTTTTGCAAAAAATCATTAGCGCCGTTTTTAATAAACTTTGCCGACAAACTTTCATCATTGTCATTAGACAAACCAATAATGGCGATATCTTCACGGTTAAACTGCTCACGTACCCGTAAAACAAGTTCAACACCATCAACTTTTGGCATGTTGTAATCAGTAATAAGCAACTGAATATCAGGCTGCGCTTGTAGTACGGCTAATGCTTCTTCGCCATCATTGGCTTCTATAACCTTGAACAAATGCTGTTCAAGGAGCATTTTTACAAACTTACGACTCACTAACGAATCATCGGCAACCAACACTTTAACGTCTTGATTTCGATAAAGTCTGTCAATTAACTTGACCACATATTGATAACTGTGGCGTTTATCCTTTGGAATATAATCAACGATGCTGAGTTTTAAGATTTCTCGACGTTGAGCAGCATCTAAATTACTAGTCAGTACGATACAAGGAGTCGAATACGATGCCACTAACTTGACGATATCGCCGTCAGAAGCATCGGGTAAATTTAAATCTGCAACCACTACAAAATATTGATTTTCTTCTAAAAAAGTCAATGCACTCGACATATCAGGCGCTATGTCCACATGGTATCCAAGATCCTGAACAATCATGTGTTTTAATATTTTCGATACAGTGGTGCTATCTTCTACAATCAACACTCGCAATATAGTCACCTTTATTTCTGTCTAGTACTCAAATCATTTAACACTTTTCAAGTACGATGCTGCCGATAGAATAACCTGCACCAAATGAGCACAACAAGCCTAAATCACCCGTTTTAAAGTCTTGGTTAAACTTATGGAAAGCAATAACCGATCCCGCAGAAGCGGTATTAGCATACTCATCTAATACGATAGGCGCTTGAGTTGGTTCTACATTATCACCAAGCAGCTTCTTCACTACAAACAAATTCATGTTTATATTGGCTTGATGAAGCCATAAGCGCTTAAATTCCTCAGGTTTTATTTGTTCATCAGTAAATTGTGCGTCTAAATGTTGGTAAATCATCGGCAATAACTCTTTAAACACTTTACGGCCTTGTTGATGAAACAGCTTATCTGATGTGGTTGCATTTTCTGGATCGCAGCGATTAACAAAGCCAAAGTTACTGCGAATATTACTTGAGTACTCGGTCACACAGCGAGTCGATAACACACTAAAGGCATTCGTCGATGTTGATAGCTCTGCACGTTCAACTACCACTGCAGTTGCCACATCACCAAAAATAAAGTGGCTGTCACGATCGCGAAAGTTAATTTGCGGCGAGGTTAATTCAGGATTTATAACCAGCACTCGATTAGCTGTGCCGCCACGAATAGCATTAACGGCATTCACAATCGCAAACGTAGCCGATGAACATGCCACTAGCATGTCGTAGGCAAAACCTTTAGTGCCCATGGCTTGTTGGATTTCAATTGCAATGGCTGGATAAGCTCTTTGAGTATAAGCACACGCCACAATCACCAAATCGATGTCTTCAGCCGTTAGGTTTGCTTGCTGTAATGCTTGGTTAGCGGCTTCAATACCCATCTCAGCTTGCATAGACAACGATTCAGAAGGTCTATCAGCAATTAATGGCATCATGATGTTGGTATCGAGGATACCGTCTTTTACCATGACATAACGGCTTTTAATCCCAGAGGCTTTTTCAATAAACTCACTTGACGAATATGCCAACGCAAGCGTATTCCCGGCCTCTATCTCGGCCGCATTCTGTTGATTAAATTGGTCAACATAACTATTATAACAGTTAACTAATTCGTCGTTAGAGACACTGTAAGGTGGTGTGTATAAACCACTGCCTGAAATCACAACTTTATTCATTTTACTCTACCATTTTTAGTGAATGAGTTAGCGAAAGCTCATTTGAGTGCCAGATATATCGACATGAATCACTGAAGGTTTTAACATCGCTTATCGATAACCTTACTGATCATTTGGGTGGCACGACAGAGAAACATTTTGCTGATTAACGCTATTCTAGTATTTTATGATTTAATCTCGTCATACTAAATTAAATTTGTTTGATGGTCAGACCATTGAATGATGACAATTTACTCCGAAAGCCTAATATAGCAGCATCTATAAGGTTTTTAGAATAAAAATAAACTCCTTAATAACTAAAAAGAATAAAGAAGAACAAATTTTCACTTCTAAATCCTGCTGAGCAGATTATGATTAGACAATGCAACCATAGGAGCAAATAATCCATGAGCAAAATTTTCGAAGATAATTCATATACTTTAGGCAACACACCGCTAGTTCGTTTAAACCGCGTCAGTAACGGCAAGGTACTCGCTAAAGTAGAAGCACGTAACCCAAGCTTTAGTGTTAAGTGTCGTATTGGCGCCAACATGATTTGGGATGCTGAAAAGAAAGGCCTACTCACCAAAGATATCGAGTTAATTGAACCTACTTCAGGTAACACCGGTATTGCACTTGCTTATGTTGCTGCAGCACGTGGTTACAAATTAACTTTAACCATGCCAAACACCATGAGTCTTGAGCGTCGTAAATTGCTTAAAGCATTAGGTGCAAACTTAGTGCTAACTGAAGGCGCTAAAGGCATGAAAGGTGCTATTGATAAAGCTGAAGAAATTCGTCTGTCAGCGCCTGAAAAATACCTAATACTAGGTCAATTTGATAACCCTGCTAACCCAGAAATTCACGAAAAAACCACAGGTCCAGAAATCTGGAATGATACTGATGGCGAAGTCGATGTATTCGTTGCTGGTGTAGGTACTGGTGGTACGCTAACAGGTGTAAGCCGCTATCTTAAAGCACAAGGTAAAACCATTACCTCTGTTGCTGTTGAACCAGTTGACTCACCAGTTATTGCACAAGCATTAGCAGGCCAACCGATTCAACCTGGTCCACATAAGATTCAAGGTATTGGTGCTGGTTTTATCCCTGGTAACCTAGACTTGTCGATTATTGACCGTGTTGAAGCTGTTACTAACGAAGAGTCTATTGAAATGGCTCGTCGTTTAATGAAAGAAGAAGGTATTTTAGTCGGTATCTCTTCTGGTGCTGCTGTTGTTGCCGCGAACCGTATTGCTGCATTACCCGAATTTGCAGACAAAACCATTGTGGTGATATTGCCTTCAGCTGCTGAGCGTTACTTATCTTCAGTATTATTTGCTGGCGAATTTAGCGACAGCGAAAACGTACAGTAATAAATTGCATGAATAGACTCTACATTTGTCTATTATAAAAACCAGCTTCGGCTGGTTTTTTGTTTCATTTTCGTCATAAAGCCTAAATATTGATCAACTAAAAGCATTATGCTCATCGTATATATCGCTATCTTCCTGTCTAACTTTCGATAAATTATTGTTTATTTGTAATAAAAACTAAACCTCAGTTGCAAAGTTGCTATAAGTCGCTTGCCTATACAACAGCCTTCCGTTTTACTTATTGAAACAAATACTAGTAAACATCAATTTTATTGATACTTAAATGATTCATAAAACGGAGCTATTACGCTGATATGAAATACTCGCTTAAACAAATTACCGTTTTTGATGCTGTGGCCAGTCTTGAAAGTGTGAGCGCAGCTGCTAGAAAGTTATCGATGACCCAATCAGCGGTGAGTATGTCACTTTCTCAGCTTGAGAATTTATTAGACCGTCCGCTGTTTATTAGACAAGGCAACCGACTAACCCTAAGCCATTGGGGTAATTGGTTAAGACCCAAAGCACGCCAATTACTTCAAGATGCACAACAAATTCAATTTGGTTTGCATGAACAACACGTAATTAGTGGTCAATTTAAGTTATGTTCTAGCCAAACTGCGGCTGAATATTTATTGCCGAACTTAATCAGTAAAATTGATAATGATTTTCCAGAGCTAAGGATTGATCTTGAGGTTGAAAACACCGAACACGTTGTTGAAGGCTTAATAAACTACGACTATGACCTTGGTATTATTGAGGGGCGTAATGACGATAGCCGCTTACATCAAGAGAAGTGGATTGATGACCATCTTGTGGTGGTTGCTGCGCCGCATCACCCTTATGCCAATGCTGAAAAAATTAGTTTAGCGCAATTGGAACAAGCAAAATGGGTACTTAGAGAGCAAGGTGCTGGTACTAGGCGTATTTTTGAGGGCGCCATCCATGGTGTGCTTGAAAAGCTCAATGTGTGGAAAGAGTACGAACATGTATTGCTGTTAAAGGCATTAGTCAGAAATGGGGCTTACTTAAGCTGCCTGCCCCATATTACCGTAGAGCAAGATGTTGCCGAAGGTAAGCTGGTTATTATTGATACACCACAGCTTAACCTACAGCGTCAATTGTCTTTTGTATGGCGTAATGATGCGGGTGATAATCCGCTGCGCGATTGCGTCCTAAATGAAGCAAGACGCATGAGTAAAACGCTTTAATGGTATTTGGTAACGCCTTTACTTAACCACTAGATGGCTCGTTAAAGGCGTTATCGATTGAGTTAACTATCCCATCACCGAACAAATTTTAGTGGCTATCTGTTCTCGAGTAATAACCCCAAGCAATAACCCTTCATTCACCACAGGAAAACTACTCGGTTTATTCGCAGAAGCATGTCTTAAGCGTTCTTCATAACTCATAAAGTGGCTTCCGGTATACATCCCGCTAGCGGTAACAGGAAACAGCTTCTCTCTATCGACAACCATTAACTCAACAAGATCAGCAATTTTATCGTTACCAGATACGGTCATCACTTGCGTCTGCATTAAATCAGCAACATGACTGTTAATGTGTTTGTTATATTCTTCAGACCATAAGCATCTTAATAAATCTTGCTGAGATACAAATCCTAATAAACGATTTTGCTTGTCGACAACTGGTGCACCGCGTTCTTGCGCAGCAGTGAGTTGCATCAGTCCTTCATGAATAGAGAGTTCTGGTGACAATGTAAAAGGTGTGGCTTCCATTAATTCACTGACAGTAAGATTAATAATTGATTTAGGCATAGCAGTTCTCCCATTCGTTTTTAGCGAAGGTGTAAGGTTAGATTCATGGTGGATTTGGGTTAATACTGAATGTGATTTGGAAAAGTCTGTGGTCGATTGACTGACCATTGATCGACTTGATATTGTTACGTTGGGTATTGGCTTATCTGAATTAGACTGGTTAGAAGCTGACTTATTTGAAACAGCCTGGTTTGACATAGCCTGGTTTAAAATATGCGCGTCAATCGCCGGAATACATTCAGCTAATGCCAACGTTGCTAACGCCATAGGCGCTGTATGATTAGCATTAGAGTGCTTTAATCGTTCGATCATTAAATAAGCAAGGCCGACGAATAAAGCACCGCCGACGATGTTGCCTAACGTGACAGGAATAAGATTATTAAACAGAAAATGCGTTATGGTAATATCTGCAAACTGGCTTGCGGGTACACCAATAGCATTAAAGAAATCAGCCGATGCAAATTGCTGCAACATGATCCCCAGCGGCACCATGAACAAGTTAGCAATACTGTGTTCAAAACCACTGCTGACAAACATGGCGACGGGCAGCATAAGTAAGAAGGCTTTGGTTAGTACGTCTTTGCTGGAAAACGTCATCCAGACACCAAGGCACACCAAAACATTACATAAAATGCCTAAAATAAATGCTTGGCTCCAATCATGATGTATTTTGTGTTGCGCAATATTTAATGCATTCAAGCCCCATTGACCACCATTGAGCAGGTGCATTTTAGCCCCTAAAATCAACAACAACATCAACATAGCACCAATGAAATTGCCAACATAGACACGAGTCCAACACATCAATAAATCTTTGGTATTTACCCGTTTCTGAGCCCATGCAACACTACTTAATACCGTACTGGTAAATAATTCTCCTCCACAAATAACCACTAGAATTAACCCTAGGCTAAACGCTAAGCCGCCAATAAAGCGCACTTGCCCCCAAGGACCAATTGTTCCGGTCGTTACCGTAATATAAAAAACAAAAGCCAACGCAATGAAAGCACCGGCAAAAATAGCTAAGCCGAATGACTCTAAGTGCGACTTAATGACTTTAGATTGCCCGTATTGTTCAGCTTGCTGGCACATGTTGATAACTGCACTATTCGCAGCGTCTTGTGTGTAAACATTCTGTATCGGCACCGTTGACGTTTTTGTTGTTAAAGCAGTCATAAACTACATTCCAAATACACTAATGGTTATTCTTTGGCTGCAGCATAAATATTAAAGAAATATACAGATACACATCATCGTTGTTT
Source organism: Shewanella frigidimarina (assembly GCF_003797125.1). GTDB lineage: Bacteria > Pseudomonadota > Gammaproteobacteria > Enterobacterales > Shewanellaceae > Shewanella > Shewanella frigidimarina. The sequence goes on from NZ_RKKE01000003.1 coordinate 734,306, forward strand.
CTAATATTCATGGCAGCCTTCTTGTCAGACATAAGACTACCTTTGAAATAATCAGAATAAAATCTGATAATAATGATGGCGACCATCAATATTATTGATTCACGATTCTGTAATATCAGCATCCATAAAATAGAATGATACCGGTGGTAAAGTTGATGAAAGAGTTGATGGATTTATAACTGATGCTGGTACTGATATTGATGTGAATGTTGATGTTGATGTTACTATTGATGTTATTAGTGATGCGCATTAACTATTATACGTGGTTTTGTCACAGTGCAATGTAAACCATTATTTTTGCGGCTGCTGAGCCAGTTAACTCATCGTTATCGTGCAAGCATGAATACGGCAACCTGTACAACTACTTCCGCATTTCCCCGATAGTATTATCGCTAGTTTTGTCGTTGCACTCTTAAATCTTATGATTATTAACCGAGCTAAAACAGTAACCCATGCAAAGTCTATCCCTACAGTTCACTGTTTAATAAAAAAGTAGATATCTTAATGAGTATTTACTTTGCATCCGCTATTACGACAGAAATTCATATGCCTACATTTGCCAATAAAAAATTGGAATCACCTTCATTTATGTGGCAGCGTTCTATCGACATTAGGCTTTATCATCGGTGTTATTTACAGATTGGTTTTGTGATTATAAAAACCTACATCAATAAAACAGGATTTTATTACGCATTATCAATCATGGATCGTAGCCATTATTGATAATTCTTATTGATAAGGTATCTGCAATGCTTATTACTGGCGTTTTTGTTTAAAAAAATTTAACTAAGGCAATCAAGACTATGTTGCTCCGAATGTTAAACAATCGAATAACAAATTACTTAAACACCATAACTATTCAATTAATGAATGATGTTCTAATATAAAAAAGGTCAATACCAAGATTTATTTACGTAAAAACCATATTAATTATGTGCATGAAACAAATTTATAAACATGTGAAATGTGTAATTTAACTAAAAAAAACGCTACGTTATATTTTTTCACATAAAAATTAAAAATAATTTATATACATAACATTAACAAGTTAACCTAAATTAACTATCCACAAAACAATAAACCAATAATTTACAATCATTTAATTAACAAATAAACTCATTTAAAATTACACTGTAATGATAAGATTTACATTATCATAACTTTATGATGATTGTGATCTATAAATGTTAATAAAAATGAGTTTAATTGTATGTGTGTTGCAAGTCATCAACATGATGACCTGATATTGTTTTTTTATTTAGGTGTGCTTATATCAATAGCTGTGTAACTTTGTTTCATTTTTATATTAAAAATGATCTCAATGATTACATCATAATAAAAAAATATTTCAGGGAGTTAAAATATGCAAGCTAATTCACATTTAGCCAAAGCTATTCGCTTTGCGCTAATCAGTGGAGTTGCCGTTTCTGCAGCAACCACATTCAATACTGTTGCAGCAGAAGACGCAGCGAATACAGCACCAGCTGTCGAAAGAATCTCGGTAACGGGCTCACGAATTATTCGCGAAGGTGCTGTTGCACCAACACCAGTTACAGTAATTACTGGCGACGAGTTATTATCAACTGGTGTAACAAATATTGGTGAAGCGCTAAACCAATTACCTGCACTGGGTAACACCTACTCACTTGCCAACTCAGGCCGCTTTATTGGTACTTCGGGTCTTAACTTGCTCGATTTAAGAAGCATGGGTACCGCCAGAACACTAGTGTTAGTGGACGGTAAACGCCATGTATCAAGTTCTGCAGGTACTTCTTCAGTCGACGTCAATACCATTCCAAGTGTATGGATCGATAGAGTTGAAGTAATTACCGGCGGTGCATCTGCAATTTACGGTGCCGATGCGGTAACCGGTGTTGTAAACTTCATTTTAAAGAAAGATATTAATGGCTTAGATGTATCCGCAACCAAAGGTTGGGCTGACGATAGTGGTCACAATAAAGACCGTTTCTCATTATCTTATGGTTCTGATTTTGCCCAGGGTGATGGTAACGTTGCCTTTGCGGTTGAGTACAGCGCTCAAGAGCAATTAAGAGCATTTGATCGCGATCAGACTTCAACTGCTTTTTCGAGCCTAGCAAATAAAAACCGCACTGAAGATAATAATGACCCATCTGATCCAGACAAAATATGGACTCCTAATGCAGGTCACTACACAATTAGTAATGCCGGTACCTTCAATTTAGATGGTTGGAAAAGCTTTAACCCTGATGGCTCATTAAGCGATGTTTATAGCGGTCAAAATGTTGATGGTATTCGTTGTGCAAATTGCGATGTCACTAACTTAAACCAGTTTGTAGAATTACAACCTGAATTCGAACGTTACAATATTAACTTTAAAGCAAACTACCAGCTTAACGATAATCATAACGTTTATTTTGAAGCTAAATACGTTAACAGCCAATCAACAGATGAAGGTCAACCAGCATTTTTCTTTGGCAATCCGGTTAACGATATCAAAATTGATAACGCTTTTATCAATCCTGAACTGGTTGCTTTAATGAAAGCAAACAAGGATAGCGACGGTAATTCAGCGCCATTAGATACACTTAATATTCGTCGTTTTATGACGGACTTGGGTGCGCGCATTGAAGATGATACTCGCGAAACTCAACGTTATGTTATCGGTCTTGAAGGTATAGTATTCCAAGATTGGGATTACGATGCCTATGCTATTTATGGTCAAACTGATTTAGAGCGCGTTAATAAAAATAACTTAATCTATGACAATTACACCAACGCCCTTGATTCTGTATTAGAAAACGGGATTGCGGTATGTCGTGATCAGTCAGCTAGAGATGCAGGCTGTGTGCCAGTCAACATTTTTGGTTTTGGTGCACCAAGTCAAGATGCGATTAATTATATTAATACCGCTTCAACTGGTACATCGATTATTAAGCAAACCGTATTAGGTGGCTCACTAACTAACTCTAGTTTATTTGAATTACCTGCCGGTTATGCAGGCTTCTCTACTGGTGTTGAATACCGTAAAGAAGAAAGTGAGATATTTGAACCTTCAAATGCAGCAGGTACTTTCTTCAATGCATTAGGCGAAGATAAAGGCGATTTTGATGTAAGCGAAATCTTTGCTGAAATCACGCTTCCTTTGTTAGCCGATTTACCAATGGTACGTCAGCTAGACTTAGATCTTGCAATACGCTTTGCTGATTACAGCACCATTGGTAATGCTACAACATGGAAAACTGGTTTAAGCTGGGAAGTTGATGATCAGATCCGCGTTCGTACTACATACTCAGAAGCTATTCGTGCACCTAACATCAGTGAGCTTTATGGTGCTGCAAGCCAAACATTCTTCTCTGTAGATGACTCTTGTCGTGCTAAAAACTTAAATGATCTGGCTGATCCAACTCAACGCCAAGCTAACTGTGCGGCGTTAGGGATCCCTGCTGGTTTTGACGCTGACTACGACGATAAAACGCTTGAAGGATTAAGTGGTGGTAATCGCGAGCTACAAGCAGAAGAATCGAAAAGTTTCACGTTAGGGATTGTTTATCAACCTGATTTTATTGATGGTTTATCGATCACTACCGATTATTGGAATATTGAGATCGAAAACGCTATCAGTGCTGTTGGTGCTCAAGATATTATCGATCGTTGTGTTGATTCTAAATCTGGTGTGAATAATGAATACTGTAGTTTGATTACTCGTGATTCAACTAGCCACGAAATCACTCAAATTAGACAGTTCTCGTTGAACATTGCGTCGCTTGAAGCTGCTGGTATTGACTTTGATATTGGTTATAACTTTGAAGCCTTTAGTGGTGACGTGCGCACTAACCTTATTGCGACTCGTCTACTAAAACGTAAAGACTTTTCATTCCAGGATGAACCAGATACGTTTGAAGAACTTGCAGGCACGGCAGGCTATGCTGAATGGCAAGCAAACTGGAGCCTAAGTTACTCAATCGATAGCTGGGATGTTAGCTGGAGAACGCGCTATGTCGAGGGTGTAAGCCTTTATACTGATAAGGAATTAGCCTTAAACGCGAATCCTAATAGCAACATGGAGTTTGGCGATTACTTTATCAACGATATGGCAGTTGCATACAACTTCGATTCAGGTATAAGATTGAAGTTTGGTATCGATAACGTGTTTAACCGTGAATTACCTTACGGCTACACAGGTACCGATACTGATAGCTCTGCTTACGATAACGTAGGCCGTTTCTTCCATACTACGGCTACTTACAAGTTCTAAACTATTCGTTATAAGCGATAGGTTTATTTGTAAAACGGCATCTTCGGATGCCGTTTTTTTATGTATATAAAATTATTTTAAATATCGCCTAGCAATAAAGTTTCCCCTAGTCTCAGTATCAACACCATAGTGAAAAACAACCACAGAGTCATACTCACAGTATTATGAGCGTTACCGCATTAACTGATTAAGCAAATCACTTTAATGTTGATGTCGTCAAGCATTACCAGCCAAGTCGCACCTTTAAATAACGTCTGAACACCTTAAGTAAAACTTTTAATTTATGATACTCTATATCAATTATATTGATGCTGAGTATTAATTTGTCATCTGTATAACAATCAAACTTCAAATCTAGACTAATTTACTGATCTAATTTTGCAGTCAACTTGTTATCCAGATCTCACTTCTAGCAAACAAAACATCAACTTTCTTGATACCAAGTGATGCAATCGCATCGCTATGCTAAAATCCACAAGGTAAATTGGTCTTACCAAAAAAGATCATAATAAGGACATCACTGTAATGCTTCCCTAATTAAAGGCATCGCAGCTGAGCAAAGTGATAAGAGCCATTGCGGCTCACCGGCAAGCTGCTCTTATGGACATAGCCATCACTTCAATGGAACACACTTAAACTTCATCATTTGATGGATTAACCTGTTCTTTTCGGAGAATGAGAAATTATGTCAGACACAGTCAGTAATTCAGATACACAAGCTCATGAAGCAAGCTATAGCGAGCTTCACCGCCCTGCTAGCGAGTTTGATACTCGCGATGCCTATCTAGAAAATGAACTCAAGATAATGAAGCCAAAACGCTGGGGACTCAATCTTCCTGGGCGTGATTTTCGTTTTGAATGGGAAGACTTAGTCCCAGCAATAGCAGGAACCATTGGTATTACTGTTATGTATTCTGCAGTAATGGCTGCTTGGGCTGCAGGCTTAAGTGAAAAATGGGACCACGTCAATCTTGGGGCAGAATTTGCTATCCAAATTGTCCGCGTAGAAATGCTCATCCCTGCTTTACTCTTCTGCATTATTAGCTCCGGTTTTATTAACCCAAGAGCAAACCTTGGTGGCAACCATGGACCAATGATCCCGTTGATTGGTACCATCGCGCTCGCTGGTGCTCATCCGTTAGCGTTAGCAATCCTCATTGGTATATTTGGCTTAATTTTAAGTTATTTCAAAGGGGGATCGAAACTGGTTAACCTCACCAGTAGCGGTGTAGCTGGCGGTTTATTAGTGTTCTTAGGATTTATGGGGGCTAAAAGTCAGATAGGTTCTTTGTTTGACTGGGCTGGAGGACTGCAAGCCAAACATAGTCTTGACTATTCACTCGGTTATGTTGCATTTACCATCTTGTTAATCAATGTCATTATTTATGCTGCATTAGCCAAATACGGTAAGCGTTGGTTAGCTATTCCGCTGTGCTCTATCGCGGCTGTTGCTCTGGCATTTGGTCTTGGCGCAGGCTTAGATCTACAATTTACTACCGCTCCAGGCATCCCAAATCTCAATCCTGTTTATTGGTGGGGTTCAACTGAACATGGTTGGCAGTTAGGCTTACCAAATGCTGCTCATTTTATTGCATCATTACCGTTCGCTATTCTTGCTGTTGCCATGTGGTCACCTGACTTTCTTGGCCATCGTATTTTCCAAGAGTTAAATTATCCAAAAGGTGCTGAAAAAGTGCTGATGGATGTTGATGACACAATGACAACCTGTTCAGTAAGACAGATCGTTGGTACGGCAGTAGGTGGCGGTAATATTACCTCATCGTGGGGCACTTACATGATCCCCGCAGCCATTGCCAAACGCCCTATTCCTGCTGGCGCTATCCTACTCGGTAGCTTATGTATTATTGTGGCTATCATTGGTTATCCTATGGATATCACCGTGTGGCGTCCTGTTATGTCGATTGCGCTTTTAGTCGGTGTATTCCTACCGTTATTAGAAGCGGGTTTACAGATGGTTAAAGACACAACTAGCAGCCAGGCCGCAGGTATCTGTATTTTCGCTGCATTCGTTGCTAACCCAGTATTAGCTTGGGCTTTGACCATGTTACTTGATAACAATGGCTTGATTGGTGATAAAGAACGTCCTAAAACCTTGTCGTTTGCAGACCGTATTGTTATCCCAAGCCTAGCCTTTGTGATTTGTTTGGCGGCGATGTTAGCAGTAGGCATGATCGAAGGGATTCCAGCGTTGCTATAATCCAGTTATGCTCGGTAATACCATCAATAAAAAGCGAGATCGGCAACGATCTCGCTTTTTATTTGTCAAAAATTGCCGCGTGCTACTCCAACTTCTAAACAGATTTGTTAGCCAGTTAACACTTTTGATATTCCGTTAGCGAAAGCAGCCGATATCGTCATCGCGCTGTGCTATTATTAAGCCATGGATAATTGGTCTTACCAATTAGTTCATTAACCGAAACAATATCGATTAGCGTCATTACACAAGCCAGGCGGAACATTTCTGCCATCAATGTCGCAGAAGATGTAAACGGCTCAGTCTAGCGAATCAACCTAGACTACAGAATGTAAGTACTCAACGGATAACAACACTTAGTGTTAATTGTGATGATATCCGTAGAAAATCAACCAGAGGGTTAAGTAAATGACAGATAAAACCGAACTATTTGCCAACGCGTGGGAAGGTTTCGTAGCTGGCGATTGGAAAACTGAAGTTAACGTACGTGACTTTATCCAACAAAATTACACACCATATGAGGGTGATGAATCATTCTTAGCAGGTGCAACAGATGCAACATTAACTTTGTGGGACAAAGTAATGGAAGGCATCAAGCAAGAAAACCAAACTCATGCTCCTGTCGATTTCGACACAGAAATGGTTTCTACCATTACCTCTCATGATGCTGGTTATATCAATAAAGACCTTGAAACTATCGTTGGTTTGCAAACTGAAGCGCCATTAAAGCGTGCCATGCTGCCTAATGGTGGTATTCGTATGGTTGAAGGTTCATGCAAAGCTTATGGCCGTGAACTGAACAGCGATGTAAATTACGTTTACTCTGAATTACGTAAAACCCATAACCAAGGCGTGTTTGATGTCTATACTCCTGAAATTATGGCTTGCCGTAAGTCAGGTATATTAACGGGTTTACCTGATGCTTATGGTCGTGGTCGTATTATTGGTGACTACCGTCGTATTGCTTTGTACGGTATTGATTATCTAATGAAAGATAAGTTTGCCCAATTCAGTTCACTGCAAGCGCAGTTTGAAGCAGGCGAAGACTTATCAAGTGTGATCCAATTACGTGAAGAAATTGCTGAGCAACATCGTGCTTTAGGCCAAATGAAAGTGATGGCAGCTAAATACGGTTGTGATATTTCTGTCCCAGCCAAAAATGCTAAAGAAGCCATTCAATGGACCTACTTTGGTTACCTTGCTGCAGTAAAAAGCCAAAATGGCGCAGCAATGTCACTTGGTCGTACTTCAACGTTCATTGATGCTTATATTGAACGTGACATTAAAAATGGTGTTCTTACTGAGCAGCAAGCCCAAGAAATGGTTGACCATTTCGTCATGAAATTACGTATGGTTCGTTTCCTTCGCACACCTGAATACGACGAACTATTCTCAGGCGATCCAATTTGGGCAACTGAATCTATCGCAGGTATGGGTCTTGATGGTCGCACATTAGTAACTAAATCAAGCTTCCGTTTCTTACATACCTTGTACAACATGGGCCCAAGCCCAGAGCCAAACATTACTGTATTGTGGTCAACAAAATTGCCACAAGGTTTTAAAAGTTACTGTGCCAAAGTATCAATTGACACTAGTTCAATTCAATACGAAAACGATGACTTAATGCGTCCAGACTTTGAGTCAGACGATTACGCCATTGCTTGTTGTGTTAGCCCAATGATTTTGGGTAAACATATGCAGTTCTTCGGTGCTCGCGCTAACTTAGCCAAAACCATGTTATACGCCATTAACGGTGGTGTTGACGAAAAGCTTAAAACCCAAATTGCACCAAAAGCTGATCCAATCACTGCTGATGTGCTTGAGTTTGATGATGTTATGTCACGTCTTGATGGTTTAATGGACTGGCTTGCAACGCAGTATGTGTCTGCACTTAACGCTATTCACTTTATGCATGACAAATACTCTTACGAGTCTGCGTTAATGGCATTACATGACCGTGATGTCCGCCGTACAATGGCGTGTGGTATTGCTGGTTTATCAATTGCCGCCGATTCATTGTCAGCGATTAAGTTTGCTCAAGTTAAGCCTATTCGTGATGAAAATGGTATTGCGGTTGATTTTGACATTCAAGGTGATTATCCAAAATTTGGTAACAATGATGCTCGCGTCGATGACATTGCTTGCGATTTAGTTGAACGTTTTATGGCGAAAATTCGCACTAAAAAAATGTATCGTAATGCCATTCCAACACAATCAATCTTAACCATCACTTCAAACGTAGTTTATGGTAAGAAAACCGGTAACACTCCTGATGGTCGTCGTTCAGGCGCACCGTTTGCGCCTGGTGCAAACCCAATGCATGGCCGTGATGAAAATGGCGCAATTGCTTCATTAACATCAGTGGCTAAACTACCATTTGCCCACGCACAAGATGGTGTTTCTTATACTTTCTCTATCGTGCCGAATGCATTAGGTAAAGATGATACGGGTCGTCGTACTAACCTAGCGTCACTGATGGATGGCTACTTCTTAAGCAAGCCTAACCGTGAAGGTGGTCAACACTTAAACGTTAACGTGATGAACCGTGAAATGTTAGAGGATGCAATTGTTAATCCGGATAAATATCCACAATTAACTATTCGTGTATCGGGTTATGCCGTTCGCTTTAATGCGCTCACCCCTGAGCAGCAGCAAGACGTGATTACTCGTACATTTACTAAAAGTATGTAGTCTCTGCTAAAATTGGCTGTATCGATGTGTAACATCTTATCGATACAGCCTTTTTTATATTCATTTTAAGGAACAACAATGACGTTAGGTCGCATACATTCAGTGGAATCATTCGGAACCGTTGACGGTCCAGGAATTCGCTACATCGCTTTTATGCAAGGCTGTCTTATGCGCTGCCAATATTGTCATAATCGTGATACATGGGATCTAGATGGCGGCAAGGAAGTTTCTGTTGATGAAATAATGAGCCAAGTCATTTCTTATCAACCCTTTTTAGAAGCCAGCGGTGGTGGTATTACAGCCAGTGGTGGTGAAGCAATTTTACAAGCTCAATTTGTCAGCGAGTTGTTTAAAGCCTGCAAAAGCCAGGGGGTACACACCTGTTTAGACACCAACGGTTTTGTGCGTAAATACGAACCGGTGATAGATGAATTGCTCGACAATACCGACTTAGTGTTACTTGATATCAAACAAATGGACGATGCCAAGCACATCGAACTGACGAAAGTCAGCAACCATCGAACACTACAATTTGCACAATATCTTGCCACACGAAATATAAAAACCTGGATCCGTTATGTGGTTGTCGCAGGATTTACTGAAGATGTCGAATCAGCCATCGCACTCGCTGAGTTCATTAAACCGATGAGCAATGTTGAAAAAGTTGAATTACTGCCTTATCACCCGTTAGGGGAACATAAATGGCAAGCTTTTGGCGAAACGTATACTTTGGCGGATATTTCACCGCCAAGTACAGAGATTATGCAGAGAATTCAGCAAGTGTTTGTCGACCGAGGTATTAACGCTACATTTTAGTCACAAAAACGATAAACAGATGTAAATTAGCACTGACTTATACATAAGATGAATTACAATTCATCCCAGTAACTTTGGTCTAAACGTTCAAAAGCCAGTTTCAAAATGGTAGCCATATCAGAATAACAGGCTCTTGCGCCCAAAGGTTGGCAATGGATACCCATCTTAGTCAATGCTGAGGTGAGTTGGTTGCCCCAATCAAATAATGATAACGGTAACGGATGGCTCGCTCGCCAACCTAGCCATAATAAGCCTTGTAATGGCAGGCTAATAAAAAACAGCAACATAGTTAATGCTTGCGGTAAATAATCCCAGCCAAATACGTATAGCTGGCTAGACGCAACGACTAATGCCAACACAGGCATAGCAATAATCGCTAATTGAGTCGCTTTAACGACGCGGTACTCTGGGAAATAAAACCCAAGTTGCCTAACCATTGGCCAGGTCTTCATATAACGTTGACCATCGCCAAGTAATTTAACCAAATTCATGTTCAATATACGGCTACCTTTACTGCTTAGGACATGAGTATAACGATAACATAATACAGTGTCATGCCCCAAATGCACTGGCTGATTTGCATCTATACTGATTTAACTTTCAGTCGTAAATCACGGTAAAAACAACGAAGTGTGGCGTTTATGAAAGAATCATCATAAACCTTAATCAAAATGGAATTTTACTATTTTATTTAGTTTCATTGACTTAAAAGGCGTTAACATGTCAGACAAATTAGTACTCGTTCTCAACTGCGGTAGCTCATCATTAAAATTTGCCATCATTGATGCTCAATCAGGCGATGATAAAGTTTCTGGATTAGCTGAATGTTTTGGTTTAGAAGATTCGCGCATTAAGTGGAAATTTGATGGCGGCAAGAATGAAGCCAAATTAGGTGCCTTTACTGCGCATCGCGAAGCGGTAGAATTTATCGTTAATAACATCTTGGCAGAACACCCAGAACTTGCGGCACAAATTAAAGCCGTTGGTCATCGTATCGTCCATGGTGGCGAAAAGTTTACTCGCTCGGTTATTGTTACTCCTGAAGTCATTCAGGGTATTGAAGATTGTGCGTCATTAGCACCTTTGCATAATCCTGCGCATTTAATTGGTATTCGTGCCGCACTTGCCTCATTCCCAGCGTTACCACAAGTTGCAGTATTTGACACCGCATTCCATCAAACCATGCCCGAAAAGGCATATATTTATGCCCTTCCTTACAAATTGTATCGTGAACATAGCATTCGTCGTTATGGCATGCATGGTACTAGCAATATCTATATTTGTCGTGAAGCAGCCAAAGTCTTAGGCAAAGAGACTAAAGACACCAATATTATTTGTGCTCATTTAGGCAATGGCGCATCAGTAACCGCGATTAAAGATGGTAAAAGTGTCGACACTTCAATGGGCTTAACCCCGCTTGAAGGTTTAGTCATGGGTACACGTTGCGGCGATTTAGACCCATCAATTATTTTCCATTTAGTTAAACAGCTTGGCTATACCCTTGATGAAGTCAATAACCTATTGAATAAGCAAAGTGGTTTACTGGGCATTTCAGAACTCACCAACGATTGTCGTGGTATTGAAGAAGGTTATCAAGACGGTCACAAAGGTGCCACATTAGCCTTAGATATCTTCTGCTATCGTTTAGCCAAATATATCGCCTCTTACACTGTGCCATTAGGGCGTTTAGACGCCATTATCTTTACTGGCGGTATTGGCGAAAACTCAGACCTTATTCGTGAGAAAGTGCTTAATTTATTAGCAATATTTAACTTCAAAGTCGATGATAACTTGAATAAAGCGGCTCGCTTTGGCCAACAAGGCATCATTACTCAAGTAGGTAGCCCAATTGCTATGGTCATACCGACAAATGAAGAATGGGTTATTGCCGAAGATGCCATTAAGCTAATCACAGCTAAATAAGCAGCCTATTCGGTCTTATATTCGGTTAATTAATATGAACAATACGCACACAAGAGGTCGTTATGTCTCGTAATATTATGCTTATTCCAATCGGTATTGGAGTGGGATTAACATCACTAAGCTTAGGTATGGTTCGTGCGCTTGAACGCAAAGGCGTTAAAGTCCAATTTTTTAAACCTATTGCTCAAATTCGATCTGGTGATACTGGTCCAGAACGTTCAACCACTATTTTAAGTACTTCTCCAACCGTCAATCCGTTGGAACCTTATTCAATGGTCCATGCTGAAGCGTTAATCCGTTCAGAGCAAACTGATGTCCTACTGGAACAGATTATTGCCCGCGCAGCAGAATGCGCCAGTAATACTGAAATCCTAGTGGTTGAAGGCTTAGTACCAACACGTAGCCATCCATTTGCTGATGACATTAACTATGAAATTGCCAAAGCATTAGACGCCGATGTTATTTTCATCGCAACCCCTGGTAACGATACGCCTAATGGATTAATGAATCGATTAGAAATCGCCTTTAACTCTTGGGGTGGACAGAAAAACAAACGTTTAATTGGCGCTATCATCAATAAAATTGGTGCTCCAGTTGACAACGAAGGTCGCACTCGTCCTGATTTATCTGAAGTATTTGATGATAAAAATATGAATGCCGTTGATAGCTCAGGAATGTTCCAACTTCCGGGTAAAAGTCCGCTGCGTATATTAGGTAGTGTGCCATACAATTTAGAGCTAATTGCCCCGCGTGCATCTGATTTGGCCAAGCACTTAAATGCCAAAATCATTAATGCCGGTGAAATGCATACTCGTCGTATGCGCCGTGTAACATTTTGTGCCCGTAGCCTGCCTAACATGGTTACTCACATCAAAACAAATTCATTGTTAGTGACTTCTGGCGATCGCTCCGACGTGATCGTGTCTGCATGTTTAGCAGCGATGAACGGCGTTAAAATTGGCGCGTTGTTGCTTACTGGGGGCTACCCGCCTGAACCAGAAATAATGAAATTATGTGAACAAGCTTTTGAAACAGGCTTGCCAGTATTTTTAATTGATTCAAATACATGGCAGACCTCGCTCAATATTCAACGCTTTGATCATGAAGTGCCAGTGGATGATGCTGTGCGCGTTGAAAAAGTGCAAGAATACGTGGCCAGTCATATTGACCAAACCTGGATTGAAAGTGTTACCCAGGATTCTCCACGTGAACACCGTCTATCTCCTCCGGCATTCCGTTACAAGTTAACCGAGCTAGCCCGTGCTGCCCGTAAAACTATCGTGCTTCCTGAAGGTGAAGAGCCAAGAACCGTTAAAGCAGCATCTATCTGTGCTGAACGGGGTATTGCTCGTTGCGTGTTAATCGGTAATCGCGAAGAGATTTTACGCGTTGCATCGCAACAAGATGTTATTTTAGGTGAAGGCATCGAAATCATTGAGCCAGAAAGCGTGCGTGAAAAGTACGTTGAGCCTATGCTCGAATTACGTCGTAGCAAAGGGTTAACAGAAGTTGTTGCCCGTGAGCAACTTGAAGACAACATGGTACTTGGTACCATGATGCTGGCACAAGATGAAGTAGATGGAATTGTATCCGGTGCTATTCATACCACGGCACATACTATTCGCCCACCATTGCAGTTGATCAAAACGGCACCGGGTTCTAGCTTAGTGTCGTCGATTTTCTTCATGCTGATGCCTGATCAAGTGCTAGTGTATGGCGATTGCGCGATTAACCCAGATCCAAATCCTGAACAACTAGCCGATATTGCGATTCAGTCAGCTGAATCAGCTAAAGCCTTTGGTATTGAGCCTCGCGTTGCGATGATCAGTTACTCAACGGGTACTTCTGGCACCGGTTCTGATGTGGATAAAGTACGTGAAGCCACACGAATCGCGAAAGAAAAACGTCCGGACTTGATTATCGATGGTCCATTGCAATACGATGCAGCAGTCATGCCTAACGTAGCGCTCTCTAAAGCACCAGACAGCCCTGTCGCAGGTAAAGCAACCGTATTTGTGTTCCCAGATTTAAACACGGGTAACACCACATACAAGGCGGTACAGCGTAGTGCTGATTTAATCAGCATCGGTCCAATGCTTCAAGGTATGCGTAAACCGGTTAACGATTTATCACGCGGCGCATTAGTCGATGATATTGTCTACACCATTGCGTTAACGGCCATTCAAGCTGCTCAAAATAGTGCCAAATAATTTGCTATATTTCGGCTTAACATCGATGTAGATTGGTAATGTTTTGTCACTAAAAAAGCACTGATAATAATCAGTGTTTTTTTGTATCTGTCATCTTTGGTTTTTATATCGAAAGTTCTTATATATCGAGTGTTCTTGCTTATCGAGAGTTAAAACAGGTTTGCTCGCTAACCCTATTATCTTTACCAAAACGGATTACGGCCTATACCCATTTGTGACACAAAAAAAACGCTACCCGTATGGGTAGCGTTAATGAACAGGGTTATGTTGCAACCAAAGCTAAAGTTATTTCTTCGCTTTTTTCTTAGTTGATTCACTAACCCATTTACCGCCGATAAACTTAGAAGACCAACCGGTAGCTTTGCCGTCAACTTCAGTAGCAACATATTGCTCTTTCGTTTTACGACTAAATTTAACCGAGGCTTTATTGCCTTCATCATCTTCGACTGGCGCATCAGCAAGATACGCATATTTAGGCCATAATAAATCACGATATTGAACTAACTCTTCCACTAACGGCGCACGTGTTTCACGCGATTTAGGGAAAGTACTGGCAGCTAAAAATATGCCCGCAGCACCATCACGAAGCACAAAGTGAGCATCCGATTTAGTACATTTTAATTCAGGTAAGAAGATAGGATCTTCTTTTGGTGGCGCCGCTTCGCCGCTTCTCAGCAACTTACGGGTGTTTTTACACTCGCTATTGGTGCAACCAAAATACTTACCAAATCGACCATTTTTAAGTTCCATATTATTGCCGCAACGATCGCACTCAATAATTGGACCTTCATAACCTTTAATCTTAAATTGTCCGGCTTCAACTTCGTAACCATCACATGACGGGTTATTACCACAAACATGCAATTTACGCGTCTCGTCAATGAGATAACTATCCATCGCCGTACCACACTTACCACAACGATGTTTAGCACGTAACGCTTCCGTTTCGCCATCTTCATTGTCGCTTACAGCTTCTTCACCTGGGGTTAAGTTAAGCGTGGTCTTACAACGTTCTTTAGGTGGTAACGCATAACCAGAACAACCTAAGAAAACCCCTGTTGAACCAGTGCGAATACCCATTGGACGGCCACAGGTTGGACACTTAATGTCGTCTGTTAATACCATCTCATTAGGGCGCATACCACCTTCATCAGGATCTAACTCGGCCAACAATAACTGCTTGGTAAAGTCGCCATAAAAACCGTCTAATACTTTTTTCCAGTCCAGCTTACCTTGAGCAACATCATCTAATGTTTGCTCCATGCTGGCGGTAAAGTCGTAGCTCATTAATTCTTTAAAACTGCCGACTAAGCGTTCGCTGACAATCTCACCCATTTTTTCAGCAAAGAAACGGCGGTTATCAACTTTAACGTAACCACGATCCTGAATGGTTGAAATAATCGTCGCATACGTTGAAGGACGACCAATACCACGCTTCTCAAGCTCTTTAACTAAAGATGCTTCGCTGTAACGCGGCGCAGGCTTGGTAAAGTGTTGTTTTGGCGACAACGTTTCAAGCACTAATTTGTCGCCTTTTGCAACGACTGGCAGTGTCTTATCTTCTTCGTTTTTCTTACTCACTTGTGGCTGAACACGAGTCCAACCATCAAAACGTAAGGTACGGCCACTGGCTTTTAATTCGTAATCACCCGCGGTTACCGTTAAACGTGTTGCATCATATTGAGCTGGTGTCATTTGACAGGACACAAATTGACGCCAGATAAGCTCATACAAGCGCTGAGCGTCTCTTTCCATATCGGTTAACGAAGCGGACTGCACAGCCACGTTTGACGGTCTAATAGCTTCATGCGCCTCTTGAGCGCCCTCTTTGCTACCATAACGAATAGGTTCTGCCGGTAAATACTTGTCACCAAACTCGGCACCAATCATTTCGCGTAAGTTTTCAACCGCTTCTTTACTCAAATTGGTTGAATCGGTACGCATGTACGTAATGTGACCAGCTTCATACAAACGCTGCGCCATCATCATGGTTTTCTTAACACCAAAACTAAGACGAGTACTGGCAGCTTGCTGTAACGTCGACGTAATATAAGGTGCCGAAGGTTTGCTTGAGGTTGCTTTATCTTCACGCGCAGTGACAACATACGTTGCATCACGCAACGCATCGACAGCAACTTTAGCTTGCGCTTCATTAATCGGTTCAAATGCAGCAGATTGATATTTCATCACCTGCATTTTCAAGCTAGCGGCGGTAGGTGTATTTAATTCAGCATGGATATCCCAAAACTCTTCTGGAACAAACGCTTTAATTTCACTTTCACGCTCTACAACTAAGCGAACTGCTACCGACTGAACACGCCCAGCAGATAAACCACGAGCGACTTTTTTCCATAATAATGGTGACACCATAAAGCCAACAACGCGGTCTAAAAAACGACGAGCTTGCTGGGCATTAACCATATTGGTATCAAGTACCGACGGTTTACTAAACGCATCTTGAATCGCAGTTTTAGTAATTTCGTTGAACACAACTCGCTGATACCGTGAAGGATCACCACCAATAATTTCCTGTAAATGCCAGGCAATGGCTTCCCCTTCACGGTCCAAATCCGTTGCGAGATATATTTGGTCAGCAGTTTCTGCTAACGCTTTCAATTCTTTAACAACTTTTTCTTTACCAGGCAGGATTTGATACTTGGCTGCCCAGCCTTTATCTGGGTTAACACCCATACGCGCCACAAGCGCTTGTTTGTCTCTGATTAGCTTGTATTTAGCTTTTTCTTCAGGAGATAATTTCTTAACTTCTGCTGCGGTTTTAGTCACAGTTGTACCGTCAGAAGTAGACGAAGTTGGTAAGTCACGTATATGACCTACACTCGACTTCACAATGAAGTCTTTACCAAGATATTTATTAATTGTCTTGGCTTTGGCCGGCGATTCGACAATAACTAGCGATTTACCCATAGTTTTATTTGCGCCAAAAAGTCTCGAAAAAAAGAAAATTGATTCCATATATAGAGGGTTGAGACAATAGTTTCAAGTTAATCCCTCTTTTACATGGCTAGTAAGTCATTTTTTAATCAGAATTGAATCAAAAATAAAAAATGTAAAAAATAATATGCGTTTTTTAAACGTAATTTTTCACTTAATGATACTTGCGAGCACCTTCAGTGCATTTTTAGTCATTTATACACATTTGTACAAATTAACCACACCTTGTTAACCCTTATAGCTTCAGTATACTGGGGTTAAATTAGCGTTAACTGACATGAACAATCACGTTCCTTTTTTATAAGTAACACAAATAAGTGTAACTACAATAATAATTATTCACTAAAATTCTCAAGGATCACGAATGAAGCATTTTGAAGCGAACTTTGATGGCTTGGTTGGACCAACCCATAATTATGCCGGATTATCATTTGGTAATGTGGCCTCATTTAGTAATGCGGCCCAAACCTCAAATCCTAAAGCGGCAGCGAAACAAGGTTTGCAAAAAGCCAAGTCATTAGCAGATTTAGGTATGATACAAGGTGTATTAGCCCCACAGGAGCGCCCAGACCTTTATACATTGCGTCGAATTGGTTTTTCTGGGTCTGACGCTGAGGTTTTACAAAAAGCCGCTCAGCAGGCTCCTGCGTTACTTAATGCTTGTTGCAGTGCATCAAGTATGTGGACAGCTAATGCGGCTACAGTTTCTCCCAGTGCTGACACTCGTGACGGAAAAGTTCACTTCACTCCTGCTAATTTAGTTGATAAATTACATCGCAGTATTGAACCTGTCACCACGGGCAATATTTTGCAGGCAACATTTAACAATGATCGCTACTTTAAACATCATCAACATTTACCAGAACACGCAAGCTTTGGTGATGAAGGCGCCGCTAATCACACACGTTTATGTTCTGAATACGGTCATGCTGGCGTTGAACTATTTGTTTATGGCCAAACAGCCACTAATCCTGACGCCCCTAAACCAACAAAATATCCAGCACGTCAAACTTTGGAAGCATCTCAAGCTGTAGCACGCTTACATCAACTTGAAGATGAAAGCTGCGTATTTATGCAGCAAAACCCAAATGTAATTGACCAGGGTGTATTCCACAATGACGTCATTTCAGTGGGTAATAAAAATGTGCTGTTTTATCACGAACAAGCGTTTTTAGATACCGAAACAAAGTTTGACGAAATTCGTCGAAAAATGAACTCTGACATGTATTTTGTCAAAGTAACCACAGAGCAAGTATCCATTGATGATGCAGTTCGTAGTTACTTGTTTAATACACAAATTATTACTTTACCTTCTGGTGAAATGGCTATTATTGCGCCCACAAATTGCCAAGAAAACCCTGCAGTATTTGCTTACTTAAATGAACTCGTTACTTTAGGCACACCAATCAAACAAGTGCGTTATTACGATGTTAAGCAAAGTATGCAAAACGGTGGCGGTCCAGCGTGTTTACGCTTACGAGTCGCGATGAACGAACAAGAAGTCGCTGCAGTTAATCAAAACACATTAATGAATGACGGTTTATTTACGCGCTTAAATACCTGGGTTGATAGACATTATCGTGATCAACTCACAGTAAGCGATCTAGCCGACCCACAATTAATTATTGAATCACGCACCGCATTAGATGAATTAACACAAATATTAAAATTAGGTAGCGTGTATCAGTTCCAAAGATAGTCTGAACTGACCGAATAAATAATTGAGTAACATATTTGTAAAAGCCAACAGTATTAGCTGTTGGCTTTTTTGTTTACATTCTAAAATCGAACCAATAAAAAAGGCGCTAAATGCGCCTTTTAATCAATTTAAACTAACAAGCTAGCTACCAACATCAATTATAGAATTGTTACACCAATGGATACCACTGGAGTGACTAAGCCATTTGGTGATTCTACTTCTACAAGGAAGACACCAGAGTTCGGCTCATCTTCGCCTTTAATAGTTGTTGTAAACTGACGACCACCATTGTAGTTGGTACTTGGCCATGTATATTCGCTTGAACTCACCACCGAGCCCGCTGACGTTGTAAATCTTACGATCGAACCTGCTGGCATTTGTTGATTATGCAAATCTGAAATCGTAAATGTTGCAGTTGCAGAGCCTTTACCCACAATAACCATACTGCTTGAACCAGAATGAATGCCAGTGCTATCGTCCACTACAATATCAGCGGGAGCAGTAGCATACGCAGTACTTCCAGACATCACTAATGTTAAGCTTCTGCGAACAAATAATGACTTTGAATCACTTACGCCATCAGCACATGCACTGTGCACAGGGTCAGAACAAAGCACACCATTATATTTACCGTCTTTTACATCAAATATACCATTGGAGTTAAAATCGATTAACTCTTCTAATGTGCCACCAGCTTGACCACCGGTTTGTTGCGGATTAAAGAGGCCATCTTCATTATAGTCATTATATGCATCATTTAAATCAAATGACTGACCAGTCACATCTGTCCCCGTAAGAAACGTATTTGCTTCTGATGCATCAAAACGACCATTACCATTTAAATCTGGAAAAGACTCTTCACCAATTGCAGTGGCTGTAACGGTTGCACGTCCACCGTATTTTTGGCCATAGATATTTCCATAAAGATCTAAAGTGGCATCATAAGCTAATGCAGCATTAGGATTACGATACATCTGACCGGCGCCATTCAGAATTGTCTGACCCTCTGGTCTTGGTAGTTGACTCGTCCACACGACAGAGCATGCACCATTAAGTGTTTGACAGGCATCCTCAATAGAACCACCCTCAGTGGTAAAAGATACCGTTGTCCCATCGGGTACAGGGTTGTTAAACGCATCAGCCATACGAGCAGTTACAGTCACTTGTGTGCCGTCAACATTCCAACCTTCTGGATTTAATATCGTTGCAGCTAATGAGAAACTGTCTTGATCTGGAATACCCGTAGACACAATTAACTGGCTAGACTGACTCGATATTGTCGGAATTGCACCATTGTCTACCGTTGCAGTCACACGTAAAGAAGTCGCTACTGTACCTGTGGTTACTACCGTTTGCACAATACCACTATTATCTGTAGTAGCTTGCAGGGGATCGATTTTAACCCCACCTACAGTAGTATTTAGTGCAAATTTAACATTTTGGTTAGCAACCACATTGCCATTTTTATCCAAAACTTTAAATTTAACCACTGATGATTCAGTGCCGCCAGTCCCTAAAATACTGATGTTCTCTGGTACTGCTGATACAAACACAATACTGCCAACGTCAGCCTGAAGTATATTGATGGTACCTACTGCAGATAAACTGATGCCACCAGCATTGGCAGTCACATTAATTTGGTCTTCACCCACACAACCTTCAGCACGATACGTTGAGGTTGCGACACCATTACTTGACGATACTGGTGAGCTTATCACTGCTTGCGCAGGAATTTTAGTAGCACAAGTAGATGAAAAATTTACGTCCACAGGTTGTGTAAAAGCATTACCTAAATCATCTTGAATAGACACGGTTACAGTCGCTGTTCCACCCGCGGATAAATCAGTAGCACTAATAGCAGCGACACCTTCAACAAATGGTGTACCACTGCCCATCACAACGTTGGTAGCTCCGACAACAACAATAGTTGAACCAGTTTCATTGGTTGATAATGTCGCTGTTGCTTCACCGGCACCTAGCGAGCTGCCTGCATAAATATCAACGGTAGCTTTACCTTGTGCATTAGTTACTGCAGTTTTAACGGGTAAATCACCGATAGGGCTTTCAAATGTAACAATAGAGGACTTAGTAATACCTGTAACTGTTGCAGTTAATTTACCTGGTGATAAAGTGCTAATCGATTGAATAGCGTTTCCAGCTGCATCAGTTAACACCAATGACACTTGAGCACCACCACCAGCAACGCCGCCATCACCCGTCATAGTGACAAATAATGATGCACTTTCACCTGACGTGGTAGTCGCGGTTACTGTTGCTCCAGTATTAATTTCTGCGGTATTGAGTTGGATAGTAGCAACACCGCTTGAATTGGTGACAACTTCACCGGTACTTGGTGAAAATGTACCGTAATCATCATTATTAAGCGTAAATGAAACAAGCGTGCTGACAGCTGCACCCGTTGAGTCTTTCACTGTTGCAGTAATAACTGCAGGTTCAGCAACAGAAACTTGATCGTTGTCGATACTTAATGAAATAGATATGGTTGGGTCTGGTGTAGTCCCACCTCCGGTTCCATCATCGGTTATACTGCCACCGCCGCCACATGCGACGAGAAAAAAAGAACATAAAAGCGCGAAATAAACTTTATATGCTGACCTCATTGTCAGGCTCCCTGTTACATTAAAATAAACTTAAGAATTATTATAGTTACTTATACATTAACAATACGCAAACATCTTATAACTTTAGCATAACTCTACTATTTTCTTCGCTATTTATTGGCGAAAACTTTCACTTTTAGGCCATTTCCTAAGTTGTCGATTCCTGCTAGTCTTTAGCGCATTCAATAAAGACATAAAATAATATGATGAGAAGGAACACTCTGTGAGTAAACAACGCAAGCTCGGGCTCACGAGCAAAATTTTAATTGGTATGGCTGCAGGCATAATTTTAGGCCTGTTGTTAAGGAATGTGTTCCCAGACAGTCTATTCATTAAAGAATATATTACTGAAGGTTTCCTTCATGTCATCGGTACTATCTTTATTTCAAGCTTAAAAATGCTCGTTGTACCATTGGTGTTCATTTCACTGGTATGCGGCACAAGCTCGTTAAGTGACCCGTCTAAATTAGGTCGCCTAGGGGGTAAAACGATTGCTTTCTATTTATTTACCACTGCAATAGCACTCACTATTGCGATTTTAGCTGCAGTACTTATCCACCCGGGTAATGCCAGTCTGGCAGGTAATGCTTTAGAATATACCGTTAAAGATGCACCAAGTTTGTCCGAGGTTCTTATTAATATAGTACCGACAAATCCGATGCAAGCCATGAGTGAAGGCAATATGCTGCAGATCATTATTTTTGCGGTAATTTTTGGATTTGCCATTTCTCATATTGGTGAACGAGGTACTCGTGTTGCTTCATTCTTTAATGATTTGAATGATGTGATCATGCGAGTGGTGACGTTAATTATGCAACTGGCACCTTATGGTGTGTTCGCATTAATGGCTAAGCTGAGTTTAACGTTGGGATTAGAAACATTTGGTAGTGTCGTCAAATACTTCTTCCTCGTGGTTGCCGTTTTATTTATCCAAGGCTTAGTGGTTTACCCGACGTTATTAAAAATGTTCTCGGGTCTCAGCCCGTTAATGTTTTTACGTAAAATCCGCGACGTACAGCTGTTTGCTTTTAGTACCGCAAGTTCTAATGCAACATTGCCGGTTACCATTGAAACGGCTGAGCACAGAATGGGCGTTGACAACAAAATAGCGTCATTCACTTTACCACTTGGTGCCACACTCAACATGGATGGCACCGCCATTATGCAGGGTGTTGCTACGGTATTTATTGCTCAAGTATTTGGTATTGAACTGAGCATCATGGATTACGCTACTGTTGTGGTAACGGCCACGCTGGCATCTATCGGTACTGCGGGTGTGCCTGGTGTAGGCCTTATTATGCTGGCAATGGTATTAAACCAAGTAGGTTTACCTGTTGAAGGTATTGCCTTGATTATTGGTGTAGACAGAATGCTAGACATGATCCGCACAGCGGTGAACGTCACTGGTGATGCGGTAGCTACGGTGATCATTGCCAAATCTGAAGGCGAATTTAATGAAGAAGTATTCAACGATTCGCAAGCAGGTAAAGCCGCCAAAAGTTTTGAAGAGCAAGTGCTTAATGCCAAAAAACAATAATTAAGCTTAACCTATATAAAAAAGCGCTAATTTAGCGCTTTTTTATTATCTTTTTCCTGCATAAATGTGCCATTATCATCAACTTACATTGAAGTAAGCTCTCATAGACATCAACAAATTGATATGAACAAATAGATATCAACAAATAGATATCAACAAAATCTCACCAGCTTGAATTTATAAAAAAACGGAATATATATGGACATGACTTTATTGGCTGGTTTAGCGGTTATTCACATTGTGGCATTAATGAGCCCAGGACCTGACTTTGCCATTATCGTTAAAATGGCCACACAGCAAACACGCTTAACAGCGCTTTATTGTGCCTTAGGCATTGCTGTCGCTATCTTAATTCACACTTTTTTGTCGTTGATGGGCATCAGTGTGATGATCCAACAGTCTCATGTTGCCTTTATGGCCGTGCAACTGATTGGCAGTAGCTATTTAGCATGGATGGGATATGGGGCGCTCAAATCAGCGATCACCAGTATTATCAGCAAACGCCGTAATGTAGACACGCCATCAATGCAGCAAAATGTGGCAAAAGCGGCGCTGGTATCATCATTAAAGGGATTTAAAATTGGACTATATACCAACCTACTGAATCCTAAAGCATTGATATTTTTTATTACTTTATTTTCTGTATTAATTACACCGCTAGTCAATTACCAAACAAAAATTGCCGCCACGGTATTATTATTTGTGTTGTCATTGGCGTGGTTTAGCTTACTCGCACTGATCTTATCAAAACCTCGAGTACAGCAAAAATTGCTCGCGGCCAATACCGTTATAGATCTACTCGTTGGGATTATTTTTATTGCCGTTGCAGTCACGATTGCTAATAATATAATCCATCAAATTATCTCTCAGTGATAAACATGATTGAATTCGAGTAAATAAAAAGATGAATAAACTGACTATTTTGCTCAAACAGTTACCTGTTTGAGCAATGACGCTAACCTTCTATCGCTCTAAACCAAGATACTTTAGCAAGCCTGTAAACGGTTGCGAGGGTAATGCAATAATCGTCGCGCTAAATAATCCACCACCACATTCAAACCCGCAGTGAACACCAGCAGCAATAATGCCCCACTAAAACGAATTTCAGAAAAATTACTGTCGACATAAAAGCCTAATGTCATTACCCCAAGCATGCCCAAGATGGCCGTTTCACGGATAATCACTTCAAATCGATAAAACAACAGTCCCATAAAATGAGGGTATATAGCTGGCAGCACCAAATAACTGTACTGATCAATCCGCGGTCGATATGTCAGCGGAACGCTAACACTGTCGGCTTGACGTGACATTAAAAAGACCATCAGGCCACTATTGTGCAGCGCTAACGCGATAATCGCTGGCAACATCGACGGCCCTAATAGCATCATAAACACAAAAGCCAATAAATACTCAGGCAATGAACGTAATATTAAATTCACGGCCCTCATGATTAAAATAACCACTTTTGGCATCATCAAACGAGTATTAAAAGGCAATAATACCAGCGTTAGCACATGGGTTAATCCCAAGGCACAAAAAGCCAGAACTAAGGTCGCGACCATCCCAGGAAACACTTGCTGGCTGATTAATGTATAACTCCAGTTAACGAGCTGCGCCAGTTTATCTGTGTCAAACCAGCTCAAAAATGGTTGTCCTTGAAGCATAGGCGGTAAAACATCGACACTGATAAAGCGCCAAATGAGTTGTGAGTCGATAACAGGAATGGGGGGTAAGAAGTACACTGCAAGCGGTAAATACAGCCAAAGCATTATCGGTTTAGCCCAAAAACGTATACTACCAATTAACAACACAAATAAGATTAATAGTGCACCACCTTGCTGATAATGCCCCTGACGAAAAGCGGATTCTAAATAAAACCCTAATGTTGGCATACCAATAAAGCCCAACACGGCACTGCTCCGGAGCGCGCACTCAAAACGGTAACGAATATAATCGACAATCTGCGGATACATGTGCATCCATCGACCATATATAAATGCAGACAGTTTATCGGTGCCTTTAGGCAGTGAAAATAAGGTATGCATTGGTGCTTGCTGTAAAATATCTGCAAACACACGAGCAAAAGTAGCAGCATAAGGAAGCGCTATTGCTAAAATACCGGTAATGGCTGAAAGACCAAATATCTGTAAGAATATCAATGCCCAAAATATCTCATGTATAGCACGGATAAATGCACACATTGCCGCAACCAAAGGATGTTGATACCACAATGCGAGTGGAAAACCCAATAGCAACCCAATCGTAATCCCAAACAATGCAAAACTAATGGTTTGCCACAGCGCATCAAGTAAATACTCTGTCGCGAAAAAGTCAGGATGCACGAAGCCTTGCCACATGCGGCCAAGCTCAGACCAAGGGTCGAGTGCAATCACCTCAGTATCGGCAAAAAACCAACACACGGAGACCATAAGTAAAAGCAACAGAGTGATTTTCTGCCAATGCCCTACAAAAGAGTAACGACTGTAAGCAATCATTTAGGCATTATAAAAACGGGGATAGAATGAAGATAAATAGTTTAGCAGCATCGACATATTCATATTTATGCCACTGCATGCTTTGGTGAATCAGCTAAAGCATAATGCTGTGATAAATGAGCCAGAGATAATTGGCCCGCTTTGTCATCTAGTACTACTTTGCCATCACTAATGACAATAATACGATCAAAGTTTGCTAACGCTAGCTCGGCATCATGTAGCACACAAATAACACTCTGATGCGTTTGCTTAATCAAGTTTAGTAATCGTAAGCCCATTAGTGGATCTAATGCAGAAAAGGGCTCGTCGCCCATAAACACTGATTGTTGTTGAAATAACGCTCTGGCCAATGCCACACGTTGGCGCTGACCACCGGACAATTCACTGACTTTCTGTTGCAAAGGCACGGTTAGTTCTAATTGCTGGCAAATAGCGGCAATTTGTTGTTGCGGCTTATTAAATGGCAACAACAAATTAGCTAAATTATACCAACGGGAATAACGCGCTAACCCACCAATAAACACATTGTGATACATCGACAGGTTATCAACTAACCCTTGTGCTTGAGAGCACAAGCAGGTTTGTTCGGCCAATTGTTGATATAGGTGATGCAACAGCGTAGTTTTACCCACGCCTGAAGGGCCTAAAATAGCCACATGCTCATTTGCCTTAAATGACAAATTCACTTTAGGTAAAATAATTTGCTGGTTATAACCTAAATCAACATCAACCAACGACAACATTAATCGAGCATTCCAATTGTTTTTGCCACGCGCTCAATCGGTTCATAATCGCTATTTTTGGCAGGTACAAACGACTCACGCGGGAAACTGGCTAACAAATCTTTATCCGTCATACCAATTAACGTTTTAGTCAGCTTTTCTTTAAAGCCTGCACCAAATTTTTCATCAACTCCCGAATGTACCGTCCATTGATAATCAGGATAAGTAGGGCTTTCCCAAATCACTTTCACTTTACTGGTATCAACGTCACCATTTTCAACTGCAGTGTCCCATACTTTATAATTAACTGCGCCGACTTGATAAACACCTGCTTCAACTTGGCTAATAGTACGGCTATGGTCACCAGAAAAACCGATGCGTTTAAAAATTTGTTCAATTGGCTTACCGGTATTTTTTTCAATAAAATACTGTGGCATTAAACGCCCTGAAGTTGAGTCTTTAGAACCAAAGGTAAAGGTATAATCGTTCAATAATGGGAAATTAGTTGAAGCAGCCATTTCAGTAGATTTATGAGCAATCAAATAACTCTTGAAAAACTGATCTTCAAAACCTTGGGCAATAGCCTCAGAACCGGGCACTAAACGACGCGCTTGCACACCAGATAAACCACCAAACCAAGCTAGTTGTACTTGGTTATTACGAAATGCTGTTACCGCTGCAGAATATGACTTTACCGGAATATATTTCACTTCCACGCCCAACTGCTCGGTTAAATAATCAGCCACTTTATCAAAGCGAGTCCGAAGCTGACTTTCATCTTCATCTGGGATAGCAGTAAAGGTAAAAGTTGCACTTAATGCAACTGTCGAAAATAAACTTAAAAAGCTAGCCGATAATAAATGTGTTAGTTTCATCTCAATCTTAAAAGTTAGTCGGTCAATGACGCTATTCTAACTTACCTGATACTTGATTACATCGACTAAGCCCTTTCAGGGCAAAAATGTTAGCAAAATAATTATCACTAGCACCATGATGGTATTCAGTTTGAATATGGTTATCATAAAAGTCTGTTTAATATTTAACCTTTAAGGCTAGTAAGGTAATATAAGCCAGCACATTTCACATAAAGTGACTGCTTAACAAGGATGAATTATGCGCATATTGGTTATTGAAGACGACCCTCTTTTATCACACCATTTACAGGTGCAGTTATCAGCTCAAGGTAATCAAGTGCAAGTGGCATTAACCGCAAAAGAAGGGTTTTATCAAGCCACTAATTATCCTATTGATGCTGCCATTATTGACTTGGGTTTGCCCGATCAAGATGGAATAAGCCTCATCAAAATGCTGCGTAATGCAGATGTTAAAGCACCTATTCTAATTTTAACCGCTCGACTAACGTGGCAAGATAAAGTCGAAGGGCTCAATGCAGGTGCAGACGACTACTTAGTTAAACCATTTCAAAAAGAAGAACTCATCGCCAGACTTGACGCTATAGTGCGCCGCAGCAGTGGTTTTGTTCGCTCAACCATCACCAGCGGTGCACTGCAAATAGATGTTGCAGCAAAACAAGTAACACTAAATCAAACACCATTAGAGATCACTGCCTTTGAATACCTAATTCTGGAATACTTGATGCGTCATTGCCATGAGGTTGTCGCTAAACAGCGTTTACTGGATGTGGTCTATGCCGACAAAGAAGGCGACCCCAACACCATTGAAGTGATGGTCAGCCGATTAAGAAAGAAACTAGCTCAAGGTGGAATAGAACAGTCCATCATTACCCTTCGCGGCCAAGGATATAAATTTAATCACCCATGCGACTAATTTTACAACCTAAAAAACGCCTGCTTACAAGGATGTTCTTAACGTCCTTGAGTATTATCGCGTTAGTGGGATTTGGTCTGGCGTGGTTAATTACCCTACTTCATGCCCAAAACCGCTATAACCAAACCACCAGCGCTTTAATCGCCCAATTACCCATCATTGCCGCAGAGTTTCGCGAAAACAATTTAATCCCTATCACCCAAGCCCGTGAAGGTGATGACGTCGACACGCAATACATTATGGCTACCTGCAATAGTAGCTATAACACCTTATGGCGATCTGACTACGCTATCAGCTTAAACTTGAATAACATCTGTGAACAATATCTTGATATAAAAGATGATTTACCGCCTTTCTACCTCAACTTTAATGGCCAACAAAGCTACTTTGCTTACTTGCTCAGCATTGACGTTGAAACCGAAATGTATCATTTATTGATTTTGAAAGATGCCACTGCACTGAAAGCTGAACTCAATCAATTTAATCGACTTACTTATTTTAGATTGGCAATGGTAATGGCTATTGCACTACTGCTTTTAGTGAGTGCAGCTTACTGGGGAATGCGGCCGTTAACTCAGCTAAAACAAGAGTTATTGCAGCTACAACAAGGACGTAAAAACAGCCTATCACAAGATTACCCCGTCGAATTACAAGGCATCACCACAGCGTTAAATCAACTTATGGACCAAACAGACCAACGTCAAACTCGCTATCAAAATGCCATGAACGACCTTGCTCACAGCTTAAAAACGCGTCTCGCCGCCAGTATTGCCATCATTGATGATGACTCATTAGATCGCCAGCAACAGCATCAAAAAATACTTGAACAAATAAACGACATGGATCATTTAGTACAATATCAACTTAAACGCGCCATGTTAGGCCAACAAGGTTTACGTCAGCAACAAACCGTTATCGCGCCAATTGCTCAACAACTTGCGCAAATGCTCGATAAAATCTATCGAGACAAACATGTCATATTCACCCTAAACATATCACCTTCATTGCAACTACCACTCAGCAAAGGCGATGTTATGGAGCTATTGGGTAATCTGCTGGAAAATGCATTTCGCTTATGTGGCAATAACGTCATGATCAGCGCCGCTAGCCTCGATAACAATCTTATCCAACTCAGTGTGGAAGATGACGGCCCCGGCGTAGACAACGCCATTAAACAAAATATAATCCAGCGCGGTATGAGAGCCGATACTCAATCATCTGGGCAAGGAATTGGTCTAGCAGTATGCCATGAGCTCGTTAGCAGTTATGGCGGCACAATGACTATTGGTACTAGCGAGCTTGGCGGAGCAGCTTTTGTCATTCAGCTCCCCGCAACAGCATAAGCACGCAGCAGCAAAGTCATCAATCAAATAAGCATATAAAGCCACAACTGGTTTTGCTCAACAGTAATCACTAACTTAATGGCGCATAAAGTTGCTCGGCACGATTAAACATCGCCCAAGAAGTCGCAATATATTTATCGTTACTAATGGGCACATTGCCACGATGGCTGTGTGTAAAACCCGCTGGAGCAATCACCATAGTGCCTTTTTTAGGGCTTATTTTACGTTGTTGATAATAAAACTCCGTTTCACCGCCCTCTTCAACATCATTCAGGTAAAACATGTATAACACCACCCGATGAAGCGCCTCATTATGGCCATTCTGTGGAAACTGCTCTGAATGCCAATGCGGATATCCACCGACACCTTGCTGATAATGCTGCACATTAATGGTACCACTGCGGTACAAATACTTGGTTAATGCCGCCGACCTTGGCCGACCTAACGCATCAAAATTATCAGGCGTTAACGTTTGTGGTTGACCATTTTCATCTGCTACTTGTACAGAAACAGCCCCCATTAAGGTTAATGAGTATTGGGTAAAATAATCGCTAATATGGGTAAATGTCGACGCTAAGAGTTCATTTTTTAATTCGGCTAAATCATCAAAAGCATCTAACATTAAATCACGACTGCGCTTTTTCTCGGTATCTACACCAAAACCCGTATGACCAGGACCCACACTCGGATGCGTTTCAAATGCAGCAATTAAACGATCACATAAGTCATTACTTATCGCATTGGGATATACTTCAATAAAATCCATAGGGAGTAACTATTGTTAATAAATTTATAGTAGTATGCTGCCACGCAATTAAAGTGCCTGTAAAGGGCAATGCATAACATAGCTAATTGTTCTTCAAAGTAACTATCGATTGAATATGAAAAAAAACCAAAAAATCTCTGTAGAACAGTTAGAAGTGGGCACCTTTATCCGCTTGCCAATTTCCTGGAAAGACCACCCTTTCCTGTTTAGCAGTTTTAAAATTAAAGACGCTGCACAAATAGAACTCATCAAAGGCTTAGGCCTAAAAGATGTTTTTTTTGATCCCGAAAAAAGTGATGTTGAACCTGTAACGTCCGAGAATGCCAGCACCCAGAAACCCGACGAGCAGGCTCTCAACGCGCTAAAAGAACAAATGATTAGCCAGAAGTCGGCCAAAATCGATGAGCAACAGAAACTCAAACGAGATTTAAAGAAAACTGAACAACAATTTAATCGTTCTGTGTCTATGATGCGTTCAATGGTCTCTAAAATCAGTAGCCGACCACTCAATGCGGTCAGTGAAGCGAAAGACCTCATCAGCAACATGACCACCATGTTACTCAATAGTGATAATTTAGCCTTGCACTTAATGGGCGATGCTAAAAATGATGAGCATATTTATCACCATTCACTTAACGTCGCTATGTTATGTATGTTAATGGCAAAAGAGCTAGGTTGGAGCCGCGAAGAAGTTGAAACGATTGGTATTGGTGGGTTATTTCACGATATAGGTAAACTCAAAGTTCCGAGCAACATTCTCAACAAGCGAGTGCCGCTTACCACGCCAGAAGAAAACTTTATTAAACAGCACCCATTGATGAGTATTAACTTTCTTAAACTCGCTGACAGCTTTCCAGATGAAGCCAAACCGTTAATTGCTAATCATCACGAATATCTAGATGGCAGTGGCTACCCACAAGGGCTCAAAGCCGACAAATTAGACAAGCTGTCGCAGTTGATCGCCGTGGTTAACGAATACGACAATTTGTGTAATGGCACCAACCAAGCTAAAGGGAAACCACCCAGTATCGCCTTGGGGTTGCTGTATAAAAACTATAAAAACAAACTCAATGTTGAATATATTAGCAAGTTAATCAAAATGTTAGGTATTTATCCGCCTGGCAGTATTATTGAATTATCCAGTGGCCAATTTGCTATGGTTATGTCGGTAAACTTACAGAAGCTATTGTGCCCAAATATTGTGGTTTACGATCAACTGGTACCCAAAGATTTAGCCCCCATCATTAGTTTACAAGATGAAGGCTTGAGCATTGTACGCAGTCTACCCGCCGCAGCATTGCCAGAAAAAATCCATAAATACCTCAATCCTAGAGAACAAATCAGCTTAGGAATTGGTCAAAACTAGTGTTGTGCCGGAGATGAATTAATCAATATTGAATAGTCTATTTCATCCCTTTAAATAGTGGCTTACATAACACTTTTCAGTCGACTTATTTCCGCCTAACTCAAGTATTTGAGGCATAAAAAAAGCCATCAATCGGCAACAATTGATGGCATTATTTTGTGTAAAATAAGTTACTGCTATAACCAACCTTTCCGTTTAAAGAAAAAGTAGGTTCCTGCTGCACTGGCTAGCATTAATGCCACTGCCATTGGGTAGCCAAAGCGCCAATCGAGTTCTGGCATAATATGAAAGTTCATCCCATAACTGCTGGCAATTAGCGTAGGGGGTAAAAATACTACCGCCGACACCGAAAATATTTTAATGATTTTGTTTTGTTGCAAGCCACTGAATCCCATCGCCGCATCCAGTAAAAATTGTAACTTGTCGAAAATAAACTGGCTGTGTGGCATCAATGATTCGATATCCGATAACATCTCACGAATGTCTTTCAAGTTTTCATCCGACAATCGATCACGATAATAACGTTGCATATAACGTAATGAACGCTGAGTATCCAACAAACTTAATCGAATTTTACCGTTCGAATCTTCTTGTAAGGTAATCAGTTTAAAAACGCCATCAAGCTCTTCGTCATTAAATACTTGCTCGCCAACATTTTCTAAAATACTATAAATATCTTCAATTAAGTCAGATAGATAATCAACTTTCAAAGTAAAGAGCTCTAACAACAAGCCTTGTGGAGTGGTAATATCTAAGCGCCCTAAACGTAGGTAATTACGCAGTAAACGAATAAGGCCGACATCTTCTTCACGCATTGTTAGCAAAAAACGTTCTCGCAAATTAAACGACACGTTCACTGCGCGTACATCTGAACTCACACGCTGAGGAAACAACGAGTTAATGTGTAACCCGTCTTGGTTTTGATAAAAACGCGCCGAAGCCTCAATTTCTTTAATATCTTCTTCGTCAGGAACTTCTTCAGCAGAGAATAGCCTCAACCATTGACGCTCTGCATCATCGGGTTTTAATAAATCTAACCACAAGGTTGATTCAGGGACTTTATCGCCCACATTCAATTCGGTGGTGATTAATTCTCTATTTTGATAGGCGTATGCAGTGATCATCGCTCCCCCAAAGTCCGTTAGGCTATTACAAGCATAACAAACAAAAACACTCAAAAAGTGGCGCTAGTTTACTCAACTACAAATGAATGAAAAGTAAAATATTCAACTGCGCCAAAAATCGTACCAGTTAGATAATTTGTTCGGTAATTTGCTAAATAAGCCATGAGCTAAGCCGTTAGATAAATCCAAACAAAACGTTGCAAAGTTCACCGCCACTGACAATGTTTACGCATCAGTATATTGAGATAAAAAATCTGCGTAAGTTAATGTCACTTTGCACGCTATTGAACCCAAAAATCACACGCAATACTAGATGCTACAACATGTTAGCTCGCTTTACTTACTAACTCACCAAAGCATAGCACGCGTTAAACCTAGACTCGCTATTATCTTCGCTCATAAAAAAGCGCCCAAATAGGACGCTGTTGTAACAACACCAATTAAGCTTACGTTATTCGCCTTTTAAGCGACGATCTAATTGGTCTTTCAAATTAGCTGGCACGCCTTTAATCAAAATAGTGTCAGATATCGGATCATAAATAACCCGCTCACCTAAATGGCCGCCATCAAAGCTCAATGTCACCCCACCGCCGGTACCCGAGAACTTCTTCAAGCTGCGTAAACTGGCTTTATCAGCTGGAAACTCTTCATCTAACTCATAGCTGCCGCCACAAGCAAAATCGTAAAATGAATCCATACCAGAATCCGCTAACTCATCAGCTAAGTCTTTAACCTCAATCACTTCACCAGCGTCAGCGCGCTCAGAACAATATTCAAATACCTTGTTACGGCAATCTTGGCGTTCATCTTTGGTTAACTCACTGCCCGCGACAAAATCTTCAACCGCATGGATCAAGGTTTTGTTTTGCGCCTTAGTGTTCACCCCTTCGACACAACCCATAAAGTCTAAAAAGAAATCGGCAACTTTACGGCCAGCACGGCCACGAATAAACGAAATATACTTACGTGAGCTTTTATCTGCCTGCCACTCGGTTAAATCTATACGCGCCGCTAACTGAATATTATTTAAATCTAAATGGTTGTTTTGCGACAATTCCATGTCATCTAATACTGTCATCGACGACTTAGCGCTTAATAACGCCACAAATAAATAGTCGCTTGTCATGCTGGTGTAGCAAGACATCAACAAAAAACCGCCTTGGCTAAAATCGTACTTGGCAAGTTCTTGTTGCAATAGTTGGCTCGCTTGACCACTAAACTCAACAAAACCTAAATCGCCTTTACGATAACCGGTCAGAGCATCAGAAAATTCACTGTTGGCTTCGCCATCATCGCCATGGGTTCCAAAAAAACCAAATCCCTTGCCCGCTTTACCCGAATAGGTTTGATGCAACTCTTCTAACATGGTTTCAACGGCGTGAGTATTCAACAACGGTTGCGGACGTAAACGACAACGCATTTGTCCCTGACTGTCTTGAGAAATTTCGTGAATAATTGCTTGCTCAATACTAATGCTCATAAGCCTTGTTAATCCTAGTCTGTCGCAGATGTTATTTTAAAAAAGAATGATATCAGACCAACCGTATAAATCGAACAAGGGTTTACAATATTCCTCACATACAGCGAATAAAACTTGAGGCGAGCGCCGGCTAAATCCGTTATTATGTGCAGCTAATTCATTATTTATTGAAGTTTTCTGACTATGGCAATTCAATCTAAATACACAAACACTCAAGTTGAAGCTCTTATCAGCGAGCTGCTTGCAGTACTAGCTAAGCATCAAGCTCCTACCGATTTAAGCCTAATGGTATTGGGCAATTGCGTGACCCATTTACTCGACAAAAAAGTCCCAGGTGAATCACGTCAAAAAGTTGCCGAGCAATTTGCTAAAGCCTTAACACAGTCGGTTAAGTAATCGACTAAATAAAATTTATCACCAATGCTAACAATCAGTTACACTGAAAATAGTCTGTGATAATAACGTAGGAATACGAGTTAACATGATCGAGCGCAAAAAGCAGCAAATGACGCGTGATAAAGTGTCACGCTTAGTTAATTGGGGTCACTGGTTTGCCTTCTTTAATGGCATATTAGCGATGTTAATTGGCGCTCGATATATTGGCAGTGTCGGCTACCCAGAAACCATTATTGGTTGGGCTTACCTGTCAATCAGCACCATTGGTCATTTTACCTTTTTGGCCTTTATCGGTTACTTAATTTTTATCTTCCCGATTACCTTATTATTACCTTACTCCAAAATTTTACGTGGTTTTGCTGCATTTATCGCCTCTCTTGGTTTATATGCCCTACTGTATGACACCATTATTTATGACGACTACGGTATCCATTTAAGTCCTTTTGCGTTCGACTTAGCCTGGCAAGATCTCAACGCGCTATTACACAGCACTTCATATATAGTGACACCTATCGTCATTGTGATTGTAGAGCTTACCGCAGCCAATTATCTGTGGAAACGCATAGACAAAATTCAGAAAAAACAATGGGGCAACAAAGTGGTGCTGTTTGTCGGTATCTGTTTTGTCAGCAGCCATTTATTTCATATTTGGGCCGACGCGACCAATATGACTGAAGTCACCCGTTTTGACGACGCCTATCCAGTGTCATACCCTGCGACAGCACGCTCGTTTATGGAAAATCACGGCATTGACAGCAGCATGCAGTCAACAGAGTCTCGCAACACTAAATCACGTAAGCTGAGCTATCCCATCAGTCCGATGCAATGTACTGTAGACAACCAACCCAATGTTATGGTTATCAGCATAGACAGCCTACGCGCAGACATGGTCGACAGTGTCACCATGCCGTTCTTAAGCCAGTATCGTATTCAAAATCAGCGCTTTATGAATCACTATAGCGGTGGTACAGACTTTGAAACCAGCATGTTTACCCTCATGTATGGCTTACAAGGCAATTATAGCGATCGCAAAGAGTTTGATAGCACCAGCCCAATATTGACCAACACTCTGTCACAACAAGGCTATCAATTAGCCATGTTTGCGCCTGAAAATGATCAATACGCTGCTAATAGTGCAATGTTCAGCGGTATAAACATTCATATCAGCGAAGGCGATAATGGCAGCGCAGATGCCGATATCAACACCATTAATGCGGTGAATGCTTGGCAGCCAAAACAAACACAACCGTGGTTTGCCTTAGTGAATCTTACCGCACCAAAAGATTACGACACCCCAGTCGGATTTTTAGGCGTACAAACCATCAAACCGCATATGGCATTAAAGCCTGCGCAAAAGGTGCTGTTTAATCAATATCGTCAATCACTTAACTTTATAGACCAACAACTGGCAAGCTTACTCAATAACGTTAGTGATGATACCATTGTGCTCATCACTGGCACTTACGGCCAGGTCTTTACCAGTAATACCAGCGACGCCCGCAGCGATTTATCGCCAGGTAATGTTAAAGTGCCGCTGATCATCCATTGGCCCGACAGCCATGGTAATAAAGTGAATTACCGCACCAGCCATTACGGCATAGCGCCAACCTTGCTAAGCCATGTGTTAGGCTGCACTAATCCAAGTACAGATTACAGTTCAGGCCGCAGCTTGTTAGAACCTAATAATGAAACCTGGGTTTACATAGGCGACAGCCGCCGCTTTGCCATTTATCAAAAAGCTGAAATAACAGTATTGGATAGTTTCGGTAAATACCGCATTTACGATTTAGACTATAAAAAACGTTTAGATAAGAAAATGAGCGCACCAGAATTGATCCAAGTAATGCGTGAAGGTCGTAGACTTTATAATCAATAAGGTATTTATAATATCGCGTTGTAAACGAGCTCTTCATTAAGCACTATCATGCATGCTTATGCTTGCTTATGCATAGATAAGGTCGAACGTTTTATTGAATGGATAGTTTATAATCAATCGATAACCGACTGATAACTAACTACTTGCGTAAACAAATCGCAATTGATACAGTAATTACTCACTTAGTAACCCCGAGGCTCACAGCCGTACTAAGTGGTTGATATGTATGATGATATTTTCATTATATCTAAAGTCAAACGAAGTCATTTCGGTATGTAGCGCAGCCCGGTAGCGCACTGTCATGGGGTGTCAGGGGTCGGAGGTTCGAATCCTCTCATACCGACCAAATTAAAAATAAAAAATCCTGTACGCATCAACTGCTTACAGGATTTTTTGTGTCTAAAGATAATACGTGAATTTTATTAATCCGGTCAAACTCCGGTCAAATCCTCTGCTCTACAATTACAACTTACGTTATTTCTGTCATAACTTTTTTTAATGTCTAAATGTAGCGGGTCGCGAGGTTTGAGAAATGAAAACGGGTGGTTTGAGACCGGCAATATCGTATATTTCTCAAACTGAGTGACGTCACTTGGTTTGAGACAAATCAAAAATACATCAATTGAATAACGTTTAAACCTGCCTTAAATCGATTGTAACCAACGAAGTTTAACCGTCCCAGCACCGCAGGTGCTAACACCCACTTTTTGTTAGGCCGCTATTTAAAAGCAGCTTCGATTTTTTCGGTATCTAAGTACTTCTCAAATGCACCCAAACTTTGAGAGACAGATGATTCTGTCATTAACTCTTGCATTGCCACTTTCCCTACAATACTGAATGCAGACTCAAATGCTGCTGAATTTTCTTCCATAGCCTTATTGGATATTTCTTTGCAATCTTTAGTTATTAATCTAGTAATAAGCTCTCCAACATATTTATTCATTTGATCTAAGTTAGCATCTGAGACATTTGAATAAGGTTTTATAGTGCTATGCTGGGACATACCAAAGTAGATCCATTTAGCTAAATTCTTCCTTTCTTTTCCATTCATTGAATCTGTTAAACAGACACCTAACTGCTGCGTTGCAGAGACTGTGCTTGCTAATGCATGCGGGCTCATTACAGCTGCTATTAAAATAATAGTGGAGATTAACTTCATAATGCTTTCCTTATTGATTGCCTAACGTCCCTCTAATAAGTGAGCTAGGTGCTGGCGGGTGATTTGCGCAGCAAATGGCATGACAACCTTGGTGAGTCTGAATTTAAAGGCTTGTTATACGCAACTTTCAGCTTTAGGTCTAAAGTAGTTTTTTGAGGCTGGTAATAGCAAAAAAATCATTGCAAATAAGGGGATGATATATATTCCCAATATCGGATAAATTCTAAATGCCTCAAACAGAGAAAGATCGTAAAAATACTGGTCATAAGCCTTCCAAAGCCAAAAAAGAGGTAATCCACCAGTCCCTATTAAACCAATAATCAAAGATTTTTCATCTCGCTTTTTCAAAGCAGAAGCAACCAAAAAAAAGGCTGCTCCAGCAATTAACTGTGAAACTGCAGTTGATGGCCTAGCATCTACGACGAACATCATCCATGCAGCAAGAGTAATGCTGACTCCTGAACTCAAGTAAAGCAACATTAAAGTCATTTTGGCAGAAAAAGGCATTTACAAACTCCTTGTGTATAACGCTTTAGTATTTATGCGTTACGGCGCTGTTTACAACGCATAAATCGCTTGTTGGACCTGGGCTGATACCGAGACCAAGTTAATGGGTAAGCTTTATGCTAAAGGAATTTGCTTTTTTTGATGCTGGCTTTGGGCTGTAGAGCCGTTTTGAACTGATAATATGGCTTGGTTTGTACGTGTTTCATTGCAATTCCCTTGTCATTGTGGTGTTCCATCACATCTCTTTTATGTCTAGCTGATCCAATGAGGATAATATACTCGATTGAGTCAGCATTTGGCTCCGCACAGCGGCTTAGTTCAACGCTTTAAACAGAGGAAAACACGAACGCTTTGGCGCAGCCAGTGAGTGGTTTTTCGATGATTTAACTTGTTATGTGGAAACACTGCGCGCCCCAACTATGGCAAACCAAAATAAAGCTATACCAGCCAAAACCACTAGTAAAGCAGAATGGTCTGGCGCTATTGACCGCGCATATATCAATGGAGCTGCACCCGTAATAATTGAAACAATGATATATGAACCGCTCCGGCCAGTAGCTGTTGTGCTCAAATACATTCTCCACTTATTTAGAAGATATGTACCCAACGGAATATACATAAGTAAAAATATTTCGATCACTCACTAAGTCTCGGTTTATACATAACGTTTTAGTATTTATGCGTTGCGCTATTTGCAAGGCATAAATCGCTTGTTGGACTTGGCCGATGCCGAGTCCAGGTTAATGGGTACGCTTTATGCTATAGGGATTTGCTTTTTTTGAAGCTAGCACTGGGCTGTAGAGCAATTTTGAACTGGCAATATGGCTTGGTTTGTACGTATTTCATTGAAAATCCCTTGTCATTATGGTGTTCCATCACATCTTTTTTAAGTCTAACTGATTCAATGAGGTTAATACACTCGATTGAGTCAGCATTAGCGCTGCGGCTTAGTTCAACGCTGCAAGCAATTGCAGCAGTAACATAACTTGTGCATGCGCGAATATTTTACCGCACATACACAAGTGGAGAGTAAGCTGTCAGATTGACTTGCTTTGCATTACCCAATAACTCTCTGATTCTTTAAGTATGCATATAAAACCATGCTTCCAGGTACATTAAATATGATCACAAATAACGAAGCTAGCATGGAACTCAAAACACCCAGTTTCTTCCGTTTAATGAAAATGACAACAAGTGCAAAAGCAACCAACAATATACAAGCAGCCACTAAAAAAATGGATGCTGAAAGCCCGAGATACCAGATGATACTTCCTTGCTCAGTGGCCGGAGAAAATATTACTGCAACCAATAAAACCCAGAAGACAATAATTAGCCATTTCCATATAGGGGCAATTAATAGGTTTTTATTATAATTTGATTGATAAAACATTGCCTAAACTCTACTGATGCTTAACAGCGTATTAGCTAGAATTTCGATAAACATCTTGAGAAGTCAACCAAAACCCAGCATCTATACCACTTTAATTATTAATAATTTTAGTAACTTATCAGCTTAAATCTCGCGAATCAATCACTCTTTAGTCTGGATGAAGCGAGAATGTAGATAACCGAAAATGATATGGCTCGTTATGTAAATGATTTTTAACAAAAGCACATTAATTCAATAGGCTAGAGTCATTATCAATCTAAAGCCGAGAGTATTTAACTAGGTTGCTAAACTCATTCAGCCACTCAGATCGACTAGATCTATTTGAGTGTTCAAAAAGTTGGTATATAGAAAGATCGAACAAACTCCCAAAATGAATGCCTAACAAATCAGTATTTAAACATCACTTTCATAGACTTAACAAAACTAAAACGGGGTATTAACGCGAATAGAGTTTACATAGTCCATAAAACAACAACACAACCACCTAAATTTCTCATATGTAGTGAAGCTCTGCGCTTGTCCTCCCCCGCAGTACACCGAGCCAGAAGAACCCATAAAATACTTGTTAATTTTTATAGCCGTAGGTCATTTGTCATTCATAATTATTAACGTTGATAATGAATTATGCTGGTTCCAGATTTGAGGTTGAAGTTCGCTGTGCTTATCCATTATCTCTTTCCAAAGGTCATAATTTTTGTCGTCACCCTCATCCA
Organism: Shewanella frigidimarina; assembly: GCF_003797125.1. GTDB lineage: Bacteria > Pseudomonadota > Gammaproteobacteria > Enterobacterales > Shewanellaceae > Shewanella > Shewanella frigidimarina. The sequence goes on from NZ_RKKE01000003.1 coordinate 774,332, forward strand.
AAATAACTGGCTCATAAGATGATGATTTATCTAATTGATATTCGAGCCAGAAATTTAAGAATGAAGCAGAGTCAGGTATAGATTTATTAATAATCTCAATGAGAAACAGGCCTCTTAGCCACAAGCCTCGGTCTACATTGATAAAATGTGACACTTCAGCAAACATTACAACGTTACATATTTCGCCACCCTTTGAGCCTTTTAACATCGAATAAGATAAGTTTGAAAAAGCTATTTCTCGCTCCATCATGATTTCAGATAATGAGTTAACATAGCCGGTTAAAATCGGTACTCTCCATACTTTATAAGCACGATAAGCAATTCCCAAAGTGGCAATAGTAACAACTAAAGAAATGAACCCAAGCCACAAAGAAGTATCAAACTCGACTCCTTGACCAAGAATGACGCCTATAAAAAGTAAACAACATGATACCAAAAAATAAATTTTCAATTAAATTCAATCCATTTATATTAATTATACTGACTTTACCACATCAATTAATTAAAGAAATCTCTGCCCTTCTCAACCAATACACACAAGACTTCTTGCTATCAAATCCCACCAATGCCCAATGCCCTTTGCAGATGTAGTGCGCTCTAATGGCCCGTATGCATTGCGGTGTTAACCGCTCAATCATCTGGTCGAACTGTCTTACTTCTAGTGGGGGCGTTACCTCGACTACTGCCGAACTACCTTAAACAATCACCTAGCCTAACTTGTAGCACTGGCTTCGGCCTGCGAACCCTTGGCCATATTCTTGATAGGCCCAATAGTTACCCCAGCGTGTTAACCCATGACGCAACGCCTTCATGTTCAGCGTCACTTGTTGATGTTGCAGCTGCTGCACATTAATCTTCATCATTATTCTTCACCATCAATCATCGCCCTTATGTCATCTATCCCTAACTTAAACACCTGGGCGCATATTGCCGACACATCATCAAACGGCACTCTCACATCACCCCGTTCCCAACGCTGATAAGTTCAAGCTCAAAATAAGGGTCACCTTTTATGGTAACTATTTGGGGGTTAGACTATGACAACCCTGTGATTACCAGCTTCAGAGCTAGCTTTCATGGCTCTGCCATAGGGCGGAAATTAGAATCCTCTCCTAACACAGGAAGATACCGACCAAATCTAAAATAAAAAAGCCTGCATGCATAAAATGCTTACAGGCTTTTTTTGTATTTAAAAACAAACGTTAATTTGATTAATCCGGTCAAACACCAAACTCGATTTTCTTTTCAATCTCAACATCCATCGGCGTTATATTTAGCTCCCTTTGTGCATAATAACGCTACAACGTTTGCATGCCCTTGCTGCTTGGCGCGCATTAAAACGGTTCGGCCTTTATTATCGCGTAAATTGACATCTGCACCTCGGGCTAATAACAGCTGCATGATGTCGATGTGTTGCTTGTCGGCAGCGTAGAACAATGGCGTAAAATGCTTATTATCATATCGATTGACCTCAGCACCATGAGAGAGGAGTGTTTGCACTATCTTGGGCTGAGCTTGCTCTGCCGCGGCCATTAATGGCGAAAAATCATCACTGTTTGTGCCATTAACATCAGCTCCGTTATCTAGTAAAAGGTTAATCGATTCAATATCGTTATGCTCAATGGCCAGTAGCAGTGGCGTCATCTTACTTTCAGCACTTTGTAACTCAGTTTCAGCGCCATGTGAAAGCAATAAACTCACCATTGCCACATTGCTAGTGGCAACCGCATATAACAAAGGAGAAGTACCGCCATTATCTTTGATATTAATATCCGCGCCATAGTTGAGTAGTAACGAGACTATGTTCAGGTGTGAGCGATTTGCCGCCCAGTTAAGTGCGGTATGGCCTGTTCTATCTTTTAAATCCACGTTAGCACCTTGTTTAAGCAGTGTATTAACCACGTTTTCATGACCACTCAATGCCGCTAGCATTAATGCTGTTCGCCCTATTCTGTCTTTTGCTCTGGCATCTGGACTAGCTCCTCGCTTGAGCAATGCTTTTACCGCTGGCTCGTCGCCAAATGCGGCTGCATGAAGTATTCCTTTGCGCTGTTGGTTAATGATCGCACGTGTTTTGACCTTATTTGCTGAAGCATCAACCGATGGTTTATTTGTCTGTACATCACTATTTTGTTCGGTTGGTTTAGTCTGTACTGGAGACGTATCTGCTGGAGTAGTCTCTATTGATTCAGCCGGAAACCGTGGCGGATTTTGATATTGTTGATGTTGTGGGTAAGCCGAGTCTCCCTCGCCGCGGTAGCCAGGAAAACCTACATCTGCACCACTTTTGCGCTGGTTATCTATGATTGATGGCTCTTTTGATTGACTCTCTGGATTGTTGATTATGGGTTGAGCATCAGATACAACCTCCTTCCCACCACGATAATTGGGATCACCTTTGCCAAGCTTGGGCATATTTTTTTGGTAATCGTGACCCATTGCCGGTTTTTTCGCACTTTGTTTAGGCGCTGGCGGGGTTACTGCAGGGTTTGCTATAACTGGCGTTACTGGCGCAGCCGACGTTACTGCCGGAGTTGTGATAGCTGGCGTGACAGCTGGTGTGACTAGCACCGGCGTGGTTGCAGTAGCCGGTGGAATGGTAGTTGCCGGTTGGATTGGATCGCTGTTTTCTTCAGCGAATAACGAGGTAATCGCCGAGGATAAAATAATGGCCGAGACAAAGATTATTCGTATGATGCGCATTTGCTATTCCTATCTTCTAAGTCCGTAAAGACCGTTAATAACAATATCAATTAGGTTAAGTTAAAAGGAGAGAAACAAAAGTTCTCCCCCTTTGATTCACCTGCTAATCCTTAATTATCATCTACGGATTTTTGTTGTTGCGGTGCGAGTATCGTTATCACTATTAAGATCGCCTTCAGCTGTCACCGTCGCCGTCCAGCTAACAGCGGACGTTCTGATGATGTTGGCTGTCCAACTTGCATTTAATGAAATCGTATCTCCTTCAGCCAAGTCGCTGAAAGCCATCGGCGGCAGTTCAATAACCACGCCTTGGTTAGTGACTCCAGTAATGGTTACCTCACCACTGACACTGCTGGGTTTAAGATTGCTCACATCGACAACCATTGCAACCGTTTGATTAAAGGACACTGTAGCTGATGCTGCAAAAGCAGTCAGTGCAACATCGACATCAGTATTCACCACAGGAACTTCGCCTTCATATTCGATAATGAGCTGTGCGTTATATAAGGCTGTTGATTTACTATCACCCTTAATGTAAACCGCAAGGTCAAAATCTGATGTCATCGGTAAACCATTGCTGGTAACCGCTGGTTCGCCGTCCTCAGTGACAATAGTGACATACTCATTTGCAGTCACATCAACCCAACCTCGACTGGTTGCCAGCGGAGATATTTCTCCCTCTTCCCAGTCAAGTAAATTGATCACAGTGGTCGTTGGCGTACCTACTTCATACTTAATATTTTCTTTGGCAAAAGGCGGCGCGCTACATTCAATCAACGGGATCTCCAGCCCAGGCAAGTCTTGACCAAACTTATTAGGTTTAAGTCTCCAACGGGGGCCTGAGACAAGCTCACCGAGTGACGCATTTGGCAGTGCACTACCGATGAAATCCTGAACTTTTGGATCAGGATTGGCATCATAAGACCATTCAAATGGGTCACGATTGATGGTGGTATAGTAAGCATTAGAATAGCCACCAGCGAGATCTGATGAGAAAGCATAAGGGTGCTCTGAAGCGCTTTCACCTGGTGTAGCCAAAGGATCCAGTGCTTTAGGGGTATTCTTTAATATTGTACCGACACCGATAAAGGATGGATCGAAAGCGCCACTTTCAGTATCGATTATATCGCTGTCGCCTTCATAACACGGGACCGTACTTTTCCATACGGCTGCATCACCATCACCTTCAATTCTATAGGAAGGTTTACGCCCTGTTGCAGCTTCGTTTTCCAGGTCTTCTGGACGAAGTTGGTCATTAGGGTTATTGGTGATCCAGTGGTTAACCACAAGCTCAGCACGTGTAACGACAAAGTTTTCTGTGGATGTTTTCCATTCTTCAGGGAGTGCCAACTGGGCATACATGCGGATATCGTTCGGCCGTTTATGTATTCCGCCCCAACCATAAAGTGGCTTACCATCATCTTTAAGCTGCACGGAATAATCACTGCTTAAGGCGATGTTATCAAGCATGTTGGTCTTGTCGTTAGGAAACATTTGGCACCCTTCAGGCTGACCATCTGTTTCACAGGGTACAGCTGTAGTTAAACGATGATCTGGCTGTCCACCGACTAAAATTTGGACATTATCATCTAGTGGCGCACCAGCACAGTCAAAAGACAAACTACCGTCTGGGGTTGATATAGTTGCTTGTGTACCATCAGGGGTGGCAAAAAAGTATGGGATGGTCTCATAACAACTAAGCGCATGTTCCATAACGGTATAATGTTCTGTTTCACATTTTACCGAGGTGCCGCCAAGCCCTTGACACCATGTTCCCAAAGGTGGTTTTACCTTGTATTTTTCGGTGGCAGCATTCGCAACTTGAATACCAATCACCCCTCCGCCTTCGTCAATATTACCAACGAATCCTTCTAGGTAATCGCCATTACGCGCTTTGGGCTGCGCGCCTAGAAAATCAACCACATAAAAGCCAAACTCGCTATCCACTGGATATAACATCACCCCCGACTTGTCGAGAAGCGCTGGATTATCATCAGGACAACTCACTGGGCCAAGACCACAAATGATCGTTTGATCGTCTGCGAAGGTCACTCCATTCAACCCTCCCAGTACGTCATTAACAGAAAACACATGCACTGGCGATTCATAAGCCACCGCACTTCCTATTGAAGCCAGCAATGCTAAAGAGATAGCAAGGGCAATTGGCCTTTTATTAAAGTATTTAACAAATAACATAACAACCTCCTGTAATTATTGTTGGGGTTAAACTAGTTAGACATAACGACCTCCTGGATTTATTTTTAACCTAAACACGTTAACTCTGCTTCAACACCTACACGCACTGCAAATTGACAACAAATGTCGTCACTCAATAAAAAACTGACGGCAAGTAAGCAATAAGTAGTACATTATTTTTGTAACCACACGATGCTATATCTTACTTTTACAGCACTCGAGATATTTACTTTTGCACCTGTTATTAACCATAGAAAAACCATGGTTAAATTCAAGAGGCAAAAAACCATAAAAGTAGCGTTAAACACGTTTTTGGCGAGGGAAATCCTTCAACATCAACCTATTAAAATAATACGGGGTCAGATCAATAAAAAGTCATATTTTCACCTATATTACTCAATAGCTTAGCATCATCATCCTTTAGAATGACGCCTAAATAAAAATTGAGAAATCAGCCCGAATAGGCTGTATTGGCTAGTAACATAGAAATGAATCAGGCGATGATGTAATGGAGACAAAAACCACGTTTTAGATACTACCAAAAGGTAATGTTGATGAAAAAACAGAGTAATTCGAACGAATAAATCAGACTAAATAATTATTATTTTTTATAATTTATAATAATTTTTACCTACAAAGTGATACTAATGCACCATAAAATATGGCACGCATTGTTAATGCTCAAACACTCACTTTAGATGGCAAAAATCATGGCTATTTTGCTGTTTGAAACATTGAACAAAAGAGCAAGCTTAGTCATCCACAATGGTTGATTGGGTAAAAAGGTGCCATTAGTACTTCCCCATATAAAATAAATGCATCCAACATTTAAAGCCTAATAGGCCAAGTAAAAGCACACCAGGGAGAAATAAACTGTCAACGATGGCAGTGCATTTAAGATGCAACACTTAATCAGCACAGCACGTTATTCCCTTGCTGATTAACATAAAACGTCTACTACAGATTTACACCGATACTATTGCTGATTCTAATTAGGTAGACCGCTATCTAGTCAGAAATGAGCTTCAAACGATACCGTTGAATCTTCATAAAAGGCTACCGTAATCAATATTTATAGGGTGATGTATTAGTGATAAAATGAAGAGAATTATTTTGTTAACTGCATTACTGACTGAGAGATAATAAACAACATCATGGTATTACCTGTACTCTATTCGTTGAGAAATTGTCCTTACGCAATGCGCGCTAGACTGGCCATTTATGCATCTAATCAGCAAGTAAACCTGCGCGACTTAGCGCTAAGTAACAAGCCTGCCGAAATGCTTACGGTGTCGCCCAAAGGTACAGTGCCAGTTTTAGTCACCGCAGATAATGAGGTCATCGATGAAAGTTTATCTATCATGCTATGGGCTTTTTTACAAACAGACCCTGACGATTACATTAGTAAAGCAATACCAAACGCGTTAACTGAAATGTTGGCGGTTATTGCGATATTTGATAATGAATTCAAAGGACATTTAGAGAAATATCGCTGTTCTAAACGCTACCATGAACCGTCGCTTGTAGAAGATAGACAACAATGTGAGCGTTATCTTGCGGATCTCGAATCAAGGCTTTGCCAGCACTCATATTTAATGTCTGACCAACCAAGTTTGACAGATTTAGCATTAATGCCGTTTATTCGTCAGTTTGCCAGAGTTGAGCGACAATGGTATTTACAATCCCCCTACCCCAAATTACGACAATGGCTCAATGATTATTTACAGAGTCGAATGTTCAGCAAGGTGATGGTACAAAACCCAATGTGGTTAGACTCAAAACAAGAAGTTGTTTTTGGGGCCAATGTATAAGGCCGGCTTGATAAGCCAGTCATAAAAACTCGCGGCGGTAACATATAAAATATTTCGCCTCAGAACATGAACTAAAACCGTCTAAAATAAAAGACATCTAAGTTAAACGTCACCTAAGATAAACGTCACCTAAGATAACAATCGGTGGCCTATCAACCTTGTGCATCGCAGAGTAAGTTGGCGTAACGTTCCATTGGAATACTCATTTGCTCTTGTAACGCTTTGCCTTTCGCCAGTAGATCGTGGCTTTTTATCGCAGGAATGTCGTTTTTGAATGCAAGCACGATGGTATTGCCGCTTTCGACGTCAAAACTGAGTAATCGATTTTCAAATTCGAGCGCGAGTAATTCATCTAACTCTTGGCGTAATTCAGCTGAGGTATGCCAGATATTGAGCACCAAAACCCCTTGCTGATTGAGTGCGTTTTTACAATTGTGTAAGTAGGATGATTGTACTTGTTTCGGCTCCATACCTTGTGAGTTGTATAGATCTGAAAAGATAATATCGCTTTTTATGTCGGTATTTTTAATGTAATTCACCGCATCGTCTATATGAATAGCAAGACGTTCAGTTTCTGGTAAATAAAAATATTCTTTTGCAGCCTTCGCTACTGCTTCACGGTATTCAACCGCGTGCACCTTCAAATCGACGAAACTACTGAGCAATATTTTAGCCATTGAACCAGCACCCAGCCCCATGATTGTGGCTGTTGTTACTGCGGGAATAAAAAATAAACCGGCCATCATGGCTTGGGTGTAACCTAGATGTAATCCATTAATATCATTGATTTTCATGCAGCTTTGATAGATTTTTCCATCAAAGCTAAGAATGCGGCTGTTTCTTGTTTGATAAACATAAATGGGGCCGTGCTCATCTGCTGTAGATGAAATGCAGGTTCCTTTGATATCCATGGTATTTTTGATACCTCTTAAATAAGGGTATGTAGCGGGTAAGGCAGTATAACGGAAAATAAGCTCAGGTCTTTGTTATTGATTTTTATCGTTTAATAAATGAAAGTATTTAGTAAGTAGCCACTTTTATTTGCTACCGTTATCACGCAACAAAGTATGACACTTCATGCTACAGAGTATGAGTTTTAGATCAAAAATATCTGGTTTATAAAAATGAATCTTCCACCGTTAATTTAACGTTGGTCGCTTTTTATCCGTCATCAAGCTTATGCGAAACATTTTCTCTATCATTAATGTCTATCGCTAATATCTAACCTAGTAATGCCTAACTTAATAATCTCTAACCTAGTAATGTCTAACCTAATAATCTCTAACTTAGTACTCTCTAACCTTGCAGTGTTTAACCTTGTTATACCTTACAGCAGGCTGAATCGACTCCCCCTGCTCATGCGCGACTCTTTATCAAACTTGCTGAGACTGTTTTACGCGTTTGAATTAAGGTATATCCGCCACTTAATACCACCAACAGGCTTCCAAGAAGGGTCGCTAAATCTGGTGACTCTCCAAATATAAATATCCCCAAACCTAAGGCAAATAATAAACGCGTATAACGAAAAGGAGAAATAACCGATACATCGCCAGCACGCATAGCAATTGTGAGGGCATTATACGCCATCACCCCAAACACAATTGCACCGATAATTTGCACTGCGGCGGTAGAACTAAGTTGTAATGGCTCGTGTTGGTATAACTGTATGGCAATGCCTGCCGGGATTAATACAAAAAATCCATATACTCCAAGTTGCATATTAGACAACACTGGTGAAGCTGCACGAGTGGCTAAATCGCGGCCCGCAAAACCTAAGGTCGCCACGACGGCAAATAAAGACGTTGCTTCAAAGCCATCAAGGCCAGGGCGAATGATCATCAGCACACCACAAAAACCAACCAATACAGCAATCCAGCGTTTAAAACCCACTTGTTCACCAAACAATAAGGCTGCACCTATCATTGCGATCAACGGTGTGGCTTGCAAAATGGCCGAGGCACTCGATAACGGCGTTAGCGTAATAGCCAATGCAAAACAGAATCGACCCACAACTTCGCAAACTGCACGTATGAGTATTGGCTTGGACATCAGTGCTGGGTGTAAAATTGTTTGCCCTTTACGCCAAGTCAGCAGCATAAAAATCAACATTCCGCCCAATCCAAATAACGCTAAAATCAGACCAATAGAAGTGGTTTCGGCAGCCGATTTAATCAACATGTCTTCAATAGAAAATGCCGCCATAGCAGCAACCATAAAAAGACTACCTTTAGTATTATTCAAAATAACTCCAACAATGGGTCGATTGTATCCAGCTGAAAAAGCGGAAAAGCTGACGAACTCAGCCGATAAAAATATAAGCCGGCAATGGTATCACTCACCATATGCTATCGAGAAAACATCATTTGTTTACAACTGTGTCTAACTTGAACTTGAACTCAACACTTGAAGCGCTTGTCGCAAGTAGGTTATTTCAACTACGCCAGTACTTATGACTCAGCTATTTAATGATTCACTCGTTGTCGCGTGTTGTCTCTACTTCACTTTTAAGTAGATAGCCCATCAATATTAAAGCCCAGTGCGATAACTCAACACTGGGCTTTAATGATTACACGCAAAATATCAGTTTATGGCTTCATGTAACTCTTGATACATCAACTCACGCATCTTAAATTTTTGAATTTTACCCGTTACTGTCATTGGGTATTGGTCAACAAACTTGATGTAGCGAGGCACTTTAAAATAGGCAAATTTTTCGGTTAAAAAGTGGCGAATATCGTCTTCGGTGATATCGGCATTGGCGCGGACTTTAATCCATGCGCATACCTCCTCGCCGTATTTGTCACTCTGTACTCCAAATACTGCCGCGTCTTGCACGTCTTTGTGGCTATAAAGTTTTTCTTCAATTTCACGCGGATATATATTCTCACCACCGCGAATAATCATGTCTTTAATGCGGCCAACAATTTGCACGTAGCCTAACTCGTCCATTTGGCCAATATCGCCCGAATGTAACCAGCCTGCGCTGTCGATGGTTGCAGCGGTTTTGACTGCATCATTCCAATAACTTTGCATGATGCAGTAACCTCGGCTGCACACTTCTCCGGGCTGACCAATAGCAACCACGTCGCCAAACTCATTGATGATTTTCACTTCAGTATGCGGCAATGCTCGACCGACGGTGAGCACTTGTTTTTCGATTGGGGAGTCAATTTCAGTGATGTGATTTAACGGGCTGCACTCGGTTTGTCCGTAACCAATTAGTACTTCTTTCATGTACATTAACTCTTGCACTCGGCGCATAACTTCTTCGGGGCATGTGGCGCCCGCCATAATGCCTGTGCGCAATGAGCTAAGATCAAACTGGTTAAATTGTGGATGTTCTAATTCGGCAATAAACATGGTCGGTACACCATGTAACGCTGTGCAGCGTTCATTTTCTATTACTTGTAACGTGGTGAGTGGGTCAAAAGACTCCCCAGGATATACCGCCGCCGATGCATGAATAATACTGGATAAACTGCCTAATACCATGCCAAAACAATGGTACAAAGGGACTGGGATGCATAACTTGTCGGCCTGAGTAAAGCCCATAGCATCTGCGACTAAATAGGCATTATTTAAAATATTATGATGTGATAACGTCGCGCCTTTGGGGCTGCCTGTGGTACCTGATGTAAATTGAATATTAATCGAATCATGAGTATCGAGAGAGTCAGCAATGGTGGCCAACACATGTTGAGCTTCGTCGTTAACCTCCAGCAGCAAATCATTAAAATTGAGCATACCGGGAGTACGGTCGGTGCCCATTCGAATAACAAACTCAAGCTGAGGCAGTGCGAGTGTGGTGAGCTTACCTGCTGTGCTGGTGCTTAACTCTGGCAGTAACTCATTTAACATCTGTAAGTAATCACTGGACTTAAATTTATCTGCGCAAATGACTGCTCGGCAACCCACATTACTCAAGGAGTATTCTAGCTCTTCAGGCCGATAAGCCGGATTAATACACACCATAATGGCGCCAATTTTAGCCGTAGCAAATTGGGTTAAACACCACTCAATATTGTTAGGAGACCAAATTCCGACTCGATCCCCAGGTTGAATACCTAGCGCTAACAAACCAGTGGCAAGCGCATCAACCTTTGCTTGATATTCTCGGTAATTCCAACGGATTTGTTGATGATGAACGACTACCGCAAGATTGTCTGGGTAAGCATTGGCAATATCATCAAAATATTGACCAATGGTTTTATCGGTAAGCGTCGTTGAGGTGACACCATGATATTCACTTTGGGTAAGCGGTAGTTGTGCTTGATGTTGTTTGACCATTAAAGCCTCCTTGCATGTGTTTCGTCATGCTCAAGCTAACCAATTAACGGCCTGACTCACAAGTAAAAAAGCACTGCATTAGACTAAAGAGGCATGGTGAGTAATGTTTACAGCAAAGGCTAATATTAACAGTAACGCATTCATTTTTGTCAATAACGGTTTGATGATGTCTAAACAACCTTATTAAAACGACTTTTTAACGCCCCCTAAAAACAATAAACAAAAGTGAACGACGAACTGGAGTGATAACCGGAGCGATAATTGAAACGATAGATGAAATCGAAAAATTAACCATAGCCCAAACTAAAATACCTAAATACCTAAATACCTAAATACCTAAATACCTAAATACCTAAATACACCACCAACTAACATTACTACAACATCATGTAAGTTAACTACAGAATGGAACTGAAAAACACAAATTTTTTAGACACTTTTAGTGATCATTACTTGCTCCCCATGCTATAAAAAAAACAAACTACCCCTTTTTAATCAAAACATATATCACCATCAGACTCTCAAGCTAACGATTTGGGATATTTAATATAAAGTAACCATTTATTTACTTTGACTATCAAACAATATAACATCGAGAATTACTTGATAATCAAACTACTTTCTTATGAATAAAATTGCCGAAAAATATATTCACCAACACAATTTCACCTCCGTTAACGAGCAAAATGTCAAACGCACCTGGTATGTGCTTGTTATCACAGTCATCACCATGGCCATCGAAGTGATAGCGGGTACGATATATGGCTCTATGGCCTTGCTCGCTGATGGTTGGCATATGGGGACTCATGCCGCCGCTTTTTGTATTACGCTATTCACTTATAGTTATGCAAAAAAGCATGCTAATAGTGACAAATTCTCTTTTGGCGTAGGCAAAGTCGGCGTTCTCGGTGGATATACAAGTGCAATCGCATTAGCCATTGTCGCTATCATTATGCTGGTCGAATCTCTACACCGTTTATGGTCACCTATTGAGATCCAATTTAACCAATCTATTCTTGTGGCTATCATAGGTCTAGTCGTTAACATCGCCAGTATGTTTATATTGGGACATGAACATCACGGCCATGATCACGGTGACCACAAGCATCATAGCCATAAGCATGATGACCACAAACACCATAGCCACGAGCATGATGACCACAAACTTCATAGCCATGAACATGATGACCACGAGCGTCATAGCCACGAGCATGATGACCACAAACACCATAGCCACGAGCATGATGACCACAAACACCATAGCCACGAGCATGATGACCACGAACATCATAGTCACGAGCATGATGACCACAAGCACCATAGCCACGAGCACCATAGTGGTAACGACCACAATCTGAAGGCAGCTTACTTCCACGTACTCGCTGACGCATTAACATCGGTGTTAGCAATTTGTGCACTTTTGGTAGGGAAATTCCTTGGATGGTATTGGTTAGATCCTATCATGGGGATCGTTGGTGCGGTGGTGATTACTAAATGGGCTCTAGGGTTAATGAAGCAAACTAGCCCTATTCTATTAGATGAAAATATCGACGAAGATTATCAATTAGACATTGTTAATACTATTGATGATGAACAAACCAAGGTCACCGATATTCATATTTGGAGAATTAGTGCAGATCATTATTCTGCGTCTATCGCTATCTGCACAACAACTGACGCCAGCGTAGAATCATTTAAACACTCATTGAATAAGTTTGATAAGCTAAGCCACTTAACTATCGAAGTGAATTACTGCTGAGGCCCTTTATGCATTCTTTGAATAATTTAATCATTGAGTTTTACGACAAACTGTCTTCTTGGGAGCAGTCTGTCGTTAAAGATACCGGTTATTCACTGGCACAAGTGCACACTATTGAGGTGCTAGGCTCTCACGGTTCCATGAGAATGAAAGAGCTAGCAGATAGGCTTGCAATTACCACTGGCACCTTAACGGTTCAGGTAGATAAACTGGTAAAGTTTGGACTTATAACCCGCTCTCCACATGAAGACGATAGACGTTCAATATTAGTTGGATTAACAAGCGAAGGCATGGCGCTTCATAAGCACCACAATCGCATGCATATACAACTGACAGAAGATATTACTCGTCATTTAGATCAAAATTCGATAGATGTTCTGACCAAGAGTTTTGAAAAAATGAACCGTGAATTCTAATCTTCAGATTGTAGAATATGATGTTACAACGTCAAATGAAGTGCTATTAAGATAACGAGAAATCTGTTATACATCAGCACATTGGGCGTAAAAAACTAATTTAGCTAGTACTTGTTTTTGAATCAATGTTAGTTTTGGACACTCGAAGTTTGTGTCCAAAACTATTTATCTATTATTTAAAAGTGTTACTTTCAGATACAGCCATGACTTCACCATCGTCAGCGATTTGAAAATATAACGTCTTTTTATCTTCTGCATTAGTGGCACTCACAATATAAACGCCTCCTGTAACGCTAAAGACCGTTACATCTGCAACGGTAATATTTTTCCATGATTCCGGAAGCTGACCAACCGCATAGCCGAAGTCCTTAAATGTCATTTGTTTTGCAGACTTGATGACAACACTGATGGCAGCATTATCATTCATATGGCCATGGCTTGAATGTGCCAGCGAATAACTGCTGATTAAGCTGCTCAAAAGCACCATTGTAAAAAGTAATGTTCTCATAAATTTCCCCTTATTATTTTAAACCGATCACTTTAAACCGATCATTTTAAACCGATGACTTTGTATTGTCCTTTTACCAATAACTGCACTGCTACCGGTTGATTAGACTTATTTTTCCAATACCATCCGTGGGAACCAGCAAAAGGTGCCGTAAAACTACCTTTCATATCAGCCGACGTCGCGATGACATAACTTTCGTAATATCCTGAGGTATCTCCCTTTGGCTCACCATGGAGGTCAACAAATAAAGCCGTCCCATCTGTTATCCATTCATAGGTCATTTTTTCAAATTGTTGCATGTCGAATTTATATTCTATTCCACGCCCTGCAGGTACCATCACTTCTATCGTTTGAAACTCATTAGAGCCTTCGGCAGGAACGCTTTGTTGCACTTCTGGTTCTGCCGCTTGCGCTAATACTGTGACACCTATTTTTTGTCCAATACCAGTCGGATCGATGTTGTATTCGGCGGGTAAAATTAGCGTAACTAAAACAATGCCTGCTACGACAATCGCTGATAGAGCGGCTTTAATTAACGTACTGCTGCTGACTGTATGTTGCATATTTATCTCTTTTTTATTTGTTAATTACGTAGCCAGTCAGTTGATACACAATCAACATGACACCTGCGCTCATTAATAGAGTGTTTGTAAGCGTAGAAAAACGCTGAAATGAAGGCCATTTCCGCCATACATTAATGACAATCAAAATAACCACTAGCGCAGCAAATTGACCAAGTTCTACCCCAATATTAAAGGCCACTAGATTGGTAAAAAGGCCTTCTTTTGGTAAATTGAATTCCTGCAACTTAGTCGCTAAACCTAAACCATGAAACAACCCGAAAATTAATACTGCCCATTGGGTATTAGGCTGCCAATTAAAGCAACGCTTAAAGCCGCCTAAGTTATCAAATCCTTTGTACACGACAGATAAACCAATAATCGCATCAACGAGGTAGGCATTAACTTGAATATCGCCTAAAACACCAAGTAGTAAGGTAGTGCTATGGCCAATAGTGAACATCGTGACATATAAGAAAACATCCCGGCTTCTATATAAGAAAAAGATAACACCAACCAGAAATAATAAGTGGTCATAGCCGGTAATCATGTGCTTAGCACCAATGTAGAGAAAAGGTACAAACTGCACGCCACTATTTTGTTCTAAAAAAGCTCGAGTGTTGTCATCAACCCCATGGGCAAATACTTCGATACTGATAAAAGCACAGCCAATGAGGATTGCGAACACGCAATAGCTTGATAATTTACTTAGCATTGGATGGCTCCAAAGTGTCTGTTTCAGTCAAAATAGCTTCCTTATGGGTGTGTAACATTCGATATAATGGAATGCGGTAAGCAAAACAAATAAATC
Source organism: Shewanella frigidimarina (assembly GCF_003797125.1). GTDB lineage: Bacteria > Pseudomonadota > Gammaproteobacteria > Enterobacterales > Shewanellaceae > Shewanella > Shewanella frigidimarina. The sequence goes on from NZ_RKKE01000003.1 coordinate 789,383, forward strand.
AGTTGGTCATCAGTTTTTACTTTTACGGTTCTAACGAATTAATTCATTCATAGTCCTGATTCAATGGATAAAATAAGTCTCAATTAGATGATGGAGACCATCTACCATTAATACCGTAAATAGCATTGCAGTTAGAAAACACAGTCCCGTAAATACCAGAGTAAGTTCGGATATTTGGCTCTGTGGTGATAGAAGCTTTTGTACCCGCAAAGTAATTTGATCATGACTAAAATGACTAACCAGACTCCCCTCACAACTTTGGGGAAACTGACGTTGTTTCTTGGCTACTGAAATTAATGTTTGTGCCACATCAAGGTTATCGTGATAACCCGTTACGACGGAGTCTGCTTGTTGTTCTGTGAGCAAGGTAAAATGCTGTTGTAAAATGCGGCGAATTGGCTTTGGATAAAGCAGACAGAAAAAAGAGTAAATACTTTTAAATAGAGGATCTCTTGCACGAACATGCGCCAATTCATGTTGGATAATGATATCCAGAGCCGATGGTTCAAGTTGTTGAAGTAATCCAGTGGTAAGATAAACCCTAGGCTTGAGCAAGCCAATTGTAAAAGCTGCTGGGATGCTTAATGCAATAGAATAAATAGTCTGATTATTATCACAACTTATAGGTTGCACATCTGAAAATTTAAAAAGGTTGTGCATCGCGATTGAGTGTCGACGAACTTGAACAAACATAAGGTTAATCATCACAGCCAATATGAGGGCTGCAACAACCAACGTTAAGCCATGCCAGCTTGTAAACTTGAACACATCAATATGGTGCCAATGAGCAATTTTTTCCATCAAAGCGATTAAATTATTAGTATCCTGACGTGGAAAAAATATGACAACGCAACATAAAGCTATCCACCAAGGCGCGGTTGCTAATAGCCATAACGTTCGCTTTCGAGCAATAAAACCAAATGAATTGAGGTTATTTTTAATCAACGGGATAATGGCAGATATTAATATCGTCACGATAACGAAAGCCGTTATTGCAACACTCATTAAATTCAAGAAAATAGCCTCGTTACCCTCTAGCATTTTATATTTGCCTGCTACGTAACTGGCGTTGCTGTTCGATAAGTTTTTCCAACACTTCAAATTGAGCATCATCGAGATTGGCTGATGAGGAAGCAAAAGCAGCAATAAGACTATGCTCGCCATCTTCGATAAAATCGGCTGTAACATCTGTAATTAACGTGGCGATGAGAGATTCACGATCGACTATAGCGGTGTACAAATGTGCATGCCCCTGCTTAGTTCGGCTTAACAGACTCTTCTTAAATAATCGATCTAATGTAGTTTGAATCGTGTTTAACGAGTTACCACGACTCATCCCAACGGCAATATGAACACGCTTCGCATCGGCTTCTTTTTCAGACCAAAGGAATTGAAGTACTAACTTTTCTAGATCGCCTAATTGCATTACATAGTTCTCTTAACAACGTATGCAATAGTATGTCAAACTAAAAACCTATCGGCAATAGGTTTTTGTAAGCATGAGTGATCGGTAATTTATAGTATTGATAATTAATAATATTTTATCACTGAAACGATTTCTATTTTAACCTCAGAGTTCGCAACGCTAACGATAATTTAGCAGCGCTAATCTTTCGATGCCGTTCATTACCAGCACGGTAATGATTTGTTTTTATGGCGAAAATGAATCAATAACCATAATGGCAACCATAATATACTTTTAGCAATAACGCGCTTTATACCCAGTAATCAGATTTGCATAACGAGGAACACGGTGTAAAAGAGCGTGAATGATATTGGGCTGAAACCCCGCTGCATTCGTACCATATGCAATTAATCATCACGAAGGGCTACACAATGTTTTCATTTTTAAAGCCAGACCCAGTCAAAAAATTACGTAAAAGCTACGATTTAATACTCGAGCAAGCCATGCAAGCACAGCGTAAAGGCGATATAAAAACCTATTCGTTGCTCACTGCAGAATCAGAACAGGTTTGGGCTAAAATTGCCGCTTTAGAAGCTGTAAAATAAAGGTCATTTGTTTTACTAACAAGGCGCAATGCCGTTAGCGGAACAAAGATCGGTTTGATAGCCGTTAATATTCTAAGCAGATGTAATTAAGTAATATGTGAACCACAATCAAGATTCGGCCCCCATTTAACGTTATGCTGCGTCAGTCAAGGTCAATTAATACGCTAGTAATACTGGCAATGATGTTATTGACTCGTTACTGATGACATTTGTTATAGCACGTTATTGAGGAGAATTTGTATGTGGTGGCGAGTAACCATTATTAGCTTGGCTTACCTATTATTGGGCGCACATTTCTTACGATTCGATCAGCACATAATGGCTATTATCGCCATTTGTTTACCATTGCTGATGTTCATTAGACATTCATTTGTGCGTACATTGCTCAAACTGGGGTTACTGATCAGCGTGGTATTTGTGTGGGCGGTAACCACGTTCAATTTCATTGATATGCGCATTGCACTCGAACAACCTTGGTTAAGATTGGCCATTATCATGATATCAGTGATGATCTTTACCGTGTTTGCGGCGTTTTCAACCAACGGCCTCAATCAAAGATTGAGGCGTTAGTCATAGCGAGGGTTATTTTTTCGGCTTCAGCCATTTATAAATACTGTCTTTGCGGTAAAACAATAACACCGCAAATAACGCAATATAAATGCTAGGTTCAATAATTTCAGACTTTACCGACCAATAAAAGTGGATAGGCGCCAATATTGCCGCCAGATAAATCCAATTGTGCAATGATTGCCAGCGCTTACCCATACTGCGTTTAATCCGCTTAGGAGAAGTTATCGCCAGTAATAAAATGATAATCAAGGTTGCAGCGCCAACCAAAATATAAGGCCGCTTTATGACCTCTTCAAACAATAATCCCCACGCAAACAGCAAATCTAAGCTAATAAACGCACTGATGTGCAGCAGCGCATAGGCGCACACATACAAGCCCACCAATCGGCGAGTTTGCATCAGCGCTGCTATTTTAAATCGCTTGGCGATAGGTGAAATAAGCAACGTCGCTAATAGGCTATTAATCGCGCCCATGCCGGTGTAGTGAATAATGTACTGCACCGGATCGCCGCCCGCATTGTCGGTTAACACTAGTGCCACGAGATAAAAAGCAGGCAACAAAAAACTAATATGCAACAACACCTTTAGCCAAAACAGACCTCGAGGGCTTATCCGCATTAGTAAAACTTCCTCAAATCGATATTTTTGTATAAATCGGCCACTGAATCGCCATAACCATTGAACATTTGCGTAGGAATACGTTTAGCAGAAAATAAACCGCCTTCGCCAATACTGCGCTCAGATGCTTGCGACCAACGAGGATGGTCAACTTCTGGATTTACATTGGCGTAAAAACCATACTCACTTGAGGCCAATTGATTCCAGCTTGTCGGTGGCTGCTTATCCATCACCCGAATACGCACAATAGACTTAATACTTTTAAAGCCATATTTCCAAGGCACGACTAAGCGGATTGGCGCACCATTTTGTGGCGGCAAGGTTTTACCGTATAAGCCTACGGCTAAAAACGATAAATCATTCATGGCCTCGGCAACCGTTAAACCCTCAACATACGGGTAATGGATCCCGCCGCCCATTAGGCGACTCTTTTGCCCAGGCATTTGGTCTGGGTCAAACAGGGTTTCAAAGGCAATGTGGGTAGCATTACTTTGCACGCCGGCTTGTTTAAGTAAGCTGGCTAACGAAAAACCGACCCACGGAACCACCATCGACCAAGCTTCAACACAGCGTAAGCGATAAGTGCGTTCTTCAAGGGCAAAACGGGTCGTCAGTTCATGTAAATCTAGGGTGATCGGCTTATCGACTAAACCATCGATGGTTAGCGTCCACGGATCAACCTTAAACCCTTGGGCATTATCAACCGGGTCCGATTTGCTGGTACCAAACTCATAGAAATTATTGTGACGAGTCACTTTATCTTCAGGGGTTTTCGGATTAGGTAACACAAACTTGGCAGGGGTGGCGTATTGCAAGCCTTGAGTTACAAAAGGATTTTGCGCTTTTTGCTCGCCAAATAAATCAAAAATACCGGCTTGAACTTGACCAGGTAAACTCGCTCCCAATGCACCTAACCCCAAAGCTTTAATGATATTACGACGATCATTAAATACCGACTCAGGCGTAACTTGGTTATCAGGAATATGCCAAGATGCACGTTTTTGTATGCCTTGAGTAAAACGTTTTTTACCGGTCATAAATCACCTCGTTAAAATATTTGTCGACAGCCAAGTATTAACATAATCTGCCTTACGTCTCTCAATAGACAGGTAAAAAGCTATTTTTATTTCAGCTGATGGTTAAAAGACTTAAAAACCGTCAACCTTTATCTATCGATAAAATAACACACTGAACATGCCATCATAGTTGTCTATACGAACCAATATAGCGAGTAGATTTAAATTTAATCATTAACAACAATATTTCATTAAATCCTTATTTTATCCCTTGCAGCTGTTTATTAGCCGTGCGACCCTTAACCATTATTTTCTATCGGTTTTTGTTATGCCTTTTGCAGTGTCGTTAACTCCTCCTCAAATTGCAGCTGTGATTGCTGTCGCGTTTGTTGCCTTTTTAATTGGCGCCCTAATCAATCAACGATTAACTCGTAAACGATGGGAGCAGCTTAAACTGCAACATGAACAACAAACACTTCAACAGCTCAACGAAGTTCAAATTGAAATGTCGAGATTACAAGATAATCTCGATGATAAAATCGATCACAGTAATCATCTGCAAAGTAAAATAGAAGATTTGATTGCCCAACTTTCTAGCGCAGAAACTAAAGCGGATCGGGTTAATCTCGTCGAACAACAAATGGTCGACACCCAACATCGTTTAATGGAATCGCAGCTCAACTTAGCCAAGTCAAACGCGGTGCAACAAACCATTTTAGTAAAAGCAGAAACCGAGCAAAAGTCATTACAAGATAAAATAGTGCTACTCGAGTCTGCTGAAGAACGCCTTAAACTGCAATTTGAAAACCTTGCTAATCGAATTTTTGAAGAACGCAGTGAAAGCTTTAAACAACAAAATGTCTCGCAAATAGACGGCGTTCTCGGGCCGCTGAAACAACAATTAGAAGGTTTCAGACGTCAAATTCAAGAGTCGTATACTCATGAGCAATCTGAACGAAGCGCGTTGAAACACCAGTTAGATAATTTGCGCGATCTCAACTTAAAAATGAGCCAAGACGCCATTAACCTCACCAAAGCACTTAAAGGTGACAACAAGCAACAAGGTAATTGGGGCGAAGTTATTTTAGAGCGCGTACTACAAGAAAGTGGTTTACGCGAAGGCCATGAGTACCAAACCCAACAAGATTTAAAAGACGATAACGGCAAACGTTTTAAGCCCGATGTTATCGTGCATTTACCCGAGCAAAAAGACGTAGTCATCGATGCCAAAATGTCGCTAGTCAGCTACGAACGTTATTTTAATAGCGAAGACAAAGTCATTCGCGACCAAGCCATAAAAGAACATGCATTATCGATTAGGCAGCATATTAAAGGCCTTAGTCAAAAAGATTATCATAAGTTGCATGGCCTCAAGAGCTTGGACTATGTGCTAATGTTTATTCCTATTGAGCCGGCATTTTTACTGGCCATTGAATACGACCCTAGCTTGGTTAATTTCGCCCTTGAGCAAAATATTATGCTGGTGAGTCCAACTAATTTATTAGTGGCTTTGCGTACTATCAATAATATATGGCGTTATGAGTACCAAAATCAAAATGCCCAAAATATCGCCAAACAAGCAAGTCGTATTTACGACAAATTATGCGGCTATCTTGAAGACATGGAAAAACTCGGACGCGCCCTAGATACGGCAGATAAAACCTATCAAAGTGCCATGGCAAAGCTGTCTTCAGGTAAAGGCAATGTCATTAGACAAGCGCATTACATGCAGCAATTAGGCGTCGACACCAGCAAGCAGTTAGATAAACAATTGCTCAACCGTGCACTTGATGAGTCAGTTGAAAAGCACGCCAGTAATAGTTAATCGATAAAATGAGTGATTATTAATCTTTATTTAAGCAACAAGGCTAATAGTCACTCAACGCCGTAACAGATTTATTTACAGCAACACTTATTAGCAATCATTTATCACACACATACTGATAGCAAACGAAATACAGAGGCGGGGATTCTCATTTAAATGCGTAACACTTGGGCGAACACTTTAATTACAGGCGCATTATTATTCAGCACATCATTGGCCTTTATTGGCCAAGCTAATGCGCTGACTTCACAACAGCAACGCTATCTTGATGCCCGCCAAGCTCTGGATAAAAAGCAGCTCGACAAGTATCAAGCCCTACGCAACCAACTCGGCGACTATCCATTAACGGTTTACCTTGATTACCACGCCAAAATCGACAGCATAGTGCAATCTTCTGGCGACAAAGCGCTCAATGCCATCAACCAATTTGATACCACGCCGCTTTACAACAATGCGCGTTATCGCTACCTGCTCAATGCTGGTAAAAAACAACGTTGGCAAGACTTTCTAGTGATAGCGCCAGACACACCTAACGATGTGCGCTTACAGTGTTATTACTACCAAGCTCAACTTGATGCTGGTAACGAAACCATGGCTTACAAAGGCATAGAACGTTTATGGGTTCATGGCTATTCACGTCCCAATGAATGCGATGCGGTGATAAACCAATGGACTAAAGCGGGCTATCGCACCCAAGAGCTCATTTGGGCGCGGATGTTGCTCAGCTTTAATGCTAGGCAATCCAGTTTGCTGAGTTATTTATCGCAAAAAGTTACCCAACACAATAATGAAGCCAAACTACTATTGTCGGTGTATCGCGATCCTAATATTTTGCGTCACATGAACAAGTTTTCCAGCTCTAAACCCATAGTGGGTGATATTGTTGATGCAGGCTTACGTAAGCTAGCGCAAAAGGATTTACATCAAGCGATTAAATTGTATGTTAAATATCAAAAGGCCAACCGTTTCAGCGATCTTGAAGCGCGCCAGCTCAATCGCTATTTAGTCCGCCGAGCGCTGATTAAGCAAGACGATAAATTGGTGGCGCATATTGATACCATGCTGCCATTACTAAAATCTGATGATTTGTACGAAATGCGCCTACGTTGGGCTATTCGTGAACAAGACTTCAGCACAGTAGAAAAGTATTTAGCGTTATTGAGCGATCAAGGTAAAGCTGATTCTCGCTGGCAATATTGGCAAGCTAAAATGACCTCTCGTCATGACAAAAACCGCGCGACGCAATTACAGTCGACCTTAAGTGGCGAGCGTAATTTTTACGGTTTTAATGCGGCTGAAGCATTAGGCAAACCTCTGGCGATGAACGACGACAATTTAACCCCTAATCCTGAGCTGCAAGCAACATTAAACCAAGACCCTGGTTTAGCGCGCGTTGTGGAATTAATGGCCTTAGATAAGCAAATTGATGCTCGTAACGAATGGCTGTATTTAATGCGCCGCCACAACAGTGAAATGACCGCTCAATATGGTCTATTAGCTTTAAAAAATGGCTGGCATGCATTTAGTGTTGAATCCAGTATTCAAGGCAAGTTATGGGATTCAATAGCACTGCGTTTTCCTGAAGCGGCTAACGATGAGTTCCTCAAAGCCAGTAAAAAGTTTTCGGTAGACATTGATGAAATCCGCGCTATTTCTCGTCGAGAAAGTGCGTTTTATCTGTATGCCACCTCTGGTGTGGGGGCTAGAGGCTTAATGCAATTGATGCCCGCTACAGCCAAACAAACCGCCAAAAAGAACAAAATACCTTTTAATAACGTAAAAGACCTGTACGACCCGAAAGTGAACATTATGTTAGGCAGTGCCTATTACAGTGAATTACTTAAGCAGTTTGGTCAAAACCGCGTGTTAGCAACAGCAGCGTATAATGCCGGTCCAGGTAGTGTTAGGCGCTGGTTAAGACAGTCTAATGGCAGCTTAGATGTAATGAGTTTTATTGAAACGATTCCTTACACCGAAACTCGCGAATACGTTCAAGCAGTACTAAGTTACCGAATGATATTCCAACAACAAAAATCATTAAATGAAGGTATGTTTAGTGCAAAAGAGCTCAGCTACCTTTATTAACCGCTAGTCGCCGTTGTTAGCTGTAAGTTGTTTGTAGTTGTTTGTAGTTGTTTGTAGTTGTTTGTAGTTGTTTGCAGTTGTTTGCAGTTGTTAGTTTTTATTAGTTCGTATTCGTTTTTATTCTTTTTTATTTACAATAGCCGCCACTCTGTGGCGGTGTATTTTGTTTCACACCCGTCAGCAAGATAACGTATGCTTTAAATATGTTACAGGCTCGCTGAATGTTGCAAATCACTTGCGGGTAAATGCAGTAAGCGATTTGGATCAGATAATGAGCAATCGTGGCAATATACCAAAGTTAGAAACCGAAACGCTAAACCATAGCTAGAAATCATAGCGAGTAACCATAGCGAGAAAGAGCGCTAGAATAAAACGACAAACCATCACTACAAACCGTCATTTACAATAAACCTACAACGGTTTATTACCAACAGTTGGAGTTTTCGTGTCGCAATCAACTATTCAAACATTACTTAACCAACTTAGCCAAGTTTTGCTCGGTAAACCTGAGCAGATAAAACTTGCCGTCGCTTGTATCCTCGCCAAAGGTCATTTACTGATTGAAGATTTACCCGGCATGGGCAAAACCAGTTTGTCTCAAGGTATTGCCAGCAGTTTAGGCATGAGTTACCAGCGGATCCAGTTTACCAGCGACATGCTACCAGCGGACATTCTTGGGGTATCCATTTACAGCAAAGAACAGCAACAATTTATCTTTCATAAAGGCCCGATATTTAATCAAATGTTGTTGGCAGATGAAATTAACCGCGCCAGCCCCAAAACCCAAAGTGCTTTACTCGAAGCCATGGCTGAACAACAAATTACTATCGATGGCATCACCCACCCTCTGAGTTCACCATTTTTTGTTATTGCCACCCAAAATCCGGTTGATCAAGCTGGTACCTTCCCGTTGCCAGAATCGCAACTCGATCGATTTATGATGCGGATTTCCATCGGATATCCCAGCGCAGAAGCCGAGTTAGCCATGTTAAAGTCGCGCACTCAAGCCAATAAACCAGCATCATTATCACAATGCTTAACGCCGCAAGAACTAATGCTACTGCAACAACAAGTGGCGCAAGTGTCTGCATCGGATGCGGTACTGAATTATTTAATTGCCTTGGTTGATTACTCTCGGCAACACAATGTCGCTAACGGGTTATCGCCACGTGCCAGTATTGCTTTGCTACAAGCAGCCAAAGCATGGGCTTTTATCAACCAACGTCAGTACGTGGTACCCGAAGACATTCAAGCAGTATTTGCCTCGGTTGCCGAACACCGCATTCGCAGCAGTAGTCAATTTCAAGGCCAAGCGTTGTCTGACACTATTCTCGCCAGCGTCAACCCAATACGTTAACGGCGCAGGCACATGGCTAAATCGACGACAGCAAACAAGCACTCTTCAGCAATCTATGCCAATGGCGCTATTAAGCCGTCTCGGTTACGTCGGTTAATTCCAGCATCGTTAACCCAACGCTGGTCAAGGTGGATAAGTAAACGCCTGCCACCGCAAAAGCAAATTACCCTCAGCCACAAAGGTATTTTTATTCTCCCCAGTGGTTTTGGATTAGTGTGGATTGGGTTGATCGTTTTACTGTATTTGTTTGGCACCAATTATCAAAATAACTTAGTGATAGGCTTAAGCTTATTACTCGCCAGTGTGTTCCATACCTGCATTATATACAGCTATAAAAACCTCGCCGGGTTAACATTTAATGCCGTCACGCCACCGCAAGGTTATGCCGAAGACAGCATGCCATTTCCCATCATGTTAACCGGCCATACTCGACAAAATAATCCCGACACCACCCACCAGCAGATTTGTTTGCAATTTAGTTATCAGCGCCATGTTCGCGTTAAACAAATGCACGAGCAAACCATTGCGATTGTGCCGTTTGAACAGCCTAAGCGTGGCAAATTAAACCCTGGGCGAATCAAAGTCTCATCCTACTTTCCGTTAGGATTATGCCGCGCATGGTCCTATGTCGACTTAGACATCCACCATGTTATTTTCGCTAAACCAGAAATGTGTGATATCGAATTGGCAAGCCACATTAGCGACAATGATAACCACAATGAACACGGTAAATTACGCCCAGGTGTTGACGACTACAAAGGCTTACGCAGCTATATTCCCGGTGAATCACTTAAACAAGTGGCGTGGAAAAAATGGGCTCAGGGCAAAGGCATGTTATCCAAAGAATTTGCTGAGCCAGAAGGATTACCCGTTTGGTTAACCTTGGCCAACACATCGGGCAATGACATTGAACACAAGCTCAGCAAACTCGCATGGCAAGTCGATAAGTTAAGTCAATCGCAGCAAATATTTGGCTTAATTCTGGATGAGCATATTATCAATCAGCAAACAGGCGAAGCCCATCGAGTGGCTTGTCATACCGCCATTGCAACTTATCATGCTCCCACAAATATGAATCCCGATGTTAATCCCAGTAATGTGGCAAAATCATCTGTGGGTGAACCATCATGACCGATAACTTTGATGCCATCATTAGCCGTAATACCTTGTTTTGGTTATTAATCACCAATGTCGCCATTCTGAGCCCTTTGCATCAACAAGCCACCTTATGGAGCATTGGAATTTGTGCGATTTGCTTTGTTTGGCGCCTGGGGATTTTTCTTGGCAAAGTAGCCGCGCCACCTAAACTATTGGTGACCACTTTGGCCATTGGCGCCGCAACCACCCTCGCCTTAGTGTCGAGCCAAATAGGTTTGCTCAATGCATTGGTTAACTTATTAATATTAGGTTACGCGTTAAAGTACATTGAAATGCGCGAACTCAGAGACGTCAAAGCCATTGTGTTAGTCGGCTATTTCCTTATCGGCCTCACTTTACTTGATCAACAAAGCATGCTTAATACCCTGCACTTATTGGCCGTAGCGGTGCTCAATACCGGCGTGTTAATCAGTGTTTATCAAGACAAATCAAACAAAGTCGCTAACCTCAGTTTTAGCCTTAAAATAATCCTCCAAAGCCTACCGTTAGCCATATTACTGTTTGTGGTGTTCCCACGCCTCGGGCCACTATGGTTAGTGCCGAACATGAAAACGGCCAAAACCGGTTTGTCTGATGAAGTGTCATTTGGTGACATTAGTAAACTCACTCGTTCAGCAGAATTAGCCTTTAGAGTTGGTTTTGATAATCCAGATGGCAGCACCCTAGGACCTGCCAATCAGGATTTGTATTGGCGTACTCTGGTGATGGAAAATTATGACGGCAAAACCTGGCGTCAAGACCCCAGTATTCAACAAATTCAGCGACAAGCATACTTTAACAAGCCCAAGCGCCAAGCCCCTAACAACGTTGCTAATGCTAGCAGTAAAAAAATCGACTATGTGGTCATTAGCGAACCCAGTCATCAAAAATGGCTATATGGCTTAGATGAAGCGTTTAGTAGCAATGATCAAGTGGTTGAATTAGCAGATTATCGCTTATATTCGTTAAGGCCTGTCGATCAGCGTATGAGCTATAGAGTGACCTCATATCCTGAGACGATCATGGATCTCAAACTCGACTCACATACTCAGCAGCTAAACCTTGCGTTGCCAGCCAATAGCAATCCAAAAACCCGAAAACTCGGTTTGCAGTTCGCCAAAGATTATCCAGATCCACAAGCGCGCATTAATGCGATGATGAATTACTTTGCTGAACAAGCCTATTACTACACCTTGAGCCCGCCCCGTGTCGGCGAGCAGCAAATTGATGATTTTCTGTTTGAAAACCGTGCTGGATTTTGTGCTCATTACGCCTCTGCGCTAGTGTTTATGGCACGTGCTAGCGGCATTCCAACCCGTATGGTAACGGGTTATCAGGGTGGAGATTATAATGCTAAAGCGGGCTATTACAGTGTTTATCAATACATGGCCCATGCGTGGACCGAAGTGTGGTTTGAAGGCCAAGGTTGGCAACGTTTTGACCCTACCGCAATGATTGCACCGCAGCGGGTGTTAGATGGCTTTGATGCCACCTTTGACAGCCAAAGCAGCTACTTACAAGACAGCCCTTTTAGCACGCTGCACATGAAACAATACCCATGGTTAAATGAATTACGCCAGCAGTTTGCCAGTGTCGATTACTACTGGAGTGTGTGGGTATTAGGTTTTGACGAACAACGTAAACAGCAAGTATTAGCAAAGTTATTGGGTGATGTTAGCAGCACCAAAATAGCCTTACTGATGATTGTTAGCTTTATCATTATCGCACTGGTTATTGCCTATTACGCCGGTTTGTTCAATGTTGATCGCCACCAAGATCCGCTTAATAAACGTTATCAACTTATTTGCAAACGTTTAGCGAAAAAAGGCATCGCACGCCAGCAAGGTCAAGCCCCGTTTGATTACGCCGCAGCGGTTAGCGCCCATTTAAGTACCCTGTCCCCTCAAGTGGCAGCTGACTTTACAGCCCTAAGCAATGCCTATGTGGCACTTAAATATCAACCGCTGTCGGAATCACAAACCCAGCAACAGCAACAACACTTTAAGCGGTTATATCGCCGATTGCGTTTGCGACTGCTGCGCAATTGATCTTGTGCACAACATCAGCAATCATCCTGATTATTAACGGTTTTGATTGATGATTTAAGGCAGAGTCCATAGAATGAATTAATCTCAAATTAGCGGGTCGACCATGCTTACTTTAATTCAATCTAATCAGATGGAAGTGTTGTCTGAACAACTGGCCAAACTGTTGGCTATTCGTTTAGATAACGTCAGTTTATTAGCCAGTGAGCATGTGTTAGTTCAAAGCCCGGGGATGTCGACTTGGCTGCGTTTAGAAATAGCTAAACACAATGGTATCGCCGCCGCATTATCGTTCCCGTTACCCTCGAGTTTTACTTGGCAGTTATGCCACGACTTGCTGCCCGATGTGCCAAAAGATAACGCTTTTACCAAAGCGGCGATGACGTGGAAGTTAATAGACTTATTACCAAGTCTGCTAGATAACCCAGATTTTAGCCCACTCAAACAGTACTTATCGCCTCAAGTTGATACCACAACTGATATTGCTGCTACAGATATTCTTGATACCGATGTAAACGCGAATACTGATACTGAAACTAATATTCATACAACAAACAGCCACGCCATATTGCAACTCAACCAATCACATGATGCAATTAAGCTATTTCAATTGTGTGGCCGCATTGCTGATATTTTTGACCAATACTTAGTCTATCGCCCCGAGTGGATTTTAGCGTGGGAGCAAAACCAGCCATTATCGAGCCTAGACAACCGCCTAGCATTAGATGAAAACCAGCAATGGCAACCGATCCTGTGGCGAGCATTAATCGACTATAATCAACATCATTTGCACGCCAGCCATTATCATCGCGCCAATTTACATGCCAATTTAATTGCAACCTTGGCTAATCCAGATACCGATTTATCGATGTTGCCCGCTCGATTATACGTGTTTGGTATTTCATCCATGCCGCCACAAACCCTCGATGTGCTGTACCATTTAGCCAGTCGAATTGATGTCATTATGTTATCTCTCAGCCCTTGCCAGCATTATTGGGGCGATATTATTGAGCCGAAAACCCGCGCCCGCATGGCGCTGCAATATGCCAACAAAAAACAACTCGACCAAGACTGGGAAGACAAACTCGAAGTAGGTAATCCCATATTGGCTAATAATGGTCAAATGGGCCGCGAACTCTTAGATTTATTACTGTCTCTGCCGCCAGAACACACCGACTTTGGTTACGACTGTTATGTTGAGCCCGAGCCGAATAATCTGCTGCACGGGGTGCAGTACGATATCTTACAAATGGAAACACTCGGCCAGCCATTAGGGCCAAACGCCAGTTTGTATCAAGACATTCATGCCCGCCGCACCTTATTGCCAAGTGATGACTCAATTACCTTACGCAGTTGCCACAGTGCCCTGCGTGAAGTTGAAACCTTACATGATCACCTTTTAGAGCTGTTATCAAACAACAGCGACTTAAGCCCTAAAGACATCGTGATCATGATGCCCGATGTCGCGGCCTATGCACCGTATATTGATGCGGTATTTGGCACCGCCAACAGTCAGTATTTTGCTGATAAAAACCCGCAAAAAGGCGATTACTACATTCCCTACGCCATTGCCGACAGGGGCGCAGCGCAAGAATCACCGCTGATTAATAGCTTTTTAAGCCTGCTAAATATCAATCAAAGTCGCTTTGGCCTCACAGACATTATTGGTATTTTAGAAGTGCCTGCTATTTTGCGTCGTTTCCAACTCGATGATGACGAATTGTCATTAATCCGCCGTTGGCTAGACGATGCGAATGTCCGTTGGGGCCGCAGTGAGCAAACTCGCAGCCAACTAGGTGTGCAGCCTTTTACGCAAAACTCATGGGCATTTGGCATTAAGCGTTTAATCCTAGGCTACGCCTTTAACGACGATGCCGATATTTATCGCGATACCTTGATGGTGCAAGGCATTGAAGGTCAATCATCGCAAGCATTAGGTAAGTTGCTCAACTTTTTAGAAACCATCGATACTTATTTCAACTTATTTGCCAATGACTACAGCACCGCAGAGCGCCTTGAACAATTACAACAACTACTCGCCGATTGCTACGACACCACAGATGACGAGCGTGAACAAATTCAAGCCATTCGAGATGCATTAGTCACCCTAGACACTGAGCTTGAAAGTGCTGGACATCAAGGCCAAGTCGATATTGAAGTCCTAAAGCAGTGGTTTAATCAGCGCTTAACTGAATCTCGGGTCGGCCAACGTTACCTGGCTGGTAGCGTGAATTTTTGTACCTTAATGCCAATGCGCTCAATCCCCTTTAAAGTGGTGTGCTTGCTGGGAATGAATGACGGCGTTTACCCGCGGGTTCAACATCCTGTCGGGTTTGATTTAATGGCGCATTTTGGCCCTAAAAAAGGCGATCGCTCGCGCCGATTAGACGACCGCTACTTATTTTTAGAAGCATTACTGTCGGCCAGAGAACAATTTTACATCAGTTATATTGGCCACAGTGAGCGCGATAATGCTGAGCGCATTGCCTCAATGCTAGTGTCTGAATTGGTCGAATATTGTCAACTCAGCTACCTACCGCAATCCTTACAGCAACAGCTTGAACAACAAGCCGAAATCAACCTTGATGATGCCGATAAAGCCGTACTGGCACAGCTTATTCAAGCACAACCTTTACAACCATTTGACGCTAAACTATTTCGAGAAACACCACTATCTGCGCATAGCGTGACTAAGCTACAACACAGTTATAATGCCCAATGGTGTCCTCCACCCACAAATGCGACCATTAACAATCACTTTTTTGAGCAAGCATTACCCTTGTCGGCCGAACAGGCAGATGAAGTATTTGCCCATACTCATATTAATAATGAAGGCATTAAAGTGGTCGAACTCGAATTGTCGGCATTAATCCGTTTTTATCGTAATCCAGCGCAATTCTTTTTCAACCGCAGTTTAAAAGTCGATTTATCACTGGATATTCAAGCCGATGACAATGACGAACCGTTTAGCTTAAATGCACTCGAGCGCTATTTATTGCAATCACGCATGCTCGACAATGCCATTGAACATCAACTCGACAGCCCAGATCACGAATTACTCAGCAAGCTCAAAACCAGCGGAGAATTGCCCATGGCTCCGTTTGACGACTTGTTAATTAATCAATATTTACGCGATATATCGCCGTTGATTAATCGGGTGCAGTTTTTACAAGACCAACAAACCATGCATACGCTGAATGTTGATCTTAACTTTGATTTACCGATGCAAGATTTTCCAGCGCATGCTCTATCTGTGCAGGGTTTACCAGAACAAGCAGATACAACCCATTCGTCCATCGTGCGAGTCAATCTTGTCGGCCGTATTGACGATATTTTGCCTAAAGGCTTAGTCAATTACCGCCCCGGCACAGCCCACGGACGAGATTTTATTCGGGTGTATTTACGTCATTTATGCATCAACGCCATGGCAAATTCGTCCACCTCAGGCATGGGTAAAAATCAATTCAGTTACTTACTCGACATTGGCCATTTTCATGCCTTTGCGCCTATTACTGCTGAACAAGCGCAGGCACAACTCATGCGCTTTATCAGTGGTTTTATTCAGGGGCAAACTCAACCCTTGTGCTTTATGCCTAAAACGGCTTTCGCCTATGTTGAAACTGATGGCGACCATGAAGAAAAGCTGCTTAAAGCCCAGCAAAAATGGGATGACGGCCAAAACCAGTTCGGCGAAGGACACGACCCACATAACCAGCGTTTATTCCATTTCCCAGAAGACTTTAGCGAAGCTAGGTTTGGTGCATTAGCCATCCATTTGCTGCAACCCATGTTAAGCCAGTATCACAAAGATAAATTGGCAGAATTAGACACATTTGTCAGTGGCACCGCGGTTGATATTCAAGCGCAACTCATTGCCAACGCAGCTAAACTAGGAGCGCATTAATGGACGCTATTACCGTGACACCACTTAATGCCCTCACCTTACCGTTTAGCGGTTCCAGCTTAATTGAAGCCAGTGCCGGTACAGGGAAAACCTATACCATTTCCGGTTTGTATTTACGTTTATTGTTAGGCCACGGTGGTAAAGCGCCGTTAAGTTGTGAGCAAATTTTGGTGGTTACCTTCACCAACGCCGCCACAGAAGAACTCAGAGACCGAATTCGTAAGCGGATTAACTTAGCGTTTAAACGCTTTTTAGGCTTAGCCGTAAACGATGAGTTTATTGAACAGCTTTACCAAGACACATCGGAAGATGAACGGCCTATTGCGTTAAGACGCTTAGACTTAGCGTTAAAGTCGTTAGATGAAGCGGCCATTTTTACCATTCATGCCTTTTGCCAACGCGTATTGTCAGACATGGCATTTGAGTCGTCATTACTATTTGAGTCCGAATTCACCCTCGACGACAGTGAGTTTTTACACCATGCGGTGCGCGATTTCTGGCGTGAAGTCTGTTATCCCTTACCGCCCTTTTTAGCCCAAGCCATTAGTGATGTGTTTGCCGAACCTGACGTGTTAGCACAAAAGCTGCGACCGTTATTAGGTGCAAGCCAAGCAGTGCTGTCAAAGCAGCCTCTGGCCTTTGAAACCCTGCAACAACAGCTAAGCCAAAGCATCAGCCGCTTTACCTTATTGTGGCAAAGCCTGCACGACAGCACCCTTGAATTATTGCAATCGCTGCCATTAAACGGTCAACGATTTGGTAAAGGCGCCGACGGCTACCCTAAACTTAGCCAATTGTTTGATAGCATTAGTAACTGGGTAAAATTTGGTCAAGGATTACCGCCAATAAAAGCGCTGGAGCAATTGGCATTATCCGAGCTTAAACTTAATAAAGGTGGCGTTATCCCCAGTGCGGATGAAGCGCCGTTACTTGATCATATTGAGCGCTTACTTGAGTTAATTAATCAGCTTATTCCGTCATTTTTAGTGCGTGCCCGAGAGGGAATTCGCCAACGCTTTGCTGGCCAAAAACAGCAACGCAATTTAATGACACCCGATGACCTATTGCTCAGTTTAGCCATGGCGCTCAGCCAAAACCCAATCACCCTAGCCCATGCCATTGCTAAGCGTTTTCCGGTCGCATTAATTGATGAGTTCCAAGACACCGATCCACTACAATTCACCATTTTTAATCAGGTGTATCAACAGCCGCTAGCATCACAGCTAGACCTAATCGCAGATACCACTGTGCACAGCCCAAATGATGATGACAGTAAAAGTAATGATGATAATGGTAATGACAACATTGGTAATGACGCTAACAAGGGGCGCTTAAGTTTATTAATGATTGGCGATCCTAAGCAGGCTATTTATGCTTTCCGTGGTGCCGATATTTACACTTATATTGCCGCGCGCCAACAAACACAGGCTCATTATAATCTTGACACCAATTACCGCTCATCGACTCAATTAGTCAATGGCGTTAATCAGCTATTTAGCCAACATCAAGATCCGTTTATTAGCCAAGCTATCCCCTATGATATTGTTAAAACCCCATCATCGGCAGCCAATAAACACCTAAGTGAAGCGACAACAAATCCTACGGCGTTGCGGATCCGCTTATTAGCCGAAGACGATGTTAATGGCCTCAATAAAACTACCGCAAGACAACGCTTAGCCGCTGATGCTGCCAGTGAAATAAAGCGCTTACTCACCGAAGCGCAACAAGGATTATGTAAAGTTAATAACAGCATTGAACAGGAAGCTAAACCGCTCATTGCCAAAGACATTGCCATATTGGTGCGCGACCGTAACGAAGCGGCCGTGATGAAAGCGGAATTATCAGCACGTAAAATTGGCGCGGTATTTTTAAGCCGAGACAGTGTATTTAACACCATTGAAGCCCGTGAAATGGCTATTTTATTGTATGCCTTAGCCACGCCTAAAGATGAGCGTGCTATCCGCGCCGCACTGGCCACTGAGCTTGTCGGTTTTAATGCCCAGCGGATCCATCAATTTAACCAAGATGAAGAACAACGCCAGCAGGTATTAGATCAATTCACTCATTGGCATCAGTTATGGCAACAACGCGGCGTTATGCCTGCGCTGCTTAACTTTGCCAGCGAAACCAAACTGATCCATCGTTATCTGTCGCAATCTGTCACGGCTGACATCAATAATGACAGTACTTATAGCAGCAATAATGACAACAATAGTGACAATAGCTTTAATGATGCTGATGACGACAACGCAGCAGATCTTAAAGCCTCAGGTGAAAGACGCTTAACCGACTTTAGGCATTTAGCCGAATTACTGCAGCAAAAGGCCACTGAGCTAGATGGTAGCAGCGCCCTAATCAATTGGTACGAGCAACAACTGATTGGTAACAATGGTGGTGATGAGCAGCAACTGCGCTTAGAAAGCGAACAGAACTTGGTGCAAATTGTCACTATTCATAAAAGTAAGGGCTTAGAATATCCGGTCTGTTTTGTGCCGTTTGTCAGCTTAGCCCGTGGTAATAAAAAACGCCCTGCGCCAATGATGTACCATAAAAATGAGCAGCTCATATGGGATATCGACGCCACCGACGAAGGCTGGGAACAACTTAAACAAGAAACCCTCGCTGAAGATTTACGCCTACTGTATGTGGCGTTAACACGGCCGGTTTACGTGTGTTATTTGTATATTGCTAACCAAAGCCGTCAATTAAAGGCGGGGATCAGCAGCCAATTACATGAAACAGGTATTGGTTATCTGTTGGGCATTACCGACAAGAAAACTGACTTTGCTCTTATTCAAGCCAAAGTGAATGCAATTGCCACCTTACCAGCGATGAGTGTGGAATGCTTAGGCAACGATATTGACGATTCAGTGCTCGCCGATATCCACGACAATAATGACCCGCTAGTGGCCAAAAAAGTCACTCGAGTACAAAGCCTTGCTTGGCGAGTGGGCAGTTATTCTGGCTTGGTAAAACATCTTCCTCACGAGAGAGTCGCGCCCGGTGCCGACGATGAAGACTTCACCGATGAGTTAATCCAATTACAGTTACAAGATGAACTCACCAGCGAACCCGAACTTGATCGTTTTACCTTTGAACGTGGCGCCAATGCCGGTAGTTTTATGCATTTAGTGTTAGAACTGTTTGATTTTACCCAGGCAAACACCGAGCTGACACCTGCGCTAACGAAAGCCATGAAACAATATGGGTTTGACGAAGCCCTATGGCAACAGCCGCTAATGACGTGGTATCAGCAAATATTGGTCGCACCGCTGTTTATTGAGCCATCGTCAGAGGACACATCACTGACATTAAGCCAATTAGGCATGAAGCAAAAAATGGTCGAAATGGAGTTTTACTTGCCTATTTCAACCTTACAAGCATCGCAATTAAATCATATTTTGCAACAGCACGGTTATGTCGCTGGACTCGACTTTGATACTTTAAAAGGCATGTTAAAAGGCTTTATCGATTTAACCTTTGAGCACAAAGGCCAATTTTATATTGCCGATTATAAGTCCAACCATTTGGGCGATAACTATAGCGACTACACTCACTCAGCCATGGCTAAAGCCATTGATGCTCATCGTTATAATTTGCAATACATCTTGTATACCTTGGCGTTGCATCGTTACTTATCGCTTAGATTACCAAGCTACAATTATCAGCAACATATTGGCGGCTGCTATTACCTGTTTTTACGCGGCATGCATCCTGAGCATCCTGGCGCAGGGGTGTTTTATGACAAACCACCGCAAGCGTTAATCGAACAACTCGACCGTTTATTTACAGGTAATACAGACAATCGTGCGCCGGAGACGTCATCATGCTAATACTCACCCATCCAATCACTGAGTTATTGCACCTTTGGCAAGAACAGCGGCTCATTACCGCACTCGATCGTCATTTTGCTATAGAGCTGGCCAGTATTGAAACCATCAATAACGATCCCGCAATTAGCGAACAACAGCCGCAACTGTTCTTGCTTGTTTGCGCCATGCTTAGCCAGCAATTGTCGAATCAGCACAGTTGTTTAGTCATCGAGCAAATTGATTTAGCCAATCCCATGGCAGAAGACAACCGCGGCAACGCCGAAATCAATTGTCGGATTGAGCTTAACCATCAACAATTGATTGAACAAATCGCGCTATTTGATGCCGTCGGCCAGCCCGGTGACAATAAACCGATGATCTTTGAACATGGGCGCTTATATTTAAATAAGTACCATTTCTTTGAAACTCAAGTGGCGGCTAAGTTGACCCAATTAGCCAATCAACAAATTGAAATCGACCTAGCTAACAGTAATCTGCCGCAACTCATTGAATGTTTATTTACCGCAGAAGACAGCAATAGCAGCCCGTTTAATTGGCAAAAAATAGCCACGGCAACAGCCTTAGCAAAAGCATTAGCGGTGATCACTGGCGGCCCAGGAACCGGTAAAACCACCACAGTAACTAAACTATTATTGTTACTGTTAACCCAGTCGCCGCTAACCATCCGTTTAGTCGCGCCCACAGGTAAAGCTGCAGCAAGGCTGAGTGAGTCTATCAAGGCGTCTAAACATCGTTTACTGCAACAACTAACCCAAGTGAGCGACCCAGCATTGGCGAAAGTATTAATCGATTCGCTAAAACAAATACCTGAAGAAGCCTCAACATTGCATCGACTATTAGGGGTTATCCCAAACTCATATCAATTTAGGCATCATCAGGATAATCCGTTGCGCTTAGACTTACTGGTGGTCGATGAAGCGTCGATGGTCGACTTACCCATGATGTACAAATTACTCAGCGCCCTACCGTCTCATGGCCGTTTGATATTGTTAGGCGACCAAGATCAACTCGCATCAGTAGAAGCTGGCGCAGTGCTAGCGGATATTTGTGTTGGCTTAAAACAAGCCAACCCGCAACAGGCATCACCATGGTCAATGCGTTACAGCGCAGCACAGGCAAAGCTCATTGAGCAATTAACCCAACAAGATGTCAGTCAGTTTATTCATCAACAGCCTAAAATTGGTGACAGTTTGTGTATGTTGATGCACAGCCATCGTTTTAAAGGCGATGCCGGTATTGGCCTATTAGCCAATGCGGTTAATCAATCTAATGTGCATGCGATTCGTCAAGTGTGGCAACATGATCATGCCGAATTGAATTGGTTTGAACATCAGCATAATGCCCAGGGAGATAACACTGGCAAACAAGCGTTATTGGCATTATCGGTAAACGCTTATGGTGAGTATCTGAGTTTGGTACAAGAAAATCAGCAAAGGATAAATCAACAGACCATTATCGATCAAGCGGATCGACAAGACAACGCCATAACACTGCCTCATTCTGAACAAACCATCATCGACAGCTTTAACCAATATCGAGTCTTGTGTGCCATGCGAGCTGGAGAGTTTGGGGTTGAGGGCATGAATATCGCCATCACCGACAGTCTTAAACACGCCAAACTGATTAATCCTCAAAATGAGTTCTATTTAGGTCGACCAATCATTATTCAAAGTAACGATTACAACTTAGGCTTATTTAATGGCGACATTGGTTTAATCTTGCAAGACAGCACTAAGCCAAGTCGCTTAATGGCCCACTTTGTTATGGCCGATGCCAGCCTGCTTAAAGTATTGCCCGCACGCTTACCAAGCCACGACACTTGCTACGCCATGACAGTACACAAAAGCCAAGGCAGCGAGTTTGATGAAGTCAGCTTTGTATTGCCACATAAACCCAGCTCCGCCCAATGGCAACTACTCAGCAAAGAACTGCTTTACACCGCCATAACACGCGCCAAAAATCATTTTTATTGTTTAGGCACGAGCATGATATTTGAAAAAGCCAGCAAACAAGCGACATCACGCGCATCGGGGTTAGCGTGGAGATTGTGGGGTTGATTGAGTAGCTTATTGTAGAGCTGATTGTAGAGATAGTAGTGAGCGCTATTTCAGGGTAAGCAAGTGCTCAATAACAAACAGATAATGACGACATAATATTGATGAACACGGGAAACTCATAGTGCCGATGATTAAGCGAGACGCGGCAAGCACCTCCATGTGAGCTTAGCCAAAACATCCATGTTTTGGATACTCGCTAACTCATCGGCCTCTATCGTTTTATTATCTTCGATGTGGCTTTATGGATTTCTACTGGTAAAGAACGAAGGTGCTAGCGAAAATTGAAACAAGAATACGTTAGGGATAATGCTTATTTTTATTAGAAAAAATAAGGTGATTAGAGTCGTAATGTCCTAATAACTGACAAAATAATCATTGGTTAAACTATGGAATGTAGTCAACTGTTTTGTTCCATTAAAGCGTTTATTATTAATTTTCACTAATTTTAGAAATCTCATTTATATAATGAGGTATTTCGTCATAGTTTTCGATCCAATGTATTTTCACATTACGTTCGAGCATATCTGTTGTGATTGTTTCTTGGATATTCTCATAACTCTTAGACTTTAAAGCCCCCATCGTAAGTCTAGGACTTGGTAAAATTGCATAATGTTTATGCTGACATCCTATTGATTTAGTTAGGGTTAATAACCTTTTTAAATTAGGATCTTGCATCGACAAACCAACAAACAACACACTTTTAGTTACTAATAGTGAAGTCTGAACAGTATTTGCCCATGAGAGAGGGTCAGAATATAGGGAACTATAATCATCGTCAGAAAGAACGACATCATAATTTCTATATTCAGCATGCGCTCCCCACCTCGGTAAATAACCATGTGGATGGTAAATTATTGGTCTTGGATTATGTATATTAAATTTACTGCCTTTAACTACGGATTGACACTCCTTCATTTCCAAACCGAAACCTTCCTCGAGTAGATCATCATAATTAAGTGAGCAAATATGCCGAATTCCAGAGTTAACTATTGATATTATTGTTTCGGATATATTAATACTTCGATCTGAGTAAAGTGAATCAGCAACAACTCGATTAAAATCGATACCAGCTTCAATCTTCGCCAACCTAGCGATGTCTGTTGGTGATTGCGATGTTATATAATTTATAACCTCCTTGCTTGGAGTTGGTTTCTTGTATCGCCATACTTTAGTAACCATTGTTTCTATCAAGCTATCCCAATGTGGCAAACCACAACCTACAGAAATACCAGCACCAATAAATAAGGAAAGTTCCCCATTTCGGTGATATTTTGCTATTTCTTCTGGGGAGACTTTAAGTTTCATATTTAACGAGTTCTCGTAGAAAATGGAAAATGGAAAATGGAAAATGGAAAATGGAAAATGGAAAATGGAAAATGATAATGATAATGATAATGATAATGATAATGAGCTTGTAGATTTACTCGTTTCATTTTATTTGTTATTAAAATCAACACTAACTAACTTTTATAAGTGGTTCTATTGAAGCCACTATTTCGATAACCTAAAGTGTGCCATCCATTTTTATAGCCAATAATAGTGGGGAGTTAATCATTGTTTTGTTTGGTCATCATTTGGCTCCGCACAGCGGCTTAGTTCAACGCCCATTTAGTGTGCCAATAATTTTAACTAAAAAGCAACAGCAAACGGTTTAAATTAATCATGCCACCCATTTTATTGCTAATAAGCAGGGTGGCTTTTTTAGTTTCAATTCTTGATTTGTTATTGACTTGATAAAGAGTAACATCTCAAGTATTGGGGCTGGCTCAACACTTGAGCTAAGGACGCAGCGTATCCCTATTTGTTAGGTAGTTAGGCTTTTAAAATAACCAACCAGTAGGGTTCTCAATTGGTTTTTCCAGTTCAAGTGCTTTCATGCCCTTGAGTGAGCGGATTATTAGCCAAACCGCCCAGAATAAGAGTACAAACCAACCAATGATAACTAAGGATAAAATTGAGCCTAAGAAGATATAAATAGCACCAATCCAAAAAGTCCTAATTTGAAACTGATAATGGGTTTTTAACCATTCAGGGGCATCACCTTTATTGATGTAAGCCATTACTACACCGATTATACCTGTAATACCAAACAGTAAACCTACCATGTAAAGTAAGTAAACTATTTTGGTTTGTTCCTTTGTCGTAGGGACGTTTTCTACTACTTCACTCATCTATTTTATCCTTTAATTGTGATGAATTTTATAATTGATTCTTCAATATTTGCTGAACAAGAAACTATGCCTCTCATTTTTAAGACAATTAACATAACTGCTTCTAGCGTTGATTGCGATAGCTTTCTGACTATTCAAATGTAAAAGTTGAACGAAAATCATCAACAAACTGAGTGGCATATGGAAACTGATGAGCAATACGGTAGAGTAAAAGCAGCACTCGCGGCTTTATTGAGATCTGGATATTTGTACAGCCTGACGTTTAAGGAGTTGAAGCTATTCAGGCGCTAAACCAAATTTATTGCTCAAAAGTAGTTGATCACTACAATATAGCCTCTAGCGCTTTAATATATAAACACCTATTGGTGTTTTTAGATGCAAATTAAAATTATCTAATGACAGTATTTTCCATTCAATAATCTCATCACCTGAAGTTACATAAAGGATATTATCATCCCTATAATAACTATAAGCTTTACGACTTTGATTTGAGAAAATTTCGATTATTCTAGCATCTTCAATGACGACAACATTACCACCGTCTAAAAAGTTAGAACTATCATCTTCGTACTGCACTTCGATTAATTGCCATTTGCCATTAATTTCATCTTTATTCGCTGAAGACTTAGGTATACAGCCCAGAGCAAAAATTAAAAACAAAAAAGTAACACTTAACATTTTTAGAATATATTTCATTTTATAAAAAATCCGTTGAAATTATTTTAGATAAGTCATTTGCAAGCATTCGACCTAAACCATCAGGCAGTTTGAACAATTGATACAATTAATCAGTCATCCATTATTATGATACTAAGCTCACAATAGTTTGTCTTTATCTAGCCATCTTCATTTTTAGCATGAGTAATTAAAGCGTAGTGGAGTGTCCAATATTCATTCAGTTAAGATGGCCATATTATTTTTTGTTTATGATAACATCTGCCGTTACTAATGATTTTTTGTTGGTCCTTTAAACACTTGTTCTCCGTGTTCATTGAAACCAAATATAATGGATTTATGTGAAGGTAAACGCAGTACGATTTTTTCGTTTGGCTTCCGCTCAATACGTAGTCGATCAAATGGTACAGCGTTCAATTCATTTTCCCTTCTGATTTCAATAATGCATGGATATTTATCTCTACACCATTTGCCTTCAAATGAGATTAAGTCGTAATTTTTAATATACCAATCTGGTCGAGTATTAGTGTATGTCGTTCTCGGCCAAATGACATCAACATCGTGCTGCCCTGGCATGGTTGACCATACGGCCCCCAAATTATCAGTTAAAATGGTTGGATTTATCGGGTTAAATTTGTTTAAAATTTTATTATAAATCGGATTTTCAAATTCTAACGTTTTCGATTCCATTAAATTAGTTTGACTAATGGTAAGCGGATTGACACCGGTAAGATTAGCCAATTCGTTTGCTAGCCAGGTTCTTTTGTCTTTAAGATTTTTTTCTAAAATATGACTATAGCCGCAATGAATTATAACTTTGGCATTTTTATTAATAGAAAATGACGCGTTATATATTTTTTTAGCTGCTACCTTCTCTCTTTCATTACCCGAAGAATCATCATACGTTATAATTTGATAACCAAGTTTTTTAGCTGTTCTGATCATTTCGGCATATACGGGTTCGTTAGAATATGTGCCAGAGCGTTCGATAGCATACCCTCGAATATTGATGTCAACATCTCTCTTTGATAGAGTTTCAATTGCTAAGTAACGATACCCACTACTCCATAGCTTTTGCAGTAAAGATGTTGTTAAAGTACGATGAAGAGCGATGTGGTGCGCCTCATTTATCATGACAATTTGAGTTTCTTTGGACATTGTTAGTATTTTGTCTACTGCCGATATTGGAAAAAGGCTTTCAATAAGATCTTCGGTAATAAGTGGATCATCAGTAGGAAAACTAATTGCCTTTTCATACTGTCCTACATATGAATATAACGTTGTTAACGGCTGATTTATTGCAAACTGGCTTTGTAGGTCGCCTTTATATTTATCTTTCACTTCAATGACTTTACTAATTGTATCATTATATGATTTGTTTTTTGGCGCATCGATGACTTGCTTATACAAAAAACCTAACTCACTAGGTTCATTAGCATATAAGTGATTTGTATAAACCAGCAATACAAAGGCCGACAAGTAGATATTTCGCATTATAAGTAACTTATGTTTTATGCACATGTGAATATATCCTGCTAAAATTTTTAAGTGGTGGTAAAATTTAAAATATGTATATTTACACATGAATCAGTAACATTTTAATGATAACACTCAAGCTTGGCCGGGATCATATTTTGTTAACGATAATGGATTATAATCATGGCCATGTTATTGATATGAATGGCGTAGACTAATACCAGTATGAATACTATTTTTTCAATTTAAACACATGACATCCTTGTTCATAATTCAATAATTATCAAGCACTATAACGTTTAACTAAAGATTGTGATAGCAGGTGAAAGCCAAACATCTTGTAGACTTATTAAATACAATTGTTATATCACGATTACAAGTGAACCTAAATAACACCTAGAACAAGCCCCACTACAAATATTATCCAGAAAGTAAATGTGTCTCTGAAGCGATCGAGTAACCAAAAATAAATAAATGCTAACACGCCTGAAACTGCCGTACCAATTATTACATCGATAAAACTAACATCAACTATTAAGCTGAAAATAAAAACAATTGCGGCATAAATACCAGCACACAAGCCTGGACGTTCCGTTTTGAGCAAAAGTTGCATCAAGCCAATTAACAACAAGATTTTAAATGCGATAATTTATACTTTCCTTAGTAATATAACGCTCCGTTATATGCGTTTAATTCCAACATTCACTGCAGTTCCAGCCACAGGTTTTAGTATTTAACCGTTTAGAAAAAATGGCTAAAGCAACTCTCCAGCGTTTTAATGAATAGTATTATATGAGTTAACAACATAAATCCAAATCAACTGTTTTTGCCCTTGTTTATTGATTCTTAGGTTTTTGTCAGTTCGTATGCACGGGAGATAACTAAAGGGAAAAGATCTCCTTCCAAAATAACAGCCCATTGACCATCACCAAAACGTTCAATCCGATTAACATACGTTAAGACATTACAAAGATCATCAGCTGATGCTGTTGTTATGTTAGACATAATATTCTTTATTTGTCGTGGATCGTAATCAATTTTCCCCCATGGTGGACCACAAAGAGCCCTCATAAATTTTGAGATGGCATCTGGATAGTTGGGATAACCACTCGATCTATCAATATCAGCTAATGCCTGTTTGGCCAGCATATAGCCCTCTTCAAGCTTTTCTACATCATTTTTTAAAAACATACTTACTCCATAAAACCTATACCACAGCAACAAGCAAGTATTCATAGCTAAAATAGTGAGTAATGAATGCTCGCCAAATGTTACTTGCTAACAGTGTATTAATTAACAAAATATTCAGGTAAAAATGATGCTGTAGCAGCGTCAACTAAAAACGTCGACATGGTGGAGTAAACATATAAAAGCATATCTTTTGATATCATAAATATATGACAAGATACGCCAACATAGTTTTGCAACAAGAACCGTTTACTGACCATGAGGTTTTAAAAAGGCAAGTGATCCATTTTTATCCGCCCCTAACTGACATTCACTGCACTCAATCAATAGGTTGAATTGGGCGTACTCTCAGGGTTAACCTCACCATAAACTTCTTCAGGATCAACATCATTAATCAGTAATATTTCCCTAACGGTTTCAATGTGATCTAATATTTTTTGGTAGCTGTCACCATACTCATATTTAGTCACTTCAATTGATTTAGGCATGTAGGTAAACGCAATTTTCAATGCGTTTAATGCAGACTCACTCATTTTGTCACTATTTACTTCACTATTTACTTCACTCATAACTTCCCTCATCTGATTACTTATAACTTCCCCCATACAAACAGTCCTTATCTAATTGTTGGAATTAATAACATCTTACTTAACTATTCTGCCATAAGGTAGAGTTGCGATTGATTGTGTCAATAAACACATAAGCAAGGTAGGAGTTCAACTATGCCCCCTCTTTTATAGCTAATCAACTTAACCTCTTTCAACTCTGGTTACGATAGGTTTTATGCTCGTTTATTAATGTATTAGTTAATTTAATCATGGTGTTGGGTGTTAATTGCATACAAAAAACTCAAAAGCATAGCGGCCAAGCAAACTTATTGTTCTGTAATAACGCCAATACTAGGATTATTATCAAATAACTATAAAATCAACAACTTGATTATATACACATAAAACCTAAACGCTCTTGTAATCAAATTGTAATCGCAGTGTTACTTAACGTTCATTGTAAACCTCTATGTTATGGCCAGGTTCTCAAATAACTTAACTACAACATAGGTAATATGAATATGCTCAAACAAGGCTTATCAGTGGTTATCGCTAGTATATTGTCTTCGGCAACATACGCAGGTTCTGCAACCGCAGCGACAACGACTGACACACAACTCAATAATGCTTGGTATAAAGACGGCCAAGCAACCATCACAGAAAAATTACAACAATCAAGATCAACAAGAGCAAAAAATGTCATCTTGTTTGTTGGCGATGGTATGGGGATTTCCACACTTACCGCTGCTCGGATTTTAAAAGGCCAATTAGCCGGTAATTCTGGTGAAGAAGGTTACTTAAGCTTTGAAACATTTCCTTATTCAGCTCTGGTTAAAACTTACAATGTAGATGCACAAACACCAGATTCAGCAGGCACCATGACCGCCATGATGAGCGGCTTAAAATCAGACGCTGGTGTTCTGGGTGTTGATGAAGATGTCGTTCGTGGTACTTGTGCCTCAGTCAAAGGCAATGAAGTAGTAACCGCCTTAGAGTTAGCCGAAATAAAAGGCTTATCGACGGGTGTGCTATCAACCGCACGTATTACTCACGCAACGCCAGCCGCCACTTATGCAAAATCAGCAGACCGTAACTGGGAAGATATCTCAGACATGGATATTGACAATAATGCTGAACGTGCAGATTGCGAAGATATCGCATCTCAACTGGTTAACTTTGAAAAAAATCTAGAACAACGTTACACCGGTGTTGATGTCGATGGCATTGATGTTGTGATGGGCGGTGGTCGTCGTCATTTTTTACCTAAAGATGCCGCATTTAATAGTGTCGATGCCGTTAGCGCTATTGAAGGCGACCGTACCGATGGCCGCGATTTGACCGCAGAATGGAGTGCTATGTATCCAAATGGTCAATACGTTATCGACCAAACTGGATTTGATGCTATTGATACAGAATCCACTGAACGTGTTTTTGCTTTATTCAATGAATCGCATATGCAATACGAAGCTGACCGAGCCAATGATATTGCAGGCGAACCCAGCCTGTCTCAAATGACAGAAAAAGCCATTAAAATACTTGATAATAACCCAAAAGGTTACTTCTTAACGGTTGAGTCTGGCCGAATTGACCATGGACACCATGCTGGCAGTGCAAGCACAGCGCTTAATGATGCCATTGAGTTTTCAAATGCTGTTCAAGCGGCATTAGACGCAACAAATGATGAAGAAACGCTAATCATTGTCACTGCTGATCACAGCCATGTATTTACCATTGCAGGCTATCCAAAACGTGGTAATCCTATTTTGGGTAAAGTGGTTGGTATTGGTGCGACTGAGCCTAGCGAAGATTCAGCTGGTAATCCTTACACCACATTAGGGTATAGCAATGGACTTGGTTTCAGAGACTTAGGGGCTGAAACAGATGGCGATGCATCTTATGCTGCTGAAGCTGTTGCAGGCCGTCAAGACATCACCGCAATCGATACAACAACCTCTGGTTATCACCAAGAAGTGACGGTTCCATTGAGCAGCGAAACTCACGCGGGGGAAGATGTGGCTATTCATACATCAGGCCCAGGTGCGCAATTAGTTCAAGGTACTGTTGAACAAAGCGTTGTATTCCATTTAATCAATCGTGCTCTTGGTTTAGTTGGTCAATAGACCCTATAAGGTTTTTATGATGAATAAATTTATATTATCAACATTAACAGTTTCATTGGTTTTTGCATTATCAGCTTGTGGCGATAACGGTGACAATGGCACAGATGGAACTAACGGTATCAATGGTTCTGATGGATCAAACGGTACTAATGGTACGAACGGATCCAACGCGTTAATTACCCAAACCCCTTTAGCGGTAGGTAATGCTAATTGTCTCAATGGTGGTGTGCAAATCGACTCGGGTATCGATACAAATGCTGATACCGTTTTAGATGCGTCAGAAATCACATCAACTCAATATGTATGTTCGCCTGCAGCGACCACAGTAAACGATACCGAACTACTAAGCAGTTTAAATAACTCATGGTTTAAACAAGGTGCTGCCGAAATAGAAACAGCAGACGATATTTGGAATAAAATTGATACCCAATTAGCAAACAATGCCAACGTATCGATTGCAACTGCATCTACCGCAGCAGAAATAACCGCACTTAAAGGCTCAGCTAAGAACGTGATTTTATTTGTTGGTGACGGTATGGGTGTTTCAACTGTAACCGCAGCGCGTATTTTAGATGGTCAAAATAAAGGCATGATGGGTGAAGAAAACCAATTAAGCTTTGATAAATTCCCATTTTCTGGTTTAGCAAAAACCTACAACGTTGATGCACAAACACCAGATTCAGCAGGAACAATGACAGCGATGATGTCAGGCATTAAAACAGATGCTGGCGTACTAGGTGTTGACGAAGATGTGGTTCGTGGCAACTGTGCTAGCACGAAAGGCATTGAGATGATCACTGCGTTAGAGTTAGCTGAAATTGCAGGTAAATCAACGGGTGTTATCTCTACCGCACGTATTACCCACGCGACACCGGCAGCAACTTATGCAAAGTCAGCAGATCGTAACTGGGAAGATATCTCAGATATGGATATTGCCAACAACCCTGAGCGCGCTAATTGTGAAGATATTGCATTACAGTTAGTCAATTTTGAAGCCAACTTAGAAGCTCGATATGCCGGTGTAGATGTTGATGGTATTGAAGTGGTTATGGGTGGTGGTCGTCGTCATTTTTTACCTAAAGATGCCGCATATAACAGCAATGACGCAGTCAGTACTATTGAAGGTGACCGTACTGATGGCCGTGACTTAACCGCAGAATGGCAAGCGAAGTACGCAACAAGTGCTTATGTATTTGACCAGGCTTCATTTAATGCTATAGACACTGAAACAACACCACGGGTATTTGGTTTATTTAACGAATCGCACATGCAATACGAAGCTGACCGTAAAAATGATATTGCCGGTGAACCTAGCTTGTCAGAAATGACCGCCACTGCCATTAAGGTGCTTAATAATAACGATAAAGGTTTCTTCTTAACGGTTGAATCTGGTCGTATTGACCATGCTCACCATGCCGGAAATGCTTACAACGCGCTAAATGACGCGATTGAGTTTGCTAAAGCGGTGCAAGTCGCGGTTGATGCAACAAGCCAAGAAGACACTTTAATTATTGTTACAGCTGATCACAGCCATGTATTTACCATTGCAGGCTACCCTAAACGCGGTAACCCAATCTTAGGTAAAGTGGTTGGTATTGGTGCGACTGAGCCAAGTTTAGCCTCAGACGATATGCCTTATACCACGGTAGGTTACACCAACGGCCTTGGCTTTAGAGACTTAGGGACAGAAACTGATGCCGATGCCAGTTATGCAGCGGCTGCGGTAACTGGCCGTGTTGACTTAACCGATATTGATACATCAACAGCAGGTTTCCACCAAGAGTCGCTAGTGCCACTAGGCAGTGAAACGCATGCAGGTGAAGACGTTGGCGTTTTTGCTGTAGGACCTGGCGCTCACTTAATTACAGGGACTAATGAGCAAAGCTTAATATTCCATGTAATGGATTACGCTGGCAACCTTTCTGGTGCAACTCAATAAAGACCGCTATATAAGTCATCAATAAAGAATAGGGGTTCGCCCCTATTCTTTAACTTTTAGCTTCCACCTTGATACTTAATCAGCCAATAAGATGAAACACATGAAAACTCTATTGTTACTAACCGCTATTACTTTCCCGTTATTTGCTTCAGCAAGTGACACTTGCCAATCAACTACGCTTATGGCGACCTATAACATTGAACAAACGACTCACGATGCAGCATCAAACAAACAAAACCAACTGGTACTATTAAGAGCCCAAAATTCTGTATTTCACATCAGCAATCAACAAGTAGCAACACAATGGACAACACTGCCACATAATCACATGAAAAAAACCTCATACTTTATTGATGACAAACGCGCCATTGAATATGAAGCAACCAAGACGATATCTAATCAAGCATGGCAATATCATGCACAATTATTGCACCCATTATTTCAAAAACAGTCAACACTCATTGAAACTACTGGGCAAGGCTGCGATAAACTAGAACATTATCAACAACAAACAAATACAAAAACGGTTGATATATGGTGGTTTCCAGCAAAAAAACTAGTACAACGCATTAGTACTGTATTGTCAGATAAAGGTGAATCCGCAGATAAAGCCGTAAATTGGCAATTAACCGAAGTGACTTACGACAACAAAATGATTCAACAACAGTTAGATACATTCTCTACGTACCAATCTACCGACTTTGCTGATATTGGCGATAATGAATCTGACCCGTTTTTTAGAAAAATGATCAACTTAGGTTTTATTGAACACAGCGCTTCAGGATTTTATGACAGCGAAGGAAATTCATTATCGTCGGCACATCAGCATTAACATCAGCATTAGCTATCGTACTTAAAAACTTATGGGCTTAAGTAATGCAAGCCGTTACATTTATCTCCGCTCTCCCCGCCTCTGTTTAAGACAAACAAAGTAATAACCATGCTATTTGTCTCGCCATCACAGGGAAGTGAAGCGTTACCCTTAATGAAGCTGATTCAACGTAACGCCATGGCAAAGTGATGAGATAAGGCTTATATGCTCACATTTGGACAACACCAGTTAGACGTTGTCACTGCATAGACATTATTTTTACCCAAAATAAATCAACACACTGTATTACACCTGTTGATGCTTTATTGTTTCTATCTGACGTTATCATCTGTCTAACGTTATCATCTACCTAAAAATTGAATATTTCTCATTGATAGGTGTAAAATCAGTGAGTTAATGTTATTTTGCTTCGCACAAAGGATTTTCACCGTAAAAGCCAAACCAATTAAAAGGATGTTTCTAAGTATGAAAAACAATAGTACGAAAAATAAAATCATCGCGTTATCTCTTGCACTCGCTATTGCCCCTTCTATCTCTTATGCCCGCGACGATGTCGGCAGTTATTCGGTAGCAGATGCGCTGAGTACAGAACACGCAAAAAATAAACTTGGCAGCAATGTCGCGTTTTATTTTGGTGATCAGGCTTATTCAGAACCAGTAAAAATTATCGGTGAATTCAGTGCTAACAAAAAGACCAATGCCTTTAATAAATCTGATATCGAAGCTTGCCATTGGGTGTTTCTATCGGCAATGATCGCGCTAAAAGAGCGAGCGGTTAAAGAAGGCGGTAATGCTGTCGTTGAAATAAAATCAAATTATAAAAATAATCTTACTAGCAGCAATGACACTTTCCAGTGCGGTGCTGGCAATATTGTTGCAGGCGTTGCACTAACCGGTAAAGTGGTTACGTTGTAAGCATCTATTTTTTCGTAAGTTTTTCATTCACAGGGCCAGATAGGGTTTAATACTATTAACTGGCATGCAAAGCCACTGAATTACAGTGGCTTTGATTAACTGTTTAAGATTATAAGGATGAAGCGATTTCACTTTGAGCAAAACTTTGCTGCATGAATTTATCAATACTATTGTATAGCGCTTGTTGTGTAATGATGTAGTTAAATCCATGAACTTCATTTTCAAAAAACATAGACTCATACGACTTGCCTAATTTATCTAACACATATTTCAATCGAAAATAATGTTCCGAATCGACTACGCGGTCCCTCCCGCCTTGAGCAATAAAAATTGGAATAGATAATTCATTCATTCTATACACCGGTGAATACTCAATTAAGGTATCCCAAGATTCATTTGGATCACCAAGAATATCGATCAAAACCCGCCGAGAATCATCTTTTTCAGAAATATTATGATCAGAAAACAGTAATGGTATGTCTGTCACACCGGCATAAGAGATGGCACATTTATATAAGTCTGGTCGTCTTATAGCACTGATTAATGCTGAGTACCCACCATAACTGATCCCAAACACACACACTTTTTGGCCGTCAATATCATCTCGAGCAATGGCTTTGGTAACGGCAGACTCAATGTCGTCTTCTATTAGTCGGCCCCATTGACGCTTGCCACTATTAAGAAATTTTTTGCCAAAGCCTGATGATCCGCGATAATTTGGGGTTAATACTGCATAACCTTTTTGAACAAAATAATGTACATCAACTGAAAAGTGTCTCGTATCATTAACACCTAACGGTCCACCATGAGGCATCACAAGTAAGGGGACGTCTTTAGCGGCAGAATTGCTTGGCATCGTTAAATAAGATTCAATTTCAACACCATCTGAAGAAGTCGATTTAATCACTAAACTTTTGCCTAATGAGTATTGATTTAACCAAGGTCGCTCTTCACCTATAAGCTGGCTTTTACCTGTTTCGGCATCGAATAAATAATAAGCAGAAGGTGAATCGATCGATTGACTAATCGTCACTATTTTTTGGTAATCTTGATCAAAGTGAATAACATAATTGTCTTCTTTATCTCCTTTACCCTCTGATGCACCAGTGTATGTTGACAACTTATTGTCATAATTTTGCACTAACACTCCACCGAGCATATAGGTGTAACCTATGATGCTGCTGTCGTAAGGGTTTTGAATAATGCCGACAATATCACGCCCTGGCAGACTGTAAACTTCACCAGTAAAAGCCTTAGACTGAACATCATATCGAGATAAGCTTTGATAACCATTTTGCTGTTCGGATAACACTAATAATTCATTTTTAGCATCATCAAACCATACTGGTATAAATTTAGTTTGATCATCTTGCCGCCAAACTTGTTGCCACTTACGACTGTCGGCTTTTTTAACATGAACCTCTGTTACGCCCCCTTTGCTAATAAAATTAACGTTAGGTTCACCAAAAGGATTAAGTAACCATGCACCTTCAGGAAATGGCCCTATTGATATACTCTTTTTACTGCGAAACTGCGCTTCAAAAGCATCATCAGTTACATTAATAGTAAATAAATGTGCTTTGCCATTTTTATAGCGCTGGGCGATAAAGATATCGTCAACAGCGAGTAATGGATCAAATAAGTAAGTTTGTTTTAGTAAAGCAACCTGAGTGACGCTATTGGCTGTATCAACTTTGTAAATCAATAACTGGATACCAGAATGGCGATCAAATGTCGTGACACTAAAATACTCTTTACCCAACCAGCCAAAATCACTAATGGACCGTCTAGATTGCTGGGTAAAACTAATCACCTTGGTATCCCAACTAAAATCTGTGCCAGCAAGTATCACTGTATAATTGTTATCGACCAGTTTTTTATATAGTAAATGTTGCCCCTGCGGACTTAACTTCGGTGCAACGACATCTGGATTTCTGAAGAAGTCGTCTTCAAGGCTTGCTGCGACGGTCATCGAGAAAAGCGATAATGCAATGAGAATACATTTAATCAGCTTCATAATTGATTCCCTTCAATTGCTTTAGCATATTCAAAAAAGTGGTCTTTTTCTTTGCCTGTGTAGTTCAAATTATATTGAGCCAATACTTCAGGATAGCTAGATTCCATGTATTCCAACGCTTTGCTGGCTTTGTTATTAAAATAAAACCGAGCACCACCAATCAAGTAATTTAAGCTGCCATTCATCTCGGTGTACATTGAAAGATGGCCTGCATAATTGATTTTCCCGGCCTCAACATTAATCACGTACTTCTGATCCGCTAAGTCAATATAAGTCTGTTTTCCTAGGTACACGCGATTCCAAGTGTAGCTGCCTGCATCTACCACTACGAGCCAGTAATTATAGTTTGACTTAAGTTTTTCAAACCTTAAGTCCGACAACCATCCTTCAGTGTCTAACGTAATATGACTCGGTACGTAACCTTGCTCAATTTTCATCGCAACAAGAATATATCCCTCATCTTTACTCAGTTCGGTTAGGCAATAACC
Source organism: Shewanella frigidimarina (assembly GCF_003797125.1). GTDB lineage: Bacteria > Pseudomonadota > Gammaproteobacteria > Enterobacterales > Shewanellaceae > Shewanella > Shewanella frigidimarina. The sequence goes on from NZ_RKKE01000003.1 coordinate 826,209, forward strand.
CAATGTTGAAACGCAACATAAAACCACGCAAAATGCGCTTTGCAGCAATCGTCGATATCCTTTCACACAACAACTCCTTGTTGACTTGTTATTCTTATTAATGAAATGAGTAAACAGCTGATTTCACCATTACTTTCAACCTTTTTACCTCAAAAATATAACAAATAAACTGTTGAAATAAAATATAAATTCTGATTACTGGAGTAATTTGGTTGTCATCAAAAATTAAATATCACCTCTATTTGAAGTAAATTTATCTTTCATGAACAAATTTACGCTATCCTTATCCCAAATGTTCAACTGCAGCCCTTAAATGCCCACCAATATCATTACCATGTTCCCTGAGTCGTCCGATAAATCATCGACTCCCACATCGACTCCCGCATCGATAAGCGCTGTAGAGCAACCAGTGGCTGTGACCTGTTCAAATTGCCAAGCCTGTTGTTGCCGTTTAGAAGTAATGTTAATAACCGAAACTGGTGTGCCTAAAGTGTATATAGCCAAAGATAATTGGGGCGGAGAAGTGATGCGCCGACTTGATGATGGTTGGTGTGCAGCGCTAGACCGAGATACTATGATGTGTTCGATTTACGAAGTTCGGCCGCTGATATGCCGTGAATTTGAAATGGCTGAATACGAATGTGTTTCTGAACGCGAAGCCTTTGGCATTTAACTGCCTAAGAATACGATGTTAAATGCAATGCTATTACATTTAACATCGACAAACGGCTTGATAATACCAAGCCGTTCCAAGGACTATAATCGGTTAGTTTGATGGCTGAAAAAGTGCATTAGGTAACTTCCAGCTAATGACTTTTTGTTGCCCCTGCCAATTTTCAATGGTTAACCAAGCCTTATGTTCTGCTGTTAATACTTCTGGTGCAATAGCATGAACTTCTTGTCCGTGCTGACTGCCGTGCAAGATACCTGCATCGCCCATTTGTAATGTTTCTAATGGTAGAGGCTCTGTGCCAATATTTAAATATGCTTGACGGATCTTGTTTACCTGCCCCTTACTAAACAATAATAAAAAATCCTTAGTGTAGGTACCATCGTGAAGATATGGCGGATCAAGATCATACGGCATAGGTGTTATTTCAAAAGCGCCAACCGCTTTAGTTTCCCATGCATCAGGGAATTGCGGGAATAGAGACTGATATAGAAAATAACAAACTAGCACTAGCACTAAGCCATTTATTTTATATTTGTAACGATTCCATATGGTGTTTTTAATGCGGGCCATTAGTTACCTTCCTGCTCGACAAGTTGTGGGTTGTGTATTGCCAACGGAGCATCTAGGTCGGTTCTGGCGGCTTTTACGGTTCGACTTCCCCACATTAAAAATCCTGTGATAGACATTCCCGTTAGAAAAATACCGAAGATAAACCAAATCACTTTGGTCCACAAACCACCTATTGTGCCGTAATGCAGTGGATCAGCAATATGCGATAGGGTTTGTAAGGTTGTCATTGCCGCTGGCGATCTTTCACTTTCAATAGTGCCGCTCCAGGGATTCACTGTCACACCATAAGCATACTGATCATAGAAAATATGATCTCCCTGGCCATACACTTTATAAGTATCTCGATTGTGCTCTGGAAGCATAATGTAGGTACTTTTAAAACCCGGAAATTTTTGCTCGGCTACTTGCAGCGCATTAGATAACGTATACGGTCTAATGGGAGCATCATTTGCTGATGTAGGCACTTGGCTTGCTTCAATTAATGGCGCGTGTGGCTCCAAATCTATGTGGTTGTGCCACATAATAGCTTGTGTTAAATACCATAAACCCGTAATGCTCATAAGCATTAAAAACCACATTGACCACACTCCTGCCAATCGATGTAAATCTGCAAGCAATGTTTTTTTACCTTGATTTAAACGTAATTTTGGCTGGATAAATGAACGCCAGAACTTTTTATAAATCACCAGTCCAGAAACCAATGCACCCAACATCACAATTGCCATAAAACAGACAATGTAATAGCCGACACTGTAATTAACATGCCATGGAAACAGTAACCAACCGTGTAATGAGCGCATAAAATTAGTGAAGGTCATGCCAAGATTAATTGCTTGTATTTGGCCGGTGTATTGATTGACATAAGCAATGGCAAAAGGCGCATCGCTATCGTTAAAAATAACCGCATTAACCAGATAAGACTCAAAGCTCATCACTGTGGTGATGTTTGCTGTGGGGTGCGCTTGTTGCACAATTTCAACGAGTTCTGACATCGGTTTTTCTGCCAGATTTTGCGGGTTACTTGCCCTCGAGTCAGGATTTGTAAGCCAGGTTAATTCATGACTTACCACTGAAATTGTTCCTGTGAGGCACACGAAACAAAAAATTATCCATACGGGCAATGAAAACCAGCCATGAAGCTTAAACCAAAATTTATTACTAAGTTTTGCCATCTGTTTTCCAAATTTGTCCGTTGTCTTTATAGAGATGAATATCCCGCATATGCTAATACGATTGATAACGAATCTCAATAACTATTGAGTGATAATTATTATCAATTGTAAATTTTGTGCTAATCGTCCCATTTCTATTAATGTAACCGCCATCAACGGTTGCTAATGATAATCATTAGCAATAACATTAGTACCTGATAGTTATTATGTACCCTCATTAACATTATTTAGCGCTAAAAAAGATAAGGCAAAACATGAAACCTCAACACATCTTTGCACTTTCATCATTAGTTTTGGCTATGGGCTTTCTAGTACAGCCCTTCGCCCTTGCAGCCGAACAACAAAATGCTGACAACAATGATCAAAATATCGAAAAAATCCAAATCTTGGGTGTTCGTTATAAACGCGTTAGCCAAGGCGCGACCGGGCTAACCATGGAGATTGATGAAACTCCTCAGTCAATCAGTGTGGTGACCAACGAACAGATAACTAATTTTGGGGCCAACAACCTTAATGACGTACTTCGTCTTGCGACGGGTATTAATGTTGAAGAATGGGAAACTAACCGCACACAATATACTTCTCGCGGTTTTGAAATTAAAAGTACCCAAATTGATGGCGTCGGTTTACCTAATGACTGGGGTATCGTCACTGGTGCAATGGAAGCTTATGGTTATGAAAAAATTGAAGTTATTCGTGGTGCTAACGGGCTACTTACCGGAATAGGTAATTCTGCTGGTACCATTAATTATGTCCGTAAACGCCCAACGAATGAAAATGAAGGCGAAGTAGGCGTTTCCTACGGTTCGGATGACTTTAAGCGCGTACAAGCTGACTACTCTGCCCTGTTAACAGAAAGCGGTAGTTGGGCTGGTAGAGTTGTTGCGGTGGTAGAAGACAAAAGGTCATACCTAGATGGCCTAGAAAACGATCGTGGCTATATTTACGCTGTTGTTGATGGCCAATTAACAGACAATTCAACGTTAACGTTAGGGTTTTCATACCAAGATGCCAACACAGACGGCAATACCTGGGGGGGATTAGTATTTAACTATACTGACGGCACCCAAGCTGAGTGGGATACCAGTGCGACCACAACACAAGAGTGGACCATGTGGGACACTAGCAACACAACCGCATTTGTTGAGTATACTTACATTCTGCCTAACGATTGGGATCTCAAGGTTGCCTATAACCATCAAGGTTTAGAAGATGAAAGTAAGTTATTTTATGCTTCTGGAACCATTGATAAGGACACAGGCTTAGGATTAAATGGTTGGCCTGGTCGCTACGACACTGAATTTTCAGCCGATATTGTAGACATCACCACAATTGGTCATTACAGCTTATTTGGTCAAGATCATGAGCTCACCTTGGGATTAAGCGGTTCTCAAAGTAAAAAATACATGTACCAACACCCATTTGATTTTGCAGCGACTCCTGCATATGGCCCAACCCCAGCCTTCCCTTACGATCTCAATGCGATCCCTGAACCGGAATGGGGCGATAAAGTAGAGTACTCTGACATAGATGTAAGCTTACTTCGCGCTTATGGTTCAACTAAGTTCAATATCAATGACAGCCTATTCGTGGTTGCTGGTTTTAATGCGATTAAATATACCCGCGAAGGTATTAATAGCGGCGTTGATATAGACAATGACGAGAGCGAGTTTAGCCCTTATGCAGGTGTGGTTTATAGCATCACAGAGGATATAAACACCTATTTCAGTTATTCAGATATTTACCAACCGCAAGAGCAGTATGATTACGATGGGTATTTTTTAGACCCAACTAAAGGCGTAAATTACGAGCTTGGGCTTAAAACCCTATGGCTTGATAATGATTTAATGGCTACCTTTGCACTATTTAGCGCTGAGCAAAATAACCTCGCTAGCTACGCCGGCCTTAATGCCAACGGAAATTATTATTATAAAGGTGCCAATGTCGAATCGAAAGGGTTTGAAGTTGAAGTCACTGGATATATAACAGACAACCTCAATGCAGTATTAGCTTATACGCTGCTTGATGTAGAAGATGACAACGGCGCTGAAGCAAATGAGTGGGCAGCCCGCAACGTTGTTAACTTTTCAATGGATTATACCATTCCACAATTGCCAGAAGTAAGCGTTGGATTCGGCGGCAGATGGCAATCAGAAACCAAAAACGTTGATTCTAATGTAGAGCAAGATGCCTATTTAGTGGTTAACGCTTTTGCCAGTTGGGATGTGTCTGAGGACCTCAATTTAAGAGCTAACATTAATAACCTCACCGATGAAAAATACATTAATAGCTTGGCGACCATAGGTTATTACGGCGCGCCTGTGAATGGTTCGGTGAACTTAACTTATCGCTTCTAGGTGGCATGAAAATGCTAAAGCCAATGACTGAAATTTATGCCATTAGCTTAAGTATTCTTCTGTAATGCGTTTATTACCACACCGATATAATCAATGTGGTTGATCACGACAGCAGACATTATATTGATTGATAAAAAACCTCTTTTTATGAAAATAAAAAGAGGTTTTCTTTTTCAACATAGACACAACATTATTTACCAGCCCTACACAAATGATGGCGTTGATCTTGTCGACAGCAAAACGATATCACCTTATTACTTACTCATCAGCCACACGTGTTGCCGCTTAAAAGACTATGACAACCGAAGCCTGTGAAGCCAAAACTGGCATAGCTAATAAACATAACTGGTTCGTGAGACAATGAAGGTGTGACAGCTGTTTATTATCTCCTTGTGGCTATTTAATCGACTTACCTTCTAAAATTGACCTAATTAGCTGAAATATTATTAACTCTTACTTGCACTGTATGGCTGTGGGTCTTTATCATAAGCATTACTTTTTTAGGGCTAATCTAATTCAAATCTAGCCCATTTTTTTGGTCTTTCAGGAGCAACCATGCCAAAGATTAATCTGCTGTTATTGTGCGGCGGTGGCGGTGCAGAACACGATATTTCGTTAATGTCTGCACGTTTTTTTGAGTCATCACTGGCAAAGTCAGATAAATTTTCGGTACTTAAGTTAGTACTCGATAAACATGGCCATTACCACACTGAAGACGGTAAATTATGCGACCTGACTAATCGTCGTGAAATTCGTTTTGAAGATAACAGTACGCCAGCATGGTCAGTTGATTATGTGATCCCGTGTATTCATGGTTTCCCGGGTGAAACCGGCGATATTCAATCGTATTTTAACTTAATACAACTGCCCTACTTTGGTTGTGAATCTGAAGCCTCAAGTAATTGTTTTAACAAAATCACCGCTAAAATGTGGTTTTCAGCTTTAGGCGTCCCAAACACGCCTTACATCTTTTTACATCAACTAGATGATGATGCAATCAAGCAAACTGAAACGGCATTTGATAATTGGGGATCTGTTTTCGTTAAAGCAGCATCACAAGGATCGTCTGTGGGATGCTATAAAGTCGATGTGAAAGCCAATATCGCTAACGTACTTAAGGATGCATTCAGTTATGCACCTTACGTTGTGGTTGAGCAAACCATCCATGCGCGTGAATTAGAGGTCGCCGTATATCAATACCAGGGTGAAGTGGTAGCTACCTTACCGGGTGAGATTATTTGCGACAGCAATACCTTTTATTCATTTGATGAAAAGTACGCTACAAATAGTAAGGCTCGCACCGACGTTGTTGCTGATAACCTAAACCCAGAGATCAGTCAGCTGATCCGTGATTACGCGGTAAAAGCCTTTAAAGGGATGAAGTTACGTCACTTGTCGCGCATCGATTTCTTTTTAACTGCCGATAACCAAATTCTCTTGAATGAAATTAACACCTTCCCTGGGTTAACGCCTATTTCAATGTTCCCGAAAATGTTGCAAAACCATGGACATGATTTCACTGAATATTTAATTGATGTGATTGGACAACAGGTTGATTTAACGTAAACAATTTTAGTTCAAAATGCATAAAACAAAAGGCCAGCAAATTTGCTGGCCTTTTCTATACACTTACAATGTTAAACAGTTTAGAACCCTTCTACGCCCGCCATATCAGGTAATTGGTGTGCAATACCTTTATGACAATCGATACAGGTTTTTTCGCCGCTAGCCAGTGACGTTGAATGCATTTGTGATGCACGCTTAGACTGGCGAGTGAAATCCATATAGTCGAAGTTATGACAGTTACGGCACTCTAAAGAATCGTTAGCTTTGAGTCGGTTCCATTCGTTTTCAGCCAAATGGCGACGCTTTGCTTCAAACTTTTCACGAGTATTAATGGTGCCGAATATTTTGCCCCACACTTCTTTAGACGCTTGCATTTTACGGGCAATTTTGTCAGTCCAGTTGTGTGGCACATGGCAATCAGGACAGGTTGCACGCACACCACTTCGGTTAGTGAAGTGAATGGTGGTTTGCAGCTCCTGATAAACGTTGTTTTCCATTTCATGACAACCAATACAGAATTGCTCACGGTTAGTCAGTTCCAGCGCGGTGTTGAATCCGCCCCAGAAAATAACCCCTGCGATGAATCCACCAATGGTTAAGAAGCCAAGGCTGTAATGGACACTCGGACGACACAGCACTTTCCACACTATTTTTAGTTGCTCAAACAATTTTGCAATCATAGTGACTCCTAGTGCTTAACTGGGGCTTTCGCCTTCATTAAGTGATCAATATCGACAAAGTCATTTTCAACTAATAACTTGGCATCTAACTGCGGTGCATGGCACTGAGTACAAAAATAACGACGTGGTGATAAATCAGCCAAGAAATTATTATCACGGTCCATATAGTGAGTCACGCTCACCATTGGAGCCTGTGAGTGACCAGTACTGGTACGGGCATGACACTGGATACACTTGTTCACTTTAAGATCGATTTGATAACCATCAATCTTGTGCGGGATCACCGGTGGCTGCATTGGGTAATTACGTACCTGCTTAACATCGGTATTGATCACCGCTTGCATTGCAGGCGGTGTCGGTTCTACGTTAATTGGCGCTAAACGTAATGTGTCGATTTTGTCTTCAGGTACACTGGTAGCCATTACACTTACAGAGAAACCTAATAACGCGATAATCGATAATAATTTACCTGTTTTCATGGTCTGTCTCCTTAAGCCTTAACAATCTTTACAGCACATTTTTTATAGTCAGTTTGTTTTGACAAAGGATCTGTCGCATCTAACGTCACTTTATTAATGAGCTGACTAGCATCAAACCAAGGCACAAACACTAAGCCAACAGGCGGCTTATTACGTCCACGCGTTTCAACTCGGGTTTTAATTTCACCACGACGAGAGACGATTCTAATTTCATCACCACGGCGTAAACCGCGCTTTTTAGCATCTTCTGGGTGCATAAAACACACTGCATCAGGGAAGGCTTTATAAAGCTCAGGTACACGCTGTGTCATAGAACCAGAGTGCCAATGTTCAAGCACACGACCTGTTGATAACCAAATATCAAACTCTTCATCTGGTGATTCAGCTGCTGGCTCATAAGGCAATGCGAAGATAACCGCACGACCATCTGGCTTACCATAGAACTCAAAGTCTTTACCGGCTTTAACGTATGGATCTGACCCTTCACGGAAACGCCATTTGGTTTCTTTGCCATTAACAACAGGCCAACGTAAACCGTGTTCTTTATGGTATACATCAAAATCAGCTAAATCATGACCATGACCACGACCAAAAGTAGCGTACTCTTCGAATAAGCCTTTTTGAACGTAAAAACCAAAATGCTTAGCTTCGTCATTTAAGTACTTAGGATCGGCATCACTTAACGGGAACTTCTCAACGTTGCCATTTTGATAAAGTACTTCATATAAGGTTTTACCTTTAAATGAAGGATTAGCAGCTAACACATCGGCTGGCCAAACTTCGTCGGTAGTGAAACGCTTAGAGAATTCCATTAACTGCCATAAGTCTGAACGTGACTCGCCTGGCGCAGTAACCATTTGGTGCCAAAATTGAGTACGGCGCTCAGCATTACCATAAGCACCTTCTTTTTCTACCCACATTGCTGTTGGTAAAATCAAATCGGCGGCTTGAGTCGTCACTGTTGGGTAAGCGTCTGACACTACGATGAAGTTTTCTGGATTACGGTAACCCGGTAAACCTTCTTCGTTAATATTGGCGCCAGCTTGGATATTGTTGTTCACTTGAACCCAGTAGCAATTTAGGTCGCCATCTTTTAAGCGACGGTTTTGCTCTACCGCATGGTAGCCAGGTTTAGGAGGAATAATACCACTCGGAATACGCCAAATTTCTTCAGCATGTTTTCTGTGCTCAGGGTTAGTCACCACCATGTCAGCAGGTAAGCGATGTGAGAATGTACCCACTTCACGTGCTGTACCACAAGCAGAAGGTTGACCCGTTAATGAGAATGGGCTGTTACCTGGAGTAGAAATTTTACCGACTAACAAGTGAATGTTATAAATCAGGTTATTACACCACACACCACGAGTGTGTTGGTTAAAGCCCATGGTCCAGAATGAAGTCACTTTACGATCTGGATCAGCATAAAGCTCTGCCAACTCGATAAGCTTATGTTCTGGTACACCAGACAACTTACTGACAGATTCAACATCATAATCAGCCACAAATTTAGCAAATTCGTCAAAATCAATCGGTGTAGAGTCACCTGCTGTCGCAACGTTTTTAGCTTTCATTTCTAATGGATGCGTTGGACGTAAACCATAGCCAATATCAGTGGTTCCCTTGCGGAAGTTAACATGCTTTTTGATGAAATCTTTATTCACTTTGCCATTTTGGATAATGTAATTGGCAATAAAGTTAAGCATCGCCAAATCAGTTTGTGGCGTGAATACAATCGGTAAATCAGCAAGGTCAAATGAACGATGTTCAAAGGTCGACAACACAGCAACTTTAACGTGTGGAGCACTTAAACGACGATCGGTTACACGAGTCCACAAAATTGGGTGCATTTCTGCCATGTTTGAGCCCCAAAGCACAAACGCATCAGCCGCTTCCATATCGTCATAACAACCCATTGGTTCATCAATGCCGAAGGTACGCATAAAGCCACCTACCGCAGATGCCATACAATGACGTGCGTTTGGATCGATGTTGTTTGAACCAAAGCCAGCTTTCATTAACTTAACGGCTGCATAGCCTTCCCATACAGTCCACTGACCAGAACCAAACATACCAACTGCAGTTGGGCCTTTGGCTTTTATGGTCGCTTTCCAACGTTCGGCCATAGTGTCGAATGCTTTTTCCCATGTGATAGGAGTGAATTCGCCATGCTTGTCATATTTACCATCAGTCATACGTAACATTGGCGTTTGCAGACGATCACGACCATACATAATTTTAGAAAGGAAATAGCCCTTAATGCAGTTTAAGCCGCGGTTAACTTCACTTTTGGCATCACCATGAGTTGCAACAACTTTACCGTCACGGGTGGCAACCATAACTGAACAACCTGTACCGCAAAAACGACAAGGTGCTTTGTTCCATTCTAATTTGGTTTGTTCTGAGCTAGTGATCAGGTTGCTTGCACTTGTAGGTAGTGCTAATCCTGCAACACTTGCCGCTGCGATAGCGGCATTTGCTTTCATAAAATCGCGTCTATTCATTTTCATACTTCACCTTCTTCAAGCTCTTCACTTTGGTGATACACCATGGTGGCAGTCAACACACCCGGAATGGCATTAATTGTTGATATATCATCCATCAACGATCGTTGGCTCGGACCTTCAACGACAACAACTAACTTAACGTCATTATTAGCTGACAACTCAGCATTTTTGATGGCCATAATTTTTTGTCTTACTTCAGCCATTTGCTCAGGGTGTACTTGGACAATTAGGCTGGTTACGTGAAGTTCATTGCTCATACATCGTTCTCACATTGTTTATTATTTTTAGGATTAGCCTGCGCCTGGAGGCCCAGTTAAAATTTGGCTAAACCAGATAGTAAAACCTAGTGCGCTAACCAGTAAGACAGATAAAATTGGGGCTAGAAATACGGTCAAAAAGATAAAAATCTTTAGCTCTAAACCCTTTTTACTTTCAGTTTCATTACTCATGGACCCTCCAAGAGTGGGGATAAAAACAACAAATCATCATCGCTTCATTGCTTCTTTATTACGACTCGGGTGAATTTTATCGTTAATGCAGTAACAATCTATATACTCACAAATTGGTAAAACGAGGTTAATATGATCTAGATCATCAATTTAAATAAATCATTAGCTAGATCAGGCTTATCAAGCATAAATACCGATTAAATAAAGGATTATTTAACGGTTTTTTGAGCAGTATTCTCTTTGATTGGTATCAAGTATAAGACACTAAAAACTACTTGCACGGCCAAGATGTTATTAAGGGGTTAATCATGAGATATGCCTTGGCATTTTTTACAGCCATAAAAAAACCGACAGCCACATAACTGTCGGTTTAGGTGTCACTCGTGAACAAATTAGCTCATGCGGTAACGTAATACTTTTAATGATTTCTGTTCATCAATATCAGCAAATACGGACGGATTAGCAATTCGCTCAACATAAGATAATTGTGGCGCGGTATTAGCCACTTGTTGCATTAAAAAATCACAACCCAGTTCAGGGGCATTTAAGCACAGCAACACTTCACCTTGCGGGGCAAGCAAATCCGGCAGACGTTTCAATAAGCGCTCATAATCTTTAGTGGCCACAAAACTGCCACGTTGATTACTGGGTGGATCGGCCACAATCAAATCATACGGTCCAAGCTTGGTTAACTTACCCCAAGATTTAAAAATATCGTGGCCTAAATAACGCGCACCTGCGGGTAAGTCATTTAATACATGGTTTTGCTTACCAATGCTTAACGCGCCTTTACTCATGTCCATGTTGACCACTTCATCTGCGCCGCCTTGCAAAGCCACTACCGAAAATCCGCAAGTATAAGCAAATAGATTTAGCACTTTCTTATGTTTTGCATGTTGTTTCACCCATGCTCGGCCATTGGCCATATCTAAGAATAAACCGTGGTTTTGTCCGCGTAATAAATGGACTAAAAAACGCGCGCCATTTTCAGTCACTATATGCTGTTCTGGTACTTCGCCATGCAATAACTCACTGAATGTTTGGCCACCGTGACGGTATTGGTACACCAAATTAAGTGTTTCAGTTGGTCGCTGTTGCTGCCAAAGGGCCTTTATTGCAATCACTAATTCATCCAGTTGTTCGGTTTCGAGCATCTTAAAACTGGTGAGTAATAATACTGGCTTATACCAATCTAAACACAGGTGTTCATCGCCGACGAATAATCCGCCACGGCCATGAAATAAACGGCAAACATCATCACCGAACGTCAAATTTGGAACTATTTGTAAAAAACCTTTCATACACTCTCTTAACTCAATAAACTAAATACAATCAATAGGGTTATGCATTGGTGGTTGATGACTTAGCTTTAGCGTCGCTGTCCACGCGATGGTCATTATCAGCGTCACTACTGACTCCACTATCAACGTCATTATTAACCTGTTCTTCATCGTCGTTTGTGTGTTCATCCTCAGCTGCAATTTCGGCTTCTGCTTTAACACTATTGGCGGATTCATTAAATGAGTCATCACTATCATCCGACAACAAAATTGCCAGCCAATTGCCCGAGTCACTCGATTCAAGACCAATTTTAACAATCATGGTTAAGGGTACCGACAGCAACATGCCGACAGAGCCAAGCAGCCAACCCCAAAAAATCAATGATAAAAAAACCACTAAGGTAGACAAGCCTAAGCCACGCCCCATAAAACGGGGTTCAACCATATTACCCATCACCATATTGGTACCCACATACAATAAACCGGTAATACCTGCAGCCCCTGGGCCCATTTGGATAAAAGCTAATAACACAGCCGGAATTGCGGCAATAATAGAACCAATATTAGGAATATAATTAAACAGAAAAGCGATGACAGCCCATAACAAAGCATAGTCAACGCCAATGATTGTCAAACCGATACCAACAACCACTGCTGTCGCTAAACTGACCAGGGTTTTAATCACCATATATTGATTAACCGACTGCAAAAACTTGTCTATTTGCTTTAAACGCTTATCTGGAGCATCAAGGGCTAAATGAAACTTTCTAGGCATTGATTGCGCTTCAAATAACATAAATACGATAGTCAAAATAATCAGGAATAAATTAGCCATCACATTGCCAACACCAGACAACATATTGGTGGTCATGGATAGCGCCATGCCGGGGTCAAAATAATCGAGTACTTTTTGTTGAGAAATCTGGATATTAAAATCTTGCAGTTTTTCAAGGATCCACGCAAATTGTTCAATCAATTGCTCCCGATACTTGGGCATTTCTTTGGAAAACTCAGTTACCGAACTGCCCACTAAACTGGCCAGCCACAAGCCCATTAACACAATAAATCCCATCATTAAGATGATCGATAACCATTTAGGAATACGGTAGCGCGTCATCAACACAATAGCAGGATTACAAATAACCGCTAAAAATGCAGATAATACAAACGGCACCACTATTGGGCTGGCCGTTTTAATTCCAGCCAAAATAATCACTACGCAAGCCATCACCACAAAACTTCGTACAGCCATGGGCGATTGTTGTAATCCATTCATAGAACTAAAAATCCTTATTATTGCTTATTAAAATGATTCTATATGCTAAGCTAAACTCAGTAACATATTGCAAACTAAGTTAAAATTAATTGTCGATTCATATATCAATTGATGACAATATTGGCTTACAACTACTTTTAGGGATCCACTCACTCAATATGAAACCAGAAACCGCTATTATACGCATTAAAAACTTACGTTTACGCACCTATATCGGCATTAAAGAAGATGAAATCAATAACCAACAAGATGTCATCATCAATGTGGTTATCCATTATTGTGCCGACAAAGCGCGAAACAGCAACAATGTCGCTGATGCGTTGAATTATCGCACCATTACTAAAAAAATCATTGCCTTGATTGAAAATAATCGTTTTTCTTTACTGGAAAACCTAACAAACCAAACTCTTGCCATTGCTAGCGAACATGATTGGGTTGAATTTGCCAGTGTTGAAATTGATAAACCCCATGCACTGCGCTTTGCAGACTCAGTGTCGATGGAATTATGCTATCAAAAACCGCAATAACAGACATGTTACGTGCAGTATTTGTGATCATTTTTTAAGGTTACCATCGTATATTGTTCTAATGAGTAAAGGGGAGCTTAGATGAAAATATTAATCACAGGTGCAACAGGGTTTGTTGGCAGACGCTTAGTTAAATCGCTTAGTGAGCATCAACTGATCATATTGACGCGAAATATTAATAACGCTAAAAATAATCTTGGTAGCCATCATCAATATTGGCAAACCCTTACTGATAAATCAGACCTTAACGATATTGATGCAGTGATCAACCTTGCCGGCGAACCGATAGTCAATAAACGTTGGAGTAACAAGCAGAAAAAACTGATATGCGACAGCCGTTGGGACATCACGGCAGCGTTAACTCAGCTTATTAGTAAAAGTACCACGCCACCGCATACGTTTATTAGTGCCTCAGCAGTAGGTTACTATGGCCGACAAGACCAAAATCCAGTTGATGAAACGAGTGGTTTTCATGCAGAATTTAGCCATGATATATGCCAAAAATGGGAAGATCTCGCACTTCAAGCCCAGTCACAACAGACCCGAGTGTGTATTACTCGCATAGGTATTGTGCTTGGGAAGAATGGCGGCGCATTAGCAAAAATGTTACCTCCATTCAAACTTGGTTTAGGCGGCCCAATAGGCAGTGGCGAGCAAGGTATGAGTTGGATCCATGTTGACGATTTAATTTCATTGATGGCCTACTTACTCAGCAACACAGACTTACAAGGTATTTTTAATGCTACCGCACCTCAGCCTGTTAGCAATGCCAAATTTGCTAAAGCATTAGGCAATGCGTTAAACCGTCCGGCCAAAATAACCACACCACCATTGGCCCTAAGACTAGCAATGGGTGAAATGTCAGAGTTGCTTACTACCGGTCAATTTGTGTTACCTAAACGAACTTTAGCAGCAGGTTTTGAGTTTCAATACACTGATATCAACAACGCACTACAACACATTATTAATTTAAAGAGCTAACTTAAAGAACTCATTCACCGAACTAATTCACCGAGCTAAAGAGTATCACTTCACCAGCTGTCTAATTTTGTCGATTATCGGTCCATAACGACGTGCAAGTGGTCGGTGTTTTTTGTAAATGATGAACAATGGCTCACTGACCACCACATTGTTGGTTTGCTCGGTGGTAAAAGATGCTATGCGGATATGCTGTTGTTGGCCAAAGTGGTCAACTGCAAATTGTGGTAGTACAGCAAATGCGAGCCCTTTAGCCACTGGCACAAGAATTTGGTTCAACTGATTAACGTAACTGCGAATGGGCACCTGCAATGCCAACGCTTGTTTTTCAGTAAAATACTGGCCGACTATTTGCGACCAATAATGCATCGCATCAGGGTGGCTCACCATTCCAAGCTCCATGAGCTGTTCAAATGTAACCGATTGATGTGAGTACGACTGAGGTAGCACCAGACACAGAGACTGCGCAGCTAATGGAGTCACCACCAGCTCATCCATATTAATCGGCTGCGTAATTATACCCACATCAATGGTATTGGTCATAACACTGTCAATAATGCGTTTATTAGGCGCCGCTTCCAGATAGATTTGTAATTGACTATATGGCAACTGATAGTCAATAAGGTGAGGATATAAAAGCAACGCCATCGATCCCGAACACGCTAAACGGCACTCGCCAACATGCTCATCATCAACCGCTAATTGCGACAAAACTTGCTGTTGTTGCTGCTGCCAAACTAATGCTTGTTGATACAACACAATTCCAGCTTCAGTTAGCTCAAAGCTTTTTCCAATTCTAATGAGTAAATCAACACCCACTTGCTGCTCGAGCTTTTTAATGTGCTGACTCACGCCAGGTTGCGTCATAAAAAGTTGCTCTGCAGTATGAGTAAAATGCCCAACTTCGACGAGTTTAATAAATGTTGTTAACCATTGTTGATTTAACATGTCATGCCTCTACTCTGCCCCAAATATTAATCTCACCCATGACACTCTCACGGATGGCTTTAATCTGAATGTTATTCACCTGAATGCTATTAATTTAAAGCTATTAATTTAAAGCTATTAATTTAAGGCTATTAACCGAAACGATAAAAACCACAACGCTATCATAGCAATTCTTAATACTATAGCGACACGATTAATAACTAAAAATTATCATTATGAGTATTTTTGATAATTTAACATTCATATCTGAACTTCCTATACTGACGTTATCAACTCGGAATGACGAGTAACATGGCAACACATTAATTCAGTGTAAAGAGGTTAAAATGAGTAATACATATCCACGCAGTTTTTCCCATATTGGTATTTCGGTACCAGGCTTAGATGCCGCTGTTAAATTCTATACTGAAGTATTGGGTTGGTATCTCATTATGCAGCCAACAGAAATTGTTGAAGAAGACACGCCTATCGGCGAAATGTGTACTGACGTATTTGGTGCAGGTTGGGGATCATTCCGTATCGCTCACCTTTCAACTGGTGACCGAATCGGTGTCGAATTATTCCAATTTACCAATCAGGAAAATCCAAAGGATAATTTTGAATACTGGAAAACCGGCATCTTCCATTTTTGCGTGCAAGACCCAAATGTTGAAGAACTCGCTGAAAAAATTGTTGCTGCTGGCGGTAAAAAACGCATGAAAGCACCACGTTATTACTACCCAGGTGAAAAGCCATATCGCATGATCTACATGGAAGACCCATTTGGTAATATTCTAGAAATCTATAGCCACAGTTACGAGCTACATTATGCTAGCGGTGCTTATAATTAACCTGTGTTAATTAGCCAACATAAGTAGCTCTTAATCCTGCTAGGTTGCGCCTCAGAACGATACTAACACTGTAGTTCTGCGGCGCTCTTTTATGTATAAAAAGACTGAACTTCATCTACACTTAAATAACGCCACTCCCCTTCGGCTACATCGACACTCACAGCACCAATACTTTCACGATGCAGTGACACCACTTTATTGCCCACCGCAGCAAACATTCTTTTTACTTGATGAAACTTACCTTCAGTTAAGGTCAGTAATACTTCTTGGGGTGTGATAATTTGCAACTGTGCCGGTAATGTCAGCTCTTGCTCCCCTTGCAAAGCAATGCCTTGTAAAAAAGACTCTCCGGCATCTGCTGCTATCGGCTTAGCTAATTTAACCCGGTAAACTTTATGGCATTGTCCATACGGGGACGTGATAGCAAATGTCCAACGGCCATCATCGGTAATAAGCACTAACCCAGTTGTATCGGCATCTAACCGTCCGGCAATATGCAACTCAGATGGTCGTTCGACGTCAATTAATGAGAATAGCGACGGATAGACACCATCGACATTAGAACAAAGAGTCTTTGCAGGTTTATTGATTAACATATAACGAAACGCTCGAGCTGCAAGCTTTTGACCGTTTAAGCTAATGTCATTATTTTCATGAACTTGAACAGCTTCATTCCTGACAACCACACCATTAACGAACACCTCACCATTATGAATTAGCTGGATCGCGTCATACTTTACTAGCTCAGTACTTTTACAAATAAATCGATCAAGACGCATAAATAACCTTAACTTGGGATAATCATTTATTATTGGCTACTTAAGCGGATATTATGCTTTGTCTCGTCAAATATGCAGTCAATGGTGGAGGGTATTATGCCACAGACGTAAAGTGCGGTTTGTTTTATTAGGGAGAATCGCAAACACATTACTCAAGTAAAAAAGAGCAAAAAAACGTAGCACCGACACTTAACGCAAACCCCACAAACATCATCGCAATAAAAAACCATTTGTGAGAAAAATTGCTTCCTTTAAATACCAAGTACGATTTACTGATGGTGTTACCGAGTAAAATTAACAACAATAAATTGATTAAATCAATATCCTGTGGATTCATAGACCATTCGGTCATCACCGATACAAGAATGGCATGAGCTTCAAAAAATGATACCAGTAAAGTACTGATCCCTCGCGAGAGACCGAGTTCACTGCCGATAAAATGCATGGCATATACAAGTCCGAGAATAAAAATAGATAGCTTAGCAACATTTTTCCAATTTATCGGATGATCAATTAATAACTCAATATCAACTGTTGGTTGCCCTGATTGGTTACTTAAAAAAAGTAAATTGGAGTGAAACTGCGCATATATTATCGCCGTAATAAAAAACAATAATTGCATGACAAAGGGAATATAAAAAATAAAGGCTAATTGGTCTGCCAAAAAAAAGATAATAAATAGGCATTCCAGTAACATAGAACATAAAGCAAACAACAATGTCAGTAGCAAGTCACGCTCACTTGTTGATGCAAATTTTTTATCATTCAATATTTGTAAAAAAACAGCCGTGCTGGAAATAAATCCCCCCAGAAAACCCTGTAACTGGAAGCGACTGCGCTTTGCTAGCAAGTGAAAACTAAAAAAGCTGAATAACTCTAGACAGGCAACCAAAGGAACAATTTTTAATAGAGGGACGTAGGCTGCCACCACGAACAAAGCCGCCAACATGGTCATGTCAAACCATATATGTTTGTCTTTAAAATGATATGAGAGTGGTGTCTTATGTTCCATCGACAATATTTGCCTCTACAACTATGTATCGTGATGGACTAAATTATGAATCTTCAGCACTTACACTTTGTCACAAAATTAGCCCTACACTCCACGAGATCGATTCGGAGCACTATTCAATATAACTTAACTATACAGTAAACCAACTTAAAAACGATTAAGAGATAAAACAAGTGCTTGCCCTGCTGAGTAATCCGAAGTTAATGTGACTTGGTATATTTTATAACACTGTTTGGCGGGTGAAATAATATTAACCTACCGCACTCATCATCGATAATGAGCAACAACCTAGTAATGTCAGAATCTAGCTGTCCGCTAATATGCTGTTCAGATAATCATTCAACATCCAATACGTTAAACACATATTCTAAATTGATTAATCTAAATGCTGATAACTCACGTACTAAGGTGCAAACCCAATAAACATTATCAAACGCCATGCTATCACCGCACGAGACTTCAAGGATAATTGAAATGGCATGGGAAGACCGAACGCCATTTGAAGCTATTGAACATCTTTACGGTTTAAATGAATCTAATGTGATTAAACTCATGCGCAATTCACTTAAACACAGTAGTTTTAAATTATGGCGTGCACGAGTCAGTGGCCGTAAAACTAAACACCTTAAATTACGACCTGAAGGTACTGATAGAGCGTATTGTCCAACCCAATATAAAATGCGATCAAAGTAGCCATATGAACTAATGTAAAAAAGGGAGATGACTAAGCATCTCCCTTTTATACTTTTAGCCGGTGTTTTAACCCGCTTTTAGCATCTCACTGCAAGACATATTCAATAACTGTCGACAACGCCAAACACCTAAAATAGCCACAATTACCGCCCCTGCGACTGGAGTAATAGCCCACCACGGCCAATGCATATATACAACCAGCTCAAACACTTGAGTTTTTAACATGTATAAAGCAAATTCTGCCACAATCACCGCTAATAAACCGGCAATTGCACCAAGCAAAGCAAACTCAATTCCAGTAGAAACACGAAGTAACCAACCCGATGCGCCAAAAGTTCGCAACACCGCGAGTTCTCGTTGTCGAGTCGCCATGCCAGCTTCCGTTTGCGCAATCAACACCAAAGCACTGGCCAACAACACTAATGCCAACACCAATGACAATGACAACGACACTTGATCGATAATTTGTCGCAACTGCTCAACCATCGCCCCAACATCAATAATCGATATTGTTGGAAATTGTTGGATTAGTTGTAATACCACTTGATTGGCGCTCAGTAAGCTACCATCCGCCGCTAATTGCGCATCATTAAGGTGAAAACTGGCCATCGAAGTATAGGCAAATGGCGCCAACGCTTCAGGGGTGAATATCATGTAAAAGTTAGGTTGTAGGGTTTCCCACTGAACCTGTCTAATACTGGCAACCTTCACCGAAAATGATTGATTATCGATGCTATAAGTGAGCTTGTCGCCAAGTATAATTCCTAGCCTATCAGCGACACCGGACTCAACCGAAACATCATCAGCAGCTTGATTAAACTTGCCCTCAAGCAACTTATTATTTGGCGGTAAAGTATCTCGATAGGTCAAGTTTAGTTCGCGAGAAATCCCCACTCGCCCTTCAGCACCGTTTTCAGCTTGTTTACCTGAAATCAATTCTTCGTCATTTATATGAGTGAGTCGACCGCGCACCACAGGATAAATATCAGTCGCGTTAATATGATTTAGGCTTAAAAAGTCGTTTAACGGCTTAGCATCCTCAGGGGCAATATTAACTAGAAAGTAGTTAGGTGCATTTTCTGGTAACTGCTTTTGCCATTCATTGAGTAAATCTTGACGCAAAGCCAAGATGGTTAGCAATAATACCAATGCACTGCTAAATCCAACCAATTGCACAGCATTTTGACGAGCTCTACGACGCAGACCGGCTAGTGCTAATTGAAAAGGATTGGTGGTTTTCATGCCAATGCCATGACCAAAACGGATCATCACAAAGCCCAGCACACTGAGTAAAAAACCTAACAACAATACTGCAAGTACCACTGTCATCGTCAATGCTAAACTTCTTGAATACAAATACCCCAACAAGGCCATTGCGGCCAAGCTTAATAGTAAATGGAGCCACATGCCCAGCTGCAAGCCTTCTAATTGGCGCTGCAATACTCTTAATGGCGGAATGGCTAACAGCCGCATTAACGGATAAGCAGAAAACATAAATGCACTGATCAGTCCCGTGCTTACACCTAATAAAACAGGGCGTAAATACGGTGGAGAATAAGCTGCTATTTCTGGTGGTAAAAATGCCGTAATGCCAATGTCGAGCAATAACCCGCCCAGTAACCCCAGTGCAATACCCAACAAGGTCACTAACGACAAATGCAGTCCGAATAACACCCGAATTTGCTTGCCTGAAGCGCCAAAGGTTTTCAGCATGGCCACAACATCATAATGGCGTTGGCAGTAACGCTGCGCTGCAATACCAATGGCAGCGCACGCCAACGCAATCCCAAGTAAACTGGCTAGCAGTAAAAAACGCTCCGCACGCTGCACAGCTGAAGCTATCGGGGAATCTCCCGATTGCACATCTACCCAACGTTGACTGTTATTGAGCAAAGGTTTAGCTTGCAGTTCAAATGCTGTTAATTGCTCTGCATTACCAGTAAATTGGTATAAATACGTCACCCGACTACCGGGTTGAATAATACCCGTCGCAGCCACATCATCTAAACGGATGAGTAATACTGGTGAAGACGCAAACGGATTAAACCCCGCATCCGGTAAACGACTAATCTCTTCGGTTAGCGATAACTCACTATTACCCAATTCAATGCTTTTAGGGTAGCCAAGCAAACCACCTAAGCGATTTTCAAACCATGCTTGTCCCTTGCTTGGTAATGCTCGAGTGACACCGTTACTCAGCTCTATATCGCCTTTTAACGGATAGCCCTCACCTACTGCTTTAACGGTCACTAATTGAAATTTATCGCCCGAATACACCATCGAGTTAAATTGCATGTTAGTGACGTGGGCAAGGCCTAACTCATCGGCAACAGTAAGGACTTGTGAATCAAGTTCAACCGGAGAGTCAATAATACGGTCAGCGGCAATAAAGTTAGAGGCTTCGCCATTAATGGCCACTTGTAAACGCTCACTAACCCGCGCTAGCCCGGTCACGGACAACACCGCTAACGTAATAGCCAACACGATAAGAATTAATTGCCCTTGAGCGAGTTCACGTTTAAACAATCTCCACGCAATTTGCCACTCCATTAATTAACCTCCTCAACATGTTCCGCGCTCACATGGGCAGCCTTCAGATTATCTGCGTATGGTTCAGATAAATGACCATTTTCCATCACTAATTGGCGTGCGCAACGTTTTGCTAAATGCAAATCATGCGTCACTAGCACCAACGTGGTGTCACTTTCTTGGTTTAACGCAAACAACATATCAGCAATTTTATCGCCATTTACAATGTCTAAGTTGCCTGTTGGTTCATCTGCAAACAGCACTTTGGGTTCACAAATAAAAGCTCTGGCAATCGCCACTCGTTGCTGTTCACCACCCGATAATTGTTTAGGTAAATGATTTAATCGATGAGATAAACCAACGCGATTAAGCATGGTTTGGGCTTTCTGCTTGGCATCTTTCACCCCAGCAAGCTCTGCGGGTAGCATAACGTTTTCAAGCGCGGTTAAGGTATCAACCAACATAAATGACTGAAAAATAAAACTGACTTTTTGCTTACGAAGCGCTGCTTTTTGCTCTTCATTTAATCCAGATAATGCCACGCCATCTAACACTATCTCACCAGAGGTAGGAGTATCTAATGCTGCAAGTAACCCCAATAGTGTCGACTTACCTGAACCTGATGGCCCCAAAATGGCGATACTGTCTCCTTGCTTGACTTCTATATTAATGCCGTTGAGGATAGTCAACTCTCCCTCTTGGGTCACGACAGTTTTATTGAGGTTAGTTACAGTAATGGCACTGGTATTTCGATCGATATTATTAGACATACAATCCTTCTTATATTCGTCACTTAAACGCGTGCTTACCAGCGTGTTTATACTGATAGTTATGAGTGTACCAACCTATGCTGCCACGATTTTGATATTAGGTGATAGCTTAAGTGCAGGTTATGGCATGCCAGAAGATCAGGGATGGGTACAATTGTTACGTAACCAGTTGCCTCAACATCAGGTAATTAATGGTTCTGTTAGTGGTGAAACAACGGCGGGAGGATTGCGTAGACTCCCGAGTTTACTGGCCTCAAGCAAACCTGATCTGATTGTCATTGAACTAGGTGGTAACGACGGACTGCGAGGTTTTCCGCCTAATAAACTGAAATCAAATCTTACAAAAATCATTACCCTATCGCAGCAACAAGGCGCCAAAGTGTTATTAACTGAGATTATGGTACCACCGAATTACGGCCCTAGGTATGCCAAATCTTTTACTCAGATTTACCATCAACTGGCCGAACAATATACAATTAAGTTGATCCCTTTTTTCATGCAAGATATTGCCACCGACAAAGCACTTATGCAGCGCGATGGAATTCATCCAAATGAACAAGCTCAAGACACTATTACGCTGTTAATGTTACCTTGGATCACACAAGCTTTATCCGAGTAAACACTTAAAATTGAACAAGTTTTGTTCAGCATGTTAAAAACATTTTAATAAAGTGATCGAAAGTCATTTTAATTTAAGCATCAATGTTTAAAATGGACACTCAGCAAGCGCATTAAATAAGCATAAACATATAACGATAAACTTTAGACAACAACAAAGGCAATAAGGAAATAATATGTCCGTCAGTCGTCAAAAAAAAGTATACCTGCCAACAGCAACACGTAAAAATCAATACATTACCATTGGTTTTCCGTTAACTGATGAATATCTTAATGCATACAGTGATTTAGAAACTTGTTATGATGAGTTTAGTAAACTTGTCTATCAACTAGCCGAAAAACAAGAATTGTACAACGTTCACGTTGTCACCACTGATAAATTACCTATGGTCCGCTATCACAGTGAGGCTTATTGCTTAACCACAGACGAGCAATTACGTTTTTTCTATAACCCTGCACACCATGAAGCTAACCGTTTACACAGCGTTGCAGGCTTTAGAGCTAGAAAACTTAGAATTGTATTTTTAGCCACAGGCAATGACCTTCGCAGTAATTCGGCGGAATTTCACTCTCATGTGAAAAAATTTATAGCTGAATTAAAACCATTATTACCTGTTAAAAATGTGCCAATTAAAGTCCGTGACCACCAGCATATTTCTTATGACTTCTTTGCCAAAGCCAAAGGACTAAAAGAAACCTACGGTTATAAATTACGTGCTGTTGATAGTCGCTATCACCGACGTCATTGCGAGCTTCCAGAAAATGTCAGCACGCTCAATTATGTCACCATTAACATTCCAGTTGATCGTCGTATCAAGAAGCAGTTACTTGCAAATGATACCACCGACTTTACCAGTGTTTATCAAAAGGTATGTGACAAATTTATCGAAGCGACAAAAAGCAAACAGCTTAATCGTGTTGCAGTAGTTGCTAATGGTAAAATACCGCTAGTACGTAACAGTAAGTATGAGCAATTAACCAGTACAAATGAGTTTCAGATGGTCGGGTTTGATCCTCATGCCGAATCACCTGAGCCAATTTGTCACTGGGATGCGAACAAGCTTGTAGACGTTTTCCGATTTGTGATTGTCGCAGGTAAAAGTGATGAAACTGATGAAGGTTATGGTCGCTTTATGAATCAAGTTGAAGAAGCTATACGTGTATTTACCAATGAGTTCGACATTGATAAAGAACACGCCGATGTCATTTTACGTTTCCATCAACACATCAGTTACAAAGCTTAGCCACTCATAAGCTTTGCAATATAAAAAACGACAGCCTTGGCTGTCGTTTTTTCTTTAATCAATTGCGGTGTACTGCTGTTACTGTACTACACCGATTGATTACGCTCCGCAAAACGATTCATCATAGTGGTCACTGATAGTGAAACGCCATGAGCAATTTTATCCGCTAGCTTTTTCTTCATTTGATATTGAATTTTAATCACTTGATGGGTGTTAACCAAGTCTAAAATTACATCATCGCTGGTAGAAACCGCATCAATAAGCCCTAAATCAATTGCTTGTTGGCCATACCAATGTTCACCAGTGGCGACTTTAGCAATGTCCATATTAGGACGATAACGGCCGACAAACTCTTTAAAAAGCACGTGAGTTTCTTCTAATTCCTGTTGAAACTTAGCTCTGCCTTCATCAGTGTTTTCACCAAAAACGGTTAAGGTACGTTTAAAGTCACCAGCAGTGTGCTGCTCATAATCAATATCATGATTTTTTAGCAGACGATTAAAGTTGGGGATTTGCGCAATCACCCCAATTGAGCCCACTATCGCAAACGGTGCGGCGTAAACCTTATTAGCCACACACGCCATCATATAACCACCACTTGCAGCCACTTTATCTACGCAAATAGATAACGGGATATTGGCTTGACGCAAACGGTCTAACTGGCTTGAAGCGAGGCCATATCCATGAACCATGCCGCCACCACTTTCAACATTGACCAACACTTGGTCGTCTTTATCTGCGATGGTTATAATTGCGGTCACTTCTTGGCGTAATGACGAGACTTCATTGGCATCTATACTGCCTTTAAAATCGATAACGAATACTTTGCCTTTGGTTAAGTTTTGTTTCTCAGCAGCTTTTTCGGCTGCTTTTACTTGCTTTTCATAGGCTTTAAATTGCTTTTTAGGCAGTAACTCTTCTTTCAACTGATGCTTTAACTGCATAAGTTCATCTGAAATATCAGTCAGTCTTAGCTCACCTTTATCAGATTTATTTTTCATGCTAGCCGCCAGCACAAATATTACTACCGCTAGAATAGCGACAACAATGGTTACCGCTTTTGCTAAAAATAGGCCGTATTCATATAAAAATTCCAAAACTCGCTCCATACAGGGATGACAATCTCGCGGTATTTTAACAGTAATAACCAATAAGTAGACAATAAAAAACCCAGCTAATTGCTGGGTTTTTTAAGATATTGCGCACTAATTAGTAAGCATTAGTTACAGCTTTGGATCACATCGCTATTAGTCACAACAATCGTTGCTTGTCCTAATCCCGTTGATTTTGCAAAACCTGCAACTTGAGACTGTATTTCAACAGTCGCGGCAGCAGCCATACCGTCGGTAACGCCATCTACTTCACCAGGGCTAACAATCGAACTATGATGACCTTTAGAGAAGCGTACAGCACCAGAACCCGGTGTAGTTGTATCTACACATCCTAGCGCTAGCGAGGCAATTAACGGTTCAGTACCCGATAATGGGAAACCTTCAACGCTGTTAGGTAATGTTTGGTCACCTAAGTTACCTGCACCATCGCCAACTATTTCAATTAAATGCACCGGTAAACCAGTAGCAGCTAATTTTTCGCCATGGTTAATTGGGTCAGCAGAATCGACTGCTGTTTGCACTGCAAAAGCAAATGTCGGTATAAATTCAGCATACACAGCTTGAACTAAAGCAGCATACTCGGCGCTACCTTCCTCATAACCTGCAGTATTTGCAGCAGTAACGAGAGCGGCAAACGTACTAGAGGCTGTGACATTAGCAAATAACTGTGGACCAAATGCAGCAGAACCCGCAAATGCTCCAGCTAAACCACCAGCAGGTGCGACTAACGATGCTGCATTAATTGCATAAGCGTTAGGCAAAGCATCACCCGTCATAGGATTAACTAATCCAGTACTGGCATAAGTAGAGAACGTAGTGCCCACAATGCCACCTAAACTCAAACCTTGAGCACTGATTTTAGACACATCAAATACTTGAGGTTGATTTGCTGCAGCGAGTTGTTGCGCCATTCCAGTCAATAATAATCTTAAACCTAAATGGTCTAAAGTTGCTTGACGGAAATTGTCACGCACAGTTAATGTGCTGGCAATGTTAACAAACACTAATGGATTACCATTCGTGAACGCATCAGGTGTACCTACTACAGGACCAAATGCAGGGGCTGTAGCAGAGATCTCATAAGTGCCGTCTTTGTCTAAGTCAAATGAACGAGCACCGTGCAATGGCATATCAATCGCAATAGTAGCAACACCAGCTGCTGCGTATGTACCAGCATAAGCTAGTGCCATTTCTTTACCACCACCTAAACCATGCATTGCAATTGTTGTTGGCCAACCACTTGTTGGAGGGACAAAAGTTCCACCTTGCGCAGCGGTAAATGCTGCAAGCTTAGCCGCATTCGGTAAGGTAATTTGAACTGAAACAGTTTCATAACCTTTGATAGCCGGGATAGGGTTAAACTTAGTTAAATGTTTTGTTTTATCTGCAGCAGTACCATCGTCAAGTTTCCACTGTTTACCTGCAAGCAATGCAGGATTACCCAACGCTGCTTGAGGATCTACACCGTTATCAGATGCTTGTGCAAAAAAGTTAGCTTGGCTTAATGTACCAGCCTGTAAAGCTAGCAATACCGACACAGGGCTGTCGCCTTGAGCAAACCAACGGCCATTAGGTGCTGTTGGAGCACCATCGACGATTGGGATCACACAGCCAGCTGATGAACAATCACCGTAGATTGGCAGTTTAATTTTGGCAGTATAAAGATCAGCCATATCGGCGACTACATAGGCTGCACCCGATGCTGGCGTTAACCCAGCAGCCTGAGCAACAGTGAATCCTGTTGGCGTAGGAGCTTGCACAAATGAAGGTGTGTAAGCAGGATTAGAAGCCATCAATAATTTAGTGGTTTCATACACATCAGCGACTGACTGAGTGGTGAATAAACCAGAAAAACTAATCGATTCAGGGTCAACGCCATGTGTTGCAGCAACACCTTTTTCATAACTGTTGACCAGATACTGCAGCATTTTTTGTTGTTCTGTTTCAAGCTGCTGAGTTTCAAAATCTAACTTTAACAGACCATAGGTTGTCGACGGAGCAATACCACGGCCTAACGAGTCTTGAATAAGATCGGTAGTCACATAGATATAAGACTGGCCAGCCTTTAATGGTTTAATCGGTACGATGGCAACTTTATTGCCTGATGCTTTTGATACGAAGTCAACGCCAAATTGAAGCTCTTCGCCCACTTTACAGGCTGAAACTGAAGGTGCTGATTGACACTCTGCATCTCTTGATAATGCGCCGCCTACTGTCGCTTCAAACATGCGTACTGCACCTGGTTGAAATACCGAGGCGGCATCCAACGTTAATGCATTGCCCTGTAAATCATTAGCAAGTTCGACAGTGATTGAAATAGGAGAACTCGTTGACCAGCCGTCTAATGCGCCTAATGCCAGCTGAGGGTTAACATAATCTACGCCATCCTCACCAGGTATATTTAATGTGCCATCGGTTGTGCCACTAAAAAGTAAATCGTTTGGTAATGGTAATTTGCTATTAGCCGGATCAAACTGCATATGTGAAACAGGTACTAACGGCTCAGCATTATCTACTGCTTCGTTAAAACTGTCGCCACCACATGCTGTCAAGCCAAGAGCAGATGTTATTGCAACACCCAAAATGAGTCTTTTCATCTTTTTTCCCCAAATCTTGTTTTAATAATTTTGTTTTCCCCAAGAATTGGTCACAATAGTCCTATCATGCGACCATAAGGACTTATGTTAGTCCTTAACTATTCTCAAGTTAACGTAAAATTATTGAGTTAGCTACAAGTTTGTTACATGCAAATGACCTATTCACATACAATTATTAATCATTTGTTTCAAACGGTCGTTTATTTTTTATCCGGTACTAGATTTGACGGGCGATTGCGCTAAGAGGAAATAATCAATCATGTTGGAATATCAAGCTGCAAAAGATTTACTCAATAACAAAACAATCTTGGTTACGGGCGCTGGAGACGGTATTGGTCGTGCAGCATCAATCGAATTTGCCAAACACGGCGCAACGGTAATTTTACTAGGTAAAACCGTTAAAAAACTCGAAAATGTATACGATGAAATTGTTAATGCCGGTTATCCAAAGCCAGCCATTGTGCCGTTAGATATGAAAGGCGCGACCGAACAGAATTATATTGATATGGCAGACACCATTGCCGAGCAGTTTGGTCATTTAGATGGTTTATTGCATAACGCATCTCAGTTGGGGGCATTAGGTCCATTTGAGCATATTGATTTAACCTCGCTTGAAACCATTTTAAAGGTTAATGTCACGGCTCAAGCCATCATGACCAAGTCATTATTGCCTATTATGCGTAAAGCCGAGCATGCTTCAATTGTGTTTACTTCAAGCGGTGTTGGACGTAAAGGTCGTGCTTATTGGGGTCCTTATGCATTTTCTAAATTTGCCACCGAAGGCATGATGCAAGTATTAGCTGATGAGTGTGATAATACCTCTGTAAGGGTTAATAGTATTAACCCAGGTGCGACTCGTACAGAAATGCGAGCAAAAGCTTATCCAGCTGAAGATCCACAAACACTAAAAACAGCTGAGCAAATTATGCCGACTTATTTATTCTTAATGGGTAATGAATCTATCGACACCAATGGCCAAGCACTTAATGCACAATAGTTAACCTGTATTAGTTAACCTGTATTTGGGCTCGCTGAAATAAAAAACGGAAGCAATAGCTTCCGTTTTTGTATTAATAAGCGTCTCAGTTAGAAGCTCATATTCTCGGTATTCTGGCTAACTAACTTTTCACCAATTCCTGTCACCATGGTTAACTGTTTCAGATCGGTAAATTTGCCGTTTTTGGTTCGATAGTCAACAATCGCTTTTGCTTTGGCTTGCCCAATACCTTTCAGTGCTTGTAATTCCTCAGCGCTGGCTTTATTGATATTGACCTTTTGCATAGCCGTTGACTTTTTCTCAATCGATTTTGTGACTTTCTTTGTAGGCTCTGCCATTGCTTTTGCCGCTTCTGCAGCAAAAGAATTACTGCTGAGTAAACAACATAAACACGTAATTAATGCAGTTAATGTCAATGATAACTTCATGAAAATCTCCTTTCTTCCTTAGTTTGCTGGTATGCATCCTGCTCCATTACCAAGCTCGAAAGATTCAGAACGCTATACGATTTCCGAATCGGAGGCTAACTGTAGTCAACAAAATCGAATTGTACAAAAAAAACACTATTTTATTCGCTACTATCAACAGTCTGACTTTGTTTCGGTTTACTTTTAGACATCATTGACGAAGTAAACTGCTTTAATTCACCGAGTAAATGTTGATGAACGTGGGATAATTTAGGCTTGTTGTGTTTGTTAAATGCGATCGGCCGACACAAGCTCATGGCTTGATACCCTAACCTTGCAGTAAGTAAACCACCGCCAAGCCCTTGTGCAATTCGAGCAGACACCTTGCCGGTCATTTCTACTGATAATAATTGGGTACCTAAATCGGTAATCACCTCGGTACTGCCAGCATAAATAATATTCGTCACAATACTACGAATCAGTTTTATGCGGCTCCAGTAACCCAGCTCCACGGCATAAATGGCAGCGACTTCATTAATCATTTTTTGATTTCGCCACAAGATAATCGCCATATCCAGTGCAGCTAATGGGCTTGCTGCTAATAATAATGCCGACTCAGCAGCAAAGCGGTTAACGCGTTTCTTCGCCAGTAAATCGCGCTCGGATAGCACAATATCTTCAAATAACAACACGATTTCTGCATCATTATGTTCATGGCTACAGGCTTGTAAATATTGTTGTTTAGCCTGATTATTTGGGTATTTGGCTAATATTGGTGCCAAAAACGTTTTGGCTTCGCCCATTTGCATGCTTTGGGATAATCGCTCAGCTGTGCTTTGATGATCACTGACTTGTTTAAGATTAACCAACTTACGCCATTCTTTAACCGTAATGACTGTGGCCCATAAGCTAACAATGGATAACACAGAGGCATAAAAACCAAATAACCACGGACTTTGTTGAAAAGAGTCAAGTAACCCCATCACGGTTTGTACGATAACCAATAACACCAAACCAATTACCGATAGTGTAGCCAATAACGACCAACGCTTAGCCTTTGCAGGTTTAATGCTGTCGTCCATTGCTGCTGGCAATTCTGATAGCGATTGCTCACAAATAAAGTCAATTTCTTCAAATGATTTAGTCGGCTTAATTGCTTCTTCAGCCGATGGGTTCTCATCTGTCACAATAAGATCTGACTCGGTAAATATTTGCGATTTTTTTATCGGCGAATTACGTGTAGGTTCATTCATAACTAATGCTCACATTTATTCTCAAAATAAAACCATTAAGACAATTTATCGCCTAATAGAAACTCCAAGAGATGGTCGAGACGAATGTGTTCGAATTGCGGATTATTATCATGGATATGGCTCAAATTGGGCGGTAGGAAAGCACTAAAGCTAAACCCTTGTTGTTGCCAAAACTCTGCATCGGGTAATGATGTGGGCACATCTCCTGGGTATACGGTGACTTGCTTACCATCAAGCCCAGTGCCTTTTACCACTTCTTGTTGAACACCCTCTATATTAACCATCCCGTGTTGAGTAGCCTTAATCGCACTTATCGCCATGGTTTCAACTTCACTGCCTTCAAAGTTGGCATAATGCTGGCTTTGTTGCAGCATTGCGGTTAACAAACTAAGCACATGGCTTTGCTGATCACGGGTCACTCTGTCTACTTGGCTGGCAGCAAAAAGCACTTTGTCTATCCGCGGTGAAAATAATCGCCTAATTAAGCTCGACTGGCCAAACTGAAAACTTTCCATAATGCTGTTTAATGCGCGCCCCATATCATTAAACTGTGCCTGACCATGATTAAGTGCATTTAAACAGTCAACCAACACTAGTTGGCGATCAAATCGAGAAAAGTAGTCGCGGTAAAATGGCTTAACAACTTGTGATACGTACTGTTCATAACGGCGCTTAAGGACATGATAATTTGAATCGCTTGGACTTGCTGATAACTCTGAATGCTGAATTGGGCTTAAGGTAAGCAATGGGAAAAATGTCAATAACGGGGTATTTTCATATTCGCCCGGTAACAACATACGCCCTGGTTGAGCGTGATAAAATCCCTGTTGTCTAACCAAGTCGACCAATAAAGTTTGGTACAAATCAGCAATGTACTTAAGTTGCTGCTCATCAGCTAATTGGCTTAACTCTAACTTCTCTACAGCTTGGGTAAATGCGCTAAATAAGGGGGAATGACGTAAACATGTCACATTAACCTGTTGTGATAAACACCATTGAGTAAAATCTTGTTTAAGCATAGGTAAATCAAGTAACCACTCACCTGGATAATCAACAATATCCACATACAAGGTTGCGGTATCAGTTAGCTTTGCTAACAAACCTTGTTGAGGCTGATACTTAATGGCTAAACGTAATTCGGTAATGTTTTTGGTTGAAGCAGGCCAATACGGAGGTGACGAACATAATGCATTCATTGCGCCTTGATAATCAAAACTGGCAATGTCTAAATCGGGTTGCATGGCGCGGTTGACAGCAATTAGTCGACCTTCGCGAGCCACTTGCCATAATGGTAAAGGATTGTGCTTGGCACCTTTGCCGGCATGCAATAACTGATTGACTAAGCCACTAATAAAAGCGGTTTTACCTGCACCGGATAACCCAGTGACGGCTAATCTAACATGACGATCGGTACTGCGATTAACAATAGACTGAGCCGTTTGGCTGACTTTAAACAAGGAACGATCTAAAAATCTCATGATGGCTGATGGCTCCCCAAAAAACACGGGCGGATAACCGCCCATTAGAAGGATTAAAGACTATTGATTTGGCGTTTAAGATCAAAGTTGTCTGAGGTGACATGTTCTTCGAGTCGTCTTAAACGGAGTTCTAATCCGTTAAATTGACGATTAACATCAAACAACGCTTGCTTTGCAGGTTCACCTGCTTGCCAAATTTTCTTTTTAATTTCAATATCTTTGTGATGTTCTTTGTTGTCTAAGTTTTGTGGTTTGATGTCTAATATCATCCATAAGGCAATATAAACAACAAACACAATCCCTGTTCCACCGAGTAAGAATATCGACACAGCAATGACTCGCACTAGCCATGTTTCAAAGTTAAAGTAATCTGCAATACCTGAACACACCCCAGCCACTTTACCATTTTTTGGGTTGCGGTATAGAGTACGACCATTAGATGGGACCATGTTTCGCTCTCCATTCTGGTGATTCAGTATCTAGAATCGCTTCTAATGTTTCAATGCGACCGCTCATTTTTTCAGCTTTCGCAATGAGACCATTAAGCTGGTTAAATTCTTCCTCGGTGAGCCCCTGGCTCACTTGTCGCTTACTGCGATAATGAAGAACCAACCAGATAGGTGCCACAACAACCATAAAGATGATAATTGGTGCAATAAGAAGATCCATATCCATAACTCACCTCTGAATAAATTTACGCTTTAGATTTAGGTTGTGCTTTCGCACTCATTTTTGCTTTTAATGCTGCTAATTCATCATTCACAGAGTCTTCTGCTTCTAATGCTGCAAACTCGTCAGCTAGAACGTTCTTTTTACCTAAATCATATGCTTCTACTTGTGCTTCAAGTCCTTCAACTCGGCGCTCGTATTGTTCAAACTTCATCATTGCATCATCGATTTTGCTTGAATCAAGCTGCTTTTTGACTTCTAAACGTGAAGTGGCAGTTTGCTTACGCATTATGATGGTTTTTTGACGGGCACGAGCATCATTCAATTTTTCTTGAAGTTGAGCGATTTCATCTTTTAAACGAGCTACATGCTCTTCAACAACTTGCAGTTCCATTTCAAGTGTTTGCAATAAACCCACTGTTTTTTGCTTTTCACTCAACGCGGCTTTGGCTAAGTCTTCACGATCTTTGGATAACGCTAACTCAGCTTTATTCTGCCAATCTTGAACTTGCTCTTGAACACGAGCAATCCGACGAAGTAATTCTTTTTTCTCTGCCAATACTTTAGCGGAGGTTGAACGTACTTCAACAAGTGTGTCTTCCATTTCTTGAATGATAAGACGGACCATTTTTTCTGGATCTTCGGCTTTATCAAGTATTGCGCTGATATTAGAATTAACGATATCTGCGAAGCGAGAGAAAATTCCCATAATGTGTTCCTCATAATTAACGTGGATGTCGCAGTTGGTATTACACATTACGTGCCAACATTTACAAATGCAACAACATCATAGGCTTAAACAAATATTTAACTTTTGCTTTCTTTTAACACTCAAGCCATTTATTATGATTTTCACCAATTATTAGTCTAATTCACTAACAATTTTGCGAGTAAGCTAACTGTGAGCAAACAATTCCAGCAAGACAATCTCATCGGCCAATCTAATGCACTACTTGAAGTATTAGAACATGTGTCTAAAGTCGCGCCATTATCTAAGCCGGTGCTCATTATTGGTGAGCGTGGTACGGGTAAAGAATTAATTGCCGAACGACTTCATTACTTATCCCCTCGTTGGGATCAAAGTTTTATTAAACTCAATTGTTCTTCATTAAGTGAAAACTTACTTGAAAGTGAACTCTTTGGCCATGAGTCAGGTGCATTTACCGGTGCAAAAGGACGACACGAAGGCCGTTTTGAGCGTGCCGATGGTGGAACACTGTTTTTAGATGAGTTAGCCAACACTTCCGGGTTGATCCAAGAAAAGCTATTACGTGTTATCGAATATGGTGAATTTGAACGAGTGGGTGGCAGTAAAACGGTTCAATCTGATGTTCGACTTATTTGTGCTGCTAATGAAGATTTACCTACTTTGGCTGATAATGGTGAATTTCGAGCTGATTTACTCGACCGTTTAGCCTTTGATGTGATCACCTTGCCACCATTAAGACATAGAACCGAAGACATTATGCCACTAGCTGAACATTTTGCGATTAGCATGGCAAGACAACTATCGCTGGAATATTTCAGTGGTTTTAGCCCGCTGGCAGTAGAACAATTAATGATGCACAGTTGGCCAGGAAATATCCGTGAATTAAAAAATGTCGTCGAGCGAAGTGTTTACCGCGAAGGGGCTGATGGCCAAGAAATTGATCATATTATTTTAGATCCTTTTGCATCACCCTATCGCCCTGTAAATCGTGTCAAAACCCGTGAGCGTCAATCAATTCCAATTGAACACGCTCCAGCATCTGTGACTGAATCGACTGAGTTAAATGTTAAAACGGAAACATCAGTCGTGCTTAACAGCATCGAATTCCCGATTGATTTTAAAGAATACACCGAAAACAGTGAAATAGAATTATTGCAACGAGCATTAGCTGAAGGCCAATATAATCAGAAAAAAACCGCCGATTTGTTAGGCTTAAGCTATCATCAGCTTCGAGGTATTTTGAAAAAGTACAACTTACTCGACAAGAGCTGAATCTAGCTAGGATATGCTCATTGCCCCAATGCAATGAACACTGTTAAAATACCCACTCAAAGTCGATAAAAAATGATCACTCTATGCCTGTTATAGTAAAACGCTGGTATCAGCAGATGTCTTTATGTCTCTCCAGTATCGTGCTGGCTGCATGCGGACAAGTGCAATTGCCTTCTGGCCTTGTGTATTGCAGCGAAGGTAACCCTGAAAGCTTTAACCCTCAACTTGTTACTTCAGGTACCACTATTGATGCCACTTCACATCAAATTTACAGTAGACTCGTTAATTACAGCCAAGAAAAAGCCGAGATCACACCTGGATTGGCCACATCATGGCAGGTGTCCGATGATGGTTTAAGCTATGTTTTTACTTTACGTGAACATGTGAGTTTTCATAAAACTCGCCATTTTACTCCCGCAAGAGACTTTAATGCCGATGATGTGTTGTTTTCATTTAATCGGATTATTGATCCATTACACCCATATCATCTAGTCAGCAGAACCGGTTATCCTTTTTTTCAAAGTATTGGTTTTGCTGATTTAATTGGCTACATTGAAAAAGTAAACGACTACCAGGTTATCTTTCATTTAACTCGAAAAGACGCTTCTTTTTTATCTAATTTGGCTACTGATTTTGCCGTTGTATTATCGGCAGAATATGGTTATCAACTGTTAGCCCAAGGCACTCCTGAAGATATCGATTACTACGCAGTAGGCACAGGACCTTTTCAGCTCAGCCAGTATGTGAAAAACGAATATATTCGCTTTAAAAAGAATCCTGTCTATTGGGGCCCTACGGTTGAAATTGATCAATTAGTATTTGATATCACCCCAAGAAGCACCGCACGAATTGCTAAATTAATTACCGGAGACTGCAGCGTGTCTGCATTACCCAAAGCTGGTGAGTTGGCAGTGCTTGACCAACATAAAGATATTATTATCGATGCTAAACCTGGACTAAACGTAGCATTTTGGGCATTTAATACTCAAAAACCGCCATTAGATGATGTTCGTGTAAGACGAGCACTTGCGCATGCTATTGATAAAAACAATATTCTAGACGTGGTATATAACGATACCGCTGTGGAGGCGACAGGTGTTTTACCGCCAGCATCTTGGGCTTACAGCAAAAACTTATCTCCAAATGAATATAACCCAGAAAAAGCCAAAGTATTACTGCACCAAGCAGGTGTATCTAACTTATCCATTAATGTGTGGGCCATGCCTGTTGCACGAATTTATAATCCGAGTGCATTGAAAACAGCGGAGCTCATTCAGGCCGATTTAGCCCGTATTGGCGTAAAACTGAATATCATTAGCTATGATTGGAGTGTATTCACCCAAAAGCTAGCCAGTTCGAATTATGATTCAGTGTTGATTGGTTGGAATGCGGATAATAGCGATCCAGATAACTTTTTTACTCCATTGTTAAGCTGCGCCGCATTAGCCTCTAACAATAATCGCTCTCGCTGGTGCAACAAAGACTTTGAACACCTGCTAACCCAAGCTCAGAGTGTATCGACTCAACCTGAACGCAAAGCATTTTATCAATCAGCAGAAGCTATTATTAGCGATCAAGTTCCGCTAGTAACAATCGCACATGCCAAAAAAGTGGTGTTGAAGAAAAGCAATATTACCGCCATGCAAATTAGGCCTTATGGCGGTATTTCCTTCGCCAAAACAACTCAAGCAATAGAGGGAACTGAATAAATGTGGCGTTATCTTTTTAGTCGCATAACCCTGTTTATGGCCACATCTCTAGTCATGGTGGCCGTACTCTTTATGGCGTCGGGACAGTTTCCTGTCAGTAAAGCGTACTCACTATCAGGGGTTCAATATCCAACGCTTGAACAACAACAGCAAATAGACCAAGACTATCAACTACATGATAACCAATTACTGCAGTTTACTGCCTACTTGCGCCAACGCTTATCGGGTAACTTTGGTATTTCCAGTAACTCGCAGCAAGAGGTTTTAGAAGAGCTTGAAGCAGTACTACCTGCGTCTTTTGAATTATCATTGTTTTCAGGTTTTATAGCTGTGTTTTTTGGTGTACCCATTGGCGTGCTAGCCGCATTAGGTAATAACAAAGCACTGCAACGCAGTATTTTAGCCATCACCTTAACAGGCTATTCTATTCCGGTATTTTGGCTCGGCTTGACCTTATCTATGTGGTTTGGGGTGAATCTTGGTTGGCTGCCCATTTCAGGTCAAATCAATTTACTTTATGAAATTGAACCTGTGACAGGTTTCATGCTGGTCGACACTTTATTATCCGATTCTAGTTACCGTATTCCTGCATTTCATGATGCTTTATTACACTTAATTTTACCGGCTGTCACTTTAGCAGTGCTTCCTTTTACATTGGTGGTAAGGATCACTCGACAAGCCATTTTAAATGTGATGAATCAGACTTATATTCGTGCAGCTGAAGCTCGCGGTTTACACACGGCTAAAATACTACTTCGTCATGTACTGCCCAACGCCTTAATCCCGGTAATAAAAAGTATTGGTTTAATGCTGGGATCATTCGCCAGCTATGGCATTGTGGTTGAAGTGATATTTTCGTGGCCTGGGGTTGGCAGTTGGTTAGTATCAGGCATTTACCAGCGTGACTATACTGTTATTCAAGCGGGCATCTTAGCTGTGTCATTATTAATTATTTTCTTAAGCATATTGATTGATTTACTGCATACCGCAATCAACCCAATGAGCAGAAAGGAATTGTATGCCTCGAATTAAAATATACCAAGAAGACCATATAGCCTCGCCTATGTGGCGAATGTGGCAAACATTTTCTGCGAACCCATTTGCGGTGATCGGTCTATGGGCGGTGATTTTTTTATTAATATTAACTATTTTCGCCCCGTTTATAGCGCCTTATTCAGCAGAGATGCAAGACCAACAAGTATTACTTTTACCGCCATCATGGGATCCCGCAGGTACTGTAGAACACTTCCTTGGAACAGACGATCTAGGACGAGATATTTTTAGTCGTATCTTACACGGCGTACAATTAACCTTTGGCATGTCATTATTAATTGTTGCTGCATCGCTGATATTTGGCTTTGTTATTGGTTCTCTTTCAGGAATGATGCACGGCATAAAGTCGAGTGTGTTAAGCCACTTGCTCGATGCATTATTGTCTATCCCATCGTTATTAATGGCTATTCTGGTCGTCGCCGTTATGGGGCCTGGGCTTAATAATGTGTTTTGGGGCGTCGGGATTGCGATGGTTCCACAATTTGTTCGAGCTATCCATCTAGCGGTTCATGAAGAGCTGCAAAAAGAGTATGTTACAGCGGCAAAATTAGATGGTGCCAACTCGTTGCAAGTTTTTTGGTATGTCATTATGCCCAACGTATGGGATGTGGTGATTATTCAGGTCACTATGGCAATATCGGCAGCAATTCTCGATATTGCCGCACTCGGTTTTTTAAACCTTGGTGCACAAGCACCGAGTCCAGAATGGGGCGCCATGGTCGCACAAGGGCTTGATAATTTACTGCTTGCGCCTTGGACCGTTACTATTCCAGGTGTCGCGATTTTGTTTACCGTATTATCGGTCAACTTGGTCGGCGATGGTTTACGTTCAGCCCTAGCACCGATAAGAAATTAACCTATGCCTTTACTCGATATTCGTAATCTCACCATTGAATTAGATACACCTGAGGGCACAGTAAAAGTGCTCGAAAAAGTCAGTTTGACTATCAATCCCGGTGAAATCCATGGACTTGTTGGCGAATCAGGTTCTGGGCGCAGTTTATTGGCCAAAGCGATTCTAGGGGTGCTAGGTCCTAATTGGCATATTATTGCTGACCGTATGATGTGGGACGGAAAAAACTTATTAGAAATGAGTTCCAAGCAACGACGCTGCCTGATGGGTAGTGAAATGGCGATGATTTTCCAAGACCCATCTGGCAGTTTAGACCCGGTAAAAACCATTGGCAGTCAATTGATTGAAGCGATGGTGCCCAACAAAAACATTCCTTTTTGGCGACGTGGAAAAGCAACTTATTTAAACGCGCAGAAATGGCTTCACAAGGTCGGTATAAAAAAACCAAAACAGCTGATGAAATGCTATCCATGGGAGTTGTCTGAGGGCGAATGTCAAAAAGTGATGATTGCGATGGCTGTGGCAAATCATCCTAAACTGCTGATTGCCGATGAGCCAACTAACTCAATGGAGCTCAACACCCAAGCGCAAATTTTCAGACTATTATCGCAACTAAATCAACTGCAAAACGTGTCTATTTTATTGGTTAGCCATGAATTAGAAACCATGGTGCACTGGTGTGATAACTTAACGATTTTGTACAGTGGTCAGGTTATGGAATCAGGGCCTGTTAGCGAAATGGTAGCAATGCCGTATCACCCTTACACTCGCGCGTTATTAAAAAACCTACCCGATCATACTGAAAAAATGCGCCACAAAGCTAATTTACCCACACTGCAAGGCTCTTCGCCGTCATTGCAGCATTTACCTGCCGGTTGTCGACTTGGCCCACGTTGCCCAGAAGCTCAACGCCAATGTGTAAAACAGCCTAATCTTGAACATATTAAAGACCGCTATTTTGCCTGCCATTTCCCTTACCAAAGTGAGCAAGAAGATGACGATGCCATTGCTTAAAGTAACCAATTTAAGTAAACAATACTTAACCGGTTATAAGCATTTTAAACCTCAATATTATCAGGCACTCTCTCCGGTTTCATTTGAACTCGGTCGCGGTGAAACCTTGGCTATTGTGGGGACTGTGGGGTCCGGTAAAAGTACCCTCGCCCGTATTTTAGTAGGTGCTGAACAACGTAGTGGCGGCGACATATTTTTTGAAGGTGAAGCCTTAGAAACGCGTAATTTAAAACAACGTTGTCGGTTAATTCGGATGATTTTCCAAGATCCTACAACTTCACTTAATCCACGTTTATCGATTGGTAACTTGCTTAAAGAACCATTACGCTTTAATACTCAATTGAGTTCAACTGAACGAAAAACATTGGTGATTGAAACCCTAAGAAAAGTCGGTTTATTACCCGAACACGCTGAATTTTATCCGCACATGATTTCCGAAGGCCAAAAACAGCGTGTCGCTGTTGCACGTGCCTTAATGCTTAACCCTAAAATTATTATTGCAGATGAAGCACTAACAGCATTAGATTTATCTGTCCGGTCTCAGATTATTAATCTGCTATTAAAGCTGCAAAAAGAGATGGGGTTATCGTATATTTTTGTATCACATAATCTGAATATTATCCGCCATGTTAGCGATAAAATTATGGTGTTGCAAAATGGTCATATGGTCGAGAAATCAACTACTGAGGCCTTATTTACTTCACCACAACATGAATACACCCAACGACTCATTCAAGAACAAAGTCAATTTATGCAAAAGCGCTAAACTGCTCCAACCACTGTGGTTTTGAGGGCGTTTTAGAAAAAATCAGTGCCATTTGGCCGTCGAACTATTTATCCTAGAGCCAATGTTAAAGGAAGAAGCTTAAATATGATTATTAAACCTAAAATTCGTGGCTTTATTTGTACCACTACTCATCCAGTAGGTTGTGAAGCCAACGTTAAAGAACAAATCGAACTCATTAAAGCCAAAGGCAAAATTGCTAATGGGCCTAAAAAAGTCTTAGTGGTCGGTTCTTCAAGTGGCTATGGCCTTTCATCACGTATCACCTCAGCATTTGGTAGCGACGCTGCCACTATTGGTGTGTTTTTCGAAAAACCAAGCTCTGAAACCAAACCCGGTACAGCAGGTTGGTACAACACTGCGGCATTTGATAAGTTTGCTAAAGCAGAAGGCTTGTATTCAAAAAGCATTAATTGCGATGCATTCAGCCATCAAGCAAAGCAACAAGTTATTGAGCTTATCAAGCAAGATTTAGGTCAAATCGACATGGTGGTTTACTCACTGGCTTCTCCAGTACGTAAAATGCCCGACACCGGTGAAGTTATCCGTTCATCACTTAAGCCAATTGGCCAAACGTATACTGCAACGGCTGTTGATACCAATAAAAACACCATTATCGACACTTCTGTAGAGCCTGCGACTGAGCAAGAAATTGCTGATACCGTCACGGTAATGGGTGGCCAAGATTGGGAATTATGGATGAGTGCGCTAAGCGACGCTGGCGTATTAGCTGACAATTGCAAAACGGTTGCTTATAGTTACATTGGTACCGAATTGACTTGGCCTATTTATTGGCATGGCGCTTTAGGCAAAGCCAAAATGGATTTAGATCGTGCAGCTCACGCCCTTGATAGCAAATTATCAGCTACTGGTGGCTCAGCTAACGTTGCAGTGCTAAAAAGTGTCGTGACTCAAGCGAGCTCAGCCATTCCAGTAATGCCTCTTTATATCGCCATGGTATTTAAGAAAATGCGTCAAGAAGGCTTACATGAAGGCTGTATTGAACAAATATACCGCTTATTCAGTGAACGCCTATACCGTATTGATGGCCAAGCACCAGCCGTTGATAGCGAAAATCGCTTACGCCTTGATGACTGGGAACTTCGCGAAGAAATCCAACAACATTGTCGTGATTTATGGCCACTAGTGACCACTGAAAACTTAAGCGAATTAACCGATTACAACGAATATAAAGAAGAGTTTTTAAAACTATTCGGTTTTGGTATTGATGGTATCGATTACGAAGCAGAAGTTGATCCTAATGTGATATTTGATGTTATTGAGCTATAAGCTCAGTTTCAACCGTTGTTAACGTAAAGCCATAATGCACTGCATTATGGCTTTTTTATGAGCGATACATTGTGAAGATTCATATTTATAACAGTAAAGTCTGTAAAAAAGCGGCGAGTTTAGCTAATCAACATACCGTTATTGCTAAGCCGTGCTAAAACAACCGTCTTATTATCTGAATTCGGGACTGAAGTATTTCGGATTGAATTCAGCGACATCATTTTATAATACAACTATATGTAACCCAGCCATGAGTTCATCAAGGCTTAACAACTTATGTTAGACAACGGGTAAATAAATGAGTATCTGTTGTGGATGTAACGCTTGTCTTGGCTGATATTGCGCTAACTCATTATCATTAATGTCGAGTCGTTCTAAAAATAACGGGTAATTGCGTAGAGTAATATCATTTGCATTAACCCAATCGCGATACAGGTAATCTATTGCCGCCGCAAGACCGTTATCATCACCACTGTATTTTATCATCGCACATCGTCCCTGAGGGATTGATTTGAGCATAATCTGACTCGACTCAGACACTAAAGCTTGTGTCTCGGCATTTAACGATACTCCTATATCAATCCGATATTGAGTTTTAGCAGATAACTCCGGGCTTGAATAAAGCAGATTAAAGGTTCTGCAACTTGTAGGAGATAAAGCAAATTGTCGACGCCATTCAATAAATCGCGCAATGGTTTGAGGTAATAAAGCCGGATCACCATGATGTTCCATCACCGCTAATGACTGCGCATCAAACGATACAATATCAACAGAATAAGATTGTTCAATTTGCTGACTAACATCGGCTTGAAAGGATTTAAGCGGTTGTTGCTTCGCAAAGAAATTGCCCCAATCAGGAGCTTGCTGAAACGATTCAGGGCTTTGACCTATACTGCGAGTAAACGATTCGATAAAGTGTTGCTCGTTGCGATACGCCAATTTAGCCGCTATTGTGGCCAGAGAAACTTGCTTGCCAAAACCTAATAAATGGGCTGCTTCTAGGCTTTTGAGCAATTCAACGTAAGCGTCAATAGACATATGGTACAGCGATGTAAACAATGGGTCGAAATGACATCGTGGGATGTGGGCAATATCGGCCAACACTTGTAGGTCAAAAGGTTCATTTAAGTGTTGATCTAAATAGGCTAATGCACGCTCAAATGCCTGATCAAGTCTGTGGCTCATGCCCTCTCCTTTTGGATTGAATTGTTACGATTGATTATTTATTATAACTAACCCAATGTAAATTAACGATTTGTACACATGCAATAAAACACACTTTTTGTGCTAACAATGTGGCAATGTACACTAGTCGACTAATTGAATATCCAAACCTTCTAGTAAACTTAAGGCTTCGAACCGACTGAATTTGGCTTGCTTAACGTTATTAGCAGTAATATCGATTTGATAATTCAACGCATCAGTAAAATTCGCCTTAGTTAAATTTGTATGACTAAATTGGCTTAAATTAAAGTCGGTCAAACGCAAATCAGCTTTGCTTAAATTAGCTTCTCTAAAGTCGACATCATGGGCGCGGCAACCTACAAGTGAAAACTCAGGTAAATGCAGAGCATAAAAATTACTGCCATCGAGCAAACTTCTTTCAAATTTAATCGTGGTTTGAGTCATAAACTGTGGCCACTGAGCTTTAGTCCAATCAATACCTATGGCTTTACAGTCGCTAAAAGTAACGTCATCAAACTCTGTAGCAACCACTGACATTACACTTAAATTACATTGGCTAAAAACACACTCAATAAAATGGCAATGATAGAAATCACTTTGACTAAAATCACATTGGTTAAAATGGCAGCGCTCAAAAGTAATATGTTTGAACTGTAAAGCAACGCCCTTGATCGATTCGAATAAGTCATCACTGTAATTTGATAACCCAAACAATTCACTAGGTTGTATATTTGAGATGGTTTTCATGCCTTAAGCACCTTATAAACAAAAAGACCTAGACGTGAGCCTAGGTCTTTTTGTATTTCATCTGCGACGACTTAATTAGTCGGCAACTGGATACTCAATTTCAGCATCAGCTTTAAGTGAGGCAACCACTGCTCGATAATCAGCTTCGCTGTATTGAGGCGCAATACGTTGTTTAAGCGTATTGATGAGGTTGTCATTAATGCCTTCAGCTTTATTGACTTTATCAACCACAATAACCGCATAACCTGTCGCTAACGCTGCAGTATCAATTGTGACACTATTTTCAGCAGGAGCGGCAATTTTGAAGGCTTTATTGGTGATAGCTTGATCAATATCCTGATTAAAGCGACCTAGTTTAGCTAATGTCGTCAATGAAGCACCTGTTAGCGTATTATTACCCGCTTTTAACTGTGCCATATATTCCGCAGCTTTGTCACGAGCACCGTCATTCGCTTTATCTTGCTGTAAGCGTTCAACAATACCAGCTTTTACTTCAGCAAATCCCATAACGCCAGCTGTCTGATGTTTTTTCATGCGAATAACCACTACATGGTTTGGCGCAAGTTCAATCACATCGCTGTTTAAACCACTTGCTAACACCTGGTCAGAAAATGCGGCTTTGATAAATTCAG
Organism: Shewanella frigidimarina; assembly: GCF_003797125.1. Taxonomy (GTDB): domain Bacteria; phylum Pseudomonadota; class Gammaproteobacteria; order Enterobacterales; family Shewanellaceae; genus Shewanella; species Shewanella frigidimarina. The sequence goes on from NZ_RKKE01000003.1 coordinate 869,904, forward strand.
GATTGTTAAATTTAGCCGGAACGTCATCACGCGAGAATAACTGCGTTGATTGTACTTTTGCATTAACCGCTTGCGCAGTTTCAGCTAAAGTATCAGGGATTTCGTAACTGGTATCAGCCAACTTAGTTTGTAAGCTATAAAACACATCTAAGGCTTTCTTTTCTTGTAGCTGAGCAACAATTTTCGCTTTAACGTTTTCAAAAGCGGTTGCTTGGCTAGCTTGTAAATCAAGCAGCTTAATAATGTGGTAACCAAATTCACTTTTCACAATTGACGAGACTTGATCTTTTTGTAATCCAAAAAGTGCTTCATCAAATGCTGGGTCCATTACGCCTTGTTCAAACCAATCTAACTTACCGCCCTGCTGAGCACTAAGCTGATCGTCAGAATCAGTTTTTGCTAACTCAGCAAAATCTTCACCCGCGGTTAACTTGGCTTCAATGGCATCAGCTTTGGCTTTATCTGCGCTGTCATCGTCAGTTGCGGCGACAAAAATATGCGCAGCAAGACGTTTTTCAGCCGTTTGATATTGCTTTTGATTCTCTTCGTAATAAGTTTTCACTTCTTCATCAGAGGTTTCGCTGTTTTTAGCCATGTCGGCAACATTCAATTCAACATACTCAAGGCTGACTTTTTCAGGGCTCATGTATTGCGAAACATTAGCATCGTAATAAGTTTGAGCTTCTTCATCAGCGACAGAAACAGTTGATAAAAACGGTGTTGAGTCGACGACTAAGTAGCGAATATCACGGGTTTGGCCTTGAACTTCTGCAAGCTGTTTAGCTTCACCGTCCAGCACAAACTCACTACCAACAAGCGCATTTAATAACTGACGACGGGTCATATCTACACGCATCATGTTTCTAAAGCTTGTGGTTTGATAACCTAGTTGACGCAATACCGCTAGGTAGCGTTCGTTATCAAATTGACCGTCGGTTTGAAATGCAGGCTCTTCGATAATCGCTTTCTTGATTTGCTCATCTGATACACGTAAGCCCAACTTGTTGGCAGCTTGATCAATGAGCTTATCGGCAATTAAACGATCCAATACACCTTGCTTAATTCCGTTCATGTAGGAGTCGTCAGCCGCTAATGCAGTAAACATTTCGCCTAGCTGTTGCTCAATACGCGAGCGTTCATTTTGAAAAGCCTGTTCAAGTTCGTTGGCGCCAATTTCGTCACCATTAACAACTGCAGCAGGTACACCCGTGTTTGAGCCTAAATAACTGCTCACACCGGCAAAAGCAAAAGAAAGTATCACAAGTACTAGAATTGTTTTAGCAACAATCCCCTGTGATCCTTCACGAATTTTTTCTAACATCTGAATTCTCGCTTGTTGCGATTAATAAAATAAAAAGGCGCATCACCTTGTGGATGCGCCTTATTGTAAATTATATGGAGTTATCAGACGCTACCACGGGTATGACCCAATACTCCCAATATGTATTATGCTTTGCATAACAATATTGCTTTTCGTAAAAAGCACCGCCTAAGCAGTGCTTGTATTACGAATGCCTTACAAAGGCCACGTTATTAACTATTTAGTTAACAGCGTCTTTTAGCGCTTTGCCAGCTTTGAACGCTGGAATGTTCGCAGCAGCAATTTTAATTTCTTTACCCGTTTGTGGGTTACGGCCAGTACGTTCAGCACGTTGACGTACTTCAAATGTACCAAAACCAACTAGAGAAATCTTATCGCCATCTTTAAGACCTTCCGTTACCGCAGCGATAAAAGAATCTAGTGCGCGGCCAGCAGCAGCTTTAGAAATATCAGCACCAGATGCGATTTTCTCGATTAGTTCAGATTTGTTCATGTCATCCCCTTGAATGTTATTGTCGCGCCGCAACCAAATCTATGTTTAGAGCGGTCTGCGGAGGCTTTATTTTATAAGCTTGATAACACACCAAACTTAGTACGAAAACCAAAAAATGAAATTGGATACTGCTCAACGCCAGATGCCCCAAGGGCTTGGTGCGTCTGACTATCCACAAACCTAGGCTACCACAGGTCAGCGTTTTGTTAAGCCCCTTTTTTCATTTTTTTCATGCTCTACAGCAATTTTTTAACTAACAAGCTATTTTTTAACCACTTCAAAGCCTTCAACTGGTCGCTCAAGCGCCAATTTCAACACTTCATCTATCCAACGCACTGGATGAATGATTAAATCAGCAATCACATTTGCAGGAATTTCTTCCAGATCGCGTTCATTTTCTTGAGGAATTAATACATGCTTAATTCCACCGCGATGGGCTGCTAATAACTTTTCTTTTAAACCACCAATAGGCAATACTTCGCCACGTAAAGTAATTTCACCTGTCATGGCTACATCACTACGTACAGGGTTACCTGTTAAACTAGACACTAACGCTGTACACATTGCCGCACCCGCAGATGGACCATCTTTTGGCGTCGCACCTTCTGGTACATGCACATGAATATCTCGTTTTTCATAAAAATCATTGTTAATACCAAGATTTTCAGCACGAGCACGTACTACGGTCATTGCCGCTTGAATAGACTCTTTCATCACATCGCCCAGCGAACCGGTATAGGTCAGTTTACCTTTACCTGCGACTGAGGTGGCTTCGATTGTTAATAAATCGCCGCCTACTTGAGTCCATGCAAGACCGGTCACTTGACCGATTTGGTTATTAGATTCGGCTTTGCCAAAATCAAAACGTTGCACCCCAAGGAATGACTTTAAATTTTCCTGGTTAACTTCAACCACTTTGACCGTTTTATCAAGCAGGATATGCTTAACCACTTTACGACAAATCTTCGACAATTCACGTTCTAATGAACGCACACCCGCCTCACGAGTGTAATAGCGAATAATGCCTAAAATAGCGCTGTCATCAACCTTGATTTCTTTTTCTTTAAGACCGTTACGTTCAATTTGCTTAGTCAGTAAATGCTTCTTAGCAATATTGAGTTTTTCATCTTCGGTATAACCCGATAAACGAATAACTTCCATACGGTCAAGTAAAGGGCCTGGAATATCCATTGAGTTTGACGTAGCAACGAACATCACATCTGATAAGTCATAATCAACTTCAAGATAATGATCGTTAAAGGTCGCATTCTGTTCAGGATCGAGTACTTCTAATAATGCTGATGATGGGTCGCCACGCATATCAGAACTCATCTTGTCGATTTCATCGAGCAAGAACAATGGGTTTTTAACGCCCACTTTAGCCATCTTTTGAATGACTTTACCTGGCATAGAACCAATATAAGTACGACGATGACCACGAATTTCCGCTTCATCACGTACGCCGCCTAATGCAACACGAACATATTTACGGCCGGTTGCTTTAGCAATCGACTGGCCCAATGAGGTTTTACCTACACCAGGAGGTCCTACTAAACACAAAATAGGCCCTTTAAGCTGCTTAACTCGGCTTTGAACCGCTAAATACTCAAGAATACGTTCTTTGACTTTTTCAAGCCCATGATGATCGGTGTCGAGTACTTCTTGCGCTTTGGCCAAATCACGCTTTATTTTAGAGCGTTGTTTCCAAGGTACCGCTGTCATCCAGTCTACATAGCTGCGCACAACCGTGGCTTCTGCTGACATAGGCGACATCATTTTGAGTTTGTTTAACTCAGCAGTGGCTTTTTCTTTGGCGTCGCTTGGCATGCCAGCTTCTTCAATCTTACGCGCCAACACTTCAAATTCGTCATGACTTTCGTCAATATCGCCTAGCTCTTTTTGAATGGCTTTCATTTGCTCATTCAAATAGTATTCGCGCTGACTTTTTTCCATCTGTTTTTTAACACGAGTACGGATTCGTTTTTCGACATGAAGCAAGTCAATTTCCGATTCCATCATCGCCATTAAATATTCCAGACGCTCACCGACATTGATCATCTCGAGGACAGATTGTTTGTCTTCAAGCTTCAGTGGCATATGTGCAGCCATGGTATCTGCCAAACGAGCGGCTTCATCAATGCCCGACAATGAAGTTAATACTTCAGGTGGGATTTTTTTATTTAACTTGATGTAGCCTTCAAATTGACCAATAGCACTGCGAACCAACACCTCTTCTTCTTTTTCACTTAACTCTTGTGATTCGAGGTATTCAGCTGTGGCGGCAAAAAATTCTTCTTCTTGGGTGTATTTCTTGATTTTGGCACGCTGGCCACCTTCAACTAATACTTTTACCGTGCCATCAGGTAATTTAAGCAATTGTAAAATAGAGGCAACGGTACCAATATCGAAAATATCGTCTTTGGTAGGTTCGTCAAGATCAGCATCTCGCTGAGCGACTAATAAAATTTGCTTGTCTTGTTCCATTGCCGATTCTAGGCAACGAATAGATTTTTCCCGTCCCACGAATAGCGGAATTACCATATGCGGGTAAACTACCACATCTCGCAGTGGTAATACGGGGAGTTCGATATGCGCTTCACGCTCTTTAGTCATGGCTCGATTCCGTTTAATGAAATTGACTTATTACTGAGTATATTGGGGTGATGTTATCAGTTTCAATGGCTAATACGAAAAAAGGAGCCCAATGGACTCCTTATTTTTCAACTTCTTGACTATCAGTGCAATTATTGCTCGCCTGAAGCAGCCTGTGTCTCAGTGTTTTCATAAATCAAAATAGGGGCTGACTCGCCTTTCACTACTGATTCATCAACAACAGCTTTAATCACGCCTTGTGTCGACGGAATATCATACATTGTATCAAGCAAGATGCTTTCAACAATAGAACGTAATCCACGAGCACCGGTTTTACGTGACATTGCTTTTTGAGCGATGGCTTGTAATGCATCATCACGGAATTCAAGTTCGACATCTTCCATCTCAAATAATGCACTATATTGCTTAGTTAATGCGTTTTTAGGTTCAGATAGAATTTGTACTAATGCAGCTTCATCTAACTCAGTTAGCGTAGCAACAACAGGTAAACGACCAATAAACTCAGGGATTAAACCAAACTTCACTAAATCACCAGGCTCTACTTGGCTAAGAATTTGTGAAATAGTCGCTTTATCCGCTTCGCCTTTTACTTCTGCACCAAAGCCAATTCCGGTTCCAGTGTGTGCACGTTGCTCAATGACTTTTTCAAGTCCAGCAAACGCACCACCACAGATGAACAAAATTTTAGAGGTATCCACTTGCAAGAATTCTTGTTGTGGATGCTTACGTCCGCCCTGTGGAGGAACAGAAGCAACGGTGCCTTCAATTAACTTAAGCAACGCCTGCTGAACACCTTCACCCGATACATCACGAGTAATTGAAGGATTGTCAGATTTACGACTGATTTTGTCAATTTCATCAATATAGACGATACCGCGTTCCGCTTTCTCAACGTCGTAATCACATTTTTGCAGTAGCTTCTGAATGATGTTTTCAACATCTTCACCCACATAACCTGCTTCGGTTAGTGTGGTTGCATCTGCCATAGCAAAAGGAACATTAAGTGAGCGAGCCAACGTTTCAGCCAATAGAGTTTTACCACTACCGGTTGGGCCTAATAGTAAAATGTTACTTTTACCTAGCTCTACACCATCTTTGATAGCGCCATTACGTAAACGCTTATAATGATTGTATACCGCTACGGCTAACACTTTCTTAGCCTGATCCTGACCGATTACGTAGTCATCAAGATGCTTGCGTAACTCATGCGGTGTCGGCAATTTGTCTTCATCACGTTTAGGTGAAATCTCTTTGATTTCTTCACGGATAATGTCATTACATAAATCAACACATTCGTCACATACATAAACTGATGGACCAGCAATGAGTTTTCTGACTTCATGCTGACTTTTTCCGCAAAAAGAGCAGTACAGCAGTTTGCCGCTGTCACCGTTATTTTTGTTATCGCCCATTATTCTACCTCTGTTTACAACTTAGGTTGAACCTAAGCCCTGCTTGTAGATACTTATCATAACCACATTGATGACTGAACGCCTTTCAATACAGAATACCTGAAAGTATCTAGAAAATCAGCTACCAGTTTTAGCCGCGACTAGTGAGTAATGAATCGACAATACCATACTCAACAGCTTGAGTAGCACTCATGAAGTTATCACGGTCGGTATCGCGTTCAATAATATCTAAAGGCTGGCCAGTATGTTCCGCTAACATTTGGTTTAATTTATTTTTAATACCAAGAATTTCTTTTGCATGAATTGCTATGTCTGATGCTTGACCTTGGAAGCCACCTAATGGCTGATGGATCATCACACGAGAGTTAGGTAAGCAATGACGTTTACCTTTAGCACCACCAGCTAGCAAAAATGCGCCCATACTCGCAGCTTGACCCATACATACGGTACTCACATTAGGCTTAATGAACTGCATTGTGTCATAAATAGCCATGCCAGCTGTGACAGAGCCACCAGGTGAGTTAATGTACAAATATATATCTTTATCTGGGCTTTCAGACTCAAGGAATAATAATTGAGCAACAATGAGGTTAGCCATGTGTTCTTCTACCTGGCCAACTAAAAAGATCACTCGCTCTTTTAATAGGCGAGAGTAGATATCATAAGAACGTTCACCTTTCGCTGTTTGTTCAACAACCATTGGAACAAGAGCGTTGAGTACTGATTCTGGTGCATTATGCATTATTCATTTCCCTAAAATAAAAATGGCCCGCATGAGGAACCTCATACGAGCCATTATAAATGGCGAACGACCTGTTAAGTCAAGCTTAGCTTACGCTCGTCCGGTAGCCTTGTTCATAAATTCTTCAAAAGCAACGTCTTTAACGGTTACTTTTGATGATTTTAACAATGCTTCCACCGCTTGCTCTTCAAGCGCTACGTTGCGCATGTTTTGCATGAGTTCTTTGTTTGAGTTGTAGTATGAAACAACTTCAGATGGATCTTCATACGCTGAAGCCATAGATTCGATCAATGTATTAACACGATCATCTTCTGCTTTTAGCTCGTTTGTCTTGATCACTTCGCCTAATAGCAAACCAATTTTAACACGACGCTCAGCTTGTTCAGTGAAAAGTTCAGCCGGAAGTTCAGGCATATTTTCAGTTTGACCACCAAAACGCTGCATAGCTTGTTGACGAAGTACATTCACTTCACCCTCAACAAGTGCTTTAGGAATAGCGATATCGTTTGCTGCTAGTAAACCTGTAATAACCTGCTCTTTCACATTCGCTTTTAACGCCTGCTCAAGTTCACGAGTCATGTTTTTACGGATTTCAGCTTTAAGTGCATCTAAGCCACCTTCAGCAATACCAAACAATGAGGCAAATTCATCATTCACTTCTGGCAGGTTAGCCGCTTGAACTTCAGTCAACGTAATAACGAACTTAGCCGCTTTACCTTTCAAGTTTTCAGCATGGTAATCTTCAGGGAAAGTCACTTCGATTTCGAATTCATCACCTGTTTTATGCCCTACGATACCGGTTTCAAAACCAGGGATCATACGGTTGCTGCCTAATTGAAGTTCGAAATCATCAGCTTTTCCGCCTTCGAATTCTTCGCCATCAATAGAACCAATAAAGTTCATTTTAACTTTATCGTCAGCAACTGCTGCACGTTCAACAGGTGCAAAAGTTGCATGTTGTTTACGTAATGTTTCAATCATAACATCAACGTCAGCATCATTAACTTCAGCTTTAGGCTGTTCAACTGCAATGCTATCTAAACCCGTTAGAACAACTTCTGGGTAGATTTCAAATGTTGCAACGAATTCAAAAGAATCACCTTCAGTTGAACCAGGAGTAAATACTGGCGCACCTGCAGGGTTTAACTTTTCAGCTACGATAGCTTCAATAAAGTTGCGTTGCATCACTTCACCAGTGATGTCTTGACGAATGGCTTTGCCATAACGCTTGTTGATTTCGCCGATAGGCACTTTACCTGGGCGGAAACCTGGAAGACGAGCACGCTTAGCTTCGCGCAATACATTGTCTTTAACCAATTTCTCGATTTGCTCAGCAGGTACAGAAATAGTTAGGCGACGCTCTAGGCCTTGAGTTGTTTCAACAGAAACTTGCATTGTTTTACCTCGAAATATGTCTGACGTTCTTTGTAATGGTCGACAACTCAACCATTCGATATTCGTTTCTTGACCATGAATTTAGCTCTGATACCCAGCACAGCGATATTATTGATGCTGAAGACGCTGTTGGTACAGATAGCTTATTTTTGATATTTATCAAGACGCGACATTATAGCTACCGTTTTTAACAGAGTCGAGCCTGAAAAGGTCGATTTACATGATAAAAAAGCCGACTTATGTTCAATTTTGATGTGTTTGCACGTTTAATGTGCGAAATGAGTTTTTGACTTACGCTCAAAAAGCTTAGCAGCAAAACAATTATCGTGACTAAACCAAACCTATCACACCCATTAAAGGGTATTTATACGATAATTTGATTTAATCAGAAAAATGGGGTGACTGATGGGGCTCGAACCCACGACAACCGGAATCACAATCCGGGACTCTACCAACTGAGCTACAATCACCATTGAAATGGTACACCCGGCAGGATTCGAACCTGCGACCACCCGCTTAGAAGGCGGGTGCTCTATCCAACTGAGCTACGGGCGCATGGTTACAGTTAGATACTGCATCCTGTCTGGCTGAACAAGTTTACTTGTTCTGTTACTCACTGCAAGAGCAAATAACATTAATTTGGTCGGTGATAGAGGATTCGAACCTCTGACCCTCTCGTCCCAAACGAGATGCGCTACCGGGCTGCGCTAATCACCGAAAATCTTACGTTGTTTTCGAAACACATATTATCTATAAACAATAACGATGTTGTCCCGAGAACGGAGCGCATATTAACGAGTCACTTTGCTATCGTCAACGATTTTTTTAACCCTAAATGCTATATGTCGAATTTAACAGCAAAAATCGTGATTAGCATCATAGCGCGAATAGTTTATTCACTGTATTTTCCACGTCTAGCAAATGACACCCTTCAATACGCCTGCTAGAATAACGGCCGATCGACAATTGACTTCAACACCTGCGTCACTCAAAGGAAACTCTACAGCCATGACTGCTCAAATTATTGACGGTAAAGCCATTGCACAATCTATTCGCACCACACTAAAACAAAAAGTAACACAACGTAGACAAGCTGGATTTCGCGCGCCAGGACTTGCGGTTATTTTAGTGGGCAGTGATGCCGCATCTCAAGTCTATGTTGGCAGTAAACGTAAAGCTTGTGAGGAAGTCGGTTTTGAATCTCAATCTTTTGACCTTGACACCGAGACAACCGAAGCAGAGCTATTAGCGCTAATCGATGAGTGTAATGCCAATCCAAGCATTGATGGGATTTTAGTACAGCTACCTTTGCCCGCTCATATTGATGATTCAAAAGTCATTGAACGTATTCGCCCAGATAAAGATGTTGATGGTTTTCATCCCTATAATGTTGGCCGTTTAGCTCAACGCATCCCAGTGCTCCGCTCTTGTACGCCGATGGGTATTATGACGTTAATCAAATCAACCGGTATAGATACCTATGGTCTTGATGCTACTGTAGTAGGTGCGTCGAATATTGTTGGCCGCCCAATGACACTAGAATTATTATTAGCAGGTTGCACAACAACAACCTGTCATCGTTTTACCAAAAACTTAGAACAAAAAGTGCGTCAAGCAGATTTATTAGTAGTTGCCGTTGGCAAACCTGGATTTATTCCTGGTGACTGGATCAAGCCAGGCGCGATTGTAATTGATGTTGGTATCAATCGTTTGGAGAACGGCAGTTTAGTGGGTGATGTTGAATTTAATGTTGCCGCTGAAAAGGCTGCATTTATTACGCCGGTTCCTGGTGGAGTTGGCCCAATGACGATAGCAAGTTTATTAGAGAACACCCTATACGCATGCGAGCAGTATCATAGTTAACTAAATCTCAGATAAGCTAATCTCAGATAAGCAAACAATGCTGATTAATAAAAACAAAAGCCTGCTATTGCAGGCTTTTGTTTTTATACTTGAAGTAAACTACTTTTTACGCCAAGTCGTGCCGCTAGGGCCGCCATCTTCTAACTCAACGCCTAACTCGTTTAAGCGATCGCGGGCCACATCCGCTGCTGGCCAATCTTTTTCAGTACGAGCACGGTTACGCTCAACGATAAGCGCTTCAATTTCTGCCACTTCATCGTCACTGCCCTCCCCCTTAAAGAAAGCTTCTGGCGTCTGGCTGATAAGGCCAAGCACATCTGCTAATTGCTTCAAGCTGACACCTAATGCCGATGCCGCTGCCATATCGGTTGTTTTAAGACGATTGATTTCACGTACCATCTCAAATAACACTGAATAGGCTTCAGGAGTATTAAAGTCATCATCCATTGCCGACTTAAACTTGGCTACAAACGCTTCAGCAGGCGCAACATCAACTGTTAAGTCTAAACCTTTAAGCGCAGTGTATAAACGCTCTAGCGCTGCACGAGCTTGCTTTAAATTGTCTTCAGAATAATTTAACTGACTACGATAATGACCAGATAATAAGAAGTAACGTACAGTTTCAGCATCATAATGCTTAAGCACATCTCGAATGGTAAAAAAATTGTCCAGTGATTTAGACATTTTTTCACGGTCAACCATCACCATTCCGGTGTGCATCCAGTAATTAACATACGGGGTATCGTGAGCACAGCAAGACTGTGCAATTTCATTTTCATGATGTGGAAACTGTAAATCAGACCCGCCACCATGAATGTCAAAGTGTAAACCTAGATGTTTACTGTTCATGGCTGAACACTCAATGTGCCAACCTGGGCGACCTGGTCCCCAAGGTGATTCCCACGTTGGTTCACCCGGTTTAGACATTTTCCATAACACAAAATCCATAGGATTGCGTTTAGCATTATCTATCTCAACGCGAGCACCGGCTTGAAGCTGGTCTAGGTTTTGACCTGACAACTGTCCGTACTCAGGGAATGATGCAACGCTAAATAATACATCCCCATTACTGGCTACGTAAGCATGATCGCGATCGAGTAAACGCTGAACCATATCGATAATTTCTTCAATATGTAACGTTGCTCGAGGCTCAAAATCTGGACGTTTCATGTTCAAGGCATCAAAATCTTGGTGCATTTCGGCGATCAAACGCTCAGTTAGCGACTCACAAGATTCGTTGTTTTCAGCCGCCCGTTTGATAATTTTGTCATCAACATCGGTAATGTTGCGCTGAAAATTCACCTCATAACCGATATAACGTAAATAACGCACTATCATGTCAAACGAAACAAAGGTACGCCCATGACCAATATGACATAAATCGTAAATGGTTACGCCACAGACGTACATTCCGATTTTACCTGGATTTATTGGTTTAAATTCTTGTTTATCACGGCTAATACTATTGTAAATCTTTAACATCGATTGTTCTCTTTTACACTAATTTATAACGGGAAATGTTATCGCTGAGTCTAACATGATGTCACCTGTTTTGAACACTGCACTTTATGCGGCAGTTAAGATAAGTTAGAATCGCGCAAATTATTATTTTCAAGTGAGACAACATGATTACTTTACATACCAATATGGGCGATATTACTTTACAGCTAAATGAAGAAAAAGCGCCAATTACAGCGGCTAACTTTATGCAGTATGTTGAAGATGGTTTTTTCGAGGGTACTATTTTTCACCGTGTTATTGACGGTTTTATGATCCAAGGTGGTGGTTTCACTGAAGATATGAGCCAGAAAAGTGTTAAAGCATCAATCAAAAATGAAGCCAACAATGGTTTATCTAACCGTAAAGGCACAGTTGCCATGGCGCGTACTTCTGATCCGCACTCAGCAACAGCACAGTTTTTCGTTAACGTAAAAGACAATACTTTCCTTGATTTTAAATCAGAAACTTCACAGGGCTGGGGTTATTGTGTATTTGGTGAAGTGGTTGAAGGCTTAGACATTATTGAAACAATCAAAAATGTTGCCACTGGTAATAATGGTATGCATCAAGATGTACCATTAGAAGCCATTGTGATCAAAAGCGTTAGCGTTAAAGCGTAATTTTGAAGAAAACAATCTTTGTAGGCGATTTGCACTTAAGTGCAGATCGCCCAGATATTACTCAAGCCTTCATCTATTTCCTAAACCATGGTTTAGACAATACTGAAGCGCTTTATATCATCGGCGATCTATTCGAAGTTTGGATGGGTGATGATATTGCAGAATCCTTTACCATTGCCATCGCAGAAGCCATCAAAACAGTATCGAATTCAATACCTGTATATTTTACTCATGGTAATCGTGACTTTATGGTTGGCAAACAATTTTGCCTACGAGCGGGCATGAAAATATTGCCTGAAGTGTATTGTATCAACTTGTACGGTGTTAACACTGTGATTTTACACGGTGATAGCCTTTGTACCCTTGATATTGCTTATCAGCGATTCAGACGCTTTCGAAGTCTTGATATAGTGCGTTGGGTTTACTCCCACCTACCTAAAAAGACACGCTTAAACATTGCGGCAAAAATTCGTCAAAAAAGTGTTCAAGGTAATCAACAAAAACATTACGAAATCATGGATGTTGAGTCAAGTGCTGTTACTGCGCTATTGGCAAGTACTGGTTGTCAAAGAATGATCCATGGTCATACTCATCGCCCAGCTATTCATCAACTCACCGCACAAGAACAACGTGTTGTGGTCGGTGATTGGTATACTCAAGGCAGCGTGCTAAACGTCAGCGAGAAAGGTTGCGAGTTAGTAACATTGCCCTTTTCCGAAACAAACTAGGCTCACTAAACAGTATCAACGTTGATATCATCAGTGAGTCTTGGCTTATATCGCGCACTTGTTGGTTATTGTGGCGGTAAACCGCTGTGAAAACGAAACTCGCTATCTTCTGTCAAAATTAATTCCATTTCTTTGTTGCGAAAATAATCAATCCGTTCACTGATATCTTCACCTGCAATATCCTCAGCAAGAGCCAAATAGTCTTGAAAATGTCGAGCTTCTGAACGAAGTAATGAAGTATAGAACTTGGCGAGCTCATCATCTAAGTGCGGCGCAAGTTTGGCAAATCGTTCACATGAACGCGCTTCGATAAACGCGCCAATTATTAACTTATCAATTAACGTAAGTGGCTCATGAGTCCGCATATGAATAATTAACTGTTTGGCGTAACGACCAGCACGAATATTACTGTAATCGATGCCACGCGCAGTCATAATTTGTAAAACTTGTTCAAAGTGATGAAACTCTTCTTTAATCAAACGCACCATTTTACTCATTAAATCAGTGCTATTAGCGAGACTTTTATTGGCCACTAATTCACTAGTAATGTCATTCTTTTTGCTATCTCGAGCTAAAAATTCATGAGCATTTCGGTCTTGTTGATAAACGAAATCTTCATAAGGCTTTGCCCAGGTCTTTAATAGATGTGAACTACTTTTATCAATCGCATATTTGCGGATCATTAACATTGCAGTTTGTGCAGCTTTAAGTTCACAGTTGCAATGATCAATCAGTAATGCAGTGAGTTGTTCGGGTTGTTTAGCTTGTTCGACCCAACGGTTTGGCGTCTCACAACCTAAAAAGTTGTAAATAGGGACAAGTAATTGCTGCATAAAATGGATAATCCTTTCAAAAATATAGGTTCATTTTACCTTTAGAGCGATCTTTTCTGAAGCCAAAAACGTAATACAACTTGACGAAAGTCTAATTATGTTCAATAAATAAGCTGAGCATCTAATTTAACGATTTAATAACAGATGCCATCGATCACCTTAAATGATGATTCTAAATTGGGATAGAGTCATAACTTAACAACATAGATGTTGGCAATGGAACCCTCTCAGTGTTATGCCAACACCATTCCCCTGTTGATAAGTAGATGTGGACTGATTAAGGCGATTGGTAAAAAGCTGTAGTCAGTTCGTCGTTGTTTGGCGAGCTAGGTCAAAAATGCTAAACAAGGATAACTATAATGGTATTGAATCACTTAATGGGACTTTACACTCATCCAAAAAAAGAGTGGCACACAATTGAAAAGAATCACGAAGCGCTAAAGAGCAGCTTGAGTCATGTATTGCTTATCGCACTGATCCCTGCAATTTGTGCTTATTTTGCGACAGCACACATTGGTTGGCATCCCGGAGCCGGAGAGCTTCTGTTTCTAACATCAAAAAGCGCACTATTCATGTCTGTTGGAATGTATTTCGGCTTGATTATTGGCGTTATGGCTCTTGCTTATCTAGCATATTGGATGGGCAAAACATTTGATGCTGATCCAACTTATACTCAAGCTCTCGAATTAGCGTCCTATACTGCAACCCCATTATTTATGGTTGGTTTAGCGGCACTCTACCCCGTGTTATGGTTCATTATGATAGTCGGTTTGATTGGCTTGTCTTATTCCGTTTATCTACTGTATGCAGGTGTTCCTATTATTATGAATATCCCTGAAGAAAAGGGTTTTATTTACGCTAGCTCAGTGGTTACTGCAGGTCTTGTACTATTAGTGGCACTGATGGCAAGTAGTGTCATTTTATGGAGTATTGGCTTCGGGCCGATGATGCAATAATTTATTGATTATTGAAAAATAAAACAAAAAAGGCGCATTTAGCGCCTTTTTGTTATTCATAATGCTGATTACGCAAAGGTATCTCTTAACGGTACCGTTAAGTTAAACACTAAATGTTCAGCGCTTGAATCTTTACTGTCTGCACAGAAATAGCCTTCTCGTTCAAATTGAAACGCTTTCTCAGCCGGAGCATTGACTAAGCCAGGTTCAACGAGTCCCTTCACTACTGTGAGTGAATTGGGATTTAGCACTTCATCAACAGTTTCAAAAGCAGCAGGATTTTCACTGGTAAATAAACGGTCATACAAACGAAACTCAGCAGGTTTCGCTGTTGAGGCTTCAACCCAATGAATAACCCCTTTAACTTTACGTCCATCAGCAGGGTTTTTACCTAAAGTATCTGCATCGTAAGTACAATAGACTGTAGTAATATTACCATCGGCATCTTTGTCACAACGTTCAGCTTTAATAATATAAGCATTACGTAAACGGACTTCTTTACCTAAAACAAGTCGTTTAAAGTGCTTATTAGCTTCCTCTTTAAAATCTTCAACATCAATGAATAACTCTCGTCCAAACGTCAGTTCACGCGTGCCCATGGCTTCATTATTTGGATGAGCAGGTGCTGTAATAGTTTCAGGCTGTGCATCTGGGTAGTTTTCAATAACAACTTTAATCGGTCTTAATACTGCCATTGCACGAGGTGCATGTTCATTTAATTCTTCGCGAATACACGCATCTAACATGCCGACTTCAATTAAGTTTTCTTGCTTGGTAACACCAATACGTAAGCAGAACTCGCGAATAGAAGCTGATGTGTAACCACGACGACGTAACCCTGCGATAGTTGGCATACGGGGATCGTCCCAGCCATCAACCAATTTACGTGTGACTAAATCGTTTAGTTTACGCTTAGACATCAAAGTGTATTCAAGATTTAAGCGTGAAAACTCATATTGACGAGTGCGATTTGGCGCTTGGAAATCATTTAAATGATCTAATACCCAGTCATATAAACGACGGTTATCTTGAAACTCTAAAGTACATATCGAATGAGTGATATTCTCAATAGCATCAGAGATACAATGAGTAAAATCGTACATTGGGT
Source organism: Shewanella frigidimarina (assembly GCF_003797125.1). GTDB lineage: Bacteria > Pseudomonadota > Gammaproteobacteria > Enterobacterales > Shewanellaceae > Shewanella > Shewanella frigidimarina. The sequence goes on from NZ_RKKE01000003.1 coordinate 885,488, forward strand.
AAATGCACCACTTGTCGCCTGTTTGATGATGATGAGCAAATCGGATACGATAAATAATAGGATCGCGCATACACATAAAGGGTGATGCCATATCAATTTTGGCACGCAGAGCACATTCACCTTCTTTGAACTCTCCCTTACGCATTTTTTCAAATAACGCGAGATTTTCTTCAACACTGGTGTCACGGTATGGGCTGTTTTTACCCGGCTCTTTTAATGAACCGCGGTACTCTCTGGTTTGTTCGCCATTTAAGAAGCAAACGTACGCTAAGCCTTTGGTAATGAGCTCAACTGCATATTGATGTAGTTGATCAAAATAGTTTGATGAATAACGGATATCGCCAGACCATTCAAAGCCTAACCAACGCACGTCTTCCTGAATAGACTTAACATAATTGATGTCTTCTTTTTCAGGGTTTGTATCATCAAAACGTAAGTTACATTGACCTTGGTAATCTTTTGCAATACCAAAATTTAAGCAAATAGATTTAGCATGGCCAATATGTAAATACCCGTTAGGTTCTGGTGGAAAACGTGTATGTACTTGGCTGTGCTTACCGCTTTTTAGGTCTTCGTCTATGATATTACGAATGAAGTTACTTGGACGTACTTCGGTGTCCACATGACTCATGGAATTCCTCTTGGCGCACAATGGCAATATGAATAAAAATAGATGATCCTACAGATCTTATGTAGTTACAACTGCTAGTACCGAAAAAGTTAGCTTGTTAAAGCAAATAAACCCAGCAAAGCTGGGTTTATTGTTTAATTCAAACATATTTCAGTTAACTATTCTGTGACAATTCGTATTCCAGGAATAATTTGTTGTGCTTTACGACCTTTCTTATTTAACCAGAAATAAAACACAACCAAAGCCATGACAAAGAAACTGATCCAACTAGCAGACTGTACCGGATGCTGATTAAATGTAGCCCCTTGGTAAACCACTGTTGCTGAACCATATGCTAAAGAAAATGTCCAAATTGCAGCAAAACGGGCCCACTTCGCACCAAATTCATGAACCAAGGCCCCCATCGCTGCTACACAAGGTGTATAAAGCAAGATGAACAACAAGTATGAGAATGCGGCTATCTGGCTTTTAAAGCCTGTTTGAAGCGCACTGAAGGTAGATGTATCAACAGATAACTCCATTGCTGCTTCATCTAAATCTGTGATACCTGCTATCGCAATTGATAATGGGTCACCAGGTTCAATACCTAATAAGTTTGTTGGAATTGTCGCTAAGCCGACTTTAACACTGTCCCAAATAGACAATAACTCTTCATCATCACCTGCTGAGGTGCTATATAAACTGTTTAATGTACCGACTACGGCTTCTTTAGCAAAAATACCGGTAATAATACCAACGGTTGCAGCCCAATTGTCTTGTTCTATTCCCATAGGAGAAAACAGCGGTGTGATTTGTTGGCTAGCAACACTGAGCAAAGACTCTTTACTGTCTTCATGGCCAAAAGATCCATCTGTGCCAATTGCATTAACAAAGTTAAGCAGTGTCACAACAATAATGATGGTTTTACCAGCGCCCATAATAAAGCTTTTAGTTCGTTTTGTTGTACGTGAAAATACTGCTTTGCTTTTAGGCATTTCGTAGCTTGGCAATTCCATAACAACGGCACTGCTTGTTCCTGGTAATACTGTTTTACGCAGTAACAAACCTGTGCCAATCGCGGCAAAAATGCCAATAATATACAGTAAAAACACCAAATTTTGGCCTGATTGAGGGAAAAATGCCGCTGCAAATAACGCATAAACAGGCAGTCGAGCACTACAAGACATGAAAGGCGCCATCATTCCAGTAACGATACGTTCACGCTCGCTGCCTAATGTTCTGGTAGCCATAATGGCAGGAACCGAACAGCCAAAACCAACAATCATCGGCACAAAAGCTTTACCTGGTAAGCCAATACGACGCATCAAGCCGTCGACAACAAACGCTGCCCGAGCCATATATCCAGATGCTTCAAGTACTGAAAGAGCAAGAAATAATGCAGCAACAACAGGAATAAACGTCGCGACAGTTTGGATACCTTGCCCTACACCGCCAGCTAAAATAGTCACAAGCCAATCAGGCGATCCCATTGACGACAGTAAGACACCAAAATGGTCAACAAAAATAGCCCCAGCAGTAATATCGAAGAAATCGATAAAAGAATTACCCACGTTAATACTGAATAAAAACATTAGGTACATAACAAATAAGAAAATAGGGATACCTAATACCGGGTGTAACACTACTTTATCAAGCCTATCTGTGGCGCTTATATGTTTCCCTTGATTTACTGATGCTTCAAACACCTGCTGTACAAAATCGTAACGGGTTGTGGCGATCATAATATCGATGTCTTCGCCTGCTTGTTCGACTCGTAAAGTACATTGCTTTACCGTGTCATGTAATTGTACTTCACTCGTACCACAACCATTTCCATGGCTATTTGCTAAAATAGCAAGCGCTTGCCCACGGCTTAACGCCGTGAGGCCTTGGCTATCATTTTGCATCTGTAATGCAGTTACACTGGCTTCAATATCGGTATGATACTGGAGCATTAACGATTTTGTTGAGTCACCTTTTTCCAATAGTGACATTAACTCTGCCTGTAGTTGTTCTACATCGGCTTTACTTCGTGAACAAATAGCAACAACAGGACAACCTAAACGTGCTGACATGTCGTCAACATTAATGTTGATCCCAAGTTTTTTAGCAGCATCGATTTTGTTAATAACAACAATAATCGGAATACCTAACTCACGTAATTGGGTAGTTAAATATAGATGACGTTCGACATTTGTGGCATCAACTAGGTTGATGATTGCATCCACTTGTTGATTAGAAAGATAAGCCTGAGCAATCTGCTCGTCCAATGAACAATCGCAGCTATTACCTGCAGGGAGTAGATCGTAGATGCCAGGGAGATCGGTGAGAAAAATATCAGTCCCTGAATAATTTAGCTTACCGGTTTTCTTTTCGACGGTAACACCCGACCAATTGCCAACCTGCTGGCTAGCACCAGTAAGTGCATTAAAAAGAGTCGATTTACCTGCATTGGGATTACCCACGGTGACACAGTGAAATTGTTTAGTCATTTTTGAGCACTACCTCGATGATATCGGCTAAATCACAACGCATACATAATTTACTTCCACGTAAATCTAATTCAACACCTGACCCCATAGGAGCTCGTCGTATAAAATGAAAACGGGTGTTGGGTGTAATGCCCATGGATAACAATTTACGTTTAACAGTTTGCGGTAACGTTAATTGACCGATTTCAGAGATAATAGCCTGATCACCTGGCTTAAGTTCACTCAGCTTCATGTAACACTACCTTCAACAACATTAATAACGTTAAAAATTTTATCGGAACTAAACAAGTTAAACTCAAATCTAGATCAAAGTTTCACTTGTTAACGAGAATAGTTTTCAGTTGTATTACGTATTATGTGACAAATGCCCGTTAGAATATAGTGCAACTAAGATTTTATTTTTATTTTGAAGTAAAATTGGCTCAATAATGATTATGTTCTCTGGGCGGTCAACAACCCCATATAACAATCATCGGACCATTTACCATCAACACAGTTATTCTGTTTTAGTGTCCCTTCCAGAACAAAGCCCACCTTCTCTAATACTTTTCGCGAAGCAGTATTTTCATGAGCGCAAATACCAATGTATTTATGCATACTGAATTGTAGTGCCCCCCAATCGGTTACCGCGAGCAAGCTTTCACTGGCAAACCCTAATCCTTGCTGTTCTGGCGCAATTAAATAACCTACTTCAGCCCGCCTTAGCTGTGCATCATCACATCTAAAACCAATAAGTCCCACGGCCTGACTATTATCAATTCGCTCAATAACAAGCGTTAACCAATCTCCTGACTCAAAAAGCCATACAGCTTTACGCTGCTCAAATTTAGCGACTATATCTAATTCAGGTTCAATACTTCGAATATATTGATTAACATCTTTATCAAGATGTAAGCGAAGAAAAAAATCCCAATCCCTGCTCTGTAAATTTCGTAATTTAAGCCGATCACTATAAAGATTTATATCCATATACCCTCTTTTTAATACATAAAAATGGCAGCCTAAGCTGCCATTTTTATGTCACTCACTCAATATTGACTAGCCGCGACTAGTCACTTCAAGTAAATGAAAACCAAATTGTGTTTTTACTGGCCCTTGAACAACATTTAATGGTGCACTAAATACCACTTCGTCAAATTCTTTAACCATCATTCCTGGTCCAAAAGAACCTAGTTCACCACCTTGCGCACCAGACGGACAAGAAGAATTTGCCTTGGCTACGTCAGCGAAATCAGCACCAGCTTCGATTTGTTGCTTGAGTGATTCACATTGTTCTTGAGTGCTTACGAGTAAGTGTCTAGCAGTTGCTTGTACCATAATTTGGCTCCTAAAATATAATAAAATAAAAATGTAACACTAACATAACGACAGAACGATGACATACTTAAGTCATCGTTCCTTTTACGGTATTTATTTTGCTAATTCAGCTTTTATCCAATCAGCGATTTTATTTTCCATCACCGCCATTGGTAACGACCCTGACGTGAGCAACTGATCATGAAAACCCTTTAAGTCAAATTTATCACCCAAAGCTTTCTCTGCATCTGCACGTAAGCGCAAAATAGTTAACTGGCCAACTTTATAAGATAGCGCTTGACCAGGTATAGCCATGTAACGCTCTACTTCTGCAACAATATCGGACTCCGCCATTGGAGAATTATCTTTCATGTATTGAATAGCTTGTTCGCGACTCCAGCCTTTCGCATGAAGTCCAGTGTCAACGACTAACCGCATTGCTCTTAACATTTCATCTGATAACTTACCAAAGTACTGATATGGATCATTAAATACGCCCATCTCAATGCCTAAATACTCTGCATACAACGCCCAACCTTCTTCAAACGCAGTGTAACCCTGGAAGCGCTGAAACTGTGGGACGTCGGTTAACTCTTGTTTAATCGCAATCTGAAAATGATGACCTGGAGCGGCTTCGTGCAATGATAGGGTTGTCATGCCCCATTTAGGTTGTGCTTTTAAGTTGTAAGTATTGATATAAAATACACCTGGGCGTGAACCGTCCACAGCAGGTGATTCATACGATGCACCAGCGGCAGATTTCTCACGAAAACTCTCTACGGGCTTAACAATGTAATCCGCTTTAGGCATTACATTAAAATACTGAGGTAACACTTGATTTATATGATCTTTAATTGCCATATAACCATCAATCAAATCTTGTCTGTCAGTAAAAAAGTACTGTGATTCTGAAGATAAGGAGGCAAAAAATGCGGTTAAATCACCTTTAAAACCAACTTGCTCTCTCACCTTGTCCATCTCGGATAAAATACGTGCAACCTCAGACAAACCAATTTGATGTATTTCATCCACTGATAAAGTTGTTGTTGTGTGGCTATTAGCTAAGTGTTGATACCAATCTTTACCATTTGGTAAACCCCACCAACCATCTGAAGCTCGTGAACTGGGTAAATACACATTTTTTACATAGTCACGTAACTGAGTCAATGCCGGTAATAGCTCAGAATCAATAAGTTGAGAGTATTCTTTGGTTAATTGTGCTTTTTGTTCAGCTGTAAAACTTTCAGGCAGTAAATTAATTGGGGAATAAAAAAAACTGCTCTGTGCATCAGTAACAAGTTGGGCATCCAACTGAGGAATAATCCGCTCGACAAGCACTCGTGGTAATACAACTTTACTTGCAATACCTTCATCCATACGTTGCTGTACAAGTTTAGTCCAGTTAATAAACCCACGTAAGCGACTTAACCAATTTTGATAATCTTCAACAGTCTTAAATGGTTGAGCACTTTCTCCACTACCCAACTGGACCATTGTGAATACTGTGCTATAAAATTGATTAATAGGTAAAAAGTACTCAGGATAAGTTTCTCCAATAAGCTCCATGTTACGATCATAAATAAACATGTCGTAACTGAGTTTAAGTGATGCAGGAAGTTTATCAACATCAATTGTTTTAGCTTGACTAAAATAATGGCTATTTAAATCATGACGAGCCTTTAAATACTCCTCAGTTAATGCACCACCGAATTGGTCGTTATAGTCATTGACTCCCACAAAGGTGGCGTAAATCGGCTCAAGCTTTAATTGATCATTAAAAAAATTATCGACCATCGCCAAATACTGCTCTGAGGCAGACTGAAGCATCACGGCAGCACTAGATTCGGCGGTGGTTTCAGGCGCAGATGAGACAGTAGTGGCTTCAGAACAACCTTGAGCGGCCAATAATAAGGACACAGTCAATGCTAGCAATGTTTTATTCATTTTTATATTCCTTAACACAATTTCACTCACGCCTTATTAGCGTGTCGATTTATCTCAGTGTAACTATTTAATCTCGATAAAAATATGACTCTGTTATTACTCTTATGAGACCTGCTATTAGGGTTCATTACCAAGTAATTGTATGCTAATTAGAAGAGGAGTTACCTCACAATCCAATAATGCTTATCTATGCCTGACGTAAATTCGATTGCACAACATAAGCTCTCACTCATACAGCCCGCCAATGTCGACTTAAGTGTATAAGGGACACTTAAATCGAGTTTGCTCGTTCTGGATAGTTGATTTCCTAATATGCGATATCATTACAATGTGCCACATGACTAAGCAGACATAATCATTTCACTTATTGTATCTTTGCATTACGGTTCATGAAACTAAACTTTAACAAATACACACTATCTAACAATTTATTGATTTAGAACATCAGTCAATACGTTTAATTCACGAAATCGAAGCCATTAATAAGACAAAATATTTAACCTAGATAAAGAAAAAAATGTATTAGTAGTTTTCTTGTGCAAATAAAAAAGCCCCTAAAAAGGGGCTTTTTAAATCAAGCTTAAGTTAAAGCGTTACGTTGTGAATACGAGCTTTTTCTTTGATGTAAGAAATATAGCTCTTAGCACTACGTTCAGTCTTTTTATCATTAGCAGCAAGAACAGCTCGGTTATAAGCAGACTTGTACTTTTTAAGGCTCAAGTATGCTAAAGCTAGCTCAAATTGAGCTTCACCCGGGTTATCAATACCTGCATCAAGTGCTTTTTTAAGCACAGGAATAGCATCATTGTATTTTTGTTCTAAAGCAAGAATACGACCTTGTTTTAAATACAGTTCACCCTTATTACTAACTGCAGCAGCTTTGCCATAATAGTAAGCAGCTTCTTTTAGCTCTTTAGCATTATGATAAAAACCAGCGAGTGTAGTTAAGCTCTTCTCGTTTTCAGCAACTAAACCAGACTTCATGTGCTTTTCAAAAATGGTAGCAGCTTTGTAAGGCGAACCTTTTTGCGCTAACAATTGAGACAAACGAGTAATATTACTGTCAGTCTCTAAAAAGCCATTTTTATATGCTAAATCATATGTTGCAAGTGATTTATCATAGTCTTCAGTCATCAAGTAAAACTGAGCTAACTGAACCCAGAGACGTTTGTCGTCTTGGAACAAAGGCACCATAGTTTCTAATACTTTTACGGCTTCTTTGTACTTTTTCTGGTTAAAGTAAGCGGTTAACTTCATCTGATACAGACCTTTATCAGGCGATTCAGCTAAAGATAAACCTTTGTCAGCGACTTGTAGTACTTTATTCCAATCTTTTAACTCAGTGTAGGCAATACCAATTCGACGATACATTTGAGCATCTGCCTTACAGGTAAAATCCATCCACTTGTAATAATATGGAATCGCTTCTTTAAACTTTTTCTCTTGTAGTAACAAATCAGCATACAAACGCATTGTTGCAGCATGATCTGTACCACCAAGAATGTCAGCATCAACAGCAGTCTTCAAATATTTGATTGCTGTCTTCATCTGACCTTTTTCGGCATAGAAGTTACCTAACATACGATCGACATACGCTTTGTCGAAGTCGTTTTTAGCATTAGCCTCAAGCAATATTGCAATTGCTTGGTCTAAATTTCCTTCAGTATATGCTCCAAAAGATTTTTGTACTTTTTTTGCAGCGCTTTCGCCAACGGCACGAGATTGACGCTTGTCAATCTCACACTTTTCCGCAGCAACTACAGTGTTAGACAATAATGCACTTCCACAGACGGAAAGTAATAACGCTGTAGCGATACTAGTAACTTTACGCATTATCTACCTCCCTTCTCTAGTGTGAAGTCAAGTTGTACTGTCATACCACTTTGTCTTAATGGCTTGCCATCGACAATTTTCGGCTTGTATTTCCATTTTTTCAATGCGCGAATCGCTTCACGATCGAATAAACGCTTAGGTTCAGCTTTGATAACAGAAACGTCATCAACACCACCTAGTTCGTTAATTGTAAAGGTAAGTTGAACCCAACCCTCTTTACCATCACGAGCTGCAGCAATTGGATACTGAGGCTCAATACGAACAATAGGAGTAGCATCACCATCACGAGTCATCATGTTACCAAGCTTAAAACCAGTACTTGGTCCACCAGATTCGATCCCACCCATATTGAACGCCATATTAGTGTCAATATTAGATGATGAATCAGGCGGAGTAGTATCCGGCTTCGGTGGCTGCTCCGGTGGTGGAGGTGGCTTAGGTGTAACCCTTGGTTTTTTCTGTGCCTTCGAATCCTGTTTATCCATCGTAATTTCAATAACAGGGGATTCCGCTGATTCGCCGTTGCGTTGTGCGCCGCCGCCGACCAGGAAAGCCATGAAAGCAAACAGCCCAAAAGTCACTGCAGCACCAATGATTATTGATACGAGTGCTCTTAGCATATTACTCATTCCCCGCTGATACTGAAATTTTATCGATACCTGCAGCTTTAACGTTATCAAGCACTTTTACGACTAAACCATGTAAAGCGTCTTTGTCTGCTTGGATCAGTACAGCTGCTTCAGGTGCTTCCGCCAACATACGTTCTACGTTTGCAGTTACACGTTCGATATCAACCTGACGGTTTTCCATCATAATGACACCAGTTTTGCTGATACCAATAAAGATGTTCGCCGAAGGTTTAGACGTAGCCTGTGACGCTTTAGGCTTGTTGTAGTCTAAGCCTGATGGCTTAACAAACGATGTTGTTACAATAAAGAAGATCAGCATGATAAACACGATGTCTAGCATCGGGGTCATATCAATTTGCGCTTCCTCTTCCATAGTGGAATGCTTCTTACGTGCCATGTTCAATCTCTCTCTAGTGGTGAGGCATGCTGTCTTTTAGCTTTTCTAAACTGATTCTCATTTTTGAGTCTAAACGTGTGCTAAAGAAAACACCCGATAGAGCTGCAACCATTCCTGCCATTGTCGGCATTGTGGCCATTGAGATACCAGCGGCCATTAAACGAGCATTACTCGTCCCCTGAACTGCCATCACATCGAATACTGAAATCATACCGGTTACAGTACCTAATAGACCAATCATTGGACAAATGGCTACTAAGGTTTTGATTAACAGCATACGTGCATTCAAATCTTGCTTCGCTTGGGATACCCAAGCTTCACGGATACGGTGAGCATGCCAAGAAGTTGTTTCTTCTCTTGCTTCCCATGAGGCGATAACGGCTTGATGTTGTTTTGGTGATATCCAATTTAGATACCAATAACGTTCAAGCATTAACACCCACATTAGGAATAGCACTGCTGCAACCAGCCAGAGGACATCGCCTCCGGAGGCCATGAAGCCCCTGACGGAATCCCATACGTCCATCAGGATTAGCATCATTAGTCAGCCCTCTTCTCAGCATGTTCTGCAATGATACCGGCACTTTGTTCTTCAAGAACTTGAACAATAGACTTACTACGAGCAACTACAATTGCATGTAATAACATTAGAGGCAATGCAGCAATAAGACCTTGAACGGTAGTAATAAGCGCCATTGAAATACCACCAGCCATCAATTTAGGGTCACCAGTACCGAACAATTGAATAGATTGGAAGGTTGCGATCATACCGGTAACTGTACCCAATAGACCCATCATAGGAGCAATAGCAGCGATAACTTTGATGATTGAAATACGAGCTTCTAAAGCAGGCGTTTCTTTTAAGATTGCTTCATCAAGTTTTAGCTCAAGTGTTTCAACATCAACATCTTTATTTGACTGGTATACTTTTAGGATACGACCTAAAGCGTTGTTACCAGGATTTTCGATGTTTTTACGTTGGCTATTAACTTTAGCGCCAATAATAGTTAGAGTCACTAAACGCTCAATAGCAATTAATGCACCTAAAGCTAACAAGGCAAGAATGATGTAACCAATAGTTCCACCGGCTTCTAAACGATCTTCTAAACTAGCTTTGTTAGTAAAGATGTTCAGTAGCACGCCACGAGCTGGATCTATATAGAAAGGAGCAACACCTGAAGTAGTATTTTCCCACGATCCAACTGCGCTAACCTGATAACCTTCTGGTTGCTGTGATAACTGTTGAATTAAACCAAGTTCAGGTTTGTAAACAACATATTTACCTTCAGCAGTTAAGTTGAAAGGACCTACACGGTGAATTGCAGTATTTACTACGTTGCCGTCGATAGCAGTAACATCACCATCAAATTTAACAACTTTACCTGACTCAACCATTTCAAATAACTGTGCTTCCCAAAATTGTTCTAACTCTTCAATTTTAGGCAGTGATTTACGTGCACCCAATTCAGCAATAAAGGTGTCACGACCAGGAAACTGAGCACTGATGTTAGACGCAGCTAACTTACCAGCGAAATCACCAGCTTCACCTTTAACAACACCAAACATTTCACCCAAGTCACCTTGAGCAGTTTTTAAATCTTCTTCTAACTGAGCAATTTTACGCTCGTTATCCAAGAATGCTTGGTTCAAATCTTTACCGCGTTGCTTTTCAGCAGACAAGGCATTTTTTTCACGCTTAAGTAATTCAGCTTTATCGCCACGTTCCGCTTGAAATTCTCTTTCACGCTTAGCGTTTGTCTTACCTTCGTTAGCTCGGTCGGCTTTAACTTGCTGTAACAGTTGACCGATAGTTTTTGGTGCATCTGCAGCAGAAACCATACCAGCTGTTAAAGAGAAAGTTGCAGCCACTAGCACTGATGTAATTAACTTCTTCATTATTGTGCAGTCTCCGCAGCAGGGATTGGTAATGCGAATAGGTCAAGAGCGCCTTGCTTACGAGCAATGCGGATACCTTTTGTAATATCACGTAGGTAGCTATCGTCTAACTTATTCCAAGACTTCGCATCTGGGTCGTACATCCATGCGATTTTCTGATCCAAGCTTTGTGCATAAAGTGCAACTCGGCCTAAATTGAAGAAATCAACGAGTACTTCTTTACCATCTAAATTTAACTTACCAGTATGAACCGATACAAAGCTACCGTACTCACGCTCAATGCTATAAGCATCAAGGATTAGACGGTATTTTTCTGCCAATGTGACTTCTGCAGTATCAAGGATATCTTTTAAATTTTTAACACGATTCTGACGAGTTTCAATGTTAAATGGTAAATCTAAATTTACGAACTGCTCTAAAGCGTCAACCATTTTAAACATTAATGGCACAACACCCTGGCGAAGTTTATCTACGCCGTTGATATCAGTTTGAATTAAATCAAGTGAATTTTGTTGATCAGCTACCAAGCCTGCAACGTAATCATTGTATGACTTCAATGATTCACGTTCATCAGCAACGCTGCCATACTCAAAAAGCATGTCTTGTGCTTGGTCAAAATATTTGTCGACTTTCTGTTGCGACGCAGCTGAAGCAGCATTAAGGCTGCTATCGGCTTTTTGAACGTCAGCTAGAGGATCTGCAACAACGAAGTTGCTGCCAGCTAAAGCCAGAGCGCCAACAAGTGCAGTAGCGATTTTTGTTCTATTGCTTACCTTGGACATAGTTCCCAACCAATTTGAAGTGAATTAAAAAGTTCAACTTTGCAAAATAACCATGATCTAAAATTGTTAATCAATGTTACTTCAACTAAGCACGTCTTTTTCTTGTGATTGTTAGTTTTTCTTCCCTTTTCTACGCCTATTAAAGCGTAGACCCGTTGGCATCATTTCACAAAATGTTGACCTATGTCAACATTTGCAAAGTTTAAAAACTTGTGGAAAGAGCAGTTAGAGGCGTTAATGTTGTCGAAAGGTTAATAAATAAACGTCTTCAACATAAATGTATCATAATTTAATGCTAAGCTAAAAAAAATAATTCTTTTTATTCAGTGGGTTATAAAAAGATGTCAATCCAATAATACTCTCTATTTAGCTTATTCATCATTACTAAATAAATTTTGAACCATGTAAATACCAACCTAAGACTTCATTTTGTTCATTTTTTAATACTTTGAGTTCATTTAAAATCATATTGTTTTGGTGGAATTTAGCTATAAATGTTGCCAATTTAGTTTCATCAAATGCAGCATTAACCAACTCTGTTAATCGTAGCCTTAACGTATCCATTTGTATTGTAATAAATTCAATAAATTCTAACTTTTTTGTAACAGGCCAAAATAATCCAGCTTTAAAAAATTGAGCAACGAAACGCATTAAATCACAATCCTGAGCTGCTGCCTCATCAAACATGACTAACAATTTAATCAAGTGATTAATTTCCGCTCTAATCTGTTCACATTGAAGGTCTTTCTTAATTCGCTCAACATCTTCTTGATTGCTGACATTGCCCATGGCATTTGCCATTTTACCTAAACAATTAATTAATAAATTGACTTCATCTTTATCAATTAACGTCAAAATTCTTCTATTTCGATTAAGGATCATTGAACGATTATGATGACAAACAATGACAAACTGACCATCATCCTTTAATACTCTAGTCGCTTCTTCGAGTGACTGCTCAATATTTGAATACTCAAAACCAAATTGAGATATATAAAGATCAACAGAGTTAGGTTCAAAAGGAAGCTGTTCGCAGCGAGTGCTAGACATTAAAGCGATGTCTATATTTTGATTATTGTTACTTACTGAGTTGGCTAAACTGACTTCAGCTAAATCAACACCAATAATCTTACCGGTTAGATCACTTGTAGATAACCCGTCACGTAATAACAGCGGTAACGAGCCATTACCCGTGCCAACATCGACGACCAAAAAATTTTCTGTAAGCCCATCGAACACCAGTTCCCACACATTTTTCAATACACCTTCATAATTACCTGATAATGCTTCACCGAATGACGTTGTGTGTCCTTGCTGCCAATATTCACTCCAGTGACTATTCATGTAAACTCCTCAATTAATCACATCATATTGTTATAATACACCAAGTAAAAAGGCCCCCGAAGGAGCCTTTCTTATATCTAATTAATGACTAATTAGTATTTAGAACTTAAGAGTATAACTTGCACGATACTCACGACCGTAGTTGTTATATAGATCAGCGTTCTCAAACTTTCCATCAGGAGAAAGAACTGGATCTTCATCAGTTAGGTTGTTAATACCTAGTAAAATCGAACCATAATTACCGGCATCATAAACATAACTAATGTTATGAATTAACCATGAATCCAATTTACCTTGTTCTGCATCATCTTCAAAATAGAATGTAGATGAAGTGTAATTCATATTCCAAGATAAACTATGATCACCCATGTGATAATTAGTTGTGAATACAGACTTGTAATCTGGCTGACCGTTCCAACCTGATGTATCACGCGACTCAGCACCACCATCAACTTCTTCGGTATAATCAAGAACAAAACTATTTGTCCAATTAAAACCGATGTCACCGATATTAGTTTCAAATTTCGCGTTTAACGCAACGTCGATACCGGTAATTTCTAGGGTATTAGCATTGCTATAACCAGTACCGACTTCATATGCAGAACCAATTGTTTGACCTGCAGCTGCTGGATCACGTTTTACATAGAATGTATTACTGGTCGCTAACGTACCATCATTAATACCAGACATTACACCGGTAATAGAGCGTTGAGCAATTACGTCATCAATGTTTAGATTAAAATAATCAACTTTTAAACCAACATCATCGATAATATCCCATGCTACACCGAAGTTAACGTATTGAGATGTTTCTGGACCAAGTTCTTTGTTTGCACTGATATAAGTGTCAAATTGTCTTTCGGTACAAGGTGTCCCTGTTGCTTCACAGTATGGTTTATCAATACCATCTTCAGCACTGTATGTAGTTGCTGCAAATAGTTGGTCCAATGCTGGAGCACGGAAAGCTTCTGAATATGATGCACGTACAACAACATTTTCAAGTGCTTGCCAGCGTATAGCTGCTTTAGGTGCAATGTTATCACCAAAGTCACTGTAATCATCGTAACGAGCCGCTAAGTTTAATTCAATGTCATCTGTTAACGGCAATACCGCTTCGTAGAACATTGCCCACACTTGACGATCGCCTGCTGCGGAGTTACCAGCACTACCACCGATTAAACCTGCTTCTGACTGAGCGTCATACACTTCGCTAAACTGTTGGTCAAAATATTCTAAACCTACATAATGAGCTACAGAACCACCTGGTAACTCGAAGGCATCAAAACCAATACCAGCATTGTATTGATCAAATATCGCACTACCTTGTGTTAAGGTTGTGGCTTTCATATTATTGATGCCAGCTTCAGAACCTAAGTCAATACCATTTGCTTGGTTATAAGCAAGACCTGAATAACTTAAGTAATACTCACCGATAGATTTGTTATCGGCAATGTTGTGGTGGTAGTAAACTTCCCACTCTGCATCATTAAGCGCACTGATTGTACCACGTAAACCAGTTAGGTAATCTTGGTTGTAATCATCTACGTTCCCATCACGAGTACCGATACCAACCCAACGGAAATAACCTTTTGCTTCTACATCAAATGGGTTATGTGGGTTATCTGCTGCCATGTTATTCCAAGGCGCTGCAGGAGGTGCATAACGACCAAATGAATTGTTTTGTGTAACCATTACTCGGCCAAACCATTCTAGGTCTTCAGCGATTTCATAGTTAGCATCAACATATACCGTATTGCGATCTGTAGATGCTTTGTTATATGACACGTTACCATATGCATACATACACAAATCTGAACCAGCACCAAATGCATCATCACCACGTACTTGTTTAAATACATTATCACCATATTCAGCAGCTAAATCACCACAAAGCGGAGATGGCTGATAAATGCCATCAGGACCTTTTACGCTTGCGCCATAATAACTCCAGCCATCGGTCTCAGAATATGCCTGAATAACGCCGTCACCATTTAAGTCTTCCATCCATGGTGCAGTAAAGTCACGGTCTGCATCAGCAATGCCTTTACGATCTTGATGATCAAATGCAAAAGTAATGTTACCTTTATCCATTTGATAGCCAGCAACAACCGAGAATTCTTTACTCGTTAAGCCGCCATCACGGTCACGTGAACCACCACCGACATTGAATTCAATACCTTGATAGTTCTTTTTCATGATGATGTTAACAACACCAGCAATCGCGTCAGAACCATAAGTTGAAGATGCACCATCAGTTAGAATTTCGATACGTTCAACTGCAGCCATTGGAATAGCGTTCAAGTTAGCAGATGCACCACCTAGCGTTGGTGAACCTGGGAAACGCTTACCGTCAATAAGTACTAAAGTACGGCTTGAGCCTGCACCACGTAGGTTAATAGTTGCTTGAGATTGTGCAGAACTACCTGAACGCTCAGAGAATGAACCGAAAGAGTTCAAGTTACTGTTACGAAGTGCATCAGCAACTGTAAAGTTACCTTCCATCTTCATATCTTCAGTTGTAATGGTCGTAATTGGCGAAGCGCCTTCAAGGTCAGAACGCTTAATGCGCGAACCAGTAACCTCGATACGTTCTACTTTTGCGCCATCTTCATCAGCAGCAAAAACTGCTGGTGAAGCAAATGCGGCTGCTGCTGCACCACTGATCAGTGCTAAGCGCACCGACTTAGCTAATACGTTCTTATGCATTGTCTATCTCCCTGGACTTTTTTATGTCTTTCTTATAATGCTAACAACCTTTTTAGGTGTTAGTTCAATGAGGGGATGCAACAAAAAACAATCACAACCTCTCAACTACAGATGCAATAAAATCACATTTGAAACAACTAATCAACATTTGAAAGGTCGTAAGTGCAAAAGTTAATCAAATGTAACAACTTTAACTGTTAACAAATATGAACAGGTCATTATTTTTATTATTATAAACAATGAGTTAAATTTAATTAATTATTACAGAAATATCATACGAGGCCTAAAGTAAAAAAGTTAACTATTTGTTTAAAAAAGACATTTACCCCATGGAGGTACTTTTTTATCACTTCTAGTAAACATAAAAATGTTAAGTGACAATAAATAAGGCTATGTAAGCAATTGCTTAACATTAATCGTCTAGATA
This sequence comes from Shewanella frigidimarina, assembly GCF_003797125.1. Lineage (GTDB taxonomy): Bacteria > Pseudomonadota > Gammaproteobacteria > Enterobacterales > Shewanellaceae > Shewanella > Shewanella frigidimarina. The sequence goes on from NZ_RKKE01000003.1 coordinate 901,844, forward strand.
AATCTTCGTTGATAGAGTTAGTCAGATTTGTGCTTCATCAAACCATGCTTGATGTCTTTACTGACTTAATTAAGGAAGGATACGAACAAAACACCATTTATGTTAGTTGACATTGGAAAACTTAAAGTTGAAGGTTTAGTGAGTTAATTTAAAGCAATAGGAGTTGATTATTTACCAGTGAGTCAAAGCTATGACCACACAGTTGTAGAATGGGCTCTGCTATGGGTTGGATTTGTTTACAAATGTAGTATTCATAATCAATATTTTGAGGTTTTGCTTCTATGGTTTGTGCACCTGTGAGCGTCATTATATATCGAATCTGTTGTCCCTTGCGGGTAACGCTTACATCTCCGAGTAGTTCGGCAAGCTGTTTCGCGGCTTTAACATGGGGTGACGACTTTGCGGTATAATCTTCAACATTGCGTCTTAATCGTTTTTTAAAGATAAGTTCATTGTCTCGAGCACCACACTTAATTGCCGCGAGCTCATTACTCAAAAAATCAATGACATCCTCGCCCTTGAAAAATAATTCATATAAATGGTACTGCATCCTTCTTGCAATAGGGCTCCAATCACTTCTCACTTGCTCCATACCTTTAAAAGTCAGAGTTAATTGTTGCTGATCATTTGACATCGCGCCGACATAACGCTTTTTACTGCCTTCATCCGAGCCTCTTAAAGTAGGCATAATAAATTGTTCAAAGTGGGTTTCAAATTCCAACTCAAGATAACTGTCTAATTGATATTCTTCTACACACCATTCAAGCCAACGTTGGGTTATTGATACTGATAGGTGTTTACCAACCGCTTGGATATCTTTAATACCATGATTACCCCCTAACCAGACAAAGGTAGAGTCGGTATCACCGTAAATCACTTGATAGCCGCACTCTTCTATCCATTGCTTTGTGAGTTTCATAATTTGATGACCGCGCATGGTAATCGAACTGGCTAACTTAGCGTCATGAAATACACAACCTCGTGAGCCTAGTACGCCATACAATGAGTTCATAATAATTTTTATCGCTTGTGATAACGGCGCATTTCTATCTCGTTTGGCCAGTTCTCTTTGCTCTGCAAGGCTGGCAACTAATGCAGGTAAAATAGGCGATTTCCGACTAAATTGAGCACCTAAATATCCAGCCACTGTCGTTGCATCACCTTTTACTTCACTAGCGTAAAGCCCCTCAACTAAGCCTTTAGGATCGATAAGGAATGTTCTAATAATCGACGGATATAGACTTTTAAAATCTAATACTAAAACATCTTTATAATAACCTGGTATAGAAGACATAACATATCCACCAGGGCTTTCTAAGCCTTGGCTAGCGGGTTGTGCAGGTGCTACAAAACCACTTCGATGTAAGTGAGGCAGATACAAATGATAAAATGCCGCAATCGATGCACCCACTCGGCCGAACTCCAAACCCGTTAACTTAGCACGTTCAATAGCAAAATCTAACAACTGTGTTTTTTCAAAAATATCCCACACTAGCCGGCAGTCTGTAATATTATAAAAAGCCAATGCATTTTTATCTTGTTCAAATAAATGGGTAATTTCTTGGCCACGATTTTCTACATGATCAATGGCTTTACCTTCAGATAATAATTGCCGTGATACAGACTCTAACGAAAAACTATCAAACTGATAAAATGCCGCTTTAAGCCAATCAATACCATCCAACACCACGCGCCCAGGTAAAGAGAGTGTTTCAGGCCTATATTTATCGGCAATTTTCCAGCTCAGTTCGGTATGTCCTCTACCAATTAATAATGGAATTTGATGTAAAACACAGCGTTTGAACAACAAGGCTAAATCAAAGGTCACTACTGCCCAACCGATAATAATATCGGGATCATAGTCGCTAAACCACGCTATTAAATGATGTATCAGTTCAATCTCATTTTGTACCCAAACGATAAAATCATGACATTCTGCTTGCGGTTCGCCCACCATAAACACACATTGATAATCGGCACCATATAAACCAACCGAATAAAGTTCCCCAGTAAAACTACACTCAAAATCCAGTGAAACCATTTTTAATGGGATATCTACTAGTTCGTTGCTGGGCATTTTTCTGGCCCGATTAATCGATAACAAAGGAATAGTTGAAGTTGGATTACGCTCTTGATAATGGCCTGAGCATTCAATATCTAAGGCGATAAACCGTTCAATTAGGTAGCGTTGCTCAGGCCTAATATCGGCTTCAAATAAGGTAATACCGATATCACTAGCAATACGACCAAGTAATTTCAATTGAGTATTTGATTTAAGATACAGCGCACTGATAGGTTCATGTGCAAAACTCAGCAATGATATTGTCTCAGCCTTAAGAGCAAAACCGACTTTTTGACTTAATTGATCCACATCTTGCTGACGACAGAAACAGATCACTTCACTGTGATATAGTTCAGCTAATACAGGTCCTTCAGCGGTTTTGATATAATACTGAAGGACTAATTTTCCATGCCGATAAATAGCATGGCGAGTTAATACTCGTCCCTTCACATGGGTATTAGTCATTGGATAATCTGTTGGCTTCACAACGGGTTTGAATTCCTGCACAAGTTTACTCAATTTGATTTATTACTTCGTGGCATGCTAATTCACTGTTATTATGTACAGCATAATTCAGTCTATGTAGAAATCATACTTCCTATGCTACCGGATAACATAAAAAGTCAAATTCGCACCATTTACAAAGAAATTGCAGCCTCTATGCCGCAATTTCGTTCTCGTCGCGAACAAAACTATATGGTAGCTGAAATATCCAAAACCTTAGCGGGTGAGTATGACAAAGACCGTCGTATCATTGTGGTTGAAGCAGGTACCGGTATTGGTAAATCCTTGTCTTATATCTTAGGTGCAATCCCTTTAGCCATCTCGAGTAAAAAGAAAGTCTGTATTGCTACTGCAACCGTGGCACTTCAAGAACAATTACTCCATAAAGATCTACCTCATTTTTTACAACAATCAGGTATTGAGTTTAAATTTGGTTTGGTAAAAGGTCGTCAGCGCTACGTATGTTTAGCCAAGCTTGAAGCCATGATCGGGGCACAAGACAGCTCGCAAATAGCCATGTGGCAAACTAAACCCGACCAAAGTCAAATTAACGAATTACAAAAATTGCATCAAGATTTTCATCAAAAACGCTGGAATGGTGAAATTGATACCTTAAAGCACCCTATCCCTGATTTTTTGTGGCAGCAAATTTGCTGTGATAAGCACAGCTGTCATCGTCAAGTATCGGCGCACCATAATTGCCCGTTTCATAAAGCCCGTGAAGATGTCGACACTTGGGATGTACTCATTGTTAACCACAGTCTGCTATTTGCCGATTTAGAACTTGGCGGCGGCGTCATTTTACCAGAACCAGAAGACATGTTTTATGTTATCGACGAAGCTCATCACTTACCTATTGTCGCCAGAGATTTCTCCAGTGCTCAAGCCACACTTCGTGGAGCATGCGATTGGTTAGAAAAAGCATCGAAGACCTGTTCTAAGTTACAAAATCAACTAAAAACCACTCATATCATTGCCCCTGTACAAGCAATGCTTGATCACACCACAGAGTTAACCAATTTACTGACTCAGGTTGCTCATTTCTGTGATACCCAACCGCAGTTATTCGCTAACCCTGAATCCAGACTTCGTTTTGAACATGGCCAATTGCCTCAATCATTATTAATACAGGCAGAAAATCTTGCCACAGCATCAGGTTCAGCAGTAAAGCAATTTAACAAAGTGGTATCAGTATTAACTGAAGCAATAAAAGATGGTGAAGTGCCTAAACACCAGTCAGAAGGGTTGTTATCAGAAACTGGATTCATTTTACAACGGCTGGATAATTTACATAAGTTGTGGAAGATGATGGCTAAAGAAGACAGTAAAAAAGGCGCGCCAATGGCACGTTGGGCTGAATTAATTACTGGTAAACAACAAGATTATTTATTTTGTTCATCACCTATAGAAGTCGGTTTTATGCTTGAATCTATGTTATGGCAAAAAGCCGCTGGAGTGGTGTTATGCAGCGCAACGCTTCGAGCCTTAAACAGCTTCAACCATTTTGCTCATCAAGTGGGATTATCAATGAATGATGGTAGTCGTTTTTTGGCCTTGTTATCCCCTTTCGATTACGAAAATAATGCGACTTTATTTATACCTCAAATGGTGTGCGAACCGACTGACGATAATTACACCACCGAACTAGCACAACATATTGTGACACTCATCGATGGTGAAATGGCCACATTAGTGCTGTTTGCTTCATATTGGCAAATGGATAAAGTGGTTGAGCTAGTTGAAGGTAAAATCCCTAAAGATCAGCTTTTTGTTCAAGGCGCTATTCCGCGTCAACAGATATTAGAACAACACAAAAAACGCTGTGATGACGGTCTACCCAGTGTTATTTTCGGTACTGGCAGTTTTTCTGAGGGGCTTGATTTACCAGGTGATTACTTAACAAACCTAATCATAACCAAACTGCCGTTTGCCGTCCCAACCTCACCAGTAGAACAAGCTCACGCAGAATACTTAAAAGTAAAAGGTGGTAATCCTTTTTTACAGCTGACAATTCCTGACGCTTCACGTAAATTAGTCCAAAGTTGTGGCCGACTGTTACGAAAAGAGCAAGATTATGGTCGAGTTACCATTTTAGACCGTCGTTTGGTCACTAAACGTTATGGCAAATCATTAATTGATGCCCTTCCTCCTTTTAGACGTGTTATTGAATAGGTATTGAGTTGGATTTATTATTAGACCCTAGCCATTGGGCTATATTAGCGGTCATCGGTATACTTGCTGGTTTTATTGATGCCATTGTTGGCGGTGGTGGACTTCTGTCTATTCCAGCATTACTAACGGTTGGAATCCCACCACATTTAGCATTAGGAACCAATAAGTTAGCAGCATGTTTTGGTTCTCTTACATCGAGCTATACTTTTTATAAACAACATCTATTTAACCCTGCATTATGGAAAGCATGTTTTTTTGCCACTCTGGTAGGGTCTATTGCAGGTTGTGGTTTAGTATTTCTAATTGACCCACTATGGCTAGACAAAATACTACCACTACTGATCATTAGCATTGCGATTTATACCTTATTTAGCCCCAAAGCGATGGGGGACAAAAATACTATCGCTCCAAAATATCGCTCACCCAAATACAAGCAGATTAGCCAAGGTTTTATTTTGGGCGGATACGATGGATTTGCAGGGCCAGGAATTGGTGCTTTTTGGACAGTATCGTCTATCTCGCTGCATAAACTGCCTCTATTACACAGCTGTGGATTAGCTCGAGTGATGACCGCGGTGAGTAATATCACAGCGCTCATTATCTTTGCATCAATGGGACAAGTGCAATGGATACTCGGCTTATGGATGGGAATATGCATGATGGCAGGTTCATTTATTGGTGCAAGAAGTGCAATTAGATTTGGGATACCTTTTATTAAGCCAATATTCATTATTATGGTATTGTCGATAGCAGTCCATCTTACGTGGAGTGCATGGGCATGAACACCCAACAATTGGTCTCGATGTTAAAACAACAGCTCGCGAAACTTGAACAAGACGCATTAATACACGACCAGAATTTAGCGCCTTCACAACGGCAGTCTTTACAAGAAATCGAACGCTTTAACAGTCAACTATTTGCCCAACAAGGAGCCCAACTTAGCCCTTGTATCACCCAGTTACGTCAAGACATTAAACAACTCGAAAAACAGCTTTATCTTAAGTTGGGTGGTAATGTTATCCAACTCAGTTGCGATCGTATTCAAGACCGATTTAGTGCGTTACGCAGAGCATTACTGACCACTCACATCAATCTTAAATCTGAACAACAGCGCAAAGCCAGTAACCGTGCCCGATATGCAAAAAAACAACAACAAGCAATACAAGACAGTGGATTTGGTTGGATAGCCAGCAATGTGATGCAAAACAGCCATCAACTCTATGCTGAACTCAATAAACATTTAAATTGGGCAAAAAAAATAGAGCAAAAAATACAACAAATGGAAGCATCTCTTGAATTCTGTCATAGTGATGACAAAATAAAACTGCAAAATGATATTCTTTCTATGCACCGTCGGTTAGGAAAGTGTAAACAAGCAACCAGTTATATTGAAGAGCGTATTCAACTTTTTGAACGACCTCGCCAAAGTTACCCACGTTAAGGAGCAACAATGAAATCTTTATTTACCACAAGTGCGCTTTTGGCATTTTTAACATCATCGTCAGTATTAGCAGCTAATTTAACCATTCCAATGTCATTTGAGTACCTAGCACTTGATGGTGCAGAAGTTGAAACCAGTATGTTCAGCCATCAATCAGATTTAGCGTTAACCAATGGTGTCCATAAAATTGCTGTTCGTTATCATGATGTGATTGATGATTCCTTTAGTGACAGTCAATCTTTTGTAAAATCAACGCCTTTAATTGTGACGTTAACGGTTGATGGCGATCATCAATATCTATTACAACCCGCTGATGGCGACATCATTAAGAATCCAAAAGCATTCGCAAAAAAACCACAAATCAGCATTAAACGCCAAGATAATGCTGCGGTAACTTACAATGTAGAACAAACTAATTTTACTGAGAACTCATTTATAACTAGTCTGTTTAACAATAAAAACCAGCATGATATTGAAACCTTATCAGCTTCAGCTACGGGTGACGGCAGTCAACCGATACAAGCATTAGCAGTCAAATCAGATATTGAATCTGCTACGATGAGTGCACCTATTATCGCAACTGTGCCAGCAGCAGTGCCAGCAGCAACGGCTCAAAAGCCGACTCCAGCACAAGCAGAACAAATGCTGCAATATTGGTGGTTACAAGCCGATGACAAAACCCGTAAAGAATTTATGGGCTGGGCAATAAAACAACTGTAATGTCTCTATCGATCCCTTTTGTTTACCACGCCAGCTATTCACAGCTGGCGTTACCTAGCACCCATCGTTTTCCAACCACTAAATATCACAATTTATACCAGCACGCGCTCAAACAACAATTATTGTTTGAGCAATATCGCCATACGCCTACACCGATATCGAAAGATACGCTCTATACAGTGCATTGCCCGCAATATGTCGAGCAATTTATCAATGGTGCCTTAGACCATAAAGCCCAAAGACGTATTGGTTTTCCATGGAGCCAAGAGTTAGTTACCCGCACTTTACACGCTGTAAATGGCACCCGTTTGTGCGCTGAATTGGCGCTTGACCATGGAATCGCGGTTCATTTAACTGGTGGTTATCATCATGCACACTATGATTTTGGCAGTGGTTTTTGCATTTTTAATGACTTGGTCATCGCAGCGAGATCAGCCATTGACTCAGGAAGAGCAGACAAAGTACTTATTTTTGATTGTGATGTTCATCAAGGTGATGGAACAGCGACACTCACCCAAGGCAACCCAGACATCATTAGCTGCTCTATCCACTGTGCGCAAAATTTCCCATCCCGAAAGCAACAATCTGATCACGATATTGCTCTGGATAAAGGTTGTACCGATAAACAATATCTTGAACATATACAACAAATATTACCTTACCTGATTCGCATTCATCAGCCAGATCTGATCATATATGATGCAGGGGTCGACATTCATCAACATGATGACCTTGGATATTTCGCCATTTCGAATCAAGGTATTCTCGCTAGAGATAAACAGGTAATATCGATAGCAAAAATGCATGGCATCCCACTTGCAGCAGTAATAGGGGGAGGCTATAGTCGTAGTGAAGAAGAATTAACAATCCGACATAGCCAATTGTTAGTTGCGGCCAATGAATTATGGGCATCACAGTATTAGGCAATACAAAACCAACAATAATGCACCACTAAATTAAACAACCATCTCGGCATTTAAGCTGATGTCGATAAACTAAACTGTCTCAATGGAGCGTAATAATGCAATTAGAGATCCGAAACTATTATGAAGTTCTATTAATGGAAATGCTGCGAGATGAAGGCTTAATGGAAGAATTGCCAGAAGAATACTTAGCGGATTTATGCTGCGTCACATTGAATCAGTTACCCGTCAGGTACATTCGCCATTTAGTTGACACGTATTTTTTCGAAAATTATCAAGAATTAAAACAGATGAAAACTGAGATCAGTGAAGCACTTGAACGTTCAAGGCAATTCCTCAAAGCAAACTTGCAAAAACGCTTAAAGGAAGAAGCTGAGCTCGCAGCCGAACAACAGTAATTTAATCAGCATTAGCTGATATTTTACGGGATATTGAATGAATATATGTTAAACCAGTATTAGCTATGTTCATTTAATGAATAGTTCATTCATATAACATGGATATGTTTTGATTTGAGTTTTGAATTAATACGGTGAAATCATACGGGGAATATTGGAGGTTCCCCTAGAGCCACACCCCGGCACACGAGTCACTTGCTGCGGTTGCTCCCTTCCAGGCCTGGCCGAGTTCACAAGTTATCGTTGCGGGGGGACCCTAGGGTCACCATTGACTTCTGAATCATAAAATACAAAGCTTATGTGTCAGAACGGGGCGATTATCCCCTAACCCATTGGCTGGATCAAGCCTTTATCTTAATAAGTTTTCAATCCTCTACCTAACTGCGCAATACTTAACCTTAACGGGGAATACTAGATGGAATAAGGGGTGGGATAACAGATAGGTTAATCGACATAAATCGAACTATTCACAAGTAATGTATGCCAAACACACTATTTATGTTGTCAATAATACAAATTCAGACGTGAATCATTAATCTATTGAAAATAAATACATAGCCAGATGAAATAGAAAACAGCCTTTAGATAATCGTTTATAACATCGAGCACGAATGCTGGTGCAAGTTAACATCACATGTCGTATTCGAGAATATGCTAATAACAATATTAACATCTTGGAACTGTCCTATTTATCCCAGTAATACCGGCAGATCTTCATCAAGCAACGTTACCCATAAAGGAATAGTCAGATCTTAGTCACAACTCTAGACATAATTCAATGAGTAAGTGGCCAAGGTTAGCTAACATTAGATTTGAATAAAATCCGCACACTTATAACCAGTAGTGAATGCGAGATAACAAAAAAATGCAGGGAATACATGATGAATACAATAACAGTTAGTCCCGCTGCAAAAGCGGTATTGAATGCAGGGCTTATTGCTCTAGCATTATCGGGTTGTGGAGGCAGTGATGGTACCAATGGCGAAGATGGGCCAGATGGTATTATTGGTGTAAACATAGATGCGACATCAACCCTAAAAGCGACCTTTACCGATGCAACCGTAGTCGATGGAAAAGTCAGTGTTGGCTTTATCCTTAAAAATGCCAATGGTGTTGCGGTATTGGGACTAACAAAAGATCATGACCTTCGTTTTGGTATTGCGCAATTAACCCCAGTTACCGAAATGGTCGGAACTGATGGCACTACAGTTGAAGTAGATCGTGGTTATCAATGGCAGTCTTATATCAATACAACAAAACAACCTAATGCAACTTGGATCCCTGATGGTGAAACCAATATCGCTCCTTCTGCACAATTTCAGGCTGAAGTTGAGGCTGCATCAAAATGTGCTGACTGCTTAGTCGATAATCTAGATGGTTCATACTCGTACACCTTTCAAACCAATATTGCTCAAGTCACAGAGCCGTTAAGCATCACTTATCAAGCCGACGACACCCAGCGCATTACATTGGAATTAAAACAGCCATTAATCACAGCCAATGCTCATTACGATTTTCAACCTTCAACTGGCTTAACCGAAGATATTGCAACGCGCGACATCGTCTCGATCAATGCTTGTTATACCTGTCACCAACCAGAAAGCTTAGCATTGCACGGCGGTCGTCGAATCGATCTTGAAAACTGTGCATCATGTCATACCGCAACATCTGGTGATCCTGAAACCGGTAACAGTGTTGATTTTACCTACATGATCCATGCTATTCATAAAGGCCAAGACCGCGTAACCAGCACAGCTGACGGCAATGTTGCCGCACCTTATAAAGTGATTGGCTATGGCGGTGGAATACACGATTACGGTAACGTGATGTATCCGCAAAAACCTGCTGCCGATTGCAGTGCATGTCACGTAGAGGGCACGAACGCTCCCAAAGATGCCGCCCTGTTTAATGCTAATAAAAGTAATACTGCTTGTATTGCATGTCACACAGAATTAGCGTCTCAACAACATGTTGGTGTCGGCACAAATTGTACTTCATGCCATGTTGAAGAAGGCTATGGTCGCAGTGCAAAAGAAGCTCATGGCGATGTCATGAAAGCCTATAACGAAACACAAGCAATGAGCGCCGTATTCAGTGACGTAATTGTCACTGCAGATGGAAAATTCAGTACTACGGTTAAATTTACCGATGCTTCAGCTAATGTTATTGCAGCGGAATTTATCGACCAAGGTAGCCGCATCGTTATGGCGTGGGACAGCGACAAAAACTATCCAGCGTATCAAGATGCCAGTTACAGTAATCGTCGTATTAAATTAAGTGAAGGTACCGCCAACACAGATAATAGCTGGACCTTAGTTTGGGATAAGATCACCTTACCAACAGATTATGTGGGTAAAACATTTGAGCTATGGTCAGCAGTTGCAGCCTGTTTTAACTATGGTGGTTACGGCAGACCGGAAGTTAAACTAACGGCTTGTAGTACTGATGATGTCCAAAAAGTGGAAATTAAAAGTAGCCCATTCCATTTTGTTATGGCTGCAAGTGCAATAGACACTAGCCAAACCACTGCTACACGTAGAAACATTATCAACACAGAAAGCTGCCAAGGTTGCCATAACCAAGAGGTGTATCACTATGACAATGGTGTCAATTGCCAAACCTGTCATACCGCTGATAAGACCCTTAGGAGTGATGACACTTACCCTGGTGGCAAAAAATCGACCAGCTTTGCCTTTAAAGCACACAGCGCTGAAGGTCATTACCTAAAATATGCCGGTGTTGAATCTGGAACCGTGTTGAAAACCGATTGTAAAACCTGTCATACCGCTGATGGGATCCAACTTGGTAGAGCCACTGACAGAGTATGGCGTTATGGCGATATCGAAACAGGCGCTGATGTATGGATGTCATCAGATACTGGAGCATGTTTAAGTTGTCATCAAAAGTATCGTACTGATGCCACCGTGTCACATATTGAATCTAACGGCGGTATAGTAGATGGAATAAGTGAGGAAGATGCTCGTAATCGTGCATCGGAAATATGTTCTACCTGTCATACCGTAGATCGCGTCACTAAAACACATGGTTTTTAAGCTACACAAATAAACAACCTTGGCGTTTTATCCATCAAAGACCTTAGTTTATAACTAAGGTCTTTTGTTATCCGAACAATCTTCCCCCGCTAAACTCCGTATTTTATATACCCCTTTATTAATAGGCTGATCATCATCACACAATTACGTTCGTTTTAAAGACGAGTTGCTGTTTGTAAAGTAATCTTAGTGTTGGGAAAATTAATTCCAACATCAACTTAACTGAATAAGATAATTGCAGAACATACTGCCAGTGAGTTAGATGGATGACCTTTGCAGGGAAAATATGATGAATAAAAAATACACAAAAATGGCATTGTTACTTGCTATGTCAGCATCAATGACACTGGTTGGTTGTGGCGGAGGCGATGATGGTGAAGCTGGTAATCCAGGTAATCCTGGTGGCGAGCCTGCTGAAGCGATTAAGACACTAAACTTAGATATCACTAAAGTCACTTATCAAGACAGCAAACCGACTATTGAAGTATTTGCGACCAATGAAAAAGATCTCCCTGTAGCAGGTCTTAAAGACTTTGAAATTAAAAAAGTCGTCCAACTCATTCCAGCTGGCGCAAGCGGTGCAGGTAATTCAGCCCAATGGCAATTTATTGGCTCCGAAAAAGCTTTTACCGACCATGGTAACGGCAATTACAGTTTCACAGTCAATGTTGAAGGGTTTAATCCTGAGCTAACCCAACGTTATAATGTAATTGCAAGTGCATCAACCTTGCAAGACGGCGTTACCGGAGTGCCGCGCACTGAAATTACCGAAGATTTTGACGGTGAAGGATTCGAGGCTAAATACACTAAAAACATCGTTAACACCGCCACTTGTAATACCTGTCATGCAGAAGGTGAAAGCATTTATCATAGCTACACTGATTTAGAAACCTGTACATCATGTCATACCAATGAATTGGCTATTGAAAAAGGCAAGGTTCAAGATGAGTTCAGTCACTTAATTCATAATGTTCATAACAATGCCAAAATGTATGGACGCAACTTAGACAAGAGTGCAGAAACAGCGCATGCGATAGTGCAAGATAATTGCACCACTTGTCATGTTAATTCAGAACAACTGAGCGAATCGAACAACTGGTCTCGTATTCCAACCATGGAAGCCTGTTCAAGTTGTCATACCGACATTGACTTTAAAACGGGTCAAGGTCATCCGCAACAAGTCGATAATTCAAATTGTATAGCTTGTCATAATGCAAGTTGGACAGAAGAGTTGCACACAACTTCGTATACTCAGAAAAAAACATTTATCGATTTATACGGAATGACAGCAACATTAACGGCTAATAAATCAAGCGCTGAAGACAAATCAGCGACCCTATCGGTAACAATTTTAGATGCTAATGGTACGGCCATTGACGCAACAAGCTTAGTCAGCAAAATTCAACGCGTTGAAACCATTACGAACGTCGGACCTAACTTCCCAATTATGGGATATAACCCTAGCCCAGGCAGCGGTTTAGCAAAAATCAGTAAAGACTTTATCAAAGCGGGTCTGTTACAAGCAGATGTAATCATTGAATCAGGTAACTTGGTCTATAACATTGCATCTCTGCCATTTGGTGCTGGCGATACAGATACTGCCTTTAGCTTTATTGGTCTTGAAATGTGTAACGATGGTATTCAAGCCATTGATTGTGTCGATGGCGTAGCAACTACCAGTATGAAAGCCGAATTCACAGTAGGTACTTTCTCTGGTAATGCGCCTAGCTATCGTCACACTGACTCGGTCAATTTTGGTTCATGTGATAATTGCCATGGCGACACCTTCGAGTTACATAAAGGACACCATGCTGGTTTTGTGATGTCAGAACAATTAGCTCGTGAACTTAATGGTGAAGTTACCATAGGTTTAGATGGTTGTGTTGCTTGTCATACGCCAGATGGCACTTATGCTTCTGGTGCTAATCAAGGTGCCATTGAAATGAAATTGCACAGTGTTCATGGTGAACAAGGCATTATCAAAGACTGTACTCAGTGTCACAGCGACTTTAATCTTGATGCATTCAAAGTTAAAGGTGCACTTGCTACGTCGCAAGGCCTTTATACAACACCTATCACTGCAACGTGCGCATCTTGTCATGGATTTGACACGATTTCGCAGCATGCACAAAGTCAAGGTGCGGTTGTTAATGGTAGCTATCAAGAAGCCAATGATGCTGCGCAGTTAGAAACCTGTTTCTTCTGCCATGCACCCACCATTGAAAACCACACACAAGTGAAGCTTTAATTTGTCCATTGAGAGAGAAGCCCTGCTTCTCTCTCATGCTATGGCTTACGTAATCAACTTGTTGATCATCAAAATGGACAAATTAGGAAGTCTACTTATGAAGACCACACATTCAATAAATACCTTATTTTTAGCCCTGCTCTGCCTTACTGCATCGACGCTGTTTATGTCGAGTCATGTACAGGCGGCAAAGTGGGATGCCAGCATGACACCGGCAGAAGTTGAAGCTACACTCGATAAAAAATTCGCCGAGGGGAAATACTCACCAAAGGGTGCCGACACTTGTTTAATGTGTCATAAAAAATCAGAAAAGGTCATGGACTTATTCAAAGGTGCTCATGGCGCAATTGATTCATCAAAAAGTCCAATGGCTGGATTACAGTGCGAAGCGTGTCATGGTCCACTAGGTTCACATAATCGTGGTGGTAAAGAGCCAATGATTACCTTTGGCCCAACTTCAACACTCGCTGCAGACAAGCAAAACAGTGTATGCATGAGCTGTCATCTCGACGACAAACGCGTGGCATGGGACAGTAGTCATCACGCCAATGCCGATGTGGCATGTGCATCTTGTCATAGCATACATGCTGAACATGACCCAGTACTGTCAAAGCAAACAGAAGTCGAAGTATGTACCACTTGTCACACTAGACAAAAAGCAGACATGAACAAGCGCACCAGTCATCCAATGAAATGGAATCAAATGACCTGTAGCGACTGCCATAATCCACATGGCAGTTTGAGCGATTCAGATCTTGTTCAGCCAACAGTCAATGAAACGTGTTATTCATGTCACGCTGAGAAACGCGGCCCAAAGCTGTGGGAGCATGCACCCGTCACCGAAAATTGCGTCAATTGCCATAATCCACACGGTTCTGTGAACGATGCAATGCTCAAAACTCGTGCGCCACAACTGTGTCAGCAATGTCATGCGAGTGACAATCACACAAGCAACGCTTATCTAGGTAACACTGATATGGGTTCAACAGTAAATGGTAATGCCTTTACTGGTGGTCGTAGCTGCTTAAATTGTCATAGTCAGGTGCATGGTTCTAACCATCCGTCTGGTAAGTTACTGCAGCGCTAAGGAGATTATATTATGAATACTAAATTGAACCTCATTACCTTAGCGTTACTCACTAGTACCAGCTTTAGCCTGATGGCTGATGGTTATGGCCTAGCCAATGCTAAAACCGACAACATTAAATATGATGCTTGGAATTGTAAGGCTTGTGCTGTCGAAACTGGTACCACTGGAAATGTCGGTGTCGGTATTGGTTACAACAGCGAAGACGATATTAACTCAGCTAACGCCTTTAATAGCAGTAATCAAACTGCTGGCAAAATTGATGCCGATATAAAGTATCGCGGTGACAATGGCTACCAAGCAAAAGTCGTCGCAAATAACATGGGCATGGACAATGGCCGTATGGAAATAGATGTCGGTAAACTTGGATTGTATCGTCTTAATCTAGGCTATCGCTCCATTGCGACGTATCAAAGCAACAATGCATTAAGCCCTTATCAGAATATCGGCAGCGATAATCTTACTTTAGCGGATAATTGGGTAACGGCAGGTTCAAGCGCAGATATGCCAATGCTTTATAGCAGTTTAACCCCATTTGAATTATCGCTTAAACGTGAACGTGCCGGTCTTGGGTTTGAATATCAAACAGAATCACTGTTCACAACCTACGTTAATTTTCAACGTGAAGAGAAAACCGGAACCAAAGTTGCTTCTGGCAGTTTCTTCAACCAATCAATGATGTTGGCAGAGCCTGTTGATTACACGACAGACATCTTAAACGCTGGGATTAAACTCCGTGGTGATAACTGGTTTACTAGCATAAACTACAATGGTTCAGTGTTTAGCAATAACAATCAACAGCTTGGCTTTGACAGTGCCTTTAACCCTACGTTTGGGGCGCAAAGTCGTGGTTACATGGCGCTAGACCCAGATAACGAGGCCCATACTATTTCACTAATGGGCCAATATAATGATTCCATTACCAGCTTAAGTGGTCGTTTGCTCTTGGGCCAAATGACTCAAGATCAGCAATTAACTAGCATAGGTTATGGTTATTCATTACCGGCAGATTCTATAGATGCGAAAGTTGATATCACCGGCATGACACTTAAAGCGGTGACCAAGCTCAACCGAGCATGGCGTCTCACTGGCAGTTATGATTATAACGACAGAGAAAACAACACCCAAATCGAACAATGGACCCAAATTAGTATTAACGATGTTACTGGCAAAGTGCGGTACAACACCCCATACGATCTCACTACCCATAACGCTAAATTATCAACTGACTATCGAATCAATCATGGTTTAAAACTCGATGCGGGTTATGATTTCAAACGAGATGAACGCAGTAATCAAGGTAGAGAAACCACTGACGATAATAACGTCTGGGCACGTTTACGGGTCAATAGTTTTGACATGTGGGATATGTGGCTTAAAGGTAGTTTGAGCAAGAGAGATGGTTCAGAATATAAAGCATCAGAATCGTCATCTGCAGAACAAAATCCGTTGCTACGTCGATACTATTTGGCCGACCGTGACCGCACTCAAATAGAGGCGCGCTTTAACCATAGTCCACTTGATAACTTGAACGTCGATTTTGGGGTTCGCTATGCATTGGATGACTATACAAATACGCAAATAGGCTTAACTGAATCAAAAGACACAAACTACGATATTAATCTGAGCTACATGATTAATGACGATATGAATGTTAATACATTTTATAATCATCAAATCATCAAGTCCGCTCAATCTGGCAGTGCCAATTTAAGTATAGCGACTTGGCAAGCCGATATTGAAGACACTGTCGATGTTGTTGGCGCAGGCTTAAGCTACAACAATTTAATGGACAGTCGTTTGCGCTTAGGTTTGGATTATACCTACTCAGACTCAGACAGTAATACCCAAGTAAGACAAGGTATTAGTGGCGATTACGGTGACTATTTTGCCAAAGTGCATAATATTAATGTGTATGCACAATATCAAGCCACCGAAAAAATGGCCTTGCGTATAGACTACAAAATGGAAAAATATCTTGATAATGATGACGCCAATGATATTGAGCCAGATACCATTTGGAATGTCATGAGTTTTGGCAATTTACAGCATGACTACACTGCACACATGATCATGCTCAACGTAAATTATAGTCTGTAAGTGAATTAACCGTTATATAACGGAGCCGTTCACAAAAAAAATAACGCCAACCTTATCTAGGTTGGCGTTTTTATATCATTTGATTTAATGACGTTTGGACACAAAAACAGTCGCTAACATCCTATTGTATAAAAAACTTGCAATCACACCAGATTTAACATTATATTAACAAGGTGAATAGCTTGTGATTGAAGTTTGGGCAAAAGGATGTTGCCCCCCATTTTACATTGTTCATCCTACAACCCTATTGCCTGTTCAAGACTCCCTCTTACTTTTTAACCTCTAATGCATTTAAGCATCAACCTCCTCCCAATACTTAGCCAACATCAGGTATCATTCAGTACCAATATTTATTACCTAGAGAAATTCATGTTTCAAATTGATACGCTAATTGCTGCTAAAATTGTCGACCGAACCATGAAAATTATTGGGCATAATATCAATGTCATGAATGCTCAGGCGGTGATATTAGGTTCAGGCGATATCGATCGAATTGGCACTGTACATGAAGGCGCACTATTAGCTATCAGCCAAAATCGCAATGTTGAAATAAGCCAAGCCATCGCTTCAAACTTACATGGCGTCAAACCTGGGCTAAATTTACCATTACATTACCATGGCCAAGTGGTTGGCGTTATCGGTATCACTGGCGAGCCAGACACATTAAGCCACTATGGTGAACTGCTTAAGATGACAGCAGAGATGATTGTCGAGCAAGCAAACTTGCAAGAGCAATTACAGTGGCAAAATCGTCAAACAGAGGAGTTTATTTCGCAACTCATTCATGCCAATGAACAAGACTTACCTTCTTTACAACAATGGGCATTGCAATTGGGTATCGATTTAAGCGTGCCGAGAGTGGCTGCCATCATTGAACTCGATAGTAATAACCCACTATATCAACAAGACAATCAAGCATTAAAACAAGTACTGTATTTATTACAAAATCCTGTACGCGATAACTTAATTGCGATGACATCACTCACTCAATTAGTGATTTTAAAACCGGCGTTTTTAGATGGTAAGCAATTTGACCCAGAGCTTGAAAATCAACGCATCAACAAATTGCTCAAACGCTTACCCGCCAATATGCAGCTTAGCCTGCATATTTCATTGGGGCATTATTTCGGTGGTGAACTCGGTATTAGTTACTCTTATCGTACCGCTAAAGAAACGTTAGATATTGGCAAAAAATTACATCCAACAAAAACCAAATATTTATACCAAAACTACAGCTTACAAGTGCTGTTATCAGGACTGCGGCACCACTGGCGAGGTAATGCGCTTGCCGGGCCGTACCTAAAACTCATTGAAGTCGACAATAACCAGCAATTGCAAAAAACACTTGCCGCTTATCTAGATCACATGGGAGATATCCAAGCCTGTGCTAACAGTTTGTTTATCCATCGAAACACACTGCGTTATCGACTCGATAAAATTCAAACGATTACCAACATTGACCTACGCAGTTTTAATGGATTACTGAGTTTATATTTAGGCCAGTTAATTCACCAACCCAGCACCTAGCTGTGCGTGCGCACAAATTTAGTGTCAGCTTGCTTATTTATTAGTGCAAACGCACAGAGTAATTTATGGGTAATGGTTTACTATGATGAATACTAAACCACCCCTACAATAATAAATAACGAGTACTCTATGGGACTAATATTGATCTTACTCGGCGTAATAGCCTTTATCGTCATCGCCACCTCTAAATTTAAACTCCACCCTTTTTTAACCCTCATTTTAGCGTCGTTCCTCACCGCATTTGCCTATGGCTTACCTAGCAATGAAATCGCCAAAACCATCACTGGCGGTTTCGGTGGTATTTTAGGTTATATCGGCTTAGTCATTGTGATCGGTACCATTATCGGTACCATTCTCGAAAAAAGTGGTGCAGCCATTACCATGGCAGATGTAGTGATTAAACTGTTTGGTCAACGGTTCCCAACGTTAACAATGTCAATGATTGGTTACTTAGTGTCGATCCCTGTTTTTTGTGATTCAGGTTTTGTGATTTTAAATTCATTAAAACAGTCAATGGCAAACCGGATGAAAGTGTCTCAAGTTGCCATGAGCGTCGCCCTAGCAACTGGGTTATACGCAACTCATACCTTTGTGCCGCCAACCCCAGGTCCTATTGCTGCGGCGGGTAACCTTGGTCTTGAATCACAACTTGGACTCGTTATTGCTGTCGGTGTGTTTGTTGCTGCCATTGCCGCTTTTGCCGGTATGTTGTGGGCCAATCGTTTTGCCAATGAGCAACCTGACGGCGAAGGCGCCGATGAACTGAATCTACAACAAGAAGATTTTGATGATCTAAAGAAAACCTATGGTGAATTACCTAGTCCTACCAAAGCATTTGCGCCTATTTTTGTGCCTATCATTTTAATCTGCTTAGGCTCGGTGGCTAACTTCCCTTCAAAACCACTAGGTGAACAAGGCTTATTCGATTTATTAGTATTCTTGGGCCAACCTGTTAACGCCTTAATGATCGGCTTATTTTTATCATTATCACTATTAAAAAGTAACCAAAAAATCAAAGAGTTTAGCGATCGTATCAGCCAAGGTTTAGTGGTATCAGCGCCTATTTTATTAATCACCGGGGCTGGCGGCGCATTTGGTGCGGTATTAAAAGCCACCGAGATTGGCGCATTTTTAGGTAGCAGTTTATCCGCTTTAGGTGTGGGCATTTTTATGCCATTTATCGTGGCAGCCGCACTCAAATCAGCACAAGGTTCATCTACCGTGGCATTAGTCGCTACCTCAGCGTTAGTGGCACCATTACTAGGCGATATTGGTTTAGCCTCAGAAATGGGCCGAGTGTTAACTGTAATGGCAATTGGTGCGGGTGCGATGACAGTCTCACATGCAAACGATAGCTTCTTCTGGGTGGTAACTCAATTTAGCCGCATGAGCGTCAAGCAAGCGTATCGAGCTCAAACAATGGCGACTTTAGTCCAAGGTGTCACGGCGATGATTACCGTTTATCTACTGAGTTTATTTTTACTGTAAATTATTAATCAGAGTCTTATATGAAAATCGTTATTGCACCAGATTCATTTAAAGAAAGCTTAAGCGCACTTGAAGTAGCTAATGCCATCGAAGATGGATTTAAACAGGTATTCCCAAACGCGCAATATTATAAGGTGCCAATGGCCGACGGCGGTGAAGGTACTGTGCAAGCGATGGTCGATGCCACCCAAGGACAGATTATTAATCTTACTGTCACTGGGCCTTTAGGTTTACCTGTAAACGCATTTTATGGCGTGTTAGGACAACTAGATGAGGATGGAAACCAAACTGCAATAATCGAAATGGCTGCGGCATCAGGTTTACACCTGGTGCCATCCGCTCAACGTAATCCATTATTAACCACCAGTTTTGGTACTGGTGAGTTGATTGCCGATGCATTAGACAGAGGCATAAGACACATCATTTTAGGCCTAGGTGGCAGTGCGACTAACGATGCCGGCGCTGGCATGATGCAGGCCTTAGGCGTAAAACTCAGTGATATAACTAATACTCCATTACCTTTGGGTGGTGCAGCCCTAGCCACATTACATTACATCGACATGCAATTATGCCATCCAGCCATTAAGGAGTGCGTGATTGAAGTGGCGTGCGACGTCGATAATCCGTTATGTGGACCGCGAGGCGCCAGTGCTATTTTTGGTCCACAAAAAGGCGCTACAAACGAGATGGTTGAGCAACTTGACTTCGCTTTGGGGCATTTTGCTCATGTCATTAACCAACACCTTAACCAACCAATTGATGGACACTGTCAATTGCACCCTGGGGCTGGTGCTGCTGGTGGTATGGGGTTTGGCGTAATGACAATGTTAAATGCAACCTTAAAACCTGGGGTCGATATTGTCACAAAAAGCGTTAAGCTGGCACAACATTGTCTTAATGCTGATCTCATTATCACCGGTGAAGGTCGAATGGACGGTCAAACCGTATTTGGTAAAACCCCCATGGGAGTATTGAATGTCGCCAAACAACAGAATATTCCGGTAATTGGCATTTCAGGATGCCTTGGTAAAAATGCAGATGTTATTTTAGCCGAAGGTATGCACGCTATTTTCCCTATCATTCCTGCGTTGCAGCCCTTAGAGCAAGTATTGTCTGAAGCTCAGGTTAATCTAACCAATACCGCGCGCAACATTGCTGCAATCATGTCACTTTCATTTGCGAGTAAGTAATCATATCCAACACAAATGCCTTACCACATTTGTGTTGGATTATTCATATCAACATCTTTCATCTTCTGAATAACCGCAGCTAATCCGTAGTAATAACACGATAAATGCTTGAAGCGGAACCAGCCATACAGTAAAGTTAGCACCCTCATTTCGTCCTGAAGGTGCAGCGTTAATCGTAAAGCACCCGTCAATGCTATCAGGATGAAGTTTTCATCATTACGGCAAGCAAAATGACCTCGAAAATGACCCGTCAAGCAAACGCTTCAGAAGACAGTTTACTGCGAATTTTTACCGCCCCTGAAGATTCAACCTCGACGTTGAGCATTATTGAGCAAAAGCTATCTCAAGACCTCGCAGGTTTTTTAGGTAATAGTATCGCCGCACTGGAAAAACCACTTTCAGAAATTGAAACCGACTTTAGCGCCTATCAGATCCCGACAGATCCCAAGTTCGTTTCTGATTATGCCGACGAAATAATGCAAAACCTAGTCGCTCATTCAGTCCATACTTCAGCACCCAGTTTTATTGGACACATGACCTCGGCCTTGCCTTATTTTGTGTTACCACTGTCAAAAATGATGGTCGGGCTAAACCAAAATTTAGTCAAAATTGAAACATCCAAAGCCTTTACTCCATTAGAACGCCAAGTGTTAGGCATGATGCATAATTTGGTGTATCAGCAATCTGATGATTTCTATCATCAATGGATGCACAGTGCTAACCACTCACTCGGGGCATTTTGCTCAGGTGGCACCGTTGCTAATATCACCGCACTGTGGATTGCCCGAAACCGGCTGCTACAACCACGCGGCGATTTTAAAGGCGTCACCCGCGAAGGAATGACGAAAGCATTGCGCTTTTATGGCTATGATGACCTTGCTATTTTAGTGTCAGATCGCGGTCATTACTCTTTGGGTAAAACTGCCGACTTGCTGGGTATTGGCCGAGATAACATCATTAGCATCCCAACAGATGAGCATCATAAAGTCGATGTTGCCGCCATGCGAGATGCAGCAGAAAAGCTGGCACAACAAAATATTAAAGTGATGGCCATTGTCGGTATCGCTGGCACAACTGAAACAGGCAATGTGGATCCCTTAACTGAATTAGCAGCGTTAGCCAGCGAGCTAAATTGCCATTTTCATGTCGACGCTGCCTGGGGCGGCGCGAGTTTATTATCTAAAAAATATAGCCACTTATTGAAAGGCATCGAATTAGCTGACTCCGTCACTATCGATGCTCATAAGCAAATGTATGTTCCAATGGGCGCCGGTATGGTGCTATTTAAAGATCCTGAACTGGCTAAAGCCATAGTGCACCATGCTGAATATATTCTACGGGTAGGTTCAAAAGACTTAGGTAGTCAAACGCTGGAAGGTTCGCGCCCTGGGATGGCAATGCTAGTGCATGCTTGTCTTCAGATTATTGGCCGTGATGGCTATGAAATTCTCATTAATAACAGCCTAGAAAAAGCCCGTTACTTTGGCTCAATCATCGACCAACATGCTGACTTTGAGTTAGTCACCGCACCGGAGTTATGCTTGCTGACCTATCGCTATGTACCTAAATCGGTGCAAGCCATACTCACTACAGCTCTAGCCAACCAAGATAGCGTTTTAGTTGCATCAATCAATGAACTACTCGATGGACTGACACAATTTATTCAAAAGCATCAACGCGAACAAGGTAAATCGTTTGTGTCACGCACACGTATTAAACCGGCAAAATACTTACGCCAACCAACGACAGTATTTCGTGTGGTACTGGCCAATCCGTTGACCAGTCATCAAATATTGCATGATGTGCTCACCGAGCAAGTCGAAATTGCAGCTTTAGACAGCGAATATTTACCGCAACTACTCGCCTTATAGGCCGGACTTATCTATATAGAGTCTATTTAACTTTATGTTTATCTGCATAAGAACATGATAAAGGTTAATGAACTAGCTCATATTTCGACAAAAGTGGATTTAAGATAGGCCTACGGCCACTAACGTCGTGGCGCTTCGCCCACACCAGACCAAGAGGAAACCAACGGCTGTTCCCTCTTGGAACTCCCAGCCGCCCCGCAACATTTTCTGAAAAACGAAAAGTCGCCATGGGGTCAGATTTAACTTTGACCTACATTTGCAGACTGCTTCGGCCTTATTCGAAAATGCTATCGCTTCCGATAGGCCATCCATGGCCAACGAAAGCTAGCCTGACGTCCTGTCAGGCTCACGCTATTTTCTTCAACGGCCTCAAGTGCAGAGTTGAATTTATAAAACTTTAAGCAAAGCTAACTTATTTTTGGACATTTCCGAGTTAGAACATTAATTCTAATTCGTGAGTTTCAGGTTAAAATTTCTATGTGTAACGCCCGCATAAACAGCGGAACAATTTTGGACGCATTTTTGCGTCGTTTCTCTTTGCAAAAATTCGGACTAAATTGTAAGTCTGAATTGATGCGCTTGTTATAAGCCATTTGCCACTTCAAGGTAAGACTTAGAACCAATACCAACCTGTGCCCAAACTTTACGTTTGTGGTTGCCAAGGTAATCGTATTGTTCGTCCATGTCCCAGAGAGTAACTATTTGATCAGGGAAAATATACTCCGACTCATTAAACGAGTGACTCTCCGATTCATTAGCGGAAATTGCATTAAATAAAGTAATGCCTTCAACATCAAATGCGTCAATACCACCAAACATAAGTTGGTAATTAACGTTTTGAGATACACCGATAAAGTCTACTAAGTCGTTTTCAAATTCAATTTGAAGACAACTATCAAAATAGAAATCGCTAGATCCATCGGACAAAGTAAAAAAACCAGAGAATAGTTCTTTAACTTGTTCTCTAGACATTCCAAGTTTGATGGGTCCAATTCCATCATGAGGCTTAATTACAAACTCCATACCTTCCTATGGCTTATAACGCCGCGTTAAGCGGACTAAAATTGTGGGTTAAAATGTGTAGCGAATAGAAACGTAACCAACTGTTTTAGTTCAGTTTAAACACCTTGTTAGTTGCTATATGGAGAGTCAAACATTGGCGTTTACTATACGCGAAAAATATGCATTTATGGCTAGACTTTTCATTAGAACTACACGCCAATGATTTATGCCATATAGGGTTTCTTCAGTAGCCAATAAATTTTCAACAAACAGCCTTACATTTGCTCCCCCACATCTAATGTGGGCAACACAAGAATTAAAAAGCTCCGTGATCTCGTCACTTGCCAATTCATTATATGTAAAAATTAATCCAAGTTTTTCGTAATGCGATAAGAGCACTTCCCACAAAGCGTTTTGTATATTGATAGGCCTTTGTATAGAAAACTGAGCGCCTATAGAACCTGCCCCAGTAACAATATTTACATTAATATATTGAACATTAGGAATTATATCTTTATAGAAATACAGGAAAGTTCTGTGAGTGTTATTTTTCCAAAAATTATTCTTAGTCGAATTACATGAACCACAACAAGGGACTAAATTTAATGCATGGACAGACAACTCTGGAAAGTGTGCTTCTGGTAAATAATGATCATATGTTTTAGGTAGGGTAACCCCACAATAGGGGCACCGCTTTAAAAACCTAGTAGGTTGTGTATCTTCTATTAATTTAAAGATCTCTTTTACTTTTTTCGTACGGCCTTTATAACAGCTTAATAAATCATCTTTATGCGCGGCAAGAGCAGGATCTTCGGGGAAGCTAAATAACGTATTCTGTACAATCGCTTGTTCAAATAGACTATACCGTGCAAGTATTTGAGGCTCTAATAGTAGTAAATTAGTTTTTGTTGTATTTGGGTTACCTTTAACGGTATTTGCTTTTGAACTCACCACATTTTTATGCCTTTGTGAGTAAGTTACAACTGCCGAAGGAGCTACCATTGTTTTCATTTATCATCACCATACTGTGCAAGCAAGTATGCTTTTGCATTAAAACCTAATCCATTTTCAAATAAGTTATTTACCTCTTCAAAAGGCATTGTTTTAGATAACCCCTTTAACACTGTTTTATAGTGATTCGTAATATTAACTGTATCAAATACATGCCTTGTTAATTCAGAAATATTTTTCCCAAATGTTTCAAAATTCATAATTGACGACAATGTACTATTACCTTCTCTCGTCAGCAAGATCACTCTTTTTCTAGGGATTTCTTGTATAACAATCGGAGAATGCGTTGCAATAATTGCAAAAGAGTTAAATTGTTTTAGCATTTTATTCATCACATTAAATAGATGTGCAACAGCATTAGGATGTAAATGAGTTTCTGGCTCATCAAATAGAACCAAGGTATTATCTTGTATTTTAGCAACAAGCGCAGTAACGAAATGGGCTAGAATAGATTGACCAGAACTTAATAATGATAATGCACCATCATCAGACTCATGATCATTATTTATCTCATTTTCAAGTTTAGAATTAAACTCAACACTTGAATTATCAAGAATTTGCGACATAAACGAAATCCATGTACTTGAACGCCCCAACTCATTAATTTTTAACAGGTTACCTTTGTAATTTTCAATAAGAGATGTTTTTGACAAATTCCCATTTTCATTTCTAATTCCACAATAGGCATAGCTTGCCTGAGGGTTTTTAGGTCTAATAAACTTATCAAAAGCACTATATGAAACTGTTATTACACGATTGAATATTGGTCTATTTCCTTTGGACCTTTCATTTTTATCATCAATTGTTTTTTGAGATACTCTACCAACCTGAACTAAATCCTTAGCTAATTCCCCCATTAAATGAGTTTTTCCTACTGCGTTACGACCAATTATGCCTACTATTCTGCCAGGTAAATAATCATACTCATCAAAATCAACTGAAATACTGAATGGGTTATCAGCGCCTTCAATATCTACAGTATATTCAAAGGAAAAATCTTCATCGTATTCTTCATCAAGGATAATAGACCGACCAAAACGGAATGAACTGCTAGCACTATTTTCTCTAAACAATGCATTTCTATATGCTGATTTGCTCTCGAATACATCAGCCTTATTCGATTGCCACGAAATATCATTTAAAGACTCTAAGATAACTGCAGACTAATTAGATCCAATAGCTTTAAAGAGATTTTTATAAAATTCAAGATTTTGCCCTAAACTGATATATTCATCTTCAAGATTTGAAAATTCAGGAGGAAGTAATTTATGTCCCTTACCTTTCTGTAATATCTTTATTTCACCTATTTGTACAACATCAGCTTTACTCTTATGGTACCGAAGATGGAAAGTACACACTGTACCAAAATCATCCCAATTATCAGTAGACAAACTAAAAACAGGGTAAACATCGCTAATTAATGGTGTATTGAATCCTTTGACTTTAAACATAGATTATTAGATACCTCGGAGAATGATGGTTTGCAACTAACGCTAAATTAAACGGCAAAATAAGTTGGATTGCTTTTTTGCGTTACTTTGCAAAAAACGAGACAAGCTTTTTTTGTCCGATTGAATGCCTTGATACTCATTGAGCCCCCTCCCTAGCAAGCCGCATCAGCGGTATGCTTAAGGTGACTAAACCAACAGGAGAAAGCTCAATGAGATTTTATAATAACTCACATCCATACTACTGTGGTATCGATTTACATGCGCGTTTACTTTATGTCTGTATCATTGATTCTAAAGGGGAAGTTGTAGCTCATAAAAAGATAGGTGCCAGTAAAGATGACTTATTACTCATTCTAGAACCTTATATCGGCAATGTAATTGTCGGGGTTGAGTGCATGCATTGCTGGTATTGGGTGTCAGACTGGTGTGCTGAACTTGGGATTGATTTTATCTTAGGTCATGCGCTTTATATGAAGGCGATTCACGGTGGTAAAACCAAAAATGATAAAGTCGATTCCTTTAAAATTGCCACACTACTGCGTGGTGGTAACTTTCCAATAGCTTATGATTATCCAAGTGAAATGCGCGCAGCTCGTGATCTACTGCGCCGAAGAATGAAGATTGTCCGTCACGGGGCCATGCTCAAAGGTCATGTGGTTAACACCAACAGCCAATACAATTTACCTGCCACTGAACTTAACCTTAAAAACATCTCTGCAAGAAAAAAACTTCGCGAGCAATATCAAGATCCTATCGTACAACGCAACATTGATTTAGACATGGCACTACTTGATTGTTATGCAAAGGAACTCGCACAGGTTGAATGGTTCATTGAAAAACAGGCCAAAAATCATAATCCCGTCTATTTAGAATTACTGAAAACAGTACCAGGTATTGGCAAGATTTTGTCACTGACAATCCTCTATGAAATCGGTGATATCAGTCGATTTGAGTCAGTACAAAAGTTTGCTTCATACTCTCGATTGGTCAAATGCAAAGCAGAATCAGCGGGTAAAACCTATGGCACCAATGGCAATAAAATCGGTAATGCTCATTTGAAATGGGCATTCTCAGAAGCAGCGGTGCTGTACCTGCGAGGCAATGACAAAGCACGTAACTACCTTAATCGATTACAAAAACGAATGAGTAAAGCAAAGGCGTTGTCTGCACTGGCACATAAGCTTGGTCGCTGCGTCTATTTCATGCTGAAGAACAAAACGGTGTTTGATGAACAACGATTCTTAAAAGGATAAGTCGCGCAATAAGGTGAGCTGAACGTCTAACTAGATACTCTTAAAAAGGAGAAGCGAGCATGACCGTGAATGATGTGGCTAATGAAGCAATGACTTCTCACCATCATCACTATGCCAAATGCTATTTAAGCTACATTGCCTGCTGTTGATTTTACAAAGAATGACACCTTATTGGCGCGCATTAATAAATACAATCAACAAAGTCGTTTACACCCTAAATGAGCCTGAAACTAACTGTGCAAAAAGCACCTCTGACTTGAATAGTGCCATCTTAGGGTTAACCGATAAATGTCTCGGCTTTAGCCTCCTGCGTCGCTCTACCTCCTAAATCCATTTAGTCGTAGTGCCCCTGGATTGATAAGCGGCAGGCAGCGATAAGATCGCGCTAAGAGAGCCTCTATATGTGTTTGCTGTAAACGATGATTTGACAGCTAAATGACAGGCGAAGTAGATGAATTTGTTGATTGATTTAAATTTGACTGCAAAAGCAGTCAAATAAGTTAGGCTCGCCTATTGACTGGCGGAAGGCTCATATGTGTTAGCTCGATTTAGCTATTGTTCTAATTTTAGTTCAACTCTCATTTGCTTAATTATTTCCTTTTGAAGAAATCCAATTTCTTTACCCTTACTCTTCATTTGGATAGCAATTGGCGATTCAAAATCAGGCATAGTAAATGCCTGCTTCATTTCAGTTAGCCACTCAGCAGATAACTCTAATATTTCCTGATGAGCTTCTTCAAATTCATTAGTTAACGCAAATAGTTTTGGAGATCCTAAAACCTTTAATGTGGTGCTTTCTTGAGTTGCTTTTCTATGTGCTGTTTGGATCTTCATTGGGAATTCATTTACTGCGTCCTGAAACTCAATCAAAGCATCGTTTGAGTTATCTGAATCCAATAGCTTTTTGAATTGATCTTTTAGCGTCACCTGAGAAAACTCTTCATAGTCGTTGCCAACACCAGAAGCCGCATCTTCAAATTTTTTGAAGTATTCGGAGTAAACTTTAGTTCTTATTTCTAAAATTCGATCTTCTCGCTCCCTTTTTCCTTTCAAATAATGCAATAAGATAGGTATTAAAACGGATGCTAATATGACACAGACAGCAGGAACAATTACTTTGGGCTCAAACCAAGCATTAAGTGCTATTTCTTTTACGACATCCGATGACACAGTAATGCTCCCTGAGAGCTAACGCCCAGTTAAACGGACAAAAATTGTTGGCTATAATTTTGTGAGGAACGAACAATAGCCAACTGTTTTTGTTCCGTTTAAAGTGCTTGTTAGGTTATTATCTGACAATTGGACTTATATATTTTGTATGAACCCACCCAGAGAATATTTCAGAAGAATTTAAATTTGTAAATTCAACTTGAGCCCACTGATTTTTGACCAAAAGAAGGTTTACTACTTGATTTGGAGATAATACTATTAAAATATTATTTACATTTGGATTCGGCTCTTTCCTTACATTAAGAAATGTAGTTGAGTAATGCGGGTTATTAATATCTTTACTCTCCAGAACAAGCTCTTGTGATATGTATTTTTCGAATTCTAATAATTGAAGAGTTAACTTTTCTTCTGTTTCTAAAGAACTAGCATATGAAATAAGAAATAAAATAAATCCAAATATTAAACTTATATAATCAACATTCAAATCTTTATCACTTTGAATATTAACTTTTAAATTATCGTTATTAGAAATAACATTTTCATCGTTGCCATTACTTTTTTTATGAATATATTCAAGAGCCTTCCTAGGAGTATTGAGAAGAAGCTTTAATAATAGAGGGTTTCCTTCTATAAAATTTATTACCTTATCTATATCTGGGCTTGCTATTTCATTTTTCATCTTATAATGCAGAGATCTAAGATGTAATAACTCTTTAGCATTAAGACCTGATAAGGGTAATATATTCTCTATTCCTTCTAGAACAACCATTCTTCCAGCTATAACGAGCGATGCAGTAGTATCACAAAGAAAGTCTTTTACTTTATTTAGATCAGATAATTTTAATAATTCCGCATCATCAATCACCACCAGAGCTTGTGTTTCAAATGATTGTTTTAAAATAGAAATTTCATTTAGTATGCTTGCACAACCAATATGTGCAGAAAGATGGTAAATCCCTCCCGAAAATAAATTAGAATACTCTCTTTCAAACATCCTTAACAAAGAGGTTTTACCAATCCCTCCGACTCCTGTAATAACAGTTACAGAATTTTTCTTAGAAGTATATTCAACCAGCCTTTCAAGCTCTTTTGTTCTACCAACAAAGAAGGATTCTGGTTGCATATCTTGAAATGGAATTGAAAGCATACTTTTCCCTAGTAATCTAACGCCCACTTAAGCGGACAAAAATAGTTGGTTAAAATGTGTAGCGAAGCGGAACCTAACCAACTGTTTTTGTTCCGTTTGAAGTTCTTGTTAGAGTTCGTTTCCTAGCTGACATCAGTGTTTTTAATTCCAAAAGGTATATGAACCGAAGGAGCTACTGAGCTTGTAGAATCTAAATGTCCTGATTGGTCATCGAAGAAGATATGAGGTTTAAGAACACCCAATATCAAACCTTTATCTACACCGCCAAGGAAAAATGCATCATTAGCCATTACACCCCATTCCTTTAAGGTATTTAGCGCTCGTTCATGCGATGGTGCATTACGAGCTGTAACAATTGATACACGAAGCCTATTTTTATACTCTGGCTCATCCCGTTTCTTTTGTTCCTCAAGCTTTTGAATATCAGATATTTTAACAAGAAATTCCTTTAATGGCCCAGGATTATGTGGTTGTAATACATTTTTGGTTTCATGTTCGTGAAACTCACTAAGGCTTGTATTATGCATAACCGCTTCGGACTCATCATCAGCTAAAACACCATCAAAATCGAACGCAATTCTTAAATCATTATCGTCTTCATCCACAATAGTTGACTTTAGAACATGACCAGCAGGGTATCCCATCCCAATTGCTTCTTTAATATCAGACGAATTACCAGATAAAAACAATGAAATACTTAATGCTGGAATATATTCATAAGGAGATTTCCCTTGCATAAAAATAGCTCGAGAAATGGGAAGTTCATGGTGTTTAATTGATTTCATAACTCGTAGTCCAGTATCAGGATCATTACGTGAAAGCAGTACAACTTCAACAAGTGGATCTGTCTCTGGATTATCACTCAAATTATTAAGAGACAATAAGCGTTTAATAAATGAAAATGACACACCTTTATCAAGTGGGTTATCAACATTTTCTGATTGGTATTTCCTATATTCTTCCTCACCTTTTGTTCGGAAGACAGTATCCGACTCGATTAAATCAAACATAGCACTTGAAGCAACGCCAATAACTAATCTTTTACCTAACTCATAGGCCATATCTACATTCCAAATTGTTGATGAATCGCTAAGAACTCTAACAGCTTATTGAACGGCTCGCCCGATAAAGTCGGCTGTTCAAGTTATTGATTTATATCATCCTACATTCTCTATGTCTTTGATGTAAAGCGATAAAACACTCTCAACATCCTAAAACAAAACGAGCTTGCGTGTTAATGTCATTTAAAAAACAAGCAATGAAATTTATTTTCAATATTATCAATCAATTATAGTTTTCTAATTAAGCCTACGTTACGACTTTAGGCTTACTTAATGAATTGTTTGATTTAAATTAAGCCAAATCTCATTATACCTGTATATAAAACCAGTTCATTAAATTATGCAATCTATGCAGTAAAAATGACATCTGTAAAAGAGCAATATCAATTAAATTTTGTATGGAAAACGAAGGTAAGCATTGTTAAATAGAGCTTTGGTTCTAAGTAACTTTGTCTCAAAAAAAGTTAGTTTTCTTGACTTGGAAATGGACCGATTCAACATTAAAATTGAGGTCGTTGAAGAAAATAGCGTGAGCCTGACAGGATGTCAGGCTAGCTTTCGCGGTACAGGATGTACCATCGGAAGCGTTAGCGTTAGCATTTTCATTCTTTACTATAAAGAGTTGGCCGAAGCGGACTACAAACGAAGCTAAAAGCTGGATCAATCCCCATGGCGACCTTTTCGCCGCTGTTGTTTTGTAAATAGCGAAAATGTTGCGGGGCGGCTGGGCTAATTCTTATAAAGAGTAAAGAGGGAATAGCCGTTGATTTCCTTTTGGTCTGGTGTGGCCGCAGGCCATAGCCTAAACAAGCTTTGGGGCATAAATAAGTTAAAGATTTTACTTTCAAAAGGTGTGATTCAACTCTGAACTTGAAGCCGTTGAGAACTCTTTATACAAGAATGCATGATGCTCACATGGCCTTTCTCGCACCAAATTGCTGAAATGGCCGTTGACGGGGACCTAAGTCAGCATGTGAATAAGGTTTCGTCGAATTTGTTCGGCTGCGCCTCATATCTATAGCAAATATGTTAGTTATCCTTAGGACATCATTAATAGCGCCTATGAATCTCGCAATTCTCGACGTAAGATCTTGCCAACATTTGATTTTGGCAATTCATCTCTAAATTCGATTATCCTTGGGTTTTTATAACCAGTAAGATATTTTCTACAATGTTTTTTTATTTCATCAACGGTCACATTACCTTTGCGTACAATAAATAATTTAACTTTTTCTCCTGTGGCGTCATCAGGGATGCCAATGGCCGCAGCTTCGATGATGTGAGGATGAAGGGTTGCAACTTCTTCAATTTCAGTTGGATAAACATTAAATCCCGACACTAGAATCATATCTTTTTTACGGTCTTCAATATAAAAAACTCCATCGTCATCCATTATTCCTATATCGCCAGAGCTTAACCACCCTCCTGCATGCATTACAGTATTGGTTTCGGCTTCTTGTTGCCAATAGCCTTTCATCACTTGGGGCCCTCTAATTTGAATTTCACCAATTTGGTTAGGACCTAAAGGTTCATTTTCATCATTAACGATACGGAGTTCAGTGCTGGGTAAAGGGACACCAATTGAAGAAATAAATGATTGTTGTTGATGAGTACCTGCAGCGACTACTGGGGAACATTCAGTTAAGCCATATCCTTCTATGACAGGCATTCCAGTGAGCTGTTGCCAACGATCAGCAATATGTTTCTGCGTCGGCATTCCACCTGCAATAGTAAAACGAGCGTGACTAAAATCTAATTTTTGAAAACCAGCATGATTGTTTAGACCATTAAAAAGTGTATTTAAACCAAAAACCATTGTGAATGGATATTTACTTAAATCTGTTACGAAACCATCTATATCTCTTGGATTGGTAATGAGTAAATTTGTTGCACCGAGAAAGAGCATAAACATCATACTCACTGAGTTGGCAAAAATATGATAAAGCGGAAGTGGGGTTACGGCATATTCCTTATCATATAAGGTTCTTGGGCTAAAATGAGCATGAACCTGTAGAACATTAGAAATAATATTACTATGAGTCAGCATTGCCCCTTTCGCAGGCCCCGTCGTTCCACCTGTATATTGGAGATATGCTAAATCATCTACTGTTATTTGGGGATCAATAAAGGGAAGTTTCTTGCCTTCGGTTAATGCTCTACGCAATGAAATAGCGTCGGGAATATGATATTTAGGCACTATTTTTTTGACATGTTTGATAAGAAAGTTAACCAATGTGCGCTTATGCATCGCTAACTCATCGCCGATTTTGGTTAACATAACATGCTTAATGTTAGTCTCATGCAGTATTTGCTGAAGGTTATTACCAAAATTTGTTACGGCAACAATAGCACTGGCCCCTGAGTCTCGTAATTGATGTTTTAATTCTCGAGGGGTATAAAGTGGATTAACATTGACAATAATGAGTCCTGCTTTTAATGCACCTAAAATAGTGATCGGATATTGCAATAAATTAGGCATCATCAAGGCGATCCGTTCGCCTTTTTTCATTTTTAGTTCAGATTGCAGATAAGCAGCAAAAGCGTTACTTTTACTTTCGAGATCTTGATAGGATAAGCTATGTCCCATATTAATATATGCTGCTTTTTTAGCATGCGCATTAAAAGACTCTTTAAACAAATCATTGATATTGTTATACATACTTGAATCTATTTTTGTGGGCACATCCTCAGGATATTGTGTTAGCCACGGTTTATCATTTGTCATTATAGCCATCATTAATGTTGTTTAAACATCACTATTGTAAATTAACTCACCTAATTAGTATAAAAATAATAGCTTGAATTCAATGGATTAACTACTGTTCTAGGGGGGTGGCAGTAGTTAATATCTCGGAGTGTGACTCGTCCCTACTTTTATCGCTTTTCCGCCTAACTCTATCTTTCTTCATCAATGAAAAAAGCATTCAGCTACTGCACTATCATGACAGTTTCTACTGTGGCACATGCGTGTATCAGGGTTTGTTATTAAAGAAAGCTTAGTCAGTCAGACAAATGAACTAAAAAGCAGGATAAATCCCCATGGCGATTTTTCGTATCTGTGTTTAAGTCATTAAAGAAAATGTTGCGGGCTGGGCCTATTCATTTATAAAAAATAAACAGGTGACAGCCGTTGGTTTCCTGTTGTTTTGGTGTGTGTGATGCGCCACGATGTTAGTGGCCGCAGACCATATCGACAACAACAAACGCTATAATCAATATCCCCTACTCCCCAAACAGTAATAAGCAACCAATATCCCCTCACTCACAAAGAGTAAATCAATCACCCAACAGGCATTTTTTATATTTAATCGTTGTTTTCTTAATTGAATTAGCATTAGATGTAAGCAGGTTGTATTTGAAGGAAGAAATGACTGAATGAAAAATATTATTTGCGATATTGATGGTGTGCTACTGCATGACAACAAGCTAATCCCAGGAAGCGACAAGTTTATTCACCGCGTACTTGAACAAGGCAATCCGCTGGTTATCCTCACTAATTATCCCGTTCAAACTGGTAAAGACTTACAAAATCGACTCGGCGCTGCAGGTATTAATGTACCAGAAACCTGCTTTTATACCTCAGCCATGGCTACAGCAGACTTTCTGAAACACCAAACAGGGAATAAAGCCTATGTGATTGGCGAAGGTGCACTGACTCACGAGCTTTACAACGCAGGTTTTACCATAACTGATATTAACCCAGACTTTGTCATTGTGGGTGAAACCCGCTCTTACAACTGGGACATGATCCATAAAGCATCTCGTTTTGTTGCTGGCGGCGCACGCTTTATTGCAACCAACCCAGACACCCACGGCCCGGCATTTAGCCCAGCATGTGGCGCATTATGTGCAGCCATTGAGCGTATTACAGGTAAGATGCCATTTTATGTGGGTAAGCCTAGCTCGTGGATTATTCGCTCGGCGTTGAATCATATTCAGGGTCATTCTGAAAACACCGTTATTATCGGCGATAACATGCGCACCGATATTCTGGCTGGCTTCCAAGCGGGCCTGGAAACGATTCTGGTGACGACTGGTGTGAGCCAAATGAGTGATATAGACAAAGAACCTTTCAGACCAAATCACGTGTTTGCCTGCGCTGGTGATATCGACGTCGTTTAATTTGCACCAGTTAATGTCCGCCAGTTAATAAGCTGAGCATCCAAGACACAATTTACATTAGGTAACACAATTCCAAGCCAGTGAACTTGTTTTCAAGCACTGGCTTGCTTCATTATGCTTGTCTGAAATAAAAACTAATAACAATAACAGGATATAGCATGAAACGATTGTTTCCTTTTTGCGCCATTGCCTTACTGTCAGCATGTAACGGCGATGATGCTAAATATACTGCAACCGACGATATTATTCCGGCTAAAGTGACTGCGGTAACCTTTGATGAACAACGCTTTAGAACTGATATCGAAACATTATCGTCAGATAAATTTGAAGGTCGCGCGCCGACAACCCAAGGCGAAAAGCTTACCCTAGAATATTTGTCTGCCGCCTTCACCAAAATGGGGCTTAAAGGCGCTTATAAAGGAAGTTTTTTGCAACCGGTTCCAATGGTGAGCTACACCGCAAGCGAGCAACAACAAGTTACTTTAGCTGGGATGGATTTACAGTATCGCCAAGATATCGTGTTAGGCAGTCGTCACGATAGCAATCAAGTGAGTATTAAAGATGCGCCATTAGTGTTTGTTGGTTACGGTATTAATGCGCCTGAATATGGCTGGAATGATTACCAAGACCTCAACATGAAAGGCAAAATTGCCATCATTTTGGTCAACGATCCAGGCTTTGCACATCCAGAAGGTGCCAAGTTCAATGGTAAGGCGATGACTTACTATGGTCGTTGGAGCTATAAGTTTGAAGAAGCCAGTCGCCAAGGCGCGTTAGGCGCAATTATCATTCATGATACAGAACCTGCCTCTTACCCTTGGTCGGTAGTTGAAAACAGCTGGACTGGTACTCAACAAGATTTAGTTCAAAGCAAAGCAGAACAAGATCAGCGGGTCCAAGTTGAAGGTTGGTTAACCTTAGACAGTGCTACAGCCTTATTCGATAAAGCGGGCCTGTCATTAACGTCATTAATGGATCGCGCCGCAACCAATTCACTCAATGTCGATTTAGCCCAAACAGCCAGAATTGAATTTGCCAATAAAGCCGAATATGCCGACAGTTATAATGTGGTTGCAACATTAGCTGGCAGCAAACAAGCTGATGAGCAGATTTTATTTACTGCCCATTGGGATCATATCGGCACAGATGAAACCAAAGACGGCGACCAAATTTATAATGGCGCGTTAGATAATGCCACTGGTACCGCCGGTATTTTAGAAATTGCCCGTCAGTTTGCCCAGCAAGCTAAACAAGGGCATGGCTTAACCCGTTCATTAACCTTTATTGCTACTACTGGTGAAGAACAAGGCTTATTAGGTTCACGTTATTATGCCGCTAACCCAATTTATCCAATTGATAAAACCGTAGCAGTATTTAACCTCGACAGCACCAATATTTATGGCAAAACCAAAGATTACACGATTGTCGGTAAAGGCCAGTCTGAATTAGAAAACTATTTAGACCGCGCTGTCGCTAAACAAAATCGCACCAGCCAAGGCGAGCTAAACCCTGCATCGGGCGGTTTTTTTCGTTCAGACCACTTCAGCTTTGCTAAATTAGGCGTGCCAGCAGTATTTGCCGGTGGTGGTAACGAACCACTTGATGAAGCTACCGCACAATACAAAACGGCAATGTTGGTCAAAATGAAGGGCTGTTACCATAACGTTTGCGATCATTATCGTCCTGAATGGGATTTATCCGGTTCATTACAAGATTTAGGCGTGTACTACCAAGCCGCTGCTGAGTTAGGTAATAATCAAGATTGGCCAGGATACTTTGCCGGTTCTGAATTTAATCAATTACGTCCTGCAGATTAGTACCGCACCACCCTATTCCTTCCCCCCAAGCAAGGATTGGCCCATCATGTATTTGATGGGCTTTTTTTATTGGTATTTGGCTAGTACTGGCTATTAGCATCTGTGTCATCAAGCTTTGTGTCATTAGCCTCTAAGCTAAGCCTGTAGATAAACGTGACTTACACTTTACTAAATTCATTTAGCGCTTCGATGGCTAAAGCCGCCTTTTCTGTTTGCACAAAAATATGGTCATGATAATAAGCGGCAATAACATTGGCGCTTATGCCTTTTTCGGTGAGCTTATTGGCTACGGCGGCCGTTAAACCAACGGCATCAAGACTAGAATGCACCGTTAAGGTAATGCCTTTAAATACTGATTCAAAAGACAAGCCGCCCTTTATAGCTGCCGTTTTGGTTAATACTAACGTCAACCCTTCAGATTCGCGAAAGGTCGCAAGTGGCGATAAGCTGTGATAATCGCCATAATGGCCGCCCGGCACTGAGCAAAAAACGTATTCGTCATCTAACAATACCGGTGACATCGATGCGAGTAGTGCCGTTAAATTTGTTTCACCTACCATACCTTTTCCTTAAATATGTTTTCGTTATAAAGTGATTTTATTAATCACGATCTTCTAAGTGACCAATATAAGTCACTGACAGGAGTGACCAAGATAACCCTATCGAGAATTAAAACACTTAACAAGTTTGGCATTGATTGGTTGGCTATCACCGAGTGAATAAAAGCCCCATTATCGCGCATCAACATGTGACACTGGCGCTATTATGGCGATGTTAACGTCGTAAAATGACCATTAAGCCCCAATTTTGTTCAAATAAACATCAAGCGCACAGCATTAGTGCAATTATGGCTTTTAGTGGTATTTGATTATGAAATCTTAAAAAAAATAGCCATAATCGAGATAAAAATGAAGATACTTCAGCGAAGCAATTGTTTCACAATACATTACTCAAACAAAAAGATATTTAAAAGAGATAAAATCATTAAAATAGCCATATTTATGATGTTATCTCAAAAAACATGCTTGGCAGTTAACGCAAATGCTGGCAAAGTAGGAACCAGATAAAGATTAGCCAACGCAGCTGGAGCCGTATTATGTGTTCAATATTTTCAATTTTAGACATCAAAACTGATGCAAGCAAACTTCGCCAAGTGGCGTTAGAAATGTCAAAACTACTGCGTCACCGCGGCCCAGATTGGTCTGGCATATATGCTGATGACAAAGCCATTTTAGCGCATGAACGTTTATCGATTGTTGACGTTGACCACGGAGCGCAACCGCTTATCAGCCTTGATGGCAACATAGTATTAGCCGTAAACGGTGAAATTTATAACCACAAGCAGTTAAAAGCTCAGCTAGGTGACAAATACCAGTATCAAACTAACTCAGACTGCGAAGTGATCTTGTCACTGTACCAAGAATACGGTTGTGACTTTTTAGACAAACTGAACGGTATCTTCGCATTCGTACTGTATGACAAAGCCAAAGGCACTTACTTAATCGGTCGCGACCACATGGGCATTATCCCACTTTATACAGGTCTAGATTCGTCTGGTAACTTCTATGTTGCCTCTGAAATGAAAGCTCTCATGCCCGTGTGTAAAACGGTTGAAGAGTTTTACCCTGGACAGTATTTATATTCTGCCGACGGTAAACCAACCCAGTATTATCACCGTGACTGGCGCGATTTTGACGCCGTTAAAGATAACCCAGCTAGCATTGAAGAATTACGTGAAGCATTAGAAGCAGCGGTAAAACGCCAGTTAATGTCTGATGTTCCTTACGGAGTATTATTGTCTGGTGGCCTAGATTCATCAGTGATTTCTGCCATTACTCAAACATATGCAAAACACCGTATTGAAAACGACGGCGAAACAGGCGCATGGTGGCCACAACTGCATTCATTTGCAGTAGGGTTAGCTGAGTCTCCTGATTTGGTCGCGGCGCAAAAAGTGGCAGATGCTATTGGTACAATTCATCACCCTATTGTGTATACCTTCCAAGAAGGCTTAGATGCGATTAAAGAAGTGATTTATCACTTAGAAACTTACGACGTAACCACTATTCGTGCCGCTACGCCAATGTATTTAATGGCACGTAAAATTAAAGCCATGGGCATTAAAATGGTGTTGTCTGGCGAAGGTGCTGACGAACTATTTGGTGGTTACCTGTATTTCCATAAAGCGCCTAACGCCCAAGCGTTCCATGAAGAATTAGTGCGTAAGCTTGATAAGCTGCATTTATTTGATTGCTTGCGTGCCAACAAAGCCATGGCAGCATGGGGACTTGAAGCACGTGTGCCTTTCTTAGATAAAGAGTTTATTGACGTAGCAATGCGCATCAACCCTGAAGCGAAGATGTCTAAAGATGGTCGCATCGAGAAGCACATTTTACGTCAAGCATTTGAGCACAAATTACCAAAAGAAGTGGTATGGCGCCAAAAAGAACAGTTCAGTGACGGCGTAGGTTACTCGTGGATTGATGGCTTAAAAGCCCATGCAGCAGAAAACGTAGATGACGTGCAATTTGCTAACGCAAAATTCCGTTTCCCATACAACACACCAGAGTCGAAAGAAGCCTATTTTTACCGCAGCTTCTTTGAAGAGTTTTTCCCATTAGCCAGTGCAGCTGAAACAGTGCCAGGTGGAAAAACAGTTGCCTGTTCAACCCCTGAAGCACTATTGTGGGATGCAAGTTTACAAGGACTTAACGACCCATCGGGCCGCGCAGTTAAAAATGTTCACGCTAGCGCATATTAGATTTACGTGTTCTGTTCTTAAAATGTAAACGCATTTCAAGAACTGATGGCATTAACAGAAAAGCACACCAATTAATGGTGTGCTTTTTATTTTAAAAAATTACGCCTTAAAAAAGTTCATATATAACTAGTCATTTTCTGACATTTTTTTATTGAGATGAATAGTGCCAGTTTCTTTTCTCTTCTTGATTTTTATGTTGATAAGTTCCACCGTTAACGAGAATGCCATTGCAAAATAGATGTACCCTTTTGGTACATGGAAATCGAGCCCCTCAGCAACTAAAGTGAATCCAATTAACAATAAAAATGACAAGGCGAGCATTTTAATCGTCGGATTTTCTTCAACAAATATACTGATTGGTTTGGCGGCGAACAACATCACAATGACAGATAAAACGATAGCAATAATCATTATCGATATATTATCAACCAAGCCAACAGCAGTAATGACTGAATCTAATGAAAATACAATATCGAGAATCGCGATCTGAATTAACACTGAGTAAAAGCCAACTTGTGCAACACCATGAGTTGATTCGGTCGGAATATCAAAGCTCGTATGAATTTCATGAGTTGATTTGGCTAATAAAAATAAACCGCCAAAAATTAAAATCAAATCACGGCCTGAAATAGCATTATCTAGCAAGGTAAAAATAGGCTCTACGAGCCCCATGACCCAAAATAAACTTAATAGTAGACCTAATCTAGCTACCATCGCTAAACCTATCCCAATGAGTCTTGCTTTATCTCTTTGATGAACAGGTAACTTTCCAACCACAATCGAGATAAAAATAATATTATCAATACCGAGTACAATCTCGAGTGCTATCAGGGTTAAAAGTGCCACCCATGCTTGCGGATCTGCTATCCATTCGAACATATACTACCTCTATAATTGAATTACATTGCCATAGGTTACTCTCGCAGAGAATCTACATTAGCCAAAAATCAACCACAATAGACAACATTTGTTTTGTGAAAATATATTTTTTCTAAGCATTTATTTTAAATTTGCTATGAATGATTTTAAAAGTTAGTTTTAAGAAATAAACTTTATTTATATTGAGATACCATGACAGACATCAGCATTTTTAATCTTGAGATGACCGACCGCAGTCAATTAAAACCTAAGCACGATGCCAACGGCTTAACCGTGGTTGAAGTGAAAATAAAACAATATCAATTCAATCGTTTTTTATATCAATTTGTGGGTGCTGCCTGGGAGTGGACAGACAAATTAGCGTTGTCCGATAGCCAATGGCAGGAATACAGCGAAGCGGATAACTTGCATTTGTTTGTGGCCTATAAAGACGGTGCACCAGCGGGTTATTTTGAATTACAGCAGCAAGATGATGCAACTGTCGAGATTATGTATTTTGGTTTAGGCGAACGCTTTATCGGTAAAGGCTTTGGCGGCTATTTACTGACTCAAGCGATTGAACAAGCATGGTCGCTGCCTAACACTCGCCGAGTTTGGGTGCATACTTGCTCGTTAGATCACCCAAGCGCATTACAAAACTATCAAGCTCGCGGGTTTAGCTTATTTAGAACAGATACCGAACCCAGAACTAACCCAACAGCGGTGTAGCTCAATACGATATTGTAGTGATCAACAATTATAGATTAGCGCCCTACTAGCGTTTTTTACGTGCAATAGCGCGTTGTTGTAATGTTTCCAGCAACGCACTTTTTTGTTGTTGGTCCATAGTATGCCAAGCCAAAATCTCATCGAGCGAACGATGACAACCTAAGCAGATATCACGCTGGTCTAAACAACATTGCCTCACACAAGGTGAGGCAATTTGATTGTCGTTATTCTGACCAGACGGCATATTCGTTACCATTGACGTCGCTAAAATGGAAACGCCTACCGCCAGGAAAACTGAATACGGCTTTGGTGATGAGTCCACCAGCCTGAATGATTTTAGCTTCTGTGGCGGCCAAATCTTGGCTGTAAAGCACAATTAACGGGCTGCCATTTGCTAAGGTGAATTGAGAGTCTGCTTGATAAAAACCACCATCAATTCCGACCTGCAAAAAACAACTGTATTGAGGACCATAGTCTTGAAACTGCCAACCGAAAACCTGAGTAAAAAAGGCTTTGGTTGCGATGAGGTCTTTCACGGGTATTTCTAAATAATTAATACTATGATGTTGACTCATACTCACCTCTGTTACTCTGTTATTTGGCTGACAATATTATATGGCTGACAGTGCCACAAAAATAATAAGATTGTAGATTAACGTTATTGCTGCAGCAATGCCGCTACGGCACCAATAATACCGCCGAACACACCACCCCACACAACTAACCAACCCAAATGGGTTTTAATCATGTCTTGAATGATTTGTTTCACTAATTCTGGCGTAAGTTCATTTAAACGCTGTTCCACAATATTGGCCACTTTAGCTTGCATGTCTGCGATGACATCCGGCTTTTCAAGCTCATTGACTAAAATAGCATTGAACTCTTCACTTTGAGCCAGTTCAACTAACGACAGTTTCATTTTTTCAATAAACGGCTCTTTCAGTGGGATCAACGCCTCAGTACCACCAAACATCGCTAACATGCCACCAAACGATGACTTTTCGATAGTCGACACTAATGCATCAAATGATGGCGCTAAATCAATCTTTTCAATCACAGGGGTTAAATCAATACTGCTGGCGCTGCTGGTTGTCAAAAAGCGATCGATATTCTCTTGAGTAAAAAATTGCTGCATCATTAAATGTTTAATGCCCGCTTTAAACTCTTCAAATCGTGATGGAACCACACCGGAACCATATAAACCGGGGATTTTTTCAAACAACATATGGATTGCTAACCAGTTGGTTAATGCACCCGACAACGCAAATAACCCTATTGTCATGACGATTTGTTGTTGTAACACATACCCAACCAGCATGAAGATAGCCGCGATAAGGTTGGTTAATACGCTCTTATTCAATCTCTTTTCCTTAACATCTATGATGAAAAAATAATAAAAAACCTCAGCTATTTTATCAGAAATAACTGAGGTCTACATAATTCATCGTTCATCTCAGCGCAGGCTTGACTACCATCGTTAATGGTAAACAAATAATACTGATCAATTTACGCCGTACAACTTAAGGATTCAGGTTCGATAGGTACTTGAGAATCATGGTGGTTAATCAATAATACCCCAGTACTTTGTGCCAACAATTGGGCCTTTTGGTACATTTGGCTAACAACATCCTGCTGCTGATATTGAGGTTTTACAAACACATCTTCCAAATACCACACGGGAGCAAGGCGCAATGAAGAAAACGACGGGTACAATTGAATAAAACCCACCATTTCATCGTCTCTGATGGAGACAAAAATCATCGAATCATTTTCGGCCAAGCGGTGCTTCAAAAAATGATGACACGCGGGAAAGTCTGAGGGTTGTTGTAATTGCTGCCGATATAGATCAAATAGCAGGCTCAATGGTTCTAAATCGACGCTCGAAGCTAGACGTATTTGCATTTCTCATCCTTGAAAATAGAATTAAATACCGCGTATGAATATCGCAAGTATTATGCCTATTGAGTGATGGCATCGAGCCACCAGGTTAAAAACAATATGTCACTATAAGTATTTAACGCATAAAACAAAATTAACCGATGTAAATAAGATAAATAGAAAATCTATTAATTACATAAGCTTAAACATAAAGCTAACATCAATAAACATAAATGTAAATTAATCTATTTCACAAACAAAATAATCATCCGTTACGATTGTTTCTTTGGTAAAATAGCCAGCTGTTGCCACTGTTTTGTATCAAGATTACCTCATATGACCTCGTTTTTCGCGCAATTGCGCTCAGCGGTTAAACCGCGCTCTCGTATTCTAAAGTTAGCCCTTTATGGATTTACTGTTTATCTATTGGGTTGTGCTGTTCTTGGCGGATTAATTCCATATATTGCCAAACAACAAGCACCAACGATATTAACCGAGCAATTAGGCAGAAACGTTACCCTACAAGACATTAGTATCAACCCATTTACGTTAGAACTAACGGTATCGGGTTTTGCGATCAATGAGCTTGATAGCCCGAAAACCTTTGCATCATTCGCCACGGCCTATGGCAACATTCAATTATGGCAATCGATCACATCTTGGGCGGTAGTGATTGAAGATATCCGCCTACAACAACCCACCTTTAGAGTGGCGCGTTCTGAAACAGCAAATCAACACTTTGTATTTAACTTCAGTGACATTATTACCCGCCTAAGCCAAAATACTCAGCCAGCGCAAACCAGTACTGAACCGACTATTATACCGGCGATAAACATTGCTAACATTCAAATCCAACAAGGCGTGTTTACCCTAGACGACAACGTCACAGATACCCACATTAATTATCCCAATATCAATGTGTCATTGGCACAATTCAATAGCTTGAGTAGCGCATTAAACGACAAGCAAGACCAAGTAAATCGTTATAACTTACGCATAGAAGATCAATTCAAAG
This sequence comes from Shewanella frigidimarina, assembly GCF_003797125.1. GTDB lineage: Bacteria > Pseudomonadota > Gammaproteobacteria > Enterobacterales > Shewanellaceae > Shewanella > Shewanella frigidimarina. The sequence continues at coordinate 945,903 of NZ_RKKE01000003.1, forward strand.
GCTCGGTCGCACTGCAAGGACAATTCCAGTTAGCGCCACTGGCAATAAAAGGCGATGTTAAGGTGACTGGGATTGATTTATCGCGTTACTGGTCTTTTGTTGATCAACTGTTTGCGATTAACTTAGCTGAAGGCACGCTGAGCCTAAACGGACAGTATGCAGTGACTTTACAAGACAAAAACTTAGCACCAATAAGCCATATCAATTTCACCAAAGCACAAATAGTGATTAATCATTTTAAAGCGCTACATCAGCAAGATGAAAAAATCGCCATTGATGTACTAGCGTTAAACAACATCAACCTAGATAGCCACAAAAAGCGCGTTAGCATTGGTGAGTTCCATACCGAAAAAGGTAATATCAAACTCAATATCACTCCTACTGGTGCTGATTTGGTTGCTTTATTGCTGCCTAAAGACACTGAGTTAACAACTACCGTAGATACCTCAGATTTATCTTCTACAGCCTCAACGACTACCGAATCTGCTATTATAGACACGACAGATTCAGAGACTGCTAACTCAGATGATCCAAAAGCTGACAGCACAGATGTGGCTGATACCATTACTGATAAAGCCATCGAGACAGTGAAAAAAGTCACCACTGAGCTCAAAACAAAAGCAGCTAGCGATGCAACTGAAAAAACAGATACAGATGCAGAGCCACTATTAGCGCAGCAATCACCACCATCAGCGACACAAGATGATCCAAAAGAAGCGACGGCTGAGTCAGGCTCACAAATTACTCAACAACATACAGCAATAGCGGCAGACTCCATCGAGGCTGACTCTCCTTGGTTAATCACACTAGACAAAATCAGTATCGCGCAGTATCAAGTTAAACTGGGTGAAGGCATTGCCAGTGATAAGATTATTCTTTGGCAAATCGGCCCAATTGACATCACTACAGGGGTAATAAAATCAGATCTATCCAGCCCGATTGATTATCAATTTTCGGCTGGAATCAATCAACAAAGCTTATTAACATCAACAGGACAAGTAGATGCATTAGCGCAAACGGTGAATGCTGAAATCGACTTTAGTAATATGTTGTTGTCACGCTTACAACCTTATATTGCTCCTTACATCAATATCACTATTGAAGATGGCATGTTTTCCACTAAGGGCATTTTGCATGCAGACGCTAAAGACACGCTAACCTACTCTGGCAGCGCAAACATCAGCCAATTACACATTAACGATAACGTGTTAAAACAACCTTTGCTGACATGGCAAACTATGGACATCAACCAGTTATCGTTTGATCGCCAACAAGCTAACATTGATATTGATGAAATAAACGTTGATAAGCTTTTTAGTCGCCTGATTATCTCACCCGACCGCAGCACCAATATTAGCGAGTTAATCAACACTCCTGCAGACATAAAGCAAACCACTGCTAGTGTTGAGACAGTTAAAGCTGCTGTTAGTCCAAGTAAAGCTGACCAAGCGACCTTATCGGCAGGTAATGAGCAACCCGTCGATGCACCGCAAATGAAGCTCAACATTAATAAGATTGGCTTTACAGACAGCTCGGCCTTCTTTGCTGACAATTCGTTAACGCCCAATTTTGCTTCGGGCATTGAAATGCTTAATGGTCAAATCACCAACTTATCATCAAACCCAGAAACCACCGCATCAGTGGATTTAGCCGGCAAAATAGACAAATACGCTCCGGTGACATTAAAAGGCGATGTTAACCCGTTATTAGCACAACCTTACCTTGACCTTAACTTGAACTTTGACAAAGTAGAGCTCACCTCGGTTAACCCTTATTCTGGCACCTATGCTGGTTATTATATTGATAAAGGCCAACTGTCATTGGACCTAACCTACCAGCTCAAAAACAATGAATTAGTTGGCAGTAATCATGTAGTGATTGATCAACTCGAGCTAGGTAAACGCAGTAACAGTAGTTTAGCAACCAGCCTACCTGTGACATTAGCGATAGCATTATTGCAAGACCGACATGGCGTAATTGATTTAGGCGTTGATGTGTCTGGAGACATTGATTCTCCTAGCTTTAGTTTTGGTAGCATCATCATTAATGCATTAGGCAATATCATAACCAAAGCGGTTACCTCACCATTTTCATTCTTAGCTGGCCTTGTGGACAGTGATGAACAAATAGATAAAATCAGTTTTGAGTATGGACGTAGCAACATCTCACTTAAACAAAAAAGTACTTTAGACAAACTGGCTAAAGCGTTAATAGACAGGCCGCTGCTTAATCTGAATATTAAAGGCAGTGTTGACTTAATTAACGATAAACAAGCATTAGCTGAAACCAAACTGCATAAACAACTGGCTAACACTGCAGGGATAAAGTTCAAAGATTTCCCAAAGAGTATATCTGCCAGTAAATACCCTGCTACGGGGCCGTTAGCAGATGCATTGTATCAATTGGTTGAGCAAGAGTTATCGCAGGACCCATTAGACATAAAACAAAAGTTACAGCAGAAAAAACCAAAACTGACTGAAGCAGAGCTCATTACGCGCTGGCACATTGGCTTGTACAATATGCTTAAAAATCACCAACAGTTTACTGCAGATGAATTTGGCCTTTTAGCTCAAAAGCGTGCTAAGGCGGTTAAAGCCTATCTCATTGCTCAAACAGAGATTGACCCAGGAAAAATATTTGTGCTTGAAAGCCGTATCAACACCGCAGAAGATGCCGCTGAAGCATTGCTGGAGTTACAAGTAAAATAACCTGTCTGTGGCTGTTAACCGCTATCGACATCGGGTAGACTGCGCATACATTGCAAACGAGTAATAACAAGCGTTTGCAATCATGACGTATCATTAATATTGTTAAGATTGAGGTTATCTATGTTTATCGTTCGCTGGATTTTAGGTCGAATTATTTTGTTGTTAAATTTTGTGTTTGCTCCTAAAAAGCGCCAACGTCCGCAAGATCAACAAGCTATTGTCGATCAACAAACTCAATCATTGGCATTGTATCAATACGCCGCCTGCCCTTTTTGTGTCAAAGTTCGTCGTGATATTCGTCGCCAAAATTTAACCATTAACTTAGTCGACGCCAAACAAGATGACAACAAAAGCGTGTTAGTAAGCCAAGGTGGCAAGCTACAAGTGCCTTGTTTGCGTATTGAGCAAGACGGCAACACCCAGTGGTTATATGAATCAAAAGCCATTACCAGCTACCTCAACGAACGTTTCGCATAAAGCACTGGTTATGTCATGTCGCCACAGTTTCTTTCAGCACTGTGGCTAACATATTGCTGCATAGATATTTTCAAATCGGGCCATGCTTGTATCAATAAAGGTCATGACAATATTTTGCAGCATTTATTCACGTTTCATTTAACATCAAAACGAATGAGGTTATGAGTGTCAAAAATTAGCTTAATCATCTGCAGTCTCATACTGCTTAGCGCCTGTAGCGCAAGCGAACCTGATCCTATGGACTTTGCGGGGCAGTTTCGCGATGCATTCAGTACTCAAATTAAAGGCAATGGGATTAAATTATTTGTTTATAAAGCCAAATTAGCTACTGCCCTTGATCGCAGCATTCCTGGTGACGCCCCGCATGAAAGAAGAATTCGCAGTAAACAAGATGCCCAGAGTTATCAAATTGAACAACGTAACGCAGAGAATCGCCTAGAATTATGGCATCAACAAATTGATCTTGGCCTTAGAAAAACCATCGAAATGAATGGTTATTGTAAAGCCGGTTATATTGAATTAAGTCGTTATGTTGAAACTGAGCGCGGTGAAATTCGTGGCGAATGTAACGATGGTGCTACCGCTGAAGATATGAAAAAATTCGGCGCCTAATTGCCAAGCCGATGCGGCTTTAACTGACTTAATAGGTTAATTATTGTCGCCGACGGATAAAACACTATATCCAGCTAAGCAATTAAGCTAAAATTAGCATCCAAATTTTCTCGTGATGTTGCCGTAGGCTCCAAGACCAGCGCCATCACGCTCCGATAAGCCGTTTATCGTCTAAAATGATATTAATAGTTTGTCGTTTACAAAGTAAGAAATCAGATGAATAGAAAGCAAGAGATGATCAAAAAATTGGCCAAACGTGCCAAGGCTCGCCAAAATAAAGTGGTGCCAGCTAACCCAAGTAACAAGCCTGTAGAGCGTTATATCTCTAAAGCTGAACGTGAGAAAATTGCGTTAGCAGAAGCGGCTGAACAAACGGTTGCCACAGAAGCCAGCACAGAAACAGACAAAGACTAACACCCATTTACAAGGTGTCAGCATCAAAAAGCCCCTACTCTTGGCCTTGACCAAAAATAGGGGCTTTTTATTGTCTGCTCTTAGGGCATTAGCCAGAGATTAAATATCGACCAGAGCATCACGCCTAGATCCCAATCTAATCTAAATCCAATAAGATCTGCACTCAATCACATCTACACAGAATTAAATCTAAAGAGCATCCTGCAGATCAATTGGTTTTGTCGGTGCTTTTGTGACTAGCGGTTTTATCGGTACTCGTGTTATTAGCACCCACTTTTTCAATATCGTCTGTATCGGCGTTATCTTGTTGAGCTAATTGTTTACACAGCGGCTCTTCATCTAATTGGGCCATCTGAGTGCGCCCAGGCATAGGTGAAGGAGCGGCCACCATATCAATGTTGATGGCATCGTCTTCTAGTAGTTGTCGATTAGCACCCGCTGAAAGCATACCTTGGCGGCTAATTTTGTCGACTAATCGATATGCACATAAAATACCTATCACACCAAATATAATTGCCCCAATCACCTGACCAATTAATACTCCAAATACACCGCCCCACTGGGCGCCAAAATACACAAATGGTATGGTGCCTATAGTTGCTTTACCCACATTAAAAAAGGTCGAGTATTTGGCCTTACCTAAATTATTAAATGAGGCGTTAGCAATAAACAAAATGCCCGAAAAGATAAAGAACACCGCGATGTACTGACAGAAAAACAAAATAAGTTCTGCCGCATCGCCTTTCATATCAAAACTACTAATAATGACATTTCGTAACAGATACAGCCCAAGAGACATCATCAACACATAAGCGACACAAAATTGAATCGCTTTGGTTAAACTCAATCGGACACGCTCAATTTCATTGGCTCCAAAGTTTTGACCCACAATCGGCCCAACAGCGCCAGATAGTGCAAAAATCATCCCGAACGATACCGGGATTAAACGCCCTAATACCGCCCAGCCAGCCACATAACTATCACCAAAATCTGCTATTGCACGGGTTACCACCGCATTACCAATTGGGGTTGCCACATTGGTTAACATTGCAGGCGCGGCAATTGAAAAAATAACCCCTAAATCTTGCTTAAACTCATCAAACGAAAAGCGACCTAATAATTTATGTTTTACCACCACACCGCGGGCAGAAATAATGAACACGGCTATACGAGCAAGTACTGATGCGGCCGCCGCCCCTTCAATGCCCATTGATAAGGAGAAAATGAAGATAGGATCGAGTATGGCATTGACACCACCACCGGCTAGCGTCGACATCATCGATAGTTTGGCATCACCCACAGCGCGCAGTGCGCCGCCAAGCGCCATTGCTAAACAAATAAACGGTAAGGATGGCACCAGAATATACAAGTAGCTTTCAGCCAATTCCGCAGTGCGCCCAGTAGCCCCCACTAACGCTAACAATTCTGGAATAAACGCGATGACAACTGCGGCCACCAGCACACTGGTAATTAAGGTCACTATGGCACTGTTTAAAAACAATCTCTTAGCTAACTTGATGTTCTTAGAACCCACGGCTTTTGACACCAAAGCCCCAAGAGCAATGGATAAACCAATACCTATTGATGTGGTAAAAAATGAAATTGTGCTGGCATAACCAGCTGCAGCGGCAAGCTCTACTTCACCAAGCAGGCTTAAAAAGAAAATATCGAGTAAGTCGACCACAAACAGCGCCGAAATACCCACTGCAGCAGTAGAGCTCATCACCAAAATATGGCGTAAAATAGAACCCTCAACAAATTTAGCGGCGGTCATTAGTATCCTTGATTGTCAATAGTAAAAAGCAAACCTCACTCAGGTTTAAGGGCCGTTGCCCTAGAGTTTTTCAAGCTCGCTACCACAATGATTACAATATTCAGCATCTTTATCGTGGCCTTTTTTGCCACAATTGCTGCATTTACGTAAATCACGGGTTCTGACCATTTCATGTGAAATTTCAGCTGTTAAAATACCGGTGGGGATCGCAATAATCGAATAACCAATCAGCATAGTAAGTGCCGCAATCCCCTGGCCCAATGGAGTTTGCGGCGTAATATCTCCGTAGCCAACGGTGGTAATGGTCACAACGGTCCAATACATCGACTTAGGAATGGAAGTAAAGCCATTATTAGGCCCTTCGACCACATACATAACCACACTTAATACCATAATAATCAGACTTACCGAGAAGAAAAACATAAACACTTTTCGACCGGACTGCACCATGGCTTTGAGCAATATTTGGCCATCGCTTAAGTATCGAAGTAACTTTAATACTCTAAACACACGGAATAAACGCAGTACTCTTAACGCTAATGCGACATTGGCACCAGGGAAAATCAACCCTAAATAACTGGGTAAAATTGACACTAAATCCACTACACCAAAAAAACTGCGTGCATAGTGTAACCGATTAAGCGAGCAATAGAGTCTTAATATGTACTCAACGGTAAACAATACTGTAAAGGTCCATTCGGCGATACTAATATAGTCGCCGTAAAGGGAATTAACATATTCTGTGGTATCGATAAAAATCAATATCACACTCAGTACAATACAGACCATAAGGGCAATATCGAAACGTTTTCCAGCTGGGGTTTCGGTACCAAAAATAACACTTCTAAGCTGTTGTTTTATTGGACTGTCGGATTTTTCTTCGATATTCATCTTATTATTCACTGTCTCGGGCAATAAATTGCAAATAAACTCAGTTAACTAATATCAATTAACCCTTGTTGTCGTTAAAATCTAACATTGACTGTCGAGTTTTAACATTCGAAATAGAGTCATTTTACAATAAAAATTAAAAAGGTCATTGGTTTACGGAGATTTCATGCGCGCGTTGTACATATTATTTATCACCTTAATTTTCAGCCCGTCATTGGCGGTCGCTTCTTCAAGCCAAACAACAGCAAAAGTAGATTTAGTTGTTGTCAATAAATCTGAATCTCGCTTATCTGTCATGCGTGATGGAAGAGTGGTTAAAAGTTACCTTATTGCCATGGGCGATGTGCCAAGTGGTCATAAGCTTAAAGAAGGTGATCAACGTACTCCGCAAGGTCGTTATGTATTAGATTATAAAAAATCTGATAGTGCATTTTATAAATCGATTCATATCTCTTATCCCAATGAAGAAGATAAATTACGAGCTGATGCATTAGGCATTAGAGCCGGTGGCATGATTATGATCCACGGTGAAAACCCTCGTTCAACTTTACCGCCAGAAGAAGCACAAAAGTACAACTGGACCAATGGATGTATTGCCGTCACCAATAAAGAAATGGATGAATTGTGGCAAATGATTGATGCTGGTACACCGATTGAAATATGGCCATAAGCTCATTCAATCTCAACCATACCATTTTTGCTTTGTTTCTTGGGTTATTAAATGAATTACCAACATCTACAACATACTTGGGCAGACTTTAGCCAGCGCATTAGCGCGTTTATTCATCGGTTAGGTTTAGAGAACTTAGCATTGGATTGTGATCATGCTGCTTTGCGGGTGAACGATAATCAAACGGCGCAGTTACTCGTCGATGAATTTAGTCAGCACGGCAAAATCATCTCTAATAACATCATCAATGGTCGGCCGATTTTAATCATTAAATTAGCCGAGCCATTAGTTATCGGTGCGATGAAAATTCAGTGTGTTGAGCTGCCCTTTCCATCTGAAAAAGCCTATCCGGTTGAAGGTTGGGAACATATCGAATTAGTGTTTCCATCGCAGGCACAAACCTGTTATGAACTAGTCGCAGAGCTTATCGAAAAAGTGCCACGACTCGCTGATGTTATTGCGGGTAATACTATTGCAAGTAATGCTATTGCAGGTAGTGACGAAAACAATGATATTAAGGTTAAACAAAGTTCGCCAAAAGGCGATAAAGAGCGCCTTGCTAACCCAACTATCGCGTTTAAGGCCAATGGCATTTGCGTTAAAGTACACCCGCACGATATTCAAAAGATTGTTGAGAGTGAACAAATCGGCTAAACGGGTAATTCAATATCACATCGTACAAACATAGGAATGGTATAAGGCTTAGCCAGTATCAAACCTATGTCTGCTTTTTGCTTTGTAGCGCGTTTGGGTCAGTTAATGCTTAACGTTCAATTAATCGCGTCATAAACAAGCTATTAGGATCTAGCTCATAATTCGCAAATGGGCCGCAGTAATCAAATTGATGTCGTTCATACAAACGCCTTGCTGAAGCAAAAAAGTCCATAGACCCCGTCTCCAAGCTCAACCGCTGATAACCACGAGACTTAGCGACGTCCAATATGTGCAGTAACAATGTCGACGCTACACCTTGGTTTCTGGCCATTGCAGCCGTTCGCATAGACTTAATTTCGCCATGGGTTGGCGTTAACTGTTTTATCGCTACGCACCCTAGTACTATGTCACCTTGTTTGGCACACCAAAAAGTAATTGATGGGTGTTTTAAGGCTTCAATATCTAATGCATGAACACTCTCTGGTGGCGACGTTGCATACATGTCAGCCAAATGTGCTTGCAGTAACTCAATCACGCCAGAGCCCTGTAAATCATCAATCATAATATCCATGTACCAAGGCTTCCTGTCGAACTATTACCGTTTATGAAATGCATTGTTATCAAGTAGCTTAATGACCAAATCGTTGCGCTTATGAGCTAAATAATCATCCCTATGACTAAAACCAATAACGACAAATAACAGTAGCAACCACACAAAGTTTTGTTCTACGAGTAAGTCTACTTTTGCAATATATAAAATAGCGCCAATAGTCGCCAAACACATCAGCCATTGGATTAACCAAGTATATGGTTTGGGTCTCAGTTTATCTAAATCAGCACGTAGTTGGTTATTTTTTCCCGTTTCCATTGATTCAACAACATTATCTATTTGGATTTCAATCATTATTACACTTCCATTGTAAAAATTTTCTCAATTAATGTACTTTAATAAAATAAGCTTTTTATTAATACATCATTAAACGTTATTCATTGCAGTAAACTAACTCAGTATAAATTACTTTTATTTTTAATAACATAACGAGTCGTTTCATCAATAAAAGAAAATAAGACATAAGCCACTTATTCGTAAGTGCACCTTTATACCAATAGAGCTAATTTCATCCAAGCAACATCCAATAACATCATGTGCACCAGGGCTGGTCCATAAAACGACCAACATCTATTTAATCAAGTCGACAAAAACGGGTTTTGGAGTGTCACTTACTATCCAATGGGTTTACTCGAGAAACACTAATAGATAAAAACCTTAAAAATGATTAGCGCATATATCGCTCAATTTTAGTGCCGATTAATTTAGCCAATAATGCGCTTAGTTTCTATGTTAATGGTTGTATTTTTTATCGCGTCTTTATCAATATTTAATAATCCAAACAAAAACAGCGTGCCCATCATTACCACAGTGGCAGATAGGTATAAGCCAATATCATAGTTCCCCAGTGCTTCAACAAGATATCCGGTAGACACGGGGGCAATAATTTGTGCTGCACCATAAGCTAAGGTCATTGTGCCCATAAACTTAGCCGGGTTACTCGGGTAAAACTTGCCCGCCATGGTCAAGACTAGGCTGACACATGCGATAAAAGTGCCACCAAACAACAGCGCACTTAATATAACAACAGGTAAACTGTCATTGATTGCAGGAAGAATAATGCCTACGGCTTGTAAGATATAGGCGGCTAATAGCGTTTTTAAGTAACCCACTCGACGGGCGATTTGATCCCATATTAAAGGTGCTGGTGTTGCCGCGACGCCTACCAATAGAAAAGCAACACCTCCTTGCCCTTGTAAACCTTCAACACGTTCGACAATAACAACAATAAAAGTCGAACTGACGGCATAACCATAACCGGCACAGAAATAAGCCAACATCATTAACGATTTAAAGGCTTTGCTTGGTGGATGATCTTTGAAGCCTGCTCCCGCTTTACCACCAACAAAAGGATGTGGCATCCATAACCATGCTGGGATCGAGAATATTGCTGCCATCACCGCTAACGCTAGCCACTGTTGCTGCCAGTCGGCTGACATGGTCAGCATAGCTTCTATTAGTATTGAGGTAACAATGATGCTCAGCCCCGCGCCAGAGAAGTGAATGCCCAATTCTGCACGGTGATTATGGTTAACTAGCCATTTTAATATCAGGCCAGAGGCAATAATAAAGCCTCCTGAGGCGCAGATTCCTGCAATAAAGCGTAATACCGCCCAAGTCACCATATCGGTGGTCATTACCATTGCAGCTGAAGTGACGACACTTAATATAAGGTACAGCCGGTGTAAGTTATATTTGTAGTTAAGATTGTGCATGCTAGCGGCAAGTAACACCCCACACATGTACCCCATAAAATTAGTACTGGCTAACCAACCTCCACCAGATTCAGTTAGGCCTGCACCGTCCTGCATTATCGGTAACAACAAGCTATAGGAAAATCTAGCCACCCCAACCGTGACAATTAAACTACAGATACCAGCAAAATAGACGCGGACTTTTGTTAGCTCTAGTAACATCAAAGTCACTTTTTAAATGAAACCATTAACAAACAATACGTCAATCTGTTAATCTTAAAAATTGAATTATTTAGAACAAACACTTCTTATTAAGAGAACCATATGGAAATATTAATGCTAAAAACGTTTAAAGCCGTTGTTGATGAAGACGGCATTAAAGGTGCTGCTGATAAGTTGCATACGGTTCAGTCCAACATCACCAACCGGATTAAAAAACTCGAGAAAGAACTGGATACTAAGCTATTTACTATCATTGGCCGAAAATTACAGTTAACGCCTAGTGGACAACAGCTTTGCGAGTATGCAGATCAGATTTTACAATTAGAATACCAAGCAACCTCTGCCATTTTGCGCAATAAAGGAACTTACGAATTACGAGTTGGTATGCCAGAAACATTTGCAGCGGTTCATATGCCTATGGCACTCAAAAAACTCAAGTTGAATCACGCTGAAATTAGAACGAAAATTCATACTGACACCAGCGAAAGACTGGTATTTTCGGTGTTGAACAATAAGGTTGACTGCGCTGCGATAGGTAATGCGCCTAAACATGAAAACCTTATTATTATCCCGATTGTGAAAGAAGAACTGATTATGGTGACTCCACGAGACAGTGAACATGATCCGGTTTTGTTTGTACGCGATGAAGGCTGTGGCTATAGAAAACATGCCCTTATTTGGCAACAAAAGGCTGGCCGAGGTAATGATGAACTCATGGTAATGAGCAGTGCTGATGGTGTTTTAGGTTGTATCGCGGCGGGTTTAGGTTACACCATTATTGGCAAAAATATGGTGGCGGGCAGTCGGTATGAAAAGTCTCTGGTTATGACGCCAGTAAGCCATGGTCCAAAACATGTTCAACTATCAATTGTCTATCGTAAAGATAGTCCATTAGAGTCAGGTATATTGACCCTTGCAAAGCTATTAACCAAGTAATTAATTCTGACTATCTAAGTCATTAATATCGGCTTATTAATAACCGTTACGGCCATGGCCTTGCCATATCAATCAGCTAACTATTTATAAAATACAACAATCAACCACATGACCATTTATTCTGACAATCACTCCGATAGAGTCACACCAACAAAGTCATAATGACACCTGGCAGTCATAAAGACATGACTATCAATTGTTATAATGACACCAAACATTTTATAGGCTATCATACTTTTCATATTAATCAGCCACTTAACTAGTTGGCACGCCACCTGCAATAACGAAGTTAACTTTTGAAACTTTATCTTTGAACATTAACTTCTCATTTATTACAGGTGTACATATGACAATTCACATTAAAAATAACATCGATTGGGTTGGACAACGTGACTGGGAAATATTGGACTTCCATGGCACTGAATATAAAACAACTAAAGGAACGAGTTACAATAGTTACCTTATCCGTGAACAAAAAAATGTATTAATCGATACTGTTGACCATCGTTTCAGCCTGCAATTTATTCAAAACCTTGAGATGGAAATTGATCTCGATAAGATTGATTACATCGTCATTAACCATGCAGAAGAAGATCACTCAGGTGCGTTAGCTGCTTTGATGGCTAAAATCCCTAATACGCCAATTTATTGTACCGAAAATGCTATCGACTCCATTACTGGCTTACACCACCATACCGAGTGGATTTTTAATATCGTTAAAACCGGCGATACTCTTGATATTGGTAATGGCAAGCAGTTGGTGTTTATTGAAACCCCAATGTTGCATTGGCCAGACAGTATGATGACCTATTTAACGGGAGATGCTGTGCTCTTTAGTAATGATGCGTTCGGTCAGCATTATTGTGATGAGCATTTATTTAATGATGAAGTAGACCAAATTGAATTAATGGATCAGTGTTTACGTTATTACTCCAATATTCTAACCCCGTTTAGCTCACTGGTTACCGCTAAAATTAACGAAGTGCTAAGTTTTAACCTGCCTGTAGACATGATTGCTACTGCCCATGGCGTGGTGTGGCGCGACAACCCAACCCAGATTATTCATCAATATCTGCAATGGGCAGATAATTATCAAGAAGACAGAATCACCATTTTTTACGACTCAATGTCTAATAACACCCGTATGATGGCCGATGCCATTGCCCAAGGGATCCACGACGTTGACCCTGTGGTGTCAGTTAAAGTGTTTAATGTGGCCCGCCATGATAAAAATGACATCTTAGCTAACGTGTTCCGCTCTAAAGGTATTTTGGTGGGTTCATCAACCATGAACAATGTCATGATGCCAAAAGTTGCGGGCATGTTAGAAGAGATCACAGGCTTGCGCTTTAAAGATAAAAAAGCCGGTGCATTTGGAAGTTATGGTTGGAACGGCGGCGCGGTTGACCGTATTCACACCCGTCTTACGGATGCCGGATTTGAAACCATTGTCGGCTTAAAAGCAAAATGGCGACCTGATGGTAAAGCGATGCGCGAATGCCGTGAGCATGGTCGCCAGATAGCCAAAAGCTGGGCATGGCATGATTTAAGTAATGTAAAATCCATTTCACCTGCATCGCTAGCTAAGAGCGCTCAAGCCACTGTAACCACTAAGCCAACACCAGCGGTTCAAACAACGCAAGCAATCAAACCGACATGTACAACAGCGACAGCAATGAGTGATTCACAAAATATGCTCTGCACTGTGTGTAATTGGGTATATGAGCCAGTATTGGGTGAGCCTAATCAAGAAGTAGAACCAGGAACACCGTGGAGCGAAGTACCAGACTTTTTCCTTTGCCCAGATTGTGGCCTTGGCAAAGATGTATTTGTCCCTATTGCTGAGAGGAAAGCATCATGAGTGCACCTGTCATTATCATTGGTAGCGGCTTTGGCTCATATCAACTTATCAAGACCATTAGACGCACAGATAAGCACTTACCAATAACCGTTTTTACCCTTGATGAAGGCCACGATTATAATAAACCAGATTTGAGCCATGTATTTAGTAACAAGCAAAACAGTGCTGATTTAATCCGTCTGAGTGCACAAGAATTTGCCAGCGAGAATAATATTACTCTGCATGCTTTTACCAAGGTTGATTGTATTGATAGCGTTCAACAACAAGTGTTTGTTAATGGCGTTGCTTATCCATATGCAAAACTGGTGTTAGCGACGGGAGCAAAAACCTTTGTACCCCCTATGCTTGGCAATGCTACTGACAGTGTTATTACCTTAAACAGTTTACGTGAGTTTGATAGCGCGCAGTTGCAACTACAAAATGCACAGACGGTTCTAGTGATTGGTGCAGGCATTATCGGCACTGAAATAGCGATGGATCTTAACCATAGTGGTAAAAAAGTCGTGGTAGTTGACCCAAGCCACGGCGTGATGGCGAGTATGTTGCCAGAGTTAGTCGCCAGTGCTTTACAAAAGAAAATGGTTAATATGGGCGTGGTGTTTGAGTTTGGCCGTACGATTAGTTCGCTAAATAAAACTGAATTAGGTATTTGTGCCACACTCAGCTCTGACCAAACATATACCGTGGATTGTGTTATTTCAGCCGCAGGCTTAAAGGCTAATGTTGGCTTAGCACGTCAATCTGGCTGTAAAGTGAATAACGGTTTAGTGGTTAATAATCAGCTGCAAACCTCAGTGAATAACATTTACGCCTTAGGCGATTGCGCCGAAATAAACGGCAAGGTGATGTCCTACTTACAGCCAATTTTGTTAAGTGCCAATGCATTAGCAAAAACCTTACTCGGCCAACCAACAGATTTGAAGTTACCGGCGATGTTAGTCAAAGTTAAAACGCCGCACATGCCTATCCAATTAGGCGGTAGCACCGTAACCGATGTCGCCTCTTGGCAGGTGGATATTGATGCTCTGGGTTGTTCAGTAAAAGCCTACAACGAGCAAAAACAGATTATCGGTTTTGTAGTAACAGAAGGACACATGAACAATACCTTCCCGCTACTCAGAGCCTTACCAGCAAGTCTTTAGTATTTTATCGAGTAGGCTTTACTCATAAAGCCTACTCATCAATCAACTTAATCTGGATTTGGGATAAGGGATGAACTTATGCTATTAAAAATCAGCATGTTACCCTCCTCACTTTCAAGCTTGTCATTTGTTATGCTAACAAGGCTAATTGACGCGTCAATAGCTAGCCTATTGTAAGTCGATTCAACGCAGTTAGCAGGGCAAAGGACTGTTTGAAAGGCGTTTATTATCCCGAGTTCAGGTTATTTAGGAGAACATTATGTCTCATCAACGTATCCCAGCAAATTGGACTATTCAGCGGTCTACGCCATTTTTCACTAAAGACAATGTGCCAGATGCATTGCTGAGTCACCACAATACCGCCGATGGAGTATTTGGGCAGTTATGTGTAATGGAAGGTGTAGTGACATATTTTGGTTTTGCTAACAGCGAAGCAACTGAGCCAGAAGTGAAAGTGGTGATTAATGCCGGACAGTTTGCAACCAGCCCACCTGAATACTGGCACCGTATTGAATTAAGCCCTGATGCCCAGTTCAATATTAATTTCTGGTCTGAAAAAGATAAAACCGGCCAAGCGATGTTTAATAAGAAATAACTTATTGAAGGTGTGGCAGATAAAGCTGTTGTAGATAAAACGCTTGTAATGAGATACATATCAAGCTACTGATATAGAAGTTTAATCAACGGCTTAATTAACGATAAGATCATAATGTATTATGCTCTTATCGTTTTAGTTTGCGTAAAACACACATCAAATTGTTAAAGTTTATTTTATTCGAATTGAAAAACGACTGTGAATCAATTTTCATACTGTTGTGCTTTCCAACCGCATCAATCAATTTATCTTGAGCAAACCCATGCAGTCTTTATGACTTTTAATACAATTTTAATCAATTAATAGCCATCATCAAAACAATCATCGTTAACTTTCGCCTAACCTAAATTGCGCTAACAAAGGATAATGGTCCGAGCTTTGGGTTGTAATCACCTCGGATGACTCTAAGGTTAGTCCCCGATAATAAAGGTGATCAATAGGATAACCCATCACTGTTGTACGTTTGTCATCTTCAGGGATGACCGCTATTAAGCCTAATTGATTTGTCATCAGAGTTAACATCGTCAGCCTAGCTTGGCGCCAAGTATTTAAATCACCACCGAAAATAATCGGTCCTTTATGAGCACTCAACGCTGGCAGTAGCTGCTGTAACTGCACAGCATAACTGTCTAGAGCATACTCAAAGTTAATACTGTGCAGGTTAGCCACCAGCAGAGTTTCACCATTCGATAAGGGGAAGTAACTTAACAAACTCGACTTGGGAAACTGTATTAGGGGTTCGGCTGTCAAATAACCGCAACTTTCACTCGCCGCAACCTGAGATAAACTCATTACTCCAAGTGGTATATGGTCCTGGCTAAATGCTTGCACCATTGCCAATTGTTGGTGATTTTGTTGACGCCATAACTGAAATTCGTCAGATAACTTCACCTCTTGCAGCAACAATAATTGATTTTTTTCAGCTAACCGACTGAGCAGCGTTTGCCAGCCAGCATTTTGCTGCTTATAGACATTCCAGCTCGCGACTGCCAATTGGCCATCAGCATCCAATTTAGCGATAGGTGTAGCAGCAACACATTGAGCAGCAAACGACTCTTGTTCATTATTAATCACTTGAGGTTCTGTCGCTAAATGCACAAATTTTGGCGCAACCACAACTGTCGTCATCAACAACATGACGATAACCAGACTTCCCCATCGAGCAAGCCCAAGCAATTTACGCTTTGGCTGTAAGGTCGATGTTGGCTTTGAGCGAAAAATACCGATGGATAAATACCTCTATTAGTTTTGGGTGTGCTATCTAAAATTGTTGCTAGAAATTGGTTAACTGTAGCTTTAGCCTTAGCTCCTTAGCTCCTTAGCTCCTTAGCTCCTTAGCGTTAGTAACTTTTAGTAACTCTAGCTTTACTAACATTTGACTGATTAACGCTTGGTTCGTTCAAGTTAGATGAATTAATTAACATCTGCGTCTTTATAATAAAACAAACTGTTTGATATACCCAGCCGTACAGACGGATGACAGTAGACAATACTGATTGAAAACCTGATATGATAAGTGCATGTTTTTCTACATGATTGATACATTGGCGAGCTATGGTTGAGCTTTATAAAATATTAACGATAATCAGCGTATTAGCTTATTGGCTGCTCATTGCAGGTATCACCACACGTATTGTCTATAAACGACGATCTATTGGTGTTTCCTTAGCTTGGATGATGCTTATTTATGTTGTCCCCATCTTAGGGATTTTACTTTATTTTCTCGTTGGCGAGATGAATCTTGGCAAAACCCGCGCCGTGAGATCTAAAGAAATGTACGGTCCCTATCGAGAATGGTTTCGGCGGCTGTTTGCCATTCAGCAATATCGCCCTCATAACTTAAGTGATTACGCGACTCCCATTAGCCATTTGTGTGAAAAACGCCTTGGTATTCCTACGTTAGCCAATAATCAACTGACACTAAAATCGTCTACAGAAACAATATTAACAACCCTGATTGAAGACATACAACAAGCGCAAACCTCAATTCATTTAGAGTTCTATATTTGGTATCCAGGCGGACTTGCAGACCAAGTTGCCGAAGCACTTATACAGGCAGCTCAACATGATGTGGCAGTGAGAATATTATTAGACGCTGCAGGAAGTCGAACCTTTTTTAACAGTAAATGGCCAAAACTAATGCGTAAAGCAGGTATACAGCTGGTTTCCGCACTGTCTGTTTCTCTTGTGCGTATGCTCTTCCGCCGTTTAGATCTCCGCCTTCATCGAAAAATAGTCGTGATAGACAACCAAATCGGTTATACCGGCTCAATGAATCTAGTCGACCCCAAATGTTTTAATCAAAGCGCCGGTGTTGGTGAGTGGATAGATGTTATGGTGAGGATTACTGGCTCCAGTGTGCCAGTGCTTAACTGTATTCTCGTGTGGGATTGGGAAACAGAAACAGACCAAAGAATGTTACCCGAACCGCCAAAATGCCTTCCGCAAAAAGAAGAGCCATCTGACATGGTTCAAGTGATACCTTCAGGACCTGGTATGCCTGAGGATATGATCCAGCAAGTTTTATTGCTCAGTATTTATCAAGCAAAACACAGCATCACCATCACTAGCCCTTATTTTGTCCCCAGTGAAAACCTACTGTTTGCATTAACTGCAGCGGCATTACGTGGCGTGGAGGTGAATTTAATCATACCCGACAAAAACGACTCAATGATGGTGGAATGGGCCAGCAGATCTTTCTTTGGTGAGTTACTGAATGCAGGTGTCAATATACATCGTTTTCGCGGTGGTTTACTGCACACAAAGTCAGTAGTCATTGACCTGCACCATAGTCTAATCGGCACTGTTAATCTTGATATGCGCAGCCTATGGCTTAACTTTGAAGTGACTCTTTCTGTTGAAAATTTAGAATTCACTCAATCGCTTAGTGAAGTCCAACATCAATATATGGCTAATTCGATAAAAATGGATGCGCGCCAGTGGCGTAAAAGACCGTTGGTTAAACGATTAGTCGAGCAGTTTTTTTACTTATTTAGCCCTCTACTTTAATGGTAAAGTAAAAAGCAATGCGGCTGAGTTAAGCCACTAAGTACCCAGCAAATTCCGGTTGATCAGCTGCTATTTTTCAGTAAATATTATGTCTCCATAATACGTTTCTGCATCTTTACCACTGTTGTCGGTATCGGTCATAATCGCAATCATATCGATGTATTGATACGCTTTGCGGTTAGCTTTTTGACTGCCTTTATCCCCAAATGTTTCAATCAAATCTTGGTACACATTGCGTTTTTCTTCATACCACAGACCTTGTTGCGATTGTTGCCCTCGCACAGACATCATTTTAACACTTGAACCAGCAAAAGCGTTGTTCCAAACCAAGCCTTTGTCTTGATTACTCGACCAAACATAGTTTAATGATTTGGTGTTCCACACCATAAAACCACCATCAATCACTACGTAAACTCGCGCCACAAAGTCATCACCTGTTTTACTTTGCTCATCTAACTGCGACAACGTCTGTTCAACTAACCAACTCCAGTTTAGATAAGGCGTTGCAATGAGGTCAATTTGCTTTTCTAGCACCAGTCCTGATGCAGAATGATGACTGAGTGCTTTTAATGCTAGGCGCCCTTTATAGTCTTCAACGCTGTAAATTGATTCACCAGAGAATACTTTAGAAGCCCAACTCTCAATCCCGTTATCACTCAATAAAGTCACATTGGTTGCAGCTTGCACGTTCACACAAACAGCTACGCTATAAAGAAATATAATCCATCGCAACATATGCACTTCCTATCCCCCTACTCACTTATATAACACCGAGTTCACCCGCTAGAATGAGCTAAACTGAGTGATCTATTTTACTCATTAATCATCATGGTAATTAATGCAGCATGACATAGAGCATGTACCATCAATAGATAATTTCATTTTAATGTTAAATCACGTAAACTACGCGCTGTTTTTTAAGTCTCTTTTTAGGTAAATCATGATCCGTTTAAACCAAGTAAAATTGCCTCTCGACCATAATGAAGATGCGCTGCAACAACTCGTCTTGCAAAGGCTCTCTATCTCAGCGGATCAGCTGGTTGATATACATGTGTTTAAGCGTGGCTACGATGCCCGTAAAAAGAATTTAATTTCGTTAATTTATACATTAGATGTGACATTAGCCAACGTAGACGAAGCCGCGTTATTGGCATCACTTGCTGACGACCATAATATCCGCGTGTCGCCAGATACCGACTATAAATATGTCGCTACTGCACCAGAAGGCTTAACGGAACGTCCATTGGTGATAGGCATGGGACCATGCGGCTTATTTGTTGGGCTTATGTTGGCACAAATGGGCTTTAAACCGATTATTTTAGAGCGTGGAAAATCTGTCCACGAACGCGCTAAAGATACCTTCCGCTTTTGGCGTACCAGTGAGTTAAACACTGAATCAAACGTACAATTTGGTGAAGGTGGCGCTGGTACATTCTCGGATGGAAAGTTATATAGCCAAGTTAAAGATCCCGGATTTAAAGGCTTAAAAGTCAAACAAGAATTTGTCGCTGCGGGTGCACCAGCTGAAATCATTTATGTTAGTAAACCACACATAGGTACCTTTAAGTTGGTCACCATGGTGGAAAAAATGCGCCGCGAAATAATCCGTTTAGGCGGTGAAATTCGCTTTGAAACCCGTGTTGATGAAATCAATATTACTGACCGTCAAGTGACAGGTGTCACTCTGAGAAATGGTGAAGTACTGCATTCTAAACATGTCATTGCTGCGATTGGTCACAGTGCCCGTGATACTTTCCAAATGTTACATGATAAAGGCGTGTATATGCAGGCGCAGTCATTTTCGATTGGCTTTCGTATTGAACACAAGCAAGAGATGATTGATAAAGATCGCTTTGGCATTAACGCTGGTCACCCAATGTTAGGTGCAGCAGATTATAAGTTAGTCCACCATTGCAAAAGTGGTCGCAGTGTTTACAGCTTTTGTATGTGCCCAGGTGGTGTGGTTGTGGCGGCAACGTCTGAAGAACATGCGGTAGTGACTAATGGCATGAGCCAATATTCTCGTAGTGAACGTAATGCCAACAGTGCCATAGTGGTTGGCATTGATCCAAGTGATTTTGACAACGATCCACTTCAAGGTATTGCGCTACAACGAAAATTGGAACGCCACGCCTATATTATGGGAGGCAGCAATTACGATGCTCCAGCGCAAATGGTCGGCGACTTTTTAGCTGCAGGCGTTGGGAAACCGTTTGAAAACGTTGAGCCGTCTTATAAACCTAACGTAAAAATGACCGATTTAAGCGATGCATTACCGCAATTCGCTATCGATGCTATTCGTGAAGCCATTCCTGCATTTGGTAAGAAAATTCGTGGTTTTGACAGTAAAGATGCCATGTTAACCGGCGTTGAAACTCGTACCTCTTCACCGGTACAAATTAAACGTGGTGCCGATTTCCAAAGCATTAACACCAAAGGTTTATATCCTGCGGGTGAAGGTGCCGGTTATGCTGGCGGGATTTTATCGGCGGGTATTGACGGTATCAGTATTGCAGAAGCCGTTGCATTAGACATGATTAAAGAAATGACAAACAGTTAAATCCATCTTTAATAAACAGAGCAGTCATATTTGAATGCTCTGTTTATTGCTTCATCGCAACAATAACATTAGATTTACTGTCAAATTCAGAGCGATTCATGATGAGGTTTTCTATTAGATACTCAGAGATGGAAATACAATACTTAATCCCTTTTATTAACACGCCTTACCATTTGCTATACAACGTCTCGGTCTGATGGATGGTTTACCCCATCACTCGTTTGTACATCACCTAAATCAAATGGATTAACACCATCTAAACAAGCTATGTTAAAACCGTATTCAGTCGGGTTTGATCGACGTTGATGATGAGTATAAATACCACAATGAGAACAGAAATAATGTTTTGCCGTATTGGTGTTAAATTGATAAAGCGTTAACACATCTTGACCTTTTACCACCCTAATCCCGTCAAGTTTTACAGACCCAACAATCGCGCCTTTTCTACGACAAATTGAACAATCACAACGTCGTGGATTTTCGATACCATTGGGTAAAGTGAGTTCGAGTTCAACGGCGCCACAATGACATGTTGCTTTGTGCTTTAACTGAATAACGGTATTACCCACTTGCTTGATCATGACCAGAGTCCTTTGTGATGTTGACGATAAACATTTAGTCGTTCGATATAAGTTTGTCGCTTAAAATGAGAAAACGTTTAAACATAATCAGTTTAGTGAGGCAAATAGCGTTGACCTTGTGGTGCGTGAAGTGCAAGTTATCAAGCGAATAGCATTACGATTGAATAAAGGGTTCCGGTTCAATTGTCGTACCGAAACCCTAACATATTGCTTAGCACTATTTTGCCGCTTTCTCTGCAGCCAGTACTGTCGCCATTGGCGGTACAATCGAGACGGGATCTAAACGCATTTGGAACCAGTTTAGGCGCCAATCTAAATGCGGGCCAGTCACTCGACCAGTGGCACCAATGGCAGCGACCTTATCACCCTGCACAACTTTATCACCAACCTTTAAATACAGTTTACTCAGGTGTAAGAAGGTAGAGCTAACACCATAACCGTGGTCGATAATCACTGTGCCACCAGAATAAAACATATCTGGCTCAGCTAATGTAATAACACCATCTGCTGGCGCAACCACTACCGTGCCTGTTGGACGCGCAACGTCAACACCAAAATGCGGATTACCAGGTACGTCGTTGTAAACCCGCTGGCTGCCATAAACCCCTGAAATTCTGCCAGTAACCGGCCAAATAAATGTTTGCATAAATGCCTGTTGTTGACTAAATAAGTCTCTGGCAGCGCGAGTCTGTTTGGCGTCTTTAGCCGCTCTGGCTTGGGCAACTGGATCCGGTTTCATTATTTTTTGGCTGATGCCTGTGACCCGATCAATTTTGTATTGTCTTGCGGCTATTGTTAACGGCTTAATTTCTGTTAATCCGTCTGGATAAATGACTTTAAACACTTGTTCTGGCTTAGCGTCTCTATCAAATCCAATGGCAAACTGACCATTTGGGGTGACCTTTACCGATTGGCCATTAAGTAATACTTTACTGCCGACCGGCACTGCGCCACGCACTAATGCACCTTGTTCAAACTGGCCTTGAAATGCCACAGCGGCAATCGCACTAGCACTTAAGCCACAAAAGCCACAAAAGCTGACCACCAGCATTGCAACTGTAGATATCGATTTTAAAACGGTATTTTTTAATAACATAATCGAAACGCATTCCTTGTTAATAGCGACAAAAAACATAAAAAAAGGGCCACCTTTAGGCAGCCCATTAATAATACTTGATTAACCTCTTACCGCAATGGCCCCTTTGCCAATACCTTCGTAAGCAATAACTTTAAAATGACTTTCAGGCGCTTGACTTGCCAATGTCTTTGCCATGTATTCAGCTAGCATCTCAACCGTGGTGTCGTGAGGAATTAAGTCACAACAATGCTTAGGCATCGCTAATTGAAAATCACCTTGAGGCGCAACATAGTGAAAACCAAAATGAGTTTCGTCGCTGATTTTAGTCTGCTTCGACAATTCTAGAGTTTTCACTGACGCTAAGTCTTCTTCAGTGCCGAGGTAAATATCATGCCAACGTTCTGCCCAGTATTGGTCCCATTTCGGCTCTGCAATACCATTTTCAAATACGGTTACCGGGCTACGATGACCATGCGCAATACGCTGACAGTTACCGTCATGTTTACGTAATCCATGGCTGTAATGGTAAAATGGGGTATCGAGCACTTCGCTGCGCAATGTGAGGCTGATGCCTTGGACATTTTCAGGTAACACTTCACGTAAGGCTTTCTTCAAAAAGTCATTAACGCTTTGGTAGTCAATCACTTCTGTAGGAATAAGCGCAAATGCTTGTGAAGGACATGCTAAATGTATGTCGCCTTTTTCACTACTAAAATCCATCCAAACTCGGTCGCCCTTTTGCTGCCAGCGCACTTCGCTACAAGCAGTAGGGATTAACAAGCGATGATCGGCTACATCATCAATGGTGTTTTTGATGATGCGTTTAACCTTACCAAAGTCGAGCACCATATTTTGCTCATCTAGGCCGCCATCTAATAGCACATCGACAATCCAGCTTTCACCAACCATGCCACGAACAGGACAAAGGTAAGAGAAATCGATAACAGTTAAATCTTTTACAAACAGTTGCATTAATGCTCCTAGGCAGAAAAACAGTCCACCTCAGTATAAATGTATTCCTAACGGCGCATGCCAGTGGAAGGTCTATCTTACGTGATAGGAATTTATCCGACTATCAACTCTTAGTCTAACATTCACGGGTTAATGGCCACGCTCTGTTAGCGATGAGTAATAACGCGCCAGTATATTTAATACCAGCACAAGACCACGTTGATACCCGAAATGATATCAACGACATTCTAAACAAAAGCCATGCTATGAGCGAGCAAACATCGTAGATAAATGGAATAAATCAATAAATCCGCTTCAATGCGCCTGAATTGGATAATTATCTTGCTTGAGGAAACGGCAACAACGATATGCTGAGCATTTTATAAAACGCTTAGAAAAGGATTAACGTGTTTACTTGAAAGGTAAACGATATTAATAGTGTTAAGGCCAAATTATGACGGTTCCTGGTAACCACCAATAAATACTGCGACCAACGTAATGGTCAGAAAAACCTGACAGCACAGCAGTAATAATAAAATTAGTGACGGCATAAAACTATTCCTTGTTAATCCATACAGCTAGGAGCATTAGGTATAGTGATGTTAACAATCAAAAGCGCAAAAACAGTGCAGATTTAGTGGAGTTTTGCCGAAACTAAAGCAGATCAGTAATACACATTAATCGCCAGCTACTAAGCTTACCCATTTTATTAGGATGTTTATTAAACGGCTTTAAAACGTAAAAATAGACTTACCAATAAAATGCAGCACTACTCTACCTTATAACCCACACCGTAAATGGAGTGCAGCAACTCCTTTTGTTGGCTGGCTTGGGTTAACTTATGACGTAGATTCTTCACATGACTGTCAATGGTACGCGAACTAACAATACGATCGTCGACATAACACACCTGCATGAGGCTATCTCGAGAGTGCACTACGCCTGGCCGTTTTAGCAGCGTATGCAGTAGTCTAAATTCAACTGGGGTTAATTCTACGTCTTGTTGGTCGACCTGACATTTAAAACGTTCGATATTGATTTGTAGATGCTTATAACGAATAACCTGCTCGCTTTGACTGCCGTGAGTATTTTCGACTCGCCTTAAAATCGTTTTTACCCGAGCAACAACTTCCCTAGCCGAAAATGGCTTACACACATAATCGTCTGCGCCGATATCTAAGCCCATTAAACGGTCAATTTCATCTACTCGCGCTGTTAACATTAATACTGGCAACATTGAAAATTGCCTCAACTCACGACAAATGGTTAATCCGTCTTTATAGGGCAACATCAAATCTAGAATCATAAAATCAATTTGTTGAGACTTAATCGTTTCAATCACATCACGACCATCGTGTTGTACCAAGGTGTTAAAACCTTCGAGGGTTAAAAAGTCGACTAAAATCTGCGCTATTTTAGGCTCGTCTTCTACCACTAATATAGTCAATGGTTGTTGATGAACATGTCCACTCATAGTCATTCCCTGTGCATAGGTAATTGTACTTCAATACAAAGCCCACCCAATGGTGATGGGATGGCTTTAATGGTGCCATCATGCGCTTCGACAATATTCTTACAGATGGTTAAACCAAGACCAGCACCACTACCACGACGTGTGCGGGCACTGTCTTGGCGGTATAATGGCTCAAACAAGTGTTCACACTCTTCAATGCTGGCACTGGGCTTAGTATCATTGATGGTTAATATTACTGTTTTAGCTTGTTGTGATAATCTTACATCGATTACCCCAGGACTGTCTGTGTAAGCCATAGAATTCATTAGTAAATTAATAAATAGCTGTTCAAGACGAAGTACATCGGCAGATAAATACACCTCAGGCTGGAACTGACTTTGTAGTGTTAGGCCTTTCTCTTCTAGGCTGGTAGCCATACTATTAAGCGTGCTCTGTAATGACTCACTGACGTTCACTCGTTGGAAATGATAACGTAAGCCACCAACATCAGATAAAGACAGTTCATACAAATCATCGACTAAGTGCTTCATACGCAGCACTTCTTGTTCAAGCGAGTTAAGCTGAGTGCTATCGAACGTTCTGATCCCTGCTTTAATCGCATCAATCTCACCACATAAAATACTCAATGGCGTGCGCAGTTCATGAGAAATATCAGCTAACCAACGATTTTTAGCGCTGCGGTTTTTCGATAGCGTCATGGCGAGATGATCAATATTGGCCATTAATTGCCCCAACTCATCTGCACGCTGAGGTGATAAACGTTCATCATAATTACCTTGAGATAAATACGATACACCCAGCATAACTTGTTTGACTGGGATCAGTAGAAAACGTGATAACCACCAAGCAATTGCACTTGCAAGCAGTAAACACAATAAACCGATCCCGACACTGGTCCAACGTTGTTGCTGTGAAAATGCGGTAGCTGAAGACGATTCAACTTCACGAATAGGGCTACTGTATAAATAGCCCACAATATGTTCATTGAATAACAAGGTTAAGCTAATCCGATTATCCACATTGCCAATATCAACGCCGCTAATAAACTGTTGTTCAGCAGAATATAACCCCGTCGGTGGACCAGAAGGTGGTGAAAATGGTGGCCGTTGCCTTGGAGGACCTAAACGTCGATCAGGTCCCATTGGAGGCCGATTATCACCTGCAGGTCTTGGCGGTCTTGCCCCGTCGCCGGGTCTATTTCTTTTTGGAAATGGAGCGTGAAGCGAAATGGCTTGTGTTAATGTTGCTTGATTAATCGATTGCCACACTCGTGTAGATTGTTGATCTGTCATTACTGATGGAGCGGTTTGCGCTTCAGGATTAGCAGCATAAAGTGTCAACAGCTCATCCGATAAATGCTGTAAACGCTCTTGTTCTAATCCGTTGATATAGTCTAAAAAACCTTGGTCAAAACTCCACCTCGCTAACGATAACGTGGCGATAAGTACAATACTGGTTAGGCCAACGAAGGCCAAGAAAAGCTTTTGAGATATTTGCATAAAATACATTATAACCAGCTATATAAGCACAAACTAGTCGCGATAAATAACTGATAAAAATCTCCTCCAATTCTGCACAATTACTCCACATTGTTAGGTTATATTGACTTTAGTTACCTAACCAAGGAGTGTCACTATGACCCTGAAGCCAATCTATATTGGTGTACTTAGCTTTATGTTATTTGCATCTTTCGCTGCTAATGCTAATCCTCATAATAGAAAACCACCTAAAGAAGCTGTTGAAGCCTGTGCTAACAGTGCTGAAAATGATCAGGTTAGTTTTGACACTCCGCGTGGCGACACCCTTGAAGCAACTTGCCAAATTATCGATGGCGAGCTTGTTGCTGTACCTGCTAATGGTCCTGATGATATGAAACAACCACCAAAACAACGTAATTAACAATCCTATGTTGCTAGGTAGTTTCATCAAAAATTGATTACAGAGAATACCAAAGGAGTATATATGCAAGTGACTAGTGGTAACACTGCGATGCAAATGACATCGACAGAGAGCACACAAAGACCTCCACGTCCTGATGGACCACCGCCACCAAAAGGCGGAGTCCCACCAGGGTTAGATACTGCGGTATCGACATTGTCTGATGATCAACAGCAATTAACCACAGACATGTTGTCATCATTAACCGACGAGCAGCAAGAGTCTTTGAAATCTATGTTAGATGAATTAAAACCACTAACGGAAGGCTTATCTGACGAGGACATCGGCAGTATTTTCTTTGAGGCATTGAGCAGTATTTATAATGGTGATGACACCGAAACGGCCAACGGTAATTCAACATCTGTGAACGTAGACATTTACGCTTAATACAGTACTCAAAATGGCAATGGTGATATTAAAGCAGCTTACATATTGTGTAAGCTGCCTTTTTGCTTACTTTACTTTAATCTCATTGACTATGTTATTGTTGTTACGGAACATCGGTAAAAACTCATTAAGCTCGTCTGGCAATCGCGGTTTGCTGTACAAATACCCTTGAACCAAATCACAACCATTGAGCCGCAGAAAATCTGCTTGATCGACGGTTTCAACACCTTCAGCAATAATCTGCAAATTCAATGCATGTCCCAATGCAATAACCGCTTTCGCAATCGCTGTATTATTCACATCATGAGGAATATCACGGACAAAAGATTGATCGATTTTCAACTTATCAATCGGTAACTTTTTGAGATAATTGAGAGATGAGTACCCTGTACCAAAATCGTCAATACTCAAAGCAATGCCCATGGCGCCAAGCAATTTCAAATCACGAATAATCGCGTCTGGATCATTCATCATGCAAGACTCGGTGACTTCTAATTCCAAATGTTTGGCTGGTAATCCGGTTTCCAATAAAATCGAGCGCACTTTATCGACAAAATCATTTCTTTGCAGCTGTAAGCTGGCCACATTGACCGAAATACGTTCAAACATTTTACCTTGAGTTAGCCATTCCACCCCTTGTAAACAAGCGGCCTTTAAAACCCATAAACCAATATCCCAAATCAAACCAATCTTCTCTGCTAATGGAATAAACTCTGCAGGAGAGATATTGCCGTAGACAGGATCTGACCAACGAATTAACGCTTCAAAGCCACTTGGTGATAAATCAGACAGTTTCAACTTAGGTTGATAAAC
The DNA here is from genome assembly GCF_003797125.1 of Shewanella frigidimarina. Lineage (GTDB taxonomy): Bacteria > Pseudomonadota > Gammaproteobacteria > Enterobacterales > Shewanellaceae > Shewanella > Shewanella frigidimarina. Next base: position 973,954 of record NZ_RKKE01000003.1, read on the forward strand.
GAGATAAAAATCTTCATTAACCAATGCTTGATGTAATGCATTTTGCAGCTTTAATTGTGCTACAGCTTGCTTGGTCATCGACTCGGTATAAAAGGCATAATTATTTCGCCCATCTAACTTGGCACGATGCATAGCCGCGTCGGCATTACGTAATAAGCTGTCGTGATCATCACCATCACTTGGGTATATCGCCACTCCCATGCTGGCGGTAAGACGCACAGATTGGGTATTATCCAATATAAATGGGCGTTCAAATACACTGCGAATACGGTCAACCGATGACGTTACAGAATCAGTTCCCATAATGCTCGGCAACATGACCACAAACTCATCACCACTTAAACGTGCTAATACGTCAAAATCAGATAAAGCGTAAGATAAGCGTTTAGCCAATTCAACGAGAATTTCGTCGCCAATAACATGGCCTAAACTGTCGTTAATGTGCTTAAAGAAATCGATATCTAAGAACACAATAGCCAGCTGCTTTTTAGCACGATGAGAGTGGTTCACCTCTTGCTCTAACAGTGACATAAATTGCATCCGATTAGGCAATTGTGTCAACGGATCAAAATAAGCTAAATTTTTCAGTTTTTCTTCATTTTGTTTTTGCGCTGAAATATCAGCAAAAACAGCAACATAATACTGAATGATATTGAGCTTATCGAATACTGCACTGATGGTTATCGCTTGCGGAAAAATAGCACCATGCTTACGACGATTCCAAATTTCACCGTGCCACTTCCCCTGAACTAATAAGGTATTCCACAATCGTTCAAAAAAACTTTTAGGATGGCGTCCTGAACTCAGCATTCTAGGATTTTGGCCTATAACCTCTTCGCGGCTGTAACCAGTAATGTCGGTAAATGCTTGGTTGATCTCGGTAATATTGCCATTACTATCGGTTATCACTACCCCTTCGACTGCATTTTGAAACACATTGGCAGCTAAAATGAGTTGATCCTGCGCTTCTTTGTGTTTGGCAATGTTACGTGTCATACCTATAACCCCGGTCAATTGACCTTGGGTATTATAAATGGGCGCTTTGATGGTTTCGAGCCAGACTTTATTAAAATTGACATCAACTTCTTCACATTCAGACACCACTACAGTCGAACCGTTACTGATGGCTAATTTATCACTCGCAATAAATTCATTTGCGGTGCGCGGATCAAAAAGGTCAAAGTCAGTTTTGCCAACAATTTGTTCTGTAGATTTACGCCAAGCTCGTTCAACACTTTTATTACAAGCAACATAGTGGCCGTTAGCATCTTTAACCCACATATGCTCTTCAAAGGCATCAATAAATGACTGTAAATCAACATCGAGCGACACAGGCTCAGAGGCATTGGAATCAATGGTTAAGGAGTTTATATAATAACGAATGGCATTACTTAACATATCCGCAATGCGTGTTTGCATTGCCGACAAGGGTTGAAATAATCCTTGTTCAGACGGTGCGTTAGCTTTGTCGCTAAAAGTGATCACACCGATGATATGACCTTTTGATGAACGAATTGGCTGATGATAAACAGTAAAGTGTTGGTCTATCTTTTTGACACTATGAGCGTCTGCCGCTTTAAGATGTTGTAACAAGCTCTCTTGATGCTGTCGCTGAGTATTATCATCAATACCCTGGCTTGTACAAATAGCTTCAATACTGTTTTCAGCATTGATCTGGTAAAACATAATGGTAAGACGAAACTCGGCAGAAATATCATTTATTTCTAGCTGCCATTCTCTTAGTTGCACTTGAGAAATAGCTTTTTTAAGCATATTAATATCCTGAATAATGTTTTATTGAGCATGTGAAACGAGTCGTACTACAAGTGTATGAAGCTTAGTTCTGTCACGAGTAATGTTATGAATATAAGTGCCGAGTTGAACTATACATCAGAACCTATCCTATACGCTGTGATTTAACAACCAAATGCAATCGATTCGAGCGATTAATACTATTAGTTAACTATAGTTACCCGATTAATACCAATCCTATTAAATATGTGATCTTTCAGCGGGAGTTCAAAGTGCTATAGGCAAGGCAGATGATTGAAGCGAATAGTGATTCTATTTTGAAAACATCTAACTAAGCATAAAGTACTTTGAAACCCGCCAGAATGGAGTCTCTCAGGTATTCCACTTCTGTGTTGCATCGATTTAAAAGGGAATAACCATTTCTACATCAATGCGCCTTGAATTAAAAAACCTGAGAGACTCTGAACTGATCAGATATTTAAAGAGATTGGTATGACACTTCATATTCAATCATAACCTATCAAAACCAATAAAAAAGGAGCCAAAAGGCTCCTTAATATAATGTCACTGTAAATGATGATAAACGCATGAATACTAGCTATTTTTTAGTGCAGCGATGCGCTTCTCTAGTGGCGGATGGCTCATCATTAACTCAGCCATTGAACGTTTACCATTAATACCAAAGGCTGACATTTGCGCTGGCATTGCACCGGATTCAGGGCCTTGACGTAATCGTTCTAATGCGGCAATCATTTTATTTTTGCCTGCTAAACGTGCCGCGCCTTCATCAGCTTTAAACTCACGAATACGTGAAAAGTAAGCCACTATCATTGATGCCAAAATACCAAATAACATATCAAGCACAAATACTACGGCCATGTACGCGAACATACCTAGGCCTTCACCTTCTTCATCATTACTGGAAACAAAATTGTTAATAATACCAGCAACAACGCGTGCAGCAAAAATAACAAAGGTATTCACCACACCTTGGATTAAGGTTAATGTCACCATGTCACCGTTTGCCACGTGGCTCACTTCATGGGCAAGTACGCCTTCAATTTCATCTTGGGTCATGCCGTAAAGCAAACCAGAACTCACAGCAACAAGGGCATTATTTTTACTTGGACCGGTTGCAAATGCGTTCATTTCTGGCGACTGGTATATAGCCACTTCTGGCATCTTAATACCAGACTTTTCAGCTTGGCGTGCAACCGTTTCGACTAACCAACGTTCCATACTGTCACGTGGTTGAGTGATAACTTCACAACCCATGGTTTTCTTAGCCATCCATTTTGAAATGGCTAAACTGATAAACGAGCCACCAAAACCAAAAATGGCAGCAAATACTAACAGTCCACCCATCGTTGAGGTATTAACCCCAAGAATAGACATTACAATTGAGGCAACCAGTAAAATGGCAAAGTTGGTTGCAATCAACAAAAATATACGCTTCATTAAAGCTCCTGTATGGCAAAAGTGCCGATTTACGATTGTTACTATAGACATAATATGTCCATAAAATGAAAATTCAAGCTTAGTTATATTAAAAAAGATTTATGACTCTTTTATAGCTAGATAAAACATCGTCTTGAAATTCACGCGAGCAGATTCTAGGGAGGGTTGATTAATTGAAACTGAAAAATAGACTACAAAAACAAACTCAGTGTCGGCAATGATTAATCTTTGATAAACTGTCAAAAACTAAAACCAAAAAGGACTTTTTATGCCCATTAATGCATTAATGTTGAGCGCCTCACGGGTCGGTAATTCGACATATCTAAGCCATACCGTTGAGCTTATTCGTCCACTCACTCAGCCAGGACAACAATGGTTGTTTGTTCCTTATGCTGGCGTCAGTGTAAGTTATGATGAGTATTTAACAAAAGTACAAACAGCGCTTGAACCTCTGCCAATTACCATTAGTAGCATTCATCAGTTTGCAGACCCAAAACAAGCCATTCAAGATGCTGCAGGTATTTTTGTTGGTGGCGGCAATACATTCCAATTGCTCAACGAATTGTATCGCTACGACTTGCTGCACTTAATTCGTGAAAAAGTAGAAAATGGCATGCCGTATGTGGGCTGGAGTGCGGGATCAAACATTACTGGTGCCAGCATTCGTACCACCAATGATATGCCAATTGTCGAGCCGCCCTCTTTTACCGCATTGGGTATATTGCCATTCCAATTAAATCCGCATTACACCAACTACCAAATGCCAGGCCATAATGGTGAAACTCGTGCGCAACGGCTGTTAGAATTTACCATGGTCGATCCACTGACACCGGTGATAGGAATCCAAGAAGGCAGCGCTCTATGGCGCCAAGGCGATAAATTACACCTTATTGGTAATGAGACGGCTTATTTATTCCATGGTAAACAACAAGAAGTTGAACTTACCGCTAACACCGACTTGTCACACTACCTTTAGTCAGCTTACCTGCTCTTAACCTATTACGTTTGCTGATAATCGGTTTTGATCAAAACCATTGGGCTTACTCTATAAGCCCAATGGTGCATATTGATAAGCTACTCGCCATCGTATTGATTTCGCTCACTGGGAATATCCGTTGAGTATTCAACAAACTCAACTTCAAATCCGCTTGGGTCAATAAAGTAACGGCTTTTATAAAAAGGATCATGTCCGCCCATAATCGCCACCTCAAAACCCACTTGTGACAATCTAGCAACTAATGCATCAATATTGTCCACAACGTAAGCGAAATGTGCCAAACCCAATGCATTACTTTTAAGATCGCGCACCTCGCCACTACCTGAATCATTTAACGATAAATAATGATAATCATCACCAAAGTGAAGCCATTTCCGCGGCGTACCATGCCAAACAGACTCGCCACCACCACGCACTCGCCAGTGTGGAAAGGCCGCTTTATAAAATACTAATGATTCATCTAAGTCATTAACTACTAAATTTAAATGTTCTAATCGCATCACTTATCTCCTTATGGTTAATGCAACACAGCTTAATACCTCAAGCTAACTTGAGGTAAAGCATTATTTTTGCCAAAATGATAAAAAAAATCGGAGGTTGAATGTCAATAGATGCAGAACTGAGTGTTGGCCAAGTCGCCAAACGTTGTGGAATAAACATCTCTGCGATTCACTTTTATGAGCAAAAAGGTCTCATCAGCGGTTGGCGCAATAATGGTAATCAACGTCGTTATACACGAGACGTTATCAGGCGAATATCGCTCATCAAAGCTGCGCAACAATTAGGGATATCGTTGGATGATATCAAGCATGCTTTTGCTGCTTTACCCAATGAACGAACAGCGACTAAAGAAGACTGGGCAGAATTATCAAATGTTTGGAATAAATCACTTACGCTGCGGATAGCCCAGATGCAAAAATTGAAAGATTCGCTCGAAGGTTGCATCGGTTGTGGTTGTTTATCGATGAAAAACTGTCCACTGTATAATCCAAACGATATTCTTGTAGAACAAGGCCCTGGTCCAGTGCTTTTGAATAAATGATAAATACAAAAAAGCCTAGTTTAATAACAAACTAGGCCTAAGCAATTAGCTAAATTAGGGGGGAGATAAACGATTAGGTAGAGAATATGGCTTAAATGCTGTTAACACCTAAGCCACTAATCGTATTAGACTCACAATAAAGGCTTAACAAAGCGTTTTGGTAGTCACAATATCTATTTTACGAGGTTTCATAGCTTCTGGAATTTCACGTACTAAATCAATATTTAATAAGCCGTGTTCTAATTCCGCACCGACGACCCGCACATAATCCGCTAATTGAAAACTACGTTCAAAACCACGCTCAGCAATCCCTTGATGCAAATATTTGCGTTCATCACTGTTAGCAGTCTTATTACCTTTTACTAATAGCTTTTCACCTTCACTCATAATATCGAGTTCTGGCATAGAAAAACCCGCTACCGCCATGGTGATCCGATAACGATTTTCGCCTAAAAGCTCAATATTATATGGAGGATAACCACTGTTGCTATTGTTAGCTGCTGCATGTTCAGCAAGTTGTGCTAAACGATCAAAACCAATTGCACTACGGTAAAGAGGTGTTAAATCTGGAGAAATATTAAAATTACGCATGTTCATACCCTTGTCTAAAGCAATATGTAAAAAATAACCACTGTATGTTTGTGGTGTTTGGTTTTCACAGCCCTTACGGCACTGTGGTAGACAGTTAACTGAAACCTCAATCGAGCATTTCATTATTCATTCCTGCTACAGAATTAGATATATGGACCACCGGCGCTATATCAAGTGCAGTGGATATAAATGTTTGCTACTAATAATCGAAAATAAAAAATAGGCTTTATAATCAATAAGTAAAATAATAATTAATTTATACCATAATGAATAAGTTGGTGCTAATTTCACAATGATGACTTTTGTCACTAGTAATTCTGCTTGAAAACGTCACAATAATAGACAATAAATAAAAACAATTAAGGACGCATTATGAACCCACCAACATTGGCATTATTAATTCCTATTCTGGCCATTTTAGGCAGCTTTATTGTCACTATAATGAAGCTCAAGCAACGGCAATCACATACGACGGCAGAACAAGCAACTAACAATAAAGCACTGCATGATGAAATTAACGCCCTGCGTCAACGAATTGAAGTACTTGAACGTGTTGTTACCGACGATGCTTATGATCTAAAGCAAAAAATAAATAACGCATAATCAAGTGCTCTACATAACAAAGCCACCGTAATTGGTGGCTTTGTGGTTTAAAGGCATTAAACCCACAATATGGAAAGTAAGAATATAAACTACTTACTAACGGCAATTGACCGACGGAAAAGCGCAAGGCTGAAAGCAAAAAAGATAGCCCCTAGACCAATGATATTGAGTAATTCTGGCCACACTATGCTGATATCAGCACCCCGAAAAACAACGGCCTGAGAAAAAGCCATAAAGTGCCGCGAAGGGAAAAGCCATGTAAATGGTTGAATAATAGCTGGCTGGCTCTCAATCGGAGTGATCCCACCAGAGAGTAACATCATGGGTATTATCACTATCATCAACAGTAGTGCAAATTGTGCCATCGTACGGGCAATTGTACCGAGAAAAATACCGATGGCTGCTGCTGCAAATAAATAAATGGTCGTCCCGCCAAGTAGTAACCATCGAGATCCTGCAATGGGTACATCTAACAAGGTCTCAACCATAAAGAACAATGATAACGAGAAAGCTACTAAAACAATTAATCCGTTAGCCCATACCTTCGACATGATAATTTGAAACGAAGTCAGTGGCATAACAAGCAAGTGCTCAATGGTACCATGTTCACGCTCACGCAATAACGCAGCGCCAGTCAGTATAATGGCCAACAAGGTTACGTTATCGAGCAGTGCACCAATCGAACTAAACCAGGTCATTGTGCCATTTGGGTTAAAGGCTCGGCGTTGAACTAAAGCCACTGGATAGGTTGTTGTTTCGTTTGAACGATTAACAAAAAAATTCACCTCGTTAGTTATGATATTTTGAATATAGTGGTTACCTAGACTCGCTTGAGTCACTGCGGTAGCATCAACATCTATCTGTACACTCGGCAAGCGCCCATCACGAACATCTGCTTCAAACTTTGGTGGAATGGAGACCACAAACATGAAACGATCTTGATCCATAACTTGGTCAATCTCAGTAGCAGAGATTTGCTCTGCAAGGTTAAAATAAGGCGGGTAAAAAGCATTGGCAATGCTACGAGAAAGCGTAGAGTGGTCTTCATCGACAATGGCAATCGAAGCGTTATTAACCGACTCGCTGATGGCTGTTGACCGTGAATAAATCTGGGCGCTGAATAGGAAAATAATTAGCATTACCATAACAACGTCACCAAGAACGCTGCGTAACTCTTTAGTACCGAGCCAAAAAATGTTACTCCAGGTTTTCATCAATTATGCCTCTTGTTTTGTCAAACATACTGCAGCCAAAACGACAAAGAGCGGACCATAAATGGATAGCATCATTAAATCCCCTGATAGGGCAAAGAAATCCAATCCTTTGGTAAATGCAGCGACACTCAAATGCATGTAATAGGTTGCGGGCCACGCCATACCGATAAGATATCCCCCACCTTCTAACGTTGATGTTGGCTGAACTAACCCGGAGAAAAGTGCTGTGGGTAATAAAGACACAATTGTAGTCGCAAAAACAGCGGTAACCTGTGTCTTAGTTAACGCGGAAACAATTAACCCAATACCCGTTGAAGCGCAAACGTAAAAGAAAGCTCCCACAGTTAAGCCCAGCAGGCTACCTTTTAGCGGTACTTGTAGCAAAAATACTACTAAGAATGTCAGAATAAAAAAGTTAGCCATGCCAATGCCAATATAAGGCAGCTGTTTGCCTATCAGAAATTCAAGTTTGTTTGTTGGCGTGACGTAAAAGTTGGTGATAGTGCCAACCTCCTTCTCACGCGAGATACTCACCGCCATCAAGATTGCGGGGAAAAAGAGCAACAGCAAGGCAGGCGTTTTCGGCCCAATCGAAAATATGCTCTCAAATGATGGGTTATAACGATATCGAGATTGTAGATCTACTTTATATAGAGCTCTTGCGTCGATACCTGCATTTGTTGCTAACTCGGTAAGATAGCGTATATGGCCACCAGTGACATATCCTTCTATAGTGCTTGCTCTGGTGGTATTAGCACCATCAATCCAAGCAGAAATACTAGGTGTTTGGCCCGTTTTTAAATCACGGCCAAAGCCCGGAGGGATCTCTATCGCTAAGGTTATATCGTTAGACTTAAGACGCCATTCAAGTTCATCTTTACTTTGCAGTTCTGGTCTCTCAATAAAATAGTGTGACCCTTGAAAGTTACTTAAATATTGGCGGCTCTCTGGAGTACGATCCAGATCCAGCGCGGCAAAAGTGAGATCCTCTATATCTAGCGATATACCGTAAGCAATAACAATTAATAAGATCACACTGCCAAAAAAGGCAAATGCCAAACGTATCCTGTCACGCATTACCGCCATCATTTCGAGATAGCTGTATGCCAATAACCTATTCAAGCTAAAATAGTGGCGTTTTAATGTGGTTGAAGGTGAACTTATTAACGTTGATGAATCATCTGGCTGCACAGAAGCCAAATCGGTTGATTCTTCGGCAGTCGTTCCAATGGCATCTTTCAGGTAATTGATAAATGCTTCCTCGAGCGAGGCTGCACCTTTGGCTTCTACTAGATGTTGCGGTTCATCATAAACAAGTACTTCACCAGCGTGCATAAGCGAAATGCGATCGCAACGTAAAGCCTCATTCATAAAATGGGTAGAAATAAATATGGTCACTTTATCTCGACGTGACAATTCAACAAGCAGCTCCCAAAATTCGTCACGAGCGACAGGATCAACTCCTGAAGTAGGCTCGTCAAGAATGAGCATTTCGGGCTCATGGATCACCGCAACCGCGAGCGAAAGCCGCTGACGGATGCCAAGTGGCAGCGATGAAGCTAGATCATCTATTTGTTTGCGCAGACCAAAACGGTCAACCAGCGTATTTATCCGCTCTGTTGTTTTTGACGGTGACAGATGAAATAAGCGAGCATGCAAGGTTAAATTCTGCATCACCGTTAGTTCGCCATACAGCGAAAAAGCTTGTGACATAAATCCGACACGCTTGCGCATTTCTAGATTGTTCGCATCAACTAACTTTCCGAATAAAAAAGCCTCACCTTCAGAAGCGGGCAGCAAACCCGTCAGCATTTTCATTGTGGTGGTCTTGCCACAACCGTTAGAACCGAGAAAACCAAAAATCTCGCCAGCTTGAATTTCAAAGCTAACGTTGTTCACAGCGGTAAAATCACCGAAGCGTCGAGTCAACCCTTTCGCTATGATAGCAGGTGTGCCAGCAGTCTTTTCAAATGGAGGGATAACAAGCTCTTTACCACTTCCCCGCTTCCCTTCCGGTAGTAAGCGCACAAACGTCTTTTCTAAATTACTGGTGTTGGTTTTGGCTTTTAGCTCTGCTGGAGTACCTGTATCCAAAACATGTCCAGCATCTATTGCAACCAGCCAGTCAAAGTCTTCTGCTTCGTCCATGTACGCAGTGGACACAATCACACTCATACTGGGTCTTTCGCTGCGAATAGCGTTGATTAGTTGCCAAAATTGTCGCCTTGACAATGGGTCGACACCAGTCGTCGGCTCATCCAATATCAACAAATCAGGATCATGTATAAGCGAACAGCAGAGCCCTAGTTTTTGTTTCATGCCACCAGATAACTTGCCCGCTGGCCTTGATAGAAAAGAGTGAAGCCCTGTTGCTTTAGTCAAACGATCGATTCGAGCTTTACGCTCAGAGGCCCCCTGACCAAATAACTTTCCAAAGAAGTCCAGGTTTTCGGCAACACTAAGCTCGCTATAAAGGTTTTTACCCAGACCTTGGGGCATGTAGGCAATCCGAGGGCCAACTTCGGAGCGGTGGCGGGCCGAAGCCATGTCACCACCAAGCACCTCAAGACTGCCATGCTGTAACTTGCGAACACCCGAAATAAGGGCCAATAGCGTCGACTTACCAACACCATCAGGACCGAGTAAGCCAACCATCATCCCAGATGGAATGGTCAGTGACACATCTTCGATAGCATTCACTTTCTTATAGGTATGCGTAACACCCTTAATGCAGACGATAGGATAATCTTGTTGGTCCATGGTACTGCACCCACATTAGTTATTATTGACTGAGACGGGTTCGGCTTGCGGTGGTAATTTCTGAAGAAAGTCCGGCCACGGAGCAGGTTTTTCTCCAGATTTTGTTGTCAGTCGAATGTAAGCAACCCCGCGAACCCCTGTCTTTACATCATCAATATGTCTCTGGACTAAATTTTGCGGTATTCGTACTTTGGCACGAAACATAAGTTTTTCGCGTTCACTGAGTGTTTCAACTTGCTTTGGTGTGAATTGGGATTCCGGTGACACAAAACTGACAGACGCAGGAATAGCGAAATCTAAGATATCCAGCTTAATTCGAGCCTCTGCACCGATAGCAATACTATTAGCCTGAGCTGACGGAAGAAAGACCTCCATATAGACATCGGCGAGGTTCACAACGGTTAGTACTTTACCGCCACTTCCTAGCACTTCACCGGGTTCGGCAAGTCGATAAATAACTCTGCCAATAACCGGTGATTTGAGAACACAATCGTCGATTTGAGTCTGGATCTCTGTAGTGCTAGCCTTCACAGCATCGACCATACGTTCTCGGTATACTAGTCCAGCTTTTGCAGCCTCAAGGGCGGCTTTGGCAACGGCTACCTGACTTACTCGTGTATCGTAGGTTTCCTTACTGATGTGATTATTTTTTACCAACTCGCGTGCCCGATGCAACTCTTGTTCAGCCAGTAATTGTTCCGCCTTTGCCTGCTCTATGGCTGCCAAAGCGGATGCGACTTGGCTTTCTGCACTGGCAACGTTTGCTTCTGCACCGATTAACTGAGCTCGCAGTTGATCTGTATTGATTTTTGCGACAACCTGTTCTGCCTGAACAAGATCGCCCTCCTGCGCCATGATTGTATCGACGCGACCTGCAATTTTTGTTGATATATCAACCTGTACAGCTTCAATCCTTCCGTTACCGGAGGCGAAACCAGCACCCAATGGTTGTGCTTGAAAATACTGCCATACAGCCCAAGACCCAGCGATGACAATTATTAAAACGCCTCCATATATTGCTTTCTTAATAGTGTTATTCATTGTCTAAAAATCCTTCTTTATTTAACAATAAGTATCGTTTCAAAACTGGAGATTGGCATTGCATGATGCTTAAACCAAAGGCCTTTAACTATTTCAAACTGATGTACGATCAACTATGGTTATTACATGCCTATTTAATGTTTTCATTGGAACTGTTAAGCATTAAATAATCGGCTAGGCAGCCTAGATATGCATAAGCGTGTCATATATAAAATGAGCAGATATAACAGCCTTGCAAAATTGATCTAGCATCGCATAAACGGAAAATTCATATGGGCGATGGTGGCAAAATGTTCTATTGTCACCGTTAAATTCGGATATCATTTGTTGATATGTTTATTCTTCTCGCATAATCCCTAAGTCGTTATTGAATGGCTCAATGGTTCACTCTGAACAACGCCTAATTCAACCAAAATAATAAATAAGATCGAGAACTTAAATTTATTTTGTAACAACAAACTGAAGTAAACTTTGATCTATGCCTCATTATTGGCTAATAAGTCGGTGATATTGAACAAATATTAAACCCATCAAATCGTACCGTTATCTTCAACTTAATTAATCAATTTTGCTCATTAATATGTCAAATACCAATAATTGAAAACTTAGCTATATCTTCACATTGTCAATTTTATAAACATTGCCTAAGTTATGGACACAAAAAGCCCGCTATATCATAGCGAGCTGTTTCGGGACTCTTTTAAGTCAATTAGGCACCTGAAAATGACCTACTTCGCATGGGCATATCGTCCACACAAGCATTATGCTCATATTAACCAAACCGTAATTTCAACAAATGACAGACGTAAAAAAGCCCGCTACATAATAGCGGGCTGTTTCACGACTCTTGCAAGTCAATTAGGCGCCTGGAAATGACCTATTTAGCATGGGCATATCGTCCACACAAGCATTATGCTCATATTAACCAAACCGTAATTTCAACAAATTACAGACGTAAAAAAGCCCACTACATAATAGCGGGCTGTTTCACGACTCTTTCAAGTCAATTAGGCGCCTGGAAATGACCTACTCTCGCATGGGTATATCGTCCACACAAGCATTATGCTCATATTAACCAAACCGTAATTCAACAAATAACAGACGTAAAAAAGCCCGCTACATAATAGCGGGCTGTTTCACGACTCTTTCAAGTCAATTAGGCGCCTGGAAATGACCTACTCTCGCATGGGGAGACCCCACACTACCATCGGCGATACTGTGTTT
>NZ_RKKE01000004.1 GCF_003797125.1 Shewanella frigidimarina
CAAGTAATCTGTGTGAACACTCACATGCATCTCTGCACTTTAGGTATTGAGTTAGTCGTATAGGTAAGGAGGTGATCCAGCCCCAGGTTCCCCTAGGGCTACCTTGTTACGACTTCACCCCAGTCATGAACCACAAAGTGGTGAGCGTTCTCCCGAAGGTTAAACTACCCACTTCTTTTGCAGCCCACTCCCATGGTGTGACGGGCGGTGTGTACAAGGCCCGGGAACGTATTCACCGTGGCATTCTGATCCACGATTACTAGCGATTCCGACTTCACGGAGTCGAGTTGCAGACTCCGATCCGGACTACGACGTACTTTGTGAGATTAGCTCCACCTCGCGGCTTTGCAACCCTCTGTATACGCCATTGTAGCACGTGTGTAGCCCTACTCGTAAGGGCCATGATGACTTGACGTCGTCCCCACCTTCCTCCGGTTTATCACCGGCAGTCTCCCTAGAGTTCCCACCATTACGTGCTGGCAAATAAGGATAGGGGTTGCGCTCGTTGCGGGACTTAACCCAACATTTCACAACACGAGCTGACGACAGCCATGCAGCACCTGTCTCACAGTTCCCGAAGGCACAAGTCCATCTCTGGTCTCTTCTGTGGATGTCAAGAGTAGGTAAGGTTCTTCGCGTTGCATCGAATTAAACCACATGCTCCACCGCTTGTGCGGGCCCCCGTCAATTCATTTGAGTTTTAACCTTGCGGCCGTACTCCCCAGGCGGTCTACTTAATGCGTTAGCTTGGGAGCCCAGTGACTAAGTCACCAAACTCCGAGTAGACATCGTTTACGGCGTGGACTACCAGGGTATCTAATCCTGTTTGCTCCCCACGCTTTCGTGCATGAGCGTCAGTCTTTGTCCAGGGGGCCGCCTTCGCCACCGGTATTCCTCCAGATATCTACGCATTTCACCGCTACACCTGGAATTCTACCCCCCTCTACAAGACTCTAGTTCGCCAGTTCCAAATGCAATTCCCAGGTTGAGCCCGGGGATTTCACATCTGGCTTAACAAACCGCCTGCGCACGCTTTACGCCCAGTAATTCCGATTAACGCTCGGACCCTCCGTATTACCGCGGCTGCTGGCACGGAGTTAGCCGGTCCTTCTTCTGTAGGTAACGTCACAGTAATAGTTTATTAAACTATTACCTTTCCTCCCTACTGAAAGTGCTTTACAACCCGAAGGCCTTCTTCACACACGCGGCATGGCTGCATCAGGGTTTCCCCCATTGTGCAATATTCCCCACTGCTGCCTCCCGTAGGAGTCTGGGCCGTGTCTCAGTCCCAGTGTGGCTGATCATCCTCTCAGAACAGCTAGGGATCGTCGCCTTGGTGAGCCATTACCTCACCAACTAGCTAATCCCACCTAGGTTCATCCAATCGCGGAAGGCCCGAAGGTCCCCTCCTTTCCCCCGTAGGGCGTATGCGGTATTAGCAGTCGTTTCCAACTGTTATCCCCCTCGACTGGGCAGATCCCTAGGCATTACTCACCCGTCCGCCGCTCGTCACCTCAGGAGCAAGCTCCCTTGTGTTACCGCTCGACTTGCATGTGTTAGGCCTGCCGCCAGCGTTCAATCTGAGCCATGATCAAACTCTTCAATTAAAGTTTTTTGAAACCAAAAGGTTTCGGCTCAATGAATTCTGATTTCATTAATTAGACTCGGAAGAATCTAAATAATGTTTGTACATATTACTATGAACATTCATCGTTGCATTGAGTTTAAATTTTTTGATTGCCAACATTCCGAAGAACAGAAGACAATTTCGAATAACTCAATACCTGTGAATGTCCACACAGATTTCTTGTTTAGATTGTTAAAGAACGTTGATATCAATTTTTCAGACATCACCATAAGACGCTAGGTCGTTGGCTTGGGGTGCGTATTCTACGCTTTCCCGTGTTGGCGTCAAGTGTTTTTTCAAACTTTCTTTTCGCCTTGAACTCAGTGTTTTGAAGCACTTAATCCAACCTGACTCGGTAACCGCTTACGCTGTCTGCCGTGTCAGTGGATGCGCATTATAGGCACCATACGTTTTTACGCAAGGCCTTTTTAAAGGATTTTAGTAAAAAAGCAATCAACTGAATACTAATCAAACAAGACGGTATTAAAAATACACAACCACGTTCGATTTTGCTTAATTAAACTCCAGTTAATATACAGAAGCGCATTAACGAATATAAAACTGGATAAGAATTATAGTACATATTTACGATTTCAATAAAAAAGACGTGATTTAATGAATACATTGGTGAATAACAACGATTACCTCAGCTACCTATATAGTAGAGGAACTAATTACGTAAACTCTATAGTTAGATGCTATTGAAGAAAATCACTCTATAGTTAACTTTCTTTTTTCTCGTTGCTACGATCAGTACTATCAGTACTATCAGTACTATTGATGTCATCGATGGTTGAGTGTTGTTGTGTCTCTGTTTTATTCAATTCATCACCAACGATGTGGGCCACTTTTAACTTCTTAATAGCTTTAATCGTGATAATAGGTCCAGATAGTGCATATATGTAGAAACCAAGACAAAGAATAATTGCTGGTTCTACAGAAATAATAACGAACACACCTACGAGCAATAACATCACCACGAAATTTACTTTCCCTCGCCAATCGACTTCCTTAAAGGAGTGATAGCGAAAGTTACTGACCATGAGTAGTCCTGTTAAGGCAGTAATCAATGCAGCAAGGTAATTTATATTGGTAGGGTCAAGCTCATATTTAGAACCACTCCAAATACTTCCAGCGATTAAGGCTGCTGCAGCGGGACTAGCTAGACCTTGAAAATAACGTTTATCGGCAACACCAACTTGGGTATTGAAACGAGCTAATCTCAATGCCGCGCAAGCGCAATAAATAAAAGCAGCTAACCAACCTATTTTACCTAAGTCTTGTAATGCCCAATTATAAGCGAGGATGGCTGGAGCCATGCCAAAAGAAACCATATCGGCCAAACTATCATATTCAGCGCCAAAATCACTTTGAGTATTGGTTAATCTTGCGACTCTGCCATCGAGTCCATCGCAAATCATAGCAATAAAGATAGCGATTGCCGCTGACTCGAAGTGACCGTTCATTGATGAAATGACAGCATAAAAACCAGAGAACAGCCCTGCTGTAGTAAATAAGTTGGGTAATAAGTAAATACCTTTATTTTTTACTGGGTGATTAGGTGAATTTTGCATACACTTTACACATTATCGTTTTAGTTGTTGGATTTATACTCAAAGATAGCATATTTTGAAATATTCAAGCATGTCGTCAATTAGCTCTGGGATACTCACATGGGAATTATGCGTTTAGTTTTTGGCTTAGCCACTTTTGCATTTAGTGCATGCTTATATGCCGCGACGATTTACACTTGGGTGGATGATGCTGGGGTTGTGCATTACAGTCAGCAACAACCTTTAAATGTAGATGCTAGCAAGATTTATAGTGAAGATGTAGAACCCGCTAAAATTGGCACTTACACACCACAAAAAAAAACCGCTGTTAACGCGGAGTCTGAATTAGAAATGTCAGCAAAGATCATTAATGAAAAAGACAAACAACAAGCCAAAGACATCTGTGAAAGTGCTAAGCACAGCCTTAGTGTGTTGAAGACTCACAGCAAATTAAATCAACAAGACAAAGCTACTGGTGAAACTTTCGCCATGACAGAAGAACAGAGGCAAGCTGCTATTGCTGAAAACACCGAGCGAGTCAGGTTATTTTGTCAAAGCAAGTAATAAAAAAGGGAGCTAATGCTCCCTTTGTTCAAATAACTTCAGCTAATAATGCGGTATAATATTATTGATTGAAAGCTAGCTTGCCATCTTCTACTACAACTTTAATCATTTTACCTGGCAATAATTGGCCTCGAAGTAATTTTTGGGCTAAAGGATTCTCCACTTCTTGTTGCAATGCTCGTTTTAAAGGCCTTGCACCATAAATAGGATCGAATCCAGCTTCGGCAATTAATGATAAAGCGGCATCAGACAACTCAATATCAAACTCTTTCTCAATAAGACGCTTGCGCAACAATTCAAATTGAATGCTGGCAATGTGTTTGATATTTTCTGCATCTAAGGGATGGAATACCACAGACTCATCAATTCGATTCAAAAACTCTGGACGGAAGCTTTGTGTCACAACATTCATGACCCCAGCTTTCATCTCTTCATAACTCGTATGACCAAAGCCCTCTTGGATAATATCTGATCCAAGGTTAGAGGTCATGATGATTACCGTGTTTTTAAAATCAACCGTTCTGCCTTGACCATCTGTTAAACGGCCATCATCTAATACTTGCAACAACACGTTAAATACATCTGGATGTGCCTTCTCAACTTCGTCTAACAAAATCACTGAGTAAGGCTTACGGCGAACCGCTTCAGTTAAATAACCACCTTCTTCATAACCCACATATCCTGGAGGGGCACCAACTAAACGCGACACGGTATGTTTTTCCATAAATTCAGACATATCAATGCGCACAAGAGCCGATTCTGAATCAAATAAAAACTTAGCTAGCGATTTACATAATTCAGTTTTACCCACACCAGTAGGCCCGAGGAACAAGAACGAACCGATTGGACGTTGCGGATCGGCAAGACCGGCGCGGCTACGGCGAATGGCATTAGATACTGCATCCACAGCCTCGTTTTGGCCAATTACACGTTCATGTAATGCGGTTTCCATATGCAATAGTTTTTCACGTTCGCCTTCGAGCATTTTTGAAACAGGTATCCCTGTCGCTTTCGATAGTACTTCTGCAATCTCGACATCAGTCACTTTATTACGTAACAGTGTCATATCTTGCATTTCGGCTTGTGATGCTAAATCCAACTGTTTTTCAAGTTCAGGAATACGCCCATACTGTAATTCAGACATCCGCGTTAAGTCACCAGCACGTCGAGCAACTTCTAAATCCATTCTCGCCTGTTCGAGATCAGCTTTAATATGTTGAGTACCTGCTAATGCTGCTTTCTCGGTATGCCAAATCTCATTCATTTCAGCCGCTTTACTTTCAAAATCTCTCAGTTCATGTTGTAAAAACTCAAGACGTTTACGACTGGCTTCGTCTGACTCTTTACTTAACGCTTGTTCTTCCAGCTTAAGCTGAATAGCACGGCGCTCTAATCGATCAAGCACTTCGGGCTTAGAATCAATCTGCATCCTGATACTCGATGCGGCTTCATCAATTAAGTCGATAGCTTTGTCAGGCAGTTTACGGTCTGAAATATAACGATGCGACATGGTTGCAGCTGCAACAATAGCAGGATCAGTTATTTCAACATGATGATGTAATTCGTAACGCTCTTTTAAACCACGTAAAATGGCAATGGTGTCTTCAACGCTCGGTTCATCAACAATTACTTTTTGAAAACGGCGTTCAAGTGCAGCATCTTTCTCAATATATTGACGATATTCATCAAGTGTTGTTGCGCCGACACAATGCAAATCACCACGTGCTAAAGCAGGCTTAAGCATATTACCAGCATCCATTGCGCCCTCGCCCTTACCTGCGCCGACCATGGTATGCAGCTCATCAATAAACAGAATGACCTGACCTTCTTCTTGTGATAGCTCATTTAATACTGCTTTTAAGCGTTCTTCGAACTCACCGCGATATTTGGCTCCCGCAATTAACGACCCCATGTCTAATGACAATACCCGTTTATTTTTAATCCCTTCAGGGACTTCACCATTAACAATTCGCTGAGCTAAACCTTCAACAATGGCGGTTTTACCGACACCAGGTTCACCAATTAATACCGGATTATTTTTAGTACGGCGTTGTAGCACTTGAATCGTGCGACGAATTTCCTCATCACGACCAATAACAGGGTCTAACTTACCTTGCTCTGCGCGCTCGGTTAAATCTACGGTAAATTTTTTCAATGCTTGGCGTTGATCTTCAGCATTGGGATCATCAACTTTCTGCCCGCCACGCATGTCTTCAATGGGTTTTTCCATTAACTCTTTGCTTGCACCAGAATCTTTTAATGCTTTGGCAAGGGGGTCATTATTTTCCAATGCAGCCAAGACAAACAATTCAGATGAAATGTATTTGTCTTTGCGCTTTTGCGCTAACTTATCGCATAGGTTTAGTAAACGAATTAACCCTTGTGATAACTGAACATCACCACCAGTACCTTCAACTTGTGGAAAACGCTCCAACTCTTGGCTAACCGCAGAGCGAAGCGCGCTAACACGAATGCCCGCTTGCGTAAGTAAAGAATGGATAGAACCAGAATCTTGATTTAACAGCGCCATCATTAAATGAATAGGTTCAATAAATTGATGATCGCGTCCCAATGCTAATGATTGGGCATCAGAAATGGCAATTTGAAACTTATTAGTCATACGATCGAGTCTCATACAACCTCCTAGGATCTGATACATGTGGAATGGGAAATTAATTCAGAAATGAATAATTTGTTAACTTAAAGATGGGGGCATTTAATGTAAACTCAAGGTTAAAACTTAATCTGGATCAAAAAATTGTTGATTTTTTATACTTGAAAGTTGTTACCAATAATAACTTAAGATTTTAGCCAAATGAGAGAAGCCATTCGTCCAGTTTGCTTGTCACGACGGTAAGAAAAGTAATCAGGTTCAGAAAAGGTACACACATCTGCGCTATAAGTTTGAGTAACGCCTGCTGTAGATAAACGCAACTTAGCTAAGCCGACTAAATCAGCTAAATATTTAGCATTATATTGGATAAAATGAGTTGCCGCTTGCGGATTTTTATTGATAAAAGCATCACGAACGTCAGGACCAACTTCAAATGCACAAGGACCAATTGCAGGACCTAAGTATGCGATTAATGTTGACGGTGGTGAATGAAACATCGCCAATGCTTGCTCGATGACGCCCTCACACAAACCGCGCCACCCGGCATGAACAGCGGCAACTTCGGTACCTTGTTGATTACATAATAATATTGGTAAGCAATCGGCCGTCATTACTACACATACATGGCCAAACTGATTACTGTAACAGCCATCAGCTAACGCTATAGCACTGCCTGGGATCAATGTTTGTACATCAACAACATTAGTACCATGAACTTGTTCAAGCCAAGTTGGCTCAGCCGGTAATGATAATTGCTGAGTTAATATTGCACGATTAGCGAATACATCTTGAGGCTTATCACCAACATGTAGCCCTAAATTCAAACTATCAAATGGGCTAACGCTGACGCCACCAAAACGATTTGTCATCGCAATGGCAACGTTAGCTGGTATTGGCCAATCGTGCTCAAGCATTATAAATACACTATCGGATTAAGCTCAGTATCGACTCGTAGTGCTTTTGTAAGCTCAACCATGTCATCAGGGATCGGCGCATGCCAAGTCATGATTTCACATGTAAATGGATGAGCAAGCTCTAAACGCACTGCGTGTAAAGCTTGGCGCTTAAAGTTTTTGAGTAATTCAAAAAACTCTGGGCTAGCAGATTTAGGCGGACGAGGACGACCACCATAAACCGGATCGCCAACCAACTCATGGCCAATGTGTGCCATATGAACACGAATTTGGTGAGTACGACCAGATTCCAGACGCAAACGTAAACGCGTGTGAGCTCGGAACTTTTCAGACACTCGATAATGAGTCACCGATGGACGACCACCATGGATAACGGCCATTTGAGTACGTCTAGTTGCGTGACGTTCAATAGGTTCATCAACCGTGCCACCAGCCGTCATAGTGCCTAATACAATCGCTTCATACTCACGAACAATATCACGCGCCTGTAATGCGGCAACCAAATGTGTTTGTGCCTCAACTGTTTTAGCGACAACCATTAGCCCTGTAGTGTCTTTATCTAAACGATGAACAATACCCGCTCTTGGTACATGTTCAATATCTGGACAATGATATAATAAAGCATTCATCAATGTGCCGTCTGCGTTACCAGCACCAGGATGAACAACTAAACCAGCTTGCTTGTTAATGACAAGAATATGGTCGTCTTCATAAACAATATTTAAGTCGATATTTTGCGCTTTAGCACTCACTTCTTCTTCAAGTGTTGCCGTAACTTCTACCAACTGAGACTCGAAAACCTTTTCCCGTGGCTTGTCGACTGTGATACCGTCAATAGTAATTGCACCAGATAGGATCCATTCCTTGATGCGTGTGCGCGAGTAGTCAGGGAACAAACCAGCTAATGCTTGGTCTAATCTCAGACCGGTTTGTATTGCTGTTATCTCGCTTTTTAGATTAATCTCTTGTGTCATAGGAACCGTACCCCAGTTTAGGGGTCCAAAGTGAATGTGCTATCTGTTACAATCGGATGTTTTCTATTTTACCGTGAAATGGAAAAATTCTTAACAACAACTTAAAAAGAATTGAATTCAAGTATGTATAAAATTGCCAAAGGTGCCGCCCTAGTATTACTTTCACTGGCTATAACAGCCTGTAGTAGCAGTCCAGAAGACGATGATGTTGCCAGTAAAGCATCACCTGATGTCCTGTACTCTCAAGCAAGAACGTCAATGGAATTAGGTAATTACTCTAAAGCCGTTCGTTCACTTGAAGCATTGGACTCTCGTTTTCCATTTGGTCCGCACAAAACTCAAGTTCAATTAGACTTGATTTTTGCGTATTACAAAATGGATGATGCTGCCTCAGGACTTGCCAATATTGATCGCTTTTTACGCCTCAATCCAACGCATCCTAATATAGATTACGTCTATTATATGCGTGGTTTAACGAATATGCAGGCAGATAATTACTTATTTCACGATTTAATGAATATTGATCGTACCGATCGTGATCCTAAAAATGCTCAAGATGCATTTAAAGATTTTGATCGATTGATTAAATCGTATCCAAATAGCAAGTATTCTGCTGATGCACAACAACGCATGCAGTTCTTAAAGAACCGTTTGGCTAAATATTCAATTCAAGTTGCAGAATATTATATCAAAATGAATGCATGGAGTGCAGCTGCTGTTCGTGCTCAATCAGTTATGGAAAAGTTCCCTGGAACACCATCAACTGAACGCGCGTTAGAAATTATGGTTAAAGCGTATGGCGAATTAGGCCAGGAAAAATTACAACAAAACGTTAAAACCGTAATGAAAGCAAACTTTCCAACTAACGAAGTATTATCTAACTAGTCATCATTCAAACTCACGACTATTAATTAATGTTTCGCATTAAACGCTCCTCGGAGCGTTTTTTTATATCTGATTTTTCAATATTGAATAATTAAGTCGCCATTATTCAATATTTTTACTTGTTATGGTTATCACACAAGTAAAACGGCACCATAACACCATTTGCTGTAGCAACCATCATATGAATGAAGTATTTATGACAATATGATACTTAGGCTGAATTACATTCGATACGCCCAAAATACATCCAAACAAATCGATTTTTGATATAAATATTAAAAACAGGTTGACTCAATGGGTCAAAATCCTTTAAATTGCGTCCGTCGCCCGAATAGCTCAGTCGGTAGAGCAGAGGATTGAAAATCCTCGTGTCCCTGGTTCGATTCCGGGTTCGGGCACCATATTTACATTGGTGGCGACAGCGACTAATAGAATAAAGTTATTTCGCGATACATGTTTTGCAGGTGTGGTGGAATTGGTAGACACGTCAGCTTCAGGTGCTGATGCTCGTAAGGGCGTGGAGGTTCAAGTCCTCTCACCTGTACCAAATAACTTTATACGATTTAACAAAAAGGCCTCGCATTGCGAGGCCTTTTTGTTTTTGTTACTTGTATCACTTTGAAGAGTGTTAAAGCCACATATTATTTAGCTGCTCAGATAACATATTAACTGGATTGCTTTACTGTATCGTTAATGGTTAATGGTTAATGGTTAGGCAATAAAATCAGTTGGATGTTAACGCTACAATATCGCTATCTCGTTATGCTCCATCAAACAGTTGGTTCACTGACGAGTCCGTCAACTCGCCAGAAAACCTGCGACAACATAAAACAGTGATTACATGGGCTCAATATAATCCACCATTAGCTGCACAGTTTGATTTCCTCTAAACTCGTTCACATCAAGCTTATAGACCACACGAGCATGTTTAATGGTTGCATCAGGCCATATGGCTAAATCCACATTAAAAGCAATGCCGTCTAACATCGTACTGCCACATTCAGTCTCAAGTAATAATTTTAAGTGTTTTTCACCTACGATACGCTGTTGCACGACCTTAAATACGCCATCAAACAGTGGCTCTTCAAAGGACTGCCCCCATGGTCCTGCATTTCGTAATAAAAATGCTGTATCAAGCGTCATTAATGGGCTCGATAACTCACCATCAGAGAGCAACTCTCCCGTCAGCTGTTCATAATCTAATACTTCTCTTACCGCATCATCATAAGCTTGCTTAAACTGCTCGAACACATCTGCTTTTAATGATAGCCCTGCTGCCATAGCATGACCACCAAACTTGGTTATCATTCCAGGATAGAGACCATTAATGCGTTCGAGTAAATCTCGCATATGCAGGCCTTTAATCGACCGGGCAGAACCTTTTATCGCACCATCACCGGCATCGGCAAAGGCAATAACCGGCCGATGATAACGATCCTTAATTCGTGAGGCCAAAATGCCAATAACACCTTGATGCCAATCTTCCTGAAAAATGGCGATACCCCACGGCAAATCTTCTTCATTGAGCGACACTTTCGATAAACTCTTTAATGCCTCTTGCTGCATACCCGTTTCAAGTTCGCGGCGCTCTTGGTTTAATCCATCTAATTCGGCTGCCATTCTTCTGGCTAACATGATGTCTTCACACAGTAAAGTTTCAACCCCTAGTGCCATTTCATCTAAACGACCAGCAGCATTGAGCCGAGGTCCAACTGCAAAACCAAAATCAGCAGCAACAATCTTTTCAGGACTCCGCTTAGCCACTTCAAGCAATGCTGTAATGCCAACACGACAGCGGCCACTTCTGACTCGCTGCAAACCAGCATTGACTAGAATACGGTTATTCGTGTCTAGCGACACAACATCTGCGACAGTACCTAAAGCGACAATATCAAGCAATGTGCCCAGATTAGGCTCAGTAATTTGCTGTTGTTGATACCAATTACGCTGCCTTAATTTTGCACGTAAAGCAGACATCAGATAAAACGCTACCCCAACACCGGCAATAGACTTACTGGCAAACGGACAACCGGGCTGATTTGGATTAACAATAACATCAGCATTGGGCAAAGTGCTGCCAGGTAAATGGTGGTCTGTCACGATAACAGTCATTCCCAGCAACTTTGCTGCTGCCACCCCTTCAATTGACGAAATACCATTATCAACGGTAATGAGTACATCTGCATTTTTAGTAAAAGCCACCGCAACAATTTCAGGGCTTAAGCCATAACCATAATCAAACCGATTGGGAATAAGGTAGTCAACATGCTTAGCCCCCATCATTTTCAGCGCCAACATACACACACTAGTCGACGTGGCACCATCAGCATCAAAATCTCCAACAATCAGAATCGATTGCTGCGCAGCAATAGCATCCGCAATAATCACAGCGGCTTCTGCAAGCCCTTTCATGGTATCTGGGCGCAATAACTTACTTAGCACTAATTCGCAGTTATCTTCATTGACGCCACGGCGAGCATAGAGCTGTTTCAGTAATGGTGATAAAGAAGCAGGTAAATGACTATCATCAACCTGAGGGCGACGGACTATTTTATGAGACAAAAGGCAACCTTAAACGGGTAATTAGAGAATAGAGCATAACAAAAAGGTGAGCCTAAGCTCACCTTGATTTTACGTTTTTAGCACACGCTTTACGACGTTGATTTACTAGTCTGAATTATAAATTCGATTCAATCGTACGTAATAAGTCTGCCGGAGCTTGATAACCAGGTACCATCACACCATTTTCTAAAATCAACGCTGGTGTGCCGTTAACACCGAATGACATACCTAACTTATACTGCGCTGCAATATCAATATCACAACTAGCCGCTTTAACATTGCCACCATTTTTAGCTTCTGTCATAGCTTTTAAAGGATCTTTAGCACACCATACCGCTTGCATCTCGTCTGCATTAGCAGATGGAATGCCCGCACGAGGATAAGCTAAATAACGAATCGTAATACCTAAATCATTATAGCCTTGCATTTGATTATGCAGCTTACGGCAATAACCACAATCTACGTCGGTAAATATTGTGACCACATGCTTTTCGTTTTTCGCTTTGTAAACCAACATCTCATCTTCAAACGGCTTAAGTAACTCTATACGAGGTCCAGCTAAAGCTGCCTCAGTTAAGTTTTTCATGCCTTTATCCATGTCATACAGATTGCCATGAAATAGCTTTGCGCCATCTTTGGTGACGTATAGGACTCCGCGATCTGTTAGTGCTTGATATAAACCATCGACTGGAGATTGTTGAATGAGCATCACGTTGACCCCTAAGGTTTCAGTGAGTTTTTGCTTTAATGCTGATTCATTGGATACATCGGTCGCAGTTGCCGCTGACACAATAGGGGCAATAATAAGGCTGGCAACAAGGGCGAATGCTTTAGTTAACTTCATGGTAATTCCTATATTACACGGGTTCATAATCAATAGACCCGACTTCGTAAGCAAAACTTACAGATTTAATTTCGCTAGCGCAACAAATACTCATTATCTTAAATGTAAGAATTTGAAACCCACACGGATACACAACCCGCTAAGCTAACCGCGTGGATGATGTTGGCTATGTAGTTGCTGTAAGCGTACTTTAGCAACATGTGTATAAATTTGAGTGGTCGATAAATCACTGTGACCGAGTAACAATTGTACCACACGTAAATCTGCGCCATGGTTAAGTAAATGGGTAGCAAAAGCATGGCGTAACGTATGTGGAGATAGATGACATTGAATACCCGCTCTGGCCGCATACAATTTAATTCGATGCCAAAAGGTTTGTCTGGTCATCATTTGCCCACGGCGAGAGGGAAACAAAACATCAGACTGTTTCATACTTAATAGTTCAGCACGAGCAAACTTGATGTACTGCTCAACAGCTGTAATGGCCAGTTCACCTAAAGGGACCAAACGCTCTTTGCCTCCTTTACCCATCACCCTCACTAAACCTTGGCGCAAACTAATCTGCTCCATCGTTAAACTTACCAATTCAGTCACCCGCAGCCCTGTGGCATACAAAAGCTCTAACATGGCTTTATCTCGGTGCTCGATCGGATCATCAATATTTGGCTCTGATAACAAATTGTCTATTTGCGCTTCAGACAATGTATCCGGTAATTGGCGAACGAGCTTAGGTGACTTGATTAATGCAGTCGGGTCTTGGCTAATTTTCTGCTTAACTAATAAGTAAGCATAAAAACGCCGTAAACTACTGAGAAGTCTCGCTGTACTACTTTTAGCAAATTGCTTATCAAAACGTTCAGCAAGATAGTCACGCAGTAAGGCCTGGTCAACTTGCAGCAAATCCTTACCTTTAGTCAAAATGTAACGTTCTGCATTTTGTAAATCTGTACGATAAGATACCAAGGTATTATCACTTAGCCCGTTAGTTGACCATAAATCATCAAGAAACTGGTTAATTAAAGGATCGGGTTGATAAACAGGTTTGGCCAAAGCGGTATCCAATAAATAATAAAAAACGACGTTAGATAATCTATCATAACGTCGTTATATTGCTCTGTTAATTATGATCTATTTAACAATTAAGCATCCGCTTTTTGATCCAGATTTTTGGGTATAAACAAACACACAATTGCCGTTAACGCAGTAGGTAGCAACCAAGCCATCCCCTCTACATGCAGTGGCATAAAGTCTAGGAAGCTCATATCCATGCCTGCCGTTTGTAACCCATCAAAAATACCGAAAAATAATGCCACACTCAGCACGACACGATGCGAAAATGCCGGTCTAGCAAAGCGTTCTGTCAAAAAAGTCACCAATACCAATGCTATCGCAACTGGGTAAATCGTCATTAACACAGGAATACTGATGCTTATTAATTGCGATAAACCTACGTTAGCGACAGTGGCACAAATCACACTTAATAAAACCACCAGCAACTTGTACGATAATCTAGGCATTAATTCATTAAAAAATTCAGAACAAGCGGTGACTAAACCAACCGCAGTCGTTAAGCAAGCAAGCGTCACAACCGTTGACAGCATTAAGGTGCCAATATTGCCAAAATGATGAGTCACATAGTTTGTTAAAATTTGGCCACCATTGTCGGCACCAATAGCAAAATCACCTGCTGAAGCACCAAGATAAAATAACGACACATACACAAATGCTAAACCACCAGCAGCAATAAATGCTGCACGAACTAAATACTTAGTTTGATCGGCCGCATCGTTAACACCTTTTTTGCGCAACAAATCGATGATTAGCATACCAAACATCAATGATGCCAAGGTATCCATGGTGTTATAACCTTCAATAATCCCTTTGGTTAATGGACTATTAATATATTCACCAACCGGCAGGTTCACCTCTGCGCCAGGAAGAATAATCACAGAACTGGCTAATCCCACCAATAGTAGAATCAATACAGGCGTAAGTATTTTACCAACGCTATCGAGTAATTTTCCTGGAAATAAAGATAAAAACATCACAATGGAGAAAAACACCAAAGTATAAATAAGTTGCGCAATACTGAACTCTTTGCCGCCGAGCATCATTAACGCATCGGGATTACTAATAAAAGGTCTTGCGCCAATTTCAAATGCCACCAATGCAGTACGTGGGGCGGCAAATGCTGGGCCAATGATGATATAAATCGCAATGGCTAATGCTGTAGCCGCAAACGCAGGTAATAACGCCATCACTTTACCGTTAGCTTTAGCAACGGCAATTAAGCCTATAAGTGGCATACCCACTGCGGTAATTAAGAAACCGAACATCGCAAAAGACATATTCTCGCCAGCAAGCATGCCAGCAAAAGGTGGAAAAATTAAGTTACCCGCACCTAAAAAAAACGCAAAGGTCATAAACCCTAACCCTAGCGTATCAGTCACACTCATTTTGGTTGTTTGCACTACTAGCCTCGTTTTATTGTTATGTTTTTTAACAAACCTAATTGATTACGCCATAATTAGCTACTGCTGAGCTGAACGAATAATAAATTGTAAAGTTAAAAATACACTTAAAAATAGTAAACTTTGTTAAGAGAGTAACGAAAATGACTCGTTAACTCAGTATTCAGCGTTACATCCCTGTCAAATAGCCTTAATTAGACTTTTTACTCGATTTAATTCGTAAAAAAGCGCGCAAACTAATACCAAATATCGCCTTAATACTCAAGCTCCAGCCCCCTAAACAATAAAAAAAACCAGTTTAGTTACGATTTATGGCAAGACTTGTGTACATATTCACCACATCTATGATTTTTAAGTTAATTGACCATAACAAAAAGTCAACCATACAGGCTGGAGACAATTAACACGCGACAGTAAAAATCAAAGCAGTTATGATCTTATCCGAGTCGTCCACACAGCCCAAAGAGTAATCAATTATCTATGTCTTTTACGTTTAAACAATTTCATATCGATGATCAACAGTGTGGTATGGCAGTCAGTACTGATGCAGTTTTACTCGGAGCTTGGGCTGAATTAACTCAATCAAGTCATATTTTAGATATCGGTGCAGGAAGTGGTTTACTCAGTTTAATGGCTGCACAACGAAGTCCTCATCACACCAGTATTATTGCAGTAGAAATAGACAATGCTGCAGCAAAGGCTTGCCAATTTAATATTAAGCAAAGCCCTTGGTCAGAGACAGTGCAACTATTTCACGGTGCTATTCAAGACTTCCAACAACGTCACAACAACAATGATGAGCCATTATTCGACCATATTATTTGTAACCCTCCCTACTTTGAACAGGGCACACAAGCCAAAAATAGTGCACGTGCTGACGCCAGACATACTAATACCTTGTCCTTTGCAGAATTACAGAACGTGATTAGCCAATTACTAGCCCCGCAAGGCACGGCAAGTGTTATTTTACCGCTGCAAAGTTTAGCCAGTTTTATCCAACAACTTAACGCTTATGGTCTATTCGTTGCTAAGCAGCTTGATATCATTAGCATTGAGGGAAAGGTAGCTAACCGATCAATATTGGCAATCCAACACGACCCAACAACAGCTGAACCACAAACACTAACCAATCCTGCTGTGGAAACTCAGTATCATCAAATGACGATCCGCGATAAACAAGGGCGATACAGCGAAACGATGATAGATTTATGTCGTCCATTCTACTTAAAGCTTTAGCCTGCTCATTAGGTCAGCTATAATACTCAACTATTTTTCAGCGAGACCAGCGCATGCAATTTGAAGATTTCCAGCTCGACCCTAGCTTATTAGAGTCACTCAAGGCCATGGGACACAACACCCCTACCACTATTCAGCAGCAAACTATTCCATTGGCCATGGATCAGCGGGATATTTTAGCGCGTGCGCCAACCGGCACCGGTAAGACAGCCAGTTTTTTACTGCCTGCTTTACAGCACCTTATTGACTTCCCACGTCGTTTTGAAGGCCAAGCACGCATTTTGGTGCTAACGCCAACACGTGAATTAGCCAGTCAAATTCATCGTTATGCAAGCCATTTAGCCACTGGGCTTGAGCTTAATATCGCCATTATTACTGGTGGTGTGCCATATGGCCCACAAGAAGAAGCACTTGCAGACAATGTTGATTTATTGATCGCCACCCCTGGTCGATTAATGGAATACCTAGATAAAGACAAATTTGACGCCACTGAAGTTGAAATTTTAATTATTGATGAAGCTGACCGTATGCTTGATATGGGTTTCTCATCAGTAGTGCAATCAATTGCCATTGAAGCTCAAGGCCGCAAACAGAACATGCTGTTTTCTGCCACGCTTGAAGGTAATGGGGTTAACCGTTTCGCACGCGACTTATTAACCGATCCAGTAATGGTCGATGTTGAAGCGCCACGCAGTGAAAAAGCCAAAGTACACCAGTGGGTTCACTTGGCTGACGATCAAGCACATAAATTTGCGTTATTATGTCATATTCTTCAACAAGAAAATGTTACACGCACCATTGTGTTTGTTAAAACTCGCGAAATGGTTGCCAGCCTTGAAGGTTTATTGCTAAAAGCGAATATCCCATGTGCATTTATGCGTGGCGATATGGAGCAGAAAAAACGCTTCCAAGCACTGGGTCGTTTTTCTAAAGGCGAAGTGAATGTGCTTTTGGCGACGGATGTTGCAGCTCGAGGAATCGATGTTGATGATATTACTCATGTGATTAACTTTGACATGCCACGTTCTGCTGACGCGTATGTTCATCGAATTGGCCGTACTGCGCGCGCGGGCGCAAAAGGAACAGCGATTT
The DNA here is from genome assembly GCF_003797125.1 of Shewanella frigidimarina. Lineage (GTDB taxonomy): Bacteria > Pseudomonadota > Gammaproteobacteria > Enterobacterales > Shewanellaceae > Shewanella > Shewanella frigidimarina. Next base: position 17,337 of record NZ_RKKE01000004.1, read on the forward strand.
CATTAGTTGAAGCGCACGATATGCGTATTGTGTCTAAAATTGAACGTTACATTGAGATCCCACTGAAACGCCGTGTGATTGAAGAACTTCGCCCTAAACACAAAGAAGCTAAAGTGCCTGGTAAGAAAAAAGCCAATGCAAAAGATGCTCGAGTTAAATCGAAAAAATATAAGAAAAAGTAACTTTTAGGCAGACTTATATTACGTCCAAAAATACATTGACCAACTAGTATTAAAGCGAATTACTCTGTAATTCGCTTTTTTTATCCCTAAAGCCTATAAATCATCACTAACTAGACCTAATACCACTGCAAAGTGTCAAGATATGTCAATTTGCGCACAAAAAACACCCACCAAGTAAATCAATTCTAAGCCGCTAATTACAATGAATTAAAACGTTAACAGTACATTTCACCCTAGCTGAAACATCTCAAAAAAGCCTGTTTGTTAAGCTTTAATCGTAGAATCATAAAAAACACAAAATTTTGAAACATTTTATTTACATCAAACTATTTAGATAAACGTCATACTCTGTTAATTTAGATGTAATGAGTAATAAAAATGAATCTGAATGAACATGTTAGCCAACGAAGTTAACTGTCTTTAGCATTATTTCAGCATGGATACGCAAAAGAAATGATAAAAATCATACTAAGAAGATTGTCACCACTCTTGATCATTATTGTATTTGTTGGGTTAGCCCTGGCACTTATTAGCACCCAAGAAGCTCCAGAGCAAAAAGATGAAGCTATCAGTGTACCTATTATTGATGTGCAAACTGTTACGCCGCAAACCTTGTCGCTTAACTTACCTTCTTATGGCGTGGTAAATCCCAAATATAAAACTCAGCTTGTCACCGAAGTTCAAGGGCGCATGTTGGGTATTTCAGCCAATTTTGTTGCCGGTGGCGTGGTAAAAAAAGGCGAACAACTGGCTATTATCGAACCATCTGATTACGAAGCTGACCTTATTCAGGCCGAAGCGACTGTCGCTCAAGCCACCGCGGCATTAAATGAAGAAAAAGCCCGCGGTGTAGTGGCTAAAATTGAATTTAAAGACTTTGGCAAAGGCTTACCGCCAGAGCTAGGGTTACGTATTCCACAACTGAAAAAAGAACAAGCCAACGTCAAGTATGCAGAAGCTGCATTAGCACGCGCACAACGTAACTTAGCGCGCACCGTTATTCGCGCGCCATTTGACGGCATAATTAAGGCCCGCAATGTCGACTTAGGCCAATATGTCACGTTAGGCACAAACTTAGGTGAGCTATACGACACCAGTATTGCCGAAATCAGATTGCCGTTAGCAAATGAAGATCTCGCTTATTTAGAGTCTGTCGATAATCCTGAAACCGCAGTTACACTCACAGCATTGCTGGCGGGTAAGCAAGTCTCTTGGCAAGGCAATATAGTGCGCAGCGAAAACGTCATCGACGAACAAACTCGCATGGTATACCTCGTTGCTGAAATTCATGACCCGTATCTGCGCAACAACAAAACCGAAGGTCAGTTGCCCTTAAAATACGGCAGCTTTGTTAATGCCGTTATCACAGGCAGAACCGTTAATGATGTAGTAAAGCTACCTCGTCATGTGGTGCGTAATGGTCAGGTTGCCGTAGTGAGTGCAGATAATATTATCGAAATGCGCAAGGTGAACATTATTCGCTCAGACGTTGATACCATTTATATTCAAGGCAGTTTCAAGGCAAATGAGCGCGTATCAACCACTAGCATTAACAGCTTGAATTCAGGACAGGCTATCAAAGTACTGGGTGAAGAAACCAAGACTGAACCAGTCGATACTGACACCCAAGCCGCTACGACTGCAGGTGAATAATAATGGATACTAATAAAGGAATTATCGCCTGGTTTGCCCGCAACAGTGTCGCCGCCAACTTACTGATGGCAGCCTTGCTTATTGGCGGTTTGTTTAGTGCTGTACTGATTAATAAAGAAATATTTCCAACATTTGAATTAAACCTCATCAATATCAATGTGGCCTACCCCGGTGCTGCGCCACAAGAAATTGAAGAAGGGATTAATATAAAAATCGAAGAAGCGATTCAAGACATAAGCGGGATTAAAAAAGTCACTTCTGTTGCCAGTGATAGTGTTGGTTCAGTGACGATTGAAGTCGAAGACGGCTACGAAGTACAGCAAGTTTTAGATGAAGCCAAGCTGCGTATCGATGCTATTGCGACCTTTCCAGATAACATCGAAAAACCCAATATTTACCAAATAAAGCCAGAAAACAATGTCATTTGGGTGTCGGTCTATGGCGACATGACCTTGCATGACATGAAAGAAATGGCGAAGAGTATTCGCGACGACATTACCGATTTACCCGCGGTCACTCGAGCAAAAGTTACTGGTGTTCGTGACTACGAAATAGGCATTGAACTGTCTGAAGACAAATTACGTGAATATGGTATTACGTTTACCCAAGTCGCTTTAGCAGTACAAAACTCATCGATTGATTTACCCGGTGGCTCTATTCGTGCCCAAGACGGTGACATCTTACTACGTACAAAAGGCCAAGCTTATACTGCAGATGACTTTGCTCAAATTGTAGTAGAAACCCGTGCTGATGGCAGCCGGATTATGTTACCGCAAGTGGCCACCATTAATGATGATTTTGAAGAACGTTTAGAGTACACCCGCTTTAACGGCAAACCTGCTGCCGTGATTGAAATTACCAGTATCGACGATCAAAATGCGTTAGATATTTCTTCGCAAGTTAAAGCTTATGTTGCCGAACGTAAAAAGAGCTTACCAAGTAATATTCAACTTGATACCTGGGGTGATTTAACTCACTACCTGCAAGGCCGTTTAAACATGATGTTGTCGAACATGTTTTATGGCGCCCTGCTGGTATTTATTATTTTAGCTTTGTTCTTAGACCTTAAACTCGCATTTTGGGTAATGATGGGGCTACCGGTGTGCTTTTTGGGCACCATGTTACTCATGCCGCTTGAGCCGTTTAACATGTCGATTAACATGCTGACCTTATTCGCGTTTATTCTGGTGCTGGGGATAGTCGTCGACGATGCCATTGTCATCGGCGAAAGTGCCTATACCGAGTTAGAGGAAAACGGACACTCGTTGGATAACGTGGTAAAAGGAGTGCAAAAAGTAGCCATGCCCGCCACATTTGGGGTACTCACTACCATTGCCGCCTTTATCCCGATGATTATGGTCTCCGGCCCCATGGGTATTATTTGGAAATCCATCGGTATGGTGGTGATTTTGTGTTTAGCATTTTCGCTGATTGAATCAAAACTGATTCTACCCGCGCATTTAGCTCACATGAAAATCAAAAAACGCAGAGCACCAACCCATTTTTTATCGCGGTTTAAATTTGCCCTCAACGAATGGTTACAGCATTTCATTCATAACGTCTATCGTCACTTTTTAGAGCGTTGCATTAAACAACGTTACAGCGTGGTGGCAGTGTTTATTGGGGTACTGATTTTGTCGATTGCGTTAGTGCAAAGTGGCAAAGTGCGTTGGGTTTTCTTCCCTGATATTCCATCCGATTTTATTCAAGTACAACTTGAAATGGAAGAAGGCAGCTCTGAACAAAACACCTTAAAAGTACTACAACAAGTCGAAGATGCGTTGTACAAGATGAACGCCAAACTTGAAGAACAATATGGTTACCCAATGGTGAAACACAGCTATATTGAACTAAGTTCGCGCAGTAGTGCGTTTGTGTTTACCGAACTGACCAAAGGCGAAGACCGTGAAGTCGACGGCGTCGCAATTGCAGAAGAATGGCGTAAACAGCTGCCCGAGTTATTATCAGTTAAAAAGCTTAACATCAATGCCAGTACCAACGATGCTGGCGGAGATTTATCATTCCGCTTAACGGCAACCGACCTAGGCCAGCTATCTGAAGCGGCCAAAGTACTTAAGGCTAAACTGGCCACTTATGAAGGCGTGTATGATATTACCGATAACTTCTCATCCGGTTCACACGAAATACGACTAAACATTCGCCCAGAAGCAGAAGCACAAGGACTAACACTGTCTGATTTAGCTCGCCAAGTCCGTTACGGCTTTTATGGTTATGAAGCCCAACGTATTTTACGTAATAAAGAAGAAGTGAAAGTCATGGTGCGTTACCCATTAGAACAACGCCGTACTGTGGGTGATCTTGAAAACATGCTTATCCGCACTCCGTCTGGCGCGGCGGTGCCATTTTCAACAGTGGCAGATATCGAATTGGGCGAGTCATATGCGTCTATTACTCGTGTCGATGGCCGACGAGCTATCACCATTACCGCCAATGTGAATAAAAACAATGTTGAACCATCGAAAGTGGTCGCTGAAATTCAGGAAGATTTTTTACCTGAATTAACCGCACGATTCCCTAAAGTGGCTTCAGCATTAGATGGCGGCAGCTTGGATGAGCAAAACGCCATGTTAGGGTTAGCGCAGGGCTTCTTTTTTGCCATGTTTACTATTTATGCCTTAATGGCTATTCCATTAAAATCGTACACTCAACCGCTGATTATCATGTCGGTGATCCCGTTCGGCATGATTGGCGCCTTGTTTGGTCATTACATTCTTGGCTTATCCATGAGCGTATTAAGCTTATGCGGAATTGTGGCGCTAGCAGGGGTGGTGGTAAACGACTCGCTTATTTTAGTCGATTTTGTTAACCGAGCACGGGAAGAAGGTAAGTCGCTGATGCAATCGGCTATCGACTCTGGTTGTTACCGCTTTAGGGCAATTATCTTAACTTCGCTAACCACCTTTGTCGGCTTAGTACCGATTATTATGGAAAAAAGCTTACAGGCTAAAATTGTTATCCCAATGGCGACATCATTAGCTTTCGGTATTTTGTTCTCTACTGTAGTGACGTTAATTTTAGTGCCGATTCTGTATATCATTCTTGATGATATAAAACGCCTATTAAGACGATTTTATATTTGGTGGTGGCAACCTAAACCTGCTGAAAGTGAGTTCAGCTCTGACGAGCACCATTAATCGAATTAATCCCGATTGTTAACAAAAAAAACAGAGCTAACTTAGCTCTGTTTTTTTTGCAGTAAAATCTGCGAGCTGAGCAACATAGTCACTATTAAAATTCAGCTAAAATGACCGCTATAATCTCCATGAAAGAAAGCCTGACATGACCGACACAACGTTACCAATGCCAACCTCACCTATACCAACATTAGTTTACGATATCGGCAAGCACCGTTATCTCAATATTACTGCTAGGTGCACCTTAAGATGCCAGTTTTGCCCCAAACATAATGGCTCCAAACAAGTGCATGATTATGACTTATCACTCACTAAACGCATTACCGCTGATGACGTTTTACCCTTGCTAGGCAATGTACATGAGGTTGAAGAATATGTTTTTTGTGGTTTTGGTGAACCGACTTTAAACCTTGACTGCTTACTGCAAGTTGCTCATGCAATAAAAGCGCAAGGCGGCAAAGTGCGATTAAACACTGACGGCCTCGGTAACCACTTTCATAGAAGGAATATTTTGCCAGAGATCAGTCAATGTATAGACAGTTTGTCTATTTCGCTTAACGCCGATACACCAGAAAGCTATCAACAGCATTGCCGCCCTAAGCTTGCCAATTCGTATACTGCATTGCTGGATTTTATTAAGCTTGCACCGAGTTATATCTCTCAAGTTCAAGTGAGTGCCATTAACGGACTCGCTAATGTCAACATTGACCGCTGCCGTGATATCGCAGAACGAAATGGCGTAGTATTTAAACAGCGGGAACTTGATAACATTGGTTAAACAAATAGCGCCTAATCGCAGCTAGACGTTTTCGCGAATGCCGGCTTCATGCTAGTATTGCCACCAAGAGAATGCTAAAAAAGTGGCACCATGTCTAAACACACAGCTGTGAGTTCTTCAAACTCGTTATTAATTTCTTCACAGGCGACTCATTGGTCGCAACAGCACATTCTTTCGCTGCTAAGCCAATTGATTATTTTATTAATTGCGGTGTTTATTGTCACTAGTATGGTGGTCAATTTAGGCGAGCGTCGCCTACAAGAAGATTGGGCAGATCAGCGCTATAGTGAGTTACAAACTGTCGCGTCCTTAGCCTATGACAAAGTGTCATTTTTACAGTTTAGAACCCAAATCATCGCCAAAGGTGAGTTACTGAGACAATACCTGCAAAACCCATCAGAAAAGCTGCAATTAAAAACCATCGAAAACTGGGATTCATTAACTGACAATATTCCAGAACTGCTTGGGCTGGCATTGTTTAACCCTCAAGGGCAACTCCAATTTGCCACTACCGGTAGTTTCAATAACATGCAACTCCCCGCTGCATTATTAGGCTCGGGCAGAAATATGGGCGGCAACGACATTTACACTTCACCAATGGCATTTACGCCGATTGATGGCATCTTAGAACCCTATTTTTATCAGTTATCATGGATTGAAAATCCAGACCAAAGTATTAAAGGCTATTTGGTCACTTATAATTCGATCGTTAAATTACTTGAAACAATAAAACCGGCTTTTTTTAATCAAAATTCACCATTGCTCATGCTAGATACTCAAGGGTTCCTCTATGCAGGAGCCAACCAACCTGCACCACTAGACAATATGCCCGATGCACTAGGCGCAAGTTTAAAGCAATCTTACCCAGAATTGTGGCGAGTGATGGCCATGAATAACTTTGGCCAATTTCACAGCCATGATTCCACTTTCGTGTATTTAAAAGTCGAGTTAACCAGTCAATATGAAACCAAAAGAGAATACTTTCTATTGTCTTATATTCGTCATGACGACATTGCTGCTCGATATGCACAATGGCGAATAGTGATCATTATCGCAGGATGTTTAATCGCTCTGCTCGCCAGTTTACTGATAATACTAAGGCATAGATTTGTACTTGAGCGACGCGCAAAGCAAAATAGCGTTCAATTGAGTAACGGTTTGTTTAACAGCGAATTGAGCTGTTTAATCGTTAACGATAGCGGTCGAATCCAGAGCATAAATGCCAAAGCTGCTGCTGCACTATCTTTACCAGCTGACGTTCTTAAAGACCGCAGTTTGCAACGAGTATTGCATCTTGATGATGAACGCTTTAATCACATTAAAGAGGCGTTAACCCATCATAAACAATGGCATGGTGAGATCAGTTTAGAGACGCTAAATAGTAGTATGCTACAAACACATATTCGCAGTAAAAAGTGCCCTAACAGTAATGAACATTACTGGTTAGTCACATTTGAAGACATTACCGCATTGTTTGAAAGTCAACGCCAAGCCTATCTCTATCAATTAATGAGTAGCGGAGCGGTTGCTATGGCACTCACCGATGCCAGTGGATTAATAATAAAATGTAATAACCAATTTGATCACCTGATGTCTTTACACGGAGACACCAATATTTCGATCACCGAACTACTCGGCGATGAGCTGAAAAATCAATGGCAAAATATTACTGCACAAATTAGCCTACAGGGAGAGTGGACTGCGCAAGTTATGCCATTTAACCATAGTCGTTATGACCATTGTTTAAAAACGACGCTAGCAGGCCAATTGACATTTGAAGGTGATATTGAATACCTTATTTGCACATTTGAAGAGACCACACCAGCGGTGTCGACCCAAAGTAACAGTAACGTCATTGGCCATAGAAGCGCCATAGTGCTTCGTTTAAATGAGCTTGAAAATTACTTTTTCAAGCTCAGCGAACTCACTAAAGAACACTCAAGCTTACTGGTAATGGATATTAACCCAGAAGGAATTTTCAGTAATATGGGTAATATGAGCCAGCTTGAAAAGCGTCAAAAGGACATTGAACTGCAATTATTGATTGAGTTACCGCTTAATTATCAAATAGCACAATGGCAACTCGGAAAGCTCGTCATCTTGCTGACCGAAACAAATGCAAACTCTGCACATCAATATGCGATTAATATGCTTCAAAGTCTTGAAGAAAAGAATTTAGGTGAAGGGATTAACATTGGTATCGCCAGCTACTTGCAGCCACAAAGTTTAGATACATACCTAGCTAACGCTGAAATAGCATTAAAAAGAGCTAAACAATCTGTTGACCAGAACATTTGCCAAGCCTTTACGCGCCCCACGAACAATCAAAGTAATCATTAAACTAACAACCGCCGGTGAAATTGATCGATAAAATCACCTGACGCAGTATTGTGTAACGTCAGGTGATATTCAATTGGAACCGTTGTTTAATGACAGGATAACTCCCATCCATTAGCGACTCGATGAGCACTTAAATACGAGTATTGCGTTCAATCTAACCTTAAGCGTGTGGTTTCGGATGACTAACCACTTCAGGAAGGATCTCATCAGATTCGAGCCTGAAAGGCTGAACATTATCAGGCAGTTTACTTTCGGTAATTTCAACAATGCTTGAACGATTCATGGTCACTTTAAAGCGAGCATATTCAGGTTGTTGCTTTCCGTCACGTAACACCGCAACCAAATTGACTTGATAACGACGCTCAACAGATTCATTGCTAATATTGCCTTCACTTTCTGAGTATATTTTAGCTTTTCCGCGCTCTAAATGGCGTGCAAAAGGCACTAAACTGAAATTCACTTGTTCTTGTATCTGTGAATAATCTGCCTCAAAGGGCTTATTGGTTACCTTAGTTGCAATACGATAATGCAGTACTTCCGAGTCCACTTTATTCTGGCTGTGGCGTTGCCTCATAATATCTGAAACCGCTTTAGGAATATCTTGGCTGCGCATAAATTCAAGCCAAACTAACTGCTTGGCCACCACTGTTTGAGTGGTGGTATCACGTAAAATACGGCTCCACCTTGGACGACCGCGTTGGATAAGGCGCCACATCGCATTACGAAAATCCTCTTTAAAGATTTCCCTGAAACCATAAATGACTGCTAACGTCAGTAGCAAGGTCAAGGTTAATCCATTAAAGAAACCTTGCGCTTTTATAATCAACGCTGATACCACTAGCATTACCAGCCCAGTGGCGACGCCAGTAACAAACTTCTTTAGCCCTACCCCAAGCGGTTTTAATTCTTCTTTTAATACTACGCCTTGTTGAATGAGTCGACGCAATAGCAACATCTTATTAGAAATACGGTTGGCGTCTTGCTGGGTTTGCATAGAGTTATATTTACATACTTGCTCGCGGTAGTGATTTTCGTTACGACATAAGTTAAGTACTTTTTCTTTAACATCACTATAGTCAGCACTTCTAGGACTACGTGCTAATGTCTTTAATAACTGCTGTTCACAAAACCAAGACAAGTAGTTATCTGCATGCTCAAAATAAGATTTCCACTTAGGATCATTTGGTTCATTGCGACGAAACTTTTTCAATAGTTGCGTAACCACATCACAAAGTTCATCTAAAGCAGGATAAAACTCATTGAGATCAAGTTTTTGGTGTAGCTCTTTTACGTCAGTTTCAATGGCAACAGCAAATTGATAAGCGAATAAATTAAGGTATAAACGAAACTCTTCTAAGGTTCGTTTATTTAAACTGACGAAACGGGACTGAACTAATGGTAAATGCAGCCCTTTAGAATAATAAGAGCGACGTCCAAGAATACTACTGTGATAATAATCCTCTTCATCTAAGGTATGCGAACCAATGCCCATTTCTGTTGGCAAATAAAAATACAGATCAAATACCCGCTGATCACCAGGGCCCATTTGATGACTGAACTTAATTGATAACGCTTCTTCTTGTTTTACTTTAACTTTTGCCACTATATATTTCACACACCTTTTAAAATTGACACTGAACTACTATACCGCAAAGGGAATATTAAGCTAAAAGTTAATTTATTCAATCAAAATTAGTCGGAAGTATTTGCGGATAGTAACTGACAGGACCAGGTGTTATTACTTGGAAGGAATTTTAATGTTGCTTTGGTCAATGTCTGATCTAGGTCAATCACTTGAATCTGTTGAGATACACTAAAACCATCCTTAAAGTCAGGGGTAGTTATGCCGTATTCGTTACGTAAATATGGATGTAGTCGACTGTTTTCTTGCCAACTGATAGGTTGTAGTGTTAATTCTAGATGATAAGTAAATGAGCCCATATCAACACGCTTGACCTTACCTAATAGATTAGCAATTTCAGTAAAATCTGTTGAGGAATCAAGTTTATAAGTCAATTGAGCTTGATGATGATCAATGTCTAACATTAACCATAAATTGCTTTTATCAACCGTTAATAACGATTCTCCTTGTTGACTAAAATAACCATCAGCATGGCAATTGAAATACCAAACATTATGGGTATTTGCAATACGATTCAGAACACTAATAGCAATAAATATGATAAGCAGAAAACTTAATACAAAAAAAAGCTTACCGCGTTTTGACCGCAGTAATCGGTGCATTTTAATGTGTATTAATCTAGCCACAAATGTGTACCTTTTGTAGCCATTGTTGGGTGATAAATGGCGTACTCATATCATCGATACTGACTTTAACGCTATTAACTAATGGTGTCGTTTCACTCGCGTCGGTCAATGTGAAACTCATATAATCTTGATTGGCAGACAGAGCAACGTGAATTGAATCCCAGCGAATATTATGACAAAGACGTAATTGCGATGATAAGCAGTCCGCATGTAATATGGCATCTTGCTGATTATTATTGCCAAATACAAATAGCTGAACAATATGCCCATCAGGGGTCAACACTTGACGCAATACATCGGCTTGAGCAAACTCCGGAGGGTTTAGCTTAGAGTAAACAAATAACAAAACACCTAATAGAATTACAATAATAAACAGATACTGACCTAAAGATAATAGCCGCTCAGGTAGTTCCAATATTTTGGTACGCTTAGCGGTGGCTGTGGTATATAAAATCACCCCCTGTTCTGGTACATATTCAATAAGATTGGTATGGCGCTGACACATGTAATTGATAATTTTGCTGATAATATCGAGTAGTTCAGCATGGGATAATTGGTGAGGACAGTCGCCTGAAATAGCCACAGTTTCAAGCATAGATAAGGGAACAACTTGACCACGATGTTGGACTAACTGGCTCAAAACCCAATACTCGTGATCATTTAAATGCCACTGAGTTGCCGTGGTCTGATCGACCAACAAACGTCGTGTATTGTCGAACCAACAACATCCTATTTGCATCGCACTGTCTCAGTGTATCGACCGATACAAAAAGTATACTCTCAAAGTGAGAGTTGCATGGTTGTTAAGTCGGCTATCCTGTGGATAATATTGCATATTCGTGAACTAGTTCGCGAATATGGTGATTATTTGCGCAAGGTATAATTGCATGATAATGAATGTAGAAATCGCTAATTTATATCATTGTTGATTCGACCGTATTTGGAATGAGAAAGGTTAAAGCAAGGTAAATACAGGCCTAATAAGGAGTGCAGTTAATCAAGCAGGCAATAGTAGAAATGGAGTCATCAATAGCGAGCATTTTAAAGATAGAATCAACTCAATCAGTGATGAATAACGGTTGGAGGGATATTTTCAAGCGAGTTAATGCCGCGATTGAATAAGGCTACGGACTAACAGTGGCTCATCAGCAAGTGTTTCTGGTATACCAGTAAGATAATATTACGGCTAACGGTCCATAAAAAAAGCTGGCAAAGCCAGCTTTCTGTTACTTACACTCAAGTTAACTTAAGGCTATTAACTTAAAATGCGTAAAGTAATGTCATGTTTGTTTCAGTGTCAGTACTTTCTTTGTCATCAAGCGGTTCACTGTTATAACGAACAATAACGGCAAATTTCATCGCTAGAGCACCAACGATATTTGCAGTTAATGACGTTTCAGAACGTGCATCTAATTTACTACCCCAATCGGCAACAAATTTCTGCTGGAACTTAGATGAATCACTGATCTTGGTTTGGAAATCAATCACCGCGTGAGCAACAACGCTGTCGTCGCTATCATAACCTTCTGCCAGTGCTGATTCTTCATCAAGTTGCTGATAAATATAACCAGGACCTGCCTCTGCTTTTAAAGACATTCTGTCGGTGTCAATAAAACGGTGACCATAACCAGCTGAAGTCGTTGAAGTGAAATCGTAACCCGTGAATGGATCAACTTCATAGTTAGTGTTAGCAAACAAATAGCTCACATCATTAATTTGATAGTCGCCTTGCACACCAAGGAAATAACGCTTTGCAGTCACTTCTTCTGTGTCTTCTTTGTATAATCCTTCAAACACATACTCGTTTTCCCAGTCACCTAATTCTTGTTTCAACGCTAGGCGCGCTTTAAACGAAGAAGTATCGGTATTACCTGTGGTTAAAGTCGCACCTAATTCTGCTTCACCAGCAAGAGTGGCATCACCTTCAACAAACTCACTTCCAGCATGTGCTGCAAATGGCATGGTTAGTGTAATTGCTGCAGTAAGTAGCAGTTTTTTCATGTCATTTCGTCCTTTATTTACGATTTACAAAATCTAATGGGGGGCATGCGCTTAAAATTCCCACGCATACTAACACTTTGATCGCAGAATTGAAAAATAGTCATCCCCTTAAGCGCTAAGCTACAAGGCTCTTAGATTGCCAACTGCCACTGCGCCAACGCCACAACATCGCCAACCCTCTAACCCATTCATCAAGCGCTAAAGCGGCCCAAATGCCCAGCAAACCAAACTCTAAGTGGATCCCGAGATAATAAGCACCAGGCACCGCAATACACCACATTGAGAATAAGCCCATAAAAAATGGGAACTTGGCATCTCCACTAGCTCTTAGTGCATTAATCACCACTAAGTTAAAGGTTCTACCGGGTTCCATAACTAACGTGAGCACAAATAATTGCCCCACAAGGACAATAATGTCCTGTTCATCCGTAGAACGACAAGATTAGGTCCCCATATTGCAACGAATAAAGCCACAATACTGGTCACAATCAAACCCAACTTTAATGCGCGATACATTTGGTGCTCTGCGGCTTTTAATTGCTTAGCCCCCACCATATGGCCAATAATAATTTCGTTACCAATGCCTATCGACAGGCCAAACAATAAGATAAACATACAAATCTGAAAATATAATGACTGCGCCGCTAAGGCCTTATCACCCATTAAGCCAACAAATGAAGTGACTACCATAAATTGCAGCATCCATGAGACGTTTTCACCCGCTGCAGGCAAGCCAATGTGAAACACTTTTTTCAGCATGGCTTTATCTAGACGCAAAATACTCGGAATATGTAATGGTATTTTGGTATAGCGTACAAACAACACCATCATAATGCTCACACCCACTAGTCGCCCGACAACAGTACTAATAGCGACACCTGCTACACCCATTTGTGGCAAACCAAACCAACCATAGAGTAATAATAAGTTGCCGATAAAGGTGATCACATTCATCGATAATGTTACCCACATGGCTTGCTGGGTAAAACCATGAGCACGCATTCCCGCCGCTAAGCACATGGCCATTGCTTCAGGAATTAAACATAAACCGACAATTTGTAAGTACAATTTACCATCGGCCATAAGCTCGGCTGGTAAGTTCATTAAATTCAACATCATGGTTGAGCCGGTTAAAATACCTACCGCTGCGACCAAGCCAACTAAGAGATTGAATCCGATAGATGAATACACCACGGCACTGGCTGCAGTTTTATTATTGGCGCCTAAATACTGGGTAATGACAACACTAGCGCCAATACTAACGAAACTAAATAACGTAATCGCTAGCTCAAACACCATGTTACCTACAGACAACGCCGCCACTCCCTGATACGACACATGACTTATCATAAAGGTATTAATTGCTGCTGTTAAAAAGTGCAAAGCAAAGTCGACGAACAATGGCCAGGTCAATGAAAATAAGGATAAGGGAGTATTTGGCTTAACAAGCATATGAGTAATTCAACTATTAAGATGGCTAACAGAATAAGGTTATATCAGTAAGCGATGATGTTTAGGGGCAATTTTTTGAGGCGAGGATGATGCTCGATAGCGTTTAAAAAAACAACGCTTTTCGTTATTTATTGAAAAAAAATCAGCTCATTCAAAAAATGAGCTGATTTGTTATTCTAGCGTAAACAGGTTTACATGATTTTAGGGTCAAGTTCACCAGATTGATAAGCTTTATACATTGCTTGCAGTGACTTAGGCTTAATTTTAGAGCCCATACCCGCACAACCAAATGCTTCATAACGAGTCGTACAAATGTCAGCCATCGCTTCCATTGATGCTTTCAAGAATTTACGAGGGTCAAACTCTGCAGGATGTTCAGCTAAGAATTTACGCACTGCACCTGTTGACGCTAAACGTAAATCGGTATCAATGTTCACTTTACGCACACCGTGCTTAATACCTTCAACGATTTCTTCTAATGGTACGCCGTAAGTTTCTGGAATTTCACCACCATACTGGTTGATGATTTTCAGCCACTCTTGCGGTACAGAAGATGAACCGTGCATGACTAAATGCGTGTTAGGGATACGCGCATGAATTTCTTTAATACGGTCTATACGTAATACATCACCAGTAGGCTTACGACTAAACTTATAAGCACCATGGCTAGTACCAATCGCAATGGCCAATGCATCAACATGAGTATCGGCAACAAAACGCGCTGCTTCTTCTGGAGTTGTTAGCATTTGGTCCATGCTCAAAATGCCTTCAGCACCCACACCATCTTCTTCGCCTGCTTGGCCAGTTTCTAAACTGCCTAAACAACCAATTTCACCTTCAACTGACACACCACATGCATGAGCAAAAGCCACAGTACGACGAGTCACATCAACGTTGTACTCGTATGACGCTGGTGTTTTACCATCGGCCATTAACGAGCCATCCATCATTACTGATGACATACCTAACTGAATTGAACGCTGACAAATGTCAGGATCAGTACCGTGATCTTGATGAATACATACCGGAATATCCGGATACTGCTCAAGTGCAGCAGCCATTAGATATTTTAAAAATTGTGGGCGAGCATATTTACGTGCACCAGCAGATGCTTGCACAATCACAGGGCTGTCAGTCGCTTCAGCCGCTTGCATAATTGCACGCATTTGTTCAAGGTTGTTCACGTTAAATGCAGGGACGCCATAACCATGCTCAGCAGCATGATCAAGCAGTTGTCGTAGAGAGATAAGAGCCATTTTGTTCTCCATTAATAGGGTGATTACTCACCTAGGTCGCTATCGTTTGGACGGATTTTACACTCTGGCACAACCTACATCCTGTAGGTTATGACAGAGCATTTTTTTATAATAATTATTATTAGGTTTTGCGGTACAAATACTTGATGTGTGATCTAAGCGCCACGCTTTTCAAGCATTGCTACAGCAGGTAATTCTTTACCTTCTAAAAACTCAAGGAAAGCACCACCGCCGGTTGAAATATAAGACACTTTGTCAGCAATATTGTACTTATCAACTGCCGCTAGAGTGTCACCACCACCAGCAATAGAAAACGCTTTAGAATTAGCAATGGCTTGGGCAATACGCTTAGTGCCTTCGCCGAATTGATCAAACTCAAACACGCCGACTGGGCCATTCCAGACGATGGTTCCAGCTTGTTCAATAATTTTAGCCAGTGCTTCTGCACTGTCTGGGCCGATATCAAAAATCATATCGCTGTCGGTCACGTCCGCAACTGACTTTAATGTTGCGGCTGCTGTTGGGCTAAACTCGCTTGCTACAACAACATCTGTTGGTACTGGAATATCACCACCACGACTTCTAGCATTTGCCACAAGACGCTTTGCTTCTTCAACTAAATCAGCTTCATACAATGATTTACCAACTTTATAGCCCGCAGCTGCGATAAAGGTATTGGCAATACCGCCACCCACAACAAGTTGGTCAACCTTAGTTGATAGGCTTTCAAGCACGGTTAATTTTGTCGACACTTTAGAACCACCAACTATCGCTACCATTGGACGAGCAGGGTTATCAAGCGCTTTGCCTAATGCATCTAATTCTTGTGATAATAATGGGCCAGCACAGGCAACAGGAGCATAAACACCCACACCATGAGTAGATGCCTGAGCACGATGAGCCGTACCAAATGCATCCATTACATAAACATCACATAATGCAGCCATCTTTTTAGACAGTGCTTCATCGTTTTTACCTTCGCCAACATTAAAGCGAACGTTTTCAAATACGACGACTTCGCCAACATTCACATCAACGCCATCAAGATAATCACTCACTAAGCGCACTGGGCAATCTAACGCTTTAGCTAAATAATCGACTACCGGCTGCATTGAATATTCAGCGTTAAACTCGCCTTCTGTTGGACGGCCTAAATGAGACATCACCATTACGGCGGCGCCTTTTTTCAATGCGAGTTGAATTGTTGGTAATGATGCACGTAAACGAGCATCACTTGTTACAACACCGTCGCTGACAGGTACGTTTAAATCTTCACGAATAAGCACGCGCTTATTTTGTAGATCTAAATCTGTCATGTTAATAATTGCCATAATTAGCAGTTCCTTTTTAAGTTAATACAAAGTCTTGCTGCGCAACGGGCTTAACCCATTGCGACATAATCTATTGATATTACCGATCTAACTTTGCTTGAATCATCGCTAAGCTAGTATCAAGCATACGGTTGGCAAAACCCCATTCGTTGTCGCACCATAATAATAATTTGACCAAGTGGCCGGCACTGACACGCGTTTGGGTTCCGTCTACAATACTCGAACGTGGATCGTGGTTAAAATCACACGATACCAGAGGCTCGTCAGTATAACCTAAAATACCATTAAAACTGCCGTTTGACGCACGTTGCAGCACACTGTTAATTTGCTCAATATTGACTTTTTTCTCTAACGTGACTGACAGGTCGATCGCGGTCACATTTATGGTTGGTACTCGAACAGAAATCGCCTCAAACTTGTCTTTCATGTGCGGCAAAATACGCTCAATGCCTCGCGCTAATTTTGTGTCTACCGGAATAATAGATTGGCCCGCTGCGCGAGTTCGGCGTAAATCATCATGATAAGCATCGATCACTTGTTGATCGTTCATCGCCGAGTGAATAGTGGTAATGGCACCACTCTTAACCTCAAAATGCTTATCCAATACGTCGATAACTGGGACAATACAATTAGTAGTACAAGATGCATTAGAAATAACGGTATGTTCTGCGCGCAACAAATCATGATTCACACCATATACAATGGTCTCATCAACATCTGCAGAAGAAGGATGGCTAATCAGCACTTGCTTAGCACCTGCATGAATGTGTGCTTCGCAAGCTTGACGATCAATTAAGCTGCCGGTGGCCTCATAAACAATATCGATATCAAGCTCAGCCCAAGGCAATAAATTAGCATCAGGTTGATTGAGTAACAAAATGCTGTCATCGCCGATAAGCAACTGATCACCATTTAGCTTAACGGTATGCTTGAAACGACCATGAGTCGTGTCGTATTGGGTTAAATGACAAATGGCTTCTGGCTTTGCCAACTCATTGATCGCCACAATTTGGATTTGTTGACGTTTTCCAGATTCGTACAATGCACGAAGTATTGAGCGGCCAATCCGGCCATAACCATTAATTGCAACTCGAATCATTTAGGGTCCAGAGTAATTAACCGAAGCACTTGTTATTTAATCAATTATGATAAAAACACTGATTAATAAGTGACTTAGCATATATTATTTTACGTGAATTTAAGACATAAAAAAACGGCCTACAATAGTATTGCAGGCCGTTATTATACAGATTAAACACCTAATAGATAAGTGTTTAATCTCAGTTGATTATCCTAAAGATTGGACAGTTTTTACTACATTATCAACAGTGAAGCCGAAATGTTTAAGTAAATCACCACCAGGAGCAGACTCACCAAAGGTGGTCATACCCACTACAGCACCATCAAAACCAATATATTTGTACCAGAAGTCAGCGTGTGCCGCTTCAACAGCAACACGTTTAGTGACTCCTTTTGGTAGTACAGATTCTTTATATGCTGCATCTTGCTTATCAAACTCGGTAGTAGAAGGCATAGACACTACCCGTACTTTTTGACCTAGTTTGGTTAGCTCTACTGCAGAATCCATAGCTAATTGCACTTCTGAACCTGTTGCAATCAAAATCACATCAGCAGTGCCTTGGCAATCAGACAGTACATAACCACCTTTAGCTACGTTAGCTAATTGCTCAGCGGTACGCGCTTGGGCTTTAAGACCCTGACGACTAAAGATTAATGATGTAGGTGCATCACGACGTTCAATGGCCGCTTTCCAAGATACAGCAGTTTCCGCAGCATCACATGGACGCCATACTGCCATATTAGGCGTTAAACGTAAGTTAGCTAATTGCTCAACCGGCTGATGAGTAGGGCCATCTTCGCCTTGACCAATAGAGTCATGGGTATAAACGAAAATGTTTTGAATGCCCATTAATGCTGACATACGTACCGCGTTACGTGCGTACTCCATGAACATCATGAAGGTTGCGCCATAGTTAATAAAACCACCATGTAACGACGCGCCGTTCATAATACCGCTCATACCGAATTCACGTACACCGTAATAGATGTAGTTACCGGCAGGATCGTCTTGAATACCTTTTGAACCAGACCAAAGCGTTAAGTTAGAGCCGGCTAAGTCTGCGCTACCGCCAAGTAATTCAGGCAACATAGCACCAAAGAAACCAATGGCATTTTGAGACGCTTTACGGCTCGCAATACCTTCGGCTTTATCTTGGCTTTCTTGAATAAAGGCTTGTGCTTTAGCTTCAAAATCAGCTGGTAAATCACCTTTTAATACGCGACGTTCATATTCTGCAGCAAGTTCTGGGAACGCTGCTTGGTAAGCCGAAAACTTGTCATTCCATAATGACTCGTTAGCAACACCTTTATGTTTTGCATCCCAACCAGCATACACATCAGATGGGATTTCAAAAGGAGCGTGTGGCCAGTTTAAGAACTCACGAGCTGCTGCAATTTCAGCATCACCTAATGGTGCACCATGACAATCATGACTGCCCGATTTATTAGGCGAACCAAAACCAATAATGGTTTTACAGCAAATCATTGATGGCTTATCTGTTACAGATTTAGCTTCTTCAATTGCTGCACGGATAGCATCTGGATTATGACCATCTACATCAGCAACAACATGCCAGCCATAGGCTTCAAAACGCTTAGGAGTATCGTCAGTGAACCAACCTTCAACATGACCATCGATAGAAATACCGTTGTCATCCCAAAATGCCACTAACTTACCAAGGCCTAATGTTCCAGCTAATGAACTGACTTCGTGAGAAATCCCTTCCATTAAACAACCATCGCCTAAGAAACAGTATGTGAAGTGATCCACAATGTCGTGTCCAGGACGGTTAAACTGAGCCGCTAAGGTTTTTTCAGCAATCGCCATACCAACTGCGTTACTGATACCAGCACCCAAAGGACCCGTTGTGGTTTCAACACCAGGGGTATAACCATATTCAGGATGACCAGGTGTTTTAGAATGCAACTGACGGAATTGCTTTAGCTCTTCGATAGGCAATTCATAACCAGATAAATGCAGTAAAGAGTAGATAAGCATAGAGCCATGACCGTTTGACAGAACAAAACGATCGCGATCGACCCAGTTAGGATTAGTTGGATTGTGCTTTAGAAAATCATTCCATAGCACTTCGGCGATATCAGCCATCCCCATTGGGGCACCTGGATGACCAGAATTGGCTTTTTGAACCGCATCCATACTTAGGGCGCGAATAGCGTTAGCGAGTACTTTACGAGATGACATGCTCTCTCCTGCTTGTTTGTAAGGTCTAACGGGCAATTGTGAAGCCATATTTTCCCCTACAAGGCGATGTGACGCAAATTAAAATTTCTCTCATTACATTTTATGCCTGTAATAAACGCCATTTTGCTTATATAAGGCATCAACACCGCTACATTTATTCACCATATAAGATGATCTAATCACCAAAAAGTGCATTGATGCTGTGAGTAATTATTTATTGACAGTCGAGCACGAAACTAGCTTAACATCATTAAAACAAAGGTTTTAAGGTCACATAAAGCTTCCTAACCATGGCTAACATTGTTCAATTAATAGTACTAAAGTAGTTAAATTCGATCAGTAAAAACTATAAAAAACGATTTTAATCAAAATGTTAATTAGCCTCACCGCTAAACACACTCCTTGTGAATAAAAAATATTCATGCACCACTGCACAATTCTCCAGTTAAATTCGTATAAAGGGGTGTTATCAGATTAGATTTCGACTAAAATAGACGTCTAGACGTATATTCAAATGCAACCAACGAGATTTTCCTATTATGGCAAAGCACTTGTTTACCTCTGAGTCTGTCTCAGAAGGTCATCCAGATAAAATCGCCGATCAGATTTCTGATGCGGTATTAGACGCAATACTTGAGCAAGATCCAAAAGCTCGTGTTGCGTGCGAAACGTATGTCAAAACCGGTATGGTATTAGTGGGCGGTGAAGTCACCACTTCTGCTTGGGTCGACATTGAAGAAATTACCCGTAAAACGGTACGCGAAATCGGTTATACCAATTCAGATATGGGTTTTGATGCTGATTCATGTGCGGTACTTAATGCCATAGGCAAACAGTCACCAGACATCAATCAAGGTGTTGATCGTTCAGATCCTGCAGAGCAAGGTGCTGGTGATCAAGGGTTAATGTTTGGTTATGCCAGCAATGAAACTGACGTATTAATGCCTGCACCGATTACTTACGCGCACAAATTAGTTAAGCGTCAGTCTGAAGTACGTAAAGACGGCACACTACCTTGGTTACGCCCAGATGCTAAAAGCCAGGTCACGTTTGCTTATGATGATGGCAAAATCATCGGTATCGATGCGATTGTATTATCAACTCAACATCGTGAAGATGTGACACAAGCTGATTTAATTGAAGCGGTAATGGAAACTATCATCAAGCCGGTATTACCTGCTCAATGGTTAAACAAAGACACTAAATACTTTATCAACCCTACTGGTCGCTTTGTGATTGGTGGCCCTGTTGGTGATTGTGGTTTAACAGGTCGTAAAATTATTGTAGATACCTACGGCGGTATGGCTCGTCACGGTGGTGGTGCTTTCTCTGGTAAAGACCCATCAAAAGTAGACCGTAGCGCGGCTTATGCTGCACGTTATGTAGCTAAAAATATCGTTGCAGCTGGTCTAGCTGACCGTTGTGAGCTACAAGTGTCTTATGCTATTGGTGTTGCAGAGCCAACGTCTATTAGTATTGAAACATTCGGTACCGGTAAAGTATCAGAAGAAGTATTGATTAAATTAATACGTCAACACTTCGAATTACGTCCATACGGCTTAACAGCAATGCTAGATTTGGCACGCCCAATCTATCAGCAAACTGCTGCTTATGGCCACTTTGGCCGAGATATCTTCCCTTGGGAAGCGACTGATAAAGCTGAAGCACTTCGTGCAGATGCAGGTTTATAATCAGCCAGCATAATTATCGTCTTAAGCTAGTGTCTGTATTAAGCTAACACGATAAAAAATAAAACCGCCAACTGGCGGTTTTATTTTATCTATCATTGGCAATACAATGATTTGATCTAAACATTTAATCTCAACATTTAATCTCAACAATGGCTCAGATTATGTATCAACCCACTTGGCTAAACACAAAGATAACAGCAAACCACCAGCCATCAACGGCAACTAACCCCTGTGCGATAAACAGCCCTGTTACTAACATTCCAGCCATTAACTTGCCAGCCATTAAACAGTGGTCTGCAATCAAGTTATTCTATCGTCAACATATGCCGTATGCTCGATTAGCTCAGAAAGAGTCTGTGGCTGTCATTCATCATCTAAGCCCACCAGCTACTGATGAAGTTGATATAAGCCAGCAAAAAATAATCGCTGCGGTAAGAGTTAAACCTATTGGCCAATATCAATTAATCAATGGATTATTGGTTCACCCTGACTACCGTGGACAACAGCTTTCAACTCAGTTATTGAAATTTATCGCGCCCAAATTAACCGCTAAAAATTGCTTCTTGTTTGCTCATCCGTGGTTAATTGGCTTATATCAACAGCAGCACTTTATCGTTATAGATCAAAATGTCGTGATAGGTCAAAATGATTTATCAGCGATACCAGCAGACATCACTCAGTTGTATCGTCGCTATCACAGTGAACAACGACCACTAGTGTTGATGCAGCTCAATGATCCCGATAAATAATCTAGATTAATAATCTAACTCAATAAGATCAATGAGCCAAACTCAGACAAAATCTAGATCGTATTAAAGCCTCTCAAGGCTATTGCACACCAATAAATTTAGCCCAAATAGACTTAAGCGTAATCAAACTAAGTCAGCATAAGTACAAGGTGATCGAACTCGTTAACAATGATCGAAATGTGAACTTTCAATACACATAAACGACACTTGTTGCATTGTCATTACGGGCACTACTTTGACACTGATAGACGCTAAGTTAATCCGCTCGACATCGGTAAATAGCGTAATCGCTGCTTGATAATTATTGGTTACGCCACAAAATAGCCACATGTCTTGCCAGCGCACAAAATACCCCGATTGCTGCAATTGCGGATCATCTGGATTTTGTAAATCGGCTTCAACACACTCATACAACTCTGTCGCATCAGTCAACACCGCGGCTATTAGCTTCATATTGTCAAATGCAGATAATCTTAAATCCAAATAGGGTGAAAAGAGTGCTTCAAAGTTAGTACTCATAATATTCCTCATAAATAACCACTTTATCAACACCCCTTAGTATAACGATCACGTAATATTAGCTGTGGCCAGTAAACAATAATCACGTTGTTCAAAACGAAATTGATCAATCTCTGTCATTGCGGCTTTTTGTTGATGTGCTGCCAACGAACGCGCATTGTCAGCGGCAACATACGTCACCATAAATGGAAAGGTATCTGCCACTTGTTTTTTTAATTCGGTAACCAGCGCCGAAAAAACTCCCTGGCCGCGTTTTGATTCTTGTATCCAAACGGGTCCATATTGGCACGTGTTAGTCGTCGATAAAGCTTGTCCATTTAAATCGGCAAACTTAAGTTTTTGAATAATATGTCGGTACAATGGTTGCGAGGAAAAAAATGACCATTTTGCCGCCATCACATATCCAATGATCACCCCTTGCTCTTCAGCTACGATAAACCAATGTTGATTTATCAACTGGCTCACCTCTGCTTTGGTAAATGAATGAGCATGAAGTTGGCTATTTGAACCTACCAACTCATCATCAACATGGGCTCGTTCTAACTGCACAATAGCAGCAACATCGGTTAATAACGCCTTACGGATAATAAATGACAATGATTATTCCTTTGACCCTGAATTGGGAGATTGTTTCTTAGCCCATTCTATCACTAGCGCAACGGGCAGCGGAGACATAATTAGTGTTCCCACGCCAATGAGTGAAGCAATGACCAACATCCCACTGACTTGTTGACCGATATCACTTTGCCAATATAAGCCGACACCCACCAACAACATGATTAAACCGACGAAATGTAACACTTTAACTAATTTGATCATTTGCGACTCTTTAATACGTTAAATAATGTTCATTAATCCAAAACATTACAATTATTTACGCTCTTATTCACACTCAAGTAGTAGAATAACGGCAATTTTTTGGTATATGGAAATCTCTTAACATGATAAAGCATATTCTCGGCGCCACTGTTATATTTTTAGGCCTTAGTGCTTGTCAAAGCCACACTCAAATTGTCTCAAATGAACAATTAATTGGTACTTGGCATGTAGAAGTCGTCCTCGACACTCCTACCATTAATAATAGCCCAGCAAATTTAGTTTTTGCTCCAAACGGTGAACTGACAGGTAATAATAGCTGTAATCAATTTTTTGGTCGTTACGCCCAACAAGGTCACTTGCTACAACTTGCACCATCAGGTTCGACTATGAAAGCCTGTATCGATAGTTTAATCACCCAAGAAGCTGAACTGATGCAAGCGATTTCATTGGTAGAACAAGTTGATTTCTCTAAAGGAAAACTCAATCTATTGTCTATAAATGGTGATACGCTATTGGTACTGACAAAACAATCGTTACCCTTATCCTAAAGCCTATGGTTTAAATGAGTCGCCGGATTAGTTATTAGTGTCAGTTTAAAGTTCCATTAAAAAATGAATTTTTATTCAATAAATCTGATTCTTTCTTGACTTAATAAGTCAATCTATTCAAAATGTGCTAGATTTTTGAATAACAACTATAAGATGAATTATCACTATGCCAGCGACAAGAAATCAGGATGAGCTCGTACGCACTTTTAAAGCGATTCTCAAAGAAGAACGTTTTGGAAGCCAAAGCGAGATTGTTAATGCGCTTCAAGCCGAAGGATTCGGTAATATTAATCAATCTAAAGTATCACGTATGCTCAGCAAATTTGGTGCTGTACGCACTCGCAACGCTAAGCAAGAGATGGTGTATTGCCTCCCTGCCGAGCTAGGCGTACCTACTGCTGGTAGCCCAGTTAAAAATTTGGTATTGGATGTCGATCATAACCAAGCCATGATCGTGGTAAGAACTAGCCCTGGTGCTGCGCAATTAATCGCCCGTTTGCTCGATTCAATAGGCAAACCAGAAGGGATATTAGGTACTATTGCCGGTGATGATACTATTTTCATCTGTCCAGCAAGTATTAAAACCATTGATGAGACATTAGAAACGGTTAGATCTTTATTCAACTATAGTGAATAAAAAACCATTTCAATAAAAAAGCAATGCCATGGCATTGCTTTTTTATTACCTAAAACTGGCGTTTACGCATCATCAAATTGAGTTAAAAAATCCAATGATGGCACAAAGAAAGACGATCCAGTCAGCGCTTTAGTAAACAACATCAAATGATCATGATTCCCGTGACCATCACCGTGCACCATACTGCGGAGCATTTGTTCGAAGTGATCCGGTGTACGACATACTGAAATAAACATCAATCCTTGTTCTCTAATCGAACCATATGGCATGCTTTGACGTAAAATTTCTAATGCGTTACCGTGTGGATCTTTTAAGTTAACTCGTTTTGTGTGGCTGGTTAATGGCTTATCTTCTGATTCATACTCAATATCATCAACTTTGGTACGACCAAAAATATCTTCTTGTTTTTTAAGCGGTAAACGATGCCACTTACTTAAGTTATGCATGTATTTTTGGACATGAACATAACTACCAGAGACAAATTCTTGATCTTCATCACCGACAAGTGCAACTTGTTGACGATGGCGTCCTTTAGGGTTTTCAGTACCATCAACAAAACCAGTTAAGTCACGACTGTCCATAAAGCGAAAGCCACGTTCCTCATCGACTAACTCGACCAAATCTTCAAACATTTGGTTAATTTCATTGGCGACAAGATGCAAAATATCATAGCGATCACAACGGATATGAATAAACAGATCATATTCCATTGCAGGTGCATCACGGTTACCTTCACTCATGGCCGGAAAAGGTTTTAATAATGCAGGGCGAGATTCTGGATAAAAGGTATCCCAAAAATTAGCCCCAATACCCACAAAGCCATTAAAAGCACTGTCGGCATATTGATCCGTGAGTTCATAAATATACTGCGCTACATTAGCAATAGATGGGCGTAACTGATCTTCAACACCATCGTTGGCATTAAACATCAAGTACACACTGTGTAAATTCCCTTCTGCGCAAATTCCTAACTGTTCACGAGGCATAACTTGGTTACCCATATTAACTTCATCCATCTTAATACTAAATGTCGGCCTAAACGGTGATAATTTAACGTTTTGATGTTATTCGACGGCGATTAACATCTCTTACCAGTTAAGCTAATCATTAGATTAACTTAATCAAATTTAAATTACTTGAAGTGTACTCACATTTAGCCAGCTTGTAATATCTATTGTACTCATATTCGTGCAGATAACAGCTTGATCATTCATTGCAATTATTGACTAGCTCGCTAAAGTTAGAGATCAAAAAATAAAACCTAACCAGCTATTTAGCTTATTTTACCACCACTTTGCCCCGAACTAAGATTAAGAATAAGCAGAACGATTAAGATTACAGCATTGATAGTTAATTAAAAATCACCAGTGGATGCGCTGTAATATTTATATCCACTCGTTGACCTGCCATTAATGTTGTTAATTGGCTACTAACATTCAAAATATCAGCGCCAATTTGGACTTGATAATGGCATACCGTACCAAGAAAATGCCTTTCTACAATGCACCCTCGGCCATTGATGCTAGGATGTAATTCAATTTGCTGTGGTCTCAATAATAATTGCCCTTGGCTGCCAATAGGCAAAGACAATGCTTCTGTGCTGCTAAGATCGCCCAAGGAATAGTGCACTTGATGGCTGGAGGTAACCGTAACAGGTAAGTAATTACCCGCCCCTAAAAAATCGGCAACGTAGCGATCAGCTGGTGCACTGTATAAGGTTTCGGCTTTACCATGCTGAATAATGGCGCCATCTTTAAATAAAGCCAGTTTATCTGCAAACACAAATGCTTCATCTTTACTGTGAGTCACAAACACGGCACTAACATTACGTTGTTTTAATATGGCGCGAATTTCTAACATCATATCGTTACGGACTTGCGCATCGATATTAGAAAACGGTTCGTCTAACAATAATAATTCTGGCTGATATGCCAATGCACGCGCAATCGACACTCGTTGCTGTTGACCACCAGATAATTCATGTGGGTAACGAGACGCCAACCCGGTTAATTTAACCAGCTCGAGCATTTCTTCTAATCGAGCTAACCGCACAGTACGATTGAGTTCATTAACCCCAAATAAGATATTGTCTGCCACGGTTAAGTGCGGAAATAAGGCATAATCTTGAAATATCATTCCAACACCACGCTGCTCACTCGCAACGAACACACCATCACCACTCAACGTTTGCCCATTGATGCTGATGCTACCTTGGCTAATGGCTTGTAAACCCGCAATCGCACGCAGTAGTGTGGTCTTGCCGCAACCGCTGGGGCCTAATAATGCGACAATTTCACCTTGCGCCAGGGTAAGATCTAAATGGCGCAACACCACTTGACCGTCATAATCACTACACACATTTTCAATGGTTAAGGTTGACATAATTAGCCTTGTTGCTCCAATGAGCGATTAAGATAAATCAAGGGAACAAGCCCAACTAACACAATAACAATAGCAGCCAATGCGCCATGTTCTAGTTTTTCATCTGAGACAAATTGGAAAACATAAGTCGCTAAGTTTTCAAATCCTATAGGACGCAATAATAACGCTGCGGGTAATTCTTTCATACTTTCAATAAACACTAACAAAGCACCAGCAAATATCCCTTTGCGCAATAAAGGTAAATGTACTCGCCATAGTAACTGAGTAGGCGTTCGCCCGAGGGTAATGCAAGCCATGTCTAAAGAAGGGGAAATACGCTTATAACTGTTTTCTAAACTGCCGATGGATATTGCAATAAAACGAACACAAAAAGCAAAAATCAATGCGAAAACACTGCCAGTCAGTAATAAACCTGGGCCTCGGGCGCCAAACCAATCGTAAATATCGTTAATTGCAAAGTCGATAAACGTCAGCGGTACCAAAACACCAATCGCCAACACTGTACCCGGTAAAGCATAACCAGTACTGCTCAATCTTGCGGGAATCTGATCACTTTTTCGCGGACTCACACGGCGCACAAACATCAGTATCAATGATAAAACCACGCACACACCACTAACAATAGCGGCAATATATAAACTGTTTAGACTGTATTGCCAAAAACGAACATCCCAACTCTCATTGAAATAATCAATAGCATAAGCACACAACACCATAAAGGGCAGCAAAAAGGCAATAAACAACAATAATGCGCAATACCCTAGTGCGACCCAAGCCATTTTCGATGACAACACATATCTGTCAGCTTCGTTGAGGGAGGATTGTTTTTGAAATAATTGCTGTTTACGCCGGGCAAAACGCTCAACCCCAATCATAGAAAATACCACTAGCAGCATAATGGCTGACAGCTTTGCTGCCGCGGTTAAACTGCCATAGCCGAGCCACGTGTCGTAAACTGCTGTGGTTAATGTTGGTACGGCAAAATAACTCACGGTGGCAAAGTCTGCTGCGGTTTCCATTGCAACAAGTGCCACGCCGACAGCCAAAGCAGGTCTTGCCATTGGCATTGCAAGACGCCAAAAACTGCGCCACGGACTGCATCCCATTACACGCGATGCGTATAATAAACTGGAAGACTGCTCCATAAACGCAGTACGCGCTAATAAATAAATATAAGGAAATAATACTAACGACAATATTATCGCTGCCCCGCCAAGACTACGTATCGCGGGGAAATAATAATCGAGGGGAGATTGCCAGCCAAACCAAGCCCTTAATACACGTTGCACTGGACCTGCATAATCAAGCATATCGGTATAAACATACGCCACAATGTAGGCTGGCATCGCTAATGGAAGAAGGAGTAACCATTGAAAATAACGGCGAAAGGGAAAATCACAACGGGCAATTAACCAAGCAGCTGGAATAGCTAAAACCAGTGTTCCAAGTCCAACCAACAACATGAGCAATAAACTATTGGCGATGTATGTCGGTAATACTGTATTGAATAAATGGCTAAATACAGCTTGATCAGGAAGAGTGGACTGCACAATTAAGGCAATCAGTGGCAAGATTAATATTGCCGTAATAAAATAACCAGCAAGCGACCAGCTTCTGGTTAAACCTAAAATCATAAATAATACCGAGTTAACTTAGCGCACCATCAATAAATCTATCAATCTATCAATCTATCAATCATATCGATAATGCGCTGATAATGTTTAAACAAGCTTCAATTAAAGATCAAATTTCACTTCATCAAGCAGTTTTACAGCGTCTTGATGATATTCAGCCAACTTATAGATAGGCAAACTATCGGCTTTAAAATCACCCCATGACGCCACTAATTCAGATGGTGCTACATCAGCTTTTACCGGATATTCCATATTAACTTCTGCATACATTTTCTGTGCAACGTTTGAAGTAAGAAATTCCATTAGCTTAATCGCATTATCTTTATGCGGTGAATGTTTGGCTAATGCCATACCTGATACGTTTACATGAGCACCACGGTTCTGTTGATTAGGAAAGTTAATTTCAACCGCTTCAGCCCAGCTTTTCTGATTTTTATCCATCAGCATGTTGCCGTAGTAGTAGCTGTTACCGATAGCAATGTCACACATGCCTTCTTTAACTGCTAATACTTGATCACGATCATTGCCTTGAGGCTTACGAGCTAAATTAGCTTTTACCCCTTCTAACCAGGTTTTCGTTTTCGCTTCACCGTCATGGGCAATCATCGACGCCACTAATGCGACGTTATAAGGGTGTTTACCGCTGCGGGTACAAATTTTACCTTTGTATTCTGCTGAAGCTAAGTCTTCGTAATCGATGTCAATTTTACCGCTACGCTCTTTTGAAGAATACAGATTACGAACACGCATCGTCAGCGCATACCAATTGTTCTGTTGTGACCGATATTGAGGGGGAATATTGCTATTAATCACCGCACTGTCGACGGGAGAAACAAGATCTTTTTCCACTAATTCCATTAAGCGAGAGAAGTCAGATGTTAACACCACGTCAGCGGGAGATAGGCGACCTTCACGCACCATACGTTCTGCAATGCCATCTTTAGCAAAAACAACCTTTACGTCGACACCACTTTGCTCGGTAAACTTTTCTAGAATAGGTTCAATCAGGAAAGCTTGGCGATAAGAATAAACCGTTAATGCATCTGCAGCACTCACAGAAGAAGCAACACAAGCCAAGCCTAATAATGCGACACTTTTTAGCAATTTCATTAATCAACGCTCCTTAACTGAATCAATATTCCGCCGTCACCGGCGCAATTGATAATGGTTATCAATTGCAACAGGGTAAGTGATCATATCAAAAGGAGCAAGTGCTGTTTCACATTCAGCAGTTAAAACGCCAAGGCTAAAACATCAAATTGTTATGCTGTAAGCCAATATGGCAAGCTTAAGCCACTATCATGAAATTATGATTGACCAAAACACTACCAGTATTTTTCGACCGTAATTTGTCCAGGCGCTCGTCGAAGATTTTTTACTAAGCCTTTTTCAACTAAAGCGGTTTGCGCATCATTTATCATTCCTGGGTTACCACAAATCATCACTTGAGAATGTTCTGCATTAATCCCTAAGCCTGCTTTCTGTTCAATTAATCCGCTGCTAATACCATCAGGAATGCGACATGATAAGCCTTCGGGATAATCTTCACGGGTCACAATTGGAATAAACACAAACTGAAGAGGATGTTGGCTAATAAACTGTTTAATCGTTTCTAAATAAGCTAAATCTTCACCAAGCCTTACACCATAAACTAACACGACTTTTTCAAAGCGTTGCCATGGCTCATCGGTTGCAAGCATAGAGATAAATGGACCCACTGCAGTGCCTGTCGCTAACAGCCATAAATGCTTGCCTTGCAATGCCCCTTTAGGGACTTCATCTAAAGTCATAAAACCGGTCGCTTTAGGCGTGACTTGAATGGTATCACCAGGGCTTAATGCTTTTAGATCTGGAGATAACTGACCATCCTCTACCGCAACAGCCAGCACCTCGACATAATCAGTCCCAGGGGGATTTACAAGCGAATACGCACGCGCGACACGTTTATCATCACGCATTTGGCTGAGCTTAATAAACTGACCTGCGATAAAAGGTTCGACATCGGCTTTGATACGCAACGAGAATAATTTATCATTCCAATCAATGCGTTTTAGCACGGTACCGGTAATCCACATGACTTTGTTCCTTTTAGACTGGCGTATGTATTTACTATAATACCAATCTATACAGATATTTGCTTAATTAAAAGCCTCCCCGATTTATATCTATAGTGAATAATCACACGCGATTAACTCACTTAAAAGAACAGAGCTAAGTTTACGTAGTTGATGAATCTTGCTTAGCTGAATGGGCATCTAGGCGGTCTTGTTGAAACTGAGCAAGTTTTTGCTGTATGAGCTCATAGGTTTGATCGACTCCTGCTGCAATATCGCCTTCTAATACTTTGAGCCCAGATAAGATATCGCTAGCCTCTTTAAAACCTTGATCAATAGCATCACCAATTTTCACCATAAAACTGCTAACTTGCTCATCAAATCCCATGGATTTATTTTGTTGCTGATGTGTCGAGAAAAAATTTGTGGCAAAGCTGACAATACGATCGGCTGTCGCTTCAGGAGAGTAGTCCACTCCACTTTCAATGCTCTTTTGGACTGAGTTCTCCCCTAGCGTTGGCGCAAGCTCTTCATTAATGGCTTCAATCGCGGCACGATAAAGTAATGCCATAGACTTATCACCCGCAGCAATACTGACCTCTTCTTGCGCCGCTAAAATCGAATTATTCATCATTTGTCGACTTAGCTGATTGCTGGTTAACTTAGGCTCAACCGGCGTATTTTTTTCAGCTTGGTGGGTTGATGAAGTTTGCGGTGTATTGACTGTTTTATTGTCACGCAGTGGACTCGCATTACTGCTATTTGATTGTTTAATTTCCATGATATTAGCTCACATACAATGACCGATAGCTTAATTATCGACCAAAATACACATTTCTAAAGCCATACATTAAAACAATTAAGAAAAATTTATTTATATTACGTTTACTAAATAATAGCTTGTTGATTAACATCATCAATTTAACTTGCCCAAATGAACATCTGCTAATATGGTAATCAGATTGATAGCCAGATAGGAATAACAACATGCCACAACAACATTGGTTTATGTGGGGAATAGATATTTTTTCCGGTCTTTTCTTAGTGTTATTTTGGTTATTATTGATCGCTGTAATTTACATGTTTATCGCTGACAAACTGCAAACAAAACAAGCAATACGACACAACTATCCTGTTATCGGTCGTTTTCGATATATATTTGAAAAACAAGGTGAGTTTTTTAGACAATACTTTTTTTCTCAAGATCGCGAAGAACTGCCGTTTAATCGAGCCGAACGCAGTTGGGTATATCGCGCAGCTAAAAATGTTGACCGAACAATTGCGTTTGGGTCGACACAAGTTCTGGATAAACCGGGTGCGGTAATGTTCATGAACTCAGCATTCCCGGTCAGTGATCATGACACTCACCAAACCATCGCAGTAACCATTGGTCCTGAATGTAAACACCCTTACACAACTGATAAAATTTGCCATATCTCGGCAATGAGCTTTGGAGCCTTGTCTCGTCCAGCCGTTACAGCACTATCCCATGGCGCAGCAAAAGCAGGCTGTTGGCTCAATACTGGTGAGGGGGGGTTAAGCCCTTATCATCTCAAAGGACATTGTGATTTAGTTTTTCAGATAGGTACCGCTAAATACGGAGTGCGTAACGAGCATGGTCATTTAGATCCACAAAAGCTGACCGATATTGCCGCTCATTCTGAAGTAAAAATGTTAGAAATTAAATTAAGCCAAGGTGCGAAACCTGGAAAAGGAGGCATTTTACCGGCAATAAAAGTCACCGAAGAAATAGCAACCATTCGCGGTATTCCAGCAGGGCAAGACTCCATAAGCCCCAATGGCCATATTGAATTACATAATGTGGCTGACATTGTCGATATGATCAATCAAGTAAGAGATATCACCGGTAAACCAACCGGTATTAAAGCGGTATTAGGTGATATGTCTTGGGTTACTGAATTCCTAGATGAAATTGAGCGTCGTGGTATTGAATATGCGCCAGACTTTTTCACCTTAGACAGTTCCGATGGTGGTACGGGCGCTGCCCCCCAAGCTTTAATGGATAATGTGGGTTTACCACTGCGCCAAAGTTTACCGTTACTGGTTGATTTACTGAATGAACGTGGCTTTAAACAACGCATTAAGGTTATTGCGACCGGTAAAATGATCATGCCGTCATACGTGGCATGGGCATTAGCCACTGGCGCCGACTTTATTGCCTCTGCTCGCGGAAACATGTTTGCCTTAGGTTGTATTCAATCGCTACAGTGCAACCGAGACACCTGCCCAACCGGTATAACCACTCACAATATACGATTGCAAAAAGGCTTAGATCCAAAAGATAAATCTGCACGAGTGGCAAACTACAATCATTTCTTACATTACGATTTAACCATGATCGCACATTCATGTGGTGTAACCGACCCGAGATACTTAACCCGCCATCATGCCCGAATAGTGCAATCCACTGGTGTAGCAGTAACTCTCGATAAACATTACCGACACATGCAATAAAGTAGACCATCAATCACAGTAAATAACTGGGGGCCCCTAGCGGATTACTTTGCCGAAGTTAAGAAAACGTGTACAATATACTTTGATATCGATCACAGTAAGTAGCCTTAATGTGATTTTAAATAGGCACTAATTCAGAGGATTTCGCGTTGAACATAAAAACGAATGCAGTAGATCTAAATGTCAAAAGCTTAAGTTTAAGCTGTAAAAACTGTAATCGAATGACAGAAATCGAAGGTGAATTTGTGTGTTTTGAACAAGGTAGAATTAAGCGCTTAACACTAGATCCGTCTCCAGCAGCACTCATAAAAATGGTGTGTATTGGTTGGCAGAAAAAGTAAGCTTTTGATAATTAGTAGCAGCACTCGTCACCACTGAATCAACTCAATATAATTCCTATCTTCTTCCAAGTATTTGATAACATAAACCAGCCAAATAATAGCGGTTAAAATCAATTGAACATTTCAAAAAAATCCGTTGATATCACTTTATCTGCAAATTATGCAAATCAATGACCCTGCATGAGTTAATTAAACCGATTTAAACTAGAAAAGAATGTTCTGCGGACCATCACTTTATTTAATAATATTTTTATCGAGGTCGTTGTTCATAGACTTAGCTAAAGTGAGCCCACGAGTTGTTACCCTTAAGCCAGCACACAAGTCGTTATAAACAATGTTAATAGCATCATCAGACATGCTACGTGTTTTAAGCATTGCCATAATAGCAAACCAATCAGTTGTCACTTGATGTCGGGTGCCTTCTAGCGCCGCAATTAACGCAATATTATGCACAAGTCACCTCCATACACGAATTCGCACCTTTAATAAAATCCAATTGATTGAAAAATAAAGTTATCCGGAATAAATAACCCACAAGTTAGGCTATAGATTAACTGCGTTGATCACTGTCGTCAAAAAATTCATTAGCCTTAAATATAACCAGACGATTTAAACACCATTCAGCGCTGTTAAAGTAGTCAGATATTGAACTTTTACGCTATAAATAGGTTCTTATTTGTACCGATGACGGTATTTTATCCGACAACATCAGGTAGCAATATTCATTGTTTAACCCTTACCCATTCGCCAAATCTTTCTGTTCATGTTGAATATGCCAAAGCCGAGCATAAAGCCCTTGTTGAGCTAACAAACTGGCATGTGTTCCATGCTCAACAATCTTACCTTTACTCAATACGACTATTTGGTCTGCATCAATAATGGTCGATAAACGATGGGCTACCACTAAACTTGTATGACCTTTTGCTGCATCTCGCAAAGCACTCAAAATGGCTTGCTCAGAGCGTGAATCTAATGACGATGTGGCTTCATCAAACACTAAAATAGGTGCACCTTTCAACACCGCTCTAGCAATAGCAACACGTTGCTTTTCGCCGCCAGAGAGCTTTAATCCTCGCTCACCGACCTTGGTATTACCTTTATCTGGCAATGATTCAATAAAGTCGCTCAAATGAGCCAATTTAATCGCCGCGATAATCTCATCGTGAGTCGCATCTGAGCGACCATACCTAATATTTTCATAAATAGAATCATTAAATAAGACGGTATCTTGCGGTACCACTGCGATAGATCTTCTTAAGGCCTGTTGGCTAAGCTGACGCACATCAATACCATCAATAGTGATAGACCCACGGTCAACATCATAAAAGCGGAATAACAATTTAATGATTGTTGATTTACCTGCGCCACTGTCGCCCACTACGGCAATTTTTTTCCCTGCTGGCACATCAAAACTGACACTGTTTAAAATAGCGCGTTGATCGTAATGAAAGCTTACATCGGTGAATTTTATCGCACCGACAGTGGGACTGGCTTCAATTGCATCGACATGGTCTAACACTTGTGGTTGTTTGGCTAAAATATCAAACATACGTTCAATGTTAGCTAATGCTCCACGGATTTCGCGGTAAACAAAGCCTAAAAAATTTAATGGAATAAACAGCTGCATCATAAAAGCATTAATGAGGACAAAGTCACCAATTGTCATCGAGCCTTGGCTCACTTCATAAGCAGCCAGCCCCATCATCGCCGTCATAGCAACAGCAATAATTAATGCCTGACCACCGTTAAGAGCAAACAATGATAAGCGGTTTTTCCGCTTTGCCACTTCCCATTGTTCAAGTGCAGAATCATATCGTTGTGACTCAAATTCTTCATTGTTAAAATATTTTACAGTTTCATAATTTAACAAACTATCGATTGAACGAGTATTAGCTAGTGAGTCAGCTCTTGCAGCATCACGCACATAACCGGTGCGCCACTCTGTTGCCACAATTGAATAACCAATATAGGCAACCACAGAAAACAAGGTGATCAGTGCAAAACTGACGCCATAGTTATAAAAGAAAATACCAATCACTAAGGCAATCTCAAGCAGTGTTGGCACAATATTAAATACCATAAAGCGCATTAAAAAACTGACGCCACTGGTGCCACGTTCAATATCGCGAGACAGGCCACCGGTACGGCGATCTAAATGAAAATCAAGATCGAGCCGATGTAAATGTTCAAAAACAGCCCTTCCAAGGCGGCGAATTGCTCGTTCAGTAACGCGGCCAAATAACGTATCCCGTATCTCGCCAATAATGACATTGAGCAAACGGACCATGCCATAAGCTAGCACCAATCCGATAGGAACGGCGATGATCTGGGCTGCGGATTGTTTATCCAGCGTGTCGACTAATTCTTTCAGAATAAATGGCAGCCCAACACTCGCGATTTTAGCAACGATTAAGCAAATCATGGCTAACAAGACTCGTGCTTTAAATTCTAATAAATATGGCCATAATAATCTTAAAACATGCCAATTTAACTTCCCTACCGGGCCTTCGAAGTACGCAGAAGGTCTCATTTATGCTCCAGTTGATTACTACTGCTATAGGCAGTTCACCACGATCTAATATTGATTGTCTTATTATATGTCATTTTCTAATCAGACATCGGTCACATTACGATGGATTAAGTCCGCACTCATTTTTATCATAAAATGGCTATTTTAATGTCACGCAAGTACTACTTTAGAACAACCAAAGAATGAAATTACACAGACTAAAATACTACTTTTTAATTTTTTTTAGCCATTTTGTGCTTTTTTAAGCTAAATAGAGTTATTTCTGTAAGCAGAATTTGTTACTCTTCGAGTACAGATAAACGCCTATTTGATAATAAACAAATAACGATTTACTAGTTTAAAGGATGCTTTATGTTGGATAGCTCGAAAATTCAATACCCACCATTACAACTAATACAAACATGGGTATGGATGATGATTGAATCAGGTAACCCTGAACTGCAAGATAAAGGTCGTGATAATCTTATCTCTGCTTTTGGCAGTTTAGCGAAGGCCAATGAATACTTAGTACAACATATAAAAAAATAAG
Source organism: Shewanella frigidimarina (assembly GCF_003797125.1). GTDB lineage: Bacteria > Pseudomonadota > Gammaproteobacteria > Enterobacterales > Shewanellaceae > Shewanella > Shewanella frigidimarina. The sequence continues at coordinate 53,944 of NZ_RKKE01000004.1, forward strand.
GCGCATTGAGCGCCTTATTTTTTAGGTGTGACTAACTTAAATATCAGGCTTGACGTCGGTCAAGTACACTCTTATTGAGTGTTGCTAAAAGTGACTCTGTGTCATCCCAACCAATACAAGCATCCGTTACGCTCTGTCCGTAGCACAATTCACTACCTTCAATGAGGTCTTGGCGTCCTTCAACTAAATGACTTTCAACCATCACACCAAAAATAGCATGATTACCTTGAGATATTTGCCCAGCGACATCATCGGCAACCAGCATCTGCTTTTTATAATCTTTACTACTATTAGCATGGCTAAAATCAATCATAATATTGCCAGTTAAGCCTGACTTAGCAAGCTGTTTGGCGATATCAGACACATGTTCGGCACTATAGTTAGGTGCTCGACCCCCACGTAAAATGATATGGCAATCTGGATTCCCTTTAGTTGACACTATGGCCGAATGACCAAACTTAGTAACCGACAAGAAATGATGTGGCGCACTCGCGGCTCCAATGGCATCAATAGCCACTTTAATGGTTCCGTCGGTACCATTTTTAAATCCTACAGGACAAGACAGCCCCGATGATAATTCACGGTGTACTTGAGATTCGGTAGTACGTGCGCCGATGGCACCCCAACACATCATGTCAGCAACATATTGAGGTGTGATCATATCTAAAAACTCACCTGCTGTTGGCATTCCTGAGTCATTTAAATCGACAAGTAATTTACGAGCGGTCCGTAAACCATCATTTAATTGAAAACTGTTATCCATATAAGGATCATTAATTAACCCTTTCCAACCGACTGTCGTTCTCGGCTTTTCAAAATACACTCGCATGACAATTTCAAGCTGATTTTTATACTGTTCCCGCAATTTAACTAAGCGTTGACCATACTCTAAGGCGGCAACAGGATCGTGAATTGAACAAGGGCCAATCACCACTAATAAGCGATCATCTTTACGGGCTAAAATTTGATGAATACTGTTACGCGCATTAAAAACAGTTGATGATGCATGTTCGGTTGCCGGAAATCGTTCTAGAATCGCAATGGGTGGCAGCAATTCTTTTATTTCATCGATACGAATATCGTCATTTTGATAATGCATAGTGGTTACAACTCCGGCAAAACGTCTTATGTGTCTGATTCAGTAAAAATAAATCAGCTGATACGATTCATTAAAAATGATAAAAAACCATCGAAAAAATGAACATGAATCATCAATTTAACCAGTATCTATCGACAAATCAATCAAGTATTATTCATCAGTGCCGATAACAGAGACTATACATAAGTGATTGGGAATACGTAATAAGAAGCAATAGCAACTCAGCTAAGTTAACGGCTGCGTAAAACGAGTATGGAATACACTTATACATTGATTGTTTAGCACCTAATATCACTAAAACAAACTGTCTTATCAAAAAGACACTCTAATGATATTAATATGCTTTACTTTAGTGATTAACATCATTAATTCAACACAAGGAAGATGAGCGACTTAATACTTGGCAAGCTATCAAGAGGAGGGTAACACATTGAAATATTGGTCAATTTTTTTATTAAGCTTATTATTAACTCTTTGCTATCCCGCCATTGCCACGTCCGTTGATCCAATCGATGATGTACACGAATTAGTCGAATTTCACTCGCAAACTTACCATGAAAAATTGATTCCAGTCATTGATAGTATTAGTTTTTCTACCAGTAACAGTATTGCACCTTATTTCTTTACCGATGAAAATGCTGGCGTGCAGTATGACCTTTTGAAGGCAGCTCTGAACAGTGAAAATATAGACATAAAAGAAATTGTTCATGCGCCTAATTTACGTGCACAGCGTCTAGTTAAAACCAATAAAATAGACTGCATGATCAATGCCCCTGATAATGTGGAAGGACTGTTTTATACGCAAAGCTTACTTGAATATCAAAATAGCGTGTTTTACTTATCAAGAAACAACCTTCAAATTGAACAATTTAACGATCTTAGCGCATTGTCTATTTTAGGATTTCAAAACTCAAAACAATACTTAGGTGATGAGTTTAAAGACATCGCGAATGCTAACCCTCACTACAGTGAAATAACCAATCAAAAAAGCCAAGTGGTGATGTTATTTAATGGATATGTTGAAGTCATTGTTTTAGAAAGACGGATATTTGAATATTATCGTCATTTACTCAAATCAAAACTCGATACCAGTATCCCAGTAACAGAAGTGGTACTGTTTGACCCTGCACAACGAAAAATTGCTTGTCATGATCAAATAATAGCTAACCGAGTAGATAGTGCTATTACTACACTCAAACAGTCATATCGCTACCAAGAGATACTCGACCTAGCTGAACAAAACAATTATCAACCACAGCATCAAATGCCTTAAAGGTACTAATTCTGTTTCAACGCTTGCAGCTTAATTTGGTAGCGTTGCTTATTACTATTATCACTTAAGGCCAACGCACGTTTAAGATTTTTCTCAGCCAACCGCTCTTCACCCGTTGCCCAATAAGCCCTAGACAAACCAAAATAAAACTCATGGCGATAATCCGCTTTATCAACAGCTCGTTTATACCATATGAGTGCATCTTGATATTGCTTATCAAAATACGCTTGTTGAGCCATGTCAAAATAATAAAACGGATTATTTATTCTCGCGAGCTCAAGCACCTTATGTATTTGTGCCCATTCATCTAAACGTCCTTGTTGACCTAAAATCAACGCCAAATTGTATAATGTCGTTAAATCTTGAGAGTCAATTTGTAGCGCTAAACGATATGCATATTCAGCCTCATCTTCGTAGCCCTTATGTCGATAAATAACCGCTAGGGTATTGATTGCTGCAACATGTTGCGGATCCAGTTGAATGCTTTTTTTAACCAATGCATAAGCTGTATCATAATCGGTGTTAATCAACGCTTCTGCTGCAATATTGTTATAAAACATCGAGGTTAACTGGCGCTTATTAACTGTTTTTTTATGATAAGCACGCACAGAACGTTCAGGTAAAAAGTCCACTAGAACATCTGTACCTCTAAATAACACTGTGTTATTTGACCTCGGAGGTAATAAACGTAAATTAACGTGACCATTAACTAAATAAAAACCACCTCGTCTATCCCACACGGGTTCAATATCGATGTCATTAAACTCCACGGGCACATTTAACGCATCAGCCAGTGCTGCCGACAACACAACCAAAGACATACAATTACCTTGACGATTAAGCACGGTTTCACTGGCCGAGCGAGTCACATTATCACGGTATTCAAAACCACCATCTTGTGCGCCTATATATTGCGCCAACCATTCATTAGCCATAACATTTTGATTACGAAGAGTACCATCGGCTTGAAACTGTCGTCTAAATTGTGCGACAAACTTTTCAGGTAAACGATAAATATCATCAATAGACACAGTATCAACAGGCATGAACATTTCATCATGAAATAGGTCAGCAATCTTTACAGCTTTGTTTTGGGGTTGAGTTGATTGACAAGCACTCATACTGAAAAGTAAAACAGTAAACAGTAGATGAGTCCATTTAGGTTTTAATTGGTCATCATGAGTAAGGGGATTAATCTCTGTCTTTTTTGAGTGATGAGTTAACATTATTCAGCCCTCAGATAGGAATACGCTATCTAAAAGCATAGTCAATAGTTACCCATTAGGCCAAAACTACAACGGTAAGGTTGTAACGACTTATTTGCTACTGAGGTGGATTATCACTAACTGGAGGATCTATTTGGATAAAAAGTTGTCTGTCTTGATATTCATAGGGACGATAAAATTGATGGCCACAGCTAAAATAATCAAATGGTGACGTCACGGCTAAGCAACCGATAGGCAATGATTGTAAAATCGTTATCTGCTGTTGCTGCCTTAACAACTCTTGCCATTGGTGCTGTTGTAATACAAGATCGCGTACAGCAAAAGCATCAAAAGGCGTTGATGACTGGCGCACCACAACGGTGCCAGCATGGCTCGTCGCACTCAATAACAAAGATCCCATTAATAAATTTATCAGTGCTGGTTTCATCATTACCTCGTCACAAATTTCATCTTATAGTGTATACCGTTAAGCTAGCACATCCTTCATTATTTACCTCAAGTAAGTCGATAATAATGTTATTAATCCATAAAAAAACAGAACCTAAAGGTTCTGTTTTCAATGTTAGCTAATTAACTCATTAACCCGCGGTTTTAACACTCACAAACTCAGGGTAAGCATCTACTCCACAGTCAGAAGCATCCATACCGTTGTACTCTTCTTCTTCGGTCACACGGATACCCATAGTCATTTTTAATACAAACCATACCAATAACGATGTGGTAAATACCCAAATGAAGATTACTGCTGCACCGTATAACTGACTACCAAAACTAGCATCAGCATTTGATAATGGCACTAACATTAGTCCAAGGAACCCTGCAACACCGTGCACTGAAATGGCACCTACTGGGTCATCAATTTTAATTCGGTCAAATGCAATCACAGAAAAAATAACAACTGCACCAGCAACCAAACCAATCACACCGGCCATTAACAACGAAGGTGATAAAGGATCAGCAGTAATCGCGACTAACCCCGCTAACGCACCGTTTAAAATCATGGTTAAATCCGCTTTACCCCAAACAACTTTACACACAATAAGCGCTGAGATTGCCCCAAATGCGGCGGCAGAGTTAGTGTTTACAAAGATTTTAGCGACAGCACTGGCGTTTTCAGCATCAGAAACCAACAGTTGTGAACCACCGTTGAAGCCAAACCAACCCATCCATAAAATGAACATACCTAAGGTAGCCATTGGTAAGTTAGAGCCAGGAATAGGATGAACTTGGCCATTTTCACCATATTTACCTTTACGAGCACCAAGAAGCAGCACACCAGATATTGCAGCAGCAGCACCAGCCATGTGTACAATGCCACTACCAGCAAAGTCAACAAAACCAGCTTCAGAGAGGAATCCGCCGCCCCAAGTCCAGTAGCCTTCAATAGGATAAATGACAGCTGTCATGACGACTGAAAAAGCTAAGAAAGACCATAACTTCATTCGCTCAGCCACAGCACCAGATACTATCGACATTGCCGTAGCAACAAACACGACTTGGAAGAAAAAGTCTGATTCCAAAGCATGGTCTGCACCATCAGCTTGCGAACCGATTAACGAACCAAAAGAAGGGATGAAACCACCTTCAACATTGTCGACATACATGATGTTGTAACCGACAAGCAAAAACATGACACATGCAATTGAGTATAAACACACGTTTTTGGTTAAAATTTCAGTGGTGTTTTTTGAGCGAACTAAGCCAGCTTCTAACATGGCAAAACCAGCAGCCATCCACATGACTAACGCACCTGAAATGAGGAAATAGAACGTATCTAATGCAAAACGTAGTTCAGTTACCGTCAGGCCTAATTGAGTTAATTCTTCCATGCCAGCCTCCTTATAATGCTTCGTTATCAAGTTCACCCGTACGGATACGGATAGCTTGTTCTAAATCAGTCACAAAAATTTTTCCATCACCTATTTTGCCGGTATGTGCCGCACTGGTAATCGCTTCAATAAGCATGTCCAAATTTTCATCTTTGGTGGCAATTTCTAATTTTACTTTAGGAAGAAAGTCCACTTGATACTCAGCCCCACGATAAAGTTCAGTGTGACCTTTCTGACGTCCAAAGCCTTTTACCTCAGTAACAGTCATACCTTCAATGCCCATGCCTGCAATGGCTTCACGGACATCATCCAATTTAAATGGCTTAATGATAGCGCTGACGAGTTTCATCCCGACCTCCAAAAGTGTGAAAAAATGTAGTTGTTATTAATTTGTTGAATGAGTTAATTCAATCATTAGGCCACTTTCTCAACACACTGTTATATATGGATTTTATTTTACCCACCCTTTTATTCATTAACATTAAGGCACCAATCGAGTGCACAAGAAACATGAGCGCATCGTTTTGGTGCAGTAAATCATCTACCTTTTATGTTACCTAGTAGCCAAAAGTTACGTCACTATTTCTGTATAACGCACATAAAAAAACAGCCCTCAAATGAGGGCTGTTTGTTAGATTTTTCAGGTTTGCACCTGAGGAGAGTTTTTATGCTACTAAGTACAACTTATTTGTAAGTCGCTTCACGCTTTTTAGCTTCTTCTTTCCACTTAGGTACAAGTGTTTTCTTAAACTCAGCTTTTTCAGCATTCATGGTTTTCATGTTCATGCCTAAAGCGGCTTGTGCTTTTGCTTTAGTTGAAGTGTCAGGATATGCAATTGGTTGCTTAACACCTTTAGCACCTAATAGCTGAGCCAATTTAACACGAGCATCAGCAGCTTTATCCAATGAAGTTCCTAGAATACGTAATACTTCAGCAGGAGCATGTGATGATGCACCATGAGATGCAGTCGCATAATCCCAACGCCATTGTGAGTGACGAATATCCATTAAGATTGGCTTCATTTCAACTTCAGTTGCGCCAGCATCCCACGCAGCTTTAGCTTCAAAGTGAGCTTTAACTAATTGAGTTTCAACACGTGCTTTTAAGTCTTGTGCTTTCTGCTTGCTTTCATCAACTAGATTAACCATAAACTCTTTGCTTTGGCTGTGACAAGTTGCACAGGTTTCTTCAAAGCGATCAAACGGGTTACCCACTTTATGGTCAGTAAATTTACGGCCTTTGTCGTTAGTCACTTTAGGCATATGACAATCAACACAGCTCACGTTATTTTGACCGTGAACACCCAACTTCCAAGTTTCATAACCAGGGTGTTGTGCTTTTAGCATAGGTGTTTTAGACACTGCGTGAGTCCAATCAGAGAACTCCATGCTGTCGTAATACACTTCCATTTGCTCAACAGTGGTACCCATATCCCAAGGGAATTTAACAAAACCAGGACGTTCTGCTGTTTTCTCGAAATAGTATTCAACGTGACATTGAGCACACACCATTGACTGCTTGTCTTTACGAGAAGCTTTATCAAATGGAGTATTCAATGTTGTCATGGCGCGTTCAGCAAACGGACGTGACATACGTAACTTAGATGAGCCTTTTTCATGACAATCGGCACAACCAAGAACATTAACGATTTCAGGTCCGCCTTTAGCCCACTTACCGCTAAAGTAACCATCTTCACCTTGCTCTTCAATCACGCGAGGTACGTCAGGGCTTTTACAGCTCCAACATGCCATAGGCATTGGACCGTCTTCAGCATTTTTTGGTGCACCAGTACGCAATGTATTCGTTACGTCAGTTACCGCATACATATGACCACGTGGAGCATTGTAATCTTTAGCAAAACCGTAACCAGCCCATAAAACAACTAGGCTAGGTACTTTTTCTAACATATCGACAACTTCTTTGCTTTCATCAGTAGCATGCCAGCTGTCGTACTGTTTAGAGAATTTATCCTTATAAACTTCATTACGAGGTTCGGTTTTCTCACTCGCCATTGCGCCAGCGGCTAAAAAACTGGTTGCAATCACTGCACTCAGTGCAATTGATTTTACATTCATCTTCATCACCCTTTATCTCCGTGTTACATTATATTTAATTTAATAATCACGACATCTCCATCGTCAAAGTTAGCGATTTAACACCGCTTTAAATATACCCCTTATGGGGTATAGCGATGAAAGTTTGCGCCAGATCAACATGTAAACAGGATGTATCTCACAGTTTTGTAAACTTGTTAATGTTATCAACACATACCTAATGTAGAACACACTATTGGACATCATATAAAACAGTAACTTTGACTTATTTTTAATCACTAATCGATATCAACTGCAGGATCTTATGTTTACTCGTGGCAGCCTTACTTCCACCATTTTAAGTTTAATGCTCATTCTAATTTTGTTGTCATCAAGCTTAGCGGTATTTTCTATCGTCAATTTAACCTTCAGCTTAGGCGATGCCAAAGGCATCAACGCCTCTGGTTCACTGCGGATGCAAAGTTATAGATTGTTGCTGTATACCAATGCCGGTAGTAACAATACCGATAAAAAAATTATTGAATTCGAAAATACGCTTAATTCAGAAGCGCTTAAACGTTCTCTTCAATGGTACAGCCCCAAAGAGTTGCGCGACCAATATTTATTGGTTATCGACAAATGGCAAGTGATGAGAGTGTATATTGGAGAAGGGAATACGCGACTGTACTCAGCCTCGTTAACTGATTTTGTCGACACCATTGATACCTTGGTATTAAAGATGGAATTGTTCGCGGCCTTTAAACTAAAACTATTGGTTATTGGACAGATTATCGGTTTATCAATTTTACTTGTTATCGCCTTCTTTGCCGTAGTATTCACACGTAAACGAGTTGTTAAACCATTACAATTATTGATGGATAGTGCAGCAACAATCTCCAAAGGTAACTTCAAAGTTGAAATGCCTAAAACGGGTTATATTGAACTGACCGCTCTGGGTAATGCATTGCAAAAAACGGCAGCAGAATTAGCCAATTTATATGAAGATTTAGAAAACCAAGTAAACGAAAAAACCTTGGCATTAACACGAGCAAACAACGAGCTAAAATTTTTATACGACAACCTAGTTATGTTACATGCTGATAAACTCGACTATAAAGCACTGCAATCTGCAATCAATCAGCTGAAATATTATGAAGACTTAACCTTTCTTCGATTAGTTGTTGAGCATGAGGATGGATCTAAAGACGTCATTAAAGCTGAAGGCGGTTGGCCTGACGATTTATCCACTGAATCGGTACAGTTTCCGTTATTGATAGAAATGACGCAAATGGGCTATTTAGAAGTAATATCTAATAAGCCATTGAATAATCAATTGTTTGAAAACTTTGCCATGATGTTAACCCGTTCTATTACCATCCATAATGCCTCGGAACAACGTCAACAGCTGGCGTTACTGGAAGAGCGTGCCGTCATCGCTAGAGAATTACATGATTCAATTGGGCAGTTATTATCCTTTCTAAAAATTCAAGTCAGTTTATTACGTAAAAGCCTTGATCACAGTTGCCGTAGTCCTGAAGTGGAAGGTCAATTGACCGAGATCAATGAAGGTGTGAGTACTGCTTATGTACAATTACGTGAACTGTTATCTACATTTAGATTAACCATAAAAGAACCTAATTTAAGTCAAGCTATCGAAGTCATGTTGGATCAATTACGTCATCAAAGCAATATCGATATCCAATTAAACTACAAACTTTCAGCACATTTACTGGAAGCTAAACAGCACATTCATATTTTACAATTAATTCGTGAAGCGACAATAAATGCAATTAAACACGCTAACCCTGCCCATATAGTGGTAAATTGTCAGTTAACTGGCAATGGCATGATTACTATTTCAATTTGTGATGATGGCATTGGTGTGACACATATAGCTGAACGAGACCAACATTTCGGCATTGGCATCATGCATGAGCGTGCCAACAAACTTAATGGTACCGTCTCGTTCAATAGTAATCACCTCGGCGGCACGACAGTAACGCTGAGTTTTCCACCTCAACAGGAGCCTTTAAATGGGTAAGCCGTATTCCGTACTTGTTGTCGATGATCATCCATTATTACGTCGTGGTATTTGCCAATTAATCACCTCCGACGGTGACTTTTCACTTTTTGGTGAAACGGGCACGGGACTAGAAGCTCTTACCGCGGTAGCCGAAGATGAACCCGATATTATTCTGCTCGATTTGAATATGAAAGGCATGTCTGGGCTTGATACTCTTAACGCTATGCGTCAAGAGGGAGTAACAGCAAGAATTGTGATTTTAACCGTTTCAGACGCTAAACAAGATGTCGTTAGACTACTGCGGGCTGGTGCTGACGGCTATTTACTCAAAGACACTGAGCCTGATTTATTGTTAGAGCAACTCAAAAAAGCCATGCTGGGTCACAGAGTGATTAGTGATGAAGTAGAAGCTTATCTTTATGAGTTGAAAAACACGATTGACGACAACAGCTGGATAGAGAATTTAACCCCGCGTGAATTGCAAATATTGCAAGAGCTAGCTGAAGGCAAAAGTAACCGAATGATCGCCGAAGATTTACACATCAGCGAAGGTACTGTTAAAGTTCATGTGAAGAATTTACTGCGTAAAGCAAATGCTAAATCTCGCACTGAAATGGCGGTACGCTACCTTAACAATTAGCCCGCGCCAAAGTTCAAACCACACTTAACAACAAGGCCACATAAACGTGGTTTTGTTGTTATTTAACTCCCGCTAGAAATAAGAAATGGCTATTTATCGTTAATAAATGCTAACCAGCTTTGCAGCACCGACTCAAAGTCTTCTAGTCCACAATAAGACTCAGATTCCGCATCATAGAGGCTCATAGAGTCTTCTAATAAATGTTCTTCCTCTGAGTCAATCACGCTGGCAAACACTCTCACTTGCTCAGAGTCGATATCGATGGTTAAATCTCCACCAACATCACGCAAATGGTTAAGCGCCCCAGATTTGATTAACACTATCTGGGTGAGAATATGATTCGCTTTGCTCTTGTCGTCACCAAGCTCTTCAGCAAACCATCTGCCTAATACTTCATGACCCATGCTAAATTCAGCAAAGACTGAGCCTTCGAGGCGGTTTCGACGAAATTGATATTCCATACTAGTACTCTTTTTTTAGCATTTTTTCTATTTTAACCGATGAATGGCCACTCTGCAGTTGGTTAGTTCATCAAATTTTGCGCTTGATGGTTAAATGCTCGATAAATAAAGAATTTCATTTTATAAGGTCGTTTTAAACTTGGGCAAGATTAAAAAGTAGCGTAAATTATTGCAATAGTGATCACATGGAATTTCTGATAATGAATAATGGTTTTATATACAGCTTGTTGCTTACTGGACCAAATGCAGGCCAGTCACTTTCCGCTGAACAAATAGCACTATGGCAGCCTACTGATGGGCTTTTATGGCTACATCTTCGCTATCGTGAACCTAAAGCACGTAAATGGATCCTCAACTCTGGTTTACAAAGGGTTGAGATGGATACACTGTTGGCCACCGATACTCGCCCACGAGTATTAAGTTCCGACAAAGGAATTTTACTGGCGTTACGAGGGGTTAATTTAAACCCCAATTCAGATCCAGAAGACATGGTAGCAGTGCGGATCTACGCTGAAGAGCACAAAATCATTTCAACTTGCGAGCGCCAACTACAATCGGTGATCGATGTTGCTGATGCGATAAAGCAAGGCAAAGGCCCAGTTGATAGTGCAGCCTTTATCATGGCCATTTGTGAGCGTCTTACACAACGTAAAGTGGAGTTTATTGGCAAGCTTGAAGAGCAGCTCGATGAGTTAGAAGAACGCGTAGTCACTCAAGTAAACAAAACCTTGCGTACCGACATTGCCGAACTGCGCAGACAAACCGTGGTATTACGCCGTTATCTCGCGCCACAACGAGAAGCATTTTCTCGTATGTTACAAGAAGCCAGCGAACTGTTTGACGATAACGATAAAGTCCGCTTACGTGAAATACATGAAACCCTTATTCGAGTGATAGAAGATCTTGATGCGATACGCGATCGTGCCAGCGTCACACAAGAAGAACTCCAATCACAACAGTCAGAACAAGTGAATCAACGATTGTATTTCTTATCGCTAATTTCAGCGGTATTTTTACCATTAGGTTTTTTAACAGGCTTATTGGGCGTCAATATTGGCGGGATACCGGGTGCTGAATCCAACTGGGCTTTTGCCGCATTCTGTGGCGGATTGTTTGCACTGATTGGCTTGCAGATGTACTTATTCTACCGTTTGAAATGGCTATAATCCGCCACTAGAATTAATACTATGCATGATGGTCATTGCTAGGCTATATAATACTTGTAGTCTAGAACTAGGCGATTATCTAAATGAATAAGGCTGTGAGTGACAATGACCTTTTCGCACGATCAACCAAGTGCAGAAATAACCTAGCATTAGGAAGGACAAAAGGACACTGAAGCATAATGCCGATAAGTTAGCCGTTAAAATTAAGAAACTCAACCGTTAACTTGACCGTTCTTTTTAACCTACAACAATCCGATAATCTTAGTTATCGGATTTTTATGCAGCCTTTAGAAGACCTTTATTGTACATACATCAATTGCGGCGCTGAGTTTTGTGTATCTGTAATGTTCTAATGAAACTGTAACTCTCTTAAGAGCCGATAATATACAATGATATCTTGAGCCTAACGATATCACTACACTAAGTTGATAAACTAAGGTGATAAAAAAATGCATCTTATAAATATCGAGTAGGTAAGTATTCCTGTAATTCGCATTGAACGTGTTTGCCAGCAAACCTATCAGTGAAATATATCAAATTCGATTGTAACATTGACTTAATATTAATAAATTACAGGCACAGATAATGATAAAGTTAACCTTGTAAATTACATCATCAGCATTGTAATTTAACAATACTGATATCAACATCCTTGCCTCAAGATGCAAAAATTACCTTTTACATTTCTAAGAATAAGCAATAACTAAATATCAAAAAACTAAATATCCTCTGTTATATTGAAAATACAAAAATCAGTATAACTTTTTATCATTAGGCAATTATGCAAATCTTCATATTAGCTAGTTTTATATTAAATAAGCTCATGGGTTAACTCACGAATTTGTTGTTTTAACCATGCAGTATCTCCATTATCAGCACTAGGATGAGTGACTAAGACCAACTTTAATGGCTCTACCACCTCAAAAAGACGATTACATTCGTATTCAGATAACTGGCAAGCATGTAAACCTGAGTCTTCATCTAACATGTCATACACCGCCTTGTAGGGCGTTATAGCTAGTGATTGACAGTCTGAAAGGTAATCAAATAAAGAAGACACGCTGGTAATGGTCATCTCAGTATTAAGAGTCAAATCCTTAGATTGGCAATACTCCTGAAATGGATTAAGTATCGGTGCTTGAATGCCAATAAGTGTATTGATATATGGGTATGTCGAAATGGTTTCTAAAGAGATGTCCTGCTTTAATATGGGATGTTTTCTGCAACTGAGTAAGTATTGTCGATTCATTGTCGCAAGCACTTCAACCTGTAGTTTTTGGTCAAAACAAAGAATTTCTTCAGGACCTTTACAACAACACATCACAATGCAGTGTGGATCGCTAGTGACACTCTCCAAAGAATGGCTACTCCAACTGCTCACATTAATATGAATATTTTTATTGTGCTCTTTAATCGCTTTCATCAATGCTCGCGGATAAGCATAAGCAATCATGCCAGGGATAACCAATTCAAAGTACCGATTATGCGACTGCTCAGCACTATTAAGTCGATTGAAATGCTTAGCGCACTCCACTATCTCCTTAGCAATGGGATAAATTTTCCCTGCATAATCATTTGGTACTAATCCGTATTTCCGTCTAATAAACAACTCATCGCCGAATATTAGTCTTGCAGTGTGCAAACAACGGCTAATCTTTGAAGCTGGCACGTCTAATATTCTAGAAACATGTGTCGCTGATTTATTTTCATAAAGACTCACTAATATAGATAATGTTAATAAATCTAATTTATCTAAGTCAATTGGCTTCATCTTAGATACTCCCTTTTAGGTATGCAGCCTAGTATTCTAACGCTTTTAAAACGAGTTCATAACGTTATTTTAAGTATTCAATGATTACTTATTCCAGATCATAAAAATGAATTTTTTAACACTGCATATTTCGCATAGAATGCTTGAAGCGATTGATGCTCAGCTTGGTAAAAGCTAATTTCATATATTGTAATATCAAATTAAACAACTAGAATTTTGATAAAGTAGATATTCACATATTGATTTATTAACTTTTAATAAATCAATATTAAAAATAACCAAATTACAACTTTACAATTGTCACTCTCACTTTATTCACTCTATATATACACCAATTAAAAATGCAAAAAAAAGCAATCAGACCTGAATCATAACTACGATCAAATAAATTAAAACCACCTCAACTAATTGATTACGATCAATTTAAAACCAAAATATAAGGATAATATTAATCGTACGTCAACGACGTATTTTTAATTCATAAAACAATAAATTAAAAATGATTCTTTGGAGGATAATATGATTACTTCAGTCTTTTTAAGTTATGCGTTTGTGTACTCTGTGTTGTTTATTGTTGTTCCTTTTATATTAGTTATTTTCATTATGACTTGTATAAAGTTCTTCAAAACCGATACTGAAGAGCACGCAATTAAGTTCAAAAAAATGCTTTTTGATACTCAGAGCTTTAACTTTTTAAAATCACTAAAAGCGATGGTGGGCGTCAAATATGACGTTTGTTGCAACGTTCCAATCGACACAGTGTTTGAAATGGATGCCCAAACTGCAGCAGAAAATCATACACGACTCGATTATGTTGTAATTGATCATGACTCGTCGGAAGTGAAATTGGTTATCTCTGATTTCAGTCAACAAGATGATGCTAACGCAAAAAGTTTGTTTGAAGAATTCAACATTAAATTAGTTGAAATTGTTCGAGGCAAACCTTACGACATGCAAATGTTAAAGCTATCCCTACCGGTATGAAGACCCTGTCGGGTGAAGGCAATCTGTTTTCACCCGCTATTTTTTGATAATCCATTATTGTAGAGAGGACTGATTATGTCCCGGAATAACTGGCTACTGATGTTAAGTGTAGGCGTATTGTCGTTTGCCCTTATGAGTCAGGGAGCAAATAGCGCTGACTCTACTGAGCAAATTAACAATGACTCATGTATGAAATGCCATAAACGCAATGGGGCAATGCAAGGTCACCATGCTCAAGAACAGTTAAAAATGAGTTGTAGTTCATGCCATGGTGAACAAGGCAATCACCCTAAGAAACCCAATGACCTGATGGTATTCTCTGTGGAAAACGACATGACAATCGATACTAAAAATGGCGTGTGTTTGAAATGCCATTCACCTAAAAAGATAGCTCAAGCGGAGTGGACTCACAACGTACACGCACAAAAAGTGAGTTGTACATCTTGCCATAAACTGCATCCTGAATCAGACCCAATAATGGGCTTAGGAGCAAAAGATAGCAGTAATGTGTGCCGAAATTGCCACACAGTGCAGAGGTAACTAATCATGGAAAACTCAAGAAGACATTTCCTTAAAAGCACCTGTGCATTGGTTGCCGGCGTGTCGGTATATCCACTCAGTCGCGATCAAGCCAATGCCGATACGGGCATAAGAATAAACAATTTAAAATACGCCATGCTACATGACGAAACCAAATGTATTGGTTGTAACGCTTGTGTTGAAGCGTGTCGAGAAGTGAATCATGTTCCCGAAGGTGTCACCAGGCTGAGCATTGAACAGTCGGGCCCTTATGGCAAGTATCCAAATCAGTATTACCACTTTAGCCGCCACTCCTGCCAACATTGTGAAGATGCG
Organism: Shewanella frigidimarina; assembly: GCF_003797125.1. Lineage (GTDB taxonomy): Bacteria > Pseudomonadota > Gammaproteobacteria > Enterobacterales > Shewanellaceae > Shewanella > Shewanella frigidimarina. The sequence goes on from NZ_RKKE01000004.1 coordinate 69,305, forward strand.
CCTTGCGTTAATGTATGCCCGACTGGAGCCGCCTTTATCGATAAAGAAAACGGCATTGTCTCGGTTAATGCAGATAAATGTGTTGGTTGCCAATACTGTATTTTAGCCTGCCCTTACGATGTACGTTTTATTAATCCTGTGACTAAGGCAGCCGACAAATGTGACTTTTGCAGGGAAACTAATCTCAAACAAGATAAACAACCTGCCTGTGTAGAAGCTTGTCCAACCAAAGCATTGGTGTTTGGTAATCTTAAAGATCCTGAGTCTGAACTGGTTATGCTGTTAAAAGCTAATCCAACACAACGGACCAAGTTAGATTTAGGTACCCGGCCCAAACTGTTTCGTATTACAGCCAAACAAGGGGAGATTATATTATGAACGCTTTGCATTTTGACTCTTTGGTCTGGCATTGGCCCATTGCCATATATCTATTCCTAGCAGGGGTTTCTGCCGGTGCGATGTTCTTTGCCGTATTGCTGAAACATGTATGCCTTAAAGAACAAGCATACCGTTCAGGCTTTGTTCAAGCAGCGTGTATTGTTGCAGCAGTTTCCGTTTTAGCAGGTTTGGGGATTTTGGTATTAGATTTAACCAAACCATGGGATTTTTGGAAAATACTTGTGTTCTACAATCCCACCTCAGTGATGTCGATGGGTGTATTGATCTTGTTGATTTATCAAGTATTCATGTACGCTTGGATTGCTGTTGTATTCCGTAAACCTATTGAAGAATGGTGCCAACCTCGCTTCCCGATAGTGTGTAAAATAACCACAATGCTCGCGAAGTATGAAGCTGGAATAACGGGGTTGTTGATCATCTTTTCTGTGTCGCTAGGTGCCTATACCGGATTTTTATTATCGGCTCAGCCACGCTTCCCTATGCTAAATAACCCTGTGTTACCTTTGTTGTTTTTAGCATCGGGTTTATCTTCAGGTGCCGCGGCGTCGTTATTAGGCGGGGTGTTACTCAAAGGCAGCCCTAATGGTCAGGAAGTGCGTTTTATCCATAGAGTAGAAATCCCATTGATTTTAGGAGAAATTTTCCTTATTTTTACCTTCTTTATGGGTTTAGTTCTCAGTGGTGGTCAAAGTAAAGTCGCGGCATTAAACGCGATTGGAGAAGGATTTTGGGGTTTAATATTTTGGTTCGGGATTATGGGATTAGGATTGTCTGCCCCATTAGCGATGAATTTATTTATGAACGCCACTTCAAAACGCAAGTTTTCCTATGTTGCCGGAACTGCGTGCCTGAGCTTATTGGGCGTTATCATGCTACGTAACTTTGTACTTTATACAGGCCAAATGGTGGTAAGTTAGCGCGATAAACGGTGATAGTATGTGTTAACAACCGCACTATCACCGTATATTCAACAGAGAATATTCCGTTTGCGTTCCCACCTTATTTAATCACATCCTCGCCTGGCTAATTATGCTAAATGCTCCCAACATGCGAGCAATTAAAAGCCAGTGATTGCGTTTACAGCTGGGTAAACTGTCTAATTAAATTGTGATACACATTATGTAGATTATCTAGCTCAGCGCGGTCAGTGTTGTTGGCTTTGATCAAGTTTTGAATACTTTGATCAAGCTGATACAAGGTTTGGCGTAAAGTCACATCGGCCACCATACTTTGCATCCACGTAATAGCTGCAATGCGTTGCCCTCGAGTTACTGCAGTCACTTTATGCAAACTACTCGACGGGTATACTACGGCGTATCCAGCAGGTAACTTAATTTGCTGCTGGCCAAATTCGGTGGCAATAACTAACTCACCACCGTCATACTCTTCGGGTTCACTCAAAAATACCGTCATTGATACATCACTACGGATCACCTCTGAGGTATTAGGGAGCCGCATGATGGCTGCATCAACATGGTAACCATACTCTTCAGTTTCGCTATAACGATTAAAGCACGGCGGAAATATTTTATGCGGTAACGCCGCTGATACAATTTTAGGCGTTTCGCCAATACGCGCCAATAGTTGATTAGCTAGTTGGCGCACATTAGCGTGTTGTGCATCTGCTTGATTGTTATTTTTAACCGACGCCGCCATTCCCATTGCGGTTTTACGACCATCGCCCCACGGACATTCAGCCAGTTGCTGACGATAAGCACCGACATCCTGTTTCGAGAGAATTTGTTCAATAACAATCATGCAAATACCTTTAATTAAAACTCATATGTCATCGACAATTTAGCATTACGGGCGTCACCTAAGTACATAAATGAGCCAGAACGATAAGCTGCAGTCCAATATTCTTCATTCAATATGTTACCTACGTTTATGCGGAAAGTTAAATCCTCAGTGGCATTGTAACTGGCAAATAAATCAACTACTTGATAGTTAGGCACCACAATGCTGTAACGGCTATTGTCGCTATCATAACCTGCTGCAGTGTCTGGTTGTCCGCCATACATTTCACTTTGATAAGTGTAGCTACCACCAAATACAAATGATTCGGTTAGCTCATAACGCAGTTGTAAATAAGCGCTTTCGTCAGCAAAGTTACTTAGTACTAAACCAATGTTAGCTGGATTGTAAGACTGTAAAATTTCTGAATCCATTTTGGCAGCCGAGAATTGTATGCTGAGCTTGTCAGTAATATTTCCGACCATGCCAAACTCAATGCCTTTAACGCGGTTTTTACCCGTGTTAAGTGTACCTAGCGTTGAGTAACTGTCGCCAACACTTTCCATTACATCACTTTTAGTGATTTGGAAAATCGATGCCGAAAACATCATTTTGTCATCAAACAACATCCACTTGGTACCGAGCTCTAGGTTTTCAACAATTTCGGCATCAGCTTCAGCAGCTTGCTCTTGCGTCCCACAAATACCACCGTAACCACAGTTAGCACCTAAATCAGACTCTCCGCCGTTGATGTTGGTTGCAGTACTGTAGTTGGCGTAGATATTGGCATCTTCAGACAAGTCATAAACTAAGCCAATATTACCGTTATACATGGTATCGGAATAGGCATAATCCACTTCACCATCGCGACCTGTTGTGTTGTTACTGTAATCAAAGCTGTCTTGTCTAAAACCAAAGAATAGTGCTAACTGATCGGTCAATTCAACCGTATCCATCATGTATGCCGACACGGTTTCGATGTCGTATATAGCATCAGATCCACCATCAACATAGCTGCGATTCATTAACTGGCCGATATTGTCGACAGTATTGCCGTTACCATCAATAATACAATAAGCCTCTGATACACCACGGCGACCCTCGGTCAAACAATTACCATCATTATTGTTGGTGATGCTATATACGCCGTTATCAACATTTTCATCTGTGTATTCAAGGCCAAACACTAACTTGTGATCAAAACCAAGTGCTTGGGTGTTCCAAAATAAATTGAATTGAGTGCTGACGTAATCAACATCTTGGTTACCTTGGTGAGTACTAAGCGTTAACGTGCTTGCTCCAGGCGCTGTTGGGTCGGTATCTGCGCGCGTTGTGCCGCCCATCCCTGTTGTAATATAGCCATTTTCGGTATGTCCAACGCGTGTGGCGTTGTACAACGTAATGCTGTCATTTAACTCATATTCGGTACGTAAAGTGAACGTGGTGACCTTAGAATTTAGAAAATCACCATCTTGAGCATAAACAGGAATATCTTCTAGCGGCTTACGAGTATCTCGATCAAAATAACTGCCTAAATCTGGCACATCTTTCGCGTCTAGGTAGTAACCATCGGCAGTAAACGACAATGCATCGGTGGCTTCATACACACCCGATAACTGAACACCTTGGCGTTCACTCGTAATACCTTCGCGGCCCGGTTTGTCTTCTTCAGCCGTTAATCCGTTAAGGCGTACTGCCACTTTGTCTGATATCGGTAAGTTATAGTCCACCGTTAGACGAGTGTGATCGTCAGTACCAATACCCAAATCGACGCGACCAAAATCGTAAGCTACTGAGGCTTTTTTAGTCACACTATTAATGGCACCACCTGATGAACCACGGCCAGCAAATGTTGAACTTGGACCTTTGGTAATTTCAACACGCTCGGTAGCAAAACTTTCGCGAGTGGTCATGCCAGGGTCGCGAAGTCCATCAACAAACACGTCACTACGTGCTTCGTGGCCACGGATAATATAACGATCACCGAATGCATTACCGTTTTCACCAGTACCAAGAGTAACACCCGCTTGAGCTGACAAAATGTCTTTTAAGTCCGTATTTCCTGACTCTTGAATTTGGTCTTGAGTTAACACGGTAATCACTTGCGGCGTATCGACAAGTGCAGCCATACGGCGTTTGTCGGCTGAGTTATTAAACATGTAAACCGAGTTTTGCACACCATGAACACGAATTCGCTCAATAGATTCGTCTGTTTGCGCTGGTTTACATTTCGCCAATATATCCTTATCACAAGTTTCATTTTTGGTGTCTGCGGCATATAGCGCTGGGCTACTGAATACTAATGCTGCAGCAACAGCTTGAGCACCTAATGATAACTTACTGTAATTACTAGACTTCATGCTTAACATCATCCTGTTATTAATAAGCGTTAACTAAATTTCATTTATGTGATGCACTTTACATAAATGAAACAAAGATCGCAAACGCAAATCATTATCATTTGTGTAAAGATTCATTAAATATGAAATTAAACTAACAAAAGGACGAAATAAGCTGATAGGTAGCCGTTATTAATAACAATCGTTATTGATAACCGTTTGAATACCGCTCAGAAACAGCGGCCTGGTCGACATAAATTAACTGACTTGATAAAGCTCTAACGGTAAACCGTCTGGATCGCTAAAAAAGGTATATTGTTTACCGGTATATTCGTCAATGCGAACGGGCTCGACAGAGATATTGCTCAGCTGCAAATGCGCCACGACCACCTCGATATCATCGACTTTGAACGCTAAGTGACGCAAACCCTGGGCTTCTGGATAACTGGGTCTTGGCGGTGCATCATTAAATGAAAATAACTCAATTTGGCTACCATCGGGCAAAGCTAAATCCAGTTTGTAAGAATCGCGTGCTTGACGGTAATGCTCGGCAACAATTTTTAGCCCTAATATTTGCGTATAAAATGCTTTTGAACGTGGGTAATCGGCACAGATAATCGCGACGTGATGAATTCCATTTAGCATGGCTGTCCTTGTAAATAGACTATTGATAATTAATCTAATTTAAACAAAAAAATAAAACCCTGATAGAACAAGTCTATCAGGGTTGATATACGCTTTTAAAGTCATAAACAAGACTAAAACAAGGTTAATAACTTCCAGAGAAAGTGGCTTAAATTAAACGCCGATTTCACCGCCGTCATCTTTAATAAACATCACTGTGGCTGCACGTGGACGAACCGTTGTGCCTGCGGGCGTTTCTTCATCTGCTCTATCAGAGTATGGCCAGTTGCCAGGATGCTGAATATTGGCAAACATTGCGGTGTAGTCTGGCGACATGGCAAAACCTGTCACTTCACAGCCGTTAGGGCCAACAAAGAAACGCTTAAGCTGAGTTTGGTTTTCAGCCGTTACCACTTGTTGGTTACCATCTGCATCTACCATCGTTGATGGCACAATCGCTAACATTTGATCGTTGGTTTCTTCGGTAACTTCAGAGGCACCGTTATCGGTTTGCACCCACAAAATACCACGTTGATCGAACGCCAAGCCGTCTGGACTAGCAAACTGGTTTAAGTCAGTTAAGCCAGATAAGTTTGTTTCAGCATCACCATCTGCAGGTGAACCAAATATAAAGATATCCCAACTAAATTCCGTTGCTGCATCACCTTCATCCCAACGGATAATATGACCAAAGTTGTTATTTAAACGTGGGTTAGCAGGGTTGGTGCTGTCGGTACGTTTACTGTTGTTGGTTAACGTTAGGTATACCGTACCTGTAAATGGATCAACGGTTGTCCATTCTGGGCGATCCATTGGTGTAGCACCCACTAAGTCAGCAGCGCCAGCAGTATTTAATATAATCGCGGCTTGTGAGTCAAAGCTGCTCGCAAGCGTGCTTCCGTCGGCAGTCACCCCATCTAACGTCAGCGGTAACCATTCACCGACACCGTCTTCGGTAAACTTAGCCGCATATAAGGTTCCGGCATTCATGTACTTATCGCCTACTGTTAAGCGGTTAGTGCTGTTAGCATCTGCTGGATCCCACGCTGCGTCAGAAACAAACTTATACAGATATTCAAAACGAGAATCGTGGCCTGAATAGAATGTGATTGGTTTGCCTTCTTCAAGTTTACCAAAGGCACAACCCTCGTGGCGGAAGCGACCTAATGCAGTACGCTTAATGGCGCGCGAGTTAGGATTGTATGGATCAATTTCAACAATATAACCGTGGCCATTGGCTTCGTTACGGTAATCGTTAGTCGCACTTGAGCCCGTTGGCGTCACATCAAAACGAGCAAATTCGTCTAAGCGCTCATCGTCATTACCGGCTAAGTGGCTCCAGCCATAACGAGTGTCAGAAGTCGAAATACCAATGCGCGTTTGCTCTTGCGTTAAGGTGCCTTTATTAACAAAATAACCCGGCCAGTTTTCTTCACATGTTAGATAAGTGCCCCAAGGCGTATAACCATTACCGCAGTTATTTAAAGTACCGCGCGCTTGGCTGCCATCTGGCGAATAACGCGTTTCAAGGTGTGAGCTGTACGCTAGTGGGCCAGCAATATCCATCACGGTTGCACCGGTAAAACGACGGTTATGGCTGTCGTTTTCGACCACTTGCCATCGTCCAGAAACTAATTTAATACGGACAACTGAAATACCATGGGCGTTGATTTCTTTGCGGATTTCATCAATTACAGTGCGCTTACCATCAGCATCAAACGTTGGGCCTGTTGGATGTAAAGCATCCTGGTCAATGTATTCGTGGTTAATACACAATAAACCGTCATCTGCCGAATCATTCAACGGGAAGAAATGCATACCATCATGATGCATACCGACGGAGTTTTCCTGATCGATAGCAGTATTACTGCCATCGGCTTTCCACGCTGCAGCTTTCGAATTTAAGGGCGTTCCCCAGGGTGCTAATACATAAGCTGAATAGCCAGCAGCTACCGCCACGGCATCGATTTTAGAACCGGCAATCGACTCAAAACCTAATACTGCAGAACTCTTCGTTGGTGCTGTTGGCGTGGTCGGCGTTGTTGGCGTTTCTGCAACGGTATCATTGTCAGAGCCACAAGCACTTAATCCGAAGCCACCAAACGCTGTCATCGCACTAAGGCCTAAACCACGCTTAACAAAATTACGACGTGATAGATGATTCTCCATCACTTCATTGAAGGGGGTATTTTTACTGTTGTTAAAACGAGTTGGATCAAATGTCGCCTTGCTCATAAATTGTCCTTAGATATGCTCTGAAAATAACGGATCAAATATAGGTATAATTATTTGTCCGTTAAGATAAGCGTCTAATGTGACAACTCGGTTCAAACTAGATGACATTAATGTGGCAGTAAAAAGACACTCACCACACTGTCACATGTAGTGGAATCGATATAAAACTCGTGTTAGCGTTTTTTACCGCGTGAAGATGCCGCTAATGCCTTTTTACGTGCTTGTTGTTTTAATGCCGATTTAGTTGTTTTACGGGTAACTGGAGCAATTAAATCCAAATCTGGCTCAAAACCTGCCAGCCATTGCTGTGGTAAACGTCGGTCTAAAAAGGCTTCTAGTTTAGTTAATAACGGCTCGTCATCGATGCTTAATAACGTGATCGCTTGCCCTGCTTTACCTGCTCGGCCTGTGCGGCCAATTCGATGCACGTAGTCTTCAACTTGAAACGGTAACTCCATATTAACGACATAATTTAACTCGTTAATATCTAAACCTCTTGCAGCCACATCAGTTGCGACTAACGCGGTCACCTCACCGGCTTTAAATGCTGCTAACACTTGTTCACGTACTGCTTGAGATAAGTCAGCATGAAATGCTTCAGCTGCCACGCCAGCTTGTTTCATTTGCTTTACCAGTGCATCAGCACCTTGTTTGGTGCGGCTAAATATCAAGCTTTGCAGCCAACTTTCTTGGGTAATTAAATGGCACAGCATGGCGCACTTTCGATTAGCGTCGACATTAAACACTCGCTCAACAATACTGCTGGCGGTGGTATTTCGCTGAGCCACTTCAATCACCTGTGGTGAGCGTAATAAGCGCCGACTAAAACTGAGCATTCGGTCATCTAAGGTGGCTGAAAATAATAACGTTTGCCGTGTACTTGGCAAGCGCTTAAGTACTTCGACAATTTCATCTTTAAAGCCCATGTCCAGCATGCGATCGGCTTCATCAAATACCAAATGAGTTAATTGTGATAATGACAACGCACGCTTACGCAGCAAGTCTAATAACCGCCCTGGAGTCGCTACCAAAATATGGGTGCCATTGGCTAACTGACGGATTTGTTCGCCAATGCTAACCCCGCCATAAACCATCACGCTAGTGACTGAACTGCCATAAGCATATTGCTCAATACTACTGTGCACTTGTTGGGCTAACTCTCGAGTTGGGACTAATACAAGCGCCGTTATCGGGGTCGAATTAATATGTTGAGTGTCTGGCTGAGCAGCTAGATTATCTTGATGAGTCAATAATTGATGCAGTAACGGTAATGCAAATGCAGCCGTTTTCCCGGTGCCCGTTTGCGCCCCCGCCATCACGTCTTTACCGCTTAAAATAACCGGAATTGCTTGTAATTGGATAGGCGTAGGTTGCTGATATTTTAATTCAGCTAGGCGATTAATCAATATGGGATGTAACGATAAATCTGCAAAAGACATAAAAACTCCAAACATGTGGATGCGCAGTTTATCACGCTCATTCAGATTAAAACAAAGGCTCTAGGTAATGCTTGCTTGAATTATCGTTCATTAAAATGGCTGGTAAATGTGATGCTCAACACATCTTAAGCAGGTCGTGCTTTTTGCAGCAGATAACACTTGACTAAAAAAGTAAGCCTTATACAATTTAAACATGCAAATAAAAAACATGTTTTATTTTAACCACTCGATTGCATCACAACATTACACAATCAGATCCCATAACGAGGTATCACCATGAGTTTTTCAATTAGCGGTATTTTCAAGCCAGCCAAGCAAGCTGAACAGATTAGCAATGTGGCACCTACAGCCCAAGACACTACTGCAACAGAAATGAAAGCTGTAACAGAAAATGAAGTATCTCAGGCTGAAAATACTGCCAAAAAACAAGCTAATGGCGGCAGTTGTTGCGGTGGATGTGGTGGCGGTAATCATTAGTCCACTAGAATACTAAACGTTACCACGTCTGAATAAACGTAAACTGTCTTTACTGATTAGTTGCGGATACTGCGCTGTAACGTCGAAAAATCCATTGGCATACGCTACTGCTACTGAGCCTTCGTTCTGTTTATTGATATAAGCAAAAACAGGGCTCGAAATAAATTGCTTTAAAAACATTTCCACAGCTTTGGTGGCAATGCCTTTGCCCCAATGTTCACGTCCAATCCAATAGCCAACTAAACGCATTTGCGGATCTGACTTTGCGGCTGCGTCGGTATTAATCCACGATAATACATTACCCACTAAAACATCATCTATCCAAATCCCTTGTGCTATCGCCTTTTCATTTGCTAATACTTTTTGCTGCCAATGCAGGTTAAAAGCTTTACGTTTACGCGGCACAAAGTCTGCCATTTTATTAGCAATAGGGTCGTTTTCAAATTCAAACAATATATCTAAATCTGCTTCAGTAATGGGATGAAGAGAAATATTCATTTCGGGTTCGCCTTTTCTATGTTGTGTCACCAAGATCATTTATATTATAGATAACCTCAGCTCTAATAAGAGATGGGATAAATCGTTAAAAACGGGTTTAATTCAAGTCTGCAATATCAAACTTGCCATGTGTTTTGCTAACAAGGCATATTGGACGTATCAATAGCTCGCCTATTGTAAGTCGATTAAACACTGATAGCGGAAATGCCTGTTTGATGACCGTTTATTATCCATAATTGAGGTTATATATTCTCATTCATCGACACGCTTGACGATGAGTAACCGTATCAACATGCATTAAAGGACTACAGGATGAAAAGCATTAAAACATGGCAATGGTTGGGCTTTGCTGGCCTTTTACCTTTTATTATTCTCAGTGTATTAGCCTTCAATCATAGCCTATTAGCACCCGAACATACTATGCTAGGGTTTGTTAGCTATAGCGCAGTGATTTTAAGTTTTGTTGCCGGTACGCTGTGGGGCAAAGCGGTTATATTAACCTTAGACGACAATATTGCTAAGTTACTCATCATCAGTAATATCATCGCACTCGCCTGTTGGATTGCACTGTTAACGCCGTTTGCATTATCCGCGCTAATCCTACTCGCCAGTGGTTATCTGTATTTATTGTATATTGAGTTTAAAGCCAAACAATTATCAACCACCACCAGCTACCTCACATTACGCACAATATTAACCAGTGCTGCTGTAGTATGCCACATTATTGTCATGCTCAGTCTTTTTAGCGTTTAACAACATGTTAACTCGAACAAAAAGCCCATGCTTTACAGCATGGGCTTTTTGTTTATTGCAGCAAGCTGACTGGCTTCACCATCTATAAACCGGTTTGACACTGTTCTTGCTGGTTTATCATCGGTGATAGAATCGGCATCATGCCTTTAAGTACTTGTAATGGCAGTGCTGAAGTAAAGCTAAAGTCGTCGGCTTTCTCCCCTGGTACAAATGCAGTTAGGGTACCAAAATGACGATCGCCTAAGTAAAACACAAATGTTGCAGTACGGTTTATAGCGGTTGAAGATACTTTACGGCCATTACGAATTTCAGTCGCAATACGATTATCGCCGGTACCGGTTTTTCCCCCCATAACAATCATTTGGCCATTGCTATCCACTAAGCTGCCTTTGAGCCTTCTTGCTGTGCCATTTTCGACTACATTTGCCAATGCTTTTTTCAACGCTCGTGCAACTTCTTGGTGCATTACCCGCATAACAGTTTGTTTATTATTGGCCAGTGTCACCTCATAAGGTGTGTCTTTGGCAAACTGCAGCTCATCAATTCTCACGGTAGGGAAACGATAGCCATCATTTTGAATTATACCCATTAACTCAGCCAATGCTGCAGGTCTGTCGCCCGAGCTGCCTAAAGCAGAGCCTAATGAAGGCACCATGTATTCAAACGGATAACCCATTCTCACCCAACGTTGATGAATACTTAAAAATGCTTCCACTTCTAACATCACCTGAATACGCACATCACGAGCATTTTGATGACGCGTTCTAAACAGCCAGCGATACACTTCTTGTAACTGCGGTTGTGCGTCTTCTAATACTTGAGTAAGGCCAGTTTCCGGATAGTCATTTAAATAGCGTAATACCCACAACTCTAACGGATGCACCCGTGCAATATAGCCTTGATCAGCTAAATTAAATTTTTCTTCGCCATATTTGTTGTACAGCACATTAATTTGTTTATCGGTAAAGGTTTTTGCTGGTAATCGCTGAGTTAAAAAAGCTGTTAACTCACGGGCGCCATCGTAAGGTTTTAAATAACGATAAACGGCCGTTAACTTGTGTTCTTGTTGTTGAATACCATCAAATAACACCTCAAGACGCTGCTCTGGTGCAAGCTGACGATACTTGCGATAAAAACGTTTTACAAACGAACTGCCCTCACGCTTAGCAAATGCTTTTAGGTATTCTTCACGGCGCGGATCTTTGTCGTTACGCAATAGCTGCGACACACTGCCTTCACTGTTATAACTACTACTGTAATTAACAATGTCTTGCATTAAGCGCACAAAAGGCAAGTTTATCGACTCTTGCAATGCTTGATATAATGTTGGTACGCGACTGTTTTCTTTTTTATTAAAATTGTTAAATACATGCAAACCACCACCGGTGAAGAAACGTTCTTCTGGTGAAGCCGAATATTCGCGCTGCAGTGCAGCATCCAACATTCGGGTTAAATTACGGTCACGGGTGGTAATCAAATAATCGACCACCCAGCGCGTAATATGGTCTTTACGTTCCACATCCACTTGGCGTAAATCAGCCACCGTCATTGCAGAAAAACGCTGTTGTAATTCGGCAATAATGTCTAAATATGTCGCTAATACACGTAACTTAGCCGTTGAACCTAACTCCAGCTTACTGCCTTCATTAATATCAAACGGCTGATCAATACTGTCGGTTTGAATCCGCACCCTATTGGCACTGTCGGTACTTTCATACAAGGTAAAGCTGTACAACACTTTATCTAACTGCTGCACCGACAGTAAACGCTCACCCAGTAGTCCGATACGTTCAGCCGAACTGGGCTGAGCTAAACTACGTAAGTAATCGCTAACTTGTTGTTGCAAGTCACCATGGAAGGTACTGTTAATCGATAAATCATAGCGATCAAGATCAAACAAACTTAATCCCAACATACCCGCAGTGCGAATACGTACCGCATTAACCCCTTTATTGTTAGCGAGGTTAGTCGTCGCTAACTTACTGGCGTTAAATTGTAATGTTTGCTCAAGTGCCGACACCATCAATTGCGTTTCAATTAACCCATCACCGCCCAGTAAACGTAAATAGCTGTCTACTAACGATTCTAAATCATCATGACCTTGGCGTAAGTAATACGATGGCCGACGCTGAGCAATCATTAAAGCTACGATTTGACGAAACACCTTGCCACGCTCAGCAGCATTTTGTTGAGTATGACGACTCAAAAGCAATTGGTTAGCTTGATTAAAATCTGTTTTAAACCAGGCCCATAAACCATCACCAATACCGTGGACTTCACCAAAACCCGGAGCCGATGATAATGGCACTGTGTTGAGATAATCTTGTACGATGCGTTGGCGAGCGCCAACGGTGCTTTCACCTTGCTGATACACTCGTACAATGGCCGAACCAATTTGTAATAACTTATCTTTAATACTCAAGGTTAAGCCGTGGTTAGAATGCCTGAATTTTTCAATTTGGGTGGCCAAAGTACTGCCACCCGCTTTAGACATATCAGCCCCAAAAATACCCGCTACCTGACTGGCGGCAGCCAGCACAAATCGAGGCCAGTCAACAACGGGGTTGTAGTTAGCTTCTGGACTCAACATTTCACGATTTTCGATAAATAATAAGGTATTGATGATTTGATCTGGGATTTTATCTTGGTCTTGATACACACGTTTAGGATAGGAGAAATCGAATACCGTCATGTCGCGGCAATCTTTAATTGCTAAACCAGATTGGGCTTTTTCATGATACGGCGGGAAAAAACCAATATTGGTATAATCCATCAACATTGGTGAAAATGCCACCTGCTGAGTGATTTGATAATTACGCTCAATAAGACGCGCTATTTTCTGCGGTAATTGGCTATAACCATGGCGGTCATCAAAGGGACCATACTTAGGATAAATCACCGCATCGCTGCGATAATCACGTACTTTATAGGTTAATTTAGTGGCATATTGATGTAAAAAATAAGATTGATAATACGATGTCCGCACCTCAAACTCGATCAGATAAGCTGTTGCTAACAATAATACGATCAATAACCAACCCGCTTTACTGCGACGAACCGGAGCCGGTTTGGCGGAAGATGCATTAGGTCGATAATTATCAAACTGACTGTCTGTATGTGGACTAGACACAAACTCTCCATCTAACGCATAAAATCACAATAACGCACCATTTAACTTTTGGTTGAGATGTTCAATACATCGCGTAACTAATTGTGATAATTTTATCAGATGGGTAAAGCCATTAGATATAGACAAAATAACTAAATGTTGTTTTTTAGCCTATTAAAGACCTTATTGCCACAATATCGATATTTTTATATGAAACACTTACCCAAGTTTAAGGATTGTTTTGGACAACAGCACTTCAACAGCGACTATTGATCCGCCATTAAGATTAGGTTTAGCCATGTGGTCACAAAACCAATGGCAACAAACCGTTTATGGCAATAGCCAGGCACATCGACTGGCACGTTATGCCGAAATATTTAATACCGTCGAGGGCAACACTACTTTCTATGCCACGCCGTCGTTACAGAATGTACAAAATTGGTACGCTGCAACGCATGACGAGTTTAAATTTACCTTTAAACTGCCCAAACACATCACCCATGAATTACAGCTCCAACATGCAGGCCCAGCGCTACAACAATTCTTTAGCATAATGGAGCCCCTTATTAACCGAACCGGAGTGTGGAAAATTCAACTTCCCGCCAGTTTTGGGCCACAATCTTTGCCACAATTAGCACAGTTTTTAACTCAAGTGCCACAAGGCCTAACCTATGGCGTCGAAGTACGTAACAGTGCCTTTTTTGCTAAAGGTGAAGCAGAACAAGCATTAAACCGCTTATTAATCGACAATAACTGCAATCGTATCATTATGGACACGAGGCCTGTTTTTACAGCAGCGCCAACAACCGCAGCAGTGATAGATGCCCACCAGAAAAAGCCAAAAGTGCCAGTACACGCCATTGCAACCGCACACAATCCTGTGGTGCGCTTTATTGGTCATCCGCAAGCGGAAGCCAATATACATTTTTTCCAAAACTGGCTAAAACAACTGCCTTTATGGATCGCGCAAAATAAACAACCCTATTTATTTATCCACACTCCAGACAATCACAATGCACCGCAATTAGCGGTCGATTTGTATCGTTTACTGCAACAGCAGTTGGCACAAAGTACATCTGCATTGGCCGACATTAATCTATTACCTCAACAACAGCACACCACAACTCAAATGGGTTTTGATTTGTGATACCCACCTATATGCATAGGTAACCTCAAGGACTGATAATAAACGTTTATCAAACCGCTCTCGGTCCTACAATTTTATGATATTATTTGCGCCGATCCAGCCTGCCTTCGCAGCGCGTTTATGTTGATAAAGGAACCACCATGAGTGAATCTGCAACCCGTCTAAATAAGTACATTAGTGAGAGTGGTATTTGCTCACGTCGTGAAGCAGATCGCTATATTGAGCAAGGTAATGTTTTTATCAATGGTAAACGCGCCAAAATTGGTGATAGCGTCGAATTTGGCGATAAAGTCAAAGTGAATGGTCATGATATAGCCCCCCGAGACGAAGCCGATCTGGTTTTTATTGCCCTTAATAAACCGGTAGGTATTGTTAGTACCACCGAAAATACCGAACGCGATAATATTGTCGATTTTGTTAATCACAGCGAACGAGTATTCCCAATTGGTCGTTTAGACAAAGATTCACAAGGGTTAATCTTTCTTACCAGCAATGGTGACTTAGTCAATAAAATCCTCCGCGCAGGCAACAATCACGACAAAGAATATGTGGTTACGGTTAACAAGCCGATCACTGAAGCATTTTTACAAGGTATGCGCGCCGGCGTGCCGATGTTAGGTGTCATCACTAAAAAATGTAAAGTGGAACAAGTTTCAACGTTCGTATTTAAAATAATTCTAGTTCAAGGGCTTAATCGTCAAATTCGTCGAATGTGTGAACATTTCAACTTTGAAGTGACCAAGCTGGAACGTCAATCAATTATGAATGTGTCGCTTAAAGGACTGCCTGTAGGAGAGTGGCGAGATTTGGATGAACAAGAACTCAGCACGCTAATGAAGTTAATTGAACATTCATCTTCAGAGGTTAAAAACGCGCCCAAAAAAGCTAAGAAAAAGCCAACCCAAAGCTTACGAGATAAAATTGAAGGCCCAGAACACTTTATGCAAGGTCGAGGTGCTAAACCTAAAAAGCCGGCGGCGAATAAAGGTAAGCCAAGTCATTCAAGAAAACCTAAACGCTGATCCGAAAAACAGCATAAGTGATATACCGCTAAGGATAAGAATGAGTATTAAAAATAATCATTTTACCGTATGCAATAATCTTTTTATGTTGTAGGATACTGCACTGAGTGCTATTCAAACAGCCAATATTACACAAATGTAAATAAAACATCGGTTTACATTAAACATTGTATAATCACTCATGCTAAAAGATTACACATAATGCATTTTTATTGATCAAATGCATGCTAAAGTTGTTGTAATCTTTCAATAAATAGTACAAAAAAAACATCGTAAAAGTATAAAACAACAGCAATCGGACGCTGGTTTTTTAAACAAGGAATGTGACATGTTCAGCAATAACCTTTTAATCGTAGATTTCCCTGTTCATCTTCATGGGCAATTTCAAAACCTCGCTAATTTGATTGAATTTAACTTAATTCCAACCAATGCGAGCTGCGCGTTATCAGAATTATCAGCCGCATCAAATTCCGAAAATGGCAGCGCCATTATGGTTCATTATCTTGAAAATCCATTACAAGAAATTGGTTACTTATCTGCAGAGTTATTTAAAAGCGACCTGCACATTGCATTTTGTCCTGCACTGAATGTAGAACTAGAGGTTATTCTTATTTCATCTGGATTTCATGGCGCCATCAGTGTCGATGACTCTATCGCTCATCAAATACAAAGCATTAAACAAGTGCAAGATGGCGACATTAGCTTTAACCCTAAAGCCGTTTCTAAATACATCCTCCAAAGAAAGCGTATTCCATCATCAGGTAATCGCGCCAAAATACTTGCCGTCACCACAAAAAAAGAACAACAAGTCTTGTCACTCATACTGCATGGATTAACCAACGAAGAAATGGCCAAAGAGCTCAACATTTCTGTTAATACCGTCAAAATGCACGTACAAAATATTTATAAAAAAACCAAAATTAAAAATCGCGGCCAATTATTTGCTTTTGCTGCCGGTTAACTTTTTATAAATACTCCAGTTAACACTTAAAAGTGAACTTAGTTATGTATCCATTAAACGATACATTTTTAGGCTCGTTTAATATTTCACACTCGATATTTTTATTGTTTTAAAAGCACTTCACCCCATAATGTAAGGACACATTAATGCACCATAAAAGCATATTAGCCATATTAATCTCTGGCGCACTCTTAGTCGGTTGCGGTTCATCTGACGACGATTCTAATACCGAAATCACGCAACCTGATTCTGGCACACCGCCCCCGATTACAACGCCTCCAGTAGCATCAGAATATACTCACCAGGTAACCGGTTTAGCGGTATATCAAGGGGCATTGTCAGGAGCGACGGTTTGCACTGATTTAAATAAAAACTTAGCCTGTGATAGCGATGAACCTTTTACTATTACAGATGTTGACGGTAACTACCAAATAGACTGGAAAAGTGAAGTCGAAACACCAGATTATTATTTAGTGGCTAATTGGGAAGCGGCTAAGGCAGTCCAAGCACTTCAAGCACGCTCTTTGGCACTTAAGATTAAAAACCCGACTAACAGAGCTGCACCAAAATCTATCGTTAGTGACGCAGGAAAAGGCACATTAATCGCTAGCCCACAGTACAATGGCGCGATTAATAACCTGACCCATATTAAACTGTCTCGAGTGATGGAGATGAAGAGTCAAAGTCTGTCTAACAGACATATTAGTCAGTTATCGGCTGAGTTAGACACTCTATTGGCTATTTTGTATCAATTAGATGCAGACACCTTGTATTCTATTTCAGCGGAAACATCAGCCTCAGCTAACTTTATGCGCATAGACTATGCCATTGCTTATTTACAGCAAGTCATCGCGACTCAAATCCCAAACTTAATCGCAGCAGAAAAAATTCTTGCAGCTACTTATGCTCAACTTTGGCAAATATTAATTGATAGCGGCCTTTCTATCGAAGAGTTCTTCTCAGACGACATATTTACTTTAGCCGCAAATATACTCTTTAGTGATTCAGCTATCGCATTAGGATTTACAGAATTACCAATCGATTCTCGTATTTTGTCACAAAACGATTGGGATGTTGTGCTAGGTAATATCATTAATGATAGCGGCTTTGCTAATACCTTATCGCTAGCGTTGCTGTCACAGTTCAGCACATTCTCACTAGACAATGATGAGACAGGAAAGACAGTTATAGGGTCAGCCTCTATTGACGGAATTGGGTATGTTACCGAATTCCCTAAAGATATAGATGAGCAAGAAATAGAAATAGAATGCTGGAACACAACCCATAACGGTTGGTATACCATTGCACCATTGCCGACGACTGAACCGTTTATAGAAGGTAATAGTTACAAAACAGTGTATGAATCAACAGATGTTAATGTCACTATTAATGTAGAAAAAATACTCACACCAAGTGATAGCTGGAGCTCAATACTTAACATTATTCCTGATAGTCTTAAATTCAACACGCTAAATTGGCCACAAACATTATATTCTATAAACGTATCTCAAGAAGCTGATGTCATGTGTCGTGAAGTCAATAATTATGAAATCTACGACCTTCCTGATTACGAGACGGCTGATATGATCACAGTTGATGATATCGCTAGAGCACAATTTGATAGTTTATATCCAGAGTTTATCATCGTCGATGAGCAACAAAGTAAGATCACTCTGCTTGATATTAACCTGCAACCAGAAACGACATTTACAGTAGAACGCAGCATTAGCCCAAGTAATCAGCCATTAATTATTACAACTGAGGACGCTATAAATGACAAAGTTGCTGAGCACATTCTTCCGACATATTATTTAGTTGCAGATCAACAGTTAATTGAAGTCAATTTAAATAAAGCTTTCAATACGAAAGACGCAAACAATCAACTAATGATGACTTATGACAATTCAGAACGCTTTACCCAAATATTATACAATCATTTATTGTCACTAAAAACAACACCATAAGAGGCTTATTGCTTACTCGCAATGTAAAAAACCATTAGCAAAAGCTAATGGTTTTTTATCATCAAGCCACAAATATTAGCCTGCTTTAATCATATCGTTTTCTTTATCAATAAAACGACCAACAATCGCTAAGACTAAATCAAACACACCATAGACAAAGGACCGTTCTGCTGCCATAAAAATGATGAATTCCTAATGCACTAGATATGCTAGATAGAATGACTGCTATAGCATACACCCCATCCAACTCAATAACCTGTTACTTATTAACAATCAACAAAGTAAACACTGCCAATATGTAAAGTGACATATTAGATACTGGCGTTACAGCTCATCACCACCCTCTTCAGCTTCCATACGCTCAACATCTTGCTTGGTGTAACCCATGGCTTCGGTTATATAGCACATCTTCACCAGCTGAAACATTTGCACAAAAGAGCTAACCCGCCCCGCGTGCATTTGTACATTTAATAACGCCATAGTGACACCAGCTTCATCGCCGGGCGATACTGTAGCGCTCAATTCAGATAACGACTGGTTATTAGCTGATACCTCATCAATGAGATTGTTATATTCTGTGACGTTTTCAGGCATATAACAGGTAGATGTTTCAGGTAATTGTGACAAAAACTGCTCATATTTTTTTACAAACAACCTAGCTTGCACCAACGTCTGCTCACCGAGTGCTTGTAATTCTTGCACCTTGCCACTTTGGAATACAGCCGACGCATTGCCAGAATCCATGAGCTGATTAAACTCTTGCATCAAGACTAGCTGCTTATCGGATAGCACTTTTGCATCTTGTGCTATGAGTTTCGTTTTAGCTTCAAATGCATCAATAGCAGCTTGGTTGCTAGCCAATACTGCAAAACTCATTGTGGTAATGGCAGTAGTCATGGCCACCAGCAAGCTGGCTTTTTTAAAAATATTCATCGATAACATCCTGTTAGTTGAGCACTTGAAAACAATCAAGCCATATATGGCCATGTTAATTCTTAAACCAAATAACGAATATACAGCGAGTACAAGCCAAAGCCTGTCATACCTAGTAGCGCTATAGCCATCGGTATGAGTATGTAAAAACGCCATACCGCTGCTATTTTTGGGATTTGCGTCAACGTTGCACTGTAGCCGAGTTGAGACAGTGCAATAACAAATTTATTACTATCAAATGTTTGCCCGGCTAACGTAATGCTTTCACCGTTACTCACATCAATGTTTACTCTAAATACAAAAGGTCGCCTGTATTGCCTCAGGGCACTGTCACCATCGCCAGCTTTATACCAATTCCACTCAATATTAATTGATTTAATCGCAGACTTTTCTATCTGTCTAACTTGCTTATCCTCAAAATACACTCTTGGAATAACAAGTGAATTCTCGCTGATAACAATCTCATTAGGAGTCGATATACCCTGTGTATAATGCTTATCGCAAATGAGCTTTCGCCTTACAGCAGACACAGCTACCCCAAATAGTGCAACCACGGTGGCCGCTACGATATTTTGGCTAGAATAAAGGATAAACAAGGCAGCCATAAAACTGATATAACTTGAAGCCCAGACTTGATGAAAGTATTGCCGAGGTAAAGGCAGCATAAACAGTGTGACGGGGTATTGTAATTTTATCGGGTCGTTAAATAGCTTAATCCCAATAAAGGCTTTTACGGTATCTTGGTCGAGCGGAACTGAAGTAAAGGTTGGCCAATCTTTACGGCTAACGCTATCAAATTGACCGACAACATTAATCCCCTGCGACATTAACTCTTTTCGACATTGTTGCACCAATGCGGGCAACTTATGTTGCTTCACTTTTAACGATATTGATATCGGTTCAGGTAATTGAGCTTGTTCACTCTCTTTAACATGCAAAATCACTTTATAAGTATTATGTACTTCTTTTAACTCAATATTTTTTATTACTGAGTAATCTACATTTTGTTGTTGAAGGGAATAAATGGATTTCCCCCCTAACTTGAAACCATGGAACTGTGTTAACACCTTACGTGAGGTATCAAAATACCATCGACATTGATAACTAAACGCTATCAAGATCAACAATATACTGAGCATTAAACGCCCAACAGATTCAGCCGAAAAAGAAAAGACACTTACCGCCAACACCACATAAACCAGATTAAAGCATATAAAAATCCACTTTATTTTTTCAACGGCTGACACGATTGTAAATGATGACGCTGTAATCAATAACGTCCCTGTTAACTTGTTAAACATCCTGTTCCTTAATCGACTTACACTTTTAAGATTGTTGTCAGTGTCTACCAACTATATAAAGAGCCTCGTTATCGACTATTTTTAGCCATATAATTCTATTACGTCATTAACATGCCGATAATGAACAAAAAGGATAAGCAGGTACCATATAATGGCCTACAATAACGTAACAACCTTCCACTGGTTTTCTAAATAGGCCAGCTTGCAAGTCCCATAGCCTTGAATCGCTTCATTAGTCTTTGGTGATATCGTGTCGAAACGGTATGGAACCCACAACTCTAAGTCATGCCCACGCTGCTTAGCGTTGTCACTAACTAAACTGCTGCTAGAATTTTTAGCATCTTCAAACGCTAACGCCTCATTTTCATCTATTTGATAATTATCGATACCTAAATATGATGTTTTAAAATATTTATCATGTAGCTCAGATAAATATACTTTTACTTGCTCATCCGTTGCTGGTATTGCAGCAAACACCTTTCTGAATAAGTTCACATCTTGATGTCTAACGACATCGACTGACGCTTTACACAGTGCATTCGGCTCTGATCGATCAATTTTTTTAGCAGCTGCCAACCTCTGAGTTAGATTTTCTTCATCAGAAGACCCCATTGAAGGCGTCGATATAAATAGTAATAAAATAATAGCGATCAATTTGTACATAAAAACATCCTTTTAATTTACGTTTTTGCTTTACTAACGCTTAAAAACTCACAATCAATCATGTATGCAATCAATTGAATATACACTACAAAAAATAGTGTTTCACTAGCATGCCTGTGACAACCACATTGACTAAAACAGGGAATATTACGGCTATAATATTAGGCAAAAAAGCCCATGACCAATTGCCGTGCAGCGTTGTTAATGGGTAGTCGAAAAAACACAGCATGTAAACAATGTGTTTAAGCGGGAAATACATCGCATTAAGGATAATGACTTCACCGCTTTTTAGCTTAATATCACACGCGGTAATATGATTGCGCACATGTAAACGATGCATTTGTGATTTATATTTTACCGTGACGCGCTCAATGTCATCACGTTGTAACTCCAACTGCCCCACAGGCTTATTAATTATTGCATTCGCAGGAATGGCAATACGCTGCTGGCTCACATAGCAACGTAATGTCCCGCTAATACCGTAACGTCGCCTAACCAGCCAATACCGCCCTATTAAATAGACAGGTAATAATCCCACGTTGATTAATACTAATGCACGAGCAAGCTCAGTATTAGGAACACTAAGAGGTAGCACAGCCAAACCGACCATCAAAATAAGCAGTAACAACGAAACACCTAAAGACAGAGGGTAACCTATATTAGCCACATATAAACCCACGTCACTCTGTGCGTTAAAGTTACGCATCCCTTTAATATGCAGATTAAAAAATAACGATTTATCATCTAACTCAATTTTCTTAGCCAAAACAATAATGCCACCCAATTTAATAATGAAATAACTTACTGCCTTATCACTTGAATTACGATAGCCTTTTGTGACTATAAAAAACCTAAAACACATTATTTTAAACGATTAATTATTTTATAAGTTTGATATCCAACTGCGATGAGTGGCGATGTTAATTTTATATGAAGCGCAAATTTAGTGGCTGCTAATGGATATTGTCTGACTGACATTGGTAGTCAAACTTGGGCATTGACCAATGGTAGCGAATTGCGAGCATTCTAAAGCTAAAACCAAAGGTCAGCGCAACAGAAAGGTTTATCCATTCAACAACACCATTTAGCTTCATCACCACATATAAAGCTGACGTTAGCAAAGCAACTAACGCATATAGCTCTTTCTTAAAAATAAGTGGCACTTGATTGCATAAAACATCACGAATAACGCCGCCAAAAACACCAGTCACGACCCCCATGGCAATCGCTATCTCAATGCTGTAACCCAGCATTAAGGTTTTCTGTGCTCCAACAATAGAAAATACCGCCAGACCAAGAGCGTCAATAGCCAGAAATAATCGTGATAAGTAACGCATTAACGGTGCAATCATCACTGTTAGTAGTGAGGCCGCCGCAACAGCTAACAAATAATGTGCATTTTCAACCCATATTAGGGGATAGTTACCCAGAAGCATGTCACGCAGAGTGCCACCACCAATAGCGGTCACACAACCAATAATCACCACACCAAAAAGGTCCATCTTTTTTCTACCAGCGGCCAGGGCGCCCGTCATCGCTTCAGCTAATACACCGATGAACCACAAAATACTGATTACTTTTACTTCTAACATAAGATAATTCTAGCTAACCAAAAGGAAGCTGATTCTGCCCGTATCTCAACATAAAATACAGCGATAAATATTATTTTTCACATTACTTAATCTAATGTATATATTATTATTTTTTGACTGTAACTCATTTTATTTAGGAGCTTTTGAAAATTAATGAATAGTTTTAATAATTTATAAAATCAATAACACATCTTTATAGCGGCTTGACTAGAAAATAACTAATGATGAGATGGACAATCTCGAATACGGTGTCAATGCACCAAACTGATGTTGAACCATACCGTTACTTAAGGAGCGTTCACCATGAAAATTATCACTATTGCGATTGATTTGATAAAAATGTATTTCAAATCCTTGGAATGAATTGCCATGTAAAGCTAGCCTTCAATAAGCGTTGAAATCGCACTCAACAGACCGAGTTTATGCTGTAACAATCCCATTATGATGTCATCTTAGAGGCCTGTTATTCATCTTATTGCTGGGAATGTAAGTTTATCGCTATGAGATACAACGTTAAGCCCATTCCTGCCTAGCATGTCGATCTGTTCGTGCGAGGCAGTAAAATAACAGTGAAAGACTTAAAGATAGGAGGACCTAAATTCGCGGCATATAAACCCATGTCATTTTGTGCGTTAAAATCACGCACTATTTTTATGTACTGATTAAAAAACAAAATTTATTATCTAATTCAATTTTCTTAACCCTATTCATCACTAATTAACGATTGTTATTACCTAAACAAGTATTTGATCACGTCGTTATCATTCATAATGTATTTCCCGCTGCCACCCAAATATTCATACAGATCTATTGCCTACCAACAACCACATACCTTTAGGTGTATCGCGAGGACAAAAAACATCAAAAGCAATAATCACTCTGTAATTCTAATAGCAATACATTTACACCTTAGTGATGTTTGAATATCTTATGGGGACTTAATGTTTTTTCTCAATATTACTGGATACTTTATTTCAACAGGGAGTTGATATGTTAAAACCCGCGCTTATGTCATTGGCAGTCATCATGGCGGCAATGCCAGCAATGAATGCTTATTCAGCAACATCACAAGAATTGTTTTCTGAGCCTAAAGAGGTAAAAGAAACAAAAAATGAACTTAGACACTTTACGCCGGTGCAATTGATCACCTCAATTGACGATAAAAATATTCAGTCAAAAGAAATAAAAGGTAAACTGACTAGAACCAACTATGAGCTACCGCCGTCTTATACGCCGGCTCATTTAATTAATAACTATAAAAACCAGCTCAAGACATTAAATGCCAGCATCCTCTTTGAATGTGAGCAAACAAGTTGTGGTAACGAGGATAGATTACATCGCTTTTTGAAGCCGCTCAATACGACTTCAAAAAAGTCGCCAGCGTTAATAACTGCCTATATCACCCTTCCTAAAAAACAAATTTACGTATCGATATATGCGGCTAGTTGGGCTCGTTACACCAACTTAGAGATCGATATTATAGAAGTCCTCGATGAACCATTAGATTTGGTGACCACTAACCAGAGCTATTTATCACAAGAAGTGAGTGAAATAGCAGTAACTGACAATAGTAAAAAAGATGAAAAAAACTCTGCTGATCATCCAATGTTGACTCGTATACCTGGAGCTTATATTGATGAATATACCAGCCATAGTTTTGGACAAACCGCCGTATTAATAGGCAAAAATGGCAAAAAATTTGAGACTAAGATGTTAGACGGAAAAATAACTGATATTGGCTACGTGTTACCTCGCACTTATTCTGAATACGAGATAAATGCAAATTATCAAAACGCGTTAACTAAGCTTGGCTTTAACGAAGTTTATGCTTGTACCGCTGAGCTATGTGGCCGAAAAACAGAAATGTATGATGCCTTAAAATTACTCATGTCCAACGGTATGGACGACAGCCAGTTTTATCGTCTGTATAAGTTAGATCGGCCCGAGGGAAATGTATATGTCATGGTGTATGTTATTGGCTATTCAGGGCGATTATCCGCTGAAATCAGGATCATTGAAGAAACCACATTAAACAATAACCGTGTGGGAATTGATTTGCAGGGCTTAACCGACGAGATAGCCAAAACCGGCCATGTGGCGCTAGATGGTTTGCTGTTTAAATATGATAGCGATGAATTACTGCCAGAAGCTTATCCGATTGTTGAAGTGGTAGCTCAATACCTACAAACACACCCTAAACAGCTGTTTTATGTTGTAGGACACTCAGACGACCAGGGCTCGCAAGCTTATAACCAAACCTTGTCAGAAAAACGCGCGACTGCAATTAAAACCCGTTTGATCAAACAGTTCTCTATTGCTGCACAACAAGTTGAAGCCAAAGGGGTTGGTGAGTACTCGCCTATTGCCAATAATCTTGATGAAGCGGGCCAGAAACAAAACCGCCGCGTTGAGTTAGTGATACGTTCAGATAATAAATAACCTCTGCTACGGATAATAAATAATTATCTCACTGGAGAAGTAATAATAGAAAGGTAGCCTAGGCTACCTTTCTATTAACTAAAAATATTTTACTTACCAGACTCAAGGTTAATACGTAGTCTGTATTTAGTCCTGAATTTAGTTCTTAACTCAATCCTTAACTCAACTCTTAACTCAGCCCTTAACTTATTATTGTGATTAACGCTGAAGCGTTAAATAACCACAATAATATCCATCAGATTGACAATAAAACTCCGGTAATAAACCAGCAATATCCCAGTCGTACCAATGACAATATTTCGTCATTGGTACGACTGAGTCCAAGCCTGAATTAACAGGTAACTACGCCATAAGTTAGCCAGTGTTACTCGGCTCGGCAGGTGGTTATTTGCAATATTTTACGTTGGCCGCTTTTGGCGTGCTCAAGCAAGCATGTATCGCCATGAATAAGCAGCTGTACACTCTCTGGCATCACGATTGAGCGCCCCATTAATAAACGACCATTAGTGTCTTTGTGCATTGCAGGTTCAATAGACAAGACACTGGTGTCTGTAAACGCGCTTTGAGCAATCATCACATGGTCTGTATTCAACAAACTGGCAATAGCCGCTTGTAGTTCGTCCACACTGGCACTATTTGGGGACGTGATTAGCGCAGGAACCGCTCTATCGTTTACGGCCGTTGAAGTGCCACACCCCATAAAAGCCGTGGAAAACATGACTACAGCGATAAGTAAACCAGAAGGTAAACGGGACATTACATGGCTCCTGTCGACATTATCCGATTATTTTTAAGCAATGTTGAGTTACGGTCATCTTTCAACATAAAGCCTTTATCCATCATTGTTGGGGCCGCTGACACTTTAGCCGCTGATGAAGTCAGCGCTGGACACTGGTTATTATCACGGTAAAACAATGCGGCGCTTAAGAGTCGCTCATTGGTATCACCAAGCGCATGGTTTAAATCATCGCTTAGCGCACAACCTTTAATTTCACTGTCGAGTGTTGGACTTGTAGTGGGCACAAAACCATCTGAATAATCACCAAAACCTTTATCGTTCACACCTTTAAATTGAATGCTAAAGTAAGTGGTGCCGCAGTTTGGTGTTGGGTAAAACCCATAAGGTTTTCCGCACGTTGTGCCACCAATTTGAATCACTTCAATATCAATACCACGCAGGCTATTCATCAATGCTTCACTGGCCGAGCAAGTATCTGCTGTTGTTAATACATAAAGCCGCTTAAGGTTTAGTGAAGGCAGTGTAATCCCTGCACGCAGCAACCCAGTATTAAAGCCTATTGTTTCCGGAATAAACGGCGTTGGCTCGAGTATTGCTCTAGTTACTGGGTCAATAGTTCGATATTTATCATTAAAACTGGTGCGTTCAAATATGCGATTATTGGTCGCGGTATCACCTGCTATCATGTAACCCAGCTGACTCGCTAAGGCGAGTAAACCGCCACCGTTGTAGCGTAAATCTAGGACTAAATCTTCTACATCCGCTTCGCTTAACGTGGTGATAGCATCAAACAACCCTCGCTCAGCAGTCGCTATATGAGAGTTAAATTGTAAGTATCCAATCTTGCCGCTTGCGGTTTGGATCACTTGGGTATTTTGCACCGGGGTAGAGATAACGGTGGTGGCCGACAATATGACATTGCGATCGACACTGGCATTGAGATCTCGCACGGTAAATGTCGTTTGTTTGCCACTTTGAGTTGGGAACAACCCTGCATTTAATGTATCTATACTTGCACTATCGTCAGCATTCGCCACATTGACGCCATCTACAGCAACAATAATAGCGCCGCGATTTATTCCCGCGGCCACTGCTGGTGAATTAGGTTCGCTATAAGTAATGGTGACCTGACGTTTTACCCCTGCAGATGCATTGCGAAGTGACAGGTTAAATCCGTAACCGAATGATGCGCCAGATTGATTTAATTGCTCCCATTCATCAGTCGGCATTGAGAAATGAAACTTATCTTTTACATTACCGGTTTCAGACAGTTCATCTGTGATTAATAAATCAAAGTATTGCGCTACGGTATAAGGAGCTGGATCGCGATCGAAAATTTCATCGTACCAAAGGTAAGTGTCGTTACTCCATGAGCGAAGCCAAAGCTTTTCGGTGAGTTCAGATCCAGTTTGATCGGCCTTGCACTGTAATGCGATCTCAGCGTATGGAGTAAATTGGCCCTTGGTCCAAGTAATGCTACTGGTGTCTGTCACCGGAGGTGTGACATTATTACTGGCTGACTCGCTTCCCCCACCACTGCAACCTGCAACGGTTAAACTGGCGGCAACCAATAACGGAGTGATAGCTTTCCTAAAAAGTAACTGCATTAATATTCCTTTATTTTACTTTATGTTAGTCATTTTCATTACAAATAACTGCATTAGAATGCAACAGTATATTAACGCAAATGATTTACTAAAATACAGAGAATGATCAATAAATGAATTGATTATCGCGCTGCGAGTTCATCTTGCGAGAACCATGTCTTTGTCTACCCACGATATTGTTAAAGGACTGTTTCCGTAAGTAGTGTTCATCCTAGGATAAACACAAAAAATCAATTCCACCTTCGCAAAATCATCAATAGACATTACTTACCAATTACTTATCAATTGCTTATGACAATACCCATTGATAAGAAATCGTTCAGGCTGTAGCGATTACATACATCACACACTGTTTAACAATAAACGTTGGGCAGCGGTAGCTTACACCTCGATAGCCCCCCCAAAATTGGGACAAGTGATCTATAAAACAGTATAAGAACTTGTTTACGTGTTGAAAAATTGGGATGGAGGAAACTAAATACACATTTAAAATTAAACTAAATTTACTATTTTTTAAAATCTTTAAAAACACTACACAAACTATAAATCAACTTATGGATATCATTAACAAAATAATCAAAATAACATTAATCGACAATATTAAACCAACAATATCAACTTAATAATATTACTGAGCTGAAGTTATAACAAAAATACAATTTAACAAATAAAAATATTACTTAAATTAAGATTTACTCAATATATCATTATGTAGCTGGCGTTATAGAAGCCGTATTATAGAATCCATATTAAATAAATGTTTCTCTTAAAAAAATTCATTAGCAAGCCGTTTGTATTATTAGACTTGCTAAATACTATGAGCTTACCTTAACACTAAGTGAGTTAATAACTGCGACTGAGTCAATAATGCGACATTTTTTTGTTGCTGGCCATTAACACTCAACGTGACTTGTGGATTATCTAAAAATTCACGGGCATCTTCTGCACTATAAATTTCAGGTGTAGCAAGCTCATAACGTTGATTTTCAGCGACGTCTAATGTGAGGTACAAGGATTCTGAACGAACCCAATGGCCTGAATCATCTGCATTATCTTGGAATAAATCACGATAATTAATTTCAACCAATTGTTGCCCATGGCTAAGTCCAATCGTATTTTTTATACTGACGTTCTGACCATTAACGGTTTCAACTATCATTGAGTCTGGTACTGTAATACTCGATGCTTGAGCTGGCATGCAAAATAATAGCGTTAAGCCTACGGTAGTTGAGGTGAGTAACATCTTTACAGAAAATGAAGTCGTCATAATAATATCCATCCATATTTCATACTTAACGATTAAGTATGTTGGTATTAATGTAAAGGACCTCTGCATATAACAATAAATTTCAATTTTTTATATTTAAAAAAATTATCACCCATTAACATCACTAATCTCTCTTTATCTTATTGTATTAATGATGGTTAACATTTTAAATATGTAAACTGCTATAAAACTCATAGACCAAATTTCAACCAGCACTCACTAATGCCGAGTAAGTAACGCACTTGACCAACAAAAAAATTTGAAGAGTCATTCAACATACTCCAGTTCATCCTCAGTAAGTACAACTATGCGCAGTTACAACTAAGTCGTGTCTTTGAGCCACTGTGACAGTGGATAAAAATGAAGTTGATATATTGCACTTCACATCACATCACATCACTTGATGAAGATTAAGTCACACAGAAACACCGTTTAACGACTAAACTTTGTCATGCCGTTTATAAAAACAGTTTGCTCAGATTCCAAATACTGCAGGAGTTTGACATCAATGGCAAAAACCTTATTAACACAATGATAAAAATAGATTTATTTTTTATTATTATCAGATTTGAACTACAGTAAAAGAAGGCAATGCCCTTTTATGTGGGGAAGAAATGGATAGTTTTTTCAGTTTGATGAGCAACACCGTATTGTTACTGGCTCTTGTCGTCATTTATGATGCCATAAAATTACAAAAAATAGCTCACAAGAAATATGGAAATATTTTGAGTGGTATTTTTATTGGAATGATCGCAATTTGTGTCATGAACAATCCTTGGGAGCTAAGGCCGGGGATTTTTTTTGATACTCGCTGGGTACTGTTAAGTTTAAGCGGGCTATTTTTTGGTTTTATTCCAACATTGATAGCTGCGATACTCGCCGCTAGTTTCCGTATTTATCAAGGCGGCGCCGGTTTATACGTTGGTACTTTAATTATTTTCATCAGCTCTGCCATTGGGTTAGGCTGGCGATACTGGATGAAGTCTTCAAACAAACAGCCCAATTGGCAAAACCTACTGGCCATGGGCTTTGTCGTAGAAATTGGCGTTTTACTCTGTTTATTACTCATGCCAGTGGCAGATAAATACGACATCATTATCACCATTAGTCCGACATTATTAACGGTGTATACATGTGGCACCATGTTAGTAGGGCTATTGCTAAAACAACATCAACAAAGACAACAAATATCTCAAGAGTTACTTAATCACAAAAGCCTCCTCGAAACCGAGAAAAACCTGTTACAAAGCATTATTGATGGCATTCCCGATATCATTTTTTACAAATCAGCCGATGGGGTTTATTTAGGCTGTAACAAGGCATTCTCTGAAGCTTTAAAGCTCAAACCCGAAGATATTAAGCATAAGACAGACTATGACTTATTTGACCGTCAACAGGCAGACAGCTTTATCAAAGCCGATCTTTTTGTATTACAACAAAACCAGCCGTGGATGAATGAAGAATGGGTCACGACCCCCGATGGTATCGCACATATTTTTAAAACCCATAAAACGCCCTTTGTTAATTCATCAGGGGAAATTAAGGGAATTGTGGGCGTAAGTAGAGATATGGCCGACAGAAAACTCATTGAAGAACAGTTACGCCGCAGTGAAAGTACTTATCGGAATATTATCAGTACTGCGCAGGATGGCTTTGCTATTGTATCGGTAGACGGCAAGATAATTGAGTCGAATCAGAGTTTCGCTAATATGACCGGTTATACACTCGACGAGCTATTCAATAAACCTATTGGAGAGATCGAAACCAGTAAAAAACACCAGTTTTCAACTCAAAATATCATTACAGCCAAGCAAGTAAAGGCGATTCATTATACTTCTCAGCACAAACATAAATTGGGCCATTTATTTCATGTTGAGGTGAACATCAGCTTTTGGGATGGTGATGATGGAATGTTCTTCTGCTTTATTAAAGACATTTCGCAGCGTATTAATGCCGAACAAAAACTGCTTCTGAGTGAGTCTAAATTCAGACATATTTTCGAAAAAGTACCCTCAATTTCAGTCCAAGGCTATGATAAAAACCGTTCGGTTATTTTTTGGAACCAGGCCAGTGAAAAGCTTTATGGATATACAAAAGAGCAAGCATTAGGGAAAAAATTAGAAGATCTCATTATTCCCCCTCCATACAGAGAACATGTGATCAATAACGTCAATGCATGGATTAATGAAGGGATTCCTATTCTCGCTGAAGAATTACTCCTGCAACGTGCAGATGGTAGCAATGTAGCGGTTTACTCGTCTCATACGTTAATCAACAACACCGATAATGAAGCAGAAATGTACTGCATTGATATCGATTTAAGCGCCCAGAAAAAGGCTGAAGAACAAGCACTTACACTGTCGCAAGCAATAGAACAAAGCCCTATATCAATGATATTAACCAATATCGATAGCAAAATTGAATATGTGAATAGTGCCTTTGAAAAAATTTCTGGCTACGCCGCAAGTGAAGTTATTGGCCAGTCAGCCAGCATGCTTAAATCTGGTTTAACCCCAAAATCACTTTATAAACAATTATGGGATGCGATTTCTACTGGGCATGCATGGCAGGGCGAGTTGCAGAATAGAAAGAAAAACGGTGATATTTTTTGGGAACATGCCCATATCGCACCCATTTTTGACAATGCAGGCGTCACTAAGCACTATTTAGCATTGAAACAAGATGTCACCCAATACAAACAACAAGAAGAAAAAATACTTCACCAAGCACATTACGATAGCTTAACAGGCTTGCCAAATAGACTGCTGTCACTTGATAGATTATCGCAAATGCTCAAAGACGCCCATCGAGCAAAAAATAACGTGGCGGTACTGTTTTTAGATTTAGACGATTTTAAAAAGGTTAATGACACCATGGGTCACTCTGTTGGTGATGAACTGTTGATCCAAGCTGCGGTTCGGTTAAAGAATACCATTAGAGAAAGTGATGTTGTGGGGAGATTGGGAGGTGATGAATTTATCATTATACTGAGCAATATTAATGAACCCATTGAAGTTGAAATTATTGCCAGTAAGCTACTTGAGCAATTTTACCAACCTTTTAGGCTCGAAAACCGTGAGTTAGTGTCAACCATCAGTATTGGTATTGCCCTTTACCCGCTTGACAGTGAAGACCCCAAAGAATTGCTAAGACAAGCAGATTCAGCCATGTACCATTCAAAAGATCGCGGCAGAAATACCTATAACTTCTATACACATCAAATGAACCACGATATGGATAGGCGCTTGAAAATTGAAGAGCAATTACGCAGTGCATTGAAGCAAAAAGAATTCGAGGTTTACTTTCAACCCTTTGTGGACATCAAGAGTCGTAAAATCATCGGCGCGGAAGCTCTTTTACGTTGGAATAATGCTTTGCTCGGTCAAGT
Organism: Shewanella frigidimarina; assembly: GCF_003797125.1. GTDB lineage: Bacteria > Pseudomonadota > Gammaproteobacteria > Enterobacterales > Shewanellaceae > Shewanella > Shewanella frigidimarina. The sequence goes on from NZ_RKKE01000004.1 coordinate 101,935, forward strand.
GACTCCTGATGAGTTTATCCCTATTGCAGAACAAACAGGACTCATTGTCTCAATTGGCCAATATGTTATCGAGGTTGCATTTGCTACAGCCAAAAAGTGGCAACAAACTTATAATCCTAACTTTAAAATTGCCATTAATGTTTCCCCGAAACAATTCAGGGAAAATACCTTTGTTGATATGCTTAACATTCAGCTAGATAAACACCAAATTCATGCCAGCACTATAGAGCTTGAAATTACCGAAGGGGTATTACTCAGTAGCGATGCTGTCATCGACAGCAACTTAATATCCATTAACGATATTGGTGTCAGTATTTCAATGGACGATTTCGGTACCGGATATTCGTCGCTCAGTTATCTGCGCAGTTACCCATTCAATACCCTAAAAGTAGATAAAAGTTTTATTAACGATATAACAGTCGATCCTGGGGATCTAGAACTTGTTGGTGCGGCGATCGCTATGGGGCATGGGCTTAATTTAACGGTCGTGGCAGAAGGCGTTGAAACAGAGGAGCAGTATCATCTGCTTAATGCATTGAAATGTGATTACGGCCAAGGTTACTTATTTAGTAAACCATTACCCCAAGCGGCATTTGAAGCGCTTTTACTGAAACAAGCAAAAAATGAAAAAACCAATAAGAGATCCTCAATAAGACGCTGATAAAAAATGCCTATCAGCAAGCTGACAGGCATTAATAAATCTATTAGTCATTAAGCGATTTCAACTTAACAACACTCGAGAAAAATTAGCTTGTTGAGTTAATGACTTAGTTAATGACTTAGTTAATTACATAGCTAATTACATAGCTAATTACATAGTTAAACATATAGTTAGCTTAGTGATTGAATTAAGCCGTTTTCACTTTCCAATTCACTTTTTGTCCTGCAAAAAATGGCACGATAGGATTGCCGTTTGGCAGAATAATCTCTTCTGGTACCGTCCATTCTTGTTTCACTAGCGTCACAGTGCCGCTGTTGCGTGGTAAGCCATAAAAGTCTGCGCCATGTAAGCTGGCAAAGCCTTCTAACTTATCTAATGCCCCTAAGTTATCAAAAACTTGCGCATAGAGTTCTAATGCACTCCAGGCACTGTAACAACCTGCGCAGCCACAGGCTGACTCTTTGCGGTGTTTTTCATGCGGGGCAGAATCAGTACCTAAAAAGAATTTACTTGAGCCTGTCGCCACAGCAGCTTGTAATGCATGCTGGTGAATATTGCGTTTTAATACGGGTAAGCAAAAGTTATGTGGACGAACACCACCGACGAGTAAATCATTACGATTTAACAATAAATGCTGTGGGGTAATAGTTGCAGCAACATTAGCTGAAGCCTCTGCCACAAACTCAGCCGCTTCTTTAGTGGTGATATGTTCAAACACCACTTTAAGGCTAGGAATGGCTTCGACAATGCGCGATAAATAGCGATCGATAAACATTTTTTCGCGATCAAAAATATCAATATGCGATTCTGTCACTTCGCCATGCACTAATAGCAACATGCCTTGTTGTGCCATAACCTCAAATATAGGAAACAACTCATCCAAAGCTTTAACTGCTGCATCTGAATTTGTGGTCGCACCTGCTGGGTATAACTTTCCTGCCACAACCCCTGCCGCTTTAGCATCGATAATATCTTGGGCGCTGGTGTTGTTTGTTAAAAACAAGGTCATTAATGGTTCAAAATTGCTACCTTGTGGGCGAGCAGCCAAAATACGATCTCGATAAGCTAAAGCCATTGCCGCTGTCGTTACTGGTGGAACTAAATTAGGCATGACAATCGCGCGTTGAAACAATCGAGCCGTTGCAGGAACCGTTTCACCTAGCATATCCCCATCTCGAAAATGAAGATGCCAATCATCGGGAGTGGTTAAGGTAATTTGCGTCATGTGGGTTCCTTGGCTTAAATAACAGATTGTTAACCGTTATTGTGCCTGAATTCGCTTTTTCTTAATAGATGCATAATTTGAACGCAGACTTTGCTATATCAAAAAATCATGCCGTTTTTAATAAAAAATCGCGCTATTCATGTAGCTATAAACCATTAAAACTAGCGGTAACGCTCTATGTTATTATGTTGAAAGCATCTTTTTTATAGGGGAATTAAATTGTTAGCTAATGCCGGTTCTAGATTACTAATCAATGTGCACTTTATTACCGTAATCACGATAATGATGGCTGTCTCTGGCTGCAATCAAGCGGAGGTGATGAAAACCCCCGATAATATTCAACCACTTGTTCAAGAAACGCTAATTGATGGCGTACTGTCTAACGATGCCAGTATGGCTGTCACATTAGGCAGAAGCCGTACATTATCAATTTGGGATGTAGCAACAAGCCAACTAATACATCAATGGTCTGACGATGACTTTGATGAAACCAATTATCTGCTGGCGTTATCAGGTAATAAACAATTCCTTGCGACTGCTGGCAAACAAAAAATATCCGTTTTTAACCTTGAGACAGGCAAATTAGACATACGTTGGCCCGCCCAGGGATTTAATCCCGATGCCAGTATTTCGAGCCTTTTTCTGAGCCAAACAGGCAGCACTATTTTGGTGGGAATGAATGATGGTTCAATTACAGTGATACAACGAAGTAGCATGACAATGTCATTGTTTAAACAACACAGCGCCGCCGTTAATCATGTTGAGCTATCGGGCTTTGAGCAGCAGGTATTATCGACTGGACTTGATGGTGATGTACATATTTGGGCTGCTTATAGCGGTGAGTTGATCAGCAGTTTCTCACGTCCTCAACAAATCACCAGCGTGAGTTTTGATGACGCTAATCGGCGCTTATTTATTGCCGATGCACTCGATAACAATGTCATTATCGATACCCAAACAACGCAGCCAGTAAGTCATCTCGATTACCTTGAACGCTATCGCTATTTTCGGCAGGCGTTATTCGTCAATCACGGCAAAAACTTAATTACCGCAACATCAAAACAAAGTGTTATCTATTGGGATGCCTCATCTGGAAAAGAGCTTTCTCATTGGGATATCACCGCCTATAACGCTGGCACCACGGTATTTTCAATGATAATGAAACCTAATGGTAAGCTATTAACCTTAAGCTCAGATGGCGCACTTGAGACGTGGAGCTTATAAGTTTATCTCCACCAGATATAATAAAAATCATTACCGCGTTATTTGATTTGTATTGTTAATGTGGTTGACTGGTAATTGGCGCCTCATAGATGCTTGCAATGTTTGGCGTATCACGGATTATAAAATAATCTCTCGGATAGTATCCATATGAATCAATAGCATCACTAAACAGTCACTAACAATCCCAAAGCCAGCTTGATTTAGCACAGTGATAAAATCAGTATCGTAGAGTTGTCAGTTTTATGGGCTAGATCAAAGATCTGTTTGTATCTGAAACTCAATAAAGAATAGAGCTTGCATGTGCGAACTACATTCAGTATATATGGCATATGCTAAAAATGAGGTGTTACATGGCAAGACCTAAAATCCCCCGAACCATATGCGGCCAAGCTGCCAACATCTGTTTTAAGCCCAATGGTATCCCAATAACCCAGTTAGAGCAGGTACCACTTGCAGAGGATGAAATTGAGGCTTTACGCTTAGTTGATTTGCTGGGTATGCAGCAACAAGAAGCGGCTAAATCAATGAATATCTCTCGTCAAACGTTGGCTAATTTGGTTAAAGGAGCTAGGCATAAGGTGGTTGATAGTCTTATTAATGGCAAAGCGTTGATGACAAATAATATCAGCTGAAGATTAAACACAGTTAACACGTGTCGACGTGTTTAGGTCAATCTAATGCAAGCAGTATTGAAAGACTCTGGCCTCAAAATAACAGCTCAAGGCTGTAAGCTACTTGAGTTTTTAACTCAAGTTGATGAGCAGCATTTAACAATAGAAAATATTTATCTGGGGTTAAATGCTCAGGGAGAGACCATTGGTCTTCATACTGTACACCGAATTATGGCGAATTTTGAACAAGCAGGCCTCGTTGTAGGTCGATTATTTGAATCTAAAAATACTGTTTATGAGCTCAGTAATAAACCACGGCATGATCATTTAATTTGTTTAACCTGTGGCAAGTTAATAGATTTTATCGACCCCTTGATTGAGCTTCGCTTAGGATTAGCGGCAGAACATCACGGCATGAGTATTCACCACCACAGCCTCAATATGTACGGTCACTGCTTTGCTTGCCAAAAAGCACTTAATAGCAAATCAGGCAAACAAAAAGTCTGATTGATAGTCGCTAGGTTAATCGTTAATTTTATTGGAGAATAGCATGACCAAAATAGTCATTATTGGTGGTGTTGCTGGCGGTGCATCGGCAGCAGCAAGAGCAAGACGTGTATCTGAAACCGCTGAAATAATCATCCTTGAAAGGGGCGAATTTGTTTCATTTGCCAACTGTGGTTTGCCTTACCATATTAGTGGTGAAATTGAATCCCGAGACGCACTATTACTGCAAACACCCGAAAGCTTTAAGTCACGTTTTAATGTCGATGTACGGGTACATAATGAAGTCGTCTCGATTGACAGGCAAGCCAAGCAATTAACCGTACGTAACCTTATGACCTATGAAATGTATCAAGAGTCATATGAAAAGCTATTACTCAGCCCCGGTGCATCACCAATCAAACCACCCATTAGCGGCATCAATAACCATTTCGTCCATAGCCTACGTAATATTCCTGATATGGATAAAATCCTGTCGAATCTTCTACTGCATAAACCTAAACATGCCACTGTAGTAGGCGGTGGGTTTATTGGTTTAGAAATGGTAGAAGCGTTGCGCCACCTTGGATTAGACGTCACCTTACTCGAACTAGCAGACCAAGTGATGGGACCTGTTGATCTGGAAATGGCCAACATGCTGCATCAAAAGCTCGTCGATAATGGCGTTGATTTACGCTTAAAAACCGGCTTAACCGCTGTTGATGAATACCCGATACAACTGGCTGAAGCCGATAATACCGGTGATTATGATAAGCCAATATTACCTCACTACCATCTGCAACTAGCATTGAGTGATAACAACACCTTAGCAACCGATTTAGTCATCATCGCCATTGGTGTTAAACCTGAGACCAGCTTGGCGTCTGAGTGCGGTTTAGTATTAGGCCCACTCGGTGGTATTCGGGTTGACGAAGGCATGCGTACCTCCGATGCAGATATTTATGCTGTGGGCGATGCCATCGAAACTGCAGATTTTGTCACCGGTAATCCGACACTCATCCCCCTTGCTGGCCCTGCCAACCGCCAAGGTCGATTAGCCGCCGATAACATGCTCGGTGGTGATAAAAAATATCGTGCCACTCAAGGCACAGCTATTTGTAAGTTATTTGATATGGCTATTGCTTCAACAGGATTAAATGAGAAAAGCTTACTCAAGCAAAATATCCCATTTGAAAAAATCTATGTCCACACAGCAAGCCACGCCAGCTATTATCCTGGGGCTCACCCTATTAGCTTAAAGCTGTTGTTCTGCCCTGATTCAGGCCGTATTTTAGGCGCGCAGGCAGCAGGGATTGACGGCGTTGATAAGCGTATGGACGTATTAGCCGTGGCGCAACGCGCTGGTATGACGGTGCATGACTTAGCCGATCTTGAACTCACATACGCGCCTCCGTTTGGTTCTGCACGCGATGTAGTCAATCAAGCAGGTATGGTCGCAGCCAATGTATTATTAGGTGATGAAGCCATTTGTCACAGTCAAGATTTACACGCTTTGACCGCAAAACAAATCATTGTCGATATTCGAAACCCTGGGGAACTCACGGCCGTGGGTTCAATTGCAGGCGCAATGAACATTCCATTGCCAGAGCTTAGAGACCGGCTAAACGAACTCCCTAAAGACAAAGAGTTACTGGTATTTTGCCAGGTGGGTTTACGCGGACATGTCGCTTATCGCATGTTAATACAGCATGGTTTTAAAGTGCGTAATCTCACTGGTGGTTATAAAACCTACCAAATGGTTAATGCGCGCTTTTAGTCTATAACAGGCTTTAGGGGAACCTTAAAGCCATCTATAACAATGAACAAACAAGGTCTTGTGTGAACCGTTATCAAGATAGCAAACAAAGCCACAGTCAATGTGTTGTCTGTGGCGACGCTAAACAAAATCCATTGTCGTTACAGTGTAAATTTTTTGCTGACGGTGATAATCAAGTTGTCGGTTATCATAAAGTGAGTCCGCAGCTTCAAGGCTACAACAGCTTCTTGCATGGCGGCGTTGCCAGTGCCTTAGTCGATGCGGCTATGACTCATTGCTTGCTGATGCAAGGTATTAAGGCCTTAACAGCCGAAATGACCATCCGCTTTGTTGCCCCTATAAAGGTTGGTGATGCCATCAAAATTGTCGGTCGATTGGTGAGCCAACGCTTAGGGATGTACCAATTAGAAGCAGCGCTCTATGTTGACGATAAAGCTTGCGTGACAGCATCGGCAAAGTTTATTCAACCTAAAAGTGGCGTCATTGGCTAGCGTTTAGCGAGTCATAAATTAACAAGTATTAGACGGACGTTCCGTTTTTTGACTAAAAAAAACCAGCCCGAAGGCTGGTTTTCTTATTCCTCAACGTTAGCTTTGCCAACAATTACGATTACGCTTGTGGGCGCATCGCTGGGAATAAAATCACGTCGCGAATGGTATGCGTGTTAGTGAATAGCATCACTAAACGGTCGATACCAATACCTTGACCTGCTGTTGGTGGTAAACCGTGCTCTAGTGCTGTGATGTAGTCAGCGTCATAGAACATTGCTTCGTCATCGCCTGCATCTTTAGCATCAACTTGCGCTTTAAAGCGGTTGTCTTGATCTTCAGCATCGTTAAGCTCACTAAAGCCGTTAGCCACTTCGCGGCCACCGATAAAGAACTCAAAACGATCGGTAATGAAGTCATTGTTATCATTACGACGCGCCAAAGGTGAAATATCCGCTGGGTAGCCAGTAATGAACGTAGGTTGCATTAACTTAGTTTCAGCAGTTTCACCGAATATTTCTTCAAGTAACTGGCCACAAGTCCAGAATTTCTCTAACTTGATGCCTAGGCTCGATGCTAAGTCGCGCATAAACTCTACGTCTTTAACTTGCTCGTAGGTCATAGCTTGAATAGTCGCATTGTCAGGATTGTATTTCTGAATCGCTTCTAACATGCTCAAACGAGCATAAGCGCCACCAAACTCAACAGTTTCTTCACCATACGGCATGCTAGTACTGCCTAATAATTCTTGAGCAATTGACCCCAGCATTTCTTCGGTTAAGTCCATTAGGTCTTTGTAATCAGCATACGCCATATAGAATTCCATCATGGTGAATTCTGGGTTATGACGTGGTGACAAACCTTCGTTACGGAAGTTACGGTTAATTTCGAATACACGTTCAAAACCACCAACCACTAGACGCTTAAGGTACAGCTCTGGCGCGATACGTAAGTACATAGCCATGTCTAATGCATTGTGATGCGTTACAAATGGACGCGCAGAAGCACCACCAGGAATAACGTGCATCATTGGGGTTTCAACTTCCATGAACTCTTTTTTGACCATAAAGTTACGGATTGCGGCAACCACTTTAGAGCGCATAATAAAGGCATTGCGCGAATCTTCGTTAACGATCAAATCAACGTAACGCTGACGGTAGCGAGTTTCTTGGTCTGTTAAACCATGGAATTTTTCAGGTAACGGACGCAATGCTTTGGTCAGTAACTGATATTCTTCCATATTAACGTATAAGTCGCCCTTGCCAGATAAATGCAGCTGACCTTTAACACCAATGATGTCACCGATGTCTAAACCTTGATAACGCTCTTTTAAATCGCCTTGTACTGGCTTACCAGCATAAGCTTGAATACGACCAGACACGTCTTGAATCACTAAAAATGGACCACGCTTTGCCATAACACGGCCAGCAATACTGGTTTGAAAAGCTAACTCTTCTAGCGCTTCTTTAGTTTGCTCGCCATATTGTGCCTGTAATTCAGCCGCTTTATGACTACGCTGCCATGTATTTGGATGAGCATTCGCAGGACAGTTGGTGCGGATATGTTCTAATTTAGCGCGACGTTCAGCAATCAGTTTGTTTTCATCTTGTACGTGTTCAGTCATATTATATTCTCGCGTTTACTCGCCACACTTACATGGCGGAAAAGTTAATTTAATTAAAGTCCTGATTTTAGGCTGGCTTCAATAAACTTATCTAAATCACCATCCAGCACAGTTTGAGTGTTGCGGTTCTCAACCCCTGTACGTAAATCTTTGATACGGGCGTCATCTAATACGTATGAACGAATTTGACTGCCCCAGCCGATATCTGATTTTGCATCTTCAGCAGCTTGTTTATCGGCATTTTGTTTATGCATTTCTAACTCGTACAACTTCGCCTTTAATTGCTTAAAAGCAGAGTCACGGTTTTTATGTTGTGAGCGATCGTTTTGACATTGCACCACAGTGTTTGTTGGTAAATGTGTAATACGTATCGCAGAATCGGTTTTGTTTACGTGCTGACCACCCGCACCCGAAGCACGATAAGTGTCGATACGTAAATCTGATGGATTGATATCGATTTCAATATCATCATCAATTTCAGGGTAAACGAAAACAGAACAGAAAGAAGTATGACGTTTACCTGATGAATCAAATGGCGATTTACGTACTAAACGGTGCACACCGGTTTCAGTTCGCATCCAACCAAAAGCATACTCACCAGTGAACTTAATCGTAGCACCTTTAATACCAGCCACATCGCCGTCGGTGACTTCCATTAACTCTGGGCTATAACCATGCGCGTCACCCCAACGTAAATACATGCGCAGAACCATGTTGGCCCAGTCTTGTGCTTCGGTGCCGCCTGAACCAGATTGAATATCAAGATAACAGTTTGAAGCATCACTCTTGCCAGAAAACATGCGACGGAATTCGAGATCTGCCAGACGGGTGTCTAACTCCTCAAGTTCTGCGGCAGCATCATTAAAGGTTTCTTCGTCATCTTCTTCAATGGCAAGCTCAAGTAACCCTTGGATGTCTTCTAGACCCGTGTCCATATCATCAATGGTTTTAACCACAACCACTAACGCAGCACGCTCTTTACCTAATGCTTGAGCACGTTCAGGCTCATTCCAAACTTCAGGGCTTTCAAGCTCGCGACTGACTTCTTCTAAACGCTCACTTTTAGCAGCGTAGTCAAAGATACCCCCGAAGTAACTCAGTACGTTCGGCTAGCTCTTTAATTTTGAATTTTACTGGATTAACTTCAAACATGAATATTCAACTTAAATTTAGCGGTTAACAAAAGGTGCAACGGCGCATTTTACCCCATGATAGGCACTAAACCTAGACCAGAAGGGCGATTATTAATAAACAAATGACGAATATATTTCATCAAATCAACATCGAGAAAAACGCTTAACCGCGAATGGATAAATGAAATGAACAGCTTATTACTATTTAACCAGAACTCGGGATAGCAAATGCCTCTCAAACAGCCCTTTGCCTTGCTCACTGCGTTATTCTTTACACAAGAAGACTTACAATAGGCCTGCTATTGACACGCCCATTCGCTTTGTTAGCAAAACATATGACAGGCTTGATAGCGGTTGATAACTAAAGCCTTGATATTTATGGTTATATTAACACCCCACTCCAAGTTAAGAATATTTAAATTCAAGATCTGACTCTGGGTTAGATTAAAAAAGCGACTAAAAAAAATGAACCACTTCGGGTTCATTTTTAATTGCCTACCAAGTCAACATTATATTTTAAATTGACCCACTAACTCCGCTAACGTCTGACCATCATCCGCAACGGTTTTACTCATACCGGACGCATCTTGACTGGCCACCAATAACGTATTAACAATCTCTTGCACTGAATTGATATTACGATTAATTTCTTCGGTCACAGAACTTTGTTCCGTTGCAGCGGTGGCTATTTGAGTACTCATGTCATTAATGCTGGTCACTGACGATGTTACTGCGCCTAAACTTTCAGAAATCGCTCTAGAAGACTCCACCGAACTCAAACAACTCACTTGGCTTTCTTCCATAGTTTGTACCGTTTGGGTCACTAGCTTATGCAGTTCAGACAGCATTTCATTAATTTCAACCGTGCTGGCTTGGGTTCGACTGGCCAAGTTTCTCACTTCATCAGCAACAACCGCAAAACCTCGACCTTGCTCGCCGGCTCGCGCGGCTTCAATTGCCGCATTTAATGCCAGTAAATTGGTTTGATCAGCAATCCCACCAATCACACTTAGCACCGAGTTAATTTTCTTAGATTGTTCACTTAATGACTTCACATTGGCCGCAGCATTGTCAATTTGACTCATTAAATTAGACACTTCCGTTAATGAGGTATCGACACAATCTTGCGCTTTCGTAACATTATCAGAGGCAGCATGTGTGGCTTCCGCTACCATATTAGTATTATGGGCCACGTCATGTGCTGTCGCCGACATTTCTGTGATTGCGGTGACAATTTGGTCAATTTCATTATTGTGATTATAGAGTTGTTCTGTCATTGACACTGTTTGACCATTAATACTCTGAGCTGCTTGCTTAACCCTGTCGGTCGCACCAGCAACATCACCCATAATATGCTGTAATTTGTCGATGAACAGATTAAATGCGCTGCCTAACTGCCCAATTTCATCGATGCTAGTGATATCTAAACGTTTGGTTAAATCACCTTCACCTTTAGCGATGTCATTAAGCGATGTAGCCATATTTTGAATTGGCACCACCATTTTATGGGCCATCAGCACCACGCCAAAAGCAGTAATACCAGTAAGACCTAAAGCAATTAATAGGAACATGAATGCTTTTTGATGCATCTCTTCTGTTTTATAAGTTTCATAACCAACAATAGACTCTTCAATATCATCAATATAAGCGCCCGAGCCTAACATCCAATTGGTATTGGGGATCATTACTGCGAAGCCGAGTTTTTCAACAAGCTGCTCGCTACCCGGTTTTTTATAATAATAAGAAAAATTACCAGTACCCGATTTAGCCGCATCTAATAGCCCAACAATAATTTTGGTTCCATTAGGGTCGGCCATATCAATTTTGTTTTGGCCTTCAAGTTCAGGCATAGTCGGATGAAAAATATTGACGCCGGCATCATCATACATAAAGAAATAGCCTGCACTGCCAAAGCGTAAATCTCGTAAGGCTCCATTGACATTACCATTGCTCCCCAAAGCAAGTTGATACTCAACGACTCCTTGTGCAATCTGAACAGCTTCTTTTAGTTGGTTTTTACGCTCTGAAATTAATTCACTGCGAAAGTTATCAATATCCTTGGTTAAAGACGATTCTTCATTAACATAAAAAATACTCAGTAGTACAATGAGGATCAACGATAGTGGAATTAACGATAACCCCAGTAGTTTATTGCGTAGGGAAGATCTCAGCATAGTGGCAAGCCTTTTTAGGGTAATGGTCTATTTAATATAATAGTCTATTTATTATAGATGTTTACACTAACTAACGAACAATTACAGCCCAATAAAGTGAAACATGTCGCAAAAATATACAATACAACAGCTTTTTACAACATCGACAATCCACTGCCCATTGCAGCAAATCCTATTACCAACCATACAAGACCAGGCTTAAAGACCTTTAATAGACTAAAACCAATAATCACTAACGCCATGTCCAGTGGCATGATTACCGCACTAGTAAACACCGGCTGATAAAGTGCTGAAAGCAATAAACCAACAACGGCAGCATTTACCCCAGCGAGAGCGCCAGCAATGGCTGGGTGTTGGCTTATAGAATGCCAACTTTTTAAGCCCACCAGCATCAATAAAAAACCAGGAAGGAAAATAGCTAACGTTGCGACCAACGCGCCCAGAATAGGAGACTCTAACCATAAATCTGCCCCTAAAAAGGTCGCTAAAGTAAACATAGGGCCAGGAATGGCTTGCGCAAGTGCATAGCCAGTTAAAAATCGATCTGGGGTAATGTATTCACCGACGCTGGTTTCAAGCAAAGGCAATACCACATGTCCACCGCCAAACACTAAACTGCCCACTTGGAAGAATTGCGCAAAAATCTGTCCAAGACTATCAGGTTGATTGATCAAATATATAGAAGCAGCTATACCAATAATAAATAATGCTAACCAAGCATAATTAAGCTCGATTGCAGGTGTATCTGGCGTAATACTGTCACCTCGAGTCATTAACATGACGCCAATAATAGCAGCCACAACTAGTACGCCAATTTGCATTAATAATGAAGGCATTAATATGATAGCAACTGCGGTGGCAGCCATTACTATTTTAGCGGTTTTTCGTTGACAGAATTGATTAAACATTGACAAGGTGGCATCAGCTACAACCACTACTGCTAGTAATTTTAGGCCATGAATAGCACCCTCTACGGCCGTTATCTCCAGCCATTGTGCACTGGTCACAGCAAATAAAAACATCAGTAAAAAAGACGGTAAAGTAAAACCTAAAAAGGCGGCTAATCCGCCCAGTAAACCACCTCGATGATAACCAATTGCAAACCCTATCTGGCTTGAGCCTGGCCCTGGCATAAACTGACTCAGAGCAACAAAACTTGAATATTGTTTACCATCTAGCCATTGTAAGTCGTCAACAAATGCTTTTCTAAAATAGCCGATGTGAGCCGCAGGGCCACCGAAACTGATTAACCCTAACGCTAAAAAGCGACTGAAAATTTGCCACATCGTCCTAGTACCTTTTTTATGTGAATAAACAATGTTATGACATTAAGATGACATTTTTATGATGACAACATACACCACTATCTAACTGCTACCTTTGCTCGATATAGCCCATAACTTAGCGACACCAAACGAGTACTTAATTACGATTTTTAAAATACCTTAATTGATAGCAAAGACTATTACAGCTGTTCTAGCATAACCAATACTTCAAAATGATCAGTATGAGGAAACATATCAAACATTTGAACTTTGGTGATTTGATAACCCGTAATGTACTCTAAATCGCTCATTAAGGTGTGTGGATTACAACTAGAATACACGATTGCTTTAGGTGCAAACTCACTCAGTGAGTCGCATAATGATTTTCCTAATCCGCGCCGAGGTGGATTTACAATAATAAGATCTGGTTTATCTTGAGCAGATTGTCCTTTGGCAAAATGAGTTGAATCAAGTGCACTAAAATCCACTTGGGTAAACCCTAGTTTAGTTGCTGACAAGATGGCACATTCTATTGCTTCAGATTCAATCTCAATCCCAGTTAAACGGATATTGCTGTCAGCACAATGCAGCCCAAACCCGCCGACGCCACAAAATAGATCCCAAATATAGTTCGGTTTGAACTCAGTAACCCACTCCCTCGCTATTTGATACAACTGGGCGGCGACTTCAGGATTCGTTTGAAAAAAGCTTTTTGGCCGTATGAACAACGGTACATTATTAAGTTGTTCTTCTAATCGTGTCGTTTCCGTTAAAAATATTTCCCTTTCGCCTTCAAGAATCGCCATGTGGATTGGCTGAATATTAGCCGAGACTAAGGTAATTTCGGGAAACTCTTGTAATAATTGAGGTAATTCTCGTTCAATTCTCACGATGGCTTGATCACTGCGTAATACAAAACGCAGCATAAACTGGCCACTACTTTGGCTGCGAGTCAGTAAAATAAATTTTAGCTCGCCTTTGCTTTTATCGACCCGATAAGGCGGTATACCAGCTTGCTGCACTAATCGTTCTAAACGGTGTAACAATAATTGCATATCTTTAGGGTATAACGAACAGTCGCATAGACTGACCGGCTCCCCTTTAGGATTAACCAAACCTAAAATAGGTTTGTGAGCGGCACCTAAAACGACCATTTTGGCTTTATTACGAAAACCTGATTCTGCGCTTAATATCGGCGCTAGCCATTGCTTAACTGAAATGCCACGAAACAAATCGATTAACTGTTGTTGCTTTACACTCACTTGCTCAACCATAGGTAGTTGAATATTGCGGCATGACAAACAATCGCCACGCTCAAAATAATCACATTTCACAGCTGCTCGCCTCTCCGGAATTTAACATGGTAAATGCTTGATCACACAGTTGCTTTAATTGTTGTAAGTCTTCAATAGTGCCACCCACTTTACAACGCATCTGTTCAGGAATACTCAACGCTTGCTGATGTAATTGTTGGCCTTGCTCAGTAACATGTAACACTCGCACGCGTTCATCTAATTCACTACGGCCACGGCTCACTAAGCCTTTGCTTTCTAGACGCTTTAGCAAGGGTGTTAATGTTCCAGAATCAAGATGTAATTTCTCACCTAAGGTTTTAACACTGATCCCCGGCTCTTTCCAAAGTACCATCATCACTAGATACTGCGGATAAGTTAGCGATAACTCATCCAATAATGGTCGATATGCACGGATCATCGCATTAGTCGCACTATACAATGAAAAACACACTTGGTTTTCAAGTGCTAGCGGATTTTGCGCTGAAGGTAATTGAGACTCAGTAAGCACTTTACTAGACATAGGCTTCACTCCACTAACCAATAATATGAGCTAATTATAACATTGGTTGTGCGCAACCTATAATCAAAAAATTCCAACGAATGCTTTTTAACAAAAATGAGTCAAGCATTTTGATTTTCAGCCGATATATTATTACCATCCGACTTTATATTAAGGTTAACCATGTCAATTAGTATTAATTCACCGTCTTCAATGCCAACAACAATTGATTCTGGCAGCAGCTTAAAAGTGGCCGTAATGGCTAAAGAACAGCAAAAAGTTGAAGGTCAAATGGCATTACAACTCATTGAAGCGGCTCAGCCACCTGCACCGCAGCCCGTTGGCAACAGTGGTCATAATGTTAATACCACGGCATAAATGGTTAAAGCCCTAGAAAATCTGTTCCTAGGGCTAATGACGCCATCACAACGCTAAAGACCTTTGCATCGTTCGAGAGCAACTGAGCTTGAACATCATATTAATATCGAAGCCATTTCAAGGCGTCATCTTCATCTTCGAAATATTTTATCTCACCCGCAATAAACCAACTACCAATTTTGGCCGCCCATTCTTGCCAATCTTTATTGCCCAAAATGGCCACTCTTTCAAACTCAGATTTGTGCTTTAATCCCAGCTTTAAATCATCCCAAGCGGCGCGTAAGTCCCAGCCGTCAAGCTCGGTAGCATCAAGAAATAAACTCACTTTAGGCTGATCAACTTGGCTTAATGCCCCCTCTAGCATAGGGGTAATGACGAGATAGTCTTCGTGGGTTAATGTACCAATGGCTTTTAATGTCACAAAAAACACACTTTCAATTCGGTTTATGCCTATCGATAAACCATGTTTCTTCATATCCATATCGTGACTCCTTTACTATCCGTTTACTATGCGATTACACATTTACATGCACGCGCCTATCCATAAAGCTATGCATGCTTACATTTTAACCAATCATAAAATGAAGTGTGTGCCGGACTGCACAAAAAAGCAATGGCAACAACCTAGGGCAACCCACAGGCAGTATCTGCATCAAAAACTTGGTTATCGGTATGGAACCTCCTTTTACCACAGCAATGTAGCGACCCCAAGTAGCGCAAACAACACAGCACAACCGCGATGAATCAGTTTCATGGGCAATTTGTTAGCACTAAAATGCCCAGCCAGCACAACGGGGACATTAGCAATTAACATTCCCAATGTCGTGCCGATGACAACCCATGTCAGTGCTTGGTATTTTGCCGCTAAGACCACCGTCGCAATTTGAGTTTTATCCCCTATTTCAGCAATAAAAAACAAAATAAACGTTGCAGAAAAAGCACCGAGTTTATAGAAGCGATTATCATCATCATCCATTTTATCGGGTATAAGGACCCATAGTGCAATAGCAAAAAATGACCCGGCCACCAAATAGGTCGTCCATTGTGGATCAATCCACGCAATTGCCCATTGACCTAACCATGCGGCAAGAAAATGATTTAATAATGTGGCAAGCAAAATGCCTGAGATAATAGCGGTTTTATTGCTAAATCTCACCGCGAGCAGTAAAGCTAATAATTGAGTTTTGTCGCCTATTTCAGCGATGGCAACTGTGAGAGTTGAGGCGAATAAAGCTTCCAATGTGATATTCCTAGGGGTAAATGACAACTAAGCACAAGCCACCGCATACCCCTTGATGCAGTTACTGTGCTTAGGTCTCGCTTGGTAAATCACTGATATACAGTGTGTTACTGTCTGCACCATGGCATGAGGCCAATTATGTTGATACAGACATCTTGTGTGCCATAACAGCAAAACAAGATTAGCTACTCCCCTAAAACAAGTCGCATTATAACGATTAAATAATTTTATTCAACGCACTCATTTTACATTGTAAATTTGGCATAAAAACACCTAAGCCTTAACAGTAACGCCGTAATGCTACGCTATTGCAAAAATCACGTGTAAAAAAGTTTGGTCGATTGTTGTGTAATTGTTTATAAACATAGCTGTTAGCCTTTAACAGTCAAAGATCCTTGCCTGCTCTGTCACCCTTCTGCTAATGTCCGACACAAATAAAATAATAATTAAACAGGACGTTTTCTGTGAATTTTAAAACTTTAGGTTCTATTTCGATTGTCGCGGGAACGGCAATTGGCGGAGGCATGCTAGCGCTACCATTAGCAACAGCAGCTTTGGGGATGATCCCCGCATTAATCTTATTAGTGGTTATTTGGGGTTTATCGGCTTACACCTCGTTACTGATGTTAGAAATTAATCTTCACAGTGGTGTCGGCGATAACGTCCATGCCATTACTGGTAAAACACTGGGCAAAGTCGGCCAACTCATTCAAGGAGGCTCATTCCTTAGCTTATTATTCGCCTTAACCATGGTGTATCTAATGGGAGGGTCATCGCTATTAGAAACCCGTTTACAACCCATCGGCATTAACATGAGCAACCAAGTCGCCGTTATACTGTTTACGGTTATTTTTGGTGGCTTGATTGCCATTGGTGTTAAATGGATTGATAAAGTATCACGCATATTATTTACATCGATGGTGGTGCTGCTTGTCATTGTGGTGGCATTTCTATTACCAGACGTTAATTTAATCAGTGTACTAAACAATTACTCAACCGATGTGGCATCGGGCACCGCTTTACAACAATTATGGTTAGCAGCCATCCCGGTGGTATTCACTTCATTTGGTTTCCATGTGTGTATTGCCACCATTGTGCGCTACTTAGAGGGTGATGCTGCATCACTTAGAAAAGTGTTATTAATAGGCTCGACCATTCCACTGGTTTGTTACATCCTGTGGTTGCTCGTAACGCTAGGTTCTTTAGGCGGCGAAACAGTTCACAGCTTTGGTGGTTCACTGCCCAAACTGGTTGCTGCTTTACAAGGTTTAGCCCAGTCACACATTATCAGCCAAGCAATTGATCTGTTTGCCAACCTTGCATTGGTGACCTCATTTTTGGGTGTCACCATGAGCCTATTTGATTATGTCGCCGAACTGACTCGAGCTAAAGATGACGCTGTTGGTCGTGCTAAAACATGGTTAATAACCTTTATACCACCACTGTTATGTGCGCTTTACTACCCAGACGGATTTTTCAAAGTGCTAGGTTTTGCAGCCATTCCATTGGTGGTGATGATTATCTATTTACCCATTGCGATGGCATTAAAGCAACGCTCACAGCAATTAGGCGGTTATCAAGTGTCTGGCGGTACATTAGGGCTGATCGCCGCAGGATTGCTCGGCACATTAATTGTTGTGGCGCAGTTGATGGTAGCATTAGCCTAAATCGGATGACTGATAAAATGGATTTGTAAGCGAGTTTTTCAAACGCTGTTAAGATAGTAAAACATTTGTTAAAGTCAGGCTTAGCCTGACTTTTTTGTTTTTATGGTCCGACGTTTTTATAGTCCGCCAACATTGACCTAGATGATTAAACAAGAAATCGACACGACTGACGGCAATATTGATTACCCGTGAACACCCCAAATGGAATTATTATAATGAAAAAATGGTTATTAACTGTCGCAATGGCAGCCAGCTTTGGCGCTGCGGCAGATGAAGGCATGTGGCAACCACATCAACTTCCCGCAATGGCTGATGAACTTAAAGCAAAAGGCTTAGAAATAAGCGCTGATTCAATTTCAAAATTAACTGAATTCCCAATGAATGCCGTTATCAGCCTGGGTGGTTGTACCGCATCATTTGTGTCACCAAAAGGTTTGGTAGTTACCAACCATCACTGTGCCTATGGCTCAATTCAGTACAACTCCACCCCAGAAAAAAACCTCCTTAAAGACGGCTTTTTAGCTAAAACTTACGCCGAAGAATTACCGGCGACACCTGGTTCACGTATTTTTGTAACTGAAGCAGTAACCGATGTTACCGATAAAGTTAAAGCAAACCAGATGGATAAAGTGGGCAATGAGTTTTATAAAGGTATAGAACTACAAGAAAAAACCTTAGTTGCTGAATGTGAAAAAGAGGATGGTTACCGTTGCCAAGTGTATAGTTTCCATGGCGGCCTAGAATATTATCTTGTTAAGCAGTTAGAAATTCGTGATGTGCGTTTAGCCTATAACCCAGCCGCTAGTGTGGGCAAATACGGCGGTGATATCGATAACTGGATGTGGCCTCGTCATACCGGTGACTTCTCATTTTATCGTGCTTACGTATCTAAAGACGGCAAGCCTGCTGATTTTAGCAAAGACAATGTACCGTACGAGCCAAAAAGCTTTTTAAAAGTATCAGCTAAAGGCGTTAGCGATGGCGACTTTGTCATGGTTGCTGGTTATCCTGGCCGTACCAACCGATACCGCACTGCAGATGAAGTTAACAATCAGTTTAATTGGGCTTATCCAGAAGGCAAAGTCCTACAAGAGCGCATGATTAGCATCATCAAAGAAACAGCTTCTGAAGGCAGCGACGAACGAATTAAATACGAAAGCTTGATTGCTGGTTTAGCTAATTACGCCAAAAACTTTACCTCGATGATTGAGTATTATGGTAAATCAACCATGCTCGCTGATCGTGAAAAAATAGAGACCGATTTAGCAAACTGGATTGGTAAAGATAAAAAACGCCAGCAGCAGTATGGCGAAACACTATCAAGCTTAGAAAAGTTAGTGGCTAAGAGTCAGCAAAATCAGCAACGTGACATTTTATTAGGTTACATCGGTTACACCACTATGGTCACTACCGCTCGTGATTTGTATCGCTTAGCTAATGAGAAAACCTTAGCTGATATGGCACGAGAACCAGGCTACCAAGAACGTGACATGACCAACTTCACTTCAAGCATGGAACGTATTGATCGCCGTTATGCCGCCAGTGTCGATAAAGCCCTGCTAGCCGATTTACTGACACGTTATGCTGCATTACCTGCAGAGCAGCATTTAGCCGCTTTAGATAAAGCATTTGGTATTAGCAGCAAGTTCGATGCTAAAGCATTAGCTAAAACACTCGATAAAATGTACGCCAACACCAAGCTAAATAACAAAGAAACTCGCTTAGCATGGATGAACAAATCGGTTGCCGACTTTAAAGCATCTAACGACCCATTCATTCAATTTGCAGTACAGACCTTTGATGCTGACATGGCGCGCGAGAAAGAGAAAAAGCAATTAGAAGGTGACTTAATGAAAGTACGTCCACAATATATGGACGCTATCATTGCTTACAATCGCGAGTTAGGAAAACCTGTTTATGCTGATGCAAACTCAAGCCTGCGTGTAACGGTAGGTAACGTTAAAGGTTATTCTCCACAGGATGGTTTAGTGGCGGTGCCTTTTACACGTTTAGAAGGCATTTTAGCCAAAGACACTGGTGTTGATCCTTTCGATGCGCCAGCTAAACAACTTGAGCTGATTAAACAAAAGCAATACGGCGATTACTACGTCAAAGCGGTTGATTCTGTACCGGTTAACTTCTTATCCACCTTAGACACAACGGGTGGTAACTCAGGCTCACCAACCTTAAACGGCCGTGCTGAACTAGTGGGTTTACTGTTTGATGGTGTGTACGAAAGTATCATTGGTGACTGGGGATACGACGCACAAAGTAACCGTTCTATCCAAGTAGACAGCCGCTACATGCTATGGGTAATGCAGTATTTAGATAATGCTGACAACTTATTAGCTGAAATGGAAATCGTTAGATAACGCTCAGTTTACTGCACGTTTAAGACTCAATAACTCTGCGGCCGTTAATGGCCGCATTGTTTTTTCTGCAAGCTCATCAATACGTATATCGAGTAATTGAGTTCGCATTAAATCAATCACTTTGTAACCTAACGTTTGACACATACGGCGTATTTGTCGATTTAATCCTTGGGTTAATACAATCTCAAACCTGTCTTCTTCAGCCGTTAAGCTCAATGGCCGAATATCGCATGATCGAGTTTGCACATCACCATAACTGACCCCATTTGCCATCATCGATAAAAAACTGGTACTAATTGGCTTATCAACTTGGACCACGTATGTCTTAGGATGATAATAATCGGGATGCATTAGCGCTTGCGTTAATTGACCGTCATTAGTGAGTAGTAGCAAACCACGAGAATCTTTATCCAAACGCCCTGCAGGATACAACCTTGGTAACTCAGGTAGTACATGCAGTAAGCTGTGGGGATCATCAACTAATAAACGGCAATCAATTCCAACAGGCTTATGATATAGCCAATACTGTTTATCTTGCACAGCAAGGATCGGTTTATCGTCTACTAGAATTGTCTCAATTTCACAAAGGTTAACTCGGTCAGTGTGTTTAGCTAATTGATGATTAATACTCACTCGACCAGTGTCGATAAGTCGTGCAGCTTGGCGTCTTGACGCCACACCACATACAGCCAAATAATGACTTAATCGCATTGATGTCATAGACTTAATCGTATTGATATCATAGATAATACTCAAGCAGGAATAAATAGACGTTAACGGGTTTCGAGAAATTGATACACGTTATGTTGTTGAGTTTTAATGGTTGACAGCAGGCTTAACCCAAGACAGATACACCATAGAATATTCGCTTGAGTTAATGTCCACATGGCTGAGGACACGATACAATACTGGGGTAAATCGGCCGAACACTCAGCAAAATCCAACTGGCTCCAATCGAACAGCGTCAATAATAATAACCCACTGCATATTGAAATAATGCTCAAACTAAGCATTCGCTTGGTCATCGTGCTGCCAGGTTTAAAGTAATCAAGTAGGCAAATACAATGCAAAAAAATGGTACTGAATAAATAAAGCGTCGACGCTTTACGGTGTAAGTCTAAAAAGTTAATCGGAAACACACCCATTAGCACAATACTAACACCAACTACACCACCAATAATGGCAATGTAACGGCTCAGTAAATCAGGAAAGGTATTAAACACCGCCACCATGGCGAGTAAGAAGCATGAGCCACCCGCTAATAGTGATAAATTAAACACGATTGCAAACGACGAATGCATATAATTACCAAGCGTATCAGGGCGGATCATCAACATGTCTAAGCTTATACCATCGGCTTGTACTATCAACGCACTTCCTACGCCAAAAGAGCAGATTGCAGCCGCTGCCAATGACATAAATACAATCACTAGGTGTAAATCATAATTACGGACTCTATCTGTCACTGATCGATACTTATGTCAAAAATGGAATGAGAATGTTAACGCGGAAAGCAAAAAAGTAAAAGCCGATAATCACATAACCCAAAACCTAAGCCCTAACTTAAACCAAAATTTAAACCAAAAATAAAAATGCCCAATCGTGGCTGACTGGGCATTATTTGCTATAGCGGACTAAATAGTCACTTTAATCTTAATCTCGTTAAACCAAGCGACTGTGTGATTTACCCTGTAGCCAATTTAAGTACGTTTACGAAATATCACAATAATCACCGCAATAACGGCCAAAATCATACAGTACCAAGCATTAGACACTGCGGTTAATGGGCTAATGGTAAACACCGAGGCAATTAATAATGCTTGGGCGCCATGCGGAATTAATCCCTGAATAATACATGCGAAGATATCTAAAATACTGGCTGCTCGTTTTGGCGATACTCCATGTTTTTCAGCAAGCTCTTTCGCAATATCGCCCGTCACCACAATCGAAACCGTATTGTTAGCAA
Source organism: Shewanella frigidimarina (assembly GCF_003797125.1). Taxonomy (GTDB): domain Bacteria; phylum Pseudomonadota; class Gammaproteobacteria; order Enterobacterales; family Shewanellaceae; genus Shewanella; species Shewanella frigidimarina. The sequence continues at coordinate 124,017 of NZ_RKKE01000004.1, forward strand.
CGCACGTATTCGTTGCGGCAACAATCGCTGCCATACCTAGCTCTGCTGCACGACTTGATGCTTCGCCATTGGCTTTTGAAAAACGACTGATCAAACCCTCAATTTGTTTACTGACAAAGGTTAATCCACCTTGCTGCTGCATTAACGCCGCTAAACCACCAACTAACATCGACAGAATAAAAATTTCCTGCATATTGGTAAAGCCAGTATAAATATCATTACCAAATTGAATAACGCTATATTCTGAAGTCAGTACGCCTGTCATGCCTGCAAGTACAATCCCTAGCGACAACACCACAAAAACGTTTAAACCCACCACAGCTAATACCAGAATGGTTAAATACGGTAATACTTTTAAGATTTCAATATCCTGAGCAGCAATATCCGCTTGCCCTTGACCGACAATCGAAAAAGCAATCAAGGTGAGGATCGACGCCGGAATTGCAAACACTAAGTTTTCACGGAACTTGTCTTTCATTTCACAACCTTGAGTACGTGTTGCCGCAATCGTGGTATCTGAAATAATCGATAAGTTGTCTCCAAATAATGCACCAGACATCACCGCACCAGCCATTAAGGCATAATCAATTTGTGCTTGGTCTGCAACACCTAATGCCACTGGTGCTACTGCCGCTATGGTGCCCATAGATGTGCCCATTGAAGTCGCGATAAAGGCGGCAATAACAAAGAAACCAGGCAATAGTAAATTTGATGGAATAAACGATAAACCAAGTGCAACGGTGGCATCAACGCCACCAGTGGCTTTAGCCACTGCAGCAAATGCGCCTGCCAATAAATAAATTAAACACATAGCAATAATATTGCTGTGGCCAATACCTTCAATAAAGGTTTCTATCGCACTGTTGATTTTCTGTTTCGATAACAGTACCGCCAACACAATGGCAGGTAAAATAGCAATCACACTGGGTAATTGATAGAACGCATAATCAACGCCCTGGCTTTGAAAATATAAGCCTGCGCCTATAAATAATCCTAAAAATAAAAATAATGGCAATAACGCCACAAACGATGCCGGGCTGTTTCCTGCCGTGGTAACTGATGAAGTAGCTTTGGTCAAAATGATCTCTCTTTATCTTAACGAATAGGGATTGTTGGATGAGAAAAGCGAGTACGACACAATCTCGGTCATCGGTGATTATTTAACAACACGTTCAACGGTGCTAAATATTGCAGTCACATCATAACAAGTTGTGCCAAGAATAAGAGAACTCTTCACCACTGTCAATCTAGACGTCTAGACTTCTTTGCTTCCGAAGTGTTTTTTATTCTAAAACCTGAAAACTGCTACAAATAATTTACATAACCATAATCAATTTATCTATTTAACTCTCTTTATTCACTAAAAAATTGATGTAAGTTAATCATAACCTAATGCCAATTTGTTACGCTGACAAGGATTCTCTAACTTATATAGAGGTGAGGCTATGGAACGTAAACCAGACAGAGTGAGCGCGATGAAGCAGCTCCTTGATCAAGTCAAAACCTCTTTGCCGCTTGATCAACCCGGTATATTTAGTTGTGGCCCAACCAACAACTGTGTGGGCTGCCCTAAAAAGTTGCTCGACCTTGTTGATGCAGAAGTGAACTATTGGGACGCAGCCATTACTCAAGGCGTTATACCTTCGTTTGGCGATATTAGTCGCTTTGGAAAACTGTGTAGAAATGTCAGTCGTGGTTTACAACGCAATGATACCCAGGGCCATCATTAACTAACCTAAACTAGAGATAACAAAAAGCCCACGAGCAAGTGGGCTTAATGCAAGTACTTCAGGCTTATTCTTCAGCATCACCCAGTGACAATAATGTCGCATTACCACCAATCGCGGTAATGTTATTAGTACGCGTTTTTTCGGTCACAAAACGAGTTAAATAATGCGGGCCACCCGCTTTAGGACCCGTGCCCGATAAACCTTGACCACCAAATGGTTGCACGCCAACAACGGCGCCAATTTGGTTACGGTTAATGTACACGTTACCTACGTTTACTTTGTCAGCAAGCGACAAAGCATGGCCTTCATTACGGCTGTGAATACCTAAGGTTAACCCAAAACCTGTGCTGTTGATTTCATCAACCACTTTTGCCAAATCAGCCGCTTTATAACGAATAACATGCAAAATAGGACCAAAATGTTCTTTTTCGAGTAACTTAATAGAACTAATTTCAACGGCTGTAGGCGCTACAAAATGGCCGTTTTCAGTACCCGCTGGTAATTCAAGTTTATTAATTAACTTGCCGACCTGGCTGATATGATCAATGTGGGCATTCAAGTTTGCTTTGGCAGTGGCATCAATCACTGGTCCCACGTCAGTTTTAACTGAACTTGGGTTGCCAATCACTAATTGCTCCATGGCGCCTTTCATCACTTCAATCACGCGATCTGCAATATCTTCTTGTAAAAATAAGACTCGCAATGCCGAACAACGCTGACCAGCACTGGTGAACGAAGAAGAAACTACGTCATTAACAACTTGCTCTGGTTGTGATGTTGAGTCCACAACCATGGCATTTTGACCACCGGTTTCAGCAATTAATGGAATAATTGCGCCATCACGGTTTGCCAAAGTGCGGTTAATCAATTTAGCGGTGCCAGTAGAGCCGGTAAAACACACACCGCCAATACGTTCATCTGCAGTGATTGCAGAACCAACAACAGCGCCAGTACCTGGTAAAAACTGTAATACATCGGTAGGAATACCGGCTTCATGCGCAAGTTGTACTGCACGATAACCGATTAAACAGGTTTGCTCCGCAGGCTTGGCAATAACAGTATTCCCCGCGGCAAGTGCTGCAGATACTTGGCCTAAGAAAATCGCCAACGGGAAGTTCCATGGACTAATACACACAAAAATTCCGCGGCCTTGTAAAAACAGTTCGTTCAACTCGCCTGTCGGGCCAGGAAGTAATTCAGGCTGAGCCATCATCTTCTTAGCTTGTACCGCGTAGTAACGACAAAAATCGACTGCTTCACGAACTTCATCAATGCCGTCTTGAATGCTCTTACCCGCTTCACGGGTACATAATACAATCAGCTCTTCACGATTTTCTTCCAATAAATCAGCTAATTTCTGTAGTGCATTCGCTCGAGTTTCAACAGGCGTACGAACCCAACTACCAAAAGCAGCATCTGCACCAGCAATGGCTTGCTCAATTGCGTTTGCATCTGCAAAAGCCACGGTACCGACGGTTAGCGAAGTATCATATGGGCTAACAACAGTTTGTACTTCACCCGTTAATGTTTTACCGTTTACCAATGGACCCGCGCTCCATTGAGTATCGCTATATTTATCCAGTGCAGCAAAAAATGGCTCTGACTCAGAAATAATGTTCATGTTTAATCCTTTAGAGTTCTTACGTTCTGCACCGAAAATATCAGCAGGTTTAACAATTTTTTGATTCGCTAACGACTTGTAACCTAATAGCGTCACCAATGGATGAACGACTAAGCTTTCAATCGGCGTATTAGGGTCGACCAGTTTATGCACAAATGAGGTATTGGCACCGTTTTCAAGTAAACGGCGTACTAAATACGGCAGTAAGTCTTTATGGGCGCCAATGGGGGCATAGATACGTACCGCTTTAGCACCGCTTTCTGCAAGCATAGTGTCGTAAAGCTCTTGCCCCATGCCGTGTAAACGTTGGAACTCATATATACGATTACCTGCCATCGCATCAATGCTGGCAACGGTTTGAGCGTTATGGGTGGCAAATTGTGGGTAAATCGCACCACGGGTGGCTTCAGACAGCAAATAACGTGCGCAAGCAAGATATGACACGTCAGTACCGGCTTTACGGGTATAGAGTGGGTAACCACCCTCGCCCGCTTGTTGTGCCCATTTAAGCTCACTGTCCCAATAAGCACCCTTAACTAAACGCAGCGGAATTTCATCGCCTTGATCTTTAGCAAGACGCGTCAACCAACACAACACCGGTAAACAACGCTTAGAATAAGCTTGCACCACAATGCCTAATAAGCCCCAGCCTTTAGCGGCTTCTGACTGATAAAGCTGCTTAAATAACTTCAATGACAATTCAAGACGGTCAACTTCTTCAGCATCAATAGAAATACCAATGTTAAGTTCACGCGCTTGTACTATCAGCTTAATAACTGTGTCGTATAATTCACTTAATACACGATCCTCGTTAGCGACTTCATAACGAGGGTGCAAAGCAGATAATTTGATTGATATGGTGGGTCTTGGTGAGTTCGCTTCATCGTATTGCTGTTCGCCTAAATCGCGAATAGCATTGCTGTAATCGTTAAAATACTTTTGCGCATCATTGGCGGTTAATGCTGCTTCACCTAACATGTCATAGCTATGGGTATAACCTAACTTACGTTTAGCTTCACTATTTTTAAGTGCTTCTTTAACGTCCTCACCTAACACAAATTGCTTACCCATGATCTTCATTGCTGCAAGCATGGCTTGGCGGATCATTGGCTCACCAACACGATTAACCAGACGTTTAAGTATATGACTTGGCGAACCGTCAGTATTACGATCTAACTTAACCAGTTTACCGGTCAGCATTAAGCCCCATGTTGAGGCGTTAACCAGTAATGACTCACTCTTATTAAGGTGTTCATCCCACTTGGCACCAGACAGTTTATCTTGGATAAGCGCATCCGCGGTTGCCGCGTCAGGAATACGTAACAAGGCTTCAGCCAAGCACATTAAGATAATGCCTTCTTTTGTTTCTAAGCTGTATTGCTGCAAAAATGCATCAATACCAACCATCAGGCCTTTTTTCTCAAACTGACGAACTTTGCTCACGAGCTCATGGGCGCGACGAGTCACTTGCTCAATGTCTTGTTCAGACGAAGGCACAAGCTTAATTAATTCAGACAGGTATTGCTCTTCATCGACAATGTAATTGTTGGTCACTGCAGTAAACAGTTCCTCAAGAGTGGCATTGTCGTAGCGGCCGTCCAGTACTTCACTCGCTTTGAACATAGTATTCGCTTCCATCTGGGTCAGGTTAAGGATGGTTATTATCGTTGTTGAATGGACATTGTATTCACGAATATTTTATTTTGTATACAATGTACGATCTGGTTTTTCGGCGATTATACATTCAAAATGTGAACTTGGACACTCAAGTTGAAAACTTGCTAATAATTGTTTGATTTTGTTCACTGAAATAGGTCAAAACAATGTGCTAGACAATTAACACTGCAACAACAAAACATTGTTAACCACCTGTTAAATAACAACTATTACCAAATCAAAAATAAGAATAAATATGACTACATTTCATCATTAGTAAGGTAAAAAAAAAGGCCAACGTTTGAATAGTTGGCCTTTATACAATCAAATTAGTAACATAAGTCGTGTCATTATATTCCGAAAAATCTCATCTACATTGAGATGTTACATCCAACGGCTTTTCTTACGACGTTGCGGACGAGGTAAATACACCAATACAATACCAATCAACGCACCAATACCTGCAATTAACCCACCTTGCTGCCACATTTCATAACGTTGGTTATCAGCGGCTTGTTGCACCTTTGACTTAGCATCATCTCGCTCTTTAATCGCTTTAGTCAATGCAGCTCTTAACTCTGCCACCTTTTCATTAGACAATGTTAAAGACTCTTCGGTATTGTCAGTATTTTGAGTAATATTATTTAATTGCTCATTAGCTTGTTTTAGTTGTGCTTCCATCTCAGGAAAACGTTCACGAAAACTAGGCTGATCTGAAACTAAACTGGTTAATACCCAGCCTTCACGACCTTTATGATCAATGATTTGAGTAAAATCACCTTCAGTATTATCCAATAAAGTGACCGGCTGACCTGCTTCAACACTACCGATAATACGAAACTCTGTCCCCGGTCCACCGTGAATATAGGTAAACACATCATCAGAAATAAAACGCGTTGGGGCTTGCGCTGCAAATACGCCACTTGGCGCAAGTAAAAATATAAGAATTGAAAGTACTCTTAACACGGTATTTATCCAAACTCAGAAAACTTATTGTCATGCTATTTATTAAATGCTCTGAATGCAAGAAGGAAGTCATATGACTTCCTTCTTTAATACATTCAGCGTTCACATTTCTGCTAATACTTCATTGCGTCTTAGTCAAATTAACTAAAGATGCTCTTAATAATGAAGAAGAACAAAATAGACAATGCTGCACCAGCTGGTAGAGTAATAACCCAAGACACAACAATGTTACGCACTACACCAATATTGATTGCTGCAATACCACGCGCCATGCCCACACCCAACACAGCACCCACTAATGTTTGCGTTGTCGAAATAGGTAAACCAGTACCAGAAGCAATAACCACGGTCGATGCGGCAGCTAATTCAGCGGCAAAACCACGGCTTGGGGTTAAATGAGTGATGTTTTTACCAATGGTTTGCATTACACGCTGACCAAAAATAGCCAGACCTAACACAATACCTACAGCACCAAGTGGTAAAATCCACCAGGCTAAAACAGCCTTAGCACCAATAACACCACCACTTTCAACCACTGAAACCACAGCAGCTAAAGGACCAATCGCATTAGCAACGTCGTTTGAACCATGGGCAAATGCCATACAACACGCAGTTACAACCATTAATATGGCAAATACTTTTTCAACATTACCATATTGGGTTTTTAGATCGGCTTTATCGCTCATTTTTAAACGACTAATAGCAATTTTACCTGCTAGACCGACGACGGCTGCAACCACAATTGCTAAAGCATATGCTTCAAATGTTGAAAAATTTATGCCTACATGTGATAAGCCTTTAGTAATGGTCACAAGTGACATCACAAAACCGGCCAATGCCATGTAGAAAGGCACATAACGCTTAGCACTTGCTAACGGATCATCGGTATTAAAAATCAGCTTTTGCACACTTTGGAAAATGATATAAGCAATAAAACCTGAAATAGCAGGTGTCACTACCCAAGAACCAACAATACCGCCAACCTTACCCCATTCAACAGAGTCAGCACTAACACCCACTGCGGCAAAGCCAACAATAGCACCAATAATTGAATGCGTTGTCGAAACCGGCCAGCCTAACGCTGACGCTACAACTAACCAAATACCCGCAGCAAGTAATGAGGCAATCATGCCGTATACCAACAACTCAGGGACATCAGTAAAATAACTCGCGTCGATAATACCTTTACGAATTGTACTCGTGACTTCACCACCAGCTAAAAAAGCGCCGGCGAATTCAAAGATCATTGCAATAATAATCGCTTGTTTAATGGTAATGGCATTAGAACCTACAGAGGTTCCCATTGCATTGGCTACGTCGTTTGCACCAATGCCCCATGCCATCAAAAATCCAAATGCAGCCGCTATCATAATGAGCATAGGGCCGTTGGTGACTAATACATCAACCATGTTGTTTCCTTGATAACCTTTGTGATTAGTTACGAGCTAGCATCAGCTCTAGGCGGGAACCGACACGCTCAGCAATATCTGCTAAACCTCCAACCCATTCGATAATTTTGTACGTGAACATCACATCAATCGGATTCAATTCAGATTCTAATGCATACAACTGACGACGCACTTGAATCTGTAAATCATCAGAATCTTCTTCAATAAGATCTAATTCAGTGATCATTTTGGCAACTAACTCAACTTCACGACCACGGAAACCGGTTTCGAGTAAATCATCGAGTTCGTTAATAGCCCGCTTGGCTAGTGATACCGCATCTAAACAACGTTTGAGATAAGCACCAAAGGCATCTTGCATAGGCTGAGGAAGGACTAACTGACGGCCAATAATACGGCCAGAGATATCTTTTGCCTTGTTCGCGATTTTGTCCTGTTGAGTTAATAACTCAAGCAAGTCAGTTCGCTCAACAGGCATGAATAATCCACCAGGAAGAGTCAGGCGAATTTCACGTTTGAGTGAGTCAGCTTCTTTTTCAAGCAAACTAATTTGTTTACGTATCTTTATCGCTTCATCCCAGTCGCCTGAATTGGTTGCGTCAAAGAAAGGAACAAGAAGTGATGCACACTCATGTACTTTGTCGATATGTAGTTCTAAAGGCTTAAGAGGTGATTTTGCAAACACACCTAAAATAGAGTTTACTGGCATTGCCGTTTACCTATTTAATAAATTCCAGTTTGGAAAAAGCGGGCGCATGTTAACCCAAGCGTCCGCATAATGAAACTGTGTTTTTTAATTTCGTACGACAGTTTCTCTGTTATCGTTGCTCAGTATATATGATGCGAGCAACGCTATCCTAAGAGATTTTTATTACAACAATATGACATTATGAAGATAATGTGACGCATTAGTGAATATTTAATGACAAGGCAGACATAAAGTCAATGGACGCAGAAATAGAGTTAAAACTATTCATTCAACCACAACATCATGATTTATTAAAAAAAATATTGAATGAATACCCTAATTCGACCCCACAAGGGCAGAAAAAACTCACCAACGGATATTTCGATACCGACGATTTACAACTGCGTAGATGGGATATGGGCTTACGTGTAAGAGGTTTTGATAATCAACTCGAACAGACCATAAAAACGGCAGGACGTGTCGTAGGGGGGATCCATTCCCGTCCCGAATATAATGTCAACATTGATCAAAAAACACCGATCTTGTCACGTTTCCCCAAAGAAATTTGGCCAATAGGAAATGATCTCGACAAGGTATCAACATCGTTAACATGTATTTTTGAAACCAATTTTGAGCGTCAAACTTGGCATATATACCTCAATGATAGTCTCGTTGAGGTCGCATTAGATGTCGGTGAAATTATCGCTAATGATAAAGTTGACCCTATATGCGAACTCGAATTTGAATTACTCGCTGGTGATACTTCTGCCTTAATAACATTAGCGATCGAAGTCGCTAAATCAGTTCCATTTCGCTTAGGGAAAGCAAGTAAAGCTCAGCGCGGGTATCAACTTGCAGGTAAATCAAAGCCGTTCACTATTGAACATATTGATTATGTCTCATTGCCTAAAAACAATAACATGCAGCAAGTCTTGAGCACATTATTAGAAACAGGTCTTGAGCGCTGGCAATTGATTGAAAATATATTAACGCTGCCAACGAGTGATGTTCATCAACAATCAGCCTTGTGGGGCGAATTACGCCACTGTGTGCGCTTACTCAGGCTCACCTTAAATCAATTTGGTTTATTAGATCAGCGCACCAGTCCATTATTCGATCATCTTGAGCAGGCTCTGGCATTTGTTAGCCCACTGCAAAGTTGTTGTTTACTATTACAAGATGATGCAAAGCCACTTGCCAACATCAACAATAAAACCCTTGTTTGCCAACAACTAGAAAACCATATCAGCTTAATGTCTATTTCAACTCAATTGGCCTCAATATGGCAACAACCTGAGTATGGCCAATTACAATTGGCATTAGTCGATTTACTATTAACAGCTGAAAGCGGCAAAAACCAGGGCCGTCATTATCCAGAATTAGGTTTATTTGCCAACAAACTACAGCAAGCCTCATGGAAGCGTATTGGAAAATCAATGCCGATAACCGCTGAAATGAACAGTATTGATTACCAACATGTTGCAGATGCTTTGGATGAAAGTATCTTAGTTGGGTTTGCTTATGGAGAAATGTATCCGGCTAAAAAGCGCGAGGCTTTTCGGGCACCATGGCAAGACTTAGCGTTAGGGATTAGTACGTTATCGGCATATAAAATATTAAGGCATTTGAGTGCACAGCATCAGCTTAATATTGAAGCTTGGTTAGACAATAAAGAAACTAGTTTATTGTTTGCCATGGAGCACTCGCGAAAAAGTGCCTTAAAAGTACCTATTTACTGGTAAGCGTGCATATTACCCATATAAATGGTTACACGCCCACATGTATTAGTGATGAATAGTAAAACAGGAAGATAATGATTATCTTCCTGTTTTACTAAACAACTAATCTGTTAGCGTTAAGACATTAATAGTCGCTTATTCTTTCGCAAAATACAGGTTACTTTGCCAAAGCCTGCTTAACACGTCGACCGTAATCAACATCCGCTTTAGTAAAATGATCCACCATTTTTTGTTGCACATCTAAGGTCGTTTGACTGAGTGTGCCCGCAATCGTTTCCACTAAACGATTTTTCTCTGCTTCACTAAAGATACGATATAGGTTACCCGCTTGGGTAAAGTCATCTTGGTTATAACGACTAAAACGTGCAACCTCTCCTGCTAAACGTAACGGTGGTTCTGCAAAACTTGCATTTTCAGTGAGTGGTGCAACGCTGTTAGGACCATAATTAACACTGGCATCACCACCGGTTTGGCTACCTTGATAAGGACACTGAGCTCCTGCCATAGCACCAGCACGTTGATGATGGTTGGCTTTAGCAGCATGCGGACAGTTAACCGGTAACTGATTGTAGTTAGTACCAATACGGTAACGCTGAGCATCTGCATATGAAAACAAACGTGCTTGCAGCATTTTGTCTGGCGATGCACCCACACCGGGCACTAAGTTACTTGGTGCTAATGCCACTTGTTCAACTTCAGCAAAGTAGTTTTGTGGTAAGCGGTTTAGCTCAAGTTCACCCACTTCAATCAACGGATAATCACTGTGCGGCCATACTTTAGTCAAATCAAAAGGATTAATGGCGTAAGTATTGGCATCAGCTTCTGGCATAATCTGTACATTCACAGTCCAGCGCGGAAAGTTAGCATCATTAATTGCTGCCACCATGTCGCGTTGTGATGAATCAGGATCTATCCCTTTTAATATATCTGCTTGTTCGCCGGTTAAATTCACCACGCCTTGCTGTGATTTAAAGTGAAACTTAACCCAAAAACGTTCCCCCTTAGCATTCCAGAACGAAAACGTATGCGAACCGTAACCGTGCATTTGTCTGTAGTTAGCCGGAATACCACGGTCTGACATCAAAATAGTCACTTGATGCATCGACTCTGGATTGAGTGCCCAGAAGTCCCACATTGCTTGGGGGTCTTTTAAATTAGTTTGTGGGTGACGTTTTTGGGTATGAATAAAGTCAGGAAACTTAATACCATCACGGATAAAGAATGTTGGCGTGTTATTACCGACAATATCATGGTTACCACGAGCAGTATAAAAACGTAGCCCAAAACCGCGTGGATCACGCTCTGCATCAGCAGAGCCCATCTCTCCGCCTACCGTAGAGAATCGCATGAATGTTTCAGTCTGCTTGCCTACACCATTAAAATGATCCGCTATGGTAAATTCACTTAAATCTTTAGTTAGTGTAAATGTACCGTATACACCGGTTCCTTTAGCATGCACAACACGCTCTGGAATACGTTCACGGTTAAAATGAGCAAGCTTCTCAATTAAATGCCAATCTTGTAAAAGCAGTGGTCCACGCTCACCAGCTGACATTGAGTTTTGGTCGTCTGCTACTGGTGCGCCATTTTGGCTAGTTAAATAGTTAGTTTGATTCATTTGTTGCTCCTATGCGCGGTCTACTAACCACTGCTCTATTAAGTCATAAACTGTTGCCATGATGATTTTCCTCACTCAACTCATCATTCGATGGGCACATAATAGAAGTAAAATAGAATTATCAAAACGATTAAAATAGATGACATTAAAAGCATAAAGCGATTAGAGGTTTATCAATGATTGATAGAACAGATTACGCTTAAAATAAAGGCAATAAAAAAGCCAAAATCTTCATTTTGACTTTAACAATAAACAGATTAATTACTCTGTTGGTGGGGGCGGATCTCGATATAACTTAACCAAGTAATAAGCATCAATGAGCACAATAAAAAAGTTAACCAGTGCCACAGGAATAGCATCAATAGCGAGACCATATGCCACGAATAACCCAGCACCAATTAAATTCCACCAGCGTAGTTTTTTAATGTCTGACATCATCAGCGAAATAGCCACAACGACAGAGGCTAAATACCCTACCCATTCCCAGATGTTGATACTGTCCATGGATTTTCCTTATTTTAATATGCCTACATCTAATGCAAGCGAGTAACAACCTTAAGCTAGCGTGAGTCAGTGAATGAAATAATCTTATTGCTTAACGCATCCGTTTTTATATTCAAATAAGCTAAACAAGCAAAATGTCTTATATGCATAATACCGAATCAACAAAATTAAAACGTTGGTCTATCACTGATTATAAGGCCTATTTATTTTTAGAGTTATTTCTAGTATCTATAATTGCTTATCGCTCTACAACTGCTGCCGTCATTCTTGAAATACAACAAAGTTCACCCGCACTGTTACGAATAAGAACTTCCCAAACCGAACTGCGTTTACCTAAATGCACAGGTTTAGCTGTTGCCGTTAACTCACCATTACGTGACGCTTTTAAATGATTGGCGTTGATTTCTTGGCCGACACAATAATAACGGGTAAAGTCGACTACAAAGTTGGCGGCATAACTGGCTACTGTTTCCGCTAAAGCGACGTTTGCACCGCCGTGAACTATCCCTAATGGATTATGTACAGCTGGATTAGCAGGCATAGTGGCAACCATATAATCATCACCAATTTCGGTAATCTTAATCCCTAATGTTTGCATTAAGGTGCCCTTTCCATGCATCCCAGCATCTAAGCGAGCACAATCTTCTAAAGTGACAGTGTTAAACCAAATACTCATTCTTAATATCCATCATTATCATTATTAGAAAATTCAGTGTACTGATTAGCTTACCTTTTTGAAAGAGAAACGCGATCAATAACAGTCGCCCATTAAAAAGGAGCCTAAGCTCCTTTTATTGTTATTAAATAAATTTATATGTACGTTAACTCACTAATTCACAATGGCTTTGATAGGTTTGTGCCCAACGCAATAACTCAACTCGGTTACGAGACTCCGTTTTACGGAAAATTGATGAGATATGTGCTTTAACAGTATGTTCACTAATACACAGGCGCTGAGCAATTTCTTTATTACGCGCACCGCTAGAGACAAGCTGAATAATGGTTCTCTCTCGGCTGGTCAATCTTTGGAGGATGGCAACCGTATCGGCAGGAATTTCAGCACTGGTATCTAACTGCTGGACTAAACGTCTAAAAATTTTACTGATCAATGGACGATCATACCACAATTCGTCAGAAACCATTTTACGCAAACCAGTCAGCATTAAATCCATGCGTTGGTCACTGTATAATAAACCCCGCACCCCCAGGAGCAATGCAGACTCTTGATCAAGTGATCCACGTTCAACTTGGTATAATGCTACAGGGACATGCTCAACTAAACGCGATACCAACAACGGAATGCCCTTACTATCTAAGGCCGCACCTTTTTGTGAAACAAGATAAAAGTTGTTGGATTTTTTTTCTAACTCAAGCTCAGCAGCGTGCTTTACAATTCGAGTTTTTAAACCGATAGATTCTGCCAAAATAGCTAAATGGCAAGGTGCTGCGATTTGGTGCAAAAACACCAACTCATCAATATTTGAACTCATCACTCTTCTCCCTGAAAAGTACATTATTGCTCAACATACCTTGAGCACATCCTGAGGCTATATACTATACGTAAATGAAATACGTTTACTAGCCTTCAGAACTAGGTTGAGCAGATAGTTTACTTTTTGTCGTTATATTAGAGCATGTGCTTTATTTATTCGTTAACCGCGTTACTTGATAAATCGACTCGCCAAAATAATGGATAATCATGGTAAGTCGGTCACTATCAATCACGATTTTTATAATGAAAACCTTCCTATACAGCAAGCATAGTAAAAATTTGCTAGTTATTATGACTATTATGTAAGTCTAAAGTATGAATAGTAAATTTGACTGACTTTGCGTAGACTTTATCACTAACTCAAGACTGATAAGCTCATACTTTCAATTCGCTCAACATCATCAATGCTAGCAGCCAAATTTACACATTTTATGGAAGAATAAGCTAAGTGAGCCCTATGATGCAGACGGCTGGTTAAGCGCCATTTTGGTCGCTATTTGTTTATTATGAAGAGACGATAACAACAGTAAGCCACATACCCCACCAATTAACGCTAAAAACATGTCAGATTGAGTATCCCAAACATATCCTTGAGTACCTAAAAATGCCTCGGCATTTTCACCCGTAGCAATGGCAACCCACCATTCAACTAATTCATAAAAAGCTGAAAATGCCAACACAAAACATACTGCTAAAAACTGACACCAGGCACCAATTTGCATCACCTGCTTACGAATAAATATTTCGCGAGCTAATATTACCGGAATAAATCCCTGAGCAAAATGGCCGACTTTATCGTAGTTATTGCGTTCGCTGCCCATCACTTGTGCTAACCAGTCAAATAACGGCACTTCGGCATAGGTATAACGCGCACCCACAAATAATACACAGCAATGCACTAAAATAAGTGCATAAGCTAACGTGGTCAGCGGAAAGCTTTTACGACTAAAAAATAAAATAGGTAATGCGATTAACGCTGGTATAGCTTCTAACCACCAAGTGAACATATCTTTAGGTGCGCTAACTGACCACAACAGTACTAATAGATAAATCCCTATCCATATAACCTTACTCTTCATCTTAATTCTCTCCATGAGATATTGTTCTCAAATTAGAATATAAACTTTAGCCATCTAGCCCTCTACAAGCGCTTAAAAAAGTGCTACTTTGATAATGCGCCGGAAGTCCGCATTTATATCATAACTATTAGTATAAGCATTAGTATAACCATTAGCTTAAGCACCATTTAATGATAAGAGGGTACCCATATCATGGCGAAACACTCGCTTGACAAGGATAAGATCAAAATCCTGCTGTTGGAGGGCGTCCACCAAACTGCGGTCGATGTACTAGAACGTGCAGGTTATACCAACATTGAATACCATAAAGCCTCGTTAGGCGAAGAGGCTTTGCTTGCATCAATTAAAGATGCTCACTTTGTTGGATTACGCTCCCGCACCCAGCTTACTGCGGAAGTACTGCATCATGCAGAAAAGTTGGTTGCGATTGGTTGTTTTTGTATTGGTACCAACCAAGTCGATTTAGCCTCGGCTGAGAAACTGGGCATTCCAGTTTTCAACGCTCCTTTCTCCAACACGCGCAGTGTTGCTGAATTGGTGATTGGTGAAATCATCATGCTGATGCGTGGCATTCCACAGCGCAATGCCATGTCACATCGTGGCGGTTGGTTGAAGAGTGCTAATGGCAGTGTTGAAGTCCGTGGTAAAACTTTAGGTGTGATTGGTTATGGTCATATTGGTACTCAATTGGGTATTTTGGCTGAAACCTTAGGCATGAGAGTAATTTTCTTCGATATTGAAGATAAGTTACCGTTAGGCAATGCCTCTCAAGTTCACTCTATGGACAAGTTATTGGCTCAAGCGGACGTTGTCAGTCTGCATGTACCAGAAACACCGCAAACTAAAGACATGTTCGCTAAAGCTGAATTTGCTCAAATGCGTCAAGGCAGTTTCTTTATCAATGCTTCTCGCGGAACCGTAGTTGATATTGAAGACTTAGCCAATGCACTGAAGTCAGAACATCTTGCGGGTGCAGCGATTGACGTATTCCCTGTTGAACCTAAGTCGAATGATGATGAATTCATCTCTCCACTACGCGGCTTAGACAATGTATTACTCACACCGCACATTGGTGGCAGTACTGCTGAAGCACAGGAAAACATCGGCGTAGAAGTGGCAGGTAAGCTGGTCAAATACTCAGACAACGGCTCGACTCTGTCTGCGGTTAATTTCCCTGAAGTGTCTTTAGCGCAACATAGTGGCACCTCACGCTTATTGCACATTCACCAAAACCGTCCTGGTGTATTGATTAAAATTAACCAAGCGTTTTCTGAAAAAGGCATTAACATTGCTGCTCAGTACTTACAAACTACCGCTGAAATTGGTTACGTGGTAATGGAAGTCGATTCAGATCAAGCTGAAGAAGCATTAGTTGAATTAAAGTCTATTGAAGGCACTATCCGTGCGCGGGTATTGTTTTAAACTGACTTATATTTTATAAGCAATTAACTTGAGTTAATTGTCTTCCTAAAAAAGCTACCTTGTCCACAAGGTAGCTTTTTTATTAGCTTTAAAACCATAGCCCCCTGTTGAGCATTCTATTAATCCGTTACACTCCAAACCATACCGTCTTATTCACACGTTAGGGATAGTTATGACCATTTCAGTAAACCAGCCAGATTGGGATTTTATCGCCACGTCTCCTGAATTAATGTTATCAAGTTTGACGCATATGGGGTTAATCGAAATCACCGGTGAGCAAGGGCGTAGTTTCATTCATGGCCAAGTCACCACAGATATTACCTCCCTTGGCACAAACGAGTGGAAATGGGGTGCTCATTGCGACCCTAAAGGTAAAATGCTCGCCAGTTTCCGTGCGTTTTCAATCGGCGATAGCTTATTTATGTTACTGCCGAAAAGTACTTTAAGCTTAGATTTACCCCAGTTACAAAAATACGCTGTATTCAGTAAAGCCGAACTCGCAGATGTCAGTAATAATTATCAAATAATTGGTATTGCCGGATCACAAGCACAAGCCTTTGCAGCTGAAAACTTTGGCGATGTATCGCAAGCACTTAATCTTGTAGAGCAAGGTGTAATTATTCGTGATGGCGAACGTTTTATTGCCATTATTAATAATGCGGCAGCAGAAACCATCATCAGCCAATCGGGACAAACAATGTTTGATGCCAGTGCATGGCAAGCATTAGAAATTAAAGCCGGCTATCCAAACATAGATGCAGCTCATTCCGGCCAGTACGTAGCGCAAATGTGCAACCTGCAAGCCATTAATGGTATTAGCTTTACCAAAGGCTGTTACATGGGCCAAGAAACCATTGCCAGAATGAAATATCGCGGAGGCAATAAACGTGCATTGTATATTATATCTGGCACCACCAAGCAAACCATCAGCACTGATACTCAATTAGAAATTGCCCTTGAAGACGGTTTTCGTCGTGGTGGCAATATCATTGAATGCGTCCAATATGGCGATAAAGTATTACTGACAGCTGTATTGCCAAATGATACCGAAAACACGGCGCAACTTCGTATTGCCGGTGATGAAAGCTCACAATTATCTATTATCGAGTTACCGTATTCTTTAGCAGATGCTTAATTAATTTGAGTGATACATTGACTAAGCGAGCCATTGGCTCGCTTTTTTTATTTTTGAACATTTGCGCTTCATATCACGTATATTATTGATAATATTACTCTGTTGATGCAGTAATTCTATTAAGCCTATACGTTATGGAGCGACTATGACCACTATCGTCACCTTAAAAAACATGAGTAAAGGGTTTCGCGATGGCGAGTCATTCCATTCGGTGCTTAACAATGTCAGCCTAACACTGCAACAAGGCCAAACGATTGCGTTAACAGGCCCTAGTGGCAGTGGTAAAAGTACCTTACTGAATATTATTGGTGGCTTTGAAACCATAGACAGCGGCGACATGTTAATCCGCCAAACAGGCAACATGCATTCGGTGACAAAGTGGCAAGATAAACAATGGAGCCAATATCGACGTCAGTCACTCGGGGTAATATTTCAACAGTTTAACTTGCTCACCCCATTAAATGTGTGTGACAACATTCAGTTTTCACTGGCGCTTAATCAGTTAGCGTGGAGCCCTTGGTGTGATGAACTTTGCCACCAGCTTGGCTTAACACCACTGCTAGATCGTAACGTCGAAAACCTATCCGGTGGGCAACAACAGCGGGTGGCCATTGCGAGGGCACTCGCTCATAAACCACAACTCATATTAGCCGACGAACCGACAGGTAATCTTGATCAACATGCCGGATTACAAGTCATGCAACTGCTAACCGAACTCGCTCAACAAGCCAACTGCTGTATCTTAATGGTGACCCATAGCGAACAATGCGCCGCTTTTATGCAGCATCGCTGGCACGTCGAAAATCAGCAGGTTGTGATTAACCCTGCTGACATGACATTGCAAGGTTAAGCCCATGATGACTCACTCTTCATCATACTTATCCTCAATTAAGCGTTTAAGATTATGCTTGCAGCTGTTTGCCAGCCATTATCGTCACGCCCCATTGCAAGCTAGCGCAATTTTATTGGGCATCATGCTGGCGGTAACGTTATTGATTGGCGTATACGCCACTAACGAAAATGCTAAACAAAGCTATGGCAATGTATCCGAACTAATGAGCCAACAAGCTCGACTATCGATTAGTCACCGCACTGAAGACAGCATTGATGAGTCGGTTTATTTTGCGTTAGCCAATACAGGATTCAACACCATCGCCAGCATTGAAGGAATTGCAACCGATGAACAAGGCAGGCTATGGCGAGTTAATAGTAGTGATGTAGTCGCCGCGATGACCAGCAGTATGCAACTACAGCAATCGGGTACTAGCTCATCGATAACAGCGACGCATATTCCGTTAGCAGAACTACTGGCAGGCAAAACTAAAGTGCTAATGTCGACAAGCCAGCGCGAACGCATGAGTAAAGTGACTAACAACACTGACCGCATAATACTTAATGGTATGCCTGTTGAATTTGTTGCCATTGACGATTCATGGGGACTTGGTTCTGCTATTTTGGCCGATATCTCACTCGCTCAACCTATGCTGAATATGCAGGGTAAATTAAGCTACATTGCCGTATTTGATTCCCCCTCCGCAGATACAAATATCTCAGACGCAAACGAATCAGAAACAGATGTGCAACTAATCGCTCGATTAACGCATACCTTAACCCAAGCGGGGATTGATCCCACCAAGCTGAACTTCACCACCCAAACAAGTGAAGGCGAATCACTTACCGCCCTCACTGCCAGCTTTCATCTTAATCTTGATGCCATGAGCATGTTGGCCTTTGTGGTCGGCTTATTTATCGCTTATAACGGGGTTCGTTATAGCTTAATGAAGCGTCAAAAATTGCTAGTGCAAATCATGCAGCAAGGGCTTGATAGACGCACCATCATGCTAGCCCTAAGCATTGAAATAGTCTGTTTAGTGTTTATAGGTTGTGTATTAGGTTTTATTGTCGGACTGCAATTATCGCAATGGTTACAACCTATGGTCGCGATGACTCTTGAGCAGCTATATGGCGCTAAATTGTTACCGGGAAACTGGCAGTGGCAATGGTTTGCACAAGCGCTCGTATTAACCCTGTCTGCAGCCTTTGCTGCTTGTATTCCAATGCTAATAAACCTTATTAACACCCCACTTGCACAAGGGGCTCAAAAGCAGCCACAAAGCCAACAGTTCAGTATTATTCATTGGCGACAATTCATTATTGCGGCATCACTACTTTTGGTTTGCACTATCGCGTTTGCATTTACTGAACAATATCGCCATAGCTTAATATTACTAGGCGTGCTCTCGGTCGCGATTCCATTACTGTTACCACAATGTCTGCATTGGGCGGTTAACTTACTCAGTCCTTTTATGCCTAAAGGGTTGTGGCATTATGTGATTGCCGAAACCAAAGAGATTATTGCCCCACTCGCTCTGGCGATGATGGCTATGCTGCTAGCTTTGTGTGCCAACATTGCCATGAATACCTTAGTGGGTAGTTTTGAAATCACCTTAAAAAAATGGCTCGATGCCCGTTTGCATGCAGACTTATACATTAGACCCAACCCAAACCAAATCGATACATTAACGCTATTATTAAAACAAGACCCCAAGGTTGAGGCTATTTATGAGCAATGGACTGTCGATAGCCATCTTAATCGAGCTGAAACACCGCAAACACAAGTGCCAATTCATTTAGTCAGTCGTGACCATTTGTCGTTAACTGAAACCACCGTGTTTAAAACCACTGCCGATGATTTTTGGACAACCTTCACAGCAGGTGAAAGCCTGATGATCAGTGAGCCATTATCGATAAAATACCAACTCGATATAGGCGATAAAGTCCAACTATCGCAACTTGATCAGCACATCATGACGATTGGCGGTATTTATTACGATTATGGTAATCCCCAAGGCGAAGCGATTATTACTCAGTCTTTATGGCAGCAATCTCAATTACCAGCAAAACCCATTAGCCTGGCAGTGTCTTATCAAGGCGATATTACCCCGCTACAAAACAGTATTAGCCAACAGCTCAACTTGTCTTCAGCCTATATGTACAGTCAACAGCGGATTAAAACAGAAGCGATTAATATGTTTAACAAAACATTTTCGATCACTGTGGTACTCAACAGTTTGACCTTACTGGTGGCGGCAATCGGTTTATTCAGTGCCTGTATAATGCTAACGCAAGCGAGGCAAGCGCCATTAGCCCGCTTGTATGCTCTAGGCGTTAGCCGTAATCAATTACGGATGATGGTGTTAGTACAAATGCTATTTATCGTATTTTTAACCTGCTTTCTCGCGTTACCGACAGGCGCGTTACTGGGTTATTTATTAATTCATAAAGTCACATTACAAGCATTTGGCTGGAGCATCGCCATGGTGTGGGATTGGGCTGCATATGCTCAAGTGGTGATCATTGCTGTAGTCAGTTGTTTACTGGCAGTGTGTTTACCTTTGTATTGGCAAACCAGAAAACCCTTGATATCAAGTTTGCAACAGGAAGCGCTATGATCTCTGTTACCTTTAAAGGCATATACTCCATCGCTTTCAAGTTTGTATTACATACCAAGTTTACAACACGGCAAACACAATGGATGCTCCTTTTAGCATTGCCTCTTTGTGCAATGTTAACAGCCTGCTCACCTGCGCAAGATAGCGTCACAAAAGAGTCAACAATTAGTAGCATGTCGTCTGCATCAGCTGAAGGTTATAGCGAAGTCACTCAAGGTAAAACCTTACACTTTCCACAAGACCATTTAGCGCACGATGACTTTAAAATTGAGTGGTGGTATTTAACCGCAAACTTGATCACGGCTACAGGTGAAGATGTTGGCGTGCAATGGACTCAATTTCGTATTGGAATGACACCACCTCAAAAATCGACAGTTGCCACCAATGACTGGGAAACAAATCAGCTTTACATGGCTCATGCCGCTGTAACCACATCAAATGAACATTTATTAGCTGAGAAATGGTCACGAGGGCACCCGCAACTTGCAGGTGTAAAATCGCAACCGTTTGAAGTGCATCAGCAAAACTGGCAATGGTTAGGTCAGTCTGACAGTCTTTTTCCGGCAACATTAAATGTGGCTAGTGATCAGTTTAGTTATCAATTACAGCTAAATAGTCAGCAACCGCTGCAATTACAAGGTGATAAAGGTTATAGCAGCAAAAGTGCAGACCAAAGCGTAGCGTCTTATTATTACAGCCAGCCTTTTATCGACGTAACAGGTCAAATAACTCGTCATGGCGTAACAGAACAAGTCAGCGGTAAAGCTTGGCTTGACCGCGAATGGAGTTCACAATTTTTAACCAAAGCCCAGCAAGGTTGGGACTGGTTTTCACTGCGTTTAGACGACAATTCAACGCTAATGGCATTTAGACTGCGCGGCGAAAATGACCAAGCACACTTTTACAGTGCCAGAAGGATGTTTACTGATGGTAGTGGTCACAATATTAATAGCCGAGACAATCCTGGTGATATTGATATGCAACCCACTCAGTGGCAACAAACCGCATTAGGCAATCATCCTATTGCATGGCGAATTAAGATTAATAGTGAAGCCATCGACGTCACGACCCAAGCTGTTAACCCTAACAGCGACATGCCAGTATCAACCTCATATTGGGAAGGCCCCATTACGATTAAAGGCAGTCACCAAGGTCAAGGTTACATGGAGCTTACTGGCTACTAGGTCTGCTGGTCATTTAAGTTGAATGTTGCACCAAGATTCGCTCAAAGGTTTTCTCGAAGATTTTCTCGAAGAGAAGCAAGCCGCAGCCTACCTACAAAGATCATACCTCTCACAATCTCAATTTCCCATTCCTGGGAGCCGTGTTAGCAACAGGGTACCGAAAGGTTTTAATCGACAATAAAAGCTGTACCCCAAGCACAACATGCTTTACAAGCAATCCCTAAAACAGCATTTACCTAATTGTTAAAATGAGATTTACATCACGCTGAAAAATGTGACCTTGCACAACTATTAACCACTATACCCATTCTGAGGTATACCCATGTTATTAGTAAGGTCTAGACTCACTCTATCACGTCACCTCCAATGACTATCACGTACCAAGTACAACATTCTAAGAGTGAGGAACACCATGAGCATCAGTCGTCGCGAGTTTTTAAAAGCCAACGCCGCTGCCGCAGCAGCGTCGGCCGTGGGTATCGCTATTCCAATTAATATCGTTCAAGCTGCAGAAGGTAAAAGTGAAATAAAATGGGATAAAGCCCCATGTCGCTTTTGCGGTGTAGGTTGTAGCGTCCTAGTAGGTACTCAAAATGGTAAAATTGTTGCTACTCAAGGCGACCCAGAAAGCCCTGTTAACAAAGGCTTAAATTGTATTAAAGGGTATTTCTTATCTAAAATCATGTATGGCAAGGACCGATTAACCTCGCCATTACTCAGAATGAAAGATGGTAAGTATGATAAAGAAGGTGATTTTACGCCAGTAAGCTGGGATGTTGCCTTTGATACCATGGCCGAAAAATGGAAAGCCAGCATAGCCAAAAAAGGCCCAACCTCTGTAGGGATGTTTGGTTCTGGCCAGTGGACTATTTGGGAAGGCTACGCCGCATCTAAGCTTCATAAAGCAGGTTTTCTCACCAACAATATCGACCCGAATGCACGTCATTGTATGGCATCAGCTGTTGGCGGATTCATGCGTACCTTCGGGATTGATGAACCCATGGGTTGTTATGATGACTTAGAAGCTGCTGACCACTTTGTATTGTGGGGCGCCAACATGGCAGAAATGCATCCCATCTTGTGGGCCCGCTTAACAGACCGTCGCTTAAGCCATAAAGATGCCCGCGTACACGTACTCTCTACCTATGAAAACCGTAGCTTTGACTTAGCAGATAATGCCATGGTGTTTAAGCCACAAACTGACTTGGTCATCTTAAATTATATTGCCAACTACATTATTCAAAACAAAGCCGTAAACAAAGACTTTGTTAGCAAGCACACTAAATTTGCCCTAGGTACCACTGACATTGGTTATGGCTTGCGCCCTGAACATCCATTGGAAAAGAAAGCTAAAAATCCAGGTAGCGGTGATGCCAAACCGATTAGCTTTGACGAGTATGCAAAATTTGTTAGCACTTACACAGTTGAATACGCGGCAAAAATGAGCGGCGTACCGGCTGAAAAACTTGAGATTATGGCAAAAGCTTATGCCGACCCTAACATCAAAGTGATGAGCTTATGGACCATGGGTATAAACCAGCATACTCGTGGTGTGTGGGCAAATAACATGCTCTACAACATTCACTTACTCACCGGTAAAATAGCGACTCCAGGCAACAGCCCATTCTCATTAACCGGTCAACCTTCAGCTTGTGGTACTGCTCGTGAAGTAGGCACATTCTCACATCGTTTACCTGCTGACATGGTGGTGAACAATGATAAACATCGTGAGATTACTGAAAAACTTTGGCAAGTCCCTGCCGGCACTATTCCAGCTAAACCTGGATACCATGCCGTGCTGCAAAGCCGTATGCTTAAAGATGGTAAATTAAACTGTTATTGGACTATGTGTACTAACAATATGCAGGCTGGTCCTAATATCAATGATGAAGTTTATCCCGGATTCCGTAATCCAGAAAACTTTATTGTGGTCTCGGATCCTTACCCAACAATCACGGCAATGGCCGCAGATTTAATTCTTCCAACAGCAATGTGGGTTGAAAAAGAAGGCTCATATGGTAACGCAGAAAGACGTACTCATTTCTGGCATCAGCTCGTACCAACGCCAGAAGGGTCTAAGTCAGATTTATGGCAGCTGGTTGAGTTCTCTAAGCGCTTTAAAGTCAGTGAAGTCTGGCCCGCTGAGCTAATCGCTAAACAACCAGAGTTAGCCGATAAAACATTATATGAAGTGTTATTTGCTAACGGCGTAATCAATAAGTTCCCAACCAGCGATTGTAAAGGTGCTTATAACGATGAAAACGAACACTTTGGCTTTTACTTGCAAAAAGGTATTTTCGAAGAATATGCACAATTTGGTCGCGGCCATGCACACGATTTAGCAGACTTTGACACTTACCATCAAACGCGAGGATTACGCTGGCCTGTCGTTAATGGCAAAGAAACCACCCGCCGCTTTGTTGAAGGCAGTGACCCTTATGTCAAAGCAGGTGAAGGATTCAATTTTTACGGTAAGCCAGATGGCAAAGCCGTCATATTTGCACTGCCTTATGAACCGGCAGCAGAAGAACCTAATGAAGAGTTCGATCTATGGATGTCAACAGGACGAGTGCTGGAACATTGGCACACAGGGTCAATGACCGCTCGCGTACCAGAATTGCATAAAGCGATGCCAAGTGCTCAAGTCTTTATGCACCCTGCTGACGCTAAAGCTCGTGGGTTAGCCCAAGGGGATGAGGTTACCGTTGCATCACCACGCGGCGAAATCAATACTCGAGTGGAAACTAAAGGCCGAAACAAGCCGCCTAGAGGTGTGGTATTTATGCCATTCTTCGACGCTAAGCAATTAGTGAACAAGCTGCTTTTGGATGCCACGGACCCATTATCAAAAGAAACTGATTTCAAAAAGTGTCCAGTGAAAATATTTAAAGCCTAATACCGCTTTAATATTAATTGCTGCAGCTGTCGCGGGGTTATTACACCTTGACAGCTGCGACACTCGATTTCTACATTCATTAGGATGTAACGGAGATGAAAATGAAAAAACTACTTAGCGTCGCGGCCATACTATTAAGCCTTAGCGCATATTCTGGACAACAAGCCGTAGCAGATAATACCCCTGTAAAAGTAGAATCTCGTGTAGGTAACGTCGCCATAACCGACAACTCACCTGCTGATGCTATCGCCACTTATCCGACTAGAGGTAAAGCTATCGCGCGCAGCTTTGCTGAACAACCGCCGTTGATCCCTCATAAAAATAGCTATAGCATCTCTACAGACAAAAATGGCTGTCTAACATGCCATAGCTGGGATAAAGCAAAAAGAATGAAAGCAACGCCAGTGGCGAAGTCACACGTTGTGGATGATAAGGGCACAGTGAATGGCATGAACTACTTCTGTGTACAGTGTCATGTTGCCCAAGCAGATAATAAACAGGAACTAGTGAAAAACACATTTACGACAAAGTAATTGATAAAGATATAAATCCCCCTCACTCCTCAATTTGAGCAATGCCACTTCTATCGAAGTGGCATTTTTTTATTAGTTATTAGTGTCAGTGTTAAAACGGTACTTGCTCGAACAACAAAAGAACTAAAAACAAAACCCAGCCTAGGCTGGGTTTGTTGGTTGAGATGTCTGCGGTGTAACCGGCGAACTCGGTTCTGCAGCTGTTTGTGATGTATTAGATGATTGTATCTCATGCTGAACAGGCATCGCTGCTTGCCATAACGCACCGACCCATAAACTTGATGTTGATTTCATAACCATTACTCCGTTTTTGTTAACAGGTTCAAAGTAATCGTTTAGGGTTCATAGGTAAAATGAATAATTACCATTGAGTGGATTCCATTTAAGCATGAACATCCCAATCAAGACCTTACAGATCTTTCTCACCATAGTGGAAACCAAAAACTTTACCCGTGCGGCACAAAAATGTTTTATGACCCAACCGACATTGACAAAAACCATTCAACGTTTAGAAGACAATATGGGTGAGCAATTGTTAATAAGGAATAATCAAACAGTAGAATTAACCCAAGCAGGACAATTGTTTGAGCACAGCGCACGGGAGATTTTAGGTCATTGGCACCGACTACAAGAAGGTATTAACAATCTCAGTGGCTTAAAATCAGGACGATTACGACTTGGAGTTTGCCCTATGATGAGTAGTTTAATCACTCCTTTGCTGACCGATTATCGACAAAAATATCCCGGAATCGAATTACAGATGTACGAGTATGGCGGATTTGGTTGTGAGCAAGCACTATTGAGCAACAGTCTAGATATTGCCTTTACTGCACTTCCGACAACGCATAAAACAGAGTTAGCAAGCCAACCTCTGACTAAATACCCTTTACTGGCTTGCTTACCAGAAGGCCATCCACTTGCTGACAATGCTGACATACGCTGGCAAGACTTTGAATCTTATCCTTTCATTCTTTACAACGAAGACTTTTCATTAGCAAAGTTAATTAATTATTTAAGTCGTAAAGTTGGCGTACATCTCAACATCGCCTTTCGAACAGGTCAGTGGGACTTTTTAGCCGCAATGGTTGAAGCTAACTTGGGTGTCGCGATTTTGCCCGAACCCATTTGCCAACGGTTAACCAATAGCAAACTGGTATTTAAACCGATGCAACCGGCAATGACCTGGGATCTGGCATTAATATGGCGAGAGAATCTACCGTTAACCCCACCAGCCCAAGCACTATTAACGCTCAGCAGAAACAGTCATGAGTAATATCAATACGGTGTCATAATCATTTGATATCGTATAAACCACATAAAACAGGCATAAAAAAACCGCTGCCTAGGCAACGGTTTTTATGGGCAGGTCGAAACTAGAATTACTTCTTAGCTTCAGCAGCCTTACGTTCTTTAACTTGAGCAACAACTTTCTCAGAAACGCTGTTTGGACAAGGGCTGTAATGAGCAAATTCCATAGAGAATTGACCACGGCCTGAAGTCATTGTACGTAGTGAACCGATATAACCGAACATTTCTGATAACGGTACGTCAGCTTTAATACGAACACCTGTAACACCAGCGTTTTGATCTTTGATCATACCGCGACGACGGTTAAGGTCACCAATTACGTCACCAACGTTGTCATCTGGGCTGAATACGTCAACGTTCATGATAGGCTCAAGAAGTTGTGCACCGGCTTTAGGCATAGATTGACGGAAAGCACCTTTAGCAGCAATTTCGAACGCGATAGCTGACGAGTCAACTGCGTGGAAAGCACCGTCTTGAAGCACAAGTTCCACGTCTAACACAGGGAAACCTGCGATAGTACCTGTGTTCATCATGCTCTTGAAACCTTTCTCAACAGCAGGCCAGAATTCTTTAGGTACGTTACCACCAACCACTTTCGAAGTGAAAGTGAAGCCAGTGTTTTGCTCGCCAGGGCGAATAGTGTAGTCAATTTTACCAAACTGACCAGAACCACCAGACTGTTTCTTGTGCGTGTAGCTATCTTCAATTTCTTTAGTGATAGTTTCACGGTAAGCAACTTGAGGCTCGCCTACAATTAGGTCAACGCCGTAAGTACGCTTAAGAATATCAACCTTAATGTCTAAGTGAAGTTCACCCATACCTTTAAGGATGGTTTCACCAGAATCAATGTCAGTCTCTACACGGAAAGATGGATCTTCTGCAATCATTTTACCGATAGCGATACCCATTTTCTCAGAACCGCCTTTATCTTTTGGCGTTACAGAGATAGAGATAACTGGCTCAGGGAATACCATGGCTTCTAGTGTACAAGGGTGCTTAGGATCACATAAAGTGTGACCAGTTTGCACGTTCTTCATACCAACGATAGCGATAATGTCACCAGCTTGTGCTGATTCAAGTTCGTTACGTTCGTTAGCTTGCATCTCAACCATACGGCCAATACGTTCTGTTTTGCCAGTGAATGAGTTAAGGATGGTGTCACCCTTCTTCAAACGGCCAGAATAGATACGTACGAAAGTTAACGCACCAAAACGGTCATCCATAATCTTGAACGCTAATGCTTTAAAAGGTGCATCAACATCAACGATTGCGAATTCGCCATTTTCGTTACCTTCTTCGTCAGTTAGAGGTTGTGGATCAACTTCAACTGGATCAGGTAAATAATCAACAACGGCATCTAGCAATAACTGCATACCTTTGTTTTTGAATGCTGAACCACAGTATGTTGGGAACACAGCCATTGTACGAGTACCCGCACGGATACAACGCTTAACGTCTTCGATAGATGGCTGAACACCTTCCATGTATGCTTCTAATAAGGCATCGTCTTGCTCAAGAGCAGTTTCGATTAGCATTTCACGGTATTCTTCAACGATATCAACCATATCAGCTGGCACAGGCTTAATTTCGAAGTTTTCTGGTAAACCAGAATCATCCCAAATGTGAGCTTCACGAGTTAGTAGGTCAACAACACCACAGAATTCGTCTTCGATACCGATTGGTAAAACCATAACCAATGGGTTAGCCGCTAATACGTCTTTAGTTTGCTTAACAACACGTAAGAAGTCAGCACCCATACGGTCTAACTTGTTTACGAAGATGATACGCGCAACTTCAGAATCGTTAGCATAACGCCAGTTTGTTTCTGACTGAGGCTCTACGCCGCCAGAACCACAGAATACACCGATACCACCGTCAAGCACTTTTAGCGAACGATAAACTTCAACTGTAAAGTCAACGTGGCCTGGAGTGTCAATAACGTTAAAACGGTGATCTTTCCAGAAACAGCTTACAGCTGCAGACTGAATGGTAATACCGCGCTCAGCTTCCTGTTCCATGAAGTCTGTGGTTGATTCACCATCATGTACTTCACCGATCTTATGGATCTTACCGGTTAGCTTAAGGATACGCTCGGTGGTCGTGGTTTTACCCGCGTCAACGTGAGCGAAGATACCAATGTTTCTGTATTTGGATAATTCGGTCATGATTCAACTTTAATGATTAGTTTAAGAAGTAGACGGAGCATGCGAAAAAGAACCGACACACCGCACATCAGGTTATTAAGGCGCATATTGTAAATTGGAACCTTGCTGGGCGCAAATAGCTGTTGCAATATTTATTTGTTTTTAGCATAAAAAAACTCAATTAATGCTGTAAATTACATATAAAACAATGCACTAAAATATAGTAGATTATTTTTTAATCTTTGGGTAGATTTCACTGAAAAATGTTAAATTTTAGATGAAATGGCCAAATAAGCATTTTTAGGGCCACATAATGTCGCGAAACAACATCACACCACAACAAATATGCATTTATTCACATAAAGATCTATTTTTGTTAATGGCACAAACATCCAGCAAACTGTCGTTTTTATCTACGCACTGCAATATTGATTACGCCCAGACTGCTTAGCTTTGTATAACGCGGCATCGGCTCGTTCAAAGCAAGCTTGGATCGGTTCATTCTCACCCAGCAAGGCAATTCCGAAACTGCAGGTCACTTTAATATTGTGATAAAAATGAAAATGACTAAGTTCATCAGTAATTCGTTGGCATAGCTCAGTGGCATCGTGTAACGCTACATGTTGGCAAACCACCACAAATTCCTCGCCGCCCCACCTTGCAACAACATCAAGTTCTCTTACTGATGCTTGTAGCACTTGCGCGACTTGAACTAATATTTTGTCACCAATTGTATGCCCATGCTTGTCATTAATCGCTTTAAAGAAATCTATATCAATGATAATCAAACTCATATTGTTTTGACGCATTTTTTTTTGAGGCTGCCTAGCATCATCTAAAAAGGTTTGATTAAAATATTGGCGGTTATACAATTTTGTCAGCGGATCATGTTGAGCCAAAAAATCGAGATCGCAATTTTTCTTCTCCAGTTCTAACTGTAATTTTTGCAACTGCTTGTTGCTGGTTTCTAAATGAACATTGTATTTGCTAACACACATTGTTCGGTAAAGCAGAAATAAGATAAACATCCCCAGTGCAGTCACCACTTGAACCACTAAGCTATAATCGATGTCCTCAACAACTGTAATGTTATGCCATTTCTTATAAACTGAAATATGGTCTGCCTGAGTGATTTTTGCTAATCCAGCATTAATCTGTGACAGCAAATCTTGTTTTGCATGAATAACGCCAATGCGTAGCTCATCTTCAGGACCACCCCACCCCGCTATTTTTAACGAGGTTAACCCATGTTGTTGAATATAGGCGTTAACAGAAAACATCGACCCTACAAAGACATCCGCTTCACCATTAGCAACCTTTTCCAATCCTTGTCGCTCGTTCTTAGTCAATACGGTATTGATAGTGGGGTAAAATTGTTGGATATATTCCACTAGACGATAATCTTTGGGTATTGCCAATAAGCGGTCACCTATATTTTCAAATCCTTGCAAAAAAGGTTGAGATTTTAATGACACCAATACATTTGGAGATTTAAAAAAGATATCGCTAAAAGAGAGATATGCGTCGCGTTTGGGGGTTTGATTTAAAATGGGGGTTAACTCGCACTCACCTTGTTTAAGTAATTCTAAACTCTGTCGCCAAGACGAGGTGGGCACTAACACAAAAGTCAGATCGGTATAATTTGCTAATAATGCTAAATAATCAGATGAAATCCCAGTATGGCGGCCATCGACAATAGCTTCATAAGGTAACCAATCGGGATCAACACAGTAACGGATGATATTACGGTTTTTTAAATTGATAAAAGACTGAGTCTCTACCACCGAAGCACTGGCATGCTTAGCGTTAATCAAAGTAATGAAAATCAACAGCGTAATCAATAATACGCTAGAGAACTCAAGCAGACTCAATGTTCGCATTATTTTTCAAAATAGTATGCTCCAACAATATGGTCCAACAGATTAGTTGAACCAAAAGTGTATATGCTATTAAGTGTATTACAACATACGAAAGTCTGACAAAAAAATACCCGCTATTTAGCGGGTATTTTATTCAACAATCAATCGAAGGTATTACGCTTCGATGGGTAATATCACAAACAGCAAGTCGCCTTGCGAAACTTGCTGTCCATTGCTATTAAGAATACGTTCAATACGATACTTTTGGTCTTCAGGATATAACACTCCTGTTTGACGATTAAAGCCCGCTAACGTTAGTTGAGAGAACATCTTCATTGCTTCCATCAATGCCAATGTTTGTTCAACCGTGACAATGTCACCCTCTTTAACAAAGTCTGCTTCACCTGGTGCTGGAGAGGTATAGAAAATACCTGCGCCTTGAGCCAATACTTTCAACTCGTTGCTTTCGCCAACACGTAATGATTCAGTATCAACCTCAAGTGCTTCTGCGGCCGCTTCCATTTCAGCAATCAGTGCAGGTATATCTAACTCAGCCATTAAGCGTGGCAAGTAGTTAGTGTCATATACCCCTTCGTTGAAGGTTGGGTCTTTAAGGATAAGCTTCAACAATGGAATGTTAGTCGCAATACCTTTAATCACTACGCTATCGAGATACGCATACATTTTAGACACAACGTCGGCACGGTCAGTACCACGTATAATGATCTGTGCGATCAAGCTGTCATAGTATGGTGATACTTCCTTACCTGCTGCTGCAATCGAAATAATTTCGACATCGTCACGCTGAGGCAATACACATTCAGTGATTTTACCTGGATTAGGAATAAGCTGAAGAATACCGTGGCTATCAAGCGCCGCTTTTTCCGCAGTCACACGCACTTCCATGGCGTAACCTTGGTCTACTGGTTCTAGATTTTCAATTGAACGACCCGCAGCAATATCAAACTGCGCGCTAACAATATCAATACCAGATGTTGCTTCAGTCACCGGATGCTCTACTTGAAGACGTGTGTTCATTTCCATGAAGTACACTTCGTTAGCATCTAAGTTATAAATAAACTCAACGGTACCTGCACCCATGTAATCGGTCGCATCACCTAATGCTCGAGTGTATTCCATCACGCGCTGTTTGAGCTCTTCAGGCAACATCGTTGAACCAGACTCTTCAATCACTTTCTGGTTATTACGTTGTACTGAACAGTCGCGAATACCCAATACTTTAGTATTGCCAAACTTATCACGCAGTAACTGCACTTCAATATGACGCAATGATGTAACGTATTTTTCTAAATACAAATCACCATTACCAAATGCCGCGGCGGCTTCTGTCGCTGTTTTCTGGAAGAAACCAATCATGTCCTCAGGGCGTTTAACGACCTGAATACCTTTACCACCACCACCTTGCACCGCTTTTAACAGCACAGGATAACCAATTTCAGACGCTACGTTCACAGCTTGTTCTGCGTTAGTCAAAATACCATGACTACCAGGAACAACCGGCACATTTTGCTTTTGAGAAGTATGGATAGCATTAGATTTGTTACCCATGGTCGTCATTGAATGCACGCTAGGACCAACAAAGTTGACCCCATTGTTAACACATAATGCCGCAAACTGTGGGCTTTCTGATAAGAAACCAATACCTGGGTGCAACGCATCAACATTTTCATACTCAGCGACTTTCAATACTGAGTAAGCATTGAGGTAACTTTCATCTGAAGTATTACCGCCAATACACACAAGTTTATCAGTGTCTTTCAGCATATCTGCAGGAACAGATGTCATGTCTGGATCTGACGCCACCAACACTACATTAATGTTGTTGTCATGTGCTTTACGAATCAGTTTAACTGCCGTACAACCACGAGCATGCACCAGCACTTTATTAATTGGCTTCATCAATGCACGAGGATCGTCTTGTACAATAACGTCTTCTAGCTCAATCACTTCAGGCACTAAAGTCGACAACGCTTTGCTGATCACTTCTTCTATATTAATTGTCGGTAATGGCATTAGTGGATCAATACCCGACAACTGAGTGTCTAAGGTGTCGCTAAATGGATTATGAACTAACCCAGTCATTGCCCCTGGCACTTTAGATAAGTAGTTCGACAATGTTGCTGTAGATGGTAAGTACGCAGGCACTACCATTTGACCAGCAAACGGCATGTTGGTACCAGAAAGATAGTAAGTCTGCACTAAAGGATGGGTTACAAAACTGGCTTGAGCACCACCAGTACAGTCACCAAAACCAAACATCAATACAGGTAATTCGTTATCACGAATAAAGCGCGTAATACGGTCGTTCACGACCGCCATTGAAAACAATGCCGCAGCACCTTCTTTGGTTTGCATACCACCAGAGCTGATAAAACAAATTACCGGCAATTTACGTTTAGCACATTCAATTAATAGCGAACTGAATTTCTCAGCACTGGCCATATCAAATGCACCTGCTTGGAATGCCGTATTTGAAACAGCAACACCAACACGTAACTTACTGCCGTTATTATTAAAGTCAGCCAGACCAGTAATTAAACCACAAGGACGGATCTTTTTATCAATAGCATCTTCAATCGATAAGCGGAAACCAGGGAAGTTAAGCATGTTAGCTGACATTTTGTCGGCATCAATTTCATCAAACTTAGTAAAGAACTGTTTGATAATATTTTCCCAGCCCATCTTGCCTTGCTTTTTCTCTTCGCGAAGTATTTTTTGGATCAGTAAGTCTTGGTAACCCATTGTTAAACGGTTCCAAAAATCTTTACGACGACCAATACGTACAGGGTTAATTGTACCGGTGTATTTATCGTGTTCATCTTCGCTATCAAAGTACTCTGGTAATAAACGCTCGAAGAAATAAGTTAAGATTACAAATAACGAATCGTTTAACTGTGGGAAACCCACACTCTTCCATTGCTCTACACGAGTAAGCAATTCAGCACGATTCGATTGATCCATAAAGTATTTAAGCCACTTATAGAACTTGCTCTTGTCGTTAGCTTTGTCGCTTGTCGATAATGCGTTATCAATTGATTTGTGAAGTAATTTGTCCACTGATTCACGAGACAAACTTTTTGACATCATGGCTTCTTTCGAAATTGATGCCAAGCTGCCTACCACATTGTCATATAGCGCATTGAAAATAAGCACGTTATGACACTGCCAAATAAAGTCTGCGCGTAATTCGTCATTAACCACAATATCCAACACGGTAAGCTGGCTTAGCTCAGGCCATGGAGCTTGCGTTGTAGACTTAGGCAGTGACTCTAAATGCTTAATTAAGCCATTGAAATTGTTAGCGGCGTTACTTTTCCAGCGATGGTATAACGACCAACCAATGTTAAATAACAATGCTTTACGTGCTTTTTTATAGTTCTCTTTTGGTTCACCCAAAATAAAACGTGTAATCACGTTACGTTCTGCAGATATGTCTTTACGTTTAGCGCTGAATGTACCCCAAAGTTTATTCAGTTCTTCATCGTAAACGAGCTTATCAGGGTTGGTTAACCACGCCTGGAACACGCGTTCCTGTTCTTGCTTAATGCGCGCTAACAAATCACCTTCTGGCACGCTCACTTTTGATAAGCGACCGTACTGTTCTTGTGAGATTGAATGAATGCGGCTACGCAAGGTCAAATAACGTAAATAACGATATGCACTACCAAAAATATTGTGGTACATCGTTGGGTTATTGGCGACAGATAAGCGGGTATTATTTTCAAGCGTGAGCAGATTAGCCGACGGCGCTAAATAACGCTGTAAACTGCGATCATAATGCTCTCTTAAATCTGTAGATTCGCGTACAAAGTTCATTGCAGCACGTTCAACGGCTTCAATAGAACTGATAATCGCACGACGGAAATTATGCTGACGCTCATCTTTATCTGATGGAGTAAAATCGATAATGCCGTCAATACACCCAGCGGTATACAACTCTTCTGGTGACACGCCTACCGATTTAGCACATTCCTGCCATGACAAGTTGTACTTACGCGCAATGCTCTGCAAACCTTGTGGCTGAATGGTGTTAAAAATACCATCTCGTACAGATAATAGAATGTTCGCTGCAGCTAATGGAATTGCACCACCAGAATAGCCTGCACCAATCACAATACCGACTGTCGGTACATCAACATTAGCACTTTCAGCAATCGCTTTAGAAATGGTATGCGCTTGATTTTGGCTATTAGCAATTTCCCCTGCATCTGCACCAGGAGTATCGATTAAATATACAATCGGCATAGACAATTCAGCGAAATGACGGATTGCCTTACATGCTGCAAGATGGTGTTCAGGCATCCATGCACCGTTTGCGGTCGTGCGCTCTTGCGCAATAAAACCGATACGGCGAGTACGAGTACCAAAATTAAGTTCCACTTCAGCACGATAAAACGGTCCGATATGACTTTCGGCAATAATCTTGCCTTTTAAGTCAGCGATCATTCGCTTCGCGCCTGGGCGGTTTTTATCCAAGGTCGGTTGGATAACTTTATTGACATAACCGTCAACGTCTAAAGATGCCAAACTTTTCAAGTTTGATTGAATGGAATCTTCTGTTAATAATCCTTTCACTTCTTCAGATAAACTCTGCTTGTTATGAGCAGGAAATAATGAAAAGTCTTTAGCCAAGTGTTCAGCTTGTAAGAAAAGTGGGTCAGCCGATAGTGCTTGAGTCTTGTTAGCGGGCTGCTTTTTGCTGGTCATCCTTAGATCCTCTGCTTATATAGCCTCTGAAAAATTTTTTTAGCCCGTAAATATAACTTTGTTAATGGGTAAATTACCATATAAACTAGCTTGGACGCTTTGTTCCATAATTGAGACAGTGAGGTTTGAATGCCCGATTTGAACGGTATGATGCTGTTTGCAGCCGTTGTTAGAGCTAAAGGATTCTCTCAAGCAGCACGAGAGATCGGACAACCTAAATCAACCATTAGTCGTAAAGTTGCTCAATTAGAAGAACAACTCGGAGTACGATTACTACAACGAGACACCCGAAATTTAAGTCTGACTCAAGTAGGCGCATTATTTTTTCAGCACTGTGATTCTATTAGTCATGAAATTGAAGCGGCCAAAGCCACCATAGAAAACACCCATAATGATATTTCTGGTGCGTTGCGCATCGCCATTCCAGTGTCTTTTTCACAAGATGTTATCGGCCATTTATGTTCTAGTTTTATGCGCCTTTATCCCAATATAGAACTCGATATTCAATTTACCGATAACGATGTCGGGCTTGTGGGTGAAGGTTACGATATCGCGATCAAATATGGTCCTCTACAGTCATCTGATCTTGTGGCCAGGTTATTATTTGAACGCCAACCTATTTTGGTCGCAAGCCCTGGTTACATTAAAAAATTCAGTAGTCCTGCAACACCACAAGAATTAACTCAGCATAACGGCATTTTACTCGGCACTACATTGTCGGCACCCATTTGGGCATTAGGTAAAGGTAACCGTAAAATAATGGCGACCTTTAAACGTAAAGTGCGAGTTAATAGCGCCAGTATGGTGAAGCGCTTAGCGTTGGATGATTATGGCATTGCCATGCTTTCAAATACTAGTTGCAAGCAAGAACTTGCAACCGGAAGCCTGGTGCCCATTTTACAAGAATGGCCAATGGAACCCTTTAAAGTATACGGGGTGTATTCAAGTCGCCGTCAGCTAGCCAGTAATATTAGTGCTTTTTTAGACTTCTTTACCAAACGATATACCAGCCAAGAATCACTACATTCGATGATGAGTTAAGCGATAGACCGGCAAACATCTCGTGATCGACACTTTATTTTTGCTTATATTATTTAGCATCAATAACAGAGTGATTAGCTCAAATAACAATCTTAAATAGCAATCTCAAATAATAACCTCAAATGGCCTAAATAAGCCGTTTGAGGTTATCTAGATTTAGCGACGGGTAATGCAAAATTTCGTACTAAAAGTAAAACTTATATCATTGGTATTAGTTGCACTATTAAATCACCTAAGCAACTGTGCTATAAATGTAAGATAAAAATATGGTTTATTGTTGAACAGCCTAAATAAAATTAACGCGTATTAGGATACTCATAATCCTAAAGGAACCATCATGATTAAACACAGTGCTTTTATAATGTTAAGTTCTTTGGCATTAGCCACCTTATCTACTGCAGTTAATGCAGGGCCGCTCTCAAAAGATGTTGAAGAGATGCGAGTATCAAAAGCTGGGCAAACAATGCCTAATGTGGTTAATCGTTATCAAGCTATCAGTGATACTGTAGAGGTCAAGTTAGCCCAATCCACTGATGAGTTAGCGGTTACCGAAATGGCCGCGCATCAAGGGCATAGGTTATGGCAGCAAGCTGTACGTGATGTGCAATCGGGACACAGTGATGATCGCTCCTTGTACTGGAGTCGTTTAAGTATGCGTAACGTCCTAAAGCAAGAAAAAGCTGGGTTCAATGTGGCCGATTGGCAACGTGATATTTTAGTCAAAGCTGTTGAAAAATCCTCTCGCGGTTTTAGTGATATTGAGTTTTCTCCCGATACACAAATTAATATTTTAGTGACCGGTTTTGACCCTTTTTTCCTTGATAGAAACATCGGCCAAAGCAATCCATCAGGTTTAGCAGCGTTAGCACTCGATGGCTATCGTTTTGACGTTAATGGTAAAAAAGCACAGATCGAAACGGTGATGATTCCAGTAAGATATGCCGATTTCGACAATGGTATTATCGAGTCGTTACTCACACCGTTTTATCGTGACAACAGTGTCGACATGGTATTTACCATCAGTATGGGTCGTGAAAACTTCGATATTGAACGTTTTCCTGGACGTAACCGCAGTGCAGAAGCTCCAGACAATTTAAATGTCTTAACTGGTGCCAGTCAGCGCCATCCTAAAGCGCCATTATTTAATAATGGAACATCTACTGACGGCAAATTAAATGGCCCTGAATTTGTGCAATTCTCTTTGCCTATTGAAGCAATGGCGGCAGTGAAAGGTCATTGGAGTGTCAATGACAATAATCAAATTAGCACCTTATCTCGGGGCCAATTTAAGGCATCATCACTGGCAGAATTACAAAATGAAATTTCTGTAGAAGGCTCTGGTGGCGGCTATTTATCCAATGAAATTTCCTATCGCAGTATTTTACTTCGAGATCAATTTAACTTGAATTTACCGGTAGGACACATTCATACTCCACGTATTAAAGGCTACGACTCACAAGTAGAGTCAGACATTGTCGAGCAGATACGCGCCATGATAGCTGCAGCAGCGAGCACACTGTAATGCCTACAAACTAACTTAACAGGCCAATACTTTACTTGCCTGAATCTTTCATTAATCATTCAAGCAAGTGAAGCTCACCAACATGTTTAAAAATATTTTCAATCTCACCCAGCGCACGCACCAAGCACTAACGCAAGATGTCCACGAAAAGGGGTCTTCATTATCAACAGGGCCTTGCCCCCACCAAACGCAGAACACTACCGTGAGTAATCCGTTACAACTGCAGATCTTGGCCAAAGTAGAAGCTGACTACCTGTTAGCCGAACAACATTTCAAACGTCAATTCCCACGCCCTAATGTACATTTCAGCTTGCGTGGGAAAAGCGCCGGAACGGCGCACTTACAAACCAATAAATTACGTTTTAATCCAGTGTTACTCGCTGAAAATCATGACATTTTCATTAACGAAGTGGTGCCACATGAAATTAGCCACCTGTTGTGTTTCCATCTATTTGGTAAAGTAAAACCTCATGGTAAAGAATGGCAGAGCGTAATGCTGACAACATTTAAAATTACTCCCAAGACCACTCATCAACTCAATACTCAGTCGGTCAGCGGACAACAATTCGAATATTTTTGTGGCTGTGGCAGCATCAACTTAACCATAAGACGTCACAACAGAATTGTCCGAGGCCAAACTCAATATCGCTGTCGCCGCTGCCAACAAACATTAACCTCTTTTAACCCTAAATAACCTTTGCTCGTAATAATAAACAGTATCAATTGCGTCATCGCATCTGATGGCTTAACATCAGCAAAAATGACAGGCTAAGCCTGCGCTGTAACGATGTTTTTGTTAATTTTAGGGTTTATTTTGCGCTTATCATCCACACACTCTTGGTTATTTGGGGTGTCGCTTCTGTGCGGCATTTTTTCATCCACACTTATCGCAGCAGAACATCCAAGTAGTTTTGGTAAAGCGAAAAAAATTGCCAAAAAGATTTACCAACAATACCTCCCCCTCCGTACCTTTTATTGTGGCTGCGATATCGCCATAGCAGGAAAATTATGGCAAGCAGATCATGCTAGCTGTGGCTATCAGTTTAGAAAACAAATTATTAGAGCCAACCGTATTGAATGGGAACACGTGGTTCCCGCTTGGGAATTTGGTCATCAACTGCAATGTTGGCAAGATGGCGGCCGTAAAAATTGTGGTAAAAACAACAAGCAATTCAAAAAAATGGAAGCCGATTTACATAATCTCGTTCCTGCTGTCGGTGAGGTCAATGGCGATCGCAGCAACTTTAGGTTTAGTGATTGGGGTGGAAAAGCGGATCAATACGGCCAATGTGAAATGATTGTCGACTTTAAAGGCCGCAAAGCACAACCGCCTAAACGAGCAAGAGGTCCTATTGCTCGCACTTACCTTTATATGCAAAAAATCTATGGTCTTCAAATTAGCAGCAGTCAGCAAAAATTGTTTAATGCATGGGACAAAATGCAGCCAGTGACGGCAACTGAGTGCAAGCGTGATACCTTAATCGCTGCTAACCAAGGTAATCATAATGATTTTGTATTCAAACAATGCCAAAATAACGGCTTAGTTCGTTAATTGGCGATCAAGCTTTCCCTTGAACAATTGGTTAAATAAGGTCAACACTGATGAGAGTCCCACGTATTTTTCAGCCCCTAGACAATTTACAGCAAGGGCAAACTCTTCAATTAGATGAGGATGGTGTCGCCCACATTGGCCGAGTATTGCGAATGGGGATGGGTGACCAAATCAGCTTGTTTAACGGTGATGGCAACGATTACTTAGCTGAAATCATTGAAACCAGTAAGAAATCGATCGCTGTCACGGTCTTAAGTTATGAAGCTAATAATAGCGAATCACCATTAGACCTACATTTAGGTCAGGTGATTTCACGCGGAGACAGGATGGAGTTTACAGTTCAGAAGTCAGTAGAGTTGGGTGTAACAACCATTACTCCGTTATTTTCTGACCGTTGTGGTGTCAAACTCAGTGGTGAGCGCTTAGACAAAAAACTGCAACAATGGCAAAAAATTGTTATCAGTGCCTGTGAACAATCTGGCCGCAGTATTGTTCCGATTGTTCGTCCAGCAATGACATTGGCGCAATGGTGTGAAGAGTCCACCGAAGCCTTAAAACTGAATTTGCACCCGAGAGCCTCACACGGTATTAATGGCTTGCAGTTATCTGGTCAACACCAGAAAGTAAGATTATTAATTGGCCCAGAAGGCGGTTTGTCTGACGAAGAAATTGCCATGACAGAAACCCAACATTTTACCGATATTTTATTGGGACCAAGGGTGCTTCGAACAGAAACTGCGTCATTGACTGCCATTACCGCATTACAAGTTAAATTTGGTGATATTGGGTAAACCGATATCTTCCCTGCACATTATTAAAGGATACACACATGATTAAGCTCGGTATTGTTATGGACCCGATCAGCGACATTAACATCAAAAAAGATTCGAGCTTTGCGATGTTATTAGACGCACAAGCACGCGGCTATCAATTGTTTTATATGGAAATGCATGACCTTGCTATGGTCAACGGTAAAGCCATGGCCTCGATGCGTGAATTATCGGTTAAGCAAGATGCTGATCAATGGTTTACATTAGGCGAGTCTGTTGATACTCCGTTGGCCGAACTTGATGTGATCTTAATGCGTAAAGACCCACCATTTGATACCGAATTCATCTACGCGACTTATATGCTTGAACGTGCGGAAGAAGAAGGTGTGTTGATTGTTAACAAACCGCAAAGCTTACGTGATGCCAATGAAAAACTGTTTACGGCATGGTTTTCTGAATTTACGCCTGAAACCATTGTGACTCGTGATGCGAAACGTATCAGAGCATTCCACCAGCTAAAACAAGACATCATTTTAAAACCACTAGATGGTATGGGCGGCACGTCTATTTTTAGAGTGAAAAAAGATGACCCTAACGTTGGTGTGATTATCGAAACATTAACCAGTTATGGTCAACAATACGCAATGGCGCAAGCCTTTATTCCAGAAATCACTCAAGGTGATAAGCGTATTTTAGTGGTGGACGGTGAACCGGTACCTTATGCATTAGCCCGTATCCCGATGAAAGGTGAAACCCGTGGCAACCTAGCTGCTGGCGGCAGTGGTGTAGCCCAACCATTATCAGAAAGTGATTGGAAAATTGCGCGTGCTATTGGTCCTGAATTGAAAAAACGTGGCCTTATTTTTGTCGGCTTAGACGTTATTGGCGATAAGTTAACTGAAATCAATGTAACTAGCCCAACCTGCATTAAAGAAATTGAAGCAGCGTTCGACGTTAATATTACCGGCATGCTTATGGATGCCATCGAAGCCCGTATTAGTCAGCAAAAATAGGATTAATCATGCATTTTTTATCTACCTACCAACGGATAATCAGCAGATTATTATTGGTATCTAGCTTGATCGTAACGGGGGCTATGGCTGATGAAGTCATTATGTCGCCTGCAGTTGCTAATACAGCAAGTAATAATGTACCAACCGTGGGTCCATCAAGACCTAAAAATATCATCATTATGATAGGTGATGGTATGGGACCCGCTTACACCACCGCCTATCGTTATTATAAAGATAATCCTGACACAGAAGAGATTGAACAAACTGTGTTTGATCGCTTACTCGTTGGTATGGCAAGCACTTACCCAGCTTCCGTCAGTGGTTATGTCACCGACTCTGCCGCATCTGCCACTGCACTGTCAACTGGGGTTAAAAGTTATAATGGTGCCATTGCCGTTGATACCGAAAAACGCCCACTCACAACCTTAATGGAAAAAGCCAAAGCATTAGGCTTGTCAACGGGTGTAGCAGTTACATCCCAAGTAAACCATGCTACACCTGCAGCATTTTTGGCTCATAATGAAAGCCGTAGTAATTATATAGATATTGCTGAGGCTTATTTAACATCTGATGCTGATGTGATTCTTGGTGGTGGCCAGCAATATTTCACTCCAACATTACTTGAGCAATTTAGCGCTAAAGGCTACCAGCACATCAGTGAATTCTCTGAGCTAGCATCAGTGACTACGCCAAAAGTATTGGGGCTGTTTGCAGATGTACAATTGCCTTGGGCCATTAATGATAAACAAGCGCATAAACTCAGTCATATGACCCAAAAGGCATTAGATTTACTGTCACAAAATGAGCAAGGTTTTGTATTGTTAGTTGAAGGCAGCTTAATTGATTGGGCTGGCCACAGTAACGATATTGCTACCGCTATGGGTGAAATGGATGAATTTGCATCCGCTATCGAAGTGGTTGAACAATTTGTTCGTCAAAGTAAAGACACCTTGATGGTTGTGACAGCAGATCATAATACCGGTGGATTATCAGTTGGCGCACATGACAAATACGAATGGCACCCTGAAGTACTGCATAAGGTTAAAGCCAGCCCTGATGTCATTGCTACCCGTGCTATTGCCGAAGACAATTGGCAGCCTTTAACGGCAACGCTTCTTGGCTTTACTCCAAATGAAGCGCAATACAGTCAATTACAAAGCGCACGCATGCAAGGTAATGAACCATTATCAATCGCACTGCGTAAGCTAATTGATATTCAATCGAATACCGGTTGGACAAGTGGCGGTCATACCGCTATGGATGTCCAAGTCTTTGCTGAAGGCCCTGGCGCTAGATTATTTAGCGGTCATCAAGACAATATTGATATTGCGATTAAAATGTTTAGTTTATTGCCACAATCGGTGCAAACACCTTAATCAATGACTGACGGCTATGTCTAACACAATCCTCCGCTATCAACGTGAAGGGTTGTGTTAATATCAGTGTGTTTATCTTATCACTAGCATTATGAGCAACCGACGTGTTAACAAATCCATCTCAAGCGTTAATTAGAAACAGTAAATACTTTCAGCAACATAGTGTGTTAGCGCTCAATTATGAAGCTGATACCTTTGCACATCAATGTCTTGAGTTTGCCGATAATGTCACCGCCCTAGCGCTAGATTATAATCATCACCTCACATTGTCCTCTTGCGCCAATGACAAATTACAGTGCTATTTTGGTCATCAACTGCCAGAGTCATTAGCTGATACAAAATTTGATAGCGTCATTATTTACTTTCCCAAAGCAAAACCGTTAATGGGTTATTTACTGCAACTGGCTGCACAGCATTTGAATGTTGACGGCCAATTGATCATTGTGGGTGAAAATAAAGGTGGGATTAAATCGATTGCAAAACTCACACCTGATTATTATTCGCAGCCAATCAAACAAGATAATGCCCGCCACTGCTTGGTATATGTCAGTTATTTAATCCAAGCAGCACCAACGCTATCGATAAGAGATTGGGTAAGCCAATATTCACTAGAGACTCCACAGGGAACACTGCAAATTTGTAATGCTGTCGGTGTTTTCAGCGAGAAACGTCTTGATCAGGGTACCGATTTACTGCTGTCACATTTACCGGATAACTTACGCGGCAGAGTACTCGATTTTGGTTGTGGTGCTGGGGTCATTACAGCTGCGCTGCTAAAAGCCAATCCAGAGTTAACCATTGAGTGCATTGATATCAATGCAATGGCGTTACTCTCATGTGAATTAACCCTAGCAGCCAATAGTATGCAAGCAAAGGTCTATCCTTCTGATGGATTTAATCAAATCACAGGCAAGTTCGATGGCATTATCTCCAACCCGCCGTTTCATGATGGGTTAACCAGCACGACAGATATTGCTACACAATTTGTCCAGCAAAGTGCCATTAGGCTAACATCAAATGGCATATGGCAAATTGTCGCAAATCGTCATTTACCTTATTCAGAGACTATAGCGACGCATTTTGGCAAAGTGAATGTGGTAGCAGAAAACAATAAGTATAAATTGTATCTCCATCAACGATAATTCCAACAACGCGACTCAGCTTCACTTATAAGCGACAAAGCTAGCTTACTGCTGGAAATGCAGATTAATATCAGCTAAATTGGCTCAAAGGCAAAATAACGCACATTTTCGGATTCATTTCGTTGGTATTCTATTTGCCTCTTATGACCTGATATAAAAATAAAAACAAAGGATGTTATGCTAGAGCCTTCACTCGTCGCACTAAGTGCAGATAAAAATAAAGTGGAATTACGTATAATTCCCAATACTCACGGCCCTGTGTCAGCAGAGGATATCAACGCCTTACTCACACAGGCTGCTTTTGCTATGCTTTTTCCTATTACCCCAGCAATTACTAAAGCCGTGGCGGAAGTTAATGCCCTTTGCGGTCAAAACCCTGGGGATCACGAACTATTTTTCGCCATTGCAGAGCGCAAAGACGGTGTAGTGAATATCAATGTCAGCGAAGACAAAATGCAAGCCAACATGAAAATCACTTCAGCCTGGGGCGGCAAAGATATCACCCTACCAGATGTGCTTAATACCCTTAAAAATCAAAAAATAAAAATGGGATTGAGTAAACCTAAAATCATGGCACTCATGCAACGTTTGTCGATATTGCCACCAGGAGAAAGCTGTGAAGGCATCATCGCCTGCGGCAAAGCGGCCGTTAACGGCGAAAATGCGATATTAACCCGTAAAGTTGCTTTAGCTCGTGAGCGCTTATTACAACCACAAGAACGTGAAGATGGCTCAGTCGATATGCGTAATTTAGGCGCATTGATTACCGTTAAGCCCAACGATGTCTTG
The DNA here is from genome assembly GCF_003797125.1 of Shewanella frigidimarina. GTDB lineage: Bacteria > Pseudomonadota > Gammaproteobacteria > Enterobacterales > Shewanellaceae > Shewanella > Shewanella frigidimarina. Next base: position 168,382 of record NZ_RKKE01000004.1, read on the forward strand.
ATGGTTAAAAACCCTTCAACCACCGGTACCCCTGGTTTTAATGTTCACGGCGATGTACTGCAACAAATTCCAGGTAAAGATAAACCAATGGAACCTGGCACAGGCACCAGCTTACACCCTAAAGATCAACATAAACTCATCGCAACAGTGTCAGGTCAACCGGTTGAAAATCGCAACGGTATGCAAGTTGACGATATGCTGCAAATTAAAGATGTAGACGTGCGCTATGGTCACGTTAATTTTAAAGGCAGTGTTTTAATCACCGGCGATGTACACGAAGGTATGGAAGTAAAAGCTAGTGGTGACGTGACCGTGATGGGCTTTGTTGAGTCTGCTTCTATTGAAGCTCAAGGTGATGTCATTGTCAGCAAAGGTGTTATTGGCCGTTTAATTAAAGAGCACGAACTCAGCACCAAAATAAAAGCTACCGGGCAAATTTGTGCCCAGTTTGTGCAGTATTCCCATTTAGAGGCTCTCGGTAATATTCTGGTCACCAAGCAGTTACTTCACAGTAACTCAACATCAGGTGACACTATAACCGTGAGTGATCCACAAGGAAGACGTGGCGACTTAGTCGGCGGCATTGCTACTGCGGCAAAAGGCATTAGAGCCATTGCATTTGGAGCGACTGCCGGCACCAAAACTGAGCTGTTTTGTGCCATGCATCAAGGTGAATTAAAGCAAGAGCTTAAAGAATTAGATGACAGCATTAAAGGCATGGTTGTTGCGGGCTTAGAAATTGAAGCAAGATTACGTAAATTACCGCCCAAAACCGAATGGCAAAGCGATGCCGGCATGATTGAGCAAGTCAAAATGATGCTCGATCAAAAAAATCAAATGGCAGAAGAACGCATTAAAGAAGAAGTAGAATACACTCAACATCTTAACGAAGTTGAAGGCTACTATAATAATTACGTCATCAAAGCTGAAAAACATATTTTTACCAACGTCGAAATTCATATAGGTGCTGCATTTAATCGCAGCCAACGTGAACATGGTCCGTGTATTGTAAAAAACGTCAATCAAGAAGTATCATTCGATTACAGTAATCGCTAGCTATTAGTGGATTAGGTAAATCAAATGTGGATAAACAGGTAACTATGCAACAAATAAATTGGCCAGCCATACTGCAGTTTGATCAAGATGATGAGCTCATGTATCTGGTTAACTATCAGGATTGGTTGGGCTTTATTTGTGCCAACCAATTTACTGTCCACGCCGAAGATAAACTTATCGACAATGCTGGCCATGTGTATAGCATCCAAAAACATCCACCCCAGGATCCCTCCGTGGCAGAACTGCCTGCACTGGTTAAACTTAGTCAAGATATGAGCGTGTTACAGTTACTATCCCTTGTGCGCCAATATGGTCAGTTTCAAGGGCATTGCTGCAGTGCAAAAATAGTCTTTACCACCATTGAGCAAGGCATTGCGACTGTGGCTGAATTAGAACAGCTTTATTAGCAACGTATTCAGACTGAAAATTTACATAATACTTCCTTTTAGCATTACCTACCTTTAACTGACTAACAACGGGTTCATGTTTAATACTTAACCTGAACTCAATCATAAAGCCAAGCTAATGATTAACGAATATAATTGACGAACCCATTGAGCAACACACATAGCTCTGGCAAAATGCCCCCATGCTCACCGTCCATAAACCCTGAGAGTCCTTAATGGAATTACTAAATATTGAATGTCTAGGTAAACGTCTGCGACTCGAAGGCTCGATTGCGGGTTGGCAGCAACTTTATTGGGATAATCAACTGGTATCGCAAAAGTCTGCAAGCGCTAGTGACCAAGCCTTTCATATCCATTCATTTGAACTGACTACTCAAACATCGGTACCGACTGAAACAAATATCAACAACGACAACCCCGTTAACCCCAATATTGGTTCACTACCGGTACGATTAGAAATCGATGTTAACTGGCAACCATTTCAACTGGATTATTGTTTATTAATAGATGATGAATCCATAACCCAAGGTCAACGAACCGTTGAAGATATTGAGCGTCAAACACCTGAAATTGCAGCAGTAAAAAATCAAAAGCTCAGTGTTGTTGGGCTGGCATCACTAGGTTTTAAGCTACTAAAAAGTGCCAAGGTGGTTAAGGTCCTTTTTGCTGGAGCCAGTGTAGCGGCCTATTCTTGGTTATTTTCATTTGAATTTGCCTTAGCTCTCATCGGTTGCTTAGTATTTCATGAATATGGTCATATTCGAGCGATGAAACATTTCGGAATGAAAACCAAAGGGATCTATTTAATCCCTTTTGTTGGCGGCTTAGCGCTAAGTGATGAACGCATCAACACCCGCTGGCAAGATGTGTATATTTCGATTATGGGCCCCACTTTTGGACTCATTTTATCGATTATCTCACTAGGACTTTATTGGCTAACCGGTAACGTATTCTTTGCTGGGTTAGCGGCATTCAATGCACTGCTAAATCTGTTTAATTTACTGCCCATTTTACCTCTCGATGGCGGGCATATTTTAAAAAGTATCAGCTTTTCAATGAATAGTGTTGTCGGTCTAGTGGCTTGTATTGCTGGTGCCGCTATTGGTGTGTTCATTAGCTATAGCTTAGGGCTAGCCTTACTTGGCTTTTTGTTACTGATCGGCAGTGTAGAAATTGTATTTGAATGGCGCGGTCGTCATCAAAGTCATTTATTGCCGCTAGATCGTTACGGGCAAATTTTCTCTACAGTATGGTATTTGCTCACGGTAGCAAGTTTAGTGGGTATTATTTGGTATTTTGCTGCTTCTGGCGACGAAATGTTAGCGATTCCGCTGCAGATTTTAGGCAGTTAATTGTAATTTACACATCTACAAAAACGCCTGCAATTGCAGGCGTTTTTGTTTTACTTAGCCAAAGCTATTAATCAACTAGGTTGTAATGGAAACACATTAGTCATCACCTTATACAACTCCGTTCCTTGAAGTACCGATGCTGAAGCAAAGTGCAAAATAGGCACGCAATCCATGGGTAAACTAATGGCTTGGTAAGCCTGCTCAGAACCATACAAGTCTATGCGTAAAATGTTCACTAAAGGTTTACCAGCTGTTAATGGTTCGCCAACACTCGCACAATATTCAATTAAGCCAGCTTTAGGTGCATGAAACTTCTTATAATCCTTCAAGTAACACCCAAACCTTTCCATACTGGCTGGATTAACTTTTTCAGCAATCACGCCGCGGTGACTTAAATAAGCCAATATGCCTTTGGCATCCTCTAACGCATCTGCTAAATCAATCCGTTCTTGGCTTGCAAGCTCTAAGGTAAATGCTGACACAGGTACGGAAAATTCTCGGCCTTGACTGGTCGCATACTCGGTTAATTGCCACCAAGGGCAAAAGGTCGCTTCATCCATCGCGCCGCCAAAGCTATTGGGGATAATCAAAGTATATGGTATCGAAAAAAATCTCGCCGCATCAATATCATACTCGGGGCAGTATAAGTGTTTGCATGATTTAGGGCCGGTATGCAAATCAAGCACGATGTCTGCTTGGTGTGCCATAGCCTGTAAATTTACCGCTAACCGATGACCTGTTGAAATCCCAAAAGAATGAGTTAGACGCGCCTGGCAAGTTTCTACCAACATTGAACGATAGGCGCAAAACAGTTCACTATTGGTTAAATGTTGGTGCTCGGCATACCAATTTTGAATATCGACGTTGTGATCAAAATACTCGCGGTTCCAATTAACCCCTGTAATGGGATCAAAACGCCCTAAAGTAAACTCACCACTCTTTTGATTAATTCCTAAAGGATTGGCTAAGGGTGCAAGCGTAATATCACCTAAAACCTGATAACCTTCCAACAAGGTCATCAGTTGATAAATTACCGCATTACCCTGCACTTCAGCGCCATGAACATTGGCCTGAATATACACACTCGGCGCTGAATTTTCGCTACCCATGAATGAATATATTGGAACGGTCAATGCTTGCCCTGTCGCCAGTTCTCCAACTTGAACTGACGATTGTATTGCTTTAGTCATATGATTACTCAAACAAGTTTTGGTGCAAGGCATTAACCACTTGCGCCGCTTCCGACTCTGCTACCAACACACATAAATTATGTGGGCTTGCACCTTGGCAAATCATCCGAACATTGTGGTTTTCAAGCACTTTAAATACCCGACTACAAATGCCAGCCGTCGAGGCAATACGATTACCGATGATGGCGATTAACGCTAAATTTTCCTCAACTCTTACACGACAATGTTGCGACAACTCTTGTAGTAATGACTCACTGAGTAACCCTTGACCACTTGAATCAGAACCCGTTTTATCTAGGGTTAGCGAGACGTTAACTTCCGAGGTCGTGATTAAATCGACTGATATTTTGTGTCGCGCTAATGTCGCGAACGTTTCAGCCAAAAAGCCCTGAGCATGTAACATTTGCAAGCTATGCAAGTTAAGTAAAGTTTGATCGCGGCGCAATGCCACCGCTCTAAACACCGGAGTATCTTCAACTTGATGACGTATCCAAGTACCGCCCAATTCAGGCGCTTTACTTGAACCCACAAACACCTGAATTTTTTGTCTTACTGCCGGTAAAATGGTGGCGGGATGCAATACTTTTGCGCCAAAGGTCGCCATCTCAGCGGCTTCATTAAAGCTAATTTCAGCAATCGGGCGGGCATTAGGGGCAAGGCGTGGATCAGTGGTATAAATACCGGCTACATCGGTCCAAATCTCAACCGCTGTGGCACGAAGCGCTTCGGCAAGTAATGCCGCCGAATAGTCGCTGCCACCACGGCCTAATGTTGTTGTTCGTCCTTCTTCATCTGCACCAATAAAGCCTTGAGTAACGATAACGTAACGCGCAAGTAATGGCTGTAAAAAGTCACCCGCTAACGTTGAAATCGCTTCAATTTGTGGCTCTGCGCGACCAAAGTGACTGTCGGTACGTAATACTTGGCGCACATCAAAATGATTTGAAGCGGTGCCCTTTTCCCGAATAACCGCAGAAAATAAAATCGATGAACATTGCTCTCCCGTCGACAGTAACTCGTCCATAACCGCTTTGCTGCGATTCAGCTCTAACGATTCGCTGAGTACTGACATCCGGCTGAGTATTTTATCAATACTGGCTGCCACGTCTTGCGGACGACCGAGTTCATCTAATATCGCATATTGAATTTGAGCAATTTGCTTAAGCAATACCAAACGGCGTTCATCATTAACATTAGCTTGAGTTAACTCAACTAATAAATTGGTCACTCCGCTGGAGGCGCTTACTACCACAAGACGAGTAGCTTGATTAGCCAACACAATATCTGCACAACGGCTCATAGAAGCGTAATCAGCAACTGACGTGCCGCCAAATTTGGCAACGACTAATTCTGGGGTATCTATTTCAGACTGAACAAAGCTCATACTGATGCCTCCGCTGTTTGCGAAAGGCTAAAAAATAAGATGTGATTTACTAACATGATATACGCTCCGAACACACTACGTTCGAAGAGCCTGGTGCTAAGATAACGCACCCTTATAGAAGGGAAACAGCAATCATCACCAGAAGCTCTCCACCAAAAAAATAGGTGACAATCGTTAGGATTCAGCCTAATCGACCGATATCAATGTTTGCCAAACAAACTGATACCTCGGCGCTAATCTCCATCATAAGTGGTCATCGGATTGGCATCCTCTCACTTACTACCTAGTTAACGCTCCTCTTCTGTTCCTCCCGAAGGAGTGAGTTGAAAATAGCAACAAATCCCCTATCAAGTCAATCAACAAACACAGTAAAAATACACTGCTGCGATAAAAAATATCGTTGCGTTGAGATATTCTGTTGCTGTGCCCTCTAATTAATGATTGTTCTCTATTACGAAAAAACGCCAATATATATGCAAAAAATATTATGAATGGTAAATTACCGAGACAATCGAACATTGATTGTCCCCAAATAATACATCAGTTGTTCTTCTACAACGGTGCAGTTTAAATTACGCCATTATTTACCCAGTATACGAGCCTATCTCAGGCCACTCACTCACCACCCTTAATCGGTGGTTAAACATCCCCATATCAACTTCAGGTTTGATAATATCAAGGCACGCAATCAAAGATAGTAAACCTTGATTAACGTAGTAAATTGCATGTTGATTAAACTCTCTGCCAAGCTCAATAGCTTGTTCTTTATCAATAAAAATCGCCCAACTCTTTTCCATATGCGACAAATCAGGTGCTGCACCGATTAGCGCACGATAGGGGCGGTTATATTGTTGAATTTTAGATTGAAGCTGACGATCGAGTAAGCGATTTTGACTAGGAGAGAGTCTTGAACCACGAGGGTTATGAGCAGTAACAATAGCAAATGGGAAATCATGTGAAAGGCGTTGGGTGAACAAAAAATGAGTGCTTTGATACTCATTCCACAATGTGTCTATAACATTTTCCATAATAAATTTTCGTCAATTAAGCCAAAATTAGTCTAGCAGATAGGTTAGAGTTCTAAAAGGTTTGCTATCTAAATCAACAGTATTATATTAGAAAATCATTAATTATTATTATCTTAGCAAGGTTAATCTTTCATATACTTGAGTGTTATATTAATTTTTTAACATTTAATTTGTTAACAAATGCCTAAAACGAGTACAATAACCATCACGCACTATTAAATCACTGTAGCAAAGTTAGCTACATACACCTCAAAAACTCAGCAAATGTTGTTGTGAGTGTGATGATTTTTTGATGTAAAGTTTACAGTCGTACTAAATTTGTTCTACATTTGATAAAACATTAATACGATTAAATAAGTTTGCTATAGAAGGAACTATCTTTCTAAATCGCATTCATAGTAAGTAAGCTTAAGTGCAACAAATTTTACACCATCATGCATAAGTGCAAACACGTACCTTGGCGTAGTGGAAATTAATCGACGTAAGCAGACTCAGTAACCAGCATTAAGTGTTACATAATAGAGTTTATAGAGAGTGTTTAATTCAGGGTAGACATAGATAAACACCAAAAAATATCGGAATCTTAGCGCATTAGCTAAAGCGCTATTGCAATCTATTAGCACACAGTTCGCAAACAGTGGCTAGAATCGAATTTTATAAAATCAGGTAAATATCATGCAAAATCCGCACATTTTAATTGTTGAAGATGAAGCTGTAACTCGTAATACATTACGCAGTATTTTTGAAGCTGAAGGTTATGTTGTCACTGAAGCTAACGACGGCGCAGAAATGCATAAAGCCATGCAAGACAATAAGATTAACCTTGTTGTTATGGATATTAATTTACCAGGCAAAAACGGCTTATTATTAGCTCGTGAGCTACGTGAAATTAATAACATCGGTCTTATTTTCTTGACTGGCCGTGATAACGAAGTTGATAAGATTCTAGGTCTTGAAATTGGTGCGGATGATTACATCACTAAACCGTTCAACCCTCGCGAATTAACGATTCGTGCTCGCAACCTATTAACTCGCGTTAATAATGCTGCAGCAGAAACTGAAGAAAAAGGTTCTGTTGAGTATTACCGTTTTAACGGTTGGAGCTTAGAAATCAATAGCCGTTCTTTGGTAAACCCACAGGGCGAAGCTTATAAGCTTCCACGCAGCGAGTTCCGTGCGATGCTTCATTTTGTTGAAAACCCAGGTAAAATTTTAACACGTGCTGACTTGTTGTTAAAAATGACTGGCCGTGAATTAAAGCCCCATGACCGCACGGTTGATGTGACAATTCGTCGTATCCGTAAGCACTTTGAAAGCTTGCCTGATACGCCAGAAATCATCGCGACAATTCACGGTGAAGGCTATCGTTTTTGTGGTGACTTAGAAGCATAATCTTTTAAGGTTAGCCGCAATAAAAAACCAGGTGAATCACCTGGTTTTTTTATATCTGCTTTTTAGTTAATCATGGAACGCCATAATGATTACTTCAGCTGTTGATCTAAAAATGCCGCTAATGATTTATATAAATGATTACGCACTTTCTCGCCACGCATTGAATGCTTAGACCCTGGGTAATCCATCATTTGGAATAACTTACCCTCATCTTGTAACGCTTTATATACTCTAGTGCTGTTTTCAAACAGGACATTATCATCAGCCATACCGTGATACATCAATAAGCCCGATTGATAATTTTTTACATAAGGTAAAATACTGCTAGCGTCGTAACCTTTTTTATTGGTTAGTGGGTTACCCATATAACGCTCAGTATAATGAGTGTCGTACAAACGCCAATCCGTTACTGGCGCACCCGATATTGCCGCTTTAAAATAACCTGGTGCCTTAAATTGACTCATCAACGCCATATAACCACCATAACTGTGACCATAAATAGCAATGTTGTCACCATCAATAAATGGCAAGCTACGTAAGTAATCAACGCCAACTTTTTGATCGTTTACTTCAGCATCACCCATGTTTTGATAAATCACATGTTCAAATTGAGTCCCACGGTGCGCTGAACCACGATTATCTAATTGAAATACCGCATAGCCTTGCTGCAGTAAATATTGAGTAAAATAATCTGCTTCGCTCCAGCTGTTGACCACTAGCTGAGCATGCGGCCCGCCATATACACGCACCACAACCGGATACTGCTTAGCGGCATCAAAAGGCACTGGTTTAAACAATCTGTATTGCAATGCTTGACCATCTTCAGCGCTTAATTGACCAAACTCAGGCATTTGCCATAAACCTGCATAATCATAAAGCGGATGATTTTTATCAATGTCATTTTGCTCAACCCAAGCTAACTGCTTGCCAGAATCATTGTGCAAACTTATCTGCGGCGGTTGCTGTAAACTACTAAAGTAATCTAAATAAACGGGCTTTTTATCCGCAAATACAGCCTCATGCATACCCGATGCTTGGCTAATTCGCTCAATAGAATCCATACCTTTATTAAGATTAACCCGATACAAATGACGCTCAACAACGCTGTCTTTTCGACCGCTAAAATATACCCAACCCGTTGCTTCATCGACAAACTCAAGTGTATCTACCGCCCAATCACCTTGGGTTAATTGCTTAAGTTGTTTGCCTTGTAAGTCAAATAAATACAGATGATTAAAACCATCACGCTCAGAGCCCCAAATAAGGGCCGCTTGTTGCTTTAGGAAGTGTAAATCATTGTTTAAATTTACCCATGCTTTGCTGCGCTCTTCAATCACCGTTTTAGCTTGTGTCGGCTGAGAGATTGCAGCAATGCGTAAATCCAGCGTTTGTTGATCGCGGCTTTGCCATTGGAACGACACATGCTGGCTGTCGGGTAGCCAATCTACACGAGGTAAATACATGTCTTTTTGTTTGCCCAAATCAATCCAGCTAATAGTGCGATCTTTTAAGGTCACGACACCCAGTGCGATCTCAACATTGGCTTTGCCTGCATAAGGGTAACGCTGCTCGGTTAATTTAATCCCCTCGGCGTAAATTTCATTACGAGTCACTAACTCCACACCAGATTCATCAATATGAGTAAAGGCAATAGCAGACTCATCGGGCGCCCACCAATAACCTGTCATACGGTCCATTTCTTCTTGGGCGACAAACTCTGCCATGGCATTTTTAATCGGCCCTTTACCGTCAGTCGTTAGTGCTGTTACTTTTTGGCTATCCAATGACAATACAAATAAGTTTTGATCGCGCACAAACGACACAAAGTGACCTTTTGGAGACAAACGCGCATCGGTTGCAAAACCGTCACCGGTTGCAAGCTCAGCCACCTTATTGCTGGCAACGTCATATAAATACAACTTACCCGCAGCAGGGATTAAAATATGTTGGCTGTCTTCAGACCAGAAATACTCCATGATCCCTTGGCCATAAATTCGTTGGCGCTCTCGGCGAGCTTTTTCTTCATCAGACAGTTCTCCAGCCTCTAATTGATCAGCATTAATCAGTACACTGCGCTTACCCGTAGCGATATCCATTTGCCATAAATCATACAAATGTTGATTATCGGCTCGGTTCGATAAATAGGTTACACGTTTTCCGTTAGGCGATAATGCCAACCCACGAGGGCTTGAGCCTGCTAAGGCTGGTGACGCATGAATACGTTCAATGGTCAGTGGTGTAGTGCTACCGTTGATTGCAGTCAGTGTCGCGGTAGTTGATGAGTTCATGATGCTGCCTTGAGCGGTTGCTGTTGCTGAAAAAGCCGAGCTAGTAAAAAGAAGTGGCACGGCAGACACTGCCGCTAAAGCATGATGCTTCCATGTTGTTGTCATTATTATTAATCCTTGGGGCAATTCAATCCGCCCACATTTTGCCTCAATTAACAGTAAAACCAAAACCTCAGATAACAATCGCTGAAATTAGCGTCATTGTGGGGTATGATTTGCACATAACTGATAAGAATTAACAACATCGACCTTAACCTCGCAAAATCTCATAGGAAAAATCATGCAGACTTTGGCACAAACCCTTAGCGTACAAGCCGTAAACGCGTCTTTAACACAACTACTATTAACCTTAGCTGACACCTCAAAAGCCATTAGTGGTGCGGTTCGTCACGGGGCATTAGCGGGCGTTTTGGGTGCAACAGAGCAAGAAAATATTCAAGGCGAAACCCAGAAAAAACTGGATGTAATCACCAATGACATGCTTAAAGATGCCCTTAAAGCCGATGGCAATGTACGTGGTTTAGCGTCTGAAGAAGAAGATTATGTGGTTGAGGTGAATGCTAAAGGTGAATACCTGGTGTGTTTTGATCCACTCGATGGCTCATCAAATATCGACATCAACTCATTAGTGGGCACTATATTTTCAGTATTACCTGCACCCGCTGGTGAGTTAAACGAACAAAGCTTTTTACAAGCTGGCCGCAAACAAGTTGCTGCGGGTTATGTGTTGTATGGCCCATCAACCATGATGGCGCTAACCACAGGCCAAGGCACTCAGTTTTATACTCTTGCTCCAGACAGCCAAGAGTTTTTACTGACCGACGATAGCGTGCAAATAACCCCAAACACTGCCGAGTTTGCCATTAATATGTCAAACCAGCGTTTTTGGGAAGCACCAATGCAAACCTATATTGCCGACTTATTACTCGGAGAAATAGGACCTCGTGAGCAATCATTTAACATGCGTTGGATTGCAGCAATGGTCGGTGATGTGCATCGTGTATTGTGCCGTGGCGGGATATTTTCTTACCCGACAGACAATAAAAACCCAGCCAAACCGTTTAAGTTACGCTTAATGTATGAAGCCAACCCAATGGCATTGTTAGTTGAGCAAGCTGGCGGTAAAGCATCAACAGGTTATGAAACTATTTTGGACATTCAGCCAATCGAAATCCATCAGCGCGTTGCGGTAATTTTAGGTAGCGCTAACGAAGTTGATACCTGCTTGAGCTACCACGGTATTGATTACAGCGAAGAGCCATCAATTGATTAATTGAGCCTGTTGTAAGAAAAACCGCCTTCTGGCGGTTTTTTCATTTATGTAGTGCAATTGAACTGATTGATAATCTGACTAAAGTGAACAAATACAGTGAACCACAATGTTGCATTGTGGTCAGGAAACGAGAGTAAAGAATCATTTCTTTACAATAACTTAAATACCCACTAAGTTATTTTAAGGAAATTAATAAAGGACTATAACGATGCCGCCCGCCAGATCATCGAACAAAAATAAATACATTGCGGCTATTTTACTCTTATTGCTTATTAGCATGAGTGCTTATGCTTATCTGATGTCCACTAAAACCCCTACAATAGAAACTGGCACTATTTTAGTACTTCCAGTGCAACTCGCAACAGACAATACAGACTTACAATGGAATCGCTATGCCGCGATGGATATGCTTATCAATAAGCTCAATGTCGGTGTTAGTTACCCATTGCTGCAAACCGAAGATATTATAAATATCATCTCGCTTATCGCTAATGACCACTTGAGCCAAACTGTCGACATTCAGCAATTAATGGCTGTCTCTGGTGCGGGGTTGGTGATTAAATCCAGTATTACCGGCGCGAATAATCAATATCAATTAGCATATACATTACATCAGCAGCATCATACAAGAGTGGGGATAGTTAACGCTTCAAGCATCGAGCAAGTATTATTAGCAGCAACAACCAATATTACTCAGCGGATCAATCCACAACACAATTTACAAAATAATTTACAACAGAATCAACATCATAAAAAGACAACAACTCAATACCATTCACGTCTTAGTGAACCGCTGTTGTTCAATGCAATGACACAGCTACAACTTGGCGACATTAAAGCTGCTGAGCAGCACTTATCCAAGCTCATACGCTCCACACCAGACAACTTAGTTGCCATACGTCTGCTAGCCAGCATCCAATTGCAGCAACATCAATATCAACAGCTTAATACAACATTGATAGCAGCAATCGATCTAGCTACGCATCAGCAAGATGAGCGAGAGCTAGCCAGACTAAGATTGTTATTAGCGCAAAGCTACACCGAAACCGACAGAATAGAACAAGCATTAGGTGTACTTACCATTGCCAAAACCAATGCAGCTAAAGTGAAAGACTGGCTAACATTGGGCTATATTTCACAGCTTGCTGGCATGATAAACCAGCGCATAGGTCGTAATGATGAAGCCAGAGAGCAGTTTAAAAAAGCCATTGAATATCATCAAATGATGAACTATCCCATAGGACAAACACAGGCGCTGAATGAATTGGCAGAACTTGAGGTGATTGAGTTCAACTACCCACAAGCTTATCGCTATATTAATCGCTCTTACGAGCAGGTCGCTCATCGCGGTTTAGATGATTTAGAAAAGACGACATTCAAGCTGATGACCAAGATAGAAAATAAAATGCAGCATAGATAGCATCTACTATTTTCGACACAACGACCCTGTAACAGATTCGTCAATTTAAAGCCTTAAGCATATGACCTTAAACATAAGGCCTTAAACCTTAGACATAAAAAATGGCCTGCATAGCAGGCCATTTTATTCATACTGCTAAACGAATCTTATACTTCCTCAGCTGCAGCTTTTGCAACCTCAAGCTGATGCGCTTGTTCAGTTTGATCCACAATGGTTAGTACCGCAGTATCACCGACCACATTACATGAGGTTAATACCATATCAATAATACGGTCTAATGCTGCAACAATCACAAATGCCTCTGCTGGTAAGCCTAATTGGTAAATCAATACCCCAATCATCACCATCCCACCACCAGGAACACCACCAGCACCCACCGACAGTAAAAATACGCTGAACAATAACGATGGAATTTGATCATTACTGATTGGCATACCAAAGGCATTCGCGACAAAGAAGATTGCAATGGTAATATAAATCGACACCCCGCCCATGTTCATGGTCGCGCCCAGTGGCACACCAAAACCAGCCACAGCTTGACTCACACCTAGCTTGTCAGTAAGGGTACGCATAGTTACCGGAATAGTGGCGTTTGAGCTAGCAGTAGACAATGAGAATAGAATTTGTTCTTGAGTTTTATCTCTGAAAGTTTTCGCTGAAATTGGAGTGAACAGGCTAACAGAATATGGGTATACGATAAAAATCCAAATCAATAATAAAGCCAAAATAAGCACTAAATATTCAACTACACTGACAAAAATTTCAGGCTCTAAGGTTGCGCCTAATTTAAACATTAAGGCGAATACACCGTATGGCGCTAAACTCATTACCACTGAAATTAAACGCATCATGATTTTATTGGCGGTTTGAAACCCTTTAACTGCTCCCTCAACCGATTGCCCCATTGATTTAATGACACCGCCCATTAATAGCGCCATAAAAATCACTTGCAACATATTGCCAGAGGTAAAGGCTGAAAACGGGTTGTTTGGTACAATACTCACAATTAACGACATTAAATCAGGCAGTTCTGTGGCGGTAATATCCAGCGAACCGTTGCTCGACATATCCACGCCTTTACCGGGCTCAAATATCATTGCGACGGTAAAAGCAGCTAAAATCGCTACCATGGTATTAATAATATAAAACCCAAAGGTTTTACCACCTAAACGGCCAAAGCTTTTTAAATCTTGTAACTCACACACACCGCACACAATACTCACAAACACCAGTGGAACCACTAGCATCATAATCATATTGACGAACATGGTGCCAACACCACTGGCTAGGCTAACTAACGTGCCACCAAAAAAAACATTATCTGCCAGTAAAAACTGCACAATACTACCAAGCAGAACCCCAAAAAACAGACCGATAAAGATCCGTGCTGAAAGTGATTTTGTCATCTATAAATTTCCCTTCGAAATGGCAACTTCTGTTGCTAATTATTGTTATACCAATCCTGGTGTTTATTCTTTTCGAGCGCTGAAATACTGAGACATAGCGCAATATATTTCAATCACCTTATGAACAAAAGTGATTACTTAATCGACGCTTAACAAGCGTGCAATATAAAAGTTAGATATAACAACAGATTATATACTTAGTTAATCATTAACGATGGTATAACCAGTGACAGATTTACTACGAAAACAGCTAAAATTTGTGCGTATAGCATTAAAATCAAACCGACAACGAGAGTAACAATCAATTTGAAGGTTTTACTTGCTGATTAAGTGAGCTCGACTCTGTTTAATAAATGGGGTTAGCTGGCTCAATCAGCGTAGTGTTTTTTTTATTCTGCACAGTGGTTTTATTATGAAGAGTGGTTTTATTCTGAACAGTGGATATTAAGCAACGTCAGTGACATGGATTTGGCTAACATATGTTGTTGTTTAATGCTCACGCAATGTTGTCCGAGCCATTGCACTAACGCTAACCACTGCGAGCTGTATTTTATTGATTGAGAGGAAGATTGATAAGCAGATAGAGACTTTGATTGTTCGCCAGAATGTGCATCTCGATGTAAGTTATTAAGGTAAGCCCATTGCTTGTGTTGTTTATGAAAATCATCCGTCGAATTTGTCTGGGCTAACGCTAATAACTTATCAGGCGACTCTAGCGCAAGTTGCGGCACTATAATGCTGCTGCAAGACTCAAGGGTATTAGCAATCATTAATCCTGCAGGATCAAGATCAGTAAAGCCAATTACATTGATGTTGAGTGGTTGAAGTAAGTGTAAAAAACGCTTTCGGCCTGCTGGCGAATAGTCATGACTACCACGGTATAACACCATGCAGTTATTAATGATGGCCTGTAAATCTGGGGTAAATGAATTAGCAAAAAAGTGATCAAAACTGTCGAGATTTTCGACCACAATAAGGTTCGGTAAATTGAGTCGCTGACAAAGCGCAATCGCACTGTCGACCTTTAATCGCAGTGAACAATTATGTACAGATAATAAATCGGCAACTGAACCTGACGCTAAATCAGTCTCTAAGCTTTGAGATAAACTAGGCGCTAGCTTAATTAATACATAGTCAGCTTCAGGGCTGATGTTAGCGTATTTTTCATTAGCGCTGAGTTGTGACATCTGTTGGCGGGGCACATCAAAATCAAGGGCCAGAATATCTAAGCCCGAATCAATTTGGGCCATGTTACGCAGTAAAACATAATCGTTTGCAGTCAAATACAAGTATTTGTCAGTTCCATCGGTCTCACCTATATGCCACAACTGATACAATTTTTTCCAATCGGCAGTTAACTTCACACGCGGCAAGCGCTGCTTTGCCGCGTGTTCCATTAGCTGTAACTGTCTTTTGCTTAGGCTAGCCATAACTCAACATCGTTAATGATAAAGTTACCGCTATAAACCGGATCAGGTTTACCTATCGGTTCAAGCTCAAAGTAATTTTTATGCTCATCGGCTAAACCTTCATAACCGCCAATGACTTGATAAAGCCAGCTTTCTGCATCCCATGTTAATTGCTTCTCTTGCAAATAGCTTAATGCCGATTGACGTAAACCAGAATCAATCACTTCACAAAAATATTCATCCACGGCTATTTTAAGGGGATTTTCAGGGATATCGAAATCCTCACTGTCGCCCATTTCAAAGGTCACGTTGTGCTCACGCAGTACCGCAGGTAACGAGTCGCGACTAATGGCTTTAACTTGTGCCACTAACCCCATCAGCTCTAGTTCGTGATGAGGGTTTGACACATCAACACTTGCAGGGGCTATCAGCGCTTCAGCACAATTAAATAATATCGGCACCGCTTTATGCACTACATGGTTTTCAGGTTGATAATCAGGATGCATGTTGGTGTGCAGTAACCAACCTTTTAGTAATCGGGTACGCCCTTGTATTTGCCTAAATCGCCCAAGTAACTCATATAATCTCGCCTGGACAATACTCAACTCTTGGGTACATTGACTTAAGGTTTCTTGCAAGCTGGTCATCAATAAACGGCGCAATTCACGAATATCGCCAGCAATTTCACCTAACTCGCTAAATTGAAACATTTCTAAGCCGTTTAGCAGTTCTGACACCTGGCTTTGGGCTAATTCGTTTTCGCGAATTTTGGCACTTATAGTCCCAACATAACCAAATTCGTTGTTAATTCGGCTCCATAACACCCGAATTGAATAACGCAAACTGTCGGTAAAACTGTAAACATGCTCATTTAAATCGGCTAAATAGGCTTCTGCAGCACTAAAATCCACATCACGGCGCGCCTCTTTATAATGGTCGGCTAAGGTTTTTATTGTCGCTAGCGCTGAGCCGACGTTGGCATCAATCTGTCGATTACGTTCGTCGCTTAATGCTTCTTCCAATAATGCCCGCACCGAACGCTTTAAGCGCAGTTCTTGATCCGGTTCTGGTCGCCATAAAATGCCACTTTTTTTCAGTTTTTCGATAACGCCAGCATCATGGGCTGTATCGTTAATCGACCCAGCCAAATATGCATCCATGACAACATCGGCATGGCGCCCAAGTTGTTTGAGCAGCTTTACCCCAGCTTGGTGTAAGTTACTGCTCATATCAAGTCCCTTTGGGTCGCGGTTTCTGCCTGAGCCTCAAGACTTAAGCCTTCGGTCTCATCAATAAAGCGAATCACTTCGTATAAATAATCTAACTTACCCGTGGCGATATAAATCTGTTTTTCACTATTGGGTTTGGTTAAATAACCCAGTTCCACTAAGCGCTTAAACACCAACTTAATTTGGCCGTCAACGTTAGTACTGCTTGAACCGAATAATCGGTAATGGCTCAACTTAGTGAGTTGCTCTCTAAAGGCTGGCGTGTCTTCAATACGCGCTTGTAAATCGGTTAAGCGGATCAGCGCGCCTTCGCTCAGCGGAGCATCTTGACCACTGGCTTCTTGCACTAATACCAGCCATTCCACTAATGGAATAAGTCCTGAGCAAATATCTTTAAATTGCGATGAAATAACTTTGCGCTCAACCTCACCTAGCTGCAAATAACCGCAAAAAAAGACTTCACCCTCACCAGCACTCGCAATGGTGCGATTAATTTGGTTAAGGTAGGTTTCAACTCTGTCGCGAGTGCTGTTGTTTTTTAATGCCCGCCAACCATCTTCATTGGTCACTCGGCAAATAAACTCACCACGCAACAATTGCTCTATTAATGCGCCAGTACCAACTAAGGTAGTTTCAGTCGATTCAGACATTAGATGTGCTCCTTAGCAGTTTCAGCGCGAGTCATTTCCGCCGTAGGCATTTCGGTTTTAGTGTTACGTTGCGATAAACGGGCCGCTAACGGGTTGGCTTTAGGTTTAACGACCTGCAGCTTTTTAGTTTGCTTATTAATGATGTAACGGTTAGCAAATAGACTTAGCACTTCAGATTCAGGATTTGGGAAAGCCCCTAATACACTGATATTGTTGTTCTCACAGGCATCGAAGATTTTCTTCACGTTAGTGTGATGTAGCGTACCTAACTCATCAATTGGCCAATGGATAGTGACATTGGCTTTGCCGCGCAATAAACGGGTGAAGGCCAATAAAAACTTACATAAAATAAGGTAAGCCATACCATGACTTGAAGACTCGTTTAACTGACGGTCGGTACGAATAATTAAGTCGCTGTTACCTTCTTTTAAACGCAATTCGATTTCTAACAGTTTCGCAATACCGCCGGTTAATGCTGCACGGCCAATAATGTCTAATGCACGGCGCATTGAGTTAGTGTAATGCTCGTCCGGTAGTTGGCTGAAACCATCTGCTTTCCACGCTTTAAAGGCTTTAACAAACACTTCAAGTTCAGGCCAAAACTCCAGTTCGCTGATGCGAGAGCGAATTCGCACAGCCGACTCTGATACTCCTTCGAGGAATAATTCTTCACCCACTTCACGGGTAATACGCGCGCTTTGGCTGGCAATACGGCGGTCAATATCGGTTAACACGTCATAGAATGCGGTTAAGTCGATACCAAAAATACGCCCTTGTTCGCGGATCGCCATTAACGATTGCGGCACCATCACATTCAATAACTGCTCAAGCTGTGGGACTAACTTGCGATAGTCGAGTAGACGAATACCTTTGTCGTTAACAAAGCTAGACTCATCACGGGCCCGCTCCCAAAATTCGGCCAAACTTGAACCTGATTTACTGGCAATGACCGAGTCAAAGTGTTCAACATATTGTTTAACAGAACCCATTAAGTAGTCACGCTTTAGCAATAAATCTTCGCCTTGGCGCAAACGCTCGCCAATGCTGCCCATCGCTTCATCGTTATTAGCTGGCAATTTGAGCTCAGCTAACTTGCGCATCACTGCACGCAGCTTAGTGAGGTTTTCAGACGCCTCTACTTGGGCGGCATCACAGGCTTTACGTTCGGTTTCTAAACTGTCTCTTCGGTGTTTTATTTCTGCCGTTTTCGCTTTTAGCAGTTGCTCCAATTCCAGCGTAGCGCGCTTAACATCAGTTAATTGCGTTTGCACTTTAGGCTTTCGAACAAGCCAGGTATGTTGATACCAATCATCAAAACGCAGCACTTCACTGCGGCGTTGTTCTGCATTACTGATGCAGGCTTCAAGATCGCGGATCTGTTTTTTAAGCGCCAAAATGGTGCCTTCATCAACACCACGTGATTTAAGCTCATTTTTGTACCAGGTTTCACCTGCTTTTTGCTCGATTTTTGCATTGGCACGGCGTTGTTCAATATTGGCTTTAATCTGGCCTAATTGATTATCAATGGCGCCGACCACTTCTTGCCAATAGGCATTTTTTTCCATGCGCGCTTCAAGCGCCTGCTCTTTTTGCTCGCTTAACCAACCAAGATGCTGATTGCTAAGCAGCTTAAGTTCATTATCAAGTTGTACTAATCGCTTGCTCGAATCGGCTTTACGATCTGCCACAGCTTGATTGATTTTTTGTTGTTCGTTACGCTTCTCGTCAAACAGACGGCGTAAATCTTCACGGCTATTTTTGTACGCTGTACGGGCAAATGTCAGTTCGCGGGTGATGCTATCGAGCGCCGTATTCATAGCAACCAGTTGATCTTCCGCTTCGGCATGCATTTCTTGCGCACTTTTTAGTGCTTCTTCTGCTTTGGCTAAACGAATACGTAAATCTTGCTCTGTAGCGGCATACTCCGGTACATCAATGGCTTTAAGATCGAGGTTAACCCCAAATAATGCTTCACTGCTGTCTTTGGTTAGGCTTGGGTGTAGATCGCTGCGATGCAACAACTCTGGCGCGATAACTTTACCAAAGGTGTGCTCCCAACCGTGGGCTTCTTTACGCAAAAACTCCAACAAGGTATGCGACTGTGGGAACAACATATGGTGCAGTTCTTCTTTGGCATTTTCTCGGTCACTAACGCGAATGCTGGATATACGCAGCGCTTCGTTAGCTTGGTCGCGCTTGGCTCGTTGTTTACGCTCTTCTGTGGTTAAACGATCGACCTTTTGATTACAGGTTTCTTGCTCTTCATCAGCTAGGCTTATGCGTTCATCGAAAATCGCTAAACGCATTTTTTCATCTTCGGTGTAAGTCACACCATCAACTCGATGCTTAAGCTCGGCAGCGGTTAATTTAAGTTGATATTCTTGTTCGCTAAATTTAGCTTTACCAGCATCAGTTTGTTCACGCCATTGCAGCTCTAGTTTAGCAAGATCGTCATTGGCAAGCTCACGTTGCTTATCACGCGCTTCACGTTGGGTGTCTTGCTCAAGATGTAGCATTTCAAGTTCGCGATGTAATTGCTCAGCAATTTTACTACGGCGGGCATTAAAGGCGGCTTCAATATCTTGGTGTTTTTCGGTTTGTAATTTATGACGCTCGTTAAGGTTTTCAACATCACAGCGCCAATTAGGCAAATTATCTAAATCAGCTTTGGCTTGTTCAATGTCGGCATCTAAAAAGGCAGCATGCTGGTCTTCAATGGCATTAAGTTCATCTTCAAACTTGCCAGCGTCACCTTTAGCAGCAGATAATTCCTGGTTTAACTCATCACGAACATCTTTCCACTCATCATCTAATAAGCGCAACTTGAGGTTTAGTTCTTTACCATGAGTTTGGTTACGATCTTGACGCTCAGCTTCTAAGGTTTCGTCAGCGCGATAACCGCGCGATAAACTGGCTAAGCGTAACTCTGCACTTAATAACTGATTAAATTCTTGTTCGAGCTTTTCGTATTCGGGGCGGATTTGTTCAAAACCTTGCACCAGCTGACTTTCACGGATCCACGTTTCTACTCGTTGCGGATTCAGTCTAGACGTCGGTGGGTTTACCCCATCTTCTTCTAAAATGGCTGCGATCATTGATTTAACCGTTTCCATTTTGCCCTCTTTCGAGTGCACTGCTTTGGCGAGTTTTTCGATATGACGCAAGCTATGTTCACCGTCACACAACGAGAACTGACGCGCGTAAGTACGCAGCTCATTGCGGTTACTGCCGGTATTTAATAAGCTACGATCGTTCTGGATGATCGCTCGAAACTCTCGAGTGTTTAACAAGTTTGTATGGGCTACGCCATCACGTTTTACTTCACGGCCCAACTCTGCCATTGAATGACAAATGATGGTGTCGCCATTACGCGACTTAATATAATGCTCTAACTCAAAAGCACGGCCAATAAAGCGGTAGTTTACCCCTTTACCGTCACCCGCTGATGCTAAAACCGCTTGATAAAGTAAACCATCATCTTTTTGATATTCATAGATAATGTAGCTTGAGTCATGGGGTAAATACCAACGTTCGAAACTGTCACGCGTTGACGGCACAACACGGCTAGGGTACTCGCCATAAAATACCGGCACTAACCGTTGTAAGGTTGTTTTACCAGAGGCATTGGTACCACAAATATTAGTGTGACCATTTAATAACAGTTCGACCACACCTGGTAGGTGGGTATTAATTAACACGATTCTAATCAAGCTTGGCATGATAATCCTTTTCCAAACAGCTCACATTGCAGTGACAAAGAAGCAAAATACGGATGAAAAAATAACGTCTATTTATTCAATTTAAATAAAGTAAAACAAACGCAGGTTGGAGGCAATTTTCCCCCACAAAAATTGGCTTTATAATACGCTAAATAATTCAAAAATGGCGGCTAACAATGCAGCAAACAGCCAGAAACTGTTTATGTGCAACATATGTCGTCAGGCAGAGAGGATAAACACTGCGGAGCAGAAGGCTTTTTGGTGCGGGATAAAATAAAAAACGCACAGATTTCTCTGTGCGTTTTTTTATGGTGTACCACTCACATTTGGATCTGAGTTGTCAGCAATATTACAATTTAAACTGTGAGGTAGCGTGGTTAAGCTCATTAGCAAAACCATCTAATCCTTCTGAAATGCCCTGCACTTCTGCAAGAATACCCAATGTTTGTTCAAATGATGCATTCATTTCAACCACATTATTCGCCACATGTGCAGCAACCAAAGATTGCTGTTCAGTGGCTGAAGCAATATGAGTATTCATACTATTAATACTGACAATTTTAGATTGAATTGAGCTTAATACTTCACCGGTATCTTTAGCATAACGTTCGTTTTCTGATGACTTAGTAATCGCCACATCCATAGTACTTACCGATGATTCAGCTGCGATTTTAAGCTTCTCTAGTACACCACGAATTTCTTTAGTCGCGTCTGCCGTTTTAGAAGCAAGTGCACGAACTTCATCAGCAACAACGGCAAAACCTCGCCCATGCTCACCCGCTCTAGCTGCTTCAATAGCGGCATTTAACGCCAATAAGTTTGTTTGATCTGCAATAGAGGTAATTACGTTCAAAATAGAGCCAACACTTTCGGTATCTTTGGCTAATTCATGAATGGAGTTAGATGCCAGCTCAATACCGGAGTTGAGTTCTTGTGAAATTCTCACTGTACGTTGTACTACAGCCAAGCCCTCCGTCGCTTCTCGTTCAGCAACTTGCGCAGCTTCTGCCGCTTGCTGGGCACTATGTGAAATGTCATTCACCGAGTGGCGCATTTCTTCCATCGACATATGCACGGCTTTAGCATCGTGGCTTTGTTGCTTGGTTGCCTTAGTCGCTACAGCCATACGTTCTTTTAGCGATGACGCACTGTCTAATAATGGACTGGTTACACTGACTACACGTTGAATAGAGTCAGCTAATAAACGTAAAAAACGGTTAAAATTACTCGATACTTGCCCCAGTTCATCAGTACCTGCAACCGTCAATTGGTGGCGTAAGTTACCTTTACCATCTGCTAACTCACCCAATGAGTTTGCCACATCACCAGCAGAACCACTGATGGCACGTGCAATAGAAATGGTAGCAAGTGCCATAAATACCAATAATGCGATACCGATGCTAAATGAAAGATATAAACTTTGCTCTGAACGGTCGCCAGCTTCTTTAATGGTAGAGCTAAACTCATCCACTTTGTCGGCTTTATAAACAGTAATTCCGTTGGTCAGTTTATCGAAAATCTTAGCTTTTTTCTGACTGATTTGTCCCACATCTGCCATATCGATCGTGCCATCAAGCATGCCTCTAGCCAATGATAGTGTCATGGTATTGTATTCATTGAGGTTGTTAGATAATTGCGATAAAACTGCAGTTTCTTGCTGATCGGTAGTTGATAAGTCGGTTAAATTATCGTTAAGTGAAACAAACGTTTTATTGGCGTTCTCAAGTAAATCTTCATCTGCAAACGATACCGCTTGAGTATATAACTCATCTAAGCGTTGTACATAAATGACATTTTGATTTGCAAGTTCAACCCGGTGTGCCACCTTGGTTTCCATGAAAGACAAGGTGTCACGATTTTTATTAATCGCAACAGTGCTGATACCAAGGTTAACGGCAAAAATAATAACCGATAACACAAAAATCAATCCAACCTTTTTAAAGATTGACATGTTACTAAACCAATTCATATTCCGCCCCCAAGCGATAATCAAATGAAGATAAAACCAATGTAGAGCTTATCAATACAGCTACTGAGATATTGCTATTGAGAACTGTGATGCCTAGTCTCAATCCTTGAGGTTGTTTATTGTGTTGCTACGGATACCGCTTCACATCAATCTTTAGTCAATTCACCATAGCTGGTACTATTTTATTGTTATAAAAATACTTTCTAACGAAATAAAGCTCATGCGTAAATGACTATCTATGTCTATATGTACGTAAAGGCTATCGACCTAAGTCCAATATACTTGAAACTTTTCTAATATATCAATTTCTTTATCAGTTATTGATAAACTGCCAATCCCTACGATGAAAAATTGTAAATGAATAAACAAAAAAATAGCCCACAAAAATGCGGGCTATTCTTATTCGGTGGTTGAAATAAAACCACATATAACAAATCTTACAATCTGCTATGCAGCTTTTACATCCTCTTCTTCTGAATGTCTGATCAGATAATCAAATGCACCCAGTGATGCTGTTGCGCCGCTGCCCATAGCGATAATAATTTGCTTAAACGGGGTATTGGTTACATCACCTGCGGCGAATACCCCTGGAATTGAGGTTTGACCACGCTCATCGACAATAATCTCGCCACGAGGTGTCATATCAACCACACCTTTTAACCATTCAGTATTGGGCACTAAACCAATTTGCACAAAGATACCGGCTAAGGTAACGGTATTGCTTTCACCTGTTGCACGATCGGTGTAGATCAAACTGGTTACGCGGGTACCATCACCTTTTACTTCTGTGGTCATCGCTTGGGTAATAATCGTGATGTTACCCATTGATTTAGCTTTGCGCTGTAGCACTTCATCGGCACGTAACTTACTGTCAAACTCAAGTACAGTGACGTGTTCAACGATATTGGCTAAATCGATAGCCGCTTCAATTCCTGAGTTACCACCACCGATAACCGCAACACGTTTACCTTTGAACAATGGGCCATCACAGTGTGGACAATACGCTACACCTTTATTACGGTATTCTTGCTCACCAGGGACGTTCATTTCTCTCCAACGTGCACCCGTTGCCAAGATTATCGTTTTACTACGCAGCGTTGCGCCACTTTCTAGGGTCACATCAAACAGGCCATTTTTAGCTAAACTCAACGCACGTTGGTTTTGCATAATGTCGACGTCATAATCTTTAACGTGGGCTTCAAGGTTAGCAACTAGTTTAGGACCTTCAGTTTTAGACACTGAAATAAAGTTCTCAATACCTACTGTTTCGGCGACTTGTCCGCCAAATTTATCGGCAACAATACCGGTGTTTAAGCCTTTACGAGCAGAATAAATTGCCGCGGCTGCACCAGCCGGGCCGCCGCCAACCACTAACATATCAAAAACTGATTTTTGGTTTAATTGTTCGGCTTGTCTGCCCGCAGCATTTTTATCTAATTTATTCAGTACTTCAACAACGCTAATGGCACCGACAGAGAAGGCTTCGCCGTTTAAAAATACTGATGGAACTGACATGATATTGCGATCGCTGATTTCCTGTTGAAAAAGCGCACCGTCAATCATCACGTTAGTAATATTTGGGTTAATTGCCGCCATCATATTCAGTGCTTGGATCACTTCTGGACAGGTTTGGCAACTTAACGAAATATAGGTTTCAAAATGGAATTCACCAGGTAGCTGACGGATTTGTTCAATGGTATCCGCATCTAACTTAATCGGATGTCCGCCGCTGTGTAATAACGCCAACACCAGTGAGGTAAATTCATGGCCCATTGGCAATCCAGCAAAGGTTATGTTGGTTGCAGCTTGTGGGTTAATAACACTCATGCTTGGTGTGCGCTTGCCTTGCTGATACGTGACTGAAACTAAGTCTGATGAGTCAACAATGTCTTGGGCTAGGCTGGTTAATTCTTTACCTTTGTTTGAGTCATCTGCAGATACGACAAGTTCAACTGGGCGCTTGAGGTTTTGCAGATAGGTTTTCAGTTGATTTTTTACATTCGCATCTAACATAACAACTCCTAAAAAATGGGGAATAATCGATGAGTTTAAAAGTGCTAGTCAGTGCCGGGGGAACACCGACTAGCTGGAGATGATATTACTAACCTAAGGGTGAACTTAGCGGTTAGATTTTACCGACTAGGTCAATTGAAGGAGCTAATGTTTCTTCACCTGGCTGCCATTTAGCTGGACATACTTCACCATCGTGAGTTGCAACATATTGTGCAGCTTGAATCTTACGAACTAGTTCAGAAGCGCTGCGGCCAATACCTAGGTCATGAATTTCAGCTACTTTAACTTGGCCTTCAGGGTTGATAACGAAAGTACCACGTAGGGCTAAACCGTCTTCTTCAATCATCACACCAAAGTTGCGAGTGATTGCGCCAGTTGGGTCACCTATCATTGGGTAAGTAATTTTACCGATTGTGTCTGAACTTGAATGCCAAGCTTTATGAGTAAAGTGAGTGTCAGTTGATACTGAGTAAACTTCAACGCCCATTGCCTGTAGCTTCTCATAATGATCAGCCATGTCGCCTAATTCAGTTGGACATACGAAAGTGAAGTCAGCTGGGTAGAAAAATACTACTGCCCACTTGCCTAATAAATCTTGCTCTGTAACTTCAACGAAAGCACCATTGTGGAATGCTGTTGCTTTGAAAGGTTTGATAGTGCTATTGATGATAGATTGTGTCATGTCATGCTCCATTGGAATTAAGATTTACGTTAACCCGATACCATGTGGTGTCGGTGATGATGAACATGTGCTCGTCATCTGATGTGAATCATAATAGCGATGGAGATGAATTAAGTATAACGGATAAAAACTATCACCTTAATCGATTTTTTATATTGAACTTAATGTTAATCAATAAAACAGAACGTCGTAATGAGCAACGTTCTATTATCAAGGTGAGTTATTCCCAAATACCAAAACGAGTTAATACGCGGCTGATGTTGGTATCGAGCTTTTGCGATAATGCTTGTAAGGCTTGCTTATTGTTCGCGGCGGCAAACCCAGTATGACCATTAGTGGCATATACAACCCAATTACCACCGCCAGTTAAACAAGCATAAACATGCGTAAAATGGCTATAAAGAGTGTCACGCAGTTGGGTGTCACGACTATGCTCTTTCCAACAATTAAGCACTAAAAAACCATCCGTTTTTAAAAGTTGCTTTGCTTGACCAATGAACAACGTTGATAGCTGTTGCTTATCGACACCTTTGTTACTGTATATATCGGCAAAAACGACATCGACTTTTTTGTGTTCTGCATTGGCCAAAAAGACATTGGCATCTTGATGAACTAAGTTCAATTTTTTACCCAGTGGCAATTGAAAAAATCGTTTGGCTACCTCAATTACCCTTTCTCGTAACTCTACTGCAGTAATTTTAATCGCGGCATCAACATGCCGAAGCGAGTGGACTAATGCTCCGCCGCCTAAGCCTAAAATAATCACACTTTTAGGTTGAGTAAATAATAATACCGCAAGCATTGCCTGAACATAAGTATGCTGCGGCACATGCGGTTGGGCTTTATCCATTTTGCTTTGCTCGTCGTTATCTCCAAAAGATAACACTCTAAAATCACCATCATCGAGCACACAAAAATCACCAACACTATCACTGTCGACATGCAATACTTTATAATCGGACATACTTCACTCAGTTGGCTGGCTTGCAATCATTATTAAGCAAGCATTAAAACCGCATTGTACCTCAGAATGAAGTACCAAGTCTGAGCCTTATTAGCCAATTTATTACTGATGATAGAATTTATTGGCCTTCATTATTTGACAGGGAATTTACATGCTTAACCAGTTGCTGATGTGTATTGTGTATTTAGCGGTATTTTTGTTTGCTCAGCGCCAAGTGAGTAAATGGATTAGGCAACAAGCTGAGAAAAAACAGGTTAACGAAGTGCGCAGTCGCTTAGTGACTCGGCTTATTTCTTACTTTATGTTTTTTGTCACAATCTCAATCATGGCGATATCGCTCGGTTTAGGTTATCAAGAGGTATCGTTATTTGTCTCTTCGGCGTTTGCCGTTTTAGGCGTGGCATTATTTGCCCAGTGGTCAATCCTCAGTAACATTACCGCTGGGGTACTAATATTTTTTGCTTTTCCGTATCGCATTGGCGACAGAATTAGAATTGTTGAAAAAGACGAAGATATGTCTGGGGTGATTGTAGAAATCGCATTATTTCACATTTTAATTAAACGCGAGTCCGGTGACGTGATGACTTACCCTAACAGCCTGCTATTACAAAAAGGGGTTATAAAACTGCCAAATGAAATGCCAGCAAAGAAAGTACAGCCGATAAAACGTGTGATACCTAAACGTAAATAACCGTTATTTCCTGCACATTCAGACACAAAAAAGGCGCATTTAGCGCCTTTTTGATTGTATCTTACATAGCTAGTTTAATACTCGATGAAAAAATGCCACCGCTTGTAAATACATTTGCAACGCTAAAGCGGCATCGAAACGCTCGCCTTCATCACGCATAAAAGCGTGTTGAGCGTTGACTTCAAGCCAAGTAAAGTTTGCATTTACCTGCTCAAGCTTTTGATAAATAAGCTTACGGCCTTCTTTAGTGACATGCGGATCTTGCTTACCAAACACCATCACCAACTCGCCTTTTATATCGCCAGTACGGGTTAATGAATCATTGCCTACCTGGCAAGGTAATGTGTTTGAATGAATGTCGGTTGGGTATAAACAAAAAGCACCGCTGATGTCTGGATTAAGTGCGGTGCGGTAAGCTAAGTGACCACCGATACAAACGCCCATAGCGCCCACTTTGTCGCTGCAAAATGACTGAGCCCGAGCAAAGTCGACTAATGCTTGAGTATCGCTGTCATGTTGCTCTAATGGTTTGGCCCACTTGTCTGCATTACCTTTATCTTTACCAGCTTCGTCATACGCCAACACGGTTCCGATAGGATTTAGCTCATGAAACACTTCTGGTACTAATACAACAAAACCATGACCAGCTAAGATTGCCGCTGAGCGAGCAATAGGCGCGGTTTGCTGAAATATTTCTGAGTAGAAAATAATGGTCGCAAATTGGCCTTTAGTGTCTGGACGATAAAGCGTGGTACGCATTAAGCCCGTAGCCGTTTTAATGTCGTGGATTTCTGTTGTTGTAATCATAATGTTCCATTTATTTTGCTCTGCGCCTAATCTTTATCAGGCTGGACAGAATGTGATTATAGTTTATGAACTCGTAAGTATTCAGGTTAACCCATGCGAATTAAAACAGCTCATTATTACAAGTTTGCCCAGTGGTCAACTGCGTCACATTAGTTAATGTTGTTGAGGCTATTGCATTTAATGCTTCTTCAGTTAAAAAGGCTTGGTGACCAGTAAAAATCACATTATGACAAGCAGACAAGCGACGGAAGATATCATCTTGAATAATCTCATTTGATTTATCTTCGAAAAATAATCCTTTTTCATTTTCGTATACATCTAGCCCTAACGAGCCAATCTGGCCATCTTTTAACGCTTCCATGGCATCAAATGCATCAAGTAATCCGCCGCGGCTGGTATTAATCACCATCACGCCTTGCTTCATTTGATTGAAGCTCACTTTGTTGAGTAAATGATGATTATCTTTAGTCAATGGACAATGCAAACTAATGATATCGCATTGAGGATACAGGCTTTCTAATGGGACATATTCGACGCCTAAGTCGATTACCGCTTGGTTTGGATAAGGATCGTGGGCGATCACTTTACAACCAAATCCGAGTAAAACTTTAATGGTAGCTAAACCAATTTTACCTGTGCCTATTACCCCAACTGTTTTGCCAAACATGTTAAAACCGACAAGACCCGATAAAGCAAAATTGGCGTCACGAGTACGTTGGTAAGCTTTATGAATTTTACGATTTAAGGTCAACATTAAGGCCACCGAATGCTCGGCAACTGACTCAGGTGAATATGCTGGTACATTAACGACTTTCATACCGAGTCGCTCGGCAGCGATTAAATCAACATTATTGAAACCGGCACAACGCATGGCAATAATTTTTGTACCGCCTTTTGCCAACTCAACTAACACTTCTTCACATAAAGAGTCGTTGACGAACGCACACACAACTTCATAGCCTTCTGCTAATTTTACGTTTTGCATGCAAAGTCGGTAATCAAAGAATTCAATATCAACCTTAAAGGTTTCGTTAATACTATTGAAATGGCGGATGTCGTAAGGCTTTGCGCTAAAAAATCCAATTCTCATAAGGCTCCAAATGCGTTAATGGCGCTATCGCGATCGTTTACAACGATTTACCGCAATAGTCGCGCTCAAAACAGAAGTTAATTGTATGTGAATTAACAGTTATTGTCGTCAATATCACACGGGATAAAGATGAAATTGTGATCCAGGCTAGGCCTTGCGAATAGCAACAACAATAATCACTCTGCGGTATAGTTTGCTGGTAACGCCAACAAAAAATAACCGTTTAGCGTTATACATTCCTTTCTATATAAGCACGGATTTAGCCAAATTATCTGGAGCAGTATTCACGATTAAAGTGATGCGGCAGCAAACTAAACATAGCGAATGTCGATTTCATTTGTTCATCAACATATTCTCATTTCACTCTACTTCAAATAATCTAGAGTAGAGATGCTCTTAAGAGATACCTAGTAAGCTAGAACACATGATAAAGAACATCTACTTAAGGCATTCATTAATTAAATTGAATAATCACATTGAAAATGAAAAAAACTGCTGTACCCATCACTGTTTTAACGGGGTAAAATTGCTAATGTTACCGCAATGTTAATCTAACAACGAAACTATGAATCAGAAAAAAAACTTGCCAGTATCAGACCGTCGATTTTGGATTGAACGGATAAGCAAAACTGCACTCAGAGCACTACATATTATTGGTGTAGTGGGCAGTGGTGGTGGCATAATATTTAATCTTGAGTTATCTCTATGGTTGAATTATTGGCTTGTTGCAATCATATCCGGTGTATTACTAATGAGTTGGGAAATCATTAGAGATTGGCGCTGGCTGATACAACTCAAAGGAGTGTTAACCCTACTAAAAGTGATATTGCTAGGTTTTTTTATTCAAATAAGTCAGTGTCATTCTGAATTAGTCATCTTTATTATTTTATTATCTGTTATTGTATCTCACGGACCTGCTGGATTACGCCATTACTCGGTAGTTCATCGAAAAGTGATTCAGAGCAAAAAAGAAATAAAAGGCTAATACGCCACAACAGATGACTTTAAGGACATGGGATGTTCCCTTACCCAGATCAATATCGCGTTGCTATGCCGCCAATGACTACCGCTTTGATGGTAGTTTGGGCGTTGATGACTCATGCCATTTTTACTGATGCCAGTCCATTTTCACTTTATCCATTGTTAGCGCTATTTCCGACAGTTATTGGTGCGCATCTATATTTAATTTGGCAAGCAAAAGGTATGAGTCGTCTTGATCAATGCTTTTATGCGTTGGTACATATCCCACTCGCATTTGTAGTGTGGACATTCACCATCATGCACGTCAACGGTAATGCATTCTCTTAAATCGTTATTTTAGTCTCCCAGCAATACCATTCTATACTTGCACATCATAAGCCCTAGCGGTATCTTTGCCGCGAATTGACTCACGAGAGCAACTATGGCTGATTTCATTTACAACCCACCTACCACCCCTTGGTTAGATATTGTGTATCAAGACAAGGATATTCTGGTCGCAAATAAGCCCTCTGGACTACTTTCGGTTCCAGGAAGAGAAGCTATTTACCATGACAGTATTTATTCTCGAGTTTTAGCTGAACATCCAAATGCACAAATTGTACACCGATTAGACATGGCAACCTCTGGAGTCATTGTCGTCGCACTACGGCGCAGTGCTGAACGAGAATTAAAACGTCAATTTCGTGATAGAGAAACAGCCAAAACCTATTTTGCTCGAGTGGCTGGTCATATGAAATCCAATATCTCGAGAGTCGATTTACCACTAATTTGTGATTGGCCTAATAGACCCAAACAAAAAGTCGACCACACAGTTGGTAAGCCTTCGGTGACGTTAGTTGAAGTCGTGAGCTATGGTGCTAAGTCTACATTAGTCAAACTCACTCCTATTACTGGACGCTCACATCAGCTTCGAGTTCATATGATGGCATTAGGCCACCCTATTCTGGGTGATGGATTTTATGCCGATCCTTTAGCAAAAAGCTTATCACCTAGATTACTCCTTCATGCAGCGGCATTATCGATAACTCATCCTTACTCTCAGCAAGTAATGCATTTTGAGTCACCCGTCACGTTCATGACTCCAACGGCGGATCAATAACAAAATTAAACATTGTTAATAACCATGCTAATTTTAGTAGCTATTATGCAATGAAAGTCGTAAATTTATGGCCAATTAATGGTTTATTAGGCTTTATACAGTGGATAGCTCATTTCAACGTGATGAATTAGACAATCATATTCTCACCGCACTTATGCAAGACGCCAGAACACCTTTTGCGGAACTGGCGAAACGTTTTAATGTCAGTGCTGGGACGATTCATGTTCGCGTTGAAAAAATGAAACAAGCAGGCATTATTACTGGTGCGCAAATTACCGTAAACCCCAAAGCGCTCGGTTATGATGTTTGCTGTTTTATCGGTATCAACTTGAAGAGTGCTGGCGATTATCCCGCTGCTATTGCCAAGCTAAATGAATTAGAAGAAGTAGTGGAAGCGTATTACACCACCGGAAATTACTCGGTATTTGTAAAGGTAATGTGCCAATCTATCGATGGATTGCAGCATGTGCTGATTAATCGTATTCAGTCTATTGATGAAATCCAGTCTACAGAAACACTTATTAGCCTACAAAATCCCATCGTAAGATCTGTAAAGCCATAGATCATGGAGGGCTAAGTAGCCCTCAAGCCCTGCATCAACCCCTAAATTGTCAACTCCCACTAGTGAATAACACAACGTCAATCACAAACCAACACATACTTATTAACAATTAATTGCCGACTTTTTAAGTTACAGTGTTACTTTTGTTAAATCTTTGTGCTACAAATGCTACTGATGCGCCATAGAGTGCAGCAAAAAACCGAAAATATTATAAACACCATCACTTAATATTCATCGTGTTACAGCGATATCCCCCTCAGATTGAGTGGTGTCTAAAAACAAGGAAGAAGTTGTGAAGACAAAATTAGCCCTAGCCATTTCGGCAGCACTAATATCAAGTGCTACTTATGCAAATACTCAATATAGCTCTAACCATGCAGGCATTGAACTGCTTTCAGCTGACCATCATAAAAAACCTGCGATAAAAATTAACAATGTCAAAGCTCCTCAGCGTTATATCATTGAGCTAGAATCACCTGCTGTTGCAAAATATCAAGGTGGTATTTCAACTTATGCCTCTACCGCTGTTAAAGATAAAAATAGCAAATTAGATATTCAATCAGCTCCAGTTAAGAGTTATGCGTCTCATCTTAAGGCCGAGCAAGCTGCATTTACAAAAGCCCTTTCAAAGGTTGCTTCAAATGCTAAAGTTGAACGTCAATTTACAACATTATTTAACGGTGTCACGATTGTTGGCCAAGGGTTAACTGTTGAACAAATAATGGCTATTCCAGGAGTTATCTCTGTATATCCTGAAGCAATGTACGAAATAAACATGGATGCTTCACATGAAATAATCAACAGTGAAGCTATGTGGAATGCTGTAGATGGCATGGAAAACGCTGGTAAAGGTATCCGAGTTGCCATTATTGATGGTGGTATTCGTCCTGAAAACCCAATGTTCTCAGGAGAAGGTTTTGAAGCGCCAACAGGTATGATGCCAACAGATGACTACTGTTCAACGGTTGATAGTTCATTTTGTAACGACAAACTGATTGTTGCACGTTGGTCGCAACCTACATTCCAAGTCTGTCCAGATGAATACATGAGCCCACTAGGATTTGGTGGTCATGGTACTCACGTTGCTGGTACAGCTGTTGGTAACAAAGTAGAAACAACATTCCAAGGTGTTGACGTTACATTATCAGGCGTTGCTCCAGCTGCATATTTAATGGCTTACAAAGCACTTTATTCTAAAGCTGACTGTACTGGTGGCAGTGGTTCAAACATCATGTTAATGGAAGCATTAGAGCATGCTGTTAATGATGGCGCAGATGTCATTAACAATTCATGGGGTGGTGGCGCTGGCGCAGATCCTTCAAGTAGCCCATACAAAACGATGTTTGAAGCTGCCGAAGCTGCAGGCATTGTAGTGGTAAGTGCTGCGGGTAATGATGGTAATACAGCAAAAACAGTAGGTTGCCCTGGTTGTATTGAGTCTGGTATCACAGTGGCTAACAGCACTACAGGTCGTTACTTCGCTAACAGCTTCAATACTGGTGGTGATGATTTGTTAGCGATTCCAGGTTCAGATACTGAAATTGATATGGACATCACAGGAACTGTTATTTCAGCACTCAATATTGATGCCGAAAACTTTGAAGGTTGTGAACCATTCGCTGCAGATTCATTTAAAGATGGTATAGCACTGATTTCACGTGGTACTTGTAACTTTAGCAATAAAGTAACTAACGCTGAAGCTGCTGGCGCAACTGCCGTTGTTGTTTATAACAACCGTGCTGGTGCACCAATCACCATGTCAGTGCCGGGTATTACCTTCCCTTCAGTTATGATCGGCCAAGATGACGCCATGGCGATTTTAGATTCAATGGGTGATACCGCTACTCAAGGTACTATTGGCGCTGACATTAAACGTATTATGGCCAGTGGTCTTGCAGATTCTATCAATGAATCTAGCTCTCGTGGTCCAAATGGTAATGAAAATATTCTCAAGCCAGACCTAGCTGCTCCAGGGACTAACATTTTATCGGCCTTCTCACCTGATGATGGTGGAGAAGACTTTAATATGATTTCTGGTACTAGTATGGCTAGTCCACATGTTGCAGGTGCAGCAGCGCTTTTAAGTCAGCTACATCCTACATGGTCAGCAACTGATATTAAGACCGCGCTAACATCTACATCTAAAATGGACGGCATCCTAGATGACGACTCATCAACACCAGCAACACCTTTTGCTATGGGTGCGGGTCGTATGGATTTAGATGCTGCAGCAAAAGCAGTGTTAACATTTGATAAGCCTTCTATAGCTGCAGATTCATGTGTTGGTATCTGTACCTTTACTCGTACGGTTTACAACAAGAGTGATGAAAAATCATCTTGGGCGCTTTCTGCAAGTTCTGGTACTGCAGGCCTAATGATTTCACCTTCAACACTTGAACTTGAAGCGGGTGCATCAGCAACCTTCACTGTCACTGTTGATTCAACATTTAGTGAATATGGTGACTGGATTTTCGGTAATGTCATGATTAGCAGCACTGAAGGAAAGCAAAATGCTCACCTTCCATTGGCTGTACTCGCTAAAGAATCAAGTGATTCATCATTAATATCAGCTTTTACAACCGACACTGATATTTCTGTTGCAGATCCTTTCACAATAAAATCTGTTGTGAATAACACTATGTTTGAAAACACGGTAACTCTGACGGCTACGACTCCTAAAGGCACTAAGCTTACATCAAAAGATGATGTATCTGTGGTCCTAAACGGCGCCTCGCAAAACGGACTATCTGTTGATGAAAACACGGGGGTTATCACTTGGGTTGGTTCAATGGATTTACCTGAAATGGTCACGACTAGTGGCACTGGTACATATCCAAATATTACCGCTCTTGGCTTAAGTCAAACACCTGCTTGTTTAGACGGTTGTGATGAAAATACACTTGTATATGGTGTTCCAGCTTATAAATACAATGGCCAAACTTATACCTCAATTTCGATCTCTCCTAATGGTATTGTGATTCCAGGTAGTAGTTCAGCCGCAGGTACTTATGCCAATAAAGAGCTGCCAGATGGCTCAAATCCTAATAATATTGTTGCACCTTTCTGGTCTGACTTTGATTTAAGCGATGGCTCTGGCGATGTTACTGATACTGGTGGTGGAGCACTCTCTCTTGGTGTCGTGAACACTGGAACAGATTCATTCTTAGTTGTTGAATGGAATGATGCACAGCTTTGGGGAGATCCATCAGGTGATCAGTATAGCTTTAGTGTGTGGTTCAAAACTGGCGATACTGAAGAAGTCACATTCAATTATTACGATATTCCTGGTATGCCAGCTAACGTAACGATTGGCGCTGAAAACATCGGTGGTAACATAGGTACAACTCATTACTTTAACGGTGTAGGCACATCTGTTACAGATGATGATTGGGTAGAAGTTAAATCAACTACAGCAGGTAGTGTTGAACTTGCTTATAAAGCAATGGTTACTGAGTTTAGCTTCGGCCAAGCTGACGCTCCTTCACTTGATGAAGATACTTCTATGGAAGGTAATGTATTAGATAATGATACTAAGCCAGACCAAAAAGTAGCTCGTACTCAAGTAACGGGTGATGGCATGACGGCTAAGGCTCAACGCTTAATCGATGTGTCTCCAGTTGGGAAATTAGACACTGTTGTTCTTGTTGATGAAGTGACTAATGGCGAACTGACGTTAGCAGCAGATGGTGCATTTACTTATACACCAACTGCAGACTTCACTGGCACCGATACATTCTCTTATACATCAACTGATGAAGAAGGGAATTTGAGTACGCCTACACAAGTTGTTATTACTGTTAATAACGTTAATGATGCCCCAACGGTTGCGCCTTCAGGAATGAATAGCGCTGGTGGATTCGTAGTAACAGCAAAAGCAAATGGTAAAGACATCGATGGTGATGCTTTAACTTATAATTGGGTTCAAACTGGTGGTAAGAGTGTTAGCTTTACTAACGGTGGTCCATCAATTCTGTTTACTGCTCCAGTTGGTGATGACACCTTCACTTTCACAGTAACCGCATCTGACGGTGAGCTGACAAGTGCACCGGGTACAGCAACCATTAATGTCACCGAAGAAGTAGAGCAATCTTCTGGTGGTTCTATGGGTTGGTTAACTGCACTATTACTTCCATTAGCTGCATTACGTCGTCGTAAGCACTCATAATAGTAATCATTAATTTGGCATTGCCAAATTAATATAAGAAAAAACCAGCTGTTATCAGCTGGTTTTTTTATGGTATAAAAATATGAAACTAGGTAGCGTTAGTTATTCATTTTCATCCGATTCATCAGCATGAGCAGAAGCTTCAAACTGCTCTACATTCGCCAATTTCCCAAACCAGAAATCTGAACTCACCATCTTAAACTGACGAGATAAACCTTCACTTGATACTAATTCTAGCTTCCACAATATCCCTAAGGCTTCTGGAAATTGCGTACCGGTAATTTGGTCTTCATATAATCGATGTAAGAGCGCATCGGGAGATAACCCAGATGCGAGAAGACGTACCATTGATGCATGTAATGATTCATCAAAAATAGTTAGCTCTGCTGCGTCAGCTGCTGTGACATTAACCATAAACTCAACACCGGTAGGCTCGGCAAAAACACCATTAAATGCTTCTCTCAATAAGGCATAAGCGCTAAAAAAACCTTCATGGAGCAAGCAATCAGAATATTCTTCCCACATTCTGTCACCGATCATGTCATTACTTAATTGATCAATTTTCCCTTCAGTCAATTCACTGAATAAATGCGTCAAGACGATTTTAGCTGCTTCATTGGCCTCTAAATCATTTAGAGACATCATGCACATTTCTCTAAGTTCAGTAGCCTCCATTCCTTCTAGGCCATCATCTAAGCCCATAATAGCCATCAACTGAAGGTAGTCTTCATTTGACCAAGCATTCGGGATCTTATTGATTTTACGAAAAGAACCAATTTGAACATTAAATTGTGCTTGCATGGAAACTCCTTCTTATAAGCGTCAAAAGTGACGAAGACAGGTCAAACTAATACCCAACATGTACAATCGCAATACTGTATACGTGCAAAAACAAACCATGACGTATCGATAGAGAACTAAATAAATATAAAGACATGATTCATAATGCTTTATTAAAAATAAAATATATTAACAATTATATTAAACTTTGTTTATATGATATAAATTTAGCTCATAAATGAAACAAATCACATTTTATCTTGAATAGTAATAGAATTAGATATGACTAAGAAAATCTATAATGATTCACACCTTTTATTCGCCCCTAACTCTGCATGTTAACTTTATTAGCAAAATCACTACGCCCCCTCATGATCAGTTATCCATGCTAACAAGCTGACTGACTATCCAAGAAGCTTCACATTTTAAAAGCATGGACAAAAAAGATAGGTTTTATCAGTACCACCACGACACTCATAACTGCCGACATAGTTTGTGGTAAACACTACAGTCCTAACTTTCCTCTTAACTTATTTAAAGCGATAACCGTTTGCCTGATAGTTGGCCTCAACTTGGAATAATAAATGATATATCACAATCCGTTGCTCCACTAACAGTGTTGTATCAAGATTCAATAAGCTCGCTATAGAAGCGCCAATACGGCTTGTCAGCAAAACAAAGGCGTGATCTGTATCAATTATAAGTAAAACCCTCGATACATTATTGTGAGAAATTAATTCTCAACAATACAGTAATCAACATCACATATTATAACTTTACCTAAATAAATCAATTAATTAAAAACAAAAAATAACTGGCACATTACATGCTCTTACTTTAATGCTTACATTTTCAAACAAGAAAATGAATAAACAGGTTAATAGGTAAATATTCACCTCGTTTAAAAATCATTAATATTAAGGGGACGATAATGAGTACAGACACTAAAACAAATCTATCAAGACGCCACTTTTTAAAAGCAACCAGTATTACCACCGCAACAGCTGGATTAGCTTTATCCGGCTTTGCTTCTGCCAAAACAGAGTCAAGCTGCACATCATTACCAGATAAATGGGATGAGACCTATGATGTCGTTGTTGTCGGTAGTGGATTTGCAGGTTTATCTGCCGCCATCGAAGCTAAAAACGCTAAATCATCAGTTGTGGTACTTGAAAAAATGCCTGTTCCTGGTGGCAACTCAACCATCAATGGTGGCGGTATGGCCGTCGTCGGCAGTGATATTCAAAAAGCCAATGGTGTAACAGACTCTGTTGATGCAATGCTTGCTGATATGTATAAAGCGGGTCTTGGTCTTAACTACCCTAAACAAGCACGTATGGTTGCCGAACAATCTAACGATGCATTTGAATGGTGCCGAGATTATCTTGGTGTGAAATTCAAAGAAAAACTCGCACAATTCGGCGGGCACTCAATCCCAAGAACACATACCACTTATAACCAATCTGGTTCAGGTATCGTGCACCCAATGTTAGAAAAAGCAAAAGAACTAGGTATCCCACTCAAAAAGAAAGTCTTCGTAAAACGCCTAATAAGCAATAAAGAAGGCAGAATTGTAGGACTTGAGGTGATCACTAAATTCAAGCCTGGTAAAGAAAACTCTACTGCAACACATTTCATCAAAGCCAATAAAGGCGTTGTGATGGCATCTGGTGGCTTTGCTGCCGACGTGGTTTATCGCTCATCCCAAGATCCTAGATTAACAGAAGAGCTTGCAACAACAAATCACATGGGAGCCACTTCTGAATGTTTAAAAGAAATGATCCGTGTTGGCGCAAATCCAGTGCAACTTTCTTGGATCCAATTAGGGCCATGGGCTTCACCAGATGAAAAAGGCTTTGGTCTTGCTCCTATTTTCGCTGCTTACTCAGCCTTTACTCACGGGGTGATGGTTAATCCTGAATCCAGTGAGCGTTTCGTTGACGAACTTGCTGACCGTAAAGTGCGTGCCGATGCCATTATCAAAACCGGTAATGTCGCCGTCGCGATTTGTGATGCAAAAGGAGTCAAAGCTTCTATGCATGTTATGCCTAAGCTACTTGATCGAAAAGTAGTACATACCTTTGACACCATTCAAGCCCTAGCTGCTCACTATAATATGTCGGCTAAAACGCTAGAGGCACAAATACAACGTTATAACAGCTATGTTTTAGCAAAAAATGACCCTGAGTTTAATAAACCGTTCTCAATGAATCAGCAACCAATTGTCGAAGCACCTTTCTATGCTGTTCGTTTATGGCCTAAAGCACATCACACAATGGGCGGTGTTGAAATCGATACAGAAGCAAGAGTCATCAACATTGCCACACGAGAAACCATTCCAGGATTGTTTGCATGTGGTGAATCGACAGGGGGCACCCATGGCGCTTGTCGCCTAGGTACTGTAGCCATTCCCGACTGCATCGTGTTTGGTCGTATTGCCGGTAAAAATGTAGCAAAAGCATAACAACTATAACGACTGGGCAAAATGCCCAGTCGACGAATATTGATGAACTTATGAAAGAGAAAAATCATTATGAATAAATTATATGCACGTAAACCATTAGTAACAGCTGTCGCTATTGCAATACCGCTTATGCTTGGCACGGCCTCGGTTAATTCGGCAGAATTTGATATCGCAGACACTAAAGTGACTGTCGGTGGTTACGCTAAATTTATGCTGAATTACGATACCGACGGTACGATAACGGCCCCATTTAATGGCGATCTTTATAGTGTTTATACCACTCCAATTGATGGCTCTGCCAACGCAGAAAAATCGGATTTACACATGACGGCAAGAGAAAGCCGCTTATTCATTAAAACCGCATCAGAAAATAAATATGGCACATTAAAGACTTATGTTGAAGGAGACTTTTTTGCCGACATCGATAGTGATGGCCCAACTTGGTCTAATAGTAACGGCTTCAGGATCCGCCATGCATATGGTGAGATGACCATGGGTAAACACGTGGTTCTAGCGGGGCAAACATGGTCTAACTTCATGGATTTTGCAGGCATCATGCCATCGATGGATTTCGCCACCGATCCTGGAACCACGTTTGTCCGCCAGCCTCAAGTTCGCTACCAATACAATATAGGTAAAGGTCAATACACTTCAATCAGTCTTGAAAACCCAACGCTTGGACTAACAGCCGCAGGCCCTTATACCCTAGTCAATAACGGTTCAAGTGAAGATGTCATGCCAGATATTATCGCCAAGTACTTTTACGCTAATAGTAGAGTTACTTTTTCACCGAGAGTCGTGATCCGTCGATTTGAACTAGAAGGTGATGATGCTTTTGGTTATGGCCTAGCATTAAACACTAGCCTTAAATTTGGAGACGGTCATAAGGCAGTTCTCGGCTTAATGTACGGTGATGGTATTGGTCGCTATGCTGGTCTAGGTTTTAATGCCGGTGCCGGTATCAATGCTGATGGGGAAACAGATACCTTAGAATACAGCAGCATTACTGGCGGAGTCGTTTTTGCGCTTCAACAAAATATGCGATTAGCCATTGGTGCAGGTTATTCAGAACAAGACGAGAAAGGCCTTGAAGACGGTATTCTTACTGAATATGCCAATAAAACAGCCTTCTCTTGGCATACCAATCTATTTTGGAATATTACACCGGATATTGAATGGGCAGTAGGCGTCACCATGGGTGATGTCGAAAACATGGCCGATAAAGAAGGTGATATGACACGCTTTCAAACTTATGTGAAATATACCTTCTAACAAACCAATATTGCAGCGGTGATAGCAAAAACCGCTGCGTGTTCTCTGACTGGATGACCATTATGGACAAAAAACTGATATTAACGTTACTTACTGTACTCACGCTTTTTTTTACACACTATGCAAGCGCTAAAACAATGAAATCCCACCACAAAAATGCGGGATTGAACTGTGCAGATTGTCACATCAGCAAACCTTTTGAAGCAGCACCAATGGAACAGTGTTTAACGTGTCACGAATTACCGCAAAAAAAACAAGACTATCATGGTGCCCCCGACAAACATGACTCACCTCATTACGGCGTAGAACTTGAGTGTGAGAACTGTCATGCAGAACATGAAACGTCAGAAAACTTTTGTAATAACTGCCATGAGTTTGAATTTAACGTACCTTAAATAATTAACATGTCCATAATTTTTTAATTATAAACAAGTCACTACAAATAACGCCTTAGACATATTTAAGGCGTCTCCCCTCTTTTTAGTCAGTAACAATTAAGATACTTTTTTAAATCATATAAGTAAGAAGACCCTCACTGAAATGCAACATTAGTGATGTTACGCTCCCTACAACAGTTAAATAGATGGATGTAGATGAAAACATCACAATTAGATCTTCGTGAACTCCTAGCATTTAAACCTCATGGCGGCACAATGAGTTTTCTTGGCCAAAGAGCATACCTTACGGACATGGTATCTCACGGTATGCTCAGAAAAGAGTTACTCAAGACCATAGGGGAAAAAGCTACACGAACGATAATAACTCGTTCTGGGTTTATAAGAGGTTGGCTATTAGCAGAACAAATAAAACGAAAAATGCCTGAAGTATGGTCAGAAGCACGTCAGGGGAAATTAGGTCCAATGATTTGCTCTATGTTTGGTTTTGGCGAAGTACTTACGAGTCAGCGCACCGATGGACTGTCAGACGCCCCACTGGTTGAAACTTACTTTATTGGTTCATATGAAGCCGATCAGGAACTTCGTTTAAATGGACAATCTACTGATGTCGCTTGTTGGGAGCAAGTGGGGTTCGCAAGCGGTTATGTTTCAAATGTACAACAACGCACAGTTTATTTTATTGAGCCAGAATGCCAAGCAAAAGGCGACTGTCACTGCCGCCTAGTCGGAAATTATATCGATCAATGGGGTGATGAAGCCTTACCCCTTCTGCAATATTATAATGGGATCAACAACGACAACATTAAATCCGAAGTACAAGACATATTAAAAATTGAAGAGTATTTTCCTCGAGACTCTAATATCAATTTAAGCGCTAAAAACAATTTTTCCCACAGTAGTTATCCCATTAGCAATAGCCATCCGATGCAAAAACTCATCGAAATGGCCATTAACGTGGCTAAGGTGCCCACATCAATTTTAGTCACAGGTGAAAGTGGCGTAGGTAAGGAGAAATTAGTTGATTTTATTCATCGCCACTCCGATAGAAATAATAAACCCTTACTGGCAATAAACTGCGGTGCACTAACTGAATCTCTATTAGACAGTGAACTATTTGGCCATGTAAAAGGCGCGTTTACAGGGGCTGAAAATAACAAAATGGGATTGATCGAAAGTGCCAACGGTGGAACACTATTCCTCGATGAAGTCGGCGAACTTTCTCCCTCAATGCAAACTAAACTACTGCGAGTGATTCAAGAAAAACAAATTCGCCGAGTGGGTGACAACAATATCAAAGATGTCGATGTTCGAATAATATCGGCAACCAATAAAGATTTAGAAGCAGCGGTTGAAGCAGGTGATTTCCGTCAAGACCTTTACTACCGACTCAATGTTATCGAACTCAAAATCCCTCCACTAAGGAATCGAGGAGAAGATATTTTACCCTTAGCGCGCTGTTTTCTGTCCGATTTCAATGAAAAACTGGGTAGAAAAATCACTGGTTTTAACTACAAAACAGCAGATTTATTACTCAACTACGACTGGCCAGGCAATATTCGTCAACTCGCCAATACGATTGAACGGGCGGTAGTGTTAAGTCCTGGGCCACAGATTATGCCTGAAGACTTACCAGAAGAATTTCATCAAAATATCACTAAACCATCGATAAATAATGGTATTAAACCACTTAATACCATTGAAAAAGACTATATAGTCTCGGTATTAGAAACCCTAAATAATAACAAAGCACTCACCGCCAAAAAACTCGGAATGAGCCTCGCGACCCTATATCGAAAGTTGAAAGAGTATGATGAACTTCAAAATTTCGATTAACATAAATCATTTAGTAAACGATTAAAAGACAGCGATATAATCTAAATCTACGTAACAAAGAGATAAAGATAGACTACCATCACGATGTTTTATTCACCGAGCAATCATTGCTCATCAATGAATAGATAATTGTACGACGGACATGAATCAAGCAATGAATACACTGGACATTAAGTTTGTTTGAATAACAAATAGATTAAGAGTTTTGTCATCTTGATGAGCTAAGAAGTTTCAGGTGCTATCGAGTCGACGTCGGGAAGGCTCAACATTGGTACCATGTTACAAACCAATCCAACAAACACGGCTACAAATAAGTCCATCTGATAGAAATAATAAAATCAATAAATCGCAGATATAAAAAAGCCCCGTTCAATTAAGAACGGGGCTTCCAAATGATGGTACCTGAGGTCGGACTCGAACCGACACGCCGTGAAGCAGGGGATTTTGAATCCTTGAAATTGAGTATGGTCTAATTAGAACTAAGTGTGTTTAGGTTACTGTAATGTACAATTAAGGTGTATCCAGTTGGTTTTAATTATTTGTCAGATACTCGCATAAGGCTCACATGCGTTGCTAACAGATTCTATGAATATACATTCAACAGTATCGAACGGCATTGTTGACTAAATAAGTGAACTTTTAAGGTTCGTTGCGTTCAGAACCTCTGAACACATCATAGGAATCGATACCAGATGGGAAAATCCAAGCAACGCATCACTAACTGGCCTGAATATAGCAAAGCATTGGTCAATCGAGGTCCACACTCTTTCTGGATAGATGAACAAGCGATGAAACAGTGGTGCTGCTCCGAGCATCATATATCAACAAGTTAATTGACAAAGTTATTTATTACATAGAAAACTCAAAAATGTTACTCGAAATTAAAAGTATTAACGTATTCATGATCTAAGCCGGCTTCAATTGCTATTTCCTTCAAGTTTATTCGATTGAGAAGAGCTACTGTTATTGGTCTTTTATTATCCGTGAACACGATTGAATTTATAAATTTTTTGCAGACTTCTGATGATAATAAGGTGTAAACGAGATTTGCTTCTTCTTTTGTTTCAAAGCCTAGCATATAACAAGTATCATCTAAAACTATCGCTTTATCATTGAATA
Organism: Shewanella frigidimarina; assembly: GCF_003797125.1. Taxonomy (GTDB): domain Bacteria; phylum Pseudomonadota; class Gammaproteobacteria; order Enterobacterales; family Shewanellaceae; genus Shewanella; species Shewanella frigidimarina. Next base: position 212,474 of record NZ_RKKE01000004.1, read on the forward strand.
ACCCCACCTTTGCAAATGAAAAATTTTTATACATGCCTGAAATGGCTACCTTGTATGGTTTGAATGTGTAATCTCCAACACCAAATATTGAGAATCTAGGAGAGTTCTTGTAGATAGAACTTTTTCTACCATCGAGTTTTTCTGAGTTTTCAATAAGATATTGCCATGTAAGTGGAGCTATAGTTGATATATGATTAGTTTCATCACCAATTTTTTTTTGTGTTACAATCATAAATTTAACAGGAGGAGGGAGGATCTCTTTTGCTAAATTTGAACTTTTATACATTGGATAAACAAAATCTCGTTCTATATTAACCTTTTCCTTATTTCCATTTTCTAATTTGTCACCGTGTAACGTTAACTCCATAACCTTTGATGCATCATGTTTTACACCAGAACGCCATTTGAACTCTGAACCTTTATCAATATGACACAAATTAATATAATCATTAATGTTAGACACTAACCTACTATCAACAACTCCCATAATTTTGTATGGTTCATTCCAATTCTGAGCATTATAAACCTCACATCTGACACCGTTTTGTTGAAAGTCACAGCCACTCGCCTGAAAAAGACAAGCATCGACGGAAACATCAAAATGTTTTTTTGCATCAATTTCTTTAATTGAAATATTATTTATAGATAAATTGTTTTTATCGATAAATTGGATAAGCTTTCTTGCTACTGAAGTTTTAATAAGAAATGCGATTCCTGAATCGCTCCCAGAGATAATCTCTAATAGCTTTATTAGCATCCACTCTGAAATATCAAAGTTACTTTTTCCAGTCATAGCTTCCAGACCTTTCAAGCCATGGAAGTTAGCTTTTTCAGGAAGGTTTTGACTTGATAACTTACCAAGCTCTGAATTTGTAACCCAAGGTGGATTTCCTATAAATAAAGTTTTACCATTAAACTTCCCCTTATCCCATTCTATTTCAAAAAAATCTTGCTGTTTAACTAGGTTAACATCCTGCTCAAAAAGTTTATTTATTCTTTTATTGGCTTCCTCTGTATAAATTGGGTTTATTTCCCACCCTTCTAATTTTTCATGTGGAATTGATTGTTGGGCTAGTGAAATAAGGAATGAACCGAGGCCACACGTTGGCTCAATGATGAGTTCATAAGAATTAATATCACCTAAAGACGATATTACATTGGAAGATAATGCTAATGGTGTTTGAAAATCACCAAACTCAACTTTTTTTAATTTTTCAGTCAATTTAAGAACCTTAGTTAAATAGGGCGAAATCGCGAACGTTTTTTGAGCACTAACTGCTGGCTGGTTAAATGAGCTGAGCTTAAAGCGAACCACCGAAATTAATATACTTGAACGCAGTTCAAGTATATAGTTTAAACATACTATTCAAAAAAGAGCGCGCTCAAGCGGTTGCCCTACTTAGTTAAACCTGTTTGTTTATCAGTTAGATTAATATTCCACCGTATTTTAACTTACTTGGTACAGTTAAATAAATAATTTTGGTTTTTTTTGTCATAACGTCTATGTGAAATTCATCTTTGATACTTATTATTCTTCGACTTTACTGTTCCAGCTCTTACGTTCAGCAACCTACTCATCTTCAATCATACTCCGGTAATATTTTTAAGTCACACTAAACAATAGTCGTCACTACATGAATCCCCTTAGATGACCGCCTCTTACTTTAAAAAACTTTGCCGCAAATCATTAAAACTCTGATTTATTTAGCTTTTTACGACTTGGTCATAATATAACCTAATAAATGTGTAGATAGAGAAAATGATTGACTAATTATTTATTAGAACATAGAATGCGCACGCTTTCAGTCTTCAAGATTAAGTAAAACCTTACAGTTATTAAGATTTTACCCGATGACATTGACATATTGAAAATAAAATCCAGCAATCTAGGTCATGCTGGATTTGACTATATATTTGATTTATGGCGAAGCAAGTCAGTTAGAGGGTTATTTTAATTCTCTTGATGCAATATGTGTCCCTATCGTCTAGAGGCCTAGGACACCGCCCTTTCACGGCGGTAACAGGGGTTCGAATCCCCTTAGGGATACCACATAAAAAAAAAGGGTGTAGCGTACTAGGTCATGCTGTTTCCTTTGGCTTTAAAACTGCATATTGTTAAAGCTAAAAAAAAAGAATTGACTCAATTTTGAGTGAATAGTTAAGTTAATCTTTGATTTCCCTAACTCGATAGTCTTGATTGTTTTGCAATCTTAGTGTCCCTATCGTCTAGAGGCCTAGGACACCGCCCTTTCACGGCGGTAACAGGGGTTCGAATCCCCTTAGGGATACCACTTTAAAAAAAGTGACCGTTTTACGATCACTTGTCAACGCTATTAACTTGCAATGCAAGTCTGATTCAGCTTTAGAAATTTTGTATCATATCTCTAATTGCGTCCATCTTTCTAGCTTCTTTTCTCATGAATATTTCGTAGGCGCTCTTCAATCCTTTATAGAAAGTTTCTATATCTTGATTTTTATCGACAATGAGGTCTTTTGACATTTGTATGACCCCCCAACCTTGAGCTTCAATGGTTAGACAATCCCAGCTAATTTGATGAACAGGTACTAAGCCTGTATCACTTACGATTTCGATTTCTTTTCCCGTTTTATTATAATCTACAAAAATAAAGTATAATTCATTCCCCCCTTGCTCAAGCCACTTAATTAATCTTTTTGCTGAAATAATATTTGGGGAGTAGTTATTCTTTGCCAAGTTGTTACTTTTGACATTCACTGGTTTTTGTATATCATCGTTCAGTAAAAAATCACCAATTGCCTTCTTTGTTCCCTTTGCATATGCACCATGTTTTTTTGCAATTTCTATTTCGATTACTCTATAGTCGTCCATTGCCGTTCCTCTGCCTTATACCCTTCAAAGGGTGATTTGGGTTGATATTTACCACGTTAACAAAGTCTTATCTAATTAGCGTTAACATCCCATATTTTCAGCTCATTATAAAGCGCAAGTTCATATTTTTCAGCATTTAAAAAATACCTCAAATAACTTTCTTGTCTAGTTATCTGAGGTATTTATGAGTCAGCTGGCAAGTCCATAACCTAAATAAAATGCTGTAGATTCAGGTTTGAACACTTAAATACTCTCTGGCTTGCACAACCTGCAATGGTTGTGTAATTTCAATGCTTAAAATTACAGCATAGATACTGGGTAAAGTTAACAGGCCCTACCAGATAACCAGTTATTGGTTACCTTGCCATTTATGACTATTATTTGAGCAATGGTTTCAATAAGCTTCTCACTAGCCCACTTACAGTCATATCGCTTCCTTTTATGTAAGCCTTCAAAATAACAGTCTCCTCAGGACTTAAATAAAAAGCTTAATCGAACCTTTTTCGGATGTCGTAACTGCGGTCTACCACCAATATGCTCAGGGCAGAGTCTTCAAAAAAGGGAGTATCAGTGCAAAAACGCAAACGAGCATGGATGAAACTAACCTTCTTAGAGGCTGTTTTAAAAGCGGGATTTAGCGACATGTGTAAAAATCAAACACTCATGCGGTTGCCCTGCCCAATGAACACAGGTATTATCGTTAAAAAGTAAACATGAACTTTACGACAAGTTTTTTCAACCTTATTAAGGTTTCCAATCAATATAAAATATTACTAGCATGTTAAAATTACTTAATGAGGAGAATTATGAAATTCAATCAAGTTAAAACAGATGAAGATACGGTTATTACATCGCAAGTTGAATGTATGTTTGGTGATTACCCAGTGCTGTATCAAAAGTGGGTATATGATGGTATTGATGCAGAATCTTTGATTTTTTGTAATGAAGATATAGCAACAGTTCCACTTAATGATTTAGTTGAAGATATTAGAAAATCACCTTTGGTTAATTATCCCGAGAAAGAAATAACCACATCAATTAATGAGCTATATACATTCGTCAATTTTAATTTTAAAGTTAATTAATACCTGCTTATTTGAGGAATACAGACCCAATACAACATTAGATAGTCGCTGATTTAACCAATAACTTACAGGGCTATTAAGTAGAATTTAAAAAAACCTTTAAAATGCAGATATTATGGAAGATGAATTTAAAGAAAAGCTTTTAGAAATGGATATTCGCGATGTATATCAACGCTACTTTCTGGGTCATGATGTATGGCTCTTCCGTAAACACCTTAAGACAACAAACCATGCTCAAGAATATGATAACTTGAAACTTTTCATGTCTAAAGGACTTGAATTGCATGTTAATAACATAGCTAATTTAAGCATGTAAGAAGTATACAACTTTAAAAGCAAACCATGTTAAATCGTAAGATAACCGATTATCTTACGATTTATGTAGATTCTTATTTGAGCAATGGTTTCAATAAGCTTCTCACTAACCCACTCACAGTACTATCGCTACCTCTTATGTAAGCCTTCAAAATAACAGTCTCCTCAGGACACAAATAAAAGCTTAATCGAACTTTTTTTAGATGAATTTTTTCAGGTCTGCCACCAATAGATTGGTCAATACTTGCTAGGCTTGGTAGCTTCATTATCGAGTCCCCAGTTTAATGATTTCGTCATACACTAACTCATGCATAATACGAGTCTTGTTGAGCTGAAACTCACCGTGGTCGTTATGAATATTCTGGTACCAATCATCGCCATCTTTAGCGACACGTTCGAACAGAGTCGTCGTTCTAATCCCATACACAATCAACTCACCAAGCACACTTTGTAACTCTTGCACTGCGTCATCATACTTATTTTGTTTAATGTAATTATTAATGATAATTACGATAGGTTTACCGCTGGGTTTGACTAAGTTATATGTTTCAATACTAGCCTGAATGCTTCGAGGGTCTGTCATCGTAGGAATAACAATTACGTCACACAACTTCGTGGCATGTGACACCTTTGGGTCGATTTGGGAGTACATGGCACCAAAATCATAAACTGCATTTTGTATCTTAGAATAAGCTAGTGGGATTACCTTCTTGTTATATTCTATTTGGATTGCCTTACTGTTATTACAAGTCACAAGGTCATTCGTAATATAGCTACCATTAGTATAGCTAGCTAAGTTTAGCGCGATTGAGCTTTTCCCAACCCCACCTTTTATTGACACGACAAGACATCTCATCATTACTTTTCCTTAAAATAAACCAGTCCGAATCTGAACTAATTGATTGTTAGAAAAAATAGGTACCTAACTGGGACTTTTGGGGTACCACAATTTGATGCCGTTTCAAAAAAGAAACGATATAAAGTAACTCAATATAAAAAACAATGACTTACCGAAGTAAAACCTATGTAAAACATATATTAGTATCTTGATATGTAATCAAGGAGTCATATATGAATAAGAAATTTAAATTCACCACTGCCCTTCTAAAATCACTCCCGGCCAATGACCCGCGCTCTAAATCAACCGAATCAGAATACAGCGATACTGAAATAACAGGCTTCAAATGCTTGTGTGGGAAAACCGGTTCCAAACGTTTCCTGCTTCGATACACTTTTTATACACGTAAGACTTCAATTGCTATCGGTCGGTTTCCTGATATTGACCTTGCTACTGCTCGGAAGATTGCTCGAAACTTTAAAGTTGATATAGCTCAAGGCATTGACCCCAAAAGTCATCGTATTGAGAAAGAATGTGAAATGCAGGTACCCACAGTGGCTGAGTTCTTCTTTGAAACTTATCTACCATTAGCCAAACAGCGTAAACGAACCTGGAAAGATGATTTATCCAGATTTTCACTCTGTAAAGCAATTCATGATGTGCCGTATGACAAGCTCACACCACAACAAGTATTGAATATTCAATTGGATTTGAGCAATGAATGTGATGAACATAAGCGTTATGCAGCAGCCACACGCAATAGGGCAATAGCCCTACTTAAAACCATGGGGAAGCAAGTAGAGAAATATTTAGGCATCCCAAATGTGGCGATGAAGGTGTCATTATTACCGGAGAATAATGCTCGTACTCGGTATTGTGATGTGTCTGAAACAAAGAGCATTATTGCTGCTGCACTGAAATATCATTGCAAAAGCGTGGGGGGCTATATTTCCTTATTATTCCTTACGGGGTGCCGGATTAGCGAACTACGATTACGATTATGGACTGATGTTGATTTAGTGAAAAAAAACATTACAAATACCTCGAACTAAGAACGGTTCTTACCACATCATTTATCTATCAGACATGATGATTGATATTATTAAGACCCTACCTAGAGTCACTAATAACCCATATCTTTTTGCTGGAAATAAAGTTGGTAAACCAATATCTGAGTCATGGCGAGCATTTAAGGAGATAAAAAATAACGCCAATATCAGAGACCCCGAGGAAGTCGTATTTCATACAGCACGTCACTCAGTAGCATCTAACCTAATATCTAATGGCACCGATATCAGCGCAGTACAAAAGCTATTAAACCATCGCTGTATTGAATCCACATTACGGTACGCCAAGCTTAGTGAGGCTAAGCAACGTGAAACCACACAATATTTATCAACAATGATCCAAGACTACAATCCGCTAGACCCGCGATAACAATCACCCGCAGCCTTAAACTCACAAAAATACCACCCGTTTAGCCCCTTACCATTATAGGTAAGGGGCTTTTTATTTATGGAGTAAAAACACATGAAACGAATAAGCCAAATTAATCAAATTTCGACGTTGAATTTACCTTATGACATTTCAACTGCGTTGACGATTCACTTAGAAAGTTGCTTCGAGCATAAAAGTGAAGCCGAACACTTTTGGGCCGAGTATGGAACCTTTCTCATATTAATTGAAGAAACTGACTGTCCTGAATGGATAGGAAAAATGGATAAAAAAGACGATTACTGGCTTGATTCTGTGATCAATTTCCCAGAGTACGTTCTCCTATTAGGAACCACTCAACCCTATTTGTTGGCTTTATCAATCATTGATGATGCGGGTGCAGGAGCATACGTATTAATCCCTCTTTCACACAATTCACCTTGTGTTGCCACCTTAATAAACCATTTAAATAACGCTAATACTTAACTCAACCGGAGAAATACTAATGTCTAACAAGCAAAAAACGAACCCACAGACCGATAAAACTTTAAGTGATGCAGCGATGGCACAGCCTAATAGCCCTTTAGACGGGTTCACCCTATTGGTGAGTGATGGCCGAGCTTTAAAGTTGAGTCCAAAAACTAAGAATCATGTGTTTTACCAAATAGGCATTAAAGATGATGATAAGACACTTCACTTACGAATGAGCGGAAATGAGGGCGGAGGCCTTCACTCTAAAGAATGGGTATCATTTGATGCGATCACCGCGATCCTTGATGACCAAAAAGATAAAGTCATTAAAAGCACCCTTTTAAAACCCGTATTTAAGGGAGGAAGTGCTAACAATTGTGGTTTCATGGCGGCAGTGCTTCGCAGTAATGCCATTAACCTATTAATGCAGTCTGCGAAGAGTGTATTTGTGCATTGCCTAGCCGATGAATATGACGAGAACAAAGCCAAATTACTCGGCATGGTTAAATAAACAACTGTTTCATACATTTCCTACTGACAACAGTTCCCCCTAAGAGAACCAAACGAGTGCTTATTATTAACCATAATAATGGCTTGATTAGCCGCCACCAACGAATTGCAATTAACTAATTTATCCCCCCCCCCTCCCCCCTATGGTCATTACATGACAAAGAAATGGTAAATGTACGTTTGATGAGACAGTCGTGTCCTCATCGCACTGAATTAACCAGCAAGTCGACTTCTCTCGGTTAAAAGGGAACGAACCAATAAGGCATCTACAAATGAGGAATTTAGGCCCGTTCTACGAAAACGATTTGGTACGAATGCGAAAGCCAAAAATCGGTAAAACAGGAAAGGAACAGGAGGGATTTAACGTGTTAAAGCAAAGTTTTATACCTAACTTGATATTCCTTACCGGACAACACGTAATGAGGTGGTGTGTCTCCAGGGAAGGCTCAAACGCAAAGGATACTGCACCCGTCGCCAAAAAAGTGCGACATTAAAAATGAGGTAATAAAAATGATACAACGAGATGAGAATGATAATTCGAAAATAAATGCACAAGGTAGATCAAAAGGGGCCGTACAAGGTGCAATGACTGGGGCATTAATTGGCTGTCGATTTGGGCCCGTAGGCTTAGCTGTTGGGACGGGTGTTGGAGGGGTTCTAGGCTATCTTATTGGTGACGAATAATAAGTAAATTTCGATATAAAAAGATAACATTTTACGTTATCTTTTTTTTGTTTTCGTAATTACCCTTTCAATAATACGCATTTAAAACAAATAGATAGATGGGATCGCATTAGTGACGTTGGGGATAGTATAGGTAGTATGATTTTTTTATAGAAACAAAAAAACGGAGGTAAGCAACGAAGACTGTAAATATTTATACTTTAATAGTCCGTTTTACTAGAGATGTGGCAATGCGAAGCATTGGCGCATCCGCTCGCGACAGCGAGCCACATGCGCAGCGTTATCGCGCGCACTGACAAAGGTATTTTACAGGCTCTTTTTTAATCTTATTATTCTCTTTTTCTTGAGTAAATTGTCAGTTCATCTTCTGCAATATCGGCTGTAGATGATACTAATGAGAAAATAAGTGTATCCATTACATATTGGTTTTCAGCATTTTTAATCAATTGCATACTTTTCCTATCACTCACAGCTTTGGATATGTGGGTTAATGCTTGTTTAGAACATGATAACCAATACAAATTAGCAACACCCCACATAACTAACCCACTGTATTCTTGATGGTTAAATCTAAAATACTGAGCAGATGCGCGCCTAATCGGAGCGAGAACATTTGAAGACTGTTGTAACTTTTTAGTGTCATAACGTTTCATCAAATCAGATATTTCTTTCTTAGTGTGACTCGTTCTACTCAACAACCAGTGAGCTAAAACATCATTATCTAAGTCGCTATGAATTTTACATAGCCTAACCAATTTTAGTATTTCACTTTCACTGAACTGACAAATAACTGATTGATAATGTGTACATTTAACAAATGATAAGCGCGCTCGTTCTATCCCGTTAATTGACTCGACTATGGTTTTTTCAATAAGCCCCCTAGCTTTCCGAATCCATTTAATCTGTATTTTTTGAACGCTATTATCGAGACTCAAAGGGGTAAATTGCCCTTTCTTATTGCGATTTCGGGGAAGGAGTTTTTCTAATTGAATATCGCCATTTTGACTAAAGCTAATCATCAGAGTGTGGTTTTTAAAAAACGTATGCGTTGTATTAAATAGCTTAACGTTTTTACTATCAGATCTAATTAACTCATCTAACTGATTAGGTGGGACTAGATATTTTTGAAGTGATGCCGCTTTCCTAACAGCTGAATACACTTTGATTGCATCGCTGGGACTGATACTTAATGTGAAACACAGTGACGACCACACCGCTATAGAGATGCACTCATTCCGACCCCCGTCTAAATAGGGCAATAACAGATTAATTTCCATTTTTTATCATATTGCCTTTACATAAATACGCTTTATATAGATTGAATCATACCTTTTAACACCAGTAATTCCGACCTGTTTTCATAGCCGTATTCAAAAACCCCTACTCTGCATGGTATTGCAGGGCTAGACGTTTTAGCCCTTTAAAACATTAGTCTAAAGCCATTTTACACACAGTTATTTCTGATAAATCCAGCTCTCATCTGGGCGTTTTGAATTTATATAAATCTACTTATATTTAACGCACAGAAAACGACACGGGAGGGCTGATACATGGCTATGAAGACAATCGACGTCACCAAATTATCCCTAGAAGAGTTTCAATTAACAGGCTCTTTTGGGGAGGAAGCAAAGGCCACTAACGATAAACGATGGCGAATTTGGAAGCGAAAGAAAGGACTCTCACTGGGGTTTGAACTGCACCATATAGGCAAAGTGAGGCGTGAGGTCATCGGGCGATATGGTGATATTTCTTTAACGGAATATAAGCGGGCAGTGACGCTAGTCATTGCAGAAGCACAACTTAGTCGGTTTAGACCGACAGCAATCACTTTCGATGAATATTTTGAGTCATCTTTCCTTGAATACAGTAAGCGACATCATAGAAATCAGAAGTCGATTTTATGTAATTACAACCGCTTATCTCGGGAACTAAAAGGTAAGGATTTAGACAAGATAAAACGAGGTGATATCGAATCTGAATTAAATCGGCTAAGGGAGAAAGGTTTATCAAATGCCAGTTGTAATCGGGTATTAGCCATGGTGAAGAAGCTTTTTAACTTGGCTCTGGCAGATGAATTAATTATTACATCAGGGGCGAAGCACATTAAGCCGCTCAAGGAAACATTCAAGCCGTCCATATCATTGAGTGATGCAGTTTTTGGGCGATATGTTGGTTTAGCGCACCGAGAAAAAAATACGATCCACGCTATGGCATTGATATTAGATGCTGCTACTGGGTGTCGAATTGGCGAGATTATGGGCATTCGTTTAGGGGATATATCAGACGACCTAAGCAGTTTCCTGATTAGAGACACTAAAAATGGCGAATCACGGACTGTTTGTGTGGGAGAGACAGGAAGCGAGGCAATTAAGGTAGCGATGAAATTCAGTTTTAATGAATTTTTATTTAGTAGTAACAGAACAAGCACAGGGTTCATTGGGTACCCACGGGGCGTACACGCTCGAATAGTTAACGAATTAAATAAGGAGTTCGATATGGAAATGAAAATTAATATCAAAGATTTACGCTCTACTGTAGGCACGAAAATCTATGAGCAGACGGGTGACATTAAGGCTGTACAGCAGCAATTAGGACATAAAACGATTGATCTTACCGCTAGGCGATATATCCACCCTAGCCAAAAACATCAAATGAAGACAGTTAACGGCATTAACGATTTTTTCAAATAGAGGATAGAAGGTATGGAACTGAATAAAGCGTGTTACACGCTCAAAGAGCTGGCTGAATTGTTAAGCCTAAATCCAAAAACATTAGCGGTAAATGTGACCAGAAGACCGCACACAATGCCCGTACCTATTCGTATAGGTCGGCAAGTACGGTTCACAAGTGAATCAATTTTACAATTCATTAACGATCAAAAATAAAGGAAAAATATATATGTCTAATAAAACGGTTATTCGCTGCGATTGTGTGTTCTTTTATGCGGAAGATGTAGCTAACGTAAACCTCATGGCTAAGGGGGTAGGAGTTAATAATCATCAGGGTCAATTAATCTTTTGGCATCCAGAAACTAATAAAGATCAGGCTAAGAAGGTAGCTAATGCATTGACTGATGCAGTGCTAGGTAAAAAAGCTATTGATTGGGATAGTTTAATCCAAAAATAACCCAAAAAAACAGATTATATCTTTAACAAAATGCCTCGATTAAGTCGGGGTATTTTTTTTGCGAGTAAATAAACATGATGATTAGACCTAGTACCCAAAAACAAAACGTTACTGAGCAACTATCTAGTTTTTTAACTACGTTAGTTATATCAATTGACGGAGAATATGTCCAAATCTCGGGCTCGGAAGTGAGATTACTCAGCTTACAGTATTGTGCACTACACAATGATAAAATGTGTTCTGGCATTATTCCTATAGAACGAGGAGAAGAAAGGCCAACATTTACAAAGTTTATTAGAGCAGCGATTGAGGATGCGATTAAAAGCGGAGTATTAGAGGTTTGGCCCGAAAAACTCATTGTCTGCGCCCACTTTTTACGTGCAGATTTAATGCACTTCAGTAATGCATTTTCAGACTTTGATGGAAAACTGCATGCTGTTAGAAACACAATGGTGAGTATGGAGGAAACCTATGGCATGGAAGTCGAGCTGACTAAATATCAAAGGGAAAAACTGAGAAAAACCAAGGGGGAAGCAGATAATGCATCAAACGCTTCGATAGGCACTGACGTTTTCAGTATTTATGATAAAAATCGTAACTATCACAAAGTTGAGATTAAGTTTTACGACACTATGTTAATCGCACCAACAGGACAAACCTTAGCGGATATTGGTGAATTAGTGGGGGTACCTAAGAAGGATATACCAGACCCTTACTCAATAGAGCGCATGGACGTGTTCCAAGATGAAGCGCCGAAAGAATTCGGCGAATATGCGGTTAATGATGCCGTTATTGCGGCTCTAGCCTTTAAGGGTTATCGACAGTTCTGTAGTGAAATGGGTCTACTCGGGCTTCCTTATACTATCGGTGGCGTCGCATTAAGCCTCTATCAGAAAAGTATCGGTTGTGATTTACCTGAATTATTTGGGCAAACCACTATTAAGAAAGAAATCTTTAATGGAGAAACGGGTAAGTTTAGAACCATTAAATAACTAGTATCAATTGATGATAAAATCGCGAGCGAAGAGTTTGTCAAAAACACCTACCATGGTGGCGTCAATAACTGCCACCAAATCGGTCCTACAACGATTGAGACTTGGTATGACTATGATGCACAATCCTGTTACACCACAGCTTTAAACGGCATAAAAACTCTTGACTACGCTAACACCTTCATGAGCACCAAATTAGAAGACTATTGTGAAGATGTTATGGGATTTGCTCGAGTAAAATTTGAATTCCCTAAAGGAACATGCTACCCGAGTTTACCAATAAGGACGGATAAATACGGCCTAGTCTACCCCCTTAAAGGTGTGAGTTGGTGTACCTCTCATGAGTTAGTTGTGGCTAACACAATGGGGGCAACACTTAAGATTTTACAGGGATTTGTGATCCCCTGGGCAGACGAAAACCATTATGTATTCCGTGAGTTCATGCAGCTTGTTCGTGCTAAACGCAAAGAGTACAAAGCATCCAACAATATTTTTTATGAAAAGCTTTGGAAAGAGATAGGTAATTCTTTATACGGCAAGCTGGCGCAAGGTTTACGCTGCAATAAAACGGGGTTTGATATTTTTTTACAGTACAGTAAGAAATTGCCGCCCTCTGCTATTACTAATGGTTATTATGCATCCTACACGACAGGCTTAGCACGGGCTTTGATGTTTGAGCAAATGGTAAGTATCGGTGATAAGTATGAAATTGTATCTGTAACCACTGATGGTTACCTAACTAACGCCCCAATGAGTGAAATTAAGCTAGATGGCTCCATCAGTAACCTATTTCGTAAATTTTTTCATGTGATGAATGGAAATACTACTGAAGAGATAATAGAAGAGAAACATCGTGTTATGCAGCTCATCTCAATGAAAACACGCGGCCAACTTACCGCTATTCCTATTGATACAAATCCCGTGTTAGCAAGAGCTGGTGTACAAGTTAGAATTAAAAAAAAGGATGAGAAATTAGGCAGCTTAAAACTAGACCAAAATGACTATTTTACGGGAGTATATCTAGGCAGAGAGCCTGGCCAAAAGCATGAAAGGAAGAGCTTAATATCTACGCGCAAAATGTTTACCCATCAAACAGACATGGTATCTGTTGAAACTGAACAGAGATTGAACTTAGAAGCTGATTTTAAACGAAATTTAGTCAATCCCAAGATGCGAGCCGTACTTGGTACTGAACATATCCATTTAGATACACAGCCCTTCGAGACAATAGAAGACATGCTATATGCCAGAATACGATTCGATGTCTGGCGTAAAAACAATTGCTTAAAAACATTAGTGGATTGGGACTCGTGGCAGGAGTTTTACCTAATGAGCCTTGCCTTATGTAAAATTAAAATGCGATTAAAGGATGGTGAACATTCTGGGCACTTACTCTTAAGGCTGTTTTTAAGGGCATACGGACAGGCAGAACTAGGTCTACAGGGTGATGAATACACACGTAAAGAGTTGGTAGCAAAATTCGCAGATTGGGGGTATAGCTACAAAACAAGCGATTTTACACCCGCTAAGAAAGCACCGTTATATCTGGGGGTAGTCCCCCGAACGGAACGTTCTTCGCATTTAGCATCTTTGCTTTTGTCTCTGTTTCCAGACTTTGATGTTGAGTCACTTTACTTCAATTAATAACGGTACTCGAAAAAAAAGGTATATTGACTTAGGAATATAAGGTGTAGAAACAGGGTGAGTACAAGAAAGTAAGGATTTAACATTGTTGAATATGATAGGTATATCAGCGGGCTAAACAAGAGGCTCTTTACTGTACTTAGATCCTGTTCGTCACACAAAAAGCACACAAAAAGACCGGAGGAGTGCTGGGTGGGGATTTAAAAAGGATATTGAACCAGCTGGTTTAAGATCGTAATAAGAAGAGAAAACAACGAGTATTAATGTTTAAGTAATTGATAACTCTAGAAACAACAAAGCCCCGGCGTTAGCTGAGGCTTTGTTATTTATATTTGGTACCTGAGGTCGGACTCGAACCGACACGCCGTGAAGCAGGGGATTTTGAATCCCCCATGTATACCAATTTCATCACTCAGGCAAAGACTTAGCAGCTATTTTAGCTTTGCAAAGTAATCTGATAAATCCAAATATCTTTGCAAAACAACACTCGTAATTTAACCCTAACTGCGAGCACTAAATTTAAAACTAACTAAACAGTAATTACTGCAAAAATCATTGTCACAATTAAGTGCTGGCGATTATACCGTTGCATTTCATAATGGCAAGCCCTTTACCTATTCTTTTCTATAAAAAACACTCAACTGCTCAAAAGTCATTCATCCCCCTCAATTGAGAAGGATAGTAGTTTTTTGTGAGCTAATTGGCAATTTTACACTAAGTTAACATCATGACGGCTGAAGATTGATCAAGATCAGTATAACGACGTTATTTTGACTTTATGATGATCGTGTCTTCACATTCTAAAGGATAAATATCATGGCATTTTGGTTAGATTTAATGTTTGGTAACGCGATAGGATTACTTTCTATGACTGTAATTTTTTGCACCTTTGGAATAATGTCTTATCTAATGTGGATGTTTATTGTGAAGTCTGCACCTACTAAGTGAGTCTCTTAATAGGCTAAGTTTTTTACTGCTTATTATTCATATTCAATATGGATACTTCCTTGTGAATGATACATTGGCGACAAAACACATGATGCGTTTTTATGCCAGAATGGGGGCCGTAAATGCCCCCATCTTTTTATTCATAAACTTATTCATCTACAGCACTATTTTCCGCGCTATTAGCTATTACACCGCATGCTTACGCGATTGAATCAATCCATTAATAAAATGTGGTCGCGTTTTAATCAAATGATTCATTTCTTCTGCACTGGGTTCACCCGCAGGTAAACGTAGTACATCACGATTTAAATAATTACGTGCTTGCATCGAAATTTTGTATTCAGCCGTTGGCCCTTGAATCGCGTAGTGACGCTCGTTTCCAAGCATTTCAAGTATACTGGTGTTAACTAAATTTTTAACCGCTAATTCATTTTGTGGCAAGGTTAAAATTGTTTGCCCTTGTAAAAAGAATTCCCGTAGCAAGGCTCTTTCAGCAGGGTCCAGCAGTTTCACTTTTGCGTCAATGGTTTCTACGGTACGTTTTTGACGTAAATATACGATTGCTTCATCGACGATAAAGGCAAAAATCTGACTTAAAAAATATGCAACCCCCATAATCAACCCTAAGCCAATAAACTGACCATATTGATGTACGAGTTGGTCTAATGATAAAAACGCCAATAAATCTTTAGGCGCAAACAATAAACTTGCACATGCTACGATAAGCCATGACATAGAACTTACGAACAAACGCTTACTATTCAATAACTTTATTGAACTTACTTTAATTTTCATCATAGCTTACCCGCAGTGTCAGTTTTTTGAGCTTACTAAGATAAAGCAAAATATATGCCAGAAAAATTAATTGATTAGCTGATATTTATTTATTTTTTCATCACTATATATTGCCTATCAGGCTATGCTTGAACCAAAGGTATGAGACTCGAACTAACACCAGCGAAATACATTGTAGAATCAATACTCTCATGAGTAGATTCTCCCTATTAATAAATCACAATGAAGATACTATGCTGATATCCATAAGACAGTTACTACAAAGTCCTATAGCACGAAAATTAACGCTTTCGATCATAATCTTTAGCTCTTTAATTACGCTAGTGACGACGGCTTATCAGCTCGTGAATGATTATCAAAATGATGTAAGTAGAATTGATCGCGTTTTTTCGAATATAGAGGCAGTAAATTTAGAAGTGCTGGCAGCCAGCATATGGGTAATAGATGAACATTTGATCGACACGCAACTCCGTGGTTTGAGTCAATTACCTGACATAAACTATATTTCTATCCGTGATGACAGTAATCAAGAATGGCATTTTGGTGAATATAAGAACACGGCTGTTATTGAGAAACAATATCCATTAATTTATACCAATAATGAAAACATTCCTGTTGGTACGCTCATCGTACAAGCCGATCTAAATGTCATTTATGATCGTTTGTATAATAAAGCAATACTGATTTTATTATCCAACGCGATCAAAACCTTCCTCGTAGCAGGTTTTATCTTGTTTCTAGTGTGGTTCAATGTGACCAAGCACCTTCGTCATTTAAGTAAATATTGTGATGATATTAGCTTAGACCACAACTTTACTCCCTTGGATTTTAATCGAAAGCCGCAACATGATGAATTCAGTTTAGTAGCAGATGCGGTTAATACTATGCAACGGCAAATCAGAGGCTCTTATCAAGCATTGCGCCAATCAAAAGTCGATCTCCAGCATGCTCTTGAAGATCGCGATCGTTTACTGTTGTTAGAACGCAGCTATAAAGATGAGCTCGCGCGCCAAGTTAAAGAACAAACCAAAGAACTTGAACAATCACTGCAAATGTTGAAACGAACTCAACAAGTACTTATAGAAAAAGAAAAAATGGCTGCATTAGGTGGCTTAGTTTCTGGCGTAGCCCATGAAATTAATACCCCTATTGGTATTTGCTTAACGGCTGCTAGCTCGCAATTGTCTCATATAGAAGAGTTGATCAAATTGATCCATAGCGATGATGCCACTTTAGAACAAATAAATGAAATTTTAGAGCAATATCAACAAAGCAGTCAGTTAATCGTCAGTAATATCACTCGTGCGAGTTATTTGATCCAACAATTTAAGTCTATTGCCGCAGAACAAAGCCATGAGCAAAACACGACCTTTAATTTGAGTCATCAATTACGCGATATTACTGATTCAACATTAATGATCTTTTCACCGCAAGAAGTCGAAATAACGATCAGTATTGATGAACAGTTGCAACTTAATAGTAATGCCAGTTTATTAAGCCAAGCGATTACTAATGTTGTATCAAATGCATTTTCACATGCATTTAAAGATGTTACTCAAGCAAAGATCCACATTAATGTCGTT
Source organism: Shewanella frigidimarina (assembly GCF_003797125.1). Classification (GTDB taxonomy): domain Bacteria; phylum Pseudomonadota; class Gammaproteobacteria; order Enterobacterales; family Shewanellaceae; genus Shewanella; species Shewanella frigidimarina. The sequence goes on from NZ_RKKE01000004.1 coordinate 229,747, forward strand.
ACTGAGCCAGAGAGTATTCATATAGAAATTCAAAATAATGGCGCGGCTATTCCTAATGACATCGTCGAACATATTTTCGAACCCTTCTTCACTACAGCTCGTCATAAAGGAGGAGTAGGTTTAGGGCTCGCGGCAGCGTTTAACGCAGTGGCTCAGCTTAAAGGCAATATCAGTTATGTACCTATTTCACCACTTGGTGGGCCCATGTTCGTGATTAGCGTACCGAGATTACCAACAGCTTAGTTCAATGATGTTAAGCGGATTTAGCGGCTAATTTACTCAGCACACGGCTAACGGCAACAAACGCAAACGTTCCCGTTACCATGGTAATAGCACCAAAACCAGATGCGCAATCCATTCGCATACTGCCCTCTGCATCTGCTTTAGTGTTGCACACGCTGCCATCAGCTTGAGGGTAGACTAGATGTTGGGTCGAAAATACTGCATCGACAGCAAAGCGTCGTTGAATATTTTTAGTGAAATTATAATCTTTGCGTAATATGTTACGTACTTTTGCCAATAATGGATCTTGTACTGTTTTAGCCAAGTCAGTCACTTGAATAAGAGTCGGATCGGTTTGTCCACCAGCACCACCTATGGTCACTAGGGGAATTTTATTGCGCTTACACCAAGCAATTAATCCCGCTTTAGGCTTTACAGCATCAATACAGTCAACCACATAATCAATATTGCCACCTTGTGAGGTCGGCTTAAAATGTTCAGCAAGATTGTCTAAGGTAATAAAATCTTCTATTTCATTAATCATACACTCAGGATTAATTTCGCCAATGCGCTTTGCCATAACCTCAACTTTTGATTGGCCAATAGTCGAGGTTAATGCATGTATTTGGCGATTAGTATTGGTAACACAAATATCATCTAAATCAATTAGTGTAATCTGCCCTATACCACTTCTCGCTAACGCTTCGGCAACCCATGTACCGACACCACCAATGCCAACCACCACAACATGCGCCTGCGAAAAAGTCGTTAGTGCTGCTTGACCGTATAAACGGCCGACACCAGCAAAACGATGAGTATAAGATTCTGACAACATTAGTTACGCCTTAATTAACGACTATTTTCGCGGCCAATTTTATATGATTTATCCTCAAAGCTAAACGTTTGTCATGATTCACTCTAGATGAATTTGGTTAAGGAGGCTTTTTGGCTTAATAACAAGCACCGCATGCTCATATTCTTGGCTAGTAATTCAGCCCACTCGTTATGGCAAATAGGATAAAGTGATAAAATTAGTTTATTGCAGCTTAAATATCACATTAGCTATTGGTTAAACTCATCAAGATAGGTTGACCCTTTAATAGTGTAACTATGATAAGAACCATTTAACTCAGATAACATGACAAAGAGCCGTTTTATAACTGTCTATTACCCGAGTAGAAGCAGCTTGAGCTAAATATATTTATCTGCCAAAAAGATTCCGATCACAACAAACATTAAATCATGCTTAATTTTTAACCTTATTAGACTAAAGATATAAAATTTAACATCGAATATTCACAACAATTAAATTAACATGAGCTAAAATACATTTCTGCAACTTTTTGTGGTTGTGCGCTAGCCTATTTCTAATCAAATAGGAACATCCCTAAAGAGGTAGATCTACGCCATAATGTTATTTAATTATACAAATGGTCGCAGTTATCACAGATTTATACACAAATTTTCAAGTAGGCCCTGTTTATTTGATCTAGGCCACACTATGAAGTTATCAAATCTGTAAAAATCTGCACCAGCTTGTTACAGAATTGAATCTGCAACAAAGTTCACTAACTAAAACCATGAAAAATGGAATATAGAACATAACGTTCTAGGGAGCATGAAAGATGAAAAAAACCTTAATCTCTGCATCGGTAGCATCTGTACTTACATTAGTTTCTTTCGCTACACTTGCTGAAGGCCCAAGTTTCTATGGTCGTTTAGATTTAGCAGTATCGAATTCTGATCAAGGTGCCACTACTCAAAACCGTAAAGAAGGCACAGTATTAGAAAACAACTTTTCTAACTTGGGTGTTAAAGGTAGCGAGAAATTTGCTAACGGTATCGAACTGTTATACCAAATGGAATTCCAAGTTGAAAATACTACTCAAACTGAAGGTAAGAATGGCAGTGACGAAGTTGTATTTAAAGCACGTAACACATTCTTAGGTTTAAAAAGTGACGCTGGTACTGTGTTAGTAGGCCGTAACGATACGGTATTTAAACAGTCTGAAGGTGGCATCGATTTATTCGGTAACTTTAACGCCGATATCGATCGTATGATTGGCGGCCAGTTACGTAAAGCTGACGGTCTTTGGTACTACTCACCTGTTATTGGTGGTTTAGTCACATTAAACGCGACTTATTTAATGGAAGACAACTACACAGATGATGCTGGTAAAGAATCATATGATGATCAATATGCATTAAGTGCAACTCTTGGTGATAAAGGTCTTAAAGCACACCCTTACTACGTAGCTGCAGCTTATAACACTATTGGTGGCATTGATGCTTACCGTGGTGTGGCACAAGTTAAGCTAGGTGAGTTCAAGCTTGGTGGTTTATACCAAAACACTGAAAGCCAAACATCTGATCAAGAAGGTGATTCTTTCTTCCTTAACGTATCTTACAACCTAAACGGCGTAAACTTAAAAGCTGAATACGGTCAAGATGAAGCTGGTTTTGGTAGCTACTACAAAAATATTAAAGAAGCGACTGGTACAGACGTAAACATCACTCAAATTACTGTGGGTGCTGACTACCGTATTTCTAAGTCAACGTTAGTTTATGGTCACTATGCTATGTATGAAGGCGACCATAAAGTTGGTACTGCTACAGTTGATTTAGAAGATGACAACATCTTCACTGTCGGTGCTCGTTACGACTTCTAATCATTATGATATAAGAGCTTCGGCTTAACAGTATAAATGATTAAAAATGCCAGTCTGTATAGACTGGCATTTTTGTATCTGTAATCCAATGCTGAACTCTAGCGCTTCAAATCTAATCTTGACATCCAGAACTTGAAATTACAGCGCTTGAAAATTACAGCTCTCGAAATTGACGTACTTAACAGCTACCGCCAATTAAGCTATCACTTGATTAAACACTTCAACATGATGTGATTCAACCAACTCAGGCATTACATTGTGGAAATAATGCTGAATAGCATCTTTAGCGCAATGTTGATCAAACGCAGCACGATCGACAAACTTTTCCACAAAGGCAACTTTGTTGTCGTTATCTACACTGATATTCAATTCATAACGAATACAGCCAGATTCACGACGAGTATCAGGGATCAAGCTTGCCAATACCGCCACTAACTCATCACGTTTTCCTGCTTTCGCCACAAATTGAGCGACACAAACAATTTGCTGGCTATTAATTACATAATCTGACATCATTTTTCCTTAATAAGACCTACCCGAATCCAGAGAAATAACGACTCAACTCAAAGTTGATTATGCTATCTCTGAACCCAACGCTATTCATACCAATTAGCTATTATAGATTAACAACATATCAAGATGCTCTATACCGTCTTCAAGGTATACATCTGAATTAACTACAAACCCATGTTGTTGATAAAATTGGCGTAAATAATCTTGCGCCCCAATTTGAATATTGTCATTTGGCCAATGCTGTTTTGCAATAGCAATGGCACCTTGCATTAATTGATTCGCCACTCCTTGGCCACGAGCCGATTTAGCAACGGCAACACGGCCAATACTGGCTTGAGAATAACTGACGTTTGGGGCTAATATGCGACTATATGCAAGGATCTCACCTTGGTCATTTAGCCCAAGTAAGTGTCTTGCTTGCGGGTGTTTATCTTTACCATCTAATTCAGGATAAGGACAATTTTGCTCAACCACAAATACATCTACACGCAATTGCATTAACCCATAAAGCTGCTCTAAAGACAGTTCAGTAAAACCAGCATCTAGCCATGTTAATTTCATCTCTCACCTTAATTTATTGCTATCAATTAAAATAATACTAACATGATTAATGCATTTCATTAGGTTGATCTGTATCACTTTTAGCCGCAGGTTTACGGATCAATAAAACCGCCACAACCGCAATAAATAGAAAACATGCCATAATAAAAAACACATCATTATAGGCTTGTATATATGCTTGTTGTGACATATTTTTAGCAAGTAAAGCATAGGCTTGTGAGTTAGCACTCACCGCATCAGAACCCGCTGTTTGCAGTATCGAACTGGTATGCTGAATATAGTTGTAAGCCTGGGAGCTGACAGCCGGCAACGTTTCTTTAATATGGGCCAAATGAACTCGGGCTAAATTATCAGTTAAGGTTGCAACCAGCGCGATACCAAAAGCCCCACCTAAATTACGCATAACATTGAGTACCGTCGATGCAGAAGCATTTTCATGTGCTTGAAGATGCATTGTCGCCAAAATACCAATAGGTACTAAAATAAACGGCTGCCCTAACGCCCGTACTATTTGCGAAGCAATCATCTGATCGCCTGCGAAATCAATGGTCATATGGCTATTCATATAATAGCTGGTCGCAAATAAAGCAAATCCAAGTGCTGCCAAATATCGCGGATCAAACTTCTGCATTAATTTAGGCACTAATGGCAGTACGAGTAACTGCGGGAAGCCCATCCACATAATGACTTCACCAATTTCTAACGGGGTATAATCATGAATTTGTGATAAATACAGCGGGATCATGTAGATCGCCCCAAACAACGCCATACCCAGTAAGAAATACGCCACAGTGGATAAAGCAAAATCTCGCTGCGCAAGCAGACGAATATTCACTAATGGCTGAGCTTTACGTAATTGGATCCAAATAAATAAACTGATATTAACCGCGGCAATAATGGCAAGATTACGAATAAGATCTGACCCAAACCAGTCTTTACGATTGCCCTCTTCTAACACGACTTCTAAACAGCCCATACCCAACGCCATGGTAACAATGCCAGAATAATCGGCGTCTTTTAACTTGTCCCAAATAATCGGTTTGCGCTCTAAACCATAAGCCAACATCGCCATCACTAATAAACCTGGCGGAACATTAATATAAAATAAATAGTGCCAGCTAAATTGTTCGGTTAACCAACCTCCTAATGTTGGCCCAATAGAAGGCGCAAATGTTGCGGTTACTCCAAACAGAGCCATACCCATGGCGCGTTTGTCGTCGGGTAAAAACTCAAGAATTAATCGAAAAGCTAACGGAATTAATGCCCCGCCAAAAAAACCCTGCAAGGCACGAAAAGCGATCATCGACTCAAGGTTCCAAGACATTGAGCACAATACAGAGGCAACGATAAAGGCAGCAGTAGTCCACAGTAAGTAACGACGAGTAGATAAACCAGTACTTAACCAACCAGATAAAGGAATGGCAATCATCTCGGCTACTAAATAAGCAGTGGCAATCCAGCTACTCTCTTCTAGCGTCGCCCCTAAACTGCCCTGAATCTCTTTCATCGACGCGTTGGTGATTTGAATATCCAAAATCGCCATAAAGGCACCGATTAAACCGCCAGCAACAGCAATCCAAGAACGTGTGCTACCGCGCTGATAACCGGTCGGTTTATCATCCACAGTACTTACAGGGCCGACTTGCGATGCATCTGCCTCAGTGGCTGACTGGTTCATATTAATGCCCTGCAGTCACAGATGTTGCTTGAACAGCAGATGCCTTAGCAAGCTCATGAGATTGAGTTGCTGACTTTGTATCAACCTCAACCAAGGCACTTAAGCCAGGTAAAATACGCCCAATTGCAGATGAGGGTTGATCATGTTCAAGACGAATACGCACCGGAATACGTTGAACAATTTTGGTAAAGTTACCCGTCGCATTCTCTGCGGGTAACAAGCTAAATTTAGAACCCGATGCAGGTGCTAAACTGTCGATAAATCCGCTAAACACATCATCAGGATAAGCATCTAAACTCACCTTAACGGCTTGTCCGGCTTGCATGTGCTCAATTTGAGTTTCTTTAAAGTTAGCCGTAATCCACACTTGTGCATCTGGCACTAGGCTAAACAATGCTTGTCCAGGTTGAACATACTGGCCCACCATTGCGCCACGCTTACCTATAATCCCTGAAAACGGTGCCGTAACACGTGTATCAACCAATTGAATATTGGCCAACTCGACACTGGCCATTGCCTGATCGACATCCGCTTGTACTTGTAATAATTGCGCGTTAAATACCGACAATTCACGCTGCTTAGCCACTAATGCAGCTTGCGCCTCATCGACATGAGCTGATGCTGAATCGAAACCAGCCTGAAGTTGGTCAACATCATTTTGTGAACTGTAATTACTGATTTTTAATTTCTGTGAACGCTTCAACTGTTGTTGAGCAATTAACTGCTCTGACTGTGAGGCCACAACGGTTGCCTTAGCTTGGTTAATTAATGCTTGCTGTAAATCAACCTTTGCGGCCAAGGTTTGCAAGTTTGCTTGGGTACTCGCTAGCACAGCTTTGCTTTGAGCCAGCTTAGCAACAAACTGACTGTCTTCCAGTTGAGCCAGTAGTTCACCTTTGTTGACATGTTGATTATCAACCACAGCAGACTGCACAATGTAGCCGGGGACTTTTACACTGATATTTGAAATATCAGCCTCAACATACGCATTGTCCGTTGACTCGATATATCGAACTTGTGACCACCAATAAACGCCTGCAACAACTAACACAACGATAATACTTGGCACTAACACTAACCGCTTATTGATAGACATATTTGACTCCTAATTTATTCTGCTCTAGTTTACTACTGTTTCCTTAAGTTTATTAGATAGTAAAAATTCAACCCACTGTTTCACAGGTGTAACAATATGGATCTCAACCGCGTTCAAATATTCTCGCAAGTAGTAGAACAAGGCAGTTTTACCGGTGCAGCCAAGGCGCTGGGGATAACCAAAGCCACTGTGAGTCGTAAAATCGCAGATCTAGAAGCAGATGCTGGTGTGCAATTACTGTTTCGCACCACAAGGTCATTGAAACTCACTGAAGCGGGTTCGAGCTATTACCATCGCATCAGTAAAATTTTACAAGATTTACAAAACGCCGAAGATCTTCTCAGCGCGAGCCAGCAAGACATCAAAGGCAACTTAAAAGTGATTTGCCCTATCGAGCTAGGACAATTATTTTTAGGTCGTATCCTTGCCCGGTTTCTGGCGGCTTACCCCAATATCACCATTAATGCAGAACTGACTAACCGTAAAATTGATGTGATTGAAGAAGGGGTCGATTTTCTATTTCAAATTACTGAACAGCATGATCCTAAGCTGCAAAGCTACTCGTTAGTCACTGCCAGCAGGCTGTTAATGGCAAGCCCAACTTACCTTGAGCGTCATGGCACACCACAAATACCGCAAGATTTAATGATCCATACCGCAATTAAATTACAGTCGGCCCATATTAATGGTGGCTGGCGTATTTTTGATGGTAACCAATGGCTTGATCTTGATCCCCCTGCGCAGCTAAAAGTCAATAATGTCACCTTTGCCCGAGAAGCTGCAATTGAAGGCTTAGGCATTACTGCGGTACCGGTTTTTATTGCACAAGAAGCCATAGACAGTAAGCAACTGATACCAATACTAGAAGACTTTCCAATGATGCAAACCAAGGTCACCCTGAGCTTTCCGCAGCGTGTGTATTTACCCCGAAAATACCGAGTGTTTGTAGAGTTTTTATATGCAGCTCTGTTTGAGCATTGGGGTGAAGGCGTGCTCGAAATTCCCGATTTTGTTCACCAAAGCAATCATAATTAAAGATGAGTTTTTAAGCACAAAATAATCTATAGAATAAATAGATATTTTTTACTGACTAGGTGCTAATATCAACTCAATCAGGTGATTAATTTAGATCATAGAGGTAAGTTTTCGCACATCATTAATTCGCAATATCAATGATAAGTTTGGTTCAGTAAATTGTTCAAAGGCTAAGTCAGTATTTAAGTGGCTGATTAATTTTGGTTCATTCGATACTAACAACACAAATTACCATTTATTAGTCACGTGTTATGCGTGCTAGGAGTCATACAAATGAGCAAAGAACGTAATAATTCAAAAGAAGCGAAGAAAAAACCGGCATTATCTTTAAAAGAGAAACGTGCGGTTAAGCAATCGAAAAATTCACCTGAAAATTTTGCCAGTAAGATCAAATAATTTACACGTCGTTTAACAAGTAAATAGCTTGATGTAGACATACTGAGCACATAAAAATACCGAGCTAATTGCTCGGTATTTTTGTTTGGAGCCTATTTATTAGCACCCTACTTAACAGAATATTAATTAAAATCGCTCTAGCCACTTTATCCCAAACGACTCAACAGAAAATAAACCAACTAGCGAATGGTAAAAGCCTAGCGCAAATGTCGACTTGGGCAGATAAAATCAGTTCCGTTAAAACTTAAGATCGCGCTGCGCAATGGTATTACATTTAAATTAAAGACGATGAAAGGTGGAAAACGGTTAAATGTAACCCAAATAGCGATATCATCGAAAGTTTACCGCGATTTGGAAAAACATTAAGGCTTGCCGAAAAACTCAACGCTATTTTTACCTAGCACTATTGTTAACTAGCTCTAATGTTAACAGGGCCATCCGCAATATTTTACCCTGATAAAAAGCCAGTGACATTTATCACTGGCTACCATATGCACTTAACTCGCTTTGATTAACCCATTTGGCTTAACTTATGAGCAACAGCCTTTCTCTTTATTACCTTTAGGGATCATATCCCACAGTACTTTGGCCATTAACACCGCCAGCACAATACCAGATATAGCCACTACACCTTGCGGTAATAAAGCATGCTCTTCGCCAATCTGCGGCATCACTTCAAAACCAAATGTATCCACTAAGTAATTAACTAGTACACCAAAAACTAACGCCACACCGATAACGCCACCTAAGTAACCATATAATGCACGCTTGCCTAACTCTTCAGTCACCACGCCTAAGGTTGCAATATTGGTTGCAGGGCCTGCCATCATAAATACCAGTACCGCGCCGGGTGACACCCCTGCTAATAGCAAGCCTGCAGCAATAGGCGTTGAAGCCGTAGCACAGATATACATCGGGATCGACACCAAAACCATCACTAACATCGCCAGAATGCCGTCGCCCCATTTGACTAAAAAGTCAGCTGGTACATAAGTCTGCACGATGGCGGCAAAAAATAACCCAACTAATAACCACAAGGTAGTGTCTTTCACTAAATCCGTTGCGGCGTAATGCAAACCCGATAACACACGGCTGAATACACTGTTGTTCTTCAACTCTGTTGCCATATCTTGAGTCGATGCACAGCAGCTGGCTTCATCACTACTTTCACTTGTTGCTGGGTTTACTGTCGTTGCTGTGCTGCAACAGCTTGTCGATATCGCTTCGACCTTTGGCTCAGCTTTGCTACTGCAGCAACTTGATGTAACGGTTGCAGCTGGTGTTTCGTCTTTTATTAGGTCATCTTTTGCTTTTGTGCTGCAACAGGCAGCAGGTGCAGACTCGGCTGGTTTATCCGCAGCTTTACTACCACAGCAACTGCTTTGCTTTACTTGCGAACGACTGCCACCGATTGATTGCGCTGCTGTCATCGGGCTCAATATCGATCCTGAATTAACTGATTCTGCTTTAATCGCTGTCATTTTCACGCTAGCATTTTGCATAGTGCTAGTGGTTGTTTTACCTGTAGATGTAGTTTCAGAGCTAGCTTCTGCGCTGGCGTCCGAGCTTGCAGTTGATTTGGATCCACAGCATGATGATACCGGCTTGGCACTCGCTGATGAATCAGTGGCCGTTTTCGCTTTAGCAGATGTTGACGCAGGAATACCATCATCGTCATCACGGCCCACTAATAAACCCGCCACTATCGCGCTAGTAATCGCCGCTATCGGACGCACTATCGCCATAAAAGGCCCGAGTAATACATAGGATACGGTAATTGAGTCAACGCCAGTTTCGGGTGTAGACACTAAAAAAGAGGTTGTAGCGGCTTTTGAGGCGCCAGCTCGACGTAAACCAACTGCTGCGGGGATAACACCACACGAACACAGAGGTAAAGGCGCACCTAATAATGCCGCCTTCACCACCGTTTTCATTCCATGGCCGCCGAGTTGCTTTTGCATCCATGCCATCGGCACAAATACCTTTAACAAACCTGCCAGCACTAAGCCCAGTAACAACCAAGGGGCAGACTCTAAAAATAAATGAAGGAAATTGGTCAATAACATACTTAATCCTTATGACCCAAATTAGCAAAATGATGATGTTCTTTTTTAGCAATAATATGCTTGTCTGACGACTCTAACGCTTCGAGTATCGAGCAATGCTCGGCGCTATCAGGGCCACCACAACAGGTATTCGATAAACTTTTTAGCGATGTTGCAAAGTGTTGTAACTCTGCCAGTTTGGCTTCCACTTGCTCAAGCTTGGTATCAACCAAACCTTTAACGTCTGCACATGCACGATTGGACTTGTCCACTTCTATAGATAATAAGTCGGCAATATCGTTAAGCGAGAAACCAACCGCTTTAGCGCGTAATATAAACTTGAGCCGTTCAGAGTCAGCTTGGTTGTATAACCGATACCCAGAATCAGAGCGACTTGAAGGTGATAACAAACCATGCTTTTCGTAAAACCGTAATGTGTCTGCTTTAATGTCATACAAAGCAGAAAGTTCGCCTATTCGATACATATGTTAACTCACCATCATGATCTGAATTTTACCTGAGTATAAACCTTGGAGTTTAATCCAAGGTCAAGGGTTATTGGATGATTATTTTTGCGTACCTTTGTTCTTATTTCAATATTGTGAAATCACACAGAAAAAACACCCAATAGAAGCGGTTTACGATAAAATACGCCCGCCTGATCACAACACAGTAAGCCTCGACGGTGTTAAGCAATCTAAAAAACACTATGAGGGACTTTGGTAAAGCAGACTTTAATTGACTCTGTTTTACTAAAGCTCCTTAAAATCAAACTAGCGGACCTGTACCTACATGAATAATGTCAGACCAATTCGTCGCGCGCTATTAAGCGTATCAGATAAAACTGGAATTCTTGAGTTTGCACAAGCGCTGCATGCACAAGGTGTTGAACTCTTATCAACTGGCGGTACTGCAAAGTTACTTGCAGACAATAATATCCCGGTAATGGAAGTGTCTGACTACACGGGTCACCCAGAAATTATGGATGGCCGTGTTAAAACCCTACACCCAAAAATTCACGGTGGCATTCTAGCTCGCCGCGGTATTGACGAAATCGTCATGGAACAAAACGCCATTAAGCCTATCGACTTAGTTGCGGTTAACTTATACCCATTTGCTGAAACCGTTGCAAAACCAGGTTGCACCTTAGCGGACGCTGTTGAGAACATCGACATTGGCGGCCCAACCATGGTGCGTTCTACGGCTAAAAACCACAAAGACACAACAATAGTCGTTAACGCTAAAGATTACGGCCGCGTGATTGCAGAAATGCAAGCCAACAACGGCAGCACTACTTTAGAGACGCGTTTTGACTTAGCCATTGCCGCCTTTGAACATACCGCAGCGTATGACGGCATGATTGCTAACTACTTTGGTACTATGGTGCCAGCGCACAGTAACGACGAATGTCATGACGATTCAACGTTCCCACGTACTTTCAACAGTCAGTTTGTCAAAAAACAAGACTTACGTTACGGTGAAAACAGCCACCAAAAAGCGGCGTTTTATGTCGATACGCAAATTGATGAAGCTTCAGTTGCCAGTGCGATTCAGCTACAAGGTAAGGCTTTGTCTTACAACAATATCGCTGATACCGATTCAGCTCTTGAATGTGTAAAAGAATTCGAAGGCCCAGCCTGCGTTATCGTTAAGCACGCCAACCCTTGTGGTGTGGCATTAGGCGCTAACTTATTAGAAGCTTACGACCGCGCATTTAAAACCGACCCAACATCAGCCTTTGGTGGCATCATTGCCTTTAACCAAGAGTTAGATGCACAAACGGCGCAAGCCATTGTTGACCGTCAGTTTGTTGAAGTCATCATTGCCCCTAAAGTTAGCCAAGCCGCACGCGACATCATTGCTGCTAAAGCCAACGTGCGTTTATTAGAATGTGGTGAGTGGAATACTAAAACCACAACGCTTGATTACAAACGTGTTAATGGTGGCTTGTTAATACAAGACCGCGATCAAGGCATGGTGAACTTAGAAGACGTTAAAGTCGTGTCTAAGCGTCAACCAACTGCTGAACAGTTAAAAGACTTAATGTTCTGCTGGAAAGTGGCTAAGTTTGTTAAATCTAACGCCATTGTTTACGCTAAAGACGGCATGACTATCGGTGTCGGAGCAGGCCAAATGAGCCGCGTATATTCAGCTAAAATAGCGGGTATAAAAGCTGCCGATGAAGGCCTAGTGGTTGAAAATTCAGTAATGGCATCTGACGCTTTCTTCCCATTCCGTGATGGTATCGACGCAGCAGCAGCGGCAGGTATTAGCTGCATCATTCAACCGGGCGGTTCAATTCGCGATGAAGAAATCATCGCCGCAGCAGACGAGCACGGTATGGCAATGGTGTTTACTGGCATGCGTCACTTCCGCCACTAAGCAACGCTAATATCAAATATGGGTATCGCTTATCACTCATGCTTTTGCAAAAATAGATAACAAGCGATACTTTTTAAATTTTGTTTAAACGAATTAGAGCATAGCTATTTTTTCTAGTTCAATGAAAGCACGCGCAGCTTATAAGTATAAGTGAGCATGCTTGAAGCAGAAATAGAGAACATAGCGCAGCTATAAAAGGATTGAAGATGCAGGTACTTATAATTGGTGGCGGCGGTCGTGAACATGCTCTAGCTTGGAAAGCGGCTCAGTCAGCTCAAGTAACAAAAGTGTTTGTTGCACCCGGTAATGCTGGTACGTCTTTAGAACCTAAGTTAGAAAACGTGGCTATTGATGTTGAACAAATTGACGCACTTGTCACCTTTGCCAAAGATAACGCCATCGCAATTACCATCGTCGGCCCAGAAGTGCCATTATCACTAGGCGTAGTTGATGCGTTTAATGCTGCAGGCTTACCTATTTTTGGCCCAACTAAAGGCGCGGCACAGCTTGAATCTTCAAAAGCGTTCACCAAAGACTTTTTAGCGCGCCACAACATTCCTACTGCTGATTACTCAAACTTCACTGAGATTGCACCGGCTAAAGCTTATTCGGCAATATTAACCGCTAAAACGGGTTTCCCAGTCGTGATTAAAGCCGACGGTTTAGCAGCAGGTAAAGGTGTGATTATCGCAGCTAACCAAGTTGAAGCGGATGCCGCGATTGATGACATGCTCGCGGGTAATAAGTTTGGTGATGCCGGTTCACGCGTAGTGATTGAAGAGTTTTTAAAAGGTGAAGAAGCCAGTTTTATCGTAATGGTAGACGGCAAAAACATTCTTGCTATGGCCACCAGCCAAGACCATAAAGCTCGCGACAATGCAGACCAAGGCCCTAACACTGGCGGCATGGGTGCGTACTCACCAGCTCCTGTGGTAACACAAGCGGTACACGATTGGACTATCGCTAATGTCATTCGCCCAACAGTTGATGGCATGGCAGCTGAAGGTAATGTTTACACTGGCTTTTTATATGCAGGGTTAATGATTGCACCAGATGGCAGCGCCAAAGTACTTGAATACAATTGCCGCTTTGGCGACCCAGAAACCCAGCCAATTATGATGCGTTTGCAGTCAGATATCGTTGAACTTTGTTTAGCCGCAACTCGTGGAGAATTAGACAAAGTCACAGCAGAGTTTGACTCACGTGCAGCAGTAGGTGTTGTCATGGCAGCTGGCGGTTATCCAGATGCTTACAATAAAGGCGATGTGATTGACGGCCTAACCCTTGGCGACACTAATGGTAAAGTGTTCCATGCAGGAACAAGTATGAAAGATGGCCATGTGGTGACTAACGGCGGCCGCGTATTATGCGCTACTGCTCTGGGCAACACAGTAACCGAAGCCCAGCAAGCCGCTTACGATTTAGTGGATGCCATCCATTGGGATGACGTGTACTTCCGTACTGATATAGCTTACCGCGCCATTGCTCGTGAACAAGCTAAAACCTAATAGTAGATTTGGTTTTAGCTTGTTAGAAAATCCCTTTGATGGCAACAACATCACAGGGATTTTTTATATCCGCTTGTAACGCAAAAGATTAATTACTGTTTACATTATCCATAACCCGCAACTTTTATGATTTAGATCACAAAAATGACCCTGATCAAGGCGCAAGCTAGTAACTGAAAAGGAGTGTGATTACCTTGGCTGTTATTCAAACTCCTGAACTTTAGATAACGTACTCGTAATGATTATTGGAGGATAAAATGAAAGTTAATACTAGCGACCTGATTTATCAAGGTGAAAAAGCCGGAGTGCATAATTGGGACACCTTCTCGGGCACCTCTTTCTATTGGCATCCAGATTGGTTACATATTGCAGAAGATATGACAGGCCATAAAGCCCTAGAAAAAATTGATATTCCTCAAGGTGAAGCCACTAAAGCTGATGCCGAAAAGGCCATCTTAAAACATTTAAATAAATAACTGGCTTAATATTGTCATTAATAGCCATAAATTGCGTCCAAAGAACGATCAAATCTGCACGTTTTTATGAGGATACTTCTGGTCCCACTAGATATCCTCAGCGGCTATTTATTCACATTAACCGACCTATTTGACATATATAACCACGCAAAGTAATTAACCAAGCATACGATTGAAAAGCTGCAACAATCTCCCCATCAATAAATTATTACTCAAGCCTAACAATGTTCGACTTAACAGGCATTTTTATGTCAGGATGTGCTTCTGTTACAAATAAGTTACTAACTTATTATGATAACACTTAGCCAACTCACACGAATGAGATATTGGTCAAAAATAATAACAACAAAGGAAGTAGTATGTCTCAATCGGCGTCGTTCAAACCGTCTTCATCGGAACACAAGCAACCCAGCTTACTTGATGCACTAATCCCCGTTTTTGCTCTTATTCTTATGCTCGCGGCAGCGGTTTATCTGTTTTCTTCAGACAGTTCATCAGGCGCCAATCAAATCGCATTAGTGTTAGCGGCATGTATTGCGATGATAATCGGTTATAAAAATGGTTATAGCTGGAATCAAATGGAGCGAGGTATCGTCAAAAGTATTGGAGTGGCGACCGGTGCTTTATTAATTCTATTCAGCGTAGGTTCGCTCATTGGTACGTGGATTTTAGCCGGTACAGTTCCGACGATGATTTATTATGGTATGCAAATCCTTAACCCAGACTACTTTTATACTGCCTGCTGTTTATTGTGTGCGGTGGTTGCACTGAGTATTGGTAGCTCGTGGACTGTTGCAGGCACCTTAGGTATTGCCTTAGTCGGTATTTCGTCTGCTATGGGACTAGACGTTAACATTACTGCTGGCGCTATTATCAGTGGCGCCTATTTTGGCGACAAAATGTCGCCAATGTCTGACACCACAAACCTTGCACCTGCTGTTGCAGGAACGGACATTTTTAGCCATATCCGCCACATGACCTGGACCACTGTGCCGAGCATTATCATTGCCCTTATTGGCTTTACTTTTTTAGGCCTTACAGCAGATGTGGTACCAATTGAAAATCAACTCACCGATACATTGGCTTTATTGGATAAAACCTACAGCCCAGGAATACATTTATTGATCCCGTTATTAGTGGTGTTGTATTTAGCTAACCGCAAAATGCCAGCGTTTCCAACGGTCATATTAGGTACGTTAGCTGGCGCGGTATGCGCTGCATTATTTCAGTTTGATAACGTGATTGCCTTTGTACACGACGACACATTATTGCCAATGGTCGCGTTAGTGAAAGGTTTATGGATAGCCATGTTTGACGGCTATGTCGCTAACACGGGCGATGAGGTATTAGATAATCTATTGAGTCGTGGTGGCATGAGCAGCATGGTAACAACGGTTTGGCTTATTCTGTGTGCGATGGCATTTGGCGGCGTGATGGAAGTCACCGGATTATTAAATCGTATTTTAGAAAGTATTCTTACCGTCGTCACTGGCACGGCCAGCTTGATTATTACTACTCTTGGTGTGTGTATTGGCGCTAACATCATTACTGCCGATCAATATATTGCCATTGTACTGCCAGGCAGAATGTTAAAGGTGGAATACACTCGCCGTAAGTTGGCCGCAGTTAATTTAAGCCGCACGTTAGAAGACTCAGCAACAGTAACCAGTCCGCTAGTGCCTTGGAATACCTGTGGTGCCTTTATGGCCAGTACACTTGGCGTAGCCACTATCGCTTACCTACCTTATGCTTTCTTTAACTTAGTGTGTCCGTTTATCAGTGCATCTTATGCTTATTTCAATTTCAAAATTGAGCCTTTAGACGAAACTAAAATAAGCACTGGCGAAGTCGTTGGTTAATTAACAAGCCGTCTATTAACCTAGAAATGGGCGTTAACCAAAGCGATCTTTTAACCAACCATAATGATAATAACCCCATTGCCCAAGCCGTCTTGCTTGGGTGAAGGGGAACTTAGGCAAGGGTTGTTGATACAAAGGTAAATTGGGTAATGTTTCTCCCGCAATACTTTGCGCTAAGCGATACGCAGCCTGGCTACTAAACGACACTCCCGCACCACAATATCCTAAGCTGTACCCTACGCCGTCTTTGCTATACACATGGGGCATATCATCCATTGCAGCAGCAATCCATCCGGTCCAATTATAAGCAATAGCTTTACTGGTTAAACTTGGAAAGCACTTATTTAACGCCATTTTTAAACGCTCACCATAAACGGGATTCGCAGCATCTTTGCCCCACACTGCACCACGGCCACCAAACAACAATCGATTATCGGGTAATAAACGGTAATAGTATTTTAAAATACGGGTATCCATGGTCACTTGATGAGTATGCAAACCCGCCTCTGCAAGCTCTTGCGCGGTAAGCGGTTCGGTGACAATCACATTGCTTAATATCGGCAAAAATTTATCGTCTATGCGCTGGTTAAACCGTTTAGGCGTATAAGCATTACCCGCCATAATCACTTTGTTGGCAATCAGTTCGCCTTTATCGGTAATTAAACGATGTTTACCACCCTCTTCAATCCAATCTAATACGCAAGATTGCTCAGAAATAGTCACGCCTTGAGCTTGCACCATGTCCTTATAACCTAATAACAATTTAAGCGGATTAAGACCAAAACCGTCTTTTAAACGCAGCGCACCAAAAGCTTGATGATGATCTAAATACTGGGATCGAAAATCTTGGCTTGAAATAAACTCGGCGCCCGAGTCTTGGCTACTGGCTAAGTGTTGTTGAATATAATTAGCGGCATTTTGCAGCGTGACTAAGGCTTTAGGATTATGCGCCACCTTTAAGTAGCCCGCTTCTTGCGGTTCACAGGCGATATTATGTTGTTTAATTAACCCATCGACTCTAGCCACGGCTTGGGTAAATTCATCGTATATGCCCTTGGTCGTTGCTAAGTCCCAACGCTCAGTCATGGCGGCGTACCCTAAACGCCCCGATCCTTTTAACACAAACCCAGCATTGCGCGCACTCGCCCCAAAACCGACTTGATTGGCCTCTAACACATGGCAATCTATATTGAATTCGGTTGCCAAATAATAGGCTGTTAATAAGCCTGTGTAGCCACCACCCACAATAGCCACATCGGTTTGTTGGCGGCCAGACAATGCAGCAGCTGGTGCGGGTAAGGCTTGAGTGCTTGCCCAATAGCTAGGGGCAAACGTTTGATTATTAGGATGCGAGTTAATCAGCGGATCGTACATATTGGTCTTCTTTTTTATTATTGATTTAGAGAGCAGACATTAAAATAACAACAGCATTTCACAGGCAACACAGTGGCAATCTTCACCGCATAATACGCAAATATAATCATCACCCATATAACGTTGATGCCAGCGCTGCGGATGCTGTTTAATTAACTTACCACCCGCCTTAGTAAAATATCGCACCGCAGCATTATTAGGGCTTTGCTGCCATAAATGACTCACCCCAGCTTTAGCCCCTTGGGCAATAACCGCAGCTTTAGAGGCAGCTAATAATTTGCCACCAAGCCCTTGTCCTCGGCCAGATTCAGCTATGGTATTTGATTTGAAATAACACACATCTTCAAATTTCACGTCCCACTTATCAACCGTACACCACTGATCTTGCGGCCATTGTCCCGCGGCATACGTTAACCGAAAGCCAATAAGTTGTTCATGTTCAAGCGCGACAAAATTGGCATTAATGCCATTTTTAATGCCTTTGTGATAAATCGCTGTCAGTTCAGCGATATCCATATAACCACTGCCGTGGACTATTTCACCTAGGGTTATCACTGCATCAAAGTCAGCGGGAGTCAGTTGTCTAATCATAATCATTATTATTTTTGTTGGTTTAAACTCACTTTATCACACGTTATTATCGGTAAGTTAACGATGTTAATCTTTTGTGATAATTTGGCGATAAGTAGGTGAGATCACCTGTGCATACTGGCTGCAATTAAACAAAAGGAGCTCGGTTATGAAACGTACACTAGTGACTGCAAGTCTTATGGCTGCTGGATTATTTAGCCTTCCAACGTTGGCAGCGGATATTGAAGTTAGCGTGACCAATTTAACTCACGGAAATCACTTCACCCCTATTTTGATCGCAGCCCACGACGCTGACAGCCACCTATTTCAAGTCGGCACCGAAGCATCTGCAGCATTACAAAAAATGGCTGAAGGTGGCGACATAGCCGACTTAGATACTGCGGTAACCGGCAATGCAGGCGTAACATCAGCAAATCCGGCAATGGGTTTGCTTGCTGCGGGTGCCAATGTAAGTGGAGTAATGCTTGATACGGGCGACAACACCCATTTATCTATAGTTGCCATGGTGTTACCCACTAATGATGCTTTTATGGGGCTAGATGGTTGGGAAATCCCTACTGAAGCGGGCACGTACACTATGTACGTCAATGCATATGATGCTGGCACAGAAGCCAATGATGAAATCATTAATGGCGGTGGTATGTCAGGCGTACCGGGTATTCCCGCAGCCCCTGGTGGTGACGGTGGAGCTAATGGCACTGGCGTGATGGATAATTCAGATAACAGCAATGTACATACTCACCCTGGCGTTTTAGGTGACATGGACCCAGCTGGTGGCATGAGTGATTTAGACAGTCGCGTTCATCGCTGGTTGAACCCTGTAGCCAAAGTTGTGGTGACAGTAAAATAAGGAGGTAGCCCATTAAACGCACTGACTTTACACTTAAGCCCAGCTTAATCGCCATGCTGGCTGCAGCAACACTGCTTACTGCCTGTGGCGATGACAACGATGATGATACCGTTGTTGTCACCCCGCCTGCGCCAGTGATGCAAACTTTCACGGTGACCGTAACTAACTTGACGGCTAATCAACCTATGTCACCAGTTATCTTAGCCTCTCATGCTAGTGATGCCATGTTATGGAACGCCGGTGAAATGGCCAGCGAAGCACTCGAGAAAATAGCTGAAGGTGGTGATACTGCCGACATAGCAGCACTAAGCGTAATCAATAGCAGCGTTAACGGCACAGGCTTATTAATGCCTGGTATGTCAGAAACGCTGACCTTGACCCTAGATGAAGCCGAAGTCGCGAGTATTAGCTTAGCCACCATGTTGGTTAACACTAACGATGCCTTTACCGGTATTAACAGTTACACCATTGCCGGAATGGAAGTGGATGCAACAACCGCAATGAAGTTTATGGCTTATGACGCTGGCACTGAAGCCAACAGTGAAGCCAAAGGTTCTATGCCAGGACCTGCTGATGGCGGCGAAGGGTTTAACGCCATCCGTGATGATGTTGACTTTGTGCATATTCATCCGGGTGTTATTTCAATGTACGACGGCTTAGCGGATTCGGTACTGGATGCATCGCATCGTTTTGATAACCCAGTATTAGCCGTCACCATTATGCGTACTGAATAATCTTAATCGGTCGTGTCGACTGAATGAATTTCAACCACGTTGAAATTTATTCTCCTCAAAGCGGGTCTAAGTATTAATGCAATTACTGGATTTGCTTTGAGGAAGTCACCATGAATGGAACCGCGAAACATAATGGCCATGTTTGTCCGCAACATATTTTGTTAGTCGAAGACGAACAAGACTTGGCTAAGTTAATCATACTTAACCTCAAAGCACTCAACTACAGCGTCGACCACGCCACCACCTTGAAGCAAGCCATGCACATAATCGAGCATAAAAAACTCGACCTGATATTAATGGACCGTATGCTCCCCGATGGCGATGGCATTATGCTGTGTGAGCAACTGCGCCAAGACGGTAAGGAAGTTCCACTGATGCTACTAACCGCCAAAGATTCAGAAGCAGATGTGGTACTGGGTCTTGAAGCTGGGGCAGATGATTACCTCGTCAAACCTTTTAGCGTATTAGAGCTGCGTGCACGAGTAAAAGCACTATTAAGACGCGGCAAAGCGCAAAATGAACAAACACAACAAATTGAATTTAACAGCGTATCCATTAACTCCAGCACCCGTGAAGTTACCGCCTTTAATAAAGCGTTAACCCTCACCGCCCGCGAGTTTGATTTACTGCTATTTTTAGCCAAACACCCGCAACAAGTCTTTAGCCGCATGCAACTGCTAGAAGCGGTATGGGGTTATAACTACGACGGCTATGAGCACACTGTAAACAGTCATATAAACCGTTTACGCAACAAGCTTTCGGTATGCTCGCCTGAACATGACCTTGTCAAAACCGTGTGGGGCGTAGGCTACAAATTTTCACCACCAGAGGTGCAAGCCCACTAATGAATCGCTTATTTAATCGGTTGTTTTTAGCATCCACAATCATCGTGTTATTACTGTTTGTGGCGCTATGGCAATGGCTGCAACTTAACCATGAATTTAGCCGTAACCAAATTCAGCAATCACTGCACTTACAACTTGCTGAACACATGGCGCACATCAACCCTTTATTATCGCAAGGGATCACGTCAGACGCCGCGCTTAAAGAAGCCTTTCACGACTTTATGTTGCTAGGCCCAAGCTTTGAAATTTACACCTTAGATCCAGATGGCAAAGTGATTGCTTATGATGCCAAAGAAGAAAAAATTAAAACCCACCGAGTCGATACCACAATCATTCAGCAGTTTTTAAATGGCGACAGCCTACCTGTACTTGGCACCGATCCGCGTAGCGAAGATACCCACAAGATTTTTTCCGCCAGTAAACTTGTCACCAAAGATGGGCTTCATAGCGGTTATTTGTATGTCATCATTGGCGGTGAAGATTACGACAGTTGGCAAGCACTGATTAACGCTGAAAATCAACCTAAAATCTGGGGCGCTACAATCGGTTTTTGGATCATTTTTGCCTTAGTGCTATTCGTGATTTTATTGCGCTATTTTACCCGCCCAATCCAAAAGCTCGCGCAAGACTTAACCGAACTTAAAAACACCCCAATGTCAGACAAACTGATGTTACCCCAGCGTTATCGTGGCAGCTTAGAAATAAGCCAACTGAGTCATCATATCAATCATTTATTGCAAGAAATCCAATTGCAGCAACAACAAGTTAAACGCCAACAACAGGCTAAACACGACTTTTTATTGCATTTGTCTCATGACTTAAAAACCCCGCTTACTGCATTGTTAGGTTATATTGATACTTGGTTAATATTACCCGAGCACGAACGCGACGAAGCGTTGATCCAATATGCTGCAAACTCAGGCCAAACCTTACAGCAGCTACTGGCACAGTTATTAGAATTGGCCGCCCTCGAAAATGGTCAAATCGATGCGCAACTGCAACAGGTTAACCTCAGCGAACTGCTTAGCGATATTGAACAAACCTTTACCCCACGAGCCAAAAATCTCGGGGTTCAATTAGATTTTGACATCAACCATGCCAGCCAAATCTATACCGACCCCGCACTAATGCGCCGCATACTCAACAACTTGGTCGATAACGCCCTGCGCTACACTCCCGCTGGTGGCAAGATTCAAATCGTCAATGCACAACACAACGGCCAACAATGGTTAACAGTGCGTGACACTGGCGCAGGCATGCACAAGCATGAAGTTGACGCCCTCAAGCAATTGTCGATGACAAGGTTGTCATTTGAAGCTAATCAAAGTCTGCCACAACTCGGCGTCGGACTCGCCATCGTCAGGCAGTTATTGGGCTTATTGAAATGCAGAATTGAAATCGACAGCCAACCAGGCGTCGGCAGTGAATTTAAGATAGAGCTTGTAACGCAGGGTTAGGTGTTGAGGTTGAGATTGAGGTTGAAGTTAGATTTGTTGCGATTGAATATCTAAATAAACAGTGTTTGGCAACATACTCTGCTATTGCTCTACTTCTGGATGATTAAATCGCTTGCGAAGCAATCGTGTCATGTAAGGCCGGAGGAGACTAGATTACCTCCGAGTAACCGACTATAAATATTGTTAAAACAAACTAACTACAACTAACACAAAAGCACATATAAAATATTTATAGCTTGCAGTAGAAAAAACCAAATTTGATTTAAACCAGTGCTTAAGCGGAGCTACTAATAATAATGGCGACGAGAGTAAACCACGCAAGAAAAATAATATTCCAAAAACCCCAGCTATTTCGCCAAAATCTAACATTCGAGTTTGATAAAACTGAACTACTTGGAATATTATTACCAGAGCCATAAAACCTTTAACAAGGTTTGAACTACGTTGAATTTTAACTGCTTGTTCTTCCATTGAACTCAATCCTATTTAATGCGTATAACGATTTGCTAAATTGCATTTTGGTTGTTGTGAATGTGGTGCTGAATTTGGCGAATCAATGGTATAAAGTAGCGAAAACCAACAGGCAGTCCCTGCATCAATTTAGTGAAAGTACCATACTTATCTCAATGTTTCGTCATCAATATGTTTTTATCATTCTTGTATGTCTGCTGTTTCATATATTGCCTCGTATATTAGAATCTGTGCGTTGCGCTGTGTGAAAGTCATAAATCGCTCGTTGGACTTGGCCAATTACAAAACGAGGTTCAAAGCTGGATCAATCCCCATGACAACCTTTTCGTCGCTATTGTTTTGTAAATAGCGAAAATATTGCGGGGCGGCGAGGCCAATTTTTTTATCAAGAGTAAAGAGGGAGCAGCCGTTGGTTTCCTCTTGGTTTAGTGTGGGTGAAGCGCCACAACGTTAGTGACCGCAGGCCATAAAACCTAAATAAAAATCATAAAAAACAGCTGAATTCCGGCTCACAAGCATTACCGGAAAGACGTAAAATAGAAAAATAGAAAAACTAACTGCTCACATTCAAAAGCTAAAAAAACAAAAAACGATCAACAAAAAAGCGAATCCGAAGACTCGCTTTTTTTAGTCAATACCACTGAATTACTTGTGGTATTTACCTGACAACTCATGCACAGAATTGATAAATGCACCAGCATGCTCAGGATCAACATGTTGATGAATACCATGGCCTAAGTTAAATACATGGCCAGTACCTTCACCGTAACTCGCTAGAATTTGATCAACTTCTTGATGAATACGCTCTGGCGTAGCATACAACATTGATGGGTCCATGTTGCCCTGTAGAGCCACTTTATGACCTACGCGACGACGAGCGTCACCAATATCAACAGTCCAATCTAAACCTAATGCATCACAACCAGTTTCAGCCATAGACTCTAACCATAATCCGCCGCCTTTAGTGAACAAAGTAACTGGCACTTTACGGCCATCAGCAAAACGAGTTAAGCCATCAACAATTTTTTGCATATAACGTAATGAGAACTCACGGTAAGCGTGATGTGATAACGCACCGCCCCACGAGTCGAATATCATTAACGATTGTGCGCCGTTAGCCACCTGAGCGTTAAGATATAACACCACAGAGTCTGCTAACTTATCTAATAACATATGCAATGCAGCTGGTTCTGCATACGCCATACGCTTGATTTTTTCGAAAGTTTTACTTGAACCGCCTTCAACCATGTAAGTGGCCAAAGTCCAAGGTGAACCCGAAAAACCAATTAACGGCACAGAGCCGTTCAGTTCACGACGAATGGTACTCACTGCACGCATTACATAACCCAATTCATCTTCTGGATCTGGAATACATAATTTTTTGATTGCATCGATGGTGTCAGTTGGACGTTCAAAACGCGGACCTTCACCTGCTTCGAAATACAAACCTAAGCCCATTGCGTCTGGCACGGTCAGGATATCTGAGAATAAAATCGCAGCATCTAAGTCATAACGACGTAACGGCTGTAAAGTGACTTCGCAAGCCAATTCGGCATTACGGCATAAAGACATAAAGTCACCCGCTTGAGCACGAACTTCTTTATACTCAGGTAAATAACGTCCCGCTTGACGCATCATCCATACTGGAGTGACATCAACAGGCTGCTTTAGCAACGCACGTAAATAACGATCATTCTTTAATTCTGCCATGTGGACTTTGTTCCTAGACTGTTATGATTTCTGCTGGGCGTTAGTTTAGCACTTACGCGATTAATGTAACCACTCATGCAGAATTTATGTGAGCTATTCCTAAATCTATAGTCGATTTTATTAACACAATCGCTACTATGCTCACAAAACACACAATACTGATGTGTAAATCGCAATTTATCCGATTATAAGTTGCGTCACGCTAAGTGGTTTGGTATAAAAAGTGTGCGCTAGCAAGAACAATCAAGAAGCCCGATAAATCGAGCCTTTGAAAACTTCGTTACCCCGTGATGGCATGCCATCACGGGGTTTTTTATTATTCCGCTTAGTGCCCTCTATTCTTTTCATCCCCAAAGCAAGCTAGTCGATAAGCAAATAAAAATAAAACAGTTGATCGTAATACACTTTGTCCAATACATTAGTTGTTACAGAATGACTGCCAATTAGAGAGAAGACATGCTAACAAAATTAGAAAAAGCAGAAAAACGCTGGGGCGGTTCTCATAATTTAATTGATCAATGGCTTAATCATCGTCGCAAATTATTAATCCAATATTTTATCGTTGCCGGATTAGCGCCTTATTCGCGCAGCGAAAAATCACTGCCAAGCATGGATCAAGTCAAACAATTTTGTGCCCAATTAGTTGATTATGTGTCAGAAGGCCACTTTGAGGTTTACGACAACGTTGTTAAAGCTTGCGAGAAGTTTGGTGAAACGAGCATCGAAACAGCCAACGCCTTATTACCGCTGATTAGCGAAAGCACAGACGCGGCATTGGATTTTAATGATAAATATACTGATGCATCTGATGAACAAGTGCTGTATCAACTAGACAACGATTTATCACATTTAGCACAAGCAATGGAGTCGCGTTTCGAATTAGAAGATCAGCTTCTTGAATTACTATATCAACGTCTTCCTTAATTAAGTCAGCCCATTAAAAAGTGCGATAAATTGACGCACTTTTTTAATACGGAAACTTGATTGCAGCAAACATTATTGCCGTTTATGCCAGTTTTCAGGCAACTCGACTTGTGACCATAAATGTTGACATAAATTTTGTGACTGATGCCAATCGCCCATTTTTAACCACTCTACCAATGCATCGCCGACTTGTGGGTACGCAATAGGCTTAGGTGATGGGCTTTTTAACCAACGCTTGAGTACGGCAAAATCTAAAGTTTGCATACTTTCTGCCGCGGCAAGTAATTCTAACGCAGCAACGTTAGCAGACTGCTCAAACTGCCCCAGTAACGGTTTTACTAATAACTTCTTACCTAACGTCATCGCTTCACTGGCCAGCTCAAAACCAGCATTGCCGATCACCCCACCACATTGAGCCATATGCTGTTTAAAGCCTTCACGATTAAAGCCATGCCAATGAACATGCTCTGCTAATGGTTTCAATGGTTTAGTGCTGTGGTAAACAGAAAAGTGGTATTGATCAAATGGGGCTAAAAATGCCGCTATACGATCAGGCTCTTCAAAGGGTAAATAGACTAAGATTTGATGGCTATGATCACCACCATTGGGCCACACCTCAACAAATGGAGGCAAAATAGGAAAGCCAAAATGATGCCAATGACAACCTAAAGCAATATCGACGGGTGCAAAATGGTTAAGCAAAAATTCATTAAACCAACTGTTGCCTTGCTTAGGGACTGGATATTGTAATGCTGCTTGGTGACTAATGGCGATTGATGGAACATTTTGTTGTTTGGCCGCCCAAGCACTCACAGGTTCAAAATCGTTCAATACTAAGTCATACCCCGTTAAATCTAGCTGCTTAATTTCAGAGAAAATAGGAGTAGTTAAATTGTTTTTGGCGGTTTTTACGGAATTAACTCGACCATTTTCGGTTATGAATGTCATACCATTACGGGTCTGATAATCGCCAAAGC
The DNA here is from genome assembly GCF_003797125.1 of Shewanella frigidimarina. Lineage (GTDB taxonomy): Bacteria > Pseudomonadota > Gammaproteobacteria > Enterobacterales > Shewanellaceae > Shewanella > Shewanella frigidimarina. The sequence goes on from NZ_RKKE01000004.1 coordinate 256,120, forward strand.
ATTGCATATCAAAGTAGTGTTGTTGTTTTCGGCCTGAAAATAGAAAATCGACATCAATATTATGTTGCTTAAGCGCTTTAGACATCACGCGTGCGCGACTGATATGGCCATTCCCTGTGCCTTGAACTCCGTACAAAATTTTCATATTGCCTTACATCCCTCTACGGCTGAATGATCAAGATTAAAACGTTGTACTTCTTTCTACATAAACAGTTACTACATGAGGAGTGACTACAGAACCTTTACCACATGTACTGTGACGGCATGAGCGATTACGACATGAGCGTTCTTAACATAAGTTTTTACAGCATGAGTTGATCGACCAGTAATACCGAGCCGATCCCCAAACCAGCGCCAGCGATAATATCCACAGGATAATGCACTCCCAAAGCAATACGTGATGAGCCAACAAAACAAGCCCAAGCAAACGCAATAGGTGCTAAGGCAGGAAACACCAGATTCACTACGCTAGCAAACACAAAGGCACTAGCTGTGTGCCCTGAGGGTAAGCTAAATTTATCAGCTGGCTCAAAACATGATTCAAACCCTGCTAAAGCGTGGCAAGGACGATGACGTCGAATGCTATTTTTCAACAGTAGATACAACGGCAACTCAACCAAGAAACTCCCCAACACTAAATTAAAAAAGTGCTGACCGTTGGGATGGAAAAATAACAGCGCAACAGATAAATAAACATAATAGTGACCATCACCGGTTGCAGATACACGTTTAGCAGCCTGATTTAAACCGTTATCTCGACTAAATTGCACTACCCAATAAAACCAATATTTATCTAACTGGCTGATACTCTTCATGCCTGACTCCATGTCAAACGTCGGCAATATCATTTACCTAATATTAATCCGACTAAAGTTATGTATTTGTTAACAGTTTAGATAATAGACAGAGGTAATGAACACGAGGTGACAGTTAGCCTAAAGTTTTATGACACTGCCCAGAGCTGAATTTAACGTTAGAAAGTCACCATGGTAGAAGCTTAACTGCCGATGTTTACTCGCAAGATTATTTCAGCTGAGGATAAGAGATTAGACAAATTGATGTTACTCAAAAGAAGCATTAATACGTTCGTAGGGAGCTTATTGCGGGCGGTTATAACGCAGGCAGTAGAATGAAAAGCAGTTTGATATCTGTTTATTGTTTAAATCGATGCGACTTAAAGCAATAACCCCTCAAGTTTGGCTTGAGGGGTTATCAATCGCGACCGTGTTATCGTCATTCACTAACACGATAACTTAATATGACTCGTGCAATTATGCAGTTTGTGGCTGTGCACTTTTATTACGATAAATCTTAATTAAGTGAAAAATGTTAATGCATGCAACAAAGGCATTCATGCCCGCTACTGGCCACGCTTCGATTGCATATCCGTAGGCAACAAAAAAAGAACAGCCGACAAAATTTAACCATCTTAGTAAAACGATGTCTTTCATCATTAGTGAAATGGCCACCATAACTGATGCTGCATAACCTAAGACTTCAATAATATTGATATTTTCCATAAGAACCTCTGTTTCAGGCTCTCTGCCTTCCGTATGCGTAACGGGGGATCCGTGCCCCTAAAGCTAGTATTATTTTGTAAACTAACATTAATAAATCTAGCAATATGCTAACAAACTGTTGAACAAAAATGTAATTAAAAAACGTATTAGGATGACCTAAATCAACATATATCGACTAATTGGTTCAATTTGAAAGAAAATTACTTACAAATTTGATCCTTGTTCTCTATTTAGGCCAATGCGTCATTTGGGCATAAGTAACACCATAAGTTGATTTATAACAATCCAGTGATTGATAAGGCTTTTATTTTCATAAAAAGCTCATATAATTCATTTAACTTTGCTTTACCCAGCAATTTACCTTTGCTGTCCAACAGGAGTGAAATATGGAATACAACACCTCAGAACTCTGCGACATGTATATAGATGTAGTCGATGTCGTCGAACCAATGTTCAGTAACTACGGTGGTTGCAGCTCCTTCGGTGGCTCAATCAGTACAATTAAGTGTTTTGAAGATAATGGTCTGATTGCTGATGCTTTAGAAGAAGACGGTGAAGGTAAAGTACTATTAGTCGATGGTGGTGGATCGTTAAGACGTGCCCTACTCGATGCTAGAATTGCTGAAATTGCTGTAGCCAACAATTGGGAAGGTATCCTCATTTACGGTTCAGTACGTGACGTTGACGCTCTTGAAGAACTTGATATTGGTATCCAGGCGCTTGCTTCGATTCCTGTCGGTGCTGAAAGTAACGGTGTGGGCGAAGTCGAAATTCCAGTTAATTTTGGTGGCGTGACCTTCTTACCGGGTGACCATATCTATGCTGATAACACTGGCGTTATTCTGTCTCCAGAACCATTAGATATTGAATAATCAGTCATAGCCAATTTAGCTTTGTAAAAAGCTGGCAGACAATTCCTTTAAAAACCAGCTATGCTGGTTTTTTTGTGGCTGTAATTCGGAGAATAACCATGTTTAGCGCATTCACTCAGCAGCATTGCGATGCATTATTAAATTTACGCTCTAATGAAACCAAAATAGGCCAACAGGTTTATCTGGCATCTGCTGAACTGTCATTAGCGCAAAATGCTCAACGGGCTAAATCTAGTGGCGCTCAGTTTGCCATTATTGCCATTGCAGAAGATGTGGGGCCACGGGCCAACCTTGGCCGAGGCGGGGCTGATGATGCCTTTATCGCTAGCATGAAACAGTTGATCAATTTACAGTCCAATCGATTTCTTAATGGTAACGAATGTGCCATTTTAGGCCAAATCAGTCTTGGTACATCGTTACCAACAACCGCTACCGTTGAACAATTACGCCAAGCAACCGCACAACTAGATGACATCGTTATTGCTGCTGTAAGTGAAATCATGCAAGCAGGATTAGAACCCATCGTTATCGGCGGCGGCCACAATAATGCTTATGGTTTATTAATGGCAACAAAAGCCACTACAGGCCTACCTGTCGCAGCCGTCAACCTCGATCCACACAGTGATTTTAGACCACGAGAAGGTCGCCACAGCGGTAATGGATTTAGTTATGCCGCCGCCAATGGCGCCCTCGACCATTATCATATTCTAGGCTTGCATGAATTAAAAAACAGCGAAGAAACCCTAGAACAACTGAGCTTATTTGGCGCCACATGGAACAGTTTTCAACAAATTTGGATCCGGCGTGAATTGTCGCTAGAAACCGCATTGAAACAAATTGCTAAATCATTAAATCAAACCCAACTGCCAGTAGCATTAGAGCTCGATGTCGATGCGATTGCCAATATGCCCAGTAGCGCAGCGACTTTTGCCGGTATATCGATACTCGATACGTGCCATTATGTGCATTATATTGCTAAGCATTGTCCATGCCGTTACGCCCATTTTGCTGAAACCGCTCCAGCATGTCATCACGCGGGGTTAGAAGCGGGTTACCGCGATGCTGGTCAAGGTCTCAGTGAGTTAATTTATGCTTATCTTCAGGGTCGATTAACCTGTCTGAATTAGAATCAGCTGCGGCTATTCATTAAAGGCTAATTTTATGCTCTAATGCAGGCAATTTTTTAGCCTTAACTGCTGATTTTTATTGGGGCTAATCGACGCGAAGCTCATTGCTGCGTTCAAGTTGAAGTGAAATGTATATTTAGGTGTAAGGTAAGACAACTAATTGATTGTTGTCACACTCTCGCACCACAGCATTTCAGCAATCATTCGCAATGGCATACACTCGCTATTAATTATCGCACATTATAGGAATATACCGATGTCTGAAGGCGAACCGAAAAACACTCATTTTGGATATAAAACTGTCGAAGCCGATAAAAAAGCAGACTTAGTTGCTGACGTTTTTCATTCCGTCGCGGCAAAATACGACATTATGAATGACGTGATGTCTTTTGGAGTTCACCGCTTTTGGAAGCGCCACACCATTGAAGTAGCGGCTGCAAGACCTGGTATGAAAGTGCTTGATTTAGCTGGTGGTACTGGCGATCTCACGGCTAAGTTTTCGCATTTAGTCGGCGATAGAGGTCAAGTCGTTCTTGCTGACATTAATGATTCAATGCTCAAGGTAGGTCGCACTAAATTACGTGACAAAGGTATCGTCAATAACGTCAGCTATGTTCAAGCTAATGCTGAAGCACTGCCGTTTCCTGATAACCATTTTGATATCATCACTATCGCATTTGGTTTACGTAATGTTACCGATAAAGATGCGGCGTTACGTTCAATGCAGCGAGTATTAAAGCCTGGTGGAAAACTACTCGTGCTTGAATTTTCAACACCTAAACATGAATTAATGCGTAAAGTTTACGACATGTATAGCTTTAAGGTGTTACCTAAAATGGGCGCATTAATCACTAAAGATGCTGACAGCTACGAATACCTTGCCGAATCAATTCGGATGCATCCTGATCAAGAAACCCTTAAACAAATGATGGTCGATGCAGGTTTTGAACAAGTCGACTACACCAACATGACAGACGGCGTTGTCGCATTGCATAGAGGTTATAAGTTCTAATGACCCCTAATCACTTTGCTTTGTTAACTTGTGCAGCCATTGAAACCGCTTTTAACCAACTGCCAGCACAGGCTAAAAGTGACTATGCTCGCCAAAAGTCATTGCACGGCAAAGTATTTTGTATTCAATTGAGTCAGTTAAATTGGCCCATTTATTTGGTGTTTGCCAAACAAATTCAAGTGCTGAGCCATTACGAAGGTGATGTTGCTGTAACCGTACGAGCTGATGCATCAACATTATATCAGCTGACTGAAGGCGCTAATTTAACTGAGCTTATCAAACAAGATAAACTCAGTTTGGAAGGCGATATTCAATTACTGCAATCGTTAAGCCATTATTTACAGAATATTCACGTTGATTTTGCTGAACCATTATCACGTTATATTGGCGATGCTCCGACGCATAAACTCGTTGCTACAGCAAAACAATTTAACCATGATATCAAACTGGTTTTACAAAAAACTCGCTCACACATCAGCCAGTTAACAACTGAAGAATATCGCTTGGCACCGCATAAAATTGAATGGCTACACTTTCGTGATAATCTGGACGAACTAGTCAGTCAAACCGAACGTATCGAAGCCAAGATAGCCCAATTAAGAGATCAAATAACGCAATGACAACTGCAAGTATCAGGCGTGGTTACCATGTCATTAAAACCATTCTGCATTTTGGCTTAGATGACTTAATACCTAAACACAAAAAGCCTTGGTATTTCGCCATTGTGCGCAACAGTTTATTTTGGGTCCGTAATAAACATAAAACTAAATCGCCAGCAGAACGCTTAAAATTAGCGATGCAAGATTTAGGGCCTGTATACATCAAACTAGGGCAAATGTTGTCGACTCGCCGTGATTTACTTGACGACGAATGGGCCTATCAGTTGGCCATGTTGCAAGACAGAGTACCTCCGTTTGATTCCGCTTTAGCACGAGAAGCCATCGAAGCTGAGCTTGGTGCTCCTATCGCAACCTATTTCGACGATTTTAACGATACACCACTTGCCTCGGCATCCATATCACAAGTGCACACTGCTACCTTAAAATCTAACGGTAAAGCGGTGGTACTTAAAGTGCTGCGGCCTAATGTTGAGCAGCAGATATTAGCTGACTTACAGTTAATGACTCAAACGGCTAACTTACTCGAAACCTTATTAGGTGACGGTAATCGTTTACGCCCAGCAGAAGTGATTGAAGATTACCGCACCACCATTCTAGGCGAGCTAAACTTAAAGCTCGAAGCACTCAACGCCATTAAGCTGCGCAATAATTTTCTGGGTTCCAATTCGCTGTATGTGCCTTTTGTTTACGAAGAACACAGTTATCAACGCCTTATGGTCATGGAACGCATTTACGGTATTCCAGTATCTGACACCGAAGCGTTACGAGCTCAAGGTACCAACTTTAAACTGCTTGCTGAACGCGGTGTAGAATTGTTTTTCACCCAAGTGTTTCGAGACAATTTTTTTCACGCAGATATGCATCCAGGCAACATTTTTATCAGTCGTGAACATCCAGACGACCCATTTTATATCGGCCTAGACTGCGGCATTATGGGCACATTAACCGAAGTGGATAAACGTTACCTTGCAGAAAACTTTTTAGCCTTTTTTAATCGCGATTACCACCGTATTGCCCAGCTGTATATTGAGTCAGGTTGGGTATCGGAACGCACAGATATTATTGCGTTTGAACAAGCTGTAAAAGTAGTTTGCGAACCCATGTTTAATAAACCATTGGATGAAATTTCATTCGGTCATGTTCTGTTAGAGTTGTTTAGAACCGCGCGTCATTTTGATATTGTGGTGCAGCCACAACTGGTGCTACTCGAAAAAACCTTACTGTATATTGAAGGTTTAGGCCGCCAGTTATATCCGCAACTAGATTTATGGCAAACAGCCAAACCCTTCCTAGAAAATTGGATGTCAGAACAAGTCGGCCCTAAAGCCATGTTCAACAAAGTAAAATCAAATGCGCCGTTTTGGGCAGATAAACTCCCTGAGTTTCCTGAATTGATTTACGACAATTTAAAACTAGGTCGTAAATTACTCGGCACTCAACAGCAAATGTTAGATAAGTACTTGCGCTACCAACAGAAATCGCATAAGAGTAATTATCTACTTATCACATCGGCTGTATTATTGATCTGTGGCACAATTTTATTTACTCAAATAGTTACACTATGGCCTGCATATACCTGTATCGGTGCAGGTATATCGATTTGGGCGATAGGATGGAGATCTAGGCCAAAGAATCGTAAATTTTAGCTAGCACTAATTTATTAGAGGTTCATAATACTTAAAGAATTGAGTGTTATTATGGATTTTGAAATAACTTTTCTACAAAAACCATTTTACTTTAAAGAGGAAAATCTTCATGGGCGGCATCAGTATTTGGCAGCTTCTAATCGTAGCGTTAATTGTCATTCTATTATTTGGGACTAAAAAATTGCGTTCTTTGGGCGGTGATTTAGGTGGAGCAGTAAAAGGCTTTAAAAACGCCATGACTCCAGAAGATGAAAATAAATCTTTAGATGACAAAGAAAAAGAACAAACTGCAGCGACTTCGCAACAGGCTGCAGAAAAGCAACCTGAAACAGAATCTAAAGATAAACAGGCGTAATTTATTATGTTTGACGGTATCGGCTTTATGGAGCTGCTGCTGATCGGTATTTTGGGGCTAGTCGTACTAGGCCCCGAAAGACTACCGGTTGCAGTACGTTCGTTAACAGGTTGGATCCGCGCGCTTAAGCGCATGGCTAACTCTGTCAAAGATGAACTTGAGCAAGAGCTAAAAATTGATCAGTTACATGCTGATTTAAAAAAAGCTGAAAGCAAAGGTTTAGCCAATTTGTCGCCAGAGCTACAAGAGTCGATTGATCAGCTGAAAAAAGCCGCTGAGTCAGTGAATCGCCCTTATAAAGTTGAAGACACATCACCTGTAGCGCCAAAAGCATCACCTGACGAGTCTCCTTCAGTCGTAGAAGCTAAGTCATCTGAAGCGACTAGCGAAAACAGTTCAACCCCTAAATAAAACGGATAATCCATGTCGCAGCAGCAACCGCTTATTAGCCATTTGCTTGAATTACGTAACAAATTGCTTAGAGCCATTGGCAGCGTGTTATTGGTATTCATTACTATTGTGTATTGGGCTAACGATATTTATCACTACATAGCTCTACCACTAATGCGTTCGCTTCCAGAAACAGGCAGCATGATTGCAACCGACGTTGCCGCACCTTTTTTTGCACCCTTTAAATTAACACTCGTGCTAGCATTCTTCATCGCCATTCCCTATGTACTCTATCAAGTATGGTCTTTTGTCGCCCCTGGATTATACAAACATGAAAAACGCTTAGTTGTTCCCTTGTTAGCCAGCAGCACCCTGTTGTTTTATCTTGGAATAGCCTTTGCTTACTATATTGTTTTCCCCGTTGTATTTGGTTTTTTCACTAGTGTAGTTCCAGATGGCGTGCAAGTTGCTACTGATATCAGCAGCTATTTGAGTTTTATTTTAAAACTGTTTTTTGCCTTTGGTTTAGCTTTTGAAATACCTGTAGCAGTGGTTTTGTTATGCTGGGCTGGTGTTACCACACCCGATGAGTTACGCCAAAAACGTCCTTATATTGTAGTAGGAGCTTTTGTTGTTGGCATGGTACTCACGCCGCCCGATATTATCTCGCAGACTATGCTAGCCGTACCAATGCTGTTATTGTTTGAAGGTGGACTAATCGCCGCACGTTTCTACAGCAAAAAAGAAGATGAGCCAGAAAACGAACAAGCTGAGAATTAAGCGATAAAGAAAGGCTCTACTGACTAAAATAATAAGGAAGAATCAATGCGTTTAAGTTTAATTGCCGTCGGGATCATATTGATGTCGGCTAATGCACATGCCAATACTAATCTTGGTCAGCAACTGTCTATATGTGCCGCTAAAACGGACAAAACCGTGCGATTAACTTGTTATGACGAATTAGCAGCTAATGCTAAACCCAGTGCTCATATAATGACGACGACAAATACAACTAAGATAGCTCCATCAGAAGCTCCAAGGCCGCCAGCTACACCAAAAGTTGTGGCACCTATAGCTGCAGCAAGCCCTCAAGTGCTCAGCGTTGATGATTTTGGCCTACAAAAGAAAGTAATAGAAGATGAAGTCGATAAGATTTATTCTGAAGTCATTAGCGTCAAGAAAGATGCATTAGGCGCATTTGTGATAACACTCAGCAATGGCCAAGTATGGAAGCAAAGTAATTCAAAGAATTATAAAATCAAAAAAGGTCAACGCATCTTTATTGAAACGGGTGCATTGAATTCATTTTTATTGGGTAGCGATGAACGCAATGCTACTGTCCGAGTTAGACGATTAAAGTAACTACAGCACTTTTATTACATGACTCAATACATCGACATTGCAGTCAATCTGCTTAGCGACAGGCTTAAGCACGATATTGACACTATTATCAATGACGCGGCGAAACATCATGTTTCGCCGTTAATTATTATTGGCAGCGATCTCGATGAAAGCTCCGACTCAATATCTCTCTGCCAACAATACCCGCAACAACTCTACTGCACTACAGGTGTTCACCCGCATCATGCATCGTCTTGGGATCAACACAGCAAAGCACGTTTAACTCAGCTTGCCACACAAGAAACAGTGGTTGCTATTGGTGAGTGTGGACTTGACTACAATCGCGACTTTTCACCTCGTCTTGCACAAAGAAAGGCATTTGCAGCGCAATTAGAGCTGGCTTGCGAACTCAATATGCCTGTACTGATGCATTGTCGTGAAGCACATAGTGATTTTATCGCCATTGTAAATGAGTACAGAGCTCAACTCCCTAATGCTTTATTGCACTGTTTTACTGGCAGTAAAGATGAGTTATTTGAATGCTTAGCGGCTGATTTATACATTGGCATTACAGGTTGGATTTGTGATGAACGCCGAGGACAAGAGCTCGCTCAATTAGTGCCGTTGATTCCTAGTAATCGCATTATGGCAGAAACCGATAGTCCTTACTTATTACCTCGTAGTATGCGGCCTAAACCTAAGTCGAGTAGAAACTTACCCCAATACTTACCTTATATTGTCGAGTATATGGCTAATTTACGCCAACAATCACCGCAAACATTGGCGCAAGAATGTTATAAAAACAGTTGTGATTTTTTCCAACTGCCAGTTCATTTTAGCGTGAATAATAACTGATGATGCCCCTCATAACTCATCAGTTACAACAGCAATGTAAATATCACTTTAGGGTGTTAATTGGATTATTTTTGCTGTTGATTAGCCAAAACTGTTGGGCTAATACACTCTCTGGGGTACCGCTTAGACTTACATCAGATTCCATAACAAAAATTGAGTTACAAGACTGGGTTTATGCCAATCAAAGTAATGATATTGAAAACCTAACCACATTATTACAACGGCCAGAAAACAGCTGGAAAAAAATCGATACCAATCAACCATACAAAATAGGCATTAAAAACTATTGGGTGAGTTTTAGTATATTTAATCCCAACGACCATCTATCACGCATTATTGCCTTAGATAATCCATTACTCGACAGTGTTAAAATATACCACCTGATCAATGGGGAGCTGGTCAGTACTGAAGTCATGGGCGACTCCTTGCCATTTAAGCAACGACCATTAGAAAGCAATATCTTTTTATATCCAGTCAATTTTGAACCTGGTGATACTCATACTTTTTATCTGAAAATAGACAGTAAAGGTAGTATCAGTTTGCCATTAGTGTTGTGGTCATCAAACGACCTAACACGGCTAACCGAAACCAAGAACTTGTTTAGTGGTATGCAAATAGGCTTATTACTCGCTATTTGCTTGTTCAGTTTATTTATTGCCCTTGCGTCAGCATCTTATAGTTACAGTTATTACAGCGGCTATGTATTAGGACTTACATTACTCACGGCGACAATACATGGCGTATCATTTCGCTATTTATGGCCTCAATGGCCCATCATACAGCAGTATATTTTCATCATAATCATCCCATTAACACTGGGGTTTTCATTGATGTTTACTGAGAAAGTATTACAGCTAAAATATCATAATCTAAAAATGCTGCGTATTTGCCGCATCATGGCAGTGCTTTGTTTTGGCTTAACTATCATCATGCCATTTATTAACTACAGTTTTGCACTGTATTTTCTAGCATTTGTAGTATTAACTATCAGTACAATTTTAATGGCTTTCTCCTTGATCCAAGCTTTTGGCGGCCAACGTAATGCTCCTTTATACGCCATAGGCCGTATGGGTTTAATGGTTGGGTGCATTATCACAGGGCTAATTTATCTCGGCCTAATCACTCTGAGCATATCGCCACAGATACCCGTAATGATAGGGCTCACTTTTGAAGTAATCACTATGGCTGCGGTGCTCGCCTTACGTTATAACGATGAGCGAAAGGCTAAATTTGAGATCCAGCAACAGACATTAGAACAAGCACAACGACTTAGAGAGATCCGTGAAGAAGCGCTGCGTAACGAAGCTGAAAACAGTGAAAAACTTGAACAAATGGTACAAGAACGAACACTTGAATTAGAAATTACCTTACGCGAACTCAATGAGGTCAATCAAAAGCTGACTGAGCAAAACACTATAGACAGCCTTACCGGAGTGAAAAATCGTAGTGCTTTTGATCGTCGTCTAATTGCAGAAGGCCGTATTAGCCGTCGCCAACAAACACCTATGTCTTTGTTAATGATTGATATCGATAAATTTAAAAATATCAATGACCAATACGGCCACCTTAGTGGCGACTACACCATAAAGATGATTGCAAATACATTATGTGAATACGTAAAACGTCCAACGGATCTCGTATCACGTTTTGGTGGTGAAGAATTTGCTATTATTTTACCTTGTACAGATATTGAAGGTGCCCTGCTAGTTGCAGAGCAAATTCGCCAAGCCATCAGCGAGCTTACTATTGTCCATAATGGCCACACGATACCCTTAACGGTCAGTATCGGTGTCAGTGAAACAATTATCGACAGTGATGAGCACCCAATGCTATTACTAGAACAAGCAGATAAAGCCCTGTATAAAGCTAAACGCAGCGGCCGAAACAAAGTCTGCTATTACCCGCTCGAAACAGACGAGATCTAAACCAGGAGTCGAAATTGAATATTATTACTAGTGCCTTTCCACAGCGCAGAATGCGCCGCATGCGTAAACATGAATTTAGCCGTCGTTTAATGTCTGAAAATACCTTAACAGTTAACGATCTCATTTATCCGATGTTCGTGTTAGAAGGTTTTCAACGCTCAGAAAAAATTGCTTCAATGCCAGGAATTGAACGTTTCTCGGTTGATCTATTATTAAAAGAAGCCGCTGAACTTGTTGAACTTGGCATTCCGCTTATTGCACTATTTCCAGTGACGCCAGCAGATAAAAAAAGTTTACTTGCAGAAGAGTCTTACAATCCTGATGGATTAGTACAACGTGCAGTCCGTGAATTAAAGCAGGCATTTCCACAACTTGGTATCATGACGGATGTAGCTTTAGATCCGTACACGACTCATGGTCAAGACGGTATTATCGATGACACTGGCTATATCATGAATGACATCACCACCGAGATCCTAGTCAAGCAGGCTTTATCTCATGCCGCTGCAGGAGCAGATATTGTCGCGCCATCAGACATGATGGATGGTCGTATCGGTGCAATCCGCCAAGCACTTGAAGAAAATGGCTTTGTGAATACTCAAATCATGGCTTATTCAGCTAAGTATTCATCAAGTTATTACGGTCCTTTTCGCGATGCTGTCGGATCGGCTAGTAACTTAAAAGGTGGCAATAAACACAGCTACCAAATGGATCCGGCTAACAGCGACGAAGCATTACACGAAGTGGCATTAGATATCCAAGAAGGTGCCGACATGGTAATGGTTAAACCAGGGATGCCTTATTTAGACATTGTACACCGTGTCAAAACAGAATTAGCAGTGCCAACATTTGCTTATCAAGTCAGCGGAGAGTACGCCATGCACATGGCTGCTATTCAAAATGGTTGGTTGGCAGAAAAAGCCATTGTGATGGAGTCATTACTTTGCTTTAAGCGCGCTGGAGCGGACGGTATTCTAACCTACTTTGCCAAACGTGCTGCTCAGTGGCTTAAAGAGCAAAACTCGTAAACCTCCGATATTGCGTAGTTATAAAGCCAATCCATCTAGGGTTGGCTTTTTTATTTTAACACTGCGCACTACGTCAATTGCAATTCAATTACATCATAAGGTAAGTCTCATACATCTCATTATCGTGATCAACTCTACATCATAAGTCATAGTCTCTTAACAGCCCTGTTTAAGCATGCTTGAATACAGTCAAGTACAGTATTTTCTTCTTAACCGAGACATTATCATGCACAATAACGTTAGAACATTATTGGCCACAACAGCGCTCTTTTTCAGTAGCCAAATGCTGCCTATGGCCGCATCAGCGAATTCAGGTTGCGCATTTGAAAAAGATCAACAAGGCTTTATTGCAACATGCAGCGAGGAGAAACAAGAAGTGATTTTAACTGGCGTAATCCAACCACAAACTCTAACAACTGAATTACCCGGCTATACTGAAGGGTTTACCAATTACCAAGTTGATGCGCAAGCGATCGATGTACTCAAAGCCATTAAAGAACCGACGCAAATAGTCGTGATTATTGGCACTTGGTGCCCAGATTGCCATCGCGAAACACCGCACTTTATGCGAATCATTGAAGCGGCAGCCAATCCCAATATTGAAGTTGAATACATTGGTGTCGATCGAAGTAAACAAGACCCTGAAGGTTTAGCGGCAAAATATGCGTTCAGCCGAATCCCAACGTTTATCGTTAAGCAACAAGGCAAAGAGCTAGGCCGTATCGTTGAACGCCCTCAAGCTACATTGGAAGCCGATTTAGTTGAGATTTTAAAGTAGTTATGTAAGAAGTTATTGAAAATGTTTGTTTAAACAACTAAAAGTAATAACTTAATAATCGTAATAAAAAATAGGTCGCCATTGGCGACCTATTTTTTATTACGATTATGCAGTGACTATATCGAGACTTTTGCTGCTATGCGATCAGCTAACAGTTGTAATACGCCTTCGCGAAGTGCGCCACCAGCAAGATGTAAACGACTAATTGATAAGCTTTCAAACAACGCAATTAATATCGCAACCCCCGCAGAAAATGTAGGAGCTTGTTCGGCATTTAAGCCGTTAATGCCACTAAGTCTGGCATCTGCTTGCGATAATATCTCATTACGAAAACCAAACAAAATCTTAAGGGTAATCACTTCTGGCCGTTGTCGATGCTGTAACACCGATACCATTGATTGAACCGCACCAGAAGCCCCCACAACACTTTGCCAACCTAAATCGAGTAAGTGAGGACGATGTTCTGCTAAAATCGTATTAACGTAATCTACGGCCTGTTCAAAGTCGATGGCTTGAAGCGGTGCATTAGCAAAAAATCGTTGATTAAATAGCACACACCCCATTGGCAAACTGGTTTTAAACAACACCTGACTGCCATCACCAATAATAAACTCAGTACTGGCGCCGCCAATATCAATCACTAACCGGCGTCCCTCACCCTTAGTGGTGGCCACCATACCTTGATAAATCAGTTCAGCTTCACGCAACCCCGAAATCACCTCAATTTGATGCTGCAATATTGGCATCGCTCGTTGGTGAAATTCATCGGCATTACGGATAACACGCAAAGTAGCGGTTGCAAATACAGCTACATTGGCACTATCAATATGGTGCTGCGCTAACATGTCGGCAAACATGGCTAAACACTCTAAACCACGTTGCATAACATGCTCAGACAACATGCCATCTTCACCTATACCTTCGGCAAGGCGCACTTTACGTTTATATTTAGCGATAACAATCGGCTTATTACCTACCGAATTAGCCACTAACATATTAAAACTGTTAGAACCTAATGTTATCGCCGCATACGGCTGAGATACAGTTAACAATGGCATTGACTATGGTCTACGAGTCCTATGGCGTGGCGGACGTGAAGTATTTCCACCACTACGATGAGCACCTTTACTTCCACCATCACGAGTCCGAGATGTAGGAGGCTTACGATGAATACGCGCCGGAGGCGGAATATCATCTAATAGCGCATCTTTATCGTAATTAGACACAGGAATAGAATGGTTAATATAGGTTTCAATTTCAGGTAAATTCAGTGCATATTCTTCACAAGCAAAACTGATTGAAATACCTTTCTGTCCCGCACGACCGGTTCGGCCAATACGATGCACATAATCTTCACAATCATCAGGTAAATCATAGTTATATACGTGTGACACATCAGAAATATGTAAACCACGTGCGGCTACATCTGTTGCCACTAATACATCGATTTCACCAGAGGTAAATTGCTCAAGAATGCGGATACGTTTCTTTTGCGGAACATCACCGGTTAATAAACCCACACGATGACCGTCACCTTCTAAATAAGACCACAACTTTTCACAGCTGTGTTTTGTGTTCGAAAACACAATCGCTTTATCTGGCCAATCTTCTTCAATTAGGCTCAGTAATAAACGCATCTTATCTTCCATCGACGGGTAGAAAATTTCCTCTTTGATATTTTTAGAGGTTTTTTCTAACGGTTCGATTTCAACTTTTTCAGGATCATTCATATGATCGTATGCTAATTCCTGCACTTTCATTGAAAGCGTGGCAGAAAACAGCATATTCAAGCGTGACTTAGCATCAGGCATTCTGCGGAATAAAAAGCGAATGTCTTTAATAAAGCCAAGATCAAACATACGGTCAGCTTCATCAAGCACAACGGCTTGAATGTGGCTTAAACTAATCACTCCCTGACGCACATAATCAATAATACGTCCGGTGGTACCAATTAGAATATCAACGCCTTTGTCTAATACCGCGCGCTGAGTTTCATAGCTTTCGCCACCGTAAACGATGCCAACTTTTAAGCCTGTATGTGCCGCTAATAACTTGGCATCTTTAGCAATCTGAATTGCTAATTCACGTGTAGGCGCCATAATAATAGCGCGGGGTTCAGTTGCTTTGCGACTCTCAGGTGCAGCAACATTAAGTAAGTGGTTAAATGTGGCCACTAAAAATGCCATAGTTTTACCGGTGCCGGTTTGGGCTTGTCCGGCAATATCTTTTGCATTAAGTAAAATAGGTAAAGATAACGCCTGTATTGGCGTGCAAAACTCAAAGCCGTTCTCGTTCAATGCCGCGAGTATTTCGGGCTTTAAAGGGAAGTCGGCGAATTTCTTGGTCGATAAATGTGTTTGGCTCATAGCACAAGCATACCTGTAGGGGTTGCAAAAAAAGATTCGATCGTTTGAAATAGCTACATTACTAAAACGGTCTCTTGAAAAGCTATTTAACTGACCCAATATACATGGTAAGCCATTAATAAACTAGCAATGGAACCAAATCTGGAGAACTACATGAGCGATAAAATTGTATACCTAAGCGATGACAGCTTTGAAAACGACGTATTAAAGTCTGAAACACCAGTATTAGTCGACTTCTGGGCTGAGTGGTGTGGTCCTTGTAAAATGATTGCCCCAATCCTAAACGACGTTGCTGAAGAATACGCAGGCAAACTTACAGTCGCAAAACTAAACGTTGACCAAAACAACGTTTCACCAGCGAAATACGGCGTACGCGGTATTCCAACATTGTTAATGTTCAAAGGCGGCGAGCTAGTAGCAACTAAAGTTGGTGCACTATCAAAGACGCAACTAAAAGAGTTCATTGACGCTAAGATCTAACTAGAATTAGCCTAGAAACGTTAAATGGCACAAGTTTTGAACAATTTGTGCCATTTTTAGGTTTTATTTACGCTAAATTTCTGGACGACCAACACATAAAGTGCTAATTTATTCATCAGATTTTTTCAATTAACCTCTTCTCGTTTATCAATCATAAAATATCTTTTCAAACTTGCTGATTGATTGCGGTAAGCTTCGTCGCGCAAAACAAGACTCCCATACATGAATTTAACAGAATTAAAAGACACGCCAATTTCAGATCTAGTTTCGCTTGCTGAAAGCATGAATCTGGAAAACATGGCTCGTACCCGTAAACAAGATATCATCTTCTCAATTTTGAAAGCTCACGCTAAAAGCGGAGAAGACATCTTCGGTGGCGGTGTATTAGAAATCCTCCAAGACGGATTTGGATTTTTAAGAAGTTCAGATGGCTCATACCTTGCGGGTCCTGACGATATTTATGTTTCTCCAAGTCAAATTCGTCGCTTTAACATGCGTACTGGTGACAGTATTTTTGGTAAAATCAGACCGCCGAAAGAAGGCGAAAGATACTTTGCACTGTTGAAAGTCAGTGAAGTCAACTTTGATAAACCAGAAAGCTCTCGCAATAAAATCCTGTTTGAAAACTTAACCCCATTACATGCAGAAGAGCGTCTTCGCATGGAGCGCGGTAATGGTTCGACAGAAGACATCACCTCTCGCATCCTTGATCTTTGTTCTCCAATCGGTAAAGGCCAGCGTGGTTTGATTGTTGCACCGCCAAAAGCCGGTAAAACATTGTTACTACAGAATATTGCTCAAAGTATTACTTATAACAACCCAGATGTGGTGTTAATGGTATTACTTATCGATGAACGTCCTGAAGAAGTGACAGAAATGCAGCGTATGGTTAAAGGCGAAGTCATTGCTTCTACCTTTGATGAACCAGCCAGCCGTCACGTTCAAGTAGCCGAAATGGTTATCGAGAAAGCAAAACGTTTAGTTGAGCATAAAAAAGACGTCGTCATTTTGTTAGATTCAATTACTCGTTTAGCCCGTGCTTATAACACCGTCATCCCTTCATCGGGTAAAGTGTTAACCGGTGGTGTTGATGCTAACGCATTACATCGTCCTAAGCGTTTCTTTGGTGCTGCACGTAACATTGAACACGGTGGCAGCTTAACCATTATCGCCACAGCCCTGGTTGATACAGGCTCGAAAATGGACGAAGTAATTTACGAAGAATTTAAAGGTACTGGTAACCAAGAGTTACACCTTTCTCGTAAAGCTGCTGAAAAACGCGTATTCCCAGCGATTGACTTCAACCGCTCTGGTACTCGTCGTGAAGAAAAACTAACGACGCCAGAAGAACTTCAGAAAATGTGGATTTTACGTAAAATCTTACATCCAATGGACGAAGTTTCTGCAATGGAATTCTTAATCGATAAATTGGCTATGACCAAAACTAACGAAGAATTTTTCACAGCAATGAAACGCGCTAAGTAATTAATTACCTAAACGCAACATAATCGCAAAAATGCCGCTAATTTAGCGGCATTTTTATATGTATATCACGGTTACTAACCAAAGCCATGCCTAGAATCTAGAGCGGACTTCGTCCTGATAGTACGCTTCGCTGCTATAAAAAGCTTTAGCTTGTATCGTCTCTAGCAGCGCTCTAGCATCTAGCCTTTCCACTTGCCATCGCTTGTTATCATTCTACCGCTTGTTATCGATCTTCCAGCCTTTAAAGCTTTAGCTCGTATAGTTTCTAGCAGCGAAGCGCTCTAGCATCTAGCCTTTCCACTTGCCATCGCCTGTTATCATTCGCAGCTTGTTACCGCTCAGCCCGTCTTTAAAGCTTTAGCTCGTATAGTTTCTAGCAGCGAAGCGCTCTAGCATCTAGCCTTTCCACTTGCCATCGCCTGTTACCGTTCAGCCCTAAACAGATGCCATTTTCCGGCGTAAATACGCAATTTGCTGCATATGCGGTAAATCTTTCGGGCAAGTATCTTGGCAGCCGAGTAACGTCATACAACCAAACACACCATCTTGATTACCTATGACATGGTAAAAATCATCAGCGGTTCGAGTATCACGGCTGTCTAATTCAAAACGGGCAATTTTCATCATACCTACTGCGCCAACAAAAGTGTCACGCATTTGTTTAGTCGCACAAGCAGAGACACATACACCACATTCTACACATCGCTCTAACTCATAAAGCTTAGTGGCTTCCTCTGGTGACATCGGCGCTTCTATACGATGAATATCATTATCTGCGCTATTAGGATGCAACCACAGCGACAAACGCTCAGATAATTCGCGCATAAATTTACCGGTATTCACCGACAGATCGCCAATTAAATCAAAGCCAGGTAATGGCATTAATTTAATATGTCCATCTGGATAATTAGCGGTTAAAGTTCGACAAGCTAACGTAGGGAAACCATTAATCACCATCGCACAACTGCCGCAAATACCCGCGCGACAAACAAAATCAAATTGTAGTGATGGGTCTTGTGTTTCGCGTAGTTGATTCAACGCGATGAACACCGTCATACCGGGTGCTTCTGTTAAGCTATAAGTCACCATTTTAGGTTTGTCGCCAGACTCTTGCGGATCATAACGAAAAATTGAAAAAGTTAACGTGCGTGCTTGGCTCATATTACTTTTCTCCAGACTCAGCGTCGGTTTTGGCTACAGTATCAGTGAAGCGCTGATTACGTGGTTGATATTCTTCAGGTAGCTCAAAAGGCATTAATGCCGCTTGCTTGGCATACCTATCTGCATCGTCACCTAATTCAGCTAAAATAGCTTCAACCTGTTGCTGACGTTTTTGGGTATCAGGATGAGCAATCGCATTATCAACACCATAGCCTCGATAACCAGGCGGCAATTCCATTCGCATCACATCAAGAGCTTCATAACTCATTTCTGGTCGTAAACTATTAGCATCTGGCCAACTTGTTAAGGTACGGTTCAACCAGTCTTGGTCATTACGCTGTGGAAAATCTTCGCGAGAATGCGCGCCTCGACTTTCGGTACGAGCAAGCGCCCCGCATGCAACGGTCACAGCAACTTTCAACATCCGTTTGACGCGTAACGCCTCAACTAATTCAGGGTTAGCGTGGCGTTTTTTACACTTTAAGCCGAGGTTTTTCGAACGTTCAAGCAGTTCGGTTAATTGGTTAACAGCCACTTCAAGTTCAGGCCCATTGCGGAAAATCCCGACGTAGTCCATCATAATTTTTTGCATTGAAGCTTTAAGTTTAAATGGATCTTCTGTTCCTTCACCCTCAATAAGCTGATCAACTTCTGTTTGTAACTGCTTACCAAACTGGGCGATTAAATCAGTATCAACGACTAAACTAGTTTGCTCACCAAAGTCAGCAACATACTTACCGATAATCATTCCACCAACCACCGTTTCTGCGAGGGAGTTGCCACCGAGTCTATTAAAGCCGTGCATATCCCAACAAGCAGCCTCTCCAACACTAAACAGCCCTGATAATTGCGGGCTTTCGCCATTGGCTTTAGTACGAATACCGCCCATAGAATAATGTTGTGTAGGTCGAACTGGGATCCAATCTTTAACCGGATCAATACCTAAAAAGTTTTCACAAATCTCTTTAACTTCACGCAAATTGGTATCAATGTGCTTTTGACCTAATAAGGTAATATCCAGCCATAAATGCGGCCCATAAGGGCTATTTACGCCTTTTCCTTTGCGCATATGTTCGGTCATTCTACGAGACACAACATCTCGCGAAGCCAGTTCTTTTTTCTCTGGTTCATAGTCGGGCATAAAGCGGTAACCGTCTTTATCGCGCAGCACACCACCATCACCACGACAGCCTTCGGTAGTTAAAATCCCCACTGGAACGATAGCCGTAGGATGAAATTGTACCGCTTCCATATTTCCTAGTGTCGCGACACCGGTATCTAGCGCCAACGCTTGGCCAATCCCCTCACAAATAACGGCATTGGTTGATACAGAATAGATTCGTCCGTATCCGCCTGTGGCAATAGTGGTCGATTTAGCAATGTAAGCGCGTAATTCCCCCGTAATTAAACAGCGAGCGATTACACCGTGGCAACGTTCACCATCATGAATAAGCGATAATGCTTCCATCCGTTCATGCACTGGAATACCTAACGAAATGGCTTTATTATCGACAGCATACAATAAAGAATGACCTGCACCGTCTGCGGTATAGCAAGTACGCCACTTTTTGGTACCACCAAAATCACGCGCATTGATGAGTCCATGAGCCGCTTCGGCCTCGGTAATGGTGACTTTTTCAGCGTTAACAATTACTTGTCTATCGCCTTTAGTTATTCGTGTCCAAGGAACGCCCCATTGAGCTAACTCTCTTACCGCTTTGGGTGCACAGTGAGCAAACATTCGAGCAACATCTTGATCGCAGCCCCAATCGGAACCTTTAACCGTATCTTGAAAATGGATATCTTCATCATCACCTTCACCTTTTATGGTATTGGCTAAACTGGCTTGCATACCACCTTGGGCAGCTACAGAGTGTGATCGCTTAGCGGGAACCAGCGATAACACCAAGGTATCGAGACCGCGCTCTTTTGAGGCTATCGCGACTCTTAATCCTGCTAGTCCGGCACCAACCACCAAGGTGTCGGTATAAATAATTTTCATGTTAATTCCTTACAACATCGACACATATGGCACTACAGGTAATGCTAAAGAGCGGCCAATAAAAATATACGTCAGCAAACTCGCCACACCTAGCACCATTAAATACACTAGCAACACCTTGGCAAATTTGAGCATAGCAAAACGTTGCTCAACCAAGCCCCATTTCACCACGACGCGATATAAACCAAATACGGCATGCACTGCTACAACAGGTAATAGCAGGATATATAAAGCCCAAGCATTGAGGTGATACACCCGTTCAGCCGAAAGATGTGGGCCTATTTCAGGGTTGGTGATCATGGTGAATAAGTGCGTTGGTACGAGGAAGAACAATAAAAAACCAGTGATCATTTGCCAAAACCAAATTTTGGTATCTTCATGGGGTAAAAAACGCATTTGATTTCGTAAGGCTCGCCATTGCCCTAATTGAGTAGGAAATCGCCGTAATGCAAATACCGCATGGATCAGCAGAATCAATAACATAAAGCAGGAAAAAATTTTTGTTACCAGAGGATAGCCATGGCCAGTTTCAC
This sequence comes from Shewanella frigidimarina, assembly GCF_003797125.1. Taxonomy (GTDB): domain Bacteria; phylum Pseudomonadota; class Gammaproteobacteria; order Enterobacterales; family Shewanellaceae; genus Shewanella; species Shewanella frigidimarina. The sequence continues at coordinate 277,616 of NZ_RKKE01000004.1, forward strand.
TGAAAATGCCACCTTCTAGAAACTGTGCTACTTGGTAGAAAGCTTCTTTGCCAAACAAAATACTCGACTCAAAATGCAAATGCATCACTAGAAAAAGCCCCAGTAATACACCAGACAAACTTTGTAGTTTATCTGCACGAGCAGCCCAAAGAGGGTGAGCAAAACCTTTATCGGTATTTACCGCCCTGTCGACTTTCGTTTGCAAAGAATTCGCAGCCATAAATCATCATATCCTGTTATACACAATCACAAGTATTGACCATATCAAGAGTTTTTGAATAGCGGCAATGAACAATAATCAAACCGTGATAATGTTCACCTATTATTAAGCGGGAGTTAGAAGTGGGTCACACAAACTAGCAAATAAAAACTTAAATAATACTGATAGTTAACTCAATATCGAAACGAGTTTTCGGTAGATAAAACAATCGAGTATTTTATCTAAAAATGTGGCTTTATGGTAATAATTACTGGCAATATTGACGTAACTTATCGCGTAATAACAACATGACCGGAGTGATATGACCGCGACTAGGACAGATCAAGTTTAACGCAACTGACTCACCTGTTTTCTAATCATCAGCAATATCCTACGCGATTTTTAATATAAACGAGACCGTAAATGGTCAATCTTAACCGAGCAAAAAACCAATAAACTCTCACCTAAACGAGCATCTTAAAATAACTTGGGTATAATAAGCGCCAATTTGATATTACTTTTACCATAGTTAGGAAAATCCCATGGCTTGGATCCAATTACGCATTCACACACATCGCGATAACGCCGACTTGCTTGGTGACTTATTAATGGATCAAGGTTCACTTTCCATCACCTATGAAGATGGCCAAGACGAGCCTATTTTCGAACCAAAATTAGGTGAAACACCACTGTGGCAAGATACCGTAATGATTGCATTATTTGATGCGGGTACTGACTTAGCACCAACAATCGAGTTTTTAGAATCAATGCCATTTTTAGGCAAAGGTTTTAATCATAAAATTGAACAAGTCGAAGATAAAGACTGGATCCGCGAATGGATGGACAGCTTCCACCCAATCCAATTTGGTTCACGCTTATGGATTTGCCCTAGCTGGCGTGAAATTCCTGACCCGACCGCTGTTAACGTCATTCTCGATCCAGGTTTAGCGTTTGGTACAGGTACTCACCCTACCACCGCCTTATGTTTAGAATGGTTAGACAGCCTTGATTTATCAAACCAAGAAGTCATCGATTTTGGTTGTGGCTCAGGTATTTTGGCTATTGCCGCCATTAAACTCGGCGCCAAAAAAGTGACCGGTGTTGATATTGATTATCAGGCTATTGACGCTTCAAAAGCCAATGCTGAACGTAACGATGTAGTTGATAAATTGGCCCTATATTTACCAGAAAATCAACCAGCCAACTTACAAGCAGACGTATTAGTCGCTAATATTCTTGCTGGTCCGTTAAAAGAGTTAGCACCTTTGATAGCTGAGAAAGTCAAAATAGGTGGCAAACTGGCGCTATCGGGTTTATTGCAAGAACAAGCACAAGAAGTATCCGACTTCTACAGCCAATGGTTCATCATGGATCCAGTAAGCAACAAAGAAGACTGGAGTCGCTTAACAGGAATACGCAAGTAGTCAGCTCGCAAGCCTAAAACGCACTCAACAATTGGCTATATTACGAGCTAATTGAGTGCGTAAATTCTCGTTTACAGGTTGTTAACATTCATAATTGACACTTGTATATAGGAAAACATCTCTCTACAACACGCACCAGTGCTCAAAAATGGCCAAAAAACGCCATTTATTAGTCAAAGATGTGACGGCTAATAAAAGTCAAGCAAAAAAGTTGCATTTAGGTCATTTATTGACCTTTTCACGGCCGTAAAAAAGGGCTACTATAGCGCCCCTTTGGAGAGCAAGGTGAAGTCCGAAATGCAAATTGGCCCGTATCAACTGTCTAATCAGCTGATTGTGGCACCAATGGCAGGTGTCACCGATCAGGCCTTCCGAAATCTCTGTTTACGCTATGGCGCAGCTTTAGCCGTATCAGAAATGCTTTCATCGAATCCCGACGTTTGGGACAGCGACAAAAGCCGCCAGCGCATGATGCATTCTGGTGAAGAAGGAATACGCTCCGTACAAATAGCAGGTGCAGATCCTGATTTAATGGCCAATGCCGCTAAGTTCAACGTTGAACAAGGTGCGCACATCATTGATATCAATATGGGCTGTCCTGCAAAGAAAGTGAATAAAAAATTTGCTGGTTCTGCGTTAATGCAAAGCCCCAGCTTAGTAAAAGAGATTTTACAAGCTGTGGTTGCTGTAGTAGATGTGCCAGTAACGTTAAAGATACGCACGGGTTGGGAGCCTGAACATCGTAATGGTGTTGAAATAGCCCAAATTGCTGAAGATTGTGGCATTGTCTCGCTCGCCGTTCACGGCCGAACCAGACAATGCATGTACAAAGGCTTTGCCGAGTACGACACCATTAAAGCAATTAAACAGAATGTCTCAATTCCTGTTGTCGCTAACGGGGACATCGACACACCAGAGAAAGCCAAGTTTGTACTTGACTACACTGGCGCCGATGCCCTGATGATAGGAAGAGGTGCACAAGGACGGCCTTGGATTTTTAAAGAAATCCTACATTATCTGGAAACAGGTAAAAAGTTAGCGCCAATTAAGGCAGAAGAGCAACGCAGTGTGATGCTTGAACACCTTAAGAAACTTTATGACTTATATGGCGAATACAAAGGTGTCCGATTTGCTAGAAAGCATGTCGGGTGGTACCTAAACCATGAGGAACAGCGCCAATTTCGTGCTGACTTCAATCGGCTTGAAACCGCTGCCCAGCAACATTCCCTCGTAGAATGTTATTTTGATGAATTAGTTTAGAATTTAATAAAGAGCAGAATAGAATGTTTGATCAGACAACTAACACAGAAGTTCACCAGCTTACCGTAGGCAAAATCGAAACAGCAAACGGCACTATCAAGCCGCAGTTATTACGTGACGCAGTTAAACGTGCCGTAACTAACTTCTTCTCTCAGTTAGACGGTCAGGAAGCTTCTGAAGTATATGAAATGGTATTGTGCGAAGTTGAAGCACCTTTACTAGACATCATCATGCAACACACTCGTGGCAACCAAACGCGCGCTGCTAATATGTTAGGTATCAACCGTGGTACTTTACGTAAGAAATTAAAGAAATATGGCATGAACTAAGACTCGCGTCTAAGTGATTGTAATGAAACGGGCTTATCAGTAATGATAAGCCCGTTTTGTTTTATCAGTTACACTCGTAGTAACACACCACTTATCAGCAAGTGTTAAATACGAGTAGAAACGGTCATTCATGTCTAATGACTACTGCACCTGTTGCGGAGATATTTTGGCTGTATTAATGGTATTGCTACAACTAGGCACGTTGTTACCCCGATAATTTTTGCAGCCCCAAAAAGCCCCTCTAGCACTTTCTCTTAAGCTCATATCACCGCCACAGACGTTACATAGCGGCGCCATATGGGCACAACTGTCATTGAGGCATACCTTGAAACCGACAAAACGTTTGCGTGTCATCGGACTGCCGCATTCGTCACAGCCTGTTTCTTTGTGATCGCATAATGGAAAGTGTGAGCAAGAAAAGAATGATGTGAACTTGCCCACTCGTGGTTTTAATATCCCAGTTGTACATCGGACACAGTTAATTTGTTCGAACAAGGATTGCACTAAAGACGTACTAAATTCTTGTTGTTCAACGGCATAATCTTGTTGGATCAGTTCCACAATAAATGGGCTCACATTGGTCATATCGGCGATAACGTAAACTCGGTGCTTTGCACGGGTTAGCGCGACATAAAATAAACGCCGTTCTTCTGCAAACTCAAAATTTTCAGCTTTAGGTAAAAACGCATCAAGTAAAGGTGGCGTTATTTTTTTCGACGGAAATCCATGTATGCCTTGGGTCATTCCCATGATCACCACATAATCGGCCTCTTTACCTTTTGAAGCATGAAACGATAAACACTCAATCACGAACATCGGGTATTTAGCCGTTAACTGACGCAACATGTCTTTATCTGGCAACTGAAACCAGAAACGTGCCAGTAAGTATACTGTCGGTTTAGCTTTAAGCTTATCAACAGCTTGAGTAACGCGGACGGACAGAGCATTTAAGGCTTGCTCTAATGCGTTGTTACTCGGCTCATCTTTAGTTGCGCCCTCATTGGTACCACGACGAAGTATTGATACAGCAGGCTTGGCAACTTGTACCAATGAATGGATATCTTTGTTGAGTTGATGCGGATTTTTACTCACAAAAGCGCTAGCCACTTCACCGATAAGGTTATTAAATCTAAAAGTAAGATCCAAATGCGTTTCGCTGGCATGGCCAAAATAACGTTTAAATTGAGTCGTCAAACGGACATCCGCACCACTAAAGCGATAAATAGCCTGCCAATCGTCACCAACACAAAATAATGAAGTATCGCTGTTACCTTTTTTCGTGCGCGAATCTCGCAAGGCTCGCACTAAACGTGCTCTGGGTTCTGAAATATCTTGAAACTCATCGACCATGATATATCGCCATGGGCTGACATATTGACCACTTTGCAGGTATGCGAGCGCTTTGGCTATCATGTCCTCAAAGTCGATATCACCGTGAGCAGATAAATACTGTTGATACTGCTGTAAAATGGGTTGGAGTAATTCAAATGCTTTACGCGTTTGGGTAGCATCAGCAGCATTGGCAAATACCTTTTCCAGCCCGGCCTCGTCAATACAAGCTGCTTTGTATAAGCCAATGAGCTGGCTAAACAATTTTGCCAGCTCAGTGACTCGTCCCAGTTCATAAAGAGTTGCCAATATCGCTTCATCGGGTAAAGGTGAGTAGTTAACCTTAAATACCGTTAAAGCTTTTTCAAGCTTATTAATTAACTGACTTTTCTTGTGCTGATAATAAAATAATTCGATGCAGTTGGTTTGGCGCTGATGATGTAACTGCCGTTTCCATTCCATTGATGCTAAATATGCAGCTTGATCGATAAAAGGAGCCGTATTATTGGCTTCATCAATGCCATAATATTCAATATAAACCTCATATTCAGGTAGATAAAAATCAGCTTGATACTGGCGAAAATCAACCGTGCTGACATCAAATTCATACTTGGCTTCATATTGATATTCAATGCCATTGGTAAACAACCAATTGGCGATATGCAACTCACCAAAACTTTTGACCCTTTCACCTTTCAATGAGCGAATGTCGTTATCATTTAAATATTCAAAATACTCACCTTGTGTTGAAAATTCGAATGGGCTTTTTTCAACGTAATAATAACGACTGAAATAGTCAAAAAGTTGTTTACGATAAGATTCATTTTTAATCAAAACTTCTAATCTATCATGCACCCATTTGTCTTTGGCGGGTTCATCATTTACCCACGCTGATAAGCTAGGTTTCACACCTTCAACATCGGCAATAATTTTCAGGCCTAAACTGTGAAAAGTACTGGCCTTAATATCATCACTGCCCAGCTTATGTTTAATTCGCAGATCCATTTCCATGGCGGCTTTTTTGCCATAAGCAAGCAATAGAATGTCATTAGCTTGAGCTTGACCACTATTCACTAGATAACCTGCTCGGCCCACCATTACGCTGGTTTTCCCCGTTCCAGCGCCCGCGAGCAGCAGATTACTATCATCATCGATAATACATGCTCGACGCTGTTTATTGGTTAGTGGATTTGACTCAACATGATCAAAAAAGTCTGCAAATGCAAGCAACTGTGATTGAATATAGCTTTCACGTAAGTGCTCTACATCCGCTTTATTCCAGTGATAAAAATCGTGTAATTGAGTTAATGCGGTACGTATATTAGCGGGTAGCTCTGCCCCTTCACTCCAAGGGAACCAGCGAAAGTACTCACGTTCAATTCTAGCGCGCATTTTGTCTACTAATGACTGGCGTAAATACCGGCTTGATATGGCTTTTTCAACTCGTAATATGAAATCGCACAGCGATTTTTGATGAGATAAAGCCCAGAGTATTTCGACCTGTTGCTTAAAATGAGATTTAGCCAAATAACTTAAAAATGGAATTTGATAATGAGCACCAGCGGCCCTAAAACTCAGTAAGTTACCGAGTAAACTGGCACTAAATAGTGGCGGATGATCTAATTGCTGCCATGATAATTGCCCCATAATAAGCTGTTTATTGGTATGCCTAAATCTTGCTAAAAATCGGCCTTGGCTAGGCATAAAAGTCATCCCCTCTTGCGTCAATTTGATCGCATTTACGTCACGCTGATACAAATGCCCAAACCAACTATGAGGGATAAAGTTAACTGAATTTTCTAATGACAAAGTAAAACCTACGACTAAATGGTTTCAGGGGGTAACCGACTCATATTTAAGATAACGTTACAGTAAATAATGAGCAATGATGGATTTAACTTGATAATACCCGCTGTGAGCGTTTCAGGGAATACGGTTGGTAAAACTCGGCTTAACCTAAACAAACAAAACGGGTATTTTTTATAGCGGTAGTTTGACTCAATATAACGTTAACATGCTGTAAGCAGTTTGATGATCAACGGTGTTTGAGACACTATGGCGAATGATGTTGTATTAATTCATGATAAAAAACAGCACATACAAGCAAAATTGCACGTTTACGCTATAAAATAACGTCAACTACTGCATGGCAGTTTTATGTAAAAATACATCACAATGATTCTATTATTTTTGTTACTCTGGCTTGTTGCAATCTCACTCGTTAACGGTGAATACTATTCACAAAACAGCTAATGCAATACAAAATTCACTCACGTAAAAATCCCCGAATTAGACCAGAATGTTGTGGTGCCTCACGAATAAGGGTGAATAAATTATTCGTTATCTGCGTCGGGATTGGGATTAAACATTAACCGAGATAATATCTGCTTTTTGCATACATTACTGACTTCGCACTTAAGGATTAACCCATGCACAACGCTTCATTACCGCCAGTGATGACATCGATACTATCGTCATTAAAAGGTACTTCTAGTGTTATTCAATCATTAGTACTCATCGGGGCTTTGTGTATTACTACAGTTGATGCCGCACCACTGCAAAACACATCAATTGCCACTATGCCCCAACCTGTGAGTAATAATGCCATCGCATTGGTACACAGTAACAACAAAAGCTATTTACTCAGTTTTATGGGGCTAGCCCCAGAGAAAAACCATCTCGCGGTACACAATCATGCTTGGGCGTTATCACTTACAGAAAAAAATGCACAGTGGAAGTCAATTGCAGATGTCCCTAACATCGCGCCTTTAGCGGGCAGATTGGCGTCAATTGCCATAGGTATTAACGATAAGGCGTATGTGTTTGGCGGTTATACCGTGGCCGAAAATCATGACGAAATTAGCACAATTGATAATTACCAATACTCGATTAAGACCAATCAATATACTCGTATTGCGGACATGCCAGTGGCCGTTGATGACACCACTGCAGCAACGTACCAACAGCGATACATTTATTTATTTGGCGGCTGGCACAACGACGGCAACGTCAATTTAGTCCAAGTGTATGACACCCAGACCAATACTTGGGCTCAAGCAAGCCCAATACCAGCACCGGCTGTATTTGGTCAAGCAGTAGGAATGGTAGGTAATCAGCTGGTGTTATGCGACGGCGTAAAAGTACAAGCTAATATCAACTCGCGCCGCAGTTACCAAGCATCACCCGTGTGTTTATATGGTGAGGTCAATCCAGATAATCATTTACGAATTGATTGGCAATTACTGCCACATTACTCTGTCGCGGCTAACATCAACGCAAGTAAATCTACAATAACTGAATCAAGCCTCAGCCCATCAATAGCAAACATAGCCGAATCGAACACTGCCAAATCAAACGCTGCTGCAACTGCTACAGCACATTACCGCATGGCTGCTACCGGGATTAAAACAGCAACTGGTGGCCAAATTGTATTTTTAGGCGGAAGTGATAATCCGTATAACTATTCAGGTATTGGTTATAACGGTGAACCTAGCGAGGCAAGCTCGTATGATTATCGATTCGACTTGGCTACTAAGCAATGGCTCACACCGCAGACACTATCGCAGCCAAGCATGGATCACCGTGGGTTAGTGTGTTGGCAAGGTAGCTTATTAAGAGTCGGCGGTATGCTACAGCAACAAAAAGTCAGTTCAAAAGTACTGCTAAGCACATTGGCGCAAGGCGAGTCTTGCACTCAATAATGCATCAATTTTCGATTAATGTGTGAGTTAGCTAACAGATTAGTGGTGAATAAATTGAGCATTGTTAAAGATGCACATAAAATACATGTAAATTATGTGCACCTTTGGAATTGCCATGTTAACCGAACAAGCAGCACCCGCATTACAGCACTTATCATTAATTGATTTGATAGATCATATTGAAGCGACTCATCATCAATACATTCGTGAAACCGCCCCATTATTAGTGGAATACACAGATAAAATGGTCCGCGCACACGGTGATGATCACAGCGAGATAAAGCCTCTGGCGCATGCGGTTAATGAGTTAATTGCCGAATTAATGCCGCATTTAATGAAAGAAGAACGCATTTTATTTCCGGCGATTAAATCGATCAGCTTAGGCAAAACCGTTGATGGATGCTTTGGTCATATTAGTAACCCTATCAACATGATGTTGCATGAACACGATAACGCAGACCACATGTTGCAAACCATTCGAAACTTAACCAATAACTACACACCACCTGCAGGTGTCTGCCATACATGGCAAACATGTTATCGCACCTTGGCTGAATTTGATGCCGACTTGCAAACTCATATAGAGATTGAGAACACTTTATTATTCCCAAAAGCTTTAGCACTATAATCCTCCTTGGTTCCCCATTTTGAAGCAACTTCGAGATCATCCTTACGGATTTGCTTCCTTTTTTTTGCGAAACTTCATACAGTACATAATGAGTTTTACGTACCTCAATATGGAGCCTAAATGTCGCCTCATCATTACCCAACCTTTGCCTTAGATGACATTGCAAACTTACATGAATCTGCCCAAGTTGAATTTAAGTTAGCAGGTGGAAGAGATGGTAATGGAATGTTGCCCGAAGGTATGTGGGAAAGCTACAGCGCTTTTGCCAACACCTTAGGCGGGGAAATTATTTTAGGGGTAAAAGAGCAGCAAGGTGACTTTACGATTGAGGGAATTATTAATCCGATGCCGATGCTCAGTGAAATTTGGGCAATTTTACATGACCCCAAAAAAATCAGTCACAATATTTTAGCGCCTACCGACGTACAAATTATTGAAATTATGGCTAAAAAGCTGATTCGTATCCATGTGCCCTGCGTGGATGTAAAACTCAGGCCCATCTATGTTGGCACCGATCCTTACAGCGGTACCTATTTTCGAGTGGGCGATGCCGATATGCATGCGAGCCGTGAGCAAGTTGAACAAATGAGCTTAAAAGCCGGTATCGATTTGAAGCTAAAGCAACTGAAGCAGTAAATCCAATTGGTTAATCTCGATATGCGGTAATACCGGTTGCGCCTTTTTATGCCGTTGCTGCATACATGGGTTTAGCCACGCACTTTGACAACCCGCCATTTTAGCTCCAGCGATATCAGACAACGGATGATCGCCCACATGCAATAACGCCGACGGCTTAATATCTAATTGACGACAAGCAAGGCTAAACATGTCGGCGGCAGGTTTCATTTTAACCCCATGACCAGGATGTAGCACAAACTGCATCACTTTATCTAACCCGATGCGCTGGGTGTCGACATTACCATTAGTAATACCAATAAGTTGGTAACGTTGGCTTAAACGTTCTAGTAACTCCAGCACGCTCTCATCAACAGTAAAATTACTACGATGATGATGAAAACATGTCATGCCATCTTGTGCACCTTGGCTGGCTTCTGTCTCACTATAACCAAAGTGTAATAAACCTTGATGTAACATGGCGTAGCGCGCTGCACTGGTATCATGAGCTAACTCTGGATGTAGTTTGAACAGTGCATGTTTGAGTTGCTGCCATTGAGCAGCGTCCCATGTTGTGGTGGCAGGATAGATTTGATTTATTAACGAGAACAGCTGTTCACTGGCATGTATTACATAAGGAAGATTATTGTAGAGTGTATCGTCTAAATCAAAACTAATCGCGCTAAAAGGTTGTAGGCGCTGATATTGGATCATCGAAGCTTTAGGCAATTGCAATGTCATTATTTCCCCCTGTCTTTTTTCGCTCTTGGATGCGCGTTATCGTACACTTTGGCAAGGTGTTGAAAGTCTAAACTGGTGTAAATTTGTGTGGTCGATAAGTTCGCATGACCGAGTAACTCTTGTACTGCACGTAAATCTTGGCTTGATTCAAGCATATGAGTTGCAAACGAATGACGCAACTTATGTGGGTGAACTTTTACCGCCATGGCTTGATCTTGTCCCCACTTAGCCATACGCGCTTGAATACTACGATGAGACAATCGCTTGCCTTGGCTGCTAACAAATAACGCATCCCCAGCTTCTACACAAGGTAACTGGTTACGGCAATTCAACCACGTTTTGATCGCGGTTAATGCCACTTGGCCAATGGGCACAACACGCTGTTTACTGCCCTTACCCATCACTTTAACTTCGCTTTGATCAAACTTAATGTCAACGCAATCTAAGCTGGCTAACTCAGCTAAACGTAAACCACTTGAATAAAATAGTTCCATAATGGCTTTATCACGCAAGCTCAAAGGATCATCGCCCTCTATGGACAATAAATGGCTGACAGCATCCACATCCATATTTTTCGGTAAGGGTTTATTTTGTTTAGGTGCACTTAACGTCTGTGCCGGGTTTACCGTAACAGCACCTTCGCGCAGCAAAAAATCAAAGAACTGTTTTAAGGCAGACAAACACAAAGATAAAGATCGGGGACTCAGCCCTTTACGGTGTAATGTTGCCATTACTGATTGCAGCTGATCACGGCTAACCTCAATCAGTTGAGTTGATTCAGCTAACATGTCTTCGACACGACGTAATTCAAACAGGTAGTTGCGCACGGTATAGGCTGAGAGCTGTCTTTCCGAAGACAAATGTTGGCTAAATATCGTTTGCCAGTCAGTTGGCTTCATCAAGGTACTCCCAGATTGTAACGACTCAGGCCGTCGCCATTTAAGTCTATTTCATCGTTGAAAAATGCTCATTTAAAACACATAGCTTAACGATTACATTTTCGGCAACATATGGTCTAATAAACGACGCAATTGGCTGAATAACAATGAGTCCATATCGGGATGAAAATGCGTTGGGTCTTTACTGGCTATAGCAAATATCACTTGGCCATTTTCATCAGATAATTTAGTTAACGCCACAGAGCCAACTTCACTACCAAACAAGCGCTTAGATTCTGATTGAGTTAACCGACCAAAATAATAACCACTTTGGACGCGATGACGCCAAATTTTAGCTAATTCGCTGTCAATATCGTGCACAGTAATTAACCTGACATGACTAAAACCAAACTCGTTTTTTAATCCTTCTGACAACACTAAACGCAGCTCACCTAAATCTTGGCTCGCAAGCATTTTAAACGACAATTCGGTATTAAATTTGAATATTTTCTCATTATGAGTGGCAATATTCATTAGCGAGGTAATTTCTTCTTCAAGCTGGCTAACACGTTGGCGCAACAGCTCTTGTCGACGTTCAACTAATGATACCGCGCCACGTTCCGCATGCGGTACACGCATAGCAACTAATAACTCAGGATAACGATTAAAAAAGTCAGGATTATCCAATAAATATTCGCGGATCAACATTTCATCAAACGGTGCTTGTTGCAGGCTCGCCATCATGTCGATGCCAAGATCTTGTCCAATTGAATTAATATCTTTTGCTTGCTCACTGCTAACCGTATTGTCAGCGGCCACATTAGTCAAACTGACTTTTGAGGTAATGTCACTCATAGTTGTATTTGTCCATCATATACATGTTCTGCCGGTCCGGTCATCCATAACGGCTTACCCTCGCCTTCCCAATTTATGATTAAGCTGCCACCAGGTAAGTCGACTCTCACCTGTTTGTCTAGCTTATCCTGCAATTGTCCAACTGCCGCCGCGGCACATGCACCTGTACCACATGCTAAGGTTTCTGCTGCGCCGCGCTCATAGACACGTAACTTAATGTGCCCAGGGTTAATCACTTGCATAAAACCAACATTTACGCCTTTAGGAAAGCGCTCATGACGGGTCAAGCTACTGCCAATTTCGTCCACGTTAACCGTTTGTACGTCTTCGACTTGAATCACACAATGTGGATTACCCATTGAAATGGCACCGCATAAATAAGTTTGCATCGGCGTTTGCAATAAATAGGTTTTTTCGCTTTTTTTGGCTTTAAATGGAATTTGGCTTGGCTCGATGACAGGAACGCCCATATTAACGGTCACGTTACCATCACGCTCAATTCGTAAAGTTATTTTACCCGAGTTAGTACTCACGCGAATTTTATTCTTTTGCGTTAAACCTTTATTTCGAACAAAACGAGCAAAACAACGAGCGCCATTACCACACTGTTCAACTTCACTGCCATCGGCATTAAAAATACGATAATGGAAATCTAAATCTGGATCATAAGGCGGCTCGACCAACAAAAGTTGATCAAAACCAATCCCAAAATTCCGATCGGCAAGACGGCGAATTTGTTCAGGCGAAAAAAACACATTTTGTGTTACGCCATCAACGACCATAAAGTCATTACCCAGTCCGTGCATCTTAGTGAAATGGATCACAAAAGTTTCCTTATAAAACGTTATGCCGCTAGCTTACTGCCTATGGCAGTAAATGTTCGCCTTGCCAAAGTTGTTCTAGCGTTTCACGCTGACGAACAACAAAATCATTACCACCATCAACCATAATTTCAGCCACTCTTGGGCGAGAATTATAATTTGAGGCCATAGCAAAACCATAAGCGCCACTTGAACGTATCGCTAATAAGTCACCCGACTTTACCGCTAACTGTCTGTCTTTACCCAAAAAGTCACCCGTTTCGCATACTGGGCCTACAATATCATAAGCAAAGGTTGGCGCATCATTTTGTTGTACCGGAATAATATTTTGCCATGCGCTATAAAGCGACGGACGAATAAGATCATTCATTGCACCATCAACAATCGCAAAACGCTTATCGCTGTTTTCTTTCAGATAAAGCACTTGAGTGACAAAAATACCCGCATTGGCGGCTATAGCACGGCCAGGTTCAAAAATTAACTTCAATTTACGACCATTTAAGCGCTCGAGTAATGCAGCGGCATATGCGTCTGGATGTGGTGGAGTTTCACTGTTATATGTTACCCCTAAGCCACCACCCACATCAAAGTGTTCAATTTGGATACCTTGTTCGCCTAAACGATCGATCAATGCAAGCATGCGATCCATGGCATCTAAGAATGGCTTTATTTCGGTGAGCTGTGAACCAATATGGCAATCCACACCCTTAACATGTAAATGAGCTAATTCTGCTGCACGGGCAAAAACCACTTCGGCTTCTTCCATGGCAATACCAAATTTATTTTCTTTAAGGCCCGTCGAAATATAAGGATGAGTACCGGCATCAACATCTGGATTAATTCGCAATGAAACAGGTGCCACTTTACCTAAGCGGCTCGCGACCTCATTAAGCTGTTCAAGTTCGGCACTTGACTCGACATTAAAACAGTAAATGCCAATATTAAGAGCTTGCTCCATTTCGGCAACGGTTTTGCCCACACCAGAGAAAACCACTTTTTTAGGATCGCCGCCAGCTTGCAGCACACGTGAGAGTTCACCGCCAGACACAATATCAAAGCCACTGCCTAAGCGAGCCAATACATTTAATACCGCAAGGTTTGAATTCGCCTTCACTGCATAACAAATAAGATGCGGATGATCAGCAACGGCATTATTAAAGGCATGCCAATGGCGCTCTAATGTGGCACGAGAATAAATGTACAGCGGCGTACCGTGAGTTTTGGCCAGTTTTGCTACATCGCAGTCTTCTGCGAATAGTGAATTATTTTGATATGAAAAGTAATCCAAAATGCGGTCCCTTATAAATGCTATTCTTGTTGTGAAGTTGAGGGTTGAGAGTCGAGTTCCTCAGTTTGCTTCGGCACATCAGTGCTGGCAGGTTTTGGGGCGACTTTATTGGCCACTGGCTCAGGAGTTTTGTATAAAACCCCTTTTTGACCACATGCGGTTACCAATAGGCTAGCAAGCATAATAAATAAAAGCAGTCTCATTTTTCTCAACATCTGTGCATCTAGTGAATAATGGTCTTATAATCGCATTCATAACGCAGAAAGCAAAGGATAGAAATACATGGCTATTACAGATACTGAGTTTCATCGATTAGCCGATGAAATGTTTGGCGAAATAGAGAACGCGGTAGAAAAAGCAATTGACGAGCAAGATGCCGATGTAGATATCAATGCCAGCGGCAATGTTTTACAGCTGGCTTTTGAAGATAGTTCGCAAATTGTCATCAATAAACAAGAGCCTTTGCATGAAATTTGGTTAGCTACAAAATCAGGTGGTTATCACTTTAATTACAACGATGGCAAATGGTTAGATACTCGTAATGGATTGGAGTTTATGTCTTTTGTGATTGACGCCATCAACAAACAAAGTGGCATTTTGCTCGAGATAAGCGCATAAACATCGCAATAAATTAGCGTAACAAAGTGCCAAGTGAGTCATTTAATTGTCATTGAGATTGGGCTTATGCTTAAAAAGCTGAGCCCATCTCATCTACTGACAAACCAAAAGGTATTACGGTTAACTTGCCTTCTATATCCACAAGTTGAAAAAACTGCGGCATATTAAAAACAGGGGATCGTTGTTTTTGCTCGTCAAAAACATATAAATGACTTTCTTTGGCAACAAAATCATTAATGCTAGTGTGTTGATATTGTAAATGTTCAAGCTGATTATTATCGTCCGCAATAAACACATCAAGAGTTTGATGACGTTCACGTAAAAAATACTGCTTCGCTCCCATCACGATAAACTTTTGGATTACCGATGGTGAATTCAAATAGGGGTCTTCAGCTAAATCTGCATATGGCAACACAGATGAATTAAAATTTCCCGTACCTGTTATTAAATCAACTTTACGATACATCATACCTAATGAATTGAAATGCATACTATAATGTTTCTCACCAATGGTTATCGGGTGCATTAATGTATTTGTCTGATCGACCTTCTTCATTGAACCATAACAACGTAACAGAAGTGTTTTGAGTTGATTAAAAATCGGTTGTTTTAATTTTGCCGAGCAACTAATAATCGATAAATCAACCTGCTCATTTGAGCGTTTTAATCCCAAAATAATAAATGAAATGGCTTCCAGTAATGCGGTTTTTCCATTAAAACGATGACTCTGCCATTCACCCCAGCTGTTTAAACAAACAATTGCGACAGATGACACCATACTTATTTTTGTCTGACCAAAAGAAAGAATATTGGCATTAACATGTTCCAATATCAATTCTTGCTCACTCAATTGAGTTGTCGGATCTCTATCCATATTAGTAATCAACACAATTTTTTGATAGCACCATGGTTCACATAAATCACGTTTATAAACAGTGGGTACATTGTGCATAATAGGAATAAGTTTACGCGTTAAGTAACTTAATTTATCTGTCCGTCTTTTACCTCGTCCAACTTGAAACCATTGAGTATCTGCCGTTGCGAGGCCATTCAACACTGACCAGGCAACTAAATTGCATATATTATCCGCTTCGTGAATTGAATGATCGTCGAACTCATGTGCAGGATCGTTATCAACCGCTTGAGACGGATCTTTTTCAAGGTATGCTTGGCGATAAAGATAAAAACGTGATGCTTGCCTACAATGGAAGATGGTCAACGATTTTTCAGCAGTAGATAGACTCCATAAGCGGTTTAAAGGCTGTAACAAATGAGTATCTTCACTAAAATAAGTGTGTAGCTTACGCGCCAGCAAGCCTAATTCCTCAACCCGCATACGTTCACTTAGTGTTTGTTTTGAGGCAAATTGCAATAGATTTTTGTAACTGACTAATAACAGTTCACTGAGCTGTTGATTGAACCATTTAAGCTGACCTGCATGCCAATAAGGACTATTATCCAATGTGGCTACCAACTCATGGCTCCATGCCCATTGCTTAACCAAGTTTTGAATTTTCTCTACCCGCCAGTCTGTCGCACTATTAGGTGATAAACACGATAGCGTGACACCTGACTTTAAGTAAAAACAACGCCTAACAATTTCTAAACGATTATCATCACCTTGAGCTATCAAGTAGGTTTCAATACGTTGATAAAGCAATAAATAAGCATCGTTATCAACACTAAAATCTTGTTGTTCACAATATTGCCAAATTTGTTGAGTAATCAATGTTGTACGAGGATATTCCGAGGCGTAAGTTTCCAGCAACAACACTTTTAATAATGCTTTATGGGGTTTATTGAGCCCCTTATACAGCTGCCATAATGAGGCTCCGAAATACTCTGCTGCTGGCAAAGAATTGATATCGCCAAGATAAAGTAAACTGGCATCAAACTCGGTATTTTGACTATTGGCATCAGGCCACCATGCAACAACTTTACCTGCAAGCCGAATGTGAGAGCGGTAAAACTCTTCTAATAATAGCCAATGCTGGCTACTACCACTGTGTTCTAATCCTACTGGCTGGCAATTATCAAATGCGCTGCACTCTCTAAATTGCATCGGATGCACAAGATAAAAGTTCACTTCAAACTCAAAACCGGCAAACCAGTCACTGATAAGTTTATTTTTATATTCAATTAACTTTAGCTGGTCATCAGTCAGTTTGCTATTGTAAACCAACCAGATATCAACGTCACTTTGAGGGTTTTGTCCAAAACTAGCAGTGCTTCCCATGGCATATATGCCTTCAAAAACACAATCACTTGGCTGGATAATCTCTGGAATGGATAAAGACAATGCATCACATGCCGACACTATCGCATCTGACAAGGTAAAATCGTGAATACCACAAGGTGTATCGGGGTCGATAATACCAGGTACATTGATTTGATTATGATGGATTAAAAAAGGAATAAGATGAAATAAATGCAGCTGTGATTCAGGCAACACATTGAGCACTCTTGCCAATCTGATGCCATTGAGCTTTTCAGCTAAATCCTTTTGGTAATAAGCCGTTTTATCGGTCAAGACTCACTTCCTTTACTTTTCTCTAAAGCAACAATCTGGTAACAACTAATTATAAAAGACTAACCCTTTATGACTACTTTTGCCAATCAAGATCACATTTTTACCTAAATGGTGATCATCGTAGCATTTATTTTTTATAACTCCAGTAGCTAACAAACAATATTAATCAAAAATAAGCCCTACGGACTTCAAACAATTACCATCGATTTGTTACATCAAAGCTTGAGCGGTGATAGCATTACCTCAATGAGGCTATCTGATTGGATCTACTACCATGTCTGAAAATATAATTCGTATCGCAACACGTAAAAGTCCACTTGCAATGTGGCAAGCTGAATTTGTTAAAGCTGAGCTTGAGCGCATTCATCCTGGGCTTACGGTTGAGCTATTGCCAATGAGTACTAAAGGTGATGTCATTTTAGATACTCCTTTAGCTAAAATCGGTGGCAAAGGCTTGTTTGTTAAAGAGCTGGAAGTTGCCATGCTTGAAAATCGCGCCGATATTGCTGTGCATTCCATGAAAGACTTGCCGGTAGAGTTTCCAGAAGGTTTGGGCTTACAAGTGATTTGTGAACGTGAAGACCCGCGTGATGCATTTGTGTCAAACAATTATAAATCTATCAGCGAATTACCTCAGGGCGCTGTGGTAGGTACATCAAGTTTACGCCGTCAGTGCCAAATTAGAGCTGCTCGCCCTGATTTAGTTATCAAAGATTTACGCGGAAATGTCGGTACTCGTTTAGCCAAGCTAGACAGTGGTGACTATGATGCGATTATTTTAGCGGCCGCCGGATTGATTCGCTTAAAGCTAAACGAACGTATCGCTAACTTTATTTCTGCCGAAGAATCACTGCCAGCCAATGGCCAAGGTGCGGTAGGAATTGAGTGCCGTACTGATGATGCGCGAGTTAAAGCGTTATTAGCGCCACTAGAACATTTAGAAACCCGTTATAGAGTGCTTGCTGAACGAGCAATGAATACTCGTTTAGAAGGCGGATGCCAAGTTCCTATTGGTGCTTTTGCTGAAATAAACGGTGATAATTTAACTCTACGTGGTTTAGTTGGTAATCCTGATGGCAGCCAAATCATTATAGGCACTGTCTCGGGTTCTAAGACCGATGCGGTTGCACTTGGGGAATCGCTTGCAGAGGATTTACTGAGTCGCGGTGCTAAAACTATTTTAGACGCTGTGTATGCCAGTTAATCTTGTGCCATCAAGATAACAGACCATGAAAGTCTTGTTAACGCGCCCACAAGGGCGCAATCAAGCAATGGAAGAGCAACTCTCGCTGCGAGACGTTGCTTATCTTGTTACTCCGCTATTATCGGTTGTAGAAACCACAGAACAACTCAATCCTACCCACTTAAATAACACTGACAACTTACTGTTTATTAGTAGCAATGCAGTGGAATTTGCCGCACAAAAACTGCAACAGCAATTTCCGACTCACTGTCGTTATTTTGCTGTAGGCCAAGCTACGGCAGATAGTCTAGCTCAATATAATATCGATGCTTTTACCTCACCAGAACACAGCCAAGATAGCGAAGGATTATTGTCGCTAGCCCAATTACAAGATGTCGATAAACAGTCATTTATTATTGTTCGGGGTTTAGGCGGACGAGAAACACTTGCAGAGCAATTACAGCTACGAGGCGCCAATGTGAACTATTGGCAAGTCTACCAACGCGCAATACCAAACCTTGACGGTAAAGCGATAACTCAACAGTGGAAATCGTTTGGAATTGACACCATTGTCGTCACCAGCGGTGAAATATTATCCAACTTAGTTGAGCTTGTACCAAAAGAATTATTTGCATGGCTACGTGCATGTCATATCATAGTCCCCAGTAATCGCGTCGAATTACAAGCAAAAGCAATGGGCTTAAGCCATATCTCCAATGCAAATGGAGCAAATACTCAAGCTATACTAGCGAGTCTTGCGTTATAATTTGTTATTGTATTGTTATCTTGCATCGACACGCATTTATTAATATTGCTTTTATTGGTTGTATTTTTGCTTTCAAGGACTGTTCATGGAAAACAATAAAAAAGATCCAAACCCGCCAGCTCACAAGGATGAGAAAGTAATTTCTCCTGCACCAAGTCCTGTAGAAAAACCGGCACAGACCAAAAAAGGCAATGCAACCAGCCAAAAATCTGCTGACAGCAAAACCAATAATAATCAGTCAAACTCCTCTACCAATTCACCGGTTAATAATAGTCGACGCAAAGCGAAGCCTAGCTCTTGGTGGATTCGTCTTGGAGTACTGTTCAGTTTACTCGTGGCAATTGTGGCTATTGCAGCTTGTTATTGGCTGTATTTGCAACTTGATCAACAAAGTAATGGTCAAACTCAGTTAGGGCAAAATATCTCGGAACAAGTAACACAAAATAAATCGTTAAAATATGAATTACAGCAAACGGCAATGGCAGCCAATAAGCGCATTGGCACGTTAGAGCAACAACAGCTGAATGATACCAAAGCTTATGCGAAATTAGCCGAACTGCAGCAATCAAATAAACAATTGCAAGAACGCGTTGCGGTGATTGCACAGCGTAGTCCTAACCATTGGATGGCATCAGAAGCTGAATACCTTGTGCGCATGGCGGGTAGAAAACTGTGGTTAGAAAACGATCCGCAAACCGCTATTGGTTTATTACAATCAGCGGATGAACGAATTGGTGCGATGAAAGATCCTGCATTAACTTTATTACGCAAAGCCTTAGCAGCTGACATCACTAAAGTTAAAGCATTAAAAACGACTGACATCACCAATACAATTTTTGAGCTAGATTCCCTTATTGATGGCTTAACACAATTGCCATTAAATCGTGTTGATGAAAATTTTGCTGACAATAAAAATACTCAACAAGTAACAGATTCAATTGACGACTGGCAACAGAACCTGGCCCGAACTTGGCACGATTTGACTGATGGCTTTATCACTATTCGTAAGCGTACAACCGATTTGGAACCGTTGTTATCACCTGAGCAACAGTGGTATTTAGTCGAAAATATTCGCAACAAATTATTACAAGCACAATTAGCATTGTACCGATTTGACCAAGTGAATTATCAACAGTCTATATCGTTAGCAGACAAATGGTTACAACAGTACTTTGACTTGAGAGATCCAAAGACCAAATCAATGATTGAGTCTTTAGATAAGCTTGCCAAGGTTAACATTGAGAAAATTTCGCTCAATAAATTTCAAGCATCGCCACTACTGCAGCAACTGGTTACTTATGGTGAAATTATGCCTACACAGGAGCCTGCGCAATGATTAAGACGCTAGTTTATGTTGTTCTTATTTTAATTGGGCTGTGTATCAGCCCACTCATTATTGGGCAAAGCGGTTACATTTACATCGCAATTGGTGAATATCAAATAGAAACCAGTTTAGTGACCGGTATTGTTGGCTTAATTGTGTTTTATTTTGCACTACAATTACTCGAATGGTTAATCATCTTGTTATTAAATATTGTATTAAGTAGCCGATACCTTCCAGAACAATGGCGAAGAAAAGCCGCTAAAAAGCATACGTTAATCGGTGCTTTAGCACTGGCAGAAGAAGATTGGCCTGCGGCAGAAAAAGCAATGGCAAAAGGGGCTGAAAAAGGTGAAATCCCGGTATTAAATCTATTTGCAGCAGCTAGAGCAGCACATTATCAAGGTGATATTACAGCTCGCGATCATTATTTAACTCAAGCAGAGAAAAAACCAATTGCAAAGACAGCGGTTTATACTTCGCGCACCCGTTATTTAATGAAGCAAGGTGAACTGGTTAAGGCCCGGGCAATATTAGATAAACTGAACCCGACAAGTAAAAGCAGCTCTCCAGTGCTTAAATTGGCGCAAGAATTATACTTACAGCAGCAAGACTGGCAGGCATTGAAGTTGTTGTTACCTATTCTTAAAAAGCGTCAATTATTAGCTGAAACTGAGTTCAACCAATTAAATACTAAGACCAACAGTATTTTAATGATCAATGCAGCCAAAATATCTGAAGCGGAGTTAACCAAATGTTGGCATTGGTTAAATAAATCAGAACGTAAAGAAGATGAACTGATATTAGCCTATGCTCGTGGACTTATTCAGTATGGTCATAAAGATCAAGCGCTAAAATTAATTAATAAACAACTCAATGCTTCGCCATCAGCAGCGTTATTTACAGCAATACCTGATTTAATTACCGCTCAAGATCAAGATATCCGTAAATTGCTCAGCAAATTAGAAACCACTCATGAAAATGATGCTGACTATCAAATGTGCCTTGCCAAGCTTGCCATTCAAAGTCGTGAGACTAAACAAGCCAAAACTCATTGGCAAAATGTATGTCGCATAGCACCAACTCATCAATCATGGCTGGCTTTAGCTCAAACACAAGAACAGTTAGGTGAAAATTCAACAGCGGCTCATAGCTATCGTAATGCAGCTAATATTCTGTAAACAATAAGTATTATTTTTGTACAAACCAAAAGCCTGCAATGTTGCAGGCTTTTTTGTTATCTATTGGTTCATCTTACTGCTATTGGTGCCGATATAAAGGCGGAAGAGTTAATCCGTAATCATGAACTTTTTATGAGATTAAAACGTACACAATATATACAAATGTGGTGGTATTTATCTCTATATTTTCAATATATTATTAATGTTACTTCAACGTCAAAAAATTGACTACTTTAGCAGCAAATGATATTATTATCAGATTGTGTCTAAATTTATTTTAATGTTAATACTAGTATTTAACTAAGCTGTTATTGTACATCTTAGTGTATTGGTATTTAAGTGTATTAAAGCTGTTGGGAGCTTCAAATGGGATCGATAACTACGTCAAAAAATGGAATACTTTCTGCTTCAGAAAGTTCAGTAACAATAACGATTAACAATGAAACCAAGGAACTACAACTCGGTCAAGTTGTGCCGGCTGGTGCAATAGTTGCCAGCAGTAATAATCTTGGTTTCGTTATTACGTTTGATGACGGTACTATTTTTAATAGTGCTAACATCCCTAATGACGAATCGATTAATACATTAGCCGATAATCTCGATGACACGATTGTTGCACAAGTAGCAGATCAGCAAGCATTAGATGAAATCGAAGCTCTACAGGCATTGATTGCATCTGGTGAAGACCCAACTACTGACTTACCTGAAACCGCGGCTGGCATCCCAACTGCCAACCAAGGTGATTTTGGTTATGTTGCTGTAACAAGAGATGGTGATGAAACACTTGCGGATTCTGGCTACGACACAACCGGACAAGCTGCTGCCCCAACAGCAGTGACTCAAGAAGAAGCACTTACTGAAAATGATTCCCCTTCAGTATTAGTCAATGACGCAATAACAGTTGGTGAAGATCAAGTTGCATCAGGTAATGTTTTAGGTAACGACACTGATGCTGACTCAGATTTAAGCGTCGTAACATTTGAAGTTGACGGCCAGACCTACCCTGCAGGCACAGAAGTGACTCTTGAAGGTGGCTTACTCATCATCAATGAAGATGGCTCTTATACTTTCACACCCTATGAAAATTGGAACGGTACAGTCCCAGTTATTACCTACACCACCAATACTGGTGTTACCGCAACATTAACCATTGAAGTAACACCCGTTGATGATGTCTCTGTACTTGTTAATGACAGCAATACTGTTGCAGAAGATACTGTCGCCACTGGAAACGTATTAGATAACGACGGCGATGTAGATTCAGATTTAAGCGTCGTAACATTTGAAGTTGACGGCCAGACCTACCCTGCAAGCACAGAAGTGACTCTTGAAGGTGGCGTACTCATCATCAATGAAGATGGCTCTTATACTTTCACACCCAATGAAAATTGGAACGGTACAGTTCCTGTTATTACTTACACCACCAATACTGGTGTTACCGCAACATTAACCATTGAAATCACCCCTGTTGAAGACCCAACAGTAACAGTTAATGATGTTGTCACTGTATCTGAGGACACACCCGCATCAGGCAATGTATTAGATAATGATAGCGATCCAGATTCAGATTTAAGCGTGGTGACATTTGAAGTTGACGGCCAAACCTATCCTGCCGGCACTGAAGTGACTCTTGAAGGTGGCGTACTCATCATCAATGAAGATGGCTCTTATACTTTCACACCCAATGAAAATTGGAACGGTTCAGTTCCTGTTATTACCTACACCACTAATACTGGCGTTACCGCAACATTAACCATTGAAGTGACGCCGACCAACGATGCGCCGACCATTGACGTGGTCGCCAATGACTTTACTGAAAACAGCGCCGTTGATGGCGATGTGGCTGCAACCTACACCACCTTTGATGAAGACGGTGATGCACTGACGGTGGACTTCACCCCAGGCAGCAATGACGACGGTTACTACGCGTTGGTCAACGGCGAAGTGGTATTAACCCAAGCCGGTGCGGACTTGGTTAACAACGGCGGCACCCTGCCGCCAGTGGATTTAACCGTCTCGGATGGCAACTTAACCGGTCAAGACAGTGACACGCCGGTGATCACGCCGACCAACGATGCGCCGACCATTGACGTGGTCGCCAATGACTTTACTGAAAACAGCGCCGTCGATGGCGATGTGGCTGCAACCTACACCACCTTTGATGAAGACGGTGATTTACTGACGGTGGACTTTACCCCAGGCAGCAATACCGACGGTTACTATGCGTTGGTCAACGGCGAAGTGGTGTTAACCCAAGCCGGTGCGGACTTGGTTAACAACGGCGGCACCCTGCCGGCGGTGGATTTAACCGTCTCGGATGGCAGCTTAACCGGTCAAGACAGTGACACGCCGGGTATTGCGGGTCAAAACGATGCGCCAACCATTGACGTGGTCGCCAATGACTTTACTGAAAACAGCGCCGTCGATGGCGATGTGGCCGCAACCTACACCACCTTTGATGAAGACGGTGATGCACTGACCGTGGACTTCACCCCAGGCAGCAATACCGACGGTTACTATGCGTTAGTGAACGGCGAAGTGGTGTTAACCCAAGCCGGTGCGGATCTCGTGAATAACGGCGGCACCCTGCCGCCAGTGGATTTAACCGTCTCGGATGGCAGCTTAACCGGTCAAGACAGTGACACGCCGGGTATTGCGGGTCAAAACGATGCGCCGACCATTGACGTGGTCGCCAATGACTTTACTGAAAACAGCGCCGTCGATGGCGATGTGGCTGCAACCTACACCACCTTTGATGAAGACGGTGATGCACTGACGGTGGACTTCACCCCAGGCAGCAATACCGACGGTTACTATGCGTTGGTCAACGGCGAAGTGGTATTAACCCAAGCCGGTGCTGACTTGGTTAACAACGGCGGCACCCTGCCGCCAGTGGATTTAACCGTTTCAGATGGCAACTTAACCGGTCAAGACAGTGACACACCGGTGATCGCGCCGACCAACGATGCGCCGACCATTGACGTGGTCGCCAATGACTTTACTGAAAACAGCGCCGTTGATGGCGATGTGGCCGCAACCTACACCACCTTTGATGAAGACGGTGATGCACTGACCGTGGACTTCACCCCAGGCAGCAACGACGACGGTTACTATGCGTTAGTGAACGGCGAAGTGGTGTTAACCCAAGCCGGTGCTGACCTCGTTAACAACGAAGGTACCTTACCGCCAGTGGACTTAACCGTTTCAGATGGCAACTTAACCGGTCAAGACAGTGACACGCCGGTGATCACTCGAATAAATGATACTCCTGTTTCTGACAGCTACAGCTTTACTTACTTAGAAAACAGCACTGACAGCACCGTGATTGGCACTGTTGCGGCCACCGATCCAGAAGGCACACCAGTGACCTACAGTATCGTCAGCGGCGACACCAATGGCTGGTTTGAGATTGATCCCGTGACCGGCATCATCAGCTTGACCCCTGCCGGCGTTGCCGCGGTGGCCAATGACTTTGAAGCCCTGGCTAACGTGCACAATTTAGTCGTCGGCGCCTCTGATGGCGTCAACACCACCAACATTAACGTCACCCTCACTGAGCTTGACGTCAATGAAGGCCCTGAGTTCACCCCTCCGGCGGGCGAAACCAGCTACAGCTTTAACTACTTAGAAAACAGCACTGACAGCACCGTGATTGGCACTGTTGCGGCCACCGATCCAGAAGGCACACCAGTGACCTACAGTATCGTCAGCGGCGACACCAATGGCTGGTTTGAGATTGATCCCGTGACCGGCATCATCAGCTTGACCCCTGCCGGCGTTGCCGCGGTGGCCAATGACTTTGAAGCCCTGGCTAACGTGCACAATTTAGT
>NZ_RKKE01000005.1 GCF_003797125.1 Shewanella frigidimarina
CTCACCTCCAGGGTAGGAAGTGGACTCGCCTTAGTTTTTTAGAATATTCAAGACACTTAAACAGTGTTTTGAGAACTCAAGTGTTAATGCTTTCGCATTAACGTTTTTCGCACTAACGTGATCACACAAACGACAACGGATCATCATTTATGCGCCTTTAGTTAGTACTATCAGCTTTCCAAATTGTTAAAGAGCGGGCTTAAAAAAGCCAAAGATAAAATTTCGTTTATCTTTGGCATCTCTTACCAATTGTATGTAATGGTGGAGCTATGCGGGATCGAACCGCAGACCTCCTGCGTGCAAGGCAGGCGCTCTCCCAGCTGAGCTATAACCCCTTTACATACAGTTTGAGATTTTACGTTCACCTTCAATGAAGGTCTTACCAAAAATTTTGGCTTGCCAATCGTTTCTAATCAAGGCGGTTGATAGCGACGTTTAGTTTACTAAACGAGTTATCATCCAACGCAGAGTAGGAAAGATTGGTGGGTCAGAGTGGACTTGAACCACCGACCTCACCCTTATCAGGGGTGCGCTCTAACCAGCTGAGCTACAGACCCAACGTAATTTCTCTTTCTTTCTATCAAGTAATCTGTGTGAACACTCACATGCATCTCTGCACTTTAGGTATTGAGTTAGTCGTATAGGTAAGGAGGTGATCCAGCCCCAGGTTCCCCTAGGGCTACCTTGTTACGACTTCACCCCAGTCATGAACCACAAAGTGGTGAGCGTTCTCCCGAAGGTTAAACTACCCACTTCTTTTGCAGCCCACTCCCATGGTGTGACGGGCGGTGTGTACAAGGCCCGGGAACGTATTCACCGTGGCATTCTGATCCACGATTACTAGCGATTCCGACTTCACGGAGTCGAGTTGCAGACTCCGATCCGGACTACGACGTACTTTGTGAGATTAGCTCCACCTCGCGGCTTTGCAACCCTCTGTATACGCCATTGTAGCACGTGTGTAGCCCTACTCGTAAGGGCCATGATGACTTGACGTCGTCCCCACCTTCCTCCGGTTTATCACCGGCAGTCTCCCTAGAGTTCCCACCATTACGTGCTGGCAAATAAGGATAGGGGTTGCGCTCGTTGCGGGACTTAACCCAACATTTCACAACACGAGCTGACGACAGCCATGCAGCACCTGTCTCACAGTTCCCGAAGGCACAAGTCCATCTCTGGTCTCTTCTGTGGATGTCAAGAGTAGGTAAGGTTCTTCGCGTTGCATCGAATTAAACCACATGCTCCACCGCTTGTGCGGGCCCCCGTCAATTCATTTGAGTTTTAACCTTGCGGCCGTACTCCCCAGGCGGTCTACTTAATGCGTTAGCTTGGGAGCCCAGTGACTAAGTCACCAAACTCCGAGTAGACATCGTTTACGGCGTGGACTACCAGGGTATCTAATCCTGTTTGCTCCCCACGCTTTCGTGCATGAGCGTCAGTCTTTGTCCAGGGGGCCGCCTTCGCCACCGGTATTCCTCCAGATATCTACGCATTTCACCGCTACACCTGGAATTCTACCCCCCTCTACAAGACTCTAGTTCGCCAGTTCCAAATGCAATTCCCAGGTTGAGCCCGGGGATTTCACATCTGGCTTAACAAACCGCCTGCGCACGCTTTACGCCCAGTAATTCCGATTAACGCTCGGACCCTCCGTATTACCGCGGCTGCTGGCACGGAGTTAGCCGGTCCTTCTTCTGTAGGTAACGTCACAGTAATAGTTTATTAAACTATTACCTTTCCTCCCTACTGAAAGTGCTTTACAACCCGAAGGCCTTCTTCACACACGCGGCATGGCTGCATCAGGGTTTCCCCCATTGTGCAATATTCCCCACTGCTGCCTCCCGTAGGAGTCTGGGCCGTGTCTCAGTCCCAGTGTGGCTGATCATCCTCTCAGAACAGCTAGGGATCGTCGCCTTGGTGAGCCATTACCTCACCAACTAGCTAATCCCACCTAGGTTCATCCAATCGCGGAAGGCCCGAAGGTCCCCTCCTTTCCCCCGTAGGGCGTATGCGGTATTAGCAGTCGTTTCCAACTGTTATCCCCCTCGACTGGGCAGATCCCTAGGCATTACTCACCCGTCCGCCGCTCGTCACCTCAGGAGCAAGCTCCCTTGTGTTACCGCTCGACTTGCATGTGTTAGGCCTGCCGCCAGCGTTCAATCTGAGCCATGATCAAACTCTTCAATTAAAGTTTTTTGAAACCAAAAGGTTTCGGCTCAATGAATTCTGATTTCATTTAAAAGACTCTGAAGAATCAATTAAATGTTTGTACATATTACTATGAACACTCATCGTTGCATTGAGTTTAAATTTTTTGATTGCCAACATTCCGAAGAACAGAAGACAATTTCGAATAACTCAATACCTGTGAATGTCCACACAGATTACTTGATAAATTGTTAAAGAGCGTTGACCGTTTCAGTAGGTCAGGGCTGCGTATTCTACGCATTCCCTTTATGGCGTCAAGTGTTTTTTCAAACTTCTTTTTGCCTGTTATCAACACCACTAAGTGACTGTTAATAACGCTAACTGGTTTTCGCTTTCGCTGTATGCCGTGTCAGTGGATGCGCATTATAGGCAGCTTAAGATTTAGTGCAAGCGCTTTTGTGCAAAAAAATGATCTTTTTATGATCTTTTATCCATTTGGCTACTTAACTACATGATACCCACTATTTACCCCCAAAGTTATCCACAATTGTTTAATTTAGCTGTAAGTTTTATGATCCCAGAAATAAAAAAGGTAGCGAATAATCGCTACCTTTGTTATTTAACATCAATAATAAACGAAGGGTTAACTGAGTTTACCGTGACATTGTTTGTACTTTTGACCTGAACCACATGGACATGGATCGTTACGTCCTATCTTCTCACCTTCACGGATCACTGTTTTAGGTGCTTCTATTTGTTGCTCACCAGTATCGCTTAATGCTTCTACTGATGCGTGTTGATAAGCCAATTTAATTTTTGCTTCTTCATCACGGCGACGTTGTTCCATCTCGTCAACATCTGACTGCGCTTGAACTTGCACTTTAGACAGTACACTTATCACGTCATTTTTCAGTGTTTCAAGTAATTGCTGGAATAATTCAAACGATTCACGCTTATATTCTTGCTTTGGATTTTTTTGTGCATAACCACGTAAATGAATACCTTGGCGTAAATGATCCATGGCAGCTAAATGCTCTTTCCAGAGTCCATCGAGTGTTTGTAGCATTACCGCTTTTTCAAATTGACGTAATACTTGTGCACCGACCATTTCTTCTTTAGCTTTATATAATTCACTCCATGACGTTAGAATCCGTTCGCGCAACGTTTCTTCATGCAGATTATCATCTTGATCTAACCATTCTTGAATGGTTAGCTTTAGGCCAAATTCATTACCAAGGCGTTGTTCAAGCCCCGGTACATCCCAAAGTTCTTCAAGTGATTGCGGTGGGATATATTGATCGACTATTCCACTGATCACATCTTGTTCTATATTCTGAATAGTGTCTTGAATGCTTTCAGCATCCATTAACTCGTTACGCTGTGCATAGACAACTTGGCGTTGATCGTTAGCGACATCATCGTATTCGAGCAATTGCTTACGGATATCAAAGTTACGAGCTTCGACTTTACGTTGAGCATTTTCAATAGCACGTGATACCCAAGGATGCTCAATAGCCTCACCCTCTTCCATACCGAGCTTTTTCATCATGCCAGATACTCGATCTGAAGCGAAGATACGCATTAAACTATCTTCCATCGACAAGTAAAAGCGTGAAGAACCTGCATCACCTTGACGACCAGCACGACCGCGTAACTGATTATCGATACGACGAGATTCGTGACGTTCTGTACCTAGGATGTGCAAACCACCTGCAGCAAGTACTTCATCATGACGTATTTTCCAGTCAGCTTTAATCTTAGCTTTCTGTTCTGCCGTTGGATTTTCTAGAGCTTCAATTTCCATGTTCCAGTTACCGCCTAATACGATATCTGTACCACGGCCAGCCATGTTAGTGGCAATCGTTACTGCACCTAAACTACCGGCTTGCGCAACAATCTCAGCTTCTTTTTCATGGAACTTAGCATTGAGCACGCTATGCGGAATATTTGCTTTTTTCAATAATGAGTTAAGTAGCTCTGATTGCTCAATAGAGACAGTACCCACTAATACCGGTTGGCCACGTTCACGACAACCTTCAATATCTTTGATAATCGCAGCGTATTTTTCTGGCGCAGTAAGATAGACCAAGTCAGCCATATCTTTACGAACCATTGGGCGATTTGTAGGAACAACAACCGTATCTAAACCATAGATATGTTGGAATTCGAATGCTTCGGTATCTGCTGTACCTGTCATACCGGCAAGCTTTTCATACTGTCTGAAATAATTTTGGAAAGTAATAGAAGCCAGAGTTTGGTTTTCATTCTGGATTTTAGCGCCCTCTTTGGCTTCGACAGCTTGATGCAAGCCTTCTGACCATCGACGACCAGGCATAGTACGGCCTGTATGTTCGTCGACAATAATCACTTCATCGTCTTGTACGATATAGTCGATATCTTTTTCAAACAAGGTATGTGCGCGAAGTGCCGCATGAACATGATGCAATAACGAAATGTTCGTAGCAGAATAGAGCGAGTCACCTTCTGCTAACATGCCTTTTTCAATTAAAAGCTGTTCAACTTTCTCTTGGCCACGTTCAGTTAAATGAACCTGTTTGCCCTTTTCGTCAATACTATAGTCACCTTCACCAACATAGTCTTCGGTGTCTTCTTTGTCTTGAGCGATTAGGCTTGGGATCAATAAATTAATTTTGGCGTATAGTTCAGAGCTGTCTTCTGCCGCACCAGAAATAATCAATGGTGTACGGGCTTCATCAATTAGAATTGAATCGACTTCATCAATAAGAGCATAGTGTAATGGTCGCTGAACGCGCTCTTGTGGAGAAAACGCCATGTTGTCACGTAGGTAGTCAAAACCGAATTCATTATTGGTACCGTAAGTAATATCTGCGTTGTAGGCTTCTTTCTTTTCGAATGAACCTAAGCCAGCAATGTTAATTCCGACACTTAAGCCTAAAAACTCAAACAGTGGACGGTTATTCTCAGCATCACGTGTTGCTAAGTAATCGTTCACAGTAATAATGTGAACACCTTTTCCTGTTATGCCGTTAAGGTACGCTGGCAAAGTTGCCGTTAGGGTTTTACCTTCACCGGTTCGCATTTCCGCAATACGATTGCTGTCTAAAACCATACCGCCGAGTAATTGAACATCAAACGGACGCATCTCAAATACACGCTTTGATGCTTCACGTACAACAGCAAAGGCTTCTGCCATGATGTTATCTAAGGTTTCACCATTTTCTAAACGTGTGCGGAACTCTGCCGTTTTTGCTTTGAGTTCTTCATCAGAAAGCTTTTCGTAATCAGCTTCTAATGCATTAATTTGAATAACAATTTTTCCAAGGTTTTTCAGGGTGCGGTCGTTGCGACTTCCGAATACTTTTGTCAGTAGTTTGCCTAACATCTTAATCACTTATCTGTTGTAGGTTTGGCTCATTTGAGCGCATTAACCGTTAATATTATTAACTTGCTTTGCGGTAAACGTATTTCTGTGGATCTATTTGTTGTTTACCACGCAGCACTTCGTAATGCACATGGGGGCCAGTTGAACGGCCTGTGCTTCCCATACTGGCAATTTTATCGCCTTTGGCAACGACGTCACCTACGTTTACTGACAGAGATTTATTATGTCCATAGCGAGTGCGAAGACCATTACCATGATCTATTTCGACTAACTCACCATATCCAAGCATGCTTCCTGACCATGTTACAACGCCTGCAGCAGTAGTTGTAACATCTGCCCCTTCTTTGCCGGCAAAATCAATACCTTTATGCATTGTTCGTCGGCCACTAAAAGGGTCATTTCGTAAACCATAGGGCGAAGATAACCAACCTTTATCGATTGGCCGCCCTGATATATAACGCTCTTCATCTATATGGAGATTAGATGCTACTGTTTCAAGTAGTGATAGCTGAACATTATTATTATCAATTCTAGATGCCAACTTATTCATTTCATCGATAAGCTGACTTAATTCGACACCATTGCCGATTTCGCTTAACCCGCCAATACCGACTTCTGTTGAGAAATCAAATTGGTCATCAAGGAGGTTATTTTGCGCTACTTGCTGCCCTAAGGCTTCAAGTCGGGTGATTTTGGCCTGCATTTTTGCCACATGAGCAACCAAAGTTGCTAACTGGGTTTCTGTTGCAGTTTTGAGTTCTACCACTTGTTGCTTTTGCTGTTGGCGAAGCTGTTTATTTTCATCAACTTTCGCTTGTTGGTTAGCAAAACGCTCAGTGCTATATTGATATATTCCTGTGCCGGTGGCCATCAGAATAATAGGTAGGAGTAACCAACGCTTACTTGGTTGCCAGCGCGTTACACCATTTCGACCTTGGATAAAAACTGTTACACTCATAGCCTAATTCAGCCATCTTATTATCATATGAAAAAGCCCCCTCAAGATCTCAGCAATTTAGTTCATTTGTCTGGGAGACTGCCTGAACTGGCCGAGAAAGCAGAACTACTTAATAATCTGAATAGTTATGTAAAACAGACGTTAAATGGTCCTGTGGCAGAGCAGCTCAAAGTCGCTAATCTCCGCCAGGGTGTTCTTGTTATTGAAACGACATCTGCAGCATGGGCTGCGAGAATAAACTTTCAAAAGCAGAAGCTATTAAAACAGCTTCAAACTGACACGCTTCCGATGCTTACGGCTATTGAGGTGAAAGTCAATCCTGGACTTGCCTTAGCAAAACCACAATCACAACCTAATCAAAATGTGATCAGCACCACTGCAGCACAACATATTGAAGCATTAGCTGCACATGTTGATGGTTCTTTAGGTGAAAAACTAAAACGGCTGGCTGCATTAGCCAGCCGTAATAGGCAATCTTAACTGGTTAAACGTGCGCTAACGCACCCGGAACCATGAAACTGACAGGCACATCAGCCTCTTTATCAAAGCTTACCAACTCCCAGGCATCTTGCTGAGCAAGTAATGCACGTACAAGTTGATTGTTCAACGCATGACCAGTTTTATAAGCTGAAAACTCGCCGACGATTGCATGACCAGCAACATATAAGTCACCGAATGCATCGAGGATTTTATGCTTAACGAATTCGTCTTCATAACGCAGACCATCAGGGTTTAATACACGATATTCGTCAAGTACAACGGCATTTTCCATGCTGCCACCTAGTGCTAGATTATTCGCACGTAGGTATTCAATATCTCGCATAAAACCAAATGTTCTGGCACGACTAATGTCTTTCACAAACGCTGAGGTCGAAAAGTCCATCACCATGTGTTGTTGACTACGAGCAATTTCTGGATGATCAAAGTCAATTCTGAAATCAACTCTAAACCCTTTAAAAGGCTTTAACTCAGCCCATTTATCGCCATCTTCAACACGCACAGGTTTGATGATTTTTAGGTATTTTTTAGCTGCCGCTTGTTCTTTAATTCCTGCACTTTGCAGTAAGAACACAAATGGGCTTGCACTGCCATCCATAATCGGGATTTCTGGTGCGTCAACTTCAATAATTGCATTATCGATGCCTAAGCCGGCAAGTGCCGCAAACAAATGCTCAATTGTTGATATCCTAATACCAGCATCGTTTACAAGGGCAGTACACATTGTGGTTTCACGAACCATATCAGCTTTTGCTGGAATAGACACAGCTGGGCTAAGGTCGGTACGCTTTAGTACAATCCCTGTATTCACTGGTGCGGGCATAATGCATAGAGTCACTTTGTTGCCGGAATGCAATCCGACTCCAGTGCTCTTCACCATTTTTTGAACAGTTCTTTGAAAAATCATTCAGTCGCCCATAAATATCAATATTAAACAAATAGTTGCAAAAATAGCCCTAGGCTATCATGCATAACTGGTACAACATGCTACCATAAATTTGGTTTTTCACAAAAAAAACGCCAAACACAGAGTAAATGTATAAACCTGCTTGCAAAATAACCTTTTTCGCACACTTCGCTCATTAGTCACGCAAAAACATAACGTTTTATTCGTGTATTAATCAGCCTGCTTACGCAAGAATGCTGGAATATCAAGATAGTCAGCATCAGTACGTTGTACAGGTTGAGGCTGCGGAACAGCATTGCCTTTAGGTGCTGCGTAACTTTGTTGTGTCATAACATCTTCAACAGGTTCTGGACGTGGCTCTATTACAACGGGTTCTGGACGAGCAACAGGCTTAGACACTAATTGAATGTCTGGCTTTTTCTCTGCACCGATACCTGTAGCAACAACAGTTACACGTAACTCATCACTCATTTCTGGATCAATGACAGCACCAACTACAACAGTGGCATTGTCTGATGCATAAGCTTTAACGTGGTTACCCACAGTTTCAAGCTCTT
The DNA here is from genome assembly GCF_003797125.1 of Shewanella frigidimarina. Classification (GTDB taxonomy): domain Bacteria; phylum Pseudomonadota; class Gammaproteobacteria; order Enterobacterales; family Shewanellaceae; genus Shewanella; species Shewanella frigidimarina. The sequence continues at coordinate 8,433 of NZ_RKKE01000005.1, forward strand.
CGATAGTGATATCCATACCTGCTGTGATGTTAACTAACACACCGCGCGCACCGGCTAAGTCGATATCTTCAAGTAATGGGCTAGCCACAGCAGCTTCTGCAGCTTCTTCAGCACGATCATCACCACGAGCAACACCGGTACCCATCATGGCATTACCCATTTCAGACATAACAGTTTTCACATCGGCGAAATCGACGTTGATTAGACCAGGACGAGTAATTAGCTCAGCAATACCTTGAACTGCACCAAGTAATACATTGTTAGCTGCAGCAAAAGCATCAAGCAATGAAGTACCACGACCCAATACTTTTAATAGCTTTTCATTGGGGATCGTAATCAACGAATCCACATGTTTAGCTAACTCGGCAATACCAAGTTCTGCATAGGCCATGCGCTTTTTACCTTCAAAAGGAAAAGGCTTGGTCACAACTGCAACGGTTAGAATACCTTCTTCACGGGCAATTTCTGCCACAACAGGAGCAGCACCAGTACCGGTACCACCACCCATGCCGGCAGCGATAAAGATCATGTCAGACCCTTTAATTGCAGCACGAATATTCTCGCGGTCTTCTTCAGCGGCTTGACGACCCACATCTGGGTTTGCGCCCGCACCGAGACCTTTAGTCACGTCGCGGCCAAGCTGAATAGTTGAACCAGCACTTGATTTACGTAGTGCTTGTGCATCTGTATTGGTAACGATAAATTCAACACCTTCGATGCTGTGTTTTACCATATGTTCGACCGCGTTTCCGCCGCCGCCACCGACGCCGATGACTTTAATCACCGCTTCGTCTGAATGTGTATCCATGATCTCAAACATTGTCTGATCTCCATTTGTCTGCGTTATTAAAATTCACCCTTAAACCAACTTTTGACCCGATTCAAAAAGCTGGTAACCCCTTGGCGCTCAGGTCGTTCGAACTGTCGTTCGATGACTCGTCTTGCGCCATAATGAAGCAACCCTATTCCTGTTGAATAAATAGGTTGATCCACATATTCGTATAATCCTTTTACTGGTAGCGGTGATGCGACACGAACAGGCATACCAAAGGTTGCTTCAGCAATTTCAACGGCACCCGATATCGAGGACGTTCCTCCAGTAAGCACAATCCCTGCTGCAATTTGATCTTCTAGACCGCTATCTTGTAACTGCTTGAGAACAAGCTCAAACAATTCTTGATATCTTGGCTCTACCACTTCTGCCAGAGTATGGCGTGACATACTTCGTGAAGGACGGCCACCAACGGATGGCACTTCAATACTGTCTTCACGGCTTACCGTTGAACTTCTGGCACTGGCAAACTGCACTTTTATTTGTTCAGCATGCGTTAACGGTGTTCTGAATATCTTGGCGATGTCACTTGTGACTTGGTTACCCGCTACCGGAATAACTGCACAATGACGTAATGCGCCGTTGGTATATACAGCAATATCGGTTGTGCCACCACCAATATCAACAATACACACGCCTAAATCTTTCTCATCATTTGTGAGCACTGAGTCTGCAGAAGCGATACCTGAAAACACTAAGTCATCAACTTTTAAACCACAACGCTCCACGCTCTTTGTGATATTTTTTGCCATATCATTGGCACAGGTAACAATATGAGCCTTGGCTTCCATACGCATACCAGACATACCAATTGGGCTCTTAATCCCGTCTTGAACGTCGATTGAATACTCTTGCGGTAATACATGCAAGATACGACGCTCTGTCGGGATTTTAACCGAGCGAGCGGTATGGATTACATTATCAACATCTTCTTGAGTTACTTCTTCGTCGTTAATCGACACCATGCCATTTTCATTTTGGCAGGCAATATGTTTACCCGAAATACTTAAGTACACCGATGAAACCTGACAATCAGCCATTAACTCTGCTTGATCTAACGCCCGTTGCACGCTGCGCACTATAGAGTCGAGATCATTCACGCCGCCTTTATCCATACCGCGAGAAGGATGATTACCTAAACCAATGACACTAATCTCACCATCAGGTAATACTTCACCAATGATCACTGCGACCTTGGATGTCCCTATATCTAACCCCACGATGAGGTTTCTTTCCTGATTTTTGGTCATTTATTGTCGACTCTCTTTTTTGAATCATCCCAACCTACGGCGAACCCGGTATCGTAACGTAAATCAACGGTCGCAACTGGTTTTTCACTTTGCTTCAAAGTTGGATACACATTAATAAAGCGTTGTATCCGTGACATTTTATCTTCTCGTCCAAGCTCAATTTCAATTCCGTTAGCCAGTACGGCATGCCATGCATGGCGTGGACTTAAGCGTAAACTGGCCAACTTAAACTCGTTTATTGTCAATAAATCATCTAACTGCTGGTAACTGGTCAATACTTCTATTTCTGTCCCTTCTGGGCCAAATAATTTAGGCAATGCATCATGCTCTGAATGCGCTAACGCATCAAAAACTTCACCATTAATATTAAGCCAAGACACTTCGTTCCAATGCGCTACAGCTTGTTGCTCTTGCAAGGTGATCTTGAACTTTGCCGGCCATTCTCGTCTTACTGATGCATGATAAACCCACGGCAATGCTTCTAATGCTTTTTGTACATCCACCACATCAGCGCTAAAAAAGCTACTTTGCATTAATGACTGTAATGCATTTTTAATTTCGTCATCGGTGGTATAAATTCGCTCACCTTTAATAGCAACCGCTTCAATAGGTAATGCATCAGCATCATTTAACAACTCGTGTAGTTGCACACAACCCCAAACTACGGTGCCAAGCACACAGGATAAAAACACTACACCAGTGCAAAAATACCAATTAACACGAGCTAATTTATGTTTTAGTTGCCGCCCTTTATCGCTCCACGACACCTTAAATCCGCCTCTGACGTTGTTCCGGAGTTAACTCCAAAAGATCGGTCATTATATAGACCAATTCATAAGGTTTAAAGCTCGATTTTCACACACAACAATTGGTGAAAAATCAATCACTTTATTGCTCTTCTACAAGCACTTTACAACCCAAATTACTCTGGGCTAATTCTTTCGATAAAGCCCCAATATTGCCTGCACCTTGAGTCATAAATAAATCCCCATGCTGCAACACATCAGGTAATACTGCCGCTAGTTGATCTGGACTGGCGATAAAAATAGGGTCAATTTGACCTCGTAATCTAATTGAACGGCATAAAGCGCGCCCATCAGCACCCGGGATCGGAGCTTCACCCGCGGCATAAACATCTAATAATAATAAACAATCGACCTGTGACAATACATCGACAAAGTCTTCATATAAGTCACGCGTACGGCTATAACGATGCGGTTGGTATGCCATCACTAAACGCTTGTCTGGCCAACCTGCTCTCGCTGCTTTAATCGTTGCTAATACTTCACTTGGATGATGACCGTAGTCGTCCACGAGCATTACACTGCCATTAGGTGTTTCAAATTCACCTAAATGCTGGAAACGACGACCTATACCTTCAAACTCTGCAAGTGCTTGTACAATCGCACTATCATCAATGTCATCTTCACTGGCGACAGCAATTGCGGCTAAAGCGTTAAGAACGTTATGTTCACCTGGCAAATTAAGCACAATGTCGACATTATCTTTGCCGTGACGTTTAACCGTAAAGCTTGACTGATGACCATTTTGTGCAAAATTAATTGCCTGAACATCAGCCTCTTCACTGAAACCATAGGTGACAACTTGGCGGCCAATACGTGGCATAATTTCGCGGATCACTTCATCATCAATACACATCACTGCCACACCATAAAATGGCAGATTATGTAAAAAGTCGACAAAGGTGGTTTTCAATTTCTCAAAGTCGCCACCATAAGTGTCCATGTGATCGGCTTCAATATTGGTGATCACACTGACCATCGGCTGCAAATGCAAAAAGCTTGCATCGCTTTCATCTGCTTCAGCAATAAGGTAACGGCTGGTGCCTAAGCGAGCATTAGTACCTGCACTATTAAGTAAACCACCAATCACAAATGTTGGATCACGGTCGGCTTGACCATATACGCTGGCAATTAAGCTCGTCGTGGTGGTTTTACCATGAGTACCGGCAATCGCAACACCATGACGATAGCGCATTAACTCAGCCAGCATCTCTGCACGGCGCACGATCGGAATACGTAATTCTTTAGCGGCAATAATCTCAGGATTTTGCGGGTTAATGGCTGTAGAAACCACAACAACATCTACCTGCTCAACACTTTGGGCCTGATGGCCAATAATAATTTTTGCGCCAAGACTCGCCAAACGTTCAGTCACGCTATTGATAGCGATATCTGAGCCGCTTATTTGATAGCCTTCGTTCACAAGCACTTCCGCAATACCACCCATGCCGGCACCACCGATGCCAACAAAATGAATGCGCTTGATCCGTCTCATTTCAGGGATCATGCTACGAAGCTGTGCGTATCTTTCTGTCTTAGTCATTTCAACCCTTTCTCGCAAATGAGGCACAAATATCTGCTACTCGTTGAGTCGCATCTAATACCGCTACGCCTCTTGCCTTATGACCCATTTGGGCTAGTTCTTGTCTATTTTCAGCAAATAACTGCAATTTTTCAGCAAGGTTATCTGCATTTAAAATGGTTTGTGGTAATAAAAATCCTGCACCAGCATCAACAAGTACTGATGCATTTACAGTTTGATGATCATCCACGGCATGAGGATACGGTACTAAAATACTCGGTAACCCCACGGCTGCTAGCTCTGATACAGTAAGAGCACCGGAGCGGCATACCACTACATCAGCCCAACGATAAGCGGCTTCCATATCATCAATAAATTCTGCAACATTGACACTGTCTGATTGACCAAGTTGTTGATAACTCGCTTTCACTGTTGCCTGATTATTTTTGCCCACTTGATGCCAAACTGTCAGAGAATGATATTTGCTCAGATGAGCCACTACTGCAGGCATTACATCATTCAATACTTTGGCACCTAAACTGCCACCGACCACCAGTACTCTTAACGCATCGGCTTGCGGAGTTTTAATTTGTGCGCCTAACTCAATCAGCTCTTGGCGAATAGGGTTGCCCACAACTTCAACATTAGCGACGTTACTGGCAAAGGTATTGGGGAATGCACACAATACCTTTTTGGCAATCTTAGATAACAACTTATTGGTTAATCCTGGAATCGCATTTTGCTCATGCAACACGACAGGAATACCTGATAATTTTCCGGCCACGCCGCCCGGTCCGCTAGCAAATCCGCCCATGCCTAGAATCACATCGGGTTGAAAATCATCAATCACCGCTTTGGCTTGAATAATTGAACGGATAATTTTAAATGGTGCCGCTAACTTACGCATAAGCCCATTACCACGCACACCTTTAATATCGATAAATTCAATATCAAATCCGTGCTGAGGCACTAAACGGGCTTCCATCCGGTCGGCAGTACCTAACCAACGTATTTGCCAACCTTTTTCAGCTAAATACTTCGCCACTGCAAGTGCAGGAAAAACATGACCGCCAGTGCCGCCAGCCATAATTAATATCTTAGGAGAACTACTAATATTACTGTTCATTAACTGGTTCTCCCTTGTACGGCTTGCACCAAACTAACTCGACGTTCATGATCTATCCTAACAAGCAACATCACCGCAGCAGTCATAATCCACAAGCTACTGCCACCATAGCTGATAAACGGCAGGGTTAACCCTTTGGTTGGTAACATACCAATACTGGCTCCCACGTTAACTACGGTCTGAAAACAAATCCAAATACCGACACCATAGGCGACATAACTTTCAAAAGGACGCTGCATTTTTAAACATAAATTGCCCAATCTAATCGCGCGAATAGCAATAAAAAATAGCGTGCATAACACTATAATAATACCGGTAAACCCCAACTCCTCACCAATAACAGCAAAGATAAAATCCGTATGTGCCTCTGGTAAATAAGCCAATTTCTGAATACTGTTGCCTAACCCCTGACCAAACCAATCACCTCTGCCATAAGCCATTAAGGATTGCGTCAACTGATAACCACTGCCAAATGGGTCTTCCCACGGATCCATAAACGAGGTCACACGTCGCATACGGTAGGGCTCGAATAGCACCAGCAATACGAAGGTCGCCACGCCAAGTAATACCAATACCATAAAGTCTGTAATGCGTGCGCCAGCCAAAAACAACAAGCTTACCGTACACACAAACAACACCACCACGGTGCCGAGGTCTGGCTGTAACAAAATCAATACTGCAAACAAACCGTAAACCCCAATAGGTTTATAGAAGCCCTTACGGTTTTCGCGTAATTCACCATGACGACGTACTAGGTAACCTGCCATGTAGACAATAAACACAAACTTGGCCATTTCGGCGACTTGGATCCTAATAGGACCGATAGACAACCAACGACGAGCACCGTTAACCGAAGTACCGATAAACAGTACTGCTATCAATAATACCAACACCGCTAGCATCAGCATGCCGCTGTTTTTTTCCCAATAGCTGACTTCGAACTTCAGTACCACGAAAGCAATCACTACGCAGCCAACAAGGTAAAGCACATGGCGATACATAAAATAAAACGGGTCGCCAGTCAGTTTGGTCGCTTCAGGCATTGAAGCCGACATCACCATAACAAAGCCAAAACACATTAAGCCGACTATCGCGACTAGAAAGCTACGGTCGTATAACGGCATACCCGGTGTATGGTCATCTGATAATAACGAGGGCAAAGTCCAATTAAGGCCCCGTTTAAACAAGCTAAGTTGCTGCTCGTTATTCGCCATCGGCTAACGACTCCACACACTGTCTAAAATCATCACCGCGAGCCATAAAGTTTTTATACATATCTAAACTGGCACATGCTGGCGACAATAAAACTATGTCACCAGACGATGCTAATTCAGCGGCTTTGGCGACGGCTTCAGCCATCGTTGCCACTTCAATAGTGCCTGCTTTTAATTTGGCAATTTTTCGGCCATCTCGCCCCAAGGTAATAAGCTGGGTAATATTGCTCAACGGTTCTGTTAGTGGACGAAAATCACTGCCTTTACCATCGCCACCGGCGATCAAGTACAAATCACCTAAATGAGAATTAAGCCCCTCTAGTGCGGCAACTGTCGCGCCGACATTGGTTGCTTTAGAGTCATTGATATACGACACACCTTGCTTAACGGCAATCAATTCGCAACGATGACTTAAGCCAACAAAGGATTTAGCCACTTCAATCATGGCTTCTTTACCCACACCACAAGCATCGGCTAGTGCCATTGCGGCTAATAAGTTTGCATGGTTATGGCTACCAATTAAGGTCACATCAATTAAATTAATAATTTCACTGTCACCATGGAAAATCTTGCCATCACTTAATCCCCATGCATCACCTTCTGGCACGCCCAAACCAAAATTATTTTGATTCATTGGCTCTAGCGGATAAGTTAATTCGTCGTCACGGTTGTACATCACAAAGCGGCTTTGTGGGTATAAGCGTAATTTGGCTTCACGGTAAGTATTCAAGTCACTATAGCGATCCATATGGTCTTCGCTAACATTGAGACACGTTGCCGCAATACAATTTAATGAATGAGTGGTTTCAAGTTGAAAACTCGATAGCTCAAGTACGTAAAAGTCTGCATCTTGAGGTAATAAATCCAGCGCTGGCGTACCAATGTTACCGCCAATCGCCACCGACTTTCCGGCAGCTAACAACATTTCGTACACTAATGTCGTTACCGTAGATTTACCGTTTGATCCAGTGATACCTACAACGCAAGGTTTCTTATCTGCGATTTCTCGAGCAAATAACTCAACATCACCAATCACTTCAATTCCCATGTCCAACGCAGCGCGTACTTCAGGCGTATCGATTGGAACACCAGGGCTGATGATAATTTGGCTGGCTTGAACTAAATAACGGCAATCAAACCCACCGGCCAATAATTCAATATCGGCAAACTCTTGTGCCAGCGTATCTGCACCAGGCGGATGACGACGACTGTCCATCACTAAAGGCTTAATGCCTTTAGTCGCTAAAAAACGCACGACCGAGAGCCCTGTTGCCCCTAAGCCTAAAACAATGTGCGTATATTGAGTTTGCATAATACTGACCTTGATTAATTACTTAGCGTAATTTTAGAGTCGCTAGACCCAGTAACACTAAAAACAACGAGATAATCCAAAAGCGCACAATAACGCGCGGCTCTGGCCACCCTTTTAACTCATAGTGATGATGAATAGGCGCCATACGGAAAATTCGCTGACCACGTAACTTATACGAGCCCACCTGCAAGATCACCGATACCGTTTCCATAACAAACACGCCGCCCATGATCACCAATAAAATTTCTTGGCGAACCAGGATAGCAATCACCCCCAATGCGGCACCCAACGCTAATGAGCCTACATCGCCCATAAACACTTGTGCTGGATAGGTGTTAAACCATAAAAACCCTAAACCTGCACCGACCATAGCCGTACACACAATCACTAATTCACCGGCTAACGGTAAATGAGGCAGGTGCAAATAACTGGCAAATTGAGCATGACCAGATAAGTAAGCGATTAAGGCAAACGCAGCCGCAACCATCACGGTTGGCATAATCGCTAAGCCATCTAAGCCGTCGGTTAGGTTCACTGCATTACTGGCACCTACAATGGTGAAGTAAGCTAATAAAATAAACATAAAGCCCAGTTGCGGCATGATATCTTTAAAAAACGGCACAACTAACTGTGTTTCGCCAACCATGGTTGATGAGCTATACAAATACACAGCAACAACTAAAGCGGCAATTGACTGCAACGCATATTTCCAACGTGCAATTAGGCCTTTAGAATCTTTCTTTACCACTTTACGATAATCATCAATAAAGCCAATGACACCAAAACTTGCGAGTACAAATAAAGTGACAAGCACATAACGATTAGATAAGTCGCCCCAAAGCAGAACACTAATAAAAATGCCCGCAAGGATAAGAATACCGCCCATTGTCGGTGTTCCACGCTTACTGAAATGCGATTCTGGACCGTCATCACGAACGACTTGACCAATTTGCAGCGTTTGCAGGTGCTTAATTAAAATCGGCCCCCACCACAAACTAAACACCAATGCAGTTAACAAGCCTAAAATAGCCCGGAACGTTACATATGAAAAAACGTTAAACCCGCTATAAAATTGGGTTAAATACTCGGCTAGATAAACCAGCATCTACACTAACTCCCCACGCCCATAGGCATCTAATAAACTGTCCACAACTCGCTCCATAGCGGCGCTGCGGGAACCTTTAACTAAAACTGTAATATTACCTGTGGTACTTGCTAACTGTTTTTGCAATACCACTATTAATGGCTCTTGAGCACAAAAGTGTTCGCTGCCAAATGCTTCACTGGTATTTGCCGACAATTGGCCGCAACAAAATAGCGACTCTATGGCTGCATGTTTAACCTGCAATCCAATGCTGGCGTGCAAAGGGCCAGCATTGTCGCCTAATTCGCCTAAATCTCCCAGCACTAAACAACGATATCCATCACGTTGTTGCAACCAATTAATCGCAGCACTTACTGACGTTGGATTAGCGTTATAACTATCATCAATTAATAACACTCGGCCAAGATCATGGGGCTGCATACGACCCTTTACAGGTTTGAGCAATGCAAAGCCTTGTGCGATGTCGTAAAGCGATATGTCCAAGGCAATACACATAGATGCCGCAGCCAGAGCATTGCTCACTTGATGCAGACCCGCTAATGGCAATTGCACCACTTCTTGCTGTCCATCAAAAGTTAATGTAAACCGATAACAACCATTGGCATCTGCCACTATGTCTGTTGCAGTCACATCTGCATCGACATTCATTTCACGGCTAAAACGCAGATGTTTGCGCCCCTGCGACTGTTGCAGCATAAAGTCTGCAAACTTATCGTCAGCATTAATAATTGCGGTGCCATCTGGTGTCAGATGATTAAAAATTTCAGATTTAGCCTGAGCAACACCTTCCAGTGACCCAAATCCTTCAAGATGAGCATTGCCAACATTATTAACTAACGCGACTTGAGGCAGCACTAATGATGAGGTGTAATCGATCTCTCCACGATGGTTTGCGCCAAGTTCAAACACCCCATATTCATCACCTTCACTTAACCGTAGCAAAGTTAACGGCACACCAATTTCGTTGTTAAAATTGCCTGCGGTAAATAACACTTGGTGATGTTGAGATAAAATAGTGGCCAGCATTTCTTTAACGCTGGTTTTGCCGTTTGACCCCGTTAACGCGACGCAAATAGGCGCCACTGTTTGGCGCACAAACGCGCCCATCTTGCCCATGGCCTTTTGGGTATCGGCAACTACAATTTGCGCAATATCGGCGGCAAAAGGATGATCGACTAATATATGATCGACCAACAGTGCTACTGCACCATTTTTAATCGCAGTATCAACAAAGTCATGGCCATCAAAACGCTCGCCTTTTAACGCGATAAATAAACATTGAGCCGGAATGTTACGACTGTCAGTACTAACATTCGTAATTACGCCATCTTGGCCATGTAAGGTGCCATTAAGATGCTGAGCTAATACCGACATAGTGACGCTAATCATGATGCCTCCTGAGACAACTTAAATGCCAAAGCGCGTTCATCATAATCAATACGTTCACCTGCCACTTCTTGATAGGTTTCATGACCTTTACCAGCAAGCAGTACAATATCGTTAACTTGTGCTAATGAAACAACATGGGTAATGGCTTCAATCCGGTCTACCTGGGTAAGCACCTTTTGAGGTTGACTAATACCCTGTAAAATATCGTTGATAATGGTTTGTGGATCTTCACTACGGGCATTGTCACTTGTGATCATCACTTTATCTGCATATTGCTCAGCGGCTTGTGCCATCAAAGGACGTTTGCCTTTGTCACGATCGCCACCGCAGCCGAATACACACCACAGTGTTCCTTTGCAGTGCAATTTTAATGCTTTTAACGCTTGCTCAATTGCATCTGGAGTATGGGCATAGTCAACAACCAAAGTCGCGCTTTTAGTAGATGAAAAACGCTCCATACGACCCGCAACAGGAACCAACAACGGCAGCACCGCCAAAATAGATGCCATTGGCTTGCCCTGTAAATACAAAACAGCTATTGCTGCCACGAGGTTAGACAAGTTAAATGCACCTAATAGCGGCGAGTTAAGCTGCACACTTACTGACTTTTCACTATCAATTTCGACAAAATGCAATGTCGCGGTGACACCTGCATCATGATATTCAATGGCATCACAGTAAAAGTCGGCAGCAGAATTCCCTTTAATGCTGAATGATTTATTCTTTTCATTCGCAAGTTGGGTCAACCATTTCTCGCCCACGGCATCATCAATATTAATCACACCATGTTTTACACTAGGAAATTGAAATAAGCGTTTTTTAGCCGCAGCGTAAGAATCCATATCACCGTGATAATCTAGATGATCGCGGCTTAAATTAGTAAACACTGCTATCTCAAATGGTGCCGCTTCTACTCGTCCTTGTACTAAACCATGGCTAGACACTTCCATAGCACACAATTCAGCGCCTTTAGCAGCAAACTCACTAAGCTGGCGCATAACCGTTATGGCATCAGCAGTCGTATTGCCGCTATCCACAAGTTGGCCCCACAAACCATTTCCTAATGTGCCCATTACAGCGGCTTGATGTCCGAGTAAATAGACAATTTGAGCAATAATTTGGCTTACAGATGTTTTGCCATTGGTACCGGTGATTCCAATTAAAGATAACGATTGGCTATTGGATAAGTAAAACTGTGCGGCTACGGCCGATAATTGGCGGCCTAGTTGGCAAAAAAACACTAATGGCACAGTATATTGAAGACGATCGACTATGCCATGTTCATCTGGATTATCGGTATGGATCAGTATCGCCGTTGCTCCAGCATCAATCGCTTGAGGAATAAATGCTCGACCATCGACTTTATGACCTGGTAATGCCACAAATAAACCACCACGTTCAACGTCACGGCTGTCTAGCGTTAATCCATTAACGGATTCGCGACCAGAGTAATGGAACCACGGCGCTAATAAATCATTTAATAACATTATTTTGCGCTCCTCGCGCAGTGGCCAAATTAACAGCCTCCTGCTCTGAAATTGGTTCTACATTAAGCATTTGCAAGGCACCAGACATAATTTTGGCAAAAGCAGGGCCGGAAACATCACCACCGTAATATTTGTCGCCTTTGGGTTCGTTAATCACAACTGAAATAGCCAAACGAGGATTATGAACGGGAGCTACCCCAGCAAATAAAGCAACGTAATCATCGCCATAACCACCGGCAACGGCTTTACGACTTGTACCTGACTTACCAGCAACGGGGTAGCCATCAATGTGTGCTTTGGTTCCTGTGCCTCCCGTTTCAGTTACCCCAACGAGCATTTCCATTACGTCATAGGCAACTTTATTCGAAATGACTTGCTCGCCTTTTGGCGGCTGTCTCAGTTTTAAAATTGACACAGGATAGAGTATTCCACCACTGCCTAACGTGGCGTACATACGTGCTATTTGTAACGGTGTCGCAGTAAGACCATAACCAAAAGATAAAGTGGCGCGTTCAAAGTCAGACCAACGATGACGATTATGAATTAACCCAGCACTTTCACCGGTTAAATTAATTCCCGTATAATTGCCTAATCCCATGGATTGGTATGTACCGAGTAATTGTTCAACGGGCATAGACAAGGACAGCTTACTAATTCCCACATTACTCGATTTAACCAAAATTTTGGCTAATGTCATGTCACCATAGTTACTCGAATCGCGAACTTGACGCCCACCAATTCGCATCCACCCTGGCGATGTCGATATCAATTCATTTACTTTCACAGTGCCGGAATCAAGAGCCGCGGCAACAACAAAAGGCTTAATCGTAGACCCTGGTTCGAATGTGTCAGTTAAGGCACGATTACGCATACGATGAGGCTGTAAATTATCTCGGGCATTGGGATTATATGAAGGAGTATTCACCATCGCTAATACTTCGCCCGTAGTCACATCGATAACCACCACAGACCCAGACGTCGCTTGGTATACTTCTGTCGCACGTTTCAATTCACGATATGCCAACTGCTGAATACGTTGATCGATACTGAGCACTAAATCGTTAGAACTTTCGCCTTCTTGCACGATATCCAAACGTTCAACCACACTGCCATCGCGAGCTTTACGTACTTTTTGCTTTGAGGGCGTTCCTGTTAACCAGGTATTATAAGTATTTTCAATGCCTTCAATGCCCACATCATCGATATTAGTGATACCAATTAACTGTGCAGCCGTTTCACCAGCAGGATAGTAACGACGGGATTCTGATTTAAGGTAAATACCACCAATTTTAAGCTGCTCAATATAGTCAGCAACAGCAGAGGTCACTTGACGTTTAAGATATACAAAGCGTTTTTTAGGATTGTTTTTGACTTTTCTGACCAATTCGTCGACAGGTTCTTGCAGAACATCTGCAAGGGCTTGCCAACGTCGCATGTCTTTAAATGCATCTTGATCATGGGCATGTTTAGGATCAGCCCACACAGCACGCACAGGTACACTAACCGCGAGCATATCGCCATTACGATCGGTGATTAAGCCTCGCTGAACTTGATTACTAGTTGTGCGCAGTGTGCGCATATCACTTTCGTGACGCAGTTTATCGGGCTCAATAATTTGAATATAGGCCGCACGCGCAACTAGACTGCAAAATAACAACAAAACGAACCCCACCACAACGTATAAACGCCATGGAATAAGTTCGTGACCTAATTTTTGCTTTGCTTGTCTAGCCATATTCCCTATGCTCACTGGACTCGAATGATAACTTCCTCCTTAGGAAGCGGCCGAGACATATTTAATTCTTTGGTTGCCATCCGAGTCACACGACTGTGCTCTGATTGCGATTGTTCTTCTAATAATAAGTTTCGCCACTCAATATCTAAGCGATCTTGCTCTTGCAGAAGTTGATCCCATTGAGTAATCAACTTACGTGTTACATGGCTGGTATAAACGACGGCGACACCATTCAAAACAACCAGTACACTCAGCAGCAATACCCACTTATGGTGCCAAATGTCATGTAACACAATCCGAGGCAAATTTAATGGTGATTGGCTCACATTACCCTCAGTGGTTAATAATCCAGACGCTCGGCAACTCGTAATACTGAGCTACGCGCACGTGGATTAAGCTCTAATTCAGCATCAGAAGGCTTTAATGCCTTACTAACCGCCTTTAATTTACGCGATTTATTAAGCTCTGCTTCCATGATAGGCAATCCATGTGGCACGCTTTCACCTTGACTATGGCGGCGAATAAAACGCTTAACCATACGATCTTCCAACGAATGAAAACTGATCACCGATAAACGCCCTTGTGGTGCTAACACTGCTAGTGCGCCTTCAAGTGCTTGATCGATTTGTTCTAATTCACTGTTAATATAAATACGAATAGCCTGAAAAACCCGTGTTGCAGGGTGCTTATTGCGCTCTTTGTTTTTAGTAATACGCGCGATTAAATCAGCTAAATCTTTAGTGCGTAAAAAAGGTGTTTTTTCACGGTCAGCAGCAATGCAACGGGCAATGTGGCGCGAATTTTTTTCTTCGCCGTAGGTTTTAAATACCCATGCCATATCTTCAATTTCTGCACGTGCTATCCACTGCGCCGCAGTTTGACCTTGGCTATTGTCCATGCGCATATCGAGCGGGCCATCACGTAAAAAACTAAAGCCACGTTCAGCATCGTCTAATTGTGGTGACGACACGCCAAGATCAAGTAATACGCCATTGATCTTGCCGGTTAACCCAAGTTCCTCGACATACTCAGCTAATTGACCAAAGCCACCGTGTACGATTTGAAAACGTGGATCATCAGCAAACTGTTTTGCCGCTTCAATAGCTTGTGGATCACGATCAATTGCAATTAAACGACCATTTTCGCCTAAATGACTTAATACATGACGCGAATGCCCACCTCGGCCAAAAGTGCCATCAATGTAGATGCCATCACTTTGGATATTGAGACCATCAACGGTCTCATTCAATAATACTGATAAATGGGCAAACTCTTGGCTCATTGGGTTCTTCTAACCTTTTTGGTCATTACAGTGAAAAGTGTGCCAAGCGTTCATTGCTGGCTAAATCTTGGCTTTGAATAAGCGCATTGCCATCATCCATTTGTTGCTGCCAAGCATTCTCTTCCCATAATTCAAATTTATTCAGTAAGCCCACCAGCATGGTTTTCTTTTCTAAACTGGCGAAACTTCGTAATGCCGGCGGAATAACAATACGTCCGTGGCTGTCTAGTTCACAATCTTGTGCGTGACCTAGTAATTTTCGTTTAAAGGAACGCTCAAGTGGATCGGTATCAGAAAGCGATTTTAGCTTTGCTTCAATCTGTTCCCATTCATGTAACGGATAAATCAACAAACAAGCAGCGTCAATATCAACGGTCATAATCACAGTACCGGCATGTTCCACACGCAACGCATCACGGTATCTCGCTGGAATAGCGATCCGCCCTTTAGCATCCATGTTGATTGCACTGGCACCACGAAACACGTTATTTAGCCCTTAATGTTGTCATTTGATCCACAATGATCCACTTCTTCCCACAAATGCTAAGTTTAGGGACTCTATGCAAGTGTTGTCAAGCAATGGACAGATATATTAAATCCAGACCCCAAGCGGGTTAGCAGCAAATTAATATCAAGCGGGATGAATGACAGAGCTGTTGGAGGAAAACAGCTAAAAATCAGGGTAAATGAGTTAAACCAGAGACATAACGGTCACTTTATCGGCTAAAATAGACTCGCGATCTTTTTAATTAATGTTCTTTAATCGTTCGAATGTTCCATCTTTACCTCGTAATATTGCTCAACAGCTCAATTTTAAGCACATTAAAAATCAACAAATAGTCGACTGAGTCGATTTTCTACGTTTAAAAACGCTCTTTATTTTATGTTTATTTCTGTCGAGCATCTTCAATATCAGCATTATTGAGGCAAAAACACCTCTCTACTCACCTTGTTGTATCGTATTGCTCAGGTAAATTGCTTAAGTAAATACACGCTAAAACAACTTTTGCTCATTAGATTACTGCTAAACATCAATTGCTATATATCAACGGTTAAATATCGATTACTAAGCATCAATATCTAAGGATTGACTACCAAAAATCGATTACCAAACATCACTGTGTATATCATTAGCCTTCGATGTTGAGGGCAAGCATTTTATCAATTCACCTTGCAATCACAGTTAATTATTCTTAATGCCTCAAGGGCATACGGTGATGATGACTTAATCATAAAACGGTATAAAGAGGTGCTATCACGCAAGAGGACTACACGACAGCGGTGTCGCTGTTTCAAGTGTTGTCCTGCTACCTGCTTAGCATTAATAGATAATCTATTGGCGTATATATGTGTTGTTGGAGGTCTTATATGGGTATACATCGCGACGTTACCATTATCCAATTGCCCTTGGGACATGGTTGAATAACCGATAGAAATAATGAAATGAGCATAGTTAATAATATCCATGCCAATTAGGAGCTGGTGTGACTTTATCAATCAAGAGTATGAAAGTGACCGCTAAACTATCTATTACTTAAAAAAGATTAAAATTTAATCAAACTGAGCCGATAAACAGTTATGATGAATAAACATTCAGCTTCATTTCACCACCACAGGAGAGCAACATGAGTATCGACAGCATTTATGCCATGCTAGCTAGACCTGTACAGGCTGTGAGTGAGCGTAAGAGAATTGTTGAACAAGTCAAACAGGTTCGTGCTATAAGTGCAGACAGTCACGAGGCGCCTCAGTCACAATTACCTCCCGGCATTACCCATAAAATGCCAATTCAACGGCAGGAAGCTCCGCGCCAAGAAAGACGAGCCAAACCAAGAACCGTTGATGAAAAAAAAACTCTCGGTAGCAGAACGAGGCGAATGAAAACGGATAAGCGATTCTCCACTCGTGGAGAAACCGCCAGTCAGCTTATTGATATTGAGGTGTAATACTGACTTGGTTTACCCAACGTCTCCATTAGGGCTTACTTGAGAAACGGCTTTCTGCCAGCCCTTGTACAGCGTCGCACGTGTCGTTATATCCATTGTTGAAGTAAACTCCCGTTCGGTAGACAGCATGGTTTTCAATTCATCCGTCGATTTCCATACGCCAACGGCCAAGCCAGCTAGAAATGCTGCTCCCATTGCTGTGGTTTCTGTTACTTGCGGACGAATAACCGTGACCCCAGTAATATCGGCTTGAAATTGCATTAAAAAGTCATTTGCTACCGCACCACCATCCACTCGAATTTGTGTTAACGGTACATTAGAATCTTTGCTCATAGCATCAAGCACATCACGAGACTGGTAAGCTATTGCTTCTAATGCCGCGCGAATAATATGATTCCGATTAGCTCCACGGGTTAAGCCAATAATGGCACCTCGAGCATCAGCATCCCAGTAAGGCGCACCTAAACCAACAAATGCAGGCACTAAGTAAACACCATTGGTGTCGTCCACTTTATCGGCAAAATATTGGGTGTCACAAGCATCGGTAATAAGACCTAACTCATCACGCAACCATTGAATAACCGCGCCGCCCATAAATACCGAGCCTTCAAGGGCATAATTCACCTTTGTGTCAGCACCAATAGCAATGGTTGTTAATAACCCATGGGTTGACTCTACCGCTTTATCACCCGTGTTCATTAATAAAAAACACCCGGTACCATAAGTATTTTTTGCCATCCCGGGCTCAATACACAACTGGCCAAACAACGCCGATTGTTGATCGCCAGCCATACCCGCTACTGGAATGTGATTACCAGCCAGTTCGGTATAACCGTATATTGCGCAAGACGGTTTCACTTCAGGTAACATTGCCCGCGGTATATTGAACAGATCAAGCAACTCTTCATCCCACTCTTGGGTGTGAATATTAAATAACATTGTCCGAGATGCGTTGGTTGGTTCGGTCACATGGACTTCACCTTGCGTGAGTTTCCACACTAACCAGGTATCAACTGTGCCAAACAATAAATCCCCAGCTTCGGCTTGTTCACGAGCCCCTTCCACGTTGTCTAAAATCCATTTGATTTTTGACGCAGAAAAATACGGATCTAATACTAATCCGGTTTTTTGGCGTACTAAGTCTTCAACACCTTGAGCTTTTAGATCCAAACAAATAGCTTGGCTGCGACGACATTGCCAAACAATCGCATTACATACCGTCTTACCTGTATGCTTGTTCCAGACTATCGTGGTCTCGCGCTGATTTGTTATGCCAATTGCGGCGACATCATGACGGCTGATCCCAGCACGTGTCAGCACTTCCACAAGCGCTGAACTTTGCGAAGACCATATCTCCATCGGATCATGCTCAACCCAACCCGCTTGTGGATAATGTTGAGTAAATTCACGTTGCGCCACAGCGACAATATTCGCTTGATGATCAAACACAATGGCACGAGAACTTGTAGTGCCTTGGTCTAACGCGACAATGTATTTTTTAACCACCATCTGATTTCCTATATCATTTTGACATGATTATTTTTATATGATTTATCTGTTTAACAAACCAATATAACAACGAAATTTAAAACACATACAAGTAATTGTCTTTTGTTTATCGAGAAATCGTTGTTTTATAATAGGCCAATTAATAAAAAGGCCTCGCAACTGCGAGGCCTTCAATATCTATACCAGCAGAGCTGATTACATCTTATAACTTAACTGTACGCCTGTTAACCATACGTCACCCGTTGCTTCACCAGTGAAGCTAACCGACGCAATATTTTGCAGGCTCTGAGTCTCTGTAATGGGTGCATCACCATGAGTGCGAATGTAAGTCACACCAACATCAACATTCAGATTTTTAGAGACTTGATAACCGGTACCCACACTGAACCATAAACGATCAGAATCTGGAATGGTGGTGGTGCGGTGTTGGTCATCAACCGCGGTTTTATCTAGCGCCATACCAGCACGTAATGTCCACTGGTCATTAAGTGTATAGGTGGTACCAAGCGCATAACGCCAGTTATCTTTAAAGTTCTCTTCTTTTACCACGTCTGACTCTAGGCCACCGACAGGCTTAACATCACCAGGGAAGTACGCCACTAGTTGTTCAAACACACTCCATTCTGTCCAATTAACACTTGCATGCATTGCCCAGTTTTCAGTTAACTGATGGTAAGAAGCCAGTTCCGCAAATGCAGGTAACTCAATAGGTAAGTAGCCCTCAATTTCAATATTTTGACCACCGTTATAAGCCACGCCAGACACATGACCGTCTAATTTAAGATCGACACTACTGTGATAAGCCAAACCGATGCGGTTTGCTGAGTTAATTTGCCAGCTCGTGCCCGCTTTCCAACCATAGCCAACATCATCACCTTCCATTGACTTTAGATTGGTACCACCTGAAGGTAAACGTGCATTAATGCTTGAAGGTAAGTTAGGATTAGCTTTAATCGCATCAATCCAACCTGGAGCGGTTGCACTAACTTCACCTTCACCGTACACAACACGTAAGCCTGCACCTACAGTGAATGAGTCATCAACACGGAAAGCAACATTGGGATTAAACTCGACAGTGGTAATTGAGGTTTTACTGCCAAAAATAGCCGCTGCATCCGCTACCGGAATATCAGTTGCTAAACCATAATTTGAATTAACCGCTAGACCCCAAGTCCATTGATCATTCAACTGGTTTGAATAATAAAAGTTTGGCACAAATGCATTGTCAGCAACATCGTATGCGTCAGCACCAATCACTAATGGCTCTGAGCCTAATAACGGTGAAGAAATACCGACATCACCAACCACATCAACATTTGGCATAACATAAATGCCACCCGCTGATACTTGGCGGCCTTCTAGATAAGCTAGCATGGCTGGATTACGCGCTTGAGTTGACGCATTGTCTGCAATAGCTGCTTCACCAGCAAATGCACGGCCCAAACCTGTCGCTGAATATTCTGCAAGTTGGAAACCTGCCGCGTTCACTTGAGTTGTTGCCCCAAATACAATGGCGCTAATCGCCAGTGTTAACACTGTTTTTTTCATTATGATTCTCGGTGTTTATATTCAAACTGCATAAATCGATTTTTATAGAGCAAAAACTCGATTTAAATGAAGCCGTCAGTGTACTGATCCAAAAAAGCTTTGCAACTGCGCAAAAGGACTGAACAAGAAGTGAGTGATTGAATTCTAAATTGTGATCATGATCAAACTTTTAGTTTTCTGCTATAAAAAAGAAACCAAAAGCGGTATAGCTGTAAACCGATTTAACCTAACGTGAGAAAAAGTTATTTTTTATTATTTAAAAACAAGACATTAAATAAATAAGCATGGCACAACAGTGAGCTTAAATGATTAACGACATTCATCTAAAACAGTACTGCCCAGTACTGATATACAAAATAGTTACATAAAAATTTTTACAATTAAAAACAAAAAAACCTCTTAATGACATCATCAAGAGGTTTTTAATTTATTGTTCACGCTAAATAAACGACACTTTCAAACATTTTGAGAGTGTCGTTTATGCGAACCAAGCTGGTATGTGTGTTTCATAATCGCTGATTTGCTGTTCAAATGACAACGTCAAACCAATAGCATCAAGACCATTCAATAACTTATGTCGAGCAGACTCCACTATTGTGAAATCAAACACGCTTCCTGAAGGTGACGTAACAGTGAGAGCTTGTAAATCGACTGTAATTTGCGCCCCCTCTTTTGCTGCCACTTCATCCATTAATTGTTGCACTTGTACCGATGTTAATTTAACGGGTAACAAACCGTTATTAATCGAATTACCGTAAAAAATATCGGCAAAGGTCGGCGCGATGATCACTCTAAAGCCAAAATCAGCGAGTGCCCATGGCGCATGCTCACGCGACGATCCACAACCAAAGTTTTCTTGGGCTAGTAAAATAGATGCGCCTTTATAACGTGGCTGATTAAGTTCAAAATCAGGATCAGGTTTATCGCCTGCATCATCTAAGTAACGCCAGTCATGGAATAAATGTACCCCAAAACCGTCACGGGTGACTTTAGACAAAAATTGCTTAGGAATAATCTGATCGGTATCGACATTAGCGCTATCAATAGCGACCGCTAAACCGGTATGGGCAGTAAATGCTTGCATGTTTATCTCCTATCTCGGTTTAGTAAGGTTTACGAATATCGACAAAGTGACCAGCTACAGCGGCGGCAGCAGCCATAGCAGGGCTGACCAAATGGGTTCGACTACCCCGACCTTGACGGCCTTCGAAGTTACGATTACTGGTTGATGCACAACGATCGCCAGCGTCTAAACGGTCATCATTCATCGCTAAACACATCGAGCAACCTGGTAAACGCCATTCAAATCCAGCTTCAATAAAGATTTTATCTAAACCTTCTGCCTCTGCCTGTAACTTCACTTGGCCAGAACCGGGTACTACAATCGCCACAACACCCTCTGCAACTTTACGGTTTTTAGCGTGCACAGCAGCGGATCGTAAATCTTCAATACGCGAGTTAGTACAAGAACCAATAAACACTTTATTAATGCTAATGTCAGTCATCTTAGTGCCCGGCGTCAGGCCGATATACTCTAATGCTTTAATCATACTGGTGCGATTGGTACTGTTGGTTTCAGTTTCTGGATTAGGTACTACACCATCAATCGCAACGACTTGACCAGGGTTAGTCCCCCAGGTTAGCTGCGGTGCAATATCGTTGGCATCTAATACCACTTCGACATCAAACACTGCATCTGCGTCAGATTTAAGCTCAGACCATGCTGCAACAGCTTGTTCCCACATTGCATCTTTAGGCGAAAATTCACGACCTTTAAGATAGTTAAATGTGGTTTCATCAGGCGCAACCATGCCAGCTTTAGCGCCCATTTCAATGGCCATATTACATAAGGTCATACGGCCTTCCATGGTTAATGCTTCAATGGCTTCACCACAAAACTCAACCACGTATCCTGTACCACCATCCATGCCTAGCTTACCGATAATCGCTAACACAATATCTTTAGCCGTCACGCCATCGGTTACTTTGCCACGCACTTCAACTTTCATATTCTTGGCTTTTAACTGACGTAGTGTCTGGGTTGCCAACACATGCTCAACTTCAGATGTGCCAATACCAAATGCTAACGCACCAAACGCACCATGGGTCGCGGTATGAGAATCACCACACACAATCACAGTACCGGGTAAGGTAATACCCAGTTCAGGCCCCATTACGTGAACAATACCTTGATTAGGATGGTGAATATCGTATAAGCGCACGCCAAATTCTTTACAATTCTGTGCCAGTGTTTCAACTTGAGTACGTGCCATTGGGCTTAACGCATCTAAACTGGCGCTGCGCGTTGAGGTATTGTGATCCATGGTGGCAAAGGTTTTTTGCGGTGCACGTAGCTTACGACCTGCCACTTTTAAACCACTAAATGCCTGCGGCGAGGTAACTTCATGGACCAAATGGCGATCAACATACACAACTGGCGCTTCGCCTTCTGGGCTGGCAACAATGTGTGAGTCCCACACTTTCTCGTATAAGGTTTTACCTGTCACTTGGGCCATTACACACCTTCCTTTATTGCCTGAGCGATAAAATCACCCATTTGCGCAGTAGACTTAGCTTCGCTGCGTTTGTCTGCAGCCAATAATTCACCGGTTAGATAACCACTTGCCAATGCTTTTGTCACTGCACGTTCAATAGCACTTGCCGCCTCTTCTTGCTTTAGGCTGTGGCGTAACATTAATGCAGCAGATAAAATTTGTGCCACCGGATTAGCGATACCTTGGCCAGCAATATCTGGTGCACTGCCACCGGCGGGTTCAAATAAACCAAAACCGGTGCTGTTCATACTTGCCGACGATAATAACCCCATAGAGCCGGTTAACATGGCAATTTCGTCTGATAAAATATCACCGAATAAGTTTGAACATAACATTACATCAAACTCATCAGGGCGGCGTAGTAACTGCATAGTCGCGTTATCAATATAGATGTGTTCTAAAGTGACATCCGGAAAGTCTTTTGCGACTTCTTCAACCACTTGGCGCCATAATACTGAACAGGCTAATACGTTGGCCTTGTCTACTGAGGTGACCTTATTTTTACGGCCACGCGCCGCTTCAAAAGCGATACGAGCAATACGGCTAATCTCGCGGCGACTATAGCGCATGGTATCAAAGGCTTCTTCATCGTCGCCTTCACCTTGACGTCCTTTCGGCTTACCAAAGTAAATACCACCAGTTAATTCACGCACACATAACACGTCAAAACCACGGGCTGATATATCACTACGAAGCGGTGACATGTGTTCTAAGCCGTCATGTAATTTGGCTGGGCGTAAATTACAAAATAGCTCAAAGTGTCCACGCAATGGCAATAATGCGCCGCGTTCAGGTTGATCGTTTGGTGGTAAATTTTCCCACTTAGGGCCACCCACACTACCAAATAAAATCGCATCAGCTGCTTCGCAGCCTTTTAAGGTCGCGTCAGGTAAAGGACAACCATGGTTATCAATGGCAATACCGCCGACATCAAATTCGGTGTATTGAATATCCAGTCCAAAACGTGTTTCTACAGCATTAAGCACTTTACGCGCTTCAGCCATCACTTCAGGACCAATACCATCACCCGACAAAACTGCTATTTGATAACTCATACGCCACCTAACTCCCTTTCTTTATGGATCTGTTGTTTAAAGTCAGCCACTTTATCTGCGCGGTACACTAAGTTCATCACATGCACTAATGCTTGAGCGGATGCTTCAACGACGTCTGTTGCTAAGCCTACGCCGTGGAACATTTGTTCATTATATTTTGCGGTAATATCAACTTGTCCAAGCGCATTTTGGCCTTCGCCTTTTGCACTCAACTTGTAATTAGTAATATTGATTTTGCGATCTGTCGCTCGGGCAATAGCATTATAAGCAGCATCCACAGGACCATTACCTGTAGCAGCCTCAGTAATATCTTTACCATCTACAGCAATGCGTACCGTAGCAGTTGCTACACCTTCAGTTGAATCAGAATGCACCATCATGTGCTGAAGCTGGTACTTATCGTCATCTTGCGCTTGCGACTCCATAAATACCAATGCTTCTAAATCGTAATCGAACACTTGGCCTTTTTTATCCGCTAGGGTTAAAAACTGCTCGTAAAGGCTGTCCATGTCATAGTCAGTTGTCTTGTAGCCCATTTCTTCCATGCGGTGTTTAATCACATGGCGACCAGAGCGTGAAGTCATGTTCAAGTTATTACGGTTTAAGCCAATACTTTCCGGTGTCATAATCTCGTAAGTATTTTTTGCTTTAAGCATACCGTCTTGGTGAATGCCTGACGAATGAGAAAATGCATTGGTACCCACAATCGCCTTATTGGCTTGGATCGGCATGTTACATAACTGACTGACTAGAGATGAGGTGCGGTGGATTTCTTTGGCGTTAATTCCACAATCCAAATCAAGCAAGCCTTTACGGGTAGCAAGGATCATGGCAATTTCTTCTAACGAGCAGTTACCGGCACGTTCACCAATACCATTAATAGTACATTCAACTTGGCGGGCGCCCATTTCAACTGCTGCGATGGAATTAGCGACCGACAAACCTAAATCGTCATGACAATGAACCGAGATCACTGCTTGATCGATATTCGGAACTCGATTAAATAAGGTTTGAATAATCCCACCAAACTCACTTGGTACTGTATAACCAACGGTATCAGGAATATTAATGGTACGAGCACCAGCTTTAATGGCCTCTTCAACCATACGACACAAATTGTCTATTGGTGTACGACCAGCATCTTCACATGAAAACTCAACATCGTCAGTAAATCGTCTGGCGTATTTAACCGCATTAACGGCCATTTCTAATACATCATCAAAAGAGCGTTTTAATTTACTTTCAACATGAATGGTCGAGGTAGAAATAAAGGTATGAATTCGAAATTGATCGGCTACCGACAAAGCTTGGGCTGCAGCATCAATGTCTTTTTCAAGTGCACGAGATAGCGCACACACACGGCTGTTTTTAATGGTTTTAGCAATCGTCTGCACCGATTTAAAATCGCCCGGAGAAGAAACAGGAAACCCAACTTCCATTACATCCACGCCTAAACGCTCAAGTGCTAGGGCAATTTGTAGCTTTTCTTTAACGGTTAAACTGGCTGCTAATGCTTGCTCACCATCACGTAAGGTAGTATCAAAAATTATGACTCTATTGGACATCGAATTTCTCCATCGATCATCATGTTTATTTGAATTAGCTGCGAGGTACACAGCTGGTTCATTTCAAAAGGGCTAAAAAAAACCCCGCGACTATTAGCGCGGGGTTTGTGTATGCTTAATGAATTATTTTGCATGTAACACAAAGGACTCCGCGCAGGATATGCGTGAGAGGAGAAGGAGTCCGAGTAAAACTGATTGTGTGTTCATGATGTTAATATTCACTTTTAATAACTAATTATGCTAAATGTTCGACATACAAAATATGTCTGTACCTAATATGTAACGCGACCAGCCTTCTGTGTCAACCCTAATTTGGTCAACGTGAAAAAGATGATAGCGTACTAGTGCTTCATTACAGTTAACCAACGACGAACTCAACCAATATTGATTAACTTTCAATTAATGAACTTACCTCTCAAAGTGCAAATAAACATCAACCTAAGTTGCTGCATCGATTATATTTTTATGTATACGGATATAAATAATCGTATACTGCTATTACCCCATGTTAAGTAGATATATGACGATGATGTTGTCGAAAAAGAGTATTGAATATAACTTTAGTCGCATTTTTGCTTTAATCTTTGGCCTCACGCTATATTTAGCGACTACGGCTATTTTCGCTCAACCATCGCAACGCTTATTACTCTCGGACGATATCATTGCCGAAACTCAACAGCTGAGCGCACGAAAACAACTCGATGTGATCAGTAATATTAATACTCAAAGATCTGCAGACGCCAAAACACTCATTGATTCACTCGAACAACAACACGCTAAACAACCATTAGCCAATATCGATGCTCTGCGCTTAACATTGTTACATTGTTTTAATTTATTGGAGTTTGGTGAGTTTAATCAAGCTATTGTCTTGGCAAAGCAAGGTGAGAGTAATGCAAGACAGTTTAAATATGACACAGCTCGCCCTTACTTCATACAATGCCAAGCAATTGCACATCAGAGTCTTGGCAACACATTACAAGAACAACAACTCACCGAAGAAGCGCTACGTTTAGCCAAGCGTTACTCTGAAACACAAGCTATTGTAAACAGCCTTTATGCCAGAAGTAGGCAAAATACTAGCCTAGAAAATTATAATTCGGCCATTGAAGACTTGCGTTTTGCGTTAGATATTTATGGTGAAGCACAAAACCAATTTCAGCATTGGTATTTGCTACCTATCTCATACATCCAATCGGAAATTTCAAATGTTTTTTTCTCCATGGGAGAGTATGAAGAAGCATTACATTTTTCCGAATTAGCCTATAAAGATATTTCTTTTTTTGGAAAAATAAAATCTACAGTAACTCTCAATTTAGCACTTATAAACATAGCGCTAAATGATAAAGCCAAAGTACTATATTTTTTAAACAAGGCAGAAAATGTCAGTGAAAATATAGACTCTGAAAGAGATTCGGCCAACCAATATGCTTTGCTTGCGATAATTCATTTGTATGTTGGTGATTACAACATCGCCGAAAAACTCGCATTATCAAGCATAGAACTGTTTACTAAATACCAAGAGCCTATTTATGTCATGCGCATCAAACGTACATTAGCCAAAGTGTATTTTGCACAAAACAAAGACAACCAGGCATTGTCATTGTTGAATGAAATTATTGAGCAAGCCACTGAACTTGAACAATTTTCGGATTTAGAAGAGTTTAACCAGATAATCAGCCAATACTACGCCGAACAAAATCAATTTGAATCGGCTTATCAATTTCAGGTGCAGCGTTTTGATGCCGCTAAGCAAGCCGCAGCCAAGTTAAACAATGCTCACTTTATGCAGTATAAGGCCAGAATAACAGCACAAAGTGAAGCCAGTACACCACCAGAGAAACCTGTCAGTAACATCAATCAAAACTTAACCATTACCGCCTTAATTATTTTGTTATTGTCCGTTGGATTAGTCCTATTTTTGGCCCGCAAACCACAACGCCTCAATAGTGTGAATGCTCAAGAAGAAGACCAGCAGCAACGTATCGATAATATGCTAGATAATGCCAAACAAGGACACTATCAACTAAGCATGCTGTTGATTAATATCAATCATAATAATATTGCGGATATACCCTTTATCATTCCGCGGCTCAAAAACACACTTAGAGAGCAAGACCAATTGTTTCGGCATAATACCAATGAGCTCATTATTCTCTTGCCACACGCATCGTCAGTGGGGGCGGCAAGAGTCATAACCCAAATAGAGCAAGTACTTGGCGAATGGAAATCAGAGATCAAAGTAAATATTGGTATGGCGAGTTTACAACAACTTGACACTTTTGAAGTGCTCGTAAAAAAAGCGGTTCTGAATCAATTGAATAAAATAAAATCTCAAGAAAAAAGTAATTCTCCTGATGAAAACTAAACCATCAACCTTTGGTCAGATAATCAGAAATTTCATCTAAAAATTCGCCACCAAATCGGTCAAGCTTAATCTGCCCGACACCATTTACTGCGAGCATCTCGCCAGGGCTTGTGGGCAACATCGCACACATCTCAGCGAGCGTTGCATCGTTAAAGACTAAATAGGGTGGAATGTCATTTTTTTCCGCCAGTTCGCGACGCAGTAATTTTAACCGAGCAAATAACTTACGATCATACTGTTGCGGCGCACGCCCATTGGGTTTGCGCTTCACATCAATCAATTGAATCCGAGGTTCCGCTAACATTAGCGACAACTCTGCTTTAAGGATTGGTCTTGCGGCAGGGTTAAGCTTAATTGCAGAGCCGCGGGTAATATCCTGACTCATCAAACCTAAATGAATTAATTGGCGGATAACACTGAGCCAAAACTCAGTTGATTTATCTTTACCAATGCCCCATGTCGATAACTTATCATGGCCTCTATCTACGATGTTGGCCGCTTTTGAACCACGTAATACTTCAATTACATGGTGGATACCGAAACGTTGCTGTAAACGATAAATACAAGACAGCACTTTTTGAGCATCTTCAGTACCATCATATCGCTTAGGTGGGTCAAGGCAGATATCACAGTTACCACAAGGTTTTGAAGCCACTTCATCAAAGTAGTTTAACAACACTTGTCGACGACAAGTTTGCGCTTCAGCGAATGCTGCCATGGTATGCAATTTATGAAATTCGACTTGTTGTTGGGCCCCAGGTTCAGATTGCTCAATCAAATGCCTAACCCGGCCTATATCGGCAGGGTCAAACAACATATAAGCTTCAGCATCTAAACCGTCGCGGCCTGCACGGCCTGTTTCTTGGTAATAAGCTTCAATGCTTTTAGGAATATCGTAATGCACAACAAAGCGTACGTTAGATTTGTTAATCCCCATTCCAAAGGCCACCGTAGCCACCACAATATCAACTTGATCTTTTAGAAATTTATCTTGAACGTTACCACGATCTTCCTGGCTCAAACCGGCATGATATGCTTGAGCATTAAATCCTTGTAAACGTAAACGCTCAGCCACCTCATCAACTCGTCGACGACTGCTGCAATACACAATACCACTGGTGCCATTTTGGATAGTTAAAAACTGACGCAATTGATTAGCCGCATTAAGCTTTTCAGCCACGGTATACCGAATATTTGGTCGGTCAAAACTGGACAATAAAGTATAAGGGGTCACCCCTAAGCGTTCGCAAATGCTTAAACGCGTGGCGTGGTCTGCAGTCGCAGTTAAGGCCATTAAAGGTAAGTAAGGGAAATATTCTTTTAACTGACCCAAAGCCGCATATTCAGGTCTAAAATCATGACCCCATTGACTAATACAATGCGCTTCATCAACGGCAAACATCGAAACATCGACTGATTGCAGGCGCTCAATAAAATCAGGACGCAGAAGTCTTTCAGGAGAGACATACAACAATTTAATCTCACCAGAATGTAATTTGCGTAACACCTCTGCACTTTGCTCACGCGGTAAAGATGAATTGAGATAAGCAGCTGACACACCACTTTGCAGTAAACTGTCGACTTGGTCTTTCATTAACGAAATTAATGGCGACACCACCACGGTCACACCAGGCAACACAATAGCAGGCAATTGATAGCACATACTTTTGCCGCCACCGGTAGGCATAATCACTAAGGTATCTTGGCCCTGTAAACTTTGCTCAATGACTTCTCGCTGCCCTTCACGAAAGGCGCGATAACCAAAAACTTGCTGCAGGCTCGCGGCAAGTACATCTTGCTCTGTCGTCAACACATCTGAGGACGCAATATTGGTCGAAATCGGAGTATCCATTAACACTACATCATCATTCAAAGGGCATTCATTTTAAAGCACTGAGCCACAGATGTCTTGAACCAAAACGCCTTTGCTATGTTTTCATCCAAGATAGAAGATTGAGTCGAAGCCACTTTAGGGTTAGATTAAATACTCTATGCCAGTAAGCCCGACCTATATACAACAACGATAATAATAATAAAACGACAAGGATTGCTCATGACCACATCTATTCAAACCCAAGCTTTACAGCAAGTTGCTAATATTTTTGATCAGCATGTTCCATTCCATAATCTGCTCGGTTTAGACATCAAACACTACGACATCAATGGCGTTGAAGTGGTAATAAAAATGAAACCCGAGCTTATCGGCAATATTCATCAAAACATTCTTCATGGTGGTGTTACTGCGACATTACTTGATGTTGTCGGCGGACTCACGGTATTTGCTGGGCTAGTTGCCAGTAGAGAAGATTGGACCCTTGAAGAACTACAACAACGTTTAACCACCTTAGGCACTATCGATATGCGGGTCGACTTTTTACGTCCAGGCCGTGGTGAAATCTTCACAGGCACTGGCACCGTTATCCGCTCTGGTAATCGTGTATCCGTTTGCCGGATGGAGTTACATAATGAGCAAGGAGTTCATATCGCATTTGGTACTGGCACTTATATGGTGGGCTAAGTTCCATTAGCGCAATATAAAGCTGACACTGGAGCGATAAAAGAAATCGCTTAAGCACTTGTGTCATGCAGGGGGGCGACCTACAATCGCCCTCTCTTTTAGTTCTTCCCACTGTTGACTCACTATGCCTGATTTAGAATACCGTAAAGGGGTGCTTCTCGCCATTTGCGCCTACACCATCTGGGGTGTTGCCCCGCTTTATTTCAAATTATTACATCATGTGCCTGCCACCGAAATATTAATGCACCGTGTCATTTGGTCATTCATATTCATGGTTATTTTGATGCAATTCATTGGTGGATTTAGTCGTTTACGTCTTATTTTAAAACAGCCTAAGCAACTACTAATATTACTGATCACTTCTGTATTAATTGCCGCTAACTGGTTACTTTTTATCTGGGCTGTTAACAACGACCACATGCTCGATGCTAGCCTAGGCTATTTTATCAATCCGCTGTTTAACGTGTTACTTGGAATGGTATTTCTGGGTGAGCGCTTGCGAAAATTACAATGGGTTGCGGTGGCGTTGGCCAGCATAGGAGTACTAGTGCAGTTGATCTCTTTTGGTTCTATTCCGCTAGTATCATTAGCGCTGGCCGCCAGCTTTGGTTTTTATGGTTTACTGCGCAAAAAAGTCAATATTGACGCCAAATCAGGTTTATTAGTCGAAACAGCAATCTTGTTACCAATCGCTCTGGGTTATCTATTCATCACCTTAGACAGTTCGACAACGAGCATGCTGACCAACACTCTCGACCTCAATTTACTGTTAGTCGCTGCCGGTATTGTCACAACAATCCCGTTACTGTGTTTTGCAGGTTCTGCGGTCAGAATTCCCTTTTCGATTTTAGGTTTTTTCCAATACATTGGCCCTAGCATCATGTTCATCTTAGCGGTAAAACTGTTTAATGAGCCGTTTGATATCGAAAAAGGCATTACCTTTGGATTTATTTGGGGCGCGTTAGTTATCTTTGTTGGCGACATGACATTGCAACGCCAACGACGTAACGCCTTAGCCAAAGCGTCAGCATAATAAACTCTACAATGGGAAGATGAAGTCACTTAAAGCACTGATGCTTCACCCACAAAAAAAGCCGGATGATTTTATACTCACCCGGCTTTTTTTATGTATTAACTGTCTTGTTATTGCTACAAATCTAACGCAAGAATTTTTGAGCGGCGCTGGTAGTTATACAGCTGTTTTTTCTTATTCGGCAGTTCTTCAACATCAACAATATTAAAGCCATGCTCTAAAAACCAATGGATACTGCGGGTAGTTAACGCAAATAGACGTGAATAACCACGCACACGAGCTTGACCAATAATGTTATTAAGCAAAATGCTACCACGATCAGCATCGCGATAATCCGGATGAACCACTAAACACGCAAACTCACCCGCATTGTCTTCTTCAAACGGATACAAAGCCGCACAACCAATCACTAAGTTGTCGCGCTCAACCAACATAAACTGTTCAATTTCCATCTCGAGTTGCTCGCGTGAGCGACGCACCAAAATGCCTTGCTCTTCCAATGGGCGAATAAGATTTAAAATACCGCCTATGTCGCTAATCGTTGCTCGGCGTAAGCGCTCAGCGCTTTGGGTAACAATTTGGGTACCAATTCCTTCGCGTGAGAATAACTCTTGTAATAGTGCACCATCTTCTAAATAACTCACTAAATGACAACGAGGTACACCACGGCGACATGCTTCAATACTCGCTTTTAAGAAAGCAACGGTTCCAACTGAAGTATGGTCATCTACAGACATTGTCTTGAGCATTTCTTCAATATCGTCCGGCATTAGCTCGGCAATTACCTCACCATTCTTACCGATAAGGCCATTCGTATCGCTAAAACCAATAATTTTATCGGCCTTTAACTTAATTGCTACTTGGGTCGCGACTTCTTCAGCTGTCAGGTTAAAGCTTTCACCTGTGACAGAAGCGGCAATTGGCCCCATCAATACAATACCGTTATTGTCTAATTGACGGCGTAAGCCTTGCGCATCGATACGGCGCACCTTGCCACTTAAACAAAAGTCGACACCGTCATCCACACCTAAAGGTTGAGCAATAACAAAATTACCACTCACTAGGTTAATTTGCGCATTTTGCATCGGCGTATTGCCTAAGCTCATCGACAACCTAGCCGTAATATCAAACTGAGTCGCACCAGCAACCTGCTTGATGATCTTCAGAGTGTCTTCATCGGTGATACGAATGCCATTATGATATGCCGGTTCAATTCCAGCAGCCTTTAAACCTTCATCAATCTGTGGTCTTGCTCCATAAACTAACACCACCTCAATCCCAAGTGAGTGCAACAAAGCCACATCATTTAAAATACCGCGGAATTGTGGGTGCGCTAATGCTTCTCCACCCAACATAACGACAAAAGTTTTACCTCTATGAGCATTAACATAGGGCGCAGAATGACGAAATCCATCAACTAATTCAGTGGTTCTCACGGGCAAATTCACCTCGGTATAAGTTTGATGTTCATTAATGACGATGACAATAAATGCCACATAACAGTTTGCTGTATCAAAAAAGAATGGTATTGCATTTTAATTCACTTTTAAAGCATTTTATTTCACTTTAAGTAAAACACAGTGTCTCAATATTTTATGAAAAAAGCATTACAGCCAAAAAGTTAGCTTGTTTTAGCTGTTAATAATACTTTACGCATTTAATTATGATATTTGCATCACATCTGTTTAGCAAAATTTCAACATAATTGCGCTATAACAATGTAGGGACCTCAATAAAATATCATCACACTAGCGATGTACTTCATGACGTAAACAGCTACTGCATAACCTAAATTGAGCAATTAAATACACGTCATAACTCATCCGTTAATCGTTCGATTCAGTATAGACTATTTTCAAACAGGCATAAAAAAAGCCCCAATTAAGGGGCTTTTTTAAGAATCAAAAATCAATTACTTGATTTTAGCTTCTTTGTACATAACGTGCTGACGAATGACTGGATCAAATTTCTTGATTTCCATTTTTTCAGGCATGTTACGCTTGTTCTTTTCAGTAGTGTAGAAGTGACCAGTTTTAGCACTAGATACTAATTTGATCTTCTCACGATTACCTTTAGATTTAGCCATTTTCTATTATACCTTCTCGCCACGGGCACGAAGTTCTTTAACAATCACTTCAATACCTTTCTTGTCGATAATACGGATACCTTTAGTAGATACACGTAATTGCACGAAACGCTTTTCTTCTTCTAACCAAAAACGGTGGTTTTGTAGGTTAGGTAAAAAACGACGACGAGTCGAATTTTTTGCGTGCGAACGGTTGTTACCAACCATTGGCTTCTTGCCAGTTACTTGGCATACTCTTGACATGTCAATCTTCTCCAAAACAAATTTTTAACGCTCGAGCATTAATGTGCCTCGTATGGCCGTCGCCCGAGGCACAAAGAGGGCGCATTTTATACACGATTGACCATAGAAGATCAAGCAGTGTTTATACAATCCACCCACGCTCGGCAAAGGAGACTATCTCCTGATCACCTACAACCATATGATCTAACAAAGAAACATCGATGGTTGCCAATGCATTTTTTATTCGCTCAGTTATTCGCCGATCAGCCTGACTTGGCTCTGCAATGCCAGACGGGTGATTGTGACACACAATTACCGCTGCCGCTTTTTTCTCCAAAACAAGGCTTACAACCTCGCGAGGATAAACAGAAGCAGAATCGATAGTGCCACGAAATAATTCTACAAATTGAATGACTCTATGTTGGGTATCCAACAATAGTAAGGCGAACACTTCATAGGATCGGTCTGCCAATTGTCTCATTAAATAGTCCCGAGTTAAATCAGGATTTGTCAAAATTTGCCCTCTTTGTAGATTTTCATGGGCAATTCGCTTAGAAATTTCCGCTGCAGCCTGTAATTGAGCGTATTTTACCGGCCCAACACCGGCTAATTTACATACTTGGCTTTTAGATGCACTCAGTAAACTGCGCAAACCACCAAACTGATTAATCATGTTTCGGGCTAAATCCACTGCATTTTGCCCTGCCAGACCATTACGTAATATCACCGCGAGCAATTCTGCATCCGAAAGATGTCCTGCACCTTTGAGCAATAACTTTTCTCGCGGCCCTTCTCCTTGTGGCCAATCTTTAATTCCCATGAATGTCCCTTATATTCAATATTTGCGATTTCATTACACGCATTAAGTCGACTCACATAACGAAAACAACACATAATGAGCAACCACAGAACGAGTAACGAATTGTTGTCTTTTTAAAACATAGAGTTCAAATTGATTACACAGTATGGTCGATATTTTTGAGATTGGATCTGCGCAAATTGTCATAGGTTTGTGATATTGTTAGCCGCAATTAGGTTTGAGTCGGATAATGTGCATCATGCTGACAAATAAAAAAGTATTACTTGGAATTGGTGGCGGTATTGCCGCATATAAAAGTGCGGACTTAATCCGTCGATTAAAAGAGCGTGGCGCAGACGTGCGTGTCATCATGACTCAGAGCGCGATGGAGTTTATCACTCCATTAACCATACAAGCGCTTTCAGGCCATCCTGTAGCCTCAGATTTGCTCGATCCCGCAGCAGAGGCGGCTATGGGTCATATCGAACTCGCTCGTTGGGCTGATGTTGTATTGCTTGCACCTGCTACGGCAAATTTAATCGCACGTATTAATGCCGGCATGGCAGACGACTTATTAACAACAACCTGTTTAGCGACCAGCGCTCCCGTCATTGTCTGCCCTGCAATGAACCAGCAAATGTACCAAAATATCGCTACCCAAGAAAACATGGCTAATTTAGCCCGTAAAGGTTTTACCATTTGGCAACCCGCCTCAGGTAATCAAGCATGCGGTGAAGTCGGCCCTGGCAGAATGCAAGAACCCGTTGTTATGGCAGAACAACTGATACAATTTTTTGGCCCTAAAATATTACAAGGCCATCAGCTGCTCATTACCGCAGGGCCAACGCGTGAAGCAATTGACCCCGTTCGCTATATCTCCAACCACAGCTCAGGAAAAATGGGTTTCTCTTTAGCCCAAGCAGCCGCAGAAATGGGCGCAACCGTCACATTAATCTCAGGTCCGGTTAATCTAGCCACACCAGCAGGTGTCACACGTATTGATGTGAGCTCAGCACAACAAATGCTTGATGCAGTGATGGGGCAGGTTGAACAACATGATATTTTTATTGGCTGCGCCGCAGTAGCCGATTATCGAATAGCTGACGTTGCGGATCAAAAAATCAAAAAATCGACTGAACAAATGCAACTTGCGCTAGTGCGGAATCCTGATATCTTAGCCACGGTAGCTCAGCACACGACTCGTCCATTCACAGTAGGTTTTGCAGCAGAAACCAACGATGTAGAGCAATACGCCCGAGGTAAACTGCAACGCAAAAAGCTTGATATGATTGCCGCCAATGATGTCTCTATTCAAGGCTTAGGCTTTAATGCCGATAGCAATGCACTACAGGTATTTTGGCAAGACGGCAGCCAACAACTGCCCGCCACAGACAAACTGACACTGGCGCGCCAATTACTTACATTGATAGAACAACAATTAAAAAAATCATGAAAACACCCATTGAACTAAAAATTATCGACTCACGCATCGGCAATGAATTTCCTTTGCCAGCTTATGCGACACCCGGTAGCGCAGGCATGGATTTACGTGCAATGATCGACACCGCGATGGTCATTGAGCCAAGTCAAACCGTATTAATTCCAACAGGTATCGCCATTCATGTGGCAGACCCAAGCCTTGCAGCGGTGATTTTACCGCGCTCAGGCATGGGTCATAAACATGGCATTGTTTTGGGTAATTTAGTGGGCTTAATTGACTCCGATTACCAAGGACAGTTAATGGTGTCATGTTGGAACAGAAGTGATAAACCATTCACACTCGAAATAGGCGATCGATTAGCACAATTGATGTTTGTACCCGTTATACAGGCAACATTTGCCGTAGTGGATGAGTTTAATAGCTCAGATCGTGGAGAAGGCGGCTTTGGTCATTCAGGCACCAAATAACCTTTTCAAGTAGTCACTGAGCCAAGGAACAGATAATGGCTGAAAGCCCTAAAATAAATCGTCGTGAGCATATTTTACAATGCTTGGCGCAAATGCTCGAAACCAGCCCAGGTCAACGTATAACAACAGCAAAGCTCGCCGCCGAAGTTGGCGTGTCAGAAGCCGCACTATATAGACACTTCCCCAGTAAAGCGCGGATGTTTGAAGGCTTAATCGAATTTATTGAAGATGCGATTTTATCACGCTTAAACATCATCATGGACGAAGAAAAAGACACCATGACCCGCTGCCAGTTGGTACTACACCTGCTATTAGTATTTTCTGAACGTAATCCAGGTATTTCAAGGGTACTTAATGGTGATGCTCTGCTAGGTGAAAATGAACGTCTACGCAGTAGGATCGACGTGCTATTTGCCAAAATAGAAACACACATCAAACAAATTCTACGTGAAAAAACTTTGCGTGAAGGAGTAGGCTTTAATATCGATGAAGCCATTCTCGCCAACTTGCTGTTAGCTTTTGCAGAAGGACGTATTTCACAGTTTGTCCGCAGTGAGTTTAAACAAAAGCCAACACAACACTTTGATGAACAGTGGACGTTTATTCAACAGCAATTGCTAAGAAGTTAATATCGCATAAATAAAGGATGCTAGTTCGGTCCTTTTGCTGCCAATGCTACTTACTCTTCCTTTACCCTTAAACCGTATCAGATCGAATATTTATACCACATAAAAACGAAGTAAGAACGAACGATTAAACAAGGATGTCTCATGATTTTCACCAAATACCTAACCATTATGTTACTTGTCTGTGGTGGCCTATTCACCCATGCATTTGCAGCAGAAAGCCTTTCTACTGCACGACTATTTAGCCGAGGGGCTGAATTTAGCAATGTAAAAATATCTCCAACAGGCGATTATATTAGTGCAATAACCAAACATAATGGTAAAGACAAGCTACTAATATTAAATGCAAAAACAAAACAAATACATCATGCGATATTTTTCCCTAGCAATGCCCAAGTGGGTGATTACGCTTGGGTAAATAATGAACGAATCGTCTTGCAAAAAGAATACTTAAAAGGTTGGAGTGACGTACCGCTGTATTATGGTGAGCTAATGGCTGTTAATGCCGATGGGTCAAGAGCAACTTACCTTTTTGGTTTTAATAGCGGCGAGCAACAAACTGGTTCACATCTGAAGAAAAATACCCCCATAAGAGCAACGGCATTTATTTTAGATCCCCTTCCCGATGACGACCGCTATATGCTCGTCAATGCAATCCCATGGAATGAGTCTAATTCTTTAAACTATGAATTATCACAAACTGTATACCGTGTAGATTTATACAAAGGGTTCCGCAGAAAAGTCACCACTTCGCCTATAGGTTACTCTCGATTTCTAACCGATCACGATGGTGAAGTACGCTTTGTTGCAGGCGAAGACGAAAACAACATAACAAAAGTATTTTATCGTCAAGACCGCGAATGGCTTAACACCGATAACCTCAAACTCAATTTGGATGATTTCTACCCAATATCTTTTGCCGAAAATAAAAATAGTATTTATGCTGCGGCTCGGGTAAAAGGCGAAACCTTAGGGATTTATGAAATCAATCTAGAAACAGGTGAAAAAACGCAAATTATTAAAGATGACAAAAGTGATCCCAGTAATTACTGGATAAACCAAACGACCAAAAAACTCTATGCAGTTGAATTTGAAAATGGTTATCCGTCTTACGCTTTCGTCAATCCAGAAGACAGTCATTCAAAATTGCTAAAGCAGTTGCTCGCATCATTACCTGGCCATCAAGTTCGTATTGTTAGCGAAACTCGTCATTCAGAAAAACTCATCGTGGTGGCATTTAACGATCGAAATCCTGGTGATTATTATATATTTGACACCAAGGCGCTCACACTCCAACACTTAGCCTCTGCCAAGAAATGGCTCGACCCAGCGCAAATGTCAGAAGTGAAGCCAATTAGCTTTACCAGCCGAGACGGTAAAATAATTAGCGGTTATTTAACATTACCTTATGGTAAAGAAGCGAAAAACCTCCCTCTTGTAGTCAATCCCCATGGTGGTCCACATGGAATAAGAGATGAATGGGGGTTTAATACTCAAAACCAAATGCTAGCAAATCAAGGGATGGCAGTATTACAAGTCAATTTCCGTGGTTCAGGTGGTTTTGGACAAAATTTTGAACAAGCTGGATTCCAAAAATGGGGTTCAGAAGTACAATATGACATTCTCGACGCCACTCATTACGTCATTGATCAAGGTTATGTAGATAAAAACCGCATCTGTATTTCTGGTGGTAGTTTTGGTGGCTATAGTGCATTGCAAAGCGCAATACTTGAACCCGATCTGTTCAAATGCGCTATCGGTTTTGCAGGGATTTATAATTTAGAACTGATGTTCGATGAAGGAGATATTGCAAATAGTGCTTCGGGTACTAGTTACCTTAAAAATGTTTTAGGTCAAAATAGTGAAGTACTAAGGGCTATGTCTCCCTCAGAAAATGTAGATAAGCTTAAAGCAAACTTGCTTCTAGTACATGGCGGTGACGATGAACGAGCGCCCATTGAACAACTAGAATCATTAGAAAAAGCCCTTAAAGCACGTGATTATCCCTATGAAAAACTGGTGATGGATGATGAAGGCCATGGTTTCTACAATGATGACAATCGTGCCCAATATTATGAAAAAATGCTCCTATTCCTTAAAAAGAACCTAGACATTAAATCGTAATGAGCTAATAAGCATTATATCAACAGGCCGATACCCGGCAAACGGGGTCGGCTTTTTTGTACCTGCGTTATGCTTCTAAGCAAATTCTATCGCGCAAATAGGCCAAGAAAACAGGTATTAACATCAATTAAAAGTCGTAATATATGTTCATATTCCACCTCATCTCAATGAATAAATAGTGAGTACGTATTGCTCCGACCACTTGAATTAAATACAATAACGTTACATTTTTAACATTAATTACACGGACTGTATTTATGCTGCGCATTTTATACCTCACATGTTGTTTGCTCGTTCTATTTACCACCCACACTTTGCGGCTCCTCAAATTAAAGACTTCAGTGCCGATTCAGAGTTTTCTGAAGTCAAAATATCTCCCGATGGTGAGCACCTCGCGGTTATTCTCATTGAAGATGAAAAGCGCACCTTGCTCATCCTCAACCTTGAATCCATGAAGCCGACTTACGCGGTCAAATTCAATGGTGATGAAGAAGTGGGCCGTTATTATTGGGTCAATGACGAGCGGATTGTATTACAAAAACTCTATAAGCATGCCCAGCGTGAAGTGTCAGATTATTATGGTGAGTTACTCGCTGTAAATTATGATGGCAGCAAATCTAAATACCTGTTTGGTTATAATGGCGGCGGCTCGACAGGAACGAGTATTTCAAATAATGAAGCTATCCGCGCAAGTGCATTTGTTTTAGATACTTTAAAAGATGATGACAAATACATTTACGTTATGGCCTATCCTTGGAATGGGATGAACTACGCATATACCCTTGTATATCGCGTTAACGTCTACTCAGGTAAACGCAAACGCCTTACCACTTCACCTATCGCAAATGCAGGTTTCCTTGTTGATAATAAAGAAGACGTTCGCTTTAGCTTTGCAAGAGATAAGAAAAACGATGATCAACTGTTCTACTATGAGAATGGTGAATGGGTTGATGCAGAAAGAATTAAAGGCGGACTAACCGATTTCTACCCTATTTCGTTCACAGAAGACAACAAATCAATTTATGCTATCGCCAATGGTGAAGGCGCTACTCGCGCTATTTACGAAGTCGAACTCGCAACGGCTAAACATAAAAAAATCATCCAACATGATGTTGTCGATCCATTCATGACATGGGTGAGTGACCAAACAAATACCCTCTACGCAGTAGAGTTTGAAAATGGTTATCCTGAGTATCGCTTTGTCGATACTGAAAGTGCTAAAGCCAAAGCATTACAACAGCTAATGACTGCTATTCCAGACCATCGTATTCGTATTGTCAGTGAAACCATCGACGGCAATACACTTATCGTTGTTGCAATGAATGACAAAAACTCTGGTGACTACTATTTATTTGACCGTAAAAAGCTCAAATTAAAATTCTTGTTTGCTGAAAATGCTGCGCTAGATCCTAGTGAAATGTCAGAAGTGCGTCCAATCAGTTTTACTAACCGTGATGGCGTCACTATTCATGGCTATTTAACCCTACCTAGCGGCCTTAAAGAGCATAAAAATATGCCTCTCGTGGTTAATCCACATGGTGGACCACATGGCCCGCGCGACTTATGGGTATTTAACCCAGAAAACCAACTATTAGCGCAAAATGGCATCGCCGTGTTACAAGTTAACTTCCGTGGTTCTGGTGGATATGGTAAAGCGTTTGAAGAGTCTGGTTACCTCGCTTGGGGCAGCAAAATTCAATACGATATTATCGACGCAACTCAATATGTCATCGATCAAGGTTATGCCGACAAAGATAGAGTGTGTATTTCTGGTGGCAGCTTTGGCGGATACTCAGCATTGATGAGCCCGATGTTAGCGCCAGACATGTTTAAATGTGCCGTTGGTGTTGCCGGTGTTTATGATTTAGAGCAAATGTATAAAACGGGCGATGTACCAGACTCTTATGGTGGTGAGGCATACTTAAAAGACGTATTGGGTACAGATATCCAACAACTACGTGCGATGTCACCAACACATAACGTCAACAAACTTAAATCTAAAGTGCTATTAATTCATGGCGAAGAAGACGAACGCGCGCCAATCGAACAGTTTGAAGCAATGGAAAAAGCCTTAGAACAAGCTAACTATCCATTTCAGAAAGAGATTTGGAGAAAAGAAGGTCATGGCTTCTTTAATGCCGAAAACCGTACAAAATATTATGAAATCATGCTTAAGTTCATCAAAGAGAACTTAAATGTAAAGTAGATATCGCTTAAGCGTATAACAACCAAAAGCCGATACCCGACTAACGGGGTCGGCTTTTTTGTTACCTACAGTATTAATTTACAGCAAATCGCGCTATTCTCCTTTTCCCCTATGGGGCAGCCAAGTGGGTGTTAATCTACACTCATACAAACAGTGATATCGAGTCGTTGGAGGATATATGGCACTCAGTGAAGCCGCAATAAAAGTACAAGCAGCGCTAAAAGACCGTGGGTTAGAAACCCCAATGCTGCCAAAAACTTCCACGCCTGAAGAACGTAAAGTCAAAATTGAACACCATATGCGTGAAATCTTGACCTTAATGTCACTCGACCTAACCGACGACAGCTTAGTTGATACTCCTCGTCGTATAGCAAAAATGTATGTCGACGAAATATTCTCTGGGCTTGATTACGAAAACTTCCCTAAGATCACTGTTATCGAAAACAAAATGGGTGTTGATGAAATGGTGCGTGTACAAGACATCAGTCTTACCAGCACCTGCGAACACCATTTAGTGACCATAGATGGCTTCGCAACGGTGGCCTATTTGCCACGCACAAAAATTATTGGCTTGTCTAAAATCAATCGTATCGTGCGCTTCTTTTCCCAACGCCCACAAGTACAAGAGCGCCTAACCCAACAAGTGTTAGTGGCATTGCAAACCCTACTTGAAACCAAAGACGTTGCGGTAAAAATGGATGCGGTACATTACTGCGTTAAATCTCGCGGCGTCATGGACTCAACTAGCTCTACTACCACTACAGCGCTTGGCGGTATTTTTAAATCAAATCCGGCGACCCGTGCCGAGTTTTTACACCAAGTAAAATAATGTGGTAAATAACACGCAAATAAAAACGCAGCCACCGATGTTGTCATCTAGGAGCTGCGTTTTTGTTTTAAATTTGAATAAGATTAAATGCCGTATTGCTCACGATACGCGCTAACTGAAGCAAGTTCTGCTTCCATACCCGGCTTTTCAGACAAGTAACAGATTAAATCAACAAGCTTAATAATCGACACAATCTGACAACCAAAAT
This sequence comes from Shewanella frigidimarina, assembly GCF_003797125.1. Classification (GTDB taxonomy): domain Bacteria; phylum Pseudomonadota; class Gammaproteobacteria; order Enterobacterales; family Shewanellaceae; genus Shewanella; species Shewanella frigidimarina. The sequence goes on from NZ_RKKE01000005.1 coordinate 50,595, forward strand.
CGCGTTCAACTTCTTGAATCGCCGACAGCTCGCCCTTACCTTTTTCTTGACGATCAAGTGCAATCAACACACCAGCAAGTTGGGCATTGTGGGCATGAATAATTTCCATCGATTCGCGAATAGCCGTACCGGCGGTGATCACATCGTCCACCAGCATTACTTTACCTTTTAACTCGCTGCCCACCAAACTGCCACCTTCGCCGTGTTTTTTGGCTTCTTTACGGTTAAAGCAGTAAGGAATATCCACATTGTGATGATCGCATAACGCTACAGCTGTGGTTGTCGCTATCGGAATACCTTTATACGCTGGGCCAAATAACAAATCGAACTCAATACCCGAGTCCATTAACGCCGCAGCATAAAAGCGACCTAAACGCGCTAAGTCTTTACCCGTATTAAACAATCCTGCATTAAAAAAGTACGGACTCGTACGGCCAGATTTAAGGGTAAACTCACCAAAACGTAATACTTGGCGGGCTAAAGCAAACTCAATAAATTCGCGCTGATAGGCTTTCACGGTTATTCCTCTTTCATCAAATTTTAGATTAAAAAAAAGGACCGTAATCGGTCCTCATTTTTCAACAGCATATTAACTTAATGCGGCTTTTTGCACATCGACAATTTCGCGAATACTGTTTTTAGCTAACACTAACAACTCAAGTAACTCTTCATGGCTAAATGGCTCGCCTTCTGCAGTACCTTGAATTTCAATAATCTTACCGGTTTCTGTCATCACAACGTTCATGTCAGTTTCAGCAGCACTGTCTTCAATGTATTCTAAATCACTGATCGCTTCGCCTTTGTAAATACCAACACTAACAGCTGCAATTAAAAACTTAAGTGGGTTAGCTTTAATAATGCCTTTACCACGAGCCCAGTTAAGCGCATCAACTAACGCCACACAAGCACCAGTAATAGCCGCAGTACGCGTACCGCCATCAGCTTGAATAACATCACAATCGATAACGATAGTGTTTTCACCTAACAACTTCATGTCTACAGCTGCACGTAATGCACGACCAATTAAACGTTGAATTTCTTGGGTACGGCCAGACTGCTTACCACGAGCCGCTTCACGGTCCATGCGGCTGTGAGTTGAACGCGGTAACATACCGTATTCAGCGGTTACCCAACCTTGGCCTTGGCCTTTAAGAAAGCGCGGCACGCCTTCAGTGAAACTTGCTGTACATAATACTTTTGTGTCGCCAAACTCAACTAAAACAGAGCCTTCAGCATGTGCAGTAAAAGAACGCGTAATAGTGATAGGGCGAGTTTGAGCTGGTGTACGGTTACTTGGGCGCATGAAAAGTCCTGTAGTCGAATTCATATCATATTTGAGCCCATATTATAGAGCTTCACGCCGTTAGATGCCATGGTAAGCAGCGATAAGCCACAAATCTATCGACTAATCCTTTAATCCCATCCGCGAAAACGGCTATAATCAACTCACATTCGCGTAAATAACATAACAGGACACTTCATGATCCAAAGCATGACAGCCTACGCTCGTATCGAGCACAAAGCACAATGGGGCACTGCCTCATGGGAAATCCGTTCAGTCAACCAGCGCTACTTAGAAACCTACCTGCGCCTACCTGAGCAGTTTCGCAGCTTTGAACCTGTCTTACGCGACCGCTTACGTAAACGCCTTAATCGCGGAAAAATCGAAGTTAATTTACGTTATGAACTCGCCGACAACAGCAGTAATGAATTACAACTAAATCAAGATTTAGCCAAGCAGTTACTCAGTGCAGCAAACTGGTTAAAACAAGAAGCCGGACAAGGCGAACTCAGCCTGACAGATGTACTGCGTTGGCCTGGCGTGCTATCGGCAGCAGAGCAAGATATGGATAACGTAGGTGCCGATTTAATGATCGCGTTCGACAGTGCTATCGATCAGTTTATCGAAGCTCGCGGCCGTGAAGGTGAGGCTATTAAAGACATGCTACTTACCCGTTTAGATGGTGTAATGGAACAAGTCAACGTTGTGCGTGAACACATGCCAACTGTAATGCAGTATCAACGCGACAAATTAACTAACCGCTTAGCCGATATTGCTGGTGAATTAGACCCTGCCCGTATCGAACAAGAAATGGTGTTATTGGCGCAAAAGCAAGATGTCGCCGAAGAAATGGACCGCCTTGAAGCTCACGTAGCTGAAGCTCGCCGCATTCTAAAAAAAGGTGGCAGCGAAGGCCGCCGTCTAGACTTTATGATGCAAGAATTTAACCGCGAATCAAATACCCTAGCCTCAAAATCAATCAGCGCAGAAATCACTTCAGCTGCAGTTGAGCTAAAAGTATTGATTGAGCAAATGCGCGAGCAGATCCAAAACGTTGAATAACGTTTCTCCCTGCTCTCAAATGCTAAAAAATCCGTAATGACAAATGTTATTACGGATTTTTTGTTTTTAGCGCTTTGTGTGACGGTTTCCTATTGAGTGAAAAAGTAGGACTAAAATGGTGACTAATTTGATTCGTCATAACGGTTAAAAAATCTAGTTATTCATTTGAACTTAAGCTAATACATATCAATGTCAATTATGCATCAATGTGCTAGAGCCCAAAGCACATAAGGCATTGAGCAATTAAGTCAGGCCAATTCCGCCCCATTTAATAGACAAGCAGATCGCCATCAACTACCCTCATATATGCCGTTAAAATAAACAGTATCTCGTTAAGAACAGTTATTAATGGCAATGAAGGGATAACAAAGCTGGGGGCCGAAAAATGAAAAATATTTTTGTTTTTGGTGCGGACGAATTCAACCTTTCCCTAATGCGTTCGCTCGATTCTGCCCATGAATATTGTTTTCATGAGCTTTATCAATATTCAGAGGTAAAGACAGGAAAAGAATTTCCGGTCGAAACCTTGTATGAAGGCGCTTTAGCGCGATTGAATAGCTATCCTGGCTCCGTAGATGCCATTGTTGGCTATTTGGATTTCCCCGTTAGCACCATGCTCCCTCTATTGTGCCAATCTTTAGGCTTACCCTCTCCCAGCTTTGAAGCAGTACTCAAATGCGAGCATAAATACTGGAGCCGGTTGGAACAGCGCCGAGTCATCCCAGAATACATCCCAAACTTTTGCTCGGTTGATCCTTTTAAAGATGATTATAAGCAGCAAATCACCCTCGATTATCCTTTCTGGCTTAAGCCGGTAAAAGCGGTTTTATCACACCTTGGGTTTATGGTGCGTAATGATAGTGAACTCGAAATGGCGATTATGGAGACCCGCAAAAAAATCTACTGCTTTGCCAAGCCGTTCAACTACTTACTTCAATTTGCTGACCTGCCAGATGAAATTGCCGCTGTTGATGGCTATCACTGCATCGCCGAAGGAATAATCTCCCATGGTCAGCAATGTACGCTTGAAGGCTATGTTTTTGATGGCAAACTGTGCGTCTATGGAGCAGTTGACTCAATACGTGAAGGTGAGCATGGTTCCAGCTTTTCTCGCTATCAATATCCATCATCAATCCCACAGACGGTTCAGGACAAAATGATCGCCGTCACCGACGGCTTCCTTACCGCTATCGATTTTGATAATGGTCCATTCAATATCGAGTATTACTGGGACAAGGAGAGTGACCATATCTGGTTGCTGGAAATTAATACCCGTATTTCCAAGTCCCATTCGCCATTATTTCGCAACGTCGATGGTAAGTCACATCACCAAGTAATGCTGGATTTGGCCTTAGGTAAACAACCTGTATTTCCCCATCGTAAAGGTTTATATAAATATTCGGCCAAGTTTATGTGGCGTACACATGCTGATGCACTGGTAAAACGGATACCCACAGAGCAAGAAATACAGGCCATTACCCAGCGTATCGCGGGCACTGATATTCAGCTGCATGTCCGTGAGGGAATGCGCCTGTGTGATCTTAATTATCAAGACAGTTACAGCTATGAGATCGCGACGGTATTTATCGGTGGTGGTAGCGAACAGGAACTGTTGCAGAAATATCATGATGTACAACAGGCATTACCGCTGGAACTTGTACCACTGCTTTAAATGACTTGTGCGATAATCATAAGGAGGAAATATGACGGCTGCCAAGCACTGCGCATACAAAATCCGCCATATCGAACATTGCTGGATCCCGATGGCCGATGGCATTCGTCTTTCAGCCCGCATCTGGATGCCAGAAAATGCTGAAGCTAAGCCTGTGCCGGCTATTTTCGAGTTTATTCCTTATCGTAAACGTGATGGCGTCAGATTACGTGACGAAACCATGCATCCATATTTTGCCGGACACGGCTATGCCTGTATCCGTGTGGATATCCGTGGTAGTGGCGACTCTGAAGGTGTGCTGACGGACGAATATCTGCAGCAGGAACTCGACGATGGTATCACTGTTATTGAGTGGCTTGAGAAGCAACCATGGTGCGACGGCAATATTGGCATGTATGGGATCTCATGGGGGGGATTCAATGGCTTGCAAATTGCGGCAATGCAACCACCGCAACTTAAAGCTATCGTCAGCGTTTGCTCTACTGATGATCGCTACGCCGATGATGTGCACTATATGGGAGGCTGCCTGCTCGGTGATAATCTTTCTTGGGCCTCGACGATGTTTGCTTACAACTCTTTACCACCGGATCCACAAATTGTCGGTAACAAGTGGCGCGACATGTGGTTTGAACGCCTTAAAGGCAGTGGCTTATGGCTCGATACTTGGCTTAATCATCAACACCGTGACAAATATTGGCAACATGGCTCAATTTGCGAAGATTTTTCTAAAGTACAGATCCCGGTCATGGCTGTCAGCGGCTGGGCCGATGGCTACAGTAATGCAGTTTTTCGGCTGCTCACCAACTTGCCTGGTCCGAGACAAGGATTAATTGGCCCCTGGAGCCATAAATACCCGCATATTGGCGTGCCCGGCCCTGCAATTGGTTTTTTGCAGGAATGTCTGCGGTGGTGGGATAAATGGTTGAAAGGTATTGAGACCGGCATTATGGACGAGCCCATGCTGCGGGCATGGATGCTGGACAGTATGCCTCCGTCAACGTCTTACCATCAACGCTTTGGCCGCTGGGTCAGCGAACCATCTTGGCCATCATCCAATATTGGTACACTTGCCTTCAAGCTTGATAAATATCGATTGGTAGATGAATTTGCAGAAGTTGCGGAGGAAGAGCTGTGCTTGCAGTCGCCATTAAGTAACGGTCTGTTTGCGGGTAAATGGTGTTCATATAGCACAACACCAGATCTTCCCCATGATCAGCGTGAAGAAGAAGGCGGCGCGTTAGTTTTCACAAGTGAGGCTCTGGACACCACGCTTGAGATCATGGGCGCGGTGGTAATCGAGCTAGAAATATCGGCCAGTAAGCCAATGGCAATGATCGCTGTGCGTCTATCTGATGTGCATCCAGACAACAAAAGCTCGAGGGTAACATACGGCCTGCTGAACCTGACCCATAGAGATAGCCATGAAAATCCGACTCCACTGCAACCAAATAAGCGCTATTGGGTAAAGCTTCAGCTTAACGGTATCGCACAGACCTTCCCTAAGGGCCACCGGATCCGAATTGCAATTTCCTCCTCTTATTTTCCGCTAGCTTGGCCTCCAGCAGAGTCGACACAACTCAAGATTTACACTGGTTGCAGTCGGGTGATATTGCCGAGTCGAATCCCACGAGAAGAAACGATAACTTTCCTTGATCCTGAGGCTTCCGTAAGTGGTGCCAAGCAGCAACTTATAGAAGGACATCATAACTGGCGAGTAATCCGCGAACTGGACAAGGATTTGTCTACTTTAGAAGTCATTAACGACAACGGTACTTACCTCCTCGAAGATATCGACTTGATTGTGAATCGCGAAGCGAATGAGTGGTACTCCTACCAGCGTGATGACTTTCAATCAGCACAGGGTAAAACTCTCTGGCGATGGGGATTTAAGCGAGGTGACTGGGCTGTAGAGACCGTCACTCGAACCTTACTGCACTGCGATGAGTTTTATTTTTATCTGGATGCAGAACTAGACGCTTATGAAGGAGACAAGCGCGTTTATTCGCAAAACTGGAACCTTCGTATTCATCGTAACTTGGTTTGATACTGAAGTGGGTATTTAGGCCGGTATTCTGTATCGCCTCAATAGATCCTCGTATTATTCACCATCACGTTGCCACTACACACAACCCAGAACGATGTACTAAAGGCATTAAGGACAAAACAAGTACAGAAACAAACTTAACCTATTTGGGCTGCATATCAGTACACCGATATGCAACCAACTGCGGGGAAATGATTAAAGACAGGGAATACCAAATTAAGCCGTTTGAAAATGCTAAAACAGACTAAAAAAATTTTTATCTATCCGCGCCAGCATCAACCAGCCTTATCACCAACTGCTTGTGTACTCTGTGGTAAATTTCAGTCTACAATGCCATGCATCACTTGTGCATCTATACGCATTAGCACTTACAGCAAAGGCCTTTAATGACCAATCCCTACTCAGCTAAACAGTGGCTCCAACTCAATATGCAGCAGCAAGGTTTATTACAGCCTTTGACGTCATTGCCAAAGCTTATCCAGCAATTAAGTTATGTGCAAATTGACTCTATTAATGTGGTTGAACGCGCGCATCATCATGTATTACACAGTCGCCTGCCCGAATATTCTGCCACCATGCTAGATTCAGCAATGGGCGATAAAACCGTGTTTGAGTACTGGTCCCATGCGGCTGCTTATCTACCTATTGAAGATTACCGTTTTAGCCTGTATCGCAAACAGCAATTACAACAAGGTGGTAAGCATTGGTTTGAACCAGAACATAAAGTCATGCGTGAAGTTAAAGCCCGTATTCGCGCCGAAGGTCCATTAAAAGCCAGTCAGTTCACCCATGAGTCAGACACTAAAAATGGCACTTGGTGGGATTGGACACCAGCTAAAAAAGCGCTTGAGCAGTTGTTTATGCAAGGCGAGTTAATGGTTGCTAAGCGCGACAAGTTTCAAAAGGTGTACGACTTAACAGAGCGAGTACTCCCAAAGCACATCGACACCACAGCACCTAGCGATACAGAATTTGCCCAACACTTGATTCAGCGTTATTTATCGGCGCATGGTTTTGGTAATTTGCAGCAAATACAATATTTACGCAAAGGCCTCAAACCTCTACTCAGCCAAACATTAGCGCAACTGTGCGAACAAGGTGATATAGCCAGCTTTACCGACCCCAGCGCCAATACACAACACGTTTACTTCTACCAACCTACGTTCACCTTACCCACTGCTATTCCCAATAAAGTCTGGCTACTTAATCCGTTTGATAATTTAGTCATTCAACGCCAAAAGCTTAGGCAATGGTTTGGGTTTGATTATCAAATAGAAGTGTATGTGCCTGAGGCTAAACGCCAATTCGGCTATTATTCACTGCCCATTCTATGGCGTGACGGTTTTGTTGGCCGCGTAGATGTAAAAGCCGACCGTAAAAACCAATGTTTGTTACTGCAAAACCTGCACATTGAAACGAGCACATTGACGAACCAACATGATGAATTAAATGATAAGGCGCATTTTGTTTCTGCGTTAATCGAGGCCATTAATCACTACTGCACATTCAACAACTGCCAGTGTTGGCAGCTAATACAATGTAACGATAAAACGATTGCTAAAATGTTACTCAAAGCAAGTCAACAGCGTAGTTAACTGCATACTTTGTGGTTCCTCCCTCCCCTACAAAAGTGACGCAACACTATTTACGCAGAGGTATGTAATGTTGTTCACGTTTTAAACATTTATTACCACACCTAATTCAATAGCTTGAGTTACGTCACTAACCCCAAAGATGTAGTGGGATACCTTCAAAAGGCTAAAAATAATAACAACCTACATAAAAACCTAAGCGGGGAGAAAACACGATGTTTTATATACACATGCTGCTGTTATTAGCGGTGATATTTGTTGGTATTCGCCATGGCGGTATCGCCTTTGGTTTATTGGGCGGGTTAGGTGTATCGGTACTCGCATTTGTATTTGGCGTTGCACCAGGTGCGCCACCTATTAGTGTAATGTTAATTATTCTAGCCGTAGTGGCGGCTTCGGCGACGTTAGAGGCCACAGGCGGTTTAAAGCTGTTGGTAAAGTTTGCTGAAAAACTATTACGTAAACATCCAGAGCACATCGTCTTTTTAGGCCCACTATGTACCTATTCATTAACCGTTCTGGTTGGTACTGGTCATTCTGTTTATCCCCTTCTTCCTGTAATTTACGATGTGGCGTACAAAAAAGGCATCCGCCCAGAACGTCCATTAGCCATGGCAACTGTAGCATCACAAATGGGTATTACAGCCAGCCCAATTGCCGCAGCTGCCGCAGTTGTGCTTGCCACTGCCGTTGATAATAATCTAGATATCAACTTACTTGATGTACTCATGGTGACCATTCCCGCTACACTAACAGGCTTACTAGTCGCGTGTACTTGGAGCTTAAAGCGCGGTAAAGATTTAGATAAAGATGAAGAGTTTCAGGCACGTTTAACAGATGATGAGTTTCGTGAAGCATTAACCGACCCAAAAGCAGATGAGGTGCAAACACCCCAAGCAGAATCGACCGCAAAGAAAGGCTTAACAGTATTTTTACTCGGTATATTTGCCGTTATTATGGTGGCGATGTTTAGTAAGCAAATACTGCCTGCTGGCGTAAAAATGTCGGTAGCGATTCAGTTTATGATGCTGTCAGTTGGTGGGGTGATTTTACTCGCCACCAATATTTCACCGAAAAAAATTGTCACCAGTAACGTGTTTACCGCCGGTATGACTGCGGTCATTATCATTTTTGGTATTGCATGGATGAGTGACACCATTATTGAGCACCATAAAACCTATTTAGTGAGTGCGGTAAGCGACATTGTCAGCGTGTATCCATGGACATTTGCTATTGCGATGTTTGTGTCGTCTATCTTCTTAAAAAGCCAAGCAGCGGTATTAACTATAATGCTGCCACTGGGGTATTCACTCGGCATCCCAGCACCAGTATTAATCGGTGTACTACCAGCGTGTTATGCCTACTTCTTCTTCCCATTCTACCCAAGCGATTTAGCGGCGATTAGTTTTGATAGAACTGGCACAACTCATATTGGTAAATATGTACTTAACCACAGCTTTATTATTCCAGGCTTTATTGGCGTAGTAACCGCAACATTTGTGGGTTACTTTATATCTATGGCAATTAACTAGCCTCAGCTTGTAATTTGGCTTTGAGCTTTAAGCTAAGAACTAAAGTGATAAACCGCTAGTGAATTGACCCAAATAAGTCACTAGCATCAATAAGAATGGCAGCCAACGTGGCTGCCATTTTTGTTTTTAATCATTGAGAACCCAAAGACCGAAGAACGAAGACCTAAAAAACTAAAATTATCTGATGAGTTATCGACAGGTTCATGGGGTAATCCGCCCACCATATCGTCCTCTGCAACACGCAAAAATCCATCCATGTGACTTGGAGAAAACATCCTGTTTTCAACAGTTACAACTGCCGATATGGCTGGCTTATCCTACCGCTAATTTCGCGGCTTCATGCCACATTGCATCTGGCATAGGCGTCATTAACTTCCAGGTTATATTCATCGGTTGTGAACCTGAGTGTTTAACATATTTCACAAGACCAAAATTGACAAAACCCATGGTGCGGCCATTTTCATCTTTTGCTTGCTCGCGCACAAACAAAATCAATTTACGGCCCATTTTTTCATGCTCGATATAGCTTAAACCTCTGCCATATTCGGGTCTCGCACTATTTTGAGATTGCCAATGGAATAGCGATTCATTAATTGCGTAGTCATGGAACATGGTGGTTGGTGAAAATTGTTTGACTGACTTTTTCAAGGTCACAAACAGTAATTCAACGTTAAGATCGTTAAGGACTAAAACGCCTTCCCTTGCGGTTGATTTTCTGTCAAAAGAACTTGCACCACTGGCGGCGAGTATTTGTTCCCTGGTATATCTTGAATGCACTTTTAAGGTAGGTATTGAGGGGATATGCATTTCAAGTTCGCTATGATGAATTCGATCTATAAGTAACGATATAACATCAAGCAGTTCTGCTTGTAATTGAGTATGTCTCAACGCAGCTAAACTTTGCTTAAGGCTAGTAAAACCTAGCTCGGTTCCTGACTTATCCCAAAAATTATAGTGGCACATTAATGCAAATTGGCACTGGGTCGCATCCATATCATCGAAACTGAAGTTATCGATAATTAGCTGCTTTAAAAACTGCAAATATGAAATGGAACTGCAAGCGAACAAATGATAATTTATCGTTCGATAGTAGGCTTTAGCTAGAATTACGTTTAAATTTGGTTCATTAATTTGATTGTTATTTGCACTACCAACCAATTCTAACCAACTCATTTTTAGCTTATAAATGTCTTCTAAATTAACATTTGGATTAAAGCGTAAAAAATTAACCAAGCTTAAGGTAAGCGTACTTTGGTGCCCAAAATTGTTAATGAGCTGTCGCAGCCTGCTAGCATTCATGGTTGCACGGCTAATATTTCGTAAAATCATTGCCTGAGTCTGTTCTTCTAGCTCGATCCGACAGCCTAATGGCAAGTGAGGAAAATCATTGGTTATCTCATCTTTAATCGATTGATTCGTTTTACCAACCAGCGCGCGAAACTTTTGTGAAAAGTCATATTCATCACGAGAATTACCCACAAAATCCAATACTGTACAGCACTGTTTATCATCGGTTAGACGCAATCCTCGTCCTAGCTGCTGCAAAAAGATCGTTAAGCTTTCGGTTGGACGTAAAAACAATAATGTATCAACGTCTGGAATATCGACACCTTCATTAAAAATATCCACCACGCATAAAATGTTCACATGACCGCTAATTAAACTCTGTCGTTTTTGTTGCCTCTCGTGACTATTATCACTGGTGAGTACATCCGCACTAATACCGGCTAGGGTAAACTTACTCGCCATGTATTCGGCATGCTGTTTACTGACACAAAACGCCAAGGCTTTTATTTGATGAATGTCAGTGACTGTATCATTCAGGCTGCTAATAATGCGCATGACTCGCTGCTCATTATGAGTATAAAGATTGCTTAGCTCTGCGATATCATATCGCCCTTGATGCCATTTAACTTTACGAAGGTCGGTCTCATCATCAATAGCAAAATACTGAAAAGGGCACAAATAGCGCTGAGTGATTGCTTCGGGTAAACGAATTTCTGCAGCGATTACCCCACAAAAATCATCGAGAATATTTTGCCCATCATGTCGCTCAGGTGTGGCGGTTAACCCTAATAAAATTTGGGGTGAGAAATGCGTTAACAATCCTCGATAACTGCTAGCAGCAATATGATGCACTTCATCTATCACAATATAATCATAAAAATCAGCGGTGAGCGGTAAGCTTGATAATTGCAGATTCAAGCTTTGTATCGAAGCAAACAAGTGCTGGTAGCTATGAGGCTTATGCTCAGCAACCCACAATTCACCAAACTGATTATTCTTCAATACACCACGATATGCAGACAACGCTTGCTTAAGAATTTCTTGTCGATGAGCCACGAATAAGAAATTAGCTTCTGGATGCTGTTTATAAAAACGGGCAAAATCAAAGGCAGAAATAAGCGTTTTACCAGTGCCCGTTGCCGCAACTATTAGATTTTTATACCGCTGATGAATACTCCGCTCAACATTTAACTGCTCAAGGATCTCTCGCTGATGTGCAAAGGGTTTTATATCAAAATGAAAAGTGCTGCTTTCGCTATAACTCCCTTTAGCCTCACGTAATGCTTCATGAAGCTTGTTTTTAGATTCAATATCGCCATCAAATAATTCAAATTCATTGGATTGCCAATATGACTCAAAGGTGTTGAGGGATTTATCGATTATGTGAGGAATTTCTTGGGTGGTTATTTTTAAATTCCATTCAAGGCCACTCGTCAACGCAGAATGCGATAAATTCGATGACCCAATATAACCGGTATGAAATCCTGTATTGCGCAAAAATAAATAAGATTTCGCATGCAGGCGCTCGCGCTTGGTGTTGTAACTCAATTTAACTTCGGTGTTAGGTAAGCTCGCTAAAAACTCGACCGCTTTAGCATCCGTCGCTCCCATATAAGATGTCGTGATGACCCGCAGGGTCTTGCCACTTCGAGTGAATTCTTCAATCTCATTTTTAAAAATCCGAATGCCTGCCCACTTAATAAAAGACACTAACCAATAAATTTTATCTGCTGAGCGGATCTCACGCTTTAGTTCAGTGTCTAAAGAAATTCCGGCATTACTACCACAAAAAAGTTCGCTTTGGCTTAATCCTGTTAGCGGATAAATGGCTTTAGTAAACGCAGGAAAGTCCGTCGATATGGGATTTTTTTTATCAAATAGCGCTGTTAATATACGGCCTTTACTATCGAGTAAGTTTTCATTAATCAATTGATCATCTTGAACATGATCTTTCAACCAAAGCACTAACTTATTTGCCAAGCCGATTTGCTCTGTGAGTTGATTGTCTCCGCTAGGGATAGCACCAATGGCACTCTCCATTATCTTGGTCAAAAATCTCGATAGCCAAACACTGGCCTCAGCGCTTTCTATTGGCCGCTCACCTAAATAGAACACATCACGATTGATGCTTTTATCTATCAGTTGAGTAATAAGCTTTTCATAAATACCAACTTGTTCCATGTCAGATAGGCCTTTTGAAAGTGAAAACACTAAGAATATACCATAGCAATAAGTGCATATTACGACTAAGAATAATATTATTTATCAATAAAATGCTTACAGAACAACGATTAAATTAGCGCACCAACACATACCTTGTGCTTCTACCGCCCGCGCCGGTTTTGACCAAACATTGTTGTTCAACTAGTTGAGCCAAATGTCGGGTGGCAGTGGCGCGGCTGACTTTAGCCACTTTTTGATATTGGCTACTGCTGATCCCATCACTAAAATCACCATCAAGCAGCCGGTTAAGTACCTTAACTTGTTCTGTTGTTAATGTTGGGGTGAGTAAGCGTTGGTCCACTCGACGCCAAAATTGGGTTTTAGCAGTAGTTTGCTCAATGCTATTGAGCGTGTGTTGAACAGCATCATTTAAAGTGTCTAAAAACCATAGTAGCCAAGGTGTAATATCAAGGGATCCCTGTTGGGTAGACTCTAATATCGCGTAATAAGCTTTACGTCGCTCAAGTATGCTAACTGACATAGCATAAAAATGAATCGAACGATGTTCAGCTTGCGCTAATGCTAAATCGGTGAGCAAACGGGTGATACGTCCATTACCATCATCAAGCGGATGCAAGGTGACAAACCACAAATGAGTGATGGCTGCTCGTACTAGCGGATCAAGGTCTGCCTGTTTTCGTGATTGATTAAACCACTCAATAAACTGCGTTAAACTTTGGTCTAGCGTATCTCGAGGAGGCACTTCAAAATGGATCGTCGGTTTGTCTAAACGCCCCGATACCACCTGCATAGGCTCATCGCCGCGTAACTTACCGCCAATAACAGGATTAAACACGGCTTGGTTACTCGGAAACAACAGAGCATGCCAATCTAAAATACGCGTTAGCCTAAGTGGCTGTTGCCAGTTTTGTAGCGCATCTAAGGTGATATCAGCTAAACCATCGGTTTGTGCAGTAGTGGGATAAGGGTTTTCTTCGCTCACCCCAAGTTTATTGGCCAAAGATGAACGTACAGACAATGCGTTGAGCGTTTCGCCTTCTATCGCACTTGAATGAACGATGTTGGCGATCATAGTATCGAGTGTCCATTGACTAACAGATTCAGTGCCTATCTTACCCAGTAACAAACCTTGGTTAAATTGAATTTTACGCAATAAAGGATTAATACGGATATGGTCCCATACAAAATCAGGCCATTCTTGTTGTTGCCAAATCCACATATTAACCTCTGTTTAGCTGACTTAAATACTGCTTTGATGCAAACACCAACCTATTCTACTCACCATATGAGGCAAATAGCAATTTATTCGCCTCACCATATGAGGCGAATAGGATGGTTAATTGCCTCATGGATCCGACTAGCAAGCGCAATAACACCTTGGCTGGCATTTCGGTATAATCATTTACTGATTCAATAACCTTCAATTTTTATCACTCAATGCGACTGTAATTAATGACATCCAAGCAGACTGAACTATCGACATCAGCACAAGCCGATATGCCCAAACCCACTATGACGAGTAAGCAGGATAATAAAGTATTTATTATCGGTTTGCCGCGTACCGGCACAACCAGTGTGAGTGTGGCCTTGCTTGAGCAAGGGTTAACGGTTGCCCACCAAGCCTTTACTAAGCAGGCGTTTATGTTGGCCGATGCTGTGTCTGATGCGCCGTGTTTTAGTGATTATCAGCAATTAGATAAGTTATTTCCCAACGCTAAGTTTGTCTATTTAGATAGGCCGTTAGATAAGTGGTTGCCGTCGATGCAAATGTTACTGGGCAGAATGCTAGTACATTTAGATAAAGATAAGGGCCGCTTTCATCCAGTAATGAAGCGCAGCTTTAATCATTGCTTTGATATATGGCAGGTTGAGGATGTGTTTGATGAAGCACATTTAACGGCCTGTTATCAGCGTCACCAGCAGCAAGTGTTGAGCTATTTTGCAGGGCGAAATGACTTTATAACCATTGATATCAGCGTTGCTGGTAGCTTTGCTACGTTGCTGCAGTTTATTGATTTAGCTGAGCCTGATACGGCCGAACTCCCGCAACTGAACTTTCCACAATTAAACTTTCCACAATTAAACATGGGCCGCAATGTGGCCAGCTGGGATGAATATAAACACCCAAATAAAATTAGCGCTAATGCTTCTGGCCCTGATAAACGTAAGTTTTTTGATTACCGACTTTAACGATTTAAATTTAGAATGAGCCAGTTAATACAGCACTACTCGCGCAGCAGCTTTTAACCGTTCATATATCACGTAGCGGTTACTTATCTTTATTACGCTTTTTCTTAGCAACGGTTAACCAATCTAAACTCACACCCGATATGGCATTAAAACCACGGATGCGGAAAATAAGTGTCAGTAATTGCGGCCTTGGGCGTGCTTTGGGTTCAACTGAGCGCGGAATAAACCACAATGCCACCAGCGATCGCATGATGGTCGATATCATAAACACCAAAAATATGGGGTTGGTTAACCAAGCGTTTAAACCTGTCCAGATGAGAAAATCTGCTGCATACGAGGCAATTACACCGCCCACCATCGCGCCGACAAACACAAAACCGGCACTCAATGCTGCCTGTAATGCGGCATAAATAGCAAAGTCACTGCGAAAAGGTCGAATATCATAAAGATAATTGGCGGTACTTAAGGTAAAGCCGCTCCAGGCTAAACCGGAAAAGGCTTGAATAGCCAATATATAAAGATAGTTATCAGAAAATAGCCACAATAACGGCAAACCAGGAATTAAACAGCTGGTAATGATCATCACTAATCTATTGCCGTACAGATCGCTAAATCGGCCCCAAAATCGCAAGGTAATAAACTGCGTAACAATTGAAGCGACGCTCGAAAGCACAAATTCAAAATAGGTGAAATGCAGATCTTCCAACATGTATACCGCAAAAAACGGTGCCGAAATGGCGACCATGCACTGCATACCCGCGACAAATAAACTGTAATGGCGGAAGGTTTTGTCTTTCCAGGCTTCACGAAAATTACCAAATGTTTGCTTAAACACCCCAGACACTTTGGCGATTCTAGGCTCGGGGTCGTGCATTTGCAGTAGCAACCAGGCTGAAGTAAACCGGCCCATTGCCGCAATAGAAAACAATAAGCTAAAACCCAACCACGCCATTTGCATTGAGTCGGTTAAGGTTAAAATACCGCCGCCGACAAAGAACACACTCAGCGATGCCATCATGGTTAATCGAGTACGTGAAGCAAAAAAGGCTCCTCGTCGGCGTTGCGGTACAATCATGCCCATCCAGGCACGCCAATGTGGCTGAATTAGATTAATAAACCCTTGATACAACACCGCTAAACCAATAAATAACCACACCGCATTATCTGGTCTAAACGCTGCTAGCGCGCCCATACCCAACACTACCAATGCTTGTAACCCTGCACATGCCACAATAAATTGCCGACGACTAAAATGACTCGCCAGCCATACTGACAACAGTTGCGCCAGTGAGCCAAACAACTGAGGTAAGCCAGTTACCCAACCCATTTGGCCTAAACTAGCCCCTAAGAATATGGCATAAGCATTAAAAAAGTTATCACTGGTGGCGGTCATGGTTGACGATGCAACCGCCTCTTGTTGGCTACGGCGTAGGGTACATCGAAGCCACGACAGTCTGTCACGACTGCGCGAACAAGGATTATTGCTCGATGTTGAATGCTCTGAAGACATAAAGGTCTTAATGCATGTCCTTGATAAAATACAGAACAAAATTATGGCTGATAAATATCCCGCTCACAATCTATAACGTTCATATAAACATCTATTTTAATGATCAGCATAAATACTCAAGAGCCACTGTGTCGCCGAATAGTAAATTGATTTCGTTAAAATGGCACATCGCATAAATTAATAATTACCTTGACTAAAATGAAACAAAAATTTTACATTAGTCAAATAATGAGCGCTATGGAAAGTGCTTTACAGCTTAAAGCTTACTTTAACGCTTTGCTGTTCTGCTTAATCACACCCATTGTGTTTTATCCTTCCATTACAACGCCATTAACAATTAGTGACACCTTAACGTGTTGATGTGTTTATTCTTTCCACAAAAAGCCTAATACAATGAAATTACCCTTAATTATAAGCTGTTTGATTCTAGCTGGATGTCAATCTACACCGTACGCCATGATCGATGGAAGTCAGAGTAAGATCTCAGATGCTGACAATTACAATGTTGAAATTATCGCCATTGATGGTGCGTTTCAATCAGGCAAACTCACTAAGAATATTAAGCCGGGTTATCACACCGTACATTTGAGCACCACAGGCCCTCTACGCAGTAGAAAAGCCACTTCAACGTTAGTGTATCCGCTGTTAGCAAAAGAATGCATGCGTTATGTAGTCACCGCACAGCACGGCCCGGGTAATAAAGATGACTGGGAAATTAGAGTATTAGATGAAAGGCTTATTCCGGCATGCACGCCTTCGCCAGTAGAACCTGAAGTCGCAGTCGTCATCCCTGATTATGCTAAACCGACAGGCGATATTAGCTGCTTAGCCAAAGAGCAACTGACAAATCAAACGACGCCTTTAGTGCTATTACATTCGGTTGCCGCGTGTATAAAATCTCAAGACTACAACTCAGCAATCAACGGTTACTTTTTAGCGGGTGCTTATGCCTATTTTGATTCTTTACGTGTTACGCACAAGCCGTCACACGCTGTCGTCGATTTGATAAAAAAAGATTCTATTTGGACCTTATCAGCACTTGAGCAACAAAACTTTGAACAGAAACTGGCAGAGTATCTTGCCTCAGAACAAAAACAACAAACGTGTGAATGGGTGAAGACGATTGGCGCACCAGACTATACAGCGCAGTATATGTTGCAGCACTTACCTAAAGACGGTGTTCCTCAAAATACAGACTTATCAGCTGAGATAAAGGCCACGTTGTTTAATGCAACACTGAATGATTACCTTGGGTGTTCATCACTACAAGCCTAATTGCGGCCTAACTCCTTAAACACAAAAGCCCTGTCAATATAAACCGACAGGGCTTTTGCACATCTACAACAAATTAAACCCACCTAACAGAAGGACACGATACCTTCGGTAACATATTGCTCAGGCAGTTTTTGTAACTGTTTTAGCAATAAAGGGTTGCCCAGTAAATATGCCAATTCTTGACGGGTAAACAGCTTTACAATGTTGTGTTGGCACTGTGCTTCCTGCACTTTAACTCGGGTAATGGCTTCGAGTGATTCAACCGCTGAACCAGGCAAACGATGTGGCTTTTTGTCAATAATGGCTAAATGTAAATCCATTAGCTCTGGGTCTTTTAGTAGCCTTGATAAGGTCCACGGTTGTACAATCGCGTTAACGTATTCGCTGCGGCGTTGTTGTGAATCTAGGCTAAGCTTCGGCGCACATACCTCTTCCGGTGTTGCCAATATTTTCAGGCGCTTGACCCATAAGCCAAATCGCTCTGAGCCTGTCATGGCAGAAAGCGGTACAGCAAGCCATAAACCAATTAACGCGGGGCTCATCCACGCCAATAAGGTAAGCGAATCAAGCACTGCGGCGTAACCTAATAACGCACCAATTAACATGTGCCAACGATGACGATAAATCAGTGTTAGCCAAGGTAAGCTGCCGTCGTCACGGCGTTGTGGCGCCCAACCGCTGTCGCGTCCAGCTAAAATAGACATCACAGCACCGCAGTGGATAAGCATCATTATTGGCGCAATCAGTGCCGACAATATAACTTCAACTACCACGCTAATCATGGCTTTACCTCTGCCACCCAACTGTTTGCTCATGATGCTATTTTTCAGTAACAATATGATCCCAAGGATTTTAGGACCAAACAATATGCCCATGGTGATATAAAACAACCGTAGTGCGCGGTCTGAGTCCATTACTGGCCAGGTGGGAAACAAAGAGAATTGATCGGTAAAATACTCTGGGCGAATAAAGTGTGCTTGTAATGCCAGCATTAAGCCCGACAAAATCAGCATTAACCAAAATGGCGATGATAAATAAGCCATTATCCCAGTGAGTAAGTGTAAGCGGCTAACCCAATGTAATCCTTTACTAAACAACACCCGTGAGTGTTGTAAATTGCCTTGGCACCAACGACGATCGCGCACCGCTAAATCGACAATAGACGGAGGGCATTCTTCATAAGACCCTGGAAGGTCTGCAGCAATAACCACGCCCCAACCAGCACGTCGAATCAAGGCTGCTTCGACAAAGTCGTGGCTCATAATATGGCCACCAAATGGCGGTCTACCTGCAAGGTTGGGTAACCCTGCGGCGCTCATAAAAGCTTGGGTGCGGATAATGGCATTGTGGCCCCAAAAGTTACCTTCTTTGTGGGTCCACCAAGATAAACCTGTACCAATTACCGGACCATAAATTCGCGCAGCAAATTGCTGTAGTCGCGCCATTAAGGTATTGCCATTAATTAAATACGGAATGGTTTGGATAAGCCCAGCGTCAGGATCTGCCTGCATCCGTCTCGCCAAACTGACGATAGTATGGGTTTCCATTAAGCTGTCGGCGTCTAGCACCAATAAGTGATCGTATCGGGCGCCCCAGCGTTTACAAAAGTCAGCCACATTACCGGCTTTACGGGCATCATTTTTACGTCGACGGCGGTAATACACCCGCGCATCTTTGCTCACTTGATGGCGCAATATTAAAAATGCCTGTTCTTCTGCCAACGCAATATCGGGGTCAGTAGTGTCGCTTAATATAAACCAGTCAAACGCATGGCTTTCGCCGGATGCAACCAATGCCATCGCCATCACTTCAACTGCAGCAAAAACGCGATCGGGTGACTCGTTATAAGTCGGCATTAATATCGCGGTGCGGGTATGCAATTTTATACGTTCGGCCGTTTCTATCACAGGCTTTTTAAGTAGCATAATAAAGCCGGCAATGCCGCCACTAAATGCCAATGCAATCCAACAAAAGTTAACCGCAAATAACACTAAAACGATGTATTCAAGTGGCGTTACGCCGCCGACATTAAATACCGACACCATCTCGTAAATTGCCATCACCGACATTATAAACGCGCTGCCAACCACTAACAGACGACGTAATCCGTCTGACTTTACGCCATCGGCGATAATGCTCTTGCGTGGCATACCATCGGACAACGCACGTAAACTTTGCGCTTCCATTGGGCTTGGTCGTTCTAGCGGCATGGCTGCACCACCGACCAACGTAGGGTCGACAGTGCTAATGTCAGCATCTGGCTGCATCATGTTCATGCTTAAAGCGTCCAACGATAAAGCCAAGTTTCGACATCACGTGGGCCAGTAAACTTAAGCTCAGCACGTAGCTCGATCAATTCAGCATCTTGTGGATCCATTTCAAATGCCAAACGATAACCATTGGTTTTAGGCTGACGAGACACCACCACATTGGTCACGACGCCTGCTGAACTCTGCACTTTGGCGACCGGAATTTCATCGTTATTGCCTTCTTTAACTTGATAGTCGATAACAAACAAACGTCTCGGTGTGGCTTTAGCGATTTCAGCGCGGCCACTGGCGGTACGGGCCACAATAACAGTGCCATCATCAACTTCGGGCTCGCTGCCCCAAATTAACCGATAAGTAAAATGAAACTCGCTACCGGCTGCGATAGGTTGTTTAGGCTTCCAGTAACTAACGATGTTGTCATGAATTTCAGAGTCTGTTGGAATTTCGGTTAACACCACCTCACCCGCGCCCCAATTTCCGACCGGTTCTACCCATAAACTTGGGCGACGCTCGTAGTGGGCTTCGAGATCTTGGTACGCATCAAAACTACGTTCACGTTGAATTAAGCCAAACCCTTGTGGCGAGTTGTCCATAAAGGCACTGACTTGCAATTGCTTTGGATTAGCCAGCGGACGCCATAAACGCTCACCGCGACCATTTAAGATCAATAGCGCGTCAGAATCATGTACTTCTGGTCTAAAGTCATCGGTGTTTTGACGACCATTCATTGAATGTAAAAACATACTGGTGCTAGGCGCTAAACCGACTTTAACTAAATCCACGCGTGGAAATAGCGTCGCTTCCACATCGATATGGGTGTTTTCGCCAGGTCTTACAGAAAATCGATATGCCCCTGCCACACTTGGGCTGTCTAGCAAGGCATGCACCACGATTAAGTTACTGTCGGTGTTTGGGCGTTCTACCCAAAATGCCCTAAATATTGGAAACTCTTCGCCTTCCGGTTCAGCGGTATTTAATGCTAATCCTCTTGAAGACAAGCCGTAATCGCTGCCTTTACCCAAAGCGCGGAAATAACTCGCCCCTTGGAATACCATAAGCTCGTCAAAATATGCAGGGTTATTGAGTGGATAATGGATGCGTAGACCAGAATAGCCAATATCTTGGGTCGGCAAACGCTGACTCAACACATCACCTGCAGTAAAAAACTCCGAGTTGTAGGCTAAATGGTTGGCTTGCTTACCTTCAACGAGGGCAATTTCAATCAAGTCTTGGAAATAAAAACCTCGATGAAAGAGCTGCATTTGGTATGGCAAACCTTCAGCTTTCCAAATAGAAGCTTCTGGCTTAAAGCGAATATCGCGGTATTCATCGTAAGATATTTTAGCCAACCCTGGCGGTAATGGGTCTTTAAGTTCCACATACGGTTTTTGCGCTAATTTACGCGCAATTTTAACCACAGAATCAGAGTCAAAGTTAGCCGTTTTAGCAAAACGCACTTTGGTTTCTGTGTTCAGGTTATTAGCTGATTTCACTATCGCTTGTTCATCTGCATAAGTTTGCAGCGGTATGGTTACGCTAGGCGATGTGGGGGTAATAATGGGTGGTGTGGGTTCTTGTGCAGCAAGATTAAAACAAAGCCCTGCGGCCATGGCTAACGACAAATGCGTTAGCGCTTTTTTTACAGTGTGAGAGGAGACCGAAGTTCCACAACTCAGTAAGCTAACCATAATAGGCTACCTAAAAAATACAGCGTTAATATGCGAGTTTCAGAGCGGTTATTGCGGCAAAATGTCTTGGTACACAACCCTATGCTCTATTTCGCGAACGATATCAGAACGCCAAAATTTTGCACAAGTATTCATCAATAAAATCCACCAGCACCTATAACATTTTAATCTATTGATATATCCAAATAGCACACAAGGAGAATGAAAAACGACCGTGTTGTTCGTTTGATTTTACGACCATCGAATATTGCCCCCTCAAAAATGTCTGCATACTCATTACATGTTTATTTCTCATTATCAAAAAAAATAACCCAACCATTCTGTCGTATTAAAAACATCAATAATGAAGATGATACATAAGAAGCAACCAATAGAGTTGTTTTAAACAGCAAAAATCTGTGTCTCTTAACATAAATGTACAATTTTTAACCCTTGTTAAGTTGTTAAACATACGTTAATACTAATTTACTCGATCAAGCATTAAATAGAATCGGGATCCAAGAAGACTTAAACATTCTATGCAATACATCATTGCACCTTTGGGGAGGATAAATGATGAAAACCAGTATGTTAAAAATATTAAAAAAGGTATCTCAGGTTAAATCCGCAACACTTAGCGCATTATTTTTAGCAGGTATTACGCTATTGTCACTTTCGCCACAACAAGCCTATGCCCAAGGAACAAAATACCCTGTGGTACTCGTTCACGGTTTATTTGGTTTTGATGATATTTGGGGTGTAGATTATTTTTACAGAATACCGCAAACCTTACGTCAACAAGGCGCTCAAGTTTTTGTTGCTAGCGTGTCACCCGCTAATTCAAGCGAAGTCAGAGGGGAGCAGTTGCGTACTTTTGTTCAAGCAGTACTAGCACAAACAGGGGCAGAAAAAGTTAACTTAATTGGCCATAGCCATGGTGGTCCAACGATTCGCTATGTCGCAAGTGTTAGCCCAGAAATGGTGGCTTCGGCAACATCAATTGGTGGTGTTAACTGGGGCAGTCGTGTTGCCGATTTAGCTCGTGGGATAATTCCCGTAAACTCCAATACAGAATACCTTGCACAACAAGGAATTAACTTGTTAGCAGGTATTATTTCTGGCATCTCAGGTAATAACGGCCTACCGTCGGATAGCATCGCAGCGATGACATCCCTAACCACCCAAGGATCTATTGCATTTAACCAAGCTTATCCTGAAGGTATTCCGAGCCAATATTGTGGTCAGGGCCAACAACTAGCAAATAATGGCGTGTATTATTTCTCCTGGTCGGGTACCAGCCCATTAACTCATGTTGTTGATCCATCGGATTACCCACTAAGTTTAACCAGCCTAGTTTTTGGTGAACCTAACGATGGCCTTGTATCAGGCTGTAGTTCTCATCTAGGTAAAGTGATTAAAGACAACTATAAAATGAACCACTTAGATGAAGTAAACCAAACGTTGGGTCTAGTTAGTTGGTTTGAAACGAATCCAGAAACCCTATATCGCCAACATCTCAATCGTTTACAGCAATTAGGTTTATAAACAAGATGAAAAGTGGATTTTCACTATCTCAAAATCCGCGATTATGGGTGGGCATACTTTTGCTCACCCTTTTTATCGTGTTATTCACAGCTTCATTGATGAATAAACACCAATACCAAGCAGAGCTATTGGCCTATGATAAATTACCTACCGTTCAGCATAACTCATCATTATTCACACCAGAAACGACAGAGATAAATGAGCCTATCGGCACGGAGAAATTGGGACAGCCACTGCTATTATCTCAAGCGCTACGCTGGGATTTTGACGACATCATTTTGCAGCATCAAGATAAAGCAACCTCGCTAGAAAACCTATTGTCTACATTGGCCAGTAAACTTGACCTTAGTGCCGATGCGCACGCTAAACTTGCAGCATTGTTTCAGCGCTACCGTGACTATAAAATCGCGATATCTTCTCTAAAAGACGCCAGTCCAGCAATAGACGGTGATATTGATTTAACCATGACGTTTGATTTTATCGAACAGGCTCATCTATTGCAGCAAAGCTATTTTTCGGAACTCGAAATAGACGCTTTTTTTGCCAAAGACAACAAGTATGATCGACAAGCATTTGAGCGACTGAGAATTCGACAAGAAAGTAGTTTAACCATAGAACAAAAAACGGAGTTACTCGCTCATCAAATCAGCCAACTAGATGAAGAAGAACGCCAAGCCATCACGCCAACATTGATGGCCAATGATATCAGCGCTTATTTAGAGGGAACACCAAAACATGGCGAAGCATCTCCCCCTAACCTAATCACAGGAATAAACGCAGAGATGAGCCAAGAAGTGATTGAACGAGTACAGGCAACTCAAAATACCAATCTAAATTGGCAACATAAAATTACCTTATACCAAGAATACCAACAACAAATCGCCAATTTGTCAGACACGGAACAGCAACAGGCTTTAGCACAATATCAACAACAGCAATTTACCCTCAATGAACAAAAACGCTTAACGGTGTTTCTTAATCATCCTGAGTTAATCAAGCCTTAATCTGCTATCCAATTGATAAATAAACTCTACTCGGGATAATAAACGCCTCAACTCGACAAATG
Source organism: Shewanella frigidimarina (assembly GCF_003797125.1). Taxonomy (GTDB): domain Bacteria; phylum Pseudomonadota; class Gammaproteobacteria; order Enterobacterales; family Shewanellaceae; genus Shewanella; species Shewanella frigidimarina. Next base: position 74,773 of record NZ_RKKE01000005.1, read on the forward strand.
AGTGACTGACGAAATCCAATCTTGGTGTCATAACTGATATCCCAATACTCGACAATTACACAGTGTCTATCACTCACCGCACTCGAATAGCATCAGAGCCTCAGTAACATCACTTGCTTGAGAGAAAAATCTTTAAATACAAAATTTTACTAAAAAACAGGTCGATAAGAACATCCTCTATTTTAATGGAAACGAGTCTGAGTGAATTACCCAGCTATCAATGACATTTAGTACGGCAAGCTCACACTTACTGGCTATTTACTGAAAGTTTACATTCATAAAAGTAATGAATCAAAAACACCTCATCGCATTGATTAAATTAAGAAACATATCTTAAACATTTTATTAGAGCAGAGAGCTTTACAGTAACAACACCATAAGCACTGGTACGTACCTTGACGGCCACCTCACAAATGAGAATAATTATCAAAATCGATACCAAAATATGCTTTGATCATTATGTTTACCTCTCGCTCATTGAACTTAGAATCAAGTCACCAACAGGCTAGTTTCGGAATCGTAAACTCAGCCCTTTCTCCTCCCATCAATAAATACTCCAAATTGCGCCATCAATAACACGCGTAAACAACACACTTGTTTACGCCAAAGCATCCTTGATTACTGAAAATTGAGATTGCTGAAGATCGAGGAATGGTCTTTGAAACGTTTATCGTCAACTTATCACTTTAGAACAGACCAAACGAAACATAGGGAATATGCATGTTAACTGACAAATCCAGATTCACTTTAACCACCATAGCAATGGCCATTGCAGCAATTTTTGCTAGCTCGACGGCAGTTGCTGACGACAAAAATCAGACCGAAGCCAAACCTGAAATCATTGTGGTGACAGGGAGCTTATTGGGCAATTCTGAAGTTGCTGATTTAAAAACGTATACCGGTAACCGCTCAATCATTACTTCAGATCAAATAGAGCGTACTGCAGCCAGATCAATCGACACTGCATTACAACAAGTTCCTGGGATTAAAATTAAAGACGAAACTGGAACTGGGGTTTTACCTAACATATCAGTACGAGGCTTAGACAGCAGCCGCAGTGGTTACGCCCAAGTCTTACTCGATGGGATCCCAATGACGCTTGCGCCATATGGGCACACTGGCCAGTCATTATTCCCTGCCACGTTATTCATGATAGATAGAATCGATGTAGCACGTGGCGGAGCATCGATTCAGTATGGCCCTAACAACGTTGGCGGCGTAATCAACCTTATTTCAAAGCCAATCCCAACCGACTGGGAAACCAGCGTTAATGAGCGCATGACCTTCTTTGGCGACAGTAATACATTATTTGATACCAACATCAGCACTGGCGGCGCGGTTAATGAAGATTTTTCAATGCGTTTTGATGGCAACATCACCAAAGGGGAGTCGTTTCGTGAACACTCCGACACTGACATTAAAAACCTAATGTTAAAGACCCTGTGGAATATCGATGAGCAAAACAGCTTAGATGCCACGCTGCAATATTACGATGCTTTTTCTGAGCTACCGGGTGCATTAAATACTCCCGCTTATGAAGCCGATCGCGAGCAATCCCTACGCCCTAATGATGAGTTTAGTGCCGATACTAAACGAGTGTCATTGAAATATAGCCATGTTCTCGACGACTCTAAAATTATCGATTATGGTGAGATTGATCTCAGAGTATTTGGTAATAAAAGTTCACGTAATTTTCAGTGGGATTTTTATGATTCAAGCAAAGACACCGATGGCAATTTAGGCACAAGCTGGAGCGATACCACCCAGGATGCTACTCATCTGCGTAACTCTCCGCGAGACTTTACTGTGTTTGGCATTGAGCCAACGGCAAGCCTGCTTATTGATGGCGATATTAGTCAGCACATTATCGCAGGTGCTCGTTATATTAATGAAGACATTAGCTACCAACTCAACCACATAGACAAGTCGACTCAAACGGCAACTCGTCCGCGTGACTGGCAAATGGATACCAATGCCATGGCCTATTATGTGAGTAATAAAGTGGGATTCTTTGACGACACACTGTCGGTTACTCCTGGCATAAGATATGAAGATGTCCGCATGACCTTCACCAATGTTGGACAAGACTATAGCCAAGATAATCACGTGACCGAGTGGCTTCCCGGCATCACCTTGGGTTATGAGTTCAGTTCAAACTGGTTTGGGTATACCAATGCTCAACGTTCATTGAGAACACCACAAATTTCGCAATTATGGCCTAAAGATCAAACCCTTGAATCAGAGCTATCTTGGAACTATGAAGCTGGGGTACGTTTTACCCCAACAGAGCGCAGTAACTTAAGTATTGCCGCTTATCGTATCGATTTTGAAAATAAAGTCGAATACGACAGAAACGTCAGTATGTTCGTCAATATTGGCCAAACTCGCAACCAAGGTATTGAGCTAGAAGGCACTTACTCACCTATGTCGCTGCCAGATCTGGTTCTAACCGGCGCTTACAACTATTTAGATACCGAACAACTTGATGGCGAGTTTGCAGGTAACGAATTGGCTTATGTGTCTAAGCATCAACTTTCTGCCAGAGCTTTATATAGCATTAAAGATGTCGATTTAGGATTAATGGCGTTCTATTACAGCAAGTCATTCGCTGACCTTGCTAATAGCGTTGAAGAAGATGTATCAGGCACATCGGGTGAAGTGCCTGCGTATACCGTGGTTAATTTCAATATTGCTACTGAGTTTTTCAAACAAGATAATCACGGCTTAAAGGTGGGATTGTCGGTCAACAACCTATTTGATAACGAGTACTACTTTAGAGGCTTAGATGTGTCTCCAGCAGGACGAGTGCCAGCATCAGGCCGTTCACTTAGCTTAGATGTCGGTTACACCTTCTAATCGGCATTGTTTCTAAGATAGATGTTTTCAGTTTTAACTGAATAATAATCAACCTGTTGCAAACAATAAAGCCTCAGCATTAATGCTGAGGCTTTATTCTACTAGTTATCGTATTGATGTTCGTATTGCTTGTAGAAACGGAGTGGCCACCGAAAAGAGTTAGGTGGCCCTACGATCAGCAACACAAACATGTAGCCAATCTAAATAACCCCGCCCAATAAACCTTAAATAATCAAATCCTTCATCAAACCTTCCAGCACATCCGCCTGACGGCTCAAACTCTCGATTTCTTTTGCTGTCATATTCACTAACTCCATCACTTGAATAGAGCTACTTCTGACAGAATCAACATCACTGGCAATATTATCAGCCACAGCGCCTTGTTCCTCGGCAGCGGCTGCAATTTCCAAACTTCTATCTGAAATATGCTGGTTTTGCTCTGCGATTTCACTAATATTTTGACTTGCACTTGTCATTAACTGTTCGCTTGATTCAGCTTCTTTTACCGTTTTCGCCATCACGTTCATCACACCACGGCTATTGGTTTGCAGCGTTTCAATAATTTTTTGAATTTCAACGGTCGCAGCTTGAGTTCTACCCGCTAAGGTTCTTACTTCATCTGCAACCACTGAGAATCCACGTCCCTGTTCGCCTGCTCTTGCCGCTTCAATAGCAGCATTAAGGGCTAGCAAGTTGGTTTGGTCAGAAATGGCATTAATCGTTGCAATAACCTCACCAATTTCAGTCGCGCTAGAATCAAGTTCTGCAACAGCAACTGAGGTACCACGTACTTCCCCTGCTAATTGATTAATCTCAACCAAGGTTTTTTTGATCTGAGCTTGGCCTTGTGTGGTTTTCTCCGTTGCTCGCGATATTTGCGTTGATGATTCTTGAGCATGGCTAGCTACTTCTCGAATCGACACTGCCATTTCTTCCGTTGCACTGGCTAACGAATCAATGCGGTCTTGCTGCACGCTGGCCAACTGAGTATTTTCATCACTACGCACACGTAACTGAGCACTAATTTGTTGGATCAAAGCAACTGCTTCTTGAGTGGTTTTCACCAACAGATGTTCACGTTCAGTGACCCTATCAACGGTTCTTGCAATCAAATTAAATTCATTACGCGCAGGCGCATAACCAATACGAGATGCAAGATCCCCTTCGGCCAACCTTTTCAATGCTCCATAAATATCGAATAGACTGCCACCGATGAAGGTATTTACATAATAAGAGCAAACAAACATCAACAATAAACTCAAGCTAATGGCAGTGATGTGCCATAAACCTAACCCAGTCAGAAAATTAGTATCATCAACATAACTTAATGAATAGTCTTGCCCTGAAACCTGAGCCGAAATATCAGTATTAAGGCCAATATTAATCGCTGTATTTTGCAGTAAGGGCGCCAGATCAGATGCAGATATCTGAGTCGCCGATGCCAATTGGGCAATCACATCAACTTGTTTTTGTGCTTCTATTGTTCTTTGTGAAGACGCCGCGTCAGCAAAACAAATGCCCATGACGACAACGGCGAGCACAGCAGTAAAAAAAAGAACAAGAAAATTTTCATGTAACTTTACGCTAATTAAATACTTATCTATCCAACGGAAGGCAACTTGTTTCACGATGATATCTCCAATAAAAATGATCAGTTATTACCGAGTGTGGCGCAATACCTAACTTATTCAGCAGGTAATTATTGATATAAGAGAACACGTCATTCGGTCAATTATCAGAAATAATATATGACTGTCGTTAGCAGGTGTTTCTAAATAACAAAATTGGCACCTAGATCACGCAAAAAATGTCAGAAAAGACACTTATTGTAACTTAACCACCACAAACTGGTAACCTTCCTCAAAAAATCACCTGAAGTTGTCGCATGACTCAGCTGTTAGTTAAGGAGTAATTGTAACTAAGCACCGATTTAGCTAACTTGTGTAAACTTATTATCAGTAAGCATTTAACTCGTTCATGTATTTCATCGGTGATGTTTTCATGACTTTTTTAAACATGGTAATAAATGCACTCACCGACTCATAGCCTAATAACTCGGACACCTGTTGCACACTTTGCTTATCTGACAGTGCTTGCAGTGAAGTAATAATATGCAGCTGTGTACGCCATTTGCCAAAAGTCATTCCGGTTTCTTTCTTAATCAACCGCGCTAACGTGCGCTCTGTTAAGGCAAATTGTTCTGCCCATTGCGGCAGTGTTTTTCTATCGTGAGGCTGACTGATCAATTGCTGGCTCATCGCTTGAATAACCATATTTTTAGACAAAACAAAATCTAAATGTTGGATCGGCATATCAATTAATTGGTCGTGTAATACCTGAGCTAATCGTGCCGTTTTACTGTTTGCGCGATAATGCTGATCGCGACTAGCAAGTTCACACATCAGCTCTTTCACTAATGGCGAAATCGCTAATGTACAAGTATTTTGTGGCATGCCGTCCATATTGCTATCGATAAATAAATGGCACAACTTGGCGTTATCTGATGCGCGGTTACTGTGGACTTTGTGCGCAGGGATCCAAATAGCGCTATGGGTTGGTACCATCCACATTTTTGCCGATACCTCGCAAGTCACATAACCATGCAAAGCTAAGATTAACTGACCTTTTGGGTGAGTATGCAGCGGAATTTCGTGGCTGGCACAGGCATGCTCTATTTTGGCAATAATGGATTGCTTCATATACTCAAAATTTTTGATTTCATCCCAACCAATTGCATCAAACATAGTTTTGTCAGTTTTCAGTTATTTATTGTCACTATCTCTAAATTATATCGTTCGGCAAATCTTTATACTAGCAACCATTATTAAGTGAAATCTAAAGCAGCTAATGACGTTACAAACCGACAATACTAAACCGCAGTCTCGATTTTCTGGTGCATTACTCGTAATAGGCATTTTGCTTATTGCGGCTAATTTACGCGCGCCTTTTACCGGCATTGCTCCTGTACTAGACCAAATTATTAATCACTTTGGACTAAGTGGCTCACAAGCAGGGTTTATAACAACATTACCGCTTATCGCCTTTGCGATTGTGTCACCCATGGCGGCGACATTTGCCCGCAAACAAGGGTTAGAACACACACTGTTTGCAGCACTTATTTTGATATTGCTGGGTATCGGCACCCGATTTATCGACTCATCCACCATGCTTTTTATTGGTACGGCAATTATTGGCATCGGCATTGCGATTGCAAACGTGTTATTACCCAGCCTAATAAAACGTGATTTCGCCACCAAAGTAGCCTTAATGACCTCGGCTTACGTGCTAACAATGGGAGTGGCTTCTGGCGGGTTCTCAGCGTTGGTATTTCCGTTAAGCCAATTCAATGGTTTAGGCTGGCAATTAGCGCTTGGTTCGGCGGCTATGTTAACGGTCGCGGGGATAATTGTGTGGATGGCGCAATTAGGTAAACACACTAAGCCGGCTCGTATTGCACCATTATCTTCTTCGTCAAAAAGTGTGTGGCGTTATGCACTTGCATGGCAAATAACCTTATTACTGGGCTTAAACTCTTTTTTAACTTATATCATTATTACTTGGCTGCCCAACATATTGACTGACACGGGTCACTCGGCCACACAAGCTGGTGCTTATCATGGCGCATTTCAAATTGCGACAGCGCTGCCAGGTTTAGTGTTAATTCCATTATTGGCTAAATTAAAAGATCAAAGTGCATTGAGCTTTTTACTTGGAGTACTCAGCGCAATCAGTGCATTAGGGCTACTCTACGTACCACACTTTGCATTTGCATGGACAATAATGTTGGGGTTTTGCTCTGGGGCTTGTTTTATTTTAGGGCTATCGTTTATTAGTTTACGCACTGACGACCAGCACCAAGCCGCATCGCTTTCTGGTATGTCACAATGTGTGGGCTATTTATTAGCGGCAGTGGGCCCTATGTTAGCCGGAGCAATACACACTACAACAAGCAGTTGGACTGGACCATTATGGTTATGCGTTATTGCAGCATTGTTATGTGCATTATGCGGCTTAGGCGGTGGCAGAAATACCACGTTACATAAGTCGGTTAACTAAACATACACGGCCTGATGACTGAGTTATGCATTTAATATCACCATCCTAATGAAGCAAACCTCATTTGAGAAAACGATATTGAGCAACATAAAATCAAGCCGTAAATATGGTAGGTCACTCAAAAATAAGTCATTGAGATAAACGAGTTGCGGTCACGACATAGTACCTATCACACCGGATGCTTACACCCAATAAACAGGATAGTGACGCTTAGGATCTGTGGAAAGATTATTCACTACCAACGCAACGATCAAGAGTAATACCGTACCTAAAAACACGGGCATTAAGGCATAGAAAAAACCGAGCTGATGAACGTTTTCCCCACCAATCACGGCAATCAACGCTGTAGCACCAGCGGGCGGATGTAGGGTTCTGGTCAAGTACATTAACGCAATAGATAGCGATACAGCCAAAGCGCAGGCTAGCACTATATAATCAGTAAAGACTTGATAAACCGCAACACCTATTAACGCTGATATTACGCTGCCACCAATTAAATTACGGGGCTGAGAAAACTCCGCTAACGGAGCACCGTAAACCAACACAGCTGACGCACCAAAAGACCCTATTACAAACATACTGCCCATAGGATTAGCGGCCGTATAAAACGCTAAACCAGCAACTAAGTAAATACCACAAAATGCGCCAATCCATGACCAAACAATTTTCTTTAGCGGTTGCCTAGGAGGACAAATGTCCTTTGATCGCATGCGAGTAAAATAGAATCTCATTATGTTAATCCGAGTAAATAGCCTAATACATTGTTGACGATGTCATTCGCGAGCAGCAAATTAGCGCTAAAGAAACACAATTGCAATTACACCCAACCAAAATCCTCTTGGAAATAAGGTAATGCTACTTTAGTGATCTCGTGATGATCTAATGATGTGAATATTAATGAGATAAAGACGGTTTTTTGGTTCTAGTGACTAAAAAACAAATGAGGGAACCTAACGTGACCAATGCTACACCCTGCCAAAATGATCCCGTAAGTGAAATAGACAAATAAACAGAAGCAAACATGGTCGAAAACACAGGGGTAAAATATGACAACGTGCCTAACAATATAATATTTCCACCAATAATGGCCTGGTTCCACAAAGCATAACCGGTGCCGATTACCATGCCAGCAAACAATAATGTAAACGTTGATGGTAAGGTGAAGTGTAAGCGGGGTTCGTTACTCAAAAAATATTGTATCCACAACGTTACCGCAGTCGCGCTAAAAAACAGTGCAATCGCATTTTTTCCGTTACTGATTTTTTGAGTGACTACGCAATAAATTGCCCAAATAAATGCCGCAGAAAAGGCCATAGAATAGGTTAATGGGTTGTCCGAAATATTAGTTAACAACAGACTAGGTGAAATACCCTGGTCGCCAGCAATACACCAAGCAACACCTGTAAATGCCAATAAAATACTTGGGTAAACCAAAATATTCACTTTGTTACGACTCATCATGACACTTAACAATATCGTCAGCGCAGGCCATAAGTAGTTAATAATCGACATTTCCATTGCTTGCAGTCGGCTATTGGCCATGCCTAAAGATAATGCCAGACAGATTTCATAAGTGACAAATAACCCACCTCCGATAAATAAATATCGCTTAGGGTAATCTTTTATTTTGGGTATTCCCATAACCGACATTAGAAATAGCGCACTGACGGTATACATCATTGCAGCGCCAGCAATGGGACTAAATAATTCGGATAAATCACGGATTAATGCCGTGACGGTACTCCACAGCAAAATGGCAATAACGCCATAAAACGTATACTTATTGTCGCGAATATAAGACACCAAACCCACCGTTATTTCATCGCGGATTTTACATATACATCAAAACGATTTTTTTTCTGCGCTAACACCATACTCGGTTTAACACCATTCAAGTCTTCTGCGTAATCAGGACGCTTTACCACTACTCGTTTGGTGGCTAACGCCATTGAAGGGGCTAACAGTCCATCGGCATCTAAGTCTGCGCCAACCAAAGTTTGGAACACGCGCATTTCTTTTTTAACCAGAGCTGATTTTTCACGGTGTGGGTACATTGGGTCTAAATACACCACATCAATTTCAGTGCCCGATGATTGAGCTGCGTCGGCTAACGCGCTGATACTTGAACCGTGAAATAAGCTCATCAAATCGCGCATCCACTCGCCTATTTCGGCGTCTTCATAAGCGCGGCGTAAACCATCTTCAAGTAATGCTGCAACTACAGGATGACGCTCAACCATAATCACTTTACAACCTAGGCTTGCCAGTACAAAAGCATCTCGGCCAAGCCCTGCGGTGCCATCAACTACGGTGGGTGTTACGCCTTGCTTTAGTCCGACAGCTTTGGCAATCGATTGACCTCGGCCACCACCAAACTTACGGCGATGCGCTACAGCACCAGACACAAAGTCAACGCTAATGCCGTCAAGCTTAGGCTCATCTCGTTTATGCAAACTCAAGCAGTTTTGATCGAAACGCAATTCAAAAGCGGCGTCTTTGTCCCACACCAACTGCCAGCGCTGGGCGATGTCGACTAATGAAGGATACTGCTGATTAAAGAAGATCGGGGTCTGCAACAAGATGATTACCATGCCAATGTAAGAAACTACGCCATTATGCCAAAAGCCATCACCAGTGAACACCTATACCTCGCGCGCTAGAAAACTTATAATGTCGCTATTACACAGTTTTTGCTGTCTCATTTAGTAAATGGAAATGCCCATGCTCAGTTATCGCCACGGTTATCATGCAGGCAATTATGCCGATGTACTTAAGCACTCAATGCTTATTCAAGTATTAAAAGCGATGCAGAAAAAAGATAAACCTTATGTGTATATCGATACTCATGCAGGTGCAGGTGCCTACTCATTAACCGATGAGTTCGCCCAAAAAACCGGCGAGTATTTAGAGGGTGTTGCCAAACTATGGGACCACGCTAATTTACCCACTGCATTGGCCAACTATGTTGAAACTGTGCAGCACTTTAACGCTGAGTTTGATGGCGAGTTAACCGTGTACCCTGGCTCACCGGCTATTGTAGATGTTGAGCTTCGTCCGCAAGATCGTATGGTGTTACACGAACTGCATGGTACTGACCATGAGTTATTAGCAGATTATTTTGTGGAAGACAGACAAGTCAAAGTCATTAAAGGTGATGGTTTACAGGGATTAATTGCCGCTGTACCGCCATTAGAACGTCGTGGGGTGATATTAATTGACCCAAGCTATGAAATGAAAACTGACTATCAAGATGTTGCTCAAGCCATCATTAAAGCCCACAAACGCTTTGCTACCGGGACATTTCTTTTATGGTATCCGGTGGTTAAACGTGAGCAAACAGAAGCTATGTTAACGCTGCTCAAAAATAGTGGCATTAAGAAACAACTGCGTATTGAGCAAGGCATTAGCGCCGACAGTGACGAGTTTGGTATGACAGCTGCGGGTTTATGGGTAATTAACCCACCTTGGCAATTGGATGAACTCGCCAAAGAAACACTCGATTATTTAGCGCCTTTACTAGGCGGTGCCGACGGAAGCATTAGCGTAAAGTGGGAAGTAGGCGAGTAAGACTTTCTACCCGCAAAAGATGTGAGTTTATTGTCGTATCAGATCCTAACTATCTTTATTGAAATAATACACAAATTTCAAATGGAATTAACCTGCAGGCTCAATGGTTCTCCGTCCGAAGTGTCCGAAATAGTGTGATGAAAATGCCGTAGTGACATCATGGATGATGGCACAGGCTCAGGGTACATGGATGTACCATCTGAGCCGTTAGGCGATTTTTATTATGCTATGAGGATCAACACTTTGTCGGAGCTGTGGGGGAGATCCAAGAGGGGGAAGCAGTTTTCCCCTTCTTGGTCAGGTGTGGGCGAAGCGCCACGACCTTGATGTTATTTATTGACGTATGACTGAGCATTACTTAAAAAACGCGCCTGCCGAACCAGGGAATACCACTGGGCTAACATTACCATTCGCGGCAACACTCGCGACACCAAACAAATAATTGTCGATAACCATATTATCTAACGTGAACTGATTAACCTTGCCGACATAGCGGCTATGAGTCCATTCAGCTACCGTTGTTGAGCGCCAATATACGCGATAACCGACAACCGTGTTGTCGTCAGTACTGGCCCAACTTAATGTGGTACTTGGTGATACTTGCCCTGCAATGGTCACCTTAGTTGGTGGCGCTGGGGCCCATGCTTGTGACGCTAAACTTAACGCATTAAGCGCAGTCAGTTTGGCGGTAAAGTCAAAATCCACTCCTTCAATCACATCGCCATACGCAATGCCGTTTTCAACGCGAATATCTTGATGTTGGCGATTATAGTTCTCGTTGGTTTCCATAATCCGCACGGCAGGCAAACCAGCCTGATTAAACGGTAAATGATGCCCACCACGACCAAAACGATCGAGTCGATACACCAGCATCACCTCTAAATTAGTCATGTACTGGTCGGCTAGTGATTTAATTTTACGGGCTAAATTGCGTGAAGCAGAATCATTTTCGCCGCCACTAAAATAGCGTTCTTTGGCTTCATCTGCGGTTTCGGCAAAACGTACGCCTTCAGAAAACACCCGCACACTACTGTTATTGACCACCCCATTGATACCAGCAATATTGCCTATCATGTCGTTATTCAATACAGCTTGTACTTGCCACCCTTGTGCTTTAGCGTAATCGGCTAAAATATTGCCGCCATACAAACCTTGTTCTTCGCCCGACAATGCAGCATAAACAATAGTGCCGTTAAATTGGTATTTTGATAATACTCGCGCTGCTTCTAACGCCCCTGCCACACCGGATGCATTGTCGTTAGCACCAGGAGAAATTGAGGTAGCATCCAACACATCACTAACACGTGAATCAATGTCGCCGCTCATCATCACTACACGCTTAGGATCCGTTTTACCGCGCTGAATCGCGATAACGTTAACTACTTCGGTTGGATTTTCGATTCGTTTACCTTGAACAGTGTCGCCCACTGTCACCACTTCTAAACAGCCACCACATTCTTTTGATATACGATTAAACTCAGCCTCAATCCAACGTCTAGCAGCACCGATACCTTGAGTGTCAGATGTGGTATCAGACAAAGTGTGCCGAGTACCAAAACCGACTAAGGTGCGAATATCTTGTTCAATCCGCTTAGCTTGCGGTGCGGTAGCGATGTCGTATAAACGCACATCTTCTTGTGATGGGGCTACAAACGATGATTTGTCGGCAGCAAATGCAGGCACGGTTACAGCGCCCAATATCAACAACCCAGCCATGCCCGCTAAACAATAACCGTTGTTACGACTGAGTTTGACCCGCTTAGGTTGTACTTTATGAATTAAATGGTTCATTAATAAATACCTTAAGTTAACTGGCTAATGCTTTTTGGTAGCGTTTTAATAATATTTTTACGCGCTTCACATAAGCTTGTGTTTCAGGATAGGGCGGTATACCGCGGTATTGCATCACCGTTGTTGGACCAGCATTGTATGCCGCACAAGCAAGGTCAATGTCGCCGTCAAATTTGCTTAATAATTGCGCAAGATAACGACTGCCACCACGAATATTCTGTTGAGCATTAAAAGGATCATCAACGTCCATATCGCTAGCGGTACCTGGCATTAATTGCATTAAGCCTTTGGCACCGGCTTTTGATAATGCGCCAATTTTAAACGCTGATTCTGCATGGATCACAGCTCGAATAAGTGCTGGATCAAGCTGATACTGCCGCGCGGCTAAAGCCACATCGGTTGCAAAATGTGAGGTAAATAATGGGATTTTATACCAATCAATAACCGAATCGACCCGGCATGCAAAACATTCATACAATAATACTTGGTAGTCTGCATCCAGCGGTTGTTGATCGCTAAACACCATCACCCCGTTGGTTTGCTTGTATTGAAACACTTTACGCTTTTCCACGCCTAAATCACTGACAATACCATTTTCGGAGTAACTGGCCTTAACGCGAGGCTTACTCGATACTGAGCCCGTTTTTGTTAACGAATAATTATTGGTTAACGTACGCGGTTTTTGTTTATCGCCCACATAGCCAGCATTCAACGACAGCTGATCATTAATTGATTGCTCATCGGCAGGCTTAGTGTTGCGGCGACTCAACACGTTATATGTTTCTATCGTTGGCGCTGGGTGATTTTCAGCGGTGGTAGTTTGAGATTGCTGTAACGATAACTGCTTTTTTGCTGCGGCTTGCTGAGGAATATACTTAGCTTTAATTTGCGGCTTTTCAACGTCTTCCACGGCAGGATAAACCACTTGCTTGGCTTGTATAGGTACACAAATACAAGCCAACAACGTAGCGATACCTAATAGCGTCTGCCGATTACGCCATGTCATTTGACTATTCCTGCACTTGATCGAATATCGGCATCGGCGCGATACGGGCGAACTTTGCTACTGCCGAACCGGGAAAAATTTTAACCCCACTGTTTAACTCGTCTACGGCTTTACGGTAAAAGTCTTCCGCGTGGACAAAGTCGAGCTCTAGCTGTATATATTCGGCGAGCTGATCGGCACACAGTTTGTCTTTATTCACCGTAGCTAATAATGCTTCTAAACCTTGATCAATCTGTTGCCAAGCGGCTATCGATACAGACAACGAGCCACCAGCCATATTTGACTCTTCAATCGGTTGTTCCCAATCATGTTCGGGCTGTAACTGTTTTAGTAGCTCCAACTGGGCTTGTTGGTCATCTGTTAAAGGGCGTGGATAAGATGGTTTTTCCTGACATAGCTCGGTAAACAATGTCAGTCTTTTATCAATTTTTGAGTCGATCACTTTTAGCGCTTCAATGGCTGAAGTGCGTTTTTTGAGTAAACTGGCATACCAAAGATAAGCCAGAATAGCGGCTAAAGTGAAGCTTATAAAAAGCACCTGCATGGTGACATCCTTTATTATTGTTATTCACTATCATAATCATTATTTAATCAAAAGTTCATCTTTATCGGCGATACCTTTGCTAAAAAGAAACCACAAAAGAGTAAGCCAAACACCAATAGATGTTAATAAGCTGTTTTGATTCAGATCTTAACTATAACACAAACAACAGTACTAGCACGGTTGAATACTGTACAGTTTAAATTTTAATCTTTAACTTTATCAACTACCTAAAAGCATTTTCACAAGAGTGTTTTTTAAACACATTTAAAGTTTTCCCTGCTCAAATAATCAAAATATCGTTTAATAATGCTGACTTAACACCATTAACGCTATTTATTAGCAGCTGCATCAATAGAGAAACAATAGTCACAAAAAAGCCCAGCAAAACTGGGCTTTTAACAATCAATAATGTAAAAAATTAAATATCTTTTCTATCATTATCAACTTTTTCATTTTCCTCTTCAGTGGGTTTTTCACGCTTACTGAAAATGCGTTCAACCACCACAAAGAATAACGGCACAAAGAAGATACCTAAGAAAGTGGAGGTCATCATACCGCCCAATACCGCAGTACCGATGGCATTTTGGCTACCAGAGCCTACTCCTGAGCTAATCGCTAATGGCACAACACCTAGACCAAATGCTAAAGAGGTCATTAGAATTGGGCGTAAACGTACTCTAACAGCATGCAAGGTTGCCTCAATTAAGCCAGAACCTTTCTCGTAGTATTCCTTAGCAAACTCGACAATTAGAATGGCATTTTTAGTCGCCAAGCCCACCGTGGTTAGCAAGCCTACTTGGAAAAATACGTCATTAGGCAGACCACGAGCACTCATTGCCAGTAAGGCACCAATAATCCCGAGTGGAACAACTAAAATGACCGATAATGGTACCGACCAGCTTTCATACAATGCAGCTAACACTAAAAATACGATTAAAATAGATAAGGCATATAAGCTAGGCGCTTGGTTACCCGATAAACGCTCTTCGTACGACAAACCATTCCACTCTAAGCCATAGCCAGGTGGAAGCTTCTCAGCCATTTTTTCAAGTGCATCCATCGCAGCACCGGTACTGTAGCCCGGGGCGGTAGCGCCCTGAATGTTAACCGCAGGTACACCGTTAAAACGCTGTAATTGTGGTGAACCAAACTCCCAGGAACCTGATGCAAAGGCCGAAAACGGCACCATTTCACCATTATTGTTGCGCACATACCAAGAGTCTAAGTCGCCAGGTTGCATACGGTATTTAGCCTCACCCTGAATATAAACCTTTTTAACTCGGCCACGGTCGATAAAGTCATTCACATACGACCCACCCCAGGCGGTACCCAAGACACTGTTCACACTATTAATATCGATGTCTAATGCACGTAATTTGGCGTGATTAACATTAATTTTATAGATGGGCGCATCTTCTTGACCATTTGGACGCACCCCAACAAGGTTAGGGTTTTGCGCAGCCATGCCTAATAATTGATTACGCGCCTCAATTAACTTGTCATGCCCTTGACCATTTAAGTCTTTTAAGTAGACGTCAAAACCATTTGCGGTACCCAGTTCAATCACTGATGGCGGCACAAAAGCAAACACTAACGCCTCTTTAATTTGCATAAAACGGCCCATGGCTCGACCCGCTAACGACTTAACATCTTCACCAGGCGCTTCACGTGTGGACCAATCTTTTAGGCTCACAAACGCAATACCCATGTTTTGACCAGAACCCGCAAAACTAAAGCCCGCAACAGTAAACACTGAATTTACCAGGTCTTTTTCTTCGGTAAGGTAATAGTCGGATACATCTTTTAATACCTTAACCGTGCTTTCTTGGGTTGAGTTGGTTGGCAAAATAGCTTGAGTGAACAAGATACCTTGGTCTTCGTCGGGTAAAAATGCGGTTGGCATGCGTAAGAAAATCCAAGCCACTGCGATAACCAAGCCAACGTAGATCAACATGACGCGGAATGAGCGCTTTAAAATACTTCCCACACTTGATTCATAACGAGAGGTCATTGCATCAAACTTGCGGTTAAACCAACCGAAGAAACCGGTATCAGCGTAAGTATGACCTTTTTTAACTGGCTTTAGCATGGTGGCGCATAATGCTGGCGTAAGTACAATTGCCACAAACACCGACAAGGCCATCGCCGATACAATGGTGATCGAGAACTGACGATAAATAACACCAGTCGACCCAGACATAAATGCCATTGGTACAAATACAGCTGACAGGGTCAAACCAATACCCACTAAGGCACTGGTAATTTGATCCATCGATTTACGGGTCGCTTCCAGCGGACTTAAGCCTTCTTCCGACATCACGCGTTCGACGTTTTCCACCACCACAATTGCATCGTCCACCAGCAAACCAATGGCCAATACCATGGCAAACATGGTTAAAGTGTTGATGGTGAAACCAGCAGCGGATAGCACCGCAAAAGTACCTAGCAATACTACTGGTACCGCAATGGTAGGAATAAGCGTTGCTCTGAAGTTTTGAAGGAACAGATACATAATCAAGAAGACCAATACAATGGCTTCAATCAATGTGTGCACAACACCTTCAATCGATTGCTCTACGAATGGCGTTGTATCATAGGGATAAACGACTTCAAGTCCCTGAGGGAAAAACTCTTTCATCTCATTAACTTTGGCTTTAATGCCTTCTGCCGTATCTAACGCATTCGCGCCTGTAGCCAGCTTGAATGCAAGGCCCGACGCTGGCTTACCATTGTAATATGAGTCAACCGCGTAGCTTTCTGCACCTAACTCAACTCTAGCAACATCGCCTAAATAAACGTTAGCACCTGATGAGTCAGATTTAACAATAATTTGCTTAAATTGCTCTGGGGTTTGCAAGCGGCTCTGTGCTGATACGGTCGCGTTAAGTTCTTGACCAGCAACCGACGGAGCACCACCTAATTGCCCTGCTGATATTTGGGCATTTTGCTCACGTATTGCCGCAACGATATCAATACTGGTTAATTTGTATTGAGTTAACTTAAACGGGTCTAACCAAATGCGCATTGCATACTGCGCACCAAATAACGTGATCTCACCCACGCCAGGTACACGGCTCATTGGGTCTTGAACGTTGGCAGCAACATAATCAGATATATCGCTTTTGCCCATTGAACCATCTGCAGACACAAAGCCAAGCACCATTAAAAATCCAGAGCTAGATTTGTTAACTTTGACACCTTGCTGCTGAACCTCAGAAGGTAATAATGGCGTAGCCGCTTGCAGCTTATTCTGAACTTGCACTTGAGCAATATCAGGATCAGCCTCAGCATTGAATGTTAAGGTGATAGTGGCATTACCAAAACTGTCACTGGTCGATGAAATATAGCGTAAGTGATCAAGCCCAGTCATGCGCTGCTCAATCACCTGAGTGACTGTGTCTTCCATGGTTTTGGCAGAAGCACCAGGATAGAAAGCACTGATCACTACGGTTGGCGGGGCAATACTTGGATACTGCGCAATGGGTAAGCCTTTAATGGCTAACACACCAGCAAGCATAATTAATAATGCAATCACCCACGCAAAAATAGGGCGATCAATAAAAAAGCGAGCCATAATTATTCCCTACTTTTGTGGTTGATCAGCCGTTAACACCTGTGCAGATACTGGTGCACCAGGGCGGATTTTTTGTAATCCTTCGACAATTAATTTATCGCCAACAGACAAACCATCGACAATGCGCCATTGATGACCAATCACTTCAGCGGTTTGTACCACGCGCATTTCAACATTACTGTCTTGGTTTACTATCATTGCAACCGCTTGGCCTTTGCTATTACGGGTAATAGCACGTTGAGGCACTAAAATAGCCTGTGGGTCTTGGCCAGCATTTAATAGCGCACGCACATACATACCAGGTAATAATATACCGTCAGGATTAGGGAACTCGGCACGTAACGTCACGGAACCGGTAGTTTCATCTACATTAACTTCAGCAAATTGTAATGTACCTTGCTGATCATATGTGCTGCCGTCTTCAAGCAATAAGGTCACTTTAGCATTGTCACTTTTCAGTAACTGGCCTGAACGTAAATTGGCTTTTAAACGCAATAATTGTGCACTTGACTGAACGATGTCGATATTAATTGGATCGAGCTGTTGAATTGTCGCTAAGGTATTACTTTGATTAGCGGTAACTAACGCGCCAGCAGTAACAGATGACTTACCAATACGACCAGAAATCGGTGCTTTAACTTCAGTATATTCGGTGTTGATGGTCGCAGTATTAATGGCGGCTTTCGCTACCGTTACTGAAGCTTGCGCTTCTTTAAATAACGCTTCCGTCTCGTCAAAATCTTGCTTACTAACTGCATTGGTTTTGACTAATTTGGCATAACGCGCCGCCTTGGCTTTTGCTGAGGCTAAACCAGCATTTGCGCTAGCAAGATCGGCTTCTGCACTCACTAATGCCGCTTTATAAGTGGCTGCATCAATTTGATATAGAGATTGACCTTGTTTAACTTCGGTGCCTTCGGTAAAGGCACGCTTAGTGATAATACCTGACACTTGTGGACGTACTTCGGCTTCTAAAAAGGCACGACTGCGACCAGGTAATTCAACCTTAATTGCTTGCGAAATTGCTTCAACGGTCATCACGCCAACGGGTGTAGGTGGTCGCGGTTGCTGTGACTGGGCATTTTCATCCCCTTGACCACAAGCGGTAATCCATAATGCAGCAGAAATAACTGCGGCGACTTTCAATGCTTTGTGCATGAGTGCTCCTACTCCAATTTATTTTCAATATGACACCTCGGTCTTGAGGAATTTCATTTAAAAATAGCTAAAAATTAACCTGTTAAATTTTCTGTGTACTTTATCGCATAGGTATAAAATTCAAACAACAAACCTAATGCGAATAAATTGTAAATAAATAATAAGTTTCAGTTATATATATTGAATATGTTATCAAACTGTAATCGTTACACGGGTAATCAAACAAAGATTACCTTTTAAGGCATTAAATACACTATTTGGTAACATGTTGGTAAAGTCAATTAATGCTTAAACTATCCATGTCTATGTTCACTGTTAATACATTAACTTAATTGCTGTTGATGACAACTTGATTTAATTCATCTGTATTTTGTGGTTCAAGCATAATGGCACGCCACCATAACTCGCTAGCTTGTGGATTGGCTAACATCACCGCTTGACCAAACTTTGGCGTAAGCAAGGTGACATTTTGCTGTTTCGCTAACTGGTTGATACGTTCAAAAGGCTCAAACCAATCATGCAATGCTAAATCGAAGGTGCCATTGTGTATTGGCATCATTGCCTTTGCTTGAACATCAATATGTGCCTGTAGGCTTTGCTCTGGCAACATATGGATATCACTCCACAATTCATTATAGGCCCCAGTTTCAATCATGCTGAGATCAAATGGTCCATAACGCTCACCAATTTCTTTAAAGCCATTAAAATAGCCACTGTCTCCGCTAAAAAACACCTTATGTTGTAAGCCTTGAATCACCCAACTAGCCCATAAGGTTTGGTTACGATCAAGCAAGCCCCGGCCAGAAAAATGTTGTGCTGGCGTAGCGGTAATGCTCAAGCCATTTAATTCAACAGACTGCCACCATTCCAGTTCAGTCACTTGAATGGCATCTACGCCCCAAGTGGTTAAGTACTCACCCACTTTAAGTGGGGTCACAAAATGTTGCACCTTGGCAGCCAATTGCTCTATGGCTGCTCTATCAAGGTGATCGTAATGATCATGGCTAATAATCACCGCTTTTATTGCCGGTAAATCAGCAATACTGATTGGCGATTGATGAAAACGTTTTGGCCCAGCCCATTGCACCGGTGATGCTCGCTCGCTAAATACCGGATCAATCAATAAATATTCGCCATCAAGACGCATCAATAACGTTGAATGGCCTAAACGATAAACGGTGTCTTCCGTTGATTGAGCCAATATCTCTGGGGTCAATACTTCTAATGGAATCACACCTTGGGGAATGGGTGCTTGACGCTTTGCCGACCCATAAGCTTTGGCAATTGGCCATAAGCTGCTAATACCGGCTTGATAGACTTTTTCGGTATTGCTGAATATTTGTGCTTTATGTCCACGCGATGCAAACCAATATTTACTGATCAAAATAATGACAATCAGTGCACCAAGCACGACTAAAAGACTCATTAATATTTTCATCTATTGCTTCCAAAAGTAAACTACACGGTGTAGTTTAATAATCCTTTGTTGAAAAGTAAACTACTCAGTGTAAAATATTATAATAAGATCGCTTAGATGAAACCAATGAATACAGAAAAGCAAACACGCAGCCAGATTAAACGTGCCGCGATTATTGAAGCAGCCAGAACAACCTATAAAGAATTAGGGGTTGCGGCAACCAGTATGGATAAATTAGCCGAAGTAGCTGGAGTGTCTAAGCGAACAGTGTATAACCACTTTGCCACCAAAGAAGCCTTGGTGATGACCTTGATGACTGATTTATGGCAACAAGCATTATCTCAACCCTCTGTGGTATATAGCTCACATCAACCTTTGGCAGAACAGCTGCAGCAGTTGGTGCGTTTTGATATGGATTACATTCAATCAGAAGAGCACATTGAAGTTTCACGAATGGTGATTGGCCATCTGTTTTATACCACTGAAATGCAGGAAGAATTGCAAAAGGTTATTAAAGAAGAAACGGCTATTTTACGCTGGATAAAAGCAGCAACACTGGACGGACGCTTAACAGTGACGAATGTTGAACAGGCCCAGGCAGAAGTACAAAGCTTGATTAAAGGCCAATGTTTTTGGCCATTAATATTTCAAGTCGAAGAGCCATTAAACGATCAACAAAAAGATGA
This sequence comes from Shewanella frigidimarina, assembly GCF_003797125.1. Taxonomy (GTDB): domain Bacteria; phylum Pseudomonadota; class Gammaproteobacteria; order Enterobacterales; family Shewanellaceae; genus Shewanella; species Shewanella frigidimarina. The sequence goes on from NZ_RKKE01000005.1 coordinate 95,428, forward strand.
TATTGCCGCCAGCATAGTAACCATGTTTTTATGCCGTTATCAGGCATAAGTAAATTATTTCCCACGCTACACGCGGTTATCGCCCACCCCGAACGAAATAACACGGCTGATATGCGCTAAACTCATGCCAGACTCTTGTTGCCAATGATTAAAAGCAGCTTGGGTTTGGCGTAAAGCGGTTTGCGATGTAAAGCCAGCATCAACGACGTTATAAGCAGTTAAATATGACTGCACATCTTGGCTTAGCAAAAACGTGTCTTTACCTATCGCACGTAAAAAATAAGGCCCGGTATTGCCACCTAAACGAGTGCCGCGCTTTTTAAGCACTTGCCACAAACCAGTAATATCATCACTTGGCCAATTCGCAATAAATTCCGCAAAACTGCCGTGTTCAGCATTAATCTGCTGGATCATATAAGCATTATCAACAATTGCTTGGGTTTTCTTTTGATGCCGAATAAGTGCTGGGTCGGTTGCCCGTTGTTGAATTTGATCGGGTGACAGCATCAGCACTTTCATTGGCTCAAAGTCAAAAAAGGCTTTTTCATAAGCAGGCCATTTATTGTCAACCACTCGCCACACAAAGCCGCTTTGAAACACGCGTTTACTCATAACAGACAATAACTGCGCATCAGTATATTCGCTGATTTCATCGGCATCGAGACTGTCAGGCAGCAATGACTTAACTGCCGCTGATCCGCCTTTACGCTCACAAGCTCGCGCCCAAATATCACTGAACTTTTCTAATGCCACCGCGTAGCTCCTTTAACCCAACCAATAACCTGCCAATACGGCAGATTAAGGCTTATTGATCTTTAAAAATTACCATCGATACCAAAAACAACTAACGTTATGTATTACGTTCTTTTTTTAGTTGTAAAAATTGTTTCCATTTAACCACTTCAGCAGGTATTTCAGGTGTGTCACCTGTGTAACCGGCAGCAGCAATTAAGGTTTCAATAGGCACTTGTTTACCTCGACATACAAACACACCACGGACATGCGCGATGCAATGTAAACCACGAGCGGTAAGCATACGATGCTCAATATAAAAGTATTTTTCATCCCAACCAACGATTTTTATTTCAATGGTAAACTTCTCAAACGGCTTAATATCGCGGATATAAGTAAACTCTGCCGCATTCACTATCGGTAACCATTTATTTTTTAGAAACTGTTTCATCAAACCCATTTCGGCAATCAAATAGGTGCGCGCTAAATCCATAAAAGCAGGATAACGCGAGTTAGTTAAATGCATATTGATATCGCAATCTAACGGTAAAGCACGGTAATCAATTCGGCTAGTGCCTAAAAAACCAATACTTTTACAATGACCTATTCGCCATAAAAACAACAAAATAATACGAAAATACAGATTCATGCACGGTTACTCCTAATGTAAGCGCGACAGGCTAACAAAGGTCATACCAGCGAGCAAGCGGCTTTAACATCATTTGGTAGCACAAAATTGGCATTACACTTTATTTGTTACTCTTTTTGAGACTTATCCCCCTTTTCATCTGCGGCTTAACTGATTAACATAGCGAGGCGTTTTGATTAAATTGGCAGTGAGTTAACTGAGTTTCACGTAACTTACTGCCAATAACGCCGTAGTCGTTGAGTCGATTACAGCCAAATCAGCGCAAACAACATTGTTTATAATTCTCAGGGCGGGGCGCAATTCCCCACCGGCGGTAAACTTGAAAAAGTGAGCCCGCGAGCGCTCGATTCGTCGAGGTCAGCAGATCTGGTGACTTAGGTTTTACTCATGAGTAATGCCTAACAGTCCAGAGCCGACGGTTACAGTCCGGATGAGAGAGAATAGAGATACATCAATTAGCCTCGGCTTGTTGATGCAATTTGTTTTGGATTTATATCCCTCTTTACAAGCCCTGATTCTGGTCATTTTAGGAGTACAACCATGAATCAGTTATCACTACTTGCCGAATTTGGCGAACCAATCACCCGTGTAGAAAACGCATTAGCAGCGCTTAGAGAAGGCCGAGGCGTATTACTACTCGATGATGAAGATCGTGAAAATGAAGGCGACATTATTTATTCTGTCGAGCACTTAACCACAGCCCAAATGGCATTAATGATCCGCGAATGCAGCGGCATTGTGTGTTTATGCTTAACCGACGAACACGCCAACAAGTTACAATTGCCGCCAATGGTTATTAATAACAACAGCGCCAACCAAACTGCGTTTACCATCTCTATTGAAGCAAAGCATGGTGTTACCACTGGCGTTTCCGCACAAGATCGCGTGACCACCATTAAAACAGCCGCAAACCGCGATGCCAAAGCATCAGATTTGGCCCATCCAGGACACGTATTCCCATTGCGTGCTCGCGCTGGAGGAGTAATGTCTCGCCGAGGTCATACCGAAGGGACTGTCGACTTAATGCAAATGGCAGGCTTAATGCCAGCTGGCGTATTATGCGAACTGGCTAACGAAGATGGCAGCATGGCCAAAACACCAGAAATTATCGCCTTCGGCCTTAAGCACAACATGCCTGTACTCACCATCGAAGACATGGTGATGTACCGTAACCAGTATGATTTAAAGCTGGCGTAATTAATAAAGTTATTAATAGGCTGTCACAAGAGTGACGCACTATCAGATAAAAATAAGAGGCGCATTATTAAATGGCGCCTCTTTTTTTACATCTAATAAGTTATAAAAAAATATCTTAAATATAGATTAAGTTCTATTTGGCTTATAGTAATGTCAATTACCAGTCAAACGTCATAACCGATGCGCAACGAGGTATAAATGAGATGTGAATTTATTCCCGCCACCGAAAAAGACAAAACCTACCTACTCGATTTACGTAAATTAACCATGGTTGAGCATTTAGAAAAGTCTGGGCAGTTCTTGTCTGATGCGCAACATGAATATAGATTAAACGATGCTTATGAATGCTCTTATCTGGTCATGTATGCCAACGAGTTAATCGGGACGTTAAAATATCGAGTCAGTGAAGCTACAGTCGAAATCATGCAGATCCAAATCCATCCATTGTTTCAAAGGCAAGGATTTGGTCAAAAAATATTACAACAAATTATCACAGACTCGAAGCCAAAATTAATTGAGTTAACGGTATTAAAACAGAACCCTGGGTTGCAACTATACAAAAGGTTAGGGTTTGAAATTACCGGTGAAGATCAGCACGAATATTTTATGCAAATTAGCAGCTCATAGACTCATTCCAACCCACATAAAAAATTGGTTATAACACTTTAAAAAAAGCATATTTGTAACGTTAACATATTACTCAGCAACCAATATTAGGACGCTAGCCCTATAGCAGAACATGGTTTTAAACATGATATATGGAGGTTCACATGAATCGAGTCACAGGTATCGGCGGCATATTTTTTAAAGCAAAAGAGGCACCTGCATTGCAGGCTTGGTATAAGCGTCATCTCGGCATTGACGTTCAAGAATGGGGCGGCACTGCTTTTTCTTGGACCGACTCAAATGACAAGCCAACTGGTGGAACCACTATCTGGGCGGTAAGTTCAGATAAAAGCGACCAATTTGCTCCAAGCCAAGCCCCATTTATGATCAACTACCGTGTTGAAGACCTTCACGCTGTCGTCGCCGCCCTCAAAGCAGAAGGCTGTAATGTGCTCGATAAAATAGATGAATCTGAATACGGCAAGTTTGCGTGGGTTATTGATCCAGAAGGAAACAAAGTCGAATTATGGCAGCCGCCTTTAGGTCAATAGCAACTATTGTGGCTTAACGAATCTGTTCACATCCATGTGAAATTAACTTGGAGACAAACTAAATCACAATGCAGTAATAAACGTTTGATACTGACTCATGGTATTGACATCGTCCAACATGCCTTGATGGCCAACGTTGGGCACCATAATTAACTGCTTATTGGCTGACTGGCTAGCTACAAACAGTTTTTCAGACAGTTCAGGCGGGACCTCTTCATCTTCTTCTGCCGCAATGACTAATAATGGCCCTTGATAATATTGCGCGACCACTTGCTTATTATCTGTTTTACGAAAATCTTCTGGCATTTCCAAAATCATAAACGGTGCCATATACCAAGGTGTTTTTTCATCAACCCAGTCGTCGGCATTAGTTGCTGAACCGTGTAAAATCAGTGCATCTATTTTATTATTTTTTGCTAAATCAGCGGCAATAAAACTGCCTAGTGAGTAACCGTGCAATATCACTTTTTCAGGCTGATATTGCTGATGCAAATAATCCAGTTGTTGCTGTGCATCTGCAATAATATTGTTAATGCTTGGTTGGCCTTCACTTGCCCCTAATCCACGACGATCCATCACTAAAATGTCGGTATTAAGCGTCGATAATGTGGTAAGGACCGACAGGCCATGTGGTTCGATTTTCATGCCGTTGCCTTGATAAAAGACCAAGGTTGTAAGGCTATTGGGGTTATCAATATAAAAACCATTTAACTTAACGTGATCACTTGCCTCTAAGCTAAGTGGGGTAATCAAATGATTAGGCATCGCCTGCTGTAATTGTTGAGTAAACTCTGCAGTAAACGCTGCGGGGACTTCATCGCTGGCAATAAAAGTGCTTTCACTTAGGCGCATAGTACATGCTGAAGTAACCAGCACTGTGGTTCCTATCATTGCACCTGTGGTTATTTGTTTAAGCCAATTTTGCATATTATTTTCCTTAATTTACTCATCGTCCTTGTGGACTAAAATGTCACCTGGCGAGCATTGTAAATGCTGGCAAATAGCGTCTAGTGTCGAAAATCGAATAGCTTTTGCACGGCCACTTCTAAGCACTGACAAATTTTGAGGGGTTATGCCTATCAATTCTGCCAATTCAGTGGACTTCATTTTCCGCCTTGCCAGCATCACATCCAGCTCAATAATTATGGCCATTAAATTGTCAACTCCACCTCTTCTTGAAGCTCCGTTGCATGCTTCATGACCCATGCTACACAGTAAAAAATCATCCCGAAAAGTGCATACTTTAACTCTTGGCTGCCAAGACTAAAATAAACAGGTACCGCACTAGATGTACCGCTAAAGTGCAATGTAAATGCGATGATCATGGGGTAAAAAAGGCTGAGTAAAATCCAGACTAAAAATACCAAGGCAATACGACTCAAGCAGCGGAAGTTACTTGGAGTAAACACATGACCTTGCTGATACAGACCAAAAAGTTGGTAGAGAAAAGAGTAAATAAACAGGTAAGGTAGAATTTCAACACTGCCCAGAATGATTCCAGGATGAAATCCCGCATCATAAAGGCTTTGAGCGAGAGCTTGCCAAGGTGTACCAAAGTCGACAGCTAGATAACTACTAAACCAACCCCACCAATCAATGGTTAACACATATTCACCCGCTTGGAATTCTCCGAACACCATAGTGCCGCTATAACTAGTGACTTGTAATAAAGCTAAAAATACAATCAGCAATTTAATCCATTTACTTAACGAGACAATTCTATCCATGATCATTCTAAGCTGGTTAATGTTAGAATAAAGTTAACACGCAAGCCCTTTAACAGCAATAAGTTATCGATAAACGATACTATTAAGATATTAAATCTAATATACCTATTGGTGACAATCCCAAATCATCCGTTTGAATCACAATAAATGGCTATCGTAATAAATGATTAAAGTGCCTGTGCTATCAACTCGAGATAGATGACATAATTTTGTTGATAATGCTCAACAACTTTTACTCGATAGCTTTGTTTTACATCTATAACACATGAGAGTATTATTAATAACTGATTGTATTATAAAGGTTTAATAGAAACAAAAACCATTGACTCTGGAGTAAAGTGATGAATATGAAAGCATTTTCGACATTAGCCGGATTATCTTCATATACGCTGCGTTATTATGAAAAAGTCGGTTTACTCAACAATATTCAACGAAATAGCAGTGGCCATCGAGTCTACACAGCCAAAGACTTAGAATGGATTAATTTTGTCAAACGCCTTAAAGACACTGGGATGACTTTAACCAAAATTCAGCAATATGCCCAATTGCGATCATTAGGGCCAGGTACAGTGTTAGACCGCCAACAACTACTTGAGTGTCACAAAGACCAGTTACAGGCTCACATTGAACTTCAGAAAAATCATTTACTGGCGTTAGAAAACAAAATTAGTTTGTATAAAGCCAATAAAGTCAGTTGACTTAGAGTTAACTCTAACTTGTAAGGTGTGACTTCTACTTATCGATAGGAGTACATCAATGCCAAACTCAAGATTCACTTTAGGTCTGGAACAATTGTCAAAAATTGACGGAGAAGCAGGTCATAATGTTATCGAAAGCCTACAAGATATCTGCCCTGACTTAGCCCGATTTACCATTGAATATCCGTTTGGCGATATCTATACCCGACCCGCCTTAGAGGTAAAGTCGCGAGAAATAGCCACTGTTGCGGCACTCACCGCTTTGGGCAATTGTAGGCCTCAGCTTAAAGTTCATTTAAATGCCGCTTTAAATGTTGGTTGCAGTGAAGAAGAAGTAAAAGAAGTGCTGTTACAAATGTCTGTTTATGCCGGTTTTCCTGCAGCGTTAAATGGCATGTTCGCGTTTAAAGAAGTCCTTCAAGAACGCAAGGCATGACCTGTGACAAATAAGGCTTAACAGGCAACAAATATCTCTCAAAATTATCTGAGTATATGAACCCTAAAAATAACAAAAAAGCATAAAACGAGGTTTATGCTTTTTTATGCTGAAGTCATTGGGAAATAGGGTTAAATCTACACCGCAATACCACTGTGACGTAATAAAGCATCTGTATTGGGTTCACGGCCCATAAAGCGTTTAAATAGCTCCATTGGCTCTTCACTGCCACCCATTTCAAGAATGTTATTTAAGAAGCTTTTACCTGTTTCAGCATTAAAAATACCTTCAGCTTCAAAACGCGAGAACGCATCTGCCGATAATACTTCAGCCCATTTATAGCTGTAATAACCTGCAGCATAACCACCCGCAAAAATGTGGGCAAAACCGTGTTGAAAACGGTTAAAGCTTGGCGGGGTTAATACTGCTATTTGGCTACGCACTTGGTCTAAAATGCCTTGAATATCGACGCCTTTAGCTGGGTCAAACTCGTGGTGCATTCTAAAATCGAACAGTGAAAACTCAAGTTGGCGCACCATCATCATGCCCGACTGGAAATTTTTCGCCGCTAGCATTTTATCTAACAATACTTTTGGTAATGGTTCGCCCGTTTCATAGTGGCCAGAAATTTCCGCTAATGCTTCTTCTTGCCAGCACCAGTTTTCCATAAACTGACTTGGTAGCTCTACCGCATCCCAAGGTACACCATTAATACCAGACACTCCGCCCACATCCACTTTGGTTAACATGTGATGAATGCCGTGGCCAAACTCATGGAACATTGTGGTGACTTCGTCATGGGTAAACAACGCCGGTTTGCCGTCGACAGGACCATTAAAGTTACAGGTTAAATAGGCCACCGGCTTTTGCAAACTTGTAGAGGTAACCCGGCGACCGCGACAATCGTCCATCCATGCGCCGCCACGTTTACCGCTACGAGCATACAAATCGAGATAGAAGCTGCCACGGTGTACTTTATCGGCGTCATGAATATGGAAAAAACGTACATCTTTATGCCAAGTGTCTACGCCTTTTTGTTCGCTAATGGTTAAACCAAATAAGCGATTAACGGTATAGAACAAGCCTGACAAGACTTTGTCTTCTGGGAAATACGGACGCAATATTTCTTGCGACACTTCGTACTTGTGTTGCTGCAGTTTTTCAGCGTAAAAACTCAAATCCCACGAGGCCATTTCGGTCACGTTGTAATGATCTTTGGCAAAGGCACGTAGTTCGGCTAATTCAGTTGACGCTTGGTCTTTAGACCGTTCGCCTAATTCATTTAAAAAACCCAATACTTGTGCTGGGTTTTCTGCCATTTTGGTGGCTAACGATTTATCTGCGTAGCTAGCAAAACCGAGTAAATTGGCTAACTCATGACGCAATGCCACAATTTCATTCATGTTATTGGTGTTATCAAACTCACCAGCATTAGGACCCTGGTCAGATGCGCGAGTCACAAATGCACGGTAACACTCTTCGCGTAACTCACGGTTTTCGCTATAGGTCATCACAGGCAAATAAGACGGAAAATCTAAGGTGAATAACCAACCTTTTTGCTCTTTGGCGTCTGCCATAGCTTTAGCTGCGGCGATGGCTGACTCAGGTAAACCCGCTAAGTCTGCTTCGTCGGTAATAAGCTTAGTCCACGCTTCGGTAGCATCTAACAGTTGATTAGAAAAGTTGCTGGTGAGTTCAGATAAGCGTTTAACCATTTCGCCATAGCGGGCTTTTTGACTGTCATCCAAGCCGATCCCCGACAATTCAAAGTCACGTAAGCTCTGCTCTATCACCATTTTTTGCGCTTGAGTTAACTGGGAAAAGTCTGCCGATTCGTGGATCGATTTATACGCCTCGTACAAACCTTGATGCTGGCCAACATAGGTGCCGTAATCTGACAAAAACGGCAAACAAGCATCGTGAGCATCACGTAATTCATCACTACTGATCACCGAGTTCATGTGCGACACAGGCGACCACATTTTACTTAACTCATCATCAACGTCTTCAAGAGGCTCAATGAGATTGTCCCAAGTGTATTGGCTATTTTTTGCTAATAATACTTCAATAGTCTCACGACATTTGGCAATGGCTTGCTCAACTGCAGGCTGAATGTGTTCAGGTTTAATTTTTGAAAATTCTGGTAATTCTGCGCTACTTAGCAATGGATTGCTCATAAAGATTCCTCGAAATATGTCGCGTGAGTATTTAGCCTATATTGGGCTAATTGTTACCATTTTCAAGCGTAGAAACAATTTATCCCGATAAATATAACCTTAGTTTCGAGGCGATACACAGGCCTTATCATCACTAAGTTTGACCATATTATCGTTGATTCAACGTATAACAAGCTCAGTCACCTAACTGATTTGATCAACAAATAGAGTGACTAAGATCCCAATTTAATTTTACACTTAATTTACACAACTAATATTGACAGGCAGATCCCAAACGAGACTGATTATCATTTATTTTCCCACTAAAAGGGCTACCATTCGCTTGATTAAAAGCACTTTCCCATTTTTCGATATGAGCTCAATAAACATGAACTTCGATTTTTGCCTATCAAACCGCAACCATTATGCCCGCGCCTTTTGTTGTGCAATGGCTACGATGATGTGCTTGATGACATCCTCGTCAGCGTTCGCCACGGCAGAATACCAGCCGACTGCAGGGGTTGATGTTGCTTGGGAAAATAATTATGTCACTCAAGGTCGTAATAATTTAGAGCATGGCGGTATTGCATGGGCAGTGGCAAATATTGAACAAAACGACCTAGCTGTTTATGCCATTGTAGGGCGAGCAGACCAAGTGAATTATGTGGAATGGAACCTAGGGCTAGAATACACCTTACATCTCGCTAATAATATTGATGCCACAGTAGGCTACCAGCGCTTAGAATTTTATGGCGATGAGCGCTGTTCCGATAATGAATTTTTCGGCGCGTTAACGGTTAATGGATTAACTTGGTTTGTACCCGCTGTTAACTACACTTATGCAACCGAAGCTGGCGGCTATTTCATTGAACTGAGCATACATAGCCCATGGGAAATCAATCAACACTTCACTTTGACACCTTACATTGTTCAGGGATTTGATTATCAATACAGCAGTGAAGAACACAACGGCGCTAACCATTTCCAATTTGGACTAGAAGCCGAACAAAAGTTGAATGATTCAATGGCATTATCTGCACACATTAGCCACAGCATCGCTCAAGGAGATATTAAGCAACAAGCCAGTGCCGATGATATTCAGGGCAGTTTAGATCAAACCTATGCAGGGGTGCATTTCAAACTGAGTTTTTAAGCTTTGCTAGCATTTTAGCAATCCAAGGCTAGACTAAAGGGGCTACAGGACGCCCCCTAGACTCAAGCAAGGAAGCTTATGTTAACTCGACTTATCAATATACTATTTGTCTTATTCGCCTCGGTGATGATGCTATTCAGTACCTCATTACTTGCCAGCGAGCTCACCAAACTGATAATTAAACAGCCCGATAAACCCACCCAGTTAACCAATGACAATGCCAACTCACTCCCGTCGCAGTACGCAACCGATCATCAAGGTAATGTGATTGTTATCCCCACAGAGCAAAGCTCAGCTTTAGAATATCGAGCCGATGATATTTACCTTAAACCGAGACACAAAAAATCACCCATCAAAAAAAACAACACGCGCTCATCAACTGTAAAGCGCACCACCTTAAAGAGTGCGACAATCGCTAACGATCCAAGCTGTCGCTGGTTGCATAGCCGCATAAAGCAGTTACAAAAGAAGCAACGCCATACCCAAAACAGTCAATTTAGTCATTATCAAGATGAAATCGATATTAGAGAAAGAGAATGGGCCTGCCTTAAGTGCGCAACCAGCGGTCCTAATAACGTTGACCGTGGTGAATGCCAACATAAACGCTAACAATGCATTGGGGGAACGACTAGATTGCAAACACAATCCCCCCTACAATGGATGCATTAACCGCAGTGGAGATAATCATGGCTCAACATTTTGACTATATCGCGCTTGGCGCAGGCAGTGGCGGTATCGCCTCAGCAAACCGTGCAGCAATGCGTGGCGCAAAAGTATTAATTATTGAAGCAAAGCACGTTGGCGGCACTTGCGTTAACGTCGGCTGTGTTCCTAAAAAAGTCATGTGGTATGGCGCTCATGTCGCTGAAGCACTGAACCTCTACGCCAAAGACTATGGCTTTGATGTTACCGTCAATAAATTCGATTGGAATACGCTAGTCGACAATCGTGAAGCCTACATTGGCCGTATTCATGATGCTTATGGCCGTGGCTTTGCGAGCAATAAAGTCACTTTATTAAATGGCTATGGTCGCTTTATCAATAACAACACCATTGAAGTTGATGGCGAGCACTACACTGCCGACCATATTGTGGTTGCCACTGGCGGCGCACCAACAATTCCTAATATTCCTGGCGCTGAACACGGTATCGACTCTGACGGTTTCTTCGCATTACGTGCGCAACCTAAGCGCGTAGCGGTTGTGGGTGCCGGTTATATTGCTGTTGAAGTGGCGGGTGTATTACACGCACTGGGCAGCGAAACGCATTTATTAGTACGTAAACATGCGCCACTGCGTAACTTTGACCCTATTTTAACCGACGCATTAGTTGACGCTATGGCCACCGACGGCCCAACGCTTCACACTCACAGCGTACCTAAATCGGTCACCAAAAATGCCGATGGTAGTTTGACGTTACTATTAGAAAATGACCAAAGCTTAACGATTGATTGCCTCATTTGGGCCATTGGTCGTTCACCATCAACAGGCAATATCGGCTTAGAAAACACCGATGTGCAATTAGATGCTAAAGGCTATGTCATTACTGATGAGCAACAAAATACCACCGCGAAAGGTATTTATTGTGTTGGCGACATTATGGCGGGCGGTGTTGAATTAACCCCTGTTGCCGTTAAAGCGGGTCGTTTGTTGTCAGAGCGTTTATTTGGCAACATGCCAGACGCTAAAATGGATTACAGCTTAATTCCAACAGTGGTATTTAGCCATCCACCTATCGGCACCATGGGTCTAACTGAGCCAGAAGCCGCTGAAAAGTATGGCCAAGACAATATTAAGGTTTACGCCTCAACGTTTACCTCAATGTACTCAGCTGTTACAGCACATCGCCAAGCCTGCAAAATGAAGCTTGTTTGTGCTGGTGATAATGAAGTGGTTGTCGGTATTCACGGCATTGGTTTTGGCATGGATGAAATACTGCAAGGTTTTGGCGTAGCAATGAAAATGGGCGCAACCAAAGCAGACTTTGACGCCGTAGTAGCAATACACCCAACGGGTGCAGAAGAATTTGTTACCATGAGATAAGTATTTAATACTTATCAAACCGTAAGCACTTAATAGGCGTTTACGGTTTTTTTATGCCTGTTATTTACTGGCGTAGCATTGAGCAAAACCCATCAACACATTTTGAAGGCGGTAATACCGATAATCCCCCCACAACTAACCGTGTACCACTTTTATGGTTATAGCAAACAACTCTAGACGACCGTTCTACTTTAGGTTTGTAAACTGCCATCTGCAATGTTAATTATATTGGCTTGATGCTTCTGATAAGTGCTTAGTGAGTTTCAGTACCTCTGCAGCGGTTTTACCTAATGTATAACGCCCAGATATGGCATGATTATGGTTATAGTCATACAACCAATTCGCCAATTGTTGATTGAGATCTAACAACGAACCGGCTTTGTTTTCTTTCAAGAATGGCTCATAAAACTCATGAGATGCCAGGTCTTGAAAACGAGCGGCAAGGCCATTTACAACAGGGCCATTGTACGCTCTCATTTGAATGTGATTAATATTATGAGCAGATAAAACATCGCTAAACTGCTGGCTTTTTTTGCCAAAAAACTCACTGCCTCGGTCGGTTAAAATAGTATTGATATTGAGCCCTTGGGCGGTGGCATACCAAGGTAGAACAGTTTGTTCAAGAAACTCAGCGGCTGAAGCAGAATCACGTTCTGGCATAATCACCGCTATCGCAAACTGACTATAACCATCAACAAACGTATGTTGATATAACTGGCCTAATGGGCTTATAACCCCTAAATCAAAGGTGTCTTGCACACAAATATCACCTGGGTAAAGACACTCAAAGATGGGATCATTTGAATCGAGTTGATACAGTTTTTCAATACGCACTTGATCTGAAGGCGCTAAATTATTGTCTTGTTTTAGCTTGCTATGTAAAGCCAATAATCGATTTTTCTTGGTTTCTAAGTTATGCCTAACCCAAATAGTGCGAACGCCACTGGCAGAAATAGCGCAGCCTCGGGCTGTCAACAACTCTGCGACTTTTGCTTGACCATAATTAGGGTAATCAAGTGCTATCTCAATAACTTGGTCTTCTACAGCTTGGGAAACTCTATTTTTTAATGCTGGTTTTCTTCGAGATAAGTTCTTTAAACCACGTTCACCAGCCGTTTCATATTGTTTTTTGAAGCGATAATAACTGTCACGGCTGTAACCCATGATGCCGCATGCTTTGCTTATGCTGCCAAGTTCCGTTGCTAATTGCAGTAGCGCCAATTTACTTCGAATTTCATTTTTCTTTGCGCTCATATTTAGTACTCAATACTATTGTCTTACGATTTGAAGGCTACCAAAACACCCCATTTGGGGTATAACCTAACCATCTAAACCACGTTTCACCCAATACGATGCATACCACCCAAGCAATAACGAGCATGGTAAATCCAAATTTAAACGTGTCACTTAAACTATAATGGTCGGTGGAATACAGCAGTAAAGCGGGCTTACTATTAAAAGGTAAAACATAAACATGCTCTATTTGGAGTGCTACAGGTAATGCCAAACTCATAATAGGAAAATCAAAACGCTGGGCTACCCCAATCGCGATGGGGATAAACAACATCGTTCGCATCGTTTTTGATTGAAATATCACCGAGCTAAACAACATTGCACCAGTTAACATTATATAGAAAACGCTGAAGGGTGTATTTTCATCTAAACCAAAATACTCTAGGCTAAAATTTACTGCCAGATTAGGTAAATCAGTTTGTTTGAATCCAGCCCCCAAGGTATACGCCCCCGCAGAAAAAAGTAATAAGTGCCATGGCACATCTACCTGGTTCCAGTTCACCACACCAACCCGAGGAAGCAAAGCCACAATGGCGCCAATAAATGCAACCGCGGTAGCACTGACACCGTGATATTTGTCGGTTGCCCAAAATATCAAAATAGTCACAAAAATCACAATAGATTTAATTTCGACAAATGATATTCGGCCCATTTTATTGAGCTCTTGCTGTAAACGGTCCATTCCTCCCTCAATTTGCGGTAAGCGTTCTTCGGGGGATAATGGGAAAAAAATCTTTGTCGCAACAAACCAACCAATAATGATCATGCAAATTACCACGGGCATCGAAATAATCATCCAGTCGGCAAAATAGAAACTACCACCAATAGCACCAGCGATTAGACTCGCAGCCAATAAATTCGCCCCTGAGCCTGTTACAAAAGCGCCAGCACATAAGTTAATTTGCAGTAGGTTTTGCAGCACTAAGTTGCGGCCAAAATTATTTTTATTGTCACCACCTCGAGCACCATACACCGCGGCTATCACCATAAAAATCGGCATGAGAATGGCGGCTTTTGCTGTGGTTGCAGAAATAAAGGCCGACAAAACCAAATTGATTAGCATAAAGCTGTAAAAAATGGGGGTTGCACTTGTCCCAAAACGACAGATAAACCATAACGCAAAACGCTTAGCTACGCCTGTAGTCGCCAACATAGAAGCCAAGATAAACGATAAAATATTGAGCCACATTATCGGATGACCTAATTGCGCATATGCTACCTTTTCGGGTAATACTCCCGTTAGCACTAACGCAATAATCACCATCAATGACGTTAAATAATTCGGTATAGGCTCTGTTATCCAGAGAATAATAGCCGCACAGAAAATCGCAAACATTGCCTGACCATGCCAGCTAAACAACACTTCTCCGGCTTGGTCAAAATGTTCTGCCGCAGTTTTGCTTAGCATAGTGCTATCAATGTTAACTAAAAACGGCATAGGGTCGGCGGTGAGTAAAAATACAAACACGGCAAGTGCAATCCAAATCCCTATACGAGCTAACCATTGTTCAACGGTACTTTTATTTCGAATTGGCAGCTTTTCCATTCGATATTGATTCATATCCAGTGGGTCTGTCGCTGAAGGAGTTTCCTTGGTCATTTTGTTTACCTTTCGATGCAATGCGACTGCTGAATAAACATTACCCGTAAAAGTAGCAATGAAATTCGATCTAGATCAACGAAAGTACAAACTAGTTTTAATTAAATATTCACATAGAACGAACGACTTAAATTATGATTTAAATATTTCTATTAAAATCATAAGTTAATGACAAAAATAATTATCACACAATACGACTCATGTAAGATTAGATTGAAACTTATCAATAACAACATTGATCTGGATCTGTTTCTTTATCATCTCTTGGGAGTATTGTGACGGTTGAGCTTCATCCGAACACTACGACAGCATAAAAGGACTGACTCATGTCTGAATTAACCATCGGTGAAATATCTAAACCTCGTTTTGAATTTCGAACTTTCGGGCAACACTTTACCGAAGCATCCTATCGTATGGTGCGCTTATCGGTACCCGTACCAGAAAAGCTTTGGTGCCGAGAAAGTGACGAAATTTATATCATCTCCAGCACCAATGATTTGAACAATACCAAAATTCGCGACGGTAAGATGGATATAAAATCCTATGTGCAAACGGTCAACGGCTTAGAACAATGGGACCCAAAACTTAAAGCGGTATTTCCATTGAGTAAAACACGACTGATTGAAGAAATATTCCCCGCGTTTATGGTTGATTTACCCGCATTAACCCAAGACAGCTATTGTTTAGAAGACTTCCTCGCTGTTATCGAAAACCACCCAGACTTACAGGCAGTCAACATTCATAAACAGCGCTACGCCTATATGGTTAATGATACAATTTGTGAGTTAGCGAACGTGCTCGTTAATGGCGCTCGAATTGTCAGTATCAACAGCGAATCAACTCAAATAGAAGATATACAAAAAACCATAAGTGATTTAAAGCTGACAGGAGTTGAAAATATCAATTACTTACAAGCGATAAAACGCGTTATTGGGATGAAAAACTTACCTCTCGCTAACTAACATTAATGAGTCCGACGGTAACTCAAGTTGGTTGGATAAATATTAAGGATTTGCATCATGGCTCAAGAAATCGAACGTAAATATTTAGTCAAAAGCGATTTATTTAAATCGCAGGCCGTTGGTTCGGTCCGTATTATTCAGGGCTATTTATCGAGTGTGCCTGAACGGACTGTCCGAGTTAGAGTGAAAGGTGATAAAGGTTTTTTAACCATTAAAGGCATTGGTAATGAGTCTGGGGCTTCCCGCTATGAATGGGAAAGTGAAATCTCAGTCGCTGAAGCACAGGATCTACTCAAAATTTGTGAGCCTGGTGTTATTGATAAAACACGCTACTTAGTCGAGTTTGAGAATCACACTTTCGAAGTTGATGAGTTTTACCAGCAAAATCAAGGTTTGGTGGTTGCAGAGGTAGAGCTTACTGATGAAGCACAAAAAGTACACAAGCCCAGCTGGTTAGGTAAAGAAGTCACGGGTGACAGACGCTATTACAACTCAATGCTAATGAAGCAGCCTTTTACCTCTTGGTAATTGAACGGATAATTTGAACGGATAATTTGAAGCCTGCGCAGGTAAAGCATGCTTCATTTCCCTCAATCTATTTGCTCACCATGATAACAACATCAAACGACGGCATTAGCTAGTCACATCAACAACAAAATAAAATACCCCATTGATTCAATAGCCTATAAAACAGATTGTTAATGACATCTTTAATTTATCTCATCATAAAAATGAATGGGATAAATCATAATACCTCGCCGTTTTAATGCAACATTCATTTATTTAAAATCCATCTTTAAAAAATTAAGTTCTTATATAAACAGACACAAAGTAAAACAAAAGCATTACTTAACCCATCAAACCCTTGTCAATATTGTTTTAAAAATGCACTAAAAATCAATTTATCGATATACATAACGTGTCAATTATTCGATTACAATATGACCACAACCACATTTAAGCACAATCTGCTCGATAATCTACTCGACAAGCTAAAATAGACATTAAAAACAATTAAATCAGTTAATTAAATTGGAATACATTGTTCCTGCCTGCTTATCTTTTACTGATAATACCATTAAGTTGCATTTCTATTTTTTTCTACAAAAATTCTTGTTCACCAACCAGAAACGACAAACAAACAAAAAAGAAACAAATTGTAAGATTTAGTCAAGATTAGTTGATGATGATCATATTTTGATCACAATAATAGTCATATTCTTAAACAACTAGATTGAGTGGATTTAACACTTCGTTAAATAATAATAAATATTCAAAGGATGACTATTATGACTACCAAAACAGTATTCTCTATCTCCAGTGTTGCGCTGGCAATTTCAGTTGCATTTTTATGTTTTCCCTCAAGTGCAATTGCAGCTGATTCTGACAAAATTATCGAACTAGAGCGGCGATTAGATGCCCTTGAAAGAGAACTAATTGAAGCAAAAGATGCAGCAAATAAAGTCGATCGGATTAAGTTTTCAAAAAGCAGTCCAACCCCAGAATTGATATCTAAAGATGGCAGTTCAACCCTTGAATTTACCGGTCGTTTTCAAGCTGATTATGTCAGTGCTGATGAACTGTACACGGGTAACAAATTCACTTATGAAGATAAATTTAACGATGCTAGCTTACGTCGTATCCGGTTTGGTATTGAAGGTTATTTTTCAAATGTATGGAAATATTCCCTCGAATTTGATTTTGACGGTGAATCGGACGTTGAAATAAAAGATGCCAATGTGAGCTATAGAGGCTGGGACAATAATGAGTTAACCATTGGTTTTCAAAAATTTGGCTTTGGATTAGAAGCGACCGGAAGCTCAAAAAACTTGGCGTTTTTAGAGCGAGCATCAACGGATACATTCTCTCCAGAGCGTGGCATCGGTATTGAGTGGGGTTATATTGCCAACAATTATAATTTCAAAATTGGCTATGGCATGAATGCCGGATTCGACGATGACGACAAAAATTTCCAACAAGATATTTTCAATGCAAGATTCACCGCAGCCCCCATTAATAATAATGTCCATCTATTACATTTAGGCGCTAGTGCGCTTTACACCTTAAACAATGATGAAGTATTAGAAACACGTTACCGTGCTCGCCCAAGCAGCAAGCCAGCAGGTCGAATTATCGACACGGGTAAATTTGATGCAGACTCAACCCAACATTATGGTATTGAAGCGGCTTATCAACGTAATAATCTACTATTGCAAGCCGAGTACATGATCGCAAAAGCTGACCAAGTCGATGAGCCAACAATTACTGTCGATAGCTATTATGCTCAAGCCGTATACACCTTAACTGGTGAAAGCTGGCAATACAGTAACAAAAAAGGCACCTTTAAAGCAGTCAGCCCTGCAAGTGCCATTTCTGCTGGAGGTTATGGAGCTTGGGAACTTGCAGTTAGGTATGACCACGCAAACTTTGATGATACTGACTCAGATATTATCGGCGGCAAAAAAACAGATTACATCCTGGGTGTAAATTGGTATTTAGAAAATAACCTAAAAACTCAACTTAACTATGTCCATACCAAAGCAGATTATAAAGAAGCTTATGTCGACATTGATGGTGTAACGCGATACGACCAAGATGGAAATATCATCCAAGCTCGTGTGCAGTTTGCTTTTTAGGAGATAGTGAAAATGAAGACTCATTTACTTGTTATCGGCTTAGTTAGTTTATGCCTCCATAGCGGTGCTTATGCACTTTCACCGAACCAATTTACGTCTTTGGAATACCACGTCAATACTGGAGTGGCTAGCACATTACCTTATGCTGCAGATCAACTGACGCCTGATTTTACAAATGCATTTAGTTTTATCACTCTCGAAGAGGAATTAAGCATAAAACTGGTCACATTTATTGATACGCCTAATCGTGATTTTAATGCTAAACACATTAATATTCGAGTTAGAGAAAATGTGACTACACCACGTAAAAGCAAAATCACCATAAAATTACGTGCCGATAACCC
The DNA here is from genome assembly GCF_003797125.1 of Shewanella frigidimarina. Classification (GTDB taxonomy): domain Bacteria; phylum Pseudomonadota; class Gammaproteobacteria; order Enterobacterales; family Shewanellaceae; genus Shewanella; species Shewanella frigidimarina. The sequence goes on from NZ_RKKE01000005.1 coordinate 114,210, forward strand.
TCAAGCGTTCGGCGAACTGAGTGGTTACAAAAAGGCTGAAGTCGACTATACCGAGGGTAATGCAGCTTATAGCGTCAGTTACGATCTGCCCTATTCTCCCAATGACATAGACATACAGCACGTTAATATCGCTACGGTATTTGACATCATAAAACGCAATCAAGCGATGTGGGACATTGTCAGTGATATATACAATCAACATAAGCAAGATTTGATTCAAACCGTGGTGATGCGAACTCATGGTTGGGACGGATTTGTTAAAGATAAGCGTTTTAACGATGTTGAAATGGAGTTCCAAATTTGGACCCCTTACTACCGTAAACCTCGGATAACTTTCGCTGAGTTTTCATTTAAAGGTAGCGATGGTGATAAAGCGCGACTGGATGAAGCATATCAATACATTAATCAACAAGTTAAAGCTGTTGGGTTTGATTCTAGCCATCAGGGGTCTAAAACTAACTCTACTTTCACCATTACAGAAGCATTTAATCAATAGCGTTCCTCTGTAGGTCAAATAACGAATCCGTTCATTTGACCTACGTTTCGGCTTCCTTCCCATACTGTTAAGGAGATGCCAATGTTTGGTTTTTCTCGAATCACCACACTTCTCTCGCAAAGTCGCTCGACTGAAACTAAGGTCTATTTATTTTTTGACCAAGTCACATTGTCACATCATAAATCAGTGCAAATGTGGAAAAGTTACTTCGCATATGGCCCTAGAAGCCCTGAATTTGAGCATACGCTAAATGAACTGCAGTCAATTGAGCATCAAGCTGATTTATTGAAAAGAGAAATCGAGCAGATTCTCTATCTTAAAACCCTGATCCCAGACTTACGCTCTGATGTGGCTTCATTAATAAACCTTGCCGATCGGCTTATCAATAAGCAAGACATCATAGGGTTACACCTAAAAATTGAGCAACCGATTATTCCGCCAGAAATTGAAGAAGATTTGTTCAGGTTATTGAAGGCGGTAGGTGAAACTATCGATCACACCGTGTTATGTGCTCGCAGTTTTTTTACCGATTTACAACGGGTACAGGAATACCACACAAAGGTTATCGCTTTTGAAAGCGAAGCCGACCGGCTCTGTACCAAAACAAAAATAAACCTATTTGACACTGACTTAGACCTCATCAATAAGGTTCAACTACGATATTTTATTGACCGTATTGACGAAGTTGCCAATTTATCTGAAGACATCTGTGATCGTATTGCAATCTTCACTCTGAAACGTGCGCAATAAGGAACGGATGCATGGATATTGCAATTTGGATTTTTCTTTCAAGTGGCTTGTTTCTTGGTTGGTCATTAGGCGCTAATGATGCTGCCAATGTTTTTGGCACTGCGGTTGGGGCCAAAATGCTCAAATTTTCAACTGCGGCGATTATTTGTTCCATTATGCTTATTTTAGGCTCGGTCATTAGTGGCGCGGGGGCATCTCATACGTTGGGCGCATTAGGCAAAGTATCGGCCATGGGTGGTGCATTTACTGTCGCACTGTCCGCTGCAACAACTGTGTATTTTATGACAAAATCCGGATTGCCGGTATCAACTAGCCAAGCCATTGTTGGCGCCATTATTGGTTGGAATTTATTTAGCGACATGGCAACAGACTCAAGCGTACTTACAAAAATTTTAACCACTTGGGTTCTGTGCCCTATTCTTGCCGCAGTGGTGGCGATTATCTTGTATAAGTGTGTCACATTTTTGCTGCACACACTGAGGCCAGGACTATTTCAACTAGATAATTGGACTCGCATTGGATTAATTTTTGCGGGGGCGTTTGGTTCATACAGTTTAGGCGCAAATAATATTGCGAATGTGATGGGGGTGTTTGTTCCGAGTACGCCGCTAGATCCACTGCATATTGCAGGGGTGGAATTTAGCGCCTCAATGCAATTATTTTTTATCGGGGGGATTGCGATTAGTATTGGTGTATTCACCTACTCTAAAAAAGTCATGCTCACTGTGGGGGATAATTTAATCACCATGACCCCAATCAGCGCTTGGGTTGTTGTTATGGCTCACTCAACTGTACTGTTTATTTTTTCCTCGCAATCACTTTCAGATGCGTTTACCAATATAGGCTTACCTTCTATTCCACTTGTTCCAGTTTCAAGCTCGCAAGCCCTTATTGGGGCGGTCATTGGCATTGCCATATTAAAACGTTTACCGGTGCAATTGGGGGTATTACTTAAAATTTTAATGGGTTGGGTTGTAACACCCATTATGTCGGCTATCTCGTGTTTCATCGGTCTGTTTATTGTGCAAAACCTGTTTAATCAAGTCGTGTTGTAACTCTATTAAGCCTGCAAAGCTTAGTCCTATAGCCTAGTTAACCTATCGTGCTTAACTTATCGAACTTAACCTATCGCTTAATATATCGTTTAACATTAATCGCTTAAAATATAATCGTTAACATAGGGTGCCGGTTTGATCGATAGGCATAATCCAGTAGCGACAAGGATTATGCTTGCAGACTAACGCGAGCGCTTCAAGAAGTGCCGTCTGCTGAGCTTGAGGGTGCATAATTTCAAACTTGTAAAATTCCCTATAGCCCTCTACTTGCTCCTTGATATTGAAATGACTGTGTTCGCGACTAAATCCACAGATATCACCGAGGCTAAAGCCTGACAAAAAATCCAGTTCAATCAAGGTATCAACGATGTCATCCTTAACATCATTTTGGGCAATCAACACTAAGAGTTGCTCTGTGCTCATTTACGTTTCTCCAGCCAGAAATACAAAATTGGCAGCAAGTAAAGCGTGGTAATCGTTGAGGTAAGTAAACCACCGATAACCACTATGGCTAACGGTTTTTGAATTTCAGCGCCAGGGCCTGTGGCAAACACCAGTGGCATAAGGCCAAACATCGCCGTGGTGGCCGTCATTAAAATAGGTCGTAAACGACGTACGGCGCCTTGTTCAATTCTTTCCAAAAGGCTACTGAACATATGCTTAGTTTGCTCGTAATAGCTCACCATCACCACACCGTTAAGCACGGCAACACCTAGCAGAGCGATGAAACCTACTGATGCAGGTACAGATAAATACTCACCCGACAGATATAAACTGACGATACCGCCCATCATGGCAAAAGGCACGTTGGCGAGGATCAATCCAGCTTTGGCGAGTGAGCCAAACGTAGTAAATAAAATCAACGTGATGAGCGCTATGGCGATAGGAATAACCAGCAGCAGATTGTTAGTAGCACGTTGTTGATTTTCAAACTCACCACCAAAATTGACGCTATAACCACTGGGTAATTGAACCTCATTAGTAATTTTTGCATTGAGTTCTTCAACAAATCCAACAATGTCACGGCCATTAACATTGGTCGTAATAACAGAGAAACGATTGCCTTGTTCACGCTCAATAAGAATGGGACCTTTTTTGTAACTTAGCTTGGCCACATCAGTAACCCGTTTAAGGCTATGATCAGGCATCACTAACAATTGGTTTTGCAGCTCATTAATACTGCTTAAGCTGCTTGGGTTACTGGCAATCAGCACTGGGGTACGTTTTTTGCCTTGTAACACTTCGGTCACTATCACGCCTTCGAGTTGGCTCTTGAGATAACGGGCAAACTCCATGGTACTCATACCAAAGCCTCGTGCCATTTCATTATCTAGGGTGAGGTTGATAAAAGAGCTGCCTTCAATCATCGACATTTTCACGTCGACACTCCCTTGAGTGGTATTCACAAGCTGCTGAATTTGACTGGTCAAGTTGCCTAACGTCTCAATATCGTTACCAAAGACTTTTATCGCGACATCACCAATGCTGCCTGTCAGCATTTCGGATACTCTCATTTGAATGGGTTGAGTAAAGTTAAAGTTAACCCCTGGATAGTCCACGAGTACGGCTCTAATCGCTTCTATCAGTTGTTGTTTATTGGCAAAACGCCACTCGCTACGAGGGATAAGCTCCAAAAAAACATCGGTTTCGTTTAGCCCCATTGGGTCTAAGCCAATTTCATCGGCGCCAGTACGCGCCACGATTTGTTTTATTTCAGGTACTTGTGCCAACAGAGTTTGTTCAATTTGCTTATCAATGGCAATCGATGCATTCAGAGAAATCGACGGTGACTTCTCTAACTGTAAAATAATGTCTCCTTCATCTAACGTCGGCATGAAGGTTTTACCAACAAAACTAAACAGCCCAAAACTGACAATCAACAAGCTTAACGCGATAACAATAAAGTGTTTTTGATAAACAAATATTGCTTTAAGGCTGCTAAGGTATACCCGCTTGAGCTTTTCGATTGCTTTTGGTTCTTTGGCCGCCTTTTCATTGACTAAATAAGACGCCATTACAGGAATAACCGTCAGTGATAACACCAGAGCGGACAGCATCGCAAATACAATAGTGACCGCCACGGGAGTGAAAAGCTTACCTTCGAGCCCAGTTAAGGTCAGCAATGGCGAAAATACGATCATCACAATAGCTGTACCTGATACCACGGGAATGGCGACATCTTTCGTGGCTCGAAAAATGAGATGAAGTCGTGGCAATCGTTGTTTGGTCGCAATAAGGTTAACCATATTTTCGACCACCACCACCGAGGAGTCCACTAACATACCGATGGCGATAACTAAGCCGCCTAAACTCATCAAGTTCGCAGATAAATTGAAAAAATCCATCATTAAAAAGGTCATCAAGGCAGCGAGAGGCAAAGAAAGAGAAACCACTAACGCAGCACGCACATTGCCTAAAAACAATGCCAGTAGCACGATCACTAATACCACCGCTTCAAATAGTGCATTAGAAATGGTCCCGATTGCAGTATTAATCAAATTCGCCCGATCGTAAAAGGTATTGATTTGACTGCCCTTTGGCAAAGTCAGGCTGATTTGTTCAATCTTTTGTTTAATATTTTTAACCACCTGATCCGTATTGGCATCTTTTAACGCGATGATTAATCCTTCTGCCGTTTCGTGACCATCTTTAGTCACGGCACCATAACGGGCTAAGTGACCAATCTGAATATCAGCCAAATCATTCAAACGATAAACCTTGGCATCATCAGCCTTTATCACTAACTGTCGTAACTCATCAATGTCGTCGATACGGCCTTCGGCGCGGACGATAATAGTGTCAGTACCAATGGTCAGTTTACCTGCACCCTCATTATGATTATTCTCGACAATAGCCTGTTGCAAAGCCGCAAAACTAATGCCCGCCGCAGACATAGCTGCAGGATTTGGATTGATGCTAAAGCTTTTGGCATAACCGCCTAAAATATTGACATCTGCCACGCCCACAACGGTGCGTAATAGAGGACGAATTTCCCACTCTAATAACTGTCGCCTTTCCATCAATGACAGATTAGGGTTTTCCAAAGTGAACATAAAAATTTCACTCAGCGGTGTACTCATCGGCGCTACACCACCAGTAACCCCTTCAGGAAAACTCCCCCACACAGCAGAAATGCGCTCGCTAACTTGCTGACGAGCCCAATAGATGTCGGTGCCCTCAACAAAGTCTAAGGTGATGTCGCTGATGGCATATTTAGTGGTAGAGCGCAGAATCGCTTGATTGGGAATGCCTAACAGCTCAGTTTCAATCGGCACCGTAATCTGCGCTTCGATTTCTTCAGGTGTCATCCCCGGCGCTTTTAAGATGATTTTCACTTGTGTTGGCGAAATATCAGGAAAGGCATCTAATGGAATGGAATACCAAGAACGAACACCGGCTAACATTAGAAACAGCGCCACAATTAACACAAATAAACGCTGAGTAAGCGAAAATCGGATCACCGATGTCAGCATATTATTCGCCTCCTAAGCCAAGTAATATCCCTTTAACTGCCGCTACCGATTCCGCTAACACCTCAATTTTACTGAGGTCTTGGTCACTGGCAACAATGTATTGCTCTGGTGTAGAACCTAAAATATCAATCGTGAGGGACGTCAATGTCTCGCCTGTTTTGGTCAATATTTGGCTGTCTTGGTCCCAACTAAACACACTATTTTTTGGCAACATATACACAGATTTTTGATACTCAGGAATGACGGTAAGTTGCTGACCTAAGAGTAAGTTACACTCCTTTGGCACAGGCAATGACCATGCAGTAACAAATGCGCCATCTGCGATTGCCGAAATGGAATCGATGGCAATATGACATTGGTTAATGTTCACTGCAGAAAGTGATAAAGACTGACTCATCGGCACATTAACTTTGACACGCACACTGTCGCTGGGCACCAATGAAAAAAGCTGCGATCCCGTCATATATGGGCCACTAAGTAAGTTGAATTTCACCATGCCTGCCATTGGGGTACTGACAATAAAAGAGTCGGTTGCAGCATCGGTACTTAGCACAATCTCCATGAAATGATGCATATGCTCGTATTCTAGATAACTGGCAAAATAGTCTTGGCTTATCTCGCGCCACTTATCAGCACTAATGCTGCCATTTTTGAATAAGGATTTATTACGTTCATAACGAGTGTTGGCCAGTTGATACAAATTGCTCGCAGCCTCGACTTGGGCGAGGTAATGAAACACTTCAGGACCCGTTAACCTAACAATCGCCTGGCCTTTGCTGACCATTTGCCCTTGAGTAACCAAAAAACTGACTTGCTGGATATTTTCCGGCGTGCTGACCCAATATTCACTACCGGGTAGCATGCTAATTTGTGCTGGCAGTGCACTACCTTCATAACTGGCCACTTTTTGCGGCTGCGCATAGCTAAGCTGAATATTACCTAATGACTTGATATCAATAGATTCGGCCTGAGCTAGGCTGAAAATACTGGCAATTAAATAACTAAGGCCTACGCCGTATTTGACCATCATAATGGGATACCTAAAGCTTGAAGTTGCTGGGAATGAAGTTGCTGTTGCATGACCATATTAATGGCCAGACGAGACTCAGTATCGAGGGCGTCCATATATCGGCGCAGCCACACCTCATAACTGACTTGGCTTTGATCTTTTACTTTGGCAAGTTCTTCGGTAATGGTGCGACTAAGCGATAGTGCGCGGGTGAGTAATGCTTGTTGGTCGAGCAAATTTTGTTGCTGCTGACGCAATACCTCAATCTGGTTGGTTAATTCTAAATAAGTGCGATCGCGATTAATCATTTGTTCGGCTTGAGATTGTTGCCATCCAGATAATTCGCTTTGTGATAACGCTGATCCAAACGTGATAGGCACTGTGATACCGACACCCAATTGTTGATCATCAACAGGCCCATCTGAGGTGTTTTTAGCGGTTAATGACACCGTCCATGGGTCTTGTTCGCCAGCTTGTTGGCTGTTAATGATCAGCATTTGTTGTTGCTGTTGCAGTACCTGTAATTGCCATAATGGATGTTGACTCAGATCATTTTCTATTTGAGAAGAGCCCACTAGAGAGCGGGCTGTTTCGGCAATTTTCTGCGGCACATCTCTTTGGCCAGTAAGTTGAGTAAATAAGGTCATCGCTTCATTTTTCGACTGTTTAATGATTATTTTTTCAAGATCAATGTCGATTAATTCTCGTTCCAGCAATAAAGAATTAGCAATAGGCAGCTCTCCCACCTCCGCTAATTTTTTTTGCTGGGCGTACAATTTATTAAGTAATGTTGCTTTACGTAAAAGCTGGGAAAATTTTACCGAGGCTAAGCGTTGGTCCCACAAGCTTTGTCTGAGTAAGCCCGAGAGATACAAACCTTGTAAGGCCCGTTGTTGAGCCACTATGGCTTGCGTGAGCTGCTTTAGCTGTTTATCACTGGCATATAAACTCGGGGATTTTATGGGCAAATTAAGTGAAAGTTCTTGCTCATGAATGTTACTATTATCGGTGCTACCGAGGTGCTTTAAACTGATATTAGGTAAACCGTTAAGCCAAGTAGAGCTAGTTAAATTTGCTTCATTGCTTACGGTCATTACTGAATGGCTATTACTCGTTTGGGTAGGATTATTTAATCGAACTTGGCTCATGTTGAGTAGCTGTCCCAGCTCAGTATTGTCAGCGGCATGGCTAAGGCCAATGCTACAGATAAACACTGCCAACAAACCTATATTGATACCAGACGAATTTTTAAACATAAGACGTTTCTTTGAGTAATACAGTATGTCTTTATTGTCGGTGTTAACAGCTTGAAAATCTTTGGATATATGTATCATAAAAGGTTCTATGGTACATATGTCCTATAAATTAATTGATTGATATTACATTTATTTAGGAGTTGTCATGAAGGATGTTGTCATTATCTCTTTGCTAGGATTAAACATATTGTTTAAACTTTTTGACACCATCGCTGACGCCCAATTTGGCGCGCCAGAATTGCATATATTGCTAGAAATTATGCTGATTTTGTTAACTGCAATTGGAACAATTTATTTGAGTTATGATTTAGTTCGTCGCTCACGAGAAATGAAACAGTTAGCGAAACAACTCATCAATGCAGATAAAAAAATCGACAACCTCTCGAGCCATATGCGATCTGCGAGACAAGAGTACAGTAAAGCCGTGTCGATCCAATTTCATACATGGAGCTTTACCAAAAGCGAACAACAAGTGGCATTTTTATTGTTAAAAGGCCTTAGCTTTAAAGAGATTGCCGAAGTACGTCAAACCAAAGAAAAAACAGTAAGACAACAAGCTTCATCCATTTACGGTAAAGCGACTGTGGACGGGCGACACACTTTTTGTGCTTGGTTTATGGAAGATTTCATTCAAGAACATGACCAAGACTTGGTCAATAACTATCAATAACTATCAAGTAAAAAGCATAAGTTTTATGCTTACAAACAGCATCCTATAATACTTTGATTATACGATGCTGCTAGATGATAAAACTTGGTATGACTCTGGCCTGATTCTGGCATTTTAGGCGCTAGAGCAATATGTGCCTTTTACCTTGAAAACATTGTTCTAACGCTAAATAACCTTATGAGATAAAGGATGAGTGTTACCCAGAAACTGACGCGTTTTCTGTCTGTTTTTCAGCTAACCACTGCAAAAAGACCTTAATGTTAGGGGGCCGCTTTTGTGAATGCCCCATCAGTTGTGTCATGGCAAAACTATGTTGATAGTACATTTCTGCATCGTTGTAATGTTTTTGCGCATCATCGCTATTGATCATCGCACCGCGTAAATAGTCACACAGTAACTCACTGCGGTTAAAGCCACTGACCTCACCAATTTCCATTAAGGTTTGTGCATTCCACTGCTGATATTGCTCAAGAACCCGCTCAAAGCGCTCACGATAGTAATCACTAGCTTGTGATAAAATGGCCTCGTTAGGAACCACTCGGGCAATGACAAATGCTTGCTCAGACAAAATACGATACAAACGCTGGCAATGATGAAAAATAAACCGTAAATAAGGGTCGCTATACTGTTGATTGTCTTGTTCAGCTTGCATTAGCCAATGGCGATAATCAGCACAGGCAACAGCAATAATTAAGTCTGCTTCTGAAGTAAAGTGATTGTAAATTGTGCCTTTGGATATCTGGCTAGCTTGGACTAAATGCGAGCGGCACAAATCAAAGGTTTTACGCCCCTTTAAACAACGTTGTGATACTTCTATCAGATAGTTGCCACGTTGTTCCCAGCTGCTCATTTCGGGCCTCATCTTATTTGGGTTAATAAAGCGTTAACAGTTCACATTTACACTATAGCAGGCTTTGTGGATACCCTTTATTGAGTAATACTGATACCACTATGAACTTATTCAATAGCCCATGTTAAAAATAGAATTACTTGAAAGTTTTATTGCTGTTGCTGAATGCGGCAACTTGTCTAAAGCAGCCGATAAAATTTGCCGAACCCAATCAACACTTAGCCTACAAGTTAAAAAACTTGAAGAAAGTGTCGGCCAAACCTTGCTGATTAGAGACAACAAAGGCGTCACCTTGACCGAGTCTGGTGAAACGCTGCTTAACTACGCCTATAAAATGATGCAACTTAACTCGCAAGCAATTGATGAGTTAAAAGACTGTCAAAACCGTGAAGTGATCCGCCTTGGTGTACCCACCGATTTTATAAAATGTTACTTAAGCAGCTGCTTGTTAGAATTTATCCGTGAATTTACGAGCATAGAGCTTGTTATCGACACCGACGTAAGTGGCAATTTATACAAACGCTTACACCAAGGGGAATTTGACGTCATTGTCGCAACCCATTGGCAAGTGCCTACGAACGGCGAGTTACTCTTCACACGTCGTTTTAAATGGGTTTCGGCGGTCGAAGGCAACGCTCATAAGCGCAAAACGATTCCGATGGGATTATACCCAGAAAATTGTCCGATTAGAGCGCAAGTGTTTGCTAACCATCGACTCTCAATGCGACCTATTAATGTGTTGCTGTCGACTCCATCACCACAAGCCTTGTGCATGGCAGTTGAGAATGACTTAGTGATTGCGCCAATAGCCGAATTTAGAATCACTGACCAAATGCAGGTGCTAGACCCGATTGAACATGGATTACCTATACTGCCCATGTTTAATGAATCGCTATACCTCAACCCAGATACACAAACCTACGCTACGTTGCAGCTGATTAATTTGATTAAAGCCAATGTTGAGCAAAAGGGCTATCAACTCGACTAGCCGTTCTCATGCCAACCACTCTGCCTGCTCTACTATCTACATATCTACTATCGTTTCTACTGTGACTTACAACATTAGGCTGCCAAACAAAAAGGCCAATAACACGCTCGATGCAATTGTCACTACGCCAGGGATCAAAAATGGGTGGTTAAAAACCGCCTTGCCAATCCGCGTTGAGCCAGTGTCGTCCATCTCTACTGCAGCCAACAACGTTGGGTAAGTAGGTAATACAAATAACGCGCTAACCGCGGCAAATGACGCTATCGCCGTTAATGGACTCACCCCTATTGCTAATGCAGCAGGCATTAATGCTTTAGTGGTCGCACCTTGTGAATACAATAACATTGAGGCAAAAAATAATGCTACCGATAACAGCCAAGGCTGACTTTGAAGTAAGGTCCCAGCAACGTCTTTAATTTCGTCAATATGGTTAGACACAAAAGTGTCGCCCAACCAGGCTACACCTAACACACAAATACACGCCGACATGCCTGACTTAAAGGTCGAAGCATTAGAAATCTTGCTGGCATCTAAACGGCAAAACCACGTTATTGCTGCAGCGGCAGATAGCATAAACAACATAATCGCCACATCGCGTGACAGTACTGGGTGCGTAATTAAGCCGACCTTATCAGAGATTACGGTGGCGTAAGACATCACAGCTACTATCGCAATTAAGAATATGGCTACCGATCGCTTAGCGCCCGGTAATAACGTCACTTGAGTTTCACCACGGGTTTTCACCAATCCACTGGCTAAACGCTGCTGATAAATAGGATCTTGTGCTAGCGGCTTGCCGAGCATAGACGCAACTGCAGCGCCAATTAAACAAGCAATAAACGTCGATGGAATACACACAGCCAATAACACTAAGTAATCCACACCAAAGGGTTCTAAAATACCCGAAAAAAACACCACAGCGGCAGAAATGGGTGATGCTGTAATGGCAACTTGTGAGGCGACAACTGCGATAGATAGAGGCCGAGATGGACGAATACCTTGCTCTTTAGCCACTTCAGCAATCACAGGCAGCGTCGAAAATGCTGTATGACCAGTACCTGCAAATAAAGTCATAAAATACGTGACGATAGGTGCTAAAAACGTAATATGCTTAGGGTGCTTACGCAGCAATTTTTCTGCAATAGACACCAAATAGTCCATGCCACCCGCTTCTTGCATCGTAGCGATGGCGGTAATCACCGACATAATAATCAGCATCACATCGATGGGAATAGCACCTGGTGTTAACCCTAATCCAACGGTAAGAATTAATACCCCTACACCTCCAGCAAAACCTATCCCGATGCTGCCCATTCTTGCGCCGATATAAATTGCCCCGAGCACAATAATTATTTCTAAAATCATCATAATGTTAACTCTGTTTAAAACCTAAATGTCTTGAATGAAATAGCAGGGATTACTGCTTTAGAGATCGTGATAGTACTCTGTTGAGATTTTACGAATGTAGACGTGGATCAATTAACGCTACGCAAAGGCATAAGAGGGGTTTTATCAGCAGCTTTATTAACCATTTTGTTGTTACAGGTGTTATAAAAGTCAGCGATTACTCCAAGTGGAAATAAAAAAATGCCAATCAATGATTGGCATTTAAAAGGAGATAAAAGTGAAACGTAACTATCTAACGATTAAAACTATCGATGAAAACCAGCGATTAGAAATAGTAACCAAAATTGATATTAATACGATGATCCCAGCTGTCGCCGATTTCAGGTAAACCAACATGGCCATTATCACGCGTAGAGGCATACATATTTTTACCCATAATAAAATCAATCATGGTGTACGTTGGACCGGAAGACAGGGCAACACCTGTGACATTTTGATAGCTGTTGTCATAGCCTTCATTGTCAACATCGGGGGTTACCACGCCGAAGTCATTATAGATCTTTGCACTGCCCCAACTGGTAGTGATCGTTTTAGCAATGTTAATGCTATAAGCTTGCGCTTTAGAAGCAATTTCGTACTGCCAATCGTAAGCCGATACCGCAAGCTTGTTATCGTCTAACGCATCAGCAGCATTGTACTCATATTGCATTGCCTGTAACTGCAGCGCCCAACCTTTATAACTGCTGTCGAGATGTAACGCGACGGCATATCGGTCACCATTATTGCCAGTATTACTATTATAAATCTGCCCTACCTCGACCGAAGCACCCACCACGGTTTTACCGCCTTCATACTCCATCGCATAGGTTTGGCGTAAATTTAATTGGTTAGTTTCTTCATTGTAATAGTCAGTGCCGTTGACTTGGCCAGAATATAAGTCTGTTGAATATCGTTCATTACGACTGGCACCATATTCAGCGCCTTTATAAAACGCAAACTCAGTTCCCCAACCATTATTTGAATAAACCGTTTTAATACCTGCATCATAATCATCTTCAAAACCTAAATAATACGGTACGCCAAACCAAAAACTATTTGAAATAAAACCCGGGTTACCAAATGGTACTTGATTTATACCAAATTGAATTTGCAATTGTTCTGAGTAATCATAAAAGGCATAACCATAACGTAGTGCTTCCCATCCATCATAAAAACGATATTCAGATGATAACCCCCAGTTATCTAATTTACCGTTGAATTTAACGGATGCCATCTCAAAGGTTAAATCACCTGATTTATCTTTAGAACTATCACTATATTGCTTATATGAATAATTAGCTCTTAAGGTACCGGATACGTTAATTCCATCTTCAACATCTTGTGCTGTAGAGTAAAAAGAAACCATGCATAGCGATACTAAAGTAGATAATAAAGATAACTTTAATAATTTCATTTTATTGTATTTCCCAATTCGATAATTAATAACTTGGCCGTTACCATTTTATTTTTGTTAAGTCACATTGAATAACTTCATCTTTATGAGCAGGTGTACCGGGGTTTTTAGCTGACTCACAAAGCAATGTGGTGCCATAGTCATTACGCTTGTCGTTGGCATTACTTCTTGCCCAAACAGACACGATAGCGCGCTCTTCTGGCTTAGCTTCGCAGCTGCCATCGACTTCAAAGGCATGGATAGTATTTTGATGGAAATACATTAGCGGATCGATATCAGCACTGCTCGACAGCCACATAGTCTGCCCATTGTGTTGACCTGCATCAAACTGAACTTGTCTAACTTTGTCGTCTTCTTTAACGGTGTTAATTAACGGTGAATCTTCACGCACGGCAAAGCTCTTAAACTCATTCGCACACGCAGGTACGCGCATGTTGTAATAAATTTCAGATATTGCATGGTTATGATAGGGATATAAGGTATCGACTGATTGCACTGTCATACCGACTTCTGCACCAACCTTTTCGCCATTAATTTCGTCTATGCGTAATAGACCCCAGTGACCAAAAATTTCGGCATAGGCATAACCACCACGAATGTTGTTGAAGTTTTTATCATTGCGTTTACTTTCTTCAGCATACATTGGGTACCAACCTGCTGCAGCCCATAAATTAGGTAATGCATTGGCACTAATATCTGTTGGGAAAGCTGAGGGCATTTTCACTTCATCACCCGTCACCATTTTAGTAAAGTTTTTAGTAAACTCTTTGCCGAGTTTACGCACGTCTTTATTAGTGACTTTTGTGTCAAAAAAGGAATCGAATGTTGCACGTTTAAGCCATTTAGCTACGGGGGATTTTTCAGCTAATTGGCCACCAGGGCTGTAAATCCAATCGACGTCTTGGCGTGCGCCAAAACACTTTTTCGCTTTATCTGGATTATTAATAACTTGATAAATGTTTTTAACTAATAGCTTCATGTCTCTGCGATCCATGATGCACATATTCTTACCACCTTCGGTAGAATCGTACATTGCTTGGTCTGAATTTAAACATGGACCATTTTCACTATTGGTTAATGCTAACGCGTAAGATTGTAAATATTGCAGTGTTTCATTCCATAAAATATCGACATATTTTTGATCATTTTTATCGTACTGAGATTCCGCTCCTAAACAAGTGAACTCAGCATTATCAACATCGTTCTTATCTAAAAAACTAGGTATTTCACTCGCCATAGCAGAACTAGATAACAACATCATAACTAACAAGGTATTATATCTCATATCATCCATCTTTCTTTATTATTTAAGACGAATTGATATTACCCTTGGAATTAATTCCAAAAAATTACATTCAACATACTTACAACAAAAATACAATTAACATCTAAAAAGTGATTGTAAAAACCTTAGGCGTTCAACCTTAAATTTCTAATAATTAAAAATCTAATAACTTAACATCTAATAAGTTAAAACCTAAATTAAAAATAATTAAAAATAATCACCTATAATATAAAAGCCGCATATTAATACATTAATATGCGGCTTTTAAAACGAATATCAATTTAAATTAGTTTACCCTTTATGCTTATCAAACTTAAATGTATGACAGTTACTGCATAATGGTTGTTTAGTTTTATGTTCGCTGTGACACTCTTGGCAAGGTACATCTTTACCATAGTGAAGGTTATTGTGTGGGTTCTGCCACTTGTCTTCTTCACTTCTGGCGGTTTTCTTTGCTAAGTCATCAACATCATGACACTGCAAACAGGATTGGTCAGATGGAAACTGCTTGATGCCATTATCATGACAAGTTTTACAGTCTTTACCGATAACCTCTTTATGGTAGTCACGGATCTCTGCTGACTGTACTGATAAGCTGGTTAATCCAAGTAGTACCAGCCCAAGTATAATATTAAAGTTTTTCATTAATGATTCCTCTTGTTCACTGGTCTGGTTAAACGTTCATGAGACTTCTAGCAGCAGTCATGCCCATCACCATACATTCTGGAATAGAACAACTGCCTAAACGGCTAACGCCATGAATACCGCCACACACTTCACCAGCGGCATAAAGACCAGTAATAGACTTACCTGTAAAGCTATCTGTTACTTCGGCTTTGGTATTAACTTTTACACCACCTTGGCAGTAATGCACTTTTGGCCACAAGCGAACGACAGTAAATGGCGCTTCGATCATTTTATTTTTAGCCAACGTCATATCTTTGCCAAACTGCTTATCTTCGCCAGATTTTACATAGCCATTATATTCAGCGATTTGTGCTTTTAACCCGGCTAAAGGCACACCAAAGTGTGTTGCCAACTCTTCAAGGCTTTCAAACTTCCAACCGACATTGTACTTAATCACTTTTTCGGTATTTGGATGTGCTTTAGAGTCTTTAAAGCTTGAAATCAACAGTGGTGGTACAGGATTACCTTTTTCATCACGGTTACTTAATTCAGCATCAGCACGTGTTTTACGATCGGCAATTTCATTCATAAAACGCTGACCAGTTGTACGGCTAACGGCAATTGAATGAGGTAAGTTGAAAATTGAATAGTTAGACACATAACCAAAGCCACCTTCATCAGGTGAAGCCCAAGGACCTGATTGAATGTGAGCCAAATGCACAGGGATAGCCCCTAAACGGAACATTTCGAACATGCCCTCGCCTGTTGCACCTGGTGCGTTGGTACAACCAACGTCTGCAGTTAAAGTAGGATCTTGAGCCATACGTAAATCAACATTTTGCGCAAAGCCACCGGTAGCCATAATCACACCACGTTTGGCGCGAATATTGAGGACTTTACCAGGCTGGTCTTCGCCAAAGTGATAGTTTTGACGCATTTTAACACCAACAACTTCGCCTTTATTACCGACGAGAAATCCTTCAAATTTTGAACGATTGTGGGTGTTTACACCAATACGTTTACACTCTTTGTACAATGGTTGGGTGATACCAGCACCACAACTTACTGAGGTTTGGTAAGTACGTGCAACCGAGTGACCGCCTAGTTGTTGTAAGTAAGGATGGTATTCAGAACCCGCATCTAAGGTCATTTGTAACGCTTCAACCGCGTGAGATGCGACATGGCGTAATAACCCTTCATCGGCAATGCCGCGACCAGACAATAATTGGTCATTAACCATTCTGTCTACTGAGTCTTCAACGCCTTCTTTCTTTTGCATCGGCGTGCCTGGTGCGGCAAAAAGCCCACCGTTAATAGCCGAGTTACCACCAAAATAGGACATTTTTTCAAATATATGGACATCTTTTGCACCATGTTTGGTGGCTTCGATTGCGGCAGCTAAACCCGCAAAACCAGAACCAATAATGACGATTTCAACTTCTTTGTCCCATTTAACACCATCCGCCTTTTCAGACACAGCCATTGCTGGTGCTACCATCGCTGCACCAGCAGCAATACCTAGACCTGCAATAAACTTACGGCGCCCTAATAGATCTATATTGCTCATAGGTTATCACCCCTTTTTATATTATTGACGCTTCATCATATCGATGGAATCAATTCCAAAACGGGAACTATTGTTAATGTTTGGTGAAAATAACAGCGAATATCAACTAATCAATTGTAGGTAGGACTTTCAAGGAAATTACTGCATAGGCTTGCTTTTGGAATTGAATCCAAATTGTGAACCGCCCCGCATAACAGCTGGTTTATTCTTTATTTAATCGATATGATTAACCCATTGAGGACGACCTCAGCCTGACATGCACCACTTTTCATCGACAGGTATTCACATCGGGGACGGCCCCATCTGCCATCTACACAGAAGAGCCGCTAATATGCTACTAAATCGCTATATCACTACAGTGTTTTCGCCATTATTCATACGCCGCTTTTACAAATATTTCAGTCGGAGTTTATTGGCCATTTTGATGCTACTGCCACTGACCACCAACGCGACACAAGTTGATACCTCATCGAATAGTCCTATAACGCCTCAAGTTCGAGTTGGACTTCACGGCATGCTATTGTTTGGCAGTGAATATGGTTTATTTGCCTCGCATTTACCGATGTTTCATACCCCACATAATGCTCAAGTCGTGTTACAGCTAACCTTTGATGATCCTCAAATCAACACTGCAGTAATCAACGGCTTAACGTTATCGGCTGCTAGTGGATATCCAATTTGGACCATAGTGCCGCAACAATTTGACCTATCGATGTTATCTCCTGATCACCCTAGCCATATTGAACATTTAAACGTGGATATTGTTAAAGGCCATTTTGAACGCGGCGGTGAAATTCAATGGAAAAACCAAGGGTTAACCGTAAATAAAATAATAATATTCAATGAATTAGATATCCAGTTCGAACAACAAAAAACCAACAACAATACTTACCTTAAGGTTAATAATACCCCTGACGATAAAGTGCAGTTTCTTGTTAAACGCCTGACGACTCGACCTGATGCCGATCACATTGTACGCCTCGATAATGTCGGCAATAGCTTACCCGCAGAAATTGTTATCCCTATTGATGCGGCAAGGTTATTTAATGATGAAGCCCAACTGCATGCAGCTTTGCCTGATACGGCACCTAAAAACACGACTTTATCATCCGCAAGCACAAAGCTAAAAACCACTAGTCCAATGACTACGGTTTCAAGAGTGTATATAGAGTTGGATGAACTGAAATGATCTGCAAAACGATTGTAGTATTTCAGCATCATCCCGCTGAAGGTATTGGCAGAATTGCACCATGGACTAACTCTACAAAATAAGTAAAAAAGTCACTTAATACTTAGCCCTATGTTTGGGCTAAGTATTGCTCGGCATTATATGACTACAGCATGTTTCACTACTGGATCAGGAGTCCACATGAAACCAATAGTCATAACACCAGTAACCAGCAATACCCCAAATAGCAGCAATGCACCGCAATACAGTTGGCTCAACAAAGTGCCCGAAATCACATTGATTTTTTGGGTCATAAAAATGATGTCGACCACCGTTGGTGAAACCACAGCAGATTATCTTAGCTTCCATCTCCACGTAGGCATGATTAATACCAGCATCATCATGGGAGTATTTTTACTTTTCGCCTTATGGATACAGCTTAAACAAAGCCAATATCGCCCAGGTGCATATTGGAGTGTTGTGGTGCTTATCAGTATTTTTGGCACCTTAGTCACCGACATTCTCACAGACAAACTCGATGTGCCTCTACCGGTATCGACAGCGGTGTTTAGCGTATTATTAGCGGCAACATTTTCATACTGGTTCAGTAAAGAACGTACCTTATCTATCCACTCCATTGTCACTCTTAAACGTGAGCTATTTTATTGGTTGGCCATTCTATTTACCTTCGCACTTGGTACTGCTGTGGGCGATTGGGTGTCGGAAGATATGAATGTAGGTTATGGCATGTCGGCAATCGTATTTGGTGGGTTAATTACGCTGATAAGCCTAGCCTTTTATCGCTTCAAGGCGAACGCCGTATTGTGCTTTTGGCTGGCTTATATATTAACTCGTCCACTGGGTGCATCTATCGGCGACTTACTGTCACAACCCATTCGTAAAGGCGGCCTAGGGTTTGGTACCACCAGCACCAGCATTGTGTTTTTAGCGATTATTATTGCACTTGTGGCATACCTATCAGTTCGCGCCAAACAGCAAAAAAGCCAATAATCTATCAACAAAAGTGAGCATCGATATGGACACACTACAAAAGCAGGCGCTGACTAAAGTGCCACAAGTCACCTTAATATTTTGGTTGGTAAAAATACTGGCCACCACCTTAGGTGAAACGGCAGGAGATGCTTTATCGATGTCGCTTAACCTCGGCTATTTAGTTAGCTCAGTTATTTTTATCGGTTTATTCGCGATAGCGGTAGCAATACACATTCGCAGTAAACATTATTCTTCGAGTATTTATTGGGCCACCATTATCGCTACAACGACGGCTGGCACAACGATGGCTGACTTTGCCGACCGCTCTTTAGGCATTGGCTATACCGGCGGCACATTGCTACTAGTGAGCTTGTTGTGTATGTCATTTTCAATTTGGTACGTCAGTGCAGGTAGCCTGTCTAATCAATCGATAAACAATACCAAAACCGAATGTTTTTATTGGGTGACGATTTTACTGTCACAAACCTTAGGTACAGCGCTAGGCGACTGGACAGTAGACAGTGCAGGCCTTGGTTATGATGTCAGTGCGTTAATCTTTGGTAGCCTGTTATTAGTGTTATTAGCTGCCTATCTTTGGAGCTCAATATCTCGCACTCTGTTGTTTTGGCTAAGCTTTATTTTAACCAGACCTTTAGGTGCCGTGGTGGGTGATTTTTTAGATAAACCCATTAGCCATGGTGGATTAGAATTTAGTCGCTTTAGTGCGTCGGCCGCATTACTCTTTGGTATGGTGTTGTGTTTAATGCTATTTAAGCAGCAAGCCGCGACAACACATCATTAATAAAGACTTTTCATTTTGTGTCATTATGTCCGATTGAGGTGCTATGCGTATTTTATTAGTAGAAGACGATAAAATGATTGGCGATGCCATGCAGAGCGCCTTAAAAGATGTCGCCTATGCGGTCGATTGGATATGCGACGGTGAAGCGGCCTTACACAGTTTACGTTGCCAGCAATATGATGTGGTGTTGCTCGACCTTGGCTTACCGAAACTGGATGGTTTGCAAGTAATGCAATATATTCGAGCTCAGCATCCCGCACTGGCGGTGATCATTATTACCGCCAGAGACAGCCTAGAAGACCGAGTCAAAGGGCTCGATTTAGGTGCCGATGATTATCTCGTTAAGCCCTTCGATATAACCGAACTACTGGCACGCATCCGTGCAGTAACAAGGCGCAATGCCAACCAACATACATCAGAATTAACCAATAATATTGTTTGGCTAAATCCAGCCACACATGAAGCCAAAACCCTCACTCAAGATAATATTTTACTGTCTAACCGCGAGTTCGCCCTACTGCAAACATTGCTTATTCGACCCGGTTCGATTCATTCAAAAAGTGATTTAGAAGAACGAATTTATGGCTGGGGTGAAGAGGTAGAAAGTAATGCTGTAGAGTTTTTAATTCATTGTTTGCGTAAAAAATTGGGTACAGAAACCATTAAAAATGTCAGAGGTGTAGGATGGATGGTGTCAAAAAACGCCCCAGTAATTCGTTAAAAACACGCTTATCTTATTGGATTTCAGCAGCCATTTTGTCTGTTGCGATAATAGCAGCCAGCTTTACCTTTAGCAGTGCCTTTGAAGAAGCCCATGAGCTCCAAGATGATGTATTGCAACAAATGGCCGTGCTGTTTGACCATTACTCGCTTACGCTAAACGACGGAACACTCACCCCGTTAAGCCAAGATCAGTTGGAGTTTCAGGTTTCAGTGCAGTTATTGGGTAGTAACTCAGCAAGCAATGCCTTAGCCCAAAATACCCTAGCCTTGCCGAACAATTTAACCGATGGATTTCATACGGTTAATTTAGCCACCCAATCTTGGCGAGTGTTTGTACGCACCTTGTCATCCACTCAACGTATCGCCATCGCCCAAGATACTGCTATTCGTGACGATATTGCGTTTGAAACCGCGCTGCACACTCTGATGCCATTGTTAGTATTAATTCCAATTTTACTGTTATTACTGGGGTATATTTTAGGCAAAATTCTTGGCCCGATTAGTATTTTAGCCCACGAAGTTGACCGTCAAACTGAGCACGACCTACAGCTAATTCCCACCACTCAATTACCGAGTGAAATAGTGCCCTTTGTTGAGGCAATTAATCGTTTACTCAGCAAAAATAGCCAGGTTATTGCTAGCCAAAAGCGCTTTATTGCCGATGCTGCTCATGAATTAAGATCGCCCATAACTGCACTGTCGTTACAGGCACAACGTCTTCAGCAGACACAGTTAACGGACGATGCGCGCCAGAAGCTTAATGCACTACAAGCTGGAATAGGTCGCAGTATTCATCTACTAGAACAACTATTGTCGATGGCGCGTCAACAAGATAACAGCGTCCAACAACCTCAAAAAATATCGTTAAAAATGGTGTTCGTTGAGGTGATTGAAGATCTGTACCCACTTGCAGAAGCGAAAGAGATTGATTTGGGCTTTAGCCAAGATAACGACGCCGAACTCAATGCCAATCCCGTTCGTTTAAAAACCTTAATTCACAACCTTATCGACAATGCGATTCGCTACACCCCAAATGGCGGTAAAATTGATTTAAGCATTACTAAAACAGATCAATACATTGAGATGACCATCAAAGACACTGGTCCTGGTATCGCCACAGATGAAGCTCTAAAAGTGTTTGAACCCTTTTATCGAGTATTGGGCAGTAACGAATATGGCTCAGGGTTGGGATTAGCGATTGTGGCGAGTATTGTGCAGCAAATGGATGCAAAAATTAGCTTAGCGCCAACCGATGCCGTCAATAACTGCGGGCTTTGCATTACGGTGCGGTTTCCTCTTTAACAGGACTGAGGTGCCGTTTAATAATGCCTGTTTAGCCGCATCAACTTATGCAGATGCGGCATCAACTTATGCAGATGCGGCATCAACAAAGGTCAACTTAGCCTTGATCTCCCTCGCATAAATTACGCCCTGTGGCATAACAGCTTGGTTGACGTGGGCACACAGCTCCACGCGAACAAATTAGTTGTGCATCTTTTTTAATCCCACGTTCAATCCAGTTAATATTAAGGATTTTCGCCACACTAGTGAGATCTTTTTGGATATGTTTGGGGATAATGATTGAACCGCCGCCCGTTGAGCAAGCTTGTTTTAATTCATGTGCAATCGACTGCGCATCTTTGCCTTGCGCTTCAATCGCCGGGTTTAAATCAATACCCGCACATAACACATGCGGATTACCTGCCGAGTCATCAACCTTAATCGATTCACAGCAATAAATGCGCGGTTCATTACCGACATTTAAAATCGATATTTGCGCAGACGTACCTGCAACTGGCTCGTTGATCATTCTAAACACAGCCCAGTGCTGACAAGGATCTTCTACCAGGCGCATGTTACCCCAAGGCAAAGGAATACCATTACCACGATAAACCGCTTTTAGCTTACCCGGTGCGTAGGCATCAAAGTAATGCCAGTGCGGATAAGGCGACACTACCGTCATGCGGCGCATAGCAACAGACGCTGACACTTGCAGTTGTTTATGCACACTAATCTCATAGCCATGTCGGTCAAGTAACTGTCGATACGGCACTTTAGGACACAACAACGCACCCGCAAAAAAGCTTGATTCAAAGTCACGCCATGCATGCAAAATATCTTGTGCATTCAAGGTGTTTGACTGAGGAACCAGCGCATCATCAAAGTCATCACGGCGACCAGACATCATCACACTTTTTAAGCCATCTTTATTGTGCAACACACAATGACCTATGTGCACGGCCAAGTCATATCTCAACCTGCTGGGTCTATTTTTCAGAATATTACTGATATAAATGGTTCCCGGTGGCTCAAAAAATGAGGTCACCAACTGCTTAGAACTCAAGCCCATTTCGTTGATAACTTCTTTAGGCGCACGGTCGATCCATTTAATTTTTAAACCCATGCCTTTGGCAATATCGATAATATCTTCGGTGGCAAGCGGCATACGCTTTAAGCCGACTTCTTCGGCCGCACGCTCTAAATCAGGAAAATGGTTTTGATGATGTTCTTGGTGGGCGCGGATCAGTAAATGAGCAAATTGGCGGCCACTGGTGCCGGTTTGCGACAACATTTCAGGGATGGCAATTTGCAAAATGTCATTGGAGAACAAAAAACTCGGCTCTAGCGGCATACCACTAATGCCGCCTTTATTGCCTTTTTCAGGCGTAATCGCTTCATCTTCTGGCACATCATCAAGAAACCATTCCACTTCTTTTTGAAAAACGACCGCAATTACCGCCAACATATCAGCGCTTGGAACACGTTTTCCGCGCTCGATCATTGACAAGTATGACACTGACGGCGAGTTACCTGAGTCAACACGCACACAACGAGCAGACAAGTCTTCCATGGTTAAGTTATTGCGTTTACGCAAGTTTCTTATCTTTGTGCCCAAAAAATGGGTCTTTCGCATTAAGCTTTTTTCATTTCTCATTTTGTATAATTCACACTGTAAAATTTTTATTGTGAAATTGTTTGTAAAAATAGCATAGACTAAAAATCAAGCTGCGAACAAGGCTTAATGATAAACAATACTGAAAAAGGTTTTGTGACCTACAACAATACGAAGAGGAATAAGGCGATGAATATGTCTACTCAAGCAAGCGCAACTGCCACCCAAAACCTTAACCGCTTCATTGGTGAGCAATTTGTGGCAACGACGAATCAACAGGATCGCACCACAAACGCCAAAGACTTTTTGGATGCACAATTTCCATTAACTGAAGGCTCGCACCAAGATGTCAGCAGCTATGTAGTTTACTACACTCACTTATTGGCATTTTTAAAAGACGGCTCTCAGTGTGGTTTACAAAATCCATGTCAATTTGTGGCACTGACTGGTCACAAAAGTGAACCAACGTCTGTTGTATTAAAGAATAATGATACCCATGTTGAGATTTGTTTCGACCGCCAAGGACAAATGGGCACCACAGACCAGGCTAATATTGAAGACATTCAGGTTGCGATTCCAATCAAGAATTTGCCGACGCCATACAAGCAGTGGATTAGCTTAATCCATACAGGTTGTCAGCCAACTGAAGGCAACTGTAAAGTGTTTACTGCTAAAGATGGTAGCGACTACGCACTACATCAGCGTTAATGGTTTATCGCGATAACACTGTAGTTATTTAGCAAAAAAGGCTTGTCCCATTAATAATGCGACAAGCCTTTTTGTTACTTACCCACTTTGCTGCGTAGCATCCAATAATGTCGACACGCGTTTATGCCGTCATACTGAGATACTGAGATTACGGCCAAAAGAAGCGTGATGTTTGCGAGATCTCATTAGCAGGTTCCGTTGGCGTTGGATTTTCCAAACTTTGAATTTGGGTCACCTTAAATTGCACTGTTTGTTGGGTGCTATCACTCGTACGGTCACTCAGGCGGCCACTGAGGGTCAACGGATAATCCAGTTGTTCTGCAGGTTTTATCGCAATTAAGCTGTCGGTGACTATTTGCAATGTTTGCTTTTGGGGATCGTCATTGCTGATACTGATTTGATAAAAAGCCATTTGTTGAGTTTTATTGCGAATTTTAAGTTGATAACTGTTTTCAACCTGATCGATGCCCACTTGACGATATAAGGTTTGGCGGTCGCGGATCACATTGAGCTGTATATGGCTTAAGTGACTTAAATCACTAATAATCAGCACAATCATGATCAGTAATGCACTGGCGTAACCAAGCGATTTTAGCGACAACAGGCTGGCTTTTGGTTGTCCTTTTAAGGCGTTTTCGCTGGTAAAGCTGATTAAATTGGGGGCATAACCAAATTTTTCCATGGTTTGATTACATGCATCAACGCAGGCACCGCAGTTAATACATTCGTATTGCAAGCCGTTACGAATATCAATCCCAGTGGGGCAAACGTCAACACACAAATTACAGTCTACACAGTCACCTAGCTCCGTTGTTTGTGAGCGCTTACGTGGCCCACGAGATTCTCCTCGCTCAGCATCATAGCTCACTGTTTTAGTGTTGGCGTCAAACATCACCGCTTGAAAACGCGAGTAAGGACAACAATGCAAACACATCATTTCGCGCATCCAGCCGGCATTTAAATAAGTGCATATGGCAAAAAACCACACCCAGGTGCCAGTCCAAAAACCACTACTCATGCTAAAAATATCAACATATAACTCGCGTGCAGGCATAAAATAACCAATAAACCCGCAGCCGGTTAGCAAGGCAAACACTATCCACACCGCATGCTTCGTCACTCGTTTACGCACTTTACTCAGTGACCATGGCGCTTTGTCTAATGCCGCTCGATGATGATGATTGCCCTCTACCTTGGCTTCAACCCACATATATATAAAGGTCCATGCGGTTTGCGGACACAAAAAGCCACACCAAACTCGGCCCCAATAAACGGTGACAAAAAATAATGCAAAAGCAGCAGCCATAAAAAACCACGCTAGTACGGTAAAGTCTTGTGGCCACAAAGTGATATTGAAGAAAAAGAATTGCTGTTCGGTTACATCAAACAGAATGGCTTGTCGGCCTTGATAATTGATAAATGGGATCAGGAAAAAAATCGCAATCAGTAAAGTATTACTGTGCTGACGCAGCCGTTGAAATACGCCTTTCTGTTCACGAACATGAATTTTTGTCGACGGCGTAGCAATTTGCACCACTGGAATCCGTTGTGAAACGGCAGCTTTATCAACTGACGATGTCGCTGATGGAGTTTGAGATGATGACTTAGGCATGAATGTATTCCTATAACACAATATTGCCCTGCTGTAGCAAAGACTAAGCCAACTCAAATATAAATATAATCTACTGATTTTCAACAATTAAAATCAGTAGATTATAAAACCAAGTCACGACATATCGATTTTTACGCGATATATCGTGACTTAATAAAATACATGATAAAAAATTAGCGACTAATAGCTAACTTTTTCATCCTAGATCGTAAGGTACTCGCAGGCATATCTAACATCGCAGCAGCACCAGACGGACCAGAAATACGCCAGTGGCTAGCATTTAATATCGCAATAATATGCGCAGCTTCGGCTTGTGCCATGGTTAACGTGCTGGTAGCTAACGGAGTTGTAACCGCTACAGGTAAAGTATTAAACAGCAAATGACCGCTTTGCGATAAAATCATTTCTCGCTCAATCAGGTTTTGTAGCTCACGTACGTTACCGGGCCAGGAGTATTGCTGTAAGTTCTTCAACCCTTTAGCACTCACTTTAGTGATTTTTTTACCAAGCTTTTTACTCAGCGATGCGACTAAATCACTGACTAATTGCGGAATATCTTCGCGGCGCTCTCGTAACGGCGGCACCGTTATTGGAAACACATTCAAGCGGTAATATAAGTCCATCCGAAACAAGCCTTGCTCTACTCGGGCGGCTAAATCGTGATGGGTGGCAGCCACTAAGCGAATATTGACCTTAATGGTTTCACTACTGCCAACGCGCTCGAAGCTTTGCTCTTGAATTACCCGTAATAATTTAGATTGTGCCGATAAACTCAGTTCGGCAATTTCATCTAAAAATAAAGTGCCATTATTGGCTAATTCAAATCGGCCTTTGCGACGTGCTGTAGCACCAGTAAATGCGCCTTTTTCATGACCAAACAGCTCACTTTCTAACAATGCGGTCGAAAATGCGGCGCAGTTAACACTCACCATCGGCTGGTCTTTACGATGACTTAGCCTGTGTAAGTTGCGCGCAACTAACTCTTTGCCGGTGCCGTTTTCACCGCAAATTAGCACCGTACTGTCGGTATTAGCGACCAAGTGGATCTGCTGAATGAGTTGATTGATAGGTTGGCTGTTACCCGATATTCCCGACGCGCCTTGTTGGCCTTGTAGCTCAGTGAGTAAGTATTGATTTTCTGATGCTAACCGTTCTGACAAGGCCTGCACTTGTGCTAATGCTTGTCTTAATGATTGCTCGGTATGTTTTTGCATGCTTACATCACGAAATATCGCGATAACACCGACAAGTTGTTGCTGATCATATACAGGGGTTGAGCTGTAATACACCGGAAAGCTGCTGCCATCTTTACGCCAAAATACATCTTCGTTCACTTGCCGAGGAATAGCATCATGTAAGGTGCGATAAATGGGGCAGTCATGTTGAGGATAATGGCTACCATCGGCATGACTATGATGATGGCAGTCGTGAATATTTCTGCCAATTAATTCGGCGCTTTTCCAGCCAGTCATTTGTTCTGCTGCAGGATTAATAAATACTGCATTACCCGCTAAATCAAAACCATACACGCCTTCTGTCATGGCATTAAGCAACAAAGTATTTTCAGGCAGAAAATGATCGGTGCCAATATATTTAGTGGTTGTAGAGTCAGTCATGGTCAATCTTAACGTTACTAGTGCATAGACTCATTATAACCATTGCAAAATATAAGTCGCGAAATATCGTGACTTCGATGACTCATCAAAATAATAAGCTGATTTAGGCCCTTTTTACATTAACGTTGAATCTCAATGTTGTCAGCTCACAAGTCTAGCGGCCTCGGCTGTCTATATTAGCGAGAGGCATTCTGCGACTTTTGCGTTTGTGTCATATCGATCATCATCTGGCTGGCGATTGAAAAAATACAGTAGCCTAAAAAATAATAGAAACCGATTTCAAACTGGGATTGAGTCTTAAGCATGTCGCCCATTCCAGCTGACGCATTACCTGCCATGTAGGTCACAATAATTGCGACCACAAAAACATCGGCCATAGACCATTTACCGATAACACTGATCATTTTGCTCAATCTTTGCTTAATTAAGGGCGTCACTGGCAGCAGTAATATGAGCATGGTGATTAACTTAACAGCAGGGATCACAATACTGAATAACCCGACCAACATGGCCACGACAAAATGATGTGACTGATATAGTGCTGCAATGGTGTCGATGATACTGCGGCTATTACGAAAAACCTCTATTTCACCGTCTAGCGTATCCAGACCTAACATACTGGCGGCAATATCCAATATTCCACGGGTATTAGCACGAGAGTCTTCCGTTAAATCTTGGATTAACATATCCTTACCTGTATCCACTAACTGCGATTTTTCAATGGTACCCGTTATCGTTAACATCGGTTTTGTCACCCCGGGAATAAGCAGGATTAACGATATCAGTACTAAACTGATAGATAAATACACTTTCATGAACACCTCGTTTGCTGATGTATACCGAAACAAATAGTCGCATTAAGTTGTGATGATGCTGTATTTTGATCCTTGTAGGTTATGATGCCATATTACGTAGATAATTAACCACAACGCGGCACTCTTGCTACACTCTTAATAATGAGGCCAATACATGCCAATAAATCCATTTACGACATGCTTGCTGTGTTTAACGTATTTTTTTTCAGCGGCAGTTACAGCGGCGACGTTAACGGTTGATGTTACCGATGCGCAAGGCGTGATGCTCAGCGATAGCGTGGTAGAGTTAATTTCTACGTCACCATCTAATACAACGCCATCGACCTTGGCACATTACCAAATACGCCAACAAAATCGAGTTTTCTCACCTTTTGTATTGGCTGTACCACAAGGTGCCAACGTTGATTTTCCTAATTTAGATCGTACTCGGCACCATGTTTATTCTTTTTCTGAAGCCAAACAATTTGAGTTAAAATTGTATGTAGGCACAACTGAAGACCCGATTACTTTTGATAAACCAGGTTTAGTTGCCATAGGCTGCAATATTCATGATTACATGCAGGCCTTTATTTATGTGGCCAGCAGTCCTTACTTTTCGGTGAGTGATGCACAAGGTAAAATCCAATTAACAGATTTACCTGCAGGCGAATACCAAGTCAACATTTGGCATCCTTGGCAGATCACTGCAACACCATCATCTTTGGTCATAGTAAGCAATGACCATAATCAACTAACGCTGAGTATTGATGTTGAACACCAAGAAAAACCATCGGCACCACCTAGCGGCTTTGGTAGTTACCTTCAAGCAAGCGATACCACGGGATAACATGCCAACTAGTTTTCGCAACCGACTGATAATAGCTTTTCTATTAATATTAACCTTAATGCAGTTAACTACTGCGTTGTTTGTATTAAGCGCAACTCAGCGAGATTTTCGCCAACAACAAACTCAAAATCTTAATATTGGCTCCAATATTTTTGTCGAAATGTTGTCGAATCGAAGCGATCAGCTTAATCAAAGTTTGTCGTTACTCAGTGCTGACTTTGGTTTTAAACGCGCTGTGGCCACTGGCGAGCAAGATACAATATCGTCAGTGTTAGCCAACCATGGCAGGCGCATTAATGCTGACGCTGCTATTTTATTATCTCCGCAGGGGAAATTACTTTCTTCAAGCTTACAAGGTCTCACTGCAGCCAATATTGATGAGTTATTTGCATTAACCAAAAACCGCTCAACCACGTTTGAAATTTTTAATTATGACCACAGTAGTTACCAATTTGTGTTGCAACCCGTCAAGGCGCCAACATTAATAGCTTGGGTCGGCATGGGCTTCACTATGGACAAGAATGTCGCAGACCAAGCCAAAACCATTACCGGAATTGATATCAGTTTTATCAACCAGTCCGCTGGCAGAATTGAAATTGTCTCAACCCTAGCCCAAGCTCAACAACAAGATGTGTTAGCGCGTATTAACCTACTAGCAAAAACAGTGGATAAGGTCAGTGATGACATACCATCAAACTACTTATCTACCACCATTGCGTTAGATAAAAATAGTGGTCATCAGTGGGCGGTACTGCATCAATCAAATGTTAAGTGGCAGCAAAATTACGATGCGCTGCGCAATAACATGTTAATTATATTCGCGATAACGTGTTTACTGGCGTTTATGATTGCCGCTTGGTTTTCTGGCGGCTTAACAAAACCCATTTATGCGTTAGTTAATTTTGCACGCAAAGTCGGCCAAGGTGAAAACCCTCCGCCAATTAAAGGTGCACCTGCTGAGTTACAAGTATTAGCCAATACCTTATCGATAATGCGTGAAAATATTGAATCGCGCGAAAACGATTTAGTTTATCAATCACAACACGATAACCTCACGGGTTTATATAATCGCTTGGCTGCTAAACAACAACTCAGCCTGCTGCTCAGTAAAATGCATGGCAGCTTAGTAATGATAGATATTAAAAACTTTCGCCATTTAAATAACATCATTGGATTTGCCAATGCCGACGATTTATTGGTGTTGTTTGCCAGCCGTTTAGAAAGCTTATCCCCAACGGCCCAATTAATATCGCGCTTGGATGGCGACTCGTTCTTGTTGCTATTTCAACCGAGTATTCCGCTTGAAAAGCTTGATAACTATCTACGTCAATTAACTAACCCATTTTCTATTCAGGGCTCAAAAATAAGTGTCAATGTGCGGGTAGGGATTGTTGATTTATCCAGTGACTATGACTGTAATGACATCGACACGTTAATTCGCCATGCTGAAATTGCATTAAATCAGGCCCGAGTGGAATCCCTAGGCATTGCCACTTATCAACAAGGCGAAGATGAACGTTATCTGCGTGAGTTAATGATTATTCGTGATTTACCGATTGCCTTAGCACAAGGGCAATTACATTTGGTGTTTCAACCTAAAGTGAATATTCAGAGCAATCATTGCCATGGTGCAGAAACGCTAATCCGCTGGCAACACCCGGAATTGGGATTTATCCCGCCAGATGAATTTATTCGCTTAGCTGAAAACTCAGGTAATATCTCGATGATCAGTGACTGGGTGTTAAATACCACCATAAAGCAGCTAGCCCAATGGCAGCTGCAAGGTATTTCGCTGACGGTGGCGATTAATTTATCAGCCCACGATCTCACTAATCCTCAGCTGCCGTTAGACATTGAACAGTTGCTGATTAGCAATCATTTACCGATTAATGCTTTGTCGATAGAGGTAACCGAAGGTGCTGTGATGAAAGATGCACAAACGGTGATTGCTGTTTTACAGCAGTTTAGAAATATCGGTTTGGCCATTGCCATCGACGACTTTGGCACCGGGCACTCTTCATTAGCTTACTTAAAGTTACTGCCCGTTAATGAAGTGAAAATTGATCGCAGTTTTATTAAAGATATTCATACCGATGCAACTGATTTAATGATTGTGGATAGCAGCATTCGATTAATTAAAGGGCTCAATTTATCCGTCGTGGCTGAAGGCGTTGAATCCGTAGAAGGGATCAATATTCTACGTGGACTCAATTGCGACATAATTCAAGGTTATGTGTATTCTAAGCCGCTAAAAGCAGATGATTTTATTGTGTGGTTCCAACAATTTAATCAGTCTAATATTCAGACTCTCAGTAAGGATACGCCACACTAATGTATCAACCAATGTGCATTATATTAGCGGTGCTATTAAGCCTAATCAGCGTGTGTGCTCAAGCTGAAACAAGCAAAGTAATTGCTACTGGCGGCACGACAACTATTGAGGGCAGTGCTGGCGGAGGAATAGTGCCGTGGGCAGTAATTAATGGTTATGCAAGCTCAGACCAATGGTCTTTCACTGCAATGAATACTGCCGTCTATGTTGACGATTTCACCTTACATTCTATTGGTGCGTCCTTAAGCATTGATAATCGCTTTGAACTCAGTATTGCTAAGCAAACATTTGATCTAGACACTCTAGGCGGCAAACTGGGCCAAGATATTGTTGGCGTAAAATACAAACTAGTCGGTGAAGTGTTATATACCGCCATGCCACAAATTAGCTTAGGGCTACAATATAAACGGGTGGACGATTTTGCGTTACCACATGCCGTTGGGGCAAGGAATGACTGGGGAGTTGATATCTATTTAGCTGCCAGCAAAGTCTATTTTGATGCTATTGTGGGCCGCAACCTGGTGACCAACTTAACCCTTAGAGCCACCAAGGCTAATCAAATCGGTTTTCTTGGTTTTGGCACTGCTACAAACAACAATTACCAACTGCAAGCTGAAGCCTCTATTGCTGTGTTATTAACCGATAATATTGCACTGGGCTATGAATACAAACAAAAGCCTGATCAACTTGGTTTTGCAGAAGAAAATGATTGGCAGGATATTTTTATGGCTTGGTTTGTCAATAAACACCTTTCTGTTGTGGGCGCTTATGTTGATTTAGGCAGCATTGCAGGATTTGGGCAACAACAGGGGTGGTATTTATCTGTAGAGGGAACCCTGTAATGGTTAAGATTGTTAAACATCATGTAGTCGTTTTTGGCGCGTTGTTATTACTGTCTGTTGCCTGTGCAAGCCAACCAACAACCTTATATCAGCAACTTGGAGGGGATAAAGGCGTCAGTATGATTACCGATGACTTTCTAGTTAATTTGTCCCAAGATAAACGCATTTTGCATCATTTTGAACAAACTGATATTCAAATTTTTCGCCAACGGCTTATTGAGCATTTATGTGTCGTTAGTGGCGGTGAATGTGTGTATCAAGGTGCATCAATGTACAATGCACATATTGGATTACACATTAGCCAAGCGGACTTTGATGCCGTTGTGGGTCATTTAATAGAAGCACTTAAACAACAACATATTCCGCTAGCAACCCGCAATGCATTACTGGCTGAATTAGCACCACTGTACCAAGATATTATCGAACATTAGTCGTTGTGAAACCGTTTATGATGATATCCGGTTAGTAAAACTGGCTTGGATCTACATCGAGCGATCCAGGTGATACACCGCGTTCAATATGTAATTCAGATTTAAGTAAGTCAACCATAGTCACTTCAGTGTAACGTTTATACTTAATCGAATAAAAACACTTCACGACAGGATGCAACGCATCACGCCCTTTAGAGTCCCATACTATACCCACTCGTTCATCCGATAATTGCACCAATGAACCAACTGGATAGATGCCTACACAGCGAATGAACTCGTATACGAGCTTCTGATCAAGATGAAATGGGGTCAAGCTCATCAAAATTTTAAAAGCTGCTGCCGGGCTCATGGCTTCTTTGTAACAACGCGAAGCAGTTAATGCATCAAAAATATCAACAATACAGCTCATACGCCCATGTTGAGGAATTTGTTCATCTTTTAAACCATTAGGGTAACCACGGCCATCGAGTTTTTCATGATGCATTAAGCACACATCTTTACTCACTTGCGATAAGCCTTTTGTTTCATTCATGATTTCAATTGCATACACTTGATGCAATTTCATGTGTTCAAACTCTTCTGGGGTTAACTTACCTGGTTTGTGCAATATTTCGTTATCGACTTGAATTTTGCCAATATCATGTAAAATTCCACCCACCGCCATCTGCTTTAGCAGTTCGCGATCAAGCTTAAGATGTTTGCCAAAGGTCACCAATAAAAAGGCAACATTAATAGAATGCTCGAGTAAATACGCATCTTTGGTACGCAGTGCTGAAATACACTTAAATGCATCCGCATCGTCCATAACAGACTCAATCATTTTGTCGGCAACATCTTCAAATTGATTGACTTCGATGGCTTTACCACTGAAGGTTTCAGACATCACTTTTTGAATTAAGCCTTTTGCTTCAGCAAGTAGCTTTTTAGCCTGCGCTTGCTGACTATCTCGAGTGACCGTCGCTTTACGTACCAATAAACTGCTAACAGAGCTCGATTTACCCGCTTTTTTTAACCCGCAAGTATCTGAAGAACGATCAATATCAACCCACACAAGCAAAATGTTGTTTTTTTTCAACTTTAAAATTGCATCACGATGTTTGATTTGTCCGGGATTACGAATAGCCACCTTACTTTGCTGATGATCTATTGCCGTCACAAACATGCCTAAAGCAAGTTTATCGGTGGGGATTTTAATGACATTGCTTGATTCAACAGAATCATTCATTGTAACAATTACTCCGAAAGAGAAATTTAAGAACGGGATCTTGCTCACATAATATAAGCTATATTTTGAACTACTTTATCTCGTTCGCCTACTCTTTTTAGGAGAATATTACCGTATGGTCACATTACAGTTCACAACTATTCCTGTAGAAAACCTCAATGATAAACAATCAAACTGTTGTTGATGATATGGAGCAGCTTATTGGATCATTATTTCCGTATACTGATACCAGTAAAGAGTAAGCTATATTAGCAATTCAGATCACACGCTTTCATCTTGCCAATTGACACTATTTGCTAGGTTTATTAACGTTAAACCTTATGTTGTTATACGAGAGGTATAGGTTGGCTGGTCACTTTTTTTCATCACAGTTTAGCGAATTAATTACTAAGCTCGAGCAACTTCGCAATGTGCCGATTTGTGACCCTATCGTACAGCTATCTGTTGAGGCTCCTGCGCTGCCATTAATATCTTGGTTAAGCGCTCAAACTTTATACCCAAAAATCTATTGGCACGGCCGCGATAGAAACGAAGATGTCGCCGCCATCGGCTCGTGCAAGACGTTTTATTTTGCCGACCAAGTTGACGACAATGCCCTAGCACAAATTTATCAACAGCAACGCAATAAAACCAATCATCAAGATATTCGTTATTATGGCGGTTTAGCGTTTGATCGCACCGTAGAGTGTTGGCCTGAATTTGGCCGTGCACACTTTATATTACCCAGAATTGAATTACGCCGTAGCGGTAATCACGTTAGAGTATTGGTGAATTTAAATTTTGAAAATGGTGAGCCTGAAGACGAAATACAATCCGCTCTTAATGCTATCGCAATGGTGCAAAAGCCGCGTCCCTTGTCGCCGCCGAATAAACTCAACTTAATGGGCCGGAGTGATTTACCTAATTTTGCACGCTGGAAAGAATTAGTAGAACAAGTCACTCAAGCAAATTTTATCAAATCAACACCTAAAGTCGTATTGTCACGCCACAGCCAAATAGATGTAGATGACAATATTGACCCTTGGACAGTGTTAGCATGTTGGCAAGGTCGTAATCCGAATAGTTTTCAATTTGGATTCCAATTTAGCCCTGAACGCGCATTTATTTCTTGCTCACCAGAACGGTTATATTTACGCCGCCAACAGGAACTGTTTACCGAAGCATTAGCGGGAACAACTGTCAGAGGGCTTAATCCAGAAGAAGATAATGTACTGGCGCAGGCATTATTAGATGACATTAAAAATAGCCATGAAAATCAGTTGGTCAGAAAACATATTGTCGATGTGCTCACACCGTTAAGCCAATATGTAGGTGCTGATGAGCAACCTAAAATATTTAAGCTTAATCATATTCAACATTTGCACCGCGCTATTCGAGCGCAGTTAAAGCCAGGTGTTAGTGATTTTGAATTATTACGTGCACTGCACCCAACTCCCGCCGTAGGTGGGTTACCACGCGATGCCGCACTGAACTTTATTCGCCAACGAGAAGGCTATGCTAGAGGTTGGTATGCTGGAGCTTGTGGTTATTTAAATCATCATGAATCAGAATTCTCTGTCGCAATTAGAAGTGCACTGATAGAACCTAGAAGAATCAATTTATTTGCTGGTGCAGGCATTGTTGCGGGCTCAGATCCTGAAGCTGAATGGCAAGAACTGGAAAATAAGTTAGCTACAGTATTGTCTATTTTGATCGACTTTTAGTCTTCCGCTACTGACCATCACCAATAATGTTAACCTCAGCAGAATCTTTCGCTTGTGCAAAACACATGCTATTATCCCGCCCCCGTGTTTGCCAATACCTTGGTATTGCCTTGAAATAGGCCTGCTAACAGGTGTGTTTAAAGCAAGCACTGCCAATAAACTAAAATAATAATATTCTCTATAACAGACATTAGCTTATCTGTTTAACTGTGGCTAAATAGCCTCGTTAACACTAGTAAATACTGTTAACCAAACTAATAGCGGGTTCCCTCACCCCGCGCTAACCCAATTAAAAAGGCCACAATATGTTGACGTTAACCCAGGCGAAGTATCGCCGAGCACTGATGCTATTAGTCAGTTTTCATATCTTAATTATTTGCGCAAGCAACTACCTTGTCCAACTGCCATTTCAGCTGTTTAGCTACCACACCACTTGGGGTGCTTTTAGCTTTCCATTTGTTTACTTAGCTACCGATTTAACGGTGAGAGTGTTTGGTCAGCAAGCCGCTAGAGGCATTATCCTCAAAGCCATGATACCTGCACTTGTAGTGTCGTATTTAGTCGGCGTATTGTTTCATCAAGGTCAATTACAAGCGTTTAGCGCCTTAGCTGAGTGGAATAGTTTTGTATTTCGCATCGCCTTTGCCAGCTTTGTGGCTTACTTAATTGGTCAGCTCATGGATATCACTGTATTTGCAAAATTACGTCAGGCCAAAGCTTGGTGGGTTGCACCTGCTGCATCAACATTAATTGGTAACTTAGTTGATACCTTAGTGTTTTTCAGTGTAGCGTTTTATGCCTCAAACGATGCGTTTATGGCAACACACTGGCCAGAAATAGCCACGGTGGATTACGCTTTTAAGCTGATAGTGAGCCTAGGTTTGTTTTTACCCGCATATGGTGTGTTACTCAAAATCCTGCAAGACAAAATTTTACTTAATGGCGGCAGCGATAGTGACAACGTTATTATCCAAGCATCCAAATAAGCATCATCATTATTAATTGCGTAAACGTTTTATTTAGAATAGTTAGTGCAAGTAATTGGTTAATGTAAATAATTGGTGATGTAAAAGTGGTTAATCAATAAAAGCGTACCGTCGGCTTCATCAGTCATGCCGACGGTACGCTCTATTCATTCAGCGTTTTCGACCATTGTGATGCCCAACCTAAATGCATGAGATTTCCATTTTAGGACTCATATAAACTGAAGCTGTAAATTAAAACGGGTTTAAACAAAACTTCGCTCTATATATCCCCGCGCTAGCTTTAGTAAGGCTAATAGCTGTAGTAAACCAGCACAAACCCATTCCTCTCTACGTTAAACAACACCTAAATCTAAATGAAATAGCTTTATTCCATAAACTCATCTAAATAGAATGATAAAAAAACCAATCGACTAAGAATATTTATTATATTAATCAATGACTAATGTAATATTTTTAATAAGTTGAATATAAAAATGAAATTTATGATGATAAACACTTGCAAATACAAATGAGAATAATTATTATTAACTTGCGTTCCAAAACTCGGTTTACTAAATAGAGACTTCATCACCTTTAATTAGTCTGCAGAGTTCGCAAGCACGACATTGCTCACACACTCTTTGTGGCCGGGTTAATCACCCGGCTTTTTTTTGCCTATTTTTTGTCTATTCCTTGCCTATTTAGTCACGTGCTTTACTGTGTTCTGTCACCAAAATGTAAGCCTTCATAAGGCCCAAGCTGCTGATCATCTTTTGCTTTATGGTAAAGCCCAATGGTAAATATGGTGCCTTTTCCTACCGTCGAATTCACTTCAATCGTACCGCCAAGTCGTTTAATAATCCCATAACTCAGAGATAACCCTAAACCAGTACCATCTTTACGGGTGGTATAAAATGGATCAAAGATACGACTCAAATCTTGTTTCGAAATCCCCATCCCTTCATCTTCAACTTCAATTTTTACCCCAATAGCGATTCCGTCTTCTAGCCAGTCGTAAGTTCGTAGCCAAATTCGACCTTTATTCTCAATCGCATGGGCAGCATTAACCATTAAGTTAATCAGCACTTGTAATAGCTGAGGTCGATTGACTTCTACTGAACCTGTAGCCGTAAACTCCTTAATCAACTTCACTTCTTGTTGCTCAATAGAGTGACGAGCTAATAACAGCATTTCTTCAACGATTGGCGTCACAGGTTGTAATGTTATTGGCGCATTAAACTCACCAGGACGGCTATATTGCAGCAGGCTACGGATGATAGTCGTTATCCTACCGACTTGTTGAATAACCAATTCAATTTCTTCTTCGACTATTGCAGCGTTGTCACCGAGTTCATATTTTAATAGCTCCATGTTTCCCAAGATAACGGCTGTAGGATTATTAATTTCGTGGGCAATACCAGCAATCAGTTCGCCTAGTGCGGTGAGTTTTTCGTTAGTCACTAATTGCTGTCTGGTGGCATGCAACAACGCCACATTGCGTTCGAGCTCTTCTGTTTTATCTTGCAAGCTGCGGGTTCGTTGTTCAACTTTGATTTCTAGCTGCTCTGCTGCCGCTTGAATTTGAGCATTTCTTCGCTGCAACTGATCTAACATTCGATCAAATTGCTCCGCTAAATGTGCTAGTTCGTTATCACCATTCATGTCTAGTTTACCAATTCTGATATTTCGACCAGACTGTACCGCAGTAACAACTTGGTGAATATATTCAATAGGTTGTAGCAAACTGTTCGCGCCGCGATAAACCAAAAAACCTGAAATTAATAATACGAAAACTAAAATGGTGCCGAGCTCGATAATATTGAGTAAATAGTTATGTAAAAAAGGCGACTCAGAAAAGCCGGCATACACCATCCCAATCCTTTTACCACGAACATCGAGTAAAGGAAGGTAACCCGAGATATACCAATCATTAAGAACAAAGGCGCGATTTATCCACGTTTGGCCTTCAATGAGTACTTGCTGATAAACCTCATCAGACACTAAGGTCCCCAAGGCTCTATTGGGTTTATTGCTGTCTTTAGGAAATAGATCCATCGGTACATTGGTACTAATGCGAATATTATCCAGAAAAAGGGTTACAGTACCGATTGAACGTTCAGGCAACGTGCCTTTGCCATACACCAAGTCACGAATATTATCGACTATGTCAGTATTGTGATTAAACAACATCCCACCATCTAAATACCAAAATACATTTCCCGACTGGTCGGCTATTGGCAGTAGAGTTCGGCTTAATAAGCCACGGGTTT
Source organism: Shewanella frigidimarina (assembly GCF_003797125.1). Lineage (GTDB taxonomy): Bacteria > Pseudomonadota > Gammaproteobacteria > Enterobacterales > Shewanellaceae > Shewanella > Shewanella frigidimarina. The sequence continues at coordinate 152,960 of NZ_RKKE01000005.1, forward strand.
CCATGCTTTGCTTAGGTTTTTTCGCATGCAATGTCGGGATCAATGTAATTTGAGCTTGTTTTGCTAAACTTGAGTTAATTCTTTCGAGGCGTTTTGCTGGCAATACCATTAACCCCGAAAAAACCTTCTGTTTGGTTTGATGTAACATCAAACGTAAATCAGGGTCTCCAGCGGCATCGGCAACACTAATTAAACGTAAAAAGTCTAAACCTAATTCTTTTTGCTGTTGCGCCAATAGCATATTTAACGCACTAATCGCACTCGGATTTGGTTGTTGATCACTGTGTTTTATTAGCCTAAATGCATGTTGAAAATCCCATGATTCACTTATCGAGTCGAGCTTATCTTGTTGGCGTTCCTGCACTTGCACTAAAGTACTATTCGCGACAACCAAGTCAGCCTTTACCTTCATAAACAATTGTTTACCTGTGTATATTACATTCCAATAAATGGTAATAAACACCAAGCTAACTAAGGTTAATAAAATAGGTAATGATGTCAAAAACAAAATGCGATAACGCACTTTGGCCTGCATTTGCTGCCAACTAATACCAAAAACTCGCGTAAAAATACCAGTAGAATGCACCACTTTTATTCTTCCTCAAGACCTTGTTTTTCGTGAGTTAGCCAATCTTTAAATTTTCTATCTAAGGTTTTTCGTGACACACCTAAATCTCGCGCTGCAGCAGATTTATTACCACTATGGCTATCGACCACTTTGGTGACATGTTGTTTTTCAACTTCTTTTAATGGCCAACTTAGCGGATAGCCCATCGCATCATTAACCATAACAGACACAGGTTTCTTCCAATATTCCGCAGGCGGTTTACCTAATAGGATGCATCGTTCAATCATATTACGCAGTTCACGAATATTACCGGGCCAATCATGCTGTTGCAGTACTTGTAGGTCTTCGTGGCTCCAAATAACATCTTTAATGCCCAACTCTTGTGACAACTGCAAGGTAAAATAATGGGTAAGCTCAACAACATCTTCTGGCCGAGAGCGCAAAGATGGAATAACAATGTTCAATACATTCAAACGATAAAATAAATCACGTCTGAAACGACCCGCTTCAACTTCATCAATTAATAAACGATTAGTGGCCGCGATAACGCGCACATTAATGTCGATTTCTTTTTCGCTTCCTACAGGACGAATAGCACGTTGTTCGAGCACTCTGAGTAAGGCGGTTTGCATGTTCATCGGCATTTCGCCAATTTCGTCCAGAAATATCGTGCCGCCCGAGGCATAACTAAATAACCCTTCACGATTACCTTTAGCCCCGGTAAAAGCGCCCGCTGTATGGCCGAACAGTTCACTTGCTAACAATTCAGGAGCGATGGCACCACAGTTTACTGGTACAAACGCACCACTTCGGCCACTCTGTTGATGTAATTGTCTGGCCACCAGCTCTTTACCTGTGCCTGATTCGCCCTCAATTAATACAACTGCGTTAGTCGGTGCGATTCGCTCAATGACCTCTTTAACATCACGGATGGCTTCACTGTTGCCGATAATGGTGGATGACTGTCCGTGCGACAGTTCACGCCTTAACATAAAGTTTTCACGCTTTAGCAGTCGTTTTTCGATACAGCGGTCAACGGCGGTAATCATTTGCTCTAAGTGAAACGGTTTCATGATGAAATCAGAGGCACCTGCACGTAATGCTTTGATTGCCACATCCATGTCTGCATAACCGGTCATAAAAATGATATCAGATTGACGTTCGGGATCATCTAACGCTTCATGCCACTCAATACCTGAACGGTCGGGCAAACGAATATCAACAATTAGCAAATCGAAATGGCCGTGACTGCGTAATTCTTCTGCTTGGGCAATTGTGGAGGCGGTTTCTACCAAGGCAAACTTTTTTGCCAAGGCTTTCATCAAAAAACTACGCATACCGGGCTCATCATCAACGATAAGAACCGACATAGTGGTCTTGCTTACTGGGGAGATATGTTCATCTGGACTCATAAATGGACTCTTATTTGGACATTTTGTCGCGCTTTTCACCACTGTATCATCGAATTCACATCACTTGGTCACTATGAACCACAGAAAAGTGATCATGGGACAATTTGTCTAAGATAAATGATTAAAGCTTGGGAGCAAGTTCACAGTTTCGATTTTATGCGTGAACTGTATTTGCATTAACACTGCTTGGCATCTAACTTGCTTATTGCATTGGTAATTAAGCAAAACGGCTTAATGTTTTGTACACGTTTTTCAGTATGAACATCATGATTGTTAATATATCAAGGAGCGGCAATGTTAAAACTCAAAGCAAGCGTTAGTATTCTGTTGGCAGCATCGGTACTCAGCGGAGCAATGTTCAGCCCAACAGCACTCGCAAATGAAGTGATCAAGTTAGCGACCACTACTAGCACTGAAAACTCAGGATTACTTGGGGCGCTGTTACCAAAATTTGAAGCGGAATCAGGCTATAGTGTACAAGTGATTGCTACGGGTACAGGTAAAGCATTGAAGCTGGCAAGTCAGGGAGATGTTGATGTCGTTATGACTCATGCTCCAGCTGCAGAAGCAAAGTTTGTTGCTGACGGTTATGGTATTGAGCCTCGCGGTATTATGGAGAATGATTTCATTGTATTAGGGCCTAAAAATGATCCTGCTGGGCTCAAGTCGAGCAAAGATGCCACTGAAGCATTCAGCAAAATTGCTAATAAGCCAAGTAAATTTATTTCTCGTGGTGATAACTCTGGTACTAATATGAAAGAGTTAGCCATTTGGAAAGATGCGGGCGTTAAACCTGAATTTACTGGCTATACCTCAGTTGGCCAAGGCATGGGTAAAACCTTATTAATGGCCAATGAATTTCAGGCTTATACATTAGCGGATCGCGGTACGTTTATTGCTTATAAAGCTAAGCTAGACCTTAATATTAGTTTTGAAGGTGGCGCGGAATTAGCTAACCCTTACCAAATTATTTTGATTAACCCTACAAAATACCCAGACTTGAATCATAAAGGGGCAAGAGCATTAAGCGATTGGTTTATCAGCCCTGCAACACAAACTATGATCAATAATTATAAAGTGCAAGGAGAGCAATTGTTTAAGGCAACTTATAAAAAATGAGTGATGGCTGGTTAGCCCTATTGCAGCAAGCATTTAGCTTGCTGCTATCTTTTGACCCACATGTATGGGCAATTATTAACATCTCATTTTCGGTGTCTTTTGCCGCGCTGTTGATCACCATTATTCCGTCGATGATGTTAGGTTTTATCCTCGCTTTTAGTCATTTCAGAGGCCGCTGGATCGTCACTAACTTAGTGCAAACATTGCAATCTATTCCCACTGTAGTGATTGGTTTATTAGTGTATTTATTGTTAACTCGCAATGGTGTCTTAGGCGATTTAAAGTGGCTATTCACCCAAAAAGGAATGATTTTAGGACAGATTTTAATTTGCGCTCCAGTATTAATCGCATTGTCACAGGCCGCTTTTGCCAGTGTGGATCGTAGAGCGTGGGAAACATCTCGTACATTAGGAGCCTCATGGCTACGCGCGGTTTGGACCTTATGCCGTGAACTACGAGGCCCCTTACTGCTCGCCATTATCGCAGCGTTTAGTCGCATTTTAACTGAAGTGGGTTGCTCGATGATGGTTGGTGGCAATATTATGAATGTCACCCGTAATATTCCCACTGCAATAGCACTTGAAACGAGCAAAGGCGATTTTGCACAAGCTATCGCGCTAGGATTAGTCTTATTAATATTAGCGGTAGTGTTAAACTTCATCTTAGGTTCATTGCGAGGCAAAGCCCTCCCAAGGAGTCATTAAGATGACATTATCACATTCTTCAGACCGCTCTTTAGCCAGTATTCATGCAAAAAACCTACTGATATCTTTTAATCAGCAGATACTCTTTAGCGCAGCCGATTTGCATTTTAGCCAAGGTGATGTCATTTACCTGCAAGGTGACAATGGCTCGGGTAAATCGACCTTAATGAAACTCCTCGCGGGTTTAATTAAACCAAATCAAGGTCAGATCACCAGCCAGGGGTTTGCGCCTAAAACGTGGTGGCGACCGTCATCTCTTTTAGGTAAAGCGGTTTATTTACATCAACATCCTTATCTTTTTGAAGGCACAGTAAAGTACAACTTAACCTACGCCTTGGATCAGCGGGCTTTAGCGCCGGAACAACGTAAAAAACGGATCAAACAAGCCATTCATATGGCTCAACTCACCGATTTACTGAATCATAATGCTAGCGATCTATCCGGGGGCGAGAGACAACGTCTTGCCATTGCCAGAGCTTGGATTGCGCAACCTAAACTATTAATGCTTGATGAACCGATCTCGAATATGGATAAGCACTCACAGCGCTTAGTGCTCGCGATGATTAATCAACTCAAACAAGACGGCACAGGACTGTTAATTAGCAGTCATCAAACCTGTGGCCTGACCGCGTTGTGTCAACAACATTGGCATATAAAGCAACGCACAATTCATACCAGTATTCATGTACCCCAAACAGATGATTTACATGATACCCACACAACGGAATTACATTATGGCACCTCAAATTGATGCGGTGATTTTAGCTGGCGGCATGGCAAGACGAATGGGCGGCAATGACAAAGGCTTAGTGGATCTCAATGGCCAAGCGATGATTTGTCATACAATTAATAAGCTGTCGACTCAAGTGGATCAGATCCTGATTAACGCAAATCGAAACCAAGCTCAATATGAACAATGGGGTTACACCGTTTTCAGCGATCAAGACAGCGGTTATTTAGGCCCTTTAGCTGGAATGGTTACAGCCTTAAAACAGACTCAAGCTGATTATTTACTTGTGGTCCCTTGTGACTGTCCTATGCTACCAACCGACTTAACAGCAAGATTATTAGCTGCTTTAGAGCAACAACAAGCCGACCTTGCTGTTGCTAGTGATGGTGAATATGAACAACCCGTAGTGTTATTGCTAAAACCACATCTGGCAGCATCAATGCAGGCTTTTTTAGATGCGGGAGAGCGCAAAATTGATTTTTGGTATCGCCAACATAAAGTGGCAGTAGAAAGTTTTGCTGACCAACCCAATGCATTCGTTAACATCAATACACCAGAACAAAAACAGCAGTTAGCAACGCAAATTGCCAAGTAATTCAGTAGAGGTACTTCATGACAGCATTATTTTCTAATCCATTGTCCATTCCCGTTTTGGGATTTTGTGCATACAGTGGCACAGGTAAAACCACTCTACTAAAACAGCTTATTCCTGCCTTAATTGAACGCGGTTTACGTTTAGCCGTTATTAAGCATGCACATCATAATTTTGATGTTGATGTTCCGGGTAAAGACAGTTTCGAAATGCGCAAAGCTGGGGCAAGGCAAGTATTGGTAGCATCTCATGTACGCTGGGCATTAATGACTGAAGACCCAGTTGATGATGACCCACAATTACAACATTTACTGCGTCAAATTGAAGCCGACAAAGTCGATATCGTGCTGGTAGAAGGCTTTAAAAAACTGGCATTACCTAAAATTGAATTACACCGTGCAGCACATAATAAACCTTTGATTCATATACATGATGACAATATCGTTGCGATTGCCTGTTGTGATGAAACCACAGTACCTGATTCATTAATGCGATTAGATTTAAACAACGTGGCGCAAATTGCTGATTTTGTACAACACTATCAACAAAATTGGCAGGCAGAAGAGGTCAGCTTGCCGATTGATGCGAGCAAAGCAGCTCAAATGGACGATACGGAAAACAGTCCAAACGCTATTAGTGTATCCCAAGGCGTTGCGGCGGTATTAAGCCAAGTTACCCCTATTGTGGACACTGAATTAGTCAGTCTTTTCGATATTGATAATCGCGTACTGGCACATGATATTATTTCTGAAATAAACGTACCTCAACAAACTAACTCAGCAATGGACGGTTATGCCTTTGCGTTTAGTAACTTATCTAATAAGCCTCTTAAAGTCGTGGCCGAAGTATTAGCAGGACATCATTACCCCAATATGCTGCAAGACGGCGAAGCCGTGCGCATTATGACCGGAGCAACAGTGCCAAAAGGCGCTGACACCATTCAGCCACGAGAACTAGCAAACGAACAAGATAACCTGTTAACCCTTCTTGAGCATGAGCACATCGTTAAAGGTCAGCATGTACGTCTGGCGGGTGAAGATATTGCTAGCGGTGACGTCGCTTTAGCGGCAGGAAAACGCTTAGGTGCCGCTGAACTAGGCCTACTAGCATCACTTGGATTTGATCGACTACCTTTAGTTAAACGCCCTACCGTCGCGGTATTTTCAACTGGCGATGAAGTCAGCCAACCAGGGCAAATACTCAAACAAAACTGCATCTATGACTCAAATCGCTATACCGTATTATCGATGGCCAAAAAGCTCGGTTGTCAGGTTATCGATTTAGGCATTATTGAAGATGATGAACACATACTCACCGCGACGTTACGCAGTGCGGCAGAGCAAGCAGATATCGTCATCAGCTCTGGCGGCGTATCTGTGGGTAATGCCGATTACATTAAAACGGCACTCGCCAATGTGGGCAACACTCAGTTTTGGCGAATTAACATGCGACCTGGTCGCCCTCTCGCGGTAGGGAATATTGATCGCAGCCTATTTTTTGGCTTACCGGGTAACCCTGTGGCGGTTATGGTGGCATTTTTACAGTTTGTGCAACCTGCTATCCGTAAATTAGCTGGCGAACTTCACTGGCAACCACAATTTATTCCTGCCATTGCCCAGCATGCATTACGCAGTAAAACGGGGCGTACTGAGTTTTTACGCGGTATTTATACTATTGGCTCAGATGGCCGAATCAAGGTAAGCACCACTGGTGCGCAAGGGTCTGGCATGCTCAGTTCAATGGTCAGCGCTAATTGTTTAATTGTCATTGGTGATGATACTGCCACCATACCTGCTGGCGAGTCTGTGTTTATTCAACCCTTTGCTGATTTACTGTAAGTGCTGATATGAGCCAACTTATCGACAGCTTTCAGCGAAAAGTTGATTATTTACGCTTATCGGTAACCGATCGTTGCGATTTTCGCTGTGTATATTGCATGAGCGAAGATCCGACTTTTTTACCTAAGTCACATGTACTTAGTTTGGAAGAGTTGTCGTGGATAGCCCAAGCTTTTACTGAGCTTGGGGTAAAAAAAATACGCCTCACCGGTGGCGAGCCACTAGTGCGATCCGACTGTGACAAACTGGTCAAATTATTGAGAAAACTGCCTCAACTGGAAGAACTCTCAATGACCACTAATGGGTCTCGATTATCTAAGCTAGCGCAGCCACTGTTTGATAATGGCCTTAGCCGATTGAATATCAGCCTTGATACCTTAAACCCCGATGTGTTTGCGCAGCTAACGCGTAACGGAAAACTAGAGCGTGTCATCGCTGGCATTGATGCCGCAATAGCGGCTGGCTTTCGTAACATCAAAATTAATGCGGTCATTCTGCGTGGACGAAACGAGCATGAAGTATTAGATTTAGTTGAGTTCTGCCGCCAACGTCAACTCGATATTGCTTTTATTGAAGAAATGCCAATTGGACTCATTGATGATCGTCATCGTCACCGTCATTGCTCAAGTGACGAAGTCCGAAACATTATTGAAACGCGCTATCCCTTAATCGCTTCATCTAAACGCACAGGTGGCCCCTCTCGATATGTAAAGATGGCCGACAGCACGATTCGTATCGGATTTATATCGCCACACAGCAATGACTTTTGTCATGAATGTAATCGCGTAAGAGTAACCGTTGAAGGGCAATTACTGTTGTGCTTAGGTAATGAGAATGCCATTGATTTAAAATCAATTGTGCGACAATTCCCCGCCGACATTGAACGTCTTAAACAAGCCATTACCGATGGAATGCAGTACAAGCCGCAATCTCACCACTTTAACCTCAACGCTGCTCCACAAATACTACGCTTTATGAATGCCACTGGCGGCTAATTGTTTTTGCTATCGCCAATGGTACACTTATGTCATGATTTGCCACTTCAAACTTGCGCGTTACATTACCAGTTTGAGATAGTTTTTATCCACATTAAGGTGATTTATGGCTCTGTCACGTAAAAGTTGGAACTATATTATTATTGGTGCCAGTGTATTTATGATTGCGGTATTGTCTTTTATCAATGATAAAACCGCCGATGTCCCAGATGATACAGTGCCTTTATTTGATCCGCAGCTGCCGTTGAAACAATTACAACTTGATGGTATTTGGCTAAGTCAACAAGACGGACAGTGGCAGTGTCATTCGCAGGTGCTCAATTGTCAGCAATGGGTTTTATCGTGGCAAAATATTAGTGTATCACCATTAAAAAATCAGCCTGAACATAGCCTTAATGAGCAAACACTGTCTATTGCCATCGATAATATGCAAACGACACAATTATGGCGCTATTTCCCAAATGAAGGTTTGTTGCAATCGTCCAGTCAAAATTGGTATCTAGTACCGCCGAGTTTACGAGCTGGGTTACAACCTATATTAGCCATACCTCCTCAATCAAAATAATGAGTCATTATGCCCGAATTACCAGAAGTTGAAGTGACCCGTCTAGGGATCAGTCCATATCTTATTGAGCAAACGGTAAGTGAATTGATTGTGCGCAATGCCTCACTTCGTTGGCCTGTACCGGCTATAGCTCAAAACATTGTTGGTCAGCGTATTACCAATGTCCGCAGACGAGCTAAATACTTACTCATTGATACCGATGCAGGGATGACAATCGTGCATTTAGGCATGTCAGGCAGCTTACGTATTTTACCGCGCAATACCCCAATCGAAAAACATGACCATATTGATTTAGTACTCGAAAATGGGCGCATGTTACGTTTTAACGATCCACGTCGCTTTGGAGCTTGGTTATGGTATGAGTTACCAGAAGAAGCCCATTCACTACTATCAAAGCTTGGCCCAGAGCCACTAAGCCCTCATTTTACGCCATTGCAATTGCAAGCAGCACTTGCGGGCAAGAAAAAGGCGATTAAGCTGTGCTTAATGGATAATCACATCGTGGTTGGAGCCGGTAATATTTACGCCAACGAAGCTTTATTTGCTGCCGGGATCCATCCTGAAGCCGCGGCGGGAAGCATTGATTTAGAACGGTTAACGATTCTAGTCAGCGAGGTTAAGCAAATTTTGGCTCACGCCATTGAACAAGGTGGGACAACATTAAAAGATTTTACTAATGCCGATGGTAAGCCAGGATATTTTGCGCAAAAACTGCATGTTTATGGTCGTGGTGGCGAAACCTGTACAGCCTGTGGCAATTTATTAAGTGAGATAAAACTTGGCCAACGTACCACGGTTTTCTGTGGTTTATGCCAACAACGTTAGTCGGATAAATAACGCCTAAATTTACACATAAAAAAGGGAGCCATTTGGCTCCCTCATAACATCAACCTCAACTCGGGTTAATCAACCATAGCGCTTAAAACTTATATTCGTAAGTCGAAAACACAGTGCCTTGAGTGTCATCATCTTGTACTTCGAACTCTGAATTAGCCACACTGCCACCTAAGGTCAACATGCCATTAAACATCGGCAAACGATACGACAATTCCAGCATCATGATATCTTCTTTTAATGGCTGTGGAGCCCATACACCACCGCGATTAGCACCGTCTTTATTCAGTTGAGCATAACGGAGTATTGAAGTAAAACCATGACTATTATCGAACTGCCCAATTAAGCCTAATGCATAAACATTCGCATCACTGTCATAGGTACTGCCAAAAGCACGACCATAGTAACGCGAGCCACTTTGGTAAGTAGAATGCTCATAAAAACAGTTAAACTGGTTTTTGTCTTCACCGCAATACACCATAGTATCTGTGTACTCGATAAATAATTTGTACTGTTGTTTGGAAATATTAAAGCGTGTGTCTGCACCAACCATTTTACCGCAATCAACGATTTGCCATGGATCACCTTTTGAATCTTCGCAGGTGCGTTCTAAGTACAAACCAACAGGCACATCAAACCAGGTATCTGCATAACGGACATCAAAGCCCGCCATCTGGTTACCATAGTTTGAACAACCAAATTCATCGACATTATCTGCTCGACAATCACGCTGACCAGTAATGGATTTAACCGCGGTATTGAAGCTACATTCTTGGCCTTCACCGCAAAACTGTGTAGTCCAAGACAAACCAATTTCTAACTGCCTAAATGGCTTAATTGCCCCACGAAGATTCCATAATAGGGTATGTGGAGCATAACGATCTTCTTCGGTCACACTCACGCCACCAGTTAAACTCCAATCGCCTATCCATGACAGCCAAGGCGTTTCAAATGCTTGTGAATTATTACGACTAATCATTAAGGATGGCATTGGACGAGCATTATTTGATTTATGCAATGATGAGTCAAATCCCGGTCCCCACCATTGGCCTACGCTGCCGGCAGTGACAATCCAATTGCCTAACACCACAGCAATATAAGAATCATCTAAACGGATTTCTTCGTCGTCCGCAGGGTTATAATTTGCCGATGCAGAAATCTTATAAGAAAATCGCTCTCCAGTGTATTCATGTGAGCCTTGTAACTGGCCCTTTTCACGATAATCAGAGCCAAAATGCTGAAAACGCGCCTCATCAGATGCAGCCACTACTTTTATACTGGTGTTTCCACGATTCCCAACAGCATTTTGGTAGTAAAAATTAACTCGTGCAAATGCATCCACTAAATCAGGCGTTAACAAAGCAGGTTCCGCTTGAGCCAAATCAGCTCCAATACCAGACCACATCAATGGAAATGTATTAATAGGCCCACTAATCACTCCGGCATCTGCTAAGGCTTGAATATCCGCACGCAAATAGATATCAGAGGTATCGACCCATGGTGCAGCTTGAGCACTGCTGTAGAGCATCATCGCGCTTAATCCAAGTGCAGCAGCAACCTTAGTTGACTTAAATCCTTTTATCATGAAATTACTTACCTTCTTTATCTAATTGAATTTGGGCTACTTTCAGCTTTAATGCTGCTGCGATCTGTGGATGAACAAATTGACTCACATCCCCCCCGTGTAATGCCACTTCCTTCACTAACGTAGAAGAAATAAATGAGTTCTCTTCCGCAGGTGTCAAAAAAACACTTTCAAGATCTGGGCTTAAACGGCGATTCATATTTGCTAACTGAAACTCATATTCAAAGTCGGATACCGCACGAAGGCCGCGGATCAACACACTCGCATGCTGTTCTTTGGCGAAATCAACCAACAACCCAGTAAAGCCGACAACTTCGACATTTTTTAAATGTGCTGTCACTAAGTTAACTTGAGCGACACGCTCTTCGAGAGAAAAACGAGGCTGCTTAGAAGGGTTTGACGCTATACCAATAATCACGTGCTTGAATAAGCGTGCTGCACGTTCGATTAAATCGGCATGACCATTAGTCACAGGGTCAAAAGTACCTGGATAAATTGCTCTTCTGTGCATAATATTTCGCCTTTACATCATTTGTAGCCGCTAGTTTAGCGACTTTTATCACCAGAATGTACATCATTTGGTTTAGCTATGGGTTAATGTCACATGGCGACATAACTATTTTTGTATTTTGGGAAGTGATGGTAGATGTTGTTTATGTTTTAACAACTCCAGCTCGTATTTCACTTTTTGCCAAATACGCAGTAAATGATGACGCTTAGCGTTATTACGTCTACCCAGTCGACTAATATCACTGTCTAAATCGGTCGCAATCACAGGAAAAGGTCTCACGACAAAACAACGCAATTGTTTTTCATACCAATACTGAATATCAATATCAACTGGACGAGCAATAGGGTATGCCGTAGCCAATAATTTTTGTGCCCCAGCAAGCGATACACATTGGCCGCGAGTAGATGACGGTAGTTTTAAACAGGTCGACAAACTAAAACGATCATCAAGATCTATCGATTTTACAACGCCCTTTCGTTTACGCCCATGACACAGTTTAATATAGTCCCAATCAGTAGAAAGGTTTTCAATGTGCTCTATAACCGTCATTAACGCAGGATCTAACACAGAGTCATCCTCAAGAATTAATGCGTAATCTAACTGCTGTTCAATAATCATTTGCCAACATTGAACATGGCTGAGATAACAGCCAATTTCACCCAGATTGAGCTTTTTGTCGTATTTTTGAAGGTTTGCTTGAGGATCATACACTTTAGCAATATCGGTATCGTGCAAATCCTTACCGTATACGGCGGAAATACGTTGGTATTCGATACCTAATTGTTTTAGCTGCTCATCCATGAACGTAAATCGTTCAGTACTGCTATCTAAATTAATGAGAAAAACTTTACATTTCATATATTACTAACCCAAACACCCAATTTAATCATGTTCAACTACTGATATTTAACCCTAGAATATTCAGTAATGGCGACATCTGCTGAATAAAATGGTTGATGCTACCGTTAGGTTACTTTTGCGAGTGACATTTGATTTAATCCATTGAATAAATTTAAAACAGCCCTTTTAATAAAATCATGGCTATTTTGCGTCCTTTCACTCACATGCATTTCACCATTTTTACAGTGAGAGGTTTGGGAGTATATCACTAATATTCTGGCTTGAGCTTGTTGTCAAAAAATTCATCACAATGGCCAGATTAGTTAACAATAGCAACCGATATTTGTTAACCCTTGATACAATTCCGCATGCAAACGATGAACAAACGGTCTTGAGTTGATATACTCTGTGACAGCTCTTGCGCCAATCATCATGGTCGTTGAGAAAATCGTTAAAAGTCACAATACAATGAGCCCCATCATCCGATGGAATTAAGTTAATATTTTATCTTTCAGACAGTCATATGAAAAAAATCTTAGTCATCAAACACGATAAAATTGGCGATTTTGTGCTGACATGGCCTGCATTCTATCTGCTAAAAAAAGCCATGCCAGATGCAATTATTGACGTATTTGTTGCCAAGGTAATTACACCTTTTGCTGAAGCATGTCCCTACATCGATAATGCCATTGCAGATTCTGGTGATGATGCCGCCATCGCAGAGTATATTACTAAACAAGATTACGATGCGGTGATTGTGGCTCATTCTGAAATGAGAATGTATAAGATCTTAAAAAATATCGACATTCCATATAAGCTGGCGCCAAAACATAATTGGTATCAATATCTTTACAAGCACCGTGCAAGCACTGATTATAAGAAAGGCGAAGGTTGCTGGCGTGGCAGTTGTATGTTGATTGAACATTTTTTATCGCACCATGGTTACCCTATCCCTAGTTTACCGAAGCAATACTGGGATATGAGTGAGTACAAGCCTAAGTGGCAACAATATTATGGCCAACAAGCAGATGAAAAACTGATTTTTATTCATCCCGGTACTGGAGGTTCTTCTGGCAGTGTGGCAGAAGTGGATCTGGCCAAGATGATTAGTCATATCAATCGTCTTACAAAGAGCGATTGTCATTTTGTATTAACTTATAATGGTGACGAGCTGGTTTTAGCCCAAAATATTCAAGCGTTACTAGCAGACCAACCTATTCGTGTTTCGTTAGCCAAACCATTAGCCAGTTTGCGCGATTTTGCAGAGTCGTTAGTGGCAGCAGACATGTTTATTGCTGGTTCAACAGGCCCATTGCACATTGCTGGATTACACAATGTTCCGACGGTAGGTTTTTATGCGGGTAGACGCTCAGCACCGCATATAAGATGGCAAACGTTAACAGAATCGAGCAAGCGACTCACTTTTACGCCACCGATAGGCAAGAAAACGGGCCGTAATATGTCTTTAATCGATTTTGATCAAGTGTCCCAAGAAATTGCAGACTTTTTAAATAAGCCATTTTAAGCGCAATGGATTCAGCCAGCTCATCTAGAGCACAAATATTGGAAGTATTATTATGATAGTGGTTACAGGCGCAGCAGGGTTTATTGGTAGTAATTTAGTTAAACAACTTAATGCCATGGGCCGAAATGACATTATCGCCGTTGACGATTTAACCGACGGCACCCAGATGTTCAATTTAGCCGATCGTGAAATTGCTGATTATCTTGATAAAGATGATTTCATCAAGCAAATCAAAGCGGGCGATTTTGATAACAAACTTGAAGTCATTTTCCATCAAGGCGCTTGCTCATCGACCACCGAGTGGGATGGCAAGTTTATGATGGCCAATAACTACGAGTATTCAAAAACATTATTGCATTACAGCCAAGCTAATAACTGCCAATTTATTTATGCTTCTTCTGCATCTGTCTATGGTGGCAGCGAAAAGTTTATTGAGCAACGTGAACTTGAAAAGCCACTCAATGTCTACGCTTACTCTAAGTTCTTATTTGATCAATATGTAAGACAGCAAAAACTCACTGGTCAAGTGGCTGGATTACGTTATTTCAACGTTTATGGTCCGCGTGAACAACACAAAGGTGGCATGGCCAGTGTGGCGTTCCACTTTAACAATCAAATTAACGCTAATGGCGTGTGTCGTTTGTTTGAAGGTGTTGATGGTTATGAAAATGGTCAGCAACTTCGTGACTTTGTGTTTGTCGAAGATGTGGTTAACGTCAATTTATGGCTATGGCAGAATCCATCTGTATCAGGCATATATAACTGCGGGACGGGCCAAGCACAAAGCTTTAATGATGTTGCCAATGCTGTGATTGCTTATCATGGTAAAGGGCACATTGAATACATTCCTTTCCCAGACAAATTGAAAGGCGCTTATCAAAGTTATACTCAAGCAGATTTAACTCAATTGCGAGCTGCAGGTTACCAAGCTGAGTTTAAAACAGTTGAGCAAGCCGTACCTGAATATTTAGATTGGCTTAAAACCCAACATTTCATTGGTCAATAATAACAAACAATTGTCAGCTCAATTTTACTTTACATGGATACAATGATGAAAAAAGCTATTTTCACTCTTGCGATTGGTGATGAAAATCCGATGTACCGCGCGGCACTGCTCAGCTTTGAGCAATATGCAAAAAAAGTCGGCGCGGATCTCATTGTATCTAAAGAGTTTCATTATCCGATTAGCATTAAAGACCCTCAACATACTGCCAGCCCGGCATGGACAGAAAAACTGTACATTAAAGAGCTCCTTAAACAATATGACCGGGTGTTATATGTCGATGCTGACATTATCATTCAACCAGATGCGGAGAATATCTTTGAAGTTTATGATGATGTAAACACGGTTTATTTATTTAATGAGGGCGAGCATTTAGAACGTCAAAATGTGATTGATAAAATAACCTCAATTATGGGGCCGCTCGATAATTGGCCGGTCGTCAACAATCGTTCAGTTTACTACAACCTTGGTTGCATGCTTATTTCAAAGCAAAGCCGATTGTTTGACATCGCTAAACTTGAAGACCTGCAACTGCTGTGCAACCACATCAAGTATTACGAGCAAACATATGTAAACTACTTGCTGCACAGAGACGGCTTAGCGCATCAGAGTATTTCGCCTAAGTTTAATCGCATGGATTTTATGGGCCCAGAAAACTATCGCGATGCCAGTTTTATTCACTACGCGGGGCGAGGCTACAGTAATTCGTCACTTAAGCGTGAAGTGAGATTTGTAAATGACTTTTGCGAACTGTTCAAAGGTCATATTGATGACCAGGTATTAGCTGATATAAAACAAAGTGGCTGGGATCTGTTTATCAACAAAGTTCAGCAACGCTACAAACTGCCTAAGCCTATAATCAATGCGATAGCCAAGCGCTTCGTGACAATTTAACCAAAAGGTTATTTACCTTATACCTAGCTAAATAGCCATTGTGATTTAACGTATTTAGCAGCAAAGTATTTAGTGAAAAGGCTTAATTATTCATGTTGAAATACAAAGTATTTGTTATTAATTTGGCCCGTTCGCAAGAGAGGCTAACACAAATTGCAGCACAACTCGCTGAGGTCAATATTCAATTCGAACGCATAGATGCCGTTGAAGGAAAGCTGCTATCAGCAGATGAGATCGAAGCGGTGTCACCTGCACGTATAGCCAAACAGCATTATTATCGCGATCTCAGTAAAGGTGAAATCGGCTGCAGCTTAAGCCATAAAAGAGCTTGGCAAAAAATTATCGATGATGATTTAGACTTAGCTTTTGTGTTTGAAGATGATATTCATCTTGAAGCTAACTTTGCAGCCACCATTAACATGATCCTCAATCTACCCACCATGGATTGGGACTTTATCAAGTTATATCCACTGACTCGAAAAAGTCGCAAAAATATTCAGTCGTCAATGCAATATGGTGAGTTTGAATTTGTAACTTATAAAAAGTTTCCACTAGGGGCAATGGCTCAAGCCATTAGTCGTCGTGGTGCAGAGTCGCTGATTAGCCATATGCCTTATATTGTCCAGCCAGTTGATGGTCATTTAAAGTCTTGGTGGACTCTCGGAATAAGACCTTTTGGTTTGCTACCTTATTGTATTTCAGTCGACATAGAAGGCCCGTCAGACATTAATCCAGACGGTAACTTAGAAAGAGCACCTCAACGTCGCGTCACTAAGTTAATGTTAAACTGGAGTCGAGCTTTGATGCGATTTATTGCAACGCCTCAGCTGGAAAAACAATTTCGTCAATTCACTCAAGCGTTAAAAAAGGATTAATGTGTCTTCATTAATAAGCCACACACAATTACAGAGTGCGCAGCGTATTTTGTATATGACACACTTAGCCATTGGTGATTTTGTTTACCAAAGTGTTTGGTTAAAAGCACTTAAAGCTAAATATCCGCATTTGGTTATTGATGTGTGGTTTGACGATTGCCGCAGTCGTCCGCAATCGTGGGCAACTGGTCGCAATAAAGTGCTCAACGAATGGATAGACGCTTTAGGTATTATCGACAATACTTATCCAATTGTGGGCAACCTTGCTCAAAGACAAGGCTATATTAAACAGGCTCAAGCGCTCAACTATGATTTAATCGTATTTATAGGTAAGAATCGCAGTGAGCAATTTGCAAAAATAGCCCGAAAAATATCAACATCAGCCTTTGTGGTGGCCTCGAAAAGTAAACCATTGAGTAACCCGCTTGCAAAATGGCTATATTTCAAAAACATAGATGCACACTTCAGTTACGATGACATAGCCAAACGCAGTAAACATATTACCGATTTATACTCACTATGTTTTGAGCGTGCATTGGATCTTACTTGTGATGATTTAGTCGATGGGAAAAAGCAATTAGTCTTTAATGTTGATGACGTTTATCAGCAACAAGCCCGCATACTTATCGAAAAATCAACTCAAAACGATAACAATAAGCTCATTGTTTTTGTCAATCATTTATCCACAGCCGATAAGCGTGATTACCCTTTTGCTCAACTTAAACAAGTCATTCTAGGACTAGAAAAAAAATACCAAAACTTGGTGTACATTTTCAACTGTCCGCCAGATAAATTGAATGAAGTAACCACCCAAGTTGCTGAAGATAGTGACTTAAACCGTTTGGCTGTGACCACCTTTACTGCCAAGCAAAATTTCTTTCAATTACCAGCCTTAATTGCTGAAAGCGATATTGTTATAAGTGCCGAAACGGCAACGGCTCACCTTGCAGTATGCATGGGTAAACCACAAGTGACCATAATGTCGAATGATTTAACTCTTTGGCAACCACAAGGTGACAGCATTATTTTAACCGGTAGTGGCCAAGCTAAATCGATTACGCCACTACAGATTGTGGATGCTTTTACGAAGCAGCTTCAGCAGCATTTCAGTGGCACGCCCAAACTAGCTGAACGAGCATAATTGAGAATCAATAAAAAAGGCCAAATTGGCCTTTTTTATTGCTGTTGTGAACTGTGAAGAATACGAGTTATGACGTCAATTCGGTAACTGGCAGTAAATCTAACAAACTCTGGGTTGAATAAGGTGCAACCTTATTTAAATACTCACCGTTGAGCACCTTTTCATACATACCTTGATACTGCTGCGCCATCACATCGGCGTTAAACACATCCCTTGCCACTTGATGGCACACTTTACGGTCAAAACGATCAAGGTGCTTCAGCGCATCAACCATTTCATTATAATCTGTCGTCAGTAACCCCATTTCAGGTTGGGTGATAATCTCAGGTAATGATCCAAATGGTGTACCAATAACAGGAGTACCTAAAAAGAGGCTTTCGGTAATCGCTAAGCCAAAAGGCTCATGCCATCTTACCGGAAATAAAAGTGCCTTTGACTGCCTGATTATATTGAATTTATCATCACCACCCACCATGCCTTTAAAATCGATATTCATATCAAAATTAAGGTAGCCTTTTTTACCAAGCTCAAATCGTTTGCCGCCCAGTACAGCTAATTTATAACCCGCTTTTTTAGCAATTTGAGCGGCGCCATTAAGGTTTTTATGACGCACCGTCGCTTTACCCAAAAAGTGTACATAATGGTTATTTGATTCAAAATTAGGCTGACCATACTCAGACCAGTCAAGGCCATTATAAACATAGCAGTCGCTGTGATGATTATTGGCATGACGCTGGGAAATAAAAATAGTGTTGCTGTCATATTGTTTAGCTTCATCTGCATTGGCGTGTTCGGTACACACAAAAGGCTTATCTAATTCACCAGTAAAAGCACAATGAAAATGTACCACATCAGGCCAATCGGTAATCTGTTGATTAAATGACTTTATTTTATCGTAAAACAGCGTTCCTTCAGGCCTGACATCATGAGGGCGCATTAAGAATTTTACTTCGTGTCCTTGCTGCTTTTGTGCAGAGGCCAATGACCATACTACGCGCTCAGTACCGCCAAACTTAAACGCCGGAAACGGTCCTCGGCAAAGTAGTACATGTAAGATTTTCATTTAGCCTTTCCATATTGAATCTGTGGCGGAACAAAATAAACGGCGATATTTCACCGTCAAGCAACCCACTGAGAGTATTTATTGATCTGCACAAAGTTGTTTAAACGCCGAAATAACCTGATCAACTTCTATCATCACCATTAAATGCTCACCTTTAGCACGCGTGCCCCATTTCACTGGAGCATCAAATTGCTTGGCTATCACTTGTGGGTAAACACTTACGGTGTATTGACGATAAAAGTAAGGTCCTGTTCGTCCTGGGTTTGAGTGAGCATATAGACCAATCACTGGCGTACCTTGAGTAACAGCCATATGCAAGGGTCCGGTATCTGGTGCTAGCACTAGCTTGGCTTGTTTTAACACTGCAAGCAGCTGAGTCAAAGATGTCTTACCTACTTGGTTGTCCAATGGCTGTTGGCTATGAGATTGAATCACATCCGCTAGATTTTTTTCTAACACTGTTGGGCCACCGCACAACATTACTCTGAATCCCTGCGTAATAGCATAATCAGCAACGGCAGCGTAACGCTCTGGCAGCCAGTTACGTTCGGCCTTACTGGCTGCTGCGCAAATCACCATGACTTTATCATCGCCCACCAGTTGTTTGGCAAAGTCGGTGTCGGCTTGTGGTACAGGAATATTCCAGCGTGGAGTTAAGTCTTCTACACCAATGGCTTTAGCAAAGCCCATAAAACCATCTAATACATGCGGTGTGGCCAAGGGGTCAACGGCGTGATTGGTCACCAACCACTGGCCTTCTTTGGCTCTGGCCTTATCAAATCCGACCCGAATTCGCGCCTTGATCATTAATGAGGCTATGGTCGCACGAAGTGCAACTTGCATATGTAGCAGCACATCAAAACGTTGGCCTTGTAAATCACGACGTAACTGAATATAGCTACGCCAGCCCTTGGACTTGTCGAAAATAACAAACTGGATCCCAGGCAAATGCTTGAGTAATTGATATTCAACCTTACCAATAATCCACGTAATACTCAGGTCTGGATACTGTTTTTGAATAGCCTGCACCATTGCTACTGCGTGGCAAACATCACCAATGGCAGACAAACGCAGTAAACATAATGAACGTATCGCACTAAAGTCAGCTTTCATTGATTATCCAATATGCTTGAGTGAAGAATTAAGGCGGTGAAGGCAAGTTAGTGATCTTAAGGTATAATGTTATTTCGATCCACAATCTAACCAATGCTATTGATAATTAGATGCAAATAAAAAACACCCAACTTGGCCATATTGCATGGTGTGAAACCACTGCCCAACACATAGCACCGCAAGACTTCGCGGTTGATGGTTGGCGAGAAAAAAATGCAGTGGTGGGTCAGTCCAAAGGCCGTTACACCACATGGTTTGTCAAAACCGATAACTCGGACAGCCCGCAAACATGGGTGTTACGCCATTATTGGCGCGGTGGAATGATGGAAAAATTCAGCCGAGATGCCTACTTCTATACCGGCCTACAACGAACCCGTGCTGTAGCAGAGTTAGCGATCCTTGAAGTTTTGTATCAAGAAGGATTTGCGGTTCCACGCCCTATTGCGGCGAATGTTGAACGTTTTGGTTTATGGTATCGAGCCGACATTATTATTGAACATGTTGCTGGTGCAAATGATTTAGTGGCTTACTTAAGCCATAACCCAATGACAGAATCGCAATGGTATGTATTAGGCGAAACCATTGCCAAATTTCATCAGCGTGGGGTATATCACGCCGATTTAAATGCCAAAAACATCTTACTGGCACATGGGAAATTCTATTTGATTGATTTTGATCGAGGCGAATTACGTACACCACAGCCTACATGGCAACAAGCCAATTTAGACCGCTTGCTACGTTCTTTTAACAAAGAGCACGCTAAACTGACTACGCTGCAATTTAGTCAACAGCATTGGCTGCAATTACTTGCCGGTTATCAAAGCATCAACCCAATCTAAAGCTAACTCTGTATGGGGTAGTGATAAAAATAGACGCTAACTTGCGTCTATTTTTATACGTTTATGTTCAAATGACTAACAGTAAAAGGTTACACGATGAGTTCATTAATGAAGGTAAACTGCTTTAAAAGCGCGCCCCGATTTTGCTCAACTACAGCTAATCCAGCAAAGGACGCGGATTGATACATATGGCTATCGGTAAACTTATTTTGTAATTCTTGCGCCAATTCATCCGCAGAGCTAATACAGATCAATGCGCCGGCATCGGCAAGTAATTGGGTAATTTCAGCAAAATCCCAATGGTTGGGGCCAACATACACAGGTAGCCCCATAGCAGCAGGCTCTAGCGGATTATGACCACCATTATTAATCAATGTCCCACCAACAAATGCCTGATCCGCTGTACCGTATAGCATCACTAGCTCCCCCATAGTGTCGCCAAGTAATACTTGAGTCTGGCTATTAACCTCATCATTCATACTACGTCTCGCTAACACCAATCCAGATTGGGTAATGGTAATAGCGGCTAAATTAAATTGCTCAGGATGTCGGGGCGCCATAATCAATAATGCATTAGGGAAACAAGCTAATAGCTGTTTATGAGCACTCAAAATGGCCTCAAACTCGCCAGGGTGAACACTCCCTGCAACCCAAATAGGTGAATTAACCCGATCCCACTTGGCTCGAAGCGTGTTGGCTTGCTGTTTTTTGATGGGATCAATAGTGAGATCAAACTTCAAACTGCCACACACATGTATGCGCTGACTAATCACTCCTAGGGTAATAAACCGTTCGGCTTCAGCTTTAGTTTGTACGGTAATCAAGTTGAGTTTGTTTAACATCGGCACAGCCAAACGACGCTTTTTGGCGTATTTATCAGCGGACTTTTGCGATAAGCGTGCATTGGCTAAAATCAGAGTCACTTGTTGCTGCTCTGCAAAGTGGACTAAGTTTGGCCACAACTCGGTCTCCATGATAATGCACACTTTGGGCTGTAATTGGCGTAAAAAACGTTTAATTGCATATGAAAAATCAAACGGTAAATAGCAATGCTGGACTGTATCGCCAAATGCTTTAGTCACTTCTGCAGACCCTGTTGGACTGGTTGTAGTAACGGTAAATACGTAATCTGGGTGCGCAGTCATCAGCTGCTTAATCAACGGAATCGCCGCTAACGTTTCTCCCATCGACACACTGTGGATCAACACATCAGTTTTGGTTAACTTAGCAAAACCAAAACGTTCAGACCAACGGCTACGATAGTCGACACTTTTTATGGCACGAAATGCTAAATAAAGAATCACCAGCGGAAACAACAAATATAGGAACAAAGAATAAACAATACGGTTCATGTAAGATGGGTCATCGATTTTGCTTGTCAGATAAGCACAATGTTAACATACTCATATTAAGTCGGCTTAACGAATTATTTGAGCGACAATAAGTCAATAATGAATATGGAAATCACATGAAAACCCGCGATAAAATCATTTTTGCCAGCTTAGAACTATTCAATGAACACGGTGAGCGTAGTATTACCACCAACCATATTGCAGCGCATTTAGGCATTAGTCCGGGCAATTTGTACTATCACTTCCGCAATAAAGAAGACATCATCAATTCAATTTTCAGTCTATATGAAAGTCATTTAGAGTCAGGCTTTAAGCCTTATGATGATGTGCCTATTACGATTGAATTATTAATGGGTTATTTTGACGCCATGTTCTATACCTTATGGCAGTTTAGGTTTATGTATGCCAACTTAGCCGATATTTTAAGCCGTGATGATGCGCTAAAGAAACGCTACTTACATGCTCAACAACAAGTACTGACTCGCTCAAGTGATGTACTGCGCAAACTCAAAAAAGACGGTTTCCTAGACGTCGATGATAATAAAGTGACCGCGCTTGCCGACACCATTAAAATGATGGTCAGTTTCTGGATTAGCTACCAATTAACTCAATCTAGTACATCAACCATCACTAAAGCCACGCTATACGATGGGTTATTAAGAGTATTGATGATTTTTCAGGCTTACTCAACTCCCACTTCAACCGCAACATTTTGTCGTTTAGAGCAACACTACTTAGACATAGCCAGCCAAGAACGTCATAGCGTCGCGCAAATATAAGCGAAGTATTTCGTTTATCTCGCATCGATTACAGAATTTCCAATCTGCTAATAACCAACTACAATTGAATCGGTTGTTAGCGGATTAATTTAGGGTTATCACCCGCCTTTCAAATCCCGCCACCTACATGTTAATGATTAGTTTTTTTAATGTGAATAATTCGATACCCCTAATCTAACTCATGTTGGTCTGACGACTAAAAAAAACGCTGTAGAGCGGCAAAAATAAAGGTTAGAATGCCAATAACTCCAAAACACCCTGTCATTTATCGCGGTGTTTTACTGCGTGATTTGGATAAGCATAATAACCATATTTAGGAGAACACAGGTGGCATCTACCTCTTTTTACGACCGAATTAATCAGCAAATTATCGATGTGAAAGCCGATGGTTTATATAAAAGTGAGCGCGTCATCGCTTCCGCTCAACAAACGGCTATTCAAGTTAACAGTGAAGAAGTGATTAACTTCTGCGCCAATAACTATTTAGGTTTAGCGAATCATCCTGAACTTATCAAAGCAGCAAAAGCCGGTTTAGACAGTCACGGTTTTGGTATGGCATCGGTACGATTCATTTGTGGTACTCAAGACATACATAAGCAATTAGAAGCTAGCCTAAGTGCTTTTTTAGGTATGGAAGACACCATTTTGTACTCGTCTTGCTTCGACGCTAATGCGGGTCTTTTTGAAACCTTATTAGATGCAGAAGACGCAATTGTCTCCGACGCGCTTAACCATGCTTCAATTATTGATGGCGTGCGTTTATGTAAAGCTAAGCGTTTTCGTTATGCCAACAATGACATGGCCGACTTGGAAACTCAGCTCATTGCAGCCCAAGCTGCTGGTGCACGTAACATTTTGATCGCCACTGACGGTGTATTCTCAATGGATGGTGTAATCGCTAACCTTCAAGGTGTATGTGATCTAGCAGATAAGTACGGCGCATTAGTGATGGTCGATGACTCTCACGCAGTTGGCTTTATCGGTCAAAATGGTCGTGGAACCCATGAATACTGTAATGTCATGGATCGTGTCGATATTATTACCGGTACATTAGGTAAAGCGTTAGGTGGCGCCTCGGGTGGTTTTACTGCAGCGAAAAAAGAAGTCGTTGAATGGTTACGTCAGCGCTCTCGCCCTTACCTGTTTTCAAACTCATTAGCACCTTCTATTGTTAGTGCGTCTATCCGTGTGCTTGAAATGCTAAAAACGGGTCAAGACTTGCGTGAAGCAGTATGGGAAAACAGTCGTTATTTCCGTGAGCAAATGTCTGCTGTTGGTTTCACCTTAGGTGGTGCAGACCATGCCATTATCCCTGTCATGATTGGCGATGCTAAATTGGCCGGCGATTTTGCTAACCGTTTATTACAAGAGCATATTTACGTGGTCGGTTTTTCGTTCCCAGTGGTACCAAAAGGCCAAGCGCGTATTCGAACCCAAATGTCTGCTGCGCACACTCGCGAGCAACTTGATCATGCTATTGGTGCCTTTACCCGTATTGGTAAAGATATGGGCATTATCTAATCTAACTTGGTTAATGAAAGCATAGATTAATAACAGCATCGCGTAGTAATCGCTAAAGATAGCTCAGACTAAAATAGGTCATCAACATGAAAGCATTAAGTAAGTTAAAGCCTGAAGAAGGCATCTGGATGGTCGATGCACCAAAACCAGAAATGGGTCACAACGACCTGCTAATTAAAATTCGTAAAACAGCTATTTGTGGTACTGACGTGCATATCTACAACTGGGACGAATGGTCGCAAAAAACCATTCCAGTTCCGATGATTGCCGGTCATGAATATGTCGGTGAAGTGGTCGATGTTGGCCAGGAAGTACGTGGATTTAGTATTGGTGATCGTGTATCTGGAGAAGGTCACATCACCTGTGGTCACTGCCGTAACTGTCGTGCTGGCCGTACCCACTTATGCCGTAATACTTCAGGCGTTGGTGTGAATCGTGACGGTGCGTTCGCCGAATATTTAGTGCTACCAGCGTTTAACGCCTTTAAAATCCCTGCGGATATTCCAGATGATTTAGCGGCTATATTCGATCCATTCGGTAATGCGGTACATACTGCATTGTCGTTTGATTTAGTCGGTGAAGACGTGTTAATTACCGGTGCAGGCCCTATTGGTATTATGGCTGCTGCGGTTTGTAAACACGTTGGGGCTCGTCATGTTGTAATTACTGACGTAAACGAATACCGACTTGATCTTGCCCGAAAAATGGGTGCGACTCGCGCAGTAAATGTTGCAACAGAAAACCTTAAAGATGTCATGAAAGAACTTGGCATGACAGAAGGCTTTGACGTCGGTTTAGAAATGTCAGGCGTACCATCGGCATTCCACGCGATGTTAGACACCATGAACCACGGTGGTAAAATTGCCATGCTAGGTATTCCTGGTGGCGAAATGGCCATTGATTGGAGCAAAATCATTTTTAAAGGGTTGATCATCAAAGGCATTTATGGCCGTGAAATGTTCGAAACTTGGTACAAAATGGCAAGCTTAATCCAATCTGGCTTAGACTTGTCACCCATCATTACTCATCACTTTAGTATTGATGATTTCCAGAAAGGCTTCGATGCAATGCGTTCAGGTCAGTCAGGTAAAGTTATATTGAACTGGGATTAAGCTTTAATACCTCAGTATTGTGGCTTAATGAGTCAGTACACCAACAAGGGGTTGTATTTATACAACCCCTTGTTGCAAACTGGCGCTAAGCACATCGCTATTTGTACATTTTTATAGGTAATATCATGTCTGGTTTTAAACATTTGTCTATCAATGAGCTTATCCATATGTCGACTGAATCTAACGACATACAAGTTGTTGATATTCGCGACGCAGCGAGTTTTGCTGCTGGCCATATTGAAGGTGCGACCCATTTAACCAACGAAAACCTAGCTGACTTCATTGGTGGTGCTGATATGGACAAGCCTGTAGTTGTTGTCTGCTACCATGGAATGAGCAGCCAAAGCGCAGCCAGTTATTTAAACGAACAAGGTTTTGACGACATCTACAGTTTAGATGGTGGTTATAGTGCCTGGAGCTTGGCTCACGCATGATAGAAATCGGCCAATTACCTAATGCACGTGCAGCACAGGCATTTATTGACTACCTAAAAGGGTTAAATATTCAATGCCATGCCGTGACTCATTCTCAAGGTGTTGGCCTAATAATCACTAACCCCGCCGACGAAAACCAAGCTCGCGCCGAGTTAATTGAGTTTGCTAAAAACCCATACGATAGTAAATACTTGCAAGCCTCTTGGGACAACGGTGCAACGGATACCAAATTTGACTATGGCCCAGGAACTAAAGGCTTAATTCAACAGTTTATGACAGGTGCAGGCCCACTGACATTAGTGTGCTTTTTTGCTTGTGTTGCCGTTTTCGCGGGCATGAACCTTGGTTTTGCCGATGCCATCTTCACTAAGTTATCTTTTTTTAGCGCCGTTGCGGACAGTGATGTAAACCAAGTGTGGCGTGTATTCACCCCAAGCTTAATGCACTTTTCTGCTATGCATATTATCTTTAATTTGCTGTGGTGGTGGTACTTAGGCGGTAAAATTGAAACCAATTTGGGGACTAGACCGTTACTGTTTTTATTAGTTGTCGCGGGTACTTTGCCTAATATTGTGCAGTTTTACATGACAGGGCCTAATTTTGGTGGCTTGTCTGGCGTCGTGTACGCTGTGGTAGGTTACACTTGGCTAATGGGTATTCGTAAACCTAGCTGCGGTATTAGTTTGCCGCAATCTTATATGGGATTTATGCTCGTTTGGTTGGTTCTCGGCTTTACTGATGTGTTAGGCATGCCAATTGCGAATGGCGCCCACATTGCAGGGCTTTGTGTTGGGTTAGCTCAAGCATTATTTGATAGTAGAACCTCACCAACAACTAAAACCAGCTAACCATAAATAAAAATGCCACTTTAGGTGGCACTCTTTTATCATTAATCCGCTTATAGTCACAATACAGCTCAGCACAAATCACTAAGCCATTTCGAGTACTTTATTAACCAGCTTCTCAATACCAATATGTGCCTCTAAAATCGACGTTGCTAGCATATACGCAGGTGTACTGACGATTTTATTGACCTCATCCACAACAATATCTTCAACTTGCACATTTTTATGCTTACCGCCCATTTCAGTAAATGCATGAGCCGTTTCAGAATCGGTTCCAATTGTACCTATAGCGCCTGCGCCATAAATATTCGGGATCATCACCGGTGAAATACACACAAAGCCGACAGGTTTATGCGCTAAAGCAAACTCACGAATAAAGTTTTCTACAATTGGCTGAATATGGCAATTACTGCCTGTAGTTGCAAAATTAGATAAGTTTTTAGCCGCGCCAAAACCGCCAGGGATCACCAAACCATCAAATTGACTTACCTCTAATGTACTGGCATTAAGTACTTCACCACGAGCGATCCGCGCAGACTCAACCAATACATTACGGGTTTCGTCGGTGTTGACCTCACCGGTTAAATGATTCACCACATGCATTTGAGTTATATCTGGAGCAAAACATTGATATTGCGCCCCCGCTCGCGTTATCGCCAGTAGGGTTAATACAGCCTCGTGAATTTCAGTTCCATCAAATACCCCACAGCCACTCAGTAAAACAGCAATCTTTTTCATGACATCTTCCTTCAACTTTTAATTGATAATGTAAAATTTACAACAAAAAACCAACAAAACGATTGATCTGATTAAAAATCATGCTAACTTAGAACGTCGAATTTGCTAGATGCCTTTTTTTTAGTCATAAAACATCACTGAATTCGATTGTGACTTAACTGACATCAATAAAAAAGTCCACAAATTAGTAATATTTATTAGAAATAATATTTAGCTCACAAAAATAAAAAAAGAACATATAACTCAACTAGTTACTGATTTCTATTCAAGCCGTAAGAAAATCTATCCAACAACGTTGATTAATTCACTCACAGACTTATCCACAGGCTGAGAGTCTTTTGGCGTGGCTGATTGTTGGCTTTTCTCTATAAAATTGCCCACAAAACCTCACTAGATGCACAACGAGTCAAACGTTACGGTTATTGATCACTATCTTGGGTAAATAACTGACAATCTCACAAGCATCTTGAGGTGCTGTGGGTATAATGTCATCCTATTAGTCTCGCAAAATACTGAACACGAATATTAATTATGCCAACGATTCCCAATAACCCGCTCATCTTAGTTGATGGTTCATCTTATCTTTATCGCGCTTATTATGCGCCGCCTCATTTAACCAATTCAAAAGGTGAAGCAACAGGCGCGGTTTACGGTGTTATTAACATGCTTCGTAGTTTATTAAGCCGTTACAGCCCTAGCCATATCGCTGTTGTTTTTGATGCTAAAGGCAAAACTTTCCGCAACGATATGTACGGTGAATACAAAGCCCAGCGCCCACCTATGCCCGATGATCTGCGTAATCAAATAGAACCATTACACAGAATCATTCACGCAATGGGTTTACCTTTGATCAGTATTTCTGGTGTGGAAGCCGATGATGTGATCGGAACCATCGCTCTTCAAGCCAGTAAAGAAGGCCGGGCGACATTAATCAGTACCGGCGATAAAGACATGGCACAGCTAGTGAATGAGCATGTCACGTTAATCAATACCATGACAGATACCATTATGGGCCCTGAAGAGGTCAAAACGAAATATGGTGTCGGTCCCGATAGAATAATCGATTTCTTAGCTCTCATGGGCGACAAGTCCGATAACATTCCAGGCTTACCTGGGGTTGGTGAGAAAACCGCGCTGGCGATGTTGCTTGGCATGGGAAGTGTAGAAAATATTTTAGCGGACCCACAAAGCGTCGTTGAAGTTGGCTTTAGAGGCTCAAAAACCATGCCGGCTAAAATCATCGAAAACGCCGACATGCTAAAGTTGTCATATGCACTGGCAACCATTAAAACCGACGTAGAATTAGCACTAGACTGGCATCAAATGACGGTCAAGCCTCAAGACCGTGATGAACTCATTAAATGCTTCGGTGAAATGGAATTCAAACGTTGGTTAGCGGAAGTACTCGATAATAAGCAACCCCGCGGTACCATCAGCCAAGATAGCGAAGAAGAAGTCATCGTATCGCCAACCATTGAAGCTGAGTATGAAACGATTCTGACCATGGAAGCGCTTGATAAATGGATTGAAAAGCTTAACAGAGCCGAACTGATAGCGATTGATACCGAAACCACCAGTCTCAACTACATGGAAGCGGAACTTGTTGGTTTATCATTTGCTACCGAAGCAGGCAAAGCAGCCTATGTACCTTTAGCGCATGATTACCTTGATGCGCCGCAGCAAATTGATAAAGCCAGCGCGCTTGAAAAACTACGTCCGATCCTTGAAGGCGATACACCGCAAAAAGTAGGTCAAAACCTCAAGTATGATATGAGTATTTTAGCCAACGCAGGTATTAGCCTCAAAGGTATACGCTTTGACACTATGCTCGAATCCTATGTGTTTAATTCAATCGCATCGCGTCACGACATGGACGGTTTAGCGTTAAAATACCTTGGCCATAAAAATATTAGTTTTGAAGAAGTCGCTGGCAAAGGCGCAAAGCAACTGACTTTTAATCAAGTTCATTTGGATATTGCTGGGCCATACGCCGCTGAAGATGCCGATATCACCCTGCGTTTACATCAACATCTATGGCCAAGGCTTGAAAAAGAACCAGAACTGGCCAGTGTATTTAATGAGCTAGAATTACCGTTAATTAAAGTATTGTCTGATGTAGAACGTCAAGGCGTATTGATTGATTCAATGCTACTTAGCCAGCAAAGTGGTGAGTTAGCCAAAAAGCTTGATGACCTAGAAAATAAAGCCTACGAAATTGCCGAGGAAAAATTTAACCTAGCTTCACCAAAGCAACTACAAACGCTATTTTTTGAAAAACTAGGTTATCCAATAAAGAAGAAAACCCCTAAAGGTGCACCATCAACAGCAGAAGATGTGTTAATCGAACTAGCTCTTGATTACCCTCTACCTAAAGTTATTCTTGAACATCGTAGCCTAGCCAAATTAAAGAGCACTTATACCGACAAACTGCCACTTATGGTTAATGCCACAACAGGCAGAGTGCATACTAGTTATCACCAAGCTAATGCTGCAACGGGTCGGTTGTCATCAAGTGAGCCAAACTTACAGAATATTCCGATCCGCACAGAAGAAGGTCGTCGTATTCGCCAAGCTTTTATTGCCCCTGCAGGTCGTAAAATTTTAGCTGCCGATTACTCGCAAATAGAACTGCGGATCATGGCTCATTTGTCTCAAGATGCAGGCTTGCTAACCGCATTCGCAGAAGGCAAAGATATTCATAAAGCTACCGCAGCAGAAGTATTTGGGGTGCACTTTGAAGAAGTCACCACCGAGCAACGTCGCCGCGCCAAAGCGGTTAACTTTGGCTTAATTTATGGTATGTCTGCGTTTGGTTTAGCCAAACAGCTAGATATTCCACGCAATGAAGCACAAAAGTATATCGATACTTATTTTGCTCGCTATCCCGGTGTACTCAAATACATGGAAGAAACCCGAGCCATCGCAGCTGAATTAGGTTATGTATCTACATTATTCGGACGTCGTTTATACTTGCCTGAAATCAACGACCGTAATGCAATGCGTCGTCAGGCAGCTGAACGTGCAGCGATTAACGCTCCCATGCAAGGAACTGCAGCAGACATCATCAAAAAAGCCATGATCGCCATTCACCAGTGGATTAACCAAGATACTCAAGGTGAAATTACCCTGATTATGCAAGTACACGATGAATTAGTGTTTGAAGTAGATGAGGCCCAAGCAGAAACCCTCAAAACAAAAGTGTGTGACTTAATGGCACAAGCAGCATCATTAGATGTGACCTTATTAGCAGAGGCTGGCATTGGCGACAATTGGGATGAAGCCCACTAGTCATTGACTTAGGTTATGTTGGTAAAATAAACGTCAGTAGCTAAAACATAAATACCGTATTCATTAGAATGCGGTATTTTTATTTGGACATTGTAACTATGGCTAAACTGAACAAAAATGGACTGAAATGAACGTTTAGCGCAATAAACCCCCTATCCTCTAAGCCGCCAACTATGACTCAATCGATGTATCAATGACTAATTTAACGATAAATAATGACGCAGTTTCATCGTTCTAAGCGGCAAATAAAGACTATTTTGGGTTTGTAGTCACAGTTATTGTATCTTTTTATGAAAAACAGTTTTTCATTTTAAGGCGAATAAGCTATTATATTCGTCGTAGGGTACAGAGGTTAAGATGTTCAATCTTTCAAACCTTTATTTCACTAGCGATAGTGACCAGCCAAATTCGGCGCCCCAGCAACTTAGGTTGCTGGGGCTTTTTTTTGATTTTTTTCATCATTAAAAATATTTAGAGTAAATACTTTAATGTTGATTAAAAAACAGTTATTATGTCGTCATTGAGCGTCATCAAATTGAGTTGATGGCACTTGAGTCTTGTTGAATTTAGCTTCTCCCCAAAAGAGCTAATTTATTTGTACCGATGGCCGTTTGGTTATCGGTTTTTTTTGCTTAAAAATCACCATTGTTACAATATAGAAAACACAGACGCAAAAAAGCCGACATCGCTGCCGGCTCTTAGTTTTGCTAATCTATATCATACTACTCGACCACTACTCTGGTGCTAACTCCGACGCTGACGCTTGCTCAGCCTTCTGTTCAGCTAACCATTCAGGATGACACCAATCGTTTAAGATGCTCAGCACTTTGGGTTTACCGGTGCCTTTTAGCGATGACAACGTCTCAACTTGCACTTTATCACCAAACTCTTTTAAGGCTGCACGCACATCATTAACGGTTTTCATTTTGACGCTTTGAGTCAATTTATCCGATTTGGTTAATAATGCTAAAACTGGAATGTTGCTTAATACTGCCCATTCAATCATTTGCATATCGAGATCTTTCAATGGATGACGGATATCCATCAATACCACCACGCCACTTAAACAAGCGCGCTTTTGTAGGTACTCGCCAAGCGCCTCTTGCCACTTATGTTTTAATGCTAAAGGGACTTGCGCAAAACCATAGCCAGGTAAATCGACTAAACGGCGATCATCATCTAGCTGAAACACGTTGATCAATTGGGTTCGACCCGGTGTTTTACTGGTTCGAGCTAAACTTTTTTGTTCAGTAAGCGCATTTAACGCGCTGGACTTACCGGCATTAGAGCGCCCAGCGAACGCAATCTCCACCCCGATATCCCCAGGAAGATACTGATCTAAATGCGCAATATCTGGCGCACTGATTAAAAACTTAGCCCTACGGAAATCGATACGAGAATCTGTCACTCTTAACTCCAATTAAATTACTTCTAGTAAACGCATTACCATAAATTTTTAACAATTGCTTACTTTTGCACGTTTTCGTGTAAAATATTAGCCTGATCACATTATATACCCAAGCAACGCTAATATGTGTGATGTAGTCATAAATGATCTAGCTCTTCACGAGCATCGTAAACTACATCAAAGCGCTTGGAAAAACATTTTACCACGCTTGCGGGTCTTCCTAGTAAGCTCAGGACAATAAATTAACTAGAAGTTGGAACGCCATGAAAAAGTTAGCTCTTGCGCTGTCTGTAGTCGCCGCTATGTCATCACCAGTTATGGCTGAAGGTAATGCTGAAGTAGGCAAAACTAAAGCAATCGTATGTTCTGCCTGTCACGGTGTTGACGGCAATAGCATGATTGATATGTATCCTAAATTAGCAGGCCAACACCCTGCATATCTTGAAAAACAATTAACTGAATTCCGATTAGCAGCTAAAACCGGTGGTGCTGAAGGTCGTATGGACCCAATCATGATCGGGATGTCAATGGGTCTAAGCGATGAAGACATTGCTGACATCTCAGCATTCTTCGCTAGCCAAGTAAAAGTTGTCGCCGACGTTGCCGATGTACCTGCCGCAGGTGAAAAACTGTACAAAGGCGGTGATGCTGCCCGTGGTATTACTGCATGTGTTGCATGTCATGGACCTGAAGGTGAGGGTGCAGAAGCTGCTGGTTTCCCTGCTGTTGGTGGTCAACATGCTAACTATATCAAAATTCAGCTAACAAAATTCCGTGATGCTAGTCGTCACAATGATTTAAACGGCATGATGCAAGATGTAGCTAAAAAGCTATCAGATGCCGATATCGATGCATTATCTAAATATATTTCAAGCATTAAGAACTAATACTACGGAATATGAGACAATAAAAAATGGGCTTTCGAGCCCATTTTTTACACTTCAAAGTTTACGTTGACGTCAACTTCATCGATTATTACTTGACAGCGTTCACACTTTTAGCGTTAAATACACCCCGTACCGAGGTAAACCCAGCTGTTTGTAATATAAATCTAATAACATCAAGCAGGTTTCGGACAGATACATTTAAGATATAAGAATAAAGATAATTCATAATAATAATAATTTAAGACCACTCACTAATAATAAAAATATGAGTCGAGATTTCATTTTGAAATACAGGTCGTAAAATTTGTAAGGAATAGACCGATTGGTCGACATGCTATTTAGCACTGCCTTACACAACAGAGTGACTGATAGCCCAGAGTATTATTTGAAGGATTCAAATAATAGCAAACAAAGCTTATTGCTGAGGATGCACCCGCTGGAAGCTTTATCGCTCGAAGGTATAAAGTAACAAGGATGGTTAACTAATGTCATTGAAGGCAATTAGGATAATGATGCGTCATTGAAGACCATCTACGGAAGCTGTAGTCAGGACGGCAACAGAATATAAAAAAGCGTCATTGATGACCAATAACAATTAAAAACGGCATGGAAAGCAAAATAAATAAAGATCTGACCGGGATAGTCACATAGCAAGTACGGATACTTGGAATCAGAATAAAGTGCGTTAAGCACTATTTTACGAGGCGGCAGTTTATACTGCCGCCTTTTTTTATGCTTAAATGGCCTCAATATCAACTTCATTTCAAATACTTACTTTAAATTAACCGTATACGCTATATAATCGTTTATTAAGTCAATACTTAGGTACTGCTGTATTTGATGAATGTATGCCCGCTCTGTAATCATTGTGCTCAATTTTTTGTTCAAGACAAAAAAAGAGCTTTCTACATCTGCGAACGCTGTGGCTTAGTCTTTGCTAACCCAAAATCACATCTTATGCCCGATATTGAGCGTCAGCGTTACGGTCGAGCACAAAAGTCATCGAATCAAAAGCCATTATCGCAATTTATACTGCCACTATTAGGCCAAATATCTCAGCAACAGAGCGGCGCGTTAACTGGCCTTAATTTTGGCCGCTTACTTGACGAACAGAGCAGGCAATCCATTGTTGATGCTGGTCATCTTGTTAATCAGTACGACCCGTTTTTTGCTGCAGATCAGTCGGTACTGAAACATAGCTATGATTTTGTATGTTGTTACCGGGTATTCGAACACTTTCGTCATCCACACCGTGAATGGAAGTTACTCAATCAGCTGGTTAAGCCCAATGGCTGGTTAGCTATAAGTACACCTTTATTGACCGATCAAGACCATTTTGCTAAATGGCATTACAAAAACAATCCAACTCATGTAAGCTTTTATCAGCAGCAGACATTCGAATATTTAGCATTAAATAGTGATTTTGAGCTATTATTTGCATCGAAAGATCTGGTTTTGATGCAAAAATCATCAAAATCTGATATAAAGCGCATCCTTATTTAGTGCCTTGTAGAAATTGCTCTGCAAGGACGTGTTTAGAAAACCTAACGAGAACATCATGGCTCGCAGTAAAAAAACTCGCAAAGGCGGCGAAAACGGCGCTAAGTTTGCACCTAGAGTAAAAAAAGTTGATCGCAACGCGGTCGATGGTAAAAAATCTGAAACCGGCCGTAAATCAGGCAGCCGTCACAATGAAACGTTGCTTAAACAAGCATCTGGTAACACTTCGGTTAAGAGTAAAGATGTACGTCATGGCAGCAAAAAGCCGGTGGCACTCACTTTACCAACAGCAGTTACTGCGCCATTAGTGGTTAAGCCTAAGCAGCCTAAACTGACTGACGAACAGAAGTTATTGAAACTTGAAGACGATCCAAGACTAAATCAGTTACTTGACCAACTTGAAGAAGGTCGTGATTTATCTGACACTGATCAAAAGTGGTTGAATGTTCAGTTAGACAAAATTGAGCAACTGATGTTGAGCTTAGGCCTTACTGAAGGTGATGATACACCAACACAAAGCCCTAAAAAGCAACTGAGCGATGATGAACTATTAAATCGTTTTGAATCAGGTGCCGACCTGCTTAAAGATTATCAGCAGAAAGATTAATCTGCTCGATGAAAGTAATACCAAGCTATTTCTTGGTTTGATATCAGAAAACTGGCGCATATCGCGCCAGTTTTGTATTCAAAAAAGGATAAATTGTGTCTACAACCGCCATCGTTATTGCTTTACTCATTATTGTTGCCCTTGCTACCTACGCAGCACACTTACTGTTAACGCTTAAACGTAAAACACAAGCTAACCAACAAGCACTTTCTGAACGTAAGGCTAAAGCCGACGAGCGTAGACAGCAAATACTGACTGATATCCGTTACATTGCAGCAGCAATGCTAGAAGACCGTTGTGAACTGTCTGAAGGCGTTATGCGCATAGGTAAACTATTTGATGCATTATCCTTATCAGAACAAGTTATGGCAGACTTCCCTAACCTGTTTACCCATTATGAACTAATTAGAAACCATCCCATCATGGAAGCACGTAAAGAGTTGCCGAAACAACAACGGATGAAGTTTGATTTTGAACGGATGAAATCAGAAGCAGAGTTAGAGCAGGTTATTCTAGACGAAGCAAAACACATCGCTGAGTTTGATAAGCCCATCACTCACTAGACAACATATTAGTTAATAACTTTAGAACGACATAGAAAACGATGCACCTGCGACCTTTTGCTCTGCATTCATTGATGATAAGTAACTACTGCTGCATACGTTTACCTTACTCACAAAGCCAATGGCAAGTTTAAA
Source organism: Shewanella frigidimarina (assembly GCF_003797125.1). GTDB lineage: Bacteria > Pseudomonadota > Gammaproteobacteria > Enterobacterales > Shewanellaceae > Shewanella > Shewanella frigidimarina. The sequence continues at coordinate 188,875 of NZ_RKKE01000005.1, forward strand.
CAAAGTAACTAACAACATTTATCTCATACCTTAGCCAAATTGAGGTTAAGCATGAAATTAGCACGATTACAGACTATGCTGATAATGCATATCACAAACGAATCAACGTCGATTAACCACATCAACTAGCTGATAAATCGAATAATAACAACAAGAAGCTTTATAAAGCTCAATGATTGGGGTCACACTATGTTCAGTTCACTTTGCTTAGGATTACTCAAAATACTGGGTTGGAAATTTGATGGCCAACTCGACAAAACTAAGCCATGCGTCATTATTGTTGGCCCACATACCAGTAACTGGGATTTCATCATTGGTATTATCGCCCGCAGTGCCTTAGGCACCAAAATCCACTTTTTAGGTAAGCATCAGCTGTTTATTCCACCTTGGGGATGGCTTTTTCGCGCCATGGGCGGCAGCCCTGTCGATAGACGTAAATACAATAACTTAGTTGACGGTGTGGTGCTGTTATTCCAACAAGATCCACTGTATAAACTGGCCTTAGCACCTGAAGGGACACGTAGCCCAGTAACCCGCTGGAAAAGTGGTTTTTACCATATTGCAGCCAAAGCGGATGTTGATATAGTGCCAATCGGATTAGATTTTGGCCGCAAAGCGGTTGTGATTGCCAAACCGTTAAGACCGACGGGAGATATTGAACACGAAATAAATCAGTTAATGGATTTTTACCGTTCAATCAAAGGTTATCATCCAAAAATGGTTCCTGATTATCAGCAGAGATAGCACTGAAATAATTAACGCTCAATTAGCTTATATTGATTAATCAGAAGTGCGACAGTGTTGGATATACAAGAAGTGTCTTACACAGTATTCAGCGTTTTTTATAACACGCTTTCTAAACTCTCAGCGGCTAACACGTAGCTGCCGCCTAAACGTATAACGTGCGTTGGCGTATGGATCCGCACTAAAGATAGCACTAGCCGAGTCGACTCTTGCGAGATGAACACCGGAGACTCACCCCAAAAGGTTACCCCAGCTAAATCAAACCTACTGCGAGTACTGTTAATCTCACCCAAAAATTCAGTGTCTGTGGCGCTAATAGTACTGCGGGTGACCTTCATCATTTTCTGCTGCATGCCTATGCGACTAGACTTGATTGTTACAATCGAATCACTCATCGTGAGTTGGTTGACATCAACATTGTCAATGAACACCAATTTACAGTCTTCAATAAAGAGCTGATCATAATGCCCAGAAAAATATTGTTGGCTATCTTGATAGCATTTGCCAATACGCTGACTGCTATTTTCTGAATGTTGATCACGAGCCAAAGCTTTAGCATTAGAAGGAGAAGTCGATGCTAGACCCGTTAATAACATTTGATTAAAGATGTGTTGGTGAGACTTCATCGGTACATGCCCTGCACCAGCAATAACCTTTAGCTGTGCAGTAGGTAATACATGCAGCAGTGCTTCAGCGGTCCGCAGTGGCGCAACTTGATCATCGGCACCCCAAATTAACTGCGTCGCGGGCATCTGTTGGTAATTAAGCACTGAGAAGTTTTGTTCCATTAATGCTAATGCCGCATTAGTGTTGGTTTGTTCGCCAATGGTAATATTACGAATAGACTCATTACGACTTAACCATTTCGTTGGATCTAACCCCGTTCCGGTTTTCTCAAGTATCTTATCTGCAAAATTATCAACCCGCGCTAACACTCGGCGTAAGCCTTGTGGTAATTCGCTATTAGCTATATCTCGCTTCGAAATCTGTTTTAAGTAGGCAGTCCGGTCCAAAATACCAGCAGCATCTACCAGCACAAGTTGTTCAATTTTGCCGGGGTACTGGCTAGCATAGTATAAGCTAATCGCCGCCCCCATCGAATGTCCCACAAGATGTACCTGAGCATTGGGATGGCGATAATGGCTAATAACCCAATAGATCACCTTGGCATATTCTTTAGGTGAATAGGTAAATACAGCACCTTGCGATAGACCAAAACCAGGTAAATCGATAGCAACTACATGATACTGCGTTGCTAACGCAGGAATCACCGTTAACCAGTCTTTAGAAGCCAACTCCCCTAAGCCGTGAATAAGAACAACGGTGTCACGGTGCTCAAGCCCTGCTTGTAGCACAAACAGCGGGGTTTGATGGCTTGGTACTATTACACGTTCAAAGTGATAGCTTGTTGGGTAATCAGCTAACTCTGCGGCGGTTAACGGTTCGGCTGTCACTGGTTTTGCAGCGCCTATTGAGCGAACTTGCCTATTGATGTCATTAAACCAATTAGCTTGCACGGGCATCGCCGACCACAGCAACAGCAATGATACTAATACCAATAATTTAACCACTGCAGATATCGCCTATCAGACAGCTTATCAATGCTGTTCGGTCCATTGCTTTATACTGCGAAGGTCTGTACCTGTCGGGTTTTGGAATGCACGTAAACCAAACTCAGGTAGCACGGCAAAAATGTGGTCAAAAATGTCTGCCTGAATTGCTTCATAGTAGGTCCAGCGAATGTCATTGGTAAAAATATACAGCTCTATCGGCAAACCTTCAGTGGTTGGTGCTAGCTGCCTTACCATTAAGGTCATGTCTTTATGTACTTTGTCATGACGACGTAAATACTCTTGTAAGTATGCTCTGAATGTTCCGATATTAGTTAAGCGGCGGCCATTCACCTTCATATCAATATCGCTCACGTTGGCATTAGCAACACTGATTTCACTGAACACTTGTGGTAAATACTCTTTCAAATAATTGACTTTGCCTAAGCGGATACGTTCGTCATCGGTCAAAAACTGAATGCTATTTACGTCGATATTGATTGATCGCTTAATCCGTCGACCACCCGACTCGGACATGCCGCGCCAGTTCTTAAATGCATCTGACACTAATGCATAAGCTGGGATCATGGTGATGGTATTGTCCCAGTTTCGTACTTTAACGGTGGTCAACGTTACATCTTCAACTGCGCCGTCTGCAGCGTATTTATCCATTTGGATCCAATCGCCTTTACTCACCATGCGGTTAGCAGCAAGCTGAATCCCAGCAACGAAGCCCAAAATGGTGTCTCGAAACACCAACATGACCAAACCGGTAGCAACACCTAAACCACTAAAGAAATAAATAGGCGACTGGTCGGCTAGAATAGCAAAAACAACAATTAACCCAATAAAAAATAGGAATAACTTAGTCAACTGAACAAAACTTTTTACCGGTAAACGGCGATTAACATGATTAATATCAGCAATTTCATCAATCGCATTTAACCCGCTATACACAGCTCGAATAATAAAAAACACTAACAAAGCGCTAAGGAAACGATCAATAAAAGCGCTGATCAACTCATGCTCGGTGAGCACAATAGGGATCAATAAATCGAGGATTAAAATGGGGATCAAAATAGCGAGACGTTCAAACACATTAAAGCGCATGAAAATATCGTCCCAAGTGACCGAAGACCGGCGGATCACTGCATTCACACCGTGAACTACAAATCGATGGGTAATGTAATAACTTAAACCTGCCACAATCACACAAGCCAAAATTAATATCGATGTCGCGACACCATCCGATGGTTGGCTATTAATACCCAAACGGGTTAACCAAGCCGCAATTTCAATCCGCACTTCTGTATTCACAAACAAATCCTTAGCCACGTTTGCCCTTTACTCAATCAAAAGACTTAAATTAAACCGCATAAAAAATCAAACATTCGCAGGCTTATCAATATACTCATTATGCATGGTGTTGATGTATAACGTTAACGAAACATCGACCCTATCAGTCAAGATGATAAATTTAATGCAAGTTACTATTTTCACGATTATGTTAACAGTTGCGATGAATGTGAGTATACCCAAACAAGATTAAACAAAAATTACCTTTTACCTATAAGTAATAAAAGATAATAAAAAAGGACCTTGCGGTCCTTTACCAAACTACCATAGCCATATCATGCTCATGGTATGTTGCTCAGCTCAGCTAAAAACTCGGCAGCATGCCTTGCGGTAGTAATCGGTTAAAACTGGCGCTATACAATAAGTCGACAGAGTTCTCTATATCAGGTGAAAAATAACGGTCTTTATCATAAAACGTCACTATTTCACGAAGCTCGGCTTTGGCCATTGCTACTGCAGCGCTTGGTTGCAAAGGCTTTCTAAAGTCCAACCCTTGTGCAGCAGCTAACAACTCAATAGCTAATACTCCACGGGTATTTTCGCTCATGTAGCGTAAACGTCGTGCAGCAAACGTCGCCATCGACACGTGATCTTCTTGGTTTGCCGACGTCGGCAAACTGTCTACCGAGGCAGGGTGTGCATAGGTTTTGTTTTCCGATGCAAGTGCAGCCGCGGTGACCTGAGCAATCATAAAGCCAGAATTTACCCCACCGTTATCGACTAAAAATGGCGGTAGCTTAGACAAACTAGAATCAATCAACAACGCCATTCTACGTTCCGAAATAGAGCCCATTTCAGCAATCGCAATGGCGAGGTTATCAGCCGCCATCGCAACGGGTTCGGCATGGAAGTTACCGCCCGAAATAATATCGCCCGTATCTTGGAACACCAATGGATTATCAGTAACGCCGTTTGCCTCAGCGCCAAGCACTTCTGCTGCTTGACGAATTTGGGTTAAGCACGCACCTAATACCTGTGGCTGACAGCGCAGTGAATATGGGTCTTGCACTTTTTCGCAATTGGTATGACTTAGGCTAATTTCCGATTCGTTAGTGAGCAAATGACGGAAAATGGCTGCTGAGTCAATTTGGCCTTTTTGTCCACGCGCAGCATGAATGCGCGCATCAAACGGACTACGACTGCCCATAGCGGCTTCAACACTCATGGCGCCAATAATTGAACTGGCGGCAAACAAGTCTTCTGCATTAAACAAACCTTCAAGCGCCAGCGCTGTTGATGCCTGGGTACCATTCAGTAACGCTAACCCTTCTTTGGCTGCTAATTCAATAGGTTTTAGCCCAGCAATCTCAAGACCTTCCACTGCTGAGATAATCAGCCCCTGATAGCTCATTTCGCCTTCACCTAACAAAGGTAAACACATGTGAGCTAATGGCGCTAAGTCACCCGATGCCCCGACTGAGCCTTTTTCTGGCACACACGGATACACTCCGGCATTCACTAGCTGAATGAGAAACTCGATAACCTCTAAACGAATACCTGAAAAACCGCGGCTTAATGAGTTAATTTTTAAAACCATCATTAAGCGCACGGTAGCATCTTGCATGTATTTACCAATGCCAGCTGCGTGGGACAATACAATAGAGCGTTGCAATAATTGCAGATCTTCTGGAACAATTTTAGTGTTGGCTAACAAGCCAAAGCCAGTATTGATACCGTAAACAGTACGGCCTTCACGTAATACTTGCTGGACGATTTCAGCACTTTGATTAATGTCTTTAATCGCTTCTTTCGCAAGGGTCAGCTTGACACTATTACGGCTGATCGCACGAGTCTGCGCTAATGTCAGCGTACCTGGAATAAGTTCAAATGAATAAGTCGACATGGATTAAGCTCCTAACATTGGCAGGTCTAAGCCTTGCTCTTTGGCACAATTTTTTGCAATGTCATAGCCAGCATCTGCATGGCGCATTACTCCTGTAGCAGGGTCGTTCCACAATACTCTGCCTAAACGTACCGCAGCTTCATCGGTTCCGTCGGCCACTATCACCACTCCAGAATGTTGACTAAAGCCCATACCAACGCCGCCACCATGATGCAATGACACCCAAGTTGCACCACTAGCCGTATTGAGTAAGGCATTCATTAATGGCCAATCTGACACCGCATCAGAGCCGTCTAACATGGCTTCTGTTTCTCGATTTGGGCTGGCAACTGAGCCAGAATCTAAGTGATCACGACCGATAACAATTGGTGCCGATAACTCACCGTTTTTGACCATTTCATTAAAAGCTAACGCTAAGCGGGCACGGTCTTTAAGTCCGACCCAGCAAATACGTGCAGGTAAGCCTTGAAACGCAATACGCTCACGCGCCATGTCGAGCCAATTATGTAACTGTGGATTATCTGGAATCAGCTCTTTGACTTTGGCATCTGTTTTGTAGATATCTTCCGGATCGCCAGACAAGGCTACCCAACGGAATGGTCCAATGCCTTCACAAAATAACGGCCGTACATATGCTGGCACAAACCCAGGGAAGTCGAACGCATTCGTTACGCCTTCTTCAAAGGCCATTTGGCGAATATTGTTACCATAATCTGTGGTTGCGGCACCGGCTGCCTGCAATGCCAACATTGCTCTAACTTGCACCGCCATTGATTGCTTCGCCGCTTTAACGACTGCCGCTTCGTCAGTTTTACGCATTTTAGCGGCGTATTCTAAAGTCCAGCCTTGAGGTAAATAACCGTTTAATGGGTCGTGCGCGGAGGTTTGGTCTGTCACCACATCAGGCACAATGCCGCGGGTCACTAGCTCTGTAAACACATCGGCGGCATTCGCTAGTAAACCGACCGAAACAGGCTTACCGCTTTGGTTTGCTGCGTAAATCATCGCTAATGCTTGATCTAATGAAGTGGCTTTTTTGTCGACGTAACCAGTGCGCATGCGAAAATCGATACGAGTTTCATCGACTTCACAGGTTAATACCGAATAACCCGCCATAGTACCAGCCAGTGGTTGTGCACCGCCCATGCCGCCTAGACCGCCGGTTAAAATCCACTTACCCGCTGACGAGCCATTAAAGTGCTGTTTAGCCATGGCGACAAACGTTTCGTAAGTACCTTGCACAATGCCTTGCGAACCAATATAAATCCACGAACCCGCAGTCATTTGGCCATACATGGCCAAACCTTTCTTATCCAGTTCGTTAAAGTGTTCCCAGTTAGCCCAATGTGGCACTAGGTTTGAATTAGCAATAATGACCCGTGGCGCATTGCTATGAGTGGTAAACACCCCAACAGGTTTACCAGACTGCACCAATAAGGTTTGATCGTCTTCAAGGCGTTTAAGCACTTCAATAATTTTGTCGTAACTTTGCCAGTCGCGCGCGGCGCGGCCAATGCCGCCGTACACCACTAAATCTTCTGGGCGTTCGGCAACATCAGGGTGTAAGTTGTTCATTAACATGCGCATCGCGGCTTCGGTTAGCCAACTTTTACACTGTAATTGAGTACCGTGCGGCGCAATAATGCGACGGCTTGGATCGTGTCGTTTATCCATATGTTCCTCTTCAACTGAGTTTATTCAGTTTGGTTTTTTATTGGTCTTGTTGTTTATGTTTAATGTCTTACGGTTTTCATTTTCGATACCACCATTTAACGCGCAAAGGTTAAATGGCCGCCTAGTTTAAATTTGCTGCCCGGATGAACTAAACGAGCAAAACTGACCACACCTTGGCGTGACCAGGTACGACGTAAAATTTGTAAGCAAGGTTCCGTTGCCGCAATGGCTAAACGTTGTTGTAACAGCTCGTTAGCCATAATGGCTTCAACGGTATGTTTAGCCTCTGTCAGTGGTGCCACCGCCGATAAATATTCATGTGGAGTATGTGAGCTAAAATCTTGTTGTAGGTAATCAGGCACAAGCAGTGGGTTCACATAACGCTCTTCCACTTGTAATGGTAAGCCTTGTTCGCAATGTACCAACACCGAATAAAATACAGGGCTGCCCAATTCCAGCCCCAGTGCATTAGCCACCGCAGTGCTGGCCTCAATTTGTGTCAATTCAAGCTGGTTAACACTGTAGCCATGGCCACGGTCTTTTATCTCGTCGGCAATATTACGAATAGCCAGCAATGACGATTGCGACTTTAATCCCGCAACAAACGTACCCACTCCCTGAGTGCGCTCTAACACGCCCGAGTCCACCAGCTCAGTTAACGCCCGCCTTGCTGTCATACGGCTACAGGCGAACAATTCAGTTAACTGATTTTCAGACGGCACTCGGTCGTTTTCTTGCCATTCGCCCGTTTCAATACGGCTCAAAATGAATTGTTTTATCTGGGCAAACTTTGCTTGGGCCATATCAGCAGCTCTCGGTTTTTTAGACAATAATGTCATTGCTGTTTAAAAACACATCATTCATCCTACCTTGTATATACAAGTTAAAACAAGTATTGTTTAGCAATCAATAATTAATGCATTTTTAGGAGTTTTCATGTCGTGGGATCAAGTGTGGATTGATGTAAACGTGGCCACCATGGATACCAATATCCAAGAGGCTTACGGCGTAATACCTCAAGCGGCTATCGCAGTAAAAGATGGCAAAATTGCTTGGGTTGGCCCGCGCAGTGAACTACCTGAATTTGATGTACTGGCAACCCCAGTTTACAGAGGCAAAGGCGGCTGGATAACACCTGGGCTTATCGATGCACACACCCACTTAGTCTTTGCTGGTAATCGCGCCAACGAATTTGAACAACGTTTACAAGGCGCGACTTACGCCGAAATAGCTCGCGCAGGTGGCGGCATAATTTCAACGGTTAATGCTTGTCGCGATGCCGATGAAGCTGAACTATTTGAACTAGGCCGACAACGCTTAAATGCCCTAGCCAGAGAAGGCGTCACCACGGTTGAAATTAAATCCGGTTACGGTTTAAACACCGAAACAGAGCTTAAATTATTGCGCGTTGCACGTGAGCTAGGCGAACATCATCACATTGATGTAAGCACCACCTTCTTGGGCGCCCATGCGATTCCGCCAGAATATAAAGACAATGCAGATGCGTATATCGACCTCGTCATTAATGACATGCTCCCCGCGGTAATCGCCGAAAACCTTGCTGACGCCGTCGATGTATTTTGTGAAAATATCGCCTTTAATCTTGAGCAAACTGAGCGAGTATTAACTGCGGCCAAGCAAGCGGGATTACAAATTAAACTGCATGCCGAGCAATTAACCAATATGGGCGGCAGCGCCTTAGCGGCCAAGCTTGGGGCTAAATCGGTCGATCATATTGAGTTTCTAGATGAAGCAGGTGTTAAAGCCATAAGCGAAAGTGGTACCTGTGCAACCTTATTACCCGGCGCATTTTACTTTTTACGCGAAACCCAATTACCGCCAATCGACTTACTGCGCCAATACAAGGTGCCAATGGTTATTGCCAGCGATTTTAATCCGGGGTCATCGCCTATTTGCTCCACCTTATTAATGCTCAATATGGCTTGCACCTTATTCAGACTCACCCCAGAAGAAGCCTTACAAGGTGTGACCATTAATGCCGCAAAAGCACTTGGTATCGACAATAATGTCGGCAGTATTACCGTAGGTAAACAAGCTGATTTTTGTTTGTGGGATATCACCACTCCAGCACAATTAGCTTATGCTTACGGAGTGAACCTGTGTAAAACCGTTGTCAAAAATGGTCAGGTAGTTGCGCTACCCAATTAAACAGTTAAATAATTGGGCTCAACTTTTCTCAATCAAATAACCCACAACTTCAGTTCAAACTCATAACTGATAGCAGTACCACTGGCGATAATGTCTATCTCCAGTGGCACTGCTATGTACGTCACCTCAAATCCCAACTTCAGATTAATTAAACTATTAGGCAATAAAACCGTGATTTTAAGGTCAGTTTCATTTAGGCTGACTACATTAATGAACAATCGTTCAATTTATTAATATCAGTGTCACTGGCAACAACTGTGAGATGAATACTCGATAAGTTCTTTTAACCAACATCACATTGCCAGAGGTTTTATGAAAATCCGTGTTTTAATATCGCTTGCGACAGCTTTTTTTATGCTTAATACCAGTAGCGCTTTTGCTAAAGATCCAGCAGATACTGCGGTGCAGCCACTATTGGTTAAGCCTAAAGTGATTATTTTTGATGTGAATGAAACCTTGTTAGATCTTGAAAATATGCGCGCCTCTGTGGGTAAAGCGCTTAATGGTCGTGAAGATTTGCTGCCATTATGGTTCTCAACCATGTTGCATCATTCTTCAGTAGTTTCAGCTACAGGTGATTACCAAACGTTTGGTAGCATTGGCGTTGCTTCATTGCAAATGGTCGCCGAAATCAACGGTATTGCCATCACACCAGAACAAGCTAAAACCGCCATTCTAACGCCACTTCGTTCATTACCCGCTCACCCAGATGTTGCAGAAGGTTTAGCTAAATTAAAAGCTCAGGGTTACAAACTAGTCACCTTAACCAACTCATCATTAGAAGGCGTAATCTTACAGCTTAAAAATGCTAATTTAAGCCAGTATTTTGATGCCAACTTAAGCATAGAATCTGTTGGGGTATTTAAGCCGCATTTAAAAACGTACCAATGGGCCATTAAAGATTTAGGCGTTAATGCAGATGAAGCGTTAATGGTTGCCGCACACGGTTGGGATATTGCCGGTGCAGATAAAGCAGGCTTACAAACCGCCTTTATTCGTCGCCAAGGTAAAGTATTGTTCCCACTAGCAGCACAACCAGACTACAACGTACTGGATGTAAACGAATTAGCCAGCACCCTAGCTAAGTTCAACTAGCCTTAACGATTATCGCCCAGTATTAGCTGGGCGATAAATTTACACAGCAATGAGTATTTCCTCTATATAGCCCCATCAATCTCCCCCCCCCCTTAAGACGACTTGCACTGCCCCTTGCCATTAACCATTAATTAACATTTAATGAATGCTGATTAATCGTCGTCATAAAAAGGGAAAACAGATGAGAAAGGAATATTTAGCGCTATCAGTGGCATTATGTTTGGCTAGTTTAAGCGCAAACACCATGGCACAAACCACACTGATGCATCACGTTAATGGCTACACGCTCGTCGACGGAAAACTGCAAACCTTCAATGCTATCCAATTTACTGACGACAAAATTGATCGACTATTTACCTTAAACCAAGCCTTACCGAGTGCAACTGATATCACCTCAATTGATGGCAAAGGTAAAACCTTATTACCTGGATTAATCGACGCCCACGGTCATGTGCTAGGTTATGGTTTGAGTTTATTAACCGCAGACTTGACCAACACCAGTAGCGAACAACAAGCCGTTGAACGCGCGCAAGCATTTAGTAAAAACAACCCAACTGACGGATGGCTAATGGGCCGCGGTTGGAACCAAGAGTTATGGGACAGCAAACAATTCCCGACTAAAGAAAGCCTAGATAAAGCCTTTAAAGTTAATCCTGTATCATTTGGCCGAGTTGACGGTCATGCCATTTGGGTTAACAGCAAAGCGTTAGCACTCGCGGGAATTTCGTCAACCACTGTTGCGCCAGAAGGCGGTGAAATTGTCAAAGACGAGCAAGGTAACCCTACCGGTGTGTTAATCGACAATGCGATGAATTTAGTGTTTAACATCATCCCCGATCTCAATCAGCAGCAATTACAATCAACCTTAACCCTAGCGATGGATAGCCTAGCGTCATACGGGCTAACCAGTGTGCACGATGCAGGTATCAGCATCGACAACATCAAGGCATACCAACAATTAGCAGCGAACAATGCCATGAGCGTGCGGGTTAATGGCATGCTGTCAGTGGAAGACCCTCGCTTTACTAGCATTTTAAAACAAGGCCACATCACCACTGCCGATAACATGTTTAAAGTCGACAGCGTTAAAATATCAGCCGATGGCGCGCTTGGCAGCCGCGGCGCAGCATTAATCAACGAATATTCAGACCAACCCGGCCATAAAGGCTTAATGCTGTATTCAGACGAGCAACTCGGTAAACTGATTTTACAGTCGATGAAAGCGGGTTTTCAGGTCAACACCCACGCTATTGGCGACAATGCTAATCAAGTGGTACTCGATAAATACCAAACCGCCATTGCAGCAACCGACTCAAAAGCATTACGCCATCGTATTGAACATGCACAAATTCTCGATTTAGCCGACATACCGCGTTTTTCCAAGCTTGGGGTTATCGCATCGATTCAAGCAACCCACGCCACCAGCGACAAAAATATGGCCGAAAACCGTTTAGGTAAAGCCCGCTTGGCCGGTGCTTATGCGTGGCGCAAGCTGTTAAACGCTAATGCCGTCATCGCCAATGGTTCTGACTTCCCTATTGAATCGCCCAACCCATTTTTTGGATTGCACTCATCCGTAACCCGCCAAGACCATGTTAACCAACCACTCGACGGCTGGCTCGCTACTGAAAAACTATCACGCATCGAAGCACTCAAAAGCTTCACCATCGACGCCGCCTACGCAGGCCATCAAGAGCAGCTTTTAGGCTCATTAGAACCCGGTAAAAAAGCAGACTTTATCCTAGTCGAAGATGACTATTTTACAATCGACCCACAACAGATCTGGCAAAACAAAGTCACCGCCACCTGGGTAAACGGCCGCAAGGTATTTGCAAAAGAGTAAGCTGAATTGAGCATGGTTTATTGATAAGTAAGATAAGTAGAATTGGTCTAACGCGTTTTAAGGGGAAACGCGTTAAGGCTAATACCTAAAGAATGGCGGGAGCTCATATTTGTTAGGTATTTTGTAACTCAGGCATAATTTCCATTAATTTAGAGAACCAATTTTTTACTAACTGATTGGTTTTATAAATAGGAGTAAAACCTGAACCTGTAGGTGTTAAATAAATAGTATTTTCAACTGAATCAACTATATAACGTATCTTAATACAGTTTAACTTAAAAGGTTTTGCAACCCGAGAATAGTGAGATATTTCAATGTTTTTTATTGAGCTACGAGTAATGGAATAATTATTTTTTTTACCTAGGTATTCTAAGCCATCATTTGTAAGTGAAAGCTGACCTTTGTCGGTGTATAAATAAATATACTTTCCATAAAAAGTACTTTGATGCTCTAGCGTAGAGACATAACAAAATTGGTTCTGAAATTCTGATTCCACGAAATACTCCTTTATTAGTGAAATGCCAACACCTCATTAAGAGGAAAATAATATGTTGGCTAAAATAAGTGACGTAGGAGCAAAATCCAACTGTTATTTGTCCTGATTCATCAAATTGTTAACAGTAATTTGCTAGATTATGATTCTTCAATACACTTAAAACGAATTTCGGTTTTAGGGAAATTACCAAATATAAATGGCGGTTTTGCATCGATATTTTCTAGAACCTTAACCATTTTTTTTGACTTTTGACACTGTGCATACGCTTCTGTCATAGCCTCTGCTTTTAGCGTACCCATACCAGTAAAACCTGTAGCAGCTTGACGAGAAACCATATAAGTTTCACCGCCCATTGGAATGATGCCTGAGTTTTGAGCGCAACCAGCTAAAACAAGAACTAGAGGTATAATGGCATACTTCACGAGATGTAGATTCCTTTTACTGTTAACAACTTATTGAACTGCTAGCCAAATAAAGTCGGACATTTAAGTTATTGATTAATATACATCCTACATTTGCTATCTATTTAGTGTAAAGCAATTAAATCTATTCATGTTGCCTTTACATATAGACGACTAAGACTACAAACAAAAAGAATATGTGAGCAGACTAAAACCACCAGGATTCAATAACATTGAGGACGTTGAAGAAAATAGCGTGAGTCCAGACATGGATGTCTGGCTAGCTTTCGAGGTACAGGATGTACCACCGAAAGCGTTAGCATTTTCGAATAGGACCGAAGAACACCAAAACGAAGTCAAAAGCTGGATTCAACCACGTCGCGAAATTATCGCTTTTCAGATAATTTTGATGTGGCGGCTGGGAGTTCCAAGAGGGAACAGCCGTTGGTTTCCTCTTGGTCTGGTGTGGGCGAAGCGCCACGACGTTAGTGGCCGCAGGCCATAAAACCTAAATAAAAGAAAGAGCTGGATTCCGGCTCAAAAGCATTACCGGAATGACGGTAGAATTGGCCCTTGCAGGGTGGAACCTTGCGATATTAATTCAAACGAAGTTTGAAAATCTGGTATGGGCGAAGCGCCACGACCTTAGTGGCCGCAGGCCATAAAACACAACGAAATAAGAATTACTGAGATTGCAGCGAGAAATTGACCATGTCATCACAACCTAAATACCGACATGGCCAAAAGCTGAATAAGCGAATTAAGCTTGGGTAAACAACTGATATAACTTATCTTTTAACACCAACCGGTCAAGCTTTGCTTGCTCAATAAACTCATCACTAGTCGGAGTATTGCGTAACTCCAGCTTTCGAATTTCAGTATCTAATTTATGATACCGCTTCGCATCTTCAGCAAACTCAGTATCGTTGGCGGTTAACAATGAAATCTTGTCTTGATACTCAGGGAAATCAACTAATAACGCATGGCTTTCACCTAACATACTTCTCTCCTTTTCATGTCAATGTCTAATAATGTTAGACCATATTTACACCTTATCGTCAAACTTACCCTCGTACTTTCAAATACCCAGCACATAAAAACTGCAACAGCTTAACCTCCATAACTGTTAGAATATGCTTATATTCGTACTTGAATGCCGCTATTAACTTAATGAGTAATCAATGAAAAAACTTCTTAATGGCTTAATCATTAGCCTGCTCGTCACTGCATGTTCAGATCCTGCTACACCGGAAAATAATTCAAACTCAGCAACAGCAAGTGAGACTGCCACTAAGCTAAGTCTTAAGCAGCAAGTAGAGTCGATCACTAAAGATTACTTTGTTCTCAGACCTGAAATAGCCACTTACTACGGCGTGAGTGATGCCAGCATCAATGCCAAAGTGATGTCTAAACTCACCGACTACAGTCCATCTGGTGAAACCCACCGTCGTAAAGGACTAAAATCAATACTGAGTCAACTCAACGATATTGATGTAGCAAGCTTAACTCCCTCAGAAACAATCAGCTTAAACGCGATAAAGTCTGAAGTAAAAGGCGCTTTATTACCTGCTCAAGTGGTTAATTATGGCACTGTGTTAGGCGAGTATGGCGTATGGTTTTTACCCTATGCCGTTAACCACTTATCGGGGTTACAAATTGAATTCCCCGGTTACATGGAAGACAAGTTTGCCGTAACTAATACCGCCGAAGCCGAGGCTTATTTAACTCGCTTAAGCATGTACCCTGCCGCTATGGGCACATTGGTCGATAAACTCAATCACGATGTATCGATGGGCGTCATTCCACCAGACTTTGTCATTGATAACACCCTACGCGGGTTACAAGCTCAAATCAGTGGCCCAGCAAACAGCCATCCTTTAGTGACCAGCTTTAACACTAAACTTAATGCAACCAAAGTAGAAAATAGCGATACTTTGGTAAAGTCTGCGGCCGAGTTAGTTAACACTAAATACTATGCCGCCACCCGCCAACTGATTGCCGCGTTAGAAGCCGTGCGCCCAAAAGCAACTCATGAAGCTGGCATTGGTCGTTTACCTCAAGGGGCGAAGTTATATCAAACGCTTATCCAGCATTTAGGCAATTCGACCAAAACTGCCGATGAAATTCATCAACTCGGGTTAGCTGAAGTAGCCCGGATTACTGCCGAAATGGACGGGCTACTCAAAGAAGTCGGTTATGTTGATGGCGCCGTCGGTGAGCGTATGCAGGTGTTACTCAACGACCCACAATATCTTTACCCTAATACCCCTGAAGGTAAGCAACAGCTAATGGCCGATATTGATGCCGACTTAGCCTTGGTTGATGCAAAATTACCAGACTGGTTTGGGCGTTTACCTAATCAAGAAGTGGCTATTGAAGCGGTACCAGACAGCCGTGCGGCTTCTACTAGTGGCGCATTTTATGATGCGCCATCACAAGACGGTTCACGCAAAGGCACTTTCTGGATCAGCTTGTATGACACAGCATCACTGCCATCTTATTCATTACAGACCTTGACCTACCACGAGACTAATCCAGGTCATCATTTACAAACCATTATTGGCTTATCTGATGAATTACCGCTGCTAAGTACAGTGTTTTATTCCAATGCGGCTGGCGAAGGTTGGGCTTTATATGCCGAACGTTTAGCTGCCGAAATGGGCATTTATGCTAATGACCCTATCGACAACATTGGCCGTTTGCAGTCAGAGTTACATCGTGCAGTTCGCCTGGTGGTTGATACCGGCATGCACGCTAAAGGTTGGAGCCGTGAACAAGCCATTGATTACGCGGTGGCAACTGAAGGGATTCATTTATCTGAAGCCACCGGAGAAATTGAGCGCTATACCGTTTGGCCAGGCCAAGCTCTTGGCTATAAGTTAGGTGAGCTGAAAATTATCGAACTACGTACCAAAGCCAAGCAAGTCTTAGGTGACAAGTTTGATATTAAAGTATTCCACGATCGCTTATTAGAAAATGGCGCATTGCCTTTAGATTTAATGGAGCAAAAAATTAATCAGTGGTTAGCCAGCGAAACGGCTGCGTAATCAACCTCAGCTCGAAATAATAAGCTTCCGCTCAGAATAATACTGTTTGAGCAGGCTACACAATAAAGCCACAGAGCGAATACTCGTGCTGTGGCTTTATTGTCATTTATCGTTTTGCAGCTTGGTTTAACTTAGATCAGTTTTATTTAGCTTGGTTTTGAAACGCGGCTAATTGCTTAGTGTATTTGTTTTGATAGAACGGATGGTCGGTACTTGCTAACGCTTGTTGTTCCGCTTCAATAGCCTGAGTCATTTTACCTGTAGCAGCATAAACACTGGCTAACTCATGGTAGGCCGAATGCGCTTTAGGGTAGGCTTTCAGCGTATCTTGATAAACCCCAATCGCTTGCTGTGGTGCTGCTTTAACTAAACTATTACCTAAAGCTAACAGCGAATCTATTGCTGGCACATCAAAGCCATAAACCTCATCAGACAGTCGCTTATAATAAGCTAGAATAGCTTTATCACCCTGTTGTGACACCTCTGAATCCGCCGCTAGAACAGTATGAACATCGTTAAATATCTTCTCGATGCCTAATGCCGTCGCCAAGATAGGTTGAGTCATATAATAGCTGCCGTCAAAACGCTTTATTTGATAGCTCAATTTAGCATTGGCATTGGTTTGAATAATATCTTCAAGCCTAGCAAACGAATCCAGCTGCCTTTGTTCAAAGTCGCTATCACTGGTGCTCACAAATAGAAATCTTGGTTTGCCTTGCATGTTTTTGAGCTTTTTAGGCGCATCATTTAGCACATAGGCAAAGTCTGTTGATAACACTGGGCTGGCAGCAATATAAGCATTAAATAAACTAGGACGATTAATTAAGCTGTATAACACTAAACCTGCATTGCCAGTAAAGCCGTTAAAAATACGAAAGCCATTGGTGCGATAGCGTTTATCAATTGCGGGCAGTAAATCTTGCTCAAAAAAGTCCAGTAGTGCTTGATCGCCCTGCTGCTCTATCGCACCCTGTTTTAACTTTCCCAAGCCTTGGTGACCGTCGGGCGCGGTAACAATAATGGTTTCTAACCACGGCCAGCCACCGTTATGGCTCATCCAGTCATGCATACCCGCTAAATACAAATGGCTACGAGGATGTAAGTCAAATAACACCACGTAGCGCTTATAGGTTTGCTTGGTATAACTGTTTGGTAAGGTCACCAAAAAATCGGCTTGCTCGCTAAATAAAGCAGACTTCACACTCAAGGTTTCGGTCGTTGGCGGCAACATTTCAGTAGCAAACACCACACTAACATGAAAAAAGCTCAGTAATAATGCGCATATAGACAGGCTTTTAGCCCATAAGCTAGGCCATTTGATATAACGTTTTTTCCCTATTGTAACCATGGTACCTTCCTGGTGAAACGTGACAGTTAAGTTAACCCGAAGCTACCAGACCACATCACACAAGGCAATTTAGCAATATCTAAACTTAGCTCACATCTTGCATTCAAAGTCATCTAACTAGGGTGCAATATCACGAATAGCACTAGCCTTAATCGCCAATAAAGCTTAGGATCATCATTACGTTAATTTATTGTTTTGGAGTAACAAATCTTATGAGTATTAGAGCTATTATCGTTGATACCGCCGGTACCACTACCGATCTTAACTTTATTCAGGATGTGTTATTTCCTTACTCAAGAAAAGCGATGGCTGAATTTCTTGAGCAAAACCAACATAACGTTGTGGTTGATTACTGTATCAGCGATGTTAAAGATATTGCCTTAGAACCAGACGCGACACTCGAACGAGTCACTGAGATTTTACAGCAATGGATCGATGAAGACCGTAAACTAACACCACTTAAAACCCTACAAGGATTAATCTGGAAACAAGGTTATAACCGCGTAGAGTTTACTGGCCACATTTACCCTGACTTTATCGATAGCATTGAGCGCATTAAAGAAAAAGGCATTCGTATTTACAGCTTCTCTTCTGGCTCTGTCGAAGCGCAAAAGCTGTTATTTAGCCACACCGAAGCAGGTGACTTAACCGGTTCGTTCAATGGTCACTTTGATACCCGCACGGGCAATAAGTTAGACAAACAAGCCTACTGCAATATTTGCAACACCATTAGCTTGAAGCCAAAACAGATTTTATTTGTATCGGACGTAGCAGAAGAGCTCAAAGCCGCTGAAGCCGCCGGCATGACAACTTGCCAAATGATCCGCTTTGCTGACCAACGCCAAGCTAAGTGCAAAAAAATAAGCAGCTTTAGTGAGTTAGTGTTCGATTAAGACTGACTGATTAGGCATAAAAAAACGACCATCTAGGTCGTTTTTTTATGCCTGCAAAGTGCCTGTTAACTGGGAAATGCAGGTGAAATACATTTTTTCACTTCAAAATGATAACCATATTCCGCATTGATATCGGGTGTTATCTCAAGGATCTCATAATCATTAAGCTCGACCACATGCGACAACGGTAGTTTTTGACAACGGGATTTGGCATTCGCCTCCAACTGAAACGCAAACAACGCAATTGCTTTACGCACACTGGTAAAATACTGGCTACGCAAATGACTGTAAGGCTGCTTGGCGATTTCATCAATGGCGTCCAGTTCTTGCTCGCGTTCAACTTGTTTCGCTGTTTTGGGTTCAGACTTGGGTGGCTCTTTCTTAGCAGGGTCTGTTTTGACAATGATCGACAAGCCATCATCAGCAAGTATTTCCTCTTCGGTTTCTGCTTCAACTAATTGCACCACTTGTGGATCATCCAACGCTTTTTCAACCTGACCATAAAGGTCCATCAGCATGGCAAGGTGATACAACACCACTGCAGCAAGAATCACTCGCACCCAAAAGGTTGTACGATGAAAATGCACATGATTAATCAAGCGAAAGTTGGTCACACCAAAGGGGCGGAGTATAAAAGACACACCAAACATTAG
The DNA here is from genome assembly GCF_003797125.1 of Shewanella frigidimarina. Lineage (GTDB taxonomy): Bacteria > Pseudomonadota > Gammaproteobacteria > Enterobacterales > Shewanellaceae > Shewanella > Shewanella frigidimarina. The sequence continues at coordinate 207,987 of NZ_RKKE01000005.1, forward strand.
CGGAAAAATAAGCTGTAGTAATAACAGCACAATACAGCTCATCACCACACTCCATGCCGGAATGTAGAGCAAAATGGCGAAGTTATGGGTGTAATTAAAGCTACTGGCTGCAACGCCAACCACATCGTTAACCACTGAACTTGAACTAGCCAAGGCAAAATTGGCCACTATCGCATAAAACAATAACAACACCGCTTTGCCAGCCAAGCTGTGCCACATACGTTCAAATAAATGCCAGAACTCAATCGACATCGCCATCACGCTGATAATGGCCACCCACGCTACCGAGTCAGTAGCAAACAGTAAGACTATCGCCACCAGATACAATTTTTGCGGCAAACTCAGTTTGGTTTGTAATTCAGTAAATCGGCTGCAAAACACCGTCCAGCAAGACGATATCCATAAATTCGATGTTGTTAAAAAAGTCTCTTTTCGCAAGGTAAAAATCCTTATAAGTTCACTGGATATACTCACAGTAATAGCCACTGTCCCTTGTTGTTCATTGTCCGGACTGTTAAATTAACAGTTGAAATTTAAACAAGCGTTTAATTTATTAATTCATAACGAGAACCGCCATGAATGACTTTTTAGCTCAACATTCTATCAGCACAGACATTCAAGTAGCATGGGGTGAAATGGATGCACTACAACATGTTAATAATTCGGTGTATTTTAAGTATTTTGAAACCGCTCGTCTCGATTTCTTTAACCAAATTAACCTACTCGACGATCTAAAAACAACGGGTGTCGGCCCAGTACTAAGTGAAACCAATGCCCGCTTTAAGCGCCCAGTAACCTTCCCTGACTCAATTGTTGTAGGGGTAAAGATCAGCGATATCAATGAAGATCGCTTTGTGATGCATTACACCGTGTTCAGTAAAGCACAGCAAGCAGTGACGACTATCGGCTGGGCAAAAGTGGTGATGTTTAACTTTAAAACCGGCAAAAAAGCCAAACTCACACCAGAATTACTCAGCGCCTTGTTGGAACATGAGTAACAGCATCAGCCATAACATCAATAGCCACATCAACAAGCGGCATTACAAGTAATAGGACAACACACTATGAGCAATCAAGATGCAGTAACCGTGCAACACCAAGCTAGCCAACATCGTTTTGTGGTTATCACTCAAGGTGTTGAGGCAATACTTGAATATCACTTAGAGGGTCAAAATATTGATTTTAGTCGCACCTTCGTACCACCCGCTTTACGCGGCCAAGGTATTGCTGAAAAGCTAGTCCGAACTGGACTGGCTTGGGCGAAAACAGAAAAACTTAACATCAGTGCCAGTTGTAGTTACGTAGCCAAGTTTTTACGTTAATCGCTTCTTTTGTGTTAGTCCTAAGCTGTGCCAGTTAATGCAGCCAATTGCTGACGTACAAACTCAGCAAGTGGCTCGCTTTTTTCAGTTTGGTAATTGTAATGCACCATAGTTGTGGTCGCTTCAGCGGTTCTTTTACCGTGCTGCCAACAGCTTTGTAATATATCAAAGCTGCTATTGCCTAAACGACTAATGTGCGTTTTAACGATAACTTCTTCGCCATAATACGTTGGAGCAGTAAAGGCGATAGTAAAACCAGCAATGATCATGTTCCACTTGGTTAAATCTTGCCCTGGATTTACGATTTCAAAAATCGGCTCACGAGCCGCTTCAAACCACACTGGGATAACCGTGTTATTAATGTGTCCTAACGCATCGGTTTCACAAAAGCGCGGTTTGAGGGGCATGCTAAATTGAGTATCTGTCACAAAGAATCCTTTATTATTATTTTGAGTCCATTGACGTTTTGCTCGATGAACAAATGTCATTAACCCATTCTAACGACACATCTCACTCGAGGTCATCAAAAATGTCTTTATTGTAAAGGTATATAATCTCAGCCTGGGGTAACACGCCACCTACAAAATACCGTATAACATTGAAAAATATTAAATTTAATATTTTTACATAAACTCCGTCAATCAACCTGCATGGTACTGAACATAAGACACATTGATGATATTTCTGTAAAAAACAAAAAGGACGCTAATGCGTCCTTTGTATAAAGATTGCTGATTAATTACTTGCCATACATGGCATTAATTTCACTGTGATATTTGCTGTAAATCATTTTACGACGCAGCTTTAATGTCGGCGTGATGAGTCCAGATTCCATCGAAAATGCTTCATGTAATAAGGTGAATTTTTTTATTTTTTCAAACCCAGCTAGCTCATGTTGCAACTCGATTAATCGCTGCTCGAAATGAGCCACCACTTGTGAGTGACGTAACAACTCAATTGGGTTTTCAACATGTATGCCTTGCGCTTTAGCCCAAGTATTTAATGCTTCAAATGCTGGCACAATTAGAGCAGATACATAATTGCGCGCATCGGCAACAATGGCAACTTGTTCGATAAATGGGCAACAAGCTACCTTACCTTCAACCCGCTGTGGTGCAATGTATTTACCGTTTGAAGTTTTCATTAACTCTTTAATGCGATCGGTAATATACAAGTTACCATGCTCATCGATATGCCCAGCATCACCGGTTTTTAACCAACCGTCTTCAAAGGCTTCGGCGGTATCTTGTGGGCGATTGTAATAACCGCGCATCACAGTATCGCCACGCACTAAGATTTCATCGTCTTTGCCAAGCTTGATTTGCATAGCTTCTAGTGGCTTACCGTTTGAACCTGGTACGCGATTATCCAAAGTATTACAGGTTACCGTGGCGCAAGTTTCTGTCATGCCATAACCACACAATACCGGTACACCTATACTGTGAAAAAAGCTGGCCACATTAATATCGAGTGCGGCACCGCCCACGGGCATGAACTTTAACCGGCCACCCAACACTTGCTGTAACTTGCTGTAAACCAGCTTATTAGCCAGCTTCCACTGTGTACTTAACCACAAATTTCCTGAAGCACGACCTTGGCTAACTTCAAATTGGCGTTTACCTACTCGCATCGCCCAAGCAAATAATGCTTGTCTCGCTTTAGGCGCTTGGCCGACTTTATCGTGCACAGCGCTGTAAATTTTTTCTAAAAATCGCGGCACTGCACACAAGGTATGTGGTTTAACCGCAATAAGGGCTTCTTTAATTCGATTAGTGTCGTTTAAATACACATTGTGGCCACCGCGACATAATACATACATACTCCAACCACGCTCGAATACATGGCTAAGCGGTAAAAAGGCCAGCGACACATCACCCGCAGTAAATGGCAACTCACTGTCATGCTGTTTAATCATCGAGGCAAAATTACGGTAGTCGAGCATCACACCTTTAGGATTGCCGGTGGTGCCAGAGGTATAAATAAGCGTAAATAAGTCGTCTAAATTGCTATTGGCTAGCCTAGTATTGAGCTCATTGGTAATCAGCGGATTAAATTGCGCCGCTAATACTTGATCAAAATACACATGATTATCGGCATTAAGGGGAACGTTAGCATCAAAGACTACAATGTGTTGCACGCACTCAGCTTGGGCTGCCACTGTGCAAGCCATGTCGTATTGCTGTTGGTTACCAGCAAAAATTAATTTAGCTTGAGAGTCGTTAACAATGAATACCGCTTGCTCTATGGTGCTGGTTGGATATACCGGTACCACAACATTACGAGCTTTAAGGGCACCAATATCTGCACAGGTCCACTGTGGACAGTTTTGCGCTAAAATCACCACTTTGTCTTGCACTTGTAAGCCAAACTCAATTAACAACTGTGCGACTGAGTCTGTAACCGTATCAAATGCGCCCCACGTTACGGTATGCCAAGGTGCAGGCATATCAAAGCCTTCAAGGGCAATGTTATTGCCTAATGACTGACCTTGCTGTTGCAGGAGTCGAACTACGTGGTATTGATCTAATGACATATGATAGTGGCCTTTTAGCTTACAAGTGTTCCGCTTTTTACATTCTACCTGAAGTCGCTAAAAACCATAAGAGCTTTTGCTCTATTTTTGAGCTTACGGTCACGTTTGTCAGTTATGCTCGATGATTTACGGGGCCAAAACGCCATGTTGCCACAAACGTTTTTTACCCCAAATTAATGCGCCAACACCAACAATAATTAGTGGCACATCCATAAGCAACCATACCCATAAGCTGTCACCGTCACGCACTGCAGCAAAGCTCAACGACACCAATATCGAATGGAGTAACACTATTAGCATTGCTGCTGTGGCTTGCAGGCTATTACGGCTTGCCGAACCCATTCCCAGCATAATCGCACAGCCCCAAAAAGTGCTGAGACCTAAGTGCAGTACAAATAATCCGCCATATTGCGGGTCAATCAAGCTATTGGTAAAACCTAGCACGCTGACCATAGCCACTAACACAGCGATGAAACGATACTGGCTGCGGTAAAATGCATCGCGCAATCCACTCAAGCCGCTATAACAAGGCAATAAAAACAGCGTTTCTGCCGCGCGCCAACGCTGAATTCGGCTCCAATGAACAATGGCACAACTGATCACGGTAAATTGCACCAATAAAAATAATGCTGGTACATCAATATCAAATAGCCACGACAGCAGTATTAAACCAAGGGTGATCAACGGTAAACAAAGCAGCATCATAGTTAACACCGGGCCGATAAAAAAGTTCATCGGATGAAACAACCGCTCAACACGAGTAATCCAGGTGAATCCTTTTATGCTCGGCAGCCACATCCAGCCCATTTGCACGGCGTTGAGGTACACCACACGCGCCTCATTATTCCAGCTAAGTTGGCGACATAAATGGATCACCCAAGACAATAGCCCAGCAATCAGTATTAGCATCATCCACGTCGGTATCGTGAGCGCTAATTTATCTAAAAATGGCACTGTTATGAATAATAAAAACGATAAATGAAAACTGCTACTGCGCCATAAACAGGCCCATACAAACAGCAAACTGACCACAATGGCTAGCAGTAGTCTGGGGATGACATCGTAAGCAGCAAAACCAATACAGGCGAATAGTTGTATCAATAACATACCTACTGCGATGGTCGCCGCCTGTATGAGTACGTACTTTTGATAATTTGGTATTAGACCGGTCACCTCGGTTGCTGCTAAGCGATTAAACTGCCAAGAAATTGCCGCCCCCGTAGACAGTGTTGCCATGGAAAAAACGAGGCTAACAACCTCAGTTTTACCCGTGATAAAACACAAAAAACCCAACATTAGGCCTAATCCTGCGGCACCAATAAAACCGACACTGCCTAAGTCATATAACCACAACCGCAGCATGCCACGGTAAGGTTTACGCCATGCTGAAAGTTGACTGTTTTGCAACGTCTGATTCATCGATGCAGCTCCATAAATAACTGTTCTAGGTTGAGTGATTTTTCACTCTGCACACCCGCAATATTCGATGGGTTACCTTGAGTATCCACCAGCACACTTTGTCCGGTTTGGCTCAATATTTTATAATGTGACGGTAACTGAGCGTTTTCGGCTAAGTTGAGTAATTTAACCTCTTCACGCAAGGCGTCGATTTCTTTAAACAGTATCAGTTGGCCTTTTTTAATTAAGGCAACATGACTGGCAACACGTTCTAAATCTGAGGTGATATGCGATGAAAATAACACTGCAGAACCTGAATCGAGCGCGAGATCGAACAAGTCGCTCATAAACTGACGACGAGCGATAGGGTCTAGACTGGCAACGGGTTCGTCGAGTAATAATAAGGTTGGCCGATACGCCATGGCCATTATCAATGCTAATGATTGACGCTGACCCACTGATAATTTTTGCACCGCTTGAGTAGCATCTAGATCAAAACGTTTAAGCCAATCTTGCTCGAGTGTCATATCCCAGTTTGGATAGAAGCTGCGGTGCAATTCTAACGCTTTATCTATGGTAAAGCCTTCATAACCAAAAGGCTGCTGGGGTACGTAACCAATTCGTTCTTTTGCTTGAACAGATAAAGCGGTAGGCGGTTCGCCAAGGGTTGAAATGTCGCCTTGTTCGATGCCCACAATGCCTAATGCACAACGCATTAACGTCGATTTACCCGCACCATTTTGGCCTAATAACCCGACCACCATACCTGGATAGAGTGTCATCGATAGATCGACCAACACCGCATGACCTGCTGCAGACTTGTGTTTTGCAGCAAAGGTTTTGCTCACATGATTAAAGCGTAAAACGGGCTTCTCTTCGGCTTCCATTATCGACTTCCTAGATGATGTCCTTAAAAATTAGCTCAACTGTGGCTATTCTTTATTCCAAAATTGTTCCAACAATACTTGTAACTGGTCATAATCGACCCCTAGCTGCCGTGCCTGCTCAACTAATGCAGTTAATTGTGGTGCCAACAAACTGCTGCCAGAATCATTATTGGCCGCGGTTCTGGCAGCCACGCGTGACGGCTGACCACGGCGGCGCTCAACCCAACCTTGGTCGACAAGTTGCTGCATAGCACGTGATACCGTCATCGGGTTTACCGCTAAATGCTCGGCAAGTTGGCGCACCGAAGGCAGAACATCTTCGGGGTGCAATTGCCCGCCGACAATTAAGCGCACGATTTGATCGTGCAACTGTCGATAGATGGGTTCACCACTGCTGGGGTTGACATTTATTAATTCTAACATTAGCCTTTAACAACTGTATTAATACATTGATACACTCATACACTAAGTGCTAAGGTATCATAATCGTCATGAAATGCAAAAAGGAAACGTTCCGATGATCAACAGGAAGTTTATCAACACAGTCTTAGCCAAGCGGTCAACCCGCTCTGGGTTATGCCAATCGGCAACACGTACTAGCCGATGGCTCGCGGTCGCTATTGCAATTTTACTCGCCAACAATAGTCATGCCGACACATCGCAAACCAATGTGGCAGCACCCGCTAAAACCAGTGCTTGTTACTTAGACGGTTTAGACGAGCAATTACAGTGCGGTAAAATAACTGTGCTGGAAAACCCTCAGCTACCTGACGGTAAGCAAATCGACATTCATTTTGCTATTTTGCCAGCAATTAAAAACACTCACCCAAATGAAGCATTACTGGCAATCGCAGGCGGACCAGGCCAGTCAGCCATTGAAAATGCCGCTTTCTTTAATCGCATGTTGACCAAAGTTCGCCAGCAGCGCGATATTTTACTGATTGATCAACGTGGTACCGGTAAATCGAACATTTTATCTTGCGACGATGACACCACTGAATTACTCAGTATGAATGATGACGCTCTCGATATCATTGCCATGACAGAAAAATGCCTAGGTCAAATTGATGCCGATGTAAGCCAATATGGTAGTAATACCGCGTTAACTGACTTCGAAGCAGTACGCGAATATTTGGGCTACCAAAAACTGCATTTATACGGTATTTCCTACGGAACACGTATGGCACAGCTTTATATGCGCCATTACCCAGAAGCCTTATTAACAGTGACACTGGATGGCGTGGTGCCGATGCAACAAAGTGTCGTGGCGATTGGTGACTCAATAGAACGTGGTTTAAATGTGTTATGGCGCGACTGTAAAAGTACTCCTGCTTGCCAGCAACAATTTCCAGACTTGGCTGACGAATATAATAAAGTCGACCAACTGCTCGCCACCGCTCCGATAAGCCAACAAGTACGTGACCCACAAACAGATGAACTCAGCGAGTTTTTACTCACCCGCGGCAAGTTTAGCGGCGCTATTAGAATGGCGATGTACATGGCAAACATCCGTGCACTTATCCCGCATGCTATTCATCAAGCGGCACAAGGTAATTACCAACCGATATTAGGTATTTACACATTAACTGCTGATAGCACAGGTATTGCGATGGGCATGCACGCATCCGTTGTGTGTGGCGAAGACATTCACCGCATTACCGATCAAATGCGGAAAGATGCAAAAGAGTCGTACATCAGCGGTAATATGTTAGATGGATTAGAAAAAACCTGCCAAGCCTGGCCGATACCACAAGTAGATGACAACTTTAGTGAACCTATCCTCAGTGATATCCCCACCTTATTGTTATCTGGTGAACTCGACCCGGCAACACCACCAAACTGGGGCGCGCTGGCACAAGAAAAACTAACAAAATCAAAGCACTTCATTGCACCTTATGCAACTCACGGCGTGGCCGGTCAAAGCTGTGGCAATGACCTCGTCGCCCAGTTAGTTGACCAAGGTTCAGTAAAAGACATCAACGGTGAATGCTTACAAAAAGATGTTCGTCGTAGCTTTTACCTTAATGCCAATACCGTTGAAGCGCTACCGGTTATCGACACGCCCACTGACATAGAAACAACAGCACCAGCGAATACCACTGCGGATAAGGAATAGTCATGATTACTGTTGCAAACTTAACCAAAAAAATTGGCGATGTGCAGGCCTTAGATAACTTAAGCTTTAGCGCTGAGAATGGCCAAATTACCGGTTTACTTGGCCCAAATGGTGCCGGTAAAACCACCTGTTTACGCACCTTATTTGGTTTACTTAAGCCAGACTCAGGCACAGCTACCGTTGATAACATAGATGTTGCAGTTGATCCGATTGGGGCCAAAAAGCAATTAGGCTTATTCCCCGACCCTTTTGGTTTATATGAACGCTTAAGCCCGCGTGAATACATTAGTTTCTTTGCCGAACTCAGCGGGATGTCGCGCAAACAAGCTAAAAAAGCCACCGCTGATGTGATTGCACAATTAAAGCTGGAAGACATTTGTGATCGTCGCTGCAAAGGTTTTTCTCAAGGCCAGCGGATGAAAACGGCATTAGCACAAGCCATTGTTCATAAGCCAAGTAACATCATTTTAGACGAACCTACTCGCGGACTTGATGTGATGAGCACCCGCTTACTGCGCGACATTTTATTGCAACTCAAAGACCAAGGTCATTGTGTGCTGTTTTCAAGCCACGTGATGCAAGAAGTCGCCGCCTTGTGTGATCGCGTTATCGTGATGGCTAATGGCAAAGTGGTTGCCATCGGTAGCCCTGATGAACTGTGTCAGCAAACAGGTAAAGACTCTCTAGAAGATGCATTTATCGAACTTATCGGTACCGACGAAGGGATTGCAGCATAATGAAAATGATACTCGCAATGGTGCGCAAAGAACTCATCGACGCCGCACGAGATAAACGATCTGTTATGGCAGGTTTATATTATGCCATTGGTACGCCGCTGATCATGTGCGGCATGTTTATGGTGTTAATTGGCCAGCTGTCTAGTCCAGAAGATTTAAACATCAATATCAACAATGCCGATAACGCTCCAGATTTAGTGCGCTACTTAAGTAATAACGGCATTAACCACGGTGAAGATGAACAAGCGAATAAAATCATCTTAACCATTAGTGACGATTACGCCGCCAATATGGCCAAAGCTAAACAAGCTGAAGTGATATTAATAGCCGACAATTCAGATGAGAAGCTGCAAAAATCAATTCGTCGACTAGAGCGTCAACTGCAAGCATATAGTGCAGAAATGGGCAGCATTCGCTTAATTGCACGCGGTATTAATCCACGGATAACCCAGCCATTAAAGGTCAATATCGAAGACAAAGCCACACCAGACTCTAAAGGTGGGATGATTTTAGGCATCGCTATTTTCACCATGATGTACTCGGTATTTATTTCCGGTATGAACCTCGCGATCGACACCAGTGCGGGTGAGCGTGAGCGTAACTCACTAGCACTATTGTTAAGCCACCCAATGAGCACCCGCCAATTGGTCATCGGTAAAATTATTGCCGTAACCTGTTTTGCTTTGCTCGGGTTAATCTTGATTTTACTGGTATCAAAAGTGGCTTACCCCTTTGTACCGTGGCAAGAAATTGGCTTTACCATCAACATTAGCCAAGACTTTATGGGCTTAATGTTCTTAGTGGGTATTCCAGTCGCCTTGATGGCCGCAACCTTACAACTATATGTATCGTTTATGGCTAAAACTTTTAAAGAGGCACAATCATACTTAACCATGGTGTTATTTGTACCACTGGCCCTTTCAATGGCAGCTAGTTACAACATCGCTCCAGACATATTGCAGTGGTTACCCGTATCAGGCCAACAGCAAGCATTAATGGACTTTATTAAAGGTCGTGAAATACCAATGATGCAGTTAATTATTTCATCTGTGACCACACTGATCATTGCCATTGCGTTGGCTGCAGGCTTAGAAAAGTCGCTTAAAAGTGAAAAAGTCGTCTTTGGTTTATAACCGTTAGCTTATAACAGTTAGCTTATAACGACGAGCCCCAGCCTTACCGAGTTGAAATAAGGCTGAGGGCTATTAACAAGAGAGATTAGCTAGCGCTTTTAACAAGAGTAAGTCAGATAAGAAAGTCAAAAATCTATTAACAAAAGAGCATTAATAAGGAGTCATTATGGAAAACGATATCGCCATTATCGCGCTGGTCTTCATTATTGTGGTTGGCACCACTGCATCTGAAATGTTTAAGTATTATATGAAGCATAAGCAGCAAACTGACACGGGCTGTGTTAGCGATCTACAAGCCCAAAACCAAGCATTGATTGAACGGGTACAAGTATTAGAGAGACTGGTAACTGACAGTGATTTTGATTTAAAGCAGCAGTTTAAACAGCTGTAGTGTTTGCGCTAAAATGCCAAATATCGAGTTAACTCATCGGTATTCGGCATATTTAGTCGCCAAACTTCGCCACTCTGACAGTATTACGCCCCGCTTGTTTAGCCAAATAAAGTTGCTCATCGGCATGTTGTAATACATCGCTAAAGTTATATTTTTCTACGTCGGCTAATTTATCGTCAACCACCACCACACCAATACTAACCGTGAGCCAGTCTCGATCATCAATATTATTAGAGATGTGCAATTTCTCGATAGACTCACGAATCTCTTCCGCAACGTTCAATATATTTTGATGATGATTATCGGCCAAAATTATGCAGAACTCCTCACCACCATATCGTGCAGCAAGCCCATCATATTGAGCCATAACCTCTAACAGGCTGGTCGCAACGGCAGTTAATGCATCATCCCCCTTAAGATGACCTTGTTTATCATTAAAATACTTAAAATTATCGACATCAATCATCATCACACTAAAACCAACATTTTCTAGATGCCAGCGCGCAATAATTCGCTTTGTAAATGCTTCAAGACCCCTACGGTTAGTTATGCCTGTGAGCGAATCTTGAACCGTTAATGTCTCTAAGTAATTTTGTTGAGCATTAAACTTAAGCAGTAATTGATTAAATGAGTAAGACACATTTTCAAGTTCATCAATAAAATGATTTGAAGCCATTTTGCTGATGAAATTATCATCTGATGAATCATTAATGCTTTTGTTAAAACGAATAAGCGGCTTGATAAGCAGTCTTGATAATGCCATCAACGAGAGAGAAACAATCAACACAATTGACAACAATATCGATATTGCCGATGCCCAATCTAACTGAGGCAACGACACTTTTTTATGGTGTAAAGTCACCTGTACCACTTGGTCATCAAACGTATTACGGATTAGCCAATTGTGTGATGGCGCAATAGTTTCAATTTTCTTTAAACTAAAAAACTCTTGCATGTTTTTTGTTGATGTTTGTGCATCCTCAATTGAAAACTTCACCAAAGAAAACTGACTAATATCGTTAATTAACGCTTTATCCACTAAGCGAACCATCGTTAAACTGCCAGCAATTTCACCGTGACCAGTCGATGGTAAAATGGTGGTATTACTAAAGTAAATGAGAGCCCCGTCAAAAACGAGATAACCACTGCGGCTAGACACTGTTTGTGATGCAATTTCAGCTGCTGTGGGCAAAATAGCAAAAGATTCCGTATTTTGCTGATGAAATAAATGAACGAGTGACGATCTGGATGATTTTAATGAGTCATCCTGATAATCCCAAATTAACTTATTATTAGTATCGATGACAAAAACAGCATCAATATTTGCAGCTTCAAATGCATTATTAGGCATATTGCTTTGAACAAAATCATCAGTCGGATTACCAACATACTCAACTAGCTCATCCCACACGGCGTAATCGTAACATAAGGTGGTTAAGCTATTTTTTGATAACGATAATGCCGAATACAACAAATTATATTCTTGTTGTTGCTGATCTAACACCTCAGTTTTTATTCCAGGGAGGTAGAAAAAATAGTAAATGCTCACCAACAACATGGTTATTGTAAGTAATAGTGAAGACAACAATAAAAGCGAAAAACGTTTTAACGTCATAATGAACCAGCCCGACTGAAGATATATTGCCAGTGTAGTACTAAATATAACTCAAAGTACTTTTTACAAAGTAATCAATAATCACAAACAGAGACAGACATAAAACTCATCTATCACCAAAATAAACCTGATTATCAAACAAACACTAATCAAGAGTCGCGATGGTCATTAGCACTGTACTTGCTTGCAACAACAGCAAACAAATACAGAGCCAGCTATATTACTTCGCTTTAGGTCTAAACGGCTTAATTACCGCTTCATCACAAACTAAAAACGGCCCATCCATTAAATCGATGCAATAAGGAATTGCAGGGAATACAGCATCTAAACATTCACGGATAGACTTAGGTTTACCAGGTAGATTAACAATTAATGAGTCGGCACGTAGCCCAGCTGTTTGACGAGACAAAATAGCGGTTGGCACAAACTTTAATGATTCGGCGCGCATGAGTTCACCAAAACCAGGCATCATTCTATCGCACACCGCTTCGGTTGCTTCTGGCGTTACGTCCCGTTTTGCTGGGCCGGTTCCACCGGTAGTCACGATTAAACAGCAGTCTTGATTGTCAGCTAAATCAATCAATGTGGCTTCAATAACGTCACGCTCATCGGGGATCACCTTGTAAACAGGTTCCCATTCCGAGGTTAAATACTCATTCAATACATCAATAATCGCCTTACCAGACAGATCTTCATATATGCCAGCACTGGCACGATCGCTAACGGTAACGATGCCTATTTTAGCTTTGCTCATGGTTATCTTTCCCTTATGTGGGGTAAAAGCAGTAATGCAAATATATGCCGACAATCTAACAAAAAAAGCGGCATTTACAAAATCTTAAACTGATAGGTGGATCACTGATCTAGGTTCCCATTGATTAAGTCAAACAATGACTTCTGTCAGTGGGTTATTTATACTTGGATAATTGAGCTGAGTAATGCGGGTTAATGTTCTGGTTTGGCGGCTATTTAATATGCCCAGCGATAAACGATGAATGCCATGAGATTCGTCATAATATATGGCCTAGCAACCCGTCGGTATAGCGTAACAACATAAAGCGAGTGAGTTCTATGCATACAACCAAACAACGTGGTTTCACCCTTATTGAATTGGTGGTAGTCATTATTATTTTAGGCATTTTAGCCGTAGTTGCAGCGCCTAAGTTTATTAATCTGAAAAGTGATGCGCTTATTGCCAGTTTGAAGGGATTCCAGGGAGCGTTAAAGTCAGCGAATACCTTAGTTTATTCAAAAGCGGTATTGTCGGGTCAAGAAAAGCTAGACCCCGGTTCAGTGACGGTCAACGGCACAACTATTAGTACTACTGTGGGGTACATAACCTCTCTGAGTGCAAATGTCGCAGTTGCGATTGACGGTTCTTTTGAAGTGATGACGAATGCAAATGATGCGATTACCGCAGACTGGGGACTCTATGATGTGTCAGGAGGTAACGTGTATATTTTCCCTAAGGGATATGACATTAATGGCAACTGCAGCTTGCGTTACTTTATAGATGGGACTAAGCCGGCCGATCCAATATTTTATGCCCTAACCACCACAGGCTGTTAATTGTATAAGCTAAACATAAATTGGTTTAATTTGCACTTGGCCGCGAACACCAACACAGAAAGATGACGCGTCTTGTTTTAAAAAGACAGCAAGACAGCGTCCATTAAAGCTTATTTAACGGGTGAATACCCTTTGACATGTTGAGCTAAAATCCCCGTAACCGCCATTTCAGCAACATGACGTAAATCATCATGTGTCGCACCATCAGCAGCTTGGATAGACATGCCTTTAAATAATGTCACGATCAAGGTTGCTAACACTTTCGGCTGACAATCATCAGCTAATTCGCCTCTTTGTTTAGCCTCAGCAAACTGATCAATTAATTCAGATTGATGTTTAGTTTGCAGCAGATGAACCGCTTCTTTAATCCCTTCGCTTGCTTCATTGCATGACAACGCACTATTGATTAGCGCACAACCTTGCGGGTGGCTACAATCGGTGAACTGCGCCGCCGCGCCTACTAATAAAGCTCGAATAACATCGGCAATATGCTCATGTTTAAAGGCGGTATTAAATAGCGAATCTGGGCGATTTTCATAAAGCTCAATGGCTTTTAAGAACAACTGCTCTTTATTACCAAATGCAGCATATAGGCTGGGCTTTTTAATTCCCATCACCTCAGTTAATTCGCTTATAGAGGTACCTTCATAGCCATTACGCCAAAAAACATGTAGCGCTTGCTCTAATGCAAAGTCGATATCAAACCCACGAGGGCGTCCGACGCAAGCTGCTTTAGTTATTGTCATCAATAGTACCTCTTATATTAACGAATCATTATTTATCATCACGTTAACTGACTAATTTACGATAGATAATTCGTACATCTTAGCACAACGCTAAATCATAGAAAGGGTTAATAATAAGTAGATTAAGCGCTTTTTTTCATCTTTATCAAGCATTGATTAACGCTATTTCATCGTGACTCTCCACGTTATATGCCGTGAAGCTATTTCATCATGCTGATTATTAATCACCTTGTCATAATAATTTAATACCAACCGGTACAAAACTAATTGACAGTTGTATTTTAATCTATATATTACCATGCGGTACAGAACAAATTGTACCGATTGGTATAAAAACATAGCCAAAGACAAAAGTAACGCACCCAATAGCTTGTTAAATAACGTAAATGCTATGGATTAGAGGACAGCACCATGAAGACGTTAAAATCAATTAAAATCACTTTGTTAGTAAGCCTAACGGCATTGCTATTAGTGGCGTGCGGAAAGCAACCAGCACAACAAGCGAATACACCCGCGGCGCCTAAGGTGGATGTTGCCAACGTACTTTATGAACGCATTACCGAGTGGGATCAATTTACTGGACGCTTACAAGCACCAGAAAAGGTTACTTTGGTACCTCGCGTGTCAGGTTATATTGAATCGATTAACTTTAAAGAAGGCGCGCTAGTGCAAAAAGGCGATGTGTTATTTACCATCGACTCGAGTGTATTTACGGCTGAATATGAGCGTCTTAAAGCAGAATTAACCAGTGCAATATCTGCTAACCAACTTGCTGAAAATGACTATGAACGGGCCAATAAGCTGTTCCATCAAAAAGCGGTTTCAGAAGAGCTTATTGATACTCGTCGCTCTAACATGCACCAAACTGCTGCCGCAGTTGCATCAGTTAAAGCCGCGTTGACCCGCGCCCAACTTAACGTTGAATATACTCATGTTACCGCCCCAATTACGGGTCGAGTTTCATACGCAAATGAAACAGCAGGTAATTATGTCACCGCCGGACAAACGCATCTCACCAGCTTAGTGTCTACATCGCATATGTACGCTTACTTCGATATAGACGAGCGAACCTATTTAAAGTATGCCGCGTTATCGTTCGAGAACAAACGTCAAAGTCCACGGTTGGGCAATAATGCAGTGGTTATGGCACTAGCAAATGAAACCAATTTTAATCATCAGGGTGTGATCGACTTTGTCGATAATACGGTTGACCAGCAAACAGGTACTATCCGCGTTCGCGCTAATTTTGCCAACCAAGACAATCAATTATTACCCGGCTTATTTGCCCGCATCAGCATTGCGGGTAGCGAGTCATACGACAGTATTTTAATTGACGACAAAGCCATTTTTACCGACTTAAATAACAAGTTTGTTCTGGTGGTAAATGACAAAAACACCCTTGAGTATCGTAGCGTTAGCCTAGGTGAGAAGCTTCACGGTTTACGTATTATTACTGCCGGTTTATCCCCTAGCGATACCATCGTGGTAAACAGTCTGCAGAAAGTACGCCCTAACGTTACTATTGAGCCAAACCTTACAGATATGGCCGATAGCGACAAATTAGAAGCATTACATCAAGCACAACGCCTCCTCGATAACCAGCCATTGACAGCACGCGTTGCTGATGACGCAAGTCAGGGTTAAGGAAACCACATAATGTTGTCTCAATTTTTTATTAAAAGACCTATTTTTGCCGCGGTGCTGTCGCTACTGTTCTTTATTTCAGGCGCGATCGCAGTATGGCAATTACCGATTACCGAGTATCCAGAGGTCGTGCCGCCAACGGTAGTGGTGACGGCAAACTACCCAGGTGCTAACCCTAAAATCATTGCTGAAACCGTTGCATCACCGCTAGAGCAAGAGATTAACGGCGTAGAAAACATGTTGTACATGTCTTCGCAAGCCACTTCAGATGGCCGCATGACGCTAACCATCACCTTTGCGATTGGTACTGATGTTGATTTAGCTCAAACCCAAGTCCAAAGCCGGGTCGAACGAGCAAAACCTCGTTTACCAGAAGAAGTACAACGCTTAGGTATTGTCACTGAAAAATCATCACCTAGCTTAACCATGGTGGTGCATTTAACGTCACCCGACGACCGTTACGACATGTTATACCTGTCTAACTATGCGGTATTGAAAGTAAAAGATGAATTAGCTCGTATTACTGGTGTGGGTGCTGTGCGAGTGTTTGGCGCTGGCGACTACAGCATGCGAGTGTGGCTAGACCCTAATAAAGTAGCAGCAATCGGATTATCACCGAGTAATATTGTTGCCGCTATTCGTGAGCAAAACCAACAAGCCGCAGCCGGCAGTTTAGGCGCGCAACCTAGTGGAGACAGTGATTTCCAATTACTGATTAACGTTAAAGGCCGTTTATCCAACGTTGAAGAGTTCGAAGACATTATTGTTAAAGTGGGTGATCAAGGTCAGATCACTCGTTTAAAAGATGTTGCCCGGGTTGAATTAGGTGCATCGACTTACGCCCTACGCTCAATGTTAGACAATAAAGACGCGGCTGCATTACCTGTGTTCCAGGCCTCGGGCTCTAACGCGATTCAAATATCTGATGATGTCCGTTCTAAAATGGCTGAGTTGTCTAAGTCATTTCCAGAAGGCTTAACCTACGACATCGTCTACGATCCAACCGTGTTCGTGCGTGGCTCAATTAAAGCTGTGGTACAAACACTGGTTGAAGCATTATTGCTGGTTGTATTAGTGGTAGTGCTGTTTTTACAAACGTGGCGCGCATCCATTATTCCATTAGTGGCGGTTCCAGTATCACTTGTGGGTACATTCGCCTTTATGCACCTAATGGGCTTTTCGCTGAATGCCTTATCACTGTTTGGCTTAGTGCTCGCGATTGGTATCGTGGTCGATGATGCGATTGTTGTGGTTGAAAACGTTGAGCGAAATATCTCAGACGGATTATCGCCCGTTGCTGCCACTCAAAAGGCAATGAAAGAAGTGACCGGTCCGATTATTGCCACCACCTTGGTACTGGCGGCGGTATTTATTCCAACGGCATTTATGTCAGGCTTAACCGGGCAATTTTATAAGCAGTTCGCGTTAACCATTACCATCTCCACCTTTATTTCGGCGATTAACTCGTTAACCCTTAGCCCTGCATTATCGGCATTATTGCTTAAAGGTCATCACGAGAAAAAAGATATGCTGACCCGTGGTATGGATAAGCTGCTCGGAGGCTGGTTATTTAATCCGTTTAACCGCATGTTTGCGCGTATGTCTAACGGTTACGGCTGGTTAGTGAAGAAAATCATTCGTTTTGGTGCTGTCATTGGTATTTTGTATATCGGTTTAGTCGGCTTAACAGGCTTACAGTTTGCCAATACCCCAACAGGTTATGTGCCTGGGCAAGATAAACAATATCTTATTGCCTTTGCCCAACTACCTGATGCTGCATCATTAGATCGCACTGAAGCTATCGTGAAAGAAATGTCACGTATTGCACTAGATCAACCGGGTGTCGCCCATGCTGTAGCCTTCCCTGGTTTAAGCATTAATGGCTTTACCAATAGTACTAACAGCGCCATTTTGTTTACCCCGCTGGATGACTTTGCCGATCGCAAAGATCCATCATTATCAGCAGGTGCTATTGCTGCCGCGTTAAATCAAAAATTTGCCTCGATTAACGGCGCATTTATTGCGATTTTCCCGCCACCGCCAGTGCAAGGCTTAGGCACCATTGGTGGCTTTAGATTACAAATTCAAGATCGTGCTAATTACGGTTACGAAGAGTTGTATAAAGTGACCATGCAAGTGATGCAAAAAGCATGGACAACGCCAGAGCTAGCAGGAGTATTCTCGAGTTATCAAGTCAATGTGCCACAACTTGACGTGAACATCGATCGCACCAAAGCCAAACAGCAATCGGTGTCGTTAGACGAATTGTTTTCCACCCTGCAGGGATACATGGGTTCGGTTTACGCCAACGACTTCAACCAGTTTGGCCGTACTTATCAAGTGAACGTACAGGCAGATGAACAGTTTAGACAAACGCCTGAACAAATCGCCCAACTAAAAGTACGTAACAACCAAGGTGAAATGGTGCCTATTGGTTCATTTATTAATGTCACCAATTCATCTGGTCCAGACCGAGTCATGCATTACAACGGTTTTACCACTGCGGAATTAAATGGTGGTGCTGCACCTGGATTTAGTAGCGGTGAGGCGCAAGCTGCAATTGAAAAGATTTTAGCTGAAACCCTACCTAATGGCATGACCTACGAGTGGACTGAGATCACCTACCAACAAATTTTGGCAGGTAATGCAGGCGCCTATATTTACCCATTAATTATCTTGTTAGTGTTTATGGTTTTAGCCGCGCAATATGAAAGCTTAAGCTTACCAATAGCCATTATTCTGATTATCCCAATGACGCTGTTATCGGCATTAACAGGGGTACTTATTTACGGTGGAGATAACAATATCTTTACCCAGATTGGGTTAATTGTACTAGTGGGGCTGGCAACCAAAAATGCCATTCTAATTGTTGAGTTTGCCAAAGAGTTACAAGATGATGGCATGGAACCATTGGAGGCCATACTTGAAGCCGGTCGCTTACGTTTACGACCTATTTTAATGACCTCGATAGCCTTCATTATGGGTGTGGTACCTATGGTTTTTTCTAGCGGACCTGGTTCAGAAATGCGTCAAGCAATGGGTGTTGCGGTATTCTCTGGCATGATTGGGGTGACTATTTTTGGCCTTATCTTAACGCCACTGTTTTATTATGCCCTAGCAAAACGTGGGAAAAATAAAACCGAGCTCGCCGAATAGGCCATAACGCACGATTAACCACGTTATTGATTCAGTGATAACAAAAAAAGAGGTCACCTAAGGTGACCTCTTTTTTATTGCGAAATAACTCATTTACACAAATTTGATTCACGATTGCACTTGTTCCAAAACGGGCAGAGCAGGGAAAGCGCCTTTTGTCGTACACGTTATCGCACCACACTTAATCGCAAACTCGGCAGAAGTTTGAACGTTCACTCGATTAAGCAATTTTTGCACTAAAGGCCCAGGAGTAAAATATCCTTCATCACGGCCGAGTTCAAATAAAAACCCTGCAACAAAGCTATCTCCGGCGGCAGTAGTATCTATGGCAACAATTTTAGGCACCGGCAACTCAAAGGAAAACTCGGCACTGTGGCATAAAACGGACTCCGCACCATTGGTCACTAAAATTAACCTCACCCCTTGCTCAATACAGAATGCTAAATAATCGTCAAATGATACCCCACGATCTAGAGCCAAATAGAGTGCTTCTTCTTTACTCATTTTCAACAGGTGTGTGTAACCAAAACATTGCTCCACTCGAGCTGATAGCAGCCGAGTGTCTTGCCATAGTGACAAGCGCAAATTAACATCAAAACTGACTAACGTTTGTTCTTTATGCGCTTTTTTAGCACCATAGAGACTCGCGGTGAAAATGGCCTTTTCAGTAAATGTATTTGAACAAAGATGAAAAATATCAATTTGAGACCAATCGATAGCATCAAAATCAGCTTCACGGTATAGCATGTCGGCAGTGCTTTGCCGATTAAAGCTAAACGCTCTTTCCCCTTGAGCATCTAAACTGACTAATACTGTGGCAGTAGCAGCATCTGGCACTATTGTTAAACAACTCACATCAACACCTTGTGCTGCCAATGCATCTTGCAACATCACACCATAATTATCAGCACTAATGCCACCAGCAAAAAAACTCCTGCCACCCAACTTTGCGTAACCCACGGCCACATTAGCTGGCGCGCCGCCAGGGATCGGCTCGTGCACTAAACCAGAATGGCCCACTGGCAGTAGATCAATTAATACTTCACCAAAACTCAATAATGTACTCATATAAAATGTCCAAAAAAAAGCCCATTTGCATGGGCTTGTTAACAGGGATTTCTAAAAACTAATGCAACCAATACCATTGCAAATAAGATGACTACAACTAACTTATTACAACTCAGGCAATGACAATGAACGATTAAAACTCGTACTTAATTGTGGCACTGGTTGTACGACCGTTAATGGTTCTGGCACGAATAATATTGTTGTCGGGTACCGAACCTTCTTCGGCTTCGGTAATACCAACAGTATCAAACAAGTTATTGACGTTAAGCGCGACTGATAACACATCGGTTAGCTGGTACGACGCAAACGCGTTCACTTGAGTGTAACCATCAAAACTTAGGTCATTGTTATCTTGAGCATAAGAATCAGTAGTACCAATCAAATTGACCCCAACAGAGCCTTTATCAAAGTTATAACGGCCCATTAGTGAGTAAATAAAATCTGCTTGGCGACGAGGAGTGTTGCCAATTACGCTGGGGTTAAGTGCATCTTTAACAATTTCAGCATCGGTCCAGGTTACGTTACCGCGGAAGTCGAAATCGCCAACGTAGTAAGCACCTTCTAGCTCAATCCCTTTGGCTTCATATTTACGGTCAAAGAATATTTGGCTCGTGGCTTCAAAATTTTGCTCTTCGGTTTCAGAGTAAAATGCTGTCGCAAATACCGACATATTATCGTAACGATACTTCACACCCACTTCGTACTGGTCTACTTCATCAACTGAGTCTTCGTCTGAAACTGAACCATCAGGGTTCACTTTACCAAACAATAAACGGTCAGCATTAGCTCGACCACCATGGCTGATACGACCAAATGCAGCTAAATCTTCAGACACTTGGTAGTTAGCACCTAATGAGTAAGATAAGTATCCCCAGTCATAATTCACTAACTGTGGGTTAGCATTATCAATTGACGACACACTTAACTCAGGCTGAGAAATCACCCCATCACGGTTCATATCCACTTGTGATTGCACATTGCCAGCATAGTAACCACTGGCATCGCCAGAGTCATAGCGCACGCTACCGTCTAATGATAAATCGCCGAACTTAGATGACGCTGCAATATACGGGGCTTTAATGGTGTAGTCTGAATCATAATTACGTTGGCAACAATTGCCCCAATAAGGCACGCCATAAGCGTATAAACCATTATCAGAGTAAGATGTACCATCAGCGGCAACAACATCTAAAAGTGCGGCATTATCACCTTGCACTTCCATTAAGTAAGAGTTCCACATCCACGTCATATTGATATTTTGTGTAGCAGTATAAAAACCAAAAGTGACGTTAGAATCGTCAAACGTCTTGGTTAATTTCATGTCATTGACGATAGAGCCAAAGTCATTCATGGTCACATCAAAACTGTGCACCCGCATTGCTAGGTCACTGTCAAAGGCTTGGCCTGCTTTAGCGCCGTTAGCATAAATAAGTGTCGAACCTGCGCCACCAATACTGCTAGCAATACTTGAGCTGTTAGCCACTTCTGCTGGCATTAACGACATAAAATTACCGCTCACATCCGAGATACGGAAACGGTTTTCCACTAACCAATCGTCACCTAAATCAAATGAGGCTTCTAGTCCCACCGAGTTAACAATCGGATTCATACCATCACGCATATCACCACGGCTAATATTGCCGTTAGCATCCAAGCGTAGGGTTGATAACATGTTAGCTGAATGAACCGTATCAGATTGAGCATCAAATCCAGGTATTGAGCTGCCATCGGAATACATTGGCATCGGCAAATAACCAATGCTTTTATCATTTAAGTGCTTTACATATAAACGCACATAACCAGAATCAAACTCTTTGGTTAAGTTAGCTTTAATTTGGCCACCCTTGTTTGCGGTGTAACCAGGATCACGCGGACCATCACCGGTGCGCACAAAGCCACCGATGTGAAAACGCATCGAGTCATTAATGCTGGTGCCGTATTCAAAATCAGTACGCAAAGTATCGTAATCTAGACCCACAGTAGACGAAATACTGCCAGCATCACTGGTACCTGTTTTACTGATGACGTTAATAATACCGCCTGGTGCATTACTGGCAGCTGTTGATGCTGAACCACCACGGATTGATTCAATAGTTTGTGTTGTAGAATCAATACGTAAGAAAATATCCGCATTACCAAATGCAATATCACCAAACTGTAAAATAGGTAAGCCATCTTCTTGAATTTGCAAGAACTTAGCTCCACCTGAGGCAACAGGCAAACCGCGTACCGCAATGTTGGCGTTACCTTCACCACCAGTCGATTCAACCTTCATGCCCGGAATAATACGGAACGCTTCGGCTGATGAACGAGGTGAGCTAATGGCTAAATCTTCTGGCGACACACTGCTCACCGACACGCTCGAGTCCATTACACGTGTACCACGTGCCACACCCGTTACCGTAATGCGCTCAAGGCCAATGGCGTCTTTCTTGGTTTCCACAGTATCTGCTTCAGCAGCCCACAAGCTCGAACTAACCATCACCGCTAGCGTACTCAATACAAATTTTTTAGATGTGCTTATTATCATTTTTATGTCCCCACATAGAGTGTATTGATGTTGTCTTATCTCCCCATAACAACATCAGTAATATATTCATCAATCGAACTAAGCCCCCAAACTAGCTCAGTAGCGAGTCAAAAGGTTAAGGTTAAAATTAAATTCAAGCCCCAACTTAATCGATTAAGTTACAAGTTAGCAACTAAATAGTAAATTGCAAGTACAATTTATGTTCAATTATCGTTAACAGGATTAAAAAATCGCCTAAGTAGATGTTTATTAGATTAAATATTTATAATCGCAGAGGTTCATTATTTAGCGTCAGCGGTCAACAAATGCCCTGACGGATCACGAAGCAGATTGTAGGCTGCCAATAAGCACAACATAAATGCAAAGCCGGTTGCTAAATAAAACCCGTATTTAACATGACCAAATATGTCGCCTACCACTCCCATCAACAATGGACCTAATGCAGCAGAAAGCGCAGTAAAGAATAAAATAACCCCAGCAACCGAACCATGTTGGTCAACAGGGAAACAACTGATCCCTTTAGAATTTAATGTCGGATACATCATTGACATAAACAAGCCTGATAATGGCAATAAAATAACTGCCGCAGATATGCCATACATCATTGCACCTAGGTAACAAAGACTAATCGCTAGGCTGAACCAAAACATCACCTGCTGCCAACTGTATCGATTGAGGATCCAACCGCCCAAGAAACGTCCCAATGCCCGCAATGTGAAAAAGATTGTTAATGCATAGGTCGCGATTAATGCTAACTCACCTTCATAGTTTAGTAACAATGTCGGCATCCATACATAAATGGCCACTTCAGTAGCAACATAAAGCCCAATCGCTAAAGAGTAGCCTAATGCGTAAGGGTTTCTCATCATTCTAAACGTACTGGCTAGATTAATATCTTGAGTGGATGAGCGCTTAAGTTGCGGATAGTCAGCTTTATAAGCTAACCAACATAATATTAAACAAAACACCCCAGCGCCAAAATACAGATATTTCCACGACACGCCTGTTATCAATAAATAACTGACAATCGCCGGACCGACCATAGCACCCACACCGAAATAGCCTTCGACGGTGTTCATGGTGCTTGAGTGTTGTTTTGAGTTTGTTGAAATATCACCAATTAATCCTAGCGCACCCGTTTTGAACACCCCAATAGCAATACCCACTAACGCTAACAAACACAGAAAATAATAAAATGACTCACCTAATGCGAACATAAAACTGGCTAGCGCAAACAGCAGTAAGCCAATTAAAATTGTTATTTTTCGGCCTAACTTATCCGCCAGAAAACCCAAAAATAGCCCACTTAATGCGATAAATAGCATTGGCATGTAATGAAATGCACTCGCTTGAGACATCGATAAATCAAATGTGTTAATCAGCTCAGGAATAATCACTCCCACCGCATCAGAAGTCATCGCGAACATAAAAAACATTAAATACGTGAGTATTCTTATCCTACTATTACCGTTATTCTCATTATCCTTCATATGGTTAACCATACTTCCCACCTTATTGTTATATGTTTTCTTTGTGGTCACACAGTCTATTTATGGCGACACATTCGTCTTCTCCCACAGAAAACGAATTCAATATTTAAACAAAGCCCTTGAATAATGTTTCATATTGGTTAAATATACAACTTAATCGATTAAGTTTTTTTTAAATACTTACTTTAAGAGTCACCAACATGAAAAATAATGTTCAGCTGATCACTTACGTAGATCGTATAGCGCACTCAGACTTAAAAGGACTCAAACAGGTTCTAGACACAGAACTGCATGATCTCTTTGGTGGCGTACATCTGTTACCTTTTTACTATCCGATTGACGGCAGCGATGCAGGCTTTGACCCTATAGACCATGCAAAAGTAGATGAACGTCTTGGTGATTGGAATGACGTAAAGCAGATTGGCCAACAATACGACATCATGGCCGACTTAATCGTTAACCACATGTCTGCAGAGTCTACCGAGTTTCAAGACGTGCTTGCCAACGGTAAAAGCTCTGTTTATTGGGATTTATTTTTAACCAAAGATAGCGTATTTCCAGACGGTTTAAGCGCAGAAAACCAAGCTAAAATTTATCGCCCACGTCCGGGGAGTTGTTTCACCACCTATAAACTCGCCGACGGTACACAAGCCGAGTTTTGGACGACTTTTACCTCAAATCAAATTGATATTAATGTGCATACCGCTGCAGGTCAGGCACATTTAAACAAGGTGCTAACGCGTTTTCATGAAAGCAAAGTCGATCTTATTCGTCTTGACGCTGCGGGTTATGCCATTAAAAAACCAGGCACTAGCTGTTTTATGATTGAAGAATCATTTGAATTTGTCGATGAGTTAGCCAAAAAAGCCAACAGCCTAGGCATGACCACCCTTGCCGAAATTCACTCGCATTACATGACCCAGCTCGATATTGCTAAGCGCGTAGACATGGTGTACGACTTTGCGCTGCCGCCATTGATTCTCCACAGCTTATTTAGCCAAGATGTCAGTGCATTAAGCCATTGGCTATCCATTGCCCCACGCAACTGTGTCACGGTATTAGACACCCATGACGGTATTGGCATTATTGACGCTGGCCCGGTCGGCAATAAAGCAGGTTTATTAACAGCTGCAGAAATTGATAACTTAGTTAATCGCATCCATAGCAATAGCAAAGGTGAAAGCCTGCAAGCAACGGGCGCAGCAGCCAGCAATGTCGACCTATACCAAGTTAATTGCACCTACTACGACGCGCTTGGCCAAAATGACATTGATTATTTAATCGCTCGAAGCGTGCAGTTTTTTGCTCCCGGTATTCCGCAGGTGTATTACACCGGTTTACTGGCAGTGCCTAATGCCATGGAGTTACTGAATCAAACTCAAGTAGGTCGCGACATTAACCGCCCTTATCTACAGGTAAGCGACATTCAAACAGCCATGCAAAAACCGGTTGTTAAAGCGCTATGTGAGCTGATCACTCTACGCAATAAAGTCGATGCCTTTAATGGTGAGTTCACCATGACAAACCAGGCTAATCAGTTAGATCTTTGTTGGGTGCATGGCGACAGTTCAGCCAAGTTAAGCGTTAATTTTGCCACCAAAGAAGCCCATATCAACATCGTTGAATCTCAGCAATCGACTCACATTGTACTGACTGATTTACTGGCTAAACACAGCGGATAATCTACGTGTGTTTTAAGCTTAAACGTAAACAAGGCGCCTAATTAGGCGCCTTGTTGGTATCGATATGATAGTCTCGAGCTGTTTGTATCGAACTGTTTGTATCAAGAATCGTCCGGTCATCAATATTACATCAACAACTGCCACCACGTGAAAGTTCATAACCTAACACTTCAGCATGATGAGCATCAGCAATAAACATTTCTGCAGCTTTACGACCTTTTTGTTCTGAATGCTGGAACACAGTTGTCAGCGGCGGGATAGCTCGTGAGCCTTCATCAATACCATCAAAACCCACCACACGAATATCTTCAGGGATCCGCAAACCTTGTTGGATTGCCTCGCGCATTAAACTCAAGGCTATTAGGTCACTCATGCACAAAAATACATTAGGACGCGGTACACAATTAAGCGCTTCTTTGGCTGCTATGGCAGCAAAGTCGGCATTACTTTCAGGAATATTCCAAATGCGATCATCACCAAGCTTAACCCCAGTATCACCAATGGCATCCAAATAGCCTTGCAAACGCTGATGCGCTACTGAGGTATCGATTTCCATAGAATGAATATCATACACGCGGCAGGTTAAGTGAGTATCGAGCAAGCGTAATCCAAGGATTGCGACGTGATCTTGCTCAGATCGAATCGCCAATTTAGCCACTTCATAGGCACCGGCTTTATTGTCGATACTCACCGAAGCACTGCGATGAATATTAAAGTCGACTGTGACTACTTTTTTACGGATTTTTTTTAATTGCTCAGCCAATAAACGATTGCGAGGACGACCATAACAAATAAAGCCATCGACAAAATCATTTACGCTATTCACATTGTCAGAGCTGCCAGAAAACAACAGTAAATTAATTTTATGTTGCTCAAAAACGGCCGCAACACCTTTCATAAACTTACTGGCCACAGGATCTGACACCATGTATTCAATACTGTCCGATAATACCAATGCTACTGTATCAAATTTGCCACGCCTTAAAGATTGCGCGGCTTTATTGGGTCCAAAATATCCTAGCTCGTTACAGGCAGCTAGAATGTCTATACGGCGTTTTTCCGACAGCTGATCTGGACGATTAAACGCATTAGATACCGTCGCATTCGACACACCTAATTCTTTGGCAATACTTTTTAAGGTCCAATGCTTGGAGTCTGGCATAACGGGTCCGTTTACGTCGTGGTTTTAGCCTATATAGCTATACATAACATGAATGTATCGATGCAAGTCGATGAAAAAACTCAGATGTTGGCCTAGCGTTGAAGCGAAAAACCGCCCCAGCGAGTTAGACTGTTACCAAATTATAAATCGTCTTGCTGCTGAACATGCTCAACCAGGCTGGCGATCGACATATTTTGTTCAACTGTTGGTTTTTTTAAGCGTTTTGCAAACCAAAAACGAGGCTTCCAATAGATATTATTTAAACTCGAAATTTTTACCCCTTTTTTAGTCGAGGCATGTAAAAATCGGTCATTGCCCATGTAAATACCGACATGACGAACGGTTCGATTGGTTTTAAAAAAAACTAAATCGCCAGTCTGTAACTGATTACGCGGTACTTCTTTACCTAAAATACGTTGAGAGTTCACAGTACGAGGCAACTTGTCGCCAACAATATTCAGGTAGGCTAAATACACAAACCCTGAACAATCTACGCCATTTCTACTCAGGCCACCTAAACGATATGGAGTGCCTTTCCATTGGTTATGAAAACTCAATAGGTTTGACTCACTCCACTTGGGAGGTTCTGGCTTAAGCATGGGAGGAACCACCACGGGCTTAGGTGCGACAACCACAGCAGGAGAAGACGCACACGCAGACAACAACAGCACTAAACAACTAAACAATAATCTTTTAGCCAATTCAACCCACTCCAAACCCCGAAAAATCATCCGAAATATAAATTCTTTGTTCGTAATACACAATCAAAATAACCGCTGCACCGCTTAGTGTTAACGAGTCATCATTTGCATGCACTGCACTAAAGCCCGTTTAGCCGCCATTTTATCGACTTTAATTTGGCAGCGTAGCATAGTTCCTTGCCAGTTTGACCAAAAAACACTCGCCAATGTTGATGCCGGTAAGTCCGCACGAATATGTCCTTGTTGTTGCCCTTGCTGAATAAGTGCACTCAATAAGACGATCCATTGATCATAAAGCTGATTCAAGGTTTGATGCAGTAACGGCGACTGGCTACTGACCTCAACCATTAAGTTACCCATCAAGCAGCCACGCGGTTCACTGCCACTAAACAGCTCTTCAATCAGTTGATGATATCCATTTAGCACAGTAGATAAATTGGCTTTAAAATTCACGCCTGGATCGATAGCGATAGGTTGAATGCGCTGCTGGAAATAATGTTCAGCCACAGCTGCAGCAAACGCTTCTTTACTGGCAAAGTAATGATAAAAAGAACCTTTAGGAATACCCACTTCGTCGAGAATTAATTTAATACCTACTGCGCTATAACCGTGTAACGCAAAAAGCTTTTCACCTACGACGCATATTGACTGTCTACTCGCTGCACTTTTATTCATTTAACCTCCATTTTTTAGTGATAGGATAAACAAGAATAGACCAGTCGGCTAATTTTAGTTACTGATAAGCTAAAACATGCGCTTTTATCTTTAGATGATTCAACAAAATTGTCCCATCAAAGCTCTATTTCTGGATCAATCCATCATCTATATACGCAACCAAAATATGTTTCCGACAAAACTTAAGCTCAGTAGTGGACTTTGAAAAACCATGTTCTATCAGCACCACGGCATTAAATGCAGCGGTAACCACGCAGGCTTTTCAACATAACGTAATGACTATCGGCCAGATTTCTTATAAGCAAAAAATCTACCCAAGATGGAACAGAAAAAACAGCCAATATATGGGTAAATACTGCTTGTACCACCCTGAATAAAACGGGGTTAACCACTATGGGTATTATTGGCTATCGACTCTTTCAATAACTGCATATTTTCATCACGCCGATCAGAATAGCTATTATCCATATGCTCATCGACTAGCTGTTCACAACGTTTTTGAGCTTCATATTGCTTGAGGGGATCCACTTCTTTATCAGTTTGCGCTTGGCACAATACATTGCCACAGCCAGATAGTAGCAATACACTTGTCAACACTAGCCACGACATGACATTTAACAGCGGTTTTATCATATGGTTGGTCATAGAAAAGAGCATCCTTAAGTCACCACTTCACATACTTATTTAGGCATAAAAAAACCAGCCCGAAGGCTGGTTTTTAGTATAACCGAATAAATTATCCTGTTACACGTAACTCATCGACTACATCTTTAACGTCATCGGTATTTTTAGCGATGGTTAATGCTAAATCACGTTCTGCATCGCTCGACACAGTACCTTTTAAGGTCACTACACCATGTGCGACATCAACGTTAATATCGGTGCCCGACACGTCAGCGGAGAATAGTAATCGCGTTTTCACTACGGTAGCGACTTTCGAATCGGTTAGTGATTCACTTAAATCCTTGCTGTCTTTATCATTGTGCTGCTTCATCACCGAAAGCTCATTGTTAACGTCTTTAACACCATCTAAGCTTTTAACTAACTCTTCGGCAAGTGCCTTATCAACACTACTGTTAACTTTACCCGTTAGGGTCACGTTGCCATCATGTACGTCGGTATTAATATCGAATGAATTAAGGTTAGTATTTAACAAAAGTGTGGTTTCAGCTTTACCATCGATCCACGCATCTTTTGCATCATCTTGCCAATCTTGTGCTGCATTTGCACCGAATGCCATTGAACCTAACATAATGCTCATTACTACAGATAATGTGGTCTTGTTCATAAAGTTTTCCTCCGTTGTTAATCTCAAGGAATACAATGCGTGAACCATGCCAACTTTCATAACCAACTGTTAAAGTTACAATAACTGGTTTTAGTGTTTATTTTAATAAACTTTATGGACAACGATATCGGACTTTTTTACCGACACTAGGTAAATTTTTCATCGTCGCAATGGGTGTTAATGGATCTCAATGTAGATTCGCCAAAATCAACCTGATCTCTCATTCAATAAACTCTCTAGATATTGAGACTATGGCTAATTCAATAGATACAAAACCATTATGTTACCAGTCAGAAAAACACGCGTTAGCCACTAATTAACAACACCCCGAACAATAAAAAAGCGCATGACAATATTGATTATCATGCGCTTTTTTAGTGCGTGCATATGACTAGGTATGAGCAACGGAGAGGTTCTTCATGGTGTCACAGCTCATTTGCAACCAAGCAATACCTTCGGCAAGTTGGCTAGCAACACGCTGGTTTTTAGTTTTTCTAGCCGTTTGCTTTAAGTGAGCCAAGACCTGTTGTTCGGTTTCAACCAATACCGCTATCGCTTGGGGTAACGGCTGCTGTTGTATAACTTGTTCGGCCTTAGCATAGTGTCGATGTGAGGATTGTTGATGGTAAGTTTGGCTATCTATCGGCCTTGCTTGGCTTGAACGCACCACGCTAAACAAAGGAGTTAAACGATCCAGCATGCATTTTCGAATGTCGGCCATATGGATAAAAATTCGTTTGATGTTGTAATCGTCGGCCCCTAATGTGGCTTGGACATAAAATTGTTGTCCTTCCTGGCATAAATCAATAGCCTCATGCAATAGCCATACATCGGACTCAGCCTGTTCGTCTCGAGTAAATGATTTCAATGTAAATCCTCCTGCATTCGATAATTTTACTGGCACTTTGTTGGATGGGTTGTGTAACATATACGGGTACAGCACACCTTATTAAGCAAAAACTAAACCATGAACACCCCATGTACATGGGCAAAAATTAATTAACCTTCTAATAGTTAAAGTTATTATAATTTGTCCGGGTCTGAGTTAATTACCTAATTACACGGAATGATCACTTGTGATTGTCAACACGACATCACTGGTAAACATTAGACTTAACACCACAGGGAGTGAATCGGTATGCCACGTCCAACACTTTTTTATCACTTACACCGTCGTCAAGAAGGTGAAGCACGACTCCTTGCCTTGCCGAGTTGTCAGCACTTTAATAAGATT
The DNA here is from genome assembly GCF_003797125.1 of Shewanella frigidimarina. GTDB lineage: Bacteria > Pseudomonadota > Gammaproteobacteria > Enterobacterales > Shewanellaceae > Shewanella > Shewanella frigidimarina. The sequence continues at coordinate 239,064 of NZ_RKKE01000005.1, forward strand.
GCTAGTTCAGTTGACCAGCCCTGGTTAGACCAACTGCACAGTAACTCGATAGACGTTGCTATTATTGAATTATCGCAATTAAGCCAACTAGAATACGCAGAGTTAACTGACAGTGCGTTAATGTCTGATATTGAGTTCATCTTCTTAAGCGAAGGTAAACCGAATCCTAACTTAGATTACTTAATGTCAAAAAGCGCTGGTTATCATTTTCGTCAGCCTTACGATGCCGACGCAATCAACGACACCTTAGAAGACTTTGCCCAAGACTTGCAGTCACAATCGACGAAACAACAACAGCCATTTTCTAGTGAACTAGACCAATACGGTTTGTTGGTTGGCTCATCGCGGGCAATGCACAAGTTGTATCGTACTATTCGCAAAGTTGCCGTAACCGAAAGCAACGTACTTATTGTCGGTGAAAGCGGTGCGGGTAAAGAGCTTGTAGCCAACACGATTCACCTAGCCAGTCACCGAATCAACCAACCATTTATCGCCATTAACTGTGGTGCATTAAGCCCTGAATTGGTCGACAGTGAGCTGTTTGGCCATGTAAAAGGCGCTTTTACCGGTGCTCATCGTGATCACCGTGGTGTATTCGAGCAAGCAGAAGGCGGTACCTTATTTCTTGATGAAGTCACTGAAATGCCATTGGAACATCAAGTAAAATTGTTACGCGTACTCGAAAACAATGAATATCGCTCTGTCGGCTCACAACAACTTAAAAAAGCTAATGTTCGCATTGTTGCTGCCACAAATCGCGATCCAGCTGACGCTATTGATACTGGGCGTTTCCGCGAAGATTTATATTTTCGTTTAGCGCATTTCCCTATCCTAGTGCCACCATTACGCGATCGTAGCAATGACATCAGTGGCCTAGCACAACATTTTTTAGCCTACCGAAATACTGCTGAAAAACTGACTAAAACCTTTTCAGATGATGCGATTAAACTTATCCAACAACAAAAATGGCCCGGAAATGTCCGCGAATTAAAACACGCAATAGAACGTGCATATATTTTGGCAGAAGATACTATTTTACCGAGTCATATCACGGTGACACCTCTGGAACCATCAACAGAGCCTTTAGCTGACGACGTACAAATACCTGCTGGTATGCGCCTAGATGAACTTGAAAAAGTAGCTATTTATCAAGCGCTCGACAACTCATTGGGCAATAAAAATGATACTGCCAAACAGCTAGGTATTAGCGTCAAAACCCTTTACAACAAACTCAGTAAATACGAAGACCAAACCGGTTCAGACGAACCATAGCGTCATTAAACGCCCATCCATTAAACGTGTTTGCTCGCTTCTGGCACAAGCACATTTAATGACCTGGGTTTGACTTTAATACACAAATCTTCCGACTCAAATAACTCACCATCGATCACATATTGGCAAGACGAATCTGTGTTTAAGTAGATTTTTTTTGCTTGCTCATGATGAATTTGACTCTGTTGATTATCTTCACGTTCTCCAGTTAAGCCTGCAAATAGCAACTCGGTCATACTCAATAATTGTTGTGGCGATGTCTCGCTCGACTCAATCCAGGTAATATCTAACAAGCCATCGCTAATATTGGGCTCACCATTACCTAGTGCTAATAAACTGGTAAAAGGCGCAGCATTAGCAATCACTAAACTGGTGGTGTTAATCACTTGAATATCGCCACCATCAATCTGTACTCTTATCGACAACGGCTTATTTTCGTCTATCGCCTCCCACAATCCATTAAGGTAAGCCAGTTGCCCTAACGCATTTTTTTGGTCACGGTCAGCCTTTTCTATCATTTTCTGCTCAAAGCCAAGTCCCACCAGCAACAACATCAACTCATCATTACATGTAGCTGTATCAACACGTTGTGAATAACCTTGAATCAAAATATCAAGCGCTTGCGGTACCGGCACCAATTTACTGACGGCGCCAAACAAAGTATGACTTAGTGCATTGGTGGTTCCCATCGGAATAATACCTAAGAAAATATCGGTATCAACAATCACTGATGCCACCTCGTTAACCGTACCATCGCCACCACAGGCCACAATGATATCTGCGCCTTCTTGCTTGGCTTGTTCGGCTAACTGCACTGCAGACTTATCTTTGGCGGTATACAGCACTTCAAGCTGAAAGTAATCCGTCAAGGTTTGGGTAATATGCTCTGCTTCATCATGCCACTTACCACCACCAGACACCGGATTAACAATTAACCAAGCGCGTTTGTGAATATTGATTTGTTGCTGACTATGCATTTTTTCTATAGCGGCCAACTGCCATTTATTTAACCGTGCCGTTTGGCGGATACTATTGATGGATTTAAGCACATCATTAACATTACGATTTCTCTCACGGCAGACTAAATAAGCCGCTAATACCAACACCGAACGCCCCCGGCCTAGCGCGCAATGCACTACTACATTTTTACCATTACTGACTTGAGTGTGTAACCAATTAATGGCTTGATTTAATTGCGCGACGGTCGGCACACTGTGATCTAAGATAGGAATATTTAAATAGCCAATATTTTCATCCATCAAGGTCCACTCTAATGCGTCAAATTCGGCAGTAACATCCAAAATCGCATCAATTTTTTCATGCTTAAGTCGGTCAATATCACTGGGAAACAATCGGCAGGCTAAATACAACTGCTTATCTATTTTTTGGATTACGGGCACTTTGTCGTGCTTCCTTGCCCAGGCGTTATACAGCTGGCACCCCATTAAAAAGGGAACAAAACTCCAACTGATATACCAAGGAATACTGCCATCTTGGCTTTTTCGGAAAATGCCTGCGCTATTAAACCAATAAGCTGAACTCACCAGCCCCAAAGATAATGCAACCCAAGCAAAAATAACCTTAAGTAACACATAAGGAAGCGCCACACATAAGCACAAAGCCAATAATGCGCCAACAGTATAATAATATTTAATATGAATACGGGTTAGCATTGTGGTCCTCCTGTTGTAAAAAAGCAGCACATGTGTGCTGCTTAGGCTAATACTTATCATAATAACTATCTGGTTATTTCGTCGCTGTCAGTCAAAAATTCCACTTCGACTTACATTGGTTTAAATGGAATGACTCTACCTATAACAATGCATTTTGAGTTGTAACACTTAACGACTTAAACAAATAAAATAGTTAATGTGATTGATACAATGCTTAACAGTCTGGATCTTCTGCTTTCATACCTTCTTTAACATCTTCACATGTATCTTCAACTGCATTACCGGCATCTTGCATCATTTCATCCACTTTCTCACCTGCGTTTTCAGCTTTGTTATCTGAACATGCTGATAAACCGGCCGTTAAAAACACCATTAAACTTGCCATTGTCAGTAATTTTAATAATTTCATATTCATCTCCTGGATGATGGTTGTAATCGAATAAACTTGTTTAAGTAACCTCAACTCTGATTAAGAGATGAGGTAAATACTATCCTCGGGGAGCTTTGCCTCTAATCGCATTGGCTACTAACGAAATCACTAGCAACACAATAAAAATAAAGAAAATAATTTTCGCGATGCCTGCTGCTGCACCTGCAATACCGGTAAACCCCAATAGACCCGCTATAACGGCTATCACTAAAAACATTAATGTCCAGCCCAACATAAAAACCTCCTTGGTGTACGGTTTACATTGTGATGTGCGTTGAATTTACGCTGACGATTGATACAAATATCTTATCTCTATCGTAAAAACGAACGATTCACACCACGACTATGTATTAGTTAAAGCCAACATCGTGCCAACTTTAACAAAACGTTATAAGACCATGATTTTTAGATATTTTAAATTTAAGGTAAGAAAATCAGTAATGAGGAAGCCATAGACGAGCAGGCAATTTTTACCGATGATACGGTAAGAGTTTCAGGTTACCACGCCACCGTAGTGAAATATCGATAAGTAAACAAAAATGCATCTAGTGGCTGTAATGGATTACCCTTTATGAGGCAACTTAAGTGAAATTAAAGCAGCAAGAGCTATAAAGCCACTGGATATCCATAAGCAGGCTTCTAAACCATAAGCTTGATACACCCAACCAGACAGTACCGTACCGATTAACCTTCCCATGGCATTGGCCATATAGTAAAAGCCCACATCCAGTGACACACCATCACTGCCGGCATAGCTAACAATTAAGTAGCTATGCAATGACGAGTTAATCGCAAACACCGCGCCAAACACTAATAAGCCGATAACGACACTTTCCAGCACATAAAAATCTGCATGTAACGCCACTGCAATCGCGGCGGGAATGAGTAGTAAGTAAGTTGCCCATGCAAATGCTGCTCGGCCACTGGGTACTTTTCCTTGTCGTTTACCGGTGAAATAAGGTGCAACGGATTGCACCACACCATAACCAATCACCCAGCTAGCCATAAAGCTGCCAACCCACCAATGATCCCAACCAAAGGTTGTGGCTAAAAATACCGGTAGTGCCACCACAAACCATACATCCCTAGCGCCAAATAAAAACATCCGCGCCGCCGAAAGGATGTTAATCGACTGACTTTTAGAAAAAATATCTTTGAATTTAGGTTTGTTTTTAGCTTTGCCCAAATCATCTTTTAAGGCCACTAAACTACATAACCATACAATGCCTAATAGTGAAGCCATTAAGATAATGGCGCCTCTAAATCCTAAGCTTGTGAGCAATACGCCGCCTAAAAAGAAACCAATCCCTTTTAAGGCATTTTTTGAGCCCGTTAACAACGCCACCCATTGATAAAGCTTGCCTTCAGCATCTGCTGGCACTAGGGTTTTAATAGCACTTTTGGCACTCATTTTATTTAAATCTTTAGCGATACCCGATAAGGCCTGCGCCGCCATAACATAAACGACAGTCAACATTTCTGTGGATACGGTAAGCATAGCTAACGCCACTATTTGCAGGCCTAAGCCAATGTTCATGGTGTTATTTAGGCCAAGCCTTGCGCCTAACCAACCACCAACAAGATTAGTCACTACGCCAAAAATCTCATAAAACAAAAACAACATCGCAATATTTAACGGGCTGTAACCCAATTGATGGAAATACAACACCACCAGCATACGCAAAGCGCCATCGGTTAACGTAAACGCCCAGTAATTACCAGTGATCAGTAAATACTGCTTTATCGATGGTGATAAGGAACGCAATGAATCCAGCCCCATGAAGCTTATTCCTTATCTGCTAAGCCGACTTTGCGGGCGAGCTCTGCGGTACGATTGGCATATCCCCACTCGTTGTCGTACCACACATACAGTTTAACTTGGGTGTCATTCACCACCATGGTCGACAAGGCATCGATAATGCTTGAGCGCGGGTCGGTTTTATAATCTACCGACACTAATGGACGCTCTTCATAACCCATAATGCCCTTAAGCTCACTATCAGCAGCTTGCTTCAATAACTGGTTTACTTCTTCTGCAGTCGTTCCACGAGCCACTTCAAATACACAATCGGTGAGTGACGCATTGGCTAACGGCACACGTATCGCATGACCATTTAACTTGCCTTTTAACTCAGGGAATATATGAGTAATCGCGGTAGCAGAACCAGTAGTAGTTGGTATCAAACTAATGCCACACGCACGGGCGCGACGTAAATCTTGATGCGGTGCATCTAAAATAGTTTGGGTATTGGTAATGTCATGAATCGTGGTCATTGAGCCATGCTTAATGCCAATATTCTCATGGATCACTTTTACTACAGGCGCTAAGCAGTTGGTGGTACAAGAAGCTGCGGTCACGATTGGGTGAATGGCTTTGTCGTATAAATCATCGTTTACACCCATCACAATATTAAGCACGCCGTCTTCTTTAACTGGTGCAGTTACCACAACCCGTTTTACACCTTGATCTAAGTAAGCTTGTAGCAAGGCTTTGGTTTTTATCTTGCCTGAGGCTTCAATCACCACATCGCATTTTGACCAATCGGTGTCTTGGGTAGCGACATTACGGCTGCAAGGAATGGCTTTACCGTTAATAACAATAGCATCACCGTCATGTGTTGCCTCGTGGTGCCAGCGGCCATGGACTGAATCAAAGGTCATTAAATGTGCCAGCGTGGCGGCATCGCCAGCAGGATCGTTAATATGTACAATTTCAACATCGTCCCAATCATACGCCGCGCGCATGGATAAACGTCCCATACGGCCAAAACCGTTAATGCCTATTTTTATCGTCATAATGGTGTCCTAAGCTTTGCTTCATGTTAAGTCTTGGTTGTAAGGATTGATTATTAGTGTCAAGTATTCGGTTAAACGGTTAGTCATTTAAAGCGGTAAAATATTAGCGCTGCAATAAATTTAAAGTGCGGTCACATTAATGCTTAAACCAGTGCTGTGTGCGGTTAACAATCGCCACCAGCGACAACATCACTGGCACTTCAACCAACACTCCCACTACTGTGGCGAGGGCTGCACCTGAATGTAAACCAAAAAGCGATATCGCCATGGCTACTGCCAGTTCAAAAAAGTTAGATGTGCCAATTAAACAAGCTGGCGCAGCAATATTGTGCGCCAGTTTTAACCATTTGGCCGCGATATAAGCGATGATAAAAATGCCGTAAGTTTGGATAATCAACGGCACAGCAATTAAGCCTATCGTTTGTGGATCCGACACTATTACCTCGGCCTGAAATCCAAATAGCAATACCACAGTGGCCAATAAACCAATAATTGACCAAGGCTTTACGTTAGCCAGAAAGGAGTTAATAGCAACCAATCCATGGCGGCGATTAAGTAAGTAACGCGTTGTCACTCCAGCAATTAGAGGCAACAGCACATACAGTAATACCGAAATAAGCAGGGTTTCCCATGGCACCTGAATATCGCTCACCCCCAACAAAAAAGCAGTAATAGGCGCAAAGGCAAAAATCATAATCACATCATTAACCGACACTTGCACTAAGGTGTAGTTCGCATCCCCTTTGGTTAGTTGCGACCACACAAACACCATCGCGGTACAAGGGGCCACACCGAGTAAAATCATGCCTGCGATATACTCTTGGGCAGATGCAGGATCGACCAAGTCGGCAAATAGCACCTTAAAAAACAACCAACCTAAAGCTGCCATGGTGAAGGGTTTAATTAACCAATTAATGACTACTGTCAGCAATAATCCTTTGGGATTTCGGCCAACATCTTTTATGGAAGAAAAATCAATTTGCACCATCATTGGGTAAATCATCACCCAAATAAACACCGCAACCACCAAGTTAACGTGGGCGATTTCAAGGTTGGCAATAACTTGAAATACTCCGGGTTGCCATAAACCTAACAACACCCCAGCCAACATACTTAAGCCAACCCATACCGATAGAAACCGTTCAAATATTCCCATAAAAATGACTCCACACAACTAGAAAATATATAAATACCGATTAAAGCAACTTTTAAAACACGTTTTAAAACAACAATTTAACTACAAAAGCTCACTTTATTTGGCCGATTTTGCATTGTGTGTAATTGCTGTAATGACGGCATTATCAACCCAAGGTTGTTTTCGGTGGTTTCTGCTATTACTGATTTGGCCCAGAGAGGTAAATTAGAATTGATACGATAAAACACCCATTGGCCATGTTTTCTGTCGCTTAGAATATTGGCCTTTTTCAATAAGGCTAAATTGCGCGATACTTTAGGTTGGCTCTCTTCATCAAGCGCCGCCATTAACTCGCATACACACAGCTCACCATGATAATGGGTCAACATTAAGGTTTTTAAGCGAATGTCATCGGTAAGGCATTTATAAAATGTAATGGGGTCAACTTCTTTGAATTCAGGTGCTTCGGCTTCGGGCACCAACTCAAATGGCCTTAGACCCGTAGTTTGTTGCTCCACTAACAGAAACATCGTCAGGCGGTTATTTATATCGCGTAAAGTCAAAAAAAATGGTTGCTCGCCTGCGCGATTTTTAGGATCGGGAAAGTCCCATGCCAGTTGCTTACCCGCGCCAGGATAACTACGACATTCATTATTGGCTTTATCGCATAGGGTAATAACATAATCGAAGTCTTTGCCGGCAAAAGTCTGTAGGTGCTTAGACACTAAATCACCCGCATCAATACCGAAGCGAGTAATAGCCTCAATAGTTCGAACATCGACTTGCTCTGGCGATGTCCCGGCACTAAACACATCAAATTGATCAGCCGCTTTATTGCGTAACAACGCCTCAGCCATTTGCGAACGCGCCGAATTGCCAGTACATAGAAACAACACAGTTTTCTTTTTCATAACGGATAAACAAGAAGTAAAAACATACGACTAAGTGTATATATGAAAGTTTACATATACAAGTAAAGGTACAAAAAAGACCGATTCAATATGAATTGATCGGCTTAAAGAATTAATGATATTAAAAAGTTCTTGGCGTGCTCATTTAAATCGGCCCCTTTTTACTGCCACCAATTTACGTTAATGGCCAATTTTGAGCGCCTATTACATAACAATTAAACCATTTCCGGAGGTAAGGGTTTACTATACAAATAACCTTGTAAATTAGTACATCCCATAGCCTTAAGTAACTCATGCTGCTCTATATACTCGACACCTTCAGCGATGGTACTAAGCTCTAAATTAAGTGCTAACTGCACGATTGTGCGAGCGATTGCGGCATCTTTTTGATTGCTCACAATTCCATCTACAAACGACTTATCAATTTTTAATGTATCAATGGGGAAACTCTTTAAGTAGTTTAATGAAGAGTAGCCGGTTCCAAAATCATCAATAGCTAACTTCACACCTAGTTTTTTTAACATAAATAGCAAAGCAATCGCCTCATCGACGTTACTGATGATGGCTGATTCTGTAATTTCAAGCTCAAGTAGGTTTGGTGGTAAACCGGTTTCAACAAGTGCACGTTTCACGTGGTCAAAAATATTTTCATGGTTGAATTGCAATGCCGATAGGTTGACAGCCATGCGCTGAAAATGAGGTAATGTCGCATGTATCTGTTTCGCTTTTTTACAAGCTTCAAGCAAAGCCCATTCTCCAATAGGGATAATCAAGCCGCTACTTTCAGCAATCGCGAGAAAATCTATCGGTGCTAACAAGCCTCTTGTTGGATGGTTCCAGCGCAATAATGCTTCGTATCCAACAATGTTGTCATTTGCTGAGTCAATTTGTGGTTGGTAATAAAGTACAAACTGATCTCCTAACCTTATAGCCTCTCGCAGTTCGACTTCAATTTTGAGCCTATCCATTAATGATTTATGCATTTCATGTGAAAAAAGTTGGTAACCGTTTTTGCCGTTGTGTTTCACTTCATACATGGCAGTATCTGCATGCTGCAGTAAAATATCGCCGGTTTCACCGTCGTCGGGATAAAAAGAAATACCGATGCTGGCCGAAATAAATGTTTGTTGCCCCTGAATAACAAAGGGTTTCGAAAGCGCATCAAGCACTCGCTGAGCAATAATAGCGACATTATCAAACGCTTCTAACTCACATAAAAGTAAAGTGAATTCATCGCCGCCCAAACGGGCAAGATGTTCATTTTCATAATCAACCCGGCTGCCGACACTCAGCTCATCTGAAATACGTACAGAACTTTTTATCCGTGTAGCCGTTTCGCATAGCAACTCATCACCGGCTTTGTGTCCCAAGGTATCATTTATTCTTTTGAAATGATCTAAATCAATGAATAGTAATGCTAATTTTGTTGAGTGACGTTTGGCTGAAGCAATTGCAGAGTCTAACTGCAACAGAAATTTACGCCTGTTCGGTAGATCCGTTAACGTATCGTAAAAGGCATAATAAGCGATTTCTTGCTCTGATTTTTTGCGGCTTGAAATATCATGCAAGGTGCCATTAATTCGCGGTTCACCAAAATCATAAGTGATATCTGTTCGGTCATGTAGGGTAATAATCTCACCACTACCATGTAACACACGATATTCAATATCATAGGGTTGCCGATGCTTTAACGCTGTTTTAACCGTTAATTTTAAAAATTCACGATCATCTGGGTGGATGATTTCTAGCAATTTAGAAAACGTAATGTCTATCTCTTGAGGTTGCATCCCCAACATACGATAAACTTCGTCAGAGCAGTCTAACTTATCGGATGTAAAGTCCCACTCCCATGAGCCCAAGTGGGCGATGCTTTGTGCTCTGGCAAGTTTGTTTTTACTTTTGGTTAGCTCTTTGATTGTTTTATTGGCTTTAAGCACATAATGAATGCGGTGGCTGAGCAACGGCCACTTAACCGGCTTAGTCATAAAGTCTGTCGCACCCACATCGAAGGCTTTTTGAATGTCTTGAGGTTGATCTAATGCTGTCACCATAATAATGGCGACATTATCCCCTTCGGGTAATGAACGGATCACTGAACAGCATTCAAAGCCATTCATTTTGTCCATCGACACATCGAGCAATATTAAATCTGGTGTATGTTCGGAAAAAAGCTGTATTGCCTCTTCGCCACTGCTGGCCTCAATAATATTTCCAACAGAATGGCTTAGTGCCCGACGCATCAGAATTCGAATGACGGGATCATCATCAACGATTAATACCACATCTTGAAGTGTATTTAACGACATTAGACAAGCCTCTCTAACTTTAGCAATATTGCCTCTTTAGTTTGTTCAAACACAGGCAATAATGTGTCTGAGAGATGATTGGCATCGCTCAACTTACCACTACGTGCAAACAACTCAATTTGACTCGCTAACGTCTGAATTTTTATCGCCCCTACATTGGCCGAACTGGACTTTAGTGAGTGTGCTGATTTAAAGACTTGATCGGCATCCTTGTCTATTAACCCTTTAATGACATTATTAATTAATACTGGTGCATTTTCTAAATACAAATCCGCTATACTTTTCACCAGATCACTTGAGTCATCAGGCGAAATTTGTTGAATGTCATCAAGGGGCCCATCAACAAATACTAACGATTCCTCGCTCTGAACTTCCTCGACCACGGCAACAGGACTCTCAGACTCAAAAACCCATCTATTCATGCATTCTGATAGATTCTGACGAGTAAAAGGTTTTAACAGCGTATCTTTAGCGCCTGCGTTACGGAATAGCCTTTTAACATTCGGTTGAATGTCGGCAGTAAGTGCGATGATAGGGGTTTCATAATTAATGCAACTCTGACCTAAGTCAGTTATCGCTTGAGTTGCAACGATCCCATCAACTACCGGCATATGGTAATCCATAAAGATGAGATCAAACTTTTTCTCGCTGGCTCTGGCGATGGCTTCTTGACCATTATTTACAATTTCACATTGATGCCCTAAAGACTCTAACAAGCTTTTTACCACCAACTGATTGACCACATTATCTTCTGCAACTAACACTATAGATTGTCGGAATACTGCCTGAACATGATAATCTGGCTCAACGTCTACAGTAGCTGTTGATATTGAGTTGTCTTGTGGCACAAGGGGAATGCTAAACCAAAAACGACTGCCTTCGTCTAAAGTACTTTCAACACCATAACGGCCATTCATCAATACGACTAACTGTTGGCAAATAGCCAAACCTAAACCCGTTCCACCAAACTCACGGGTAATCGTACTATCGGCTTGCATAAAGGGGGTGAAAATGCTCTCTAATTTGGATGCCGCAATGCCAATACCGGTATCTTTAACTGTAAAGGTAATATAAGTATCAGACGCCTCCATGTGCTCACTCACCGCTATAGAAATAGCACCTTGGCGGGTAAATTTTATCGCGTTTGAGACAAAGTTATTAATAATTTGCCGTACTCTGACAGCGTCACCCAAGTAATTTTCGTGGTTCAATGGCGATATGACCACCTCAAAATCAAGACCCTTTTTCCCTGCCGACACTTTATGCGAATGACATGTGGAGGTGACAAGATCAGGTAAATTAAACGTTTTGATGTCTAAATCCATTTTATTGGCATCGGCTTTCGAGAAATCCAGCACTTCATTCAGCAACACCAATAATGTTTGCGCAGACTCGTTGATCATCTGTACCGTGTTAGACACTTCTTTATTTAATTTAAAAGAAGTCAGTAAATCAGAAAAACCAACAATACCATTCAGTGGCGTTCTAATCTCATGACTCATCACCGCTAAAAACTCAGACTTTGCCTGACTGGCTTTTTTGGCAATTTCAAGGGTTTGTTGCAGTTCAAACGTGCGCTCTGAAACACGATTTTCGAGTTCATGATTAATCGTTTCTAATTGCCTTCCTCGGGCATCAACCTCGCCGATCATCACATTAAAGCTGTGCGCCAGCTGAGAAAATTCATCATTCGATTTGAGGTTGACTCGTTGCGTATAGTCTTTTTTATTTGAGATATGTTCTATAACTTCCAAAAGCGTATTAAGTGGTTTGGTGAATAAAGATTGCAACCAAAACATCACCAATAAACTCGCCGTAAAAGCCAATATGCTGGCTGAAGTAACCAACACTAAATAATCATCCAGTTGCTTAGTGAGTGCGTTCATATTATCCGTAATATGTAACAAGCCCACCACCTCACCTTCAAAAAGCAAAGGGGTATATGAGTGCACTCCATCATTGTTAAATTGCGTCAGCTTTTTCTTCGAAGAAATAAGATTCAATAATTCCTGCTGATCAATAACGCCTTGATAAACCCCATGGCCTTGGTAAGCAGCAAATGGATTACCTGCAGGATCATAAATAGTCGCGTGGATGATATCTGGCTGAGCAATGAGCGCGGATAAAGTCTTTTCGGCTGACGATGGATCATTAAAAATAACCGCTGACAGACTATTGCTCGCCACAATATCACTTAGCACAGCTAAACCTTGCTCAGCTTTCTCTTTAGTCACTGCATATTGCTTAGTGATTAATGATGCTGAGATAATGACAATGACAAGAATAGCGATCGCTAGCATTGAAAAAATCAATTTTGTTCGAATTGATGCAAAATTCATTATTTTCATCGTTTAACCTCAAGTGCCAATTTCAATACTTGTGAACTGATATCCAACCCTGAAGCCTCTAACACTTTAATATTAATATTGAAAAACAATCGTTTATCTTTTTCAACGATTTCAATCATGCCTCCTTGCACCGCAAATCCCGAGATATCTGAAACCGTTAAAATAGGTTTATTATCGACAGCCAAAAACAAACGACGAGTTAAATCCCTAGAGTTAGCATCGATAAATACCACATCACACTGTTCGATTTGACTTGTTTCTGATAGCTGAATAGCCGTGATTGATTGAGTCACCAATTTTTTCTTCGCAAGCCCCATAAAACTATCGCGATATTGATTTCCAAAGAAACATATTTTCCACGCAGATGGTGTATTAAGTCGCGATTCTGGCCACTGGGTAAATTTCGCGAAGTTATAGGTAAACGCCGCTTTTAAATCAAACGAGTCCTGGGATATAGCCATAGATGAACGCGGAAGCAGCACAAATACAACCAATAATAAATACAGTATCTGTCGACTCAAATTAGCTTTTTTCATTGTGGCGACCTTAAAAGCTTAACGTCGCTTTAACAAAGTAACTTGGTCCCACCCGATAAGGAAATTGTAAGCTTTCTCCTTCATATTCAAGGTGGGTAGGATGAAGCAAATTTTTCCCGAACGCCGATAATGAGACATCCGGCGTAACCATCCAGCGTAGCCCAATATCCACACTATGGTAGCTAGGAATTGTCTTCATACTTGTGCCGTTTTGGCTTATCACGTTAGTGTTATCGATAAAACGCCATACGAAGTTAACATCTATATCATCGGTAATATTCCAATCAATTATTGTCGACAACATATGCTCAGGTGCATCAGTATTCTGATTTAAACTGCCACCAAATTCGCTTTGGATAAAGCTGTAATTGGCTCTTAACTGAAGCGCATTCGTTGCAACCCACAGCGAAGATAATTCAACCCCATAATTATACCCATCCAAACTATTGCCAAATAAGACATATTGCGAAATATAATTAGGGAATGTACTGAAATCAATTGTACTGTCAGACTCTGACACGCTGCGCAGTTTGCCATAATCGTTATAAAATACGGTAGTATCAAAAGACCATTGGCTTGCCGGAATAAAACGATATCCTATCTCGTATGAGACCATTTCTTCGGATTCAAAATTGTCGTTACCCGACACCCATACCTTAACCAGCGGGGCCACGTCAGAAGGCGGTATATTAAGGGCATTTGCAGATATATTGTTTTCTAATCTTGATGGGGTTCGCACTGCTCGAGCAATAGAAGTCCATACGCTGTTTCTTGTATCTAACTGCCACCTAAGACGAATATTGGGTTGAACTTCAAAACCTGTATAGTCATTTTGTTCAAAACGCGAAGCCAGAGTAAGCCACAACTCGTCTTTAACTAGCATAATTTCGTCACTGATGAACGCACTCCACAAATCAGTATTTGTCGAGGAAGCCTCACTACTTTCTAAAATAGGGCTGGATCCGAGCTCATCTTGTATATAACGGTATCCTAATCCCCAAACCACATTATGATTTTGCCCAATAATTAGCTGATGCTGAAAATCAACATCAAAGGTTTCACTGCTTAAACCATACAAATTTTCATCTCTGTTGGCATAATCGTAATAAGTTTGCACACTATATTCAGAGGTTGCCGATAATGCTTTGGTGTACTTTGATAACAAGTTAAAGCCATCACTTTTGACTTCGTCAGTATAATAATTTCGATATAGCGGCGCTTCTGTTGATGCAATATTAGGTGCTTGCTGCATTTTAGATGTGTAAAAGTCACTGCTTAACGTGAGACTTGTGTCTGTCTCTAGCTGAATATCAATGCGCCCACCTAATTGCAGATGCTGCCAGCTATTATCTTTGCCTGCATCGGCAAATGGTACCAGTAAGTCACTCTCAAGATCATTTAGGTCAAGCTCAAACGAATCTCTTTCATGGCCTTTCAAATATACTCTCGACGTGACCTTGTCAGACAATGTTGATCCATAACGAAAACCAGCAAAGCCTTGCTCATAATCTCCAGCACCTAGCTCTCCATAGCCTCCTAATGTGTCGGCACTGTGTTTAGTGATAATGTTAATCACACCATTAACCGCATTCGCCCCCCACAAAGCAGCACTTGGACCACGGATGACTTCGATACGCTCAATGTCAGCCATAAGCGTGTCTTGCACTTCCCAATAGACACCTGAGAATGCTGGAGAATAAAGGGTTCGGCCATCCATCAATACCAATAATTTGTTATTGTAGCGCCCATTAAAACCACGACTTCCAATGGCCCACTTTTGTGAGTCAATCTGTGCTACATGCAGCCCTGGCACATCGCGAAGCGCTTGTGGAATTGAGGTCGCACCAGAGCGACGAATACTCTCGCTTGTAACAACATAAATTGCTGCTGGTGAATTGGATAGAGGCTGCTTTTGTTTTGATACAGAAGTCACTTCAACATTCATTAACTCTTGTAGACTGAGATCTAAAGAGTCTGAATCAGCGGCTATAGCTGTAGAACTCGCAGAAAAAACAAATAATGCAGAATAAAAAGTCATTTTCAGCTTTAACATTTTCAATAATTCCTTCACCAAGCCAAAGATAGCAATGCCAATTTATTTTTCAAAAAATTAAATCACACAAACAACTTATTCGATTAAGTTTAAAGTATGTTCAATGGTAAATCCATTAACATTTTATCAACAACCTACCAAAAATGAATCGTCAAACATCTCAATTTTAATCTTCTGTTAATTTTTGATGACATAAATATGACTATCGGCCAATCCAGTAATATCATTAGCAAGTTAACCTCTTTTGACTACCTCGAAAGGATTAAACATAATTGCTGATAGACTATTACTCGCGATAATATCGCTAAGCATTATGTTAAACGATAAACTTCGATGACAAATTCATTACTTTCATCGCTTAACCTCAAGTGCCAATTTCAATACTTGAGAGCTGATAGTTAATCCAGATTTTGCTACCACTTGCATATTAACTTTAAAATACAATCGCTTATCTTGCTCGACGATTTCAATCATCCCGCCTTGCATTGCAAAACCTGTGATATCCGAAACCGTTAAAATAGCCTTATTATCGACAGCCACTAACAATCTATGGGTTAACTCCCTAGAGTTAGTGTCTACAAATACAACATCGCACTGATCGATTTGGCTTATTCCAGATAACTCAATGGCCATCACAGACTGAGTTCCCAGCGTTTTATCGGAAAGTCCCATGAAACTGTCGTGATATTGATTTCCGAAAAAACATATTTTCCATGCAGATGAGGTATTAAGACGCGCTTCAGGCCACTGAGTAAACTTAGCAAAATTATAGGTTAATGCCGCTTTTAACTCGAATGCGTTCTGCGCCATAGAGACTCGCGGAAGCAAAATAGCTCCCACGACCAATAATGAATACAGTAACTGTCGACTTAAATTTGAGTTTTTCAATGTTGCTACCCTAAAAGGTCAAAGTAGCTTTAATATAATAACTTGGTCCCACACGATAAGGGAGTTGGTAACTTTCTCCTTCAAACTCAAGGTTTGCAGGATGAAGTAAATTTTTCCCGAATGCTGATAACATGACATCAGGCTTAACCTTCCAGTGCAGTCCTAAATCAACTCCGCTATAGCTATCAATTTCCTTAGTACTAAGGTCATTGATATTCAATACGTAAGCTTCATCAATAACACGCCAAACTAGATTAAAATCAACATTATCGCTAATGCTCCAATCCATCATTGTCGATATCATATGCTCTGGGGCATCAGTATTTTGACTTTGACTGACACCAAATTCATTTTGAGTAAAACTATAATTTACTTTGAATTGGATAGTATCAGTTGCAGCCCACTGAGATGAGAGCTCGAATCCATAGTTATATCCATCAAGATCATTACTGAATGTTAAGTATTGCGAAATGTAATTGGGAAATGTGCTGAAATCTGTTGCACCGGCTGGAGCATTGCGCAATTGGTCATAATCGTTATAAAAAATTGTTGAATCAAATGACCATTTTTTCGCTGGCGTAAATCGATAACCCACCTCATACGAAATGATGACTTCAGATTTATAATCCTCGTTACCAGCCACCCATATACTAACCAATGGTGACTGAACTGAAGGCGGTATGATTTGTGAGTTCACCGATAGATTATTTTCTATCCGCGACGGTGTTCTGATTGCGCGTGCAACAGAGGCCCACAGATTGTTTTTTTTATTCAACTGCCACATCAGGCGAGCATTCGGTTGAACCTCAAAGCCTGTGTAGTCATAGTGTTCGAAACGTGATGCTAACGTCAACCACAACTCATCATCAACTAACGTAATTTCATCACGAATAAATGCGCTCCACAAATTGGTTCGAGTTGATTCTGACTCGCTACTTACAATAATAGTGCTTTGGTCGAAATCATCTTGAATAAAGCGGTAACCGAGTCCCCAGATAATATTATGATTTTGTCCAACAAGTAGCTGATGCTGAAAATCAACATCAACCGTTTCACTACTAAAACCATACCAATCATCATCTCTTTTTGCATAATCGTAGTAAGCTTGAAGGCTGTATTGAGAGGTTGGTGATAACGCTTTGGTGAGTTTTGATAATAAATTAAAGCCATCGCTGCTGATGTCATTACTATTAAAGTCACGATATGACGGACCAACTAATGAAGGGTAATAAGAGGTCTGCTGCATTTCAGTGCGGTACACATCACTGCTCAACATAAGGCTTGTGCCCGTATCAAGCTCCATATCAACGCGGCCTCCCACTTGAAGATGCATCCAATCGTTGTCTTTATCAACAGTGGCTAATTGCTCCGCAAGACCGCTATCGAGATCTTGCGAATTATACTCAAGCGAGTCTCTGCTATGGCCTTTTACGTACACTCTTGATGTTGCATTATCTGATAATGTGGAACCATAACGAAAACCTGCAAATCCTTGCTCATAATCGCCAGCCCCCAATTCTGCATAACCACCAGATGTATCAGCACTGTGTTTGGTAATAATATTAATCACACCGTTTACTGCATTGGCGCCCCACATTGCCGCGCTGGGCCCGCGTATAACTTCAATGCGCTCAATATCAGCCATCAGAGTATCCTGAACCTCCCAGTAGACACCTGAAAATATTGGAGAATAAAGGGTTCGGCCATCCATCAATACCAGTAATTTGTTGTTGTAGCGCCCATTAAAACCACGGCTACTGATGGCCCACTTTTGAGAGTCAATCTGCCCTACATGCAGCCCTGGTACATCTCGAAGTACTTGCGGAATAGAAGTAGCACCAGAATTACGTATATGTTCGCTTGTGATGACATAGATTGCAGCGGGTGAATTCGATAAAGGCTGCTTTTGTTTTGATACCGAAGTCACCTCAACATTCAGCAACTCTTGCAGACTTAGATCGAAAGAATTTGATTCATCGGCAGTAGCTATAGATGTAGCAAAGCAAGCCAATAGCGCAGAATAAAAAATAACGTTCAACTTTAACATTTCCAACAACCCCTCACTAAGCTAACGACAATTGTGAGAGCCTGCTGATTAAAGACTCAAAAAAATTCACAATTGATTTACATGATTAACTTACACGATTAAGTAAAAAAAGTATGTTACAGGATAAGAGATTAAGTAATTTTTGAGCGATAGATCTTGTGCAGAACAATAAAAATGCTCTTAGGATCGAAATCATCACAAAGAGTTTACCCGTAAGGGCGCTCTTTTGATCAGTTTTTCGTTTTAGCGTCGGCCTCAGTCCAGCTTGTAGAATTATTAAAAACAACGAGTTAGCCGCTACGGGTAATGAGTGCTTACGGGCAAACTTTATTGTCTCTACACACAATTAAACAACCAATCCAGCTGCGACACCAGATGACCAAGCCCATTGAAAATTAAATCCACCTAACCAACCACTTACGTCCATTACTTCACCAATAAAGTACAATCCAGAGACCTTATTAGCTTGCATGGTTTTAGATGATAATTCATTGGTGTCAACGCCGCCTAAAGTGACTTCTGCGGTGCGGTAACCTTCGGTGCCATTCATGGTAATAGACCAGTCGTTTAAGTCGTTAGCTAGTTTTTCTCGCTCGCCGTGGCCGAGTTGGTTTAATGCTTTATCGAGTTGAGACTCGTCAAATAGTGTTTCAACCAAACGCTTAGGTAACCACTGGCTTAAGGTATTGCGTAGGCTTTGCTTTGGATGATGTTTTAGTGCAAATTCAATTTTATCTAACGCGTTTTCACCCGGTAATAAATCGATAGAAATTGCTTCACCTGGCTGCCAGTAATTAGAAATTTGCAGTACTGCTGGGCCTGATAGACCTCGATGAGTAAACAATAACGCTTCGCTAAATTGAGTACCATCTTGGGCGGTAATGGTTGTTGGCACAGCAATACCCGATAACGGCTCAAAGCGCACTTTTTGTTCGGCATGCCACGTAAATGGAACTAAACCAGCACTGGTAGATAACACAGTTAAACCAAATTGCTCTGCCAGCTTATAGCCATAAGGCGTAGCACCTAATTTGGGCATGGACAAACCGCCAGTCGCTATCACTAACGACTCGCAGCTAAAGTCGCCATTTGAGGTAGTTAAATTAAATCCTGTATCTGTTTTAGTAACAGATAGCATTTCAGTACGCAGCTTTACTTTAGCGCCGGCCCATTCGCATTCAGTCATTAACATGGTGACGATTTCTTTGGCTGAGTCATTACAGAATAACTGCCCATGCTCGCGCTCATGGTATTCAATACCATGACGTTCAACCAGCTCAATAAAATCGCTTGAACGATAGCGAGCTAATGCTGATTTTACAAAGTGTGGATTGCCACAAATAAACTGGTGCGGCTCAACCTTTTGGTTGGTAAAGTTACAACGTCCGCCACCACTGATAAGAATTTTTTTGCCCGCTTGTTTGGCGTTGTCTAGCACCAATACATCACGACCTCGATAGCCCGCGGTTGCAGCACACATTAATCCTGCCGCGCCGGCGCCGATAATAATTACGTCATGATGTTTCACGTTTTACTCCACACTTTAAATGGGTTGTTTTGTATTTAATTGATAAATATTAAATGCAAAAAAGGATGCTATTTTAGCATCCTTTTTGGTATCTACTCACGGTTAACTTAGCCGCTCTGTTGCACTATTTTTTCAGTGTTTCAGATTTTTTGTCTCGACTGAGTAACTCTTTTGCTGCTTCAACGGGTGCTTTACCTTGGTATAACACTTGGTAAATTTGCTCGGTGATCGGCATTTCTACCCCTAGGCGTTTGGCTAAGGTAAACACTTCTTTAGTGTTTCGATAACCTTCGACTACTTGACCGATTTCTTCTTGGGCGGTGATCACGTCTTTGCCTTGACCTAAAGCCAAACCAAAACGACGGTTACGCGACTGATTATCGGTACAGGTTAGTACCAAGTCACCTAAACCAGCCATACCGATAAAAGTAGATGCATCGGCGCCGATAGCTTCACCTAAGCGACTCAGTTCCACTAAACCACGAGTAATGAGTGCGGTGCGTGCATTTGCACCAAAACCAATACCGTCGGACATACCTGCACCAATGGCAATCACGTTTTTAACCGCTCCGCCTAATTGTATGCCGATAAAGTCGTCATTTGCGTATACACGCAAGCGTTTTGGACTATGAAGCAATTCGACCAAGTCATGGGTAAACTGTGGGCATGTACCCGCAACCGAAATAGCGGTAGGTAAACCAGCGGCTAATTCTTTGGCAAACGTAGGCCCAGACAACACAGCGAGTGGATAATGTTCACCTAATTGCTCACGAGCAACATCTTGTAATAAACGGCCAGTTTCAGGCTCTAAGCCCTTGGTCGCCCACACAATACGTGCGTCGTCACGCAATAATGGTTTTGCTTGCTTAAGCACGTCACCAAATACATGGCTTGGTACAACAACCAAAATATTCTTGCTAGCGGCTAAGGCTTTGCCTAAATCAGCTTCGATTGATAAACAATCAGGAAACTGAATGCCAGGCAAAAAACGTTCATTACTGCGGCTTTCCGCTAACACTTGCATGCTTTTAGGATCGTGACCCCAAAGCAATGTCTTATGGCCGTTGCTGGCTAAAGAAATAGCAAGGGCGGTGCCATAAGACCCCGCCCCTAATACCGTAATTTCGGCAGCGTTATTCATAAATTATGCAGTTGCTTCTTCAGTTGCAGCAGCTTGACGCTGTTGAACGTACTGAGCAAATAGAGCATCAAAATTCACTGGAGCAAGGTTTAGTTGTGGGAAAGTACCACGGCCAACTAAGTTGCCAACTAATTCACGTGCGTATGGGAACAATACGTTAGGGCAATATGCACCTAAAGAATGGGCAAGTTGTTGCTCAGTTAAACCAACAATCGAGAAAATACCCGCTTGCTGAACTTCACATAAAAATGCAGTGTCTTCGCCATTTTTAGCGGTAACTGTCAGTGATAAAATCACTTCATATGTGTCATCAGACAATTTGTTGCTGCGAGTATCTAAATCTAATTTTACTTCTGGGTTCCATTCTTTCTGGAAAACAGCTGGGCTGTTTGGCGTTTCAAAAGACAAATCCTTTGTATAAATACGCTGAATGTTGAACTGTGGTGCTTGTGCTTCGTTGTTTGCTACTTCAGCCATAATTTCCTACCTATCAATGTTATTTAGCTTTTCTGTGAAGCTAATTGTGTTGGGCTTTCACTCAATGCATAAAGAATTAATCTAGCATTAGTGCTATCCCGTAAAGTTGATCCAGCTCGATAAATAATAACGAACAGGATCTTGATAATAAACCGTGTTAACTCATACCCAAATTCGTTAACACTGAATACCATTAAGCAACGATATTAACGCTTGCTTTTAACGACTGGTAAATTAGCACCTTGCCATTCGCCCATGCCACCTTTAAGGTTAAACACGTTTTCAAATCCTTGTTTAGTAAGAAGTTGAGCTGCTTGGCCTGATGTCATACCTGAGTTACATACTAATATAATGGGGCTGGTTTTAAACTTTTCAAGGCTAGTGACTTGATTATTTTTAATTTCTGATAAGGTCACATTGAGTGAATCAACAATATGGCCTTTCTTAAATTCTTCTTTGCCACGCACATCAACGAGTTTGGCATCTTGCTTATTCACCATGAGTGTTAGCTCTTGATGACTGACATTCTTCACTTTTGATGTACCAGATTTAATGACACTAACAACAAGTGCTACAAACAAGCCGACCCACGCTAAGCTTAACATTGGGTTCGCTTTAAAAAATTCCATATATTCTTGCATAATTACTGATTTCTCTGACGATGACTAAGATGAGATGGCCTCGAGTATATCGTTTTGCTCGGCAGTTTTCATTAAAGAAACACCTAAAATAAACGGTTTACGCCGAGTTATTCGTGACTCGCCCCTCGTTATCAGCTGCTTTAGTTATATCTTCAAACCTATATGCCTTTTGCACACTATCGATAAGTAGTAATATTCATACAATTGAAATTTTATAACACTTCTATTTTAACTTAATAAGGTACTTGCAAATGGCTAAAAAACGTCCACTCGCATTACTTATCCTTGATGGTTGGGGTTACAGTGAAGACACGCAAGATAACGCGGTTTTTCATGCAAACACTCCTGTCTTAGATAAGCTCAATGCACAATACCCTCACAGTCTTATTTCAGGTTCTGGTATTGACGTCGGATTACCCGATGGTCAAATGGGTAACTCTGAAGTTGGCCATATCAATATTGGTTCTGGCCGAATTGTTTATCAAGAACTCACCCGCATCAGTAAAGCAATTGCAGACCATGAGTTTGAACAAAACGCTGCACTTTGCGATGCTGTAGACAAAGCCATTGCCGCAAACAGTGCGGTGCACATTATGGGACTATTATCTGCCGGTGGTGTACACAGCCATGAAGAGCACATTGAAGCTATGTGCCGTATGGCTGTTGAACGCGGCGCAACGAAAGTGTATTTACATGCCTTTCTAGATGGCCGTGATACGCCACCCCGTAGCGCTAAAAATAGCTTGGTTCATTTTGATGAGCTATTTGCCTCATTAGGTCATGGCCGAACAGCATCAATTATCGGTCGTTACTTTGCCATGGATCGTGATAATCGTTGGGATCGCGTATCGCAAGCCTACGAATTAATTACCGAAGCTAAAGGAAAGTTTACTTATGCTTCTGCACCAGAAGCGCTTGAAGCGGCATATGCTCGTGATGAAAACGATGAGTTTGTTGCAGCATCTGCAATTGTTGATGCGCAAGGCGAAGCTGCCGTATTAAGCGATAATGATTCACTGATATTTATGAATTTCCGTGCAGATCGTGCTCGCCAAATCACTCGCACTTTCGTGAATCCAGATTTTGACGGTTTTAAACGTAATAAAACACCAAAAATCAACTTTGTGATGTTAACTGACTACGCTGCAGACATTAATGCTCCGGTAGCCTATCCATCAAGTGATTTAGTGAATACTTTAGGTGAAACCCTGCAAAACTTGGATAAAACCCAGCTGCGTATTTCAGAAACTGAAAAATATGCCCATGTGACATTCTTTTTCAATGGCGGTAAAGAAGAGCCATTCGAAGGGGAAGATCGTATTTTAATTCAGTCGCCTAAGGTCGCTACATATGATCTGCAACCTGAAATGAGCTCGACTGAATTAACCGATAAATTGGTCGCGGCGATAGAATCTACAAAATATGATGTGATCATTTGTAACTATCCAAATGGTGATATGGTCGGCCATAGCGGTAACTTTGATGCCGCAGTTAAAGCTTGTGAAGCGGTTGATGCATGTATTGGTCGTGTCGTTGAAGCATTAGCTAAAGTGGATGGCGAATGCTTGATTACTGCCGATCATGGTAATGCCGAAAAAATGAAAGATCCTTCTAACGGACAAGCATTTACAGCTCACACCAGTAACTTGGTACCGTTCGTTTATGTCGGTCGTGATGCCGTAATAAAAGATGGTGGACGCTTGAGCGATATTGCGCCAACTATGTTAACCTTGATGGGCCAAAGCATCCCGAAAGAAATGAGTGGACGCTGTATCATTGACCTTAAAGAGTAAACATTAACTCGTGATAACTCGTTTATTTATTAAAGCCAGCATTGTTGCTGGCTTTCTAATCTTTTCATTTACGGCAAATAGTGCTGATTTGTCTTCACGCCAGTCGGCTTTGAAGTCTATTCAAGCACAAATAAACCAACAACAAAATTCGCTCAAAGACACCTCAAGGCAACGCGAGAAGCTTATTGCGTTACTAAAAAGTGACGAGCAAGCGATTGCAAAAGCTGCTAAAAAAGTCAATCAATCACAAAATTCGTTGGCTGAAGTTAACGTCAAAATTAACGCTTTAGATAAACAGCAGATTGATTTAGCCAAGCTAAAAACAAGTCAGCAAGACACCTTATCAAAGCAGTTATCTAGCGCTTATTTAGCGGGTAATCATGACTACACTAAGATGATGCTTAACCAGCAAAACCCCGCCACTGTTGAGCGCATGCTGGCGTATTATCAATTTCTCAACAATGCCCGCATAAAAGCTATTCAACAACTCAAGCAAACTAGCATTGATCTTAATAAAGTTAAGCAACAGCAAGTAACAGCAAAGCAAAAACTCAATGCTTTAGTGATAGATCAAAAGCAACAAGCGCTGCAATTAACCAAAGAGCAAGGCCAACGCCAACAAACATTGACTCAACTACAAAGAACCTTATCTAGCAAAGGGGCAGAATTAGAGCAACTGCAAATAGAAGAGGCAAGTTTAAAACGTATAGTGCAACAAGCAATGCTTGCCGCAAAAGCCAATCCAACAATGGATGGATTAGTCAGTCAAAAAGCCAAATTAAAATGGCCAACTAACGGCAGAGTGAGCAAACGATTTGGTAGCAACCGCTCAGGACAAATTGTTTGGAAAGGGACAGTGCTTTCCGCACCTGAAGGACAAAATATTAATGCAGTGGCATCAGGAAAAGTTATTTATGCCGACTGGTTACGTGGTTTTGGTATGGTGTTAGTTATTGATCACGGCAAGGGTTATATGAGCCTCTACGGTCACGCCCAAACACTATTAAGACAACCTGGAGATATGGTGAAAACTGGCGAGTCGATTGCGCTTGTTGGTCGTTCTGGGGGACAAAGTGAACCAGGGCTTTATTTCGAAATTCGCAATAAAGGTAAGGCAGTCGATCCAGCCTATTATTGTCGTTAATAGCAAAACACTCACCACTGATATTTAATGGTTAAACGTATTACAGGGTATAGCGCTATGCCTTGCCAAAGAAAGCGGTAAACGGCCCGATTAATTAACACTATATCAACGACAATAACTGTGTTTATAATCACGCCATTATGTAGATATCATTGAACAATAAAACTCACACAACCAAGTAAGCTAAATTCGTGCGAAACCTACTATTACTCCTACTATGCCTATGTAGCATCATGCCCGCTACAGCGACTAAATTAGCCATTATCATTGACGATATTGGTTATCGCCTAACTGACGAAGCAGCATTGTCATTACCAAGCTCGATCACTTTATCGGTATTACCTCATACTCCGCTAGGACAAAAACTTGCGCAAGATGGTTATCATAAAGGTCATGAAATAATGTTACACCTGCCAATGCAAGCCTTAAATGGCAAAGCGTTAGGACCAGGAGGATTAACCAATGACATGAATGAGGCACAAATTAAACAACAGTTACAAAGCGCGTTCTCTAATATCCCATTTGCTAAAGGGGCGAATAATCATATGGGCAGTTTACTGACTCAAATGGATGAACCGATGTTATGGGTAATGCAAAGTTTAAAACAACAGCAGTTATTTTTTGTCGATAGCTTTACCACTAAATACACCAAAGCCAGCAGCAAAGCTATGCAGCTAGGAGTGCCATCACTGAGAAGACATATATTTTTAGATAACGACATTGGTGAGCGTGCACTTGAACGGCAATTCCAACAAATGATTACGCTGTCGAAACAACAAGGTAAGCTGGTTGTTATTGCGCATCCTTACCCAGAAACCATTCGATTTTTAAACGCTAATTTAGCTCGTTTAAACGATAATGACATCACATTAGTACCAACATCTCAATTATTTGATGACGTGAATGTGGCAGTAGCAAGTCATCCTAATCCAACTGCAACACTGAAATAGATAAGTCTGGTAGTGTAGATAAAATATCAGACTTATTGGATACAATATCAGCTAAAGTATATTGATCAAGCACAGCAAGATAAGCCGTAACAGCCTGACCCAACACGCCTTTTAATCGGCATATTGGCGTAAATCGGCAATAAGGAGATTCACAGTCAATAGGAGATAATGAATGCTCTAAATCACGGACCAATTGTCCAATTAACACCTCATCAGCAGCTTTTGCCAATCTAAAACCACCGCTTTTACCTCTGACAGTTTGCAAATATCCCATTTTACCCAATTGATGGATAATCTTGGCTACGTGGTTTGAAGAAAGGTCAAAAACACTGGTGACTTCAGCTATTCGAAATAAACTTTCGCGTTCAGATTGCACTGCAAGATACATCAAAATGCGAATACCAAAATCTGTATATCGGGTTAATTGCATGATCTAAAATATCCAAGGTAAGTAATAAGCGCAGATTAGCATGTTGAAGACTCCAAATCAGTGATCAACCATAAAGCTTGTTCATTTGTCGTGCCGCACACATCAATACTTGCACTAAACTCAGCACAAACATCTGGACGTTCTGGCTGACCAAAAATCATACAAAGATTATCAGCGTTTAATTGAATACAACGCACCCCAGCAGGTTTCCCCATCGGCATGCCTGGTATTGCACTGGTGATAGAAGGCGCAATGCAGCAGGCACCACAACCCAAACGACAATCCATAACTTTACCCACTAAATAAAAAGCACTCTATTTTACAAGAATGCACTCATAACGACATGTTTAATTACATTATTGATATCGAGAATAATTGAAATAGTCGCCAAGCTAAGGCAAGTTACCCTCGAGCATTTCTTCAACCACTATGCCATTGTATATTAGATCACATTTTTAGTTCTTAAGCATTAAGCCTACAACAGTCATAGTGGTACATTATACCCTCTTATAGAATAAGGAAATTACCCATGAAACGTCCTGTAATTCTCGACTGTGATCCCGGTCATGACGATGCCATCTCACTTATTTTAGCACTTAGTTCAGCAAAGCTTGATGTGTTAGCTGTTACTACCAGTGCAGGCAACCAAACACCAGACAAAACGTTAAACAATGCTTTACGTGTACTAACACTATTGGGTCGACATGATATACCCGTTACAAGTGGCGCCCCTAAGCCTTTAGCTCGTGAACTGATCATTGCAGACAATGTACACGGCGAGAGTGGTCTGGATGGACCAAAATTACCCGATCCAGCCTTTGCACCTGTAGAGCAAACGGCTATTGAACTGATGGCCGATAAAGTGCGTAACAGTAGGCAGCCCGTTACACTTGTTCCAACGGGACCGTTAACTAATATTGCACTTTTTCTAGCTGCTCATCCTGAGTTACATTCAAACATAGATAGCATAGTACTGATGGGCGGAGCGGCAGGAGTAGGTAACTGGACACCAGCTGCTGAATTTAATATTTTTGTCGACCCAGAAGCCGCTGATATGGTATTCAAATCAGGCTTACCAATAGTAATGTGTGGACTAGATGTTACCCACGAAGCTCAGATAATGGATGAGGATATCGAGCGAATTAGGGGCATTAATAATCCTATTGCGCAATGTGTTGCTGAACTACTCGACTTCTTTATGATTTATCACCGTGACCCTAAATGGGGGTTCACTGGTGCACCACTACATGATCCTTGCACCATTGCATGGTTACTTAATCCATCACTGTTTACTGCAGTTGATTGTTGGGTGGGCGTTGAAACTAAAGGTGAATATACACAGGGAATGACTGTAGTTGATCGTTATCAATTAACCGGTAAACCACATAATGCAAAAGTATTGTTTAATATTAACCGAACAGGTTTTGTCGACTTTATCGTAGAACGTCTAAGCGATTACTAACAAACTCATGCCATGCAGATAAAAGTAACCTGCATGGCAATAACTGCAGATAACAATTAATATCTTATTCGCTATCTGCAGTACTAATACCGAGCAAGCGTAACATTCAACTCTTTTCCTCTGCTTAAATAGTAACCAATTAATATTCCATACAAACTAGCTACAGCAATAAACAATGAACCCTCGGCTCAGGCAAGCAAGCTACTTATTATCTAAACAATCCACACCCATAATAAATAGCACACAAACTCGATAAACTTTTAATCTAACTTAACTAACACTCTGCTTTTAGCTATATATATCAATTTGGAGTTAATACCAATCCTATTAAATATGTGATCTTTCAGCGGGAGTTAAAGTGCTGTAGGCAAGGCAGATGATTGAAGCGAATAGTGATTCTCGGTAATAAACTCCTGCGTTACTCTACCTCCAGCATCTGACCGCCATGGATGGTTTGTTATGGAATAAAATAGACCATTCCGTCGTATTTTGAAAACATCTAACGAAAGATAAAGGACTTTGAAACCCGCCAGAATGGAGTCTCTCAGGTATTCCACTTCTGTTTTGCATCGATTTAAAAGAGAACAATCATTTCTACATCAATGCGCCTTGAATTGAAAAACCTGAGAGACTCTGAACTGAGCAGATATTTAATGAGATTGGTATAACACGTAAATCTCAGATACAAAAAAAGCCTCG
The DNA here is from genome assembly GCF_003797125.1 of Shewanella frigidimarina. GTDB lineage: Bacteria > Pseudomonadota > Gammaproteobacteria > Enterobacterales > Shewanellaceae > Shewanella > Shewanella frigidimarina. The sequence goes on from NZ_RKKE01000005.1 coordinate 267,724, forward strand.
TCGTTAGACGAGACTTTGATGTCATGACAAAGCAGACAATGATAATAAGAGTGGACCTAAACCCCGGCGTGACTGGTCACTTTCTGTTTATTGAGAGTCTACCGTCCAAATAGATTGGATGAATGCAAAGCAATACCGGGAACGTTGTTGGACCAACTAAATTAATGCAGCGCTTGTGGCTGTTGATATCTGTTCGGGCAAGATTGGTAAGCTTCAGATACAAAAAAGCCTCGTCGTTAGACGAGGCTCCTATGTAATTGGCGGAGCGGACGGGACTCGAACCCGCGACCCCCGGCGTGACAGGCCGGTATTCTAACCAACTGAACTACCGCTCCTTTAGCAAATTGCTTGCGCACGATGCTAAATGCTTTTTAAGTCGCTAGTATGTCATAACTAGGAGACTTGCTCTTTCGAGCATCTCTTAACGAGATAATTAGGCGCCTGGAAATGACCTACTCTCGCATGGGGAGACCCCACACTACCATCGGCGATACTGTGTTTCACTTCTGAGTTCGGAATGGGATCAGGTGGTGCCACAGCTCTATGGTTTCCAGACAAATTTGTTTATCTAACGCACTAATTCTTCATTAAGCATTAAATAATAATTCGGAAAGCTGATTGCTTTTACTCTTATTAAGAGTCTTGAGTTCACACTGTTTAAGCGCCTCATTCTAACACTAAGGTCAGTAAAACCCATCTGGGTTGTATGGTTAAGCCTCACGGGTCATTAGTACAAGTTAGCTCAACGCCTCACAACGCTTACACACCTTGCCTATCAACGTAGTAGTCTCCTACGGCCCTTTAGAGAGCTTAAAGCTCTAGGGATGACTCATCTTAGGGCTCGCTTCCCGCTTAGATGCTTTCAGCGGTTATCGATTCCGAACGTAGCTACCGGGCAATGCCATTGGCATGACAACCCGAACACCAGCGGTTCGTCCACTCCGGTCCTCTCGTACTAGGAGCAGCTCCCTTCAATCATCCAACGCCCACGGCAGATAGGGACCGAACTGTCTCACGACGTTCTGAACCCAGCTCGCGTACCACTTTAAATGGCGAACAGCCATACCCTTGGGACCGACTTCAGCCCCAGGATGTGATGAGCCGACATCGAGGTGCCAAACACCGCCGTCGATATGAACTCTTGGGCGGTATCAGCCTGTTATCCCCGGAGTACCTTTTATCCGTTGAGCGATGGCCCTTCCATTCAGAACCACCGGATCACTATGACCTACTTTCGTACCTGCTCGACGTGTATGTCTCGCAGTTAAGCTGGCTTATGCCATTGCACTAACCGTACGATGTCCGACCGTACTTAGCCAACCTTCGTGCTCCTCCGTTACTCTTTGGGAGGAGACCGCCCCAGTCAAACTACCCACCAGGCACTGTCCTCAACCCCGATAAGGGGCCAGAGTTAGAACATCAAAACTACAAGGGTGGTATTTCAAGATTGACTCCACTCAGACTAGCGTCCAAGCTTCAAAGTCTCCCACCTATCCTACACATGTAGGTTCAATGTTCAGTGCCAAGCTATAGTAAAGGTTCACGGGGTCTTTCCGTCTAGCCGCGGGTATACGGCATCTTCACCGCAATTTCAACTTCACTGAGTCTCGGCTGGAGACAGCGTGGCCATCATTACGCCATTCGTGCAGGTCGGAACTTACCCGACAAGGAATTTCGCTACCTTAGGACCGTTATAGTTACGGCCGCCGTTTACCGGGGCTTCGATCATGAGCTTCTCCGAAGATAACCCAATCAATTAACCTTCCGGCACCGGGCAGGCGTCACACCGTATACGTCATCTTGCGATTTTGCACAGTGCTGTGTTTTTGATAAACAGTTGCAGCCACCTGGTATCTGCGACTGCCGTCAGCTTAGGGAGCAAGTCCCATCACCAACAGCAGCGTACCTTCTCCCGAAGTTACGGTACCATTTTGCCTAGTTCCTTCAGCCGAGTTCTCTCAAGCGCCTTGGTATTCTCTACCCGACCACCTGTGTCGGTTTGGGGTACGATTCCCACTAACCTGAAGCTTAGAAGATTTTCCTGGAAGCATGGCATCAACTACTTCATCACCGTAGTGACTCGTCATCAGCTCTCAGCCTGTACATTAAAGTACGATTTCCCGGATTTGCCTAAGAAATCAACCTACCACCTTAAACGCGGACTACCAACGCCGCGCTAGCCTAGCCTTCTCCGTCTCTCCATCGCAGTTAGCGGAAGTACAGAAATATTAATCTGTTTCCCATCGATTACGCCTTTCGGCCTCACCTTAGGGGTCGACTCACCCTGCCCCGATTAACGTTGGACAGGAACCCTTGGTCTTCCGGCGAGGGAGTTTTTCACTCCCTTTATCGTTACTCATGTCAGCATTCGCACTTCTGATACGTCCAGTGTGGGTTACCCCTTCACCTTCAACCGCTTACAGAACGCTCCTCTACCGCGCACTTCTAATGAAATGCACCCGTAGCTTCGGTGGTATGTTTAGCCCCGTTAAATCTTCCGCGCAGGCCGACTCGACTAGTGAGCTATTACGCTTTCTTTAAATGATGGCTGCTTCTAAGCCAACATCCTAGCTGTCTAAGCCTTCCCACATCGTTTCCCACTTAACATACACTTTGGGACCTTAGCTGACGGTCTGGGTTGTTTCCCTTTTGACAACGGACGTTAGCACCCGCTGTCTGTCTCCCGAGTAGTACTCATTGGTATTCGGAGTTTGCAAAGGGTTGGTAAGTCGGGATGACCCCCTAGCCTTAACAGTGCTCTACCCCCAATGGTATTCGCTCGAGGCGCTACCTAAATAGCTTTCGAGGAGAACCAGATATCTCCGAGTTTGATTGGCCTTTCACCCCCAGCCACAAGTCATCCGCTCATTTTTCAACATAAGTCGGTTCGGTCCTCCAGTTGATGTTACTCAACCTTCAACCTGCCCATGGCTAGATCACTCGGTTTCGGGTCTACACCTTGCAACTAAACGCGCAGTTAACACTCGGTTTCCCTACGGCTCCGCTATTCGCTTAACCTCGCTACAAAATGTAAGTCGCTGACCCATTATACAAAAGGTACGCAGTCACGGTCTCAAGAACCGCTCCCACTGCTTGTACGTATACGGTTTCAGGTTCTATTTCACTCCCCTCACAGGGGTTCTTTTCGCCTTTCCCTCACGGTACTGGTTCACTATCGGTCAGTCAGGAGTATTTAGCCTTGGAGGATGGTCCCCCCATATTCAAACAGGATGTCACGTGTCCCGCCTTACTCGTTTTCATCTATGGTTAGTTTTCATGTACGGGGCTATCACCCTGTGCCGCTGTGCTTTCCAACACATTCCACTAACACCCCATAGACTTAAGGGCTAATCCCCGTTCGCTCGCCGCTACTAGGGGAATCTCGGTTGATTTCTTTTCCTCCGGGTACTTAGATGTTTCAGTTCCCCGGGTTTGCCTCACAACACTATGTATTCATGTTGTGATACATGCTTATGCATGTGGGTTTCCCCATTCGGATATCGTTAGCTCAAATGCTTATTACTAGCTCGCCAACGCTTTTCGCAAGTTATTACGTCCTTCATCGCCTCTGACTGCCAAGGCATCCACCGTATACGCTTGGTCACTTAACCATACAACCCAAATGAGTTTCACACCCTTGAATTAACAAGAGAAGAGCTCTGGGTCATATCATGACCAGCTGGTTTTTACTTG
>NZ_RKKE01000006.1 GCF_003797125.1 Shewanella frigidimarina
GAATGCGAAGCAATTTAAGTTGGAGGGTAAGCGAGAAAGAAGTTACCCGCGCTGCTTAAAAGTCAGTAAAAATGGTTATCCGGTCGCAAAAAGAAAAAATGCCGCTCACCTTAAGTGAACGGCATTAAGCTAATGCTGGCTTTATTGTTGCCATAAAATGGTGCTATCAATGCATAAACGTTTGGTTGTTTACGACTTAAATGGCATTGCACCTAAGTAATCTTTTTTACCCACTTCAACACCATTATGGCGCAAAATTGCATAGGTAGTTGTCACATGGAAATAAATATTAGGAATGGCATGTTCCAAAGCAAAATCACGCCCAGTAAGATATTTATCTTCCCAACGACGATGAGTAATTTTGCGAGTTTCTGCACCAGTAAAATCTTCGGCTGTAAACGTGGCTAAATAATCGACAACAGAAGCGATACGAGCTTGTAGCTCCGCTAATGTCGTCTCATTATCTTCATGTTTTGGCGCACTATCTTCTTGGCCAGTTAAACGCGCTACTGCTAATTTGGCTGTATCGCACGCAATTTGCACTTGGCGAGTTAAGTTAAATTGATCTGGGGCTAAACGTGAATTAAGTAGCACCGACATTTCAATTTTTTTAGCTTCTGCAAAGCCTTCACCTTTGACAAGGATTGAACTTAAGTTATTAAGCATTTTACTAAATTGTACAACCGTTAAATCATAAAGCATTGAGAATACCTCTTAATATAAATGGACTTGGTTTGTTATCGACTTAAACCATCAATAAATTCGTGTGAATCATTCATCATCATTTTATGGAATCGCGATGAATGGTGCTGCTAGGAAAAGTTTATCTCACATATCATAGTGATTAGTGAGTATTTTAGTAAGCGGCATCAATGTGCTAAACAGTATACGGTTTATAATAAAACACCAGTAAATGCTTATAAAAAAAACCAGCAGATGCTGGTTTTTGAATTATCACACAATAAAGAGATTACAGTGCAGCAAGCGCTTCTTTACACAGTTGGGTAATGCGATCCCACTCTTCGTTGTCTACTGCATCAGTAGGTGCTATCCAGCTGCCGCCAATACAATCAACATTCGATAGTGCTAAGTAATCTTTATAAGTCGCAGGGCTAATACCGCCTGTTGGACAGAAACGAATATCAGACAATGGTCCAGAGAATGATTTCAGTGCATTAACGCCACCAGAAGCTTCTGCTGGGAAAAACTTGAAGTGAGTGTAACCCAACTCCATACCCACCATGATCTCAGAAATACTAGCCACACCGGGGATCAATGGCACAGTGCCTTTCTTGGCTGCTTTTAGTAAATCAACAGTTGCACCAGGAGTGATAATAAACTGTGAACCAGCAGCAACCGCTTGGTTTAGCTGAGCTTCATTTAAAATAGTGCCTGCACCAACAAGTGCTTCAGGTACTTCTTTAGCAATCTTTGCAATCGCTTCAAGGGCGCAAGGTGTACGAAGCGTAACTTCAAGTACACTAATACCGCCAGCAACTAATGCTCTAGCTAAAGGCACTGCATGCTCAAGTTTATTAATTACCATGACCGGAACAACCGGGCTGCGTTTAAATACGTCTTGAGGTTGAAGCAACCAATTATTAGGCTCAATCATATAACCGACTTCCTTTTATTTTTAATATAATTCATCAATCGCATTAGTACTGCGAGCACCCGTTTCTGGGCTGCTTAAACTGTTACGTAGCGCGCCAAACAATTCACGGCCCATGCCATAACTTGAATGATGTAAATCCACTTTGCCTGCAGTTCGGCTTGCAAGTGTTTTCTCGTCAACAAATAGAGTTAACTCACCGGTTGTAGCATCAACACGAATCACATCGCCGTTTTCAACTTTGGCAATCAGACCACCATCAAGTGCTTCTGGGGTTAAATGAATTGCGGCAGGAACCTTACCAGAGGCTCCAGACATACGGCCATCAGTGACTAATGCCACTTTAAAACCTTTGTCCTGTAAGGTGCCTAAATAGGGTGTGAGCTTATGAAGCTCAGGCATACCATTAGCTTTAGGGCCTTGACCTCTAACAACCACAACACAATCTCTGTCAAGCTCACCAGCCTGAAATAGTGCATCGAGTTTGTTTTGATCATCAATCACAATCGCAGGACCTTCAATCACACGATTAGTATCAGGTACAGCAGACACTTTAATCACCGCACGACCTAAGTTACCTTTCAATAATTTCAAGCCGCCATTGCTTTGGAACGGCGTCGCAAGGTGGGTTAATACTTCTTTATCTAAGCTTTCAGTCACACCGTCAACCCACTTAAGTTCGCCGTCAAGCAAACGAGGTTCTTGGGTATAACGACGTAATCCAAAGCCAGCAACGGTATTGACATCTTCATGCAATAAACCGCCATCTAGTAACTCTTTAATCAACAATGCCATGCCGCCAGCAGCGTGGAAGTGATTAATATCAGCATGTCCATTTGGATATACGCGTGCTAACAATGGCACTGAATCTGACAAATCAGAAAAATCGTCCCAATTAACAATAATGCCAGCAGCACGGGCAGCAGCAACAATGTGCATGGTTAGGTTAGTAGAACCGCCTGTCGCAAGAATACCCACAATGCCGTTAACTACTGACTTTTCAGATACCACTTCACCAATTGGTGTATATTGAGTGCCCATAGACGTTAAACGACAAACTTGTTTAGCGGCCATTTTGCTTAATTCATCACGTAATGGATCGTCAGGATTAACAAACGATGAACCAGGTAGTTGTAAGCCCATGATTTCAAGCATTAACTGGTTAGAGTTAGCCGTACCATAGAAAGTACATGTGCCAGCACTATGGTATGACTTCGCTTCAGCTTCAAGCAGTGCTGCACGGTCAACTTGCCCTTGAGCAAATTGCTGACGAACACGCGCTTTTTCTTTATTCGGAATACCCGATTTCATTGGGCCCGCAGGCACGAATAGCATCGGCAAATGACCAAAGCTTAACGCGCCAATTAATAAACCCGGTACGATTTTGTCACAAATACCCAGCAGTAACGCACCATCAAACATATTGTGCGATAACCCTATCGCAGTAGACATTGCTATGACTTCACGACTCAGTAAGCTTAACTCCATGCCAGGTTGACCTTGGGTCACGCCGTCACACATAGCAGGTACACCGGCAGCAACCTGCGCAACACTGCCTACGTCCACACATGCTTGCTTAAGCATATTCGGGTACGTTTCGTATGGTTGATGCGCTGACAACATGTCGTTAAATGCAGTTACGATACCAATATTAGCTTTCGTTAGTTGACGTAAAGAGTCTTTGTCCGCTGGCTGGCAGGCCGCAAATCCATGAGCCAAATTGCCACAACTTAGGGCGCTGCGATGAACACCTTTTGCTTTGGCATCATTTAACGCTGTTAAATACGTTGAACGAGACTGTTTACTGCGTGCAATAATTCTATCGGTGACGGCTTGTACTACTGAGTGCATGGTAAAACTCCTTACGCGCTATAGAACACATCAACGGGCGTTTTACGCTGCGCTAATACTGCTCTAATGGGCATCTGGGTAACATCATCATTCTCAAGAGCCTGATGATAAACAGTTAATTTTGGTTCTCCAACAAGATGCAAATAAATCTGACGACTATTTAAAATGGCATCTTTAGACAAACTAATACGTGCATGTGGAGCCGTAGTCGGATTGACCGCAACACACAAAGCCTTAGTGGTTAATGCATTATCAAGTTCTGCACTGCAAGGGAACCATGAACAAGTATGTCCATCTGTACCCATTCCCAATATCACCACATCAAAAGGACGTGGGAAATTAGCCAATGATTCACTGGTCATATCGCAACCGGCTTCAGGGGTTGCGAACATATTTTTTAAACCACGAAACTTTCCACTGGCAGCTCTATTTTGCAATAAATGCTCGCGAACCAATCTTTCATTTGAATCTTTTTCATCAGCATTAACCCACCTCTCATCGGCTAAAGTAATATAAACATCACTCCAATCGACAAGTTTATGGCTTAATAGCTCAAATAATTTCAACGGTGTTGAACCGCCCGATACCACCAAGCTGGCTTTACCACGTGTGTCGACAGCATCCTGTAATTGCTTAGCAATTTTGTCGGCTAATTTAGCTTCTAAATCAGCTGGAGTGTCGAACGATTTAAATACAGTATCTTTAATCATGTGAGCTCCCTACTCGTCCCAAGAACGACCATCTTTGGTTATCAATGCAACCGATGCCACAGGTCCCCATGTTCCACAAGGATAAGGCTTAGGTCTTTCGCCACTTTGTTCCCATGACTGAATAATTCCATCAACCCATTTCCATGCTTGTTCAACTTCATCACGACGAACAAACAGGGCTTGATTACCTAACATGGCTTCTAATAACAAACGTTCATATGCATCTGCAATACGTTCATTTTTAAAGGTGTCACTGAAACTTAAATCAAGCTTGGTTGTTTGTAGACGCTGCTTTTGCTCAAGACCAGGAACTTTGTTCATCATCTGAATTTCAACCCCTTCATGAGGTTGCAAGCGGATGGTCAATTTGTTTGGTGGAAGATTACGCAAGCTTGCTCGGTACAAGTTATGCGGTGGGTTTTTAAAATACACCACAATTTCGCTGCTCTTGAACGGCATACGCTTGCCACTACGTAAATAGAATGGCACACCAGCCCAACGCCAATTATCAATATCAACGCGAAGTGCCACAAAGGTTTCAGTGTTCGACTGTGTATTGGCATCGTCTTCTTCAAGGTAACCAGGAACAGGCGAGCCTTTTAAGAAACCCGCACTGTATTGACCACGGACGGTATTTTCATACACATTGTCTTGGTTAATTGGACGCAGTGACTTAAGTACTTTTACTTTTTCATCGCGAATACTATCTGCATCTAAATTGACAGGTGGATCCATCGCAACCAAAGTTAACACTTGTAATAAATGGTTTTGGATCATGTCACGCATTTGGCCTGCGCCATCAAAGTAGCCCCAGCGCCCTTCGATCCCCACTTCTTCAGCTACAGTAATCTGTACATGGTCAATCGTGCGGTTATCCCACTTAGAGGCAAACAATGAGTTAGCAAAACGTAAAGCAATCAGGTTTTGTACTGTTTCTTTACCTAAGTAATGGTCGATACGGTAAACTTGGTTCTCGTTGAAGAATTCAGCCACTTGGTCATTAATCACATGAGATGATTCTAAATCAGTACCAATCGGCTTTTCGAGCACAACACGGGTGTCAGATTGAATAAGGTCTTGTTCATGTAAACAACGACATATGGCACCGAAAATCGAAGGAGGTGTAGCGAAGTAGTTCACCATGACGCGTTTACTTGGTTCAAGTAAATCGTGGAAGGCACTGTAACCTTCAGGTTCTGTAAAATTGGTACCGATATAATGACAACGACTGAGGAAGCGCGCTAACGTGGTTGGGCAAAGTTCATCTTTAACAAATGTATTTAGTGCTTTAGTAACGAGGGCGACAAACTCTTCTTGAGTAAATGCGTCTTTTGCTACACCGATTACCTTGGTTTCTTTATCAAGTAACTCTGCTTTGTCTAGCTGATATAGAGAAGGTAATAATTTACGCCTAGCTAAATCGCCTTTTGTACCGAAAAGTACGAAGTCGCAAGCCTTGGCTCCAATTGATTTGCCCATTGCTGAAAGCTCTCCTAATAATATGTGTGTGTCATGTTCGAATTCGGTCGATGAATAAAAGCACACTTTTGTTGTAATATAACAACAGAATTTAAATATTGCATCTTTAATTTGCATTTATTCTATTGTTGTTAATCTAGTCATGTGTATCTATTATCTGCTATGATTTTCTACCAATTACAAGGCTTGAGAACCATTCTACCGTGATCTATGTCTTGAAAAATAACTACAGATTACTGTCAAAGGTAAATAAATAACTTAAATCACGTAATTCCTGTAAGTTATGATATAAAATTACATTACCTACTTTTAGCTACTTTTTAGCGGATGCTTGCTTATGAATACCCTTGAAAAGGTTCAAAAAAGCCTTACCCAATTTAGTAAATCGGAACGTAAAGTTGCCGAAGTCATATTAGCCTCACCGCAAACAGCTATACATTCAAGTATTGCCACATTAGCAAAGATGGCTGATGTTAGTGAACCAACGGTTAACCGTTTTTGTCGTCGATTAGACACAAAGGGTTTCCCTGATTTTAAGTTACATTTGGCTCAAAGTCTTGCTAACGGCACACCTTATGTTAGTCGCCACGTTGAAGAAGATGACACGCCAGAGTCATACACGACAAAAATCTTCGAATCTTCAATGGCATCGCTCGATACTGCCCGTCAAAGTTTAGATACATCAGCGATAAATAAAGCGGTCGATATTCTCACTCAAGCTAAGACTATTTCGTTTTTTGGCCTTGGCGCATCAGCATCTGTAGCCCACGATGCGCAAAACAAGTTCTTCCGTTTTAATGTACCAGTGATATGTTTCGATGATGTGTTAATGCAGCGTATGAGCTGTATTAACTGTAATGAAGGTGACGTGGTCGTATTGATTTCGCATACAGGTCGCACTAAATCACTGATTGAAATTGCCCGTATTGCGCGTGAAAATGGCGCTGCCGTGATTGGCATTACCGCCCGAAATTCACCATTGTCTTATGAGTGCACTCTGCCTGTAACGATGGAAGTCCCTGAAGACACTGACATGTATTTACCGATGGCATCGCGCTTAGCACAATTGGTTACCATAGATGTGTTGGCAACAGGCTTTACCTTACGTAGAGGCCCTCGTTTCCGTGATAATTTAAAACGTGTGAAGGAAGTGTTGAAAGAATCTCGTGTGAACAAGGATTTGACCATCTAAATTGATGGGCGGTGAAATAAACATCTCTTACTGGATTATTATTAAACTGAGTAAATTGTTCGCTTTAGGCTGTGTAACGATAGAGCCTATACTCTATAAATTGATAGTTTTGCATGAAGCTTTCAAGATAACTGATAAATAATTACACAATTCAGTTATGTTTGATCGCGTAAAATTTCATCGACAGCAATCAAATATTGTTCACGAGGCCAAACGGATTAGTCTGTTTGGTTTTTTTTATTGTAAAAATCGCTGATCTGTCACATAAATTACATATTAAAAACGATCATTTTGTTGGTAACTTTACTACATTTAGTCAGAATGTCTGTTAATATAGTTGCATCATTTAAGTGCTAATATTGTTTGAGTACTTTAAATAACCAAATTCAATTTAACAAAAAATCTTTCTTATCCTTAACGGAGTATCTTATGTTCCGCAGAACTAAAATCGTTACCACACTTGGGCCAGCAACTGACCGCGATGACAATTTACGTAAAATTATCGCAGCAGGTGCTAACGTTGTCAGACTTAACTTCTCACATGGTTCACCAGAAGATCATTTAAAGCGTGCTACGGATACTCGTAGAATTGCTAAAGAATTGGGCAAACACGTTGCTATTTTAGGTGATTTACAAGGTCCTAAAATTCGTGTTTCGACTTTCAAAGATAACAAGAAAATCAAACTTAACTTGGGCGATACTTTCATTCTTGATGCTGACTTAGCAAAAGGCGAAGGCGACGAAACTCAAGTGGGTATTGATTACAAAGAATTGCCTAATGATGTTGTCATTGGCGATATCTTAATGCTTGATGATGGTCGAGTGCAGTTAAGAGTTGACCGTGTTGAAGGCAACAAAGTCTTCACAACGGTTACTGTTGCAGGCCCGTTATCGAATAACAAAGGCATCAATAAGAAAGGCGGCGGTTTAACAGCTCCTGCCCTTACTGAAAAAGACATGGCTGATATTAAAACAGCAGCCATGATTGATGTTGATTATTTAGCAGTATCATTCCCACGTACCGGTGCTGATCTAGATTTAGCTCGTGCATTAGCACTTGAAGCAGGCAGTAAAGCGCTAATCGTTGCTAAAGTTGAACGTGCTGAAGCAGTTGAAAGCGATGAAGCGATGGATGATGTTATCCGTGCATCAGACGTAGTGATGGTAGCACGTGGTGATTTGGGTGTTGAAATTGGTGACGCTGCACTTGTTGCCGTACAAAAACGCTTAATTGAACGTTCTCGCCAACTAAACAAAGCGGTGATCACTGCGACCCAGATGATGGAATCGATGATTACTAGCCCAATGCCAACTCGTGCAGAAGTCATGGACGTGGCTAACGCTGTGTTAGACGGTACTGATGCGGTAATGCTTTCAGCAGAAACCGCTGCTGGTGACTTCCCTGAAGAAACTGTTTTGGCTATGGCTAACGTTTGTTTAGGTGCAGAATTACACCCAAGTGTGAATGTATCTAAGCACCGCATGGATCAACGTTTCTCTTCTGTTGAAGAAACGATTGCGCTTTCTACCATGTATGCGGCTAACCATTTACCTGGTGTTAAAGCGATTATTTCGTTAACTGAATCTGGCGCGACAGCTAAGTTAATGTCACGCATCAGCTCTGGTTTACCTATTTTTGCATTATCTCGTCATCAAAAGACATTGGCCAGCATGGCAATGTACCGTGGTGTACAACCAATTGAGTTTGACTCAACGGCATACCCTGCTGATGAGCTAGCTAAAGAAGCATTAAATTGCATGGTGAACAGAGGTTATTTAGTCAGTGGTGATATGGTACTGATGACTAAAGGTGACGCGATGGAAACCATCGGTGGCACTAACACCTGTAAAGTGTTGATCGTTGCTTAAATAAGCCGAACATAACGAGCAACATTCACTAACGTACATCCAGTGATAATCTCGTTAACGATAAAGCCAATCTTCGGATTGGCTTTTTTATTGGTTATTTTGAACACTAACGATATACCGAAATTAAATGACCTTCAAAGCTGTTACAGTACCCTGCTTATCCGCTTAATCATTCGTCAGCTTACTCGGCTGACCATAAGGTGATGGATAAAAAAAGCCCCGACAGAGTCAGGGCCAATTTGCATCAAAGATTTACATCAAGGTAATCAACTGGAGCTTATAGTTCTTCAAAGTCATTCACGTTGATAGCAGCTAGACGTAATACGTCTGCTTCAACAAGCTGTTTATGTTCAGCTTCAGTAATAATGTCTTTTTCTAATGCCACGTCGAATAACTCAAGCATAGGAAGTTTAGATTTTATATGGCCGCTGCGTTGTGCTTTCTTAAGCTTCTTATACAAATCTTTCGCTGCATATTTAGCTAAGAACGCACTTTCAACTTCAGCAATACCGCTAGTGTCACCGTCAAACTCTCCACAAAGGAAAGTAATGCGGTCACGCGCGGGTCCAGGCTTAAGCATACCTTTGACTAAATCAACTGCATATTTATCACTAGGTGCATTGAAGTGGTTACCTAATGGGAAAATCAACACTCGTAGTAATACAGCAGCGATTTTACTCGGGAAATTACGAATCGCATCATTAAGCGCTTTAGCCGCTAAATGTAAACGTTCAGTCATCACATAATGCACGGCTGGTAAATCATCTTGCTGACGACCGTTATCTTCAAACAGCTTTAACGTAGCAGATGCAAGATATAACTGACTTAGTACATCCCCCATACGTGCAGATATCATTTCTTTACGCTTAAGATCCCCACCCATAATTAACATCGATAAATCAGTCATAATGGCAAGTGACGAAGAGATACGCGTCATGTCACGATAATACTGCTGCGTTGGACCGCTCACTGGTGCACTGGCAAAACGGCTGCCTGTTAGTGCACTACCAAATGAACGTAATGCATTACCCATCGCATAACCAATGTGACCGAGCAATAATGAATCGAAACGATCTAATGCAGAAGTTTCATCTTCCATTGCAGCGGCTTCCATTTCAGCCAAAACATATGGATGACAACGGGTTGCACCTTGACCAAAAATCATCAATGAACGAGTGAGGATGTTTGCACCTTCAACGGTAATTGAAATAGGTGTTGCCATATAAGCATGACCTAAATAGTTTTTAGGTCCTAACTGAATACCTTTACCAGACTGAATGTCCATTGCATCTTCTAACACATCACGGCCTAGCTCTGTCATGTGGTATTTTGCAATTGCAGTCACCACAGAAGGTTTAACTTTTAGGTCGATACCTTGTGTGGTTAAACGTCGTGCAGCTTCAAGCTGGTAAGTATTGGCGATAATACGCGCCATCGCTTCTTGTACACCTTCAAACAGACCAATAGGCATACCAAACTGCTGACGAACATAACTGTAGGCTGTGGTCGTTTTGGTACACACGTGGCCCGATGCGGTTGCCAGAGCAGGTAATGAGATACCACGTCCTGCAGACAAGCATTCAACCAGCATACGCCAGCCTTTACCGGCAAACTGTGGGCCACCAATAATCCAATCTAATGGAATAAATACATCTTCACCACTTGTTGTACCGTTCATAAACGCCATCATTAATGGGTTATGACGACGACCAATCTCAACACCTTTATGGTCAGTTGGGATCAACGCGCACGTTATGCCAATGTTTTTAACGTCACCGAGTAAACCATCTGGATCGCGCATTTGGAACGCTAAACCGAGTACAGTAGCAACTGGCGCTAAGGTAATATAGCGTTTGTTCCACGTTAGGCTTAAGCCTAATGTCTCTTCGCCTTCAAATTCGCGCAGGCAAACAACACCGATATCGGGTATTGCACCAGCGTCACTGCCCGCTTCTGGGCCTGTAAGCGCAAAACAGGGAATGTCTTTACCAACAGCAAGCGAAGGTAACCAACGCTCCTTTTGCTCTTGAGTACCGTAATGTGTCAACAACTCACCAGGGCCTAAAGAGTTAGGTACCATTACAGTCACGGCTGCACTGACACTACGCGTGGCAATTTTGGCTACAATTGTTGAGTTTGCATAAGCTGAAAACTCGCGTCCACCGTACTTTTTAGGAATGATTAATGCGAAGAAGCCTTGTTCTTTAAAATATTGCCATAACTCTGGCGGGAGATCTTTACGGTTATGGACGATATCAAAATCGTCAATCATGGTTAATGCGGTGTTAACTTGATTATCAAGAAAGTCTTGTTCATCTGCACTTAAGGTTGGTTTACCGTAACTATGTAAGGTATTCCAGTTTGGTTTTCCGCGGAATAACTCACCTTCCCACCAAACATCACCCGCTTCCATTGCTTCTTTCTCGGTAGTCGACAAAGGAGGCAACACTTTTTTGAAGAACGAAAATACTGGACGCGTGATAAATTGCATCCTGATATTACGCACGCCAAAGAGGACAATGATCGCTATAACTAGCAATATGACGATACTCATTTTATACCTTCTTAGTTTGTTAACACAGGGACAGCAACACCTGCTGCCATGTAGGGGATAACTTTACGTATAATGGCTTCAATATTGTTGTGTTCGCCATAATCTGCTGCAGCAATTTCATTTAGTGCATCTGCAGAAGCCATAGTGAACACTATAGTTCCTAGAGTAAAATGCAAACGCCAGAACATTTCTGCCGCAGGAATGTGTGGTGCACTTGCCGATACAGCTTGTACGAACGTCGCTAAATGTTCGCCATAATGTGTGGTAATAAACCAGCGTAAATGACCTTGGCTTTCAATATAACCACGACCTAACAACTGCAAGAAAATAATCGTGCCGCCGTTGCGTACTTTATTAAGCTCAAGTAACGGTTTAATTAAAGCAGAAAAAATCTCATTTAGTGACGCATTTTCAGGCGCATGATGTATACGTTTAATCTCTATCGCGGCGCTTGGCATAAACACATCTAAGTATCTTGCTAATACAGCACGAATTAATTCTTTTTTCGAACCAAAATGGTAATTAACAGATGCCAAATTGACTTCAGCTTTGCTGGTGATCAGTCGTAACGACGTTTCAGAAAAACCTCTTTCAGCGAACAACTTTTCAGCTGCATCGAGTATTCTTGTTTTTGTATCAGTACGGCTTGCCATTCCCAGACCCAAATTAATTTAAACACCTGTTTAAATTAATCATTGAGCGCACAGATGTCAATCGAAATTGTCAGCTTTCTTTATTAATCTAGACAACAGAAATCGTAACAACTGCACCAGATTGTTAACTTATATGCAATGATTGCTATTTTTCGGTACACTGACGCCGATAATAAAAACAAGGATGCAACCAATATGAACTTGCCTTTAAAACGACCGTCTCAAATTGCACTAATTGTCTCAATAGCATTAGGATTAAGTGCCTGTAATGACACTCAAGAGCCTGCTCCCGCTCCAGTTGAAAAAATTGATGCCACTGCAGCAATTAATTTCATTAACCAAGCAGAAGCCGATTTAGCGGATTTGTCGATTGAAGCTAATCGTGCGGAATGGATTTATTCCAATTTTATCACTGACGACACCGCGGCTTTATCTGCCGCAATGGGTGAAAAAGTCACTTCAACATCTGTGCGCTATGCAACAGAAGCGGCAAAATATGCCAATGTAGAACTTGATGCCGTTAATGCCAGAAAACTTAACAGCTTACGCAGTAGCCTTGTTTTACCTGCCCCGCTAGACCCAGCTAAGAACGCAGAACTTGCGAGTATCGCATCTGAACTCAACGGTCTATATGGTAAAGGAAAATATTGTTTTGCTGATGGTCGCTGTTTAACTCAACCAGAGCTATCAAACCTTATGGCGGAGTCTAAAGATCCCGCGGTACTTTTAGAAGCTTGGCAAGGTTGGCGTGAAATAGCAAAACCAATGCGTCCACTATTTGAACGTGAAGTCGAATTAGCCAATCAAGGCGCGCAAGATTTAGGTTACGCCGACTTATCTGAATTATGGCGTAGTCAGTATGACATGGAGCCAGAAGCATTCTCTGCCGAATTAGACCGCCTATGGGCACAAATTAAGCCTTTATATGATTCATTACATTGTTATGTGCGTGGTGAATTAAACCAGCAATACGGTGATGATGTTGCGCCTAAGACGGGCCCTATCCCTGCACATTTATTGGGCAACATGTGGGCTCAGCAATGGGGCACGATTTATAACAGCGTAGCACCTAAAGATGCTGATCCCGGATACAACGTTACCGAACTGTTAGCTAAAAATGGCTATGACGAAATTAAAATGGTCAAACAAGCTGAAGGTTTCTTCACTTCACTTGGCTTTGGCGAGCTGCCAGAATCGTTTTGGACTCGCTCAATGTTTGTTCAACCGCAAGACCGTGATGTAGTGTGTCATGCATCTGCGTGGGACTTAGATAATCTGGATGATATCCGCATAAAAATGTGTATCCAGAAAAACGCTGAAGATTTTACCGTCATTCATCACGAATTAGGCCATAACTTCTATCAACGCGCTTATAAAAATCAACCGTTTATCTTTAAAAACTCTGCCAACGATGGTTTCCATGAAGCCATTGGTGACACGATTGCGTTATCAATTACACCTAAATATTTACAAAAAATCGGATTACTCGAAACTGTACCTGATGCATCAAAAGACATTGGTTTATTGTTAAAACAAGCATTAGATAAAATTGCCTTTATGCCTTTTGGTTTAATGATTGACCAATGGCGCTGGCAAGTATTTAACGGCAGCATTAAACCTGATCAATATAATCAAGCTTGGTGGGACTTACGCGAAAAATACCAAGGTGTTAAAGCGCCAATTGAACGTACAGAAGCCGATTTTGATCCTGGTGCTAAATACCATGTACCAGGCAATGTTCCTTATACACGTTATTTCTTAGCACATGTGTTGCAGTTCCAATTCCACAAAGCACTGTGTGATATTGCAGGAGACACCGGCCCAGTTCATCGCTGTAGCATTTATGGAAATAAAGAAGCTGGGGCTAAGTTGAATGAAATGCTCGAAATGGGCGCCAGCAAACCTTGGCCGGAAGCACTGAGTGTTGTGACGGGTTCTGATAAAATGGATGCCAAGGCAGTATTAGATTACTTTGCACCATTGCAAGTGTGGTTAGATGAGCAAAATACCCAAGCTAATCGCCAGTGTGGCTGGTAACGCTAGTGATGACCAATTGTACTAATGATATGTACTAAGGGTTATAGCGATTGGTTGAATTAATAAATGCTGGGGCTGGATCAGTAGCTGACTCAAATAAATGGTCACTCAGAAACTAGCATTTTATCATCTAATTAATTCACCCTTAAAAAGGACGTCAATATAAATTGGCGTCTTTTTATTTATACCGATAATTAATTAGCTTAAAACCTACCTAGAACCGTGACCTTTTCTGTTCAGCTCGCTATTTTCAATTCTTTTTTGCTGTGATTTTTTTAGCATCACAAAGACAGCTCCTACCCCACCACTCTGTTTAGTGGCTGAATGGTATGCGATTACAGGCTCAATAGATCGTAACCAATGACAAACCGCGGATTTCATCAACGCTGGATAAGGTTTACTTTTATAGCCCTTACCATGAATAACCAATATATTACGTTCGCCGCGCTCATAAGCACTCAACACACCATTAACCAAACTATCACGTGCCTGTAAAAGTCGATATTCATGTAAGTCTAGTTCAGTGTGAACACGGTACTTTCCAAGTCTGAGTAGTCTAAAAACTTCGTCTTGAATGCCATCCATTTTGTAACTCACTACATCATCCGGCTTAACTGGAGTAAACAGAAAAGGCTCTGTAGGTAATAATTGTAACAACTCATGTTGTTCAGCAGCCGCTCGCTTTGCTAGTTGTGCATCTGTTAAACTTAATGGATTAAGCCATACTTGAGCGGATGTTGGCTGATGTTCAAACTTTAGAGGGGTCACATCGGCCATTTCTTGTAAAAATAATTCGTCATCACTTAATGACATATGTCACCTCCTACATACTTTGTAAAGATTCAATCCTTTAGCAAAGTTGATGAATAATTTATAGTTATGCTAACGGTATCGCTTGCCATTATTTGATTTACATTAGATAAAAAGAGAATCATTCCTTGAAAAGAATATTGACCATTTTGAATACACCATGGCTATCTTTATTGTTACTTGCTGTGAGTCTATGCGTAAGCACTTTGAATGTTTATGGCGCAGAGCCGATCCCCCACCAAACATTGAATACTAATTTTACAAAATTGACTAACGCTTTTGAACAACTTGATTTATCCGCTATGGAACAAATATACACAGACGATGCTGTGTATATTTCTGAAACACAAGATAGAGGAATTATTAGTGGCAAAGAAAGCATACTCAATCTTTACAGTCGATTTTTTAATAAAATTAAACATAAAAATGCCAAGCTTGAAGTCGATTTCCGTGTACTTGTACGTTATAGCGAGCCAAATAGTGCAACCGATATAGGTTATTATTTAGTACGTTTTCACCCGGGTAAAGAATCAGGCGAACCGGTCAGTGAGTTTGCGGGTAAATTTGTGACTGTGTTTACCAAAGACAGTAAGCAACAGTGGAAAATTAGTGTCGACTCTAATACTCACGCTGCGCCGCATTTTTACTATGATGCTAAACCAGTACCAAATCTTTACTATGGTCGACAATTTATCGCTGCTACATCACAAGAATGACCCGATGAACAAGAATGATTTAATAAACACCAAATCTACACTCTGCCCTTGTGGCAGTAAACAGCTCTACAGCAAATGTTGTAAACCCTATCATTTGAGTCATGCCGTAGCAGAACGACCAGAGCATTTAATGCGTTCGCGATATAGCGCCTTTGTGTTAAGACAATTTCATTACTTGATAACAACGCATCATGCTGACTATTTACACGGTTTGACAGAGCAACAGCTTGCTCAAGGTGATGTTCAGTGGTTAGGGTTGCAGGTGTTGTCGTCTAAACAAGAGTCTGACCATGGTGAAGTAACGTTTAAAGCGTGGTTTATTGAAGATAAACACATTGATGCTATTTATGAATGTTCGTCTTTTATCAAGCAGGATGGTTGTTGGTTTTATACTCACGGGCAACAAATGCAAACTCCATTACCTAGCCGAAATGATGCTTGTATCTGTTCTAGTGGCAAAAAATTTAAGCTATGTTGCGCTAAGCTTATGCGTTAGCATTTCTGCGCAACATGCCTAGGATATTATTGATTATTGATTATTGATGTCATTGCAGGCTCAGGCTTGGTATATCGGTATTGAACAATCACGAAATTCACGATTGTTCAATAAATCGGTTGTAACAGAGTCATGTGAAACAAAGCAAGATGAGCACGACAATGGACTATTATGACTAAACAATGAATCCATCACTGATATAAATTAGTGTTGTATTGTTTCATGTGCATTAATAAACAAGGCAAAATCATTAACGCGAATAGCTGGACTGTACAAAAATCCTTGAGCATGATGACAAGCACTCAATGTTAAAAATTCCTCTTGCTCTTTGGTTTCAACCCCTTCTGCAGTTAACGAAATATTCAATGCTTTTGCCATCGCAATAATCGCACTGACAATCTCACGGCTTTCGTGGCTAGAAGAAATATCCATAATAAATGAGCGATCAATTTTCAATTTCGAAATAGGAAACTGTTTAAGGTATTTCATCGAACTATAACCCGTTCCAAAATCATCAATCGCTAAACCTACGCCTAACTCTGCTAATTCGTGACATAAATTAATAGCATAACGAATGTCACCCATGAGTTCTGTTTCAGTGATTTCAAGGATCAAAGTCTTTGGTTTGATGTGATAACGGGTAATCAACCGCCAAACTTGTTCATACAGATTGCCGCTAAAAAATTGCCGCGCGGCTACATTCACATGCATCGCAATATTAACGTTTTTATGTTGCCACAAATTCAATTGTTTACAGGCCGTTTCTAATACCCACTCACCGATTTGATTAATCATTCCAGTTTGTTCTGCAATTTCAATAAACGCGCCAGGATATAACACGCCTTTTTTAGGATGATTCCAGCGAATTAATGCTTCAGCGCCAATATATTTATTATTTTGCAAATCCATTAAGGGTTGATAATACAACTCAAACTCACGACCACGGATCGCATGGTGTAAGTCTCGCTCTATTTCAGCATTGATAGTGAATGTTTCCAATAGTGCTTCATTAAAAAACTGGTAATGAGTCCCATTTTTCTTTTTTGCATATTGCAAGGTAATATCAGCACAAGATAACGGGGCAAACATCCCGACAACAGACTTAATATCGACCACTGCAATCGCAGGCTTAGGTTCAACTTTTTCTCGTGAGATAACTGATGGAGCGGCTAGATTCATATACAGCCGGCCGATCATTTGTTCTATATCCGTTTCCGGTAACATTGGCGGCAATAATATCGCAAATTCATCGCTACCTATTCTGGCAACATCAATAGCATTGGTTGATACGGCAAAGTGTTTTAGGCGCCGAGCAGTCTCAATTAATAAGCTATCGCCTTGTGCATGACCATTAGTATCGTTAAAGCGTTTGAAGCCTAATAAATCAATAAGAATCAATATCCCATCAGTGGCACGATCTAATTGAGGCGTAAAATGACTGCGATTGTGTAAGCCAGTTAATGAGCAATGCCATGCTAAACGCTCTAATTCTGCTTTGTGTAAATATTCAGCCGAATTGTCATAACTAGACACTAACGCATAATGCTTACCCTGTTCTGTTACGAACGGTGTTATGTGGTAATTCAGCCAATATTCACTGCCATCTATTCGCGCGAGTTTAAGATCACCTTTAACAATCTCACTATTACGTAATTTACTGATGATATGGTCGAGTAATTGCGGGGTATTTCTAAAAATATCAAGACTTGAAGCACTATGATGTTCAACCGTAGCGCGAGGTAACCCTGTCATTTTCTCATGTGCACTATTAACGTACTCGATGATTCGACTATCGGTATTCACCAGCATCACTACATGTTCTGATTGTTCGGTTGCATTGCGTAATAAATAAATTTGCTCATTACTATCATAGGTATAACGTGTAGCTAACGTCAGCGCTAATTGGTCAGCACATTGAATCGCAAACTGAATATCTGATTTTATCCAATTGACATCGGCGCAACTTTCAACCGATAACACACCTTCAATATGACCATTAATTCGGATGGCAATATCAATGCTGGTGATGATGTTATGATGTTGGTAGTAATCAGAAAATGTTTGAACTAGATTTATATGCGGATTGTCAGAAGATAAAATGTAACGGTGAGACCGTAGTTCATTGAAATACTGAGGATCTATTGTGATTTGTCTCAAATGAGATGAATGACTCAACTTTTCGTCAATCTTACTTGCAACTAAAGTATGCTCACAAATGAAATTGTCATCAGCAGTAAAGTCATCGTTATCGGTTTTACTGACCAGAGTCCAAACTGACACAAATGATGCAGTGAAATACTCACGCAGAAGTTGGCACACCAACTCTGCGGTTTTTGTGAAATCACCTTGTTGTTTAGCACTGGAATTTACAATTAATTCCAATAAGTGCTGTTGCTCTTTTCGATTCATTTACATCCCGAAATTGGCTTCATAACCCTAAATTTTTACATTATTAACTCAGTACACTTGTTTTTATTAGTTCTGACATTCAGAATTTGAGTGACAATGTAACAATAATACACAGGGAGTGAAGTTCGCGTAAAAAGCCTCAATAGCATTACATTACCATGAGCTACTATACCTTCAGTTAAGTAAAGCACATTACACGCGATACTCAAAAACAGCAATCCTTTACTAATATATTGTTACGCTTTATTTGGATAGTTGACACGCTCAGCTCACTCCCACAAAAAAGTGTTTAACAACAATTATATGACCGCTTTAATTTATAATACTAATGACTGAAGTCTACAGTTGATTTTCAAGTTGAAAAATCATTTTCTCTACGCTGAACGCAAAATCAAGCTTTAAAGAAATAGCACTATCTTCATCAATAATGTCAGCTTTAGTATCAGGAAAACGATCTTGAGCCACTTGCTGCATAGATTGAGCTTGCAATAAGGAATCGTCTCCTACAAAGCTAAGCTGTAATATCGTATCTTCTGCTTCCACAACAGCGCCAATATCTACATAACTGCCGCATTCAGTACAACTGTCACTGACATTACCTTGCTGCTGTTTAATTTGCTTAATCATTATGTCACCCCATCAGTTTGAACAACGTCAAACGGCAAATATAACTCAGTTTAGGCAGGCTTTTACTTACCATGCTCACAATTATCAAAAATTAATTGATTGTCTCAGGATAATAGACTGATATCTCAGCAGTTAAGCCAGTTGTAAATAATTGGCAGTATTTATAAACCAACGCTTAGTTGGGGCAAACGATCAGCAACAAAAGTGCGTGAATTCATGTCAGTGCGACTTTCATAGAAAAACCTAGGATTCTCAAAAAGTGTCAAGATACACTGGTGGACTTAGACTGCACTCGTGTAGAGCAAGAGTTAGTGAAATTAGCAAAAAATCAGACGAGACATAAGAATTAGATCGCGTAGATTCGCACATTTCAGAGTGTGTAACGGACTTTAAAATGCCGGAACTGTTCCCGTCGTTTAAACTTGATGATGCAAGAATTTAACTGTGAGGCCAAGACACTAAACTCAAAGCAATTAAAACCGATATCACCGGAGCTGTAGTAAAATGCAAAGTGTTAATCGAACAAGTACGCGAATAAGTGCAGAATATAGAGTAATATTCATCAAATTAATCTGACTTTATATTTTAATAGGATTTAAGCTTAGATCTGATTTTCACTAGTTAAACCAATAAAAAAATACAACTTAACATATTGTTTAATAACCGATTAATATTTATAGGCAAGTTTATAAGTGAGCTTAATACCATTATTTGAAATCAGGTTGGTACCATAATGATTTGTTAGATAAAGGTGTTAAAGGAGGAAGCCAAGTATTTTCTATGTTGATAACTCGTCTATTTTCTAGTTTTGCTTTTTTAATATTTTCACTATGATAGCGATAAAAAATCTCATCAAAACTACCATCAATTACCATCATTTCCAGTCCGGTCGTAATACGCTCTGCAAGCCTCGGATGAGTTTGGCTAATAAATAGATAAGATGGCGATGGTAAATAAATCACCAAGTTTGATTCAATGACAATATTAGGAAATTGATCATGATTTTTATCAAATTCAACAAATATTTCATTGATTCCACGTGGGAAATAATCAAATCTACCACGACTGAGCATAGCAAATAGGCCCTTATAGGTATTTCCTTTGACAATGGGGAAGTTGTTGGCTTGCATTAACAAAGTGGTTGTCCACTGTGGTTTGAGTCCGGCTTGTAGCTGCTTAAGCTGCTCTGCATCGATAATTTTATTAAACTTATATTGATCTTTGGCATTAATTAATAATAAACGATAACTAAGCAAACCTTTGAAAATTGGAATACGAATAGGAATAGTTTTACTTTCCCATTCTGAATTGGTTGCGGCTACAAAAGCATTAATTGTTTGCCCTTTTATTAGTTGCCTTAAAACACGATCCCTCGCCATGGGGTTATGAGATTGCTGGATACGATAATCCCCATAAAGCGGTTGGGTTTTCTTTAATGAGAGCTCTATTAATTCAGTAGTATAAAGGTAGCGCAGATCTTCCTTAGGGTGCGGTTGATGAAAACGTACAATATCGATGACCTCAGCATGGGCGTGATTAGTTGCCGCCAGCGCGATGGCAACTAATCCGATAGTAGAAAGCATGAAAGAGAACATTCCTGTCGCGATTAGAAGGCGCTTCAAACAGTAATTGATAACACTCATTGAGAAAAGTAGTAAAAATCCCATTATTGCTCCTTAATTGAGAATAACGATATCTCAGTTTGTTTTACGGAACTTATTGTTTTACGGAACTTAAAAATTATGATTTCGATTTAGGGTTACTGTAATCCGATTAAGGTGAGATCAGAGTTTGTAGGGCAAGGGGAAAAAATGCAAACGGTTATTACCTTATCAACATGTTAATTCAAAGATAAACGATTTTAACCTTACCGTGTAGTCAGTTTTGAAGTAAGAACACCTAGCTCCTGCAACATCGACTAGTAAGTGCTAATTGCTCCAGCTCAATCTCTGAACACTTAATTTAGTTCGATTGGTATTGCATCATCTTCAGCAAATAGAGCATCAGGTTTAGTTCGTAACTACAATGTCAAATAATTGGGATATACGCCCTAACCGAATACCAAAATAATCAGAAAAATTGTTGCGTATAGAACATAAAACAAAAAATTATTTTATGAAGAACCTTACACTGTTATTACTCTGCGACTAAGTATAGTTCAGACTTCAAAAAGGGTTAAAACGTGAAGTTTTTATGCACCTGAACATTCATTCTTTCGAGGTGATTTTTGAATATATGTTTGTTGGCGATGGTTCTTTTTGATCCAGATCTGCTTATTACCTACATTTATTAGCTGGTCTTTGAGAGTTATTTTTTGAATCTTACATTATACTTTAAAAATCAATAAGTTATCACTTGCATTTTTTTTAGGTGTACATGCGTTTTCTCTGCGATCTTAATTTGATAAAATTTTAGATATCTTACGTTGCGTGCTCAGTTGTTCTAAAAAGTGCATATCTTCTAACGGGGTATGTTGTTGGTAGGCATTAATCGCTTTATTTTTAGTTAGGTAGTCGCAGTTACTTAATACTTCAACCATAGAATCTGATTGAGAACCTCTAATCACTAATGCTTCGGGCGTTAATGCTTGTTGAAGTTGAAACTGACGTGCACCTTGTTCCTGAAATATCATCGCGTTATCGATAGTGTCTGGGTGAACAGAAATATCATCGACTAATAATTGAGGTTGAGGTACAGAAAATCGTTGTCGCAGTTTTTGTGTGCTATCTACATCATTATCTAATTGAAATTGAGCCATATCGCGAGCATCAATTGACAGCATAGCCAACAGCAAACCAAATTCACCGCGACGATTGTTTTCAATCGCAACGTTTAATCGGCTCCCTATTTGTAACTCATTGACTAATGTTGACTCAATTTGCATATAAAAACATCACCACTACTGCTCGATGCTATTTTATCGACCAAACAGTCATAAACTTTAGTAAAATATTCAATTATGTACTTTACATATAAAAGGTTTCTGACTACTATGGCGACCGCAATTGAGGAGGGGTTCCCGAGTGGCCAAAGGGATCAGACTGTAAATCTGACGGCTCAGCCTTCGAAGGTTCGAATCCTTCTCCCTCCACCATTTGCGTTGCTACAAAGTGTAAATTTAAAAGTGTTAAAGATGTAAAAAGATAGTAAGAAAAAAGAAAATATGTGGAGGGGTTCCCGAGTGGCCAAAGGGATCAGACTGTAAATCTGACGGCTCAGCCTTCGAAGGTTCGAATCCTTCTCCCTCCACCATCTTTCTTTTAATCTTATTTATCTTGCTGTGGAGGGGTTCCCGAGTGGCCAAAGGGATCAGACTGTAAATCTGACGGCTCAGCCTTCGAAGGTTCGAATCCTTCTCCCTCCACCATTTTACATCTCGAGCTTAGTTTATTGCTGCTTAGTTCAATTACTGAATGTTATTTCTATTGATTCATCTGACACAAAATCCTCGTTTATATTCTACAAACAACCTTTTCTTTGTTACAAAAAAACAAACCCACTAATACAAGCCGTAAACCTTATGTTATCCTTTTAATTCATTGGTATTTCTCACTAAATCATTTTCCGTACTACCTCGTTCTTCCACTTATTTTTATTAATGCAACTCAACATCAGCAATTTTAAAAATATATGTTGCTGATAGCGATAAACACTACTCTTAACTTTACATTTTAGTTATTATTTATTCCTTTTTGGAATAACGAGTATCATTGCATGTCATCTACTTGGGTCAATCAGGCCATCGCAAAAATAGAAGCCGATTATCAACGTTCCGCAGATACACATCTTATAAAATTAGATCTTCCGCAACTTGATGGTATAGACATTTATTTAAAAGACGAAAGTACTCATCCAACAGGTAGCTTAAAACATCGCTTAGCTCGATCACTATTTCTGTATGCGCTATGTAATGGCTGGATAAAAAAAGACACTCCCATTATTGAGTCTTCATCTGGGAGCACCGCTGTATCTGAAGCCTATTTTGCGCGATTACTTGGATTGCCCTTTATCGCTGTAATGCCAAAAACGACTGCTAAAAAGAAGATTCAACAAATTGAATTTTATGGTGCGCGATGTCATTTTGTCGATAATGGTAGCCAAATGTATGCTGAATCAGAAAAATTAGCCGCTGAGTTGCAAGGCCATTATATGGACCAATTTACGTATGCTGAGCGAGCCACCGATTGGCGAGGTAATAACAATATTGCTGATTCTATATTTATCCAAATGGAAAAAGAGCCCCATCCTATTCCAAGCTGGATTGTAATGAGTCCTGGTACTGGTGGCACCAGCGCTACCATTGGCCGCTATATTCGTTATCAGCAGCAACAAACGCAGTTGTGCGTCGTCGACCCCGAAAATTCTGTATTCTACGATTACTTTCACAATGGTGACGCGAGCATCATTAGCGATAAGAGCAGTAAAATAGAGGGAATTGGTCGGCCACGTGTTGAACCGTCATTTATTGCTGGTGTAGTTGACTCTATGATTAAGATCCCTGATGCCGCCTCAATCGCAACGATTCAGTGGTTAGAGCAACTCATAGGGCGTAAAACAGGCGCATCTACTGGTACTAACTTATATGGGGCGTTGCTGTTAGCAACACAAATGCGTAACGAAGGTCAAACAGGTTCTATTGTGACCTTAATTTGTGATGCGGGTGAGCGCTATCTTGATACCTATTACAACCCCCAATGGATAGAAGACAATATTGGCTGTTTCGAACACTACCGAGAAAAACTCGTCGCGTTTAATCAATCAGGTTTACTTCGTTAACCTGTTAAAATTAAAAAGCCGTTGAATATTGATTCAACGGCTTTTTTTGTTTCGTAAAAAACAAGTGGTCATAATGAACACTAAATAAACGCTTTTAGTCAATATTCAGATACTTATGTGTTTGTATCGATAAACGCCAGTTACGGCTAATACACACCTTCATGGCAAGTTCTGTTGCACGCGCCTTTTGACTAATAGGTTGTAAGCAAATGGTTTTATCGCTGACATCAATATTCAGTAATAATTTATCTAATTCATCGATATGGTGTTCTGTGGCGATAGGATGTTTAATTTCATTAGCACGATTTAATGCTTGTTCTAGTACCTTGTAGCCACCTTTCATATTGATTTTAGGTGATACAGTAACCCACACATCTGAATGACATTTTACGTCAAACGTGCCACTGGTTTCTATTTGTACCTGATAACCAGCCTCAAAAAAAATCGTGGTTAATTCAGTCAAATCGTACAAACATGGCTCACCACCGGTTAACACAATGTGCTTAGCAGTAAAGCCTTTATCATGAAATGCTTGCAGTAACGTATGGCCAGTATGATCAGCCCATCTGCCGATGGTGCCGTCGACCTGAATCACTTGCTCTGCGGTCACTTTGTTTTCGGGTAACACATCCCAGGTTTGCTTTGTATCACACCATGCACAACCTACAGGACAGCCCTGCAAGCGAACGAACAGTGCAGGAACACCAGTATATGTGCCCTCACCTTGTATTGTTTCAAATACTTCGTTAACGGGATATTTCATCGTTTACCTTACTTCTAGAGACAAGTATTGGCTACCTGGCTTATAACGGGTCGGCATTTATAGAGTATTTTAACGTTAGCTGCAAGTATTTACACCTATGACTTTGCAGTTGGGCCTGGCTTAGGTAACATATCAGTTCTATTTACCTGGACCACTAGGGGTTGATCACTCCGATCTTACCAGTCAGTTCAGTACGTTAAGAGTATATCCATGTCAGATGCAAAGCAAAACACGCCAACTAAAGCCCTTGTTGTTTTCAGTGGCGGTCAAGATTCAACCACTTGCCTTATTCAAGCCTTATCTCAATATGACGAAGTACACGGGATAACATTTGATTATGGCCAACGCCATCGTCAAGAAATCGAAGTGGCAAAATCCTTGGCTACTGAGTTGAAACTAGCTAGCCATAAAGTCATGGATACCACCTTATTAAACGAGTTAGCCATTTCAGCATTAACACGTGATGCTATTCCTGTATCACATGAGCTGATGAATAATGGTTTGCCGAATACTTTTGTGCCTGGACGTAATATTTTATTTTTAACTCTTGCGGGTATATATGCTTACCAATTAGGTTGCGATGCGATTATTACCGGCGTGTGTGAAACCGACTTTTCAGGCTATCCAGATTGCCGTAATGAATTTGTTCAATCAATGCAAAACTCATTAGCACTCGGAATGGATAAACCCCTTAAGATAATTACCCCATTAATGTGGCTCAATAAAGCTGAAACTTGGGCACTGGCTGATAAATATCAGCAATTAGCATTAGTACAACATCAAACGTTAACTTGTTATAACGGTATTGTTGGTAAAGGTTGTGGTGACTGCCCCGCTTGTGTCTTACGTCAACGTGGCCTAGAGGATTACTTGCAAAATAGTCAATCAGTGATGGACTCATTAAACAGTAAGCTATAACAATATCGATAACATACTGTAACTAACTGCAACGGTTTAATGCAGCTCTGCCGCAGCGCTATTTTGATGACGACACCAAAAATGCACACGGGTTAACGCTATGCGGCAATTTTGCGCTACAGTTAAGTTTAGTGTTTTTGGATAAATTAAATTGGCTTGTTTTGACGGTGCGCAAAGAGGATATTTTGCTAAATCATAAATCAAACACTGTTGGACTTTATCACTTTGTTGTTGTCATCAGCCTTATTTGTATTGGGCTGTTTGCAGCAGATATCCCTACGCCAGCATTTTTGCCTATTGATCAGTATTTAAGTTATCAATATAACGCCATTACTGATGGACAAATATGGCGATTAATCACCGGTAACCTGTTGCATACTAATTTATGGCATTTGCTGATGAATTTGGCAGGATTTTGGGTGATTGTATTTTTACATGAAGTCCATTACAAGCGTCATCCAGGCAAGTTGATATTACTGTTTCTCAGTTTATGTTTATTAGAAGGTATTGGTTTATATTTCTTTTATCCTAGTCTAAAAGCTTATGTAGGCTTAAGTGGATTGTTACATGGGTTGTTTGCTTTTGGTGCAGTAATGGACATTCGCAAAGGTTACCGTTCAGGTTATTTACTGTTGCTTGGCGTGATCATTAAAGTCGGATACGAGCAGGTATTTGGTGCGACGAGCAGTATTACCCAGTTAATTAATGCCAGAGTTGCCACTGAATCACATCTGGTTGGTCTTATTTGTGGAATATTGTGCGCGTTGTGCTGGTCAGCGATTGCCCATCGCTTCAAATATCACCACCTGCCTTAACGCTACACGCAAACTGTATTGACTTAAGCGTAGTTGTTTTAGCGCACATACTGGATAAACGGTATGTGCGCTTAATTGATTATAGGTTCTGCAGACTCTGACTCAATCTCTTGTCCATCCATTTACTCAGACATCCCTGGAACAGTCACTTTTTCAGATTCAGATTCGGTAGATAGAACTGTGGCATTTGATTGTGCTCGCTCAACTAATTTATCGTATTCAGCTTGAGTAATAAGATAACTTTTTAATGGCGGTAATGGTTTAGTCGAAGATTCTGTCACAGGAACTTCTGTCATACCACTGATATCAACTCGTCCAAATAGCAACGCAATAGTAATAACGAACACATGTATAAATATCACTATCAATGTTGTGTAACGACTTTTACTGACTACTGCTAAAAAACGTTGCCAAACATTGCCACTCATCATTGATTCGTTTGGCTGTAGTAACGATTCACTACTAGCAGGTTCAGATCCAATCGCACCCGTTAACTGCAACTGAATATTATCAGCGACTTGTTGTTGATGATGTTGTAATTCATTTTCATCTATCACTTCATCTTCTTTCTCAACAAAAGGTGTCACGTCTTTGTTAAATTCAATGTTAGCGTTTTCAACCCGCGGTGATGGCATGTTGCCCCAATGCGGAACAGCGCTATTAGTTGTAGTAGATTGAAGCGAACTCGACTGTTGGTTTTTTTCAGGCATATAGACTAACTCACCAAGAATGATCGGTTAAGTATAACGTTATAAACCTCATTAAGTAGCACCTTTTTATGAGGTTTATGGATGAATTGAATTAACAAATATTTACCCAATCGAGCGTTAAATTAGCATTATAAGTAACATAAATGGACACTTCACTTTCAGCTTACACGTGTTCACCTAAATATAGCTATTAAGTATTGAGACTGATAGACTAGCGGTGCTCAAAATCCAATCAGCACTATTTACAGGATATTATGAATTCATTATCAAACACTCTGGCATCTCAGCAAACAGTTATCGAATCCACTGGATCAGATTACTGTCAAGCGGAAGAAAAAGCCAATGCCCTTTCACATGCATTAGGTATTGTTGCCGGCATCATCGGCTTAATGTTAATGCTGATAAAAGCACCCGATCATTTAACCTTTGTGCAAATTACTGGTGTGGTAATTTATGGTATTAGTATTATCGCTTTGTTTCTTGCCTCTACATTATATCACTCAAGCAAAAGTGCATTGTGGCGCAAACGCTATAAAATGGCAGACCACTGTGCTATTTACACCTTGATTGCAGGCACTTACACGCCAATGATGCTAATCAGTTTACAAAGCACACAAGCCACTGTGGTACTTACTGCCATTTGGTCTTTAGCTTTGGGCGGGGTTATCTTTAAAACATTGTTTATCGGTCGATTTAAGGCCTTTAGTGTAGTGTTGTATTTAGTGATGGGTTGGTTATGTGTCACTGTGATGGGCGACTTAAAAACTCACATGAGTGACTTAGGCTTAAGCTTACTCCTTGTAGGCGGTTTATTTTATAGTCTTGGGGTGATTTTCTATGTTGGAAAACGCATTCCGTTTAATCACGCCATTTGGCATTTATTTGTGCTTGGTGGGGCATTCAGCCATTTTTTATGTATTTATCTCACCGTACTATAACGCTCTAAAGACAATATCACTTCTCAAAAAATTGCGGTTGTACTATGGCCGCAATTTTTCTATTATCTGTTGCTAATACACAGCTAACTCTGCTTAAAGACGCTATATGGAAACACATGACTAAACTGACGCCAATGGAGCGAATATGGTTTATTGTTAATATTATCCCTCAAGGCACTGTACTACTTTATGGAATTGTCGCTGATTTAGCAGGGTTACCTGGTCGTGCGCGTTATGTATCTAGAGCATTGAAATTAGCGCCTGAAACGCTTGCGCTCCCATGGCATAGGGTTATCAATAGTCAAGGTAGGATTTCCTTCGCAAAAAATACCGAACCTTTTCAAACACAGCAAGAATTACTAAGATTAGAAGGTATAACAGTGAACGTAGGCAAGATTTCGTTGTCTCAATATCAATGGAAACCCGATCTAGCCACCTTAGTAATGACATTACCGTTTTAATCTTAGCCTATTCAGAATTCTAAACTTTAAGGTAATTATACATTGGTCAATAAATTAACTCGCTTATTCACTCTGATGTTGTGCACTAGCCCTGTCTTATTCGTACAGGCCTCTGACAACCAACAACTCACTGCAGATACTGAGTCTACGGCTAAATTGACTGTGTCAGAAACTGCTGTGATTGCAGAAAAACTCGAGCAAATTGATGTCCCGGCCTCATTAAGTGCCATTGAACAGGCTGCTATTTTATCGCCATTAACAGCCCACAGTGCAAAATACAATGTGTTTTATGGCAGTTTCGAATTAGGCGAAGCAAATTATCGTTTACCTGCAACCGACAGCGGCTTTTACAGCTATCATTTCGACAGCGATGTCAGCTTATTAATGCTGTCTGATCAGCGTCATCTTACCAGCGAATTCACCCTTGAAAACGGCAAATTGGTACCATTTAGATACATACAAGAACGCACTGGAACAGGCAGTGATTACACCGAACAGACTGCATTTGCCAAAGCACAGAAATTTATTCACACCATTTATAAGCAAGAAGCATTAAAACTGTCATACGAAGAAAAAGTGTTTGATCCGTTAATGGTTCAATTACAATTCAGAATGGACCTCGCGGCCAATATACGCCCATTAGATTATAAAATGGTCAAAGAAAAAGAAGTCGATGACTATCAATTTAGAGTTATAGGCAAAGAAAAAGTCACAATAAAAAGCGGCACTTACGATACGGTTAAAGTTGAAGTGGTGCGTGACAGTACCAAAAGACAAACATTTTTCTGGATGGCGCCTGATTTAGCCTATCTACCTGTACGTTTAAGCCATTTTTCTAAAGGCAGTAAGCAACTCGATATTCAGCTAGCAAGCTACCAATTTGAACAACCATTGCCACCCATGACGCCTGTCGTCATCGATGGCCCTAAGCCTGAAGCTTCAACTGCTGTGGATGAACTGGTCTCAGAGGCTGAAAATGAAGCTGGTATTAGTGAGTCTGAATTAGACGAAATTAAACAGTTAGCCGTTGATTAGCTCGCCTTTACGGAATAACTTCCACTCACCCGGTTGTAAAACCACCCAATTTTCATTGTTGGTTAATGGTCGAGTCGCAATCACAGTCACCACATCATTCGGTGTGGTCTCCTGACTAAAATCGATGACAACATCAGTATCAATCAACGTTGCCTGTCCAAATGGAGCGCGGCGGGTAATATGACATAAGTTGTTAGTGCAATAAGTCATTAAGTCTATGCCGTTGCTTAACAACATATTAAACACACCTAACTGTCTTATTTCATCCGCAAGTTGGCTTATATACTGAAATACTTCATTCATGTTTTCAGGTTCAAACTCACCAAACTTATTAACTACAGACTCTAATATCCAGCAGAAAGCCAGCTCACTGTCAGTATCGCCAACAGGCTGAAAGCGTGATACTGAAAAGGTAGCTTGATAATCTGTTAATTGGCCATTATGCGCATAAGTCCAATAACGGCCCCATAGTTCGCGACTAAATGGGTGAGTATTAACCAACGATACACAACCTCGATTTGCCTGACGAATATGACTGATCACAATTTCACTTTTAATCGGATATGACTTAATAAGTTCGGCAATATGTGATTTGCTGCTAGGACAAGCATCTTTAAAAGTACGGTTACCTTTACCTTCATAGAAAGTAATTCCCCAGCCATCAACATGAGGACCGGTAACACCACCGCGTTCAGCTAAGCCTGTAAAACTAAAAACAATATCCGTTGGCACATTGGCACTCATCGCCAGTAATTCACACATTTGCCTTGCCTTTTCTGTTGATATGTTGAGCTAAACACTTTTGTAGAACGTATTGTATCTACTAAGCTTATTGAGTGGAATATTTCTGACACACAAATATTTAAACAATTGTTTGAAAAACACTTGTATTCGAGGGCTCATAAGGTTAACTTTTACGTGACACAGGTCTGACCACGCTCTTTCTTGTGAATGAGATCAATAATAAAATAAGCTATTTGTCTACTTAAATAGCTTTAAGGAGAAGTACATTGACCACCCTACTTTGGATCATCGCGATGATCTTTGTGCTCGGCGCCATGGCATACCTGCGGGTATCGTTATTATCTACAACAATTGCTGCGGCGATTGTGTTAGTTGTCGGTAGCACTTTGGACATTATTGGTGTAATTACATGGATTGTTTTCCTTGTCATTGCGCTGCCACTAAACATCAAATCATTCAGACAGAATTTTATCAGTCGTCCGCTGATAAAAGTGTATCGCGGTATCATGCCTGAAATGTCTTCTACTGAAAAAGAAGCCATTGAAGCAGGTACAACGTGGTGGGAAGCAGATTTATTTGCCGGTAACCCTAACTGGAGCAAATTACATAACTATCCTAAAGCGCGTTTAACCGCAGACGAGCAAGCATTCATAGACGGACCCGTTGAAGAAGTGTGTAAAATGCTTAATCAACATGAAGTGTCGCATGTGCTAGGTGACTTGCCACAAGATGTATGGCAGTTCTTAAAGGATCATGGTTTCTTCGCGATGATCATTAAGAAAAAGTACGGCGGGCTTGAATATTCAGCTTATGCTCAATCTTGTGTATTACAAAAACTTGCTGGTGTAAGTAGCGAACTTGCATCAACAGTAGGTGTTCCTAACTCGTTAGGCCCTGGTGAGTTATTACAGCACTATGGTACTAAAGAGCAGCAAGATCATTACCTACCTCGTTTAGCTCAAGGTTTAGAAGTGCCATGTTTTGCACTTACTAGCCCTGAAGCAGGTAGTGATGCTGGCTCAATCCCAGATTTCGGCGTTGTATGTAAAGGTGAATTCCAAGGCGAAGAAGTGCTTGGTATGAAACTTACCTGGAACAAGCGCTACATTACCTTAGCACCTGTTGCTACCGTACTTGGGCTTGCGTTTAAACTACGCGACCCTGATCACCTACTAGGTGATAAAGAAGAATTAGGCATTACTTGTGCGCTTATTCCTACTGACATTCCTGGTGTTGAAACTGGACGTCGTCATTTCCCATTGAACTGTATGTTCCAAAATGGTCCAACACGCGGTAACGAAGTGTTTGTACCATTAAGCTTCATCATTGGTGGTCCAGAAATGGCTGGTCAAGGTTGGAGAATGTTGGTTGAGTGTCTATCTGTAGGTCGTGGTATTACCTTACCTTCAAACTCAGCTGGTGGCGTTAAAACTGCCGCTGTTGCTACCGGTGCTTATGCACGTATTCGTCGTCAATTTAAATTACCTATCGGTAAGTTAGAAGGCATCGAAGAGCCAATGGCGCGTTTAGGCGGTAATGCTTATCTAATGGATGCAGTTGCAACATTAACCACTACCGCTATCGATTTAGGTGAAAAGCCATCGGTTGTTTCAGCCATCGTTAAATTCCACTTAACCGACAGAATGCAAAAGTGTGTTATTGATGCAATGGACATTCACGGCGGTAAAGGTGTGTGTTTAGGGCCGAATAACTACTTAGGTCGTGGCTATCAAGCTGCACCGATTGCGATTACTGTAGAAGGTGCAAACATTCTAACTCGCTCAATGATCATTTATGGACAAGGCGCAATTCGCTGTCATCCATATGTATTGGCCGAAATGGAATCTGCTTTTGATACTGACGCAAATCGTGGTTTAGCTAACTTTGACGCGGCTATCTTTGGCCATATTGGCTTTGCAACGTCTAACTTTATTCGTAGCTTCTGGATGGGCTTAACCTCATCTCGTTTCTCGAATAGCCCTTACTCAGATAAAACCAAGCGTTACTACCAACAGATGAACCGTTTCAGTGCTAACTTAGCATTATTATCTGACTTAGCTATGGCAACGTTAGGTGGCAACCTTAAACGTAAAGAACGTATTTCTGCTCGTTTAGGTGACTTATTAAGCCAGCTGTATCTAACTTCAGCAACGCTAAAACGTTATGAAGATGACGGTCGTTTAACTGAAGATTTACCTTTAGTTCAATGGGCGGTTGAAGATTCATTATACAAGTTACAAGATTCGTTAGATGACTTACTGAACAACTTCCCAATGGGATTAGGCATTGCACTTCGTGCCGTTATTTTCCCATTCGGTCGTCCGATTAAGCGTCCTAGTGATGTATTAGACCACAAAGTGGCTAAGATTATGCAAACGCCTTGTGCTAGCCGTGACCGTTTAGGTAAAGGCCAGTTCTGGACTGCATCTGAGTTCAATGCTGTAGGTATCCAAGAACAAACGTTTAAAGATATCCTTGCCGCAGAGCCACTGTACGACAAAGTCTGTAAAGCTGCTGGTAAGCGTCTGCCATTTATGTGGTTAGATAAAGTTGCTGCAGAAGGTAAAGCGCTTGGTGTGTTAAGCGACAGCGAAATCGCTTTACTTGAACGAGCTGAAATTGGCCGCTTAAAATCAATTAACGTTGATGATTTCGATACCGATGAGCTTCGTGCGCAACTAGCACCTAAAGCTAAGCAAGAAAAAGCAGCCTAGCTGCTAGGTTAAAACCTAAAATAAAAAGGGTAAAGCGCAAGCTTTACCCTTTTTCATCTCTACAGTTTAATGATGTTAGAAGGATAATGATGAAACAGTTAAGCGGATTACAATTGATGCAAGCCATGTTAAATGGCGACATACCTGCCCCTTCTATTACTCAAACAATACCGATGAAAGCCATTGAAGTCAGTGAAGGCGCTGTAACGTTTGAAGCGCATGCAGATGAACGTCATTTAAATCCGATGGGCGGCGTACACGGTGGCTTTGCAGCAACGGTTATGGACACAGTAACAGCTTGCGCGGTTCATTCAGCACTCCCTGCTGGGGTAAGTTATTCAACCATTGATTTGAACGTTAAAATGGTTCGCCCTGTGCCACAAAACCAGCGATTAATAGCAAAGGGAAGCTTAATGAACTTATCAAAGTCGTTAGGCATATCTGAAGGCACCTTAAGCACTGAAGAAGGTAAGTTACTCGCTACAGCTACAGCGACCTGCCTTATTCTTCGCCCTTAGATAGTAGGCTAAACTGTACTTTGCACGACTAGATGAAACGGGATCATAATACTCATTCCATTAGTGATGTCATTCTGTGTTGTCACTGAGTTTAGAGATTGTATTGAATCAAAGGTTGTTTGCGTAGAAAACACAGCAACAAAAAAGCCAGTCACTTA
This sequence comes from Shewanella frigidimarina, assembly GCF_003797125.1. Taxonomy (GTDB): domain Bacteria; phylum Pseudomonadota; class Gammaproteobacteria; order Enterobacterales; family Shewanellaceae; genus Shewanella; species Shewanella frigidimarina. The sequence goes on from NZ_RKKE01000006.1 coordinate 33,566, forward strand.
CATGACTGGCTTTTGTTTATCCCAATTTCCGGTTATTTCAAGGCTTGCACATCAATGTTGACGCGATTAGCCTTCTTTTAACTCTATCTCTAACTGCTTAGCGACCGCTTCTGGTGAGCTGCTATTACGAGCAAACAAGCTATAAGCAACAGGAATAACGACTAAGGTAAAGAAGGTTGCCAGTAAAATGCCTGATAACACCACTACACCAATAACAAAACGAGTTTCAGCCCCTGCACCACTGGATAACACTAATGGAATAGCTCCAGCCGCAGTCGTAATGCCGGTCATTAAAATAGGCCGTAAACGTTGGGTCGAAGCCTGCAAAATCGCTTGTTGAAATTCAACACCACGGTCTCGTAATTGATTGGCAAACTCAACGATTAAAATGCCGTTTTTAGCCGCTAAACCGACCAGCATGATAATGCCAATTTGACTGTAAATATTAATACTTTGACCGGTAAACCATAACCCAATTAGCGCCCCTAATGTTGCTAACGGAACGGTTAACATGATCACCATGGGGTGAACATAGCTTTCAAACTGTGCCGCAAGCACTAAAAACACAATGCCTAATGCGAGTAAAAAGACAAAGTTCATTGAGTTACCTGACTCTTGGTAATCTAACGATGGCCCCTTATAACTTATCACTGCTTCTGCAGGTAAATAAGTCGCCGCAAGCTGGTTGAGATAATCTAACGCTTCACCCAACGTATAATCATCGGCCAAATTGGCTTCTAAGGTGATAGAACGCATACGATTGTATCGATTTAACGAGCTAGCATCGGCAAACTCTTCAATCGAGACTAAGTTCGATAACGGGATCAGTTCTTGTGAACGATCCGAACGAACGTAAAGATTCTCCATATCTGTAGCGGTACTTTGATTGTCACGATTACCTTCGACAATCACATCATACTCTTCACCATCGCGCATAAAGGTTGTCACCAAGCGCGAACCAAGCATCGACTCTAAGGTTCGACCAATATGAGCAATTGATACCCCTAAATCTGCTGCACGTTCACGGTCAATCACCACTCTCAACTGAGGTTTAGTTTCCTGATAATCGTGATCTAAACCAATGAGCTTATGATTTTCTTTGGCTTTCTCGAGCATAATGTCACGCCAATCAGCCAATTCTTCGTAACTTGGGCCACCAATCACAAACTGCACCGGCTTACCTACACCGCGACCAAAAGCTTGGCGCATAATCGGGAATGCACGAATACCGGCTAAATCTGATAAACGATTGCGGATATCAACAATAATTTCATTGGCACTTCTACGTTCAGCCCAATCTTCCAAAACGATAATGGCCATACCGTTAGAAAAGTCTGATGCGGTGCCAAAGCCACGAGGAGCGCGGATCAATAAGCGCTTAATATCACCACTTTCGACCAAAGGCATTAAGCGGCCTTCAACTTCATCCATGTATTTTTCAATGTATTCAAAGCTGGCCCCCTGAGGCCCATTAACCATTAAAAACATCGAGCCACGGTCTTCTTGTGGAGCAAATTCTTGAGGGATTTTATTCAGTAAAAAACCACTTAATGCAAACGAGATTAAAACAATTAATGACACTAAAATAGGTCGCTTAACCCCTGCCTGTAAGCTTATTAAATACCAGCCCGATATCTTGCTCATCATTTTATCGATTTGTTTAACCAGCCAAGGATCTTGTTCTGCAGGTTTTAATAACTTTGAGCACATCATCGGGCTTAGTGTTAGCGCCACAATACTGGAAAAAATAACTGCCGCACTCATGGTCACAGCAAACTCTTTAAACAGCTTGCCTAAATCGCCCTCTAAGAAGGTAATAGGCATAAATACAGCTACCAGCACCAAAGTGGTCGCAACGATGGCAAAGCCCACTTCACGCGCACCTAGAAAGGCTGCTTTTAGCGGAGAATCACCTTCTTCAATCCGTCGATGAATATTCTCTAACATCACAATGGCATCATCAACCACCATACCAATCGCAAGGATCATCGCTAAGAGGGTCAGTAAGTTGATGGTATACCCTAGTGCATATAGCACTATAAACGTCCCCATTAAGGATACGGGCACTGTGATGGCTGGAATTAACATCGCTCGCACAGAACCTAAAAACAAGTAAATAACGATAATCACTAACACCATGGCGATAAACAGTGTTTGATAAACCTCATCAATAGAAGCTTCAATAAACACCGAGCTGTCGTATGAGCGTTTGATCTCCATGCCTGCTGGTAATGTTGGATTAAGTTTGTCGACCAATGCATTAGCAGCGCGCGCCACTTCAAGGGTGTTAGCGGTAGATTGCTTACTGACCCCTAAACCAATCATTGCCTCTTTGTTACCGCGGAAAATAATCCGCTCTTCCTCTGAGCCAATTTCAACCTTGGCGACATCACTTAATTTGACTAAGTAACCATCATCACCTTGCTTAATGACTAGGTTAGAAAAATCTTCTGCCGTTTTAAATACTCTGTCTAAGCGCACCGTAAAGTGACGCTCTTTCGATTCTATAGAGCCCGCAGGTAACTCCACGTTTTCAGAACGTAATGCAGCTTCTACGTCAGACACAGTTAGGTTGCGCGATGCTAATGCTTGGCGATCGATCCAAATTCGCAGCGCATAAACTTTGCCGCCCCCCAAACGTAAGGTTGACACCCCATCGATGACTGAAAATCTATCTACTAAATAACGATTAGCGTAATCAGTAAGCTGCAAGATATCCATTTGGTCAGAGACCAAATTGAGCCACATAATGACTTCATCACTGCCGTTGGCTTTGTAAATAGAGGGAGCATCAGCTTCTTCTGGAAGCTGTTCTAATAAACCTGAAATACGGTCACGAACATCATTGGTTGCGGCTTCAATATCACGATTAATATCAAATTCAATGGTAACGCTTGAACGGCCATCACTGCTTGACGAACTAATATGGCGGATGCCTTCAACGCCACTTATTCGGTCTTCGATAAGTTGAGTGATTCGGCTTTCAACTACTGAAGCACTGGCGCCGCGATAACTGGTCTCGACTGACACTATAGGCGGGTCAATGTTTGGGTATTCCCGCAAGGGTAATTTATCGAATGAGACTAACCCTAAAACAATCAGCAAGATACTGATAACAGATGCAAAAACAGGCCGTTTAACCGATAAGTCAGTTAATATCATGCTGACTTCTCCATACCTTCTACTTGAGCAAACTTAAAGTTTTCGGCTTGTTCAACTTGAACTTTATCTCCTGGTCGAACTTTTAAAATCCCGCGAATAATCACTTGTTGGTCAACCTTAAGCCCATCGGTTATTTCAACCCAACCACGTGTCCGGCTGCCTAAAGTAACTTGTTGCTGTTCGACAACATTTTCAGCATTTACTACATAAACATAATGCTTGTTTTGAATAGGAATAATTGCAGCTTCGGGTAATAGTAATGCTTCGCGACTTTGCTTAATAAGACGCACTTTCATCAGCATGCCAGGCAATAGCTTATAATCATCATTAGGCATTACCGCGCGCACAACCACCGCTCGAGTATCTGGGTTAACGCGGCTATCAATCGAAGTAACAACGCCTTTAAATATCCGGTCTGGATAAGCAACAGCTTTAGCTTCAACGAGTTTGCCGGGTTGTAATTCTTGGATAAAACGCTCTGGCACAGAGAAATCTAATTTAATTTTACTGACATCATCTAAGGTACTAATTTGCTCACCTGGGGTCACTAAGCTGCCCACACTCACTTGGCGCAAACCTAATTTACCTGGAAATGGGGCTTTAATTGCGCGGTCTTCAAGTGCAGCTTTAGCCTGAGCCACTTCTGCACGAGTGGTATCAATTAAACTTTGTAAACGGTCGCGCTCTAATTCTGCAATCGTTTTGCTGGTAACCAATGATCGAATACGATCTAATTCGCGGAGATTTTCAACTAACTTAATTTCGGTAACGGCTACTTTGGCTTTATGTTCGTCATTTCTGAGTTGTACTAATAGCGCGCCTTTTTTAACTAAATCGCCATCATTGAAATTAATACTGGTGACAATTTCAGTAACTTTAGAGGTAACGATAATAGACTCATAGGCTTTACCCGTACCTAATGCTTCGACTTCATCACGAATAGGCATAATAGCCACCTTGGCAACCACCACATTAGGTATTGGCCTAGGACGTTGAACTATCGCTTCTTTAGGAGCCAGTAAATAGTAAGCCGACAGTGCCGCTAGCACTATGGCAATCAGTACGATTATCTTTTTCATTTCGAGTCCGTAACCATCAAAGGTTGAATGAATTATATCTATGATTTTTTTATCTAAAGTAATTGTACTTCGCAATACATTCACATCAAGTTGTTTTACTTTTGCTTACAAATTACGAACAGATTAAACAAATAGTTCACCCGCGCTAAATATGCATTTAATTCACATTATTAGCAGAATTTATGCATACTTTATTAGCTTTACTCATTATTTGAATATTTAAACAATGGACATCCAAACTGTTCGACACATGCTGTGACAAATAGTGTTGGGCTTAAGATTCCGTCGCTGCTCAGATTAAGAGTGTTCACTGTTGAAATGGGCACTGCCTAATATTGTGATTACTCAACAATGAAGTCAGTATGTTAGGAATACTACTTGTAAATGGTTAATTCAAACTGAGTTTATAGGAGCTGAATAGTGTCCCATTGAATAGGATAACAATTGTTGTACAAGTGAACAAAATAAAAAGAGACGCTCGATGCGTCTCTTTCATGCTTAATAACTTAATTATAAACCTTAGCGAACTTTACGGTCTTCTTGCATTAAGTCAGAGATAATCTTGTACACTTCGGTAATAGACTCATCCGATAATGGCTTGTCTTCTACATCATGTAACAATATTTTAGTCTGATTAACATCATCAGTTTCTTTAAGTAGTAAACGATAATTGCCTTTTTTCAATGACAACTTTTCTTCGCTCCACAAAGAGCTCCAGAAACCACCGCTTTCTTCTAAATTAATATAAAACAGGCCTTTGCTGTTATCAGTATCAACAACATCAAAACCCATTTCCGGTAATACTAAGCGTAAACGCTCCCATACCGACTTATAATTTGCTTCGGCCAACCAATAAGCAGATTCAGTAGCATTAGTCACTAAATCAACTTTAATACCAAGGCTTTGCTCAATACGTGCAGCACGGATAGCTTGATCACGTTTAATGCTCATATAAGCAATAGCATTGTTAAGCATATCAGTGGTGTAACGACGTTTGTCTTCACCGCTTAATAAGATTTTTTGATCTTTATCATCGTAAAACTCTTGATGCTCAACTAAATCAATTGACACAGAACCAGAGCGACCATGTGGCTTCACATCCACTTGGTAACGGTAACGTTGACGCAGTTGATAAACTTTGTCACTGCCCCACCAATTAGATTCGATGATTTCATCATTTTCAATCCAATCAGTTTCAATAAAGCCAGCGGTAAGGTCTTCGCTACGAACAGCTATATTATTTTTGTTTAGATAGCCATTGATGACATCAAAGATTTCTTGTTTTAAATCAGTAGTGCTTTCAATCGATTCAATCACGACACGAATACTATCACTGCTTTCTTCGATGTGTGTGCCTTCAGCCATTGGCAATACTTGTAATGGCGCACGAATATCAAGATTCTTGCCTACAAGCTGCTTATTTACGTTATTACCTACAACAGGAATGTCATATTCTTTGCTGTAAGTAGGCGTATTCAAGCCCTGTGGGATCGTCAATAATGGCGTTGTTTCAGCATTAACGAAATCATCATTACCATTGGCCTGACGGCGATCTAATGGCGTACTGCAAGCTGAAACAGCTGCAACAAGGAGTAACGGAGTGACTTTCTTTAACATGAATTTATTTTACCTCAATATGAGCTTGTTTCATTGTTTCTATTAACAGACCATGAAACTGCTCAGAAAGTTCAGTTAAAGGTAAACGAATATGACCATTAGCTATCAAACCCATTCTATGAACAGCCCATTTCACTGGAATTGGGTTGGCTTCACAAAATAACGAGCGATAAATACCCGTTAATGGTTGATCGATTGTTTCAGCTAATTGTGCATTTTTGGCTAACGCAGCATCACACATGGCTTTAAACGCATGTGGAACGATATTATTTGCAACTGATATAACACCATTACCACCGAGTAATAAAAACTCACGTGCTGTGGCATCGTCACCGCTGTAAAGTAAGAAATCTTCACCACACAGTTCACGCAAACGTGCAACGCGGCTTAAATCACCCGTGGCTTCTTTTACACCAATAATATTACTGACACTTGATAATTCAGCCACAGTTTCTGGTTTCATATCAACAGCAGTACGACCTGGCACGTTATAAAGAATTTGAGGAATGTCAGTACTTGCAGCAACGGCCGTATAATGGGCAATTAATCCCTTAGGCGTTGGTTTATTGTAATAAGGGGTTACGCCAAGCATGGCGACAACACCTGATTTTTGCATTGATTTGGTTAATTCGATTGCTTCTGCTGTGGCATTGGCGCCATTACCACCAATGACAGGAATACGACCTGATGCAAACTTAACAGTTTGGCAAACAACGGCCGCATGTTCTGTCATAGGCAAAGTTGCAGACTCGCCTGTAGTACCGACCGCGACTATGGCATCAGTACCTTGTTCAATATGGAACTCAACAAGTCGTTCAAGACTTGCATAATCTACTGTGCCATCACTATTCATTGGTGTGATTAAGGCTACGATGCTTCCGTTTATCATCTATCTTCCCCACGGTTTCAGGATTCGCTATGTTACTGATGCCAACCACTAATGACAAGCTCTTCGGTAACCATAATCTGAAATAAGTCATTAATGCTATTTAATGCAGCGTAACCTAGCATCTTTGAAGCCATAGCGCTAAAAAATAATCACATTTATGTGAGTGATATAGGTTACTATATTGAGGTGTTTTAGTGAAAAATGATAGCATTAGCACCCGCACAAAAACTGACATGCTTCGGCATAAGTTTTCGCTCTACGATATCAAAAGTGAGGAAAATCCATGACCAATTATCTGGTCGTTACGGCAATGGGCGCTGACCGTCCAGGATTAGTAAGTCGTTTAGCGCGTTTAGCAAGCGAATGTGATTGCGATATAGTCGACAGTCGTATGGCATTATTTGGTAATGAATTTACCCTAATTATGATGATATCTGGCTCTTGGTCAGCTATAACAAAAATAGAAAGTTTATTACCGGCGCTGAGTGTTGAACTTGAACTAATGACCGTCATGAAGCGAACATCGAAACATACTCCCAAAAACTTTGTTTCTCGTATTGAAGTGATATTCAATGGTGAAGACCAACGCGGAACCATGAAGAGTATTACTCAGTTTTTGGCCGAAAGAGGCCTCGACTTAGCGGCAGTGCGCTCTCACGCTGATGACAACGACAACCTTAAAACTCAGTCTATTTTATTAGCGATCAATATTCCTGATAAAATCAATCTATTGAAACTTGAACAAGGTATTCATGAGCTGGCAGAGTCTATGTCTCTAGAGTGCACAATTAAGCGTATGCAAGGCATTGCAGCGCCATAATAATTACTACAGTCACCTCTCATTGATGTGAACCTTGTACGTGCTAGTCACGTAATATCCACATCACATTTGATAAAGGATCAATCATGAACACATTAAACGTTGGTGATACTGCACCAAACTTTACCCTGCAAAACCAAGCAGGCGAAGCGGTATCACTGCAAGACACATTGTCTAAAGGCCCTGTGCTAGTGTATTTCTACCCTAAAGCATCAACTCCTGGTTGCACAGTGCAAGCACAAGGCCTGCGCGATATCAAAGCACAACTTGATGGTTTACACGTGACCGTATTCGGCATTAGCCCAGACCCTGTTGCTAAACTGGCTAAGTTTGCCGACAAACAACAGCTCAACTTCGCTTTGCTCAGTGATGAAGACCATGCGGTTGCTGATGGTTTTGGCGTATGGGGACAGAAAAAATTCATGGGTAAAATTTACGATGGCATTCATCGCTTAAGTTTTATCGTGGGTACAGATGGCAAAATCAGCCATGTGTTGAATAAATTCAAAACCAAAGATCACCACGAAGTGGTTCTGGCCACGTTAGCTGAGTAATTGAAGCAAGGCGAACACCTTGCCTATACGCTTATGACGTAATAATAAAAAAGGGCTTAGCAATAAATTGCTAAGCCCTTTTTAGTAAACTATTAAGAAAAATCGTTAACGCCTAAGCGCTAACGTTCACACTATTTTAGTCTCTATGCCGTTTTAGAATCTATACCGTTTTAGTGTCGCTTGGCTGCTGTGGTTTTTCTTCGTCGGCTGCAGTCTCTACATCACTCGACTCGATTGTAGCGCTTGCAACTTGTTTAGCCTTTTCTTGTGCAGCTAACTCTTTAGCTAGCAATGCAGTTTCTTGCTTAACTAATACAGCCTCTTCGTCAGCTAATAAGCGGGCTTTTTCTTGTTGTTCAAATAGCGCTAACTCTTCTTCTTTACGGCGTGCTTTTTCAATGGTGCGTTGCTCAGCCTCTTCTGCTTCGCGAACAGCCCTTGCTTCAGCGGCCGCTTTGGCTTCAGCATCTGCCACTATCTTGGCTTGGCGATCAGCTTCGTCATCTAATGCACGCTGAATAACAGCTTGATCTTGTGCTTCTTGTGGCAATAAGCTAATTAACTCTATGCCCACAGGTAGCACAATTGCTTCAACGCCAGATATAACTTTAACCTTGCCTTCTTTGGTTAAATAAACCAATGGCATTGCAGTGTCACCATAACGCTTTTTGAAATCATCATACGTAAAGTTCTCAGTTATATTGGTAATTTTCAATACCGCGCCTTTAGCCATTAAAGTAGCAATTTTGGCGTAAGATATATTCTCACCAAACAAACATAAGCGCTTAAGATAAGATTCAGACAACTGATGACGAGCACTGGCGCTGTCAGCATTGTTTAAACCATACACTTTTTCAGTGCCCATTAAATCTTGGAAGTGGAATGTCACCAACGGGTTTAACTGACGGTAAGGCGACATCACAAGCACTCGGCCAATACCACTTAAATCCATAAAATTAGATGCATGCTCTGATGCTGGGTTACCAAAGTACACCGGAATATTTTCCATGCGCGCTTGGCGAATACTGTCCCAGTTGTTGTCCGCTAGAATAACCTTAATATTTTTCGAGATTAAAATAGAAGCTAAATCACGTGAGAATTTAGACGCACCAAAGATTAACACCCCTTGATTAGAGCCCTCTTTCACACCTAAAAACTTAGCCCAACGACCGGCCGTTAAGCTTTGAATTACCACGGTACCAATAATAATTAAGAATACTAACGGTACAATCGAACTGGCACCTTCTAAGCCAACCGACTCTAGTTTAATGGCAAATAATGATGAAATGGCTGCTGCAACAATACCGCGAGGCGCAACCCAACTTAAAAACCACTTATCTTTTGACGACAAATTGGTGCCTAAGCCTGAAATCCAAATGCTTAATGGACGTGCGACAAACATCGCCACTAATAGCACCCCTACACCACCAAATCCTAGGTCCAGCATTGCACCAGAATCAAGGCGTGCGGCCAACAGAATAAATAGCGCTGAAATCAGTAGTACGGTTAAGGTTTCTTTAAATTCCAAAATGTCGGCAATATCAACGCCGCGCATGTTCGCTAACCAAATACCCATTACCGTAACCGTTAACAAGCCAGACTCTTCTTGTAAAATGTTAGAGCCAACAAAAATGCCCAACATAATGGTTAATACTGCGGTGTTACGTAAGTAATGTGGGAATAAGTTTTTACGGATAGCTAAACCCGTTAAGTAACCACCTGCAGCACCTAGACCAAAACCAAGCACTAAGGTTAAGCCTAATGCTGTCAATACGTGCGTGGTCGGGTCGGCCGTAACGGCGATATACTCAAATACTAGTACCGCTAACAATGCACCGATGGGATCAATAACGATGCCTTCCCAGCGCAATATACTGGCTAAATTGGATTTTGGTTGCACCGTGCGTAACATAGGCACAATCACGGTTGGCCCTGTCACCACCACTAATGCGCCAAATAACATGGCAATTGCCCAATCAAACCCAAGCAAAAAATGCGCTGCTGGTGCAATACACGCCCAGGTAATAAATGCGCCGATGGTGACAAGGTGGGTCACCATTCGTCCATGTTCTTTAATTTCTTTAAAGTTAAGTGTCAGCGCACCTTCAAACAGGATGACCGCAACACCTAACGAAATAATAGGAAACAATAAATCACCAAAGATTTCATCTGGGTCTAATATCCCTAATCCTGGCCCTAACAGTAAACCACATAATAAAAGTGGTAAAATTGCTGGTAGACGTAATTTCCAACCAACCCATTGACACAAAAGCGATAACACACCGATTAATGCCAGCATGCCTGTAATGTGTTCAACCATAATTGTTTCCTTTTGTATTGCTATCATTGCTAATGACTAACTTAATAAGCAATGCGACTCACGTTAATATTGTGCTCTAAATGCATTCAACTTGACTGTTTACAACAACTTAATCAGCCAAATCATTCATTGCGATTAATCTATTTTTGTTAATCGATAAAACTTACTGATCTTTCTTTTTATTTCATCATAGGGACATAGTTAACTGATGCATATATGTTTGAGCCCATTAAAAACAGCTGACAAAATTTTGCATATAACATACTAATTTAACAGTAGGATCAAGACTTTTTTTGACCAATATCACATTTTATACCTTTTGCATATTTTTAACATATACATCTGAATTACTTCAGCAAATGGCAACATTGATTTAGACTCTAATCGATTGTTTTTTATCTATTAATTATCTAAAAGCAAAAACCTCAGCAAAAGCTGAGGTTTTATTAATAACATACATATAACGTAATTATTGTGGAATGCTCACCTTACCTTCCATTAATACTCGCGCACTTCGGCTCATAATGGCTTTTTTAACTTGCCATTGACCTTGTACTAATGCTGCTTGCGCACCTACACGTAAAGTGCCAGATGGATGGCCGAAACGAACTGCACTCAGCTCACCGCCGCCAGCAGCTAAATTAACTAATGTGCCAGGAATCGCAGCAGCAGTGCCAATCGCCACCGCAGCAGTGCCCATCATCGCATGGTGCAATTTACCCATAGACAATGCCCGCACGACCAGATCGATATCATCAGTATTAACCGCTTTGCCACTGGATGAAATATAATTCGCAGCAGGTGCCACAAAAGCCACTTTAGGGGTATGTTGACGGGCTACCGCTTCATCAATATGCTTAATTAAGCCCATTTTTACTGCACCATAAGCCCGAATGGTTTCAAACATGGCTAACGCTTTATCGTCATTATTAATGTCATCTTGCAACTCAGTACCTTGATACTGAATATCGGCAGCATTAATAAAAATCGTTGGAATGCCCGCATTGATCATGGTGGCTTTAAAGGTCCCTACGCCAGGTACGTCAAGTTCATCAACCACGTTACCAGTAGGAAACATAGCGCCATCACCATCAGCAGGATCTAAAAACTCCACTTGCACTTCTGCTGCGGGGAACGTCACACCATCAAGTTCAAAATCACCGGTTTCTTGCACTTCGCCGTTGGTAATAGGGACATGAGCAATAATGGTTTTATGAATATTGGCTTGCCAAATACGCACGATTGCGGTGCCATTTTCAGGCACTCGGCTTGGATCAATTAAACCATTACTAATGGCAAATGAACCCACCGCTGCAGTTAAATTACCGCAGTTGCCGCTCCAATCAACAAACGGCTTATCAATCGATACTTGACCAAATAAATAGTCAACATCGTGATCAGCTTGAGTACTTTTAGATAAGATAACCGTTTTACTGGTACTTGACGTTGCTCCACCCATCCCATCGGTGTGTTTACCGTAAGGATCGGGACTGCCAATAACCCGCAATAATATTGCATCGCGGGCTGCGCCTGCCACTTGAGCAGCCGCAGGCAAGTCAGTCAGGCTGAAAAATACTCCTTTACTGGTGCCGCCGCGCATATAAGTCGCTGGAATTTTCATTTGTGGTAAATGAGCCATCACATATTCCTAAAATAACAAAAGACCAAACCGGCAACCTAGCAATAAGCTTATAAGCTGCCAGTTAAATAAGGCACAAAATCAAATAATTACTTGGTTTCGTTAGCTAAAAAGTCCTGAGCAAAACGTTGTAATACACCACCCGCTTCATAAATTGACAACTCTTCGGCAGTGTCAACACGACATTTAACCGGAATGGTCACTTGCTCACCATTTTTACGAGTCATAATCACATTTAACATAGCGCCCGGTTTGCGTTCGCCCACCACATCGTAGGTTTCCGTGCCATCAATATGATAAGTATGACGATTATGACCTGCAGTGAACTCAAGCGGTAACACGCCCATACCCACCAAGTTAGTGCGGTGAATACGCTCAAAGCCTTCAGCAACAATCACTTCAACCCCAGCAAGGCGCACGCCTTTTGCAGCCCAGTCACGTGACGAACCTTGACCGTAATCTGCACCAGCAATAATAATCAGTGGTTGCTTACGTTCCATATAGGTTTCAATCGCTTCCCACATGCGAGTGACTTGGCCTTCAGGTACTATGCGCGCAAGTGATCCTTGCTTAACCTTGCCATTTTCCTGCACCATTTCGTTAAACAGTTTAGGGTTAGCAAAGGTGGCACGCTGCGCAGTTAAGTGATCGCCACGGTGAGTGGCATAAGAGTTAAAGTCAGCTTCAGGCAAGCCCATTTTGTATAAATATGCACCTGCGGCACTGTCGAGCATAATCGCATTTGATGGCGATAAATGATCGGTGGTGATGTTGTCACCGAGTACGGCTAATGGACGCATACCTTTCATGGTGCGCTCACTCGCCAAAGCTCCGTCCCAATAAGGTGGTCGGCGAATATAAGTGCTTTGTGGACGCCAATCATATTGCGGATTTACGTGGCTACCATACTCGACTTTAATGTCGAACATTGGCTCATAGACTTTACGGAATTGCTCAGGCTTAACGCTTGCTTTAACAACTGCATCGATTTCTTCATCGGTTGGCCAAATATCTTTTAACGTGACAGCTTGACCTTGGTTATCGATACCTAAGATATCTTTTTCAATATCAAAACGAATCGTACCGGCAATGGCATAAGCAATGACCAAGGGTGGTGATGCTAAAAATGCTTGTTTAGCATAAGGATGAATACGGCCGTCAAAGTTACGATTGCCCGACAACACTGCTGTGGCGTATAAGTCGCGATCAATCACTTCTTGTTGAATAACCGGATCAAGCGCGCCGCTCATGCCGTTACACGTGGTACAGGCAAAGCCGACAATGCCAAAGCCTAAGTTTTCAAGCTCAGGTAATAAGCCTGCTTCTTCTAAATACAATTGCACTGCTTTAGAGCCAGGCGCAAGCGATGATTTCACCCAAGGTTTACGTAATAATCCACGGGCATTGGCATTGCGAGCCAATAAACCGGCAGCAATCATGTTGCGTGGGTTACTGGTGTTAGTACAACTGGTAATCGCAGCAATAATCACTGCACCATCGGGCATTTTACCGGGTTCGTTTTCAACCACGCCACTAATACCACGCGCCGCTAATTCAGATGTCGGTACACGACTGTGTGGGTTAGACGGGCCTGCAATGTTACGACCAACAGATGACAAGTCAAAGTGTAATACACGTTCATACACAGCATTCGTTAACGTATCAGCCCATAAACCCGCTTGCTTGGCGTAGGTTTCAACTAGCTTAACTTGCGCGTCGTCACGGCCAGTTAACGTTAGATAATCGATAGTTTGTCTATCAATATAAAACATCGCCGCGGTGGCGCCATATTCAGGCGTCATATTAGTAATAGTAGCGCGATCGCCAAGGGTTAAATGGGTGGTACCTTCGCCATAAAACTCAAGATACGATGACACCACTTTTTGCGCACGTAAGTATTCCGTTAACGCCAGCACTATATCGGTAGCGGTAATGCCAGGTTGCGGCTTACCGGTTACTTCAACACCAACAATTTCCGGTAAACGCATATAAGATGCACGGCCGAGCATGACGCTTTCAGCTTCTAAGCCGCCCACACCAATGGCAATAACACCTAATGCATCTACATGAGGTGTATGGCTGTCGGTGCCAACCAAGGTGTCAGGAAACGCCACACCATTTAGCGAATGTACTACAGGCGACATACGCTCTAAGTTAATTTGATGCATGATGCCGTTACCCGGTTGGATAACATCAACGTTTTTAAATGCCGTTTTGGTCCAATTGATGAAATGGAAACGGTCTTCATTGCGGCGGTCTTCAATGGCGCGGTTTTTCTCAAACGCGTCTTTTTCAAAACCAGCATGCTCAACCGCCAGCGAGTGATCGACAATCAATTGAGTCGGTACTACTGGGTTCACTTTTGAGGGGTCGCCACCTTTTTCAGCAATCGCATCACGCAGGCCCGCTAAGTCGACTAATGCAGTTTGACCTAAAATATCATGACAAACCACACGGGCTGGATACCACGGAAAATCAAGGTCACTTTTGCGTTCAATCAGCTGCTTTAACGAATCAGTAAGCATGTCAGGCGAACAACGACGTACTAAGTTCTCGGCAAACACACGAGAACAATAAGGTAGTTTGGCGTAGGCACCAGGCTCAATCGCATCAACAGCCTCTTGGGTGTCAAAATAATCTAATTGGGTGCCAGGTAAGGCTTTACGGTATTGAGTATTCATAACTTCATCCACAATAAACATGAAAGTAAAAAGCGCTAATCTAAATCGAAAAAAGCCGAGTCATCATTATGATGCTCGGCAAGTTGATTAACGTTGACTAATAGGCGCCACTTTACGAGGCTCACTGCCCACATAATCTGCACTTGGACGAATAATGCGGTTGTTTGAACGCTGCTCCATTACATGTGCAGCCCAACCGGTTAAACGTGAACAAACGAAGATTGGCGTAAATAACTTAGTTGGAATACCCATAAAATGATAAGCAGAGGCATGGAAGAAGTCAGCGTTACAGAATAACTTTTTGGTGTCCCACATAAACTCTTCACACGCGACAGAAATGTCATATAGCGAGGTATCACCGTTTTCGTGAGCCAGCTTTTCAGACCACTTCTTAATAATCACATTACGTGGATCAGACACGCTATAAATAGCATGGCCAAAGCCCATGATTTTTTCTTTGCGTTCTAGCATCAATGCCATTTGCACTTTAGCATCAGCTGGCGAGCTGAACTTTTGGATCATATCCATCGCCGCTTCGTTAGCGCCACCGTGCAGCGGGCCACGTAATGAACCAATCGCACCAGTAACACAAGAATACATATCCGATAATGTTGAAGCACATACACGCGCGGTAAAGGTTGATGCGTTGAACTCATGCTCTGCATACAAAATCAACGACACATCCATTACACGGCGATGTTGCGCTGACGGCGTTTCACCGCGAAGCAGTTTAAGAAAATGTCCACCCAGAGAATCTTCATCGGTGGTGCAATCAATTTCTACACCGTCATGAGTGTAACGGTACCAAAAACACATGATGGCCGGAAATGCGGCTAATAAGCGGTTCGACGCTTTGTGTTGCTGAGTAAAATCGACTTCTGGCTCAAGGTTACCTAAAAACGAGCAACCAGTACGCATAACATCCATTGGATGAGCATCAGCAGGAATTAATTTTAATACCGCTTTTAGTGCATCAGGTAAATCACGCTGCGCTTTCAATTCTGCTTTATATGCAGTTAGCTGAACCTGGTTTGGTAACTCGCCGTTAAATAATAAATAAGCGACTTCTTCAAAGGTAGCGTTATCGGCTAAATCAGAGACATCGTAACCGCAGTACGTTAGGCCTGAACCTGATTTACCGACTGTACATAATTTTGTTTCGCCAGCACTCTGACCGCGTAATCCTGCGCCTGATAATTTCTTGTCTACCATGATATCTTCCTTCTTATGCTTTTCACGATTTAGCCATGCTAAATCGCGATTGTAGGGTATTGTTATTTTAGTTGTAATCGAGTCTTGCTGTCGTACTGAGGCCGTTATTTATTTTTACCTTCGGCAAATAAGCTGTCTAATTTTTGTTCGTAATCGTGATAACCCAAATAGTCGTATAAATCCATACGAGTTTGCATGGTATCTACCACTGCTTTTTGGTCGCCATCGGTTAAAATTGCACTGTAAACATTTTCAGCCGCTTTGTTCATTGCACGGAATGCACTCAATGGGTACAACACCATTGCCGCGCCCCACTCGCCTAATTGTTGCTTATTCCATAATTCAGTTTGGCCAAACTCAGTAATGTTAGCCAAAATAGGCACATCTAATGCTTCAGCAAAGGCGCGATAATGTTCTTCTGTTTTAATTGCTTCGGCAAAAATACCGTCAGCACCCGCTGCCACGTACGCTTTAGCACGTTCGATAGCGGCTTCTAACCCTTCTTGAGCAAACGAGTCAGTACGCGCCATGATGAAAAAATCTGGGTCGGTACGGGCATCAACCGCCGCTTTAATACGATCGACCATTTCTTCTACTGGGACTATTTCTTTATTTGGACGATGACCACAACGCTTTTGCGCCACTTGGTCTTCCATGTGGACCGCTGCAGCGCCGGCTTTTTCCATGTCACGAATGGTCTTGGCAATATTAAATGCCCCGCCCCAACCCGTATCAATGTCCACCAGCAAAGGTAAGTCACAGGCTGAAGTAATTCGTTGCACATCAACCAGTACATCATTGAGTGATGTCATGCCTAAGTCGGGTAAACCATAAGAGGCATTAGCCACTCCGCCACCAGACAAGTAAATGGCTTGATGACCAATTTGCTTGGCCATCATGGCGGCATAAGCATTAATGGTACCGACAATTTGCAGTGGTTTGTTGTTAGCTAATGCTTGACGAAATTTTTTACCTGCGCTCATGATATTTTCCTTATATGCAATTATGACCGTGGGCGTAACACGCCACACGCAAGACATTACGATAATTTGTGTTCGATATTATTTTTAGAATACATAATATGGCGACGCATCAGCATTTCAGCTAATTCTGCATCACGATTTAAAATGGCCTGAACAATGTGTTTGTGTTCATCATAAGCGGTGGTCACACGCGGACCCGCCATGCCAAGTTGTACGCGATACATGCGCACTAAATGATAAATGCCATCAAACAGCATTGAAATTAGGTGTTTGTTTTTACTGCCTAAAATAATCCGATAATGAAAATCAACATCACCGGCTTCTTGATAATAAGACTCGCCGCCTTTGACCTCGTCAAAGTGGGATTGTAATAAATGGTTCAAATCAGCGATTTCATCATCAGTCATGTTCTTTGCCGCTAAACGTGCCGCCATGCCTTCAAGTGATTCACGCACTTGATACAGCTCTATCAACCCTTGTGGAGATAACGCCACCACACGAGCGCCTACGTTGGCTTTACGCTCAACAATATGGCACGACTCTAAGCGGTTAATGGCTTCACGGATCACGGCTCTACTCACGGCATACTTTGTCGACAATTCAGTTTCGCTCAATTTTGAGCCGGCCTGAATACGACCTTCGACTATATCGTCTCTAAGGGCTACAAAGGTCTTATCTGCAGAAGTAATCGGCTGGATCATATTCATACCTTGGATAATAAAAACTGACATTAAAAACAGCTACACAAAACAAGTTGTCGACAATATAGCACCTTTAAATCGTATAACAACCCCAAAAGGCACTTTTTGTCGACAATTATTCCATTTCATCATAAAGCGTTAGCTATTACCAATTTATGACACCACTCAATAAACCTTAAGTCAGCCCATGCTAATATTAGCCGCCACAGTATGACTCATCACGCCATTGTGGTTCGATGATTACTCAGCTATCTGTACACACTATGTTGGGTTACACTCATCTTTATAAAGTGATTGAGACATCGATTAATCCAACAATAAATAGAACAATAAATACAATAAGGGTCTCTTGATGAGCCAACATTTAGCCTGCCAACTTGAATTGATCCATTTGTTTGTCCATGTCGTTAATGCCGGTGGGTTTTCACCTGCAGCACAAGAGTTAAAGTTGCCCATTGCCACTGTTAGCCGCAAAATTAGCAAATTAGAACAAAGCCTCAATACTCAGTTGATAATGCGCAGTACCCGTAAACTTCGATTAACTGAAGAAGGTGGTGCGTTATTTGACCGTTATTATAATGTGGTGGCGCAATTTGATCGTATTTGTGGTCAAACTATTGATGAGCCGCAAAGCACCCTACGAATATCGACACCCGTTTCGATAACCTCGATGATATTAATTGAGGCCATCAATGACTTTTCCAAACAACATCCGCACATTCAACTGCACATCACCCAAAATAACAGCACCATTGATTTGATAGATGAAGGAGTCGACGTCGCCATTGTCGGTGGCGCGCAACCGGACTCATCTTGGGTATCAACATCGTTGGGAGTATTAAATTACGGCCTGTATGCATCACCTGAGTATGCCAAGCAACTCATTGAGCTTCGCCACCCAAAGCAGCTGGTTGGTTATCAGTTAATTAAAGTGTGGCCGCTGTTTAACTGGACCTTAAAACATCACAGTGGTGAACAATATTATTACGATGGACCCGCTAAATTAACCCTAGGGGATTTACACGGCGCAATACGGGCAACTGTCGGTGATGGCGGGATTTTATATGGGCCAGAATTATTTGTTAAACCACAACTATTGAATGAAGAACTAGTGCCTGTGTTAGCGGATTGGGCTGGTGAGCATCGACGTATCAGTATTTTGTATCATCAACGTCGTCAACAACCCTTAAAAGTAAAATTGTTTATTGAGTTTATTCAGCAACGTGCTGCCACTATCTTCGACTTGTTCTAATCGATTCGATTTTTGAGACTTAGATGCTTAGAGTTTGAAGTGAAAGTTAAATCTACATTCGAAGTTGAATTGGAATTGGAATTGGAAGTTGAATTTTAATTGGAATATGAAACTGAAAATTTTGATTAATAGCAGATTACTCTAACTTAAACGGTTAGATTAATATCGCTATAGGTTAACGTGATGCCATCAACTGAAACACTCAGTCAATGACATCACTGGCAACTAACAGATGGCGACTAATAACTAGCCACTAATGCCTAGTATAAGTACACATTTAAACTACAGGCACCATGAGCCCCCACCACTAATGCTTGCTCAATATCAGCGGTTTTAGACGGGCCCGCAATAAATAATCCTAATTCGCCTGGCTGTAGTGCCACTTGTTTAACCGCTTGGTGCATGTTGGCGACAATATTGTCTTTGGCCAACGCCAATATTAGATTTTCACAAATAAAAGGCGTCACTCGATGACTGGGTTGATTAACCCAAATAGCACCGTTTTCGGCTACACCAAGCTCGCCAGGGATCACGGCGTAATCGATATCAGCCAGATCGTGAGCGGTCTCAGGCACTTGGCGATTACCTTTAATACCGTCCAATAACGAGATCACCTGCATATTTTGTTGGATCAATTCATCTACTGCCTGTTGTAACGCTGCTAAACCGCCTTCACTATGCAGCGTGCCCGCTACTGTGTTCAAACTTGCATTAAATTGGCCGACAAGATCATCATTATTAGCAACAACATCCATGGCAGGCATAGCATGTTGATCCAAAGCCGATTGCTTTAGTGCAGATAAAATAGTGTGTTTATTCGTCATATTAACGGCTCCGATTCTTGTTATACCAGCTGGCAAAGCTTGACTCTGGTGCGACAGGCAACTCGCGATATTTACCCCATGCACCACTAAACGGCTTGAGTAAACTCCCCGGTAATACTCGCAGTGCTAATCTTGCTGCAGACATAGAGGTATTCATTAAGGTTTCATTAGCCATAAAACGGCCCACTAACGGCATATAGCCACCTTTGCCATACGGCAACCTCTTAGCTTCTGCTTTCAAACGACGATGATGGGCAATAATTTTATCTAACGGCACCATCGTTGGGCACACATAAGTACAACTGCCGCATAACGTACAGGCCCAAGGAATTGAGTTGGTATCGTCATGCTTAGCACCTACCGCAATACCAATAGGACCAGGAATCGTGTAGTTGTAGCTATAACCACCTGAACGGCGATACACAGGACAGGTATTTAAACAGCCGCCGCAACGAATACACTTTAACGACTCAGCTAAAATTTTGTCTTTCATCATCTCAGTGCGACCATTATCAACAATGATCACATGCATCTCGCCGCCCTCTTGTGGGCCACGGTAAAACGATGAATAAGTGGTAATAGGTTGCCCTGTGGCATTGCGGGCTAACGTGCGCAACAACACCCCAACAGAATCCATATCAGGAACCACTTTATCGATGCCCATTGAGTGCAATTGCAACTTTGGCAAGTTAGCGCCCATGTCTGCATTACCTTCGTTGGTACAAACAACAATCGCACCTTGGTCGGCTATCGCCATATTGACACCGGTCATGGCAGCATCTGCAGTAAGGAATTTCTCTCTTAAATGCGCGCGAGCAGCACGGGTTAAATACAGCGGATCAGACTCACCCGCTTTAGTGCCTAACTGTTGATGAAATAACTCGCCCACTTCCTCTTTTTTCATGTGTATAGCGGGCACCACAATATGCGAAGGTGGCATATTGGCGAGCTGAATAATTCGTTCACCTAAATCGGTATCAACCACTTCAATACCGTGGCGTTCTAAATACGGATTCATGTGGCATTCTTCGGTTAACATCGATTTTGATTTAACCAGTTTTTTAACCTTATGTTTCGCTAAAATCCCATGAACAATTTCATTGTGTTGCTGGGCATCGCTAGCCCAATGCACCTTAATGCCATTACTCAAGCATTGTTGTTCAAATTGCTCAAGGTACTGGGCTAAATGGCTCAAAGTATGCAGTTTGAGTTGCGAGCCAAGCAGCCTTAGTTGTTCCCATTCAGGCAAACTGCCTGCAGCGCGATCACGTTTTTCACGTAATGCCCACAGGGCTTTAGAATGCCAATCAACTCGGGTTTCATCGCGACAAAAAATATCAGCTTTATGGGCATGCACCTTAGAACCCGATGCGGTATATAGTTCGGTCATAGTGGCTCCTATAAAGCATCATTAATGATTTGGGCAATGTGACGGGTTTCAATCGGTAATTTTTGACGACGGATCATGCCATCTAAATGCAGCAAGCATGAAGGGTCAAACCCCACGACATACTTAGCACCCGTTGCCGCATGAGCTTGGGCTTTATCTTTACCCATTTTGGCCGACACCGCGCCTTCATCAACGGCAAACGTGCCGCCAAAACCACAACATTCATCAATACGAGCAGGATAGACAATCTCGAGCCCGGCAATGTTACCCAATACCGCTTCCACTTTATTAAAGCGTTGTTTACCCATTTGCTCTGTCGGCGTCGCTAAATTAAGCATACGAATACCATGACAGCTCATTTGCATGCTTATTTTGGCCGCTACAGGGCGGGCAAATGCTTTAATCGGGGCAATATCGTGTAAAAACTCCGTTAACTCATAAAGCTTACTAATAACTTCTTGGGCTTCTTGGCTGCCATCAAACTCATGGAAGTTTTCTTTAGCCGCCACCAGACAACTGGCTGCAGGGCACACAATGGCATCACAATCGACACCTTTAAAAGCGTTGAGTAATTTAAGGGTGGTGTTTTTTGCTTCATCAAAGCAACCCGAGTTTGTCATCGGCTGACCACAGCATGTTTGACCCTTAGGAAATATGACTTGGTGGCCTAACTTTTCTAATAATGTCAGCGTTGCAATGGCCACTTCTGGCATCATTTGATTCACTAGACACGGTATAAATAGTGCTATTTTCATAAGTTGGTATTATCCCCAGGCGCGTTATTACACATCATCTGAGTGAGTTTAAAATCAACTCAGCAATGGCTAACGACTCATTATCGAGTTATCAATGTATGCCTATACCCTTATAAAATGTAGTGCTAATTAAGCAAATATCGCGGCAGACTTTTCCACTTTTGATCTGAATACGCTTTCATCAGCACCAAAAGCTCACATCAATAACGACAAAAACCGCTGCTCACAGATGAATCAGCAATAAATAAGTGCAACACCATGGTATACATCGATGAATGGCAACCAGTAGTTAACATTGTTCATTAATTCAAGTCAGTAGCCTGCGACATTGTGTCGCAGTTTGGTGTTTTTATATTGTCAGAATGGTTGAGGTTAAGCACACTCATGTGATGGATAACGTCGGAAACATCCCCCGTTTTAATAACTTATATCTAACTGACGTTATCGATTTTTGGTACATACTTTGGCGTTGTTTGGTTGATGGCTTTGAGTCGCAATCAAATGTCTACTCAATGCTTGGTGACTTTACTCAGCCTCTATCTGCTATGGGAATGGGGATAGCGGCTGATTAAAGGTATCACTTTAAATCTGAATAAGATTATTGGGCCTCTATTGATATAGAGGCCTTTTTTTATGGTTATTTCACTTAAATTTTATATCTACACCCAATGAGACTAGCGCCCCAATTAAGGTTGTGATGACAACAGAGATCAGTGAGCCAATCAGTACATACTCAGTCATGCTTCGGTTGGCTGATTGATTTAACTCACCAAATCTGAATATCGACTTAGCGGCTAATACAAAACCCACTGCGGCATAGCTGCCCACCAACATAAACGTCAGTATTAATAATCGCTCTAGGTAACCAATCAACTCGCCACCCGCAACAAGGCCGCTCACATTTGCTGTCTTATCACTAACAGGATCTGTAATAACATCTGTGTCGGTAACGGCGTCAGTGTCCATTACTGAGTCAACGATGGGATACTTATTCAACACAGCGCCAATTACAATTGAAGTTGGCTTTAGAATGAGTACATAAGCAAACACCACCAACACGCCATCGGAGAAACGTTCATGCTGTAACACTGCCTCCATAGATGCGCCATCTGCAACATGAAAAGCAATCGCTGCCAATACCGAAACATGCAAAGCCTGATCAATAACAAAGTAAGCTAACTTATCTCCCTTTGGTGTAGTGACCTTCCATAAATCGATAATAAAATGACTTACCGCAACAATAACGATTAAGCAAACCGTTGAACGCCAATCAATTCCTAGTGCCATTGCAGGCAGTAATAATGCAACACCTTGTAAAGCCGCGTGAAGGTACAACTCAGGTGAACGGTAAGTGTGAGCTTTTTTAGCTTCTACCCACCGATCGGTCTGAAGATAAAAGTCACAGATGGTGTGAATTAATAAAAATGGAATGAGCACGCTGAAAAAATCAAACATACTTGAGCCCCGCGACTTTCTTTATAAACCGACAATTTAACTCATGGATCAACGGCCAACCAGACGCTTTAAGTGACTTGCTGACAGTGGCTGTAGCCACATCAAGCATGTCAGCTAACTCACTAATCGACAAATCCTCATTGGTTCGAAGCATTGGCAACATCACTTCACATTGGCGCGCAGTTAAGTCGTTAAGTTGCTTATCAAGGTACTTAAACAGTAAGTCAAAATACTCAGTGAGAGCGATGCTATCGGAGCTAAACAATAATCGGTCATTCTTAAGGCCACTGAGTCCGCGGCCAGACAGCACAAATGCTTGCCCCATCGACTCCGACACCGACTCACGTAAATCGGCATTTGCCGCAATTGCAAAACTAATCCGGCTATCAAATGCTTTACCAAGCGCCTTAATACCAATCCGGTATATAACGGTGTATCTCAACGCATTTTCAATATCATGCACGACAGACTGAAACTCATCACCGCGCTCAATACTGTGCGCATTTTCGCTATGCCCCTCGCTAATCCATGTCTGGATAGATTTGATCCGTTTAAGTAGTTGCTCAAACTGCGCAGAAGTTAGCTTTGTTGAGTCAACAACATCGCCAACAATCACGGCTATAGGTTTATTGGTAGGCTCCACATAACGCTCCTTTGTTTGCAGACTTAGACCAATTTAGCCAAAAATGGCTAATAATGCAAGTTTAGCCATTTTTGGCTAATAACGACTAAGAGCATTGATAGCACACAGGCTGATTTAGCCGTTTATGGCTAAAAATAAACATTTAGCCGCTTTAGGCTAATGATAATATACCAGCCTAATAGTCAGATACGTTGAGATAACAATCCTGACGCAGGTGGCATAAAGCATGACACCAATCAAAGCTGATAGATTATCTCACCATTACGACGAGCAGCTTAAATGCGAACATCCACCTACCCCAAAGAACTCAGATGCCTTGAGTCGATAGTATTTGTCTTCAATTTCTTGAGACTGCTCTGCGTATGGCTGGGTCATCACCTTCTGCAATTCTCGAACAAGTGCATAATTGCCAACACTGGCTTGCTGATAAGCAGGCACCAACAACCACTCGCGTAAAGTATATTTAGGGTTAACTCGTTGCATCTGCGCAATAATATCATCACGGTTACGTGGCTGTGCGTCTGCGTCTGCGTCTGCGTCTGCAATAAGCATAGTGCTATTGCCCTCGGTGCCTAATAGTGTTTGCCACTGTACTAACCAAGCAGACCAGCGTTGCTCCAACCCTTTTGGCCCTTGCGCTAAGTCTCGATAGAAGCTTTTAGTCAGTGAACCAATATCATCAGGCAACGACGAAAGCTCTCGGAAAAACAGAGTGTAATCCACTGGGGTTTGCAGCATCAGCGTTTCAAGCTCATTAAATAACGCCGCATCAAAAGTGTTAAGCCCAAGCTTGGCCGCCCACATCTGCTCCATCTTTGTTTGCATCTCAGTGGCAAAACCATCGACCAACTGCTGGAGCTGTTCTAGATAATCTGGTGTAGACATCAATAATGGACTTAATGCGGTGCAAAACATCAAGAAATTACGTTCTGCTGCCACGCTTTGATTCAAAAATGCAAAATGTTGCCCGCCACCCGTCCATGGTTGATATTGTGGATTGAACACATCGCAAAATCCAAACGGGCCGTAATCGAGCGTAAAGCCACCAGCAGCACAGTTGTCGCTATTAAAATTGCCCTGACAGTAACCAACACGGATCCAGTTCGCTATCAATGAAGTTAAACGGTTACGGAATTCACGCGCCAGCAAAAGCACTTTTTGTTCGTTAGTGAGTTTTTGGTCGATAACATCAGCGTATTCACGATCAATTAAATGCAACATCAACAGTTCAAGCTCTGCCATCGCTTGCGGGTGTTCCTGCGTGCGGGCACGGCGACCAAATAGCTCAAGTTGGCCAACCCGAATAAACGAGGGTGCCACACGTGTTGAAATAGCAACCGCCTCACTAATCATTTGGTCAGGGTCTTGTGCGTTAGAGCCCTCAGAATACCAAGGCCGCTGCACAGTCTCGGTTTTAGATACATACAAACTCAGCGATCGAGACGTTGGTACGCCAAGCGCGTGCATGTGTTCTTGCGCGAGAAACTCACGCACACTGGATCGCAGCACAGCGCGACCATCCGCACCGCGGCAATATGGCGTGCGGCCACCGCCTTTAAGCTGCATTTCCCAGCGTTTATCATTAATCACAGCCTCAAGCACAGAAACTGCTCGACCATCGCCGTAGCCATTACCCGTTCTGAACGGACATTGTTGGATGTATTCGGTACCAAAAATGGACAATGCATATCCACACGCCCACCCGACCTTGCTCATTGGCTCTGGAACGTTCGACAGGTCACCAGAGAACATGCCCATAAAATCGGCAGACTGCGCCATGCTGTCAGCAAAACCCAATTCAGCAAATAAGCTGCTGCTGTGTGCTACATATTCTGGATTTTCAATCAGCGTCGGTTTAACAGGAACGTAGTGGCCAGAGAATACTTGTCGCGGCGCGTGGTCGTCGCCATTAGCTGTCGCGTCAGGATCGCTGTTGAGCGTGTCCATCAATGAGTAGTTGACCAATTTAGCGAGATCGTCGACTGTCTCGACAGTAACGGGAGTTTGCTGGGACAGTTGATTAGTCATAGGGATACCTTGTTGTTTGAGTCGAAGGGTTGTTCACAACTTGATGGTTCATCGTGTCGACGATGATTCGATTTGTTAGATTTCTGGAAGCGGATCTTTTCAGCATATATGTCGAAGGCCTGCGCGGTATAATTAGAAAGAGCCTGAGAGAAATGGATGGAACCGACACCCATGGTAACGACTCATTATACTAATGGAAAGCTTAGCTTGCTGCATCTGTAAAATTGATATCATGTCATATGATGATCCATCATATCTGCTATGGCCTGCGGCCACTAACGTCGTGGCGCTTCGCCCACACCAGATTTATCAAACTTCGTTTGAATTAGATCGCAAGGTTCCACCCTGCACGGGCCAAAAGGGGATCAACAGCAATCCCCTCTTGGATCACCCTTGCCGTTCCGGCAACATTTTCGCTATTTACAAAACAATAGCGGCGAAAAAATTGCGACGGAAAGTAATCCAGCTTTTAACTTCATTTGAATCCTGCCTCGGACTTATTCGAAAATGCTAACGCTTACGATGGGGCGTCCCTTCCCCTCGAAAGCTAGCCTGACATCCATGTCAGGACTCACGCTATTTTCTTCAACGCCCTCAAGTTCAGAGTTGAATCACACCATTTCCAAGTCAAGAAAACTAACTCGTTTTTGCCCCAAAGTGAGTTTGCTATTTTGGACAAATCAAAGTATCGGAGCTTCGCCCACAACAAATTTAGACCGTAGGTTTTCTTTCAGTATTTCCAAACTGCTTTGGATTAACATCGCAGGATTCCATCCTGCACCGGCCATTGTCAAAAAGCCCTAACAAATCAGATAGGCCATCCGTGGACAAACGAAACCTAGCGTGGCATCCATGCCAAGCTCACGGCCTTTTCTCGATGACCTGAATTCAAACTGTAGATCCAAGCTTCTCTTATGGAATTGTTACAAATAAAGTTAAACCGAAGAAGCGAAAATTTTCAGGTGTAGATGAGTCAGCGAGTATCCAAAGCAAGGATGCTTTGGTTAAGCCCACATGGAAGTGCTTGCAGCGTCTCGCTGAATTATCAGCAATAGGCCTGCGGCAGGCAATTGATTAGAGTGAAGTCACGGACCTACTTGAACTACCCAATATAACTTTTATTAAAATATTGAATTAAAGCTATAAAGTAGATTAAAGTATGAAAACTTAAGGATAAAGTTGGGTAAACTCGAACAGAATCATCGAGCGCACCATTTAGGGAGGATAAAGCCATTCAATAACATGTGCCTATCAATTCCCCTATAAACATTACTCTGACCAAACTAATTAAAAACCTAGAATTAATTCTACTTTAAATTGGAGCATCTGTGATTGAAGATGAAGAGTTATTTAAAAATTATTTAATTTACAAGAAAAGTCGAAAGCTCACAGCAGAGGCAGCAAATAGCTATATTGATGATCTCAATAGTATAAAAAAGGAAATAAACGTTGATATCACTCGTGATCAATTCAGCCATATTGAAGAAGTTAAAAGTATACTATACGTATTAAAAACACGTATGTCTGATAGCTCAATTAGGAACTGTCAATCTGCATTAAGGGCATATTTTTGGTTTAATCGTTCCAGCAGTAAAGAATCTGTTTACCCTGAAGAGATTGTTACTTATACGGAAGGTATGGTGACAAATATAAAGGTCAACAAATACGAAAGAGATATTAATGCTAGGTTAGCCTGCATTGATTATCACAAAGCTATTTGCAAAGTTTGTAATTTTAATTTTTCATTGATTTATGGAGCCATTGGTGAAGGTTTCATACATGTTCATCATCTTGTTCCGTTGGCACAAGTCGGTAAGCAATACATTGTAAATCCAATAATAGATTTAGTGCCAGTTTGCCCAAACTGTCATGCAATGTTGCACAGGAAGACCCCGCCTTTTACCATAAAAGAATTAATTAGTATAATATCTGTTTAAAAATTTAAACTGACGATAAAAACTAATCCCTTTGTTTTTTGTAAATAACTATTCTGCTCTAACTAATTTCAATCCAAAATAAGTTATGCAGGTACTAATCAAATGACCAGTGACAATTATCACTACACAAGTCTTTTACTAAGACGTTAGCCGCCTCTAAAATCACTGTTGAAGTAAATATGGAAATACAAAAAAAACAAGATTTTTTAAAGATGGATTCCCCTCGAACTGATTTTTGGATGCTGTTCAAAGTTTCCTCATATGAGAGGCTTCTTCAAATGCAAAATGGCCTTTTGTATATGAATAGTTTGGATTATTTTTCCAATCTGAAAGATGAGGAGTCACTAGCACTCCGTGTTGATGAGCATGAAGAAGTCTATGGTATCTTGAGAGCTGGCCCAAATGAAAAAGGTTTCTCTACACTAGCTCTTAAACTAGGAAATGGAGAAGAAATAGACCTCGGAGAAGAGGCTATATTGACAGCGAAATTCCCAAGACCCAAAAATACAATGCTATTTTGCATGGGAGCTCTGGGTGATGGTCAATATGGTGTTATTCCTGGAGAAAAAGATAATCAAATTATATTTGATGAAAAGTTTCTTGAGTTTGGCTCGCATTTATTACTTATAACTAAGCCCACAGAATTCTCAAGTCGAATAAATGCTGCATTGAGCAAAGAAAGTGATGCGTTCGGCTCTAAGATTTTTCATGATGGATATGGAATCGTCAACTACATGTCTCTCAAAGGCTATTCTGGTCCAATAGGCTTATACACAAAAGACACTAAATACTCATGGCAAATGGAGTTTAGGATCGCTTTTGGTGTTGAGGATCATCGCCTGAATAATAGAGGAGCATTTGAATTTAATATCGGAGATTTATCAGATATAAGCCAAATAATACCTGTTCAAGCACTCATCGATTTGCCAATGACGGTTAAAAGGAGGACTTATATTGAATTCAGTGATGAGCACGAGCAAATCAGCGGCTAACAAGCTTTTGTCCAAAAATGAGTTAGTGCCTGTAACCTATAAATGGATAAATTCAACTCTGAACTTGAGGCCGTTGAAGAAAATGACGTGAGCTGGCCATGGACGGCCAGCTAGCTTTCGAGGGGAAGGGACGCCCCATCGGAAGCGTTAGCATTTTCGAGTAAGGCCGAGGCCTATTACAAACGAGATTCAAAGCTGGATAAATCCCCATGGCGACTTTTCGCAGCTCTTATTTTGTAAATAGCGAAAATGTTGCGGGGCGGCTGGGAGTTCCAAGAGGGAACAGCCGTTGGTTTCCTCTTGGTCTGGTGTGGGCGAAGCGCCACGACGTTAGTGGCCGCAGGCCATGAAGCAATATCTAAAAACACCCTTTGTCCAAAGTAGGACAAACACCCAACTCCCCTATTCTACCGATTATCTGCCGTTGGCTTTTTCAGCAATTTGCGCTGCAAGGTTCTGCGGTGCATGCCCAGTTGGCGGGCAGTTTCTGATACGTTACCATTGTTGGTGGCGAGGACTTGTTGAATGTGTTCCCATTCGACCCGTTTGGGGTTAAGTGGTAGTTCTTCAATATCACCATAAGTCATTGTAGTGTCTGGTGTGACTAATAATGCATTTAATAAGGTTTGGGTGTCGACGGGTTTGGCGAGGTAATTGTCTGCGCCGAGACGGATGGCTTCTACCGCAGTCGCGATGCTGGCAAAGCCAGTGAGCAATACCATGTGGACGTTGGGTAATAATTGTCTTAACGGTTTAATTAACGACAAACCATTATGTTCAGCCAGTTTCATGTCTAACACGATATGCGTTGGCACAAATTGCCTGGCCATTAATAAACCGTCACTGGCGTGATGGCAGGTTTTACACTCAAAGCCATGTTTGCCAAGGCGGCGAGCTAAAATGGTCGCTAGGGCTAAATCGTCTTCTATAATCAATAGCTTGTTCATGATGTTCTCAATTCAGCTTGTATTTATTTCAACGTCTGTTTACTTCGACACGCTTCTATTCGTTTAAAATAGCTTCAACTCGTTTTTTGTACGCTTAACGGCAACGTCACGATGGCTTCGGTGCCGCATTCTGGGTGAGGTTTAAGGTATAACTTACCGCCTAAACGCTCAAAGCTGGTGTGACTTAATAATACCGCGATGCCCATCCCTTTGGGACTTTTTACCATGTTACTGCCTAAAGTTTGTAATAAATGAGTCGCAATGCCGACACCGTAATCACGTATAGTCATACTCAGCTGATTGGGTTGTGACAAACCAATATTGATATCTACGCGGGTCTGGTGTTGATTATCTTCACTGGCTTGAATACCATTTTGAATTAACGCCATTAATGCAGGCAACAAGCTCATGTCGGTCATGACTATACGTGACTCAACTTGTGGTGCTATGGCGATATTCAGTTGCGCTTCTGGCATCAACAAACTTATCTGTTCGGTTAAGGTTGCCACTAATTTGTCGACACGCTGCTCTGTCAATTTGTGCTCTCGTATCGACTCTGTCGCTAAACGTAAGTCTGCTAAGGTGACCTCGCAGCGATTCAACGCTTGCTGCATTTCGCTGATCAATTCCAGTTGTTCTGCATCATGATGGGTATCGACTAACTCATCGGTGAGTAAACGCAATGTGGCTAACGGCGTTGCCAGTTGGTGGGCCATTTGCGCTGATGCGGTGCCTAAGGCCAATATTTTTTCCTGGCGTAACTGCGCTTCTCGTAAATAACGTAGCTCGGCATTTTTTTGCCTAATGCGTTTAGCAATAAAGCCTACGGTAACGGTTAACACCAATGCGGAAATCACAAAATTAAACCACATGCCTAAATAGTGCGAGCCCATGTCCATACTGTGGCTTGCAGGCATAACATGATTTGCAGCCATTGGCATTTGGCTCATGTCATGGTCCATTATCGAGCCACTATTTTGTTCGGTGATATCAACAATCATCAAAGTATAAAATATCGTCGATACGATGGTTAAGCACCACGGTGCCCATCTGGGTAAGGTAATCGCTGAAATCGCAATCGGTAATAACAGCAATGAAACAAAGGCATTGGTTGCTCCACCGGTAAAATATAACCAGGTGGCCCAAAACAAGGTGTCTAACAATAAGGTTAAAAACAACAAACCATTGTTGTTCATGCTGAGTCGATGAAATCGGTAGCTAAAGCCGACATAACAAGCTTCAAATATGAGCACGTAAGACAAGGTTACTGGAGGCGTGGTTAAGCCAAATAAGTCGGTAGCAAACAGAATAAGGCCGATTTTAAGGCCCCAATTGACTAATCGCAGTAACGCTAATTGTTGCTGACTTGCATTAAAAGGCAGACTCGCATTTGTCATACTATTATTTATCCTAATTTTTATGATGTATTAAGCTAAAGAACCCGCTTTCAAATGTTAGAGCCTTACAACACGGCAATTGTGGAGCATTTTATCAAAAATTTACCCTTGCAGTGCCAATATTAACGATATTAATTCAGCGAAGCAGACTCACTTTTTTAGTCAATAATAAAATTAACAACTAACAAAAACGCCTCGCCTAGCGTTAAATATGTAGATACAATGCATATCGATTCAAATAACAAAATCAACCAACTGCATTATAACCCCTCTTACAGGGTTATTAACGCATTTGGACGTTGGCGGTGTTTGCATTCATAGGTCATTTTTTCGAAATGTAACCTTTTTAAATATCTAATAATAAAACGATAAAACCAAGGAAGTTGTTCAATGATTAACGACATTATATCGCTCGCCAACAATGTGCTATGGGGCGAGTACCAAGTACTCATTTATATATTGGTATTTGCCGGTATATGGTTTTCATTGAAATTAAGATTTATTCAACTTCGCCATTTTGGTTACATGTTTAAAGTGATGAAAGGCAGCACACAAGGTGACAAATCTGGCATTAGCTCGTATCAAGCATTATGTACTGGCCTGTCTGCCCGTGTGGGAACCGGTAATTTAGCCGGTGTCGCTATGGCGATTTCGTTGGGTGGCAGCGGCGCAGTATTTTGGATGTGGGTTATCGCGCTACTGGGTATGGCAACCGGATTTGCCGAAAGTATTTTAGGTCAGTTGTATAAAGTGCGCGACGACCATAAAGAATACCGCGGTGGACCCGCTTATTATATCCGCGCTGGGCTGAATAAACCTTGGTTAGCGGTATTATTCGCGCTGTGTTTATTCCTGGGTTACGGCATTAGTTTCAGTGCCATGCAAGCCAACACGATTACTGACGCACTCAACCACACTTTCGAGTTATCGCCGGTATATTCCGGTGCGGTTATTACCTTTATTGCTGGCATCATCGTTATGGGAGGTCTTCGCAGTATTGCGCGTTTTGCTGAGTTCGTGGTGCCGTTTATGGGATTGGCATTTATTTTATCCGCAGTGGTGGTCACCATTATTAATATCCAGCAAGTACCTGGAGTATTGATGGATATTATTAACTCTGCTTTTGGGTTAAATGAAGCGGCGGCTGGCGCACTGGGTGCTGCGATTAAAAATGGGATTCAACGCGGTTTGTATTCTAACGAAGCCGGCGCCGGTAGTGTGCCGCATGCCGCAGCTGGCGCAACACCGGTTCCTAATCACCCGGTTGCGCAAGGTTACGTACAAATGCTTGGGGTGTTTATCGACACTATGGTGTTGTGTAGCTGCACCGCGATTGTGATTTTATTGGCTCAAGGCAGTATTGGCTCTGAAATGGAAGGTATTCGGATCACTCAAAACGCCATGACTTACCATATGGGAATAAGCGGCGATATGTTTGTTGCCATCATTATTACTCTATTCTCTTTTACTTCTGTGGTGGCCAACTACGCCTATGCCGAAAGTAACTTACATTTATTTAAGCTCGACAATATCTATGGCCGCACCATTTATACACTCTTGTATTTAAGCATGGTGTATTGGGGAGCGAATGCCTCATTAAAAGAAGTGTGGAACATGGCCGACATGGCGCTAGGATTAATGACGGTAGTGAACATCAGCGCCATAATGCTGTTAACCCCGACCATCGTAAATTTAACTCGCGATTATCAAGTTAAACTTAAAACCACTAACAAGCCTGAATTCAAACTGGCCGATGTAGAAATACAAGGTAAAACAGAAGACGGTGTGTGGTCTTAGCCTGTAATCAACGTATTTATACAATAGAGTTAACTTGAGTGTAATTTAGTGGTTAGTTTTAAAGCGGAATTGAATAAATTAGTTCAATTCCGCCCCTATATTTACAATAGCGCCATTACGACCACACTAATACAACAGAACTATGACAACAGCTCTAGTAAAAAATAAGCCTGCTTACCGTTACGTTATCTCCTACTCTATTAACTTTTCAATTAGTCCAGCATTGAAACTGCATTGTTGATTAATCGACATTATTTGCTCAGTTCATATCACATCCATAATTAACCATAATCAGCAGCAATAGCCGTTATGATTAAAAAATTGCCAAAAGGTACTGGCCTTATCTCATAGGGTTAACGTAAAATAGAAGGCTAACAAAAGAGGATGTAATGGCTAATATTTCTAAATTTGATCGCGAAGACGTACTTGAAAGAGCAAAGAATCTGTTTTGGCAGAAGGGCTTTTTAGCCACATCCACGCGAGAAATTCAAACGGCTATGGACATGCGACCAGGCAGTATTTATGCCGCTTTTGGTAGTAAAGCTGATTTATATCAATCAACACTAATTCGTTATGCCCAAGCTGGCGAACAGAATTTAAATAACATGTTAGAACAGCACGATCGTGCGTGGGTTGGATTAACTCATTATCTACGTGGACTGATTAAACCATGCTGTGAAGGTTCACCTAGCGAATTGTGCATGTTGGTAAGAACGTTATCTGAATTAGATGAATCTCATCTTGATACATTAAACGTTGCCCGTGAGCTGCTTAGCAAATTTGAACAACGATTTGCCAGTATTATTGACCAAGCTAAACTTGAAGGCGACTTACCTGCCCATTTAGACAGTCAACTTACGGCTAAAAAAATTCAAATCAATATTATTGGTTTACGCTCTTATTTAAAAGCTACCGATGACGTTGATATGGTGAGACAACAGCAAGAAGAGTTTTTTACGCAACTCGCCAGCGTTTAACCACAAAAAAGCGCCTTATTAAGGCGCTTTTTTAATTCACGTTTTAACTCACGTATTAGTTGATGCCTTGATTATCTTGCTCGCTAACATCTTCATGAGTACTGCGTTGCGTCTCAATTCAGATAATAATATTAGCCAACATTAATTGCGCAAATAAATATCTGTACGTTACAGGTTACTTGCGAGTTGCTCTTAACATCCACGCTGTTTTTTCGTGTATTCGCATGCGATCAGACACTAAAGCAGCAGTTGACTCATCGTCAGCAGCTTGGGCTAACTTAAGCACTTGTCGCGATGTTTTAACCACTTGTTCATGGCCTTGGGTCAGTAAGTCAACCATATCAGCAGAACTCGGCACACCTTCAACTTCTTTAATTGAACTCAGGCGAGCAAACTCTTTATATGTTCCCGGTGCTGCCACATCCAAGGTACGAATACGCTCGGCAATATCATCAACCGCTACCGCAAGCTCAGTGTAATGTTCTTCAAACATTAAGTGTAATTCGCGAAAATGTACCCCTGTGACATTCCAATGGAAATTATGGGTTTGCAAATAAAGTGTATAAGAGTCGGCCAATAAGCTTTTTAAACCTTCGGCTATTTTTAGTCGGTCATCTTTTTTTATACCAATATCGATGTCAGTCATTTTATTCCTCATAAAGTAGAATTAATTAGTCATAACATTACAGCATTTGTATAAATGGTGATTACAAGCCAGCAAGCTAAACAATAAATTACTAACAACTTGCTTACATTGTATCCCAGCGTGTCTTTGTCGTCGTTTTATGACACCAACGAAAACAGTTCACGCTGTTAAAACAAATATCACACCACTAATAAAACTGAACTCAATTCAAATAATGTTCATTTATAAAACAGATATATTAATTGAATGTCTACATGAATTAACGTAATAAACTCGCGTAAACCAAATCATCTCGAATCTATTCATTACGGTTTCGCTAACTCATCGTTAATGTTAGTGAGTATTTATACTAACATTATCATCTAATGGATCAACCGTTAGCCATTAAACTCTGTTAATACTTTTATCTTAATAAGTACAAGCAAACATTGAAGTGGATCTCATATTGCTGCACGACGAGGAAACAACACAAAATACATATACATGACCACCACAAGGTTAATCAGCAGCACAATTACACTGAGCACATTAAAATGGCGAATCATTTCATAAAGCTCAAAAGGTAAATATATTGCGCCGCTAAGCAGTGCAAACCATTGGGTCCAGCGCATGTTATGCCATAAACCATAGGCTTCAATAAAGCGCACCGATGTATATACAGCCGCGCCAAACGCCATTAACGTCAGACTAGATTGCGACACTGAACCCACTGCTGAAATAAAAATACCTGGGTAATGACTCGCTGGATTTAGGTGCAAATGCCTCACCAACTCAAGCGCTAACGCAGACAGATTTTGGCCCGTGTAGACATGCAAGCCAATGGCAACCAGTAATGCCAGTAAGCCTTTGCTTGCTTCAAGCACCGCGACAGCACGAACGCCGCCATCAGAATGTTCCATTATTATTGCTTTCCTGAAATAAAGATTGGTTTATATAAAGGCCGGTTGATCTTTCAAGGTTGTTTTTGCAGCGAATTATTGGTCATTACTTAAACAGGAGCTACAAGGAATAGACGTTGAGGTGTAGTCATTCTACATAAAAAGTCGATAACGCAGTAGAAATGAACAACAAACGCTGCCCGAAGGGTTCGGCTAAAAACGTTTTACTCTTTGTTGAGCGATTCTTTGGTAAGCACCTCGATTA
Source organism: Shewanella frigidimarina (assembly GCF_003797125.1). Lineage (GTDB taxonomy): Bacteria > Pseudomonadota > Gammaproteobacteria > Enterobacterales > Shewanellaceae > Shewanella > Shewanella frigidimarina. The sequence continues at coordinate 69,406 of NZ_RKKE01000006.1, forward strand.
AAACGTTGTTATCTTGAACAAAATTTAACCGGCAAAGTTCAACAGGCCCTAATGTCTTATACTGATTAAGCCTATGATGGCTCATTAATACTAAAGCACATCAACGTAAGTATTTAGTCATTGCCTAAAACCGCGCAATAAAAGATACATTAGTTTAATAACAACCCTGATTTCTTCGCTTAGCGCTGAAACTACATTTCCATATAGATTATGTATACACCTGTATGTTCAACAAAAAAAGTGTAGAACGACTTCATGTTTAATTTTTAACATTGAGCATTTAACATTTAACATTTAACATTTAACATGGAGTCTGGCATTTTTACTGCTATGACAGTGCCTTTAGCACAAATAACATTGTTTGCAGATACGGTTATTTCTACCACGACTTTTTTTTCTTTTACTTCGATAAAAGTACCAATTAATTCAAGTTCAGCTCCCATGGGCGTTGGCGCTATATAGCTCACATTCAATGCCGCGGTAACAAAACGTAATGGCGGCAATGTTCCCATAGCTCGATTTGCTTGCTGGAAAGCTACCGCCGCGGCGCTTCCTGTGCCATGGCAGTCAATTAATGATGCCAATAAACCTCCATAGACAAAACCTGGGATAGCCGTATAGCAAGCTTCAGGCGTATAATGAGCAATGGTTAGCCCCTGTGAATTTTGATTGTCACTTTGCCAATAACTTTTAAGTTGATGACCGGCAGTATTATTTTTTCCACAGCCATAACAATGGCTAAGCTCATCTGGATAACAGTCTTGAAAAGCAACTTCGCTCACAATATTTTCCTTCTATGCTAGGGTCTGTTGATCTTTGCGGGTTAAATTTTGTTCGAGATAAAAACGTTTTAATCGAGGCGAGTGGATTGCTGCCTAGCAATCTAAGTAAAATTCGCTCAACAAAGAGTAAATCGTTTTTAGCCGAACCCTTTGGGCAGCGTTTGTTGTTCATTTCTACTGCGTTATCGGCTTCTATTGTAGAATAACTACACTACAAAGCCTCTGCCTTGTAGCTCATGTTTAAGTAATGAACAACAACTCGCTGCAAAAACAACCTTGAAAGATTGACAGACCCTAATGTAATGCCCTTTGGAATTACATTATGATTTTTGAATGATTAAAAACTGCGAATAACGGTTAATCAAAATCCCTTTGTTCATCAATCACCTTACCATCATCAGGTAAGCTATTTATGGGTACTAACTCTACTGAGCCTGTTAATTTGGTTACTGTCTTTAATGTTTGGGCAATTTTATCTTTCAGTACCTGTTCATTACCATTACTAAAAGCCGACTCAACGACTTCACAAACTAGATGCATCTTGTCTTTATGATTAACCTGACTCACGACTAAACGCGCTTTTATAATACAGGCATCACTTTGACAAACTTTGTCAACTTGTTCAGGATGAACAAACATACCTTTAACTTTAGTGGTTTGGTCTGCACGTCCCAACCATCCCTTTATTCGCATATTGGTTCTACCACAAGCGCTTTCACCTGCCTTGATTGCAGATAAGTCTCCTGTCGCAAAACGAATTAAGGGATAATCTCGATTAAAACTTGTGATCACAACCTCGCCTATTTCGCCATCAGCAACCGGTAGTCGGCTACCTGGACGCACAATCTCAACAATGACATCCTCGCTAATAATAAAGCCATCGTCGGCTATAGTTTCATAACCAATTAAGCCAACATCTGCAGAAGCATAAGCTTGTAAGGTACTAATTCCTGCAGCGTCAAACTCGCGTCTAAGTACTACAGGTAATGCCTCACCTGTAACCAATGCTTTTTGTAAACTACTCACATCACGATTGTCAGCAGTTGCTTTATCCAATAAAATTTTCAAAAATGAAGGTGTACCACAATAACCGTTAGGCTTTAAATCCTCGATTATATCGAGCTGTTGTTCCGTTTGTCCTGGCCCTGCCGGTATAACCACACAGCCACAGGCTCGCGCTCCCGAATCTAAAATAAACCCGCCAGGTGTTAAATGATAAGAAAGACAGTTTTGAACAATATCACCTTGCTTAAACCCTGCAGCATGGAAAGCTTGCCCGAGTCGCCACCAGTCATCAGCACAATGTTCAGGATCATAAATAGGCCCTGGCGATTGAAAAATTCGATGAAATTTTGCGCTTGCAGCATTTAATCCTGCCAGCGGAGGATTCAGCTTTTGCAGATTAATCAAATCTGATTTTCGCGTAATAGGTAATTTAGCTAATAGCGCTCTACTATCAATTTTATCAACATCAATATTGTTCAGTGTCTGCTGATAGTGTAAACATTCATGTTTAGCAAAGTTAAGAAAATCAGGCAGTTTAGTGAATAGTGAATGCTCTCGAGCATCTGCATCTTGGCACGCATTTTTATTAAAATAGCTGTTCATTGTTAGCCTATATTTGTGATTTTTCATTTAATTTGAGTTTTTCTAAATGAGTACTTAATTAACGTCACAAACTAATTAGTCAATAATAGTTATAACCAACGCTTGCGGCGTTTATAAGATTTCAAGCCTTTAAAACTCTTGCGTTCTTCATTACCGCCGCCGAGATAAAACTCTTTAACATCTTCATTACTCATGAGTTGTTCTTGCGTACCATCAAGCACAATTTTTCCTGATTCCATGATATAACCATAATTTGCTGCACGTAGAGCGTAATTGGCATTTTGCTCGACCAACAACATGGTGATCCCTTGGTCTTGGTTAATTTTTTTAATAATACCGAAAACTTCTTTGACTAATAGTGGGGATAGACCCATTGATGGTTCATCTAAACAAATCATCTTTGGACGCGCCATTAATGCACGACCTATTGCAAGCATTTGCTGCTCACCACCGGATAAATAACCCGCTAATCCAGTCCGTTCTTTCAAGCGAGGGAAATAGTGGAATACCATTTCAATATCTTGATTTATTCGAGAATCTTTACGGGTAAAAGCACCCAGCTTTAAATTCTCTATTGATGACATATCCTCAATAATGCGGCGCCCTTCCATCACCTGAAATAAGCCACTAGCAACAACATCTTCAGCATTTTTACTGTCAATACGCTCGCCCATAAAAGTAATATCACCTTTCGTTACCTCACCATTTTCGGTTTTTAACAAACCTGAAATAGCTTTAAGCGTCGTTGATTTCCCAGCACCATTAGGGCCTAGTAAGGTAACAACTTCGCCATCTGGCACATCTAAGCTTACACCGCGTAATACCTGAATAACGTCATCGTAAACCACTTCAATATTATTCACCGTTAATATAGATGATGTGGGTTGTATTTTTGTTGCAATTTGTGGCATATCTACTCCGTCGATGCTATTTGGCTATTAAGATGGTTACTGAGAAACACACTATGCTGTGCTCCCAGCAACCTAAACGTTATTGAATTAAGTGTTAATTAAAAACCTAACCAATCGTCTCGACGCTCTAGCGTAACTTGCGATACCTTCTCTACGACGACATCACCGCCGTTATAGTTACCCTTATAGATATTGACCTGGTTAATTCCACGATGGTCTTCATTACTCCAATTAGCCGCTAAACACACGCCCTCTAACCCTTTTGGCACCCAGTTTTTATGCACGTACATGCCTTTTTTCACATTTTCACCGGTAATACCGCCGTTATCTTTTGCCCATTCCATTGCTTCTTTCATAAAGAAGGTTGAACAAACACCGCGCATATAATGATGAACACGCTCTTCTGTACCTGACTTATCAGACTGCTTAGATATTTCACGTACTAGCTTCATACCAGGCGCATCATCATTCCAAAAGGGTGTCATGGTCGGGAAAATATAATCCTTTATCCCTTCGCCCGCGGCGGCGAAGATATTCTTATCCCCGCCCCAAATATTCGACATAAATTGAATGTCAGTACCTACGGTGTTACAAGATTTCACCAGTGAAAGCACTGAACCGCCTAAGTTACCAATGTAACCATAGTTAGAACCTGAACTTTTTAAACTTAAACATTGCGCCTTAAAGTCACCGGGTTTCATTGAAATAACAACCGATGGTTGTACATCAAAACCGAGTTCAGTAGCGTATTCCGCACATGCCGCTTTGGGTGCGTTAGGAAATGGATGATTGGCACCGATATGAGTGAATTTAGGCTTACCTTTTTCACCTTTGTCTTTCCAATCTTGTGCCGCCCATTGCACTAAACCACGACAAGCATCTGAGTAAGAGGCGCCATAAAAAAAGTTATAAGGGGCTGGTTTTTTAGTATGTGGATTTTTTCCGGTAGGATCAGTTAAATGACCAGAGTATGACGCTGAAAAAACTGGAATTTTATCTTTTGCAACAAAAGAAATTAACGCTTCAGTATCAGCGGTTCCCCAACCTTGCATCGCGACCATTTTTTTACGTGAATGCCATTTTTTATATGATGCGATGGCTTGCGGTACTTTGTAGGCATAGTCGATAGTTTCATATTCTAAGGTTGTGCCTTTAATACCACCGTTAGCATTAATGTAAGCGAGTGAATCTCGCACACCATCAGCATAGTTTTTACCCACAAAGGCTGTTGGTCCTGACATGTCAGCTAAATGTCCGACAAATACAGAATCTTCTGCTATTACCTGAGTGCTCATCCCCAAAGCACAGTATACGAATAGAGAACTTAATTTTGCTTTATGTTGCATGACTATTTCCTTCTTCTTTTAATGGCTATATTGCCAATGAATTGTTGTAATAATTTTTATTTATTCTTTCCCTTTCTATCCACACGGATTAGTAAGAAAAAGGGTAAAATTTCCAATAGTTTTTAATTTGTGCCCAACGATGTGCCATACCTTCGGGCTCAAAAATGAGGAATAAGATGATGACTAAACCTATTGCCATTTCTTTGATGTAAGCCAAACCATCAACCACGGCAGGAATATTGCCCCAGTCAGTCATTTTCATTAGGCCAACACCGCTTTCTAGCACTTCTGGCAAAAACACCATAAACACAACGCCCATTAACGTGCCTTTAATAGAACCCAAGCCACCAATAATGATCATCGCTAGAAATTGAATTGACATAAATAAGGTAAAACCTTCAGCAGACACATAGCCCAAGTAATGCGCATATAACGCACCACCAATACCGGCATAAAATGAAGAAACACCAAACGATAACAAGCGATATTTATTGAGTTTAATACCCATAATTTCTGCAGAAAGGTAATGATCTCGTACGGCTATAAACGCGCGCCCTTCTCGGCTACGCATTAAATTACAACCCCAGATATACATGAAAACTAAAGCAAATAATGCCACATAAAAAAAGCTTTCATCGGTATCAAAGACAAAGCCGAACAAACTAATAGGGTCTGCAGAAGAACCCGATGAACCACCTGAGAACCAGTCGGCACGTGCAAAAAAGTCTTCCAAAATAAATTGTGCTGCGAGTGTTGCTATTGCTAAATACAAACCTTTAATACGAGAAGCAGGTAAACCAAATATCATGCCCACCCCCATAGTTAAAAAACCGGCCAGTGGAATACAAAGCAATACCGGTATACCAAATGAAGTATTCAGCCAAGCGGATGCAAACGCACCAAAGCCAAAAAAAGCACCATGACCTAAGGATATTTGTCCGGTGTAACCAACGAGAATGTTTAACCCTAAAGCAGCTATGCCCAAATACGATATTTGAATAAATAGCGTCAAGTAGTAAGCGTCAACAACAAAAGGCGCAAGACATAGCAGTGCAATAGTAATCACTGCGATACTTTTGATGGTTTTAGTTTCAAAAATAGTATTATCTTGTTTATAGCTAGTACGAAAATCTCCGCACGGTCGCATTGTTAAACTCGACATAATTAACTCCTAAAAATTACATATAATATGCAACACACGAACAGAACTTTTTAATCCTTAGCGCTGCTCATGTTTTATTTTGAAATTGCAAATAGATTAAATTCGTTCAATATCTTTGGTTCCGAATAAACCGTACGGTTTAAACCAAAGAATAATTAACAATACATAGAATGGTGCGATGTCATACATGTTGCCGATATGAAGATATTGACTATCAAAAAACTCTGCCACATTCTCTAGCACGCCAATAATTAAGCCTCCAACAATAGCGCCAATAATGGAATCTAGTCCGCCAAGGATCACGGCTGGAAACACTTTAACCCCCATCACGGCTAGTGAATTTGAAACACCGTTTACCATGCCAATAACAATACCTGCGGTTGCCGATACTGTTGCAGCAATTCCCCAGCTCATAGCAAACACTTGCTTAACAGATATCCCTACACTCTGTGCGATTTGTTGATCGAAAGCGGTTGCTCGCATCGCTAAACCATATTTGGAATATTTAAAGAATAAGAAGAACGCGACCATGATAATTAACGCTATCACTGTGCTCATTAAGTAAGCTGATTCGATATTCAAACCAAAAATTTGGATATTTTCAGTTTCAAATACTTTTGGAAAACTCTGTGCAGACACACCGAATATCCACTTCATTAACGCTTGGAAAAATATTGATAACCCAATGGTGACCATAATCACTGAAATAATGGGTTCGCCAATCATCGGCCTTAGTACAATCATTTGGATTAAAATACCAAATATTGCCATAAATACCATTGTTGCTAAAAAGCCGACGATAAATGGTAATTCCAAGTAAATCAGCATTGCCCAACAAACCCATGCACCAACCAATAGAAACTCACCTTGGGCAAAGTTAACCACTTGAGTGGATTTATAAACCAGTACAAAACACATACCGACTACGCCATACAGCAAGCCAACAATTAAACCATTGATAACCAGTTGGATTAATAATTCATAATTCATGATGCTCTCCGTTCTGATGTGAGTTCATTTGTTGATGTATCGGGATTAGGTAAAAGCGAAGCCACTGTAAGCGCTGTTTGAATACGCGTTTTAGTACCATCCTGAAAGACAATAACGGTATCAATATCAACCTTTTCTTTGTCTTCATAGATAGATGAAATAATATCGCCGTATTTATCGGCAATAACCCCACGCCTCACTTTACGTGTACGTGTTAATTCACCATCATCGGCATCAAGCTCTTTATAAAGTAGTAAAAACTTATGGATTTTTTGTGCTTCAGGCAGTGATTCATTAACACGTGCAATCTCTTCACTCATTTTTTCATACACCTGGGGGAGCGTAGATAAATTGGTGTAGTTAGTGAATGCATAACCTTGTTGTTCCGCCCATTTGGCGACAATGCTAAAGCGAATACAGATAAGAGCAGAAAGATACGGACGATCTTTTCCTAAGATGACGGCTTCACCGATAAATGATGAAAACTTCAATTTATTTTCAATATATTGTGGTGAGTACTGGACGCCATTGCTGGTACAAGCAAGATCTTTAATACGATCAATGACCACTAGGTGGCCAGACGGTTTAAAGTAGCCTGCATCACCTGTTTGCATCCAACCATCAATAACATCTTCGTCATACGCTTTTTGGTTATTTAAGTAGCCTGTAAACATTCCAACTGTTTTAGCAATAATTTCACCAACACCTTCTTCATCAGTGTTAATGACTTTTACTTGGGCATTATCAAAAGCAACCCCTACACTATCGTAATCAACATCACCTTCATGATGAATTGTGTAGGCACCACACATTTCAGTTTGTCCATAAAGTTGACGTAACGGCACTCCGATAGTTTGGAAAAACCTAAAAGTATCAGGTCCCATAGCAGCCCCGCCCGTAGCAGCGGATTTTAAAAATGAAAAACCCAACCTATCGCGTAGAGCTTTCATCAATAAGACATCAGCAAGCCAAGACTTTTTACCCTGTGCTTGGCTCTCTTTAGCCAACTTCATAGCATAGTTAAACAGTTTTCTTTTAAGCGGGGTTGAATCCATCATACGCGCTTGAACATCTGCCAATATGCCTTCCCAAACGCGAGGCGCAAGCAAAACAAAACTCGGACCAATTTCACGTAAGTCAGACATTAAGGTTTCTTGCTCTTCAACAAAGTTGACAATTTGGCGGGCGATCAACGCTTGACCAACGGCATAAACCTGTTCCATGATCCAAGGTAATGGCAGCACAGAAACATAATTATCACCCGCATTACGAGGATCGGCTCTTAAGTAAGCGCTACAGTGCTTAACAAAATTTCCTCCATTTAACAGGGCAATTTTAGGTTTAGACGTGGTACCTGATGTCGTGCAGTAAATAGCTGTATCTTCTGGCGTTGTTGCTGCAACTAATTGGTCATAATACGTTGGTTGTGCTTTATCAATTTCTTGACCACGTTTATAAAGTGTCTCTATATCAATAAGGCGTGGATCATCATATTTACGCATACCTCGTGGGTCGCAATATACAATGTACTTCACTTTAGGAATGCCATCACCAAGCTCAAGTAACTTGTCACATTGCTCTTCATTCTCAGCAATAACAACAGTCGCGCCACTGCTATCGAGTAGGTAAATCACCTCGTCATGCATCGAGTCTTGATAGATTCCAATCGAGTAACATCGCATCGCATGGGCAGCGACTTCGCCCCACACCCATTCAGGTCTATTATCACCAAGCAAGGCAATAGCATCGCCTTTTTCTACTCCCATATCGAGTAAAGCTGTTGATAGCCATTTCACACGATTGTTATAGTCATTCCAGGTGAATTCATTCCAAATACCAAACTCTTTCTCACGCATTGACACATCGTTAGGCCAATTTTTTGCATTATGTTGTAAAATTTTAGGGAAAGTATTTAAACTTTCCATTTCAAAATCATTTTCATTATTGCTAATTGATGAAGCCATTAGTTAACCCCCTCTAATTGCAATATGTCTTCTTCCTCTTCTTCAAGACCAAGATAAGCACGCTTAACATATGGATCAGCCATCACTTCATCAGGTAAACCACAAATCAGTTTCTTGCCAAAATCAAGTACCATGACTTCATGAGAAATATCCATAACCACCCCCATGTCGTGCTCAATCATTACCACGGTAATACCAAACTCTTCATTCAAATCGAGAATGTATCTGGCCATATCTTCTTTTTCTTCAAGGTTCATGCCCGCCATGGGTTCATCTAAAAGAATTAATTTCGGGTTTAATGCCATTGCACGAGCAAGCTCTACACGTTTGCGTAAGCCGTAAGATAATGTGCCTGCAATTGATTTTCGAATATGAGAGATTTCTAAAAAATCAATAATCTCTTCCACTTTCCGACGATGTGCTAACTCTTCTTTTTGTGCACCAGACACCCAATATAAAGGTCCTGTAAGCCAATTATTTTTTAGCAGGTGATGACGACCAACCATAATATTGTCTAATACCGACATATGCCCAAATAAGGCTAAATTTTGAAAAGTACGTCCCATACCAAGATCGGCGCGGTCATTGGGGCGTAAATCGGTAACATTTTTACCATCAAAGATTATTTTTCCACTATTAGGACGATAGCGCCCCGAAATGCAATTGAGCATTGAAGTTTTACCCGCTCCATTTGGCCCTATAATGGAAAAAACTGAGCCTTTTTTTACTGAAAAGCTAACATCAGTAAGGGCTTTCACACCACCAAACGCCAGTGATATTTGCTCTATATTGAGTATTGACGCAGTCATACTCAACCTCCTAAATTCAAGTGGGGATAAAATTCTGTCACAACTATTATGTTAAAAAATAGAGGGGGAAAACCCCCCTCGAAAACGCAACAAAGATTGGGAAAGTTACGTAAATTTAAACAGTAGAATTGATAACGAGATCACAGTGCGTATCTCATGGTTGCTTGTATGTAGTTAGAATTTTTATCTAGCTCATCAAGAGAAAAGTTACCGACTTCAAAACCTACCGTGAGTTCCTTCGTTAAGTCTTGAAACAGATTAACTCCCCACTGTGTACGTTCTCGATTTGAAACATCACCTTCGACTTTTCCGTACAAAACAGTTGAGCGTAAAGATTCAGTCCAAAAATGGCGGTAAGCAACAAGTACAGAGGTTAAATCTTCCACTTCTTCACCATAAAGATCTTTAACAGCAGCAACGCCAACATAGCGACCTAGTTCACCTTTATGAAATTGGAAACGGATATCATCCTTACCCGTGGTGTTAATTCGACCGGCAATTGAGGCACCAAAAGCGGATTCACTATTTCCTAAACTGGTATTTAATTGACGTGCGAGACCCGAAACAGAAATACTGCCCCAGTCCCCTTCAATATTATATCGAGCAATAACATCCGGTACGCTGTCATTAGCGGTATCACCCCCCCAACTTTCTGGATTTTCAATTGCTACTTGAAAATTACCCATGTTATAGCGAATTTGGCCCTGGCGAATGAACACTAAGCCGGTAGTTGCACCAGCAAAATCAGCGGACTCAGGAATAGCACTTGTATTCATAAACGTTGACCACGTTTGACCAACCGTTAACTCTTTATATTTAACAAAAGCATGACGGATACGTGGATGGGCTGAATTAGAAACTATTTCATTACCGCCACCCCCCCAAAAATCCATTTCGATAAAACCCATAACATCGCCATGAACATATTTGGTATTGAAGCGTGTTTCGTTGGCAAAAATTTTAAATTTAGAAGCATCTTCGGTAAGTGGTTCGCCATCTCCTATCCAAAAATCTTTATAAGCAACATCACCATCAACATAACGAGCATCAATTTTAATGTAACCACCAAAAGTTAATTTATCATCTTCTGTTAAGTCAATTTCGTAGCCAGCAAACGCAGAACTTGTTGCTGCCATAAACGAAGATGCAAGTAGAATTTTTTTATATTTTGAATTAAACATTTAACTATTTCCCCTTGTATTTGTTTAATCAATACTATGGCAGTCGAACAAATCGACAATTGGAAATAAGGCCTAGCACCTAACACTTAGTCCTTTAGTCCAATTCCGTATAATTAATCTTGTGAGGGAAAATAGCTAAAGTTAAGATGAACAAATAAAATCAACTGGCGTGATAATAAGGAATATATGTTTTCAAATTGGCTATTGGTAAGCGTAAGCATTGGCTATATCAGCTTATTGTTTCTCATTGCCTATTTAGGTGGAAAATATCGCCATAAATTATTAGAAAAACAAAATGCAATTATCTATGCATTATCGCTTGGTGTTTATTGCACCTCTTGGGGGTTTTTAGGCACATCGGCACAAGCAGCAAATAATTCATTTACTTATATTTCGGTATATCTCGCACCAATATTATTATTTATTTTTGCATGGCCCTTTATTCAACGCATAATAACAACAAGTCTCAAGCTCAAGATCACTTCCATTGCGGACCTACTTTCTGCCCGTTTTGGTAAATCCCAAAGCTTGGCATTTGTTGTCACGCTAGTTGCGTTAATTGGTACTTTGCCTTATATAGCCTTACAGCTAAAAGCTATTGTTTACTCATACAAAATATTACAGCAAAATCAAGATCTTAATGTTTGGCAGATTGGTCTGGTTGTGAGTGGCATTTTGGCAGGCTTCACGATTATATTTGGCATAAGAACCATAGATGTTACTGAGCGTCATCCCGGTGTAATGATTGCTATTGCTTTTGAGTCTGTAGTTAAATTAATCGCTTTTTTATTGGTGGGCCTCTTTGTTTCCTTCGTCATCTATGATTCACCCATCGACATTTGGCGACTATCACAAAACAATATTTCATTTACACAACAATTTGATAGCAGCAGCCTGATCGGTATGGTGGGTTTATTAATTATCGTGATGTCTGCCTTCCTATGTTTACCAAGACAATTTCAAGTAATGTTTGTTGAAATTAAGGAAAAAAAAACCAGTAATTTAGCAAGATGGTTGCTCCCCATCTACATTATTGTTTTTGCTTTTTTTGCTGGCCCGATAGGCCTTGCAGGGACATTAAATTATGGTCAATCAATAGATGCAGACGCTTATGTGTTGTTTCTTCCGGCCTATAACGGGCAAGTATGGCTTTCTTTATTTGCTTTTCTTGGCGCCATTTCTGCTGCTAGCTCTATGGTTATCGTGTCGACAATAGCGTTAAGCACGATGTTAAGTAACGAAATAGTATTCCCATTAATGTTCAAGTTAGCACCACGAAAAAATCATGATTTTCTACATTTTCAATCACGCTTATTACTGATCCGTAAAGCCCTTGTCATTGCAGTGATCACACTCAGTTATTGTATGTTACTACTTTCTCCTCCTGACACATTAGCGTCATTGGGGGAAGTTGCATTTGGGGCTATCGCACAAATTGGTCCAGCTCTTTTAGCCGCTTTTTTCTGGCGAAGAGCGACTCAAAAAGGTGTGTTATGGGGAATAGTAAGCGGGTTTTCTATCTGGACATTATTGAATTTATTACCACAACTTGGCTTCTACCAACATCCTTTAGCGCATACAGACTGGCCTGAAACAACCATGGTGACACTCTTTGGCCTCTGCATTAACATCTTAGTACTGTATATTGTTTCACTACTAACACGGCAAAGTATCCGTGAAGAAATGCAGAGTAAATTTTTTTATAAAGAAGATAAAAATCAGCTCCCTTATTTACCTAAGCAACCTAAAGTTGTTCTGCTCGAATTAGAATATCTCGTTGCACGCTTTATAGGCCAAGAAAAATCAACCGATTGCTTTGCACAATTTAATCAATCACACAAAAATAAAAAACATAAAACCTACAACGAAGCCTTGTTATTTCATGCAGAAAACACTCTAGCCAGTGTTATGGGCTCAGCATCTGCAAAGCTCGTTATTTCCTTCGCCTTAGGTGGTCGCGACATAGCATTTGACCAAGTAGCCCAAATTGTTAAAGACAATTCAACACAGCAGTTAGAATTTAGCCGTTCGGTATTACAAGGAGCAATAGAGAATACCAGTGAAGGTATATCAGTCATTGACGGAAATTTAAATTTAGTCGCATGGAATAAACAATATCTCGACATTTTTAATTATCCCAAAGATCTGGTTTATATCGGTTGCCCAATAAGCCAACTTATTCGTTATAACCTCGCTAATCAAAAACACTACATTCTCGATATTGAAGCCCAAGTTCAAAAACGATTACAATTTATAAGGGCTGGTAGTAAACATAAGTCAGAGCGAAAACTACCAAATGATAAAATCATTAACATTGAGGGGAACCCAATACCCGGCGGTGGTTTTGTCATGATTTTCTCCGATATTACGGAGTTTCGTCAAACAGAGAATTACCTTAAAGAAGAGAACACCGACCTTGAAAGTCGCGTATTATCACGCACTAAAGAATTAGAGCAAGCAAACTTAGAACTCGAAAACGCCAACCGAGAATTAGCCCATGCGCAGCTTAAAGCAGAGCAAGCGCATTTGAAAAAAAGTCAATATTTACGTGCCTGTAGCCATGACTTATTGCAAGCATTATCCGCTGCTCGACTATTTTCATCTGCTGTATGTTTAAGTTCAAGAGTGTCCCGACAAGAACGACAGCAAATAAAACAAATAGACAATTCACTCGAGATAGCAAACAATTTACTCTTAGACTTAAATGAAATAGCCCGTATCGAAAGTGGCAATATAATCCCGGATATTTCGATCATCTGTGTTGAACAATTATTTTCTATGTTGCAGTCAGAGTTTTCAGTGCTAACTAAAGATTACCATATCGATTTTCATTGTCATTGTCATTCAAGTAAGTTATACATCAAAAGTGATTTAACGTTATTAGTAAGAATTGTGCAAAACTTCCTAAGTAATGCCTTTCGTTATGCTAACCATGGCAAGGTATTATTAGGCTGTCGTCGTAAAGGTCAAAATTTATGTATACAGGTACTCGATAATGGACCAGGAATACCTGAAGATAAGCAACAACAAGTATTTGAACAATTCACTCAGTTATCAACAAATTTGGTAGGACCTAAAGGCTTAGGTTTAGGACTAAATATAGCACAAAGTTTAGCCAACATTTTGCAGCATGACCTTGGACTCATCTCAAAAGTAGGATGCGGTTGCTTATTTAGCGTTGAAGTTCCCATTGCCAAAGAGCCAAAAATAATACAAGCAAAAGCCACTCGGGCCAGTGCAACTTTACAAGGGGTAGGCGTACTTTGCATTGACAACGAGATGGATGTAATTTCGGGCATGAGTGACTTATTAACCGCGTGGAAATGTCGAGTTTTTACTGCCCGCACTGCTAAGCAGGCTCTTGAAATTTATCAGGCTCACGAAGAAGATATCGATATATTATTAGTAGATTATCAATTGGTTGACGAAAAGCAAAGTGATTATCTTCAATACAAAAACTCACACAAAAGAACCAATTTTTCAAATAATCACAATAACAATAATCGCTGTGCTAATGAAAATAGACTTAATGGCATTGAATTAATTGCTTGTCTACGGGCGAAAAGTCATTACCCACTACCTGCAATATTAATTACTGCGACAACAGATGAGTCCGTATTAGTACAAGCACAACAAGCTGATATAGGCTATTTAAGGAAGATCATAAAACCACTCGCTTTACGTGCTTTAATGAGCTCATTATTGACGAGAAAACTAGAGCAAAATTACATTCCTAACTCATTCAATTAGCACAATCGCTACTGTGTAAAAGATGCATTTGCCATTTGACGATCATTTAATAGAATAACGGCTTGTGTGCGATTTTTTACGCCTAGCTTTAAAAATATAGTACTTGCATGGCTTTTTATTGTGGATTCTGAAAGATTAAGCTCATAAGCTATTTGCTTATTAAGCAAACCTTCTGCAAACATCAATAATATTTTCCGTTGCTGTGGTGTTAATGATGTCAACTTATCTTCTTGTTCTACGATATCATCATCAGGATTATAACTTCCGATTGGCGTCCATAACTTCCCGTTAATAACATCATTAATTGCTTTGATCATTGCCGGTACAGGTGTCGACTTAGGTATAAATCCCGCAGCACCTAAGTTCATGGCCTTACGAATCGTCTCAGGCTCTTCAAAACCAGAAATAACAATCACACCAATTTCTGGATATGTGTGTCGGATATTAATCAAAGTGTTAAAACCTTGCGCCCCCGGGATATCCAGATCAAGTAGTATCAGATCGATATCAGAGGTTTCTTCCAATTTTTGCTCTAATTCAGGAATCGTCTGTGCTTCAAGTAAACAAGAACAAACAAAGCTAGACTTCAACATGAACGACAATGCTTGTCTAAAAAGTGGGTGGTCATCTGCGATAATGATCTTAGTATTTAATGTCATTTTATAACTTAATATTTAGATTGATGAGCTTTTAGTGTTAGCAAAGTAAATGTGCGCCAAGCTAGTGTTAACTCGATAAGGTAACAATATTATAAATAACTTCAATGGCAATTATGGCAAACAAGACTAAAGGACTAAGACATCAAACGTAAAAAAGCACGTTTAAACGACAAAGCACAGGCGTGTTTTAACGGATTCGACAGCCTCAGTTAAGACATAATAAGCTAACGAGTAAGCAGAAATGAAAAACGGAAAAGGTATACCTAAGAGTTTATATTTAATGTATTTTTTTAGTTAGAGATCAAAGAATGACGGCTGCTAAAGCAAGTTTTAATTGAGGTGTTAGCGCTCAAATGCTTGGTTACAGGCTCAAACAATCAAATTAAAATGCTAAAGGATATTGCCAAATTTAGTGACAATACTTATGGTGAACGACGTATTAAAGTCGTACGTAATAGCTTCGGTTCCTGTAAGTCGAGGGATAATAGCCAACTTACCTGTGAAGCGCTAACAATGTCATTTCCCCTCATGAGTAAAAGGTTGTTGCGAGGGTAATGCTGTAGCAAAAATATTTTTGGGTAGCTAAAAGCAAGATCGTGTGTCTGGAGAAACGATGAAGCTCTTTAAGATGCACTTGGTGTGGTGAAGAATTGCATCACAATGTGTACAAGGGTAACCGGTGCCATTCTTATTTAATGTATCAAAGGCCTGGTGATTTTGAATTGAAATTCATGTGTTTGAAAAACAGCCTAACAGAGGTGTTTGAATTTACATAACTAGGCCAGATAACAGCTCGACTTGTTGATGCTCATCGTCAGTTAGTGCACCGTAATCTCTTGGGTATGACCAACCATAACCCCAGCGAAATTGAGTAGGTAAATAAGGCGTGCCACCCACTCTTACTCCGGCTAACATCAATAAAGCAATTTGTGGCTGACCCACGTTTGTGACACAAGCACGTAACGCTTTATCTGATGTGAGGCGTTCATCAAATGTGCCGCCTTTCCAATAGTCGTAATCATGATTTTGACAGCATGCCAACCATAATTCACTTTGCTCGAAAGTCCCATTAGGAAACGCACTGCAACCATCACTGGTGAAAGGTGTTAGCGCGTCAGCCTGTGCAAAATTGACTAGCATCGACACACTGGCGAAAACCAGAGCAGTGCAATTTAAGCAATATTTGTTCACTATTAACATCCAGCTTTGATTATTCACACATTATGATGCCACAGCAGCGATGACAGTAATAGAATAAAACGTTGCTTGTTGATTAAATCATCTTTCACATCAATGGGTAACGCTTTATAACTGCCAGACTAATGTGCCAGATTAGCAAACCATTTTTGGTACGGTTGATACACGTCGTAAAGCCAATTAAAGACTGCGGTATACACTAAAATAAAGCCTAAAACCCCAGCTTCTAATATTAAGGTGTTAATCAGACTTAATGACAAATACCATGACACTAATGGGATGGTGAAAAATAACATCCCGCCTTCAAAACCCAATGCATGAACGACTCTAATGCCAATTTTACGCTCAACTCTGTCAGAACCGTTGAGCTTATCAAACAATATGTTGTAAACGTAGTTCCAAAAAACAGCAAATAATGACAAACAAATACTCACTATCAACATGTCTGTGCTGTTTTGTTCCACTAACATCGCACTCACTGGCACAATAAAGGCCAACGCTATTACCTCAAAAGACACGGCGTGGAACACTCTTTCTCTTCTTTGCATGTTTATCTCTATTTAATGGTGACGTTTTGGCTATTTTCATCCAATATATAGATACATTGAAGTTGGTAAGTATCGGTAAACACGATATGTATAGTATTGAACAGCTTGAGGCCTTTGTGGCGACCGTAAAAACGGGCTCATTTTCATCTGCAGCAAGAGCGCTTAATAAAGCACAATCAGTTATCAGTCAGCATGTGATAAATCTTGAAATTGACTGTAATAGCGAACTATTTGATCGCAGTGGCCGCTATCCTCAATTGACACCAGCAGGTAAAAAACTACTGCCCCATGCCCAAGTGTTGCTCAGCCAGCATCAACGACTGCGCGATTGCGCCCAAAGTTTAGACCAACAAGCAATATCTGAATTGACGATTGGTTTAGATGAAGGAATACCTCTACAAAAGCTGTTCAATATTATTAATGAGCTCGAAGCTAAGTTTCCGACAATTACGCTTGAGTTTTTAACCGCATCAAGCATCGATATTATCGATATGATTGATACTGAGCGGGCTGTCACCGGCATTATTTTCAGCGAGTTAACGATCCCGGCTCACATCGATTTTGAATCTATTGGGTCAATTAAATTTGATATGTATGTGGCCAGCACACATCTCTTAGCACAACAGATATATGATAATTTAGCCCATTTGAAATTGCATCGTCAACTATTGATACGGTCACGAAATACTAAATCCAGTAGCTTTCAATTCGCCATTAGCCCAGACGTTTGGTACGCCGACAATTATTATATTTTGCTAGAACTTGCATTGCAGGGCCATGGCTGGTGTTTACTGCCAAATCATATTGCCAATCACTACGTGGATAGCGGGCAACTAGTCATGTTACCGTCTGAATTTAAAGAGATTGGTTGGCAAGCAAATGTTGATGTTATTCAACACCATCGCTACAGTCACGAACCGGTGTTTAAGCAACTCAGACATTCTTTGCGACAATTACTAACGTATTCAGCATGATGATGAACACTTTTAAAAATTGTTATTTGAGTTCACAATAACTTCGCAGTTAATGACATTAAGCGAGAAAGCCTACTATGCAACAGCATCAAAATCCCCTGTTTATATCGCATGGATCGCCTATGATGGCGGTTGAAAACAGCAACACATCGCGTTTTTTACAACGACTAGGCCAACAGCTCCCTACCCCAAAAGCCATTGTGGTATTTTCGGCCCATTTAGATGTCACTGACGATGTGGTGATTACCGCTGGAGCGCGTCCTGAAACAATACACGATTTTTATGGTTTCCCTGATGAACTGTATCAAATTCGCTACCCTGCACCTGGCGCACCTGTATTGGCAAAACAAATTGCCGACACGTTTATGAGTGCAGGTATTAAGGTCAATTTATCTCTAACACAAGGCTGGGATCATGGCGTGTGGATCCCACTGAAATTAATGCACCCGCAGGCGAACATTCCCATTGTACAAATATCCATTAATACCCGTGTAAGTGCAGCGCAAAACTATCGTTATGGACAGCTTATAACATCGTTAAAACACGACAACATTCTTATCATTGGTTCTGGTGGAATAAGCCATAATTTAAGCGAGGTTTTTCGTCAGCCTAAAACACCAAATGGCGTTGATATGATGAATCAATTCACAAAGTGGGTTGAAGAGAAATTAGTAAACAATGATACCGAATCGTTGTTGAGCTACATACAGCTCGCGCCGTTTGCCCAGTTTAATCATCCGACTCAGGAACATTTTTTACCGCTTATTGCTATTTTAGGAGCAAGTGAAGCAAGTGTTGCCAAAAAAATACATCAAGATGTTGAGTATGAATTGTTAGCACTCGATGCTTACTCGTTTACTTAAACAGGATGTATTAGATAATAAGCATAGAGTAAAAATTTAAGCTTATGTATTCGCAATATTAATAATAGCTATTGAATAAAAGAGCCGCAATCACATGACAGTAATTCAAACATATTGGACGTAGTAGGTAATTCGTCATAAACTGCAATGAAGTCTTATATTTCATTGTCGATACATTTATAAACTCTTCCTAAGTGTTTTTGGTAAAAGCTTGATCTTCATTGAGTTATTTCGCTTATATTACAGTACTGAATACGCTATATTATTAAACATATCTTGCTATAACAATATCATGTCTAGCATGGCTCATACGTTGATAAGTAACCCCAAGGAAACGATTTATGCTGATTGAACATGACATTACTGACGTTTGTGTTGGAATGTATGTGGTCGAAATAACCGAACCCAAAGATACGTTTTCGCTCGCTAAACCTGGTGTGCTTAAAAGCGAACGAGTCATTGAAGCATTAAAGCGAAAATCGGTTACTAAACTGCTTATTGATACCAGTAAAACTGAAGTTATTGTCGAAAAATCCGAGCAAAAAATCAGTGTGCCTAAGTCTCAACCGCCTCGTAAACTCACGCCTGCACGCACCGATGTTAAGGCAAATTTCTTTAATCAAGAAATAGTGAGAGCACGCCAAGTGTTTAATGAGTCAAAAGACATTCAAAAAAAGCTGTTTCATAATGCACAGCATGGTTTGCCTCTGGACATGGATCCGGTACAAAAAATTACCGCTGAATCCACAGATTTAATTTTTAATAATCCAAATGCTTTGTCATGTGTGATTAATATTCGTAATAAAGATGAATATTTATTAGAACATTCTGTGTCTGTGTCCGTGCTGATGACCATGTTTGCCGTGTACAAAAAAATCGACAAAGACATTGTTAATCAATTAGCTATTGGTGCATTTTTACATGATGTTGGAAAAATCATGATCCCAGATCGGATTTTAAACAAGCCGGACAAACTGACCGATGAAGAGTTTCATATTATGAAAACTCATGCCAGTTACTCAATTGAAATAATGAAGAGCACCCCAGGGATCAGTCCGCTGAGTTTAGAAGTAGCTAGCTTACACCATGAAAAACTCAATGGATTAGGTTACCCATTTGGCGTACCAGCAGAAAAAATCACCCTTTATGGCCGCATGATCAGCATATGCGATATTTATGATGCGCTGACTTCACACCGCTGTTACAAACAAGGTTATGCCCAAGTTAAAGCGTTCAGTATTTTGCGCGCGTTAGCGGATAAAAATGAATTAGATAAAGACTTAGTCGATCAATTTATTCGCTGTATGGGCGTTTACCCTGTCGGGTCGGTGGTTCAACTTGAATCAAATAGACTCGCTATAGTGGAAGGTCATAACCCGAAAGACCCTATCCGTCCGTTAGTCAGACCCTTCTATCATTTAAAACCTGAGCATTTTGAAGCAGGAAACAAAATTGATTTAGCCACCGTGACTGACGACTTAATTGTTAAGTGCGTACGTGCTGATGATTTTAACCTGAACATGGAACAAATTATTGAGTATCTAGCTCACGAAGGATAGAGAAATGCCATTAAACGAATTTAATGGCATTTTTTGTTTATCAAAAGCTTGCAGCATAAAGCTTGCTCATTCGCTATTTAGATGCAGGCAATACTTTGAGTCCAAATAAATATCGTGTGAGCTTAAACGGCCTAATCACGTAGTAACATAGCAAGGCACACACCATAAAAGCACTCATTAATACACTGACAGATTTAACCGCAATAGACGCCTGCCACTGCACAATATAAAACGCCAATATAACAATCACGGTTTGATGCAGAATATAAAACGGATAGATTAATTCATTGGTTTGATGTAACCATGTTGGCGTCTTTTTAATATGAGCAATCGCAAAACCTGCCATGGTTAATAACCCAGACCAAGACACTAGCGTACAAACTAACCACCATAATTGCCATCGTGTTGTAAGTGACAAATATGGGCTTAAATCAGGTGAGTAATAGTAGCCATAAAACAGGATTGAACTCACGAGCAAACTGACTAAATAAGTGTATCGATGTTCAGCTATTGCCCGCCAAATAACCTCACTTTTAACAAAACACATGCCCGCAAAAAAGAAAAACAGATAGAACACACTTAATGACAGGTTTTCGATATGATGACTGTCTGATGGCGCAACATATTTGAGCGCACCACGTAATACGATTAACACTAAAACTAAAGAGAGTAAGCCAAAACGATGACGACTGATTCGTTCAAGCCATTGTTGTAATTTATTGCCGGTTTGACGTGTTAACCAGTGCCTAAATGGCACAGCAAGCAGCATAAAAATGACTAAAAACTCTATAAACCATAAATGATTACTATCAAACGACAACAGCAACTGACCATAGGCCGATGCTAAAGAGCTATATTCAGTGATGTTCTCATAATAATTTTGTGGCGGCACAATCAATATCATTCCCACCAGCAAAGGGATAAAAAGCCGGTGAAATTTACTCGATAGAAATTGGCGAACAGGCATTTTTTGCAGTAACAAAAAGCTGGCTGCACCAGCGATAAAGAACAATGTTTGCAGTCTGAGCTGTTCAAAATACACCATGATATCGTCAAGCACCTTGCTCGACTCATTGTTCATTACATGCCAGCCGTCACCATTAAAGGGCATAAACACATGGTGTAAAAATACCGCAAAAATCAATATTACCCTTAACCAATCAAGTTCTGAGTAACGTCTGTTGTGTTGTAACATTTGTTGCATAATCAATGCCTTCCTTTGGCTTATATTTGTAAAATATTCTGCATGAAGGATAGCTTATCTTCTGAGATTTACTTTCACCAGCCCATACAGTTCATTATTCCCGGCTAGTTTATAAAAAAATAGCAGATAGCTAGTTTGCTATTTGTTCATGTCACACATAGCAAAGAGTCGTTTTTACAAAATTTCCTACAAAATAGGTTAACTCTAAATCAAAAGTATGCAGTAAATACCACTAATAAACTTGGTGTGTGCTACTTTATTCATATCGATATTAATCGGTTTAAATAATGAATACGTTAACCCTTGAATATATCAAAAGCATATTACCGCCACGGCCGGATAACAGTCATAAAATGACGTTTGGCCATGTATTGAATATTGCCGGTTCGCTGCATTACCGCGGGGCAGCTTATTTGTCGAGTTTATCCGCATTACGAGTGGGCGCGGGTTACGTCACCTTAGCCAGTAGCCCATCGGTATGTGACAGTGTGAGTGCATTAACACCCAACATCGTTACTTTTGCGTTACGAACGTTGTCGCCATTATCGGTTCACTCACTACAACGCACAGCAAATCTACATCTAAAAGATGCGCAAATCGTCGATGTACAAACTCTTTCACCACAAGCTGTTTTACAGCTCAGAGATAAATTGACTCAAGCCAGCGCCATTTCAATTGGCAGTGGTTTAAGCATTGGCCAAAGTACCGATCAATGCATCGATATCACAGCTATTAACACTGAGTTAACTGTAGATGTTGACGTGACTCTTTGCACTGAGATGAGCGCAGAGATAAGCACAGACTTGAACTCAGATTTGAACTCAGATTTGAATTCAGATTTACGTTCAGAGTTGCCTATTTGTAATGTCATCAAAGATAATCAACCACACTCAAACGAGTTAATCCCCCCACAAGGGAATCATGGTTTTTTTTACGCCCTACTCAACGAAATACAAACCTGCACAAAGCCAGTAATATTCGATGCTGACGCGCTAAACTTTATTAGCCACTTACTTAACCCACCAGTACAATTCGGAACAACTACGGTGACTTTGCCTAACAAGAGTATTATCACACCCCACCCAAAAGAGCTGGCAAGATTACTCAATATGGATGTCGCAACACTACAAACACAGCGGATGCATTTTGCTCGCTTAGCGGCAAAACAGTTAAATACGATTGTGGTGCTGAAAGGTAAAAACACCGTGATAACTGACGGTAATGATGTTTTCATTAACCCAACAGGTAACAGCGCGCTAGCCAAAGCCGGAACCGGAGATGTGTTAACAGGTATGATTTCAGGGTTTTGCGCTCAAGGCGTTAGCCCAATAAATGCAGCGTGTTTGGGTGTGTATCTGCATGGTTTGGCAGGCAACATTGCTGCAGAGGACTTAAGCCAATATGGCATGTTAGCCAGTGACCTACTTAGCTATATTCCTAAAGCTATTTTAAAAGTATTAGCCATTTAGCCATTTAGCCATTTAGCCATTTAGCCAATGCGAAATCAGCGCGTGATGGTGACCAATACCGAGATGGCTTACCAAAGGCTATATCGTAATAGTGCATGCTATAAATGTTTATTCATACCCTATTTTAAAACACAAAAGTAAATGACCTCTGCATTGATGACTAGTGGTTATATTTCAAATTGTCTTTATATACTCTATTTTTTATTTTAAAAAATACCCGGAAATACTCTGTACCCCGGGTTACCATTAGCTATTTCAGGTTGAGACTATTTAGCAGCATTACGTGCTTCAGTCAGCCAACCGTTCCATTTATCCTGATTTTTGGTAATCCACTCATCTACGTGGCCTTGAATATCCTGGGTACTCTTTTCACCTTCGTTCATCCGAGTATTTTGTTCATTGATATCACTAAGTGGCACTGTAAATACCTCAAAAAATTTCCTTGCTGCCGGATTTTGCTTGGTGAATTTCTTGTTGGCGACTATCTGGATGTCAGACACGACAAAACCCAGTTTTACCGGGTCAGAAACCGCGCCTTCAATTCCATTCACTGTCATCCGTTCAACTGCAGAACTTTGCGCCTTTGTCGGCTTTATTTCAGGCACGTTGATCCACACAACATCCTTGCCTGGCTTCAGTTTAAAAATGGTCCAATTTGGTGCCCAAGTATAGAAGAAGATTGGTCCACCATTTTTATAACCCGCCATCGCCGATGCCATTCCTGCTGCATATGAAGCGGTCACCGGATTGATAGCATCTTTGAGATCGTATACATCCATATGGTGGCTGATTATTTTTTCACATCCCCAGCCTGGTGGGCAGGCGGTAAGATCGGCCTTGCCATCACCATTGGTATCAAATGCTTTCTTCACCTCAGGGCGTTTAAAATCTTCAAGGGAAGTAATGTTGTATTTATCTGCCTCTTTCTTAGACACCAAATAGCCCTGTAGACCACCGGCCTTAACCACAAAACCTACTTTTTCGCCTTTGTCATAAAATCCTTTCGGCATCTGGTCATCATGATTTGGAAACCAGCCATTGGTCCAGTAATCAACATCACCGAGAGTCACTGTTTTGTAAAAGATCGGATTCGACAGATCTTTAGGTTTTTCTACATCATACCCAAGTGTTTCAAGGCCTCGTCGTACAAGCGCTTCCTGAAAAAATCCCGTGTCCCACGTGGCTCGCGCAGGTTTGACTGTTACGCCTTCACCTGGCTGGTGATTATCGGCAAGAGCTGCTGACCCTGTCATGGTCATTGCAGCTAAAGCGACACCCATTATTACTTTCTTAATTTTCATTTTCGTTCCTTATTTTTTTGTTGCCATAGATTGGGTCATTATCTTTAAATAATTACCAATAATAGACCTGTACCTTTGGACATAAATAAGCACATTCATTTTTTAGGTCATATTTTAAATAATATGTTGAATTTGAAATCATTTTTAAAAAGTATGATAAGAACTTAGGCTTGTTCTGTTAAAAAGCATCATTGCCTCGTAAAGGGCTACATCATTATCAGCTTTGCCCTCTTTTTTTAAAACGCTGACATACGTTTTACTAAACACTTGGGGGTTTGAATAAAAAATAACCCGTAAGCACTGTATGTGTGCTCCGGGTTACCAATAAGCTATTGCAGGTTGAGACTATTTAGCAGCATTACGTGCTTCAGTCAGCCAACCGTTCCATTGATCTTGGTTTTTGGCAATCCACTCATCTACGTGGCGTTGAATGTCCTGTTCACTCTTTTCGCCATCGTTCATCCGAGTATTCTGTTCGTTGACGTCGGCAAGCTGCAGGGTAAATACTTCAAAAAATTTCCTAGCTGCCGGATTTTGCTTGGTGAATTTTTTGTTGGCGACGACCTGGATGTCAGAAGCAACAAAACCAAGTTTTACCGGGTCAGAAACTGCGCCTTCAAGTCCCTTTATCGTCATTCGTTCAACAGCAGAACTTTGCGCTTTGGTCGGATTGATTTCAGGCACGTTGATCCACACAACGTCCTTGCCTGGCTTCAGTTTAAAAATGGTCCAATTTGGTGCCCAAGTATAGAAGAAGATTGGTCCACCATTTTTATAACCCGCCATCGCCGATGCCATTCCTGCTGCATATGCCGCTTTCACTGGATTGATAGCATCTTTGAGACCATATACGTCCATATGATGGGTGATTATTTTTTCACATCCCCAGCCTGGAGGGCAGGCAGTCAGATCGGCCTTGCCATCACCATTGGTATCAAAGGCTTTCTTCACCTCAGGGCGTTTAAAATCTTCAAGAGAGGTAATATTATATTTATCTACCTCTTTTTTAGACACTAAATAGCCACCCAGTCCACCGGCTTTCATTACATAACCAATCTTTTCAGCTTTTTTATCGAAG
The DNA here is from genome assembly GCF_003797125.1 of Shewanella frigidimarina. GTDB lineage: Bacteria > Pseudomonadota > Gammaproteobacteria > Enterobacterales > Shewanellaceae > Shewanella > Shewanella frigidimarina. Next base: position 94,761 of record NZ_RKKE01000006.1, read on the forward strand.
TTTTTCGGTAGTTGATCGTTATGCATTGGAAACCAACCATTGGTCCAATAATCAATATCACCGAGAGTGACAGTTTTGTAAAAAATTGGATTGACCAGAGTTTTGGGCTTTTCAACATCATACCCCAAAGTCTCAAGACCTCGTCGTACAAGCGCTTCCTGAAAAAAACCGGTGTCCCATGTCGCTCGAGCTGGTTTAACGGTTATGCCTTCTCCTGGCTTGAGAGTATCAGCAAGAGCTACTGACCCCGTCATTGTGATTGCAGCTAAAGCTGCGCCCAGTATTACTTTTTTAAGTATCATTTTACGTCCTTATTTTTTGGGGTTGCCATTGATTGGGTGATTCTATCTAAAATGATTGCTAATAAAACAATCGCAAGACCGCCAACCGTGGCCAAACCAATATCAAGTGTATTTAAGCCCAGAACGACAGGAGCCCCTAGGCCTCCTGCGCCAATCATTGCGGCGATAACCACCATGGAGAGCGACATCATGATGGTCTGATTAAGGCCAGCCATGATGGTCGGAAGAGCAAGTGGTATCTGAACTTTAAGTAAAACCTGCGAGCTTGTTGCCCCAAAGGCGAGCGCAGCCTCGACTAACTCTGGGTGTACCTGCCTGATACCGAGACTGGTTAATCTAACCAACGGTGGCAGGGCAAAAATGATGGTTGCAAGAACACCTGCTGTGTTGCCAATTGAAAAAAGCATCACAATAGGTACCAAATAGACAAAGGCTGGCGTTGTCTGCATCGCATCCAAAATGGGTCGGAGAATGTTATTAACACGATCACTGCGTCCAGCCCATATACCAAATGGCACTCCAACAACAGTACAGAACACAACAGATGAAAATACCATGGCGAGGGTTATCATGGTTTCAGACCAGAAACCAAGCAGACCAATGAGAATCAACGATGCAAGCGTAAAACCAGCAAGTTTGAAACCTGACACCCGCCAAGCAATGACGCCAAACAGTGCGATAACAAGTAGAGGTGGAGTTGCCAGAAGTCCATCTGACACACTTGATAAAATGAAGTCTACGGGCCATTTTATCATCTGAAAAAACCATCGATACCCTTCTACCAACCAGTCAACAAGGCTTGTGATCCATGCATCTAAGGGAATAACTCTTTCATCAAAACTGAACATAATATAAAACTCCTGAAGCTAGTATTCTAAGATGCTGACTGCTCAAAATAAGTCCCCTTTTCTGCACGGTTTAAGGTACGAAGAAACAGATTTTTAGAAACAACTCCGCGATATCTATTTTCTGAGTTTACAACTGGAATAGGCCAAGAATGAGATGCTACCAAAGATAAAATGTCCTGAAGACTATCGGTTTCCTGAACCGATTTGGCTTCTGTAAGGAAAGCATGCTCAAGTTTGCTGGTACCATTCCCCTGGTCAATAGCGTCGCGCAGAGAATCAGAAGAAACAACACCCAAATAACGATGTTCTGAGTCGAGTACATAGGCAAATTCGCGATCTTTCATACTCAACATTTCTAATGTGGCTCGTGGGCTACCTGCTTTAGTATGCCAAACGACCGTTGGCTGGCTATCGCGGGCAATGTCCCCTGCGGAGATAACACCGGTTGGATCCACGCCACGGAAAAATGCGCGTACATAATCGTCAGCGGGATTTTGCAGAATCTCTTCTGGCGTCCCCACTTGAATAACTCGGCCGCCCTGCATGATGGCAATTCGGTCGCCAATACGTAATGCTTCGTCTAAATCATGGGAGATAAATATGATGGTGCGCTCATGACGGTCTTGCAGTTTCAACAGTTCATCCTGCATTTCTGTCTTAATAAGAGGATCAAGCGCCGAAAATGCCTCATCCATGAGCAAGATATCAGGATCAACCGCTAAGCCTCGCGCCAATCCCACTCGCTGCTGCATACCACCACTTAACTCATTAGGATATGCATTCTCCAAGCCTTCAAGTCCGACTTGTTTTAAGGCATCTAGAGCTCGCTCTTCACGCTGTTTCTTATCCATGCCATCAAGCTCGAGGCCAAAAGCTGCATTTTCTAACACTGTCTGATGAGGCATAAGAGCGAAAGACTGAAAGACCATACTGGTTTTGCTTCTGCGAAACCTTACCAGCTCATCCTTATTCATTGTGAGGATATTTTGACCATCAACTAACACCTCTCCAGATGTTGGTTCAATGAGCCTGTTTAGCATTCTTACTAGAGTTGATTTTCCTGAGCCAGACAGACCCATCACGACAAAAATTTCACCTTTGTTTACGGTAAAACTTGCACCTTGTACTGCAACTGTAAGCCCTGTCTGTTCGTAAATTTCTTCTTTGCTTTTCCCTTGTTCAAGTAATTTCACTCCCTTGCGAGGCTCAGAACCAAAAACCTTATAGAGGTTTTTTATTACTATTTTTTCCATAATATTTTCCATGACGCTCTTTTACGCCGTTCTGCTTTTTTGTACTAACGCTACATAAAAAGCACGTGAATAAATTCTGCGCTGTTAAATATTTACCACACACTTTCGCGATATATTTTATACACTAGTCCCTAAACGCTCATCATGTCAATGTTAGTGTTTTCACAAATACAGATAAATCATTGAATTTAATTGTAAAAACACAACAGATATTACCCTCACTTTTAACAAGGATAATATTACTGGTTTAGTAACCTATTCGGAGTGTTATTAGCGGTAAAGCGCTTTAATAAACCTTTATAAACGGCTTAACTAGCAATTTTTAAATAGTAGTGGTTAATAAATAGCAGCCCTAATTAGCGGTGCTTAAATAATTAAGTAAAGCTTTATTCGGCTACTGCCAATGAGAAGTATAGCTACCTCTAACATCCATTTGTCAGCGGCTTATAATTATACTTTAAACCGACTCAACTGCTGCTTTAGCATATGGACTTCATGATCTAACTGGTCTCTTTCATCGAGTAATTGTAAGATTAATGCAATGCCACTCCAATCGAGTGCCAGATCACGTTGAATGCGCGTGGCTTTTTTCACTTGATGTAAATTCTCGACACTAAAGCGCCATTGTTCTATCACCTCACCCTCCATTGGCATGGCAATACTGTGCTCTACAAGTTCAAGTAGTAATGCTGAGCTGATATCGCTGCACTCACACAGTTCATCGCTACTCAACCAACAATCTTGTTCGCTTATATTAATTTGCAGCATCGTTATTTACTCCAACTGGCACGTGGGTCGAATATATTTTTCTCTGCTAATTCAGTCCACAATTGTTTGCTTGCTTCATCTGGCGATGTCGGGACGACTATTTTGAGTACCGCAAATAAGTCCCCATGTACTTTTTTACTGAGTAAGCCTTTTCCTTTTATACGTAAACGCTGTCCTGACTGACTATTAGCAGGGATAGTCAGTTGAATATGACCGGTTAACGTGGGCAGTTTAAGCTTGGTACCCAGCACTGCTTCCCATGGCGCTACGGGTACAACAATACTTAAATCTCGACCATCAACATCAAACATGGGATGAGGTACAAAACGAATTTGTAAGTACAGATCACCGTTATCTGCCTTGGTCGGTCCCGGACCGCCCTGTCCTTTCAAGCGAATACGTTCACCATTAACAACGCCAGCAGGAATTTTAACTTTTAACGATTTAGGTTGCTCAACGATACGACCGCTAGGATCCCGTTGTTGTAAGGTAAACTCGACTGGCTTTAGAGTATCGACCAATGTTTCTTCAAGAAACATCGGAAACTCAATTTCAATGTCTTGGCCTTTTTGAGGCTGAGTTTGGCGCTGTCTATGTTGGCTACCTTGTTCAAAACCTCCGCGGCTGGAGCCAAAAATTGAACTAAAAAAGTCTGAAAACTCTTGATCGGTTTGTGGATCGCTTTGCTGTTGTCCCCAGGTTTGCCCTGCACCATTCGCTGCGCCTTGATTGGCATAACGATTTTGGGTTCTATTAAGGTGATGATGACGTAATTCGTCATATTCAGCACGCTTTTTAGTGTTATGTAACACTTCATAGGCTTCACCTATTTCTTTGAATTTCGCCTCAGCATCTGGATGTTTACTCACGTCAGGATGATACTGCACGGCAAGTTTTTTATAAGCGACTTTAACCGCTTTATCATTCGCTTTAGGATCGATGCCTAATACAGTGTAATAGTCTTTAAAATTCATTTTATCCCCTCACAAAAAGCAAGTTTGCAACGGATCATTAGACAACTTTGAACCCATCTACATTAACGAGTTTAGGCCCACAGACAAACAACACGCTTGATCTTGATCAACTCTATTACAGTATAACGAGTTTAGTTAATGAGCATTACATGATTAAAAAAACATCTCTCTTTTAAAAGAACAGCAACAACATAACCCTATGAAATGGATTTATATCAAACACATTATACGTTTAGGGTTGTTCGCAAAAAGTGCCCATATTGGTTAGCGATATTTAGCTAACTCAATGACACAAAAACAGTACTATCATCTAGTTTTGGTCACGATGTCACCTTGACACAACAGCACGAAAAAACAGTGTCAGCAGCATAAACTCGGGGGATTAAAAATCAGCATTAGTGAAGAGTAAACTCATCATTGTGAGTGATTTACCTTGATATATCTCAACAAGTTGACTCAGATCACATTGCTGTTGCAGCTTAGTATTACACTTAATTTAAATGACACCTCAAGTGTGGCGTGTGCTATCGACTAACTTCACGTTCTCCAGCCTTGTATCGATGCTCAAATAATGAGAGGCCCATAATATGACATCAGATAAACAACAACCGACAACATCACACGATACTGATATTCGTCAAACGTTAGGACTCGATAAGTCTAGTGCAAAGCACAAGTTTGCGGGTAAATGGTTTTGGATTGTTGGGGGAATTGTTATTGTTATCATTGTAGTATGGCAAATATTCACTAACGGCCAATCGCAAACTATTCACTATAAAACGGCCAATGCCAACCGTGGATTATTGAGTATAACGGTTACCGCTACTGGCACGCTCGAACCCGTCAATCAGGTTGAAGTGGGCTCAGAAATTTCTGGCACAATTAAAACAGTATTGGTCGATTTTAATGATTACGTTAAAAAGGACCAAGTACTTGCGCGCATGGATACAGATCAATTGCAGGCCAAGGTAAACCAAGCTAAAGCATCTCTTGACTGGGCAAAAGCGCAGGTTAAACAAGTTGAAGCGACCATTATCGAAACCAAAAACAGCTTAAGTCGTTCCCGAGAACTCGCTAAAACGGGCATGTGTTCAGTACAAGAATGTGAAGCATCACAAGCGACATATGATCGCACTGTAGCCAATCTTGCAAGTGCTAAAGCCCAAGTCGTACAGTCGCAAGCAGCGCTTGATTCAGAGTTAACCACACTAGCAAAAGCCACCATACATTCACCGATTGATGGCATTGTGTTAATTCGTGATGTTGAACCAGGGCAGACCATGGCTGCCTCATTTCAAACACCGGTGATGTTTACCTTGGCAGAAAACCTCACTCAAATGGAATTACACGTAGACGTAGATGAAGCCGATGTTGGCCAGATTAGCGTGGGACAAGAGGCATTGTTTACTGTGGATGCTTATGCCAATCGAAATTTTCCAGCCAAAATTTCTGAGGTTCATTTTGCTTCTCAAACCGTTGATGGTGTGGTGACCTATGAAACCGTACTAATTGTCGATAATTCAGCCTTATTACTGCGTCCTGGGATGACGGCCACCGCGGATATTTTAGTTAAACAAGTATCCGATGCATTGCTGGTTCCCAATGCAGCCTTGCGTTTCAGTCCTCCAGAACAGGAGCAACAAGCCGCTAGCAGTGGCGGCTTAATGAGTAATTTACTTCCACGACCTCCAAGCAGCTCACAACCTCAAGAACACGCAGTAAACAGCAACAAAAATCAACAACACATATGGACATTACGCGACGGCCAACCCATTTCCATAGAAGTCACCACCGGATCGAGTGATGGAATTAACACTGAAATCACTGCTGGCGACATTGAAACGGGCATGGCATTAATTATCGATACCATCAGTAACAAACAGTGAAGGATATGATGCAAAGCCAGCAACCCTCCCTGATTGAGCTCAGGGACGTCACCAAAGTTTATGGCTCAGGACAAGCAGAGATGCAGGCCTTGGGCGGAATAGATTTAACCATCGAGCGCGGCGAGTTTGTGGCGGTGATGGGGCCTAGTGGATCAGGAAAATCAACCTGCATGAATGTGCTAGGTTGCTTAGATACACCAACTGCAGGCAGTTATAGGTTTGATGGTATTGATGTTGGTTCGTTAACTCGCGATCAATTAGCATTACTAAGACGTAACTATCTCGGTTTTGTGTTTCAGGGATTCAATTTACTTAACAGAACATCTGCACTGGAAAATGTTGAATTACCACTCATCTATCGAGGCATGCCAGCTGCTGAGCGTCGTGAGCATGCATTGAATGCACTCAAAGTAGTAGGCCTTAACGGCTGGGAAGATCACACCCCGGGAGAATTATCTGGTGGCCAACAACAACGAGTAGCGATTGCCCGCGCGATTGTGACTCAGCCCTCGGTGTTATTAGCCGATGAACCCACGGGTAATTTAGATTCATCGCGCAGTCGAGAAATAATGGAACTGTTAAGCTCATTTAATCGCGACCAAGGCATCACCATCGTAATGGTGACTCATGAGCCAGACATGGCAGCATTTGCCAAACGCCAAATACACTTCCTCGATGGCTTAGTCGCTCATGATGCCAACAACCAAGGACACAGCTGATGTTATGGAATGCTTTATTATTGGCTATGCGAGAAATTCGTCGCAATGTTATGCGGTCATTTCTTACGGTTTTGGGTATTGTCATTGGCGTAGCGGCGGTGATTATTATGGTCACTATTGGTGGCGGTGCAACACAACAGGTGACACAGCAAATTTCGAGCCTGGGCAGTAACCTGTTAATGGTCTCTCCTGGTCAGCGAATGGGAATGGGCCAGCGGTCCTCAGCATCGGCATTTCGTCTCGATGATGCTGAAGCTATCAGCAGAGAAATAAGCAACATCAGCGCAGTTGCTCCCTCCGCATCGCAGAGTGTTACCGTCGTTTTCGGCAATGAGAACTGGAGTACCAGTATTAGCGGTTCAACCAATCAACTTTTTGAAGCCGGAAACTGGGAATTTAAATCGGGGCGTCAGTTTGTCGAAAGTGAATTACGAGCAGGCAAGGCTGTTTGCATAATAGGTGAAACCGTTCGCAAGGAATTGTTTGGGGAACAAAACCCAATTGGACAAAAAATCCGCCTAGAAAAGCTGTCATGTGAAGTCATAGGGCTACTTAATTCCAAGGGGCAGTCAACAATGGGAATGGATCAGGACGATTTGGTGGTGATTCCGTTACGCACTTTTCAACGACGACTAGCGGGTAATCAGGATGTCAGACTGATCCAAATATCAGTTAAAGATGGCGTATCAACCCAGAAAGTAGAACAAGCTGTGACTGAATTGCTGCGTGAACGTCGCCATATATCAGCCAATGAAGATGATGACTTTTCGGTAATGGATCTAAAAGAAATCGCCAATATGCTAAGTGGTACAACACGAGTATTAACTATGCTACTGGGTGCCGTTGCTGCAGTGAGTTTACTGGTTGGCGGCATTGGCATTATGAACATCATGTTGGTGTCGGTCACTGAACGAACACGAGAAATCGGCATTCGTCTAGCCATTGGCGCACTTGAACGAGAAGTCCTATTACAGTTTCTGGTCGAAGCCATTGTGCTGTCTTCACTCGGCGGAATTGTCGGCATTATACTGGCATTGGCAGGCTCAGTTGCGCTAGCAAATTTAATACAAGTTCCGTTTGTATTCAACATGAGTATTGTGGTGGTATCGTTTCTATTCTCTGCAGCTGTAGGCGTCATCTTTGGGTATTTCCCTGCCCGTAAAGCCGCGCAACTAGATCCAATAGAAGCCCTGCGTCATGAATAGCCTTTATCCTCAACGCAAATTCGGTTTATTGTGCTTCTATGGTGTTAATTACGTCCCAATCAGTGCGAGATAAATCAACCGGTTATACTGGAATCTAGTTAACAACTCTAATGAACTCGAAGAGTGAATGTCACCTTTAATGTCAATAATCCACATTGTCATTTGTTTAAGCAAATTAACTCAATATCTGACCACACAGAAATGCTTTACGGACAATAGCAGAACAGCAGTGCTACTATAGCGAATAACCTAAATAGATTATCGTTTGCCTTGGTTACATCACTATCATTACCGGTTAATAAATGAAGATAACTAATGGCCTCTGCGACAGCGATATATTCGACCACAATGTCGAACGTCAATATTGTCGTGTTTACTCGTATAATGCTAAATAGATATTAACAATTCTTTAGTCATCACAAACTAGCAGGTCTATTCATGACAGCCGAAGTACTCGAAATTCAGAGCTTTATTGCTCAGTACGCCCCCTTTGATCAGCTTCCAGAACAAGTCTTAATTGACGTTGCCAAAAGTGTTGAGATTTCTTATTACCGCACAGACAGCATGATTGTTAACTTTAATGACAACATTAAAGAGCTTTATATGATCCGCAGCGGAGTCGTAGAGTTATATCGCCGTAAAGGTGAACTTTATAATCGTTTAGACCAAGGTCAGTTATTTGGGCAAATGGGCTTATTAACCAATAATAAAGTACGTTTCCCCGCTAAAGCAGTAAAAGATACGCTGGTTTACTGTATTCCTGAGTCTGTATTCAATGACTTATGCGAGAATTATGATGATTTTGCTGATTTCGTTGAAGCTGAGGATACCACCCGTTTAAAACAAGCGGTAAAGGGTAAAACCGATGATGCTAATGCACTAACCACCTCAAAAGTGAAAACCTTAGTTACCAGAGAGCCTGTGGTTCTATCTTGCCATAGCTCCATACAAGTGGTGGCCAAAATAATGGCCGAGCAAAACATTTCTGCGGTATTAATAAATGACCCTGATATAGATGATCAACAAGATAGCAGTTTTGTGGGTATTATTACCGAACATGATCTCTGCGCTAAAGTCATCGCTGCCGGAGTTAATGTAGATAATCCTATTTCACAAGTCATGTCGACCAGTTTAATATCGCTGGATCATAACGCATACATTTTTGAAGCTATGTTGCTTATGCTGCGCAATAATATTGATCATCTACCTATCTTAAAAAATAAAAAACCGATTGGTCTTATTGAAGTTGCGGATATCATTCGCTACGAATCACAAAATAGTTTGTTGTTTGTAAGCAGTATCTTCCAACAAAATAGTTGCGAAGATTTAGTGCTACTTTCTGCGCAGTTAAAAAACTGCTTCGTACGCATGGTTAATGAAGATGCCAATTCACACATGGTCGGACGGGCAATGTCTGAAATTGGTCGTAACTTTAAACAACGTTTGTTAGAACTAGCAGAAGAAAAATTCGGCCCACCGCCTGTTCCTTATTGCTTTTTAGCACTGGGGTCGATGGCCCGTGATGAACAGCTAATGGTGACCGACCAAGATAATGCCATTATCCTTGATAACAGCTATAACGCTGCGTTACATGGTGAGTATTTTGCGAAGCTAGCAGATTTTGTTTGCGATGGTTTAGCCGCCTGCGGTTATAGTTACTGCACTGGTGATATTATGGCAAGCAACCCAGAATACCGTAAAACTCGTGCTCAATGGGAAGATTGTTTCGGTGATTGGATAGAAAATCCTAACCCGCAAGCTTTATTAAACTGCTCTATTTTCTTTGATCTTACCGGTGTTTATGGCCGAGTAAAATGGGCGGAACAGCTAAATGCATTTATCTTAAGTAAGGCCAAGAAAAACAACCGTTTTCTAGCCTGTTTAGCGCACAATGCCCTCAACCGAAAACCACCACTTGGATTCTTTAAAGATTTTGTGATGGAAAAAGATGGTCGTCATAACAACTCTATTAATTTGAAACGTCGTGGTACTGCACCATTGGCAGATTTGATCCGAGTACACGCATTAGCAATCGGCTCGCAATCGCAAAACTCATTTGAACGTTTAGAAGATATTATCGACGCAGGCATTCTGCCAACATCAAAGGGCGAAGATTTACAACATGCTATGGAGCTTATCTCTCTGGTACGTTTACGTCATCAATCAACGGATATAGAGTCTGGGATTGAGCCTGATAATAATATTGAACCTGAAAGTATGTCAGATTTTGAAAGACGAAATCTTAAAGATGCCTTTTTAGTGTTAAGCAATGCGCAAAACTTTTTAAAATATCGCTACAGTTCGAACAAACTTTAAAGGTTAACTCATGACTAATTTCAGTAACCAGGCGATTTTAAACTGGCAAGCCTTTCTAGAATTAAAAGTGCAAAACAGTAAAGATAGACGCCTGCATGATTTCTATCATGCGGGAACTTATCACAATGAAACACCATTAAGTGATATTGAGTTTGTCGCATTGGATTTTGAAACAACTGGTTTAGATTCACAGAAAAACAGCATCATTAGTATTGGCTTAGTGCCATTTACCTTGCAGCGTATTTTCTGCCGTAAAGCAAAAAAATGGTATCTCAACCCTAAAGATAAATTACAAGAAGACTCTATTATTATTCACGGTATCACCCACTCTGATTTACAAGATGCGCCTGATTTACTATTGATTTTAGAGCAGCTTTTAAATGAATTAGCCGGTAAAGTCGTGGTAGTGCATTATCGTCATATTGAGCGTGATTTTCTTGATCATACGCTACGCATGTTGATTAATGAAGGCATTGTGTTTCCGGTTATCGATACCATGCAGATTGAGGCTAATGTACAACGAGAAAAATCGCAGGGATTATTTAATTTCTTTAAAAGAAAACGCACAGAATCAATTCGCCTTGCAAATAGTCGTGAACGTTATCATTTGCCCGCTTATGCCCCTCATGATGCGTTAACTGATGCCATAGCCACCGCAGAGTTATTGCAGGCTCAAATTAAATATCATTTTAGTCCCGACACTGCGATTAAAAATTTATGGTTATAAAGTTTAGCTGAACAGAAATATTTATGAAAAAAAAGCCGATGAATTAATCATCGGCTTTTTTGTGTGAATTATTAAGTCCTGAAATGTGTTTGCACTTTAAGGACTTAATTTCAACAATTAGCTTTTATTATGCTTTTCGGTACGCATACCCATCAACAAACTGACACACATAACCAATAGAATAATGGTAAAGGGTAATCCAGTTGAAATAGCACCCGCTTGAAGTGCTTCAATCGCCTGAGTACCACCAACCCAAAGTAATACAGCTGCAATAGCACCTTCTATTACAGCCCAAAAGATGCGTTGAGGGATCGGAGCATCAATTTTACCACCAGCAGTAATACTGTCGATAACTAGTGAGCCTGAATCCGAAGAAGTAATAAAGAAAACCAGCACCAATAGCACAGCCAACATTGATAACAGATTACCTAAAGGCAACGAATCAAACATTTGGAACATAGCTAGCGGAACTTCTGTTAATCCCTTACTGCCCAATGTACCCACATTATTGATAACTTGATCAATTGCGATACCACCAAATACAGACATCCATAAAATAGTGACTACGGTTGGCACAATCAATACAGTGGAAAGAAATTCACGTACTGTACGACCGCGTGAGATACGAGCAATAAACATACCCACAAATGGTGACCATGAAATCCACCACGCCCAATAAAACACAGTCCAACCGTGCATCCAAGCTTCGTCTTCACGACCGATTGGATTACTCAATGGAATAATATTCTTTATATAACCCATTACCGTTGTTGGAATTGTACCCATTGAAACAGCAAAAGTAACAAGTGCTACAAAAATGAGTAAAGCAACAGCTAGTAACATATTGATATTACTAATGACTTTAACGCCGCCTTCAAGGCCGCGTACTACCGAGATAACAGCTAACAACGTCACTACTACAATAATAGTGATTTGTAGGGTTAAGCCGGCTTCAATGCCAAACACATGATGGAACCCAGCTGCAGCTTGTTGAGCACCTAAACCTAATGAGGTTGCTAGACCAAATAATGTGGCTAATACGGCGAAAATATCAATGATATGTCCAGGCCAGCCCCATGTGCGGTCACCCAATATAGGGTAAAAAGCAGATCGGATAGAAAGCGGCAAACCTTTGTTATAAGCAAAGAAAGCCATAGACAGCGCTACCACGCCATAAATTGACCAAGGATGTAACCCCCAATGGAACATTGTGGCACCAAGTGCAAGTTCTGCTGCTTCAGGTGTATTAGCAACCACATTCAATGGTGTTTCATACCAGCCGGTGTAATATGCTAAAGGTTCTGCAACGCCCCAAAACATCAAACCAATACCCATGCCTGCAGCAAAAAGCATTGCTATCCATGAAAGTCTTGAATAATCAGCTTTTGCATCATCTCCGCCTAAGCGAATTTTACCAAAAGGAGAAACGATTAATGCTAAGCAAAAAATCACAAAAATATTAGCAGACCACATAAAGAGACTGTCAAAGGTGCCGATAATTTGCCATTTTAAGCCATCTAAAAACTCTTTTGATGTTGCCGGATCGATAATTAAGATTGCAATTAAAAAAGCAGCGATTAACCCTGCGCTTATCCCAAAAACGGCGTTATGAATATCAAAGCCCCATTTTTGGATGTTATCCTGTCCAACAGTATAATCGGTATTATCTATACTGTATTTGTCCTTATTTATCTTCATAAACCCTCGGTTAGAGCCGCCTTGCCCTATTGATTTGATACTCGATTGCATCTTAGATAAGGATTTTAACAAAATCGGAATGTGATTTCAGTCTTATTTCATTATCAGGTTAATTTTAAAATATAAAACATATAAATAATCATATATTTAAATAACACAAGCTGCATTTTCACTTAACCGAACATGCACCATTCATCGAAATATCCGCAATATCTTTGGTCTTCCTCAGAAAATAGCCTCTTGCAGTAAAACATTAATGCCTTTTAGGTGTCGTGTTTGTTTGATGTTTGCATAAGCAATTACAGCTCATTCATCAATCACTCTGATCCACCAAACAGCACATCGTGGACCTTGTGAGTTTATACAGCTTCGCCTAGTGGAAATTTCTGAGCCAACCTTGCTACCACGTTCACTACAATTTCGGCTTAAATTTAGAAATCCTCAATATGTAGCCAAGCTACCTTTAACTCTTAATGAGTTAATAATAATGTTCTTATGGGTAATGAAAAATCGGTATGGTTCAGGGCTATTTCTCAAAGGTATTAATTTGACCTTATTTAAATTTGTATTTTTAGGCGGGGAATGTTCAATGCTATTGGCGCACAGCAACTAAATATACTTTAGGCTGCTGTGCATTAGGTCTTTAGTCAATGAATTAACAACATAATTCCAATGTGTAGATTTTTATTGGTTGCATGCACATAAAATAATAATCATGCGCCGGATAGCGCAGATTATTTATTACTCTTCTGCCTTGTACCCAATTCTAAACCCACCCCAATGCTTTCCATTAACGTAAATAGGTGCAGACAGATCATGCATCACTTCACCGGTATCACGCTTATAAGTTTGCAGTAAAAAAGTTTCGGTGTTGCTGCCGCATCGCTTGCCTGTTGGGTCATCAAAAATACGCTTGGTGCGATTACCAGCAAGGTCTTGTTCCCGATTTCCGGTTAAAGGCTTAGAAAATTTGAGATTATGGGTAGGGAAATAGCCTCTTACATCCACAGCTCCTGCATAAATAATATCTGCGTTATTTTTTAAAATGACCTCTTGAATGTTAGGTAAATTTGAGTCTGTAAAACGGTCAAAACCGGTGGTGAATTTTTGCGGGTCGGTTTTAGGGATTGGTTGGTAATTTGAGTCAAATAACTGTGCTTGTGTAAGTGAACCTTTTTCCAAAGCGTATTCAAAAATGGTTCCGACATCAGCCGCTGCATTAAGCGCGACATTAGCAATAACTGCGTGTTTATCCGATAAATCGAAACTCTGCAGATGACGAAAAATCTGTTCGGCAAAGCCACTGAGTTCAAGAACACGATCTGAAGCTTCTATTAAGTCGGTATCAACTTTGAGTATAGAGGCACCTATTCCTTCAATATTTGCACCAATACCATTGGTATTATCAACGGTTAACCCTACTGTTTGATCCATTTGCAGCATTTCGCTTGCTGCACCGGCCATACTTTCTTGGCTCGCTTGTGTGAGGATATAGATCTCATTCATGCGTTGAGAGAGCTTCCCCCCCATCTCACTCACTCGTTGCATTGCTTGTACTGATTGAATGCTATTCTCGCCAATTTCTGACAACAATGATTCGATACCTTGCGTTGCTTCAGCCGTTTTATGTGCCAGATTGCGAACTTCATCGGCTACCACGGCAAATCCTCTGCCTTGCTCACCGGCTCTGGCGGCTTCAATTGCAGCATTGAGGGCCAACATATTGGTTTGATCAGATAGTTGATTAATAGTGTCGGTAATACTGCTTATAGCATTAGCTTTATTTTTAAGTTCGATTAATAACACTGCCGTTGATTCAATCTCAGTAGACAGGATGCGTTGCTGTTCATCGACTTGTTTTATTTCTTTGGCGTAGCTGGAAGCTTGGGTATTTGCTTCTTCAACCAGTAAGCGTACTTGGGCGGATTGGCCTAGAAGTTGTTGAGCACCTTGCTCTAAATTACCTGCTCTTTCTGATATTTCTTGAACATGCTTAACTTGTAAACCCATTGCATGTGCTAGTTTTTCGATAAAAAATGACACTTCAGCCCCACCAATGGCAATCCGAGTGGCAGCTTTGCTAATACCACTAGCAACATGCTCATCTTGTTGAGATGAGTCAAGGATTTCTGGGCTAGTTTCTTTTTTGTGGGTAAGCAGTAACGTGGCCACAGATGCGAGTGCGATCAACAATGCATACAGCCAAGGAGATAGAGTGAAATAACTCAGTAGCACAGTGATAGCAAATACCACTAAACCATTAATAAAAATTGTTCTATTTAGCATGAATACTCCAATCCTTTTTTATTCAGGTTAGCATTGTCTATGTCATTGTAGGCTATCGACTTTGGTCTATGGCTAAACTGTCATCTCAACCTAAGGCTTAAACCGTATTAATGACGCAATAGAGCCACAGCAAGAACTTGATATTGCATTTATTTGTGTACAAACCACGACATTAAGCATCAAGTGATCAACTCGAGCATTTTAGTGTAGTTTACAGATGCAACGATTCGACCAAAAATGCTGCTCTAATAGCAAAAGAAGTGCTAATGAACCGTTTTTTGTTATTAATCGAACACATGAATAACTTCACGGTTGACCGCAAAGAAATCCCTGGGAGTCATTCAGACAAAACCTCTTCACATTTGAGTTAAATAAAGTATTAGTTGCTACATCAATCGATGTAAAAGTGTAGTTGATGGATTTTTAACGTTAGGCGTTAAGCTGCATTGTGTATTTGTAACTTCTCGTCACTTTTTAACACTAAACGGTCTGATTTTTCAGGTTGTATGGGAAGGAATGATTATGTTTTATACTAATAAATAGAACTATTATTAATGTCGAGCAAAACAACCAAGGTAATATGAGTTATTACTATCGAAGTATATTGTTAATGCTTCACGCACTGTAAGTGCTGCATCAACATTTATGCACCCTCATGTGTATTATTGTTATAGGCAAAATTTCTACTTCCAGCGCCCACTTGACCAAATGGAAAATAACAACCAAATTCCACCGACGATAGCACTCAGAAATCCAAGTATGCCAAATAACGGCAAACCAAATAAAGTCGGGCCACCATCAACTGTCATCACGATAGACGACCCAATAATCATAGCCGCTACCACGTTACCTATTGCCACACGGCTAGCAGCACGATCAAGTTGATTACCAAATGCTTTTAGCCTTGTTACATCAACATGCAGTTGAAATCGACCACTACGGGCTGAACGTAAAAGTTGTTGCAAGTCTTGTGGTAATCCACTTAACAGTTCGCCAGTATCGACAATGGCTTGCCAACCTCTTTTGGCCAATGCGTCTGGTGCGTATCGGTCTACCATTAGCTGGTGTAATAATGGTTTGGCTTCAGTGACCATATTAAAGTCTGGGTCTAACTGCAGAGCTACACCTTCAAGTGCAATTAATGCTTTGATCAATATAATAATATCTGGTGGTAAGCTCAGACCATATTCTCTAAGCAGTGAGATCAGTTCAGTTAGCATCATGCTTAACTGGAAATTTTTTAACGAAACACCGTGATACTTATCAACAAATTCTTCTACTTCATATGTGAGATTTTCACAATTTATCGCAGGATTTCCAGCCCAATCCAGTAATACATCCACAACACGAGGAGCATCCAACTCAACCATGCTATGTAAAAGCTGTACCACTTGATGTCGGCGCTCGAAAGACAATCGTCCCACCATTCCAAAATCAATAAATGCGATTCGATTATCTGGTAGATAAAAAATATTACCTTGATGTGGGTCTGCATGATAAAAACCGTCAATTAATATCATTTTCAACGCGGCTTGACCGCCATACTTAGCTAACAGTTTTCTATCTAAACCAGCCTTTTCGACTGCTTCAACATTTCGACCAGAAATACCATCAATAAACTGTTGCACATTGACGCGTTCGCTACACCAAGACCAATACACTTTAGGAATAACGATATTAGGGTTACTTTTAAAATTTTTGGCTACCCTTTGGGCATTGCGACACTCGGCCAATAAATCCAATTCTCGGCGTAGAGAATGGGTAAATTGACGTACCACCTCACGAGGCTTAAAACGGCGTAATGTCGGAGACTCTGACTCCATGATCTCTGCAATACGGGCAAGTAAACGTAAATCGGCTTCCATAACGGGCCTAATGCCTGGCCGGCGAACCTTAATAATCACTTCAGTACCATCATGTAGACGAGCTCGATGCACTTGGGCAATGGACGCAGCAGCAAAAGGTTTTGGATTAAATTCAGCAAAAGCTTGTTGCGGACTACATCCTAAGTCTTCTTGTAATTGTTTACAGATTAATTCGGATGATACCGCAGGCGCATGATTTTGTAATTTTTCAAATTCAGTCGTCCACTCTGGTGAAAATAGGTCTGAACGGGTAGCAAGAATTTGTCCTAATTTTATAAAGGTTGGCCCCATTTCAGCTAATGCATGACAAAACCTGACTGGTGACTCCAAACTGGTTATTTCCGCAGCATGCTTCCAATGCAATGCCTTACCTGCGACATTCAACATGTCAGCGAGGCCAAGCCTGCGCATTACATCGCCGAAGCCATAACGGATTAAGACCGAAGCAAGCTCATTCAGTCGACCAATATCTCGCGCTGTGCCTAACGTCTCCCAAAGCATGGTGCACCTATTTACTTTTATTTGGGGCTGGATTAGATGTTGATTTCTGATTCAATTTTTGTCCAAGCGCATCAAGAAAACCAGCTGCAGCATAAGCTAGGTTACTTGTTACTTTCGCAGCTGAATCGACTCCGGCGCTTACAGTGTCGCTTAACCTTTCACTGAATTGTTGGTTTAACAATGTTGCGATCTCAGTTGTTTTTTGACCAACTGCAGTGCCGCTTACCCGCCCATGACGAACCAAATCATTTAAGGTATCGGATACCGTCTCATTAGCCTCTATTGCTACCTCTTTCAAAGTATCTAAAAACATAGCTTCAAGCTCACTAAGGTCATTAATGGCGCGATCTAAATCCTGCTTACTAAAGGTGTTAACATGCGAACTAGCTTCTTCAACGGCTAATTTGCATGCTTCGGCGGCAGAACATAAGGCATCGTCAAGTCCCGCAACGGCATAAGTTAACTTGTCCTGACCATCACGGCCGTGAGTAATAGCACCTAAACCAGCACCTTTAACCACTCGGTTTGCAATTTGCGAGATCTCACTGAAGTCCAATTTACCTTCACTAAATGCTTTAAGAGTAATGCACCGAACGGTTTCCCTAATATTATTATCGGTCTCAACAGCCTCTTTAATATATCCTTCGAGATTGTCACGATTGCTATTTTTGTCACTTTTAGCTGTACTCATATTTATTCACCTATACAGTCTCTGGTTACAAGGAAAAAACAAACAGCCGCTATTAGTGTGTTAATGATGCTAGTAAACATTCTGGCTAATTCAAGTTTCTAAATTATTGATAGATTGAGGTTATAATCCTTGCTGTTGATATTGACTGACAGCTTGCATGGCCTCAATTCCGTAAACCATTGATGGACCTCCCCCCATCAGAATGGCCACAGACACAGTTTCAGCTATTTCCTCTTTACTAGCACCAGCCTGTAATGCGTCATGAACATGAAATGTAATACACCCATCACATCTAACCGTTATCGCTATACCAAGAGCAATTAGCTCCTTAGTTTTACTGTCTAAAGCTGCAGGAGTAATCGATGCCTTATGCAGTTCAGCAAACCCTTGCATAGCCTCAGGTATAGCCACCCCGAGTTTGTCCATCCAAGTATTAAGTTCTTTATAATGTTCAGGAAAATTTTTCATCTGTTTGACTCTTTTTGTGATTACAACTAAAGGAATCAGATACGTAAATGCGTATTAGAAATAACATTGTCATTATAAATTTAACTGAAATGTGTCGGTGATATCTTGACGTGCCTCAATGATGCAGCAAATAACGAACAATAAACGCACAATAGACGAACGATAAAAATCTCATTAATTTGAATTTTCATATGATGTGAATATTCAGACATAAGTTTCTATGGTCATGAACATCAAATTTTCGCAGCGGTCAGTAAGCCTACTTAAAAACTAATTGGTTTGTACCTTGTACTTTTCATTTCATAGATTCAACAATCAATGTAAGCACTTCAAAATCTAAACTAGAACATATTTTAGGCCGTGACGATGTGCCTAAGGCTTTGCGTTCTTAACCATCGGGATCTTAGGGGCAAATAGTGCAGACACAAAAGCCCCATCATTTCTGATGAGGCTTTCTCGATAAATCTTGCAGAGGGATTGCAGGCTTTTAATAAACAAGCCCCCCCTGACTTCGCATATAAAAATCAAAGTAAACCGTTATTTATCTGGCATTAACTATGAATGTCACCGTTAATATTAGCAGATTTACAATGGCGTAGTGTGTTACTAAAATCTTGGTACATTTATAAATCGCCAGCCATGTGACTAAAGCTCCTTTGAAGTGAAAACTGCCAAGGCAGGTTTGGTTTTCGGTTTGAGAAGACCAATGCCAAATGCTGCCATTACCACTGCAATGATGGCATTGAGGTAGTTGAAAAATGCATAGGGCGCGTAGTCAAGAACATCTACCCCTAGTGTGGCGGTATAAAAGGCCCCGGCTGTGGTCCACGGAATAAGGCCTGTGGTCATAGTGGCACCTTCTTCAACAGAGCGCGAAAGAATGGCAGCCTCTAGATTCTGTTGCTCATATTTCGGCTTAAACAGTTGGCAACTTAGAATAATCGAAATATAAGCCTCTCCCATAGCAATGTTACCTAAAAAACCGGACATAATAGTCGTAGCAATAAGGGTGGCGGTGCGCTGCACTCTTTTTATAATACCGGCTAACAATACGGTGAGAAATCCCGCGCCGTGCAAAATCCCACCTAGCGCGATGGCCATTAACGCCAGCAGCAAGGTCCAGCTCATGCTGCTAATGCCGCCGCGACCAAGCAAAGCATCTAAACTGGATATACCCGTTGATTCGGGCGTATTTTCCCACAGCGCATTAAGCACGGAGATAACACTCTCACCTTGATAAAAAATGGCAATGAGCACGGCAAGTATAATACTGCATGACATCGTTACTTCAGCGGGCACTTTTCTAATGCTCAATACCGCAAGTAAAATCAGTGGTAATAAGGTAATTAATGGCGTAAGGCTGTAAGTGTTGGCCAGTGCCGTTTGAATTGAGGTAACTTCTGTTAAGTCTAGATTTTGCTCCGCATAATTAAATCCTATCACTAAAAATATGATGAAGGTGAGGATAAAAGTAGGCATTGTAGTGAACAACATGGCGTAAATATGTCGATAAATATCGGTGCCAGCACTCATCGCGGCGAGGTTTGTAGTATCTGAAATCGGCGACATTTTATCACCGAAAGTTGCACCACAGACAATCATACCGGCAACTAAAGGAAGTGGAATATTCATCACAGAGCCAATGCCAATAAAAACCACGCCTAAAGTGCCGACTGTACCCCAAGACGTTCCGGTTGCAACCGACATCAAGGCGCACAGTAATAAACCGACGGCCAAAAACAAACTCGGACTCAGCCAGCTAAGGCCATAATAAATAAGGGTAGCGATGGTACCACTGTGCATAAAACTGGCAATCACCATGCCGATCAATATAAATATATAGATGGCAGGCATGGCTCTGCTGAGGGCGTTAGTCATTAACTCACGTATGTGTACATAGCCATAGCCAAGACTAAAAGCGTTAAGTCCTATCCACAAAAGACACAGAAACATCAGTATATGCAGGCTGATCCCTAGACCAAAAAGTCCTCCTGCAATGGTGATGATAATCACGCTAAAACAGACAATAGACTGCAAAAAACTAGGGCTACGGGGTAAGTTAGGAGTGATTACAGACATTGGCACACAGTATGTTAACAATTGGAATGAAGCTGAGTATATCAGTACAAATAATTGGGTAAACTATTAACAAGCAGGATATCAAAAATATAAACCGATCGTCTTTTATAAGTGGTGGTTTAGCCCCCAAAAAACGCCAACATAAAAGTTATTGCCGTGTGAGTTGCAAAATTATAATGTTCAACATTATGGTTGCGAATAATTGTCTTTGTAAATAAGAGCTTGTAATTAATTTAATGTATTGCCATAAAAAACGTCTAGATTTGTATAAATGACGTATCAAGTATATCCACATACGTTTTTAATCATATTCACATCATCAAAATTTCCATTCGTTATCGATTCACAACCTATTGTTGCGGAGTCAATGCTGATACGAATTATTTTTTGCCATGTGATAAAGGCATTATCATGAATAACACCCCTTCTGAGCTAGTTCGCGTAACCTGGGCACTTAAAACAAGTTTTATTGCTGACGCTTTAGCCATGCCTGTGCATTGGTATTATCAGCCAATGGAAATAGAGCGTGCCTTTACTGGTGGTATTCAGCGCTTTGAAGCCGCACCAGAGTTTCACCCTTCTTCTATTATGTCCTTGCACTCCAAACATAAAGGAGGGCGACAGTCCATCGATCGTCTAAGGGGCATTCAACTAACGATCTGTCGCCGCAAGTGGTAGGCGATGTTATTTTAAAAGATAAGGCGCAGTTTTGGGACCAACCGAATGTACATTATCATCAAGGCATGCAGGCCGGTGAAAACACCCTCAACGCCCATTGCGCTCGTGTGCTGATGCGCACCTTGGCGAGTTCGCCACAACGCTACGACCGACAAGCATTTGTTAATGCCTACATTGACTTTATGACAATGACTCCCGCCGCTCATCCCGATACTTATGCAGAATCCTACCATCGAGGATTTTTTGCTAATTTGGCGCAGGGACGCAAGCCTGAAAATTGTGGAATGATAACTCACGACACGGCATCTATCGGTGCATTGGTGACAATAGCGCCTTTGGTTTTTTCAGAACGACTTAGTGGCATAAGCGAAGCCGAGATAAAGATTGCCTGCCGAGCACATCTAGCCTTAACCCATCCTGATGAATCCTTAATGCAGGTGTGTGATAGCTATGTGCAACTATTGTGTGGGCTGATGGACGGGCCTGATGAAGCTGGCGTTAAAACACTTTTACTTGATGCAAGTAAGGGCTTAACGAGTACTAATTTAGCCGGTCTGTTAAAACGTAATGTGCCCGATAACCAAGTCGTCGGTCAGATTTTTTCAAGGGCGTGTTATATTTCAGATTCTTGGCCTGTCGTCTTGTATCTGGCTTATAAATACCAAAATAATCCTTGGCAAGCACTGCGAGTAAATACCAATTTAGGCGGTGACAATGTACATCGTGGCATCGTGCTGGGAACCTTGCTTGGACTGCAAAGCGATATTGTGGCCACCAGTTGGTTTGAACAACTGGTAGACCACAAAGAGATAGCTCATGAAATTGAGGCGCTTATCCGCGTGGCAAGCGCTCCCAAACCGTAAGTTCAGACAAGGTATGCTGAAACTTGTGCTGAGTTTCACGGATCACAAACGGGACTTTTCGCGGCTCACCGACTAACTTAAAATGGCTTGATAGTTGATCTTTCAAGCCATCTAACGTGCTGTAGTTTTCGCCATCTTTTTTGAACCCACCTATCCACTCGTCCTTGGGTGTATGTTCTTCCAGCCACGTGTAAGGCGATGCAATAATAAGCAAGCCGCCATCATTGATCCGCTGTGCCATATCCGCAAGAAAACGGCTCGGCTGGTAGAGTCTGTCAATTAAATTAGCTGCTAGTACTAAATCATAAGAAGTGAATTGGGGTTTGAGGTTACAGGCATCGCCTTGATGAAATGCTACGCGGTTTGCATAAGCTTCCAACCCTAGTTCTTGCAAGGTACGAGTATGATAGCTCACTAACTCGCCTTCTTCAGCTCGGGCGTAACGCACTGCACCTTGCTGCGCCATTTGAGCAGCAAGGCGGGTAAAGTTTGCTGAAAAATCAATACCGTCTACTTCATCAAACTGACGGGCTAGCTCAAAACTTGCACGACCACATGCACAGCCTAGGTCAAGAGCTTTAACTGTGGGTTTGCCCTTCATTGCCTCAAGTGCAATATCAGCTAAGGCTTTAGGGAAATTATCTACGCCATACCAAGTATCACCAAAGTGAAACTCTGCGTATTCTGACAATAACTGATTACTTTCGTAGTAAGCCTTAGGAGACGTCGCCTCAACACTAGAGGTAATATAGCGGAATCCGGCGTGCTGAAAGAAGTGACGCCTAAACGCATAACGTGCACTAAGGCGCGCTTCGTTACCACTTGAAATCCATGAACCACCTTTGATCAGGTTGTGTTTACCATCAAAAGTTGGCGTGGTGAAATCGTCATACAATGGGTGTACTTTAAAGTTATCGAAGGGGTAAATTGGCGTTTCAGTCCATTGCCACACGTTGCCCACCACATCAAACCAATTGCCATGTTGATAGCGCGTTACCGGGCAGCATGATGCAAAATGGTCAAGATGTAAGTTAGCATTAGCCGCGCTATTACCCAGCTCTTCAACTCCAGCTTGTGAGCATAGAAGATGCCATTCGTCTTCAGTTGGCATGCGGATCTGTTGCCCGGTAGCGACTGTTTTCCATTCACAAAACGCTTTCGCTTCATGATAGTTAACTTCAGCAGGCCAATCCCAAGCCATATCAATTTCTTCTGTCATCAGACGTAAACGCCAGCCATTATGCCAATGCCAAAATGCTGGGTGTTTCGCCTCAGTAAATTGTCGCCAAGCCAGGCCTTCATCGCTCCAGAAACTATTTTGCTCGTAACCACCGGCCTCAACAAACTCGAGGAACTCTTGATTACTGACTAAATATTGGCTGGCTTTAAATTCAGCGACCTCTGCCTGATGTTGGCCATATTCGTTATCCCAGCCATAGACATCACTATCAAAGGATTTTCCAAGATTAACAGAGCCGGCAGCGACGCTTATCAATTTATTTTTTGGCGCCTGGCCAGTCTCTTTGCAAGCAGGCCATTGAGGTAATGATTGGACTTTGGCCAGTTCATGCTGGCGAATGAGTACCGACGACGTCTCAAGGTGAATACGCTCGTGCTCAATACCCATGACGATAGGCCACCAGGTATTTTCCCAATCAATGGGTAGAACAAGGTCCAAGGTATCAATTAATGTTAATACTGTGGCACGCACTGTCGCGCGATAGTCTTTTACCGCAGAAACACTGGGCCAGTCATAACTGTCTTCAGACAGATCATCCCAGCTCATTTCATCAACACCCACAGCAAAAATTGACTCCATATGAGGATTTATCCTATTGGGGATCAGATTTGCTAATAGTAGCTTGTTGATGAAAAAAGTGGCCGTATGCCCAAGATAGAAAATAAGCGGGTGGCGCAAGGGGATAGGTTTTTGATAAAAACCAGCATCGTCGCGCAAACAATCAAACAGTTGCGAATAGGTATCGAAAGTATTAGTGAAGTAAAGCGCGATTTCTTTGCGCTTGTCATCCACACAGCCACTGCTGAGTTTAGGGGTTCTGCGCAATGCACCAGGTTCAACGAACGTTGCGGATCGTTTAGCCATTTCTTGAGCGTTTTGTATAGGTAAGGTCATCCTGAAACACGTTCCTTAAATTTTTATTCTATAGTCATACGATTAACTACTGGATAAAGGCTCAACTTTTTTACTTTATATTGATATTATCCGCAAAAAATTTTGCTTGTGGTTAAACGACTCCGCCCTGCAGTTTTTTAATTGCTTCGACTAAATAATCTCGTGAGCAACCGAAGTTCAAGCGAAAATAGTCTTTATCACCAAAGTCTCTGCCCGCTGATGGACCAACACCTTTGGCTTCACACCAGGCTTGCGTATCGGTGACTTGCAAACCGGTTGCATCAACCCAGAGTAAAAAAGTCGCCGCGGGTGAGATAGCTTTTAAACCGTCAATTTTGTTGATTTCAGTCACTAAATAATCGCGATTTTGAGTTAAATACGCCACTTGTTGTTGATGCCAGTTATCGCAATGCTTGAAGGCTGCATTAGTCGCCGTAAGACCCGTGACGGTTACCGATGGTAATCTGCCGCGGGCAGCATGGTTGAAAGCTGCTCTTAGTTTTTCGTTTGGAATAATAGCGAAAGACGTACCTAATCCAGCAATATTAAACGTTTTACTGGCTGCCATTAATGTTATTGAATGCTCAGCCAACTCGGGGTGCGCACTGGCAGGTAAATGTGGCACGTCATCTAAAATGAGATCGCAGTGAATTTCATCCGAACACAGCATCACGCCATGTTTTCTGCATATTGCTGCAATTTTGTCTAGCTCGTCTTGGTTTAAGACTGAACCAAGCGGATTCATTGGATTACACATAATAAATAAGCTGGCTTTAGGATCCGCGGCAGCCTCTTCTAAGGCATTAAAATCGAGTGTCCAGCGACCCTCCACTTCTATCGATCCTATACAAGTTCGGTTGAGATTATTAATTGCAGGTGCCGCCAATATCGGAGGATAATTGGGTGTTTGTACAATAATCGTGTCTCCTGCTTGGCAATAGGCTTGAATAGCCACATTGAACGCAGGCACCACACCCGGAGTCCAGACGAGCCAACTAGGATCAATCTTCCAGTTATACTGACGTTGACACCACGCGACTACGGCCTCATTGGCATCGGTATCGTGAGCCGGACAGGTATAACCGAGTAAGCCGTCATCAATGCGCTGATGTAAAGCGGATAAGATAGGCTCAGCACAGCGAAACTCAGTATCTGCAATCCACATAGGCAGTATATCTGTACCTTTGTATTTTTCCCATTTATGGGCTTTCGATGATGTGCGATCGGGTTTATCACTGAAGTTCATTGCGGATCCTTCGATTATTAATTAAGCCGTTTGCATAAAACCGCTAATGTAGATTGTTACTGGCAACTTTGGTTTAGATTAAAACACAATAACAATAACCCAAGAACTTGTTAATATTAACTACTTTATTTGACTGGGATATTTCATAAAAGGGTATTTTTAATAGGCACCCCTTTATTTAAAAAACATACTCTGTATAAATCGGTATTAACTGATGCAATGTCTCATTGAGGAGCAAAAACACCATAACATTATCTGAGTCGGGTCTATATGTGTAAACATGCTTCTACATTCTGTAGTTGATAACGCCAAGTGCTAAATAAGAACTCGGAGTTCAAAGTCCTATGTTTCTCCCAATAAAGTGGAACCCAGACTCTTAATTAAAATAGTCAATTAATTTCAATTGGTGGCAGAGCTTTACATCTTCAAAATCTGCAATTACGAACTAAGATTGGCTTTATTCCTGAAGTTGAAAAAGTCGATAATTATGAACTGATTTCATTAGGTGCACAGATCTCACTGTTAAATCGCTGCTCTGTAAATATCAGGGCATTAATACCGCTTGTAGCGGTAAGTGAATCGCATCAAAAGTAACGATAAAAATAAGAATGTTGTACAGAAAACTAAGGCCCCAAAGCCTTCGGTGAGCAGAGTATTATCTTGACTCACCGGGAGCGTCCATATGTGGCCATGCTATTGGTTCCTAAATTTGTCATTGAGCAGGTATTTTTAAACAATCACAACATCGACGCTAGGTTTACTTCGTTAGACACTCACCCATAATGAGCTGCCAGCCTAGGTCTGAAACAGCAAAGCCCGCACTGCGGGCTTTGGAATCACTCTATTCACTGACTAAGTATTTTTAACCATGAGTGTCTCGTTTAAATGCCGCCAAAAGTTCCTAAAAGTCCGTGACTTTATACTTATCTCGCAATTCATATAAGGTCATAAAATTGGCTTCTTCTGACTGTTCAAGTGGCAACACAACACAACTTCCCCCTATACAGATCCCAATACTATTAGTACTTTCTCCCAAGTAAATGGCATCAAGTGCGTTGATACTCTCTAGCGAATAAAACAATTCAGGAGTGGTATCACAAAATGAACCTAACATACTTATGAAAACTTGAGATTTAGTTTCAAGTTCTTTTTCTCTTGATTGATCCAGCCACAAATCACAATCCATAGTAAACTCTTTTAAAGGAAGACCAACCGCCGAATACACAGATAAATAATTATCAGCTTGCCAACGTGAAGACATACCAATGAGATATTCACCGTTTGTTGTCCATGTTAACGCTAGGAATCTTGGTGACTTATCTTTAACTGTAAGAGTCAAATTGTCATTATGACTATAATACAATTCAAGATATGACACATCTTTTAAATCTTTCAGGTCTTTATCGTAATATCTATAGTGACTATGTAATGCGAGCTTATTCTGGCTCTTAGCATATACAGATACTTTGCCGCTATAATCCAGCAATTGATCAGCCTGAGAAATAAAAGCCGAAAAACTAAATGGTGAGTTAACTTCTTCAATAACATAATCATCTATGTCGTATGTATTTATCGTCTCTATCGAAGTATGCTTATCTAATTAATTATTGCCTATTCCATTGTAATTGAAGGAGATATTTTTAAATAATGTATCTAGAGATGTATGATCATTTTTAGAGCGCAGTATCAGTATTTTTCGATTTTCGAAGTGAAATTTAAAATGGTTGTTATCTGCCAGAACAGCACTACAAGTCTGCATTAATCCATCATCGAATTGGCTTATAATCTTATTTTTTCTAGCGATATTTTTGGTCAACATCCAAGCATTGATATATGAGTAAATAGCTGGTTCAGCGCAATAATATTGACCGTCATACGTAATGGTATGGCCGATATCAGTATTAAGCATTTTTACTTGATGCTGATCACAGACTAGCCCTTGATTAAACCATGCATTCGCCACCGTTTTACTATTTTCACTATGATTAATTAACCAGTTACTGGCTGATAATGAATGACCGAATTGGTTATTTTTCAACGCAATTAATGACATGTCACTAAGTGCTTTCTCATTTTTAGGGTTAATGCTCAATGCCTTGATTAAATACTCATAAGCATCTTGTACTTTACCCTGTTGATAAGCTGCTATAGCCGATTTTATTTGATCTTTTTCAACTTTATCTAATTGTTGTGAACTTGGAGGCGTAAGCCACTGTTGTACAGTTAACTTACTTTCTTGAGGAATATGACTATTTATCTCAGCTGATGCTTTATCGGTATAACGATAGAACCAATCCAATGGTGATTCTTCTGTCATTGGGTAATTATTATGGTTCTCAGCTTTCATATAAGTTGCAGCACCATTGTCTATTAATAACTTAATAAAATCAGGAGAAGCATACCTTACGGCATAATGAAGAGCCGTCATTTTGAAGGTGCTTAACGCGTAATAACAAGTATCATCTGGTATTGTGGTATTCGCGACTGTATTAGCCCCGTGTTGAATAAGCAACTTGGCGGACTCTAATAAATTATATTGCGCCGTGTACATCAAAGGTGTTTTACCAAATGCATTACTGTGATTGGGACTAATGCCCTGTTGCAATAGATATTCTAGTACTTCAGGTTGGTCAATCGCTAAGTTTAAAATACTTTCTTGTGCCTCTTGCGAATAATAAGCTTTTGCGATGCTGTCGATATCACTAGCAATAAACTCAATTTTTTTTATGGTATCTAATGATTGTTTGGTAATGATTGCATTTCTTAGATTGAACTCACCTGCGGAAAATTCAGGGTTATACATATAGAACCCAAAACCTGCACTAATTGCTGATGTTAATGCAAGCTCAGCCATTTCATCGGATTGTTGTTTATGCCAATGATTCGCCTGTTGATAAAATTGCGAAAGCGATTTTATCGAGATAGCTAACTGATGTTTATAGCCATTAAATGCTTTTTGCTCAGCGAAACCAGTTAATGACCACCTTTCTAAATCGGTTATCATTTTAGAATAATTACCGTGACTATTCTCACTTTCTCTAACTTCGCCCCCCATTGCCCAGGGGCGAGTTAACGTTAAACTCAGTTGATGTTTAATGGCATTGTCCCAACGCCAACGAGTATTCATTCGTCCACAAGAACCACCGTTTCCTTGACTTAAAGCCAGAGTAGATTGATACAAATCATCAAAACTTTTCATCGCGCTGAAATAACTATGCTCTTTGTTGAAAGGCACTTCTGCTGCTGTTAAGTTTATTTCGCAAGCTGGTGCCCATGTAGCGTTTGGGCTAAGACGATAAACGAATAGCAGGCCTATATCAGCGCCATAATGTCCTAAAACAAACATATACGGTATATTAGTGCCCGACTGGGCATATGTGTAACCATAGCTCATTGCAGGTGGTGCATTTGTGGCTAAAGTTCCTATTTGCTCAGCGGTTAGCTCAGTGAATGGTGAAGTAGACACTAGCGATTGCTGCCTCTCACACGCTCCACTGCAACCATTGTGCAAATAATTATAAAGATAGAAGTCTTTATCGTAAGCATGCAGGCTTGTTAAAGAGTCTCCTCCTAATATTGTCCAATCTAGTATTTCTCCAGTATTTACATAGCCATGCCCTCTAACGCCATAAGCTGCGCCCCAATCGATATCTGAGTAGAATTTTGATTGTGCATCTTCCAACAAGGATTGACATGCAGGGTCATTATCTGTGATTAAACTCGGCTTATTCCAAGCTGAGGTTACTTTTACAAAAGGCGTTTTCTCAGAAGATAAAGAGTGACAAGAAAAAACAATTAAGCAGAGGGTTAATAAGCAACGTAACATTAATATCATCCATAATATTCAATACAACCAATTGGATGTCATCCTAAAGATGATAAACAGTAATAACAATCTTTATTTTCAAATAGATAGCATATGCATTGACACATAGACTTTGGGTTTTAGCTAATAAAATTAATCGTGACACCTGCAGTTAATCTGTAATTCATGATGGTACTTTATCGTATTGGTATTGGATCTTGAAGATGGATATAGCTTGCGTGTAATGCGGGTTTTGAATCTCTATTTCCCCCCCAAAAAAAGGCCTTAAATTTGTCGATTTGGCATTTGGTCTTGTATCTTGAAGAGGGATAGCGATCTTTTATAAAGAGGAACCCAGGGCTTAAATCTCTATTTTTCGCCCAAATAAAAAGGCCTTATCTTTCGATAAGGCCTTTTTATTTGAATGTGGCGGAGGGATAGGGATTTGAACCCAAGAAATCAGCCACAAAATAAAATTAAAATTCATTATAATCAATAACTAATCGTAAAATCACATCTCAGATAGTGAACATTCGTAGTTGATATATGACATTTAAATATTTATTGAGTAGGTTGTCAATGATTAACGCCCAAATTTAGCGCGGAAAGCCACGCAGCGGGTTGACGTCGCAGCCAGCGCCTTTTGCTGGTGATAAAATTTTTTTGTTATATTTCAAATCTACGAAGCTTAAACTCAAAATCATCGTCAACCCTGATACGCTTAACCAGATTTGATCTATCAGGCCGATATTTTCTCCAATCCCATTCGCCATCTAAGAGTACAATATTAACTAGTCCAAATTTTTTCATATCAGCTTTAGAGTAATCAAAACCAACAGTTCCTTTACCAAAAAAGCCCAGAGTGGAGTCCAAGAAATTAAATTTAGACTGGCCGTAAGTAGCTAGTAGGTTATCGACTGCGATATCTGCGTAAAAATCAGTTTCCTTTTTACGCATTAAAGTTATGTAAGTGTTGAAAGCTTCACGGTGCTCTTGATCGACATGCCAATTGGATTGCCAAGCGCTACCATGCCATATCAGAATCGAGTCTTTTCTTAAGTACTTCGTATTGGCAGCTGGTAATACATAGTTAGCACAAGAAGAAGCGCATACTCTTGTGACCTCAACATCCAAATTATTATCTCTAACCCACTGACCTAAATTCATTCCGGCACCAATCTCACCGCCCTGGCTCGAAATAATCAGTCGGTTTGGCTTGAATTCAGCAGCCCTAAACAATGAAAAAATCACATTATTTGATGTTTCAGTTATTTCACCTTGATAAATCAGGTTTCCATCTTCTATACCAACAAAAACTTCAGGATTATGGCGGCTTTCACTAGCATCTTTTAAACTGGTACAGCCAACAACCAGAAAAGAAAAAACTAAAACTAAATGCTTCACTAATCCTCCTTGAAATATAACGAGACTGTAGAATAACTCTAACAGCCAAATTCAATTAAAAAACGAGCTCCTGAAATCAATCCTAAACCCTTTTAAAACACTAGGTAATGCATTTGGAACCCATAATAAAGGCTGTTTTTCTGTAAAATGAGTAATTCTACAGCCTCAACAGCTTATTAAAGGGCCAAATAAATTTAAAGTCGGCCGTTTAAGTTATTGATTAATATCATCCTACATTTGCTATCTTATTGAAGTAAAGCAATTAATTGTGCCT
Organism: Shewanella frigidimarina; assembly: GCF_003797125.1. GTDB lineage: Bacteria > Pseudomonadota > Gammaproteobacteria > Enterobacterales > Shewanellaceae > Shewanella > Shewanella frigidimarina. Next base: position 125,751 of record NZ_RKKE01000006.1, read on the forward strand.
AACAGACAAAAACAAACCGAGGTTGCGCTTAAAGTAGAGTTTGTGGTCACCGCCAGAAAAATTAAAGGCATTAATATCAGATGATTACGATTTTTCTATTTTTAATACGATACAACTAAAGAACGATTTTAAATCGTTTTTTAGCGTAAATCGATGAAATCCCATTATAACTGTACATAAAAACAGTGCGTACCACATAAAAGTGTACATATTGATTTTATCTTTCACGCTTTTGACTTTTTCACATGCGCAGCATGTGGCTGTTGGGGTTAAGGGGTTCTCCCCTTGCCCGTAGATCCTATCCGACCTTTTGGAACAAAAGTGGGATAGGAGCGTACCGGGTTACGTTGTAGTCCCACATAATTGTGGGCTGCTTTTGCTTCGCACTCACTGAGTGCGAAGCGGTTTAAGTTGCACTCTTTACGTGAGAAGTTACGCGAAATTAACGCAAAAAAAGTGAAAGTTCGATTTCTCAGCAAGATTTATTATCGTTTTACGCCCATAGGATTTGATAAGTGCTGCTGATAAATGATGCCGCTGATAGGTTTCATCATTTCTCAGGCTGATTATTGGTTCTGTGAGAGCAAATTTTGGCGTATAAAGTCACTCAGGATTTACTGACTGTTGTCATGATTAACGCTCTACAGTTGATCTTTTCAGCAAAAATCCTCTCATATAATCCCACTTCTTATACTGGTAGAAATAAATTCAATGTGTAACTGACTTTATCCACCACTGGTTTGAGTGTTTTTACATCATATTGCTTGCCGTATCGTCCATAGGTGATGTTGTGATAAACGTGCCCGACGATTTGTGCCACCATCGACTCTTCTATTTGCAGTTGCTTAAGCTCATCAATAAAGGTGTGACGGAATGAATAGGCTGTTGGTCGCTTACCTGCGATAAAGTTAAGTTGGTCGAGTAATTTGCCAAATTCACGGCAGAACTTATGTGACCAAACGCCATCACTACTAGGTTGGTAATGAAATAACGGGCTGTATTTAAAATAACTTCTTTTTGATGTTCGGTCAGTCATGATTTGGACGAAATCAATAAAACCGAGCTCAATCAATTTTTGATGTAACGGAACGGTTCGTTTTGACTGTGCAGTCTTGAGCTGTTGGCTCGTGCCTTCATTGGTCACGTGAATGACGCTGATACCATCGATTACGGTTATATCATTACTGTGTAGTTGACAAGCCTCTGAAGGTCGTAAACCGTGATACAGCATCAATAGTGTTATCCATTTAAAGTCAGGGTGTTTATCAATAAAGTCTTGTGATTGCAGTACGTATTTTAGTTGCTCTGGTTGCCAGCGTTGACGCGCTAAATCATGCCCAGTTTGATTACTTGGCTTTGACAGTTTTACTTCATCAAACGGGTTGGCGGTGGTGTAGCGCATTAGTTTGCACCATTTAAAGAATTGCGACACCGCCGCTAAGTAATCTTTATTACTTTTATGGCTTCGACCTTCTTCGAGCAAACAATCCTTGTATTCCATCGCCTCAGCGCTAGTGATGTCGAATACATCATCTAGGTGAGTTCTTTCAATAAAGTGGCCTATACGTTGATTAAGCTGCTTTACCGTTAACACTGAGACAGACTGCTTTTGTTTAGAAGCAATAAATTTAATTAGTGCATCCGTTAATGTGACGTTAGCGACTGAATTTGTTTGTTTTTTACTATCCGAACTTTTTGAGAATGCCAAGTTTGTTGGTAAGGGATAATTGTCATATGTCGCACTATTATGTGCTAATTTCGTTGGCCGAGTGGGAATAAACTGAATGATTTCCCGCACTGGCTTAGCCTTATCATCAAGCGTATCAGTTACCCCAATAAAGCCTGCACGGGCATCATTAATCAATTGATTAACCTGTGTTTTAAACACATCTGGCATTGATTGTGGTGTTAAGTTGCTGATTAATGGCCGTAAGATACCCGCAACGACAAGATTACGGCCTATCGCGATTGAGCGCTGTTTAGTGAGCAAAGATACTTTGATGTCGGCAGCGAAGCCTTTATCACGCAGATAAGCAGGCAACACCATGCGGGTGTAATAGGTACAATTTGTGGCTCTGAATAGGTACATATGTCTCAGTCATCCGTTTTGGGTCTGAGAATATGATTTTTCAAATGCTAGAAAGCAAAAAAGCCATTGATTATCAATGGCTTTTTCACTTTAGAATGTGGCGGAGGGATAGGGATTTGAACCCTAGAACGGGATAAACCGTTGCCGGTTTTCAAGACCGGTGCATTCGACCACTCTGCCATCCCTCCGAGCGGGCGAATAATATGACAATGACTGTTTTGTGTAAAGGGTAAATTGCAAATAATTTGTTAAGTGGTGATTAAACACTCAAGTTAACTGTAATTGGTGTATCGATATGGATTATTCGCTAACAGCTAAGCCTCTATAATGAGGATGAACACAATATGTGGCTTGAAGTGTTCTTAAACGAGCTCAACGGCAGTTGAATTGTGCTAATCAACTTAAGCTGACCATTTTTGTCATTTAAAATGTGATTAAACAGCTGATAGCGGCGACTTTGCTTGATTTGATTAGGCTTAATGTTTACCTTTACTGCAAGTAATTTTGCCAATGCCAAGGATAGCGAGATGCTTTCAGAACAAGCATTCGAAATGATAGATATTGTTGCCCGTGTGGGCAGTTTTACCGCAGCAGCCAATAAATTGAATAAAGTACCGTCTGCGGTGAGTTATGCCATTAAACAGATTGAAGATGACTTAGGGGTGATATTATTTGAGCGTCACCATCGCAGTGTTAGTTTGACGCCAGCGGGTGAGCATTTTGTCGCGCAGTCGCGCGAGATAATGACCAAGCTTAATAACATTAAACGAGATACCCAGAAAGTGGCTAACGGTTGGCGCCCTTCTTTATCTATTGCGATTGACAATATGGTTCGTGCGGACAAAATCAGTGGTTTAATTGCTGATTTTTATCGCCACTTTACTGATATTGAATTGATTATTCGCTTAGAAGTTTATAATGGCGTGTGGGAAGCATTGTCGACGGGCAAAAGCGATATCGCTATAGGAGCAACCTCAAGTATTCCTGTGGGTGGCACTTTTAAGTCACGCGATATGGGAATGATTCAGTGGTCTTTTTTAGTGGGTAAAAATCATCCGTTAGCTAAAGCTGAACATGCGTTAACAGACGATGAATTATTACAATATCCGTCAATTTGCTTGCAAGATACAGCTCATAATATTGCCCACAGACCAAATTGGTTGTTAAATAATCAGCGTAGAATTGTGGTACCTGATTGGATAAGAGCAATAAATTGTTTTAGAGAAGGCTTAGGCGTGGGTTACATGCCATATCATTTGGCTGATATTTTTATTAAAGCTGGCGCGCTAATAGAAAAACAACTCGCCACCCCAAAGCAAGACACAGCCTGCTGTTTAGCCTGGAATAATGCCAATATGACGCCTGCTATGCAGTGGGTGTTAGATCACCTCGGCGACACCGAGAAACTAAAAAAAGAGTGGCTTAGCTAAGCCACTTTTGCAAAATAAGTTTTTGTTAATAACATTACTTATACAAACGTTTATGTTAAATTAGCGACTATTAAGATGATGTTTGTTATGAATTAATTTTTGTTTAATGTACATTGCTTACGCTATACAAAAGGATTTAGCTTCAGAGTGAAATATTTTTTTGTGAAAGATATTTTTCTCGTTGAGCAAATCATTGAGTTAACACCTGGAGACGATAATGAATCAACAATCAGTTATATCACCTAGTCTATCGACTACTGATGTCAACAAAATGCTAAAAAACACTTATATGTTGCTGGCAATGACATTGGCATTTTCTGCAGTAACTGCAGGTTTAGCCATGGCAATCAACCTTGGGCCGATGATGTCATTAGGCTTATCGCTTGGTAGCTTAGTGTTATTATTCGTGACCCTTAAAAAAGCCGACAGTGCTGCTGCTATATTTTGGGTGTTTGCCTTTACCGGTATGCAAGGCGCGTCGCTCGGTTACATTCTTAACCATTATGCTGGTATGGCAAATGGCCCTGGCTTAATTATGCAGGCATTAGGGTTAACCTCTATCATTTTCGTATCGCTTTCAGCTTATGCGTTAACCACTAAGAAAGACTTCTCATTTATGGGCGGTTTCTTATTTGCGGGTTTATTAGTAATGATCGGTGCTATGGTCATTAACATATTCGTTGGTAGCTCAATATTATTTATGGCAATGAATGCAGGTATTGCGTTGCTAATGACTGGTTTCATTCTATATGACACTAGTCGTATCGTGAATGGCGGCGAAACAAACTACGTTCGTGCGACTATTTCATTGTACTTAGATTTTTTGAACTTGTTCATAAGCCTACTACATTTAATGGGTATTGGCAGCGACGACTAATCGTCGATAGAGTTCATCAGCAAATTACGTTAAAATGACCCTACATTAGGGTCATTTTTTTTATAATGAGCAAATTCATCATTCAAGTAAACGGCAGCGTTTATGGCTCTACAGCCAGTTTTCGCGCGTTATCATTTTGCCAAAGCGCATTAGCTAATGGCCACCAAATTATCAACGTCTTTTTCTATCAAGATGGCGTAACCAATAGTAATGCTCTCACCTGTCCTGCATCTGACGAAATTGATATGCATTCCAATTGGCAATCATTGTCATCAAAACATTCAATACCGCTAACCAATTGTGTGTCTGCTGCGCTGCGTCGTGGTGTGTTATCACCACAAGATGCTACAGAGAATGGTAAACCACAATGGAATAGCAGTGACGCCTTTACCATGGGCGGTTTGGGTGAATTAGTGGTCGGTATTGAACAAGCTGACAGGTTGATTAGCTTTTAACGTATTAGTGGAAAAGACAATGAAATCAATGGTAATTATGTTTAGGCATGCACCATTGGGTACCACCAGTACCCGCGAAGGGCTGGACTTTGCCATGCTCAGTGCCAGCTTTGAACAAGAAGTGAGTATTATATTTACCAATGAAGCGGTATTACATTTATTAGCAGGCCAAACACCTGAGCAAGCAGGATCTAAAGATTATGTAGCGGCGTTTAAAGCGCTATCTCTTTACGATATTGATACCGTGTTGGTTTGTGCCCAATCAATGCAAACATTAGGAATGCAGCCCAATGACCTCAGTATTACAGCGACGGTGGCGACTCCAGAGGTTATTACTCAAACCCTGCAAGCCGCTGATGAGGTGTTAGTATTTTGATATTACATCATATCCAAACATCAGTAATGGCTGACAATGCCTTAAGTACGTGCCTACGCTATATTCACCCTACAGACAGTATTTTATTGTCTAGCGATGCAGTGAATTGTTTATTACAAACCCAGTGGCAACAAGCTTTAGCAGACGTAAAGCTGTTTGTGCTACAAGATGATGTTGTCGCTAGGGGTTTATTTGATCGCTTGATGATTATTTTAGCCAGTGAAGCTGCGGGCTCTTTTGATATTATTGATTATTCACAATTTGTTGAACAATCTTTGTTACACGAGAAGGTAATAACTTGGTAAACTTTTTTGAATTTAATGGCCAACAAATTGAAACCGATCATCAAGGCTATTTAAAAAATGTTAATGATTGGCAAGAACCTATGGCCGCTGTGATTGCCGCCACTGAGAACATTGAGTTAACCGAGCAACACTGGGAAGTTATCCGTTTTGTGCGTGATTTTTATCTGGAGTACAAAACCAGTCCTGCTATACGTGTGCTGGTCAAAGCTATCGGTCAACGTTTAGGAGCGGATAAAGGTAACTCTAAATACTTATATACCTTGTTTCCGATTGGCCCTGCAAAACAAGCAACTAAAATTGCAGGGTTACCCAAACCGGCAAAATGTTTATAACTGATTAGTACTGACAAAAAAGCCCGCTTAAGATAACTTAAGCGGGCTTTTTAAATGGCTAACCTTGACTGAGGTTATTTTGGAAATATATTTTCTATCACTATAAATGCTGCTTGAGCTAGTTGAACAATTACCAACAAAATAAAAAAGAAGATAACTGATAAATAGATAAGCCTACGATTATCACGCCGACTTGAACCCATTGCTGGTTGTACCAACCCTTATAAATATGTGATCAACTCAAACTGAGTGACACAATTTCCAATACAACGTAGAAGTAAATATGTGTTGCGATACGGTAACACCGTTAACACGATTTACGGATTACGAGGTTACTCAACGCGCTATAACATACAGGTTTTTTAGAACGACGAAGGTCTAAAGCTCTATCTTGTACAAGACTGACAATTAACACCTTAGCCACACTCAGAATGGACCGCGGCTAGGACTCTATCAATTGGCCAATCATATTAGCCAATCACATTAACCAATCAGGCTTAAACCGCCCATGTATGGACGTAAAGCTTCAGGTACTGTGATGGTGCCATCTTGATTTTGATAGTTTTCAATTACGGCTACTAACGTACGGCCAACCGCTAAACCTGAACCATTTAAGGTGTGCAGTAAAGCAGGTTTGTTATCTGCTTTGCTACGATATCTAGCTTGCATTCTACGCGCCTGGAAATCTTTCATGTTTGAACATGATGAAATTTCACGGTAGGTATTTTGCGCAGGTAACCACACTTCTATATCAAAGGTTTTACTTGAGCCAAAGCCCATATCACCGGTACATAGCACCATAGTGCGGTACGGTAAGTTAAGTAACTGTAATACTTTTTCAGCATGCGAGGTAATTTCTTCCAATGCTTGCATTGAATGATCTGGATGAGCAATTTGCACTAACTCTACTTTGTCGAATTGATGCTGACGGATCAAACCACGAGTATCACGACCATAAGAGCCCGCTTCACTGCGGAAACATGACGTTAACGCCGTCATTTTCATCGGAAGTTCAGTTTCATCCACAATCATATCGCGCACATAGTTAGTTAATGGCACTTCTGCAGTTGGAATAAGTGATAAACCTTGGCCTTCTTCGGTGGCCGGTTTAGTGTGGAATAAATCTTCACCAAACTTAGGTAATTGACCTGTGCCTAATAAGCTTTCTTCGTTAACCAATAACGGTACGTATGTTTCTGTATAGCCATGTTCAGTGGTGTGTAGGTCTAACATAAACTGACCTAATGCACGATTTAAACGGGCAATTTGACCACGCATGATAATAAAACGTGAACCGGTAATTTTAACCGCGCTTTTAAAATCTAATCCGCCTAGTGCTTCGCCTAGATCTAAGTGATCTTTCACTTCAAAGTCGAATACTTTTGGGGTGCCCCAACGACGTACTTCAACATTGTCGTTTTCATCAGCACCTACGGGAGCCGATTCGTCAGGCAAATTTGGCATGCTCATGGCGATGCTATTGATCTGTTGCAACAACTCAGCAAGCTCAGCTTTCTTTGCATCTAGCTGTGCACCTAAATCACCCACTTGCGCCATAATGGAACTGGTATCTTCACCGCGTGCTTTAGCTTGACCAATCGACTTAGAGATTGCGTTACGCGATGCTTGCAAGTCTTCTGTAGCAACTTGTAGCGATTTACGCTTTTCTTCAAGTTTGGTCAAATTATCGACATCAAGAATAAAGCCACGAGTGGCTAAACGCTCGGCAGTAATTTCCAGTTCATTACGCAAAAATTTTGGATCTAGCATGTTGTGAGTTCTTTTTAGTTAAACACGTGAAAATATAAGCTGTTGACCTAAATACACCATAAAGAGGCATAAGGTGACATTCAACAACACATTTAAAATAGCTTTATGCCATAAACCTTCTTGCAATAGCAGTAAGGTTTCATTCGAAAAAGTCGAAAACGTCGTTAATGCGCCTAATAGACCAATGCCAATAAGCGCTTTAATTTCAGGGCTAATATGACTCAATTGCCCTAGCGCATAAACGGCGCCCATTAAAAACGATCCCAATAAATTGACTAACAGTGTACCAAAAGGAAAACTGGTTCCAAATACCTGGATCATAAAAATTGAAAGAAGATAGCGTAAAACTGCACCAATTGACCCACCTAATGCCACCAACAACACATTAGTCATAGCGTTTGTCCTCGCTTTGTTGATCAAGTTGGTTTAATTGGGCCAATTTATCTTGAATGCGTTTTTCAAAACCTCTGTTCGTGGGTTGATAAAATTGACTGTGTTGCAGTGATTCTGGAAAGTAATTTTCGCCCGCAGCATAAGCACCAGGTTCATTATGTGCATAACGATATTCTTTGCCAAAGCCGATGTCTTTCATCAGTTTGGTTGGCGCATTACGCAGATGGTTAGGCACAGGCTCGTGTCCGGTTTGTTTGGCTAACTCGCGAGCAGCACCAAATGCACTATAAACAGCATTACTTTTAGGGGCACTGGCTAAATACAATACGGCTTGTGCTATCGCTCGCTCACCTTCAGCAGGGCCAATGCGGTGATAACAATCCCAGGCATTAAGCGCAACGGTCATGGCTACGGGGTCGGCATTTCCAATGTCTTCTGAGGCAATTGCTAATAAACGGCGGGCAACATATAAGGCATCGCCGCCACCTTCTAAAATACGGCAATACCAATACAAAGCGGCATCGGGCGCTGAGCCCCGTACAGACTTATGTACTGCTGAAATTAAATCGTAAAATTGATCGCCATTTTTATCGTAACCCGCAGCTTGGTGTCCGGCAACTTGCGTCAGCATCTCGGTGGTAAACGCGCCAGCATCTGCCACTAAATCGCTCATTAACTCAAGCAAATTAAGCGCTTTACGTGCGTCACCATCACTTATGTCGGCCAATTGCTTGGCTACATCGGCAGGTAATATTAATTGGCGTTTACCCAAACCACGTTCAACATCGGCTAAAGCTTGAGTGACAATTAAGTTAATTTCGTCAGAGCTCAGGCGATTAATAAGGTAAACACGCGCACGCGACAATAATGCGTTATTGATTTCAAATGAGGGGTTTTCGGTGGTGGCACCGATAAAAATAACTGTGCCGTCTTCAATAAAAGGTAAAAATGCATCTTGCTGGCTTTTATTAAAACGATGAACTTCGTCGACAAATAATAAAGTTCGTTGACCGCGACTTTGGGCAATGGCTTTAGCTTGTTCTATAGCGGCACGAATGTCCTTTACGCCAGATGTTACCGCAGAAATACGTTCAACATGGGCGTTGGCATAATGGGCAATTAACTCAGCTAATGTGGTTTTTCCCGTACCGGGTGGGCCCCACAGCAACATCGAGTGTGCACGGTTTGCCTCTAGTGCCTTACGCAGAGGTTTACCTTCACCTAATAAATGTACCTGGCCAATGTATTCGCTAATGTCCCTTGGACGCATACGAGCAGCCAAGGGGCGAAAGTCTGGGGCAAAATCAAAACCTAAATTAGCCATAAAACGTCTTAGTTAGCTTGCTTTAAACGTTGATCGTCGATATCAACGTTATCAGGCACGGCAAACTTAAATATGTTTGCTTCGTTGTCTTTCACTTTACGTTGTTGAGTTAACGCAAATTGACTTAGGTTGCCTTGCTCGTCAGTTAAGTTAAATTTCACTAACTGGCTAGCTTCAAAACACACACTCACGGCAACAACATTGCTGTTAAGTTTTTTAGGTTGAATATCAAAACAGGTTGATTTTCCGCTTACGGCACGCTTAGTGACCGAATACTTAGCCCATGTGGCTTCGTCTCGATGCACTAACAAGGCCATAGGAGATGCATCAACGGCTTGAGCAACATCCATCACAGTCACTTCTTCCGCAAAAGGATTATAAATCCATAAATTAGCGCCATCAGCCACAATTAATGATTCGTCTGGCTGAGTTAAATGCCAGTAAAATTGATTCGGATACGCAAGTGCGAACACCCCGCTTCCAGTTTGAATAGGCTTACTGTTAATGTCAGTCACTTGCTGGGAAAATGTCGCATGCAAGCTATCAATATTAGATAGCTTAGCGCGTAATTCGGTTGCGTCATCGGCCATTGCGGCAGCGCTGCTTAAACTTGTGGCTAGTAATAGGCTTAATACTGTAATACGTTTATTCATCATCATTCCTATTATGTTCTCGGTGGTGGCGGAGCCAACACTTCACGATTACCGTTGTGGCCTTGGGCTGTCACAATACCTTGGCTTTCCATCATTTCAATAATGCGGGCGGCGCGATTGTAACCAATTTTAAATTTACGTTGTACGCTAGAAATTGAGCCGCGGCGAGTTTCGGTAACAAATGCTACCGCGTCATCATATAACGCATCCAACTCTTCTTCACTATCGGAGGTTTCACCCGGTAATAATACTTGTTCACCATCGGTAGCACCATTAAGAATTTCTTCAATATATTGTGGCTTACCACGAGCACACCAATCGGCTACAACTTTATGCACTTCATGATCATCAATAAACGCACCATGAACACGGTTGGGTAAACCAGTTCCAGGAGGTAAATACAACATATCACCCATGCCTAACAAGGTTTCTGCGCCTTGCTGATCAAGAATGGTACGAGAGTCAATTCGTGACGACACTTGGAACGCAATACGGGTTGGAATGTTAGCTTTAATCAAGCCTGTGATCACATCAACCGATGGACGCTGAGTCGCTAATATTAAGTGAATACCTGCCGCACGTGCTTTTTGCGCGATACGAGCAATAAGTTCTTCAACTTTCTTACCGACAATCATGATCATGTCAGCAAATTCATCGACGACTACAACAATAGAGGGCAGTTTTTCTAATGGTGGCGCATCGTCTAACATGCTTTCTGACGACTTCCATAATGGATCTGGAATGTACTCCCCTTTGGCGGCGGCTTCTTTAATTTTAAAGTTATAGCCTTTAAGGTTACGTACACCTAATGCCGACATTAATTTATATCGACGTTCCATTTCACCCACACACCAGCGCAGTGCATTGGCCGCTTCTTTCATGTCGGTAACCACTTCACACAATAAATGTGGAATACCTTCATACACCGACAATTCGAGCATCTTAGGGTCAATCATAATAAAGCGGACATCATCTGGGCCCGATTTATACAACAAACTGGTGATCATGGCATTCACACCGACCGATTTACCTGAACCCGTTGTACCGGCAACTAATAAATGCGGCATTTTGCCTAAATCAACGACCACCGGCTCACCGGCAATGTCTTGTCCTAACACCATAGACAATGTCGACTTGCTGTCTTTAAACGCAGCAGAATCGAGTACATCGCGCATAAACACCGTTTCACGGAACTTGTTCGGTAATTCTAAGCCTACATAAGCTTTACCAGGAATCACTTCAACCACACGCACGTTTTCAGATAATAATGAACGGGCTAAATCTTTTGATAAATTGGTGATTTTAGACGCTTTAACCCCTGGAGCTAATTCAAGCTCAAAACGAGTAATCACAGGTCCAGGATATACCCCTACTACATTGGCGATAATGTTAAAGTCGGCCAGCTTTGTTTCAACCAATCGAGCGACTTGCTGCAATTCAGCTTCACTGATGGGATTTTTCTTACGATCAGGAACATCAAGTAAGGTAATGCTCGGTAGCGGATCCATTTTTTGACGAGCTTGTTGAGGATTTTGACCATCAATTATTACAACACCATCAACAATTCGGACATCTTTTTTCGGCTTTTGCTGTGCAACTAATGCCCCTGTTGAATGAGGCTTATTAAATGCTTCTTCAAAAGGCTCATCTGCGATATCGAGATTATTAATTGCAGGGCTATCATTAACGCCATCATTGTCGTCATCAATATCAAAATCGACATCATCTTTTGTCGCAACCCAAGGTGCAAAAGATGTGTCGTCATTATCGAGTTGCATCGACGGCTCTTGGCGATCATCTATATCAAGTTCATCGTCATCAATGTCTGAGACGATAATATCTTCAACAGGTTTAGCCTTGCGACTAAAGAAACTGCGTTTTTTCTCAACAATAGGTGGCGTCTCTATGGTTGGCTTGGTATGAATTGGTATTTCGACTGCCGCTTTGCTCTGTTTATCCAGCGAGGGCTCATTTTGAAGATCAATTTCATTACGGCGTTGGGTAAACTTATCCACTAATGACATAAAACCTTTGGTATCTTCGGTCTCACGTTCACGTTTAAATACTTGAGGTAATGTCCATATTTTTTTGGCTAACCAGATAGAACCTAAACCCGTTAACTCAATAATGGTTAACCAACTCACACCTGTCGCTAAGGTGAAGCCTGCACCAATAAAACACATTAATAGTAATGTGGTGCCGAGCTTATTAAAATACGGCAGCATGGCCTGACCAATTACGTCACCAGCAACGCCACCAGCTGAAAACACAAACATATTGTCGGCATTCATACTGACCAGTGCAGCTAACGCCAGCAACATCAGAATAAAGCCGATAATTCTTAGGCCAACAGAAAAATAATCGATTTCGAACACTCGATGCGCGCGATTAAAAATAAACCAGCCTGTTGTGGCTATCATCATGGGAATTAAAAAAGCGATAAAACCAAAGAAATAAAACAGCACATCTGCTGTCCAAGCGCCTACAGCACCAGTCCAGTTATGAATTTCACCTTGGAAATGCGACTGACTCCAGCCAGGATCACTTGGATTGAAACTGGACAATGCCAATAGAATATACGTTGCAACCATGCAACATAATATAAGGCCACCTTCAAGCAGCCGTTGTAGGCCACTGAGTGTTTTAAGACTATTTTCCTGAGTCAAACGAAAGCATCCATAAAAAAGTGAAAAATAAGGGTTAAGATAACAGAATATCACTGTATTTGCAGTGATTATGCACCTTGAATTAACCAAGCTCAATCGATTGTTATGTCGAATTAATCAAGAAACATAAAAGCATGGATGAAGCTAATCAAGATGATGATTTTATATACAAAAAATGTTTGATTAACGAAAAAGATGAACATAGGCAACGACAGTCATCTATAATTCATCATTCTGGCTGCAAAAACTGGATAAGAGATAAATCTCGCGGGGTTAGCCTAGGTTATATAACGCAACCTTGTTGGTTTGTTTAACCTCTTCCATTACTACATAAGTACGAGTGTCTGAAATAGAGGGTAGTTTCAGCAAGGTTTCACCTAATAATCGTCGATATGCAGACATATCTGACACTCTGGTCTTTAATAGGTAGTCAAAATCACCAGAGACTAAATGGCATTCTTGGATATCATCAAGCAATTGAACTGCACGGTTAAAGCGGTCAAAAATGTCTGGCGTGTCGCGATTTAGAGTGATCTCAACAAAGACTAATAAAGAAGCACCGAGAAAATGCGGATTAACCAACGCAGTGTAACCACTAATAAAACCTTGTTTCTCAAGCCTTTTAACTCTTTCCAAACATGGTGTAGGACTTAAGCCAACTCGTTTAGATAGTTCAACATTTGAAATGCGTCCGTCCTGTTGAAGTTCATTTAAGATATTACGATCAATACGGTCCAAATCTTTCACTGAAAAGCTTTTACTATTTACCATATATTCAACCTTGTTTTGTCCTTAAAACAATACTTCTGTCTATTAATTATCGAAATTCAGCAACATAATCTGCTAAAGCAGCACTATACTAGAGTCACCTGAAATAAGCACGTTCAGGTCACAATTAATAACAACTATACCCACTTGAAGTGGGGTTTTTTATGTCAATCGAGGCTCAAATAATGATTATTGGTGTTCCAACAGAAATCAAAAACCACGAATACCGTGTAGGCATGGTCCCTTCAAGCGTACGTGAATTAACCATAAAAGGTCACGTTGTTTATGTTCAATCAGATGCGGGTGTGGGTATTGGTTTTACCGATCAAGACTATATTGATGCGGGCGCCTCGATTTTAGCTACAGCAGCTGAAGTGTTTGCTAAATCAGACATGATTGTAAAAGTTAAAGAGCCACAAGCAGTTGAACGTGCAATGTTACGTCACGACCAGATTTTATTCACTTACTTGCACCTTGCACCAGATTTGCCACAAACTGAAGAATTAATCACCAGTGGCGCTGTTTGTATTGCTTACGAAACAGTCACTGATGACCGCGGCGGATTACCATTACTTGCCCCAATGTCAGAAGTTGCTGGCCGCATGTCAATCCAAGCAGGTGCTCGCGCACTTGAAAAATCATTAGGCGGCCGTGGTATGTTGCTTGGTGGTGTTCCAGGTGTTGAGCCAGCTAAAGTGGTCATCATTGGTGGCGGTATGGTTGGTACAAACGCAGCGCAAATGGCTGTTGGTATGGGGGCTGATGTTGTTGTTTTGGATCGCAGTATCGATGCATTACGTCGTCTAAATGTTCAATTTGGTTCAGCGGTTAAAGCTATTTACTCAACAGCTGATGCTATTGAGCGCCACGTATTAGAAGCTGACCTTGTTATTGGCGGTGTATTAGTTCCAGGTGCTGCAGCACCAAAATTAATCACTCGTGACATGGTTAAGCGCATGAAACCTGGTAGTGCAATTGTTGACGTTGCAATTGACCAAGGTGGTTGTGTTGAAACATCGCACGCTACCACTCACCAAGACCCAACTTACATTGTTGATGACGTAGTGCATTATTGTGTGGCTAACATGCCAGGTGCAGTAGCGCGTACTTCTACGTTTGCATTAAACAATGCAACACTACCTTACATTATCAAGTTAGCGAACCAAGGCTACAAACAAGCATTATTAAATGACAAACATTTATTAAATGGCTTAAACGTAATACACGGTAAAGTCGTCTGTAAAGAAGTGGCTGAAGCGTTGAACCTTGAGTTCACTGAACCAAAAAGCATGCTTGCTTAAATGAGTAAGTAATTGAATTTATTTAATTCAATAAAAATGCCGCATTAATATATGCGGCATTTTTTATGTTTATTAAGCGAATCTCAAACACTATTATCAAAAACTAATATCCAAAACTAATATTAAAATATACGAGATTGTTTCGCCAATAAATCAAAGAAGTCATTTTTCGGCATAGGTTTATAAAAATAATACCCTTGCACCGCTTCTATATTCTGTTTTTTGATGAAATTTAATTCAACTTCAGTTTCAACACCTTCAGCGACAATTGACAGATCTAATGCCCGGCTCATACTGACAATAGCTTCAATCAACGCTTCATGTCGCGCACCCAATGAAATTTTCTGGATAAAGGATTTATCAATTTTAACTTGATCCACTGGGAAGTTTGCCAAATACGATAAAGATGAATAACCAGTACCAAAATCATCTACTGAAATTTGCATTCCACGATGCCGAAGTTCTGTTAATAATTGGCTAATCGATGATTGTTGTTTCATCATTAATGATTCGGTGATCTCTAAAGTGATCAACTGATACGGGATCTCGCCGCCACCTAGCGCTTCTGAAATGTTATCAAAATAGTTTAAAAAGCGTTGTTGTAGATCGGTCGTCCAAAATTCAATCGTCGATACATTAATGGCAAAAGGAATCGCGTAACCGCTTTTTTGCAATGCGATGATACTGGTTAACGCTTGCGTTCTCACCCACTCACCTATTTGAACTATTAAACCCGACTCTTCTGCAATAGGAATAAACTCATCTGGCGAAATAAATTGACCATCATGTATCCAGCGCAATAACACTTCTGCTTTAATGATTTGGCCACTAAACGGATTTACAATAGGTTGATAATATAATTCAAATTCATTTTGGCTCAATGCAGATTTAAGGTGTAAGTATAACTCAGCATGTCTTTCAGCATCTTTTTGGATCTGCTGATTAAAAAACTGCAAACAATTACGACCTCGAGATTTTGCATTGTACATAGCTTGTGTGGCGTAATTTAGTATTTGTTCCACATTATCAGCATCGTGTGGATATCGAGCGAGGCCAGTACTCATGGATAACATGACATCTTGACCGCCAACAATAAAAAGTTTTTTCAATTCATTCGTTAGATCATCAAAAAGACTAATTAATGACTCGGTACACATTTTACCCGGTAACACTAATGCAAATTCATCGGCAGCAATACGTGCAATAAGGACATTATCAGGAATGACACTCAGTAAACGCTGTGCGACAAATTTCAATACAAGGTCACCATTATCATGCCCGAGGGTGTCGTTAATTTGTTTAAAATGGTCGATGTCCATCAACATCAAGCTAAAGTCTTGCTTACAACCGTCCACGCTGTCTTCTGAATCTATCATTGCTTGTAGACTTTCAAACAAGTATTTACGGTTCGACAATCCGGTAAGTTGATCATAGTTGGATTGAAAGTTAATCATTTTTTCAGCGTTTTTACGTGCGGAAATATCGGTAATTAACCATGCAAAACAATTCTGTTGCGTAAAACTATCCCTAATAACGGTCACATTAAGCGAGATATCAATAATATCATTGTCAGTTTTAAGACCTTTTAACTCCCCTTGCCAAGGGTGTCCGCGATTTAAATGTTCAAATAAGTCTGCTACTACATTTTGTTGGGAATGACTCAAAAAGCGATTAACATCAAATAATTTAAGATTGGCGTAATAGGTAGACGTTAAGGATTTAAAAATTGGATTGGCTGATAATACCGAGTTGTCTTCACTGGTAATAACTAACGCAATGGGCAAGCTGTTAAATATTTTGCTACTTAACCGTTGAATATGCATTCCACGGCTTCGTTCAATGGCTAAACTGGCCAAACGTGCCGCTTCTTGTATTAGGTGTAAATCTTGCTCCGACGGCGATTTAATCGTGTCATAGTACATGGCAAAAGTACCGAGTACATTTTGATTACTGTCTTTTATTGGTTCAGACCAACACGCTTTCAATCCGGCTTTTAAAGGTAATGCTTTAAAGGCTTTCCAATTAGGATGATGTTCAATGTCTTCAACAATGACTCTTTCACAAGTATATGCGGCGGCGCCACAAGAGCCCACATCAACGCCAATCTCGATGCCGTTAATCGCATTGTTATATTCTTCAGGAAGATTGGGAGCCGCACCCGAGAATAACCGTTTACCGTCATCACTCAATAAAAGCACTGATGCACGAGTACCAATTTTTTGTGCTTCTATCAATAATACTAAGGCATGAAGCATTTCGCCTAATGGTAGGCCCTGCAATACCATATCGAGTATTGTACTGTATCGCTCGATACTCGATTCACGAAAATCATGTTGGTCTGTTTTTTCTATGAATTTATTGATATGCGGTCCTATATCCATAACGC
Source organism: Shewanella frigidimarina (assembly GCF_003797125.1). Lineage (GTDB taxonomy): Bacteria > Pseudomonadota > Gammaproteobacteria > Enterobacterales > Shewanellaceae > Shewanella > Shewanella frigidimarina. The sequence continues at coordinate 142,876 of NZ_RKKE01000006.1, forward strand.
TCCATTATTACGGCGAATGCTTAAAAATAGATATTTTTAATATGAATAAGATTATGCATTTGTGAGAACTTAATCAATGTCTTAACGTAAATTAATTCAAAACACTCAGTTTAACGAGCAAAAATTATCCATAAATAAAAACAGTGCAAATAAATGCACTGTTTTTATGTTACTCACCATCAATTTAATGAATATAAAAATTGGTATTAATTGAATAATTATTCGCTAATGCGTTCCATCTTTGCAAGATAGAAACCATCGAAGCCGCGTTCCGAAACCAGAATGTTCTCATCTTCAATAAGCTTGAATTGTGGATTGTCTGCAAGAAATGCATCAATTTGATCTCGATTTTCTTCTGGCATGATTGAACAAGTCGCATAGATTAATATTCCGCCGACTTTAACCATACGGCTGTAGCTTTGCAAAATATGCTTCTGCAATTCAACCAACACAGGCAAACGCTCAGGAGTATCACGCCACTTTGAATCTGGATTGCGTTTTAGCACACCAAGTCCAGAACAAGGTACATCTAATAGCACACGGTCAGCGGTTAATTTTAAGCGTTTAATGGTTTTTGAACTGGCAATAATCCGCGTTTCAACGTTATGGGCACCTGCACGTTTAGCGCGAGTTTTAAGATTATCCAGTTTCCATTGCTCAATATCCATCGCGAGCAAACGGCCCTTACCTTGCATTTGTGCCGCAATATGCAAGGTTTTACCGCCCGCACCTGCACAAGCATCAACAACACGCATACCTGGTTTTGCATCAACAGCATTAGCAACTAATTGTGAACCAGCGTCTTGCTGTTCAAACCAACCGTCTTTAAATGCATCGGTACGAAATAATGCTGAGTCTGAAGTGACCTCAATAGCAGAAGCCACATCGCTTACTTCTATTGCCGTTACGCCTTCTTTTTTAAGTCTTTCAATAAGGGCGTCGCGATTACATTTCAGTTCATTAACGCGTAAATAGCGTTTTGGTTGCTCTGCCAGTGCCGCACGTTCAGCAGGCCACTTGTCACCCAATTGTGCTTGACCAAGCTCATTTAGCCACTCAGGACAACCATCCCATAATACAGGGTCTGTTTTGGCTTGTTCTAGATTAGCCTCAAATGCTGCTTGCTCTAGTTGCAATGAATACTGCATTTTAGGTAAATCTAAGCCATGAAATACATGCCAGCCGTTAAGTAATTTTGACCCTAAACGATCAAATTCTTCTGGTTTAATATCAACAAGAAAACAATATAAGTTTAAACGACGTAAAATATCGCCGGTGACTTGCGTGATCCGCGCTTGCTCTGATGGGTTAAGCGTTAAACCAGAAAAATGCTCTGAATAAGCTCTATCTAATGGTTTTCCTCGGGTTAACACCATGGTTAGCACATTTAAGACTAACTCTGATGAACTGCCTGACAACGGATAAGTCAACATGGGGGCTCTCTATCTAATATAACGATCAATTTAAAAACGTGCTGATCATAGGGATTAAAGCTGTTGATAGCAAGGCCATATCAGCCTTTACTCCTCACTTTGGAAGCATAAAAGAGTCAATCATTCTATGTTTATAGATTTTCTGTGAATGACCTTTTGTAACATCACCCGACCTTAATACGTTGAAGCCAACACTTGCCCTTTCACAACTGTGTGATGTTATGTTCACTAATGCAAAACATAAAAAAGCGGCCCGAAAGCCGCTGATGATTTAGTGCAATGTATCTGTAATCAAAACCAGATTACATTCTTGAGCCTTTAGCGCCATAGAATAAAATAAACGCATAACACACAACTGGTAAAATAAACGCCACTTGCAAGCCCATATTATCGGCCATCACACCCTGTAATAACGGTACAATTGCGCCGCCAACAATGGCTAAACATAATATGCCGCTACCTTGTGAGGTGTGTGGACCTAAATCTCGCAATGCTAAGCTAAAGATAGTTGGGAACATAATCGAATTAAACAATCCAACTGCCAAAATTGACCACATGGCCACAGCGCCAGTACTGTTCATTGCCACTAACACCAGTGCTGCGGCAACAAAAGCGTTAAACGCTAACATGTTACCTGCTGGGATTTTTTGCATAATCACAGAACCGACAAAACGGCCTATCATCGCCCCGCCCCAATAGTAGGTGATATATTTAGCGGCTTCTGCTTCTTGTAAACCGGCAACTTGTTCTTCGCCTAAGAAGTTGACTAAAAAGCTACCAATAGAGACTTCAGCGCCAACATAAACAAAAATACCGACAGCACCCAACACTAAATGCATGCTTTGTAAGGCACTGGTTTTACCATTATGCGTTATCACACCAGTAGCAGAATCATCGCTGTGTTCAGCAATGGTAGGTAAATTGAGTTTGGAAAAAATTAATGCGAGTAAGCCTAACATTGCAGCCAGAATAAGGTATGGAAGCTTTACCACTTCAGCTTCTGATTGTGCTTGGCTTAAGCCTTCTACCGCACCAGATGCAACAGACAATATCAATACAGCACCAAAGAAAGGAGCTACAGTCGTCCCTAATGCATTAAATGCTTGGGTTAGGTTTAAACGACTTGATGCGGTTTCAACTGAGCCCAACGCATTGACATAAGGGTTTGCCGCCACTTGTAAAATGGTGATCCCAGACGCCAATACAAACAGTGCACCTAGGAATAATCCATAAGTTGCAAACGCTGCAGCCGGGTAAAATAACAAACACCCGATACAAGCAATGACGAGCCCAGTGACGATACCTTTTTGATAACCTAATTTTTTGACTAACTTACCTGCTGGTAATGAGACTAAAAAGTACGCCCCAAAGAAACAAAACTGGATCAACATTGCTTCGGTGTAATTGAGTGAGAACACCGCTTTTAAATGTGGGATGAGAATATCATTTAAACAGGTAATAAATCCCCACATGAAAAACAGTGAAGTCAATGACACTAGAGCAAAGCGATAACTACCGCTGTCACCTGTCACTGTTGTTTGTTGAGTACTTTGCATTGATGAAGCCATAGAGTGGTCTCTTCTTGTTAATTATTGTTATATTGCTTTTTTGTCTATCTATAATGACGGCCATATAAGATATGACCGTTAGATGCATTAGCTTTTATATTGTTTGTATATTGAAAACTACCGAAACAAAAAAGCCGAAATACATGAGCATTTCGGCTTAGTCACACTACTTTCCAAGCAAACCATAAAAACTGGCAAAACTTGGTAACACAATGGTCGCTGGATGCTGTTTATCTTGCGCGCCACTGAGTAAACCATGGCCCTCTAAGATCGAAGATAAAGGTAACTCTTTTAGGTCAAAGGTTTGTTGCGCTGCAGATAAGTTAAACAGGACTAACATTCGTTGTTGATCTTGACTGCGGATGAACGCTAATACATCAGCATGGCTATCAATAAACTGAATATCACCTTCAATCAGGATATTTTGCTGTTTGCGCCACAGTAAAAAATGGCGATAACTGTTCAGTATTGAATCTTGATCTGCTTCTTGTACATCTACGGCACTATTATTATGCAACGGATCTATTGGTAGCCAAGGTGTTGCGTCACTAAAACCTGCATTAGGAGCTTCTTTTACCCAAGGCATTGGCGTGCGACATCCATCACGGCCTTTAAACATTGGCCAAAACGCTATTCCGAATGGATCTTGTAATTGACTAAATTCAATCGGTGCTTCAGTTAAGCCTAATTCTTCACCCTGATAACTACACACACTGCCACGTAATGAAAACAACATCGCATTGAGCATTTTAACCATTGTTGGGTTAACACTGTCTTTACCCCAACGAGATGCAACACGCTTCACATCATGATTGCCGATAGCCCAACATGGCCAACCATCACCAATGCTGGCTTCCAGTTCTTCAACGGTTTGGCGAATATAAGCCGCGCTAAAGTCATCCGTTAACAACTCAAAACTGTAGGCCATGTGTAAACGGTCGTCACCCTGGGTGTATTCAGCCATCGTGGCAAGTGAGTCTTCAGATGACACTTCACCTAAAGTAACCGCGCCAGGGTAACGATTTATTAATGCACGTAACTCTTCAATAAAACCAACAGTTTGTGGGCGAGTGTTATTGTAGTAATGGTATTGATAAGCATAAGGGTTATCTTCACTGAAGCCACGACCTTGACGCTTGTCTTTTGGTTTAGCAGGGTTATCACGTAATTGTTCATCGTGATAACAGAATGTAATCGCATCTAGACGGAAACCATCAACGCCTTTTTTAAGCCAAAATTCAACATTATCGAGCACAGCTTGACGAACCTGCGGACAATGGAAATTAACATCAGGCTGACTTTTAAGAAAATTATGTAAGTAGTATTGCTGACGGCGTGGTTCCCATTCCCAAGCACAACCACCAAAAATAGCGAGCCAATTGTTAGGCACACTGCCATCATCTTTTGGATCGGCCCATACATACCAATCGGCTTTATCATTATCACGACTTTGACGACTTTGCTCGAACCAATGATGTTGATCTGAGGTATGACTGAGTACTTGGTCAATCACCACTTTTATATTTAGTTGATGGGCTTTCTCAATAAGTTGGTCAAAGTCGGCCATGGTGCCAAACAGTGGGTCGATTTCAAGATAATCACTAATGTCGTAACCAAAGTCTTTCATTGGTGATTTGAAAAAAGGCGAAATCCAAATTGCATCAACATTTAAACTGGCAATATAATCAAGTTTAGCAATGATGCCCTGCAAGTCGCCGACACCGTCACCATTAGAATCCATTAAACTGCGTGGATAGATTTGATATATCACTCCACCGCGCCACCAGGTTACCTGATCCATTGCTTCCCCTTAGAATTAAGCTAACCCCAAAACACCTATGAGTTACCTTGATGTTGCGGCTGGGTAACAGCTCGCTGTTGTTTTTCATTACCCCGAGGATACGTGAATAAGGAAATCAGGTTCAATACACCTGCATACGTATGCAAAGAATTAATTGATCTATCGCACATATTAAAATCAATAAAAGGTACATAAATACAACAGATTAACTAGTATAAGTGGCACCACCAAGATGTTTCACAATTGTAAAATCCAGCCACTAATTCGCCACTAATAACGTTGAATACGTATGCATAATATTGTCGGCAAAACTGTACTGGGAGTAGTATCGTCACTGTTGTGCAACAATTTGGTCATAACTTCGGCACTTATGCAGTCACTTATAAAGTTAATTAAGCATGCTGAAGAAAAAACACAATAAAGACTGTAACCAAAATTCAAAAGGACACTAACACTCGACCTGGACTTCAAGTTGTTAAGTATCCACTTAAAGGGGAAAGATGAATGTTGCTATTTAAACCGAGCCTACTTACGCTAGCGTTAGTTGCTGCAGGTGCAAGCATGAGTGCTTACGCTGCGGATGACGTTAATACTACGGAAACTGCCGAAGAAAATATCGAAGTGATTCAAGTCACTGGTATTCGTCGCAGTTTACAAGAATCACAATCACTAAAAATGTCTTCATCATCCATTGTTGAAGCTATTTCTGCTGAAGACATTGGTAAATTACCAGATGTTAGTATTGCAGAGTCACTCGCCCGCTTACCTGGTGTATCAGCACAACGTTTAGATGGACGTGCTAACGTTATCTCTATCCGTGGTTTAGGCCCAGATTTCACTACCGCGACATTAAACGGTCGCGAACAAGCTTCGGTTAACGACAACCGTGGTGTTGAGTTTGACCAATACCCTTCTGAATTATTAAATCGTGTTGTTGTGTACAAAACACCAGATGCTTCTGTAATGGCACAAGCCATTGGCGGCACGGTAGATATGCAAACTATTAGCCCATTAACCCATGGCGAGCAAACTATTGCGATGTCGCTTCGTGGCGAGATGAACGACTTAGGTTCACTTAACAGTGGCTCAAGTGACACTGGTTATCGTGGTAGTATTTCATACATCGACCAGTTTGCAGACGACACTATCGGTATTGCGTTAGGTTATGCCCGCATGATGTCACCAAACCAAGAAGAACGCTGGCAGGCATGGGGTTATCCAGAAAATGATGCTGGAGACAGTGTTTTAGGTGGCGCAAAACCATTTGTGCGTTCAAGTGAATTAGAACGTGATGGTATATTAGCTGTATTTGAATACGCACCTAACGAAAAATTCACTTCAGTTGTTGACATTTACTATACAAAGTTCACTGATGACCAGCGTTTACGTGGTATCGAAATTCCTGCTGCTTGGGGCACTAACGGTGGTGTCACCTCGACAACTACCGAAGATGGTTTAGTGACCCAAGGAACCATTAATGGCGCCGAAGTCGTTATCCGTAACGATGTCAACAAACGTGATGCTGAATCACTGTCAATTGGCTGGAACAACAAGTTCACCATCAATGACAATTGGAGCGTTGAAGCTGATATCGCTTTATCAAAAGCTGAACGTACCGATATTGGTATGGAAAGTTATACCGGTACAGGCCGTGGCACCGGTGTTGGCGCAGTTGATGACCTAGGTTTTAACTACAATGGTAATGGCGGTTATAACTTTACCCATGACCTTAATTATGCCGATCCTAATGTCATCAAATTAGGCGACCCACTTGGTTGGGGTAGCCCACTTGGTGCCAATACTCAAGACGGTTTTATCAACAAGCCAGAAATTGATGATGAGCTTAAATCATTCCGTTTAAGCGCAGAATATGTGTTTGATGACGGTGCAGTGCGCAGCGTTGAGTTTGGTGTTAACCGCACTAATCGCGATAAAAGCAAGCTTGATAAAGGTTATTATCTAACGTTGGCTGGTTATGACGGTTCTGATGACTACTTAGAAACTGTACCAGAGCAATATTTATTATCGCCAACCTCACTCGATTTCTTTGGCATGGGTGATGTACTGAGTTATGACTCGCTAGCGTTTTATAACGATGGTGGTTATACCGAAACAGACGTTGCTGATGTAGATTTATCACGTGCGACAAACTCTTGGGCAGTATCAGAAGAAGTCTCTACTTTTTATGTTAAAACCAACCTAGAGTCTGAATTATTTGGTTTTCCATTAACCGGTAACGTCGGCATTCAAGCTGTACACACAGACCAAAGCTCAGACGGTACTGTGGCGACAGTAGAAAACGGAGTAGTGACATTAACGCCTCGTACTGCTGGTGATTCATACCTTGAATGGTTACCTAGCATGAACTTAGGTTTTGAAGTTGCCGATGGTCAAATGTTGCGTTTTGCTGCTGCGCGTACGTTAACTCGTGCTCGTATGGATAAAATGAACGCTAACGTTAACTTTAGCTACAACCAAAACCCAAATGACGGTGTTAACTGGTCAGGTGGTGCAGGTAATCCTGAGCTACGTCCATGGTTAGCGCGTCAATACGACATAAGCTATGAAAACTACTTTAGTGACCAAGGTTATTTCTCGGTAGCGGTTTTCTATAAAGACTTAGAAAACTACGTTTATGATCAACAAACTAACTTTGATTTCAGCACTATTTTGCCACAAAACCCAGGTGACAACCCAATTGGGAATGTCAGCCAACCTCAAAACGGTAATGGCGGTTATGTACAAGGTATTGAAGCATCATTATCAATCGACTTTGGTTTGTTTGCTGATTCTCTAAGTGGTTTTGGTACCATTTTAAGTGGTTCATACAACGACAGCGAAGTGAAAGAAACATCAGACAGTGATCCAACGACTCTGCCAGGCCTTTCTGAAAAAACCTTCAATGCCACTGTTTACTATGAAAACTCTGGTTTTGAAGCACGTATCAGCTCACGCTATCGTAGTGACTTCTTAGGTGAAGTAACTAAAATCAGTCTACAGCGTGAAAACGTTAACATAAAAGCTGAAACTGTTGTTGATGCACAAATTGGTTATGACTTTACTGAAAGCGGTATCGATGCCCTATACGGTTTATCGGTGCAGTTCCAAATAAACAACTTAACTAACGAGCCATTTACATCGTACACAGGTGATGATCAACGTTTAGTACGTGATTATCAAAACTACGGTCGTAACTTTATGTTAGGCGCAAACTACAAGTTCTAATTGGCTTGTAGAATGTACTAAACCGACAAAAAGCCTCTGTAACCTATTACAGGGGCTTTTTTACAATATCGGATTCAGTAAAAATAAATCAAAAATAGTTAAAAGGCGATAACAATGGATCAAACGATAATAAAAAACATTGTCATTGTAGGCGGCGGAACATCGGGCTGGATGACCGCAGCCATGTTAGCAAAATTGTTTAAAACACAACTTAATATCACTCTCATTGAATCTGACACCATCGGCACTATAGGTGTTGGTGAAGCCACCATTCCGCCACTGCAAATATTTAACAGCGTATTAGGCATCAGCGAGAAAGACTTTATTAAAGCGACCCAAGCAACCTATAAATTAGGCATCGAGTTTGAAAACTGGCACCTACAAGGCGATGCTTACATGCACGCTTTTGGCAATATTGGTCGTGACTTAGGCTTTACCTCGTTTCATCATTATTGGCTCAGCGCACAAGCTCATTGTGGCCAACAAAATCAAAGTACGTTTAGCGCTAAAGATTTCTGGCAATACTCGCTTAATTATCAGGCTGCTAAACACAATAAATTCCAACCTATTCAAAGTATTGCTCAAGCGCAGATGAGTGGTATCACCCATGCATATCACTTTGATGCTAGTTTATATGCCAACTTACTACGCCAATACAGCATACAACGTGGTGTTGTTCGGGTTGAAGGCACTATTACTAGCACTCAACTCACTAATGATGGCGCGATAGACAGTGTCACGTTACAAAATGGTGACTGCATTAATGGTGACTTATTTATTGATTGTTCGGGTTTTTCTGCTTTATTGATTGAAAAAGCATTAGGAATAGAATACGAAAACTGGCAGCATTGGCTACCCTGTGACAGCGCATATGCCGTGCCTTGTGAAAGCACCTCTCCTCTCACGCCTTACACTAAAGCAACCGCTCATGATGCTGGTTGGCAATGGCGTATTCCACTGCAACATCGCACTGGTAATGGCATTGTGTATAGCAGCCAACATATGAGCGACGAACAAGCTAAACAGCATTTATTAGCCAACCTAGACGGAAAACAGTTAGCCGAACCGCGTAAAATTAATTTCACCACTGGCAGGCGCGTCAAGCAATGGCATAAAAACTGTGTTGCTATTGGTTTATCGAGCGGATTTTTAGAACCGTTAGAGTCCACCAGCTTACATTTAGTCCAATCGGCTATCATTCGTTTAACAAAGTTATTTCCCCGAAACGGCATTCAATCGCAACACATTGATGAATTTAATCGCCAATCACAAACCGAGTTTGAGCAAATCCGCGACTTTATTATTTTGCATTATCATCTTAATGCAAAACAATCTGCCGACGGTGAACACGGTTTATGGCAGCAATGTCGCGATATGGACATCCCCGAAAGCTTGCAACGAAAAATCGATTTATTTAAATCCACTGCAACGGTTTTCAGGCATCAAGATGAACTCTTTACCGAAGCAGCTTGGATCCAGGTAATGTTAGGACAAGGCATTATTCCTTCAGATTATCATCCACTTACCCAAGCTGTCAGCCAAGTCGATTTAACAGACTATTTAAGCAATATCCGTAAGGTCATTGCCACCACGGTTAACCAAATGCCGACCCATGAAGCCTATATAAAAAAATGTTAAGCGATTGATTAACTATCAGTCAAAAGAATAAAAACAAATTAAATAGAACAGGACCAGTAATCATGTCATCACATTGCTCACACCCAACGCCACTAGGCCAACACCGCATCAGCAAGCTCGCATCACGTTTATTATTGGGCTGTGCGCTCAGTGTCAGCGCCATGTCGGTGAATGCCGCACTTAACGTCGAACCCATGTCATGGTGGGCGGGTATGCAACAACCTAAGTTACAACTGTTGATTGCTGGCGATAACATTCGTGACACCCAAGTGAAATTAATCAAGGCTCAAGGTGTCACACTCAACAGCGTTGATAAAACTGACAGTAACGACCATTTATTTATTAATTTGGACTTAAGCCAAGCTAAACCACAACGACTTACTTTGGGTTTATATAAAGGCGAACAATTAGTTGAACAATTTGATTATGTGCTGCAAACACGTCAAAAAGGCTCACGCGATCGCCAAGGGTTTAGTAATAAAGATGTGATTTACTTAATCACTCCAGATCGTTTTGTTAACGGTAATCCCGACAACGATAACCATCCAGACATGCTTGAAAAAGCTGACCGTAGTTTTGACGGTGGTCGCCATGGTGGTGATATTATGGGGATCCGCAAAGCACTGCCCTACTTGCATGATTTAGGCGTGACTCAGTTGTGGATTAATCCATTGCTTGAAAATAACCAACAAAAATATTCTTATCACGGGTATTCCACTACAGACTTTTATAACATTGATCCTCGCTTTGGTAGCAATCAAGAATACCAAGCCTTGGTAGAAGAAGCGCAAACCTTTGGCATTGGCATCATCCAAGATGTGGTTGTTAATCACATGGGATCCGGTCATAAATGGATGAGCAGTATGCCGAGTAACACTTGGATTAATGGTCAATCACGTTGGGTGAAAGACCCGACAGATGTCAGTTACTCAAGCCATAGACGCACTACCGTACAAGATCCTTACTCTGTGAATGCAGACACGGTAGATTTTAGCGATGGATGGTTTGACGTCACTATGCCAGATCTCAATCAACGCGATCCGCACATGGCAACATACTTAATTCAAAATAGTATTTGGTGGGTTGAATACGCGGGGCTGAGCGGTATTCGCGAAGACACCTACTCTTATGCTGACAAAGATTTTCTAACAGCATGGTCAAAGGCCATTATGGATGAATACCCGCATTTTAATATTGTTGGTGAAGAATGGAGTAGTAACCCAGTGACGGTAAGCTACTGGCAAGCTGGAAAGAAAAATGCAGATGGTTATCAATCTTTTGCACCTAGCATGATGGATTTTCCGTTGTATGACACTCTTATAGCAAGCTTAACCAAAGAGGAAGATTGGGGCGCTGGATTTATCGATCTTTACCAAATGTTGGCTAACGACGTGGTGTATGCCAATCCAAGCCAGTTAGTGTTATTTGAAGGTAATCACGACACTAACCGTATTTACAGTTTAATGAAAAACGACATTGAACTGTACAAAATGGCCATGGCTTATGTACTGACCAGCAATCGTATCCCACAAATATTTTACGGCTCAGAAATAGTCATGCAAAGTCCTACAGAAGACCGTAACGACGGAGCTGTACGCGCAGACTTCCCAGGTGGCTGGCCGCAAGACAGTGTCAATGTATTTACAGGTAAAGGTTTGAATGCACAACAAACCGAAGCACTTACCTTCGTACGTACATTATTAAATTACCGTAAAAATTCATTAGCTATTCAACAGGGTAAATTACAGCACTTTGTGCCAAAAGACGGTGTTTATGTTCAAAGTCGTCATCAAGGCGATGAAACGTTACTGATCATTTACAATAAAAACAGCCACGCCATTGAGCTTGATTTACAACGTTTTAAACCTGCTATTAATGACAACACTGCTGGCGTTGATATTATCAACAAACAAACGTATTCATTATCTAAACCGCTTACGTTATCCAATAAAGGTGTCACGATTCTTAAACTGAACCGTTGATTTTTATTACTGATATTTTGATCCGTTATTTGAAATTAAGGAGTGGTTCTATGTTCTTCAATTGAACCACTCCCATAAAAATAATAAAAGAGAGACTCATGGGCACCATCATTAAACCGTTAGCAAGCCAACTTCACCGACCTTCCCCAACCTCTAAGGCATTGGTACTAGCCTGTATGCTGGGATTAGGATTAAGCGCTTGCCAACCCAATACCATTGAACAAACTGATACTGCGGTAAAAAACGATAACGAAAACGTATCAGTTACCCAAATAAACCAAACTGCTACAACAGGCAAACCGGTGGTATATCAAGTATTCACTCGCCTGTATGGCAACACCAATACCACCAATAAAGCTTGGGGAACTATTGCCGAAAATGGCGTAGGAAAATTCAGTGATTTTACCGATGTGGCATTACGAGATATTAAATCCTTAGGCACCACTCACGTTTGGTATACCGGCGTACCGCATCATGCGTTGGTCAATGACTATACGGCTGATGGTATTAGTAATGATGATCCTGATGTGGTAAAAGGCCGCGCGGGCTCACCATATGCGGTAAAAGACTACTACAACGTCAATCCTGATCTGGCTGACAATCCGGCTAATCGCTTGGCAGAATTCGAAGCCTTAATCGGTCGTACTCATGCCAATGGCATGCGGGTGATTATCGATATCGTGCCTAATCATGTCGCGCGCAATTATCATTCTATTTCAGCGCCAAAAGGCGAGCCAGACTTTGGTGCTAACGACGATAAAACTAACACCTATAGTAGACACAACAATTTCTATTATGTAGTCGGTGAAGACTTTCAAGTCCCACAAGCATCGGATGGTTATCTGCCATTAGGCGGCGAAACACATCCCCTCATCGACGCAAAGTTTGCCGAGTCACCGGCAAAATGGACCGGCAATGGCTCACGTTTAGCCAAGCCCGATGCCAATGATTGGTACGAAACCGTTAAAATAAATTACGGAGTCAAACCCGATGGCAGCCATGACTTCCCTGCACTGCCTAATGATTATGCAAATAAAACCGCAGCCGAGCATTTAGCCTTTTGGCAAGCACAAGCGGCCGATGACATTCCAGATTCATGGCGTAAGTTTGAGCACATCGCGCAATATTGGCTAGCCAAAGGCGTAGATGGTTTTCGCTACGACATGGCTGAAATGGTACCAGTTGAATTTTGGAGTTACCTCAACAGCCACATTAAGCACACCAACCCAAATGCGTTTATTCTGGCTGAGGTGTATAACCCTGATTTATATCGCGATTATATTCATTTAGGTAAAATGGATTACTTATACGACAAAGTCGATTTATATGACACCTTAAAAGCCATAATTCAAGGTAAGGCCAGTACAGCAGCCATTGCCACAGTTCAAGCCAAAGTCAGCGACATAGAGCAACATATGCTGCACTTTTTAGAAAACCACGACGAGCAACGTATCAACACGGTCGACTTTGCCGGCAATCCATTTAATGCACTGCCAGCGATGGTGGTGTCTGCAACGTTAAGTCGCTCACCCACTTTACTGTATTTTGGTCAAGATGTAGGAGAGCAAGGCGCTGAAAATGCAGGCTTTGGACAACCGACTCGCACCAGTATTTTTGACTATGTGGGCGTACCAGCTCATCAACGCTGGATGAACAACGGCAAGTTTGATGGCGGACAGTCAACATCTGATGAAAAGACATTACGGGCTTATTACCAAACCTTGTTAACCCTAAGCCATAGTGCATCAGCATTAACTGGCGAATATATCGAATTAGACACGCTACAGCGCCAACTTAATACCCAGGGGTACGATGATGAGGTATTTGCCTTTAGCCGTTTTAATGCAGACCAGCAGTTGATCATTGTCAGTAACTTTAGCCAACACCAAAGCAAGCTGTTTACCCTAACATTGCCACACACTCTGATTAACCAATGGCACATAATTAAAAACACACCCGTTAAAGACTTACTCAACTACACTCTGTTGACTCAGCAGCTCGTGTTACAGAGCGACAGCAGCGCCACTATTGATGTGCAATTAGCCCCACTGCAATCAGTCGTTATGGCATTACAACGCTAAATCACTAAACAAAAGCCATAAACCAAAAGCAGCGAGTTGAAAGGCTTAATCCAATAATACTGCAAAACCCTCTAGCCATCAGCTAGAGGGTTTTTATTATCGGTATTAATCAGTTTGGATATAGGTACACAAGAGAAAGCCTATATGTGACTATTTTTTAATATTATTGCCTATTTAGTTGTATATTTACTGACTCTTATTTAGCAACTCTATCTTTTAACTCTATAGACATATCAGGATCATTAATTTCATCAATAATATATTGCACCAATTTTGGATTGGTGACCATGTTGGGTTCAGATTATCAATCAAATATTCTGACGTTAAATTCAATTTTGATATTCACTGGGACATTTAGCTGAATCAGTAAAATCAGCAATCGAATTTACAAATAAAACTCCAATTTCCTCTATAAGCCAGTGCTCATTTTCAGCAATATATTTTATATTGAAGGATATTGGCATGTTCTCATTATCGAATCCATTAATAGATAAGCACCCGACTTTCTCATTTATTTTTTCAAAGTGTGATTTTTGCTTAAACATGTACTTTTTAAAGAGTAATTGTTCAGTTATTTCAGGCTCATTTATGTTCAAATTTTTTATTAAATTTGAACTAAAAAAATCAAATTGCAACTTGTGTATATTATCAACACTCACAGATTGTTCGTATCGATAATAGCTTGAATATAATGGTCCATTATTCATTTTTACTGCACATGCAGATAAAAATAATACTAAAAACAAAGTAATTGATCTCATATTATCTTCCCATTATGCTTTCTAATTCAGCTTCATAAGCCCTATTTCGACCTTTAAGAGCTCTCGCTGCTGAGCATAATAAACCTGAACATGAAGTGATAAGCTCTTCTAAATCAAAATCACCATTAACAGTTAAACTTATGACTGCTAAATTTACAGTTGCACTATATCCAATATTCATTTCACCTTTATTTTCAAAGCTAATACTAATACGCTTGACCTTAATACCTATTTTCTCAAGTGTTGGTGTCCCGCTGAATGTTAATACACCAGCATTTCCGCTTAAGGTAGCCGTTCCACTCTGATCAACAGTAAGCTTAAAACTTCCTTTTTCAGCCATTATTTTTGTTGTTAAACCTTTGTCTTTCGAATATGACGCTTCAATTAATTTAGCAACCGTAATTTTTACTTCAGCTCTAGTCATGCTCATAGTTAAAAACTCCTTTTAAGCCACTATTTTTGTTTAGTGTTTATGATTTCATCTTTAATGGGGTTAATGGTTAGGTAAAAAATCAACCTTAATGTGGAAGAAGCTTTCTAATTTTACCCTATCGAAATAGCAAAACAATTATCAACTAGTATGTAATTATCTAAATATGCCACTTTTTTTTGAAGTACTAAGCCTAATTAAATGTTACCCCCAAATCCAATTCACGCTGTTTGAGCCAAGCAGCATCTTTGCTTAACCACACTCCTTTTGCTAACGCTAATTTTGTCATCTTATTTTACTCCTTAAGCGCTGGGATATTGTCGAGATCGGTGACAAGCTGAATATCTTTTTTTCATGTTAAAGATGCAATGCAAAAAGATGCCACCTATGAATACTTGATCAAAAATGAGACATGTTTATCCAAATGGGTAACGTCAACGCTTTCAGGTTATAGGTAGTTAAATCTGATGGCTGTACCCGACCCGCGTGCTGTAATCCTCTTAAAACAGTAACCTAGTCATCCATTCAGGTAGAGGTAACTGCTTAAGCATGTTTCTATTTCTTCCACCGCACTCTCAGGAATATAATATCCATTATTATCTAAACCATGTGTATAAAATATTGAAAAGTATTGGCTTAAGTTGGATTACAAGTCGCTCTAAGCATCCAAGACAATCCTTAGAAACTCAAGCAGAGTTTAAAAAAACTCATTTCTAAAACGATCGCAACGGTCACTGTTTATATCCCTTTAGGCACTGTCGATATTTGCTTTCAAGATGAATCGCGATTTGGTCAGCAAAATACAACGACCAAACTGTGGGCGCAAAAGGCTATCGACCCAGAGCTGTAAAACAGCAACAATGTGAATATGCTTATCTATTTTGGGAAGCCCCCAGCAGCAGGGTAACAGGAGCTTTGGTCACTCTCTTTCTCACACGCAAGATTTGAAAAATATCTTTCTTGTTGCCTGTATTAAAATTGATGCTGCTAACAGAATTATATAGCCGTATTTGGCTTGCTATTAACATTTAACCTATACAAAAGTGTACGCTAATCGCCAATGCACATCACTTATGATTATTGATAAATCATTGTTTAATCGTCATTATCGCAACGAAATATGCAACTAAAGATTAACACATTATGTTTAATATTTTAATGACTAGTTAACAATTATTGATTCATGGAGTAGGTAAATGGAATTAACAAACAAGTGGCGACTTTCTGTTGTTGCAACTGCACTTTCTTTTGTATTAACCGGATGTGGTTCATCTTCCGATGATGAAGATGAGGTGATTAAAAACATCGCACCGTTAATATCTTCTAGTGCTATTATCACTGCAATTGAAGATAGTGAATACCTGTATCAGCTAACCGTTATCGATCAAGACGATGCCAATGATGGTACGAATTTAACATTCAATTTAACCAATGCGCCAGATGGTATGGCCATTAACAACACAGGTCTGATTTCATGGACACCACTTGAAGGTGTATTAACGTCTGGGTCAATCACGGTTACTGTGAGTGATGGTGGAGAAGACGAAGCGCAACCTGCTGTACAGAACTTTGAAGTCTCTGTAACGCCTGTAAACGATGCCCCTGTTGTGTCTTCTATCGCGGCGCAAAGTGTTGATTCTGGCTCGACATTTACCTACCAATTAGTCGTTTCTGATGTAGACGATTCTGACACTGAAAATGACATTAACTTTGAACTAATTGCCGGACCAAATGGTTTATTGATTAGTCCTTCTGGCTTAATAACTTATACATCTTCCGTAAATGAAACGACATCAACTGATATTTATGTACAAGTCGCTGACGGTGGTGAAGATGGCGTTGCGCCAATTCAAGTTAGTTTCAATTTAAATGAAAAGTTTTTCTATACTATTTCTGGTACCACGATTAACTATTTTAATGGTGAAGTCATTCCAGAAAGTATCGTAAGTTTATCTAATGGTAACCTAGTTGTTAATACAGCAACTTCTGATGCTGAAGGCTTATTTTCAGCAAAAATCCAAGATATTAAATTAAGTGACAGATTGACTCTTGTTGCTGATGCGACAGATTATTCTGAAGCTGCGTTGAGTATTTCAAGAAATGAGCTAACCCAAGAACACAATTTACTATTACAACCTGTTCATGCATCAATTAGTTTTGATGCGACTCAAGTATCTGAGCTAGCTGTTGATGGTAATGTGCTTGTTACTTTGCCTGAAAACAGCCTTGTTGATTTAAATGGTAACCTTGTATCTTCAGCCGTTGTAGCTGAACTAACCGTCATTAACCCGGCTATTGATATTGAAATGATGCCCGGTGATATGCTCACAACAAACAGTGCCAACGAAATTGTGCCAATAGAATCATTTGGTGCTATAACAGTTAGTTTTGTTGATAGTGCAGGTAACAAGCTACAACTCGCTCCAAATAAAGTCGCGCAAATTCATATACCTGTAGCAGGTACTACTCCCCCCTCAACGATACCGCTTTATTATTTCGACACTACGTCAGGTTTATGGATCGAAGAAGGTGAAGCGCAATTAGTTTCAGTCAACGGTAAATCATTTTATCAAGGTAATGTTAGTCATTTCACTACTTGGAATGCTGATATGATTTACGACACCATTATGGTAAATGGTTGTGTGGAAGATGAAGATGGTAATTTGTTAAATGGTGCTCGCGTTATTTCGGACGGACGTGATTACTTGGGGCGCTCGCTGACATTCTCTATCGATGATGGCACATTTAGCATCCCTGTTAAGCGTCATTCTACCGTTTTACTTGGCGCCACTATCGGATTTCAAAGCCGAACATCTATTATTAACACGTTTGAAGAGGACATCACCTTAGCAGAGTGTTTAGTGCTATCTGAAGCGTTAACTAAAATAACCTTGAACTGGGGTGAAGCACCTCGTGATTTAGACTCACACCTTTATATTACAGATACTGAAGGTAATGAAAGCCATGTGTATTATGCCAATTCAGAAGTCACCCTTAATGAAACCATCATCTATTTAGATGTTGATGATGTAACAAGTTATGGGCCTGAAGTGATTTCAATTCCTCAGTTTCCTGTCGAAGGTAGATACGATTACTACGTGAAAAATTTCTCTGGCTCACCTGACATTGACCCGGCTACAACACGTGTTGAATTTATATTTAATAATGAACAACGCATATTTAGCCCACCAACAGTTGGTATTACAGAGTGGTGGTATGTAGCCAAAATTGAAAAAGGTGCTGATGGTCAATTATTGTTCACCTCAATTAATGAATGGATAGATGGACCACAATCAGTGACGCCGCAATCATCACATGGAATACAATCGGTGGTTCCGATAAAACAAATTGAATCTATTGTTAAAGGCATGATTAATAGTAAGTATTATGATAACCGTAGCAAGTAAATAGCCAGAGGGATTAAGTTAATACTTAATCCCTTTTTTATTCATCCCCTAGTTTGTTACATAAATATAATGCTTATAGACTTAGCGTTGTGGAATTCAAATTGCCACCCATTTTTGAAATAACAACATAGCTCGATTCAATTTTAGTTGTCATACCTCAAATCATTTTATCAATCCGTAGGACTATGTTAACGGGGTTAAAAATGTGATTTCAATAAGCACTACATAATTTTAAGCGAAATATAAGGCAGCACAGAAGCTTTCTTGAAAAGGTCAGCAATATTCATCGTTCTCGACTAACGAGTTGTCTATTCCGCAAGAAAGCCTTACGCACGATCCGCGCACAGCAGCGACAACTTTATATATGCAGGTGATGGCGTATCTTCTAAGCTAACACCAGTTTCTCTTGGTCTAGCCACCTTCAATTACCATTTTTAGAAAATGTAATGAAAACCTAGTTGAGTGTTAAATATTTATCCAACTGAGCTGAGATGCCATGTTCAACAAACCCTAGTGATTACAGATTTTATCTTTGGCGGTTGTAATGCCACCTTCGCTTGGGATGAACTTGCCTTTGCCTTCTAAAAACTCAATCAACATCTCAGCATCCATCTCGGTTGCTGAACAAGTATGATAACGAGTCTCTGCACCAAACTCAGTATGCATCATGGTTTTAAGATCATGCTTTGTTAACGCAGAGCCATGGGTTAGCATCATTTCCATCACTTTATGGCCGTGAACTGATTCTGACATTGTATCTCCAATTAAAGGTGTAATTTATTTGTATTTTATAACGTATTTTTTAGTTATAAATACCGATCTCACACACAAGATTTGAAAAATATTATTGTTGGCGCCTATATTAAAATTGATGCCGATAACACTCAATTTACCGGCATAAGAGGCGCTAATAAAAACCAAAAAATCATAGCGTAAAAAATATTTTCTGGTTAAATCTCAATAAAAACAGTTGTCAGGTAACGGTAAAATGTAGCAACATCTGCTGTTATATTTACGGCTACGTTCATGACGTCAAACTTTTATTGAGCTTGTTTCAATTTCAACAACGGCAGCATGAATTGCTTGAAAGATAAGCCTATCAGCTTCCACAGTGTCATTATCAGGGACATCCCAGGCCATAATTTCGCGATATCGCTCTACGAGTTGACGAACATCTTCGGTGATCTGGTCATGGTAGCGTTCAATTTCTATATTTTGTATATCGGACATATAAATATACCTTAGCCATAATAAGTTAGAACACAGGAGCTTGAACCGGAACGATTAATATTTCACAACGACTATGATTTTGAACGTAATGCGGCACTGAGCCCAATAACTTGTTTATGCCTTTTTTCTTTTTTGCCCCAAATATGGCTAAATCAATATGTTGTGCTTCCAAAAAAGACACAACGCCATAATTTATCTCACCACAAATCACTTTGGTCTCAATGGGAAAATCAGTATCCAAATCGTTCACAAAAGCTTTCATCTGAAACTGAGCAGCATCAATATTTTTTTTGTTTTGATCTTTGATGATATCTAGATCAACAACGTTGTAGCCCACTGGATCGCCATAGAGTGTATAAGCGAGTACTTCTGGAACAACATTGAGTAATGTTAATGAAGCTTGATAGTAGTTAGCTAATTCTATTGCGCGTTTGCATGCATGCTTTGAATACAGAGAGAAATCCACCGCAACCACAATATTTTGATAGGGTTGCAATTGTTCTACCGCTTTTTCAAACTCTTGCTTTTCACGTAACCAGTCCCATGCTTGTTGCAGATTTTCTCGGTTAAAATAACGCACTTCACTAGATATTAAAAAAGGCTTCGCGATTAACGCCATCCAATGTTCCCAAGACTTATCGCCAACCATTGCAATGCGCTCAAAATCACTAAGGTGTTTCATACCAAACTTAATATCATCTATTGCGGCATCTAAATCCCAGCCGGAAAAATTATCAAACTCAAAAAGTAATGAGATTTTACCTAATCGTTTAATTTGCGTTTCAAGTTGGGGAAAGAATTGCTGGAAATCCTCAAGAGTTAGTTTTCCAGAAGCTCGCACAGCAATGGTATTGCCATCGAATACAGGTATAAATTGCAACATGGAATTTTCCTTCTATTTATGGATAGTTCACATCCAGAATGATGATAAAACATACTGCTCATTAACTTCATCTTAAAACCTTTTTTTATGCTGATTATTGATCAATGACATTATTTTATTATTCAATTTCGTTTATTTTTCGTACTCATCGATTACAGTTTTTCATTTGTTGTTTATCTGTATTTCAAGCCTATGCATAGCGCTATAATTGAATCAAAAAAACGGCCTACAGTGCGACTTAAAATTGATAAAAATCTAAAGTAATTAACGATTTGTTTATCGATTCAAGGAATCTTGATCGCAAGTCATTTATTGTTTCTTTGATGACTTGAAGGTCAAGCTAGGTATAAAGACTTATCGGATACATCACGAGGTTGATAATTCAACACTATGCGGCATATGAACAACAACGTCATTTATCTCGGGTGGGTCAGTTTTTTTACTGATTTCGCTTCGTCTATGGTCACAACTCTAGTGCCTTTATATGTTGTTTATATCCTCAACGAAGGCGTCGACAAACTGGGCATTATTATCGCAGCGGCAAGCTTTATCTCTTATTTTTTCAGAATATTGTTTGGTTACCTAAGTGACCGTTTTACGCTAGTCAAACCTTTGGTCGTAAGCGGTTATTTAATCTCCGCACTTACCAAGCCAATGTTGGCATTGACACAGGGTTACCTAGGAGTAGCAATAATCCGTGGCGTGGAACGTGTGGGTAAAGCTGTCCGCAGCGCCCCCAAAGATGCATTAATCAGCGCCTATAGTGAAACGAATTACTCTGGCAAAACCTTTGGCTTTCACAAAACAATGGATATAGCTGGTGAGCTTGGCGGCGCTATCTGTATTTTCCTCATCCTCACGTGGTTTACACTGGATAAAGACAGCATTCGGCTAATATTCGCCGCCACGTTGATCCCTGGTCTCATTGCTAGCGCCATCGCGTTATTTTTGGTTAAAGATATTCCTACTTCAATTCAAGCCAAAAATGAAAAACGCAAAGCGGTAATCAACCAACAAGACATGCGCTTATTGCCTTTGATTATCATTTACTTTATTTCACTATTTTTTATCTTGAGTGATCAGTTTCTGATCATTAAAGTTAAACAAGCGGGTTATTCTGTTTCCATTATTCCTCTATTTATCATTATCCTGACGCTAACCCAAACCTTATTCAGTTATTATAGTGGTGTAATAACGGACAAAATTGGCAACCACAAAATGCTGTTAATTGCCTTTGTATTCGGCACCCTATCTCTCCTAGCCTTATGGCAAGAATATTTATGGCTGTGTTTTATTTTATTGGGAATGTTTACGGTTATGTCACTTAACGCAATCAGAGCCTACATATCTCAATATGCTATTAGCAAAGCTTTCGTTTATGGCATCTTCTATGGTGGTATTGCATTAACTAGCTCGCTCGGAGCTATTATTGTTGCCCAATTATGGAAACAATTTGGATTTGAAACAGTTATCCTTTTTTCACTTTCTGGCATGATCATACTTTTGTTGGTACTGGCTGTTTGGATTTGGAAGAAACCAACTTATAAACATGAAGATAACGCTATTACATCTTTAGATATATAACCAACCCGCCACTAACAAAACCTATAACCTATTGTCATACAATGAAAATACGTTATTTTTAGTTAATACCCTTCAGCACTCAAATTGGGGGAATTGAAGGCTGTTGTGTTCAATTCTTGGGATGATCAGCTAAACACGCAAGCAAATAATTACAAAATATTGACTACAGGCTAACGCCCATTCAATCTTGATAATATTTGCTGCTTTTATGGCTTATCGACACGGAGTAATACTGGATAACAAACTGTTAACATACTAAGATTATGTTTCAAATATACCAACTACAAGGTTATAGGTCATAAAAATGAACAAAAAACTATTACTAACAATCGCAACTTTATCGCTGTCAACCAACGCCATAGCTAAAGACAATCTCTCAGAACATCATGCAACCGTCGCTGATAGCGTGGTCGCAGAACAAAGAGCAAATCTTGCCACTAGCACTAAAGGTGAGGGTTTTGGACCTCAGTCACCTCGAGATGTAAACTCACTTGTCGGTACTAATCCAATACAATTTTCTCAAGCCCCTTCTTTCACTAAAATGAATTTATGTAATATTCATTTTCATAAAAATGCTGAACACTCAGGTGGAGAGTTCACCACTTATGCAGGTAATGGCGATGGTAAAGGTTTCCAATCAGGTTTTAAGTATTCAGGTAAACTAAATAAAGCGGAATTAACGCCAACTAAAAATGCTATTTGCCCAAGTGAACATGGTGCTTTAACGGCTGGAGATACCATTGAAGTGCATTATGTACATTCAAGCGCACAAGTCGTACCTGGTCCAACATTAGGTGCTTGTTTAAATGATGCGATAAACAACCCGCAACTGCGAGTTGAAACTCAAGTGTTTGTGTTGGTCAATGACAATAAAGCGTTAGATTTTACAGCACTAACTGCATCAGAAATAAAACAAGGTTTTCATCAAGCGGTTAATATTCCAAATAATACCGGTGATGCAATTCAGTATAATGGCTCAACAACAGGCCCTGGTTATAATGAAATAGGCTCACCATTCCAAGTCTCTTGGAGTGTCCGTCCTAAAGTGGCAAAAGTGAATATTAACACTGTAGGCAAGTGGTGTGAGGGTAACGTCTTCAAGGAAGATCACGCTCATGGTGTGAGAAACCTAGTCACTAACCCAGCGCTACTGTCAGAAATCAAGTAAGCGCTATTAGCCGCAACCTTAGTTCGTGAAATTAAAAAGTCACAGATAGTATATCTGTGACTTTTTAATTTACATCTTTTAGGTAATTATCTATAACAAAAGGGCTAAAAAGCTTTTAAACACTATGTTTAAAAGCGATATACTCGCTATTTTTTTAACTAATCTATCAGTATGGGCATCGCTATTTATTTTGACGGTGGTGAAGGAGTTATGACTTTTACCGCGATTGTAGATTGATGATTCAGTTTTTAAGCAATTTTCGCATCGGAATGCAATCCAAACTAATTCCCCTTGGAGAATGATAAGTCGATACTTCATCACCAACAAAACCACAGGCACGGTAAAATGACGCTGCGTTCAGTGTAGATTCAAGTTGTAATAATTTCAGATCATTATCCAAGGCTAACTCTTCCAGAAAAACCAACATGGACTTTGCGGCCCCTTGGCCAGAATGGTCAGGATCGACAAAAATAGCGTCTATCATGCCAGTTTCGAGATTAACTTTACCGCATCCGATAACACGATCCTTGAATACTGATACAAAGAAGTTCGCTACAATATCATTAATCAATGCTGCTGAAATGTCGCCTTGTGTCCATAATGCCAACTGCGCTGAACTATAAAAGCCGGTGCATTTTTCAATAATAGCTCGGTTTCTCATGCTGTAAATAGATTGAACGTCAGACTCTAGCGCTTTTCTGATTTTCATCATAAATGACCTTGAATTAGTGACCTCATAAATGTAAATTACGGGTTTGATGACCAGCATCAATAATTGAATAAATCACACGTCCCCATTATCAATAACATAACGCTTAGCGTTTGTTTTAACAACCGTATTGCTCAATAGCACTAGTCTGTGCAATCTAAAACTTAACCATTAGATTAATCGCGTTACAGCCAAGCTCAAAACTGCAATAATAATGCTATGCGCAGTAACAGATTGATTATTCGACTACGTTAACGGCTTTATGCTTAATTTACTTCTAAATAGGATTTACTATGCGCGCTTTTGTCGTTCGAGCCAGAGCTGCTCCAGTTGATAGTCAACAATTTCTAGCCGCTATTGGTCATGAAGCTCACACTGAAATTTTAGCTCACACCTTAATGAATACCATTTTTGTCGCCCAATCTCATCGTGACGATGTTGTGGTGTATTTAGTGCTAGAAAGTACCCAAGACTTTTCTCGCACAATTTGCTTTCGTTCAAACGAATTAGGCCATATCGGTGGCTTCCACGAGCAAAACTTAACCAATAAAATAGCTAAAGCCTTAACGGCATCTAAAGGCATGGCGAAAGAACAGTTACGTGAAGTTGAAGCAGGAATTACGGTACGCACCGTGAGTTTCGAAAAATTGATACAGGAATTAACTGAAGATTATCAACTGTATATGTTAGAGAAAAAAGGTACACCAATACGTGATATAGAGTTTGCCGCTAACCCGTGTTTTTTACTCACCGATCACATCCCTATGCCTAAGAAGAGCTTTAATAGCCTTAAACGCCTGGGTACTCAACACATTAACTTAGGCCCTAAAATGCTGTTTGCATCGCAATGCGTGGTGCTGATCCACAATGAATTAGACATGAGATTGTAAATCAGTACGATTGAATAAAGGATAAAGTGTTGATGAATCAATGTGTGAGCCGATTAATCAACACGGAGCCAATCATTGTTCATGAGGTAACAATATAGTTGCGTAAATTAACTTCAAGCACTTGCTTGGCACACTGAATACGTATGCAAATCTTTGCTGTATAAACGAAAAACGTCTTATATTACTTGTTCTAAAGATAAAATAATAATCAACAAGGACATACTATGGCGCGCGTTTTATTTAACGGTGCAAATCCGCTATCCACACAGTCACACTTTGCACTTAATGTTATCGCAGTAGCTTGTGCTGTCGCGCTAACCACAATTCCCAGTCTCGCTCAAGCTAAAACTGTCAACGTCGAATCCCCAGACAAACATATCAATATCAGTTTGACTGATGATAATGGCCGTCCAGAATACCAAGTAAAATTTAATGACAATATTGTTATTAATCCAAGTAAATTAGGGTTGGTATTTCAACAGTTAGGTGAATTAGGTACTGATTTCAACATTAAACATGTGACTAACAGCAACGTAGACCAAACATGGCAGCAACCTTGGGGAGAACGTGAAAATATTCGTGACCATTACAACCGCGTGGTCGCCACCCTGAGTAACGGTAAAATTGACTTCGATATCGAATTTAAAGCGTTTAATGACGGTATTGGCTTTCGTTACCTGGTGCCAAAACAAACCGGGCTGGCTAACACACCGAAACTTGATATTACCGATGAATTAACTGAATTTGCCATCCCAGACCCACAACACACAACCGCATGGTGGATCCCCGCGCGCGGCTGGAACCGATATGAATATTTATACCGTACAACCTCACTTGATAAAATCGACCGAGCCCACACACCTATGACTTTTAGAACGGCTGATGGCGTGCATTTAAGCATCCATGAAGCCGCCCTCACCGATTATGCCGCAATGGTGCTTAATCAAGGGCGTGACGGTATTTTACGTGCTGATTTAACGCCTTGGTCGGACGGTATTCGAGTGAAGACTCAACCTGGCTTTTCAACACCTTGGCGTACGATTCAAATTGCTAAGGATGCCCCAGGTTTACTTAACTCAGACCTGATCCTTAATCTTAATGAACCTAATAAATTAGGTGATGTATCTTGGGTGCAACCGGGTAAATACGTTGGGATTTGGTGGGGAATGCACCTCAATGAAAACACCTGGGGAAGCGGCCCTAAGCATGGTGCAACCACCAGCGAAACCAAGCGGTATATGGATTTTGCCGCCCAATATGGGTTTGATGGGGTATTGGTTGAAGGTTGGAATGAAGGTTGGGATGGTAGTTGGTTCGATAACGGCGACGTGTTTAGCTTTACTAAAGCTTATCCTGATTTTGACATCGATGAGATAACTCAATATGGACACAGTAAAAATGTCCGTTTAATTGGCCATCATGAAACCTCTGGTTCAGTCACTAATTACCGAAATCAAATGAGTGATGCTTATGATTTATATCAAAAACATGGCGTGACTCAAGTTAAAACCGGTTACGTAGCAGACGGTGGAGACATTAAGCGCGTTGATGAAAATGGTATTGTGCGCCATGAATGGCACGACGGCCAATTTATGGTTAACGAATATCTACATAGCGTTACCGAAGCCGCAAAACGTGGTATTAGCATTAATACCCATGAGCCGATTAAAGATACCGGTTTACGTCGTACTTACCCAAATTGGATAGCACGCGAAGGCGCTCGAGGCCAAGAGTTTAATGCATGGGGAAGCCCACCTAATACTCCAGAACATACGGCAATTCTACCTTATACTCGTATGCTAGCTGGGCCGATGGACTTCACCCCAGGTATCTTTAATTTAGCGCCTGAAGGTCTAGATGCGGTAAACCGCGTGAAAACCACACTCACTAAGCAATTAGCCTTATATGTTGTGTTGTACAGCCCTATTCAAATGGCTGCAGACTTACCGCGTAACTATGTGCAACGTCTCGATGCTTTTCAGTTTATTCAAGATGTACCGACAGATTGGAGCGACAGTATCGCCCTTGCGGGTGAAATTGGTGACTATGTTGCCTTTGCAAGAAAACAGCGCGGTGCTGAAGACTGGTATCTAGGCGCATTAACAGATGAAGACTCACGAAAATTGACGTTAAAATTAGACTTCCTCACGCAGGGGAAACGCTACCAAGCCGAAATTTATCGTGACGGTGATAAAGCTGATTGGTTAACTAATCCATATGATTACGTGATTGAAACCAAAATCGTTACGGCAAATGACGCGATGACACTGAACTTAGCAGCCAGTGGGGGTACCGCGATTCGTTTTAAAGCCTTGTAACACTGGAATGTTACATAAGTGTTCGCATTAGGTTACTAACAAAGCATGAATACGTATGTAGTCAGTTGTACCAAGAACAAGCTCGAGGATACTATAAAACATGCTGTTTCGTTTCTAATTGCAGGATGGAATGGTTAGGTCGTTTCTGGTGTGTCTTCGACCATGGAGACTATCAGCTTTAGAGTACCTTCATTTACTTTATCCATTGATTATTTGACGAAAGTCGCTAATGGATAAAGCGTAGGTCTTGGCGAATACCCGTCTTAGGGAGATGCGTATTCGCCATTTTTTTAACTATTAATATGTAACGTAGCCATCTCAATGGTTATCAACGAATTCGCCATAAGAAGTAAAATTACAAGAAGTAAGCACAACGACTTACCAAAAAGGATGTCACATGTCTGGCAATAATCATAAAAACGTCACCCAACAACCGCAGCTTAATTTTTGGCAAATTTTCAATATGTGTTTTGGCTTTTTGGGGATCCAATTTGGTTTCGCACTGCAAAATGCCAATGTCAGCCGTATCTTTCAAACCTTAGGTGCATCTATTGATGATATTCCCATTTTATGGATTGCCGCACCGCTCACGGGCCTCATCGTACAACCTATTATTGGTTACTTAAGTGACAATACTTGGAATAGCCTTGGCCGTCGTCGCCCCTATTTTTTAATTGGTGCAGTATTAACCACATTGTCACTCTTTATCATGCCGCACTCGCCTACGTTATGGATTGCTGCGGGTATGTTGTGGATTATGGATGCCTCAATCAATATCGCCATGGAACCGTTTCGTGCTTTTGTCGGCGATAATCTACCAAAAAGCCAACGGACCCAAGGCTATGCAATGCAGAGCTTTTTCATTGGTATTGGCGCGGTGGTGGCATCTGCCTTGCCATATATTTTAACCAATGTATTTGATGTGGAAAATACCGCCCCAGCGGGCGAAATTGCCGACTCTGTACGCTATGCATTTTACTTTGGTGGCGCGGTACTAATGTTGGCCGTGGGTTGGACCATTATTTCAACCAAAGAATACTCTCCAGAGCAATTAGCTGAATTTCATCAACAAGACACCACTGACGCACAAGACACTAACGTCAATACGCGTACAGCCAAACAATATCAAAATGGTGCGATTATATGGATGGCGATTGGCGCCATTTTCACCCTCGCAATTGTTAGCCTAGATCTAGATAAGCAACTTTATATTTTAAGTTTGGGTATTTTTACCTTCGGACCGCTGCAACTTTACTGTTCGCGTAAGTTAGCCAAACTGTCAAACAGCAACACTGAGTCGTCAGTAACGCGCGACGGATTAGGCATGACGTTTAATGTTGTCGATGATTTGTTTCATATGCCCAAAGCCATGCGTCAGCTAGCACTGGTGCAGTTTTTTGCTTGGTTTGCCCTATTTGCAATGTGGATTTACACCACAGCGGCCGTTACTTCGTATCATTACGGCACCACTGATGTGGTATCCCAAGCCTATAATAACGGTGCAGATTGGGTCGGTATGTTGTTCGCGTCGTATAACGGCTTTGCTGCAATTGCTGCGATTATTATTCCGTTTCTAGCTAAGGCCGTCGGCATTAAACTCACCCATACCATCAACATGTTTATTGGCGGTGCGGGTCTCATCAGCTTTATGTTTATTGAAAACCCTAACCTGTTGTGGATACCAATGATTGGCGTCGGTTTTGCCTGGGCATCTATTCTATCGGTACCTTACGCCATGTTGTCTGGTGTATTACCCCCGAAAAAAATGGGCGTTTACATGGGAATTTTTAACTTCTTCATCGTAATTCCACAGCTGTTAGCGGCCAGTATTCTTGGCTTATTGCTTAAGGTATTTTTTGATGGACAACCAATTTACGCTTTAGTGCTAGGCGGGATATTTATGATGCTGTCGGGCATTGCGGTGCTATTTGTAGATCAAGACAAGCAAACACAATAAGGATTACCAGTCTTTGTCACTGGTAACTAGATTGAGATTATTATTTTGGGGAATTCCATGTTAAAACCACATTTACTCACGCATCGCAGTATCATAGCGAAAGCTGTTACGACCAGCATGATGGCTCTAGCCTTAAGTGCGTGCTCACCTGCAGATACTCAAGTAAACACACAAGCTCAAGTTGTTAACGTCGCACCCGGTACGCCAGGCACAGAACCTACTTGGGCGTTCTCAGGAAAAACTGGCATAGGCACATCTTACGAGCCCTATGTTAACGGCCATTATCAAGACACAGCTGCAAACCCGGTCAGTAAAGTATGGTTTTCGATTGCTCAAGGCGTATTAACCGAAACCATGTTTGGCCTTATTCACAATGCCCAGCTTAAAGAACTGCAATTTATTATCTCTGGCAAAGGCTTTGTCGATACTGAAAAAGACAATACTATCAGCACTATTGAGTATTTAGATACCGATGATATGGGACGACCATTATCGCTGGCTTATAAAGTCATCAATAAAGATGTTGAAGGTAAATACCAAATAGAAAAACATATATTTACCGATCCCGATAGAAGTAGCTTGATGATGAAAGTCACCTTTACTGCTTTTGAGGCTGGCATTACACCACACCTTTATGTCAATCCGCACATTGATAACAGTGGTGCCAATGACATTGCTAGAGTTGAAGGCCAATCGCTAGTGGCTTACACAAGTGACACTAACTCAACGGTAATGACGGTTAAAACAGATGTCGATTTTGTCGCCGCTAGCGCTGGGTTTGTCGGCACATCAGATGGTATTGTCGATTTACAAGATAACGGTAAACTTGATTATCATTACCAAACCACTAGCGACACCAATCAAGGCGGTAACGTCGCGCTAACCGCACAATACCCTACCCTCACCAATGCTAATGACAGCCTAAGCTTTAATTTGGTTATTGGTTTTGGTAAAGACAAAGCAAGCAGCTTAGCCACCACTCAAGCGACATTAGATGCGGGTTATGACGCCGTTAAACAAGCGTATTTAGGCGACGATAAACATCTTGGCTGGAAAGATTACTTAGCCTCGCTGAAGCCATTAAATGACATGAGCAGCAACACTAAAGATAACGGTAAATTACTCTATGCCAGCGCCTTAGTGTTAAAAGCTCAAGAAGATAAAACTCATGCTGGTGCGTTAATCGCATCACTTTCAAATCCTTGGGGCGACACGGTTTCAGCTAAAGTCGGTAGCACAGGCTATAAAGCGGTATGGCCACGTGATTTTTACCAATGTGCAATGGCATTTTTAGCCATGGGCGATACTCAAACACCCAAAGTGGCTTTTGAATATTTAAAGCAGGTTCAAGTTCAACAACAAACACCGGATTTTGCAGGTACACCTGGATGGTTTTTACAGAAAACCCATGTCGATGGTGAAATTGAATGGGTTGGCGTGCAGCTCGATCAAACTGCCATGCCAATCATGCTCGGCTGGAAACTGTGGCAAGCAGGTGTACTTAACGATACAGAAATAACCCAATGGTATAACGACATGCTTAAACCAGCCGCTAACTTTTTAGTTAAAGGCGGCAAAGTAAAACTGGATTGGAATGACACTAAAATTACTCCTCCAAGTACTCAACAAGAACGCTGGGAAGAACAAGCAGGATTCTCTCCATCCACAACTGCAGCCGTAATTGCCGGTTTAGTGGCTGCCAGTGATATTGGATCGCTAGCGAAAGATGAACAAGCACCTGAGTATGCCGATTTAGCACGTAAGCTACAACGTCAGCTCGAAACAACGATGGTCACCACCACAGGCTTATTAGGTCAAACAGATTCCAAAGGTAAAGCGGCACCTTATTATGTGCGCATTAGCCCAAATGGTAACCCTAATAACACCGATAAGCTCATTGATAACAATGGTAAACCTGGTTTAGATCAGCGCTTGATCCTCGACGGTGGATTTTTAGAATTAGTCCGTTATGGTGTGGTTAACGCTAAAGACCCTGTTATTAAAAACAGCGTCATGCTAATAGACAACCAAAATCTTGAAGATAACTTACGAGTTAAATACCAATTTACCGCCAAAGATGGCAGTAAAGTACCAGGATACCGCCGCTATGGTAATGATGGATACGGTGAAGACACTGTTACAGGCTTTAGCTACGCTGAAAAAGGCGACACCGAAAATCAACGAGGCCGAGTATGGCCCTTCTTTACCGGTGAACGCGGTCATTACGAATTAGCCTTAGCAAAAGCAAATGACACGTTAACCCCAGACACGAAGAAAGTTTTAATCAATACCTATGTTCAAGGCATGGAAACCTTTGCTAACCAAGGGTTAATGTTGCCAGAGCAAGCTTGGGACGGCGTAGGCAACGCGACTCGTTATAATTACAAAATGGGCCAAGGTACCAATACAGCAACACCGCTAGCGTGGACCCATGCTGAATACGTTAAATTGGTGCGTTCGATGACCGATGAAAAAGTATGGGACTTTTACCCTGTTGTACAACAAACACTCGCTAAATAGCACTGTATTAATCGCAATATATTGATGGCACTGTTATTAGCTTGTTCAATAAGCCGTTGTGACTCACAACGGCTTTATTTTTTGTGTGTATTATGAAACAAAACCTTGTTAATTCAACACTATCTTGTTACTAATACTCCAGATTAAAAAAAGTTAACGTTAAGGAACAACAAATGGATTGGTATGTAAAAGTATTGAAACAGTATTTTGATTTTAGCGGCCGTGCACGTCGCAAAGAATACTGGATGTTTGGATTAATCAGCGCCGTTATCAGTATCGTATTGACGCTATTAGACATGGGTGTCGGTTTGTACAGCGACGTTTACGGTGCTGGGGTATTAAGCTCAATTTATTCACTCGCCATCATGATCCCAAGTATCGCAGTGAGTGTCCGTCGTTTACACGACACAGACCATTCCGGTTGGTGGTTATTGTTGATATTTATTCCACTGCTTGGCGTATTAATTTTACTGGTTGTAATGTGCTTTAACAGTAAAGATGACAACGAGTATGGGCCAAATCCAAAAACAGTACCAAATCCAGACAGTCCGGATAATTTAGCGGTTTAGTCCTAAGAGACTGATTAACATCGTCGTTATCGTCAATACCACGAAAAAAGCATAGTCATAGACTATGCTTTTTTTGTATGTTTTTACCCATCATTGCTTACCACAACAATTGCTTGGATTTACTAATCTTTTTGCAGGCATTAACTAGTTTTTTGCAGGCACTAACTAATCTTTTGCAGGCAGTAACTTGGTCACACCATTCATCAATAATACCGCCAAACCACCAGCAACGACGCCAAAGAGCGCATTTAACACGCTTGGGGTTAATAGTCCTAAAACGTCACCAACAACACTCACTTGGCTAACCAGCGTTTCTGCATGTAAAATCCATTCAGACACGACATGAATACCATGAGTTAAAATACCGCCACCGACCATAAACATGGCAATAGTGCCGACAAATGTCAGGATTTTCATTAGATAAGGAGCAGCAGATACTAATCCTAGGCCTAATTTATGCCCTATTCCACTCGGTTTACGCTGAGCAAGATACAAACCAAGATCATCGATTTTAACAATCCCTGCCACTAAGCCGTACACCCCGACCGTAATCACAATGGCAATAACGCATAAGGTTAAAAATTGCCCCATTAGATCCATGTGTGCTGCCACGCCTAAACTAATTGCGATAATTTCAGCCGATAAGACAAAGTCGGTGCGAATAGCCCCTTTTATTTTTTCTTTTTCGAATGCGGCTAAGTCTTCGATATCAGCTTTTGCTTTGGCGACTACCGCATCGTCATCGATCACAGGAGCGCGTTTATGAGTTAATGAATGATAGACTTTTTCAAAGCCCTCATAACATAAAAACAAACCACCAAACATCAATAAAGGCGTTATAGCCCATGGAATAAACGCACTGATCAGCATGGCCATCGGCACTAAAATCACTTTATTTTTAAATGATCCCATCGCTACCGCAAATACCACCGGTAGTTCACGCTCAGACGCAACACCCGACACTTGTTGCGCATTTAAGGCTAAATCATCACCCAGAACGCCCGCTGTTTTACGTGCAGCCACTTTACTCATGGCCGCTACATCATCCAAAATAGTCGCAATATCATCTAATAGGGTTAATAAACTGGCACCTGCCATAAAAAAATTATCCTTTAAAAAATTTAACTAGCAAGATCGACGCACAAGTATGATAGCGTTTAATAGTATCTGCATAGGACGGTCGCTGGAAATAAATAATATTAACTCAGTGTTTTAGCTCGCCAAGACTCTGCAAACAAAATAAAAAAGGGTCTACATAAAATGTTAGATGCACTTCATGGCTTGATGTCTGTGAGTTAATTATCTTCTACATTTGCACCACATGAACTACGTACCACTAAATGGGTCTTGATTAATCGCTGGCTAACTTCTTGACCACGGATTAACTTCAACACACTTTCGACAAGTATTTCACCTGCAAACTGAGTATCTTGCTTAATGGTTGTCAACGCCGGATTGGCAAAACTGGCCACCGGAATATCATCGTATCCCACTACAGCAACTTGCTCCGGAACTAAAACACCGCGCTTTTTCAATGCACGAATCGCCCCTATCGCAATTAGATCACTCGCAGTAAAAATAGCATCAAATGTCACGCCGCTATCTAATAATACGTTGGCGGCATGATAGCCAGAGGCTTCGGTATTAATAGCGTCATGCTGTAACTGTGTGTCGGCCTCGATACCGGTAGATTGTAAAGCATCAACATGACCTAAATATCTGTCGCGAAATTCAGGGCTGCGACTTGACGAGTCACCTAAAAAAGCAATGTGTTTATGCCCTAACCCAAGCAAATGTTCCGTGGCAACAAAACCACCTTGATGATTATCGCAACCAATAGACAACACCGCTTTATTGTTATGCTCAGCTCCCCAGATAACAAAATGAGTATTTTTTTCGATAAGCTTATCAAGCTTATGGGCATAATCCATATAATCGCCATAGCCTAATAAAATAATACCATCGGCTTTATTACTGTCTTCATAATCTGCATGCCAATCAGTTGAAAGCTGCTGAAATGACACCAATAAATCATAACCTTGACGGGCGGTTGCTCGAGTGATCGAACCCAACATAGAGAGGAAAAATGGGTTGATCATCGACTCATCATTAGTTGGATCTTCACAAATTAGCAATGCTAACGTATGGCTGTTTTGCATGCGCAAGTTACTGGCATTTTTATCGACTTTATAATTGAGTTCTTTTGCAATGGCTTGGATACGCTGTCGCGTTTCTAAATTTACCAACGGACTGTTTCTTAACGCACGAGACACAGTCGATTGCGACACGCCTGCACGGTAAGCTATATCAATAGAAGTCGCTTTAGATGCCATTTTTATGGTTAACCTTTTATTTTTATTGTCATCGCCACTATAAAAAAACCACCAAGTTGATAAACCAACCTGGTGTTATAAAGCGAACTTATAATCCAAGCTCACTAAGCAAGTCATCTGCGTCATCGACAACAATGCCTTTAATATTGGGATCATTTAATACATCTTTTGATTTTGCAGTGTTAACTTGCGCTGCTTTACCATGAGTTTCAATTAACGAATCTAAATCAAACTCTTCGTCCATTTCAAAATCAGCAGAACGAATAAACTCGGTTTTATCCATGGCGAATTCGAGATAAAAGATATGATTGTTTTCAGTCTTAAATGATACTCGTCTGGCTACGGCATTATCGAGGTTAGTGTCTACCGAAATCGTTAATTCTTTATTGATAACCAACATTTTAGGTTGGCTTTGGCTAATTGATGTTTGTAATTCTTTTGATATTTTACCAATAAAATCACCCAAAATTTGGTTCATTAATTCGCCCATAACATTACTGACATCATCAGAAGTATGTGAAAACGCGAGTTCTGTTTCAGGCATACCCATGTTGAGCATATAGCGACGGTAAATCTCAATCGCTGCTGCGGCAGAAAAGTTAATCACAACCAAGCCAGAAAAGCCGCCGTCGAATATGGAGAAACATGCCAAATCCGGTTTTAAACGGGTACGAGAAATACTTTGAACCATCCCAGCATGACTAACATGGCTCGCACTAGTGCTAGAAAGAACATGAGAAACAGAATGACAAAGCTTAAGTAAAATGTCGTCATTTTTGACTGTAGAAGATGAATTCATAACGTTGATACCTTATCCATTAATTAAGCTAATCTTGCGGGTAAAACAAAAAAAAATCAAAATTAAAACAATCGATTAGCATGATAATTAATCAATCGGATTTAATGGTACACTAATCCGTTGATAATCAATAATTTTTTACTAAATTAATACATTTTATTCACAAATGTAAAAATCAGCTGTCTGCTCACAAAAACAATCTTTCAAGCTTATGTTTTTTGAAATTTTCATTATAATTGCTTCACTTTGTATGGATACTTTGAATTAGGACAGATAATGATTAGATTATTAAGGCGTTTAACCATTTTAAAGCGCTTATTCATTATGTTAGCTTTAGCCGCTGTAGGTACTGTGGTTTTCGGTTCTTTTTCAATTAAAGAACAATACGATCATTTAATCGAAGAAAAATATAAGCAGATAAGTGGGCAAGTCAACCAATTAAGTAGCACTCTAGATGCGTTTAAATTGGCCAAACCGGATGCTACGGTTGAAATATTAAGCCAATTTGCCAGTAAAATTGAAGTTAATGATCATCAAGCTTTTATCATTGTTGATAACCAAGATCGCATTATTGTTAATCCATTAAATCAAAACTCAGTCGGCAAGCCCCTCTCCAATTTAGCAACATTCAACGGATCCAATTCATACCAACAGTTGTTCGCCAGCGCCAAAAAAAATAACGTCGCACAGGCTGAACTAGCTATTGTTGATCAACAAAATCGGCCACAAACAGTATTAGCAGTAGCGCAATATTATTCAGCCCTTAATTGGACCTTAATCACTCAAGCTAACGTCAACGATGTTAATGAAAGCATGACGGGTATCATTATTGACTATTTTATTATCATGATGATTATTTCAGTGCCTATTTTTGGGTTCTTTTTATTGCTGAATCATTCTATTACCCAACCTCTCAACGTCACTATCGATGCGATGGAACAGATAGCCAAAGGTGAAGGTGACTTGACCCAACGCTTGTCTACCGAAGGTAATGATGAAGTAGCCAAATTAGCAGATGCATTCAATCAGTTTGTGATTAAAATTGCCAATATGGTGGCTAATTTGCAACCGCTCGGGCATACCTTAAATAATGAAGCCATACATTTATTAGACACCGTAAAGTCATCGAATCAAAGTGCGAATCAAGTGCATAGTGAAACTCAAAGCGTCGCCGCAGCTATCAACCAGATGTTGTCGACTAGCCAAGAAATGGCACGAAATACACAAGATGCAGCTGACGGGGCCGCTAATGTAAAACATCAAGCGGAGCAGAATCAAAAATTGATGCAACAAACCGTTGAACAAACACAAAGTTTAGTCCACGAATTACATCAAGCTGAAACAGTATCATTAACACTGAGTCATTCATCCGCTGAGATTGGCAGTATTCTTGATGTTATTGGCAGCATTGCAGATCAAACTAACCTGCTTGCGCTCAATGCCGCCATTGAAGCTGCACGAGCCGGTGAACATGGTCGAGGTTTTGCTGTCGTGGCAGATGAAGTACGAGCTCTTGCGAATAGAACTCAGTCATCGACTAATGAAATCAATAAAATTATTAGTCAGATCCAAACGGGTATTCAATCGGTTATCGACAGCATTACTCATACACAACGACAATCTACTCAGTTACAGTCAAAAGCCGTACAATCAAGCGATGCGATTATCGAAATTTTAGCGCTCATCGATAATATTAGCGGCATGACAGCACAACTTGCTAGTGCCACTGAAGAACAAGCATTGGTTACCGAAGACATCAATGTCAACGTCAATACCATTTCTGAACTCACCGAACAGTCGTTAACAGCGAACGAAACTCACAATCAGGCAGCGCAATCGTTGCAAGGCATTAGTGTTGATATGAGCAAAACTCTAGGGCAATTTAAAATATAGCTATTAAAACAATTGATTAACTAAGGCTTTTTAGACTTGGCTTTACAACTGCCAACCTAAAAAGCCTTTAGATTTACCTTCTAAACTTTCATATTATTACCGCAACCAATATTGACTTAAAGCCTTGATTAATACATCACGGGCAATTTCGAGTCGAACATCACTTTTAGCCCTTATGACTTTAAGGTATATTGTGTCCATCAGATTAAATACTTGAGCTCAACAAGGTATTTTAGCAAAAAATGCTAGTAAACATTTCCCACTAGCGTATTGAAATATTGATACTTAATCCAATGAGTATTTAGTTGTCATTCATTACAGAGTATGTTTTTTATGTATCAAAAAACGGTCACCATTGTTGCTCCTCACGGCATTCACACGCGTCCAGCGGCATTACTGGTAAAAGAGGCAAAAGAGTTCGACTGCGACATCATGGTCGAATGTAATGGAAAACAGGCCAGTGCTAAAAGTTTATTTAAATTGCAAACATTGGGCCTTTACCAAGGCATGTCGGTGACGGTATTGGCGTCAGGTGAACACGGTCAAGCGGCTGTCGACAAAATAGCCTCAATGCTGATTACACTTAGCTAATAGGACAACGTTATGTCAATCAATGGAATCGTTGTATCTGCAGGCATCGCTTTTGGTAAAGCCCTGACTATTACCACTCAACTGCCACCTCTCGATTTTAAACTGCTTTCTATTGAGCAAATTGACCAGCAACAGCAACAGCTAACCCAGGCAATTAATCACTTAATTGCTCATTTACAACACTGCCAACATCACCTGTGCCCAGATTGCGATAATTTCCAACTCATTGATAGCGATATTATGTTGCTAGAAGATGAGGAGCTACAGCAGCAACTACATCAACATATTAATCAATTTAGAGTTTGCGCAGCGGTCGCGGTTGATCGGATTTTTAATCAACATGCAGCAGAAATGTCGTCATTAGACGACCCTTATTTAGCCAATCGTAGCGGTGATATTATTTGTTTGGCTAAACGCCTGACCAGTGCTTTGCATGGCCATTTGCAATGGGACTTATCAACACTCGCAGAAGACACGATTTTGCTCGCTGATGATTTAACTCCTGCTGAATTTGCCATATTGCCACTAACCCACATAACCGGACTTATTCTCGAATCTGGAGGCCTAACAAGCCATACTGCGATTTTAGCTCGGGCAGCGGGTATTCCAGCGTTACTTAATTATCAATTCTCACAATCTGAAAACCTCATCATAGATGGCTCGCAGCTCATTTTAGATGGTATGTCAGGTGAGTTACATATCGCCCCATCACCTGAACTTTTCGACCAGTTAAAGCAAAAACAACAACAAGAATTGCTGCGTCGTCAAGCATTGATGATTTATAAAGATAAGCCCAGTCAAACCCTTGATGGTCATAAGATCACTTTGCTGGCTAATGTGGGAAATCTGAGTGAAATATCTCATACAGCCGAAGTCGGAGCACAAGGTATTGGCTTGTTTCGTACCGAATTTTTATTGATGAATGCTAAAGCGCTACCCGATGAACAGCAACAATATAAACTCTATAGCGATGCTCTGCATAGTTTACAAGGCGACGTGTTGACTATTCGAACGTTTGATATTGGCGCAGATAAAGAGATCCCTTGTTTGCCGCAAAGTAACGAAGACAACCCTGCCCTTGGTATTCGTGGTATTCGCTATAGTTTGGCGCACCCAGAGACCTTTATCCCCCAAGTAAAAGCGATACTTCGGGCGGCAAACCATGGCCAAGTTCGATTAATGTTTCCGATGGTTAGCCAGGTTGAAGAACTTGACGCCGCGTTTTTATTAATTGAACGTGCCAAAGCGGAGTTAATTGAACAAGAAAAAGGTTTTGGTACTTTGAGCTACGGTATTGTGGTTGAAACCCCAGCAGCAGTTATGAACCTACCCAGCATGCTGCCACTGCTTGATTTTGTCAGTATCGGCACCAATGATTTAACCCAGTATACTTTAGCGGCCGATCGTACTAATCCGCATTTAGCCAAACAATATCCGCCTCTGTCACCTGCTGTTATCCAGTTAATTTCCATCAGCATAAACCACTGTAAAAAGGCAAACGTTAAAGTCTCTTTATGTGGTGAACTTGGTAGCGATCCACGCGTCTTACCTTTATTAGTCGGACTTGGGCTTGATGAATTGAGTATCAACCCAGCTAATTTATTAGATGTAAAAGTGGCATTGATTAAGGGGCATTACGCTGAATATGTCCGCCATGCACAACACATTGCTTTGTTAACTCGAATTACTGATATACGCTCAGCCATTAACGCTTTTGCACTTGATTACAATCAATAGCACGAATAAAGTTGGTAAAGTTCGCAGAGCCGTTTACAATTAACCGCATAAAAATATTAATAAAAGAGGCTTGTTCTTATGGGATTTTTAAGCCGTATTAGACGACTTATTTCTGGCCAACCACCATTAACAGGTGGTATTGCCATTTATGCACCTGTATCTGGTGATATTGTTGCAATTGAAAAAGTACCCGACGTGGTATTTGCTGAAAAAATTGTTGGCGATGGCATTGCTATCGACCCAAAGGGCGAATTTATTGTCGCTCCGATAGATGGCACCATAGGTAAAATTTTTGAAACCAACCATGCATTTAGCATTGAGTCTCCACAAGGGCTTGAACTGTTTGTGCACTTTGGGGTTGGAACCGTTGAACTGCGAGGTAATGGCTTTAAACGTTTGGCCGAAGAAGGTCAGCAAGTTAAAGCCGGTGAACCGATTTTGTCTTTCGACCTTGCCTATTTACGCGGCAAAGTCGACAGTTTACTGACTCCGGTAGTGCTGGCCAATATGGAAGACGTTAAACAATTAGATAAGGCTCAAGGCAGCGTTGTTGCTGGTAAAGATATTATTTTTACGGTGCAAATGTAACATCAAGTTGACTCTATCTATTTAACAACCCTATTCAATGGTTATCGTAAACTATCGCGCCACAATAATATGCAACCTTCAGCTTAAGTGAGCGTAGGTTGCATATTATGAAATCTTTTCAAAACACCGTCTTCGGCTTGTTCAAGCCGCTTCACAATGCCACAATGTTGTTAAATGCATTCAATGATATCCCTTTTACATAAGGCACTTTTTCAGGCTTATCTACAAAGCCAAGCCTTACATGACAACCCTATCGACATTAATGGAGTATTCTTTTGACTTTATACGGCATAAAAAATTGCGATACAGTTCGTAAAGCGCGTAAATGGCTTGAAGCCGAAAAAATTGATTACACGTTTCACGACTTCCGTGAAGATGGTCTAAATGAAACCATGGTTACGCAGTGGGCTGATGTTGTCGGTTGGGAAACCTTATTTAACAAACGCAGCACCAGTTTTCGTGGTTTGACTGATGCTGAAAAAACGGATATCACTCAAGACAAAGCCATAGCATTAATGGTGCAATATCCAACATTGATTAAGCGCCCGGTTCTGGTCAACAACGATAAATTACTGGTTGGTTTTAACCTAGCTCAATACCAAGCGTGGTTCGCATAATGAATAATGATGTAGTTGAATTAGCAAAAGATCTGATATCACGTCCATCGGTAACACCATTGGATGAGGGTTGCCAAACCTTAATGGCCAATCGCCTTGCCGCTGTTGGGTTTAATATTGAACCGATGGTTTTTGAAGACACCACCAATATGTGGGCAAGACGCGGTAACTGTGATCCGGTTTTCTGCTTTGCAGGTCATACCGATGTAGTCCCAACTGGCGATCTTAACCGTTGGCATACTCCTCCGTTTGAACCGACCATTATTGATAACTATTTACATGGTCGCGGCGCGGCAGACATGAAAGGATCGTTAGCCGCGATGATTATCGCGACCGAACGATTTGTTGCTAAACATCCAGACCACAATGGCTCTATTGCTTATTTAATTACCAGTGACGAAGAAGGTCCATTTATAAACGGCACCACGCGGGTTATTGATACGCTCGAAGCTCGTAATGAAAAAATGACATGGGCGCTAGTTGGCGAACCTTCTTCAACGCATAAATTAGGTGATGTCGTCAAAAATGGTCGTCGTGGCAGCTTGACTGGCAACTTAACCGTTAACGGAATTCAAGGCCATGTTGCCTATCCACACTTAGCCGACAACCCTATTCATAAAGCGGTTCCAGCACTAACTGAACTCGCACAAATGCATTGGGATAATGGTAATGAGTTTTTCCCACCGACCAGTTTCCAAATTGCTAACATTAATGGCGGTACTGGTGCATCGAATGTTATCCCCGGTGAATTAACCGTGATGTTTAACTTCCGTTACTCTACCGAAGTGACCGCAGAAGAATTGATCCTGCGGGTGGTGAGTATTCTTGATGCTCATGGCTTAGATTATGATATCAACTGGGTTTTTAATGGTTTACCGTTCTTAACGGGTGCCGGTCCACTGCTTGATGCCACACGAGAAGCGATTCGCGAAGTCACAGGTTATGAAACCGACCCACAAACTTCAGGTGGTACCTCAGATGGTCGCTTTATCGCACCAACTGGCGCACAAGTGTTGGAGTTAGGCCCAGTCAACGCGACAATTCATAAAGTGAATGAATGCGTCAACGTGGCCGACTTAGAAATATTAGCTAATTGCTATGAACGCATTTTGGAAAAGCTATTGTGCAAATAAGCTCACTGCTTTGTTCGATTGATATCCCTAGCGAGCAAGCTAAATTATACGGCTTAGACGATCGACATTTAGTTTCAATCGGACAGTTTTTGCTTGAACAACGCACTGCAACTGCATTTATGCAGTTGCAGTGCGCGGCATCTGTTGCGGGGTTTGATGTACAAATATGTTCTGCATATAGACCATTTGATCGTCAATTGAGTATTTGGAACGCCAAAGCCACAGGTCAGCGACCATTACTCGACCAAGACTCAAATCCAGTTGAGTTTACGTCACTCACGCCCCAACAGCTGATTGATACCATTTTGATATGGTCTGCCCTGCCTGGCGCATCTCGGCATCATTGGGGCACCGATTTCGATATATATGATGCGAATAACATTAGCAAACAAGCACTGCAGTTAATCACTGCAGAATATACAGCCGATGGCCCTTGTGCTCATCTACATAAATGGCTTATCTCGCATGCTGCTGAGTTTGGATTTTATTTTCCCTATCAACCTGATTTAAGTGGTGTTAGTCCTGAGCCATGGCACATGAGCTATTTTCCTGTCGCTAATGAGTTGTTGGAGCAATTTAGCGCAGATGAATTTGCAAAAGTGTTGTCTGCGGCAAAAATATCGTTAGAATCACCCTTAATTGAACGGCTAACAGAGTTAGTTAATCATTATGTTTTCTTTGTTGCGCCCTCTCCGGCTTAGTGTTTGCGCGCATTTCCTCTTTAAATGAGTCTGTTATGTCCACTTTACTGCATCACATAAAAATTGATAATCAACCACTGTATTACTTGGATGAAGGGCATGGACCTGTTGTTATCTTTTGTCATGGCTTACTCACCAATAGCACGATGTGGCGATCGCAAATTGACCAACTTTCATCACAGTATCGATGCATCGCCATCGACTTTTGGGGTCATGGTAAAACAACCACTATCCCTGAATCTGTTGAAAATTTACAAGATGTGGCTCAACACGTATTAATGTTAATGGATAAGCTTGAAATCGACTCTGCCGCCATCGTAGGTCATGGTAGTGGCGGCGCAATTGCAGCTGAACTTATTTTACATGCACCGGCTCGTATTAGTGGCTTGGTGATGTTAAACAGTTTTGTGGGGTTTGAACCGCAAGTTAATTGCGTTAAATACCAAGGGTTAATGGCTCAAGTTGCCAACGAACAAGCAATATCAACAGACCTTGCCCAAACCATTAGCACGTTATTTTTTAGTAAAGATATTGAGCAATTGATCAGTCTAGCCCCTAATCTGGCGACAAGAGTTACACAGTTTAACGCTGAATTAACGTCTTACTCTAGCGCCCAACTTAGTGCGTTACTGAAGTTTGCCAATATGGCCATATTCAAACGAGACACACTCGAATCGGTTGAGTTATTAACATTACCGACTTTAGTGGCGGTAGGATTAAGTGGTTATTTGCGTACTGCACTAGAAAGTTATTTAATGCATGACTGTATTGATGGCAGTCAATTATTGCACATTGAACAAGCTGGTCATTTAGCTAACATCGAAAAACCAGCCATTTTTAATCAACATCTTATTGATTTTTTGAGTAAAGTTAATTTTAATTAATCACCTCAATGGATAGACCAGATCCGTCAACATTGCTGATATACTCATTACAAAATGACCTATTACCTGTAATACCTTACCGGTAAAAAACGACCTAATTCGAGCGCTCATGAAACTTCTTAAACCATTATTTGATAATAATCGCCGTTGGGCTGAACGGATCAACAAAGAAGATCCTACCTTTTTTGCGCAACTGGCAAAACAACAAAACCCAGAATATTTATGGATTGGTTGCTCAGATAGCCGAGTGCCTTCTAATCAGATTATCGACTTATTACCCGGTGAAGTGTTTGTTCACCGTAACATCGCTAATATGGTCATTCACACAGATTTAAATTGTTTATCAGTGCTGCAATATGCTGTTGATGTGTTAAAAGTAAAGCACATCATGGTCGTTGGGCATTATGGCTGTGGTGGTGTTCGTGCAGCAATGAATAAAGAGCGATTGGGCTTGATTGACAATTGGCTCGGACATTTACGCGACATTTATCGTATTCACGAGGAGGCTCTTGAATCGATGAGTGAACAAGCACGTTTTGATCGCCTATGTGAGCTTAATGTAATGGAACAAGTGTCAAATGTTGTGTCGACCAACATAGTTCAAGAAGCATGGGATCGTGGTCAAGATGTAGCAATACATGGTTGGATTTACGGAATTAATAACGGATTACTCACAGATTTAGACGTGACAATTGACCGTCTTCATGGCCGCAATTTAGCATAATCTTGCCTTCTATCTCCATTTACACTTTTAATAGGCCTGTTATTTAGCAGGCCTTTGTTTATTGTTATTAAAAATATGCAATAAAAGTCGCGAACCACCACTGAAGAACGTTATAATCATCCAGTTTATTTAGCGCTACTATGCGCAGAATTTTTAGGAGATGATTTCCATGCCTGGTTTTGAATTATTTGGTCCTGAAGAAAAGCAGGAAGTTGCTGACGTAATGGAGAACGGTTTTACCTTCCGTTATAACTTCGACCATATGCGTAATGATCGCTGGAAAACCCGCGACATGGAGCAACTACTTTGCGAAAAAATGAACGTGAAACACGCTCATTTAGTATCAAGCGGTACTGCTGCATTACAAACTGCAATGGCAGCAGCGGGCATTGGTGCTGGCGATGAAGTCATTGTGCCTCCATTTACCTTTGTAGCCTCTGTTGAAGCCGTGTTTATGGCCGGTGCTGTA
Source organism: Shewanella frigidimarina (assembly GCF_003797125.1). GTDB lineage: Bacteria > Pseudomonadota > Gammaproteobacteria > Enterobacterales > Shewanellaceae > Shewanella > Shewanella frigidimarina. The sequence goes on from NZ_RKKE01000006.1 coordinate 187,499, forward strand.
CCTATTTTTGCTGAAATTGACGAAACATTGTGTTTATCTCCAGAAGGTATTGAAGCTGTAATCACGCCACGTACCAAGGCCATTAACCTTGTTCATATGTGTGGTTCTATGGCCAAGATGGACGAAATCAAAGCAGTGTGTAAAAAGCATAACTTGGTGATTTTAGAAGATGCATGTCAAGCCATCGGTGGCAGTTATAAAGGCCAAGCATTGGGCACTATTGGTGATGTAGGTTGTTACTCATTTGACTCAGTTAAAACCATCACCTGTGGTGAAGGCGGCGCGATTGTCACTAACAACAGCGAAATTTATAACCACTCACACATGTTTTCAGATCACGGCCATGACCATGTTGGTAATGATCGTGGTGCAGAATCACACCCAATTATGGGGTTGAATTTCCGTATTTCAGAAATGAATGCAGCAATGGGTTTAGCACAATTACGTAAGCTTGATAAAATCATTGCTATTCAACGTAAAAATAAGAAAACCATTAAAGATGCAATGGCATCTATTGCTGAAATCACCTTCCGTGAAATTCCTGATCCAGATGGCGATTCTGCAGGCTTCTTAACATTTATGATGCCAACAGAAGAACGCACTCAAGAAATTAATAAAAAGCTGGCTGCCAACAAAGTTGATGGTTGTTTTTACTGGTATGTTAACAACTGGCATTACCTTAAAAATTGGAAACACATCCAAGAACTTAAAGCGCCTGCCGCATTACCTATTATGCTAATCGCTGATCGCCCTGACTACACTAAAGTGCTGACACCCAAATCTGACGCTATCATGAGTCGAACGATTTCGATGTTAATCAAGTTGTCTTGGACTGATGAGCAAATAGCTGAACGTATTGAAAATATCAAACGCGTTTTTGCCTAGCATTGATGCCTCTCGGTCAGTGATGGCTGAGAGCACTTTTTACAGTACTTATCTCAATGGAGACTGTTGTAATGAGTTTTAAAAATTTTAAATGTGTACCTAAAATGATCTTTGGCCGTGGTTCATTTGTGCAACTTGATGTTGTATTAGGTCAAGAACGTCAAGATGCTAACGATTTTGTCGTTTTCCTTGTCGATGATGTACATCAAGGTAAACCGCTAGCTGACCGCGTGCCAACGCAAGCGCACGACCTACTGATTTACGTAAACGTAGATGATGAACCAACAACTGAACAAGTTGATGCGTTAACGGCGCAAGTTAAAGTATTTAACACTAAGTTACCAGTGAGCGTAGTCGGTTTAGGCGGCGGTTCAACAATGGACTTAGCCAAAGCTGTATCACTCATGCTCACTAACCCTGGTAGTTCTTCTGAATACCAAGGTTGGGATTTGATTAAAAACCCTGCGATACACCACATTGGTATTCCAACAGTATCTGGCACGGGTGCAGAAGCATCACGTACTGCGGTATTGTGCGGACCAGTTCGTAAACTAGGTTTGAACTCAGATTACACCGTATTTGATCAAATCATCATGGACTCTGAATTAATTGCAGGGGTTCCGACTGACCAATGGTTCTACACTGGTATGGATTGCTTTATTCATTGTGTAGAATCATTACAAGGCACTTACTTAAACGAGTTTGCTAAAGCATTTGCCGAAAAATCTATGGATTTATGTCGTGAAGTGTTCTTAGACGACCACGCAGAAAAAGACGACAAGTTAATGATGGCGTCTTACATGGGCGGTATGAGCATTGCTTATAGCCAAGTTGGTGCATGTCATGCGGTATCTTACGGTTTAGGTTATGTGCTGGGTTATCACCACGGTATTGGTAACTGTTTAGCCTTTGATGTGCTGGAAGAGTTTTACCCAGAAGGTGTGACTGAATTCCGCAAAATGATGAAAATTCATAACATCACTCTGCCTAAAAACATCTGTAAAGATTTGCCAGATGAAACTATCGCTAAGATGGTTGCCGTTACTAAGAGCATGGGTCCACTTTGGGACAACGTGTACGGTAAAGGCTGGGAAGAGAAAGTTACCGATGAAATGCTGACTAAGTTATTCCGTCGTATATAATAAACGACAGATTAAGTCATAAAGGGCTCTTATGAGCCCTTTTATTTATTGTCTATACCATTGTCACAACCACAAGTAGGTCATATTAATGAAAGTTACTCTATTAATCCCGGCACGTTATGGTTCAAGCCGTTTCCCGGGCAAGCCGCTAGCCCCGATTAATGGTAAACCCATGATCCAACACGTTTATGAACGTGCATCATTAGCAAAAGGTCTCGATAGCATCTATGTTGCTACAGATGACGACCGCATTAAAGATGCCGTTGAATCCTTTGGTGGTAAAGTGGTAATGACCAGCCCTGATGCAGCATCTGGTACCGACCGTATTAACGATGCCATTGCATTACTGGGTCTTAATGATGACGATTTAGTGATTAATTTACAAGGCGATCAACCGCTGATTGATCCTATCTCAATCGAACAAATCATTAGTCTATTTGAACGTCACCCTGGTGAATTCGAAATGGCAACATTAGGATTTGAGATCGTCGATAAAAGAGAATTAGACGACCCAATGCACGTTAAAATGGTGTTTGATAATGACCATAATGCATTATATTTCTCTCGCTCTCGTATTCCCTTTGGTCGCGATACCAATGACTATCCGGTTTACAAACATTTAGGTGTTTATGCTTACACTAAGCGTTTTGTGAATGCCTTTGCTAAGTTGCCTTTAGGCAGACTTGAAGATCTTGAAAAATTAGAACAGCTACGCGCACTCGAATACGGCCACAAAATTAAAATTGCTATCAGTGCTTTTGATTCTCCAGAAGTCGATACTCCAGAAGATATTCGCAAATGTGAGCTACGTTTAGCCGTCGACTAATAACCAAACACGTATGGTTCTAGCCCTGTTGTCTTAAAAACACGGCTAGAAAATTTCAGCTTAAAAGGAGTTTCCAATGAGTCTAGAAGGTTATGAAGTTTGGCTAATTATTATTTTAGTTATAGGCGTTATTGCAAGTAATATCGCGGTATTGAAATATTCTGCCAAATTTAAAATGCCTCAATTTGGTGAACATAAAGATCAAACGCACACCAAAGGCAAAGAAACTAGTTCACCAGAAACAGAAGATAAACTGACAGCAGCACCTTCAGATGAGAAAGGCAAAGACAGCAAAGACAGCAAAGACAGCAAAGACAAAACGTTATAATGCTCAATTGACCTATCAATAAAATGAACCTAGCTATTTTTTATAGCAGTATGCAATTAACATAACGTCCATGTTGCTCTATATTCTTATGCTTAATCGTTGTTATTTGTCTAACGGTCACTCTTTCTATCGCGATTACCATTCGTACAATCTCTAAATGTTACAACATAAGCCTGATAATAAAAAAGCTAACACCATAATGGGGTTAGCTTAATGTGTATCCAACAGGCTTTGTTTCTGTACAGGTGTAGTTCAATACCATAGGTAAGTGTTATTCACTGTCAAACTTGACTCGTTGTTGCTCTTGGTTATTCGGCCAAGCATTGATGACGGCTTTGACTAACGAAGCTAGTGGTATGGCAAAAAAGACTCCCCAAACGCCCCATAAGCCACCAAATACTAACACGGCGGCAATAATCACAACGGGATGTAAATCAACAGCATCAGAAAAGAGTAGCGGTACTAACACATTGCCATCTAACGCCTGAATAATCCCATAACCTAACATTAAATAACCAAATTCAGCACTAAAACCCCACTGAAAAAATGCCACTAACGCGATCGGCAATGTAACCAATGTTGCGCCAACATATGGGATCAATACCGACAAACCTGTTAATACGCCCAGTAGCGCTGAATAACGCAACCCCATGATAGCAAAAAAGATATAACTGGCTACGCCAATAATAACAATCTCAATCACTTTACCGCGAATATAATTAAAAATTTGTTGGTCCATTTCAAACCAAACTTTTCGTGCAAGACCACGGTTAGACGGGAAAAATCGTTTGCTACCGTTTAATAAAAACTCTTTGTCTTTTAAAAAGAAAAATACCAATAATGGTACTAAAATCGCGTACACCATTAACACTAATAATGACGCAGAATAACCAAGAATTTGTTTACCTAAATCAATCAGGTGCTGTGTATCAAGCATCTTGTTGATTTCTTCCATCATCGAATCAAGTTGCGATGCACTCACAAACTGCGGGTAATCAGCACTAAATTCGCGCACGATTATCATGCCCTTATCGATCATAGAAGGTAAATCGGTGACCAATGACACTCCTTGGCGCCAAATACTGGGCACTAAACCAAACGTCAAAATAATCATCAACCCTAAAAAAACCACCAACACAATTGTTGCAGCAGCGGTTCGGCTTATACCCAGTCGCGACATCTGTGCTACTGGCCACTCTAATAAAAAAGCTAACACCAAAGCAACCAGTAATGGCGCAAGTAATCCGGAACCAAAGTACAATGCAAGACCAATCCCAATAATGATAAACATTAACGTTATGGCTTGTGGGTCACTAAAACGGGTTTTGTACCAATCAGTTAAAATTTCCAGCATTGAAAAACCTTTTATATAAACAATATTAATTTGTTTTGGTGATGATAAATGACAAGCATTGCGGTTGATCAGCAATGATTTCAATACCAAAACCCATTTTTTTTATCAACAAGGGAACATCTCGGCGTGAACCAGGGTCAGATAAGAGTACATGTAATTTTTCATCCAGATCCATTTGCTTTAGTAAAAGTTTAATTTTTACTAAAGGATAAGGACAAACATAGGGTGTTAAATCAATTAAAATCATTATCAACTTGCTTTAAACAATCTAGGGCTATTATCCTAGCTTGTACAATAAACCACAAGCAATGTAACTTAAGCAAACTTGTTGGTTAAGCTTATATTTTCGATTCAATCATCATTAAAGGCTCCGCTTGAGTAAATTATCATTATCGACCTTTTCAAAATCACTGGCTGCTAGCGCTATTAGTGTGCTTTTTGCTGCCAGTATTGGCCACAGTTTTGCCAATAATGATCTTCCAGATCTAGGTACCGCAGCGGTCAATACTTTTAGTTTAGAAAAAGAAACTGTCTACGGTGACGCTTATATGCGCGTTATTCGTTCATCGGCACCGGTACTCAGTGATCCAGTGTTAACCCAATATTTATCTGAACTGGGTAACAAGCTAGTTGCTAATGCCACGGGGGTAAAGACACCATTTTATTTCTTTTTACTCCGTAATGATGAAATCAACGCATTTGCGTTCTTTGGTGGTCATGTTGGCGTACATACGGGTTTATTTTTAAATGCCGACAACGAAAGTGAGCTTGCATCAGTATTAGCCCACGAAATTACCCACGTGACTCAACGCCATCTAGCACGATCTCTTGAAGCACAACAAAAAAGCTCGACTGCAACGATTGTGGGAATGTTAGGGGCTATTTTATTAACAATTGCTGCACCTCAAGCCGGTATGGCTGCCTTGGCGACAACTCAAGCATTAGCAACGCAATCTAAAATAAACTATACCCGCTTACATGAAAAAGAAGCTGACCGTATTGGAATGCAAATTCTTGTCGATGCTGGATTTGATCCTAATGCTGCTGCTACATTTTTTGGTCAATTAGCAATTCGCTATCGTTTTACCACAACACCACCACAAATGTTGCTGACGCATCCATTGCCAGAATCACGTATTACTGAGGCTCGTAACCGCGCAGCTCAGTACCCTAAACGTAATGTCCCTAACAGCCTTAACTTTCAGCTAGCTAAAGCCCGTATCCAAGTTCGCTTTTCAAGTTTTAGTGATGATGCCGCGTTATCTTTGTTTGAACAACAACTCAAAAAGAATGAGTATTCTTTTAAACAAGCGGCACTCTATGGCAAAGCGTTAGCACTTTTCCGTTTGGAAAAATTTGCTCAAGCTGAAGTGATCATCGATGATCTACTAAAACAAGATGACAATAATCTGTTCTACATCGACACCAAAACAGATTTGTTAGATCAGAAAAAAGATTTTGCAGGCGCAATAGCATTATTAGAAGCTCAGCGGAAATTGAAACCGACTTCGCAAGTGGTCAACACAAACTTGGCCAATATTTATGTTCAGGCAGATCAACCGAAAAAAGCGATTCCACTTTTAGAAGAACTGATATTTTTCGATAAGCAAAATATGCTGCCGTATCAAATTATGGCTGATGCATATCGTAAGCTAGACAATAAGGCGCTTGAGTATTATAGCAATGCTGAACTCATGGCCTTATCGGCTAACTATAAAGGTGCTATTGACCAACTCAATTATGCATATCGCTATTCTGATGGACAAAACCTGCAACTGGCGCGAATTGAGGCAAGAATAAGACAATTCAGACAAGCAGATAGGGCAATGGAAGAATTAAAATAGCCGCGATAATCTAACCTTATAAGCTATTTTTTGATAGAATAATGGCAAACAATAAATCTACTTATTGTTTGCCATTTTTTAATGACGGACTATGACTATGACAATGACAACCACAAAAACAACGATATACCATAACCCTCGCTGTTCAAAAAGTCGTGAAACACTCGCTCTGTTGCAAGCTAATGCAGCAGATGTCACTGTCGTTGAATACTTAAAGACGCCACCTACAGCGGATGAAATTCAGACTATTTTACAACAACTTGGTTTAACAGCTCGCCAGCTTATGCGCACTAAAGAGGACGAATATAAAGTTCAAAATTTGGCTGACGCATCGTTATCGGAAGATCAGCTCATCGCTGCAATGGTGGCAACACCTAAATTAATTGAACGGCCTATCGTGCTAGCCAACAACAAAGCAGCCATTGGTCGTCCGCCAGAAAATATTTTGTCTATTCTTTAACGAGTAAAATAATGACTTCACAAACCTTGTTTCAACTAAGTCGAATTGGTTACCTTGCATTACTCCTGCTGCTCAGCGGCTGGTTTATTCAACAAGGCATGAATGGCACCTACTCTTTAGGGTTCAGCTTAATATGGATTGTACCTTTACTGTTTCCACTTAAAGGCATCTTAACCGGTAACCCATATACATATGCATGGGCCAGTTTTATTCTGTGTGTATACTTATTACATGGCTTAACCCTTGCTTATGTCACTACTGATGCACTGGTATTTGCACTGATTGAATCAGTATTGATTTGTGTGTTGTTGGTGAGTTTTCCATTCTATGCTCGTAAGCGCGGCCGAGAGCTAGGATTAGGGTTGAAGAAAAAGTCTGAACAACAATAAACAACTTTCATTTTTGTTGTTTATTTGAGCGCCTTCGGGCGCTTTTTTGTTGCTTGCATTTAACCAAAACAGCGTGCTACATTCGTTAGTTAACAAGATGTTATGTAAGTGTATTTAAAATAATAACAATATAAACATGGAGTCGTTTAATGAAGTTATCACGAAATTTAGGAACCTACAGCCTTTTAGCCAGTGCTATGTTAGTTAGCGCCTGCGGAGGAGATTCAGACAATAACGATCAAGGTGTGCCTACCTCATCCGCTTTCGAAATTTGTAGTGAAAATATCACTTATTCCATTGCCGACACAGACTCTCAACTGACTTTTGTCCTTGAACACGAATATGCCAAAGACAAGCCTGGTAGCATTATTGCCAACCTTAATGAACAAGACACTATTGGCAAAACATTTTTGTGGCAGCAGGTTTCAGGACCCATTCTTGAACTTGCTGCAGTTAATAGTCAGGTTTTAGCATTCACACCCACAAGTAACCAAGATTACGCTTTTAAGGTGACTGTCTCTGGCGATAATATCAACATTGAAGAAACGATAACAATTACTGCCGATTCTAATGACAATATTTTACGCATTAATAGCGATCATCAAATGGTGAGTTTAACTGATGCTAGTTTGCGTATACAGAATATAAACGGCCAAGTACCTGAAAATATTAGTTGGTGTATGTATCCTAGTACTAATAATAAAGCCTTGACCAACGTGGATTTAAGTGACATTAATAGGCCGCTTTTTGTTGCGCCAAACGTCGATACCGATCAGCTATTCAGCCTGAAAGCCACTGCCACATTTGACGGCCAAACCATTAGTGATGACGTTAATTTACTCGTAACCAAAGAAAAAACGACTCCATCGGACGCTTTCTTCAATTCCCCAGTTGCACGAATGCACGCTTACAAGCATGACTCACCATATGCAAAGCAGCTAACCTCTTGTGTTTACTCGAACCAACTCGTTGATGCATGCAACATTATTAATGAGTTACCCTTCATTAGCAAAGATACTAAGCCAGATCCGATTGATACTATCATGGACAGAGTCCTCGTTTCACACGACTGGATGGGGGCAAACTTTGAAGCCTATTTACGTGCACAAACTCATAATGATTTTGTAGAATTGTTGCAATCAGTGACGGCTGTAGTCATCAGTTACGATATCAGACCAGCCTTTTATGCTGGTTTTATTGGAGCAATATATCTTGATCCTGAATATGTGTGGCTAACTTCGGTTCAGCGAGATACGATTAATGAAACCCCTGATTATCGCAGCAACTTTGGTGAAGAGCTAAATTACCTCTCGCCATATCGTTATGTTAAAAACAACAATTATGCTGGTGAATATATAGAAATAGGCAACCGTACAAATCGTACCATGGAGAATATGTCTTCTAACCTAGCCAGGCTCTTGTACCATGAACTGGCTCATGCAAATGATTATTTTCCACAAAGCATGCATGAAAATCTGCAAGGTCCAACCTTAGAAAATGATTTTAATCGTCGGTATGATAGTAAAGAGATGACATCAGACCAACTTAACATCCGCTATCCATTAACCAGTACTGAAATGTATGCTCTTGCTAACGTTCAATACTCTGGTGAAAATGCAAATAATACCCAAAAAGCGTATACACCGAATGATGTAGCGCAATTTTTTGCAAACGATCTCGCCAACGATGATTATGCCTATTCTTCAACACGAGAAGATGCAGCAATGCTATTTGAAGAAGTGATGATGAGCCATCGTTACGATGTATTACGTGATATGGCAATAACTGATAAACCTGAAGATGCCACTGGTTCCACCATTGTGGTTGAGTGGGGTCAACGTGGCCGAGTCGGTCAACCTGAGTTATACGATCGCGCTAGCTACGTCTTGAGCCAAATACTGCCTGAAGTTGATGTTAGCCAAGTGATGGACGGTTTACCTGCACCAGTAGCGTTAGTTAAAGGCCAAACCTGGACACAAAACTTGGTGCTAGCAACTGATCCATCAAAATCACCACAGAAAGTCGCTGAACAAAATGCTGTTGACACTAGACCATTGCAATTTAGTGGCAGTGATCACGTGAAACACTAAGCCATTGACTCACTTATTAAAAAACGCCAAATGAATTCATTTGGCGTTTTTTAATTGTGTAATTAGTTAGACTAATGACGATAATTTTTTACCTAAGGAATTAAAACCTAAGGTATTAAAGCCTCAACATCTCTTTTATAAACGGAATAGTCAGTTTACGCTGATGTACCATAGAAGCTTTATCGAGTTTATCGAGAACATCAAACAAGGTGCGTAAATCACGCGCCATTCGCGTCAGTAAGAAGCGCCCTACTTCATCAGACAACTGTAAACCACGCATTGCCGCTCGGCGCTGCAAGGCCACAAGCTTTTCATCGTCTGCCATTGGTTGTAATTGATAGATTAATCCCCATTGCATACGAGAAACCAAATCAGGCAATAAAAAACCGGTTTCAGAAGGTGATGCCTTTCCGCTAACAATTAAACGACAATCTTGTTGCTCAGCTATACGATTATATAAATGAAAAATAGCTTCTTCCCATACAGGATGACCCGCTATGGCTTCAATATCATCAATACAAATTAACTCCAGAGACTCTAGACCTTCAAATAATGCCGGTGAAATACTGGCATGAATGCCTAATGGGATATAGAGAGTACGGCGTTCAAGGTCATTGGCAAGTGCACAAGCTGCATGCATTAAATGGGTTCGGCCTGATTTTTCTGGGCCATATACATATAAAGAAGACGCTAGATTGCCTTCAGCGCTAGCTTGAAGTTTCTGGATCAACTCATCATTACCCGAAGCAGGATAATAACTCTGAAAGGTTTCATCGTCAGGTAGATAAACGGGTAAAGATAATTGTCTTGGTGAGTTTTGTGTCACTCAGATAGGTCTCAAAATCATAAACTAACTAACGCTATTATACCTAAATCCGTCAATTATGCGAGTATCAGCGAGAAGCCAGCATAGAAAGATAACCTTGGTATAAAATTCACGCTGTACGACTAAAGTGTACAGCGCATCTGGTGATAATACTTATTGGCCCAACCATTGATAAAGTAATTTAGGCGCTGGATTGTCGTCCTTAGATTCATAAAATGACTCCACACTACCCACTGTATCTAATTGTGATAACCGGCTATCAATATTAAGCAATCTTTGCAGGTCATCTACACTACTAAATAATTCTATCGTATATGTTGCTGCATCACCCTTGAACTGACTCAGTTTAAGGGATTTTACCGCACTGAGCTGGCGAAGATATGTTTCAACATGTACCAGTTGAGTCATGTTATTTAACCCAGTAAAGCTAACTTGGGTAGCAACATCTCTGCCTGTAGAGGCTATGGCATACTGGCTAATATAATAATCGGCTAGAATGTTCATCATTCGCTTCGTGGCTTGTTGATTATCAGTCGCATCACCTTGTTGCGAAATTAACGGTTGTAACACACCATTAGTTCTATTTTTATCAAATAATTTGATGGTGTAATGAACGTTAACGCCTTGAGTATCCAAATTGGCAATAGCGAAATAATCAGCTTGATAACGAGTGGATGCATTAGCTAGCACATCGGTAAACATTCCACGTACATCAGTGATACTGACTTGCATCACATCATCCAAATCCATTATTGGCAACAATAATGGAATGCCTTTGTTACTAGACTCTTGAGCCAACTCAGATCGAATATCGGCCGAAGAAGCATCTGCTAAAATAGACGGTTCATTATTTTCATCAACCGACATCCATAACAAGGTTAATGGGCGTTGACTGCCCCAAACAGGTAAACCTGCTTCACGTAACGTTGAAATAACCCGTTGATGGTCAAAGCTGGCTTTGAGCATCAGTTCGCCATTTTTCTCATAGTAACCATATTGAGTCAAAATGACTTCTGGGTTATTAATTTGGGCTTTAACCAATGGGTTTAATACCACACTTGGTAGACCAGAGTTTTTTAAGAAAACGGCAGATAATGCCTCTTTAAGGGCGTTGTTTTTCACATCGTTTGCGCGTGATGCTACCGTAATATCGGCTTCATCAAGCTTGTTCACTTCCGCAGCATGTACAAGCGTAATCGAAGTTAACGCAATTAGTGGTAACGCAATGAGATTAATTAGTTTTTTCAGCATCTGATAACATAAACGCAGCAAATATAAGTGAACAAATTATATCATAATAAAATTCTATCGAGTAATGGATAACGAAAACTCTTTTTTACTACTGCCAAATTGACCCAGTATTGTAGCCATATCAAATAACAATAATCGCTACAGCGTCCTCAAAGTTGTTATGCATATGATCGCTTTTATGTGACAATTCGCGCCGTTTAATCACACGCTAACTTTCTAAATAATGATGGAGAACAATATGAAACGCGTGTTAATTCCGCTTCAAGGCGCACAAATGCTATTTGTCGCTTTTGGTGCACTCGTGCTAATGCCGTTATTAACGGGTTTAGACACAAGTGTCGCCTTATTTACAGCCGGTTTCGGTACCCTACTGTTTCAATTAGTCACTAAACGTCAAGTCCCTGTGTTTCTCGCTTCTTCCTTTGCTTTTATCGCTCCCATTTTATATGGCGTGCAAACATGGGGTATTCCAGCCACCATGGGCGGTTTAATGGCTGCTGGCGTGGTTTATATGCTACTTGGATTAACAGTGAAACTTCGTGGCACTGGATTTATACATACTTTATTGCCACCGGTTGTTGTCGGCCCAGTCATTATGATCATTGGCTTAGGCTTAGCACCTGTAGCTGTCAATATGGCATTAGGTAAAAGTGGCGATGGAAGTCTTATCATCGTAGAGCAAAATGTCGCACTAATGATTTCACTTTCGGCTTTAACGACCACCATAATCGTCGCGATTTTTGCTAAAGGATTGGTCCGATTAATGCCCATCCTAGCGGGAATTTTAGTTGGCTATGGTGTTAGCTTAGCCTTTGGGGTTGTCGATTTCACCCCTGTTACCCAAGCCGCTTGGTTAGCTATGCCAAACTTTGTTGCCCCTGAATTTAACTGGCATGCAATCCTATTTATGATCCCAGTTGCCATTGCGCCAGCGGTTGAACATATCGGCGATATTTTAGCCATCTCTAACGTGACGGGTAAAGACTATTTTAAAAAGCCAGGTTTACATCGCACACTTACTGGCGATGGTATTGCTACGATAGCAGCATCGGCGTTGGGTGGACCGCCTAACACCACTTATAGTGAAGTAACAGGAGCTGTTACACTAACCAAAAGTTTTGATCCACGTATTATGACCTGGACAGCCATTACTGCGATAACCCTCGCCTTTGTAGGTAAACTTGGCGCTATGATGCAAACCATACCAGTACCGGTAATGGGCGGTATTATGTGCTTACTGTTTGGTTCGATTGCAGCAGTTGGATTAAATACCTTAATTCGTCATCAAGTCGATTTATCTGAACCACGTAATCTTAGTATTGTTGGGGTAACGTTGGTATTCGGTATTGGCGGAATGGCGTTTGGTATTGGCTCGTTTAGCTTAACGGGGATTAGTTTGTGCGGTATTGTCGCTATTTTGATGAACTTGATTTTACCTGCGGTGAAAAAACCACAAGCTGAAAAGTAACTTTCTGTAACCTCATGCAGCAACACTGCTTTGTAAGTGCTCGTTTTAAAACGATATAAAAAAGCCCCAACAGCCTTTAGCTGTGGGGCTTTTTATTCAGTGCGTAAAGCACTTAATCTTCTGCAATTACTCTGCAGCGTCTTCTGTACGGAATTTGTCAGCAGTCGCTTTAATGATAGGTTGAAGTTCACCTTTTTGGAACATTTCAGTGATAATGTCACAACCACCAATCAACTCTCCTTCAACCCATAATTGTGGGAATGTTGGCCAGTTAGCGAATTTTGGTAATTCAGCACGAATATCTGGATGCTGTAAAATATCCACGAATGCAAATTGTTCACCACAGTTGATCATCACTTGAGCAACTTGAGATGAAAATCCACAGCTTGGTAATTTAGGTGAACCTTTCATGTACACAATAATTGGGTTTTCGCTAATTTGCTGTTTAATCTTTTCTACAGTTTCCATTTGATTTCCTAAGTACGACGACTGAACACATTGTGCCTATTGTACGACACCTAGACAAAGAACAAAATGCCACAGTTTGTAGGGTTTATTTAAAATCCATAAAATCGATTACTGCAATCCACATAATTCCTTAAACAATGATTCACATCACAAAAATAATCAGTACAATAGCAGTAGAGCAATGTTACCTGATTGGTAAACAAAAACGATAACCTGAATCCATGGAGAGATACTAATGGCTTTCGAACTACCAGCATTACCTTATGCAAAGAACGCACTTGAACCACACATTTCTCAAGAAACCATTGAGTTCCATTATGGTAAGCATCACAACACATATGTGGTAAAACTAAACGGTTTAGTTGAAGGAACTGAGTTTGCTGGCAAAACACTAGAAGAAGTTGTTAAAACTTCAACTGGCGGTATGTTCAACAACGCGGCTCAAGTTTGGAACCACACTTTTTACTGGAACTGCTTAGCACCTAATGCTGGCGGCGAAGCAACTGGCGATATCGCTGCTGCTATCAATGCTTCATTTGGTTCTTTTGAAGAATTCAAAGCTAAATTTACTGATTCTGCAGTAAATAACTTTGGTAGCGCTTGGACATGGTTAGTGAAAAAAGCTGATGGTTCATTAGCTATTGTTAACACTAGCAATGCTGCTACACCGTTAACAGATGAGTCTGTTACGATTCTATTAACTGTAGACGTATGGGAACATGCTTACTACGTTGATTACCGTAACGCACGTCCAGAGTATTTAGCTCACTTCTGGCAGCTTGTTAACTGGGAATTTGTTAACAAGAACTTTGCTGCTTAATTTCGATTAATGGCAAAAACTTAAGGAGCCTTTTGGCTCCTTTTTTTATCATTTTATCCGCCTAAAGTACGCAGTCGGTCATCGCACTATTTTTGCAACTATTGCAAATGCTACTGTTTGTTGTTGTTTTTATTTGATTTATTTTTCACTAAAACTTAGCCAAGTTATTTTTCCTGTCCTACACTTTAGTCTTAAAGCCTAATATTGCGCTAACAGATATAACATTACATTCTTGACCATCGCATTAATCACTCAGGCTTTTTAAGTCATACAACGGTACGTTTTGAGGGGGTTACTATGGGCATTTTTGAACACTATCAACAACGTTATGAGAAAAAACGCGACGAAGAATATACCTTAGAGCAATTCCTCGACATCTGTAAACAAGACAGAAGTGCTTATGTGTCTGCGGCTGAACGGTTACTCATGGCCATTGGTGAACCGCAGATTATTGACACTGCAAAAAATCCAATTTTAAGTCGGATTTTTTCTAATCGTGTTATTGCACAGTATCCCGCATTTAAAGATTTTTATGGCATGGAAGATGCGATTGAACAAATCGTGGCCTACTTAACACATTCAGCTCAAGGCCTTGAAGAGTCAAAGCAAATATTATATCTCTTAGGTCCTGTCGGTGGCGGTAAATCATCGTTGGCCGAAAAACTCAAAGCATTAATGCAGCAAGTACCGATTTACATATTAACTGCCGATGGCATTCGCAGCCCTGTCAACGACCACCCATTTTGTCTGTTTGATCCTGAAGAAGACAGTGAACTACTCAAAAACGAATACAACATCCCAAGTCGTTATATCAAAACGATTATGTCACCATGGACTGTAAAACGTTTACACCAATATGGTGGTGATATATCAAAATTCAGAGTTGTTAAAGTGTACCCATCGGTGCTCGATCAAATCGGTATTGCTAAAACAGAACCTGGAGATGAAAATAACCAAGATATTTCTGCTTTGGTGGGTAAAGTTGATATTCGTCAGTTAGAGCATTTTTCTCAAGATGATGCCGATGCTTATGCTTACTCAGGTGCGTTATGTCGTGCAAACCAAGGATTAATGGAGTTTGTTGAAATGTTTAAAGCACCCATTAAGGTACTTCACCCATTATTAACTGCGACTCAGGAAGGCAATTACAACGGTACTGAAGGCCTGTCAGCCTTGCCGTACAACGGTATTATTTTGGCCCATTCGAATGAGTCTGAATGGTCCGCGTTTAGGAATAATAAAAACAACGAAGCATTTTTAGATCGCGTCTACATCGTCAAAGTGCCCTACTGTTTACGGGTATCTGAAGAAATGGAAATTTACCAAAAACTATTAGCCAATTCTGAACTATCGACGGCATCTTGTGCACCTGGCACCTTAGAAACCCTGGCACAATTTAGCGTGTTATCACGGTTAAAAGTGCCCGAAAACTCCTCTATTTATTCAAAAATGCGCGTCTATAACGGTGAAAGCTTAAAAGACACCGATCCAAAAGCAAAATCCTACCAAGAATATCGTGACTATGCTGGCGTAGATGAAGGCATGCAAGGGCTATCGACCCGCTTTGCATTTAAGATTTTGTCACGTGTATTTAATTTTGACAGTGCAGAAATAGCCGCAAACCCAGTCCACTTATTTTATGTACTCGAAAAGCAAATTGAACAAGAACAATTTCCTAACGATATAAGTGAGAAATATTTAGAGTTTCTTAAAGGTTATTTAATCCCTAAGTATGTTGAGTTTATCGGTAAAGAGATCCAAACAGCTTACCTTGAGTCGTATTCTGAATACGGACAAAATATTTTCGACCGATATGTTACCTATGCAGATTTTTGGATCCAAGATCAAGAATATCGCGACCCAGAAACAGGACAACTTTTTGATCGTGGTGCCTTAAATGCCGAATTGGAGAAAATTGAAAAACCAGCGGGGATCAGTAATCCAAAAGATTTCCGCAATGAAATTGTTAACTTTGTCTTACGTGCTCGAGCCAATAATGAAGGTAATAATCCTCTGTGGACTAGCTATGAGAAATTACGCACAGTGATTGAGAAAAAAATGTTTTCCAACACTGAAGATTTACTGCCTGTGATTTCGTTTAATGGCAAAACATCGAATGACGATCAGCGTAAGCATGACGACTTTGTTAATCGCATGATGGAAAAAGGCTACACCAAAAAACAAGTCAGACTATTGTCAGAATGGTATTTACGAGTGCGTAAATCTTCGTAGAAACCCAATGTTGGTAGCGCCACTGGCAAAGGCGCTTCCAAAAATAAGACTTGGGAGCAGCGTATGGCAAATTTTATTGATAGACGACTCAATGCAAAAGGAAAAAGCACAGTTAATCGGCAGCGTTTTATTGAACGTTATAAAAAACAAATTAAAAAAGCTGTCGGTGATGCGGTAACACGTCGAAGTGTCACTGATATTGATAAAGGTGAACAGATTACTATTCCCAAACGGGATCTCAGTGAGCCTGTATTTAGACAAGGACAAGGTGGCATAAGGGACAGAGTTCACCCAGGTAATGATCAATTTAATCGTGGCGACCAAATCCAACGACCTAATGGCGGACATGGAGGCGCTGGTCAAGGCGATGCATCAAATAGTGGCGAAGGTGATGACGATTTTGTATTTACTATTTCAAAAGATGAATATTTAGCATTGTTGTTTGAAGATCTCGAACTGCCAAACTTACAGAATAATCGCCTTAATAAATTGGTTGAGTATCAAACTTATCGTGCAGGTTTCACCAATGATGGCGTGCCCGCCAATATCAATATTGTCAGATCACTGCGCTCATCACTTGCTAGACGCATTGCCATGAGCGGCGGCAAGAAAAAAGCATTACAGACATTGGAAGCTGAACTTACAGTATTAGAAAATACTCCTGGCGCTAAGGCCGAGCGCATTATAACCATCAAAGAGCAGATAATAGTGCTTAAGCAACAAATCGCCAAAGTGCCTTTTATCGATACTTTTGATTTACGCTATAACAACTATGCAAAACGTGAAGTCCCTTCTAGTCAAGCGGTTATGTTCTGCTTAATGGATGTGTCAGGGTCAATGGATCAAGCCACCAAAGACATGGCTAAACGTTTTTATATTCTATTGTATCTATTTCTCACCCGCAGTTATCAAAACCTCGAGGTTGTGTACATTCGCCACCATACACAAGCAAAAGAAGTCGATGAACACGAATTTTTTTACTCACAAGAAACTGGCGGAACCATAGTATCAAGCGCATTAAAACTAATGCACGAAATACAACAAGCTCGTTACCCTGACAATGAGTGGAATATTTATGCCGCGCAAGCTTCTGATGGCGATAATTGGTCCGACGACTCTCCTATTTGCCATGAGATATTAGCAAAACATATTCTCCCCAAAGTACGCTATTTCAGTTACATCGAAATCAGCCATCGGGCGCATCAAAACTTGTGGCATCAATATGAACAGTTACAACAGCAGTTTGACAACATTGCGGTACAGCAAATTCACCAAGTTGAAGATATCTATCCCGTTTTCCGTGAACTCTTTAAAAAACAAGCTATATAGGAGGCTATCATGGTTCAACATAACCGTAACCCGTTAGATGATGGTCCCGAGTGGACATTTGATTTACTGCAACAATATCAACGTGAAATTGAACAGGCCGCAGCTTTCTTTAAACTTGATACTTACCCGAATCAAATTGAAATTATTACCGCGGAACAAATGATGGATGCCTATGCAGGAATAGGAATGCCCATTGGTTACACTCACTGGTCATTTGGCAAACGATTTATTCAAACAGAACAAGGCTACAAGCGCGGCCAAATGGGGTTGGCGTATGAAATTGTGATCAATTCCGACCCATGTATTGCTTACTTAATGGAAGAAAATACCATCACGATGCAAGCATTGGTCATGGCCCACGCTTGTTATGGCCACAATAGTTTTTTTAAAAATAACTATTTATTTAACACCTGGACCGATGCAAGTTCGATTATCGATTATTTAGTTTTTGCTAAGAATTATATCCGTGAATGTGAGTTACGTTATGGTGTAGAACAAGTTGAACTGATCTTAGACTCTTGCCATGCATTAATGAATTACGGTGTAGACCGCTACAAACGTCCAGCTGAAGTGTCACTAAAAGAAGAACAAGCAAGACAACAAGAGCGTGAAGATTATTTACAAAGCCAAGTGAATGACTTATGGCGAACTCTGCCGACATCGCCACCAAAAGACAACCCTGAAACGACAGTCGTTTTTCCTAGTGAACCTCAAGAAAATATTTTATATTTTATTGAAAAAAACGCACCATTATTAGCACCTTGGCAACGTGAATTAGTCCGTATAGTACGTAAGATGGCGCAGTATTTTTACCCACAAAAGCAAACCCAAGTAATGAACGAAGGCTGGGCAACTTTTTGGCATTACACCATCCTCAATCGATTATATGATACCGGCAAAGTAACCGACCGTTTCATGTTGGAATTTTTGCAGAATCACACCGCAGTGGTCGCGCAACCTGCTTATAATAGTCCACATTATAGTGGCATAAACCCCTATGCTTTAGGTTTTGCGATGTTTATCGATATCAGACGTATCTGCGAAACCCCCACTAAAGAAGATCGAAAATGGTTTCCAGACATTGCAGGCAGCGATTGGCTCACTACGGTTCACTTTGCTATGAAACACTTTAAAGATGAGAGTTTTATTAGCCAATATTTATCACCTAAAGTGATACGTGACTTTAAACTATTTGGTATTTTAGATGATGAAAAACGCGGTCAACTATCAATATCGGCCATTCATGATGATCAAGGTTACCAGGATATTCGCAACACCCTATCACAACAATATAATCTGTCGAATATCGAGCCCAATATACAAGTACAACAAGTTCAAGTGAACGGTGATAGGTCAATTATCTTACGCTACATACCATTTGACAACATTCCGCTGGCAGACAACCATCAAGAGGTATTAAAGCATTTACATCGATTATGGGGATTTAATGTCACTTTGGAGCAATTTGATCACTTAGGCATTGTTAGTACCTTGTCAATGTGCCCAGAAACGACACCACAAAGTCTATCTAGTTTACATTCGATGCTGTGAGTATGAGCAATTTTGTTGTTAAAAAAACCAATCAATTTGATTGGTTTTTTTAACGTGTAATGAGAGATTTAATGGCTTAAGTTACTATCTCACTATCTCACTATCTCACTATCTCACTATCTCACTATGATTTATCATGACCCATTTCAGCGGGTAAATCATCACGCAATTTTTGCCACATTTTGCCACTTTCAATACCATTTGTACGCATTAACGCTGGTACGTCTGAGTAATTTTTATCCTGAGCCAATTTCTCTAATTTAAGATAAAAACGCATGGTTAATTCACGAGCTTCTTGGCTAGAAAAATAATATCGACCAACACGATTATAAAGGCCTTTAAAACCATTTAAAATCAACACATACAATGGATTGCCTGACGCAAAAGCTAATGTATGGTGCAACTGGTAATCAAATGTCGCATACGCTTCAGCATCATTTTCTAAACTATGAATACCCGCTAATACTTCAACCACTTTTTCAGGATTGTGACGGATAGAAGCCCGAAAATAAATATTACTGACATTACCACGAGCGGCCATTAACTGGTCGACTAATAATGGAAAACCATCAGGATTCAAGTCCGCAATGGTTTCTAAAATATTTAGCCCAGACGTTTCCCAAAAATTATTCACTTGGGTAGGTTTACCATGTTGAATTTTCAACCAACCATCTCGAGCAAGACGTTGTAATACTTCTCTTAACGTTGTACGTGTAACGCCGATAAGTTCAGACAGCTCACGTTCAGCAGGTAAAATTGATCCCGGTGGGAATTTGTTTTCCCAAATGGAACGAACAATATATTTCTCGGCAAAACTCGCTGGCCCTTTGGCATTGATGATCATCAGCCTTAATATCCTATTGCTAAATAATGGCGAAACTATTGGGACTGATCATACCAGAGCGGTAGAAAATAAAAACCATTGTTTAAACACGACACTCATTACGATTGAATTTCAAACAACTGAAGCATAGCAAGTAACAATAATTGAATATTAATCACATTACACTACTATAATCATCGACATATCATCACTTTATCTGATAAAACCCTAGCAGTTTAGTATATACTGATGTAATTAAATTGTTAACGCCGCGTGTTTTTACTAACAAAAATAACAGCGTTACAATTCAATTTTTTTTACGCTACACTAGCGATGAAAAATAAGAGCCATGCGTAGTTAGTGAGTAAATTATTTAACTAACACATTGTTTGCTATAACAAGATATCTATATTCTACAGAGAGAAATTGGCCAAAATCACTCATTCAATCGAGTTGAATTTAAAACTCAATTAACGAAAAGTTGATACTCATCAAGTTTTCGAATATGAGTTGCCTCTATTCTCCCAAATCTGTTTGAAAATAATGATGTATTGTAAGCTATCCAAAAATGGTACCAATACAGTCACAATAACAATATCGGAGAGGCTGCTATGCAGGCAACCAAAAGTCAGGCGCTATTTGTCAACTTTTTAGGCAATTCACCTAAATGGTACAAATACGCAATTATGGCATTTTTAGTCATTAATCCCCTGCTGTTTTTTTATGTCAGTCCATTTGTCGCTGGATGGGTACTGGTAGTTGAATTTATTTTCACCCTTGCCATGGCACTTAAATGTTATCCACTTCAGCCCGGCGGTTTGCTCGCAATTCAAGCCGTATTTATTGGCATGACATCCCCCTCACAAGTTCTACATGAAATTGAAGCCAACCTGGAAGTATTGTTACTTTTAGTCTTCATGGTCGCCGGTATTTACTTTATGAAACAGTTATTACTGTTTGTATTTACCAAGATGATTACTAAAGTGCGTTCAAAAATCATTGTTTCGTTGATGTTCTGTACTGCGTCGGCATTCTTATCTGCGTTCTTAGATGCGTTAACAGTCATCGCGGTTATCATTGCTGTTGCCGTTGGTTTTTACTCCATTTACCACAAGGTCGCTTCAGGTAAGAGCTTTAACGATGGCCATGACCATACATCTGAAACAACCGAACAGTTAAACAATGAAGAATTAGAAGCATTTCGTGCATTCTTACGTAATTTATTAATGCATTCAGGTATTGGTACCGCTCTTGGTGGAGTCTGTACTATGGTGGGCGAACCACAGAACTTGATCATTGCGGCACAAGCCCACTGGCAGTTTGGTGAGTTTTTCTTACGGATGTCACCGGTGACTATGCCGGTATTGGTTGCAGGAATATTCACTTGTTTTCTTGTCGAAAAATTCAAAGTATTTGGTTATGGCGCGCAATTACCTGGTGCAGTACATAAGATTTTAACCGATTACGCTAATCATGAAGACTCACACAGAACCAACCAAGATAAAATGAAACTGGTTGTCCAGGCTCTTATTGGAGTTTGGTTAATTGCAGGTTTAGCACTTCACCTAGCTTCTGTGGGCCTCATTGGTTTATCGGTCATTATTTTAGCAACAGCATTTAATGGCATAACCGACGAACATTCTTTGGGTAAAGCGTTTGAAGAAGCCTTGCCTTTCACTGCGCTTTTAGCGGTATTTTTTGCCATCGTTGGTGTGATCATTGACCAGGAACTGTTTGCTCCAGTGATCCAATGGGCATTAGGTTATGAAGGCAATATGCAGTTAGTGATTTTTTACATCGCTAACGGCTTATTATCTATGGTCAGTGACAACGTGTTTGTGGGCACGGTTTACATTAATGAAGTGAAAGCTGCATTGATGAGTGGCCAAATCACTCGAGATCAATTTGACTTACTTGCTGTGGCAATTAACACCGGTACTAACCTACCTTCTGTGGCTACACCGAATGGACAAGCAGCGTTCTTATTCTTGTTAACCTCAGCCATAGCACCGCTTATTCGCTTGTCATACGGCCGTATGGTATGGATGGCGTTGCCTTATACGATTGTATTATCGATTGTGGGTGTAATGGCCATTGAGTCTGGTTTCTTAGTCGACATGACTGATGTTCTTTATGAAACTCAATTAATAATCCACCACTCTGCCAAAGACATCAGCGGTGCGGTAATGGGTCATTAATTAAATCAGCATATTGGACTTAGTAGATAATTTATCTTAAAGTCGTGACAATCCATCTGAACACCCTCATTTGAGGGTGTTTTTTTACCAGCACATTTATTAGGAACTGAAATTGTCACAACTACAGCAGTTTTGCCATAATCGTTTTTCTTGGGGTTTATTATTATTATCCGCTATTGGATTAGAGTTGGCAGCCCTCTTCTTTCAATATGGAATGGATCTAGCACCGTGTGTAATGTGCATTTATATTCGTGTTGCTGTACTCGGTATTATTCTGGCAGCGCTGATAGGCATACTACAACCTAAAGTGTGGTTGCTACGATTAGTGGGTATGGCTGGATGGGCTGTATCGGCGGTTTGGGGCTTTAAATTAGCTTATGAGCTAAACCAGATGCAAGTTAATCCTTCACCGTTTGCGACTTGTTCTTTTTACCCCGAATTCCCCAGTTTTATGCCATTAGACACCTGGTTACCTTCAGTCTTCTCGCCAACGGGTATGTGCAGTGACTCACCATGGTCATGGCTGTCTGTCAGCATGGCACAATGGATGATGCTTGGTTTTGCTATTTATGGTGTTATTTGGTTGTTAATGTTGTTACCGGCACTTAAATCTGCAAAATAAATCAGCAAAATGTTCGAAATCAAATATAAAAAAGACCTCAATGAGGTCTTTTTTATATTTAAAGAATTGATTATTCAACGTCCAGCATCGGCCACAATACAATACAGTCTTCCAAATACTTCACTTTCATTTCGTTTACCGTTTTACCTTGTACCGAAATGCCCGCTGCATGCATGGCCTCTTTATTCCCCGTCAGCAACGGATGCCAGCTAGGTAAGCCTTTGCCAACATGCAAACGACGATAGGCACAACTATCTGGTAACCAAGTTAATTCAGCAATATTCTCTGGCGTAATGGCAGTACATTCAGGCACATAAGTAAAACGATTAGGGTATCTACGGCAACCGCAAGTATCGTTGTCCAATAGGTGGCAGGCGGCATTTGTATAATAAAGTTCATCAGTTTCATCATCGATGATTTTATTTAGACAGCACTTACCGCAGCCGTCACAAAGAGACTCCCATTGTTCGGGTGTCATTTTTTCTAAAGGTGTGGTTATCCAAAACTGAGTCATCATTTTATGTCTAAAGTGGCTTATTATCTAAATTTTCACGCATTTTACACCTAAAACAGTACAATTTACTGTTTAATTTTCTCAGAAAGGTAGGTTATTGCCAACGTATCGTACAAAGAATTATTAAATTGATGTAATAAACGAAAATTATTATAGGTTAAATAAAAGCGACCTTTGGGTCCATCCGGCGCAATTAATGATACTTCCATGTCATTACGTTGGGGTAAATCTGTACCATCAAAACGCCTGACACCATAGGCTTGCCAATGTGGAAATGTGTGATGTGTTTGTAAACCAAGTAAGTTGGGATCTAACATCAAGGTCGTTTTTACCTGTCTTCCCCATGTAGAATCATATTGCCAACCTTGTCGATGTAACATATTAGCCGTAGATGCAAAGGCATCATCCATACTGTCCCAGACATTAATGATGCCGTCTTTATCGGCATCTATACCGTATTGGAGTATCTGGCTAGGCATCATTTGCATCTGCCCCATAGCCCCAGATGAAGAACTCCGCAATAAATCTTCGGTAATATTTTTTTGTTCAATTAATTTAAGCGCTGCAATAAATTCATTAATGTAAAAAGCTTCTTTATCGCCTTTATAAGCCAGTGAGGCTAAAACAGATAACCCAGAAAAACGTCCTGTACGTTCACCAAAACGAGAGTTCATCCCCCATAGCGCCATCAGGAAACGTGGTTGAACCTGATAAGCTCGGCTTAAATTTTGTATTTGTGATTCGTGCTGCTGAAACATTGCTCTGGCAGTACTCACGGTAATTTCAGGTACAGCTTGGGGAATAAAGTCTTCTAATGTTTGTGATTCGTCTGAATGGGTATTAAGGCTGGCTTTTTTGAAGATTTTAATATTAGCAATATAGCGTTCTGCTGTGAGTTGATTAACGCCAGTGGCAATTGCCTTTTGCTGTAGTTCCAACAAGTAGTCAGTAAATTCGCCACGGCTGTCTTCCGCCATGGCAATATTAGAACAAATGAAGTAAAAAAATGCGCATAAAATGATTTTTTGAATCATATTCGTCTTGATTACTCCTTTAAGAATGAGCTTATTTCTTAAAAGCTAATTCTTGTTTGTGTTGTTCGAGTAAATTAATTTGTGGTGGTGGTATTTGTAAGTAATAGCCTTGTTCAACTAATGCTACCTTCACTTTGTCAATATCAGCGATACCTAAATGGTCTCGTTTAGATAAAGGTACAATCATCACTAATGTCTTTGAGCCAAACATTTCCATTAACGGTTCAGGAACGTCATCAAAAACATCACGTTTTTTGACAAAAAGGTAAGTATCTGCTCTTCGACCGCTTTTATATACTGCACATATCATTTTAGTGTAAATTTCCAAAGGTTCAAACTTGATAGTCAACTAAGCACACTATAACATGGTGGCACAAGAAAATAATTGTAAATCAGTTTATCGCTGAGTATTGGAGAATCACGCCGGGATGGCTAAACAAAATCTCGAATTAAAGGCCACGTCTTTTACATTATCAGTGCTGCATATCAATCATAACGATCTCGATATCATTGCGGCTGAATTAGACAACAAATTGGCTCAAGCTCCTCAGTTCTTTTTGGGCGCACCCTTGGTATTAAATTTATCTGCCATTCAGCATACCCACATTGATTTTAATGCGCTAAAACAATTATTAATTGACCGAAATCTTATTATTGTAGGCATTACCGATGCAAGCGCTGAGCAAATTGAACAAGCAAAGAGCATGGGAATTGCAGTGGTAAAGTCAGGGAAACAAGCCCGCAAAGCAGAGTTACCTGAACGAGCAACTAAAATTGTTAAACAAAATGTGCGTTCTGGACAACAAATATACGCACAAAATGCTGATTTAATCATTTTTGGTGCGGTTGGTAATGGCGCTGAAGTCATTGCTGATGGTAGCATCCATATATATGGTGCTCTTCGTGGGAAAGCCATGGCGGGTGCTGCGGGAGATAATCAAAGTGTGATTATCGCTAACTCGTTAGAAGCAGAATTAGTATCGATTGCTGGACAGTATTGGTTGACAGAACATTTGCAACAATACGATCTAAGTCAAAGAGGCTGTGTTCGCCTTGAAGGCGCATCTCTTACTGTTGAATCATTGCCCCAATAATCGGCAAATACAAGGATATAAATATAAATGGCGCAAATTATTGTTGTCACATCAGGTAAAGGCGGTGTGGGTAAAACAACATCCAGTGCAGCAATTGCCACCGGATTGGCCTTAAAAGGAAAGAAAACTGTCGTTATCGATTTTGATATTGGGTTACGTAATCTTGATTTGATTATGGGTTGTGAACGCAGAGTCGTATATGATTTTGTTAACGTCATTAATGGTGAAGCTAATTTAAACCAAGCGTTAATTAAAGATAAACGCTGCGACAAACTGTTTATCTTACCCGCGTCTCAAACACGCGATAAAGATGCGCTCACTAAAGAAGGCGTTGGCCGGGTACTTGAGAATTTAGCCAAAGATTTCGATTATATTGTTTGTGATTCACCAGCGGGTATTGAACAAGGTGCCATGATGGCGCTTTACTTTGCCGACATCGCGATTGTTACCACTAACCCTGAAGTGAGTTCTGTACGTGACTCAGATCGTATATTAGGCATGCTGCAGAGCCGTTCACGTCGTGCGGAATTGTCTTTAGAGCCCATAAAAGAATATTTATTGTTAACTCGTTACTCTCCTGCGCGGGTCAAAACGGGTGAAATGCTCAGTGTTGAGGATGTGAAGGAAATATTAGCCATTGAATTACTCGGTGTGATCCCTGAGTCTCAATCGGTACTGAAGGCGTCAAACTCTGGTGTACCGGTCATTATCGATCAAGAAAGTGATGCAGGTTTAGCTTATGGCGATACGGTTGCACGCTTATTAGGTGATGATGTACCTGTTCGATTTATTACAGAAGAAAAAAAGGGATTCCTTAAAAGGATATTTGGGAGCTAACTATGTCGATACTTGATTATTTTAGAAGCAGTAAAAAGCCCAATACCGCATCATTGGCAAAAGAACGATTACAAATTATTGTGGCTCATCAACGTGGTGAACGTGGTGCACCTGATTATTTCCCAAAGATGAAACAAGAAATCATCGAAGTGATCCGTAAGTATGTGCAAATATCAGATGACCAAGTCTCTGTGCAACTTGACCAAAACGATGACAATTTATCGGTGTTAGAGTTAAACGTTACCTTACCTGATTCAAAGTAATCAGCCAAGGTCACCCTACTCTGCTTAAAACAAAAAAGGATACTGGCATTATGCGAGTATCCTTTTTTGGTATGTTGATAAATTGCATTAACTAAAGCTGTATTAACTAAAGCGCACTGGCTCTAGTAAATCACCTACCAACTGCCCACGCCAACCAACCAAGAGTATCGGTGTTGGTGTTTGCTTGTTGTGGTATAACCATAATAGAAATTCATGAATATGGCGTTTAGAACCAACAAATTCTAATGCGACGTTTTCACGCTCACATAATTCAGTTAAGACTGTTTTTACTTCTTTAAAAGCTGATTTATAACCAGACTTAAGCGCCACAACATCAACTTCTTCAGGGAGATTAATTAAATCTGCCGTCGCCATAACCGTTAATAAATCTTTGCCGTGAATACGTTTCTCTTGATCTGTTAAGTCATTTAAACTATTCAATTCCGCTAATGTGGTTGGTTGTTTTTTGGCTAATGCAATTAATGCATGGTCTTTTACAACAAAACCTAGCGCAAGATTACGGCTTACCGCTTTGGCTAAACGCCATTTAGCCAATACTTTTAAATAGGCTAGCTGCTGACTCGATAGTTGAAACGCATTTTTAACTTTAAGGTAGACGCTGTCGCCTTCTGGCAATGACATGCGCCCTTCGGTCATACGCTGACCTTCTTCAAACAACCATTCAACACGATTGTCTGCAGCAAGCTTCTGTTGCAGCTGTGGGTATAATTGATACAAGTAAAACACATCATTAGCCGCATACTGTAATTGTGCATCAGAAAGCGGACGATTCATCCAATCCGTGCGTGACTCACCTTTATCTATTTCGACTTGCAAGCATGCGTCAACCAGCTTAGCATAACCTAAACCGTGGCCTAAACCAGCAAAGCTTGCAGCTATTTGGCTATCAAATAGTGGGCTTGGCTGGCATTCACCGTAATGAGCAAATACTTCGAGATCTTCACTGCATGAATGCACTAATTTGACAATATTTTGGTCAGTTAATAACTGCCAAAATGGGCTTAAATCGGTAATCGCAACAGGATCAATTAAGGCTAAAGTTTTGCCATCATAGGCTTGAATAAGGCCTAATTTAGCATAATAGGTTCGAGTGCGGACAAACTCAGTATCTAGCACCAGTAAGGTGCTTTGTTGGTATTGTTCAACTAATGACAACAGGCTGGCATCATCACTGATATATTCAAACGTTAACAAAATAGGCTCCGCTAAAAAAAAGGTGTGAGCAATACGATAAGCTGATAACAACCAAACATAAAAAAGCCGGCTCAGTTGCCGGCTTTGATTTTACGCTTTGTTAACTTCATCTCGAAGTTGTCGGCGTAAAATTTTACCCACATTGGTTTTCGGTAATTCGTCTCTAAATTCTACCAGCTTAGGAACTTTATATCCCGTTAAATGATGACGACAGTGCTTAATCAGCTCTTCTTCGGTTAATGATTTGTCTTTTGCTACCACAAAAATCTTCACTAACTCACCACTGGCATCGTTAGGAACTCCGACGGCAGCGACTTCGATAACTTTAGGGTGTAAGGCAACAACCTCTTCCACTTCATTCGGGAATACATTAAAACCTGACACTAAAATCATATCTTTCTTACGATCGACAATGAAAAAGAAACCTTTTTCATCCATATAGCCAATATCACCTGTGGCTAACCAACCGTTTTTATCAATGACACTCGCCGTTTCTTCCGGACGTTGCCAATAACCTTGCATCACTTGTGGGCCTTTCGCAAATAATTCACCCGTTTCTCCCTGGGCAAGTACTTTACCATCATCATCACGTATTTGAATGAACGTTGAAGGCGCAGGAAAGCCAATTGAACCATTGTAACCACTGAGGTTATATGGGCAGCATGTGACCAATGGTGAGGCTTCAGTTAAACCATAACCTTCGAGTAGGCGTGTCTTAGTTAGGTTTTGCCATTTATCAGCTACGGCACGCTGCACCGCCATCCCGCCGCCAATAGACAACTTTAAACCAGAAAAATCAAGTTGAGTAAATTCTTCGTTATTCACTAAAGCATTGAATAAGGTATTAACACCCGTTAATACCGTAAACGGGTACTTTCTAAGTTCACCCACAAATGCTGGGATATCGCGAGGGTTAGTGATCAGTAAATTTTTGCTACCTTTATGTATAAACAATAAACAATTCACTGTTAGGGCAAAAATATGGTACAGAGGCAATGCTGTCACCACAAACTCAGCACCATCATCAAGCGCTGGCGAATAAGCACCACTAGCTTGTAAAACGTTACTTACTACGTTTTTATGGCTTAACATGGCACCTTTAGATACCCCTGTCGTTCCACCGGTATACTGTAAAAAAGCCAAATCCTCGCCACTAATATCGGCTTTAATGTACTGTAGGCGTCGGCCTTTAGAGAGTGCATCGCGAAATGATAATGCATGAGGTAAATGATATTTTGGCACTAATCTTTTAATGTATTTAACAACAAAATTAACTAAAGTGCGTTTAGGTGCACTGAGTTGATCACCAAGATTAGTAATAATGACTGATTCTATTGGAGTTTGATCGACAATTTCTTCTAGGGTATTAGCAAAGTTAGACACCACAATGATGGCTCTTGCACCCGAATCGACTAATTGATGTTTTAATTCCCGTGGCGTATACAGTGGGTTAACGTTAACCACTACCATTCCCGCACGTAAAATACCAAACAGAGCAATAGGATATTGCAGCAAATTAGGCATCATAATGGCAACACGGTCGCCTTTATTTAAGTGCAGTTCGTTTTGTAAATATGCAGCAAATGCTCGGCTTCGCTCTTCGAGTTTACGGTACGTCATCGTCGCACCCATGTTAATAAATGCAGGTTGGTCAGCATATTTTGCTACTGCATCTTCAAACATGTGTACTAAAGAACTGAATTGAGATGGGTCGATTTCGGCCGGAACATGTTCAGGTAAATTATTAATCCAAGGCTGGTCCACAGGTGTCTCCTAATAATGCCCACTGTGCTAAGACGTGCATTCCCCGTCAGTGGTAAAATATTTTATTGTCTGCGTATCATTAAAATTGTTTTCGCAGGCTTTATTATGTTGCTTGTCGTGAACTAAGTCATACAAGTGTTTTAATTTTCGATCATAATCACATAAATAAACTAAAAATAACAGCGTTTTTACCTATGGTTAACGGCTATTTAGAATAAATGCTCCAATCGATTTAGCAACTTGCTCGGCATTTCCCATGTGAAGATGATGGTCTCCGGCTAAATGAACGATATCAATATTGGAAAACCATTTATTGGCTTGCTCGGTTGATGCTGTTAATTGTTTAAAACCATCATGGCCAACAATAAGTAAAGAAGGCGTGTCACTTATTGTCATCAAAGCATCAACCTGTTCAAAGGTATATCGGTTAAGTGAATCTAATTTTAACCGAGGATCACTACGCCATGAATAATGGCCATCTGTGACTGCCATATTACGTTTGGTGATTATTTCGCACCATGGTAATGCTAATCCAGTGAGTTGATGGCGAGCCTGAATGGCAATATCCATTGAAGAATACGTTGGAGTTGCTCTAGCCAATTGACGATTAAAGCGTTGTTGTTGCTGTAAGCCTTTACGTAAGCGATCTTTAGCTTGTGTAGCAGATTCAGATAACGGTGCAAGGGCTTCTATTAAAATGAGTTTATGGATGTTGTCAGCAAGACATGCATTATAAGCTGACGCCACAATGCCGCCGAGCGAATGGCCCAATAAGATAATGGGACCTGTTTCTTGTGACAGAGTATGGATCACGGCTTGTAAGTCGTAAATATAATCAACCCAATGCAAAGGATAACGCCCGGGACGATGATCTGATAATCCATGCCCTGGCCAATCGATACATATCAGTTGGAATTTATCGAATAACCCTTGCTGGGCAAAGGCCTGCGCTAAGGGGATAAAACTGTCAACATTATCAAGCCAACCATGCAAAGCCAATATTACTGGCTTATCGGCTTGACCATATCGTTTAGCAGCAAGAGTAATATGAGCCAACGGCAATTGAATTTCTTCTACATCAATGTTCAACATTGTTGGCTCACTTTGTAATAATTATTTAGCGGCTGTTTTGGTAAATTTGATTGTCATACGATCACTTTCACCAATATCAAGGTACTTCTGTTTATCTTGATCACCCAACGCTAAACGCGGTGGTAATGTCCATACACCTTTCTCATAATCTTTACTGTCTTTAGGATTAGCATTTACTTCAGAGCTGCCGGTTAATTCAAAACCGTATTTATTGGCCAACTCAACCATTTGATTTTGATCCATATAGCCACTTTCTGCCGCCATACCGATATTAGCTCTGTGTTCAACAATACCTAATGAGCCTCCAACTTTTAACACGTCATGAGCAGCTTTGAATACACCTTCCAACTCTCCTTTCATTGCCCAATTGTGCAAGTTACGGAATGTTAATACGTGGTCTGCAGAATTATCTTTACCCAATGAAAACTTAGCCGGTGGATCTAACGTTACAAACTGTACATTGCCTACACTGGCTTTGTTATCGCTGACCCATTTTTCAAACTTTAGACCCGCCGATTTGTAATAAGCTGTTTGACGGTTTTCTTCTGCCGGTTTTGTTTCAAAATTAGCAGCAACATATTGACCTTTTTCAGCTAAGTAAGGCGCTAAAATCTCAGCATACCAACCGCCACCAGGCCAAAGTTCAATTACAGTTTGTTCAGGCTTCACATCAAAAAATGCCAATGTTTCAGCAGGATGACGATATTGATCACGTAATTTATTATCTGCAGTACGAAACTCGCTAGCCACTGCTTTAGCAAGGGCGGAATGAACCTGCGGTGCCGTCACTTTTTTATCGGCCATACTATCGGCTGCGTATATTGCAGTTGACATACCTAAACTTGATAAGCCAATTAAGGCTCCTAACATCATGTTACGTTTCATTTTGACACTCCCTTTTTTCGATCAACTTTACGCCAACAGAGCAACAGCATAAACCCGCTAAAGGCGAGCCATGTTATTACCCATATCCATGCAGGTAGCCAAGTCATTTCAGCTAACATAACCGCATCGCCTTGGCCGCTTAACCCTAATAACACCATCGGACTTGCCATGGCATTTAAAATAATCATTAGGCCTAATATACGCAGTAAGGTGTTTAACAGATTACTATTTTTTAATTTAAGTGGTAACAAAAAAAGTATTATCAATACGCTAAGAATAACAATAGTTAATACATCTCGAGCCC
Source organism: Shewanella frigidimarina (assembly GCF_003797125.1). Lineage (GTDB taxonomy): Bacteria > Pseudomonadota > Gammaproteobacteria > Enterobacterales > Shewanellaceae > Shewanella > Shewanella frigidimarina. Next base: position 219,407 of record NZ_RKKE01000006.1, read on the forward strand.
AAAAAAGTAATGATGCTGCCACAGTAAGCGCGAGTAAAGTCAGGGTAAATCTAATGGTCTGTTTTTGAGTTGCCATCAGAAATATTGAATAGCCCCACAATGCGGCGCCAAAATAGCCAGCATAAGCAATTAGTATGCTGCTGCCGCCTTGGCTAAAACAAAAACCTGCACCATTTGGAAATAGCTGAATATGACTAACAGACCCGCCAGTTAATAATGTCGCGATGCCATGAGATAATTCGTGAAAATAGCTTTCAAACCATTTAAAAGGAATAAAGATATAGGGAAATCGCGTCAGTAAAAAAGCCAACAATAATTCAATCATAAAACGGCTGCGACTGGGTGTTGCAGACAACTGCACATTAGGCATATAAATCAATACCAACCATTTGTTGAATTTCGTCTCTTTTAGCAGAATGCTGAGTTGATAAATACTGCGCAATAGCACCACGTTGACTGTGAGTATCACGATCGTATTCTACACGGGCTTGCTGTTTGGCTGACAAAGTAGAATCATCAACAATGGCAATGTTGCGAATTTCAATGCCTTGAACGTCACGTTCTTCAGCAGAAGGATTGACAATAATAGGTTCACGGGCCGGAGTTATCGGCCGATTACCGGCAACAGCTTGGCTCAGACTAATAGGACCTGATTGATTATTTGCCATTGATAATGCTGCATTTATCGTCATTAACGACACCATTTACCTTTATTCGTACCTTATACTCTATGTCAAATAACCGTCAATGGCTATTCTCGGCCCGGAAGTTTTTTCCATGTAACGGTATCACGAAGGTATACCGGCGAAAGTTCATCAACAATAGTATGCAAACCTTGTTGATGACCTTGTTGCGCCAAAACTAACATAGCTTTCGCATCTGGATAAGTCGCTTCAATGCATGGTGTCATGTGTGGCGCTATCGTTAATAACTGTGGGTAAGCTTCAAAGCCAGTGCCACAAACACTAATATTTTGTTGTGTGTCGAGGATCAACTCAATCGCTTCAGGCGCACTAACGTGCTCTTCGCCTACTAACGTTGCAATGCCGTCTTTGGCAATGTATTGGCCCCAATAAACTTCCTTCATACGCGCATCAATACAGCACAAAATTTGCGTGGCACCTTGTTCTGTTATGGCTAATTGGGCCATTGCCGCTAAGGTCGAAATGCCAATAACCGGTAAATCGAGTCCTAAAGCTAAGCCTTGAGTCATACTGGTACAAATACGGATACCAGTAAAACTGCCAGGACCGCGGCCATAAGCAATCATATCCACATCGCCCAATGTCACTTTGGCTTGAGCGAGCACTTCATCAACCATGGGTAGTATTCGTTGGCTATGCTCACGTGGTGCATCTGCAATAAGCGAAAACACGTTGCCATTACTGGTTAACGCAGCAGAGCAAGTTTCGGTGCAAGTATCAAGAGCGAGAATGGTTAACGGCTTTGGCATTATGATGGGTTACCCAGTAAAAAAACATCAAATAGACTCAATATGATAACTGATGCGCACGGTTTTAAAAAGCTTAAGGGATTTGTTTTAAAAATTGTAATGCTAGGTCTAAGTCACGTGTGCGCTGCATTGGTGGCAACGAATTAATAAACGCCTGCCCATAAGCACGATTTACGATACGGTTATCGCACAAAATAAGCACACCGCGATCTTTTTCATCACGTATTAGCCGCCCGACTCCTTGCTTTAAACTTATCACCGCTTGTGGCAGAGAAATATGGCTAAAGGGATCAAGTCCCTGGCGTTCAGCATTAGCGGCCCGTGCTTTGTATAAAGCATCATCTGGCGATACAAACGGCAATTTATCGATAATCACGCAGCTGAGTAACTTACCGCGAACATCGACTCCTTCCCAAAAACTGCTGGTGCCGAGCAACACTGCATTACCTAATTGTCTAAATTTATTTAATAAACTTTGTTTGCTGGCTTGGCCTTGTACCAATAATGGATAAGCGACTTTACCTTGTAAAGCGGATGCAACTTGTTCGAGCATTTGATGACTAGTAAACAATATGAACGTACGGCCTTGAGCGGCGTTGATAGCTTGAACACACACATCAACTAATTGTTTAACTGTATGTTGCGACTGCCCTACTTTACCTAAATGGCGCGGCACACAAAATACCGCTTGATTAGGGTAATCAAACGGACTGTCTAAAATAATTTGCTTCGCGGATGATAAGCCAAGCTCGGTCGCAAAATGGCCTAAACTTCGGTTTACTTGCAAGGTCGCCGAGGTAAAAATCCAACGGGTTTTGGCATCAAACAGCTGCTGGCATTGTTTGGCCACATTAATGGGGCTAAGCCGAAGCATGATAAAACGTGGGCCTAACTCGACACTATAAGCCGCTTGCATGTCTTTGCATTCAAAATAGTCTTGTAGCTTTTCAGCAAGCTCGTGTAATTGTTCAAACGCTAAATCGAGCAGGTCTTCGCGGCCAAGATGATGACGAAGCACATTCGCAAGATCTGCTAATGATTGTTGTAATGCCCATGACACGGTTGCTAATTGCTTATTGGCAAGCACTTTACGCCAATCTGACACTTGATTGTCATACATCGCATTGTGCCAATCACTTAATGCCACCAGCCCACGTTGCGATAATTGCTCTATTTGAATACTGTCACGAATAACCTGTTTATGTATTTTGATGATGCCATTGAGTAACAGATCGATTTCGCGACTGGATATATGACTGCCAAAATAATTGATACAAATATCGGGTACCAAATGGGCTTCATCAAAAATAACCACATCGGGATCTGGCAATAACTCGGCAAATCCGGTGTCTTTTAGCAATCGGTCAGCAAAAAATAAATGGTGATTAACCACCACCACTTTGGCCTCCATTGCTCTAATACGTGCTTTACGGGTAAAACACACATCATAATGATCGCATTTTTTACCCGTACAGGTTTCTTTAGTGCTCACTACGCTAGGAATAACTTCTGAATGCTCTGCCACCGAGGTTAAATTGCCGATATCGCCATCTTTGCTCAAATGTGCCCATTGATTAATTTTTAGCAAGTCATCAATATAATATTCGCTAAATTGACTGGCATTTTGCATTTGTTTTTCTAGGCGTAACTGACATAAATAATTGTTACGCCCTTTTAATAACGCAATAGGTACATGTACATCTAGCATGGCGAGTAATGCAGGGAGATCTTTAAGAAATAGCTGCTCTTGCAGGTTTTTACTGCCAGTACTCACAACCACTTGTTTACCGCTGAGTAAGGCCGGAATTAAATACGCATAGGTTTTACCCACACCCGTACCAGCTTCTAAAATCAGATTATGCTTTTTAGCAATAGCGTCACTTACCGCAACGGCCATATCTGTCTGACTTTGTCGGTGGTGATAATGATGCACATGTTTGGCTAACGCGCCGCGATCGCTAAATTCATGGATTACAGATTGGGTAAGTGTAGAGCTCAAAGCATCCTCAAATTATCGCGCTAACGTTGATGTAATGTGGTTTGGGCTATTATGCTTATAACGGCTTCATGTTCCAACTGTTTATCACCAAAAATTGTAAAGGCAGTTGTATTAACAATATCGATGATTTGGCTTATTAGGCCGGAAACAAAAAATGCTGGCCACCAGCGTGACTCAGCATTTTTGACTCGGATAAAATATAATCAATCGTTTATCTTTTAGTTATTCAGATAGCAGGTTTTAAATGTGCTGTTCAGGGGTGAGTTCAAACGCCATTTTTTGATTGGCCGCCTTGTGTTTCACACTCATGCTCATGACTTTTTCAGCCTCGGCTAGGCCAAACAAGTCAAATGACAATATATCGGACATAAAAATCACCCGTAAAACATATCTTCTATATCCACATTGCCATTTGATCTTTAGTGGGTTTACTGCCTTTATGGACCACTTTCTCATCAACGACTACCGCTGGCGTACTCATTACGTCATAAGCCATAATTTGCGCCATATCGGTTACTTTTTCGATTTTTATAGCAACACCTTTTTCGTCGGCAACAGCTCGGGCAAGCTCTGCAGTTTCAAGACACTTTTTACAACCAGAACCTAATACTTTAATGATTTTCATTTATTGTTCCTTATGACTAACTCGTAGATGATAGCAACGGAGCAAATGCATTAAATATCCACCCCACTATAGTGAATGAAACTAATAGCATGCTGAATAATATCGCCAGCAAGCGCCATTGCATCACTTGTTTTAACAAAATAAACTCAGGAAAACTGGCTGCTACGGTACTCATACAAAATGCCAACGTAGTACCAATCGGTAACCCATTAACAATCAGGCTTTCCATAATAGGAATAACGCCTGTCGCATTGGAATAAAGTGGAATACCCAGCAGTACCGCAGCGGGTACAGACCACCATTGTCCGTCGCCCAAATGCGCTTCAATCCAACCATCTGGCACAAAACCATGTAATGCGGCGCCTAACCCCACACCAATAATGACCCATTTCCAGACACGGCCGAATATATCTAGCATTTCAGTTTTGGCAAATTGATGTCTTTGTTGTAACGACATAGTTTGCACATTGGCACTCTCATCAGCCGTATTGCCAACCCCCTTCTGCTGGCCACGCTTTAAGGCTTCGGCCGCAAACGATTGTAGCCAACGTTCAGCCTTAATACTGTCGAGAAACAAACCGCCTAACATCCCCACACTCATTCCAACGGCAATATACAATAAAGTAAATTTGAGTCCCAATAAGCTCATCAATAGTAATATTGCGACCTCGTTGATTAAAGGCGAGGTAATCAAAAAGCTCATAGTGATCCCCAATGGGATCCCGGCAGAAGTAAAGCCTAAAAATACAGGAATGCTCGAACAAGAACAAAATGGCGTTATGACACCAAAACCAGATCCCATTAAATAGCCTAATCCTCGGTGCTTTCCAGCTAGATAATCTCTGACCCGTTCAACATTTAACGAAGCCCGGATTAAGGCAATGAAATAAATCATCACCAGTAGTAAAGCAAAAATTTTAGTCACGTCTTCAACAAAAAAATGCAGCGCATCACCGAGTTTAGTCTCAGCAGACAACCCCAATACACTATAAATAAGCCAAGATGCAAAATCAGAAAATATCTGAAACATAAGTCATTACTCAATAAAAACGCTACTGTAAAGATAGCCTTATTTTAAGTCGCAGTATAAGATCCAGATCTCGATTTTGTTGATGATAGGAATAAACACAGAGTATCCGAAATAATATGTGGTTAATTCTTGTCTCAGTAGAACGTCTCTTTTTTGTCCGTTTTACGAATCATGACTCGTTCAAACTCAAAATTTAAATGTCGATAACAAATACATATGAAAGTTAATGAGTTAACTATCTTTTCATGACATTAATTACTGTATATTTCATTGCAATGTAAACAGCATCATAATAACGTAGCCTAAAGAGAGATTTGTTCATCGGCAACAAGCTTAAGGAAAAGCAATAATGAAATGGTTAATCGTAGTGGCAATTAGTTGGTGTATCGGGTTTATCAGTTTTCCGCTGATATGGCCTAATGACACCCCAAACACTACTGAACATCGCGGTTTACTTTCTAAAACACAACCAACTAATACTTCAAAATCTGTCTCTACAGGACAATCTAATATTACCTCAGAGAATAATTTACCCCACAATACTCACGACCGGGAAGCATTTAAGGCATCGTTAAGCAATGATGAAACGCCTTACATGTCGATTTTTCGTATCATGCAACTGGCCGAACAAGACCCTTTAGAAGCATTGCTGGTTGCCGAAGAAACTCAACATGAAGACTTATATGGATTAATTTTAGAAATAGCTGGCAAAATGCAATTTTCAAATGTCATTTCATGGCTAGAACAACAAAAGTCGACTGAACAGTATGAGTCATTACTCGACGGTTATTTGCGTGGTTTAGCGTCTGTAAATCCGCAACAAGCATTAAGCGATGTCGAGTTATTGGCAGTAGAACCGATGAAGTCATCGATCATCATGTCGATTGTAGACTCATGGGCCAATACCGATGCAATTGCCGCATTTGAATGGTTAGAGCAGCAAACAGAAACTCAATCAACGTTAAAAATGTACTTAAATACCATGTATTACTACATTGAACAGTCACCTAATGAAGCCGCAAATCTTATTTCATCACTGCCATTAAATGAGTCGACTAATTATCTTATAACGTCGATGGTATATCAGTTGGTTGAAAAAAATACTCAAGATGCTGTTGACTGGTTAGATACGATTGCCGTTGAGCAACGTGCCAGCGGGATATATATTGTCTCACGAAAAATGGCACAAACCGATCCTGAGGCTGCTTTAGTATTTTTAAACAATCAAAAACAAGCCTACGATTTAAACCAAGATTATTTCAACAGTGCCGTAGCTGAAATCGCCAGTGTTGAACCCAATATGATGCTAGCGCGAATAGATAATTATGAAACTAATGTTCAGCGAGATATCATTATCAACGCCAGTTATGCCCTCGCAGAACATTCGGAAGTCGATTTTTTGCAGGTTATTAATTCACTGTCTGATGACAACAAAGACATTGCATTTCGTCAACGATCGGCACAATTGAGCCAAACGGATCCTCAACAAGCGTTTAATGTAGCCGAACGTATTAATGACACTACCATTCGATTAGAGTCTATTGCTGGTACCGTCAATGTGTGGAGTGGTTTTGACAAACGAGCTGCGCTGACGGCGATTGATAACTCCACCCTATTAACTGCCAGTCAAAAAGCCGAAATAAGCAGTCAAATACAATTGCAGCTAACATCATCGAATATAATTTATCCTTGAGTAGCCATTTGATTATTTGGCTACCTAACTTGTTCTATTGATTCCCATAACAGCTAACATCTTGTATAGAAATCTGCTTTCAACACAGATGCATAGAGTCGTTAAGTTGATTATGATGACGGCATTAAATGTTAAGTGAATACCGATCAAAGAGGCCACATAATGCAACGCAGACAGTTTTTAAAAGTAAGTGTAATGGGTGCCGCTGTTGGAATAACTAGTGCCAGTGCAATATGGTTAAGCCAAGGCAATGATCCTGAGCAACTCACCATTACTGCACTATTAGCCAAATTGAATCAGTTAACAATGTTATCTACCGAACAACTTGCGCATTTAAGTCACGGAGAATGGAACAGTGCTGAAGTGTTTGCACATTGCGCGCAAAGTGTTGAATTTTCAATGAGCGGGTTTCCTGAACATAAATCAGCACTGTTTAAACAAACCGTTGGTGCACTGGCATTTACGGCATTTGCCACCAAAGGCGCGATGTCACATAACTTAGCCGAACCAATTCCTGCGGCGCCGAAGTTAGATCGTAATCTTGATGTTAATCTAGCGCTTGCTAGGCTGATACAATCTTTAACTGATTTTCAACAATATCAAGCTGAGTTTGCTCCGCACTTTGCATATGGTGAATTAAACAAAGCTGATTACGAACTTGCCCATGTACTGCATTTTTATAATCACCAACAAAGCTTTACCAAAATGAGTTAATTTCTCCCAGCACCTAATCAAAATTAACGGCTTGTGCCCACTGAAACCAAACTGCTAATTCAACTTAGATTGCCTACTTTTAGCGATATGATTAACTCGTAATGCCCAATTACCATTATGTTGCTGCTCACAAGCGGTTTCAGTATCAAAACTAACATGTTGATTAATGTCTCTGAGGTTAATCTGGTATTGAGCAAGAGTGCGTTGAATTAACGTTAACAGTACCGCTTTATCGCCACTTTGGTTAAATTGCGTTAGCAGTGACTCATTGTCAAATATACAAATAATCTGTAAGCTTTTAGGGAATAGCATGTAATCAACTACGTGTGTAATCCATGCAAAACCAGGATAATTATCCAATGCATGTTCGCATACGGTAGTTAATCCCTCTCTTAATTGATTATCTATTTTTTTATCAGTTTTACGCATACTTAAAATATCATTCCTTATCTGTACAACTAAATGAATTCAGCACCTTATTAAACACTACTAAGCAAAATGTTGTGTGGATAGCACATCGAAAACCATCGCTCTGATTGTAATTTATGAAGACCAGCTACTTTCAAAAACGTCTTGTTCAAGTTTAAAGCCCAATCATAATAAGGTTAGGCAATAACACTAGGTAGCATTGTCTACACCAACATCAACTCGGTTACCGCCGGCATTTTTTGCTCTATACATTGCTTGATCTGCATACTGAAGTAATTGCTGCTCATCATCACCATTTTCAGGGTAGCGAGCAACACCGATACTCGGTGAAAGTTGCAAATTAAGATCATCAAATTGATAAGTTTTTTCGAGCTGAGCTCGAATGTTTTCAGTAATAACCAGCACATTATCAAATGAATCTATGCCATTTAACACCACCACAAACTCATCGCCGCCAAAACGTCCAACCGTATCGGACTTACGGACACAATCACGTAAACGTTGAGCTATGTTCTTAAGTAGCTTATCACCTACAAGATGACCATAACTATCATTAACATGTTTAAACCCATCAATATCAATAAATAACAACGAAAGATGGCTACCTTCACGACGAGCTAATCCAAGTGACGTTTGTAAGCGACCAAACAATAATGCTCTATTAGGTAATTCAGTTAATGGATCATGTCCTGCAATGTAATGCAGTTGTTGCTCCATTAATTTTCGTTCAGTAATATCGTGAGCAATCGCAATTCTAAATTGGTGATCTTCAGACCATCTAGCCGACCAAAGAATGTCGATAATTTTGCCATCTTTACGGACCCAACGATTCTCAAAACGAGGCTGTTTTTTACCCTCCATCAATGACTCAACAACTTTAAGTGTTTTTATGCCATCTTCTGAATAAACATGGTCAATCATGGGTTTGCCTATCACTTCGTCTGGCGAATATCCAAAAATATCTTCAAATGCAGCACTAACAAAAACAAAAGTTCCCGCTTTATCAACCACGCAAACAGCATCTAGCATCAAATCCATAACATCTCTAAGCGCCACTAAATCAATGGTCTTCATACAGTGCATACCTCGAGACGTTAGCTAAATTAATAAAAAGTAATACACGCCAGCTTATAAGTAGCGTCCAATAAACTCAATGGCTTATAACGATATGATTTAAACATTGCGATTCATAAAGACTGAAGGAACAAGTTTCAACACACTAAAACATCGGTTATCCCTTGAATAATCGACTAGCACACGGCTCTTGTTGCATAAGAGTCAAGCCATTAAACGGTATCATTAACTTAAGTGATGTAGAGTGCCAAATGGGAGGCGTCATTACGCTAACGGTCTACCCTTTGTATTTATTGAGTTCTCAAAGTCATTTATTGACAAACAAACAACAAACAACAAACAACAAACAACAAACAGAGTTTAATCCCCAGGGACATTGATAGCTAACATATTAAGCAGCTGTGCTGTTAACGCTTTGCTTAACCGGCTCTAATGATCACCAATAGACAAGAAAGCATATCTTATGCAAAAAATATGGTAATTAAATAACATTAATGCTTTGTTCACTCTTGCAAACAAGCATAAATGGGGTTAAGTTAACAGCAAGTCGATAAATACGACTTCAATGAGTGCATAAAACCTCATTTAAACTGATTAACTAATATCAAGTAAATATCAAATAAAGAGTATTGAAATGAACATCCAAGTGACTACAATCCACCATCATCACCATATGCGGTAGCCTTCGGATGCTAACTGCCGAAGGACGTTATCCTTCTGGTGGTGAACACTTATTCACATAAACCCCTGGAAGGAATTTCAGGGGTTTTTTGTTTTTTTAAATTTATATTTTTAATTTTCAACAATTTATATTTTATATATTAAGGAAGTACCATATGAGCCAGTCAAAGCGTTTACGCATCGCCATTCAGAAATCGGGCCGTTTATCTAAAGAGTCTCAACAGTTACTTAAAAGCTGTGGTGTGAAATTTAACGTTAATGAGCAACGCTTGATTGCACACGCAGACAACATGCCAATCGATTTATTACGCGTTCGTGATGATGATATTCCAGGCTTAGTCATGGATGGTGTTGTTGACCTAGGTATTATCGGTGAGAACGTTCTAGAAGAAGAACAAATTGAACGCCAGCTAGCTGGAAAACCAGCTGAATGCACCAAATTACGTGAATTAGATTTTGGTTCATGTCGTTTATCACTTGCTGTACCCAATGAGTTTGAATACAAAGATGCCAACTCACTTGAAGGCCTTCGCATCGCGACCTCTTACCCAAACTTGCTGCGCCGCTTTATGCAAGAAAAAGGCATTAACTACAGCGACTGTATGTTGAAAGGCTCAGTTGAAGTAGCACCACGCGCTGGATTATCAGATGGCATTTGTGATTTAGTCTCTACTGGTGCAACCCTTGAAGCAAACGGCTTATATGAAACCGAAGTCATTTACCGCTCAATGGCGTGCATCATTCAATCAAATAAAACTCAATCTACTGAAAAACAAGCGCTCATCAACAAAATCTTATCGCGAATTAATGGTGTTATCCGTGCCCGTGAAAGTAAGTACATCTTATTGCACGCCCCAGTTGAAACTTTAGACCAAATTGTTGCCCTGCTCCCAGGCGCTGAAAACCCAACAGTATTACCACTCAATGACGACACCAATCGCGTGGCTATACACGTTGTAAGTACAGAAGATTTGTTCTGGGACACCATGGAAGAGTTAACAGCATTAGGTGCAAGCTCAATTCTAGTGATGCCAATTGAAAAAATGATGGGGTAACACACATGCAAATTCTCGATTGGGCTTCTTTATCTACCGAACAACAACGACAAACGTTAGCGCGCTCGCCATTAATTGGTGATGCAAGTGTAGAACAACGTGTTCGTGGCATTATTGAGCAAGTGAACGCTCAAGGTGATAGCGCGTTACTGGCTTATAACAAGCAATTTGACGGTGTTGAACTGACTCAACTAGCGTTATCAACTGACGAGATTGCTGCAGCATGTACACGTGTAGGTGACGACGTCAAACAAGCTGTTGCGCAAGCGGTGAATAACATTGAAACCTTTCATAAGGCGCAAGTGTTTCAGGGTGTTGATATAGAAACTCAAGCGGGAATTCGTTGTGAATTGCGCAGCGAACCCATCGAGCGAGTCGGCTTATATATTCCCGGTGGTACTGCGCCATTAATATCCACTGTGATGATGTTGGCGTTACCAGCAAGAATAGCCGGTTGCGAAAAGCGTGTATTAGTCAGTCCACCGCCGATTAATGATGCGATTATTTATGCTGCTAATGTATGCGGTATTACAGACATCTTTCAGGTCGGTGGTGCCCAAGCTATTGCAGCATTAGCATTTGGGACAGAATCGGTGCCAAACGTAGACAAAATATTCGGTCCGGGTAATCGTTATGTGACTGAAGCAAAACGATTAATGTCACAGGACAGCCGTATTAGTGTGTCAATAGACATGCCTGCAGGTCCGTCTGAAGTACTCGTGATTGCCGACAAAGATGCAAATCCTGGTTTTGTTGCTGCCGATTTATTATCCCAAGCAGAACACGGCGTTGACTCGCAAGTAATGTTAGTGACTGACTCATTAACACTGGCAGAGCAAGTCAACCAAGCCTTAATAGAACAATTAGCACTGTTGAACCGTAAAGACATCGCCGCACAAGCACTAGAATGTAGCCGCAGTATTATTGTTAGCGATATGGCTCAAGCCGCAAAAGTGTCAAACTTGTATGGCCCAGAACATTTGATTATTCAAACTGCGGCACCTCGAGACGTATTAACGCAAATTCGCGGTGCAGGTTCAGTGTTCTTAGGGGCTTATACCCCTGAGTCTGTAGGCGATTATGCTAGCGGTACTAACCATGTATTGCCGACTTATGGCTATAGCCGCTCGGTTTCAAGTTTGTCATTAGCCGACTTTAGTCGCCGTTTTACGGTTCAAGAGCTTAACCAACAAGGGCTTAAAACCTTAGGTAACACCGTCATGGTGTTGGCAGAAAATGAATTATTAGATGCACATAAAAATGCTATCGCCATTCGCTTAGCCAGTTTTGAGTCTTGAGTCATTCATATTGTCAGCGCTATCGCTAAGCGCTAGTTAGCACCTTATAGAGTAGAAAGTAGAGAACACCACCATGAGCCAAACCTTAGCTGCGCCTTTTGATCCAAAAACGTTGGCCAGACCCGAATTATTGACGTTGACCCCCTACCAGAGTGCACGACGAATTGGTGGTCGTGGAGATATTTGGATTAATGCCAATGAATCACCATTCAATAATAGTGAGCTTGATAAAGTTAATCGTTACCCTGAGTGCCAGCCGCCAGCATTAATCAATGCTTACAGCGATTATGCTGGCGTAAAAGCCAGTAACGTGATTGCTAGCCGTGGTGCTGACGAAGCAATTGAATTGCTAATTCGAACATTTTGTATTCCTGGTGTAGACAGTATTGCTTGTTTTGGTCCCACTTATGGCATGTACGCTATTAGTGCAGCCACGTTTAATGTGGCGGTTACCGCGTTAAGTTTAACCGATGACTATCAATTACCTGATGCATGGTCAACTCAAATCGGTAGTGCCAAAATTGTATTTATTTGTAATCCAAATAACCCAACAGGCACAGTGATAGCTAAAGATAAAATTGAACAGGCTATTCAAGCGGCGCCAAATGCAATTGTGGTGGTAGACGAAGCCTACATTGAATTTTGCCCAGACTACAGCGTGGCTGATTTACTGGGTACATACCCTAACCTTGTCGTATTACGTACATTATCAAAAGCATTTGCGTTAGCGGGCGCACGTTGTGGTTTTATGCTCGCAAATGATGACATTATTGATTTAGTCATGCGAGTTATTGCTCCTTATCCGGTGCCATTACCAGTGTCAGACCTTGCAGTAAAAGCGTTAAGTCCTGCTGGTATCGACACAATGCGAACTCAAGTGGCCAGTTTAATTGAACAAGGTAAACGTTTAAGTACTGCATTAACCGCTTATGGCGCTAACGTGTTACCTGCCAACGGTAATTATGTATTAGCTAAATTTGACGATGTAAATGTAGCAGCAAAAAGACTCAGTGATTCCGGTGTGGTTGCCCGTGCGTACAAAGATCCACGCCTTGCTGATGCAATTCGTTTTAGTTTTACCTCAGCCAAAGAAACCGATGTGATTATTCAGTTATTTCGTTAAGGCACGTTACATATCGGCCAATACCCTATACATCATAAATAAGAATTAGATATCACCATTTAAGGTAGTTAGCATGAAACAGAAAATCCTTTTTATCGACCGCGACGGTACATTAGTTGAAGAACCAGCCATCGATAAGCAACTCGATAGTTTGGCAAAATTAGTATTTGAGCCAAAAGTGATCCCAGCGTTACTTAAATTACAGAATGCAGGTTTCCGCTTAGTGATGGTCAGCAATCAAGACGGTTTGGGCACACCTTCGTTTCCAAAAGAAGACTTTGATGCCCCGCACGACATGATGATGCAAATTTTTGCAAGCCAAGGTGTGATATTTGACGATGTAGTTATCTGTCCACACTTTAATGATGAAAACTGCAGCTGCCGTAAGCCCAAACTGGGCTTAGTAAAAGACTATTTAACCCAAGGCAAAGTGGATTTTACCGAATCGGCAGTCATTGGCGATCGTGAAACTGACGTTGAACTTGCCAATGCCATGGGCATTAAAAGCTTTAAATATAATCGTCAAACACTCGACTGGGACACTATTACCAGCGCGTTACTGAGTAAAGGTCGCGTTGCGACGGTCGTGCGTACCACCAAAGAAACTGACATCAAAGTCACCATCGACTTAGACAACCAAAGCAAAGGTAAGATTGAAACTGGTATTGGCTTTTTTGACCACATGCTAGATCAAATTCAAACCCACGGTAACTTTAAAATGGACGTCCATGTTGACGGCGACCTAGAAATTGATGACCACCACAGCGTAGAAGACACTGCTCTCGCGATTGGCGACGCAATTCGTCAAGCCTTAGGCGACAAGCGCGGTATTGCTCGTTTTGGTTTCAGCTTACCGATGGATGAAGCCAGTGGCGAATGCTTAATGGACATTTCTGGTCGTCCGTTTATAAAATTCAGTGCTGATTTTGACCGTGAAATGGTGGGTGAAATGGCTATCGAAATGGTACCTCACTTCTTCCGCTCATTCGCTGATGGTCTGCGTTGCACTTTACACATTGGCTCAAAAGGCGACAATGATCACCACAAAGTGGAAGCGCTATTTAAAGTGCTAGGCCGCACACTTCGCCAAGCGGTGAAAGTGGAAGGTGACATACTGCCATCAAGTAAAGGTGTGCTGTAAGGAGCTTCTATGACACAAGTATCGAATGCTTCAAATACTGGCAATGATCTTACTGTGATTATTGATACCGGTTGTGCCAATTTAAGCTCTGTACGGTTTGCTTTTGAGCGCCTTAACGCCAATGTTATTGTCAGCGCTGACTTTGATGTCATCCGCAGCGCCGCAAGAGTAGTACTGCCTGGTGTTGGCACCGCAGGTGCGGCCATGGACGCCCTAAAACAAAAGAACCTTATCGAGCTAATTAAAAGCTTAACACAACCTGTTATGGGTGTGTGTTTAGGCATGCAAATGCTGGCATCTTTGTCTAATGAACATGGCGGTCGCAGCGAGCAAAATATCACCTGTTTAGGATTAGTGCCGACAGACATTGGCGACCTAGACAGCAAAGGCTTACCGCTGCCACACATGGGCTGGAATCAAATTGAGGTAAGCGACCATCCTTTATTTGTTGGTATAGAAAATGGCAGCTACGTGTATTTTGTTCACAGCTATCGTGCACCAATCAGTGAGTACACCTTAGCCAGCAGCACATATGGCGAGTCATTCAGTGCAGCCATTGGTAAAGGTAACTTTTTTGGGGTGCAATTCCACCCGGAAAAAAGTGCCAAAGTAGGCGCGAAAATTTTACAGAACTTTTTACAGATGGGGTTAAACATGGGGGCACCACAATGATTATTCCTGCCATTGATTTAATTGACGGCCAAGTGGTGCGTTTATACCAAGGTGACTACGACAAACAAACCACCTTTGACTTAAGTCCACTGGCACAGTTGCAATCTTATCAAGCCCAAGGGGCAAAGCTGCTGCACATCGTCGACTTAACGGGAGCTAAAGATCCTAATAAACGCCAAACTAAATTGATTGCTGAACTTGCTGCAGGGCTTGATGTTGATATTCAAGTGGGCGGTGGTATTCGCAACGAAGATCAAGTCGCAGAATTGTTGGCCATTGGTGTCAAACGCGTAGTTATTGGTTCGCTTGCGGTTAAAGAACCTGAGCTGGTAAAAAGTTGGTTTGTAAAATACGGTAGCGATGCTATTTGTTTAGCGCTGGACGTTAACATCAATGATAACGGCGACAAAATTGTTGCGGTATCGGGCTGGCAATCTGGTGGTGGTAAATCGCTAGAGTCATTAGTTGCTGAATTTGAAACTGTCGGCCTTAAGCATGCTTTAGTGACCGATATCAGCCGTGACGGCACCTTAACTGGCGCTAATACTGAACTTTACACTGAGTTAGCCGCGACTTATCCAAATATTCTGTGGCAAGCCTCTGGCGGCATTGCCACGCTCGATAACGTCGCTGCGGTACGCGACAGCAAAGCATCGGGTATCATTATCGGTAAAGCACTGTTGATTAATCAATTTACCGTTGAGGAGGCAATACAATGCTGGCCAAACGCATAGTTCCGTGTCTTGACGTACGTGAAGGTAAAGTAGTTAAAGGAGTGCAGTTTCGTAATCACGAAATAGTTGGAGATATCGTTCCCCTCGCCGCCCGTTATGCAGAAGAAGGCGCTGATGAATTAGTATTTTATGACATCACCGCCAGCGCCCACGACCGTGTTATCGATAAATTTTGGGTAAGCCGCGTTGCTGAACAAATTGATATTCCATTTTGTGTCGCTGGTGGTATAAAAACCATCGAGCAAGCCCGTGAAAAGTTAGCCTTTGGCGCGGATAAAATATCAATCAACTCGCCCGCATTAAGCGATCCGAGTTTAATATCACGCCTACAAGATGAGTTCGGCCGCCAATGTATTGTCATCGGCATTGACTCATTTTACGATGCTGTTAGTGATAGCTATAAAGTAAAACAGTTTACCGGTGACGAAGCGGCAACCAAAGACACTCAATGGTATACCCAAGATTGGGTTGAAGAAGTGCAAAAACGTGGTTGTGGCGAAATTGTATTAAACGTCATGAACCAAGACGGCGTGCGCGGCGGTTATGACATCAAACAGCTAAGCATTGTGCGCGCGATTTGCGATGTACCGTTAATCGCTTCAGGCGGTGCTGGCACTATGGAACACTTTAAAGAGGTGTTTGAACTGGCTAAGGTTGACGCCGCATTAGCAGCTAGCGTATTTCACAAAGGCATTATTGATATTGGTGAGTTAAAGCAATACTTGCATGCCAATAACATTGCGATTCGTTTATAGGCTTACGCTTAACGACCAAACCAAACAGTAAATAGCCTCATCAAATAAGAGATTACACATGACAAGCATTACATTTGATAGCACAAGCCTAGATTGGGACAAGCAACAAGGGTTAATCCCAGCCGTTGTACAGCACCACCTAACTGGCAAAGTACTTATGCTAGGTTACATGGATCAAGCGGCATTAGAGAAAACCTTAGCCACTAAACAAGTGACCTTTTTTAGTCGCTCTAAACAGCGTTTATGGACTAAAGGTGAAACCTCAGGTAACACACTTGATCTCATCGCTATCGACAAAGACTGCGACAACGACAGCTTTTTAGTACAAGTCATCCCTAACGGTCCTACATGTCACACGGGGACAGAAAGCTGCTGGAAAGATGGCAACGCTCACCCTTTTATTGATAATCTGACCAATTTGATTATTTCGCGTAAAGGCCAAAGTGCAGATTCAAGTTATACCGCATCACTATTTGAAAGTGGTACTAAACGTATTGCGCAAAAAGTTGGCGAAGAAGGCTTAGAAACCGCCCTTGCAGCCGCAACGCATGACAAAGAAGAGCTTGTTAATGAAGCCTCTGATTTGATGTATCATTTAATTGTGTTACTTGAAGACCAAGGTTTATCGATGGCAGATATTAATAAAAACTTATTGGATCGCCATAATAAAGCCAAGTAGCTTTTAAGCGTTAATCGCACAATAAAAAAGACGCATTTGCGTCTTTTTTATTGGAGGTAAACTCAGAGCTGATTTTTATGACTTTGAGTTATCGTCAAATGTCCATCTACATGCAAGTCGCGCTGAGGGTATGCTATAGACACATTATTCTCATTGAATAGCTCGTACATTCTAAAACGAATTTCACTACGACGGCGGCGGATATCAGTTTCTGACACGGCGCTGACCCAAAATATCAAGTCAAAAATCAATGCGTTGTCGCCAAAGTCCTCAAATAAGACTGAGGGTTTAGGTTGCGGCAAAATATCATCCCGTTCAGCAATAACTTGATAAATCAGCTCGCGAACTTTAATCACATCCGAACCGTAAGCGACACCAACACGAACAAATGTTCGTGCATTTTTATCAATCAAAGTCCAATTGGTCACTGTATTTTCAAGCAGTTGGCTATTTGGAACCAACATGTGCACCCCATCATTACGGCGTATCAAGGTTGAGCGAGTATTAATACACTCTACAACTCCACGGGCTTCACCAACTTCTAAAAAGTCACCGATTCTAATTGGGCGTTCCCACATTAAAATCCAACCACTGATAAAGTTATTGATTATGTTCTGGGCACCAAAACCGACACCAATAGCAATAGCACCAGACACAAATGCAAAAGCGGTTAATGGAATATTTAATATTTCCATACTGGTGAAAACCAACACCGCAATACTGATAATAAAGTACATGCGAGTGAACAAGTGAATGGCATCAGCGCCCACTTTACGTCGCTTTAGTGCTTTAACAATCAATCGCCCAACACGAGTAATAATAAACCACGCTAAAAATATGTAGAGAGGCACTTGCAGCAGCTGCAATAAAGTTATTTGATGTTTATCGTAGGTGAATACCACAAACGATAAAGACGTTAATAATTCATTAAAATCCATATAAACCTCTTATTATTTTTGTGTTCATATTATGGTGATAATTATATTTTAGTAAAATTCTTGCTCACCTGGAGGGCGAGTTTTGAGTAATTTTAAAAACCACATATATTGTTCTGGATAAGCGTTAATGACCTGCTCAACGACTTTGTTTAATGCGATAGCTTCGTTTTCTTTGCCAATCATTTCATCAGGATTAACCGCTGGCATCACCGTCATAATAAATTGTTTAGCTTGTTGATCGTATCCAATTTTAACAGGCATAACTTGCGCGTTACCTGCTTGAGCTAAGCGCCCTACTACAGGTAAAGTCGCTTTAACCGTACCCATAAAAGGTGCAAACACACTCTGTTCAGGGCCTAAGTCTTCATCTGGTAAATAGAAAAAACTGTTATCATTTTTTAACTCTGCTAACAATGCTCTGATGCCTGCTTCACGCATATACACGCGACCATTTTGACTGCTGCGCATCCGATTGCTAAACCAATTAAATAACCCATTGCGATGAGCCTTAGCCATAGTCACTAAAGGTATTTCCATGTTAATACGAAGACCTGCATACTCCATCGGCCATACATGCGGCATGATGAAAATAATCGGCTGCTTAGCATCTCGAGCTGCTTTAACATGCTCAAAACCGTTAAGTTGAATACGTCGTTTAAGGTGCGCGTTAGAACGAATAAGCAGCTCTGCTTGCGATAACAAAGTAATGACAAATGTCTCAACATTTTTTTTGATTAATTCATCGACTTGTTCAGCTGATTTTTCTGGAAAACAATGGGTAATGTTCACCTTTGCTATTCGCAATGGTTTTTTGGCCACTTTCATCACGACTCGAGCCAACAATCTCGCAATGGGATCTCTTACGCTTGCGGGAAGTGCGCCAAATAGAAACAACACGGCGATAGCTAGCCATGTTCCCCAGTAACGAGGATGCAATAGTGATTTATTAAAGCGAGTATCAAAATGTTTTGCTTGTCGTGCCAAAAGAAACTCCAAATAAACTGACCGTGACCCACGGTGAAAAATCATATTATAACGATGGCATTATACTAGTGATTGATGGGTGTGAAACAGAAATTATACCAGACAATTCCAAACGTCTGTGTTGCCATACAGTCAGCTCCGTTTTATAGAACAGCTTGGGCAATATTTATCAGATAACAAAGTGACCATGCCAATAACAAGCTGATGGTATAGACGAGGGCATGCATTCACCAAATTCAAAAACAAAAGAGCCACTCAATTAAGAGTGGCTCTTCGTAATACAGATCCGTTCGGATTGGCGTATTAACTAGTGAACTATTTTTTACCCGAGTTTGCCGCTTCGACACGTGATTTTAACTTCTGTCCAGGACGGAAGGTAACAACACGGCGTGCAGAAATCGGAATATCTTCACCAGTTTTCGGGTTCCTTCCCGGTCTTTGATTCTTGTCCCTAAGGTCAAAGTTGCCAAAGCCAGATAACTTGACCTGCTCACCACTTTCGAGTGCTTCACGAATTTCTTCAAAGAAAGACTCGACCATCTCTTTAGCCACACGTTTGTTAATGCCTAATGTTTCAAAAAGATGTTCTGCCATTTCGGCTTTGGTAAGTGCCATACTTTAATCCCTCAACGATGCGTTGAACTCGGTCTTTAGAGCCGATACCACTGATTCCATAGTCTCAGTAATATCTTTATCTTCAAGTGTACGAGTAGTGTCTTGTAACGTAAGTGCGATGGCTAGGCTCTTTTTGCCTGGCTCAACACCTTTACCTTGGTATACATCGAACAAGTTTAAGCCAACCAACTGATTTTCGCCAACTTTTCTTATCAAATTCATAACATCAGTTGCAGAAACTGTTTCATCTACTACTACCGCGATGTCGCGGCGATTGGCAGGAAACTTAGACACAGCTTGGGCTAGCGGCAAACGGGCGTGCAATAATGCATCCAGTTCTAACTCAAAAACAATTGTTTTTCCATTGAGTCCAAACGGCTTTTCCAAACTAGGATGGATAGCACCGATGTAACCAATGACTCGATTATTTCGTAATATTTCAGCACATTGACCTGGATGCAGCGCAGGATGTGTTGCCCCTCTAAAGCTAAATTCTGTAGAGGCAACTGTCAAGCCGATTATTGCTTCTAAATCACCTTTTAAATCAAAGAAGTCGACTGTTTTCGATTCCATTGACCAATGTTCTTCGTTTTGAGCACCAGAAATAACCGCGCCCAGCATAGCTTGTTGACGAACACCAGAATCTGCTTGTGCATCAGGAACAAAGCGTAAACCTGTCTCAAATAAACGTACTCTATTTTGCTGGCGGCTCTGGTTATAGCCTACTGCGGTCAATAAACCAGTAAACATTGATAAGCGCATTGCTGACATTTCTACAGAAATCGGGTTAGGCAACACCATCGCTTCTTCGCCAGGATGAACAATGTTCTGCATCTTCGGGTCGACAAAGCTGTAGGTAACCGCTTCTTGGAAACCTCGAGCCACAAAGATACTGCGCACACGTTTTAACGAAATATCCGCTTCTTTGTGATCTGGCATGCTTAACGCCGCTTTTGGTGCGGTATTAGGAATGTTGTTGTAACCGTAAATACGGGCAACTTCTTCGATTAAATCTTCTTCAATCGCCATATCAAAACGATAAGTCGCGGTTGTCACATTCCATACATCACCGCTGGTTTGCACGCTAAAACCTAAACGTTCTAGAATTTCAACCACGTCAGAGTCAGGAATAAAGTGACCTAAGGTTTTATCTAACTTGCTACGACGCAGAGTTATTTTAGCCGCTGTTGGTAAATGCTCAGTAGACACCGCTTCAATCACTTGCCCTGCTTCACCACCACAGATATCCAATACAAGGCGAGTAGCGCGGTCCATGACCTTATGTTGCAGCTCAGGGTCTACACCACGCTCAAAACGGTGTGACGCGTCTGTGTGTAAGCCTAAACGACGAGATTTACCCATAATGGCTAACGGTGCAAAGAAAGCGCACTCTAAAAGAATGTCTTGAGTGTTTTCATTCACACCAGTACTTTCGCCGCCAAACACACCCGCAAGCGCTACCGCTTGTTTGTCGTCTGCAATCACTAAGGTATCGCTTGGAACGGTAATTTCGTTGCTATCCAGTAAGGTTAGCTTTTCAACACCATCAGCTAAACGCACGGTAATACCGCCGTTTAAGGTATTTAAATCAAACGCATGCATTGGCTGACCAAATTCGATCAACACATAGTTGGTGATATCAACGATTGGATCAATTGAGCGAATACCACTGCGACGCAATTTTTCTTGCATCCATAATGGCGTAGTAGCCTTAACATTGATGTTTTTAACCACACGGCCTAAATAACGTGGGCACAAATCTGGTGTAACAACATTAATGCTAAATGGCGCGTCAATCGTGGCCGTTACCGCGTCCCAAGAAGGTTCTGTCACTGCTTGGCGATTTAAGACACCCACTTCACGAGCAAGTCCTGCCATGCCTAAACAATCAGCACGGTTAGCCGTTAAATCAACATCAATAATGGCGTCATCTAATTGCAAGAATTCACGTACATTGACACCGATTGGTGCATCAGTCGGTAGCTCAATAATGCCATCGCTTTCGATGTCGATACCTAACTCGCCATACGAGCACAACATGCCCATTGACGGTTGACCGCGCAACTTAGCTTTTTTAATTTTAAAATCGCCAGGTAACACAGCGCCAACCATTGCTACAGCAACTTTTAAGCCTAAACGACAGTTTGGTGCACCACAAACAATGTCGATAAGCTCATCGCCGCCAACATTGATTTTGGTGACGCGTAATTTGTCTGCATCTGGGTGTTGGCCACATTCAACCACTTCACCAATTATCACGCCGCTAAAAACAGCAGCTACGGCATCAATACCGTCAACTTCAAGACCGGCCATGGTGATTTGGTGTGATAATGCGTCACGACTTACTGATGGGTTAACCCACTCACGAAGCCAAGATTCACTGAATTTCATCTAATTTTTGCTCCGTTATTTGAATTGCTTAAGAAAACGTAAATCGTTTTCGAAGAAGGCACGTAAATCATTTACGCCGTAGCGCAACATGGTTAAACGCTCAACACCCATACCAAAAGCAAAACCAGAGTATTTCTCAGGGTCAATACCAACACTGCGCAGTACATTTGGATGTACCATGCCGCAGCCTAATACTTCTAACCATTTGCCATTTTTACCCATCACGTCTACTTCAGCAGAAGGTTCTGTAAATGGAAAGTAAGATGGGCGGAAACGTACTTCTAAGTCTTCTTCAAAGAAGTTACGTAAAAAATCATGCAAAATGCCCTTAAGCTCTGCAAAGTTAACGTTTTCAGCAACCATTAACCCTTCAACTTGGTGGAACATTGGCGTGTGAGTTTGGTCGTAATCATTACGATAAACACGGCCTGGAGAAATGATCCGAAGTGGCGGCTTTTCATGTTCCATCGTGCGAATTTGTACGCCCGATGTTTGGGTGCGTAACATCACTTTAGGATTAAAGTAAAAAGTGTCATGATCGGCACGAGCAGGATGATGCTCAGAAATATTTAACGCATCGAAATTATGGAAATCATCTTCGATTTCAGGACCTTGCTTAACAACAAAGCCTAACTCACCAAAGAAGGTTTCAATACGTTCGATAGTACGCGTAACCGGATGCAAACCACCGATATCTAAGGTACGACCGGGTAAAGTCACATCAATATTTTCAGCAATTAATTTGGCTTCTAACTCAGATGCTTTTAATCCGTCAATACGCTCAGTCAACTGTTGTTGAACGGCTTGTTTTGCTTGATTGACTGCGGCACCAAAGGCAGGTTTTTCTTCTGCACTTAATGATCCCATCATTTTCATCATGTCAGTGATTTTACCTTTTTTACCAAGGTAATCGACACGGATATCATCCAATGTCTTTAGATCACTGGCCTTCTGAATGACTTCTAAGGCTTGTTCTACGATCTCGGTTAACTGCTGCATGTTATCATCCACTGCATTTTTGCATTTAAATGCGATTGGGCGTCTTGTCGGCTATGCGAGTATACAAAAGCGATAACTCGGTAGTGAGTGACGACGCGGTAGTTTGACGCTTATTATGACAAATAAATCGCCAAAACTGGGGTTAAAATAAAAGAGTGAAATTTTACGTTAGCGAGTCTAAATTTACTAGTCATTATTGGTATATTTAATGGCAAATAGTTGTATTTACCTGCAATTAACCCACTTAGCATGTATCTGCGACGACAAGTAATAAGCCGACAGTCTAGCTAAGCAAAATCGTCGGTCTACTGATGATGAGAATGAATGAATATCTATTGGGCTTGTATGTAACAATTTGGAGGTGTCGAAAAGTTATCACAAAGGACGTTTTGTATGGAGAAAGCACAATAAAAAAGGCGCATGTTGCGCCTTCCTTATTATTTGTAGCGAATATTTATTCACAAATCGACAATATTGACCTATCTAAAATTGAGTGTTGCAGTGTCTTTTTCACCGTCATTATCGACAACCGTCAGTGACACAGCTTTATCGCGACGACTGAAACTAAACGCGATTGGCCCATGTGCTTTACGACCATTGTTAAATAGCCAGTTTTGACGTTTAATAAAACCGTCTTGGTCATAGCTAGTTGAAATAAATAATTTCATAAACCATAAATTGACCAGGTGTATTTGCGCAGTAGGCGCGATATTGGTCGGTTCAATAAGCACATTTATGGTTTTAACGGTTGTCACAACGTCGCCTTTATTGTCAGTAACAGTAAGCTGGACTTGATAATTGCCTGATTGTTGATACTGATGCGAAGCCGTTTCTCCATTAGCAACAGTACCATTAACGATAGTACCATCACCAAAATCCCATTCTAATAACGTAATGTCACCATCATTATCAATAGAGGTAGACTGAACCTGTAGCTGACTACCATTAAGTTGATGGTCAAAACTGGCGATTGGGAGCTCATTTTGGATCTCAAATTGCAGCGAAACAATCACTGGATCATGGTCTGAAGAACGGAAACCATCAGCGTGATACAAGTCTAGTATCTGAGCTGCTGATTTATACTCTTCGTTATAATCAAGGATCCTTGGCTCGTCAGCATTAATATGCCATTCCGTTATCGCTAATACATTATCCAATAACGCTTGGTTTGCTAATGCATGGTCTAATTGACCTGACTCACCCGAGAACACGTAGGAGTACGAATTAACATTACCAAAATGCGCATTAAGCTCGCTATAGCCATGGTTGGCAAGTTGAGTGAGCGGATTTTCTTTGGCATAAGCATTTAAATCACCTATTACCAAGATTTTTTGCTCTGGATACTGAGCCATTAACCATTGCCCAATGGCATCTGTTGCTCGAGTACGAGTTAAATTACAGTTTCCTTGGCCATCAAATAAATCGGGGTCATTGATACTGTCGCAACTGCTTCCTTTTGATTTTAAATGGTTTACGGCAACAACAATGCTGTCATTCCGATCATTCAACATAAATGATTGAGTTAACATTGGACGGTTTTTGCCGTCATCGAATAACGCGGTGCCATTTCCATCAACAGGCGAATTAGCTGATGATAATATTTGAGCATCACCTGTTGGAGTTATTTTATCAGCACGATAGATCATTCCCACTGCAATTGCATCGGTACCTATTTGTGTCACTGAAGGCACAACATAAGCGTATATCTCCGCCCCCATAGCTTGGTTTAATCCGCTGACTAAGTCGTTAATGGCTGAATCGCTACCATAACCGTCATTTTCAATTTCCATTAAACCAAATACATCAGCGTTAATGGCATGCATTGCACTGATAATTTTAACGCGTTGACGCTCAAATTCAGATAACGTGTCGGCGCCGCGATCGGTCGGAAATCCATTGCCATTCCCATCACCGTTGAAATAATTAAGCACATTGAAACTGGCGACACGAAGATCTGCGTCAAGCGGTAACTCTGGAGTAGATTGACGCTGGTTACTTTGCACCACATTAACCACTTGAGCTGGTATCACTCGATATTGGCTAAAGCCATAATGCATTATGCCCTCGAGCCCAGAAACAGAATCCCCTACCCGTAATGTATTTGTGGCTGATAATCCAGGAGCTGGATAACGAATTTGTTCCGGATTTTGACTGGTTAAGCCATCATCCAACAAGATACTATCTTTGGCATTTGCTTCTGTCACAGCCAGAGCAGCAGCACCAGGTAAAGCAACTTGAGTACCTATAAAATGGCGACTACTGCCTAAAGACACTTCACCATAACGGCCCAAATTATACACTTCATTGACCACTAGAGATTGATCGAATAATACACGCATGCCTTCAACACGCTCAAGTTGTTGATTGTCGGCTAACGGCAATGTGACAGTAGCAACCACAGGTAATGATTGATTAGTGCCACATAGAGCAAATTGAGTCACATTAGATAACTGAGTTGTACCTTGGTATTCGGCAACAGAAGCTTGTAAACGAACTCGATCTCCGGCATTCACATCCAATGGTTGATTACCGCTGTAAACAAAAATACCTTCTGAGGTGTTAATGTCAGTATCGACTTCGCTGTCGGCCATTTGGATAAAGATACCCTTTAGCCCAGCTTGTTGATTACTTGTCACAATAGCTTCAACCACCACGTCTGAACCCACTAATGGGCTTGCGGCATCCATACCTTGAATGTCATGGATTGCGACAGCACTTTGTGAACACACAAATTCAATTGGGTCAGTTGGATCAACTGGATCTGTTGGGCCTGAATCATTACCTGCGAAAACACCTAGATCACTGATGTCATCTTGAGTAAAACCTTGCCAGCCTGTTAAGGTGACTTCATCGTCAATAATGGCATCGGCAACTAATTGACTGGTGTCTCGACGAAGAGTGTTATTTTGAGTCGATAAATCACCCGTACCCCATTGTGATCCGGGGTCTGTACCCACTTGCCCTAAGGAGTCGATAACTAGGTTATTGTGACTGAGTACAATGGCATCATCACCATTAAAAAAGCTCGCAGTACTAATCTGTTGGGCAAGCGCAAGGATTTCTGCTGATGCATCATTATCGGCGATAACAAACGTTGAGTTGGCTGCAATATTACCATCCAATGTAATATTGGTTGTCGCTGCGGTATTGCCATTAAAATAAAACGACAACACATAATCACTCAAATCTATCGCTGTCGAACTTGGATTGTACAATTCTATAGCTTTGTTATTACTGCTTCCTTCTATGTACTCCGAAATAAGCACATCTTGGGCAGCAACATTGAATACCATTAATGATGATATCGACATCGCGAGCAACGACTTTTGAACTAACATAGTGAACCCCTATTCATTATCCATAAATCCAATGAGTTAATTTAATTATTCAATTGATATGTTATTGATTGCTATAACCTCAGCTCGGATTAATCGTTGTAATAAACAGATAAAGATCCGTTTATGTTCAAATCATCAATATCAAGCTTGCCATTGTTTTGCTAACAAACCGTATTGACGAATCAATAGTGTGCGAGTTGTCATTGATACAACTGCGATAGCGGGGTAATAACTGCCTGTTTGATAGGTATTTACCATCCTGCTATGAGGTTACATAGCTCAATCAGCGCCTACTATATCGATTACGGATGACAATAAGGTTGCAAAGATGTTGCAGTGAATACAAAAGTAATTTCAGTCCACACGCGCTCCTAACTACCGCTTCTCCTCCTCTGTCAACGATATTGTTTGGTTACCTAGGCGTGAAAAACAGCCAAAAAAATACCGCTCATAATGAGCGGTATTGTTAGCTGATGTTATTGACCAACGTTATTGACCAACGTTATTAATCCATAATAAGCAATTAATGTTTTTTAGACACATCAACCATATAGTGACCCTGTAACCAATTTCGGCCAATTAATAATTTATAACCCATTTCGGTACGATCTTTAAGGTTCACATCGACTATAAATTCGTGACGAGGCTCACCAACACTTAACCTCACCATATAACGTCTTTCTGTACCTTGTGCATTACGAATTAACGATGTACCCCTAATTTTGGTGCGTACATCGGCTTTTTCGCCTTTTTCATTCGCTGTAGTAAACGTAATCATCTTACCGATGTTATTTTCAATGTTCACTTTGTCCTCATTTTCGACTCGAATATTCACAGCGTGTAATGAGTTTTCTACGGCACCTGTGTCGATACGCGTGTTGTACATTAAGCCAGTTTGTTTAATGCTTAACTCGGCTAAAGGACCTATGGTCTTTTTGTCTGATACGTCCACAATGTAATTGTGCTTTAAAAAATTACGTCCGATGAGTAGTTTGTAATTCATGTGGCTTCGGTCGCGTAAATTAACATGAATATCATGCAACTCACTGGGAAAACCGACATCAAGCTTCACCATATAACGGGTTTCAATACCTTGAGAATTCTTCACCCTTGAAGTACTAACAATTTCGGCTTGAATGCGTTTTTTCTCACCGCGTTCATTTTCAGTGGTGAATTCGACAATTTTGCCAACATTGCTTTTCATTTTTTTAGATGCACCGCCAATGATTTCTAAATCGACAGCATGCAGTGAAGTATTTACGGCACCTGTATCAATGCGGGCATTATATTGTAGTCCTGACTTAGCGACGGTCATGGTTTCAACTTGACTTAAAACGGTTTTATTACTCGCGAAAACAGATATAGAAAGCAAACACAGCAGAGTCGAAATCACAATTCTTTTAAACATGGTCAATCCCAAAAAATCTACAAATCGCTTTATTAGCGGCCAGTTGTAATACGTTTATTGCAATAAATGATCAACTTCTTGATCGAATAAATTTTTAATCAGTCCAGAAAATTCAGTAATAAAGATACTCTGTTCAGGGGTGGCTTGTTGATTGGAGACAGAGGCTAAAATCTCTTCTAAATCATATACAATTGCGTCAATTTCGCGGATCACCATATTACGCTGTGCGAATGATAATTGCGGGTTTTGACCACATACCATAATGATCTGAGCAGATAACTGCTCTTCAAACAGTTCCATGACGGTTTCCGTTGCAGCGGCATTATTCTGGGACGACTCAAACAGCCCTAAATGTTCAGTTAAATACTGAATTAAATGCATGTATCCGTCTTTGTCAGTAACCATTTTATACCACCCTTATTAAAAACTTCTTAACAACAAATGGCTCTCAACCTGATGATTGAAAGCCATTAACAACCACGTATAACTATTGCGCTAAGGTTAGCACAAATGACACTGGCACTGCTAAACTGATGCTCGGCAATCCCGCCATTTCTTTAAGTTTTTCGACACCGGACACTAAATCAAATTCATTTGCTTGAACAATTACTGGCGCTAAACTTGAAATCACCATTTTCTTGTCAGACAATTTAGCCACTAACACTTCAAAACTTTTCTGTTGTTTCTGACCATGTAATTTTATGGTCGCCTCAACTTGAGTCGTTAGCGTGTCACCGAC
The DNA here is from genome assembly GCF_003797125.1 of Shewanella frigidimarina. Classification (GTDB taxonomy): domain Bacteria; phylum Pseudomonadota; class Gammaproteobacteria; order Enterobacterales; family Shewanellaceae; genus Shewanella; species Shewanella frigidimarina. Next base: position 247,974 of record NZ_RKKE01000006.1, read on the forward strand.
TTTTAATCCAGCTAGCAATTTCGGATTAACTACCGCATCCAAAGTTAACTTTGGAAATTGTGCAACTTCAAATAATACGGTCTGCATCCGTTGATCACGAATTTCTATTCCGGTATCAACACTGCTTAAATCAATCGATAGAGAAAAGGCACCAGCATCCGTTAAAGCACCTGCAACTTGTTTAAAATGATGCACTTCGGCAACATCGGCCTTCTTAATCGAAATGAAGCTCACTCGAGAATGATCTTGATTGACTTGCCAATCGCCTGCCATCACTGATGTACTCAGCAAGCTCGCGGCTAATAATGGTAACCATTTTTTCATCATAAAGTCCTTTGTATAGAAAGTCAGATTAAGTATAGAGTAATCTTTGGTTATATCTTGCTGGGGATCAATCTCGCCAGCCATTTGTCCAACGCTTGTGCAAATGCATGTTTATCCGTTTGCGAAAAACTATTCGGACCGCCAGTATGGATACCACTGCTGCGCATTTCTTCCATAAAGTCACGCATAGTCAGAATCTGCTTTATATTTTCAGCGGTATACACCGTACCACGAGGGTTTAATACTAATGCGCCTTTATCAACCGCATCAGATGCCAGAGGAATATCAGCAGTAATCACTAAGTCCCCTTTCACTACTTGTTCCACAATGTAGTTATCTGCTTCATCAAAACCCGAACTCACCCTTATCATGCTAACTAATGGTGAGTTAGGTACTTTAATCATTTGATTGGCCACTAACACTAATCGAACTGATTTACGCTCAGATGCCCTAAATAACATCTCTTTAACTGGGTTAGGGCAAGCATCAGCATCAACCCAGATTTTATTGGTTATCACCGCAAAATGCTCCACTTCATTAACACTCATTAAGGTGCCAACCGATCAATATTCCAATCCGCATCGGTTTTAGTGTAAATAAATCGGTCGTGTAACCGATGTTCACCGCCCTGCCAAAACTCAATGCTGGCTGGTCGCACTAAATATCCACCCCAAAACTTAGGTAATGGAACCTCACCTTGGGCAAATTTAGCTTTCATTTCAGCAAATTTACCTTCTAGAGCCTGCCTTGCGCTAATCTTGCTTGATTGTTTAGATACCCAGGCAGCGATTTGGCTGTCTTTTGGTCTAGACATAAAATATTTAGCCACATCCAACATCGATAATGGCTCCGCTTTCCCTAATACAGCCACTTGACGTTCTAGTGGATGCCAGGGAAACAGTAAACTGATTTTACTGTTAGTGGCAATCTGTTTTGCTTTGCGGCTTTCTAAATTAGTAAAAAATACAAAACCGTTATCATCAAACTTTTTTAGTAACACAATACGCTGAAAAGGTTGGCCATCTTCGTCCACCGTCGCGACGCACATGGCCGTCGGGTCAGAAAGTTGGGCATCTTTTGCCTGTTGCATCCATTGTTCGAATAGATCCATTGGGTTAACAGGCAAATTCGCTCGTCTTAATCCACCTTGGGTATATTCACGGCGAATATCACTTAAATCACTCATATTGGCTCCTCATTAAACCTTTCTGTATCTATTCTACGCTGAGCCGACACAAAAAAGCCAACGTCAACTCGTTGGCTAATGTGTTTAATTACAAAGTTGAAATTACTTTTTAATTAAGCCTTTACCTTCAGTCCAGACGTGTAGCATTTCAAGGCACAGTGCTACTTCAGCAAGAGCGGTAATATATATAAAATTGTAAGACGGTGCCACTTCAACAACATCCATGCAGACAACGTTTATACCGAGTAGACCACGAATAATCATCATCACTTTATTGCTAGATAATCCGCAACAAATAAGCATAGTTCTTTAAGGTGCAAATTTGGGTCTAAACAACCATTGACGGTAGCGGCATCAACAATACTTTTACTCAGGCTAAAATCTCAAGGCCAACGGTTGTTCCCTATGAAAAGGTAAACCGATCACCACAACGTCTGCGTCAGACTCGGTTGATTTAAAACCGAGCGGTTAGCGTAAATAGCTAAATGCGTTTGAATAAAGCGGATAATCAGTTTTTTCGCGAAAGTAGTCATAAACTATCCAAAAGCTGGCAACTGCAGGTAATTACAAGAGTGTAGGGCTTAGCACTTCTAAGCCATTTTGCTGATAGTGGCTGAAGTGTATATTGAAACCTTGCTCAATTGTCATCGCGCAATGGCTTAAACACAAATAATGTGGGAAAGGCTTATTGGCAATATGACTATTAAAACCAATAATGTCGCAGCTATTAGGCTGTAATAATCTCACCAACTCAGCAAAAATATCAACCTGAGTTGAGCTGATATCAATGTTAGTTTCAACACTCACATAAGAGCTATTTTCTTGTGGCGTAATGTGTATTGTAAAATATTCAGTACCGCGAATACCGTTGATTGAATAACCTAACGGACTGAATAAATGCTGATCAACACTAAAACCATTAAATAATTGTTCCAGTTGCAGCATCTGACTAATTTGAATAGTTGATTGCTGATCGCCTCGTAAATAATCGGCCACTGTCCCACTAATATGGTACATCAATAATTCATTGGTGGTATCAAGTCGACTGGCTTGATAATGCTTATCGGTGGTAAAAATATAATGATGATGACTGTCTAAATGCCCCATTCTATAGGCCTGCCCTGCAATAAAATGCCTTAATCTGAGCACATCATCGCTAAAAGAGCTGGCTTGTAAATGAGCGTAATATTCATTTTTACGTTGATAACATACGTAAGCAATCGCTTGTTCGCCTAAATGTTCAATGCAGTAACAAGCTGACTCTGCCAACGTGCTAGCTCCGCATGTGAGCATTACAATACGATCATCCCAGACAAATAAACTCGATTCACTCAGTAAATAAGCATCACAAAATTCATTACTTATTGACGATAAAATGTCTGCATTTGAGGCAGCAACAAGCTTCAGCCAAAATATTCGATCTAAAGATCGTAATTTAGGCGCTGATGCATTCACAATTATCTCTAATTTTTTTTCTGAACCTTCAAAAAACATGTGTTACTACTCAGCATCCATTCTAATTAGAGATGTTTGTATTAAGATGTAATGTAAATGCTCAGGCTAGCTTAATTCAAGGAAAAACGCAGTTTAGTGGTTCAAATAAGCATTTTTCAACGATGAAATACCTATTAATGGTAACTGCCTGAGTCGTTGCACGTATCTTAACAACTTAAAAGCCTAGCAACCTGAGGTCACTAGGCTTTTTTAATAACAAGTTAACATCACTTAGTCGATAAGATTAAAAATCTTCTAAGTAAGTGTAACCTTTAAGCCCTAACTGTAACTCTTCTAGAATGCTGGCACGCTCATCTTCAACAATATGTTGATTCACAAGCTCTTCATAGGTGCGCATAAAGTCAACCGCATCTAAGTTCACATAACGTAAAACGTCAGCAACTGTGTCGCCTTCTAAAACAGATTCAATCTGGCTTAAACCACGCTCATCAATACGCACAACCGCAGAGTTGGTATCACCAAACAAGTTATGCATATCACCCAAGATTTCTTGGTATGCGCCAACCATGAAGAAACCAATCAAATATGGGCTGTCGGCGCTCCATGCTGGGACTGGCAACGTGGTTTCAATGCCTTGACCGTCAACATATTGATCAACAATACCATCTGAGTCACAGGTAATATCTAACATAACCGCACGGCGCTCTGGTGCTTTATCTAAACCCGATAACGGCAATACAGGGAACACTTGATCAATACCCCATGCATCAGGTAATGACTGGAATAAAGAGAAGTTAACAAAAAACTTATCGGCTAACTTTTCATTTAATTCATCAATCACTGGGCGGTGATAACGGTTATTGTTACTTAATAATCCCTTCACTTCATGGCAAACACGTAAATTAGCTTGTTCTGCCCAAGCTCGGTCAGCCAAACTTAATTGACCCACAGCAAACAATGAGTGTGCTTCAGAAATATCACTTTGACTATCATGGTAAATTTCAATAATTGCACGTTGATCATATCGACCGCTGATTTCTAACCAAGATTGCCACATATTGTGGAGCAATTGCGGCGCATCTTCACTTGGTTCCTGAATATTTTCTGGTTGATACGCTTCAGTACCAATAACATCAGTAATTAACACCGCGTGATGCGCCGTTAAATGGCGACCAGATTCAGAAATAATACGCGGCATTGGTTGCTCGTACTCATTACATAAATCGGTTAATACGTTGACGATATTGTTGGCATACTCATTTAAACCATAGTTCATTGAGTTATTGCTTTGGCTACGAGTACCGTCGTAGTCAACCGCTAATCCGCCGCCCACATCGAAACAGTCAATGCTGGCACCGAGTTGGCGCAATTCACAGTAAAAACGACCGGCTTCACTTACGCCTTGGCGAATGTCGCGAATGTTGGCAATTTGCGAACCTAAATGGAAATGTAATAACTGCAGAGAATCAAGCATATTAGCACTTTTCAATTCAGCTATAACTTTCAACACTTGTGCAGCAGACAAACCAAATTTAGACTTTTCACCACCACTGGCTTGCCATTTACCTTTGCCCTGGAACGCCAAACGCACACGTAAACCCAAGCGAGGTGTAATACCAAGCTTTTCAGCTTCAATTAGTACCATTTTAAGTTCTGACATTTTTTCCAGAACGATATACACCTTATGGCCAAGCTTTTCGCCGATAAGTGCTAAACGAATATATTCTTTATCTTTGTAACCATTACATACAATGACCGAACTGGCTTTTTGTGCCATAGCAAGTACAGCCATTAACTCTGGCTTACTACCGGCTTCAAGTCCTAACTGAGGGACTTCTTTAGATTTTTGGCTAGCTAAAATTTCTTCAACTACCGTTTTCTGTTGGTTTACTTTAATTGGGTAAACTAACAAGTAATCATTTTGATAATCGTACTTCTTAATTGCATCGTTAAATGCTTCGCATAAACTTTCCACTCTATGGTGTAAGATTTGCGGGAAACGGACTAATACCGGTAACGAGACGCCTGCTTCGACCATACTTTTGGCTAATTCATTTAAGCCAACTTTATGATCAGGATTTTGTGGGTTAGGTGACACAGTCACTTCGCCATCTTCACGAATACCATAAAAACCTTGGCTCCAGTGAGTCACGTTATAACCCGAGCGAGCATCTTCGATAGACCAATCAGACATAATTATTTTCCGTATTTGTATCAAAGTTAGCAGTTAACCAAAAGTGGCTTCTGCTTGTTAAAAATTCAGATAGCACAATAAAGCTATCCAAGAAATAAAATGGTTTATCCAGCACTATGATTATGGCTGTAAAACCTGTGACAAACAAAATAAAGGCACTATACGTTGGCCCAATATCATATCGTCATTGTTATCATGTTTCGCATCTACTTATAGTAAGCATCTTACGCAGAAATTCATAAAGCATGCAAATTTTAGCTGCTGGACATCAATTGGCAGCTGTAACAAGTATTTTACTGATTAAGCCTGCAGTTAGTTCATTTTTAATTGATAACCAACCACATTTTCAGCCTTTATAAAAACGGCGCAATTAAAACCTGCAATGGTGCGTAATGCAAGTTAATTACCGATTAATTACTATAAAAAATCATCTACAATCGTTGCCATAAACCTCAACAAACAAGGTGATAAGCCTAAATGATTTTCGATAGCGATTAATTGGCACAACGTGAGCTTAATTTACGTGTATAATTACGTGTTTTTCCTAAGATCATCTTTTCATTTTTAATTAAAGTAGAGTCATTCATGATACAAATCGGTAAACGTTATTCATTAGAAGTTGTTAAACAAGTTAATTTTGGGGTTTATCTAAATGCTCAAGAGCTTGGACAAGTCTTGCTTCCTAATAAATTTGTCCCTACCGGTTGTAATGTCGGTGATATGGTAGAAGTGTTTCTTTACCTAGACTCTGAAGACATTGTGATTGCTACCACCCAAAAATCGTTAGCTCAAGTGGGTGAATATGCTTATTTAAAAGTAATCGCCACGGGCCCATTCGGCGCATTTTTAGATTGGGGCTTAGACAAAGATTTATTACTCCCGTTTGGTGAGCAACATAAACCGGCCGAAGAAGGCCACTCATACTTAGTTTATGTCCATGCTAACCATGCCGACGAACGTATTATGGCATCGTCAAAACTGGATAAGTTTGTCGATAAAACAGAAGCGCATTACACCGAAGGTGAACAGGTTAACTTAATCATTGGAGGCACTACAGAGCTAGGTTACAAAGCCATTATTAACAACCTGCATTGGGGCGTAATTTACGCTAACGAAGTTTTCCAAAAATTGCGATTTGGTCAAAAAGTAACTGGTTATATCAAAACAATGCGCAGTGATGGCAAAATTGATCTTGTGCTGCAAAAAGGTGATAAAGACGAGCTAGATAAAAATGCCCGTTTGATCATTAATAAATTGCGAAGCGCTAATGGTTTTTTACCACTACATGACAAAACTGATGCTGATGTCATTTATGACAAACTCGGCATGAGTAAAAAAGCCTTTAAGAAATCAATTGGTGGTTTATTTAAAGCAGGTGAAATCACTATCGAAAGTGAAGGTATTCGCCTAACTGTGTGAACAATAATCGATTAGCCTCGGTAAACTAGTCCAATCCTTTGAGAAAAAGCATGCCTCTGTTATAAAAGTAATAGAATCATGCTTTTTATTAAAAGGATACTGTGTATGGAATTAACCTCACTAGAAGCTAGAGTTATCGGATGCTTACTCGAAAAAGAACTCACCACTCCTGATCAATATCCTCTGTCATTAAATTCACTCGCCTTAGCATGTAATCAAAAAAGCAGCCGCGAACCAGTGCTATCCCTGAGCGAGTCTCAAGTAAAAACAGTATTAGACGATCTTACCAAAAAACGCTTACTGAGCGAGCAATCTGGTTTCGGTAGTCGAGTCGTAAAATATAAGCATCGCTTTTGTAATACTGAATTCAGTGAATTGCAGTTAAGCAGTGCTGAAGTAGCAATAATTTGTGTGTTGTTATTGCGCGGCCCACAAACACCAGGCGAACTCAAAACTCGCACTAATCGACTCCACGAATTCGCTGATGTATCACAGGTTGAAACAGCATTATTGGCATTAAGCCAACGTGAAAAGCCTTTAGTTGTACAACTTGCTCGAGAAGCGAATAAACGTGATTGCCGCTTCCTTGAGTGCTTTAGTGGCAACGTTGATGACTATGATGTGAACAGTAGTGATGCCATTGTCGTGTCGAATCACACTCAACAAACGTTACAGCAAGACTCTAAGATTGTAGAATTAGAACAAAGAGTTGAGTTGCTAGAACAAAAGCTAGCGCAATTAGAGTCGCTATTAAACTAATTAACGCTTTCCGAAACAGCTAAGCAAGGAAAAGTATATGGACCGTACCGCCTCTCCATCGACACTGACTCATATTTGGTTATTAGCAAAATATGAGTTAACCAAACGTTTTACTAACAAAAGCGGCATGATTTCATTAATCGCCTTTATGTTAATTTGGGCTATTTTATTGTTGTACCCTATCAAGAGTGCATCTGAATTTATTATGCAGCCTAACTTTAAAGACTTTACTGAAGCCCTCTTTGGACCAGGAAGTTTGCGCCATCTGTTCGAATGGCCAGTTGAAGAGTTTGCAGTGTTCTGGTTAGCTGCACTGTACCTTTTTCCCATGTTCAGTATTTTTATCGCCGCAGATCAATTTAGTTCAGATAAACAACGTGGTAGTTTGCGATTTCTAACCTTAAGAGTCAGTCGTTCAAGTTTATTTTTTGGTCGTTTCTTAGGGCAAATGTTTATCCAATTGATGTTGATCATCTTAACGTTATTGGCAACCATCGCATTAGCATTATCTCGTGATATATCTTTGTTATTGCCATCAATAACAACTAGCTTAATAGTAATGGTTAACCTAGTAATCGTATTATTACCCTACACTGCTGCTATGGCTGTGCTGTCATTACATGCAAACTCAGCAAGACAAGCCAGTATTTTTGCGGTTATCTTGTGGGCTGTAGTATCAATATTTATTGCATTAATTAATATGAATTTCCCACAATTAAGCTGGTTGAACTGGATGCTGCCTGGTTCGCAAATAGGCAATTTGATCAATACTCAAGGATTAGGCTCATTTGTATACGCTCCCATTCCATTACTGCAAACTGCGGTTATTTTATTTGCTGGTAAAGTCTTAATGAGTAGGAGTGCGCTATGAGTATCATTCAATGTGACAACCTTTCTAAACAATACGGTAATAAACTTGCGCTCGACACTGTATCGTTAACGCTTACACAAGGCGCTCCTATAGCATTAGTTGGCCCCAATGGTGCCGGTAAAACAACGCTATTCAGTTTACTCTGCGGTTATATCCAACCAACCAGTGGCAGTGTTAGCATTTTAGGACATAAACCCGGTAGCAAAGCGTTACAAGGGCTATTGTCGGCATTGCCTCAAGATGCAGCATTGGATCCTAATTTTAGTATTGTGTCGCAACTTCAGTTTTTTGCCCAATTACAAGGCATGACAGCAGCGGCAGCAAAGCAAGAAGCATTAAGAGTGCTCACCCTTGTCGACTTAAGTGACTCAGCAGAGGCTAAACCTAAAAGTTTAAGTCACGGCATGAGTAAACGAGTCTCTATTGCCCAAGCTCTAATGGGTTCTCCTAAAATTGTGTTACTCGACGAACCGACAGCGGGACTAGATCCTGCCAATGCGAAAAAGATTCGTCAAATTGTCAAAGAGTTATCCGACCATACAACTTTTGTGATCAGCTCGCATAATCTTGATGAACTTGAAAAGTTATGCGACCAAGTTGTTTATCTAGAACATGGAAAATTGCAGCAGTCGGTATCCATTAAAGCCAACCAAGCGACTGACTTTATTACGCTGACAATGAAACAATGCGACATGGACAGCCTTCATCAGCAGTTATTAGGTCTTAACGATATTATTGAAGTAAGGCGTATCGGTGATGAGCAATATGTTATCGAGTACCAGAAGCAATCCAGCTTTGCCATTGAAATTCAGTTATTTGAACTGTTTACTGCTAACCAGTGGCAATATAAAGCAATACTTAAAGGCCGAACCTTGGAAGAAACCTTGTTTTCTTAACTCACAAATATCAATCGTTCTGTCACTGATGTTAATCAATACTGATATCGAAATGAAAATGACTCACGACTTGGTATTTTAATTAGACGCACAATGCCGTAATGCCGTTCACTTAAGGTGAGCGGCATTTTTTCTTTTTGCGACCGGATAACCATTTTTACTGACTTTTAAGCAGCGCGGGTAACTTCTTTCTCGCTTACCCTCCAACTTAAATTGCTTCGCAT
>NZ_RKKE01000007.1 GCF_003797125.1 Shewanella frigidimarina
TTTGAGCGGTAAGCCAATTGAAAAATATTAACTGGAATACATAAAAGTGGTCGGTGATAGAGGATTCGAACCTCTGACCCTCTCGTCCCAAACGAGATGCGCTACCGGGCTGCGCTAATCACCGAAAATAAAGCTGTAAATTGAATGGGGTGACTGATGGGGCTCGAACCCACGACAACCGGAATCACAATCCGGGACTCTACCAACTGAGCTACAATCACCACTGACTTTCAATTCTACTAACCAATACGACAGAAACAGTACATGCCGAATGGTGCGCCCAGAAGGATTCGAACCTTCGGCCTTACCCTCCGGAGGGGTACGCTCTATCCAGCTGAGCTATGGGCGCTCGCCTTGGTTAGCGACGCATATATTAGGGATAAAACACCGCCACGTCTAGCCCTGATTTGCTTTTTTTAACTGACTGATTAACTTTTGACTCATTTTCGCTAACTATTTGCTCACTTCTTACTTATTCACACTCATTTACGAGACTTCTTAACTTTATACTGACATTAATTTAGCTTGGATCACATTTGTATTTATGGTAATTATAATGGTTGTTCAACAATAATTTGTTCGCATAATTAATAGGATAACGGTCAACAAGGGTATGGATACTGCAATAAGTCACTCAATAGCTTCTCCACGAGTCGAGCATCTGCAAAAAAGGATAGCTCGCTTAAAGCGTTTGGCTAAAAAATATAAGCGTTCTGAAATTATTCAAAATGCTTTACTGGGTATATCCAATATTGCGACCCAGGTCACTTCTCTTGATGATTTTTATCAGCGAGTACACTTACATCTGCAGCAACTTATCCCTGCGGAGAACTTTTTTATTGCCTCTCAAGACCCTAAAACCGGACTGACAAGTTTACCTTTTTTTGCCGACCAACAAGATTCTCACCCAACGGAACTCTACCCAGACCAAGAAATATCGGCATTACTCAATAGTGGCTTAACAGGTTATGTGCTCCGTAATGGCACACCTTTATTATGCGACGATATTAAGTTTAATGAATTGATCGCAAGTGGCGATATTAAAAGCCTAGGCTCTCCAAGTCACCAATGGCTCGGCGTACCCATCAAGAACCAGGAAATCGTCAGTGGTGTACTTGTTGTGCAAAGCTATAACGAAGCCAATACTTACGGTGAACTTGAATTAGAATTAATGGGTTTCATTTGTCATCATATTTCTGGGGTTATGGAACGGCTTGAGCATCATGAACAGCTAGAACAAGCTATTGTTGAACGTACTAAAGAACTCAGCCAGGCTTATGAAAAAGTCAAAAAAGAAATAACTGAGCGCGTTAAAGCCGAAAAATTACAAAAAGCTTTATTCGAAATTGCCGATCTATCTGCATCAAATGTACTCCAACAAGACTTCTATTTACGACTTCACACTATTATGAGTCAATTAATACCGGCTGATAACTGCTTTATCTCATTAATAAACGATAACAATATGTTGTCATTTCCTTTTTATGTTTCGCAGATGACAACCGAATATCCAGCCTCTCGTCCTATGCAGGACGGGCTAACAGAATACATTCTAGAACATAAGTTGCCTCGGCTCTTATCCTCTAAAGATATCGCTGATATGGTTGCTAATGGCGAAATATATGCAAAATCACCAGAATTGAACAAAACCGATAGAATGCATCAATGGATAGGCATTCCGCTGATCATTAATGGTGATATTGCTGGTGCGTTAACGATTTATAGCTTGGATGACGCTCATATTTATCAATTGAAAGATCTAGAGCTACTGACATTCGTATCCCAACATATGGCCAACGCTATTGAGCGTAAATTGGCGACTGAATCGCTCAAAAACAGCCATGAGCAGCTAGAAGATAAGGTGGTTAAACGCACTAAAGCACTCGCTGAACTGAACAACAATCTTCAACAAGAAATCAATCAGCGCCGTAAGATTGAAAATCAGCTCTTACACGATGCTCAGCATGATGGGCTGACTGGTTTACCCAATCGCAGCTATTTAATGGAACGATTATCACAAGCATTAAAACACTTGCGCCGGCATGGATTAGATCAGTTTGCATTATTATTTATCGATCTTGATCGGTTCAAAGTGATCAATGATTCTTTTGGTCATCTCGAAGGCGATCGCTTTTTAATTGAAACCGCACAACGTATCAAGTCATGTGTACGAGAAAACGACACACTAGCAAGAATGGGCGGTGATGAATTTGTTATTTTGCTGGATTCTATTAACGCCACGGAAGATGCTATCGAGGTAAGTGATCGTATTTTACAAGCGTTGTCGATGCCCTATCAGCTCGCCAAACAAGAGTTCATCTCAGGTGCCAGTATCGGAATTGCATTTAGTGGACGCAATAAATTAGTCACCAGTGAGTCACTACTACGCGATGCTGACGCTGCCATGTATCAAGCTAAAGCCAATGGTAAAGGTTGTTATGTTATTTTTGACGACAAACTCAGCGCACAATCTAAGCTACAACATGAATTGGAAATTGATTTTAAAAAGGCCTTAGACCAACAAGAATTTGAAATTAACTACGTTGAAGTGGTCGATTTTACTACTGGTGAAATCATTGCCATTGAACCTCACATTGAGTGGCATCATCCCGAGCAAGGCTTAATTGAACATGGCAAGATGAAGCAGCTTGCCGCACAATACCAGCTCACACTTAATATAGACGGTTATATATTTTCTCACTTAAGTGAGCAATATCAATTTCTTAAATCAAAATATGGACCGTCTGTATACTTACATCTATCCATTAGCAGCCAGCACATCAAAAATAAATTCGTATTACGCAATCTCAAGCAAACCATTAAAAGTAGTCACATCCATCTTGAGAAATTAATATTATTCTTTAACGAAAAAGCACTAGTGCAAGACACTGAAAATCACATCAATGGCTTCGAGCTTATCTCGCAACTGGGCGTGCAAATCGGTATCGATGGCTATGGCACAGGTTACAGCTCACTCAGTTGCCTGAGTTTTTTACCGATTAAGGCATTAAAGCTAGATGATGACATCAGTAAGCATTTACTCAATGACAAACAGTTACAATTAGTCAAAGCTTACCAACTGACGGCACAAACACTTAATTTCGATATGTACGCCACCACAGTAGACACACAACAACAAGTAAGGCAGTTTTTAGAACTTGGCTATGTACGTGGCCAAGGCCGAGCAATCAGTAAATTATTTAACGAAAAAAAAAAGCCACATAAGGCCTGTGCCTAATCAATAAGACCAACCCAATTAGCACTATTTTTTAAACATATCGCGTATGTTGGCGATGTGACTTTTACTGGTTTCGACACGCTGCTCTTCTGTTTGAACAGGCTTACGGTTTTCCCAAATTAAATCATCTTGAGGCAACTCAAGTAAAAAACGGCTCGGCTCACATCGCATCGTTTCACCAAACTGGCGACGTTCACGGCATATTACAAACCACAATTCACGTTGTGCACGGGTAATACCCACGTACGCCAGACGTCGTTCTTCATCAACATTGTCTTCGTCAATACTCGACTGATGCGGCAAAATGCGCTCTTCAACGCCCACCATAAATACAAAGGGATATTCCAGTCCTTTAGAGGCATGTAACGTCATTAACTGAACTTGATCGCCACCCTCATCCTCGCTGTTGCGTTCCATCATGTCGCGCAGGGTTAATCGAGTAACCACTTCTGGCAAGGTCATAGGTTCATCTAACTCATCACCTTCGAGCATTTCGGTAACCCAGCGGTATAATTCCGAAATATTCTTCATCCTCATTTCAGCCGCTTTAGCGCTGGTACTCGTTTCGTACAGATAATCTTCGTAATTAATTTTACGAATAAGCTGTTTAATCGCTTCAACAGGCTCACCCCGCGAGGCGACTTCACCGGTATCAACAATAAACTTACCAAACTGATATAAAGAGTTAACCGCTGCAGGCGCTAAATGATGATTGAGTTCAACATCAAAAATAGCTTCAAATAATGATATATGCTTTTGATTGGCAAAATTACCTAAACGCTCCAGCGACGCAGGGCCAATACCACGCTTAGGTAAGTTAACCACCCGCAAAAAAGCATTGTCATCGTCCGGGTTAACCACTAAACGCAAATACCCCATGATATCTTTAATTTCTGCACGAGAGAAAAATGAAGTACCGCCACTAAGCTTATAAGGAATACGGTTGGTCATAAGCGATCGTTCGAGTAAACGAGATTGATGATTACCTCGATATAAAATGGCGTAATCACCAAACTTAGTTCGGCCAACAAACTTATGTCGAATTATCTCCGCCACCACTCGCTCAGCTTCTTGCTCTTCGTTAGCGGCAATTAATACTCTTAATGGCTCACCATAAGCTAACTCACTAAATAACGCTTTGTCGTACACGTGAGGGTTGTTAGCAATCAGAATATTGGCTGCTCGGAGAATTCGTTGGCTTGAACGATAGTTTTGCTCTAATTTGATCAGTTTAAGTCTTGGAAAATCAGTTCCTAATAACACTAGGTTCTGTGGCTTTGCACCACGCCAAGAGTAAATGGACTGATCATCATCACCTACCACCGTAAAACGTGCACGCTCACCCACCAGTAACTTAACTAACTCATATTGGCTGGTATTGGTATCTTGATACTCATCCACCAGCAAGTACTGAATTTTAGTTTGCCAACGGGTGCGCACTTCTTCATTCATTCGCAACAATAATGTTGGAATTAAGATTAGGTCATCAAAATCGAGCGCATTATAGGACTTCATATGCTGAGCATACCTGGCATATAACATGGCAAATAATTGGCTTTGCTCGTCTTTTGCCATACTTTTTGCTTGCTGAGGGATCACTAATCCCCCTTTCCAATTCGATATCGCTGATGCCAAAGATTTAATCAGGTCTTTATCATCATCTAACTCATCTTCGGTCAGTTCTTTTAATAACGCGAAAGTGTCTTGATCATCAAACAATGAAAAACCCGCTTTAAGCCCAAGCACTTTATGTTCGCGCTTAATAATTTCGAGCCCTAATGTATGAAAAGTAGAAATCCATAATCCGCGCGCTTCTTTGCGGCCCATCGACTGAGCAACACGTTCTTTCATTTCACGGGCGGCTTTGTTGGTAAAGGTTACTGCGGCAATATTGCGAGCTTTATAGCCACATTTTTCAACTAAGTAAGCAATTTTATTAATGATTACACGTGTTTTACCACTCCCCGCGCCAGCGAGCACTAAGCATGGACCCGATACATAATGTACGGCTTCATTTTGCCCTGGATTGAGTTTCATTAATCATTACACCTTGCTTAGCCTTAAACGAAGGCGGATCATAGCAGAATCAACTGGTGACGGTTAACGAAAAATCACAGTTAGGGTTTGGAAAAGCGCTTACCTCGGTTACAATTAAATCAATGTCTCAGTAGGGAATCATCATGATTAATCCAAAGAAAATAGAAGAACTCGCTAAGCAGCTAAGCGATAACTTACCCAGCGGTGTTAAGCAATTTGCCGGTGAGTTTGAAGAACGCAGCAAGCAGATATTACAAAACCAATTGATGAAACTGGACGTGGTATCGCGCGAAGAGTTTGAGGTGCAGCAACACGTGTTGCTTAAAACTCGCGAAAAGCTTGAAGTATTGCAAGCGCAAGTGAATGAGTTAGAAAAAAAGTTTGCTGAGTAACTAACCTGAACGAGGGATAACGATTGATACTTTTGACTCTATAATCGTTTTTACTCAGTTTACAGACATAAAAAATGACGCTATTAGCGTCATTTTTTTTACATCCACTAAGTTTGTTAACCTCAGTTCTGGTTAAGAGACTCTTCTAGTGCATGTAAGCAAAGGGAGACGTTTTCACGACGGGCACCATAGCCCATTAAGCCGATGCGCCATGCTTTACCCGCTAAAGCGCCTAAGCCTGCACCAATTTCTAAATTATATTCTTCCAATAAATGCTTACGCACTGCAGCGTCATCAACACCATCTGGAATATAAACGGTATTAAGTTGCGGTAAACGAGACGCTTCTTCAACCACAAATTTCAATCCAAGTTTGGTTAATCCATCGCGTAATAACAGATGCATTTTACGGTGTCTTGCCCAGGCATTTTCGAGCCCTTCATTGGCTAACAAACGTAAAGACTCATGTAAGGCATATAATGCATTAACTGGTGCAGTATGATGATAGCTGCGCTTAGCGCCATTGCCATTACCCCAATAACCCATCACTAAGGTTTGATCTAAAAACCAACTTTGCACCTGGGTGGTACGAGCTTTTAGTTTAGCAACGGCTTTAGGCGAAAATGACACCGGAGATAAACCAGGTACACAAGATAAGCACTTTTGGCTGCCTGAATAAATGGCATCAATGCCCCACTCATCCACCAGCAATTCAACGCCACCCAATGAAGTCACCGCATCAACAATACTGATACAGTCATGTAATTGCGCCAAGGTGCATAATGTTTTGGCATCCGACAGCGCACCCGTTGAGGTTTCTGCATGTACAAAGGCTAAAAATTTGGCATCAGGATGTGCGACAAGTGCAGCTTCAACTTTATCTGGGCATACAGGTTCGCCCCATTCATTGTCGACGACTACCGCAACACCGCCAACGCGCTCAACGTTTTGGCGCATGCGCTCACCAAATACCCCATTACGACACACGATTACCTTTTCACCAGGTTCAACTAAATTGACAAAACAGGTTTCCATGCCAGCACTGCCTGGAGCAGATACAGCTAAGGTCATTTCGTTTTTGGTTTGAAAAGCATATTGAATTAAGCTTTTTAGCTCATCCATCATGCCAACAAATAATGGGTCAAGGTGGCCAATAGTCGGCCTTGATTGTGCCGCAAGCACTTCGGGATACACGTCAGATGGGCCTGGACCCATTAAGATTCGGCGCGGTGGCATAAAAGCTTGAATTGTTGGTACGGGTAACATCAAAGTCTCCTTAAAATGAGGTCGAAAATTCATAACTATGTATGAATTTGGAAAAATTTACCCTACATATAAAGCAAACTATACCAATCAGTTGCTGCAAAATACATTAACATCAACTTATTAGTGGTCGTTGGTAATAGTTTCTACAAACCCACGAATATTTTTTCGTTTTAGGCGAACTGACAATACCACATTGAGGCACTAAATCACCTCAGAATGGTAGTCAACCTGAACTCGGGATAACAAACGCCTCTCAAACAGCTCTTTGTCTTACTAACGGTGTTGAATTAACTTGCAATAGACCCGCTATTGACGCGTCAATTCGCCTTGTTAGTAAAACAAATGACAAGTTTGATAGTGATAAACGTCTAAGTCTATGATCTTTATTATCATATCTTCGTCTCTTACCCCTAGTTCAGGTCAGTTAAAAATGACTTACGATTTTGCTTTAGCGCTATTTAAAAAGAGCTTATATGCCGGACTGTGGGTTTCTTCTTGATAAACGAAACCTAGCTCCGTTAAAAACTGTGCGAACGCCACATCGTCTTTAAACGGAACTTCAAACCCCGTTAACACCCTACCAAAGGCTGCACCATGGTTACGGTAGTGAAATAAACTGATATTCCATTTACTCTGTAAAGTGGTTAAAAACTTCAATAATGCCCCAGGATGTTCAGGAAATTCAAAACTAAACAAGCGCTCCTCTAGTGGTTCAAGTGGGTGACCGCCGACCATATAACGCACATGTAATTTAGCCGTTTCATCTTGGGATAAATCTTGAACTTCAAAGCCTTCCGACTCAAGTTTAGCAATAATCTCGCTTAGCTCTGCTTGGCCACCGGTAAGACGAATGCCGGCAAACACCACTGCAATGTCACGGCTACTAAAGCGATAGTTAAATTCGGTCATCACCCGTTTATCTAATAACTCGCAAAAACGTAAAAAACTGCCAGGCTTTTCAGGGATTTTCACCGCTAAAACCGCTTCTTTTTGCTCCGCTAATTCACAGCGTTCAGACACATAACGTAAACTATGAAAATTCACATTGGCGCCACTCAATATAGCTGCGACTTTTTTCGGCGCGTCGATGGAGTCACCTTGTTGCGCCATGTACTTTTTAAGCCCAGCAATTGACAAGGCCCCTGCAGGTTCTGCTATTGCACGGGTATCTTCAAAAATATCTTTAACCGCTGCGCAAATTTCATCAGAAGTAACCGTAATCACTTCATCAACATATTCACGCGCTAACCTAAATGGCTCAGTACCAATGCGTTTAACCGCTACGCCGTCAGCAAACAAACCGACTTGGGCCAGCGTCACAGGTTCATCGGCTTCTAATGCCGCCTTTAAACAAGCAGCGTCTTCGGGTTCAACCCCAATGATCTTAACTTGTGGCATCACCGCTTTGTAATAGGCCGCAATACCGGCAATTAAGCCTCCACCGCCAACAGGCACAAACACGATTTCAATATCGCGTTGTTGTTGTACCATTTCTTGAGCAATAGTGCCTTGTCCGGCAATAACCGCTTCGTCATCAAATGGGGCGATATACACCCGTCCTTCTGTTGCCGAGAGGTTTTTGGCATAGTCATTGGCTTGATCAAACGCCTGCCCATGAAGGACCACATTGCCACCTAAGCGTTTCACCGCATCAATCTTAATATCTGGCGTGGTACTAGGCATTACAATTACGGCATCAATACCGCGACTGGCAGCAGACATCGCTACTCCTTGAGCGTGATTGCCCGCAGATGCGCACACCACACCTCTATCGCACTCATCTTGAGTTAACGCTGCGATACGGTTGTAGGCACCACGTATTTTAAACGAATGCACTGGCTGCATATCTTCACGCTTTAAATACACCTGACAACCAAAGCGAGCAGACAATTTATTCATGCTCGACAATGGCGTCACTTTAGCCACATCATAAACAGACGACAGCAAAATTTTCTGTAAATAATAATGCGCTAAATCTAATTGAGTTTGAGACGCCAAAGCCAACATATTACCCCTCCAGCTTAGCGCGATCGCGAACGGCACCTTTATCAGCACTGGTGGCCAATAATGCATACGCCTTAAGCGCTAATGACACATAACGTTCACGAGCAACCGGCTTCCAACCTAGCGGACCTTTGGCATCCATCGCAGTGCGACGCTGAGCAAGCTCTTTATCGCTGACATTAAGTTGAATGCTACGCTTGGGAATGTCGATGGCAATTTGATCGCCGTTCTCGATAAGTGCAATGGTGCCACCTGACGCCGCTTCTGGTGACACATGACCAATCGATAAACCTGAAGTACCACCGGAAAAACGCCCATCAGTAATTAACGCACATTTAGTGCCTAAACCACGTGATTTTAAGTAGGTTGTTGGATAGAGCATTTCTTGCATACCCGGACCACCTTTAGGGCCTTCGTAGCGAATAACCACTACATCACCTTCAACGACTTCGCCACCGAGAATACCGGCTACCGCATCGTCTTGGCTTTCATATACTCGAGCGCTACCAACAAAGGTTAAGTTAGACTCGTCTACCCCTGCGGTTTTCACAATACAACCATCAACGGCCACATTACCTGACAATACGGCTAAGCCCCCTTCTTGGCTAAAGGCAAACTCACGCGAACGAATACAGCCATTTTCACGATCATCATCAACACTGTCCCAACGACAATTTTGGCTGAATGCTTTCGTGGTGGGAATACCAGCAGGGCCGGCACTAAAAAAGCGGATTACATCTGGATCGTTAGTTTGTTTAATGTCGTACTTAGCTAAGACTGATTTTAAATCGCCACCATTGTCTGCGGCCACATGCGGTACATCGTTATGGATTAAACCTGCTCTATCTAACTCGCCTAAAATCCCCATTACCCCACCAGCACGGTGAACATCTTCCATATGATATTTAGGCGTTGATGGTGCAACCTTACATAGATGAGGCACTAAGCGCGATATGCGATCAATGTCCGCCATGGTAAAGTCAATTTCCGCCTCTTGCGCTGCGGCGACTAAATGCAACACAGTATTAGATGAACCTCCCATGGCAACATCGAGTACCATGGCATTTTCAAATGATTTAAATGACGCAATATTACGTGGCAAGGCAGTTTCATCGTCATGCTTGTAATAACGTTCTGCCAACATCATTACACGGCGACCGGCTTCTAAAAATAATTCACGACGGTCTTCATGAGTTGCAAGCATTGAACCGTTACCTGGTAATGACAATCCTAAGGCTTCGGTTAAACAATTCATTGAATTAGCAGTAAACATACCCGAGCACGACCCACAAGTAGGACAAGCACTGCGTTCGATTTGCTTGCTGTCTTCATCACTGACATTAGAGTCTGCACCGGCAATCATGGCATCGACTAAATCAAGTTTAATAATTTGATCAGATAACTTGGTTTTACCTGCTTCCATTGGGCCACCAGACACAAATACCACAGGGATATTTAATCGTAGCGCTGCCATTAACATGCCTGGGGTAATTTTATCGCAGTTAGAAATGCACACTAATGCATCGGCACAATGAGCGTTGACCATATATTCAACACTGTCTGCAATTAACTCGCGCGACGGTAAGCTGTACAACATGCCGCCATGACCCATGGCGATACCATCATCAACGGCAATAGTATTGAACTCTTTGGCAATACCGCCCGCCTCTTCAATCGCGCCGGCAACCAATGAACCCATATTCTTTAAATGCACATGACCCGGTACAAACTGGGTGAACGAATTGGCAATGGCAATAATGGGCTTACCAAAATCATTTTCTTTTACGCCAGTGGCACGCCATAGTGCGCGGGCGCCTGCCATGTTGCGGCCTTCGGTACTGGTTGCTGAACGTAATTTTGGCATTGCAAATATCCTTGTTTAATGTGGAGCTCGTTACCGATTTGATCACGGATAACGTTCTAATAATGAGTGATAAAAAAGCTTAACTGTTTGCTGCTTGATCCAGTGACACTGCTGGCAAAACTTTACAATGCATCACATCAATGAGTTTATCTAACTGGGTACTTAACAATTCAATGGCGCGTTCGGCCTCAACCCATAAGTCGACCGCCATACTGGTGTCGTCGTTGATGCGCACCTGCATTTGAGTGACTTTAAATCCACGATGGCGAGTCACACGGAGCACGCGTTCAAGTACCTCGGGGCGTTGCTGAACGGTTATTTCTAATGCATGCATCATGTTTGCTTCTCCATTTGGTCCATCATGTCACTATTACTCGCACCTGGCGGTACTAAAGGCCATACGTTAAAAATATCATCAATCGATACATGCAGCATGTAAGGACCGCTACTGTTCAACATCTCGTCTAATCCTTGCTCAACTTGATCTGCTCGCGTTATCGTTCGACCTGGAATATCAAATGCTGATGCCATCAGGACAAAGTTAGGATTGTCAGATAAGTCTGTTTCACTGTAACGCTCTTCAAAAAATAACTGTTGCCATTGCTTAACCATACCCAGTTTTTGATTATCAATCAGTAAGATTTTTACCGGCAATTTACGACGCTTAATGGTGGTCAATTCTTGAACATTCATCATAAACGAACCATCACCAGAGACCGTGACCACCGTCGCATCAGGTCGGGCAACTTGTGCGCCAATAGCGGCAGGTAAGCCGAAACCCATAGTACCTAAGCCAGCACTGGATAAATGATCTTCAGGACGGCGGAACCACATGTGCTGCGCCACCCACATTTGATGCTGGCCAACATCACAAGCAACAACACTGTCTTCAGGAAGTTTATTGGCTAAACGGCGTAACATCGCTGGCGCATAAATTAAATCGCCCGGGTGTTGGTAATTCCATTGGTGCTTACGGGATAACTCCTCCACATCAACTTGCCATTGAGCAATATCCAGTTTTCCAGCAACGGCGGCCGTTAGTGCGGGTAAAACAATGCTAAGTTCAGCAGCTATCGCCACGTCAGCTTGACGTAATTTACCAATTTCGGCGGCATCGATATCTAAATGCAACACTTTGGCATTACTAGCAAAACTCGCTAGCCGACCGGTAACGCGGTCATCAAAACGTGCGCCAACCACCATCAATAAATCACATTCTTGCACTGCAAGGTTTGCCCCTTTGCCACCGTGCATACCCAACATGCCTAAATAACCTTTAGTGCCATGTGCAATACTGCCCAAACCTTTTAACGTTGCCACTGATGGAATGCCTGTGGTGTCGATAAACTGACGTAAATGCGCAACGGCGCCAGCCATACCCACACCACCACCAACATACAACATAGGCTTCTTAGCGTGTTTAATTAACTCTGCGGCGGCATCTAAGTCAGCCACCAGAGGCTGTAATTCATCATTAACACTTTGAAGGGGGGTTTTGTATTCTAATGCTGCAAGTTGAATGTCTTTGGGAATATCAACTAAAACCGGACCAGGACGTCCTTCTGCTGCAATTTCAAAAGCGCGATATAAGGTGGGAATAAGCTCATTGATGTCGGTGACCATAAAACTGTGTTTGGTGCATGACAACGACATACCTAATACATCTATCTCTTGGAATGCATCGGTACCGATAACACTAGTAGACACTTGGCCCGTTATGGCAACTAGTGGAACCGAGTCAAGTAAAGCGTCGGCAAGTGAGGTGATTAAGTTAGTGGCCCCTGGGCCTGATGTTGCAAAGCACACCCCGGTTTTACCACTAGCACGGGCATATCCTACGGCAGCAAACGCGGCACCTTGTTCATGACGGCTAAGCAAGTGCTCTACAGGACCGCCATAAAGGGCATCATAGATTGGCATAATCGCCCCACCAGGATAACCAAATACGGTTGTCACACCATGTGCTGCTAGTACTTTGATTACTGCATCCGCGCCGCGCATTTTCTGTCCTGCTTCCATATGTTGCTCTCTACTTCGTCAATGGTTCTGCTGCTCTACTGTGTAATATTGGGTCTGTGGTTTTACTTAAGCCTAAAACTAAAAAACCCCCGGTCCTTTCGGAGCGGGGGTTTTTGCAATCTGTTTGACTCTTAGGTCAGTCTAGTTGCCAAAACGCCACCCCCGCTGTGACTTAATAATCACTACGGTAATAATTTCGAGAATGAGAATGGCTGTGTGGTTTAACATGTTTTAGACAGTATCCTAAGTTTCTAAATAATTCGTTTGGTTATGTTCAAATAACGTTACGGTATAACTAACAAGTACCATAAAAGATTTACCGAACACAACTAAAAAATTGCCTTTGTAAAAAAAATTCAGCTTCCCTGCCGAGACAATGCAAACAACAACAAAAACTTAACCCATGAGTTCTACTAATAATTAATTAGAACTCAATCTAATATTTGTTTTTTCAGCGTCCCAATCAATAAGATTAGGACGTTTCGATTGATGCCTGTCCGACAACGGCAACATAAACATGCTGCAAAAAACACTGAACAGGTACTTCACCAGTGACCTTATACGTTAGCTCGCTTCAACAATACTTTTCATATCGGTCATGTAACCACGTAACTCAGCGCCGATATACTCAACCTCTGTATTACGAATTTGTTCATTGACGTCGATTAAGCGAAGGTTATCAACACCTGTTGCTTGCTCTTTAAGCCCAGCACCTAAATACTCAGATGGCATAGCGTTAACATAATCACGTAACATAGGTACCGCTGCATGGTTGAATAAGTAACAACCGTATTCAGCCGTATCTGAAATAACCACGTTCATTTCATATAAACGCTTACGTGCAATTGTATTGGCAATCAACGGTGTTTCATGTAGCGATTCATAATAAGCCGACTCTTCAACAATGCCTGCTGCAACCATGGTATCAAATGCAAGTTCAACACCCGCTTTGATCATTGCCACTAAGAAAATACCTTTGTCGAAATAGGTTTGTTCATCGATATGTTCAGATGACACAGGCGCATTTTCAAATGCGGTTTCGTTGGTTTCAGCTCTCCAACGCAACAAGTTAGTGTCATCATTAGCCCAATCTTCCATCATAGTGCGAGAGAACTCACCGCTGATAATGTCGTCCATGTGCTTTTCAAATAATGGCTTAAGGATAACTTTCAACTCTTCAGCCATATCAAATGCTTTGATTTTAGCTGGGTTTGATAAGCGGTCCATCATGTTGGTAATGCCGCCGTGCTTAAGCGCTTCGGTAACGGTTTCCCAACCTTGTTGAATTAACTTGCCGGCATAACCAGGCTCAACACCATCAGCGACCATTTTCTCGTAACCTAAAATGGCACCCGTTTGTAACATGCCACATAAAATGGTCTGCTCGCCCATCAAATCTGACTTAACTTCAGCCACAAACGATGACATTAATACACCGGCGCGGTCGCCACCGGTAGCACTGGCATAAGCTTTAGCAATCGCTAAGCCATCACCATTTGGATCATTTTCTGGATGCACTGCAATCAATGTTGGCACACCAAATCCACGCTTGTATTCTTCACGGACTTCCGTAGCAGGGCATTTTGGCGCAACCATAACCACAGTAATGTCTGGACGAACTTGCATGCCTTCTTCAACGATATTGAAACCATGTGAATAAGATAACGTAGCACCTTGCTTCATTAATGGCATAACCGCATTTACAACATTAGTATGTTGCTTGTCTGGTGTAAGGTTTAACACTAAATCAGCTGCAGGAATAAGTTCTTCAAAGGTGCCGACTTTAAAGCCGTTATCGGTGGCTTTTTGCCATGAAGCACGCTTTTCAGCAATGGCTTGTGGACGTAAGGCAAAAGAAATGTTTAGGCCTGAGTCACGCATGTTTAAACCTTGGTTAAGGCCTTGGGCGCCACAACCTAAAATCACGACATTCCAATCTTTAATATATTGGCAACCGTCACTGAATTCAGTACGGTCCATAAAGCGGCATTGTGCTAATTGAGCTAATTGTTGACGTAAATTCAGAGAGTTAAAATAGTTAGCCATCTGATACCACCTATAAAATTTAGTAATTTGGGACTCAACATCTTATAAGTCAGCGACCTTAAGCGTTGTGATTGAAGTCACTATAGCGCATGCATATGATTGCTTAAAATGATATATTCGGGACATGACGTTGCAATTAATGCAACATGGAATGCTTAACCTAATATTTAACTTACACTCAACTTAATGCGTACTTGAAGGTGCTGTGATGGATATCCGTTCACTTAAAATGTATTTACACTTATGCGATAGCCTGCATTTTGCCAAAACGGCGGAGCAATCGCATGTCAGCCCATCAACCTTAAGCCGTGCGTTGCAGCGTTTAGAAGAAGAAGTGGGCAGTAAATTATTTGACCGTGACAATCGAAGCGTCACTATTACCCACGCGGGCGTTGAATTTAAACGTTTTGCAGAACAGACATTATCTGAATGGACCCAGCTGCGCAGTCGTATTGACCCAAGCCAGCAATTTTTACGCGGCAATATTAATTTGTACTGCTCAGTTACCGCAGCTTATAGCCATTTACCGGCACTGTTAGATCGGTTTAGACGTGAGCATCCCCATGTCGATATTAATCTCAACACCGGAGATCCAGCTAATGCGGTAAACCAAATTCAAAAAAATCGCGCCGATATCGCGATTATTGCATTGCCGGAAGCTTTCCCTGCCAGTCTGCATTTTACCCCGATTGATAAAGTACCGATTTCCGTCATTGCGCCCACAATACAATGCCAAGTTCAGCAATGGGTAAGCCAAGCAAAAATTGACTGGGCTAAACTGCCCTATATCGTACCGGACCATGGTCCCGGCAGAAAAAGGATTGATTTGTGGTTTAAGCAAATGGGCATAAAACCCAATATTTATGCCCAAGTCTCCGGTCAGGAAGCGATTGTCTCCATGGTCGCGCTCGGCTGTGGTGTTGGTATAAGCCCAGAAGCGGTGATCCACAATAGTCCGGTACGCGATCGTATCCAAACTCTAGCTTCGCCAATCCCGATCCCACCATTTGAATTAGGTTGTTGCTGTAAAGAAAAACGCACCAATGATCCTATCATTCGTGCGTTCTTAGACATCATTTAATGGTGTCGGTTAGATTTTTTATGCTAATTGACTTAAGGCAGAGGCGGCATCTCAATGTCTAGCCGAGTAACCAGTAGTTGGTCGACTTTGTATGAATCAATATCGACTACCTCAAATTTGTAACCCGCATAATTGACAAAATCAGTACGTTTAGGAATTTTGCGCAACATATACATCATAAAACCTGCAATGGTTTCGTAGTTTTGATTATGCGGAAACACTTCAATATTAAATGCTCGCATTACATCAGTAATCGGCGTCACTCCATCGACTAACCAGGAATTACCATCACGGGCAACAATTTGTTCTTCACTTTCATGTAATGACCACGCGCCCATAACGGCACTTTGTAAATCGTTGGTGGTCACAATGCCGACAACCAATGCATATTCGTTCATCACCACCGCAAAGTCGGAACGATTATTCTTAAAATATTCCATCGATTCTGACAGAGTCAACGTATCAGGAATAATAAGGCAGTTATGTACTAACGTACTGCCTTTTAAGGTGATGTTCTCGCCGTTAATCACCCTAATCAGCAACTCTTTCGCATCAACAAAACCTTTGATCATGTCCAGTTGGCCATCACAAACGAGAAACTTATTATGCGGATTTTTAGCAATTTTCTGTTTAATGTCATCTTCACTGTCTTGCAGTAAAAAATACACTAAACTTTCACGCGCCGTCATTGCAGAGGTTACCGAAACAGACTGCATTTCAAACACGTTTTCCATCATTTGTTGTTCGCCTTTATCCATCACCCCAGCTTCAGTACCTGCTGTCATCATGGCGTAAATATCATCATGGGTGACTTGGTCGTTACGTGCTGTAGGAACTTGCAACAATTTAAAAATTGCATTGGCCAAGCCATTAAAAATCCACACAAACGGCTTTAACACTTTAATACACAAAATAATTGGCATTACAAAAGTGACCGCGACTTGCTCTGGGATCACCATCGCAATTCGTTTAGGCATCAAATCAGCAAATAAAATAAACAACGAGGTAACCGTCACAAATGAACAAATAAAACTCAGCTGTAAACCCCACTCATTGCCCAATAAAGGCAACAGTAACTGCTCAAAATGGGGTCTAAAGGCCGATTCACCCACAATACCGCCCATAATCGCGACCGCATTGAGTCCGATTTGTACCACGGTAAAAAAGCTGCCTGGATGGGCCTGAAGTTTAAGCACTTTTGCGGCGCGCAAATCGCCCTCATCAGCCATTAATTGCAAACGCATTTTTCGTGATGCCGCAAGGGCAATTTCAGACATAGAAAAAAAACAACTAATGCCGATCAGGCACAAGATGATCAATAAATTATCAGAGAGGCTCATAGTTTACCTTTACCCGAATACTAGCCAAAATATCAGGAATGTATGTACATATCTTTGTTGCAAAATGGGCAAATGCAAGACCTCAGCCATTTATTAACATTCAAATTAATAAGGCTAATGATTCAATGCAGATAGAAATAACGAGTGATGGAATATCATTATAGTGTTTCACGACAACAGACCTATTTATACTTGGTCCTTGCGAACTATAAAGCGACGGTATTCTACTCAACATCAGTCATTTAAACTAGCTTACAAGCACAACTTTATCTCACTTATTTAGCCTTTATCACGCAAAAAAACACATCGCTGCTAGACTGTAACCACCCATTCATTTGTATATTATTCAAACAAAAGGAATTGTTGATGGCGATAGCCTGTGTATTTACTCGAGCAAGTTGCGGTGTAGAAGCGCCAAGAGTCACTGTTGAAGTTCATTTAAGCAACGGTTTACCCGCATTTAATCTAGTGGGGCTTCCGGAAACCTCAGTTAAAGAAGCCAAAGAGCGTGTCAGAAGTGCGTTGATTAATGCAGGATTTGAATTCCCTCAGAAAAGAATTACCGTCAACCTAGCCCCAGCAGATTTACCCAAACAAGGTGGCCGCTATGATTTGCCTATTGCAGTCGGTATTCTCGCCGCATCAAATCAAGTTCCAGCTAAAGCATTGCACCAATGCGAATTTGTGGGTGAGCTGGCTCTTTCTGGGCAAATTCGCCCTTGCAGTGGATTATTACCAGCCATTATTGCCGCGCGCAATGATCAGCACCATTTTTTTATGCCCATCGAAAACCGCCATGAAGCAGAGCTCGTTGGCTATAAGCACAGTTATTTTGTCGCCCACTTACAAAACTTAGCGGCATTTTTGCACGGCCAAGCACAATTACCGTTACTCGATACCTTGCCCGAATGGATTGAAGAAGAACCTTTGGTGCAATCATCGCTGTGCATGAGCGATGTTATTGGCCAATATCAGGCCAAACACGGGCTTGAAATCGCCGCGGCCGGAGGACATAACATGTTGTTTATTGGCCCTCCAGGGACGGGGAAAAGTATGTTAGCCAATCGAATTATTCCATTACTGCCAAAACTCACCTACGACGAAGCCATTGAAGTAGCCGCCATTCATTCTGTCGCTGGATTACATGTAAAACCGCAAAACTTCCTTAATCGCCCTTTTCGCTCGCCGCACCATACATCATCATCTATTGCACTGATTGGTGGCGGCAGCCATCCCAAACCAGGTGAGATATCATTAGCGCATCGTGGGATATTATTTCTTGATGAAATAGCAGAATTTCCTCGTAAGGTACTGGATTGTCTACGTGAGCCTATAGAAACTGGTCAAGTTGAGATTTCTCGAGCCGCAGCAAAATTGACCTTTTTAAGTCGATTTCAACTCATTGCCGCCATGAACCCAAGCCCTTGCGGTGATACGGAGCGAGCACGTTCGACCCCAGATCAAATTCAGCGTTACTTATCGCGCTTATCGGGGCCTTTTTTAGACCGCTTCGATTTAACCGTTGATGTTCCCAAACTTCCTGCAGGTACGTTAACCCAACAACACCAGCCCAGTGAGTCTAGCGTTGAAATAGCTAAGCGAGTCAAGCAAGCACGCGATCTACAACTCAGCCGTTCTGGGGTATTAAACAGTGAGTTAACCCCAAAACAACTCAAACAAGATGGCGCGATTACTCAGCCAGATCTGGCTTTTTTGGAACAAAGTGTCGTGAGCTTAGGGTTGTCAGTACGTAGTTTTCATCGTATTCAACGGGTATCACGCACCATTGCCGACTTGCAGCAATCCCCTACTACCGAGCGCAGTCACATTGCTCAAGCCCTTGGTTATCGGGCCATGGACCGATTACTGGCAAAATTGAATCAGCAATAAACGTAATTTAACCTATCGTATAGATTGAGCAAAACTGCGACTACGAGTAACATAGCCCTCCGTTTAATAGGAGAGAAAAATGTCGCTGCTTTCGAAAATCAAAGGTTCAATCGCATTCTTATGCTATTTATTTAATACCATTTTTTGGACCATCCCTATCTTGGCGTTCAGTATTGTTAAATTGATCCCGATTGGCATTTGTCAAAAAATCTGTAGCTATATTCTCGATAATTGCGCTACGGCATGGATCAGTGTCAATACGATAGTGGAATCTATTTTTCATCCAATGCGTATTCATGTCACAGGCGATCAATCTTTTTCTGAACAAGAATGGTATATGGTTATTGCTAACCATCAATCATGGGTCGACATCCTCATTTTACAGCGAGTATTTAACCGCAAAATTCCCTTTTTAAAGTTTTTCCTCAAACAAGAGCTTATTTTTGTCCCGGTACTCGGCCTCGCTTGGTGGGCATTAGATTTTCCATTTATGCGCCGTTACAGCACATCACAGTTACGAAAAAATCCCAAGTTGAAAGGTAAAGACATTGAAATTACTCGCAAAGCCTGTGAGAAATTTAAAACGAAACCTGTGAGTATTATGAACTTTGTTGAAGGTACACGTTTTACGGAAGCTAAACATGATAAACAAGGGTCACCTTTTCAGCACCTTTTAAAACCTAAGGCTGGAGGAATGGCATTCGCACTCTCCGCTATGGGAGAGCACATTAATAAACTGGTTAATGTCACCATATATTATCCTGATACCGTACCGACTTATTGGCACTATATTTGTGGTGGATTATCCGAAGTAAGAGTTGATATTAAAATCACTGATATCCCTCAGCGTATGCGTGGCGATTATCTAAAAGATCGCGAATTTAAAATTGAGTTTCAAGAGCAGCTCAATCAAATATGGCTAGAAAAAGACCTGCAATTACAGAATTTTGCTTCACAAGCAAAACAAGAGGATTAACGACATATGCTGGCTTTTTTACCTGGTCCGATACTGTTTATTATCAGCCTGTCGCTATTAATCATTAATACTGTTGTGTGGAGCACATTATTAACGATTGGTGGGGTAGCAAAATTATTACTGCCTTTCTTGCCTGCACGCCAACTACTAACTCGAATAATGAACCGTTTTATGTGGTCTTGGGCCACATGTAACGGCGGTATTTTATATTTAATATCTAATATTGAATGGGATGTAAAAGGGTTAGAGAAACTCGACCCAAACGGTTGGTATTTACTGATCAGTAATCATGTCAGCGGCTTTGATATTGCAGCCCAAACATATTTATTGCGTAACCATATCCCAATGTTGAAGTTTTTTTTGAAAAAAGAATTACTTTATGTACCAATAATGGGGCTAGGTTGCTGGGCGCTCGACATGCCGTTTATGGATCGTACTAGCGCAGCTAAGCTGAAAAAAAATCCTAAATTGAAAGGCAAAGATCTGCAAACAACCCGCAAAGCTTGCGAACGTTTTAAGCACATGCCAACCTCGATTATTAATTATGTTGAAGGCAGTCGGTTTACCGAAGAAAAACGACTGCGTCAGAATTCACCTTACCGCCATTTATTACGTCCTAAAGCCAGTGGGATAGCTTTTACACTCTCAGCAATGGGCGAACAGTTTACCGGCTTATTAAATATCACCTTGGTTTATCCTGAAACGTCGGAAAAAGTGCTGACTAATGTCATGCATGGACGCACTAAAAAAGTTGTGGTTCGTATTGAAACTCTGCCTGTGCCAAAAGTGGATTCAGAAGTTTACTTTTCAAGCCCAGAAACTCGTGTTGAATTTCAACGTTGGTTGAATCAGCTTTGGGTCGAAAAAGATCAGCAAATTGATGACATAATAAAAGCTTACCAACAGCAATAACTGCATTAAAGAGATTAAACTGTCATAAAACCGACAAATGACGATTTTCTGTTGCGTTGAAGGTATAAAACTGTCAGTTTTATAAGGAAAAAGAGTTTATCGATAACTAAATTGATAAAATGAATTAACAATTAAATGTGCAAGACTTAATGTAGCATTTTATTGTTTATATAATTGAAATTTGTCACAGCCTTCCCAATGAATTTTTTATAGGTGAAATTTGAATTTTCGTGCATTCACGCTTTTAACACACTGGCTAATTTTAGTCATAACATTGAGTTTTTCAGTGTCTGTTTCAGCGCAAAAAAATGATCCTTATGACAGCCTAACCGAAGTAAAGTTTGATCACTTCAGTACCGAGGGAGACCTTAATCAAAACTCAATTACTCGTCTGTTTATGGACAGTTCTGGCATGTTATGGATAGGAACTCAAGACGGTCTACACAGCTATAATGGTGTTGAGTTTGATTTATACTTAAAACAGTCAAAAAATATCAACTCTATCTCAGGCAATTTTATCACAGATATTTTGCAGTCACCTGACGGCGATTTATGGATAGGCACCTTCAACAATGGACTCAATAGACTCAACCTCACTACAGGGGAATTCACTGCGTTTAAACAACCTCAAGGCTTAACTGAGCTTCAGGTAACCCATCTTGCTGTGATTGGAGATACCTTATGGGTGGGAACGCGTTCGGGTCTGTACATATTATCCTTAAAAACCGAAAAAATTATTCCTGTCAGTTTAGGCAATAATATCACTCCAAATATAACCAGCATTGCCAATATTGACGATAAATATATTGTCATAGGCACTCAATCACATGGCACATTTGCCATTGATAGTAATACCATTATTCGGCTTGATATCCCGGTCAATATGACGGTAAACCAAATCAAATCCAGCTCTGTTTATTCCGTCTGGCTAGCCATCGACAACCAAATTTGGCGTTACAATCTCGATACTCATAAAAAAGAATTAATATGGTCGCATGACAATGGTTTGGGTAATAACCGTAAAATTATTGATTTTGTCGTGGTGAATGCCAATCAGATATTTGCTATTGGCAACAATACAGGCTTATTCAAACTCGATTTTATGGGTGGTAAGTGGCACAGCACGCTTTATAAGCATAATCCGCAAAAACTCAATACCATCAGTGCTAATACCCTGCAAAACCTAATGCTAGATCAAAACGGCACCCTATGGATTGGTACAGGTTATTCGGGCATCGATAAACTGAATCTCAGCCATCAATATTTTAGCCACTTTTACGACTACCAAACTAATGCTCCAGGCATGGCAAACATGATCCGCGTGATTTTGCGGGATACACAGCAACGCCTATGGATAGGTACCGATGGTGCGGGGCTTAAGTATTTGGCCCCCAATGATAACCAATATCACTATATCAACGATTTATTTGCAAAAAAATTAGCAATACCAACAGAACAATTATCGTTGATAGTGCATGATATTAAACAAGATAAACAAGGTGTACTGTGGTTTGCCACCAATGTAGGGCTGTTTACCTTAGATAAGAGTAATACCCTGCAGCAAATTAAACCGGCAAACGGACAATTTCATACCGATACCCAGATCCGCAGCTTAGCCTTTGATGACAAAGACCGTTTATGGATAGCCAGCTCACAAGGTTTGTATTTTATCTCTGAATATACAAATCGTATGATGGCTTATAACTTTGGCTTTCAGGCTGATTTCTCACCATTCAAATACCAAATTATTAGGCTCTATTTTAGCCAGGGTTATTTATGGCTCGGCACAATGGGCGGAGTGGTTAGGCTTTCAGCTGAAGAACGAAAACTAGATTTTTTAAGCCATGACTCAGAAAATCCTTACAGTCTTAGTGACAATCGTGTGAGAGACTTTTTACAGGCAGAAAATGGCGATTTTTGGGTGGCCACTCATGGTGGTATAGACAAGCTAACAGTTGAATATGGTACGTTTAAATTTGAACGAATGGACGTCAATGCTGATAACAGCAGTAATACGGTTTATGCCATTTTAGAAGACGATAAGCATGATTTGTGGCTAAGTACTAACTCGGGGGTTTCACGTTTTACTCCTAGTACTCGAAGCTTTATTTCCTATAATAAATTCGAAGGTTTGCAAGCCAATGAGTTTAATGGTGCAGCCAAGTTTAAAGAGCTTAACGGTACCTTATGGTTTGGTGGTATTCGAGGCCTTAACCAGTTTAATCCAAGCACTATTCCAAGCCAAAGAGCTGAAAACAAACTGGCACTGACAAAATACACTATTGGTGAAACCCAACACCCTATTCGCGACTTAAGCCATGCTCCGCGCATTATCATGCCTTATGAACAACAACTCATCAGCTTTGAGATTGGCTCACTCAATTTTAGTTACCCTGGATTAAGCCGTTTTAGCTACTTTTTAGACGGTTATGATAACGATTGGCGTGAACTATCCCATGGTAACGAAATCACTTATACCAACTTACCACCGGGTGAATACAAATTAGCGGTTCGCCATGCGCTAGGAACGAATAGATACAGTGAATACACCCTCAATGTGAATGTGTCAGTAGTGCCACCAATGTATATGACCAGCACAGCCTATATACTGTATGTGACAGTCGGGTTATTGATTATTATTTGGTTTTTTTATGCAAGACAGAAAAAAGTGGCCAAGCAGCGCGAATTTGATAACAGTATTCGCGCCTCTGAAGAGCGACTAAAACTGGCACTTTGGGCCTCTGGCGACGGAATGTGGGACTGGAACATTAAAGACGATAAAGTCTATCGCACCAACATGGTCGAGCCGATGAGTTTTTCGTTAAAAGATCAATTATTGATTAAAAACATTGATCCGGAAGACAGACCAAGAGTTCAAAAATTGCTTAACGATCACCTCAATGGTGAAAGTGAGTTTTTTGAAGCAGAGTATCGCGTTGAAACTAAACCCGGACAATGGGCTTGGGTGCTCGACCGTGGCCAAATTGTTGAACGTGATAGCAATAATATTCCAGTGCGAATGGCCGGAACTCATAAAGACATTACTAGCCGAAAGATCACAGAAAACGAACTTAAGCTATCATCACAAGTACTGTTTAGCATGAACGAAGCCGTTGTCGTCGGTGAACTGGACTATCAAATACGCTCAATAAATCCAGCATTTAGCCGCATTACTGGCTTTAAACACCGTGATGTTGTCGGTAAGCATTTCTTGTTTTTAACCATGGGGAAACAGTCGCGCGAGTTTTATAACTCAGTTGAAACCCAACTATTAAGACACAAACATTGGACCGGTGAAATTCACATTAGAACCCGCAACCGTCGCGGCATTCTTGCATGGCTAGAAATCAACCAAGTTATCGATAATAAAGGTGAAACAAGTCACTTTGTGGCAGTATTCACCGATATTACTGCACGTAAAAAAGCCGAAGAAGATTTACGAGTATTGGCTAACTTCGATCCACTGACAGGACTGCCTAACCGCACTTTATTCCAGGACCGGCTCAATCAAGCCGTGACTAAGGCACACCGTGCAAATAGCATCGTGGCATTGTTATTTTTAGACCTTGACCGATTTAAACATATCAATGATTCAATGGGGCACCACATCGGTGACTTACTGCTTAAAGCCGTCGCACATCGCCTGCAAAATGCAGTTCGAGATGGTGATACGGTTGCACGCTTAGGTGGGGATGAATTTACCATTATTTTAGAAGGCGTTGCCAAAACGAAAGCCGCCACCATTATTGCCGAAAAAGTGTTACATGCTTTTCAAACACCTTTTTTACTTGATGATAAAATACTGACTATCTCACCGTCTATTGGTATCAGTTTGTACCCAGAAGATGCAGATGATACCACCTCATTAATTAAGTATGCTGATACCGCCATGTATCACGCAAAATCACTGGGACGCAATAACTTCCAATTTTATACCGAGCAATTAAACCAATATGCAACACGTCATGTTCAGTTAGAGGCTGGTCTTAAAAAAGCGATTCAAGACAATGAGCTATATTTGGTTTATCAACCTAAATATGATGTAAAAACTGAAAAAATTATCGGACTGGAAGCGTTAATGCGCTGGGAAAGCCCAGAACTTGGTTTTATTTCACCGGTTGAGTTTATTCCGCTAGCAGAAGAAACAGGCATCATTAATCAGATTGGTCATTGGGCTATTCAACAAGCCTGTAACCAACTGGCGCAATGGCACCAACAAGGGTTTGAGCATATCCCTATTGCCGTTAACCTTTCAGCCAGACAATTGAAGGCCGATATCATTTCGACTATAGAAGTCGCATTAGCGGTATCTGGATTACCGGCAAGTGCTCTAGAACTCGAATTAACCGAGTCAATGATTATGGGTAACCCACAAGATTCAGTGACCGTGTTATCGCAGCTCAAAGCCTTAGGTTTGACCATTGCTATTGATGACTTTGGTACCGGATACTCAAGCTTAAGCTATTTGAAACGCTTCCCAATTGATACCTTGAAGATTGATCGTGAGTTTGTGCGTGATATAACTGAAGATCCTGACGATGCTGCCATCACTAGCGCCATTATAACCTTGGCCCACAGTTTAGAGCTTAACGTTGTGGCTGAAGGCGTTGAAACCCAAGCGCAATTGAATTTCTTACGTGAGGGAGGTTGTGATCAAGTGCA
This sequence comes from Shewanella frigidimarina, assembly GCF_003797125.1. GTDB lineage: Bacteria > Pseudomonadota > Gammaproteobacteria > Enterobacterales > Shewanellaceae > Shewanella > Shewanella frigidimarina. Next base: position 25,727 of record NZ_RKKE01000007.1, read on the forward strand.
AGGCTTCTTGCTCAGTAAACCACTGAGTGCGGTTGATTGCCTGGCATTATTAACGCAAGACAAATCAGAGGTTAGCCATTCATAAGGCAAAATAAAAGCTCCATTTAGGAGCTTTTAAGTGTATTTTATTGATTAAATAAACTACGGAGCAACACGTTCAACGCGTTTTACCCAGCCTTGCGGTGCAGCAACGTTGCCTTTTTGTAGATCAGTAAACAGCTTATAAATACGCTGAATATTGGGACCTACTTTACCGTTGCCAACCGTCAAAATTCGGCCATCTTCGAAGATATATGAGCTTACAGGCGATACCACTGCAGCTGTACCAAATCCACCCGCTTCAATAATTTCACCCGCTTCAATATCAGCAATGAACTTATCTAACATCACCGTCTCTTGTCTCACCTCACAACCCAGCATATTCCCAAGTTCCATAATGGACTGAGAGGTAATGGATTTTAAAATGGTATCAGTGAACGTTGGAATAATCACAGTGCCATCTTTTAAAATGTGGAAGTGATTCATCGCGCCAGCTTCTTCAATTTGAGTATTGGTTGAATCTAAATACAATACCTGCGATGCGCCATATTCTACAGCCGCTTTACCTGCACGCAGTGAGGCTGCATAGTTACCAGCAGCTTTTGAAGCTCCAGTACCACCAGATACTGCACGGTGGTACTTAGTACTGATTAACAAGCGAATACCATTATTAACCCCAGAGGCATAATACGCTCCAGATGGGCTTAGCATTACGCAGAATGTATATTGTTGACTAGGGCTAACAGACAAACGATCTTCTGTTGCAAAAATAAAAGGTCGAATGTATAAACACGCGCCTTGTTGCTGTGGGAACCATAAACGGTCAACATCAATAAGGGCATTGATAGCCTTTACTTGCATGCTTTCATCGATATTGGGAATACACACGATATCGGCAGAACGGTTCATGCGCTCAGCATTTTTGTTTAAGCGGAAGGTGTAAATCTCGCCGTCTTCGTGCATAAAGGCTTTAGCGCCTTCAAAAATCGATTGGCCATAATGCAATGACATTGCACCTGGTGCCATTTCAAACGGACCGTAAGGGACTATGCGCGGATCGCACCATTGACCATCACGATAATCCATCAAAAACATGTGATCAGTACGAAGCTTACCGAAACCTACATCGCCTTCTGGCTTAAATGGTTCTGTGCGGCGCTCTGACGCTGATTTTAAATTATATTTTATGTCCATTGCATACCACCTTAAAAACTGAGCTTGCAGACTATGGAGGCTAGAGATTAATGTCAAGTCGCAGCCCTAGATCCTAAATCAAAATACGTCAATTGAACGTAACAAGCATCAATATATTTATTCATACTGCAACAGACAAACTGTCAGTGCATCTATCATTTTATCTCAAGCCAATCACAATGGATCAATCAAAATAAATCAGTCTATTGTCATCAGGATGATTAACCATTAATGGCTAACTTACCACTGCCGCTATTACCGATATTTCAACCAAATATTCTGGCTCGGCAATCGCTGCTTGCACACAAGCTCTTGCAGGTGCATGCCCCTTAGGCAACCAGCTGTCCCACACTTGATTCATAGCATCGTAATCGGCCATGTCTTTAAGGTAAATAGTGGCTGATAAAATATGATCGCGTCGACTACCAGATTGTGCGAGTAAGCTTTCGACCTCTTCTAGCATGGTAATAGTTTGGGTATTAATGTCGGTGAACTTGTCTTTAGCCACCTGCCCACACAGATAAACGGTATTATTGTGGATCACAATACTGCTCATACGAGTGTTAACATCGAGTCGGGTAATTGTCATAAAAAGGTCTTTTACTGTCTTGGTTAGCAGATGAAAATAGCGCGATCTCAGATAAAGCACAATATAGTACGATTTATTGAATATATTTTAGCCACTTAGTTTTAAAGGCTATTCCTATAGGCCTTGTCACTGCTAGAATCGGGATTCCATCCAGAAACGTATAGGACTCCCCATGAGCCTCGAATTATTGTCCCAACTGGAAACCAAAATCCAGGCAACTCTCGAAAATATTGAGCTACTAAAAATGGAGCTTGATGAAGAGAAGCAAAAGAACGAAGCGTTGCTTTCACAGCAACAAGAATTGACACAAAAAAACCAACAATTGCAGCAAGACCTAAACTCTTGGAGTGATAAGGTCAACGGCCTTGTTGGTTTATTGAATAACGAAATCTAAATGGATTAATGCTGTTTTGATTGTATTTCAATCAAAGCATTTAATTCGCTGATAGCCTGCTTAACTTCCGGCAGGCTTTTTTTCGTCTGCAAAAAACGCCCCTTATCAAACTCGATCAACCCTAAGTCTTTTACCCAAATAACGCCACTCAAAAAAATCCTGGCATGCTTAACTATCAGTTTAGGTGCATAAACAGGGAACATTCTCATACGACTTCCTCCAAGAAAATAACATGCACTGAGGTGCAATGAAATAACGACGATAAGCCATGTATAAATAAGAAATGTAAATGTCCAAAGCAGATATAAAACCACTATTCACTTTCTTGTTAAGCACAACTTCAATGTCATCGAATTTGACCACCCGAAGCCAAAAGAGTTTCATTAATAGGTTATTTTTATTGTTCAGATCCATCGAACAAAATAAAAATGACAGTTTAATGCCACTTGCCAATATTTTGACGCCATGTTAAGATCTTTGACGTTACTCAGGGTAAAAAAGAGTCACTTGACTCATCTCCGTATTGTCTTTTATAGACATACGGTTTTTTTTTGCCTGCGATAAACTTCCACTGCGCGCTAATCAACAATCCGCCTAAATAACAGCGTCGCCTCTTTTTCATAAGTGTCAGTACTCTTCAATACCCTTTGTTAAAATTTGGACAACAAAAAAGGAGCCGAAGCTCCTCATTTAACAAACATAAGTTGTGTAGATTACTTTTTGTTCATTGATGTTAAGTAAAATGCGATATCAATTAATTCGTCATAAGACTTAATCGAGCTGGTTTCTACGCGATATTTACCGTTAACCACTAATGTTGGTACACCAGAAATTTTAGCATTTTCAGTATCACGCTTCATTTTCGACATCTGAGCGTTCACCATAAATGAACTTGCCGCTGCATCATAAGCTTTACCATCTACGCCATTAGCGATAAATATTGCTCTGATATCGTCTGGGCGAGTAAATTGCTGACGCTTGTCGTGGATAGCAGTAAATAGAGCTGCATCCATTTTTTTCTCAACATTTAACTGCTGAGCGACCGCAAAGGCACGAGACATTTCTACGCCCATATCACGACCAATAAACTCAACGTGCGACTGATTAAATGCCACACCTTCAGGTAAGTTCGCTTCAATTTTAGGTACTACTGTTTTAGAAAAATTAAAACAATGCGGACAATAGAATGAGAAAAACTCAGTAATTTCTGGCTTGGCTGTTTCAGGGCCGTCATTAATCACAGTGTAATGTACACCTTCTTTATAATCGGCAGCCATCGCAGCCATCGGCGCTAGCAGTAGTGCAGCAGCCATCAGTAATGCTTTTTTCATTTTACTTCCTTCTAAATAGGCAAAAATATAAATACGCTGGCTCTATCATAGTCTAGCGTTAGCCTGTAACTCAATCGCTAGCCAATTGTATTTGTAACTAAATACGATTAGGTAGTGATTATGAAATAATGTTAATTAAAACTAGGTAAACTCAATGGCGGCTCATTAAGCGCAGATAACTGCTCTTTAAACGCCAGTGTTTGTTGCTCCCAATACTTAATATCGCCAAACCATGGGAAATTCATCGGGAATGCAGGGTCATCCCAGCGCTTGGCTAACCACGCATTATAGTGCACCATCCTGAATGCCCTTAACGGCTCAATGAGTGCCAACTGTTTCGCATCAAAATCACAAAACTCTTGATATCCCTCTAATAAAATATCAATTTGTAATAATTGCTGCTGACGATCGCCAGTCAACATCATCCATAAATCTTGTACTGCGGGCCCTTGCCTGGCATCGTCTAAGTCAACAAATCCAGGTCCGTCTGGTGTCCATAAAATATTACTAGGGTGTAAGTCTCCGTGCAGGCGTATAGAGGTAAAATTGTGCTGTTGCCATATCTGCTTGGCTTTCTCTAAAACTTGCTCTACAACGGTAAAAAAAGCCGTTTGCATCGAACTGGCAACAATACCACTTTCACGTAAATAGCGATAAGACTCATCTCCCAAAATGGCAGGGGTCAGCGATTCACGATATTTAAAAGGCTGCATTGCGCCATATTGATGAATTCGGCCAATAAAGCGGCCAACCGATTCAAGTTGTTCAAGATTGTCTACTTCAAATGCCCGCCCGCCAATAGACGGAAAAAGACCAAAACGATAACCTTGATACTCAAATAAGGTTTTACCTTCAATAACCACAGGAACAGCAATAGGAATATCTTCTGCCGCCAATGCCAAGGCATAATCGTGCTCTTCTTGGATTTGTTCATTACTCCAACGATGTGGTCGATAAAACTTCACCACATAACGAATGCCTTGATCGCAGCGGAATTGGTACACCCGATTTTCGTAACTGTTTAATGCTAATAGCCCTGTCTCAGGGAAGACGCCGATGCTTTCGATGGCATCTAAAATGAGATCGGGTCTCAATGCCTGAAAATGAAACTCTGCGCCTGTACCGTTGTCCATGTATACCTTCTTAAGCAGTTTGAATATGTGGGGCAAGTAGCGTTAATAAAAACGCTAATACGTCTAACTCGTTTGCGCTATCGGTGGAAATCCAACAAATATCACCATAAAACTCATAATGTAACCATAAAGGGCTGCCTTCAAAATTCAGTAACCATTGGTGACGATCTGCGCCCCATTGGCGCTCACGAATGTCACAATCAAGTGCAGCCGCTAGCGGTTCTGCAAATTGTTCAAATTGCTCAAAATCCACTTCAGCTTGAATAACAATACTTAATGCTGCTGGATCTAATTTGGCTGACAATAATTTCATAATCGACTCAGATAAAATACATCAATTAACTGCTACAAGACATAATTAAGCCTTGTCCCCATTGGGGTGGGCGTTTGGCAAAATCTTCCATCTCGGGTTGTTCGTCAAAAGGACGACGTAAAAGTTGTTGAAGTTGCAATAATTTGCTGTTGTCGCCATTTTCTTCAATCGCGATAATGGCTTCTTGGGCGAGGTAATTGCGCAAAATATATTTAGGGTTGGCACTATTACGCTCACATTGCCATGCATTCACATCCGCCACTTCACCTACTCGGCTTTGATAAGCTTGATACCAAGTATCAAAACCAGCAAGGTCGACCATATCGTCCCGTAAACTAGAATGCGCACTACTCGGGTCCAGCTGGCCAAAACGGCGTAAACTATTGGTATAATCAAGCTGATTAGTTTCAAGTAATCCGGTTAATTGCCCCACAAGCTGCAAATCTTTATTACCGAGCTCAGCCTGTTCCTCTGCGTTAATAGCATTTGGGCTTTGATTAGGTTGAGAAAGCCCTAACTTAGCGCGCATGAGTAATAAATACTGCTGAACTAATTCAAATTGATACGTATTTAGCGCTGCGATTAAATCGTCAGACTCGATAATAGGCGTTAATGTTTGTGCCAAACGCTTGAGGTTCCATAATCCAATGCCCGGTTGCTGGCCAAATGCATAACGCCCCTCGTGATCGGAGTGATTACAGATAAAGCCTTCTTTAAAAGTGTCTAAGAAAGCAAATGGGCCAAAATCGAAAGTATCACCGAGTATCGACATATTGTCGGTATTCATCACCCCGTGAGCAAAACCAACAGACTGCCAATGGGCAATCATTTTAGCGGTAGACTGCACTACCTCATAAAACCATTGTTTGTAACCTGCGGCATCGGTTGATAAATGTGGAAAATGCTGTTGAATGGTAAAATTAACTAATTGAGTCAGTTTGGCTGCATCACCTTGCTCGCTATGAAAAAAATATTCAAAATGGCCAAACCGAATGTGGCTTTTAGCCAAGCGTACCGTTATAGCGGCAGTTTCTTGGCTTTCGCGCCATACGGGCAAATCGGAACCAATAACCGCTAACGCACGGCTAGTAGGTACATTTAGCGCAGCAAGCGCTTCGGATACTAAAAACTCCCGTACAGCTGAGCGCATTACCGCCCGACCATCACCTTGGCGAGAATACGGTGTTGGGCCGCCGCCTTTTAACGCGACATCCCAAGCCCCATTTGGACCAATAGCTTCACCTAATATAATTGAACGACCATCGCCCAATCTTGGTGTATAGCCACCAAATTGATGGCCACTATAAACTTGAGCGTAATAACTGGCTCCAGGAGCCGCATAGTTGGCCGATAATTGCATCAACAATTCAGTATTGGGTTTTTCTAATCCAATTAATTGAGCCGCGTCATCACTCCAACCCAGCCAATGAGGATTACTGATGGGTAAAGGATAAACTTGCGAATAAAAGCCTTCTAATTGTTCAAAGAAATCTTGCTTAAACTGCATTATGTTTTATACCCACAACCTGAGTTTTACACTGCAATTTTTGCTTTTCATCTATCTGACACAACTCTCCACATACAAATGCTTGTTCTGCTGGCACTGACGAGGCTTGTAAACGTAACATTCCGGCGCCTTTAGCTTGGCATTGCTCCAATGAATCGTAATAACCAGAAATGTGGTCTTGCAGTACTATTATCGTCGGTATAGGCGTTCTGTCTGCAACATAAAATAAGGTCCATTCAGGTGTACGAATACAACCGGCCAGTAAAACCGCAGTGGCAGTAAACAGCAATGTTTTTGTTAATGTACGAGTCATTAATGTCATTTTAAACCTTGAAAGCATTGGATTTGAAGCAACAAAAAAGCGAACCAAGGTCCGCTTTCCTTTTGAATATCATACCTGATATCCATCCAACAGTATTGATTAGCCTGTTAGTTCGCTTTGGCTTTGGCCTTTTCGATCCGCTTTATGCGTCCTTCAAAGCCAGTGACAGTACCGTCGGTTAGCTGATATTCAAGCGCTTGCTCGCACACCTTAATAGCTTCATCAAACTGACCTACATCATTTAACAATGTCGATAACTGCATAAACGCTGGCGATTTGATTTCATCAGTGCTTTTTTGAGAAACATATTGTTGATGTAATGAGCGATATAAATCTAAATAGGTCAACTGTAACGCCGCACCATATTGGCAATAATCGGCCTGTTTACGCATTTTATAGCAATGATTAATCACACTGGCTAAGCCATTATGCTGGCTTTGAAGATCGTTAGCGTTGTTGGCAGCATCAATCTGTTGCAGAAAACTTTCGCTGGCCCAATCGCCTTCAACACGGTTTAGGTTCAAGGACAAGCCTTGATCACTTGGCGCATCAACGGCTGTTGTTGTAGACACTTCAGGCTCGACATCTGCCTTGCTAACGCTCGCTTTGCTCACGTCAGCCACCGCGGCAACATCCTTGGGGACAACTTCAGGCTCAGAAACCACGTCAGTTACTTTACTTTCGGATTCAAGAATCGCTTCAGGAGCAATTTCGACAACATCAACAGGCTCACTAACCTGCTCCGCTGGCGTTTTCGATTTTTCGCTGGACTCGTTAACAGGATCAACAAGATCTACATCAACAGAAACAAGTTCATCGGTCTTCAGGGTAGCCTCAGTTAATACCTCATCTGCTGCCGACTTATCCATACCGACATGCTCAGATTCTGCCATAGTCGTATCGTCTGCTGCCGTTGAAGGTTGAGCAACCTCACTAGATGAATGCGATGTGGCATTACGATCGGTTTTATCACGTTCTTGTTTTGCCACAGCTTGAGTACGTCTATATAAATACAGAGCAATTGCAATCAATATGACAGTTAAAATTACCTTCATTAGGCTTCCACCTTGCTGATTATGTGCCAGAGCACATTATTTTATCTCACTCACAACTGCATTCATTGTGAGGCAATGTAATGGTTTTAATGATACCGCGCTGTTTTTTTAAGCACTAGCCATTATTATTTCAATGTACACTATAAAATCAAGTATTTATCTATTTTAATCTGTAACAAGTCGTAGACCAGTCACCATTTCACATCAGTTTTAATCATTTTTGCGATCCCAACCTCAAAAAAAGGACATTTTGAGCCTAAGATCAAAGTTAAATAAACGGAGTTTGTCTGCTACTACTGGCAAGCTTACACTATTAAATATCCGACTGTTTTACTAAGGTATTTAATAAGAGATAACGCTATGGCTGATACAGAACTATTAAGTGGCAAGTTACTCTACGAATTTCGAACCATGCAAGCAATGGTCGAAATCTACTGTAAAGCGCACCATCCTCTTAAACCCTCCCAAGGTGTATGCCTGCAATGTAGCGAATTTTTAAGCTATGCCAATACTCGACTCGATCGTTGCCCCTACGGCCAAGATAAACCCACGTGTAATAAATGCCCTGTACATTGCTACAAACCTCATATGAAACAAAGAGCACGAGAAATCATGATGTATGCAGGACCTAGAATGTTATTGCCTCATCCAATTTTTGCCATTAAGCATTTATTGGCAGAACGCAAACCGACACCAGGTCTACCACCAGAAAGAGTCTCAAACAGACATTTACGTAAATTAAAGCAAAGTTAATAACCGAGAACTACTCGGTTTACACAAAGTAGGTTAGTATTCACTATCGTCAAAGAGAGTGAAAATGAACCAATTTAACGATTTATTCATTCAAACATACTGGTGGCTCTCCTTGCTCGGAGGCATTCATTGTCTTGGAGTCGGCTTGTATGTTCATTATATTTACCAAAGTGCCACCCGCAGCCATAGCCTGCTGGCTGGGATCTTTTTACTTATCGGCTGTTATTTTTTAACGGGTTTGTTGACCCCAGAAACCACCCCTATCCCGATACATTTAACCCTTACGCTGTTTATTCCAATCTATTTTCTGCTAATGCCAATGCTGTATTTATATTGTAAAAGCAGCCTAACAGCACAAGATTATCAACCACTGTTAATCAAACATTTTGGCTTTGCCATCATCATTGCATTAGTCACCAGTTCAACCATATTATTTCATATTGGTATCGATCCCAAAAACTCAAATAACAGCATTGGAACTCTGGGGGAAATAAGCAGTATTAATCTATTAGCCATGGTTTTACCCATCCTATTAATGCTACAAACCTTTGGCTATTTCTGGGCTATTTATCGTTTATTATCCCGTTATCGCCCACAATATTTGGCCAATAGGCAGCCTAACTTACAAGTGATTCGATTTCGCTGGCTAAGTGTATTAACCATCGGCATTCTCATTAATTGGGTATTGCGTATCGTGTTGGTCTACTTACCGTTTTACTTAGGCGACTCAGTTTTATTATTAACCCAAGCGGTAACGCGTTTAAGCCTATTACTGACCGTATATGTGTTTGCATTATATGGCATCCAACAAGTCACCCGTTCGGCCTATTTGCGCGGTTCGCTCAATGCCACCAGTCAAGCTACGCCACCAACCAAAGAGCCGCACACGGATCCGCTTCTTGATGAGGAGGAAATAACTTATTTGCACCATCTAATGGGCGATGAAGATGAGATCGACCCAAACGATAACTCAGTTATAGATAGGGATAAAAAAAAGGATTAGCTAGGCAGAAAACAGACTGATTTTCCCGTGCTCATCACCCTAAAAATAATGATCACTGTTTACCAATGCTCGCCAAGTATAAATGTTTATTAACTCGCGCCAATTAAGGGTTATGCTACTCTAAGGTGAGTTTTACCATGACAATTTAGTCACCGAGGTTATTTATGAAACGTTCAATTAGCTTAGTTGTTTCCAGTTTACTCGTGTTATTAAGCTTCGCGTTTTCAGCTCCTAGTTTTGCAGACGAAGATGCTTATAACGATGCCATCACTAATTTTAAAAAGGCCAATGAAAGCCGACATTTATTTGATACAGCTTATGGTTATGCCGTCTTCCCTACCGTAGCCAAAGGCGGCATCGGGATTGGTGCCGCATATGGTAATGGTCTTGTATACCAAAGCGATGCTTATATGGGGGATTCCACATTAACCCAGCTATCCATTGGTTTTCAGTTAGGTGGACAAGCCTATAGTGAAATTATCTTCTTTAAAGATGCCAAAGCTTATAATGAGTTCACCAGCGGTAGCTTTGAATTTAGTGCGCAAGCGTCAGCAGTGGCAATTAACGTTGGTGCCAATGCGCAAGTAGGTACCACAGGTAATTCAGCAGGCGCAGGACAAGCAGGCAGTAATCATGCCGCTGCAGCAGCCTATATTAATGGTATGGCGATATTTACCGCCGCAAAGGGTGGGTTAATGTTTGAAGCCGCTCTTGCAGGTCAGTCGTTTACCTTTGATGGCAAGTAACCACTGCGAGTCTTAACACTCGTTAAGTACATAACATTCAGGCTGCCATTGGCAGCCTGAATTATTTGGAATAATTGGTTTATTATCGCAGAGCCCAAACAATGGAATTAGCATATGCACAGTGGTCAAATTAACCTTGCTGATATATTTGTGGATAACCTTCTCGTCATCCCGGTAATGCTTGTAGCCGGGATCTAGGTTTATTCTTTTATGTTTGGTATTGATGGCCTGCGGCCACTAACGTCGTGGCGCTTCGCCCACACCAGACCAAGAGTAAACCAACGGCTGTTCCCTCTTTACTTTTTTTAAAAGAATTAGCCCAACCGCCCCGCAACATTTTCGCTATTAACCAAAACAACAGTAGCGAAAAGGTCGCCATGGGGATTGATCCAGCTTTTGACCGCACTTGGCTTCGGCCTCAGCCTTATTCGAAAATGCTAACGCTTCCGATGGTACATCCTGTACCGCGAAAGCTAGCCTGACGCCCTGTCAGGCTCACGCATTCTTTTATAAAGAGTCTTCAACGGTCTCAAGTTCAGAGTTGAATTTAGGAATTTTGAATCAAGACTTCTAAGTCATTTATGGAAAAAAGTGAGTTAGTTTATAGATCTATCCTATGATTCTTTGATTTTGAAGTTAACAGGGTAAAACGATGCTTTTCTTGGTTGGGTATATTTAGGCACTTTAGCCTCCTCAGTGTTATGAGGAGGTGCCCACTAAACTGGGAAGAAGATTACTTCAACACCATATTGATCACTGTGATTTTACAGGTTTTCTGTAAACCATTTGGTAATCTCGTTGTGAACTTTTGCGGTGTTAGATGAAATGAAGTGATTGTCATCATAAATTACTAATTTATGCTCAATCTCAGTTTCTTTTAGTGCTTTTGCAAATGTTTTAGAGTGAAAAACCGAGACTCGGACATCATTTTCGCCATGAATTAATAAAATTGGAACATTAGAAGGGAGTTTATCCACCCAATTGATAACTGACCTTTCAGCGAGTTTTTTGTTTTCGTTTCCTTTGTAATCTGGAATTCGGTGTTCATACACTTTTTCCATTTCAGGTCTCATTGTTAGATCTACATTTAGATCGGCATTTAGTGCAATCGTTGCAACTGCTTTTATATTATTAAGTTGTTTTAGTGCAAGAAATGATTGCATGCCACCTCGACTAGCTCCAAGCATACCTATTTTACTTGTATCAGCTCCGTCAAACTCTCCAATCAGATTAACTAGTTCAACAACATCTTGGACATCAGAACCACCAAATTGATCTTGTTCACCTTTATCTGGTGAGCCAAATGTGCCTCGATACTGGCTACCTACAATCACAAAACCCTTATTGGCTATAGGAAAAAGATTGTTCATCATTGCACCAAATACAACTCCACCGAAATTACCATTCCCGCCCCTATTGTAGACTATTACAGGTAGGTCAGTAGTTGACTCTTTAGGTTTTATGACAAAACCAAGCACATCAGTCCCGTCGACATTGTATGTAAAATTAGTACATGAAAGGTTGTTGCTGTAGGTATTAAATTCATCCTTATCAAATTGCTTCTTGAAGCCATCCATTTTATTTTTTAATAACTCGGGAGTTTTAATCTTTCTAGAAAATTTTCTCTCCATGAAATTTATCCAATTATCATAACTGCTAAATGGTCCTAAGAAACAATCCCTCTCATTGTATATCTTGCCATTTTTCTCAACTTCGTTGGCGCTAAGGGTTGTGCTTATAATTGATAAAAATATCAATGCTAAATATTTCATAAATTTCCTTATATCATGATTATATTCTTAATTTATAGACTCTATCCAATCGCTGTATACCCAACTAATCCAAGTGTTAATTTTGTCTATGAGAATTAAACTTGGACTCCAGTTTTAAAGCTGTACGCTTACTGTGTTTAAGTGGGGGAGTAGTGCGGTAATCTCTTCAATTGAATCTTTTCTGGGTAATCGTAATACCATTTAATTACGGTGCCTCTTCCTAAGACCTCGTAAACTAAAATATATTGCTCTAGCTTGAATTTTCTTACCTCTTCTTGTAGTGGTCAATAAAATCCGGCCACTATATTAGCCTACCTAACCCATTTATGGACATAAATGAGTTAGTTTTCTTTACTTGGATATAGACGGGTTCAACTCTGAACTAGAGGACATTGAAGACTCTTTATAAAAGAATGCGTGAGCCTGACAGGACGTCAGGCTAGCTTTCGCGGTACAGGATGTACCATCGGAAGCGTTAGCATTTTCGAATAAGGCCGAAGCAGACTACAAGCGAAATTAAAAGCTGGATCAATCCCCATGGCGACCTTTTCGCTGTTTGAAAATGTTGCGGGGCGGCTGGGAGTTCCAAGAGGGAACAGCCGTTGGTTTCCTCTTGGTCTGGTGTGGGTGAAGCGCCACGACGTTAGTGGCCGCAGGCCATAAATACAAAAGTACAAAAGTACAAAAGTACAAAAGAATAAACCTGGATCCCGGCTCACGAGCATTACCGGGATGACGATTAAATTAGCCTGGGTAAGTAGACAACCTACTACCTTACCTAGTATTGACGAAACGCTACGACGTTAATGGCCGCAGGCCATACACTCAGACTACAAATGACCGCAGACTACATCTAAAAATCACAATGGATAATATTATCAAAAAGCTATTTATATCCCCAAGGCGCTGGCGGTAATGCCACTGGTTGAGATAAATCAAACTCAACTTTAAAATCGCGATTCTCTCTGGTTAAACGATAAGTAAAAGTATGCGCTTCAATCATCATCTGCCACTCATTAGTGACCGATTGTGTTAAGCCATGTTGCTTGAAGTTGGCAATAGACTCATCGTCCACAGGAAACGTTTGTAAGTTGGCAGTGCCAGTATCGCGGGTCTCTCCACCATACATAGTCACTTTATCATCGGTGCCATCTTTATGACGATGATCATGCTTTAAGCGCAATCCGGTATCGGTTTGAGTTATCACCCAAGTGCGAGAGTGATCATCGCCAACATGAAATGGAATACGTAACTGATGATTGGTGCAATCTCTTACATGCATAACTAATGGTTTGCCACTAAAACCATCTCCTTCACTACCAGCAGTGATCTTACCGGCAAAAGCTTTGCCACACAGAGCGCTAATAGCTTCAAAAAATTGCTGTTGTTGTACCGAGTTTGCGGCATAAGCAGGATTAACCAACAAAGCGCTACCACACAGCAATACACCACTGAGATATGCGCTAAGCCTAATTAACGTTGGCATAATGATCGTTCCTTGTTTATCAAACCATTGGGTAATTTAATCAATAAGTACAGTAGTATAACAAAACGACTACTGAGCAGACTAAATTAAAAGACGTAAGTATCGAAGCAGATTACCTTGTTATTTAATTTATTGCTGCTAGAAAAACAAAACCCGCAACGTTAATGCGGGTTTTTATGACAACAAGTTAACGTGTTAGCTTACTTGGCGTATTTAGACTTAGTCGCCCAAGTGGTCGCTTTAGCTGGACGCTTAGCGCCTTGGCTTTTAGGCGCTTGCCCTTTTGCCACTTGGCCCGAAGCCGTCGCTGGAGACTTGGTTTTTTGCCCTACAGGCTTAGCACTGCCCTTATCCGCTTTAGTGTTACCTTTACGGTCTTCAAACTGATCGGCAGAAAAACGAGTCATAGCTTTTTGGCCGCTTTGTTCTTTCGCTTTAGCCGATGGCTTTTGGCCCCACTTCACTTTAGTTTGCTCGTTACGCGTTTCGGGCGGCACCAAATGATTGGGACCATTACCAATTAACGACTCTTTACCCATCGCAACTAAGGCTTCACGGATCATCGGCCAACCCATTGGGTCGTGGTAACGCAATAAGAATTTATGCAATTTACGCTGACGACCTTTTTTAGGCACTGTCACTTGTTCACTATCATGCTTAATGTTTTTCAGTGAGTTAAGTTCGGTATGATAAATCGTGGTCGCATTTGCCATCGGAGATGGATAAAAGTTTTGCACCTGGTCGAGCTTAAATTTCTGCCCTTTTAACCATAATGCCAAATTAACCATGTCTTCATCGGTAGTACCAGGATGCGCCGAAATAAAGTACGGAATTAAAAACTGTTCTTTACCCGCTTCTTTAGAAAACTTATCAAACAGTTCTTTAAACTTGTCATAGGTTCCCATACCTGGCTTCATCATTTTACTGAGCGGACCTTCTTCGGTATGTTCAGGAGCAATTTTTAAATAACCACCCACATGATGTTTAGCTAACTCTCTAATATATTCTGGGTTTTCGATCGCCAAATCGTAACGAACACCCGAAGCAATTAACACCTTTTTAATACCAGGTACTTCACGCGCCGCTTTGTATAAGTCGATGGTGTGTTTATGGTCGGTGCCTAAATGGCCGCAAATAGACGGGAACACACATGATAAACGTCGACAGGTTTTCTCGGCTTTCTCACTGGTACAACCTAAACGGTACATGTTCGCCGTTGGGCCACCCAAGTCAGAAATGACGCCGGTAAAACCAGGCACTTTTTCTTGAATATCTTTAATTTCTTTGATGATCGACTCTTGCGAGCGACTTTGAATAATGCGTCCTTCATGCTCGGTAATCGAACAGAATGAACAACCACCAAAACAACCGCGCATGATATTGATAGATGTCTTAATCATATCGTAGGCAGGAATTTTTTCTTTGCCGTACATCGGATGCGGGATGCGTTGATAAGGTAAATCGAATACCGCATCCATTTCGTCGGTGTTTAATGGCCACGCAGGTGGGTTTACCCATACACCACGGTTGGCATCGTGTGGTTGAAACAACGCACGGGCACAACCCGGGTTTTGCTCTTGGTGCAAAATACGCGAGGCATGGGCATACAAATACTTGTCTTCGCTGACCTTGTTATAGGCAGGAAGTAGCACATAGGTTTTTTCCCATGGCTTTGGACGAGGCGGTTGAACGCTAATGGCCTTAGGAGCCTCGTTATCAAAAATCTTTTCGTCTGTTGGACCTGACAAATTACTGCAACCAACATCATCAGCACCATAAGGGCTAGGTAATGGCTCAATTTTATGTAATTGGTCAATTTTCCGTGAATCCATGCCGCGCCAGCCTGGCATAGGCTCTTTACGCATTGTTGCGGTACCACGAACATCGTCAATATCGCCAATGGCTTCACCCGCAGCAATACGGCGTGCAACTTCCATTAATGGCCGTTCAGCATTGCCGTAGATTAAAATGTCGGCTTTGGCGTCAAAAATCACACTGCGACGCACTTTATCTGACCAATAATCGTAATGGGCAATACGGCGAAGACTGGCTTCAATTCCACCAATAACAACCGGTACGTCTTTAAAAGCTTCTTTACAACGCTGGGTATACACGGTCACGGCACGATCGGGGCGTTTGCCACCAATATCACCGGCAGTGTAAGCATCATCATGACGTAACTTACGGTCAGCGGTGTAACGGTTAATCATCGAGTCCATGTTACCAGCGGTTACCCCAAAAAATAGATTTGGGCGACCTAGTTGCATAAAGTCTTCTTTGTTTGACCAATCAGGCTGCGAAATAATACCCACACGATAACCTTGGGCTTCTAACATTCGCCCAATCACCGCCATACCAAAACTTGGGTGATCTACATACGCGTCGCCAGTCACGACAATAATATCGCAACTATCCCAACCTAAAATATCCATCTCTTTACGAGACATGGGTAAAAAAGGTGCCGTTCCGTAGCATTCAGCCCAAAACTTTGGATAATTAAATAACGTTGACTCAACTTGCATGTATATGACCTACATAAATGGGGAAAACCAGCCTAGCTGATCCGATGACAACATCAGCCTATGGCTGAATTTAACGGACGCGGAGTATAGCAGTACAGCGACACTAAGTGTGACTAAAAAAACATCAAAAGTGAAATATTTTTATCCCTTTATAACCTTATAAAACACGCGGGAATATTGCTATTCCCGCATACTTTCAATGCTATAACCCTAGAAAGAAGCCAATATTAGCGACCGCTAAAACCAATAGCACAATCCAAGTGGTTAACACGCCCCAAAAACGACCGAAGTGATGGCCGCCTTGACCTTGATTTAATCCAATAGCATGTAATAAACGCGCAACAATCCAAGCCGTGCCCAAACTGTGAATCAAGTAAACCGGCATACCATTCAGTTCAGCCAGTGCTAACAAAATTAGTGCTATGGGCGCATTTTCAATTAAGTTGCCATGAGCTCTTATTGCAATGGATAATCCTTGATGGCCACCATCACCGATACCAATTTTATTTGCTCGACGAAATTTAACCACTTTATAAGATAATGCTAAAACCAACAGCGCCGTTAAGCCCGCATATAAACCCGATACCATCAATGTCATGTGTTATTCCTTAAGTCGTCTATATTATTGTTATTATACTAATCTTTGATTTGTTGATGTTATCACTACATTTTGAATCAGTTTGGCTGTAAACACACGCCTTAATCGGTTAATATTCGCGCCAAAATAAGCTCAATACCTTAACAAGAGTGACTACTGCCCAGTGGATAATCAGGATTTTTTAGAAAAACGTAGATTTATCATTAAATTAGGTAAGTACCTGCACAAATTTGGTACTCCTGCGTATCGCTTAGAATCCCATTTGCAAACGGTATGTAATACCCTTGGTATTGAAGGATATTTTTTAATATCGCCAACATCGATGACATTTGTACTCCAACATGACACTGAGCAAGAATACAATCACGTTGCACGCGTTAAACCTGGCGACTTAGATTTAGGCTCGTTAGCTCGTACCTTTGAGTTGGTTGAAGAGCTCAGTTCTGGACAGCGAACCTTACAAGAAGCGTTAGAACGCTTAGAAGAAATCGCCAATAAACCCAATCCTTATGGCCATAAACTGACGCTGTTAGCTTTTGGTTCAAGCGCGGGTGCCTTCGCCATGTTAATGGGTACCGGTTGGCATGACGTTTTTTGGTCAGCTATTTTTGGTTTACTGGTATACAGCTTGGTTTTTTGGGCCGAACGCTCAAAACGTATCGCAGAAATGCTCGAACCGATGGCGGCGGTAGTGTGCGCTATCTTGGCATCGGGGATTGCGCAATTAGACCCGAGTATCAATTTACCTGTGACCATTTTATCGGGGATTATTATATTTGTTCCCGGTCTTGCACTCACTCTCGGCTTAGCAGAACTTGCCGCCCGAGATTTAATCTCTGGTACGGCACGTATTATGGATGCGGTGATGCAGTTATTTAAACTGTATTTTGGTGCCGTGCTTGGCATGACCATTGGTAAAGCTATCTTTGGTGAAACTATATATGTCGAACCAATACCATTACCTCGTTGGGCTATTTGGTCTGCGGTGCCGTTACTGTCCATGTCGTTGGTTATTATCTTTAAAGCACGCTTAAAAGACTCTCCTTGGGGCATATTTGCTGGCATTGTGGCATTTTTCTCTGCCATGCTAGGTGGGATTTATCTAGGCGAGTCTATTGGTATTTTTGTCGGTGCACTAGCCGTAGGTATCTATTCAAATCTGTATGCGCGTTGGATGAAAGCACCTGTGTCGATTGCGTTACTGCAAGGTATCGTTATTCTCGTTCCTGGTAGCAAAACCTATATTGGTCTCAATGCATTAATTTCGGGCGAAACCATGCTCAATCAAGCCCATTTAGGCTCACAAATATTCTTAATTTTTATGTCCTTAATCGCTGGGCTTATTTTTGCTAACGTTATCGTGCCCCCTCGCCGTTCGTTATAAATCTTACAAGTTAACATTACCTTCCTATCGATATTAAAGGGCAGCTATAAATGCTGCCCTTATTTTTTAACAACTCAAATACCCACACAATTTAAATGGATTAATGAAATTTTTATTCAAGCTAAATGCTTGACTATTATGTTATTCAGGTATGATATGAAACAAAGAGGCAACATAAAAAGTTCATATTGAAAACAATAGTTCATTCTTACAGACCTCTCAAAAAACATAACAATAAAAATAAGGACGAAGCTATGCCAATCATATTTATGGCAGTATTTTTTTTCGTCATCCTGCTTTCTTCGCCTGCTGTTCAAGCAACTATTGCTGACAGTGCGGCACAGTTAAAAGCCAACGATGACTCTGTCACTACGCCCTCTAGTCCATCGACAATCAATAAGCATGATGTCGAAAAAGTCGCGAACATTGTAATTGTTAGTCATCCTATTTTTGATGAGTCAGCTCCGGACGCTATTTTCCTTCACCGTTGGGCAAACTATCTGCATATTAATACCAAAGAGTCGACCATCCTCAATAGCTTAAGCTTTGAAAAAGGCGAAAAAATTACTCAAAAAGATCTTGAAGAAGCGCAGCGCTTATTGCGCTATGAACCTTACATTCGCGATGCAGATATCAACATTGCCAGAAAAGATCCACTCGCCGACGACAACGTTGAAGACGTGGTATTAGTCGAAACCTGGGATAACTGGTCATTACTGCCAACAGTCAGTTTGAGTAAAAATGGCGGCGACACTAAATACTCGTTTGGTATGAAGGAAGATAACTTACTGGGTTTAGGGGTTAAAACTAAAATAAAATACCAATCGAGTGCCGACCGCACCGGATATAAGTTTGCCTTTGATGCTCCAGTAAGATGGATTAAACACGGTAATGTGTCGGTCGATTTTTACGACAACAGTGACGGCCAAGCATCTGCTATCGCCTTTAATAAGCCCTTTTATACTCTAGACACTCAAAACATGTACGCCCTGTCATGGTTAACAGATACCCGCATCGACACCATAAGACAAAATGGCCAAGACATTAACGAATTTGAACATGTTATTGATTATGCTAACGTTGGATTTGGTTGGTTAGTCGATAAAACGCCAGATCAATTGCACCGTATTAGCCTAGGGATAACCCAAGACCAACATCAATTCAATAACATCGACGATTACCCTATTTCACCATTACCGTTTGATCGTGAGTTTGTTTACCCTTGGATCAGCTACGAATACCTGCAAGACCAATACACAGTGCTGAACAATATTCATCTAATTAATAATAACGAAGACTTTAACTTAGGTTGGCACCACACTGTAAGTTTAGGATTGGAAACCAATGACGTTGCCGACAGTGCTGCTGTGGGTTATCACGTAACGGCTTCAAGCAGTCGCGGTTGGCAGGAAGACAATCAATTATTGCTAATGACCATTAATGCTCGAACGGATATTCAAACTGGTCAACAAGATTTTTATAATGTCGGTTTAGCCGCTGAATTTTTCCACCAAATCAGCCCTAAGTGGACAGCCTATTCCAAGGCGCGTATCGCAACCTCACATAATAACTATCTTGATCAAACGTTTGCTCTTGGCGACGAAACCGGTGTACGGGGATATCCTAACGACTACCAACATGGTGACAATCAATGGTTGCTCACGAGTGAAATCCGATACTATCCAAACATCAATTTATATCAACTGGCCGAGTTAGGTTGGGCTGTTTTTGCCGATATAGGTCAAGCAAGCGGTGGCCCAGATGAGCAAAACGAAGTTGATGGCCCTATTGGTAGTATTGGTATTGGCGCACGGATTTACTCTTCTAAATCCAGTTACGGTAACGTAGCCCATGTTGATATTGCCGTCCCGATCACTACGGGCAACGACATCAACGCTTGGGAGTTCAGATTCCAAGTTAAAGACCATTTTTAATCCGGCAAACCGTTCGATTGCTATCGTATCTAACGAGAACAGCTAGTACTAACGTGTGAAAAATTTAGGCTAAACGCTTAAAACGCACCAGGTGCTACTGATCTTTGGCGGTTATGATCCGCCCAACAAAACGATTTACTTTATACAACCATGTACAGCAAGGTTATATCGTCATTATGCACGAATCACTTGTTGCAAACATTTTACGATAAAATAAGCAAGACTGCTTAACAGGTCTCTTCTAACTGAACTTATGGTTTCAGTTTTCTGCATTATCGCTTACTCCTACAGAGCAACGACATATCACGCGGTCAGATTTTTATACAATGACGACAAGCAGCAGTGAAATTCATCATGAAGATCTGCGGCCCTTAGTTAAATGAATTATTAATATCTAACTGATTTAATGCAAAAAAGTAAAAAATGTAAATAATGTGTACTAGTTAATGATAATGAATATCATTAACTACCTTTCATTATTTGTTAATCGGTATACCTATGTTATTTAAGCCTAGCCAATTGGCTATTGCGACACATTGTGCATTATTTTTATTAGTACTCCCCGTAACTCATGCCAATGCAGAATCTTCAACACAAGCCACAGAAAACCAAACTTCAATGGAGCGAATGATTATTACTGGTAGTCGCTCTGCTGAACGGATAGAGGAAGTCCCTTCTTCAGTCACGCTTATTGAGCAACAAACCCTCGCACAAGACATGTTAATGACTTCGCAGTTACAAAACTTACTCGCATTTCGCGTTCCTGGATTAGCGCCAAGCACTGGCACATCAAGTAACTCGGGACAAAACTTACGCGGTCGTGCCGCACTAGTCATGATTGACGGCGTGCCACAATCTACCCCATTACGAAATGGAAAATTAGGCATAAGCTCTATCGATGCAGGGGTCATTGAGCGTATTGAAGTGATTAAAGGAGCGACCTCAATTTATGGCAATGGCGCTTCAGGCGGCATCATCAACTACATCACTAAACGAGCCAGTGAAGATAAAGCACGAGTGAAGGTTGGGGCTTCCAGTAAATTTAGTGCGGTAAAATTACAAGACAGTGCCGGTTATCGAGTGGATACATCAATAGACGGCACGGTTGATAATTTCAGTTACGTATTTAGTGCCATTACCGAAAAAACAGGTGTTGAACATGATTCAGAAGGTGACGCTATCGGATTAGTCTATGGTTTATCAGAAACTAAATCGAATAATTATTTTACCAAACTCGGCTATCAACTCGACGACGATAAGTCGATTCAACTGACGTATAATTACTACGAAGCCCAACAAGAATCTGACTACATAGATGTTGTTGGCAATGCTAACACAGGCGAAAAAACTTACTCGATAGACAATACTACTGGGATTGTAAAGCTGGGCGTACCTCAAGGGCCGCGTGGCAATCATAACCTAATGTTAAAATACGTCGACCAAGAGATATTCACTAACACCCAATTAACCGTTGATGGTTATCTGCAAAAAATTGAAAACATGTTTTTCTTTTCAACTGCACTCGCTAATCAAAGTGAAGGTTACGAAGGGGGTCAGTCGTTCATCAAGTCAGAAAAGAAAGGCCTACGCGTTAACTTTGCTACCCAAGTTGATTGGGATAATGTTGAATCAACCTTCATTTATGGTATTGATGCGCTGCAAGACATCAGTTCACAACCATTAGAAGACGGCCGAATTTGGGTGCCTGAAATGGACATGCGTAACTTAGCGGTTTATTTACAAACTAAGTTTGTTATTGCCGATGATTGGGTTATTAAAGCCGGTATCCGCCAAGACAGTGTAGATTTAACGGTCGATGATTATCAAACTTTAAAACTTTGCCGAACGCCAAGTACTTGCTCAATACCTTTTGATGTCACAGGCGGAGAATTAACATATAACTCAACCACCTATAATATTGGCTTGCGTTACAATATGAACGAGTTATTTAACCCGTTCATGAGCTTTTCCCAAGGTGCAGATATTTCAGATATTGGTCGTCTTTTACGAACCGCCACTGTCGATGATATTGCGTTAATCCGCACAGAATCATCGATTGTTGATAACTATGAAATCGGCTTTTCTGGCCAACTTGGTGATCTGAATTATGAAATTGCCGCCTACCAAAGTAAGTCAGAATTAGGCACAAGTAACAGCTTTGATGCAACAACAGGCATTTACTTACCTGTACGCGCACCACAAAAAATTTGGGGTTACGAAGCACAAGTTGACTATCGAGTGTTAGATAATCTCAATACAGGTTTAAGCTATAGCTGGGTTGAAGGTAAAGACACTGAAACGGATACTTATATAGATGGTGGCACCATATCCCCTCCTAAATTAACAGCTTATATTAGTTGGCAGCCCGTTGAAGAAGCGAGTATTGGTATTAACTACATGTATGTTGGTGACCGTGACCGATTTGAGCCGGTTGATGGCGCATATATTGGTTCTCAAGGCCCTATAGAAAATTATAACGTTGTGAACCTAACCAGTAGTTATCAACTCAATAATTGGCAGCTCTCATTAGGTGTAGAAAACTTACTTAATGAAGATTATTTTTCTGCTCGCTCACAAGCTTCTACTAACGCGAGTTACTACACTCAAGCACTGGGTACCACTATCAATGTAGGTATAAAAGCCAGCTTTTAACCTTCAGCAAGATAGCAAAAAGGGAGTAAACAATAAATTGTTTACTCCCTTTTTATTCAAGAAGACCTTATGGTCTTACGGTATTAGTCTTAAGTTAAAAGTGATGCGATACCTGTAATACCATTTCTCTTGGCGCACCAGGAAAATGACCATTACGCTCAGAAAAACCACTCACGGCATATTCTTTATCAAACAAGTTTTTCACGTTTAATTGAAATTGTGTCTCTTGCCATGTCGTGGTCCAGCTCATATCAAATACGGTAAATGGCTTAACACGTTGCGCACCGCCACTCATTTGCTCACTGACATAATCGGCCCCAAACGCAATGGCTGAGTTCAAACTGTCAATATCGTAACGAGTCCACAAACCTGCTTGATGGCGCGGCGCATTGATAAACTTACTGCCGTCGGCATAAGTGTCACCCACATCGCCTTCAGTAACTCGGGTATCGTTATAAGCATAGTTGGCCATAACGGTCCAATTTTGGGTAATATCCCCTGTTAGCGTAAATTCAGCACCGTTACTTTCAACTTGCCCAAGACTGACCAACGCTGGAGCACCATTGCTGCCATCGGTATAATTGGGATTGTTCATTGCAACATCTTTTTTATCAATTTGATAAACCGCTACTGTGGTCATTACGCTGCCATCAAACCACTGACTTTTAACCCCAAGTTCTATCTGTTTACCAACTTCAGGTAATAAGCCACCATCAGCACTTGCCGTATCTTGGTCGCCAATCGATGTCGGGTTAAAGCTTTCGGCATAATTAATATAAAACGACTGATCTGGTGAAAACTTATACACAATACCTGCGCGTGGCGATACGTGATTATCGCTATATTCAAAACCGGTTTCTTTATCAAAATCATCAAAATGGTCGTAACGTAATCCCACCATTAACAACCATTGTTCAGTTAATGCTATTTGGTCCTGAGCATATAAACCAAGGTGTTCGGTTTTTGCACCATCACGATTTTGGTCTGTAAGTGAATAAGTTGAAGGATCGGTTTCACCATAATTAAGATCAAAAATATTCAAATTTTTAATCCCATCAGCTTCATAACGTGCAAACCAATAATCGTAGTCAGAATCAACATGATGATAATCAGCACCAAATAACAAAGTTTGATCAATGCTGCCAGAAGGTAAACGATAGACAAAATCAGATGTTGCGCTTATCTCTTTGTTGGCACGGTATTGTTTGCGATATTCACGCTTAATGGTTTTATCGTCAATATTGGCCACACCGTCACCATTAACATCAACCCAACTTCTGGACTCATGGTAGGCTTGCTCGCGTTCATTATCGAGATAGCGAACCGTGGTATTCACGCTCAAATCATCATTAAAAAAGTGTTTTAATTCCGCTTCAAGCACAGTTGCCTCTAAGTTTTGATAGTCGGATTTTTCATTTGCGTTATAGCTTGGATCAACCAAAAAATTACCATCATCGTCAACGGGTACACCCCGTAAACGATTACCACCTAAGTCTTGTTTGATGTAATCAATCGTTGTTGTGAGCGTGGTGTCATCGCCAAGTTGAAATAATAATCCACCTGTTAACTCGGTATTTTCAGAGTCGGCATTATTTCGAAAACTGTCTTTTTGTTCATAAAAACCGCCTAAACGATAAGCAATTGAATCCGTTAAACCACCTTTAGAATCAATTGACCCGCCCATACGGTCGTTATCACCTGTGGTTAATGTCACTTCAGTATCTTGGACAAAACTCGGCTTTTTACTGACATAATTAATCATCCCGCCAGGCTCACCACCACCATATAATGCAGCAGCAGGACCTTTTAACACTTCAACTCGCTCAATATTAAATAACTGTGGTACACCAAAACCAGAAAAAGGGTCGCCTCTTACACCGTCATAAAACACATTGCTGTCATCACGAAAACCACGAAAGGTCACACCTGAATAACTGTAAATGCTCACACCTGCTATAGAGCGGTATAAGTCAGTAATTTCACGTGCGGCTTGGTCAACTATCAATTGTTCATTCAACACCTGCACCGATTGCGGTAAATCCATAATATCGGTTTCAACTTTGGCACCCACGGACGTAGAAGATTCACGATAAAAGGTTTGAGCCCGACCCATTACGGTTATTTTCTCAATCGACTCAGTCAAATCAACGTCGGCCGCTTTCTCGTTCGCACTGACACTCAGTACAGGTAACAGCAGGCTTAATATCCCAAGATTAATCACGTTCAAATGCATAACAGCTTACTCATCGGCAACAGTAAAATTTGGCCGCAATATAACACCAAACGCTAATAGAAACTATTCTCATTTAATAATTTACATTTGTGCTTGTTTGTTAACTGATAGTGTTAATGGTTAGAGACTTTGTGGTTTGAGAGGGTATTTATTATGGGCTACAGCCACTAAGATAGAGGTCACAACAGAGCAAGATCATTCGTGTTAATAAATCAGCCTTTGTAAACCCCTCAGTGTTCCGGCAACGTTTACTGAACGGATGCAGTCAACTCAAACGTTAGATCATGAGGCGAAAATAATGGATAACACTGAAGTTAAAATATAGAGAAACAATAACCAACATCTACTCGGGTTGACTATATAAGGTTAAGACACCAATATTTTCGTGTTAACGAAAAAAAGGCCTCGCATTGCTGCGAGGCCTTTTTTTATAAAGAGGTGAGTTGGCCGATAAGCCGGGTCCTGTCGTGGACAGTTATTCATCTAGGCCTGCAATCGCTCACAGGCTCAAGCAACCTACCCGGTTCCAACGCGAGCAGCGCCATGCGGAACCCTATTTGGTCTTGCTTCGGGTAGAGTTTACCTTGCTACGGACTATTGCTAGCCGCACGGTGCGCTCTTACCGCACCCTTTCACCCTTACCATCTTAGCCTAAGCCAAAATGGCGGTTTCCTCTCTGTTGCACTTGTCGTCGGTTCACACCGCCCAGGCGTTACCTGGTACCCCGCTCTTTGAAGCCCGGACTTTCCTCCCCGTACTTGCGTACGCGGCAACTGTCTGGCCAACTCGGCGCGGATTATAGCCTAAGCTGCGCAACAAACCAATGCCAAAGCGACTGCCTTTTTATAAATCCAGTTCTAAACCGTATTTATATAGGGCATTTCTCTTTAAACCATGGATTTGCCCTGCTATAGCGGCGGCTTTTTTAAGCGGTAATTCTTCACAAAGTAACTTTAGCGTAGCAACTGCAACTGCTGGAATGCCTTCTTCATCAGATAATGTAAAGCCATGGCACATAATGACCATTTCGCCTTTTTGCTGATTATCATCAGCCTCAACCAACGCCAATACTTCAGCAGCGGTACCAGATAAGAAGGTTTCAAAAGTTTTAGTCACTTCACGTGCCATTACCACTTGCCTATCGGCGCCTAAAACGTCAACAATAGCGGCAAGGCTATAAAGTATGCGGTGAGGAGATTCGTAAAATATCAAAGTACGAGGATCTTCTTTAAGAAATTCAAGTTTATCGATACGGGCTTTTTCTTTTGAGGGTAAAAAACCTTCAAAACTAAAGCGATCCGACGGTAATCCTGATGCACTTAAGGCCGTTATCGCAGCGCAAGCCCCTGGTAAAGGTACTACTCTGTGGCCAGCTTGACGAACATGATTCACTAAATGGTAGCCAGGGTCAGAAATGAGCGGCGTACCAGCGTCAGAAATGAGCGCGATTGATTTGCCTTCATTTAATTTTTCAACTATCCATTGTGCTCGGTCACGTTCATTGTGATCATGTAATGCCGTTTTACGGGTTTCAATACCAAAGTGACTTAGCAGCCTTCCGCTGTGGCGTGTGTCTTCACAGGCGATTAAATCAACCTGTTGCAGCACCTCTATTGCCCGAGCGCTGATGTCGCCAAAATTACCAATTGGGGTGGGAACAATATACAGCGCGACCATTTGGTCCATAATTACCTCGATAATGAATCTACCTGATACTTTCGCCAAGCGTAAGAGCAGGTTAAACTAGTGACAGCATCTTACCAGAGTGAAGCCAAGTGTTAAAAAGACTGAATACTACAAAATTCGTGTGCGCGTTGATTTTCTCTGTATTGGTGGTCGGTTGTGCCACCAAAAAACAGCAAGATAATGTTGACGCTAGCGCATCGCTCGTTGCCGCTGAACATCCGGCTAAAATTTATTTAGCCGAGGCAACGAATAGCAGTTTACCAGAAAAGCGTGATCGTTATTTATTACTCGCCGCTCATGCTTATATTAATGATGGTAACTTTAATTCTGCCGTTAATGTATTAACGTCAATGCAAAAGTCGATGGTGAACGTGCCCTCGCTTCAAGCGGAGCATATTTATTTGCGCGCTCGTATTGCTGAAAAAACCAATAGCAGCCAGGCCGCATTAGATATTTTACAGTATCCACCACATTGGCAGCTCCCACGCTGGCAAATGGCAAGTTATCACCAATTTAAAGCCAAATTGTACAAAAATACTCAACAGCCAATTGACCAAGTTAAGCAATTAAGCCTATTAAGCAATTACTTGCCAAAGTCTGAAACCACGGCGATCAATAATGTTATTTGGAAGCTACTGCAACCACTACATGAAGAAACCGTGCAGTCGTTTATGCGCGATCAATCAAATCCGATTTTTGCTGGTTGGTTACAATTGACCTTTATTGCTAAACATTATGCGGTTGAGCCGACACAATTGGTGCGTTATTTAGGTGAGTGGCAGCGTAACAACCCTTATCATCCAGGTGCAGTGAAATTACCTGCTGATTTAGAAAAAGCCCTCAATGCCAAACCGTTTAGGCCGCAAAATATAGCAGTATTATTACCGTTAAGTGGCCCACGCGCTGTGGTTGCTGAACCTATTCGTCAAGGTCTTATGTCGAGCTATCTGTCTGACTATGATGCAAATGTGTCAATTAACTTTTATGACACGCAGCAAGGGGTTGCTGCCGCTTATCAACAAGCTGTAGCCAAAGGCGCAGAGTTTATCATTGGGCCATTGTTACCCAATGAAGTTGAAGAACTACAGAAAATCAACGATAAACAAAAGACCACAGTGCCGCAGCTGTATTTGAACCAAACGGATACGTTTACGCCACAACCAAACCTGTTTTACTTTTCACTGTCACCGGCGCAAGAAGCCAGTGATGCAGCACATAAGCTGTATAGCGATGGCGTAAAGCTGCCACTACTGTTGGCAAGTAACGATCCCATCGGCAAACGTATGGCCGACAGTTTTAAGCAAACGTGGCTAACCTTAACCAGCAATGATGCCGAAGTGTATTTTTATGATGCTGGCGATCAAATGAAGGTTACAGTTCAAGAAGCATTAGGTGTGAAAGATAGTCAAGCACGTATTAGCAGAATGCGTGATTTATTGGGTAGCCGCTTAGAATCAGATTTTCGTTCTCGCCAAGATATTGATGCTATTTACATGATTTCGGGTTCACAAGATTTAGCCCTGCTAAAACCCTTTTTAGACGTTAACTTTAGTGTGTTCTCTGAACCCGTAACCTTGTATACCACTAGCCGTAGCCGTCTTGAAAATGAGTCAGCGCAGTCGGCACAAGAGTTAAATAACTTGATCATTAGCGATGTACCATGGCTAATGCAACCTAGCAGCGAAACCCAACTGGTGTCAGAGCTATGGAGTGGTTGGAATAACAGCCAAAAACGCCTATATGTAATGGGTTATGATGCGCTTGAATTGGTTAATCGTTTAGCGCAAATGCGCGCTTTCCCGGGATATCAATTTATTGGCCGCAGTGGTGCATTATCGGTGAAGCCTAATGGGGTGATTGATCGTCAACTGTCTTGGGGCAAATATAGCCAAGGACAATTAACACCATTATGAACAGCGGACAATTAGCTGAGCAACAAGCGCGAACTTACCTTGAACAACAAGGTCTAACGTTTGTAGATGCTAATGTTCGATATCCATTTGGTGAAATAGATTTAATTATGCGCCAGCAAGATGTCTGGGTGTTTGTTGAAGTAAAATTTAGGTCGTCAAATCAGTTTGGCGGCGCCTTAAATGCGTTAACAAGTAAGCAAATTACCCGGATAAGATTAGCCGCTGAACATTATTTACAGCGACAAAAATTAAATCCACCTTGTCGCTTTGATGTCATTGCGATGAATATTGATGAAATAAACTGGCTACAAGGCTGTTTTTAAGCGGCAATTGATTACCATAACCTTGATTTATGGCATCATATAGTCAAATTACCGAGTCTAACTGATGAGCAATGATAAAAAAGCTAATCAGAGACATACGTAGACATAATTTAGCGTAAGGATTGTTGCATGTTAGAACGTATTAGAGATAGTTTCACCGAATCGATTCAGACTAAAATTGATGCTGCAGAGGCATTACCTGAGTCTATTGAAAAAGCTGCAGAGATGATGGTGCAATGTCTACTTGGCGGTAATAAAATTCTGTCATGTGGTAATGGTGGCAGTGCTGGCGATGCTCAACACTTCTCAGCTGAATTATTAAACCGTTACGAAATTGAACGTCCACCGCTGCCTGCTATTGCATTAAGCTGTGACACTTCAACGATTACCGCTATCGCCAACGATTATAGCTACGATGAAATCTTCTCGAAGCAGATTTTTGCACTGGGTCAACCAGGCGATATTTTATTGGCTATCTCAACCAGCGGTAACTCTGGCAACATTATTAAAGCCATGGAAGCGGCGTTAAGCCGCGACATGACTATTGTAGCCCTAACCGGTAAAGATGGCGGCGCAATGGCTGGCTTGATGAGCGCAGGAGATGTCGAAATCCGCGTACCGTCAAACGTAACTGCACGTATTCAAGAAGTTCACTTACTGGTTATTCACTGTTTATGCGATAACATCGACCGCACCTTGTTCCCACAGGATGAACAAGCATGATAAGAAGGTTACTCATCATCTCAGTCCTGGCGATGCTGCAGGGGTGTGCTGGTGCAGTCATGGTTGGTGCCGTTAGCGGTGCCAAGATGGTAAATGATGAGCGCAGCATGGGCACTCAAATCAGCGACACTAATGCTGACTTTGTTATTGCTAGCGCGCTATCAAAACATGACGACCTTAATAATCAAACCAATATCGCCGCGGTTGTGATGAACAACAATGTATTGATGATAGGCCAAGCACCTAACTCAATGCTGCGCGATAAAGCGATTAAAGTGGTGCAAGATTTACAAATTGGCGGCAAGATACATAACCAAATTCGTATTGGCACGCCAACGTCATTTACCACACGCAGCAACGACACTTGGGTAACAACCAAAGTGAAAGGCCGCATGTTAAATGAAAAATCACTCGATATTACTCGAGTAAAAGTGATTACCGAAAACGGCGAAGTCTTCTTACTTGGGTTAATTGACCGCAAGCAAGCTGATTTGGCGGTTGATATCGCGCGAAATACTGCAGGCGTTCGCAAAGTGATTAAGGTTTTTGAATACACTGAATCTTAATCCTGCAGTACATTTTTATTATCGCGATTTAGAAATTCATCCTGCATTTTGCTCGATGAATTTTTTTTGGGATCTTTTGGCTTGTATCCACGGGATAATCAGCGACGGCAACACAATAAACCCAGCCCCAACCCAACTTAAGCCATCAAGCCATTCATCAAAAAACAACCAACCAAAAAAGACACAAAATAATAGTCCTGTGTATTCTGCCACCACAATTTGACTGGCTTGTGCTTGGCGATAAGCCAACGCGCAAAACCACTGATACGCCAATAAAAACACATTACTCGACACCGCAATAGCCACTAAAGACCAACTGATTGCCTCTATGCCTTGCACCAATGCCATGACCAACACCAAAGGAATACTGAGTAAGTTATATAGCATTAACGTTACAACAGGGCTTTCTGTACTGGGGAGTTTGCGCAATGCCAACTGGTTTATCGCAAACATAAATGCAGAGATGAGTACTGCAATTCCAAACCAGTTAATTTCACTTGGTCGTAGCAAAATAATGATGCCCAGAAATCCTAAAATAGCTGCCAGCCAATGTGTAGCGGTGACGCTCTCTTTTAAAAATAGAAATCCCATTAATACAATCATTAATGGCGCCGAATAAAACAACGAGCTTACAGTGGCGATAGGTAGCGCAATTAACCCCATAATTAAGCATACAGCTCCAATAGCGCCAGTATTAGCTCGCACTAAGTGCACCTTTATATGGCGACTGATTGGTTTTTTAGCTGCAAACCACAATGGCAGTAACATTAATACTGATGTTAACTGTCTGATTAACAGAAATGTTGCAGCGCTACTGCCCTCTGGAAGCCATTTTATAGACACATCATACATAGCACTAAAAAGGTTACCGACAACTAATAACATCATGCCAATCGCTATTGTGGATTTCATTACACTTACAACCTTAGAACCAATAATTGGCTGCATCATATAGTTATCAATTAATATCGAATAATGATGTTTTTAATCCATGCATGAGTTAAATTCATACCTAATAAATTTTAATAAAATAAATTCATATTTGAGGTGTATATGCGCAAACTGCCACCACTGCGGGCACTACAAATTTTTGAAGCGGCCGCAAGGCATGCTCACTTTTCTCGGGCGGCAACTGAGCTGTGCATTACTCAAAGTGCGGTATCGCACCAAGTGAGACTGCTTGAAGCACATTTTGGCGAACGATTATTTATCCGCGAAGGTAGACTGCTCTGCTTAACCAGTAAAGGCAATGTGCTTTACCATGAACTGGAGCGAATATTTAATGAGTTGAATGATTTAAGCATGCAAATCACTGGCGATTGTAATGATCAGCTCCGCTTAGCGGTATACAGTTCATTTGCCATTAAGTGGCTGATTCCTCGCTTAAGCGATTTCCATCGTTTACATCCACAGATTAAAATTCGCCTAGATATGATCACCGACGACCCACAGATGAGTGATAGTGTTGCTGATATGTTTATTACTGGTCAAAGTGGCCAACCGGGTTATGTGCATCGCATGTTACACCAAGAGAGACTGATCCCAGTGATCTGCCCGGGGCTATTAAATACCGACCACTCGGCGCTGAGTGTATTACGGCAACATGCATTACTCACTGTAGATGAAGGGCCAATAGGCTTTGATTGGGAGCGCTGGTTAAAGGTTAACAACATCAGCATAGCGGCTACGCAACAACAGCATGTATTTAGCCATGTGTTGTTAGCTATTGAAGCGGCAATTGCTGGTCAGGGGATCGCGCTAGCGTCAGATTTTATGGTAGAACGAGATATTAGTAAGGGAGCATTAGTCGCACTTGATTTACCCGCTATGTTGACTGGATTTGAATTCAATTTTAGTTGTAAACAGCGACGTTTAAAGGAGCCCGCTATCGCTGCATTTGTACAATGGTTAACCAAAAAATAAGCCAGCAAGTTGCTGGCTTATAGATAACATTAGCTGAAATAATACTTACACAATAAGACCAATTTTTTCATACACTTTTTTAATGGTGACTTCTGCACGAGCTTGAGCTTTTTCAGCACCTTCCGCCATCACTTGGCTTAAGTAAGAATGGTCGGCGCGGTACTCTTTAAAGCGAGCTTGTAATGGCTCAAGCATTCCTACGACAGCTTCACCAGTAGCCACTTTTAAATGACCGTACATTTTGCCTTCAAACTCTGCTTCTAAAGACGCAATCGACTGACCAGTACAACCTGACATTAAGCTGAGTAGATTCGACACACCTGGCTTTTGTTCCATATCAAAACGCACTACAGGTGGCTCTTCGCTGTCGGTCATGGCTTTTTTAACTTTCTTTAAAATCACTTTAGGATCTTCGAGTAAACCAATAACGTTATTACGATTATCGTCAGACTTCGACATTTTCTTAAGCGGGTCTTGCAACGACATGACCTTAGCACCGTGTTCAGGAATAAACGGTTCTGGGATAGTAAATGTGTCGCCGTAAGCATTATTAAAACGGGTTGCGATATCGCGGGTAAGCTCTAAATGTTGCTTTTGGTCTTGCCCAACAGGGATCTCATTGGCTTGATAAAGCAAAATATCTGCCGCCATTAGAACAGGATAACCATATAAGCCCACGTTAATGTTATTGGCATGCTTTAACGATTTATCTTTAAACTGGGTCATGCGGTTTAACTCACCCATTTGGGTGTAACAGTTTAATACCCATCCGAGTTGAGTATGCTGTGGTACTTGCGACTGAATAAACACGGTGCTTTTTTTAGGGTCAACACCACAAGCAAGGTATAAGGCTAGCGTATCTAAACAAGCTTCACGCAGTGCTTTAGGATCTTGACGCACCGTAATCGCATGTAAATCAACAACACAATATAGGCAATCATGGCTATCTTGCATGGCAACCCATTGACGAAGTGCGCCCATATAATTACCTATGGTTAATTCGCCTGATGGCTGCGCACCGCTAAGAACTATGGGTTTGGTCATGTGTTTATTGCTCCAGATTATCTATATAAAATTCAAATTATTATGAAAGTAAGTATTGCTCTATATCAGCAAAGTTTTCGCATATCGCATGCGGAAGGCTAAGACCGATATCTTCGCCGTAGTTGTATCCGTAGGTCAAGCCAATAGACATAACATTCGCAGCTTTAGCCGCTAAAATATCATTCTTTGAATCACCTATCATCAGTAATTGCGATTCATCTAACTGCCATTGTTTAAGCAAATGTTGTAATGGCATTGGGTCTGGTTTCATTTTTGCCAATGAATCGCCACCGAGAACTTCAGAAAATAGGTCATCAAGACCAAAAGCGGTTAGTAACGGCACAGTAAAACGATATGGTTTATTGGTAACGATAGCCAGTTTAAAACCTGCTTGTTTTAACAGCTGTAACGTGTCGACAACTCCCGGATACAAACGGCTATGTTTTTGTAAGTGTTCACCATAATGATGCATAAATTGCGGCATAATTTGCTCAAGCATTACCTGCAGCTCAGGAGCATCTTCTGGCATAGCAGACACATAACTTAACGCTCGTTGCATTAGTACTTGGGCACCATTACCTACCCAGCTGCGAACCAATGCTTCTGTCACTGGTTGGTATTGGTTCTGTGCTAATGTGGCATTTGTGGCCGCGGCCAAATCAGGCACACTGTCGATCAGCGTACCATCTAAATCAAAGGCGATTGCGCGAATATTTGACCATTGCATCATGTAGAGTCCCACTGGATATGGAAAAAGAAATTATGATATCGAAGCGAGTTCTGCACGCATTTGATCAATAACAACTTTATAATCAGGTTGATTGAAAATTGCCGAACCTGCCACAAACATATCTGCACCCGCAGCCGCTATTTCAGCAATATTATCGACCTTAACACCACCATCCACTTGTAAGCGAATATCAAAACCACTGGCATCAATAATCGCGCGAACTTGGCGAAGTTTTTCTAGCGTATGCGGAATAAAAGACTGACCACCAAAACCAGGATTAACTGACATCAATAAAATAACATCGAGCTTGTCCATTACATGATCTAAATAGTGCAGTGGTGTGCCAGGATTAAAGACTAATCCGGCCTTACAGCCAGATTCTTTAATCAACTGCAGTGTACGATCGATATGTTCTGATGCTTCTGGATGAAAAGTGATAATTGAAGCACCGGCTTTGGCAAAATCAGGAATAATGCGATCAACGGGTTTAACCATTAAATGCACATCAATATCAGCGGTGATCCCATAATTGCGCAACGCGGTGCATACCATAGGGCCTATTGTTAAATTTGGTACGTAGTGATTATCCATAACGTCAAAATGAACAACATCCGAACCCGCATCTAATACGGCTTTCACATCGTCACCTAAACGGGCAAAATCAGCAGACAAAATCGATGGTGCAATTAAAAATGGGCGCATAATCTTCTCTATTGGCAGATCAAAGTGACGACATTTTACCCTTTGCAGCCGCAAGCCTCTAGTCTAACAAGGGAAATAACCACTATCCTCAATAGAATTTAGTTAAAAACTAGACAATAAGTCGGATTTGCTATTTTTTATACAGAAACCAGTGTTCAATAACTAAGCTATTTTGCTATAATGTAAAAAGTTGTTATCTTAGTTGTCCAACTGAAGATTTAAAACCTGTTGTAGCATCATTCGAGTTTACACCATGGATAGGGCACACTTTATGGTAAAGCACTTACTACGCAAGCTTTCTGGTCGTGATGGCAAATTATTGTCAGCACCGGTTTTTGCTGTATTTGCAA
This sequence comes from Shewanella frigidimarina, assembly GCF_003797125.1. Lineage (GTDB taxonomy): Bacteria > Pseudomonadota > Gammaproteobacteria > Enterobacterales > Shewanellaceae > Shewanella > Shewanella frigidimarina. The sequence goes on from NZ_RKKE01000007.1 coordinate 60,647, forward strand.
CGTCTGCATTGGCGTTATTGTTAAGCCAAGTATTGATGGCAACCGAAAGTAATTCGGCTAATAGTAAGGCCTGTGTCTGTAATAGCACCACCAACTACAATGCCAGTTTACCCAGTAGTCACCCTACAAATCGTTGTGCAGAACAATCAAATGATGTCAGTTGGGGGAATTGGATTACAGGTAATAGCCGCTCTAGTCAGTTTCACTTTATTGATTTACTTGAGTTAATCCACGGTCACAAAGACAAACCTTTAAATGATATGCCTACCTCAGGCAACCCAACTCAGATATCGCGTTAATGTCTATTTGGCGAGTGTTTAGTAGCACTGTAGCAGCCTTCTTCGGCGTACAGACAGAGCAAAATCGCCAAAAAGATTTTCAAACTCAATCCCCATTACCATTTATCATTATGGGTATTATCTTAGCCATAGCCTTAGTCATTTCATTAATGCTAATCGTAAACCAAGTCTTAAGTTAACCGCTAGTTTTCGTTATCCACGCTTTGCAGCATTACTCTTCTTCACGATAATGATGATCATATAGCGCCATAATTTCATCCACTTTATTGCGTGAACCGCCTTTAGGGCTAATATTACGCTGCACCGAAATCGTTGAACAAGATGCACCACGATATAACTCTCGCGTTAACGGAATATCATGATTACTGATCAATACCGGAATATTTCTCTCATGGGCAATGAGCCGTGAATGACGAGCAAGTAATGCTTGATCATCTAAGCTAAAACCCGGACCTGCATAAGTGGTAAAACTGGCTGTGGTTGATAACGGCGCATAAGGCGGATCACAATAAATTACATCACCACTGTTTGCCATATCAAAGGCTTGTTCGTAACTGATACATTTAAAGGTCGCTTTTTGCGCTTTTAATGAAAAGTAACGAATTTCAGCTTCAGGGAAATACGGTTTTTTGTACGAACCAAACGGTACATTAAAACCACCTTTGCGATTATATCGACATAAGCCATTAAAACCATGGCGATTCATGTACAGGAAGTAAACCGAACGAATGAAAGGATCGCTACAGAGATTAAATTCAGCACGAACACGATAATAAGCATCTTTGTCATTCATCTCATCGACAAACATGGCCTTGGCCGCTTTAATGTATTTATCTGGCTGTTGCTGAACAATTTTGTATAAATTGATTAAGTCTTGATTGATGTCACACAATAAATAATCATCAAACTGTGTATTGAGGAATACCGAACCCGCCCCAACAAAAGGCTCGATCAGTCTATTTCCAGCTGGAAGGTGTTTTGCTAGCTCATCAACGAGCTTATATTTACCGCCTGCCCACTTTAGAAAGGCTCTATGCTTTTTTATCATGAATAGGAATTATGCCAGCAAAATTAAAGCTGATGATTGTACTCTGTTTAACGATAATTATCATCGGATAAAGCAGTTTTATTAGTTGATTTTTCATCCTATTGACTTGGATGCTGCGGAATATGAAGATTGTTAATCTTGTCGCTTATAATCACTTAAGTCTGCCCACTTTCTTACCCATGGAGCCGCTAAACTATATTTTTTCTGAAGACTTTTCGCTTTTGAGCTAGCTGCCGAGGCGGTATCAAAATCACCCAGTAATATAACGTGGCGTTGTTTGTATTTCATTATGTAAACTTGCGGCTCTTGTGCCAGTTTAACTAAAATGGGTGTAAGTGAGTCTTTGTCATTCACGCTAGCAAGTTGCAGCGTAAAACCTTTCACCTTTAGGTTAGGGGTATTATCAAGCTCAACAATATCATTCGGCTTATTTACCGTGTTAACTTGCGCTTTGGGTAACTTACCTTGGAAAGACAAACCTTTTAATGATGAATTAACCACTACGTCAATGTGATTATCTGCAGGAACCTCTTCTATGAGGTTAGTCTCACCTTGCTCTACTAGTGAACTATCAGCAGTCATTTGCTGCTCGATGATAAAATGTGCTTGCTCATTGGCACTCGACTTAGCTAAGACCAATTGCCTATGGGCAAAATAAGCGCTTAATGAACTGTCGGCATAATCAATGACATATTGAGCTGCTTTTACACGTACAGCGGATTGCTCGGCTGTTAATACTGGCGACAATGATGCTGAAATCGGAGGAGGTAATTGTGTACTAACCCCCCACCACATCGCCACGCCAGCTAATATGGTGACAGAAGCAATCATCATTTTAATAGACGCAGACCAAGATGAACGCACTGTTTGTGGCTCTTCTAATGCTAATGCTAATAATTGAACTACTTCAGCTGGCGTACCGCGTTGCTTCTCTAATTGCTTATGAATAATTTCACGCGGGATAAACGGTGTTTGCTGGCTACGGAGTAATAAACTTTGATAAAGACCATCACGCTCAGGTACAGATAAAGGCTCAATCGTCACAGGCAGTAATCTAGCACGAGTCTCATCAGTTAACTCCGCCACTAAAGTATGCCAAAAGCTAGGAGTGACGGTCACAGTTACTGCAACAGGTTTACCTGCACAGTGAATTTGGCTCAGCAGAATGCACTCAGCCCAAATATCTTTAGGCAATAAATCTGCATCATCAATAATGATATGTAACGGTTTTTTTAAACTAGATTGGATTCTCAGTACAGTGTCCATTAAAGGACGCTCATCATCAAAAATTGGCGCGGATATTAATTGAACCAGAATTTTTCGACGAATTTCAGCGCTATCAGCGTGTTGAGGACAAATGACCAATGCTGAATTATAATCATCTAGCTCACTAGCTAATGCAGCCGTCAGTGTTGACTTGCCTGAACCATTATCACCACAAATGACTAACAACTGCTCGCTATAACTAGCAATATGCTGTAAACGCTGAATGAGCGCTTCTTGGGTAGGGAGTAGTAATAGTCCTGGAGTAGTCGTCAATGATTCACCACACTATAATTTATAGCTAGCATAGATATCTGCGGAATAATTTATACGCTGCTAATAACCTGTTTCAATAAGTCTTCACTCACATCACTAAAGACATCAGCTTTGCCTATTTCTGTAGGTAATACCAAGCGGATTTTACCACCTAATACTTTTTTATCTCGACGCATATGCTTGATAAACTGTTCAAAACCCATCGACTCTGGAGCCGTTATAGGTAAATCAAACGCTTGCATCAATCGGCAAATACGCTCGACACTTTGCTCATCTAATAGATTTAGCTTATATGCTGTTTGAGCCGCAAGAACAGTACCAGCAGAGACTGCTTCGCCATGTAACCAAACACCGTAGCCCATTTCAGCTTCGATAGCATGCCCAAAAGTATGCCCAAGGTTTAATAACGCTCTTACACCTTGTTCCGTTTCATCTTGTGCGACAACATCAGCTTTAATCTGACAACATTTCGCAATGGCATAGTTTAACGCATCTGTTTGAAGCGATTTTAACGCATCAACATTTGCTTCAAGCCACTGAAAAAAGTCAGCATCCCAAATAATACCGTACTTAATCACTTCAGCCATACCTGCAGCAAACTCATTTGCGGGTAATGTCTGTAAGCAAAACGTATCAATAATCACTGATTTAGGCTGATAAAATGCACCAATCATATTTTTCCCAAGCGGATGATTGACTGCCGTTTTACCACCAACAGAAGAATCAACTTGGGACAGTAATGTAGTTGGCACTTGAATAAACTCAATACCACGCTGATAACACGCAGCCGCGAAACCAGTCATATCACCAACAACACCACCACCTAGTGCAACTAATACTGAATCTCGGGCAAAATTATGCTCAAGTAACTCAGTAAAAATATAATCTAGATGTTGTAAGTCTTTAAATTTTTCGCCATCCGGCAAAATAACCGTTTCAATGCGCGCGCAAGCGCTCATCGCTTGTTGTATCTGTTGAAGATACAACGGAGCAATGGTGTCATTTGAAACAATTAAGGCTTTTTTGTTTGTTAGGTAGCGAGCAAATAGCTCGCTATCATTCATCAAATCCTGGCCAATATAAATGGGGTAACTTCTATCACCTAATTGAACCTGAATTTGTTGCATGTTGTTACCTAAAAGCCAAGTTGCTCGATAATTTGGTTTGCGACGATCTTCGCGCTTTGCTCATCTGTCTTAACGATAACATCCGCAATTTCCTCATATAAAGGATTGCGAATTTCCGCTAAGCTTTCAAGCACTTCACGTGGATCATCTACTTGTAACAACGGACGACGCTTATCACGCTGAGTGCGCGCGACTTGCTTGTCTATAGTTGTTTCTAAGTAAACTACTATACCTCGAGCAGAAAGATAGTTGCGGATATCTTTACTCTGAACAGAACCACCACCTGTCGCGAGAACGATACCTTGCCTTTCTGAAAGATCACCGATGACTTGAGCTTCACGTCTACGGAAGCCTTCCTCACCTTCAACATCAAACACCCAGGCAATATCTGCACCGGTACGTTGTTCAATCTCGTGATCTGAATCGTGGAAATCTAAATGCAGCATTTGCGCCAGATGGCGACCAATTGTGCTTTTACCTGCGCCCATAGGGCCTACCAGAAAAATATTGCGTTTTTCAGCCATTTCGTATACGTCTGAATCTTATATGGAAGAATGCCTTATCGACTTAAACTCAAGCCGACCTATAATTTAACCTTGCTCTAATGAGACTTGACGGAGGATTATCTCAGTTAAGGGCTACCGCTTGCAAGTCATCACAGCTATTTATCATGATTTTATTATGTCACTGATGTTTAAAACCTCAAATAAAAGGTAACTTTTTCGATTAAGTCTTTGTTAATGCAAAGACTATAGGTCGATTAGCACTGCGCTATCTAATTAAAGTTAATACCTTAAAACTTTAAGGAAGTTACTATTATTACCACTAAAACGATAATTTGTTCAATTGGAGTAACATTTAGTGATGCGCCATTTAACGCGTTTGGTCATTACTTCCCATAAATAACCGTCATAAAAAAGCCAGCAAGAAAGTCGCTGGCTTTTTACTATTACTTTAGCGTGTAAAAAATTAACGTTTGTCAGCCACAATCTTAGGGGTTACAAAAATTAACAGTTCTTGACGCTCATTTGTGTCGGTTGAATTTCTAAATAAGAAACCAACTAACGGAATATCACCCAGTACCGGAACTTTGCTTACTCGGCTAATGAGATTTTGTTGGTAAATACCACCTAACACAATTGTTTCGCCATTATCGACTAGTACCTGAGTACCAATACGCTGAGTATCAATAGCAACCGCTTCACCCGTTGCTGTAGCAACAGTTGTTCCCTGAGAATCTTGGGTTATTTCAAGATCTAGGATCACCCTATCATCCGGAGTGATTTGCGGAGTTACACGTAGCGATAACACGGCCTTCTTAAAGGTTACTGTTGTAGCACCGCTAGATGCAGACTCTACGTAAGGGATTTCAACACCCTGTTCAATGTATGCCGACTTCTGGTTAGATGTGGTAATACGTGGGCTGGCAATGATCTCACCTTTGTTTTCTTGCTCTAATGCACTTAACTCTAAATCGAGTACTGTACCGTCTGCCAATTTAGCCACATGGAAAGCGATACTGGTCGCTGAACTTGCTGCTGCCGGTAAATTAACATTGAGGCGATCATCGATGCTTGGAATAGTACCGTTAGCAATACTCGTTGCTCCTCCAATGGTGCCAGATGTGCCTTTAGAACCTTGTTGATCAGTTATGCCCCAACGAATACCGAGATCTTCAGATACATCGTCTTTCACTGTCACCATACGCGCTTCAATTAGTACTTGTTTAATAGGAATGTCTAATACTTCTATTAAGCGGTGTACATTTTCTAAAATCTCAGCGGTATCTTTTACCAGTAACGTATTTGTACGCTCATCAACAGCGACACTGCCGCGAGATGATAATAACGTTGAATCCGTAGTTTTAAGTAACTCGGCAATATCTATAGCTTTAGCATAGTTTATTTGTAAATATTCAGAATAGAGCGGTGCTAATTCTTTTACTTCTTGGCGATTTTTCAGGTCATTGCTTTCGCGAATGGCAAGTTCTTCACTCGGTGCCACCATTAAAATATTACCTTCAATACGCTTGTCGAGACCTTTAGTTTGCAAGATAAGATCTAAAGCTTGATCCCAAGGCACATCATCTAAACGTAAGGTAATCTCACCTTCAACAGTATCGCTCGTCACCAGGTTAAAGTTGTTATAATCAGCAATAATTTGCAACACAGTACGAACTGAAATGTTTTGGAAGTTTAGTGACAATGAACGACCATTATATTTTTTAGCCTCTTTAGCTACAGAGACACGCTCAACTTTATCTACGCTAACTTTAAACACATTGCCATCTTGGCGATAGTTATAGTCATAGTTGCCGTCAACATCAACCAAAATACGGGCAGTTAAATCATCTTTAAAAGTTTCAAAACTATTCACTGGTGTAGCAAAGTCTTGTACGTCCATAACGTAAAGTAAGTCATTACCAATATCGGTGTTATAGAGTTTTATCTCAAGCTTTGAACCAACTTGTTCCACATTCGCTGCTACAGAACGATTGCTAAGATTAAATAATATTTCTCCACCACCGGTTTTATTGCGACGAAAATCAATACTGCTAATACCATTAACAAATGGATTGTTTGCCTCAACCGGACCAGACACATCATCATTAATAGTTAATCGATAACTATTACCAACAATTTTACCTTGATATGGTTTTACTTTTGTCATTGCAACAATGATTTGTAAATCGCCACCTTGTTGTTGTGTGGTTAACTCTTTTACACCAACAGCATTTACCGGAATTTTACTTTTACTTAAATTAGAAATAGTGTCTGAGAAATTCAACATAATTTCAGCTGGGTCTGCTGATAAATCAACAGACGGTGACATAATTGATGATTCAAAAATCAACTCTAATTCTAATTGGTGATCAACCATTGAATGATATTTGACGTCCATAAGACGATTAGCAGCTATCGCACTAGGTATTAAACCCATTAATAATACTGCGCCTAAAAACGCTCTAAAAAATAATAACTTTGTTATTGCTTTTTTTATCGCGGCAGAAGATTCCATTATTCTCTCATCCTTCGCACGTTATTTTCCTGATAATTCTAAATTGCTGGATCTTTCTGCCCAACAACCTGAACCATCAGGGATTAATTCTATAATTTCGATAAATTGCGGCGTTACTTTAGCAATTCGGCCATGATAAAGCCCTAAATACTCACCTACACCCATGCGATAAACATTGGCATCACTAGATTCGACTAAAGCCCATATAGTACTATCTTCACTCAATGTTCCGCGCATTCTTAAATTGTCTAATGCATAAGTTTCTAAGCGACCTTTGCGACGTTTCAAGTCTGGCTGTAAACAATCTCTAGATGTATCAACCACCTCTTCTGTCAATTCCCTTGATGGTGGAACAAACGGACTGCGCATTAATTCAGCTTGATAAGCAAAATGTTCGAACTTCGGTGTTTGTTTCAATGGTGGTATACGGGCAACGTGTTGCGCTTTTGTAGTAGTAACAAATAGCTCTAAATCGCTGCGTTCGCCAATACAACCACTCAATAAAAACACCATTGATAACAATAAAGGCAAAAATTTCATTATTTCTGCCCCTTATTGGCCTGTTGTGTTAATTCAGCCCCTTCTTTAAAACGATACGTTTTAGCAAGAATATCCATCGATAATCCACCGGCATCATTCTGCTTGATACTAAAATCATGCAGACTGACAATTCGGGGTAACTTGGCAACGCCACTGACCATATTACCCATTTGATGGTAATCACCTACTACTGACATTTTTATTGGAAATTCAATATAAAAATCACGTTCGATTTCATCATCCCAATCTAGGCTATTAATTCTGAGGCCTGCGTCAGTTGCAACAAACGTTAAATCATCTAATAAACCAGGCATTTCATTTTCGGAGGGTAGCATTTTAAGCAATTCGGCAAACTGCACTTCCATCACGTCTAATTGTTCACGGTATAACTTAAGATTAGCTGCTAAACGATATTTAGTTTCAAAATCTTCACGTAATTGAATTTCTTTGTGCTGTTCAGCTTCCATTTGATCGATAGAATCTGAAATAAATAAATAATAACTCGCACCGATAACACACAAAGACAAAAATACAGCAAATACAATTTTTACCAGTTTGGGCCAACCACCGATATTTTCAAAATCAATATCGTTAAATTGATCTAGGTCGAGATTCATTTTCTCGCTCCTTGGTTCGGATCAACATTAGTGACTTGTGAATCATCACGGATAGTGACACGTAATTTAAACCGCTGTAACTGCCTTAATTCTTCATTTTGGGTCACAATCGATTGCATACTCGGATCGTTAAGATAAGAAGATGTTTTAACCTTTCTCATCATATTCGCGACGTTATTATTTGATTCACTACGCCCTTCGATTAATAACACGCTACCTTTTTTCTCTATACTTGAAAGATAAATACCAGGTGGCACGATTCGGACTAATTCATCTAAAACATGAGTAGGTAAATTACGCGACTGCTGTAAATTGAGAATAATCTCAGTTCGACGTTCGATATCTTTTTTACGTTCGGTAATTTTTCTAATTTCTGCTATCTGGGTATCAAGTAATGTAATTTCTGAGACCAAATATGCATTACGCTCACGCTGATCATCAGTGACAACCTCTAGAAAACCCAAAAATAAATATACAACGAGTGATGTGACTAAAAAAACTAACGCTAAAATGCCGATAAAATCGCGTTTTTGCTTTTCTCTAGCTTCTTCACGCCAAGGTAATAAGTTTATGTTCGCCATTGAGCATAACTCCTTAGCGCAAGACCACATGCCACCATATATTTGCTTATATTCGGTTGAAGTTGACCTTTCATAACATCATCTGCATGCAAACACCCCTGAAAAGGATCAGCAACAATGGTATGAGTACCTAACTCGTTTGTTAGTAATTCAACCATTCCTTCTAACTTAGCTGTACCACCACACAAAACAATATAGTCAACTTTTTCACGCCCACTGGCAGTACAATATATTTGTAAGGTTCGTTTAATTTGTTGTAACAGTTGCATTTGAAACGGAGATAAAACTTCGAACATATAATTACGCGGTAATTGTCCAGAAATCTTAGCTCGCTCAGCCTCATCATGGGGCATACCATAAAATGACACAATTGATTGAGTAAATAACTCACCGCCAAAGGCTTGCTCACGTATAAAGGTAGTGTCACCATTTTCAACCACAGAAAATGTGGTCATATTGGCACCAATATCAACCATGGCGATTGATTTAGCTTTAGCGCCGTCAGGTAACTGAGCATAAATTAATTCTGCAGAGCGCCCTAGTGCATAAGCTTCCACATCAACAACTTTAACATCCAGCTCAATAGCATCCAAAGAGTCAACACGCGAATCAATATTCTCTGTGCGGCATGCGCTCAGTAATACGTTAACTTTGGTTGGGTCGGTAATATTCGGATTAAGCCTTTCAAAATCAATGCTGACTTCATCAAGTGAATAAGGAATAAGGTTGTCAGCTTCAATTTCAATTTGAGCCTCCATTTCCTCTTCATTTAACGCCGCATCCATATAAATGACTTTTGTCATAACGGCAGAGCCAGAAACCGCGACAGCTGCGAACTTTAGCGATTTAGGTAAACCCCGCCGAATCTGTCTTAGTGACTCAATTACCGCTTCAGTATCACGAATATCATGATCGACTACAGCTCCCTTTCTAACAGGAACTGACGCATGATTTTGAATTTTATATCCATCCGCAGTCTTGCTCAACAAAATGGCTTTTATTTCATGAGACCCAATATCAATCCCAACCATCTGAGGTGCTTGACGCTTCCATAATTTAGAAAGCATAGTCCGTCATCACAATTCTATTTTTATTTTCTAAGAGATTAGCACATAATCAACTCGTTATAAGTATTTGTATAAAATGTTTCAGCATTTTACAAATACTATTTAGTTATTTCATGTTTTACTTCACCAAAAACTCTCCCGCTTATATACTACCGCTACTATTTGTGATTTTCTGGAATTATCGAGTGAAGTGGTTTAAACGTTTATTAATTGCATTTTTTAGCCTATCACTACTTGGCATTGCTGCTATAGCTGCCGCTTACTTTTATGTGCTACCTGATTTACCCGATGTTAATTCGCTAAAGACGGTCCAATTACAAACTCCGCTGCGTATTTATAGCCGCGATGGCAAACTGATTTCTCAATTTGGTGAGAAACGTCGTATACCTGTCGAGTATGAAGAGGTGCCAGCTCAGTTAATTAATGCGGTACTCGACACTGAAGATGCGCGCTTTTTTGAACATAACGGTATTGATCCGATTGGTATTATCCGCGCGGCACTTATTTTAGTCACAACAGGTAAGAAAAGCCAAGGTGCGAGTACAATTACGCAACAGGTTGCTCGAGGCTTTTTCTTATCTAACGAAAAAACATATATTCGTAAAGTGAAAGAAATCTTTCTTGCGCTAAAAATTGAAAAAGCATTATCGAAAAAGGAAATTTTAGCCCTTTATTTAAATCGTTCATTCCTCGGAAATCGCGCTTATGGTGTCGGTGCGGCGGCTCAAGTTTATTATGGTAAAGAACTTAGCCAATTGACACTGCCAGAAATGGCGATGATAGCTGGCCTACCGCAAGCTCCGTCTGCAGCGAATCCAATTAGAAACCAATCACGTGCGATAGCTCGTCGTAACTGGGTATTGAGTCGTATGCTAGAGAAACGAAATATTACTCAAGCAGAATATCAAGAGGCTATTAGTAGTCCGTCGACCGCGAAATACCATGGCGCTGAAATTGATTTATACGCTCCGTATGTTTCGGAAATGGCGCGTGATTACATGATCCAGAAATACGGTGAAGAAGCAGCCTATACTAACGGTTACAATGTCTACACCACGATATCATCCGATCTCCAATTGATGGCGCAGGAGTCTTTAAGAGATAACGTTTTTGCTTATGACCAGCGTCATGGCTTCCGTGGGCCTGTCGCTGAATTATGGACTGATACTCCGCTAGAACATGATGAAATCATCGCAATTTTAAAACGAACTTCTTCAATGCAGGGCATTATGCCGGCCGCGGTTATCAGTGTAAAAGATCAGCAAGCACAAGTCATTGATGACAAAGGCGAACTGATTACACTGGAATGGAAAGGCCTAAAATGGGCTCGTAAGTTTATAAGCGATAAACGCCAAAGCTTACCTCCGAAGCAAGCCAGCGATATATTGACCGCCGGCCAACAAGTGTGGATCCGTCATAATGGTAAACATTGGCAGTTGTCTCAAATACCGCAAGTGTCTAGTGCGACAGTGTCACTTGAACCTCATGACGGTGCCATTAAAACCCTCGTCGGTGGATTTAGCTTTAGTCAAAGTCAATTCAATCGTGTGACTCAAGCTAAACGCCAATTAGGTTCCAATATTAAGCCTTTTATTTATGCCGCAGCATTAGAAAAAGACTACACATTGGCTACGCTTATCAATAACGCTCCGATTAATAAACCAGACACCCGCCAGGGCACAGCGTGGCGTCCTAAAAATTCACCAGACATCTATGGTGGCCCAACACGCTTACGAGTCGGTTTAGCGCAATCTATTAACGTTATGTCAGTGAGAGCCATGCGTCACACTGGTTTAGATGACACCATCAAAAAATTAATCCAATTTGGTTTTGACCCGAATGATTTACCTCGAAATGAATCGTTAGCATTGGGTTCACCTTCAGTGACACCGTTACAGGTCGCCACTGCATTTAATAGCTTTGCAAATGGTGGTTATTTAGTTGAACCTTACTTTATCGATCACGTGACCGACTCATACGACAACACGATTGAACAAACCATTCCCGCTATTGCATGTAGCAAACCAGCACCCTCTGTTGAAGATGATGTGGTTATTGAAGATCCATTTGCTGCGATGGCTGAAGAATTCTCTCAGCAAACTCCTGAAGCATCAGTAGATACATTAGATGGAGAGGTTGAAGCAACGTCCATTACCGCTGAACAAAACATTTGCAGTAATCCACAAGCTCGCTTTGCTAAGCGAGTCGTTTCAGAACAAACTGCATTTTTGATCACTGAAGCGCTAAAGAGCGTAATTTGGGGTGGCGGCGATTGGAGCAAAGGTACAGGTTGGAATGGTACCGCTTGGCGTGCATCTAAATTAATTAAGCGTCATGACATTGCGGGTAAAACAGGTACAACTAACGAATCTCGAGACACTTGGTTCAGTGGTTTTAACCCTACACTTACAGCAACGTTCTGGGTTGGCTTTGATGACCATGGACGTCAACTAGGACGCTCAAGCTGGAGAGCTAACGGCGAACCAGATCAAATATCAGGTGCTGAGGCGGGTGCTAAAACGGCAGGTCCTGGTTGGAATGACTATATGAATAAAGCTCTGTCTGGTACCCCTGAAGCTTCAGTTATCCCGCCAAAAGGAATTGTATCTGCGCGTATTGATTTAGCCACTGGTAAATTGACTCGCAAGACAGACCACACTACCGAGTTTGAGTATTTTGTTGAAGGTACAGAACCCAAAGAATATGTTACTGAAACACAGCAAAGTGGCGATATTTTTATCGACAATGTTGCTGAAGATTTATTTCAATAATAGGGTTTAAAATAAATTGATTAAAAAAGCCATTCGACTGAATGGCTTTTTTATTACTGATTTTATAGCTTATTTAATCTTAGACCACTGTGTGTGGCATCAGTAATTGATGCAGCTCAGTTAAATTACCAACCTGATAACTTGGAGAAATATCATCACTTATGGGTTCGCCATGATGATTTAACCAACAAGTGTCGATACCTGCATTGATACCGCCTAATATATCAGAATGTAAGTTATCGCCAACCATAAGTACTTGATGCTTCTCAGGCTCTCCCATCAAGCTAAAAGCGTGATGAAAAATTGCAACATCAGGTTTTGCTTTGCCAAGTTGTTCAGAGATTACCACCGGATTGAAAGCATCTTGAAAGCCAGTACGGCTCAAACGGATATTTTGCAACTCAGTAAAACCATTGGTAATAATCCCAAGGTTAACTTTTCCGCTTAGAGAATCAATCAGTTCCCGGGCGCCAGGCAACGGCAAACAAATATCGGCCATTGCAGCAAGAAACTGACTGTTTAAATGTTGCGGAGTAACAGACAGTTTATTAGCCCAGTGATGGAAGCGGGTATGTTGTAAATGCGTAGCACTAATTAAACCGTTTTGGTATTCGACCCACAAGGGTTTATTCACTTGCTGATAAACAGTAAAGTCATCAATATTAAAATCAACTTCAAAGCGCGAAAACATTAATTTCAATCCAGAAAAAGCATCGAAATGAAATAGCGTTTCATCGGCATCAAATAAAATCCATTTATATTTATTGAGCAAATTCGACATCTATGAAGTCCTTATTTTGTTTAAATAAATAACTAGCCTCAGTTAACAATAGCGTCCAATGATTAAACAGCTCTTTGTTCTGCTATTTATTACAATCGTTATGATACCAAGCTGAAGTTAGTTAACCGTGGTGACTACGAGTTAAATAGTGGCATTAACTGTGCTTCTTGCTGCAGTAGGCTTTGATAAATAGTTAACTGATTTATAGCGCGATCAAGGTTGTGAGTTTGATACTTAACCCCGAAATAAGTATCGCCATTTAAATAATCAGTTAAAAACCGTACACCAAGCATTAATGACATCACTTTAGTCCCTAGCCATAAACTGCGTTTTTCTAGCGGAGTAATAATGTCACCTAGAGATTCCATGTACGATGTTGCTGCTGCAATAACAATCTCAGGTCGGGCATATACATTGGTTAAATTGGTTGAATCTTCTGTCTCTGGAGAGCAAAAAGCGCGTACCATATCACCAAAATCATACATCAAATATCCTTTCATGCAGGTATCTAAGTCAATAATGGCCATGCTGGACATGTCTCGGTTATCAAATAGCATATTATTGATTTTTGTATCGTTATGACATATTCGAATCGGTAATTCGGCTTCGTATTGTACCAATGTTGCCAATAAATCTGTTTGTGACAAACACAAACCGACCCAATCTATACAATGACTGAATCGATTATGAGTGTCACCAGCCTTTGCCTCACGCAATTGAGCCATTCGTTGAGGTAAATTCAAAAAATTAGGGATAACATCGGCAATGCAACTAGGGGACAAATCACTTAACGCTTCAGCAAAATGCCCAAAAGCCTCAGCCGCCAACTTAGCTTGATTTAGTGTATCAACAACTTCAATCGTAGTGCTATGAGGTAAGTAATCTATTGCTCGCCAAAAGCCTTGTTCGCCTAAATCCAAGTAAAGTGCACCTGCTACAGTGGCTATTGGGCTAACCACTTGTAATGGATAATGCTGCTGTTGGCGTTTAATCAGTAAGTGCTGGCTAATATTGGCAGCATTTTGAATGACCACTTTGGGGTCGGTAAATATTTGGATATTAATACGCTGCAACACCAACGATTTTGATTCATCACTCACCAAGAAGGTTTGATTAATATGGCCATTACCCAATGGATAAAGCGTACTATGCTCACTACTAAAACCAAACTGAGGCAATACATTTTTACGGATAAAATTGACCAATCAAAAACTCCAAATCATGTTCATCAAAGCCAGAGATAACCAACGTTTTCTTCTCTTTGGTTATCTGACTAATGGTTACTGGCTTAGTATCATTTCAAATTGAGGGTTTTGCATTAATGTTGCTTGGCTGCCCTTTAAACTAAATTCATAACCACACAACTTAAAGTTACCTCTAAGTGCTACATGATTAACAATGGCATCTTTATCCAGTGGGGTAAATCTAGCTTCACTGGCACCATCGTCTAGTAAATCAACCGTTATTGGTCGGTAACGGCTACCGTCATTAAATTCAAGGTTGGCACAGGTTTTATCGCCTATTGCTGTCGCTAAACGCCATAAATTTTGTTTATCGCCACTTTCACCTAGCCAGCGCACGATAAGGATTTCACCCTCTAAAGCGAGCCAAAATCCATCAGGCAATTTGACCATTTGTCGAATGCTGGCTTGTTGTTGATTGCTCATATCATCAACATGCTCAGTTTGTTCTGTGCCGTCGCCAGAAAATACACTAATTAAAGTAAAAACCAAATACACCACTATACCAACTGCAATAATAGCCGCAGTGATTTTACCGATAAAAATCAGCTTTTTTTGGTGTAACTTAGCTACATTCAGCCAAGATTTTGCAAGTTCAGTAATCGACCCTGATTGCAACGCATCTTGATCTACATAAAGAGGCTGATGACTACGTTCAGACGACGTAGAAAATGAATTGACCGGATCATATTCTGTTGCCGTATCAAACTCTTGCTCGAAACTTGTTTGCGGCTCCACATCATCATTAAATTGCTGCTTGTGTCTCTCAGCAGAATTCGAATGAGTTGAACCTGTAAAGACGACTTCATCAGCCGACTCTATCGGTGGGAAAGTGTTCTCAGGCTGATCATGAACAGGCATAACCTGCCCTTTCATTACCGGTTCTTGTCGATGATAAACCGAGCCCGAAATGGATATTGGTACCATGCTTGGTCCGTAATATCCTTGCACATAGTTAATAGAATTTTTAGCTGGTAAGAATGCTAGATAGCCACCACAAGCCAGGCCAAACAAAAACACTCCTGCTAGTGCGCCAAAAGGCGCCATAAAGTAGCTCAATATGCCAAAAATCAATACAGGAACAACACAAATCGCAGCCAATTTAATCGACTTATTGGCATCATTTAAGCGACGCACAGCCGACAAACCCACGGCAGGCATTACTGCTAGCGTCACAATCCAATTAATTACACTTGCCGGAAATACAACAGCAGCGACTATTAGCAACAAAAATGCAGCTAAAATAATTCCCATTAACCTTAAGCCTGTGTCACGACCATCTCGGCACAGTAGGGTTTTTACAGACATCAATCATTCCTATTCATTTACAAAAAAATCCAAAAACAGCTGGCTACATAACAGAATGAGTCGGTGATTATCGTGCGTTATTACTACACAAATGGATTGTTTTCATCATCAAAATCGACACCCGCTATTAATAGCGCAAAGCCTACAGAATTTATCTTATAAAGCCATACCCAACCTAGCTTTTGCGTTACTTTTTTATTCATTATTGCTTAAGTCACTTTTAAGCAATCCAAGAGTTGATTTCATTAATCTAATAGCTATTTGAGCATTTTAGACCTAACACCAATATCTATCATTGCGCTAGCATAACCCCACAGTTAACGAGTATAATATTAAGCTTTCTTAATGAATAATCGGATGAGAAACCCTTTTTATGAGCACTCGTGGAAATCTTTTTATTGTGTCAGCCCCTAGTGGCGCAGGTAAATCATCACTTATATCAGCACTATTAAAAGATAAACCCAGCGATAAACAGGTTTCAGTGTCACATACGACCCGCAAACCTCGTCCAGGCGAAGTCGATGGACAACATTATCATTTTATTACTGTTGAACAATTTAAAGCACTAATTGCCCAAAATGCCTTTATTGAATGGGCCGAAGTTTTTGGCAATTTTTATGGCACTTCCAAGCTCGTCATCGAACAAACCTTAGATAAAGGTATCGATGTATTTCTTGATATTGATTGGCAGGGCGCAGAACAAGTAAAAAAATTAATGGAAACGGCTATTGGAGTGTTTATTTTACCGCCGTCTAAAGCTGAGCTTGAACGTCGTTTAACTGGCCGAGGTCAGGATAGTCAGCAAGTGATTGATTCGCGCATGGCACAAGCCGTTTCGGAAATGTCACATTATGCGCAATACGAATTTATAATTGTAAATGATGATTTTGATAACGCGCTAGCCGATTTAAGCGCCATTATTCGCAGTCAAAGGCTAACCTGTGCTAGTCAGCAGCATGCGCAAAATGATATGATTGTTGATCTCTTGGCAGATTAATTGTCATAGTGTACAATTTTGCGTCATTTTTTCCCATAGATAACACTGGAGTTTCAACACATGGCTCGCGTAACTGTAGAAGACGCCGTAAATAAAATCGGCAACCGTTTTGATATGATCCTGGTTGCAGCGCGTCGTGCACGCCAAATCGCCGTCCAAGGTAAAGAACCTATGGTTGATGAGATGAATGATAAACCAACGGTTGTCGCTTTACGTGAAATCGAATTAGGTTTAGTCACCTCAAACACTTTAGATGCTGATGAGCGCCAAACTGTTCGTGAACGTGAAGCTGCTGAAATTGCCGCTGTCGCAGCCATTGCAGAAGGCCGCGTTTTATAAGGAGTAGCGCCACTTGTATCTGTTTGAAGGTCTAAAAGAGTCAGCATCCAGCTATTTAGAGCCGGATCAAGTAGAATTACTCAAGCAGGCCTATTTGGTTGCGCGTGATGCCCACGAAGGGCAAATGCGCACAAGTGGCGAGCCTTACATTACCCATCCGGTTGCGGTTAGCCGCATCTTGGCAGACATGCGTCTCGATCACGAGTCGCTTATGGCTGCCTTGCTTCATGACACCATCGAAGATACTCCTGTCACCAAAGAAGAACTCACAGAGTTATTTGGGGTGGCGGTTGCAGAACTGGTGGAAGGTGTTTCAAAACTTGATAAAATCAAGTTTCGTGATAGAAAAGAAGCCCAAGCGGAAAATTTCCGTAAAATGATGATGGCAATGACTCAAGATATTCGAGTTATCCTCATCAAGTTGGCTGACCGAACTCACAACATGCGCACACTGGGCTCACTTCGCCCTGATAAACGTCGTCGTATTGCTCGCGAAACCCTAGAAATCTACGCCCCAATTGCTAACCGATTAGGTATTCACAATATCAAAATCGAACTTGAAGACTTAGGTTTTCAAGCCTATTACCCTATGCGACATAGAGTGATACGTGATGTTGTCAAAGCAGCTCGTGGTAATCGTAAAGAATTAATTAACAGTATTGAAGTAGCCATTGAAACACGCCTTGAAGAAGCTGGGATCCCCACTAAAGTCAAAGGTCGTGAAAAAAACCTCTATTCGATTTATCGAAAAATGCGCAGTAAAGAACTGCAATTTCAAGAGGTCATGGATATCTATGCGTTCCGAGTTATCGTTGACTCTATTGATACCTGCTATCGCGTGCTCGGCGCTATGCACGGATTATACAAGCCGCGACCAGGACGTTTTAAAGATTATATCGCTATTCCCAAAGCCAACGGTTATCAATCATTACACACATCATTATTTGGCCCTCATGCGGTTCCTGTTGAAGTGCAAATTCGCACTGAAGAAATGGATCAAATGGCCGACAAAGGTGTTGCTGCGCATTGGATGTATAAAAACAATACCGATACGGCTCAACAAAGCACTTCTCAAGTTCGTGCTCATAAATGGATGCAAAGTTTGCTTGAGTTACAGCAAAGTGCAAGCAGTTCATTTGAATTTGTTGAAAACGTTAAAACTGAATTATTCCCTGAAGAAATCTACGTATTTACGCCAGAAGGTCGCATCTTAGAATTACCGGTCAATGCCACTGCCGTCGATTTTGCCTACGAAGTACATACTGATGTTGGCAATACCTGTGTTGGCGCACGCGTTAATCGTCAAGCATACCCGTTGAGCCAACCATTAATTTCTGGGCAAACAGTTGAAATTATTACCGCCAAAGGTGCTCGTCCTAATGCAGCATGGTTAAACTTTGTCGTAACGGGTAAAGCTCGTGGTAAAATTCGTCAGGTATTAAAGAGTCTTAAAGGCGATAACGCTATCGCATTAGGTAAGCGTTTATTAAACCATGCCTTAGGTGATACAAAGCTTGAAACCATTCCTGCCGAATTACTTGAGAAAGTGATCAAAGAAACCAAACACACATCTTTAGACTCGCTGCTAGCAGATATTGGCTTAGGCAATGCCATGAGCATTGTGATTGCCCAGCGCTTGGTAGGTGAGCAGTTTGATTCGCAAGATAGCAATAAAGAAAAACCACAAATGCCAATTCGTGGTGCTGAAGGTATGTTGGTCACTTACGCCAATTGTTGTCGCCCAATCCCTGGCGATGCTGTCATCGCCCATGTAAGCCCAGGCAAAGGCCTGGTAGTGCACATGGAAAGTTGTGCCAATATTCGCGGCTATCAAGGCGAGCCTGATAAGTATATTTCAGTACACTGGGACAACGTAGAAGGCGCAGAATACCAAGCAAATCTACGGGTTGAAATTGTAAACCATCAGGGTGCGTTAGCTAAAATCACGTCTATCATCGCATCAGCTGGATCTAATATCCACAATCTCAGTACCGAAGAACGTGATGGCCGTGTGTATTTGATTAATTTACGTATTTCAGTTAAAGATCGTGTTCATCTTGCAAACGTTATGCGCAGAATACGTGTTTTACCTGAAGTATTACGCACATCGCGTAACCGCTAGTCACTGATAACAATAAAGAGAGCACACACTATGGCTGAAAAAATTATCATCGCAACCGACAAAGCTCCACAAGCTATTGGCACTTACTCACAAGCAGTTAAAGTCGGTAGTACCGTTTATCTTTCAGGTCAAATTCCGTTAGATCCAAAAACCATGACCATGGTAAGCGATGATTTTGCAGAACAAGTCGTACAAGTGTTCGAAAATTTAACCGCGGTATGTGAAGCTGCTGGCGGAAGAATGAGTGACATCGTTAAACTCAATATCTTCCTGACCGATTTATCTCATTTTGCCACTGTAAACGAAATAATGAGCC
This sequence comes from Shewanella frigidimarina, assembly GCF_003797125.1. Classification (GTDB taxonomy): domain Bacteria; phylum Pseudomonadota; class Gammaproteobacteria; order Enterobacterales; family Shewanellaceae; genus Shewanella; species Shewanella frigidimarina. The sequence goes on from NZ_RKKE01000007.1 coordinate 80,358, forward strand.
GTTATTTCCAACAACCTTACCCTGCTCGTGCCGCCATTGGCGTCAAAGAGTTACCAAAAGGATCATTGGTTGAAATGGACGGAATCATGGAAATATAAGTACAGCTGTACGATATTTTCTTAAGGTGCCTAGGGCGCCTTTTTTATTGCCTATGGTTTCCCCACAGTAGAGTATTTGCTCAATATATATTGTTTATTCAGTAAATTCTGCTAACGTGTTGATTGTGTTACCTAGCACACATATTGTGCAATTGTTTGCGCCAGCGCACAAAAATGGCCATACTAAGTTTACGTAATACGATAGGTATTAGACCCACAATAACAATAAAGAACATGGAAGCGTCGATGGAAAATTTAATTAAAACTCCTGTTGAGATGTTGTCTCATTGGGTAGATACGCAAGGTGACAAAGTTTACCTTCGCCAGCCAATTGGCGGTAAATATGTTGATTTCACATGGCGTGAAGTGCAGCAGAAGATGCAACAAATTGCAGGTTCACTGCGTCATTTGGGTTTAGAGCGGGGCGACAAAATTGCTGTATTGTCGAAAAACTGTGCTGAGTGGTTTATTGTAGATTTAGCATTGATGTACGGTGGTTACATTAGTGTGCCTGTTTATCCAACTGCGAATGCCGAAACCATTCGTTATGTGCTTGAACATAGTGGTGCTAAAGCTATCTTTACCGGTAAGCTCGATCACTGGGCTGAACAAGAAGCCGCGGTTGGCGGTGAAATTCTCCGTTTAGCCATGCCATATGAAACAATGCCGGCTCAATACCATTGGGAACAGCTATTGAAGTTAGGACAACCGCTTGTTGATGAGCAGTTCCCAACTGCAGATCAAGTCATGACCCTGATTTACACCTCGGGTTCAACTGGCAAACCCAAAGGCGCGATTCAAACCTTTACCAGCTATGGTTGGGCGTGTGAAGCGGTTGTTCGTGATTTACAAACTAACACTACTGACCGGCTACTATCTTACTTACCTCTGGCACACATTACCGAACGTGTGGCCATTGAAGGTTCGTCATTTTACTCTGGGGCAACGGTTTCTTTTGTGGAAAGCCTCGATTCATTTGTTGATGATATTCAACGCTGTCGTCCAACGGTGTTTTTCTCGGTACCGCGTTTATGGACAGTATTCCAATTAAATATCATCAACAAAATTGGTGAGAAAAAACTCAAAACCTTACTCAAGTTACCTATTATTAGCACTATTGTTAAACGTAAAATTAAGAGCGGTTTAGGACTCGATCAATCTCGCTTAAACGGTTCTGGCTCTGCACCAATCCCACCATCTTTGATTGAATGGTATAACAACATTGGCATTGATATTTGTGAAGCATGGGGCATGACCGAAAACTGTGCTTACTCGATAATCAATTACCCATTCAATGCCAAGAAGATAGGCACAGTTGGCCGTCCAGTTGAAGGATGCTTAGTCCGTCAAACTGAAGCAGGCGAATTATTAGTTAAAAGCCCTGGCTTGATGAGCGGCTATTACTTACAAGACGAAGCCACAGCAGCGGCATTTACTGAAGATGGTTTTTTCCACACTGGCGATTTGTGCGAAATTGACGCAGACGGTTACATCGACATTACCGGACGCGTTAAAGACAACTTCAAAACCTCAAAAGGTAAGTATGTGGCTCCAGTGCCGATTGAACGTAAATTGGCTCAAGACACTCATGTAGATTTAATTTGTGTTATCGGTTCAGGTTTACCACATCCCATCGCGTTAGTGCAGCTTTCAGAAGGTTCAAAACTTCAGCCACGCGAAGAAGTAAGAACATCATTAAAAGAGACTCTCGATGGTGTTAATCCACATTTAGAGTCACACGAACATGTTGATGCCATCATCGTCGTCAATGATGAGTGGACCATTGAGAATGATGTGTTAACTCCGACGTTAAAAATTAAACGTCATGTACTGGAAAAAGCTTTTACCGCCAAAGTAGACGGTGTTCGCGGCGCCAAAGTACGTTGGGAAGACGAGTTGTAATAATCAGCTAACGATTATCTATCTTCAAAAAATACACGCAATATGCGTGTATTTTTTTGACATATTCTGTCAATATACCCGCCATTAACTATGCAGCGTTAACAATATCGTTGTACACCATTTATTAGGCAGAAACTCGAATGTTCATTGCGTTATCCATTATCGGCGGTTTTATTATTTTAACCATTGGCGCTGAAGCACTTGTGCGCGGAGCCAGTGCCGTAGCGCTGCGATTGGGCATTGCCCCACTTATTATTGGCTTAACCATTGTGGCATTTGGTACCAGCGCCCCTGAATTAGCCGTTAGCGTTAAATCAGCATTAGCAGGCAATCCAGGTATAGCCTTAGGTAATGTCGTCGGCTCCAACATTGTCAACATTGGTTTAATTCTAGCTATCACCGCTCTTATTCGCCCTATTACAGTGCAATCTCAAATGGTGAAACGCGACATCCCTATAATGATTGCTGCTTCGGTATTAATGTGGTTTTTGCTGCTTGATGGTGAAGTGAGCTTTATCGACGGTGCCATTTTATTCAGCGCGCTTGTTGGCTATTTAGTTTTTAGTTATGTCAGTGCCAAAAATAATCCAGAAGACCTGGATGTTGATGCCAGCCCGCAGCACCCTGGCTTATCCATCGCATTAATTATTGCAGGTATCGCGATGTTAGTTGGTGGTGGCATATTATTTGTTGATGGTGCAGTCGATTTAGCCAAACAGTTTGGCATTAGCGAAGTCATTATCGGCTTAACCATTGTGGCTATTGGCACCAGTATGCCAGAGCTTGTCACCTCGGTGATGGCAGCTCTTAAAGGGCAAAGCGACATTGCCATCGGTAACGTTGTAGGTTCAAATATTTTCAACGTACTCGGTATTTTAGGCGCAACAGCATTAATCCACCCTGTTTCCGCAGCCGGATTTAACGAAATCGATTTTATCGCCATGTTGATCTTCGCGTTCATGGTATTACCGTTTGCTTGGAGTGGCTTACGTATTGGTCGTCGTGAAGGTAGTGTTCTGTTAGCTGGTTACCTTGGCTACACCAGTTACTTGGTGATGCAAGTGGTTTAAGTTAACGACAATATTACTCATACTAAGGCCGAATATTGATTCGGTCTTTTATTAACAAGTTCTGAAACTGCACTCACATTTAAGATGTGCTGCTGAAAATAAATGACATTTGTCATCTTCAATTGATGACCTTTGTGTCTAAGAATATCCTCCGTCTATCGCCATACTACACCTATCCCAACAACATATTGATTGGGGAAAACGTAAATGGAGATAGCCATGAAAACTTTACTACTGATCACCAGCTTAACCTTAGTCAGCCACACTAGCTTTGCTAACATTAGCGATATTGATGCTGCAGCCAACACAATGAACATCACTGAACTTAGTCAATACAGTGAACAGGCTATTGATTATGAAAAAGCCTATGCTGATTATCGCCTAGCCATTACAGCCAACATCATCGGCCAACGTCAACTCGCTACAGATTCATTAAACAATGCCCAGCACACACTAGAATCCCTTTTAGTCCAAGGTCCATCTGCAGACCAGCAAGCTCTACTTGCTGCGGTATACGGAATGCAAATCTCGTTTGATAATAGTAAAGGTACCGTATTAGGAATGAAAACGGCGCAATTACTGCAACAAGCAAACGATCTCGAACCTAATAATCCGCGAGTCAGCTTAGTGCGAGCAATTAATGCATTTTATACCCCAAGCCTATTTGGTGGCGGCCTCGACAAGTCGCAAACATTAGCAACCCAAGCAATTAGTCAATTTGAGCAGCCTTGTAACGAAATCTGTTGGGGACATGCAGAAGCCTATACTTGGCGCGGACTAGCGAAACAAGAACAAGGCGACTTAAAAGGGGCTTTACAAGATTGGCAAACCGCCATTGAGGTTGACCCTCAATATGGTTGGGCAACATATCTGTTAAACCAACAAACAGTAAAGCAGTAATCGACCAGTTTATTATTACTCGCATAGGTTTTAGTTAGCGCGCAGTTACTCTATGATTAACTGCGCTAGGAGGCACAATGACATCTTGTTTATCATCTGATAATGAAAAAAGTTACGAGCAAAGAACCGCTTGGGTTTACCTCATAAACTTAGGTTTTTATTTTATTCCCTTGTATTTTATGGCCGGTCAATGGTTAAAGATTTCGATCGCGATCGGATTATTAGTGCCCTTTATTATTGGTTATTTCTGGGCTTATAACAGTAGCAAAGAGCAAGCTCTCAAACCCATTGGGTTAATGTTTCTGTCAGCCATAGCGTCGTCATTCGTCACCAGTGGTGCAATATCACTATTCAGCTTTTGCTGTTTTTTTATTGGTTTTTTCTACTCGCTTCGCACTGCAATATTGAGTTTTATCGGACTGAGCATTTTGCTTTTAGTCATCGATATTAGCATGGGTTACTCAGGCTACTTTTTTACTTTTTATGGTATGGGAATTTGTTTAGGGGTGGGAGTGTTTGGTGTGATTGAACAAAATCGCCAACGAATAAAACGCCAGCAACAACAATCAAAAGATGAAGTCGCCAATTTAGCCACCGCATTAGAGCGCGAGCGTATTGGTCGCGATTTACATGATGTTATGGGACATCACTTAGCCGCAATCGCCTTAAAAGCTGAACTGGCAGACAAGCTCATTGCCTCAGGTAAAATCGACCAAGCGCAACAGCAAATTCATCAAGTGAGCGTGATAACTCGAGACTGTTTAAGCCAAATTCGCCACACGGTATCGGGCTATAAACATCAAGGGTTAACCCAAATGTTAAACACCTTAGCCAATACGTTAAGAGATAACGCTATTGCTGTCAGCATAGAAGGCACATTCCCTAAACTCAGTGAACTCATGGAATCGCAAATCAGCTTGCTGCTAACTGAGTTGATTAATAACACCATAAAACACAGCCAAGCGACACATTGCACCTTGTGTATTGAAACAAGTCAAGACTGGCTCAAACTCAACTTTATCGAGAATGTGCCGGTTAAAACCATCACCAAAGGCAACGGATTAACAGGCATTCAAGAGCGAATAACCTTGTTACATGGCACAATCGACTATCAATTGATTCCCCATTATAAAGTGAGTATCAAATTGCCACTAAGTGAGTCCGTTAGATGAAAATTCTATTAGCCGAAGATCAAGCTATGGTAAGAGGCGCCCTCGCCGCGTTGCTCACATTAGCGTGTGATAGCCTAAATGAAATAGAGATTGTCGAAGTCGAAGACGGCGATAAAGCGATGCAACAACTTAAAACAGATTCATTTGACCTGTTACTTACCGACATTGAAATGCCGGGTAAATCAGGTTTAGAGCTGAGCCAATGGTTACAACAACAGCGCAGCCAGACCAAAGTGATTATTTTGACCACCTTTGGCCGAGCCGGTTATATCAAACGAGCATTAGAATACGGTGTCGGTGGTTTTTTATTAAAAGACGCACCGTCTGAAGACTTAATTAATGCGATTAAACAAGTGATGGCGGGTAAACGAGTTATCGATCCAGAATTAGCGTTCACCGCTATTGGTGAAATAGATCCTCTCAACGACAAAGAAAGACGTGCATTGCGCCTAGCAAGCGAAGGCTTATCAACTAGCGATATTGCCAGTCAGTTGTTTATTGCAGAAGGCACAGTACGAAACTATTTGTCAGAAGCCATTAGTAAACTCAATGCCAGTAACCGAATTGATGCAGCCAGAATAGCCAAGCAAAAGGGTTGGTTGTAATTAGTGGCTTAATATTGCCTTGTATTCAAAGTCTGCTAAGATACCTTAAACATCTGTATATAATTACAGTGATTTGAGATTGATAGCTTGAAATCACTATGGTTTTTACATCTTTGACAATCAATTTAGGTGAGCACAATTTGCTACCACTGGATCTTGTTCCGATCACCGACCTTAAAGGCGTTGCTAAAAAGGTTGCGGAAAAACTGGCTAAGTTAGGTATTAAAACAGTACAAGACGTACTGTTTCATTTACCGCTGCGTTATGAAGACCGTACGCAAATCCATCCTATTGCCGCATTACCTCCTGGCAGTTATGGCACCATCGAAGCAGAAATTCAGTCGACTCAAATCATGCAAGGTCGGCGGCGCATGTTAGTGTGTAATGTGCACGATCACAGCGGAATGATGAGCCTGCGATTTTTTAATTTTTCTATGGCACAACGTAACGCCATGGAAAATGGAGCCAGCATTCGGGCTTACGGTGAAATACGCCGCGGCAATCATCATAAAGAAATTGTTCACCCGGAATATCAAATTATTCATCCTGGTGAATCCGTCACATTAAGCGACACGCTGACGCCTATTTACCCGACAACTGAAGGGGTAAAACAAGCCAGTTGGATAAAATTGACCGAGCAAGCCTTGGCAATGTTAGACCAAGGTGGATTACCCGAGTTACTTCCCAGTGCATTACAACCAAACAATATTAGCCTGCGTGATGCGCTGCATATTTTGCACCGTCCCCATAGCTCGGTGTCTCCTTTTGAATTAGAGCAAGGTCAACACCCTGCACAGCAAAGATTAATCCAAGAAGAACTACTGGCTCATAATTTGAGCATGTTGCAACTGCGCCAGCGCAGTAATCAAGATGCCGCAGTGCCAATGCCTGCTACAGGACAATTGTTAAGCCCTTTTTTAGCGCAACTGCCGTTTAAGCCAACGGGAGCACAACAAAGAGTTGTCGCCGAAATCAACCAAGATCTTCAGCATCCAACCCCCATGATGCGTTTAGTTCAAGGCGACGTAGGTTCAGGTAAAACCTTGGTGGCGGCACTGGCGGCATTACAAGCAATTGAAAACGGTTACCAAGTAGCCATGATGGCCCCTACTGAATTATTGGCTGAACAGCACGCAGCTAATTTTGCTACTTGGTTTGAACCACTTGGGCTAAAAGTCGGCTGGCTGGCTGGTAAACTAAAAGGCAAAGCGCGAGTTCAATCACTCGAAGATATCGCTTCTGGCGCAGCACAAATGGTCATTGGTACTCATGCGATATTTCAACAGGCGGTAGTGTTTAACAAGCTGGCTTTAATCATTATTGACGAACAACATCGTTTTGGTGTTCATCAACGCTTAGGGTTACGAGAAAAAGGCGTCAGCCAAGGTTTTCATCCACACCAGTTAATCATGACAGCCACTCCTATCCCACGAACTTTAGCCATGACAGCTTATGCCGATTTAGACACCTCTGTCATTGACGAGCTTCCTCCAGGACGTACACCGGTCACAACGGTTGCGATTGCCGATACCCGTCGTGAGCAAGTTATTGAGCGAGTTAAACAAGCAGCTTTACATGATAATCGCCAAGCTTATTGGGTATGTACCTTAATTGAAGAATCTGAGGTGCTTGAATGCCAAGCAGCTGAAGACACCGCAGCAGAACTCACCATAGCACTACCCGAGCTCAAAATTGGCTTAATCCATGGGCGAATGAAAAGCGCTGAAAAACAGACGATTATGGCGCAATTTAAAGCGGGAGAGTTGAACTTATTAGTCGCGACTACCGTCATAGAAGTCGGTGTAGACGTACCCAATGCCAGTTTAATGATAATCGAAAACCCTGAACGATTAGGCCTTGCACAGTTGCACCAATTAAGAGGCCGAGTCGGCCGAGGTGCTGTTGCGAGCCATTGTGTATTACTTTATAAAGCGCCATTGTCACAAACTGCCACAAAACGTTTAGGTGTGCTGCGCAACAGCAATGATGGCTTTGTAATTGCTCAGAAAGACTTAGAAATTAGAGGACCAGGCGAAGTGCTTGGCACCAAGCAAACCGGTTTGGCAGATCTTAAAATCGCTGATCTTATCCGTGATCAACATTTAATTGCACCAACCCAAAAATTGGCATCACACGTTTACCAGCAAGTGCCTCAAAACGTAGATGCTATCATTCAACGCTGGATAGGTGATAGACAGCAATATGTCCAAGCTTAAATAGATCTTAATATATTGTTCATTATCATCAGTTATCACTAGACAAGTCTGCTGAATATTGCAGAATGGATGTAGCAGAATTTTTCGACTCCACCAAGATATTAGTATCGATTAGCAATAACCCCAAGGAATTGAAATGCAAGTTAATGAAGAAGACCGAATTACCCCACAAGCCGCTGAAAAACCAGGGTCTAACATGTTATTAATCGCTATCGCGGTAATAGCCCTCTTAGGCGCAAGCAGTTATTTCTATTTTACCAGTGATGACGCTGAAGAATTTGAACCGGTTGTTATCACTCCAGTTGAGCTGCCAGAGTCAGTTCCTGAGACGCCAATAGAGCAAACGCCTATTGAAGAACCGCAAAACGTTACCACAACAGATGTAGTCCCCACTGGCGAATCCGAGACAGCTACGGAAGCTGTAGTTGCAGAACCACTTCCTGCATTAGCTGAGTCTGATGATTTTGTTGAAGCAAAAACATTAGCTATAGCCAACGGTATGAAAATAGCGCCGATGATCTTGAAAAAAGACATTGCCCGCCAATTTGTGGTGTTTGTCGATAACCTAGCCCAAGGCGATATTGTGCGTAAAGCTAGCCCGTTAAAAGGCCCTGACACGCAATTTACCGTGAGTGAAATAACCAACAAAACATATCTTAATCCAGATGGTTATCATCGATATGATTTGTATGCCAATTTTATAGCAGGCTTGAGCGATAAAGATTTAGTCGCGACTTACACTGAGTTAAAACCACTATTTGCCGAAGCCTTTACTGAACTTGGTTACAGTGATATTGATTTTGATAAGCGTATGCAACAGGCTTTTAGCATGGTTGCTAGCGCGCCCATTATTGAAGACCCTATTGAGTTATCGTCAATCAGTGTTAACTATAAATATGTCGATCCTAACCTTGAAGCATTACCTAATGCCCAAAAGTTGTTGATCCGTATGGGGCCAGACAACACTCGAAAAATTAAAGAAGCTGTCAAAAAATTGCAGCAAAGCTTTGCGAACAAATAAGCTTTACATCAAACGGTAAAGCTATTTTATTAAGCTAACAGCAATCAGCGCGACGTTTACCGTCGCGCTTTTTTATTTAATAGTCACTTTGTTGAATTAACCCTCAGCTATTAGGCTTTTTCGTCCACACGGCTTCTTATCGACATTCACTTCGGTGTACAATTGGCAAGGTTAACGAATCGTCATTATGTAGATGATAATTGTTAACAATTAGATAAGGATAGCTAGGCAATTATAGAGGGAATGTAGTGCATTTAGAATTTGAGCTTCTATCATGGGGCGCATGGTCGCCGGACTTTCAGACACCTGAAAGTTGGCTACAATGGCAACAGCCTAATGGCAATTTGGCGCCTAAGCCAGACTCACCGCCATTGGCTCACATTCCTGCCATGCAACGCCGTCGCTTTAGTCGCTTAACTAAAATGATGCTCACGGCCGCCTACCAATGCCAACCTGAGAATAATTGCCGCAGTATTTTTTCATCTCGCCATGGAGAGCTCACGCGCACCTTGGGCTTACTCAAAGATATCACCCAACAACAAGCGTTATCGCCAATGGCTTTTAGTCAATCAGTGCACAATACTGCCAGTGGCATTTTCGGTATTGTTAATAACAATACCGCTTCGTCTACATCGATTGCCGCTGGTGAACAAACTCTCACTCAGGCACTTATTGAAGCCTACGCGCAATTAGCGCAATCGCCACAACCTGTATTGGTTGTATTTGGTGATGACCCGGTTCCACCGGTATACAGTGAGTTTACTCACGAAGTCGAACTACCTTTGGCGTTAGGTTTGTACCTAGCACCATTTAATAGCAGTGCCCCACAAGCCAAAAATCAGCTTGCAGACACCACTTTACAACACGATTCGGCTCAGCGAATGACCCTTAGCGTGTCCGATCATCCGCCCGAGCATCACAGTCAAAACAACATCTGCATGAGCGAGTTAATACACCATATTGCCAGTGCAAAACATATCCAAGGTAAATTGTGCCATTGGTATTGGTCGCTTGAACATCATGCCTAATCAACACCATACAAGACAGCATACTGACGCTATTGTGCAAAAAAAAGCCACAGCGCCAAAACTCAGCGGTTTACGTTATATACCTCGCTGGGTTGGTGGTGTGTGTTGTTATATTGCTTTTGGTTTAGGCGGCTTGTTGAGTTCATTGACTATTTTACCGCTATTACGATTTTGGCCTGGCGAGAAAACAGTGCGCGTAGCTCGGGCCCAAAAAGCCGTCAGTTGGATGTTTAAAGCATTTGTTGCCATGCTCAGTTTTGCTGGAGTAATAGCTGTGAGCACCAAAAATATTGAGGCACTACAGCAAACTAAAGGAAAAGTGGTCATCGCTAATCATCCGACATTAGTGGACGTGGTGGTATTGATTAGTCTTATGCCGAATGCGGGCTGTATTGTAAAACAAAGCTTATGGCGTAATCCGTTTATTCGCGGCGTACTCGCCAGTGCAGGTTATATCCCTAATCGCGGCGCAGACTGGCTTTTACATGACTGCCAGCAAGTGCTGCGTACCGATACTAATTTGATTATTTTCCCCGAGGGTACCCGTACTTTAACCGGTAATATTGTTAACCCCTTTGCGCGTGGCGCGGCCAATATTGCCTTGCGCACCCAAACCGATATTTTACCCGTGGTGTTACGTACTGATGTTGCAGGCTTAACTAAGCAACAATCTTGGTACCAAATTCCACGGCAAACCATCAATATGTCAGTAGAAATTGGCACAAGCATGTCATACCTGCTGTATGATGCTAAACGAGGTAATGAAGCCAAAAGGGCTCGACAGCTAACGCGCGACTTACAGCAGTTTTACCTTGATACACTTAAACAGCCTATCAAGTCACATTGATAGCCATACTTATAAGAAAGACAAAAAAATGAACTTACACAATCAAATAAAACAACTGATCATTGATTGCTTAGATCTCGAAGATGTCACTGTCGATGATATCGAAACCGATGCGGCCTTATTTGGCGACGGTCTGGGCTTAGACTCGATCGACGCACTTGAATTAGGCTTGGCAATTAAGAAAGAGTTTGATGTCAAAATTGAAGCCAATTCTGATGCGACTAAAGCACACTTTTTCAGTGTTGCTAGCTTAGCTAGCTTTATTGAATCTCAACGTGTTTAGGAGTCAGCATGCAAAATCGTGAACAAATCCTTGAGATGCTAAGTGGCATTTTAATTGATGAATTTGAAATAGAAGCAGCTGATATCACGCTTGAAGCTTCTTTGTATGAAGATCTGGATTTAGACAGCATTGATGCGGTAGATTTGGTGATTAAATTGCAACAACTGACGGGTAAAAAAATCCAGCCAGAGGCATTTAAAACCGTCCGTACAGTCAATGATGTCGTTAATTCCATTGAAGGCTTAATAAAAAGCTAATGCGGTTAATCCTGCAGATTATGACGACCTTGGTGATTATTGCTTATCCTGTTGCGGTGTACTTTGGTTTGCAGTATTTACCACCTGGCACAATCGCTTTGCTGCTGTGTTTGTTATTATTGCTACGGTTTGTGGTCACTAAGCAGCAAGTAAAATCCATGACATTGCCAATACTGGTGGGCATAGGATTGACCGCGGCCAGTTTCATTACTCAACGTAACGACTGGTTACTGTTTTATCCGGTGGTGATAAACCTGAGCATGTTGGGGTTATTCAGTTACTCACTGATTAATGGTCCAAGCATGATTGAGCGCTTAGCACGCTTAAAAGAGCCTGATTTACCAGACTCAGCTATACCTTACTTACAAACCGTCACTAAACTTTGGTGTGGGTTATTTATTGTAAATGGTGCTGTGGCAACCTATACCGCCATAGCAACAAGTATTGAAATATGGACGCTTTACAACGGACTGATCGCCTACCTGTTTATGGGGTTGCTGCTCAGTGGTGAATGGATTTATCGTCGCTTTTGGTTGAAAAAACATGAATAAGCTTTTACTCAATTGGTTATCTACAGGGCCTGCCTCGCAGCAGCTAATCAGCTTTGACCATCATGACATCATGACGGGATCGTTGTTTTGCGCGCAAGTGGCCCACTTACATGCTCAGCTGATTCAAAGTGATGCTCAGCGTTGGCTGCTTGCAGCCAAGCACAGTGATTTATTTGCCGCTGGTTTATGTGCAGCCTTGTTAGCCGGTAAACAAGTGATATTGCCTGCCAACACCCAACGAGGCACCTTGAGCGAGCTCAACCATGAATTTGATGCCATTATTGCCGACACGCCATTATGTGAAGTGCGTGAGTATATCGCGCTCAAAAAAGAACTCAGTTTGCCCGCTGCAACTTGGCCTAAAACCAAGCTATTAGGTGAATTAGTACTATTCACCTCCGGCAGTAGCGGTCAGCCCAAAGCAATCAAAAAAACACTGCAACAATTAGATGCCGAAGTCAGTATTCTTGAGCAAACATTTGCCGAACATTTGCCTCATTGTTCAGTGGTATCGACAGTTTCACATCAGCATATTTATGGTTTATTGTTTAAAATTTTGTGGCCTTTAGCCGCGAGCCGAGCATTCTTAAGTGAACAAATCGACTTTCCTGAAACCTTAAGCTACTACTTGGCCATTATGCCAAATTTGTGTTTAATCAGTAGTCCAGCTCAATTGACCCGCTTGCCTGATGCTCTAGAAAATCAAAAACAACAACGTATCCCAAGCTTAATTTTCAGCTCTGGTGGTCCGTTAAATTTTGATGCCGCCCAAGCGGTTAAACAATGCTTTAATCAGTTGCCCATTGAAATATTTGGCAGCACTGAAACCGGCGGTATTGGATATCGACGCCAACAGCAACCCATGCAACCATGGCAAGCATTTACCCAAGTGAATGTCGATATGGACCCGCAAGATGGTGCGCTGATGCTGCAGTCTGTTTATTTAGACAATCCAACTCAATGGTTAAAATGTGATGACAAAATTGAATTGTTAACAGATGGCCAGTTCCGTTTATTGCATCGCCTTGATCGCATTGTCAAAATTGAAGAAAAACGCTTGTCGTTAGCGCAAGTGGAACATTTACTGCAAACTCATCCTTTTGTCAGCGAAGCGGCCGTCACAGTTTTAGAGCAACCGCGCACCATGCTAGGTGCTGCAGTCTGTTTAAGTGAATTAGGCCAGCAAACACTCAAAGCGGAAGGAAAATTAGCGGTTAATAATGCCTTAAAAAACCATTTATTGAGCCAGTTTGAACGTATCACCCTACCACGACGCTGGCGTTATCCTGCACACTTGCCACTCAATAGCCAAGGCAAGCGTACTCAATCAGAAATTGTAGCCTTATTTAGTCATGATTAAGTCAGAATTACCGCATATTGTTAGCCATGAAGGCGATAATAATCTCTATCAATGGCGTTTATTTGTCAGTGCAGATTTAGCCTTTTTCGATGGCCATTTTCCTCAGCAAGCCGTATTACCAGGTGTCACCCAATTGGATTGGGCGGTTAAACTTGGCTGTGGGGCATTTGGTTATTCAGCCCAAGTGGCCACATTAGAAGTGCTTAAATTTCAGCAACTCATTTTGCCCGATACCTATGTTGATTTGATCATTGAACATCAACCTCAAAAAGCAAAACTGATCTTTAGTTATCGAGATCAAGATAAACGGTTTGCCTCTGGCCGTATTGCGCTTAAGCCTGCAGTAGTCACTCCTGCGCCGATTGCCAATGAGATTGCCTCATGAAGCTAGCCTTGGTTATCCCCAATTACAATCATCATATTGCCATTGAACAAACCTTAACTAACTTAGCAAAATTCAATCTGCCATGTTATTTGGTTGATGATGGTAGCCAAGATGAAACCCGTTATATTTTGCAAGCCATGGCAGAAAAGTTTAGCTGGGTAACGCTCATTAACCATCCGTTTAATCGCGGTAAAGGCGCGGCAGTGACCAGCGGCCTACGCCAAGCATACCGCGATGGTTTTAGCCATGTATTACAGGTTGATGCTGATGGACAACATAATTTAGACGATATTCCGTTAATGATATCGACTGCAGAACAACAGCCACAGTCATTAATATCTGGCCAACCCATTTATGATGACTCGGTGCCTAAAGGGCGTTTATACGGACGTTACATCACCCATTTCTGGGTATGGATTGAAACCTTAAGTCTCGAGATTCAAGATTCTATGTGTGGCTTTCGGGTTTATCCATTAGAGGCTACCGAGCAGTTATTAAGCCAGCAAGCACTGGGTGAACGGATGGACTTTGATATTGAAATCATGGTCAAACTACACTGGCAAGGCACTCCGGTGGTTCATGTTCCGACCAAAGTAATCTACCCGGAAGACGGTATTAGCCACTTTCAAGGCTTGCAAGACAATGTGCGCATTAGCTGGATGCACACTACATTATTTTTTGCTATGTTGACTCGTTTGCCACAAATTCTGAATAAAAATACCCCGCATCAACATTGGTCATCAATGGGAGAGCGTGGCAGTTATTGGGGCATAAAATTACTGGCTGAATGTTATCGCTTAGGTGGCCACTGGTTATGCCGAGCGATTATGTATCCGGTGATTGGTTACTTTTTTCTAACCGGTGCTTCAGCTCGTCAAGCGTCGATGAATTTTCTAGCCCGAGTGCAGCAACAAGTTCCAGATCATCCAGATTTACATCAACCCACCCAGTGGCGCGACAGCTTAAATCACTTTATTGCTTTTGGTAATGCAGCTCTGGATAGGATCGATGCCTGGTGCGACCGCATCAAACTCAATCAAGTCGATTTTAACGATCGTCATATTCTGGCAAACCAAGTGGCTTCTGGTCGAGGAGCCGTACTGATTGTGTCGCATTTAGGTAATTTAGAGCTATGTCGTGCGATTTCAATCCACCAGCAGAAAGTGAAAGTCAACGTTATGGTGTTGACTCAACACGCCGAAAACTTTAACAAAGTATTACAACAGCTGAACCCACAAAGTAGTCTGAACCTTATTCATGTTAATGAACTTGATCCCAGTACTTCTATGCTGTTACAGCAAAAAATTGATATGGGCGAAATAGTGGTTATTGCAGCCGACCGCACCTCATCAAACAGCCAAGGTCGGGTGGTTTACCTACCCTTTCTCGGTCATGAAGCGCCGTTTCCGCAAGGACCATTTATTCTTGCAAGCTTGTTAAATTGTCCGGTATACACCATGTTCTGCATTCGCCAACAAGGCCGCTATAAAGTACATGTTGAACACTTAAGCGATAGCTTAAAAGGCCCGCGGGCGGGGCGCATTGCACGCTTAACTGATGCAATGAAATTGTACAGTCAGCGCTTAGAGTACTTTGCCAAACAGGCACCATTGCAGTGGTTTAATTTTTACGATTTTTGGCATAAAGACGAATTGATTGATCGTCCGCTTTCGCGCCCCGCTACTGCTGTCAATACGGGTAGTGCACTTAATACCGGAAGTGCACTTAATACAAGTGCTGCGTCAAATACAAATACTGCACCCGCTAACAGCACCACTTCACCTAGTCAGGATAACTAATTCAATGAGCAACACTTCTTCACCGTCATCATCTGCCGAAAACACGGTGCATTTAGGCCAAAGCTACCTGAGCCTTGAACAAGTGGTCGCTGTCGCCAAAGGCGCAACGGTCAAACTAGCAGATGCTGCAGACTATGTTGAATATATTCAAAAAGGCGCCCGTTTCATCGACAGTTTGCTGCATGAAGAAGGCGTAGTATATGGCGTCACCACAGGTTACGGCGACTCCTGCACAGTCAATGTCAGCTTAGACTTAGTCCATGAATTGCCACTACATTTAACCCGTTTTCATGGTTGTGGTTTAGGTGATGTATTTAGCCCAATGCAAGCCCGCGCGATTATGGCTTGCCGCTTAAACTCATTGGCTGTGGGTAAGTCAGGGGTCAGCTATCTGCTGCTACAGCGCATCGAATGGCTATTAAATAACGATATCACCCCGGTTATTCCTCAAGAAGGTTCGGTTGGCGCCAGCGGCGATTTAACCCCACTATCTTATCTTGCCGCTGTATTAGTTGGCGAACGTGAGGTGATATACCAAGGTAAACGCCAAGCGACCAAAGATGTTTATCTGAAATTCGGCATGATGCCATTAACTCTGCGCCCTAAAGAAGGCCTCGCGTTAATGAATGGCACAGCAGTGATGACCGCACTGGCCTGTTTAGCCTATGACCGATCGCAGTACTTAACTCGCTTATCAAGCCGTATTACTGCCATGGCATCGTTAACGCTTAAAGGCAACGCAAATCATTTTGATGAAATTTTGTTTGCCGCCAAACCCCATCCAGGACAAAACCAAATTGCCAGTTGGATCCGCGAAGACTTAAATCATCATGCGCATCCACGTAATTCTGACCGTTTACAAGACCGCTATTCCATTCGCTGTGCACCGCACATCATTGGCGTACTGCAAGATGCTTTACCTTTTATGCGTCAGTTTATTGAAACCGAACTCAATAGCGCTAACGACAACCCGATTGTCGATGCCGAGGGCGAACATATCCTCCATGGCGGTCACTTTTATGGCGGCCACATTGCCTTTGCCATGGATGCGATGAAAAATGCGGTGGCCAATATCGCCGACTTAATTGATCGTCAAATGGCCTTAGTCATGGACCCTAAATTCAACAATGGTTTACCGGCTAATTTATCTGCCGCAGAAGGCGAACGTCGCGCCATTAACCATGGTTTTAAAGCGGTACAAATCGGTGTTTCGGCTTGGACTGCAGAAGCATTAAAAAACACCATGCCTGCCAGTGTGTTTTCTCGCTCAACGGAATGCCACAATCAAGACAAAGTGAGCATGGGCACCATTGCCGCCCGCGATTGCATGCGGATATTGCAACTGACAGAGCAAGTGGCTGCCGCCGCATTATTGGCCATGAGCCAAGGCATTCAACTACGGGTGATACAGAAAGAGTTAGATCCAAATTCACTAACACCATCACTTGCCACCACATTGGCTCAAGTCAGTGAAGATTTTGAACTGCTTACCGAAGACCGTCCATTAGAATCAGTACTACGCCAAACAGTCGACAAAATTCAACTAGGCCTGTGGGAGGTGTGTTAAATGAAAGGTTTATTACTCACAGAAATGGAAATGGTGATCCCGTTTCACGATGTCGACTCGATGGGCATTACTTGGCACGGTAATTACTTACGCTACTTTGAGGTTGTGCGGTGCCAATTACTGGATAAGCTCGGTTACAACTATCGCACTATGCTTGAATCTGGCTACGCTTGGCCGATTGTGGATGTGCAAATTAAGTACGTTAAAAGCAGCACCTTTGACCAAAAAATCAAGGTTATCGCCGCTATTGTTGAATGGGAAAACCGCTTACGCATTAACTATCAAATTGTTGATGCCGACACCAACGCACGCATTACTAAGGGCTATACCATACAAGCTGCAGTTGAGATTGCTACCCAAGAATTATGCTTTGTTACCCCTGAGATATTTCAACAAAAAATTCGCCCATTACTCGATGCGAGCCAAGTGTAATGAGTGCCCGCAGCAGAGTATTTTTGAGCTTATTTACTAGCGTATTTACTAGCATACTGGCGCGAGTAAGCAGCATCATTATGCTGTGTTGCCTGTGTATTGCGGCCACCTCGGCGAACGAACATCCACCAGCAAGCAATAATGAACCTCTTACTCAAGCGCAATTGGCAGATATTCAGGCGTTGTATACTCAACCAGCCAGCACAGAAGCCCTCAGTGCGCTAGCGCAGCAACTGAATCTACAACTTGACACTCGTGGGCAGTTTGTTCAATTACGCCATTTACAGGTGCTTAAAAAGCCCTTACTCAGCCAAGGACAGTTTATATTTAGTCCAACGCAAGGGTTGGTATGGCAGCAGCAGCGTCCGTTCAATACCTTGATGGTGCTTAAAGATCAGCAGTTGATCCAACAAAACAGCCAAGGCGAAATTCAACACTTTAGCGCTGAGGCTAATGGCAACCCGATTGCACAGCAATTACCGCGTTTATTACAAGCCATTATGGCGGGCGATATTGATGCCTTAAGCGCCGATTTCAACTTATTTATGCCTACTGCTCAATTCGCAACTCAGTCCGTAATTCAGCCTGCAACTAAGCCCGCAGATAAGTCATGGCAACTGGGCTTACAAGCTAAAGACCCACAAGTGCAATCGTCTATGGGTAACATTACCCTCAGCGGCGATACCCTTATACGTTCATTAATCATGACCAGTAACCAAGCGAATGTTCGCGACTATACCCAAATTCAATTTACCCAGACCCAACAAGGGCCACTGAGTGAAACTGAGCTGGCGCTTTTTAGTCTTGGCAATGAGTCAGCTAAATAATGCAGCCCATATCGCTAACCGCGTTGCTATCTCCCATTGGGCGTTTTGTCTTATGGGTAATCTTGCTGCTGACAATGTTAGCCACTGGCTTAATACAATGGCAACAGGGCGCGCATATTCAAACTGATATTTTGGCGATGTTGCCACATTTACAGCAAGACAAACTCACTGAAACAGCATTAAACAGAGTTGAACAGCAACTCGCAAACCAAGTGTATATTGCAGTAAAAGCCGATAATGACAACCAAGCTATCAGTGCCGCACAGCAACTGATGGATGTGCTAGATAAACAGCCTCAACAGCCCTTTATTCGCATTCGTAGCGGCGCGGATGATCATCTGCAAGACTTGGCTAAAGTGTATTTCGAACATCGCTTTACCCTACTCACCGCCGAGCAAGCTAAAGCGATTGAAACAGATAATTGGCGCCAACTGCTTAATGTGGCCCAAAATCAACTTTATAGCGCATTTGGTTTTGCCAACAGCCAATTGCTCAGCAATGACCCATTACTGATGTTTCCGGCCAACTTACTGGCGTTATCACCTAATAGTGCGCTGCGAAGCCAACAAGGCATTTTACTCACCGATACTAATCAGGGTGTGGCTGCAATTGTCATGGCCAAAGGCCGCGACAGTGCGTTTAGCCCGACCGCTCAGCAACAGCAAATACAAGCATTAAAGTCTGCGTTTAGCCAAGTGACGCAGCACTACCCTGATGTCAGTTTTCTTAAGGCTGGTGCGCTTTTTCATGCGATCGCCGCCACTGAGTCGGCCAAACAAGAAATCAGCCGAATTGGATTCATTTCCATGTTGGGGATTATCTTATTAGTCTGGTTGGCCTTTCGGTCGATTATGCCGTTATTTGCCGCACTACTGACGTTAACAACTGGTGTGGTATTTGCGTTTGTCGCCACCTTAAGTATTTTCGGTGAGTTGCACTTACTGACACTAGTGTTTGGTACCAGCTTAATTGGTGTCGCCATAGATTACAGCTTTCACTTTTATTGCGAAAAACAAGCTCATCCCAATAACAACGCAACAGACACCTTAAAGCAGATTTTTCCGGCGCTCACTCTCGCCCTTGCAACCAGTGCCAGTGCCTTTATCGCCATTGGCTTTACGCCATTTCCGGGAATGCAACAAGTGGCCGTCTTTTGTGCTGCTGGATTAATTGGTACCTACCTAACGTTGTTATTGGTGTTTCCATTACTGGGTAACCATGCGCTTAAATCGACGCCTGGATTAACCCTTGCCCAAGGTTATTTGGCGCTATTACAACGTATTTTCACCCCGAATAAATTGTGGCAAAAAATAGCTATAGCGGCTTTGCTCATTGGTTTGGCAACAATATTGTTTTTCGGTTTGTCACAAACGGATTCCAACGATGATATACGTCAGCTGCAACAAAGCCCTGAAGCCATCACCACCGAAGAGAACCAACTAAGGCAACTGCTCAGCGGCGGCACCGACAACCAATTTATTTTAGTCAGTGGTCCCAGTGAACAAGCTTTATTACAAACATTAGAGCAATTGACACCAGTACTGGATAAAGCCATAACTGATGCTGAATTAGACCAAGCAATCAGTCTCAGCCGCTTTATACCTAGCATTGCCAAACAACAACAACACTATCAGTTACAGCAGCAGCTTTATGGGCAACATTTAGACGAGATCATCAGCGAAATGGGCCTTGATGACAGCATAAGCACCAGTATGATTGCACAACTTAATCACGCCGAATCAAAATGGTTAACCCCAACCATGGTACTAGCCAAAGCTAATGATGATTTACAAACCTTATGGCTTGGTGCGATTCCAACAACAGACAAACCCCAGCAATTTGGCGCCATAGTGTTACTCGGTGGCATACATTCGTTAGCCTCTCTTGAGCAACGGCTGACTGAACATAAATGGCCTTTAGGGCAAGTGAGGTTAATCGATAAGGTCGGTGATATATCCCATTTAATGGGCAAGTATCGCCAACTAACATTACAACTATTAATGTGGGTATTTGCCTTAGCTAGCCTAATTTTTAGCATTAAATACGGTATTAAGTTGGCATTCGCTATCGTCGCAGTCCCCGCTTTATCAGTACTGCTCACGCTAGCCTGTTTAGGCCTTGTCGGCTCGAGCATTAGCTTGTTTCACGCCTTAGCGCTTATTTTAGTGTTAGGCATTGGTATCGATTACAGCCTATTTTTTGCCGAGGCCAAGCACACTAGCCGCGGAGTGATGATGGCAATCTTTATGTCAGCCTGTTCAACACTATTGGCTTTTGGGTTGTTGGCGCTGAGTCAAACCCATGCCATTCACTTTTTTGGTTTAACGCTTCTTTTTGGGATCAGTTTTTCATTTTTACTGGCACCGTTTATTTCATTTATTACTAGGAAAACTGTAAATGCCATTTAGTCATTCACATACAGTCAGCAACATGGACGTTGACGTTGCCATCATTGGCGCAGGCCCTTCTGGTGCCATTGCCGCAAGCCTTTTACGCCAACAAGGTCATCAGGTTGTTGTTATTGAAAAACAGCATTTTCCACGTTTTTCCATTGGCGAAAGTTTACTACCTTGTTGTATGCAATTTCTCGAACAAGCAGGCATGCTTGACGCCGTTAATCAGGCTGGATTTCAATTTAAAAATGGTGCAGCATTTCAGCACCAAGGGCGCTACACCACCTTTGACTTTACCGATAAATTTACCCCAGGCCCTGGGACTACGTTTCAAGTTCAACGGGCAGATTTTGATAAACTCCTAGCCGACACAGCTATCAGTCAAGGGGTTGAGATCCATTTTGGTCATCAAGTTGATGCGATTGATTTGACTCATAATCCTCGCTTAACGGTAACGAATGACCGAGGTGCACAATATCAAGTGAATGCTAAATTTGTGCTCGATGCCAGCGGCTTTGGCCGAGTATTACCGCGGTTACTGAACTTAGAGCAGCCATCAAACTTAGCGCCACGCAGCGCCATTTTCACCCATATTGAAGACAACATCAGCGATGCCCATTTTGATCGTAATAAGATCTTAATCAGTGTTCATCCTCAACATAAGGATATCTGGTACTGGTTAATCCCTTTTAGCAATAACCGTTGCTCAATTGGCGTGGTGGCTGAGCCGCATTTACTCGAGCATTTATCCGGTAGCCTTGAACAACAATTGTTAGCGGTGATTAATGAAGAGCCAGAGCTACAGCAGTTACTGAGTAATGCCAATATTGTTCAGCCTTGTGCCACTCTCAAAGGTTATTCGGCTAATGTAACCACCTTAGCAACCAATAAGTTTGCTTTACTGGGTAATGCTGGCGAGTTCCTTGACCCAGTATTTTCATCCGGGGTGACGATTGCAATGCAGTCAGCATCAATGGCGGTTGCCTGTTTGAATAAGCAACTTAATGGCCAAACGGTTGATTGGAATAGCGAATACTCTGCGCCATTAATGCAAGGGGTTAACACCTTTAGAACCTATGTCCAAGCTTGGTATGACGGACGCTTTCAAGATGTCATTTTCTATCAGCAAGCTGACAACAAGATTAAACAAATGATCTGCTCAATTTTAGCAGGCTACGCTTGGGACATGAGCAACCCATTTGTAAAAGAGTCCGAACGACGCCTCAATACCATTGTTGAATTATGTCAGGAGCCAAAGCCCAATGTTGCTTAATCTGCTGGGGCGTTCTGCGGGGATAATATTGCTTCGCGTGGTGGCGCTATTACTGCTAAGCCTATTAAGTGCTTGTAGCCAACAAATCGAGCGGCAAACTTGTGTCCCACTCGCCAGTGAAGCACAATATTGCCTAAGCTCAGCCGCTGCGCTGTTAACAACGTCACCGCAGCAAGACATCAGCTTAAGCCAAATGGTCAGCTTTACCCATGGGCAAGAAAATCATGAGTTATTAACCCAGCTGGAGCTTAATTCCCTACAGATGACGTTAGTGGGATTAGCGCCACTTGGGCAAGCATTATTCACGTTAGTGTACGATGGCCAAACCCTGCAAAGTCAGCAAAGCCTGTTATTAGGTGAGCAATTTAAAGCAGAGTATTTAATGGCAATAATGCAGTTGATTTACTGGCCAACGGAGCAAGTTAATCAACATTTAACCGGCGGTGAATTAGTCACTATGGCATGTGATATGCCGTTATGTAAGCAACTTATTGATGCCAGTGGAGCCTTAATCACGATAACGTATAGCGATATCGACCCGTGGTTAGCGCAAGTGAATGTCGACATCGATGCCGCCGATATTCATATGCAAATAAACCCAATTGACTAACTAATTAACTAACTGATTGAATAACAGATTAATAAACAAGTGCTCCAGCATAATCCAATAAACCGAGATAAATAGGCCATCAAACTAAACATGAACAGTCGCATAGCAATAACTCACATCGGATTGTGTACACCTCTGGGCAACTCGCCAGAAGAGGTGCTGCCGCGTCTCATTAGCGGTGATATCAGTGCTATGCAATGGCGCGATAATTTATTGTTCGATGCGCCTACATTAGTCGGTTGCGTCGATGACAAACGGTTAATAGAAATTGCCGATCATCTGAGTTTATTTGCTTGCCGTAATAATCGTTTATTAAACACTGCCGCCCAGCAACTTGTGCCCGCAATAGAGCAAGCTAAGCAGCGTTTTGGATCGGAGAGGATAGGGGTGGTATTAGGCACCAGCACCTCTGGCATTTCCAAAGGCGAAGCGGCATTAAAATATCAGCTTGAACATGGCAATTTTCCCCCGAGTTACCATTACTCGCAGCAGGAACTGGGTAGCCCCAGTGATTATTTAAAACAGTTGTTTGAACTGTCAGGCCCTTGTTATACCGTATCTACAGCGTGTTCATCGAGTGCCAAAGTATTTGCCAGTGCCCAGCGGTTACTCAATGCGAATATGTGCGATATGGTAATTGTGGGGGGGGTAGACAGCTTGTGTCAGTTAACCGTTAATGGCTTTGCCGCATTAGAATCGGTATCCAAAGGCCATTGCAATCCGTTTAGTCGCCATCGTGATGGGATTAATATTGGTGAAGGGGCAGCCTTATTTACCTTAGAACGTGGCCAAAGTGACGTCATGTTGGCTGGGATCGGCGAGTCTGCCGATGCACACCATATTTCAGCACCACACCCGCAAGGATTAGGCGCTATTGCCGCCATACAACAAGCCCTAACAGAAGCCAACATTACTGCCGAACAAATCGATTATCTCAACCTCCACGGCACAGCCACACCCAAAAATGATGCCATGGAATCACGTGCGGTCACTGCAGTGTTTGGCCATTCACTACCAGCCTGCAGCTCAACCAAACCGCTCACAGGCCATACTTTAGGTGCTGCAGGGGCGATTGAAGCTGCCTTTTGCTATTTATTATTAAGCCCACTTAACCATGATAAGCGTTTGCCACCGCATATCTGGGATGGGCAGCAAGATGCTAATGACCCTAATATCGCTCTCATTAGCGCCAACAATAATTCTAGCCTTAATCAGCTCAATTTTATTATGAGTAATTCATTTGCCTTTGGCGGCAGTAATGCCAGCCTGATTTTTTGTCGAAAGGATGCCTAGTTTCATGTCAATAGCCACTGCAACGCCGGCGATGTTAGCGCAAGATATAAGTACTTTTATTCCACACCGTGCACCAATGATCTTAATTGATAATGTCTTAGAACATCGCCCAGACTGCTTAATCACCGCAACCCATATTAGCCCTAATAGTGCCTATTTCGACGTCCAACTCAATGGCGTGCCAAATTACGTTGGCATCGAGTATATGGCCCAAAGTATTGCTGCGTTAGCGGGTGTTGAAGCCTTACTGCGCGACGATGATATCCGAGTCGGTTTTTTACTCGGCACCCGCAAACTGCAAATGCATATCGACACATTTACCTTGGGTGAGTCTTATCGCACTCAGGTCACTCGGCTGTATCAGGAAGAGTCTGGATTAGCGGTATTTGATTGCCAAATTTATCATCACCAGACGTTAGTGGCTGCGGCCAATGTCAATGTATTCCAACCACAAGACACCCAAGCCTATATTGATGAAAGCCAAGCCGACGGTTAAGCATGATCAACAAACCTTTTGACACCCCATTGGAGTTCCTCGAATCAATCACGGAGAGACATTTTGAATAATAGAGTATTAGTTACCGGTTCCAGCCGAGGAATAGGCAAAGCCATCGCAATTAAATTAGCCGAGAATGGTTTTGATATTGCACTGCATTTTCACAGCAATTATGCTGCCGCAGCCCAAGTACAAAAAACCTTATTAGATCTTGGTGTGCAAGTTAGTTTACTGCAATTTGATATTGCCGATCGCCAAGCGGTTAAGCTTGCTATCGAAACGGACATTGCCGAAAATGGTGCCTATTATGGCGTGATTCTTAATGCGGGTATTAATCGCGATACCGCCTTCCCTGCGATGACCGAAGATGAATGGGACAGTGTGATCCACACTAACCTTGATGGTTTTTATAATGTTATCCACCCTACAGTTATGCCAATGGTACAAGCACGTAAAGGTGGACGTATTATCACCCTAGCCTCGGTGTCAGGCATTGCAGGTAATCGTGGCCAGGTGAACTACAGCGCCTCAAAAGCGGGAATTATTGGCGCCACTAAAGCATTGTCGCTTGAGTTAGCTAAGCGAAAAATCACCGTCAATTGTATCGCACCGGGGTTAATTGAAACCGATATGGTCACCGATATTTCAACCGATATTGTCAATCAAATAGTACCGATGAAACGCATGGGCAAACCCAGTGAAATTGCAGGTCTTGCAAATTTCTTATTATCAGACGATGCCGCCTACATAACTCGCCAAGTGATCTCCGTTAACGGAGGCATGATATGAAGCGTGTAGTCGTTACCGGCATGGGCGGAATTTCCGCATTAGGCCAAGACTGGCAACAAATTAAAGCTAGACTATTAGCCAAACATAACTGCGTTATTCGCATGGATGAATGGGATCGCTACCCAGGTCTAAATACTCGACTGGCAGCTCCAGTGACTGATTTTTCTCTGCCCACCCATTATTCACGTAAAAAGATCCGCTCTATGGGGCGAGTATCCATGATGGCGACACGTGCCAGTGAATTAGCGCTTGAAGATGCAGGTTTGTTGAACGATCCCATCCTAAACTCCGGTCTAGCTGGCGTGGCCTACGGCTCATCTACAGGCAGTACCGATCCGATTATGGGCTTTGGCGACATGTTAAAAACTGGCGAAATGTCGGGGTTAACCGCCACCAGTTATATCCGTATGATGGCCCACACTACCGCAGTTAATATTGGGGTGTTCTTTGGCCTACAAGGCCGTATTCACACCACAAGCAGTGCGTGCACTTCTGCTAGTCAAGGCATTGGCTATGCTTATGAAGCGATTAAATATGGCATGCAAACCATTATGCTCGCGGGCGGCGGTGAAGAGCTTTGCCCTACCGAGGCGGTTGTGTTTGATACTTTGTATGCCACCAGCACCAAAAATGATACTCCAGAGCTAACGCCGCGCCCATTTGACAAGAACCGCGATGGTTTGGTTATCGGTGAAGGTGCTTGTACTTTGATATTAGAAGAGCTTGAACATGCTCAAGCCCGTGGTGCTAATATTTATGCTGAGTTGGTTGGTTTTGGCACCAATTCAGATGGCCAACACGTCACTCAACCCAATGCTAACACCATGGAAGTGGCGATTCGTTTAGCCTTAAAAGATGCCCAATTATCGGCGCAAGACATCGGTTATATCAGTGCTCATGGCACCGCAACCGATCGCGGTGATATAGCAGAAACTGCCGCGACTCACGCAGTATTTGGTGCAGAAACGCCCATCTCTTCATTAAAGAGTTATACCGGTCATACCCTAGGCGCTTGTGGTTCATTGGAAGCATGGAGCAGTATTAACATGATGAATGAAGGCTGGTTTGTACCAACACTCAATCTTAATGATGTTGACCCTGAATGCGCCCCGCTGGATTATATTAAAGACGATATTCGTCATATCGACACCGACTACATTATGAGTAACAACTTTGCCTTTGGTGGCATTAATACTTCATTAATTTTTAAACGTTGGCGTTAATTGCATAAGAGCATCGTCCCAACTTAGCAGCCAAATAAAACAGGCGAAAGCGATGCTTTCGCCTGTATTTTTTTACACCTTGTAAGCCGCAGCTTTGGTTTGATAGTCTTGAGTAATCTGTTTCATTTCTACCGCGCCACCAGCCAGCTTTTGAACTTGTGCCGATAACAGTACAACTGCTTGAGCGTTGTCCAAAATCTCCGATCCTATTTGAGTCAATCTATCTGCTTGTTGTTGTGTACCATTTGCCACATTGTGGCTCAAGGTCGCCACTTGACCAATTTGGGCTGAACGTTGCTCAAGCCCTTTGGCTATGCCACTGGTATGAAATACATTTTGCGTCGTACGCTGTTTGCCTTGATCCATTGATTCAACGGTTTTTAGCATGCTGATATTCAAACGACTCAATACTTTTTCAATGCCATCGGTCGATTGACTGGTACGCTTTGCTAAAGTGCGAACTTCATCTGCCACCACCGCAAAACCTCGACCACTCTCACCCGCTCTAGCCGCTTCAATCGCCGCATTTAACGCCAGTAAGTTAGTTTGATCTGAAATACTACGAATAGCCTGTAGCAATGTGGTGATAGCACTAATATCCGTGGTTAAATCGGTCATTGATTCTGCCACTTCTATCATATTAGTTTCTAGCGCCTGCATGTCTTTCATAATGCTTAGTGCGCTTTGGCTATCACCAAGACTTGAGGTAGCCCCTTCTTTGGCCTGATCCGCTGATATTTGAGTGTCATGGGCCATTTGTTGAAAATTGTCGATCACATCTTGAGTCGACTCGGCAATCATTCTAGCTTGATCATTTTGCTGTTGTACTGCTTGCTGGGTTTGATCGCTCAGGCTCATTAAATTGTCGGAAGTACTTGCCATTTTCACAGCAATATCGCGATAGTCGTTAAACAATTGCGACAACTCTTCCAGCATCAAATTAAAGGACATTTCTGCCTGAGTATCGGCTGAAGGTAACCGAATCGATAAATCTTTATGCTGTGAAATATGTTGAATTGCACCAGCAATACGTTGATTGGCCAGTGAATCAGTACGCATAAACAAGGCAATACGAATAAGAATAAAGGTTTCAATCGCAGCAAACAAAGCATGAACTAACATTATGGTCCAGTTACAATTACCGGCAAAAATCATTAACTGTGTACCTAATACTTCAATATCTTGCAATTGAATATAGGTCATAAGAATATGGTGTATTGCCACCGTCAACAAAGCAGCCAATAACGGCTGCCAGCGTAAATAAATAAGAAATACGCCCATGGTGGCAAAGATATGAAAGTGCATTTCAATCATACCCATTTGGCTTTGAATCAGTAATCCTGACACCGTCATCATAATTACTGCACCAACTATCGCAAATAACTCAGTCCCTTTCAGCAAGCTGTAACTCAACTGTACTATAACTAAAATAGCTATCGCTGCAGTAATACTAAATGTCAGCATTTGGGCACCAAAAAATCCACTGACGACTAATAATGGGGCCTGCAACATCAACAACCGATAGATATATAAATCATGTTTTTTGAGTAATGTTACAGTTTGAGCATCATTCATATATTTAAACCTAAAGTTGAGATGAAATAATATGGTTAAGATCAATCAACATCTTGGATATTGAAAGTTGTTTAGCCGTATAAATACGTTCGATTTGTCCATTTGGGTTCAACAAAAATAGATTGCCAACATGATTGATGGTGGCGAGTTGCCGATTGATATTGTCCGATAAGCGCAATTCAAGTTGATGTAAACCTGACTTGGACAATGACGCACTGACAAAACGCGTAGAGCGTGCATCGATCACCGCTTGGCGCAAGGCTAATGTGTCGTTATCAGGGTCAATAGTCACAAATAGAAATTGAACCTCAGCTTTATTAAACGAAGCATCCTGCTCTATGCGTTGTTCAAGTTGATTTAATTGCTCAATACGTATTGGACAAATTTCTGAGCACGACAAAAAGCCCAAAAATAAATAGGTATACGTTCCCGCGGACGCAGGGTACTGGTGAACTTGTTGATTAACGTCTTGCCACCGAAAATGAATCTGTTGGCTATCACTAGTGGTAATTCCATAGCTCTGCGAACCTGAATCCCATTGATTAATCAACATCAATATAGGAACAAGACTCACAGCGAGCAGAATTAAAGCTGACGCGATGACAATTTTGTTTATTTTCATAAAATAGAAACAACAATATGACGGCTTTTCAACGATAAGCTTGAGGGCTTTTGGTAATGAATCTACATTTTGAAAAGTAAAGTTGGCATCAAACTAGATACTGATAATGAGGTTTATACGTGGCAAATTATGTTGTTGATCAACAAAATGACAAAAAATCACAAAATAAAAAACGCTTAATGCTCCTTTAAATATCAAAGGTGCATTAAACGTTTAGTTTTCAAACCAGCGACTTAACTTAAGCCGCTGTATTTATTAAAGTGTTATTGCATCGATAGCAAGCTTAGCTTGGCTAATGCCTGTTTCTGCTGCATCAGGACCCATATTTAATGCTTCTGCATAAATGGTTTCAACGTCGTTAATCCCAATAAAGCCCAACACAGTTGTTAAGTAAGGTACCACATGGTCTGTAGGGCCTCCTTTATGCGCTCCACCACGAGTAGTCACAATAATGGCACGCTTACCTTCGATTAAACCAACCGCTCCGATATCGGTGTAAGTAAACGTCACACCGGCACGGGCGATCAAATCGATCCAATTTTTTAACGTTGTCGGTATACCAAAGTTGTACATCGGCGCAGCGATAATAATGGTGTCATGAGCTTTAATTTCAGCGACTAATTCATCCGATAGCGCGAGTGCAGATAATTGACGTTCAGAAAGATTATCACCGCCGCGTAAACCTGAAGCTAGCTCACCATCTAACATTGGTAATGTATTTTCACCTAAATCACGCACTGTAATTTGCGCAACTTTACTGCTCCATTGTTGATGTAAATAATCAACTAATGCTGAAGACTGTGAATAACTGCCTAGAATGCTTGATTTTAAAATTAGTACTTTTGCCATTGTTAAGTCTCACCCATATGTTTGTTGGGTCATATGCTATGTGCCTGACCAATGCAGTTAGTATATTTGCCTATAAAAAAGAATAATAGCGCAATAATTTTGCAATTATATTCGATAAAATCGAAATATATTTACTTGTTCAACGCGCATATTTTAATCAACGCTAATATTTTTTGGCGGTAAAGACACAAATTGCCCGGTAAACGTAGCACACATAATGTCATCACAATATAACGCCACTTCTAAAGTGATTTTTACTCGTCGGCCTCGGTTTAATGGATTCAAATCAGTATAGGGCCAAATAACTTTGGCATAAGGCTGTTTAGTCACCGGTTTTAAATATCTGACTTTTGCATCAGCTAACACGATATCACCGTGAGCCTGTGACAATTGCTGTTGTAACCACACCATTCCCCAGCCGGTTAACGTCATTAAAGTATAAATGCTGCCAGCAAACATGGTGTGATGTAAATTAACGTTGGGCCCTAAAGGTGCTGTGACTTGTAGGCTATCGCCATTAAACAACACTGGTTTAATGTTCATAAATTGACTAACAGGAATCGTACTGTGCCAAGTTTCACACAAGGTCTGCAGTAAAGCTGTTACCTTGGCATCTGATTGCGCTTCTGTGAATGAAATATCAAGCATAACGGCATCCCTCCGATGATGACTGGTTAACCTCAGCTGACAATAGCCTTATACCTGCAAATTAAAGGTCACAGGGCCATCATTAACCAACTCAACCTGCATATCTGCACCAAATTGCCCCGTCTGTGTCATAACCCCTTGTTGGCGACAATACTCGACAAAAGCCAGATAAAGACGATCGGCTTGTTCTGGGGTTGCTGCGCACGAAAAACTGGGTCTTAAGCCTTTGCCAGTATCTGCAGCTAAGGTAAATTGTGACACCACCAATAATTGCCCACCGACTTGAGCCAGATTAAGATTCATTTTGCCATCTTCATCACTAAACACCCGATAATTAATGACTTTTGTAGCTAACTTAACCATTTTCTCAATATTATCTTCGCGCTCTATGCCTAGTAATACTAACAAGCCTTGGTCAATTTTGCCGACTATTGTATTGTCTACGGACACTGATGCACGTTTAACTCGTTGAATTAATGCAATCATAACTGCCTTAAAATATGTTTTTGAGTAGTCGTTATTCGATCCACAATATTGGTCGCCAATACATGGCGACCTTGTTTAGCTAAGGTTATTGGCGCGCACTCCTGTGGAACAGGCAGTAACGGAATCAATTAAATACATTCGTAATAGTTATGATTTATCAGACGGAACCGATTTATCAACCACGATAGGATCATGCACATTGTTGACATGCTCGTCTTCCATCTCAGCAAATATTTCCGCTTTTAGATCTTCCGCTATAACAGCCAAACTCTCCAGATACTCTGGTAAAGCGGCAGTAATTTCTGCCCCTAACAACACAATCATCCACGATAAATATACCCATACAAACAAAATGGGCACCACTGCCAGAGCGCCATAAATAGCTTCATAACTCGGAAACTGAGTGACATAAAACGCAAAACCTTTTTTACCTGCTTCAAATAATACCGCAGCAACAATTGCGCCTAATAAAGCATGCAAGAAATGCACTTTCTTATTTGGTACTACCATGTACAACAGTAATATCGATGCTGCAGAAAATATCAACGGCAAACGTTCAACAATCCATGGGACTAATCCAGATAATTCAGTACCTGCCACAACCTCTAATGACACAACATAGGACGTTGCTACTAAGCTTGCACCTATGAGAACAGGTCCCAGAGTCAACACCATCCAGTACATCGAAAATGACACCACGTATGAGCGTTTTTCGGTAATCCGCCAAATATTATTCAATGCTTTGTCGATAGCTGAAATCAGCATAATGGCAACAAATACTAAGGCGATAATACCGACAAAAGTGCCTTTAGATGCATTAGCGACAAATTCGTTAATATGCACTTGTACCGTATCACCCGCCGCAGGTATAAAATTATTATAAATAAAGCCTTCGATATTGCCGCGAATACCTTTAAACACCGGAAAGGCCGATAACATCGACATAGTGACAGCCAACATAGGCACCAGTGACAACAAGGTCACATAGGCCAAATGACCTGCTCGTATATTGATTTGGTCTTCAGCAAGCCGCTGTTTGAGATGGAGTAGAAACTGCCAAATCCCACTAAAAAAAGCCGTAATAGGGCTGTAATCAAACTTTTTGGGCATAATAATCCTTATTTCATACCACGTTAGTGGAGATAACATTTGTATTCAGTCACTAACTTCGTACAATGTTATAACATAATAGTCATCGAATAATGGAGCAAATTGATGTCACAACAAGGTTCGGCGGGTAATGTACTCGCAGCTGTCGCGAGCTTATTTTTCCCAGGCCTAGGCCAGCTTTTGCAAGGGCGTATATTAGCGGCTTTGTTATTCTTCTGCATTACTGCCGTTTGTTATTTCTTTTTTGTGTTGGTCATCCCAGCCATTATCGGTGGTTTATTCCATTTATGGAGCATTATCGATGCAGCAAAATTTAAATCAGGCAGTTAACTCACAAGGTAGTTAACTTCAACGAGGTACCTTTCGCCTCACACAATAAAAGAGACACATTGATGAAAAAATGGATATCACTGGCACTATTAAGTAGCAGTTTACTGTTGAGCGGTTGTCAAAGCGCCTATTACGGTGCAATGGAAAAAGTCGGCTATCACAAACGCGACATTATGGTCGATAGAGTGCAACAAGCAAAAGAGTCGCAAGAAGAAGCTCAAGAGCAATTTAGCTCTGCATTGGAAGAAATGCAGGCGCTTTTGGCATTTGATGGTGGCGATTTAGAAGATGCTTATAACAAAGCTAAAGATGAATATGAGTCTGCTCAATCTGCTGCTGATGAAGTTAGTCACCGCATCGAAAAAGTCGAAGATGTCGCGGATGCTTTATTTGATGAATGGCAAACTGAAATCGAAGAAATCAGCAAAGCCAGTTTACGCCGTAACAGCACCAGCAAGCTCAATGAAACCAAACGTTCATATAAAACGCTAGTCAGAAGTATGCGCCGTGCAGAAGCTAAAATGCCACCCATTTTAACCGCAATGAAAGATAATATGCTGTATTTAAAACATAACCTAAATGCGCAGGCTATTGGTGCCATTAAAGGTGAGTTTGCCAATTTACAGACAGATATCTCTAGCTTGATTAAAGAAATGAACAAATCGATTGCCGAATCGAACAAGTTTATAGCCTCAATGGAACAAGGTTAAACCTTACCTCCCCATGTCAACTAACGCCCTTAGCGGTAACCTATGCAGTCATAGTCTATGACGGCCTAGGTGCTGCTTTTGGGTATTTATATGTGCCTATTCTGTGTATTTATGCTTAGTCGATCGGCGACTGGTCCACAGGTAAAGCCGTACGGCTAAAGATTGGCTTCAAGACCACAGTGGTTTCAATGCTGGCGACAAACTTAAGGTTGCCAAGCGATTTCTTGATAAATTGTTCATAAGAAACCAAGTCTTTGGCGACGATTTTGAGCATGTAGTCATAAGCTCCGGTTACCACAGCGCATTCCATCACTTGAGGTAATTGTGCCATGGTTGATTCAAATAACGCGGTCGATTGATCAGTATGTTCCGTTAAACGTATCGATGTATAAACAACAACATTTAAGCCCACTTTAAAGGGATCAACTTGTGCACCATAGCCTAAAATCACTTTATCTTGTTCAAGCTTTTTAACTCGTCGTAAACAAGGAGTATCCGACATATTAACCTTATCGGCTAATTCAGAAACAGCCATCCGGCCCTGACGTTGTAAAATTTCTAATAGCTTGAGGTCTTTTTTATCCATTAAACAAATCGCTTTTTAGTGAGTGATTAACGGTATAAATATCATATTCCTGAGTGAATTCCTCTACAAATTTACGTTAATCACAAATATTTCAAGCAAATGGGCGCCGCAAAACAATAAAGGCCATAAAGTTAACATGGCATTTATCTAAAGAGGGTAACTTGAGGTGATGCTAGCGAAGAATAACAATACTTAACACTCGTCAATATCGACAACAACTAACGGTGACTCTCCTGCTGCCTGTGGTTGCGAATATCTAATTTCGCATTTATTGGCAGCATAATCTGCATTGGGACGAATACGTAATCCGCTTCGATTATTAACATCATAGGTTGTGATGTTAAATTCACCACCGCCACTGTTGTCGGCAATGTTAATCATTCTAACGATACCAGCTGAAGTATGACGCGGATATCCGTAAGCTAACGTTACTGATTGGCCTTGTACCATAATACTATTGCCCAAACCATTACTGGTCCCAGGGGCTGTTTCATCGCAACCTGCACTTATCACGCAAGCAGAATAAACCAAGATTTTACCGCTATTAATTGCTGCTGCAACGCCCTGCATACTACTCGCGCAAGCATTACTTTTTAAACCGATAAATTTTGGAGCAACCACAACAGCAAGGATGCCTAAAATAATAATCACTACCACAAGTTCTATTAAGCTAAAACCTTGCTGCTTACGCCACGACAAACGACCATGATTAAATGAGCTTGTATGTATCAATTTAGATATCCTGCAGCCGAATAAAAAATAACATTATTCCCTATTTTTAAATGTTAATCAGCCAGTATCACCTGAGATTTTCCGGCATGTTTAGCCTGATACATCGCAACATCTGCACGATGGATTAAGCTATCTGTATCGCTATCAACACCTTTATAAATGGCTGCACCAATACATGCACTAATGGTTAAAGAATATGTGCCTATTTGAAAGGGTTGTTTGATCAGTTCAAGAATACTGCTGGCAGTCGCCATAACAGTATCACCGTCTATATCATTAGGTAAAAGTAACACAAACTCATCACCACCATAACGGGCAAAAATTTCACTCGGGAACAAACGATGACTTACCTGTTGACCAATTTTGACTAACAAAGCATCGCCAATGCCGTGCCCGTAAGTATCATTAATGACTTTGAACCCATCAAGATCGATGAATAGGATAGAAAATGGCTGCTTCTTATCAAGTAAACGCTCAATAGCCTGCCTGATTGACAACCGATTAGCGAGTCCAGTAACCACATCATGATTAGCTAAATGTAACGCTTTAGTTTTGGCTATCACTAAATCAGCTGTACGATCTCTGACACGTTGAGATAACTCTTCACGGCTGTTGATCACCTCTTCTGACATTTGCTGAAAACTATCAAATAAGGCGACAAATTCTGTAGTTTCAATAGTTTGTTTGGGCAAATATTGCGGATAATGCTGTTGTTGCGGTAAACCTCGGGTCTTGTCGGTTAATATCGCAATAGGTCGTGTAATAAGGCCTGTCATCCACCAACTCAGCAACAAACACACTAGAAAAGACAAAAATGCGACCGAATAAATCATCTCAATCTCAGATTCAGCTCGCTCCACCAGCTCACTTAAGGGTTGTGGGATCATGACCCCCCAACCCGTTGTTGCTACCGTTGCATAAGCTGCAATCATATTTTGTAGTACTGCGGGTGAATAAAACTCCATCACACCACTGTGACCCGTCATCATTTGCTGGACTATGTTTAACTGACTTAAATTTTTGCTAGTTAATTGCCATTGTTGGTTAGGATGAGCCAGCACATTACCCTGGTGATCAACAATCGCGGCATGGCCTTGCTTACCAAACTTAACCGCGCTTTGAAGCTGAGAAATATACTCAGGGTTCATCACTGCCAGCCAAATACGCTGCAGGTGGTCTTGGCGAATGATATATAACGTGGGTTTGGCTAAGCCTTGTTTATGCACTTTGGTGAACTGACTCACCGCCAGTTGACTTAAATTAAAGGGATTTTCAGTCGTAACAAGCGACAATGGCTGGCGATTTTTCGGACCAAATAATACATTAACTAACTGACCATCAGTGTTGTACTCACCAATTGATTCAACATCAACATCTTTCAATAGCTCGACAAACTGCGGCGCTATTTGCTGCTGAACCACAGAGTCTGTTGCGCGAGTAAATATAGCTAATGCATCAATGCTGTAACGATCTAATGCTTGTGAAAGATTTTTAGCGAGCAACAGGTGCTTATCGTGAACGTTACGGTACTCATTATCTATCGCATTATTGCTGGTCCAAATCGCCAAACTAATAATCGGTACTAAAGCTACCAACGTCATTGCTATTAACAATAAATAGCGAAAAGACAATTTCATGTCGTTATAAGTCTCGTAATAATAGGTGTCTTCCGACCATTGGTAATAACTGAACAGATAATCATTTAGTCTTACAAATGGTACTTATTTTTCTGTGGGCAACACATTAGGCACATCTGTTTACAAAAGCAACAACGATGACAACTTAGTAACAATTTTATCTCTTTGGGATCAAAAAAAACCCGATAATCAATTATCGGGTTTTCTATTGGCTTGCTTGTTTAAGCAATTACGCTCAAGAATTACAAGCTGTAATACATTTCAAACTCAAGTGGGTGAGTAGTACGTGCAACACGTTCTGCTTCTGCCGTTTTAAGTTGGATATAAGACTGAATAAAGTCTTCGCTGAATACACCGCCTTTAGTTAAGAACTCATGGTCAGCCTGTAAATTTTCAAGTGCGTTTTCTAATGACGTCGCAACCTGTGGAATTTCAGCAGCTTCTTCAGCTGGTAAGTCATATAGATCTTTATCCATTGCTTCACCTGGGTGGATCTTGTTTTGAATACCATCAAGACCAGCCATTAGTAATGCAGCAAAACCTAAATATGGGTTTGCATGTGGATCAGGGAAACGCGCTTCGATACGACGGCCTTTAGGGCTTGGTACCACTGGAATACGAATTGAAGCACTGCGGTTACGTGCAGAATATGCAAGCATTACTGGCGCTTCAAAATGTGGCACTAAACGCTTGTAAGAGTTTGTGCTTGGGTTAGTGAACGCATTCAATGCACGGGCATGCTTAATAATGCCGCCAATGTAGTAAAGCGCTAGGTCACTTAAACCTGCATACTTGTCACCTGCGAATAAGTTAACGCCGTCTTTAGCTAAAGACTGATGCACGTGCATGCCGCTACCGTTGTCACCAACGATTGGTTTTGGCATAAATGTCGCTGTTTTACCATAAGCATGTGCCATGTTATGAACAACGTATTTTAGAATTTGAATTTCATC
Source organism: Shewanella frigidimarina (assembly GCF_003797125.1). Taxonomy (GTDB): domain Bacteria; phylum Pseudomonadota; class Gammaproteobacteria; order Enterobacterales; family Shewanellaceae; genus Shewanella; species Shewanella frigidimarina. The sequence continues at coordinate 116,993 of NZ_RKKE01000007.1, forward strand.
AGCTTTCTTAGTCAACGTATTGAAACGTGTTGCGATTTCGTTTTGACCCGCTGTTGCTACTTCGTGGTGATGCGCTTCAACTACTTGACCCATTTCTTCAAGTACTAAACACATTGCCGAACGTAAATCTTGTGAAGAATCAACTGGTGCAACTGGGAAATAACCACCTTTCACCATTGGACGGTGACCAGTGTTACCTTCTTCATAGCTCTTAGCTGAGTTCCATGATGCTTCTTTTGCGTCAATCTTCACGAAACAACCTGACATGTCAGTACCAAAACGGACATCGTCAAATAAGAAGAACTCTGGCTCTGGACCAATCAATACTGTGTCAGCAATACCAGTAGAAATTAGGTAAGCTTCAGCTTTCTTAGCAATAGAACGTGGGTCACGGTCATAACCTGTCATAGTACCAGGCTCTAAAATGTCACAACGAATAAGTGCTGTTGTTTCTTCAGTGAAAGGGTCTAACACGAAAGTGGTTGGATCTGGCATTAGCACCATGTCAGATTCATTAATGCCTTTCCAACCCACAATTGAAGAACCGTCAAACATTTTGCCGTCTTCAAAGAAATCTTCATCTACTTGATGAGAAGGAATAGAAACATGCTGCTCTTTACCTTTAGTGTCGGTAAAGCGTAAGTCTACAAACTTAACTTCTAACTCTACAAGTTGTTTTAAAACTGATTCAACTGACATTCTCAAGCCTCCGGTAGGGTAAAGGGTTGTCCCTTAAATAATCTTGCTATTCGCCAGATGATGCACCTGGAAAACGAATCTTTACATAATTATCAGCAGTAAAGCGATATTCATGCCAGATCGCTAACTAATTGATTTTATGAAGATGAGAAAGTTTCCAAATCTTCTAAATCATAACCTTGCACCAACCTCGTGCATCACTATGTTTCATCATGGTGCAAAAGTCCATAATGGTGCGTCATGTTAATGTTGCTGTTTTAGCCAATGTCACATTTTTGTCTTACATCATGGTTATGCTTAATATATATACGTTTTATGCTGTTTTTTAACGCATAGCAAGCAATAGATTTACAAGTGTTCAAAAATAATCCTATCTACAAAAGCTGCTGTGAAGTAGAATGGCACGCTTTTTTACAGTAGCTATAATCTATAACTACTGTTAGATCCTTTTTTTTTATTTGCTGGTTTAGAGGTTTATCCGTGCTAGAGAATTTACGTAACATCGCCATTATTGCCCACGTTGACCATGGCAAAACAACCCTGGTTGACAAAATGTTGGCGCAGTCAGGAACCCTTGCATCTCGTGGAGAAGCTACTGAGCGGGTTATGGATTCTAACGATCTTGAAAAAGAACGTGGGATCACCATTCTGGCAAAGAACACTGCCATCCAGTGGAACGACTACCGTATTAATATCGTAGATACTCCTGGCCACGCCGATTTCGGTGGTGAAGTTGAACGCGTTCTATCTATGGTTGACTCAGTATTACTATTGGTTGATGCAGTTGATGGCCCAATGCCACAAACTCGCTTTGTAACCAAGAAAGCATTCGCTCAAGGCCTTAAGCCAATTGTTGTTATCAACAAAATTGACCGTCCAAGTGCTCGTCCAGATTGGGTTATTGACCAAGTATTCGATTTATTCGTTAACTTAGGTGCCACTGACGAACAACTAGATTTCCCAATCGTTTACGCTTCGGCATTAAATGGTTTTGCAACGTTAGATCCAGATGTAGCGAGCGATGATATGACGCCGCTATTCCAAACTATCGTTGAGAAAGTTGCTTTCCCAGACGCTGATGCTGAAGCGCCATTCCAAATGCAAATCTCTCAAATCGATTATAACTCATACGTGGGTGTTATCGGTATTGGCCGTATTACCCGTGGTAGCGTTAAAACTAACCAACAAGTGACTATTATTGGCGCTGACGGTAAGACTCGTAACGGAAAAATGGGCCAAGTATTAGGTTACATGGGTCTTGACCGTACAGAAGTGCCAATTGCAAATGCTGGTGATATCGTTGCTATTACAGGTTTAGGCGAGCTTAAAATCTCTGACACTATCTGTGCAGTGAATGCAGTAGAAGCTATGCCACCGTTAACTGTTGATGAACCAACGCTAACGATGACATTCCAAGTAAACACTTCTCCGTTCGCGGGTAAAGAAGGTAAGTACGTTACTTCACGTAACATTCTTGAACGTTTACAGACTGAATTAGTTCACAACGTAGCACTTCGCGTTGAAGAAACAGAAAGTCCAGACCGTTTCCGCGTATCAGGTCGTGGTGAATTACACTTATCGATTTTAATTGAAAACATGCGTCGTGAAGGTTATGAATTAGCCGTATCTCGTCCAGAAGTTATTCTAAAAACAATCGATGGTGAGCTACATGAACCATACGAAACTGTAACAGTTGACGTTGAAGAAGAGCATCAAGGTACCGTAATTGAAAAATTAGGTGTTCGTAAAGGCGAAATGAAAGACATGCAGCTTGATGGTAAAGGTCGAGTACGTATCGACTTCGTTATCCCGAGCCGTGGCTTAATTGGTTTCCAAACCGAATTCTTAACTGCTACATCTGGTACTGGTCTAATTTATCATTCATTTGATCACTACGGTCCACACAAAGGTGGCGATATTGGTCAACGTGCTAACGGCGTATTGATTTCAAACGCAACAGGTAAAGCACTAACATTCGCTCTATTTGCTTTGCAAGACCGTGGTCGTATGTTTATTGGTCACGCTGCTGAAGTGTATGAAGGTCAAGTAGTGGGTATTCATGCTCGCTCTAACGATTTGACAGTAAACTGTTTGAAAGGTAAACAGCTAACTAACATGCGCGCATCTGGTACTGATGAAGCACAAGTATTGACTACACCAATTAACTTAACGCTTGAGCAAGCTCTTGAATTCATCGATGATGATGAATTAGTTGAAGTAACTCCTAAGAACATCCGTGTTCGTAAGAGATTCTTAACTGAAAACGAACGTAAGCGTAATAACCGCGGTTAATTACCATCAATGAGTGGCAAATTACATTTGCGACTCATTGAGACCTAAAAAGCCCAGATGCATGCATCTGGGCTTTTTGTTGCCTTGTCTATACAGGCTAAAAGCGAAAGGCCTAGTACGCTCCGCGGCTAGAGGCTATAAAGTCAACAGCTTAGCAGCGAAGCTGTCTCTATCCCTGAGATGCAAGCGGTGACGAGCGATAACAAGCCAAGAGCCTAGGTGCTAGACTGCACGCAGCGTTCGCTTATTATCGTTTCTGAAGCTGTCTCTAGCAGCGAAGCGATGCTAGTGATACAACATGAAAACATTTAACTAGATATTTTACGTAAACGCAGATAGATTCATGCCAAGATCATTTTTAGGGAGAATATATGAGTATGTTACAACAGGTAAGCGTCGCTAAAAAAGCCAATGTGTATTTTAACGGTAAAGTGATAAGCAGAAGCGTAGTATTAGCTGATGGTAGTAAACAAACTTTTGGCGTTGTATTGCCTGGTGAATATGAGTTCTCAACGGCTCAAGGTGAAATAATGCAGGTTATTTCCGGCAAATTTGACGTGTTATTACCGGGTAAAACAGAGTGGGTTGCATATGCTGAAGCAAGCCAATTTGAACTTGCACCAAATGTGAGCTTTAGTATTCGAACAGATCAAATTTCAGAATACTGCTGCCAATACATATAGTTTTCTTGCACCTTAATAAACAATAGCGACCTAACAGTGCCGCTTCAATTCAGCTTAACTAAATCAGTTTAAGCTGATTTTTTTTATAAAAACGTCTACTCTATTAAAACTGTCGTTTTATGGAGTGCATCATGCGCCTTATCATACTTATTAGTTTGCTATTATTGAGCGCCCAAAGTGTTGCTACCGTATACCGTTGGGTAGATGAAAATGGCAAAGTTCATTACTCGGATGAACAAAAAAATAATGCCGAAGCTGTTGAATTAAATGAAAACACCCAAAATAACATGACGATTAACACCCCAACAAAAATCAATGTTACTCCAACAACAGAAGCATCAATTAATTACACGATTTCGATAACCTCTCCACAAGAAGAAGCTACTGTGCGTGACAATAACGGCGCATTTACCGTGTCAGTGAGCGTCAGCCCTCAACTACCTCGTGGCGTGCTAATGACATTATTAGTCGATGGAGTTATCACAGCCCCTGCTCAAGTATCGAATATATTCCAATTAACAGGCATTAATAGAGGTGAACACTCACTGGTTGTTAACGCTGTAACACAAAGCGGCAAAGTCCTTGCATCAAGCTCTCCTAGAAAGATATTCCTTCACCAAGCATCTGTATTTGGACCAGCAAAAAAGTCTAAATAATTAAGATAAAAACTATTTTATTCATTCACTTATAAATTTGTAGGTGATCTTTTATCTTATAAAGAGCTTGTGTGTTCCGGGTTGTGATATGCACCAAATTGGTGCATTATAATGGTGCAACCCAATACTAGGACGGCTAATGGACACAAATAACCTTCTCAATCACTTAGTCACCGCAGTGCTCGTTATTAATAACGAGCTCAAGCCGAGCTATGCTAATGCCGCGGCCGCACAATTATTGGGAGTAGGTAACTATAAGCTGCTTGAACAAACGCTTCCCGAGCTCTATCAACTGATGGGAGTTGAGCCACAATTACTCCGCGATGCGATTAATGCTGGCCAAGGACTTACAGTGAATACCGCAGCATTAATTACCCTAGACGGCCAACATCACACCATTGATATTACCTTGGTGCCTATTGAAAATGACAATAACCTCAGCATCTTAGAATTACGCCAAGTAGACCAACAACGCCGTATTCATCAGCAGCTTAATATGGACGCCCAACAGCAAGCAGCACAGTTTTTGGTGCGTAACTTAGCTCATGAAATTAAAAACCCACTGGGCGGGCTTCGAGGCGCTGCGCAATTGTTATCTCGAGAACTCGACTCACCTGAGTTAAAAGAATTTACCAGCCTGATTATCGAACAGGCTGATAGATTACGAAATTTAGTCGACCGCTTGCTTGGCCCACAACGACCAACGCAACATACTGAACACAATATTCATCAAGTGATTCAAAAAGTGCTTAAGCTCGTTGAAATGGCACTGCCAGACAATATCAGCTTAAAACGAGATTACGATCCATCGATTCCTGATATTCAGATGGATCCAGATCAAATGCAGCAGGCCGTATTGAATATTGTACAAAATGCGATACAAGCTTTAGAACATTGTGGTGGCGATATTGTCATTCGCACTCGCACTCAACATCAAGTCACCATTGGAACACAGCGCTATAAAGTGGTACTCGCCTTATCCATTATTGATAACGGCCCCGGTATTCCTGCTGAGTTAATGGATACCCTTTTCTACCCTATGGTCACCGGTCGTGACGAAGGCTCAGGGTTAGGATTATCCATTGCACATAACATTGCCCGATTACACGGCGGTCGCATTGATTGTGTTTCGGCACCAGGGCATACCGAATTTATTATTAACCTGCCATTACAATAACTAGCATGCCCTTTGTAGGCAGAATGAGGTAGTAACATGAACATTAGTGAACAAGTTTGGATCCTCGATGATGATAGTTCAATCCGTTGGGTACTCGAAAAAGCCCTTAAAGGCGCATCACTGTCAACGGCTAGTTTTGCTGCTGCAGAATCCTTGTGGCAAGCTTTAGAAGCATCACAACCTCAAGTCATCGTGTCTGACATCCGCATGCCTGGGACTGACGGCTTAACCTTACTAGATCGCTTACAACTGCATTATCCGCATATTCCAGTGATCATCATGACCGCCCACTCAGACTTAGACAGTGCGGTGAGCGCATATCAAGCAGGTGCATTTGAATACCTACCAAAACCATTTGATATTGATGAAGCGATTAATTTAGTTGAACGCGCACTCACACATGCAACAGAGCAAGCACCACAACCTGTGATTGATACCACCATAAAAACCCCTGAAATTATTGGTGAAGCCCCGGCAATGCAAGAAGTGTTTCGTGCCATTGGTCGATTATCTCGCTCATCAATTAGTGTGCTTATCAATGGTCAATCTGGTACCGGTAAAGAATTAGTCGCTGGCGCATTGCACAAACACAGCCCTCGTAAGGACAAGCCCTTTATTGCATTAAATATGGCTGCTATCCCAAAAGATTTGATTGAATCTGAACTCTTTGGCCATGAAAAAGGCGCCTTTACTGGTGCCGCCAATGTGCGCCAAGGCCGTTTTGAACAAGCCAATGGTGGCACGCTATTTTTAGATGAAATTGGTGATATGCCAATCGATGTGCAAACGCGATTATTACGAGTACTTGCCGACGGTCAGTTCTATCGTGTCGGCGGTCATCAAGCTGTGCAAGTTGATGTACGAATTATTGCTGCGACGCATCAAAATCTTGAGGTGCAGGTGCAAAAAGGCACCTTCCGCGAAGATTTATTTCATCGCCTCAATGTGATCAGAGTGCACTTACCGCCGTTATCGCAACGCCGTGAAGACATTGCCCAACTCGCCAACCACTTTTTAAACACGGCTGCGAAAGAGATTGGCGTTGAACCCAAAATACTCACCAAAGAAACAGCCGTAAAGTTGGCTAATTTACCTTGGCCGGGCAATGTTCGCCAACTTGAGAATACTTGTCGTTGGTTAACAGTGATGGCGTCCGGACAAGAAATTTTACCGCAAGATTTACCACCAGAATTGCTTAAAGACCCAGTTGCAACCCAGCAGAAAAAGGCTGGAGCAAGTGACTGGCAAACCGCACTCACTGATTGGATTGATGAAAAGCTGGCTGCAGGTGAAAGTGATTTGCTCACTGAAGTGCAACCTGAATTTGAACGTATTTTACTTGAAACAGCACTAAGACATACTCAAGGCCATAAACAAGAAGCCGCTAAACGCCTAGGTTGGGGCCGCAACACCCTAACGCGTAAATTGAAAGAACTGTCGATGGATTAACCATTAACATTAGCCATCAACTTTAGTCATCATATTGGCAGTAATGCTTGTGTTGGATTAAGGTTTGTTATGTTTTATTCACTTAACAAAACCTTAATCCAACACAGAATAAACCTTGAATCTCAAACAGCCATTTTTCATCAGGCTATACTGAATTATCAACTAATAAATTAAGTGTCATCACACAAATACATATCCGACATCCACTCAATAATCATCATAATTCTCGTAATCATGGCCCATTAACTTCGCCACTCAATTACTATGAACAAAGCCAAACACACGACTCAAACAATACCCTCAAACAGTATTTTCTCTACACATTACCTTCCAATAGTGAGTGGTTTTAATATCCCAGCCATATTCTGTCCCCAGTTATATTCTTAATTATGTTCAGAGCTATTTCAGAGTGATGCTCAACGTAATCCCCAAAATGATGCCAATAACATACCTGTTCAAATATTAACCAAAGTTGATGCGGATCAAATTTTATTCGCAGTACAGGAATATACTGATACTTGTGTGCTGAGATTCTCCTTTAATTAGGAAGGTAGAAATCATGGACTTGCCGCAAACAGTTATTTCCCCTAAAACCGTCGGGGATCCGCTCTATTACGAAGCTATCGTCTTCGGTCGCTTTACGCGTCAACTTTGCGCGTTAGATGACAAAAAAAGCTATATGTCCTCTAGCAACATGACCCACACCATTTCAGTATCCACATTGAGTGACCAAGCATGGAAAAAGATGACATCAACGTCAACTTTGAACACATCATGCTACGCGTTGAGGTTACAACGTCATCACAGGCAAGGGAAACAACATGGTGTATGCCATATTATTCAATTCATTATGGTAAATACACTCGCCCTTTCATCCTTTGAAAAAATGTCATCCCTTACGGACTTAATACGGCATTTAAAGACGACGTTCTTCCTCTCAACATTCCGAACCAGAAAGCCGCTAAAGAAATGACCCGTACTGCGATTAAGTGAGGCTTCACGGTAGATATGTAGCACTTTCACTGCCTACCTGAATGACTGTTTTACTTGTTTTGACCAGCACTAAATGGACTTCTTAGCCTTCTGTGGTTTTTATTTTGGAGGAAAGACAAATGCATATTGATCGCGAACAATTACTGGAAGCGTACCGACAAATGCGCACCATACGAGAATTTGAAGAGCGTCTGCACAAAGAATTCACCACAGGACAAATACCTGGATTTGTTCACCTATATGCTGGTGAAGAAACCTCAGCTGTAGCCGTGTGTCAGCAATTAAATAATGAAGACCACATTGCCAGTACCCATCGCGGCCATGGCCATTGCATTGCAAAAGGTTGTGATGTGATGGGGATGATGAAAGAAATCTACGGCCGCGCAGAGGGGTTATGCGCAGGCAAAGGCGGCTCCATGCACATTGCTGATTTAGACAAAGGCATGCTTGGTGCTAATGGGATTGTCGGTGGTGGTGGCCCATTAGCCTGTGGCGCAGCCTTGTCTTCTAAGGTACGTGGCACCGATGGGGTTGCAGTCGCCTTTTTTGGCGACGGCGCGTTTAATCAAGGCACCATACTTGAATCGATGAACTTTGCTTCGGTTAATCAATTACCAGTGCTATTTGTATTGGAAGATAACGGTTATGCCGAATCCACCGCCAGTGCTTGGTCCATGGGAGGCCATGATCCTGTTGCTAGAGCCGCGGGATTTGGGATAAAAGGAAAAAAGGTCGACGGACATGATTACTTTGCCGTTTACCGCGCAGCCAAAGAAGCCGTTGATGCGATGCGATCAGGCCTTGGTCCACGCTTTATTGCCATTGAATTTACTCGTTATTACGGACACTTTGAAGGTGACGCCACCACCTATCGCCCTCCAGGTGAAGTCCGCGACGAACGTACTTACCTCGATGCGTTAAAATTTTTCCGCGCTAGGGTCACGGGTGGTGAAATGCTAACCGTAGTTGAGCTAGATGCCATCGATGATGAGGTCAAAACACTCATTGATGCTGCCGTCGATGAAGCTAAAGCCGCTGAAATACCTAATATCGACCAACTCACCACTGACGTTTACGCCAATTACTCATTATGATTTGGGGGAAGTTATGTCTATAAAATCTTTTAGAGAAGCACTCAACGAAGGCATGCGTGACGCCATGCTAGAAGATCCGTCAGTCATACTATTAGGCGAAGATATTGCCGGTGGCTTAGGTGCAGCTGGACAACAAGATGCTTGGGGCGGTGTACTAGGCGCAACTCATGGCTTAATGACGGAGTTTGGTCGTGACCGTGTATTTGATACTCCCATCAGCGAAAGCGCATTTATTGGTGCCGCTGCTGGTGCTGCTGCAACGGGATTAAGGCCTGTTGCTCAGCTTATGTTTGTTGATTTTTTTGGCGTTTGTGGAGATCAAATCATCAACCAAATGGCTAAATTTCGCTATATGTTCGGCGGAAAAGCAACAACACCAGTGGTTGTAAGAACCTTATATGGGGCTGGCACAGGAGCCGCAAGCCAACATAGTCAATGTCTGTATCCTATTTTCACCCATATTCCCGGCTTAAAAGTGGTTATTCCATCTTCACCCTATGAAGCCAAAGGGCTGATGTTACAAGCCATTCGTGATGATGACCCGGTGATATTTTTTGAACATAAAGCCATGTTCAACGATAAGGGCGAAGTGCCAGATGAACCCTACGTCATTCCATTTGGTCAAGCCCGTACTGTGCGTGAAGGTCGTGATGTCACCATCGTAGCCATTGGTCGTATGGTTGGTTTTGCTAGCAAAGCAGCTGATGCATTAGCCCAAGCTGGTATCGAATGTACCATTATCGATCCTCGCACCACGTCACCGCTTGATGAGAAGGCAATATTAGCGTCGGTTGAACAGACTGGCCGGCTAGTAGTAGTTGATGAAGCCAGCCCTCGTTGTGGGATGGCAGCAGATATCAGTTCAATTGTGGCTGAATACGCATTCTCAGCGCTAAAAGCCCCGATTAAACGGGTTATGCCACCACACTCTCCGGTGCCGTTTGCACCGAATCTTGAACAAGCTTACATCCCTAGCGTTGCAGATATTGAAATTGCAGTGCAAGCAGTAATGAGGAAACACTAATGGCCAACAATATTAATGCCATCACAATGCCAAAATTTGGTCTCACGATGGAAAAAGGCAGCGTCTCAGCTTGGCATGTTGAGGTTGGCAAAACGGTCGCAGTGGGTGATGAGATTGCCGATATTGAAACCGAAAAGGTCACCTCAGCATACGAATCACCGATAGCCGGAACATGGCGGCGTAGTGTTGCCTCTGTCGGTGATGAGCTTCCAATTGGCTCACTTATTGGTGTGATGGCATCTCCCGAGGTTGATGATGCACAAATAGACAGTTTCATTGCCAAATTCACACCAACTTAATAGGACAACACCATGAAATTAAAAGCAGCTTTTATGTTTTTATCACCCGATGCTAGCCATGAAAAAAGTGTTGTCTCGACCCCGAGTGTCGAACTCACAGTGATCGCAACACGCAATTACGACGATGCAGTATCGGTTGCCACTGAGCTGGCTGATTTAGGCATTAAATCTATCGAACTCTGTGGTGGCTTTGGCCACATTGGTACGGCTCGTATTGCTAACGCTGTCGAGGGTAAAGCCACTGTAGGTGTTGTAAGGTTTGATATTCATCCAGGGTTGGATGGCGCGAGTGGTGATAGCATTTTCACCAAATAATAGGATTATTTATCATGGAAACTCTACAAGATAAAGGTGCTAAGTACCATTTGTTTGGCGATGTCACCACTGAACCATTAACTAAGATAAGGCGAATAATCGCTAATAATGTGCTTGAGAGCTGGACGCATATACCCCATGTGACCCATCATGATGAGGTAGATATCGGTGCCATCGAAGCATTACGCCATAAGCTTAATATCGAACATTCGGCTGACGTTTTGGGTGTGACTGAAGAGGAACAGATACATTTCACATTATTGCCGTTCATTTTAAAAGCCACGATTGAAGCATTGAAGCTTTTCCCTGAATTTAATGCTTCGCTCAGTGACGACGGCGAAACACTGATGCTTAAGCACTATTACAACCTTGGGATTGCGGTAGACACCTCAAATGGTCTTCTCGTTCCGGTAATTAAAAACGTAGACTCACTCACACTAGAGGAGCTAGCCATAGTATCACAACAATTAGCTGAGCGAACTCGCGCAGGTAAACTGACCTTTGCCGACACTGAAGGAGGCTCATTCACGGTAACCAGTTTAGGCCCAATGGGAGGAACGAGTTTTACGCCCATTATTAACATGCCCGAGGTTGCCATTTTAGGAGTATCAAGAGAAATAACCAAGGTTGTGGCGCAAAATGGCCAAATTGTTATTCGCCCTATGTTGCCATTATCGCTGTCCTATGATCATCGTGTTATCGATGGCGCTATGGCAACACGCTTCATGGCACAGCTAAAGCAAAATCTGTCACAAGCGGAGACTTTCTGCTAATTGCATATGACATTAGTGTTAGATCAATAATGGCAGTGCATTAACCTAATGATAAGGGGTTAATGAGCTGCCATTATTCAATTAAAAGTCTTAGTTTCTACACATCATTGATTAAACCGGATCTTGGTGAATTATCACTTCTGCATCATCAAACGCCGCTTTAATCGTCAAACCCGCTTTATCTGCTATTGCATGAGCTTCAAGCAGAGATAAGTCACCAGCCAATTCCATGTGCAATTGAATGAACGTGGTTTTGCCCGCTTGACGAGTGCGTAAATCATGAATCCCCTTAACGCGAGGGTCTTGCTTGGCTAACGCTTTAATTTTGTCGCGAGTCTCATTGTCTAACTCGCGGTCAAGTAAGCTCTGAATTGAACGATAACCTAAACCGAGCGCTTGATTACCAATAAACAATGCAATAAACACCGCAAACAGACCATCGGCCCACCACCAGCCATATTGCGCCAATATTAGCGCAAACAACACCGCAGCATTCAATAACAAGTCAGACTTATAATGTAGTGAATCGGCTTCAACCAAAGAGCTATTGGTTTTTTTCAAAGCATGTCGTTGCAGCAAAACGAGTGCAAATGTCAGTACTATCGCAATAATAGACACCACGATGCCACTCATAGCATTGGTGACCGCCACTGGATGAATTAACTTTTCGCCGCCATACAATAATAACAACGACGCCGAACCTAAAATAAAGGCCGCTTGAGCTAACGTTGCTAACGGCTCAGCTTTACCATGGCCATAACGATGATCTTTATCAGCGGGAACGATGGCATACCGAATAGCAATAAAGTTAACAATCGAAGCAAGTGCATCTGCAAATGAATCCGTTAATGAGCCCAACATACTGGCCGAGCCCGAATACATCCAAGCGATCAACTTAATCACAATAAGACACAGCGCTGTGGCCACTGACGCGCGGCTAGCTAATTTGACCCAAAAGTCATATTCAGAAGAGGTACTCATATAAGAATTGTCGGCTCATTTAACTGATGATTTATCTGCTATTACTATAGCAAGTTCATTGCTCGATTAGGATAAAGTTTACTAAAGTAACCGCTCGCCTTAAGCAAAGTGTGACCATTAGCAAACTTGCATAAATAAAAAAGCCACTACCCAAAGGTAACGGCTTTTATCGATTTAATTCGACGATGTGCCAGTAATCATTAACGGCGCGGTTTGTGGCCTTTGCCTAGCTTAAATTTATCTTGAAACGTTTGTTGCTGTTCAGGCGTTAATAATTGATAAATTTCGTTTTGCATTTTCAAATGCGTCAGCATCTTTTGTAAATGCTTTTGTTGCTGTGCTTCTGCCATTTCAGTTGCTTTTGCTTCATCAAAACCAGCGGTAGTGATTAACGCTAACATTTCTGTACGGTGCTCAGCGCGCTGCTCTTTAGTTGGACGCTCAGGGCGGTTAGCTTGATACTTATCAAAGATGGCTTTTACTTGAACTTTTTGGGCATCAGTTAAGTCCAGCTTACGAAGCATTTTATGCATGCCACCTTTGTGACCATGATGTCGGTCACCTTTAGCGGTAACATTTTCAGTTTTTACAGTATTATCAGCTGCATCAACTGCATATAACTGGCCAGCTAATAAAGCCGAGCTTGCCACTAAGGCAACTAAACTCGTTTTGATGATTGATGATGTTTTCATTGTTAAGTACCTCGGTATGAATGGGATTTATTTTCTGCCTTTGCAGATTTGATACTCAGTTTACCGAATGCAATGTCAATGAGGGTTAAGACTGAGTAAACCTATGTAAAGAACGTTTTCATAGCACTTTAGTGCCAGTAATTCATGATCAAGTTGGCATATTGAATGATAAATATCGCAGTAATGCGAGCCAGTTAACGTAATTCAGTCTTGATCCTTACAGTAATCATATTAGGGCATAAAATCTAACTATTAGCGCTTTAATGGAATACATTATGAACCGATTGATTGGCCAATTACTGTTACTTCTTTGTGTACTGATATTGGCACCCAGCTCAATAGCCAGTACCGCGGCCTCAACTGACAACTCACTTTGGTATACTCAGCAAAACCAGCAGCCAGTAGTTAAACTGCATTTCTTTTGGTCTAAAACCTGCCCTCATTGTCGTGAAGCCCATCCTTTTATTGATGCTCTAGGCGAACGTTTTGACTGGATAGAACTACACGACTACGCCATTAGCGAACCCGGTAATGTCGATAAACTTATGGAAATGGGCCAACACACTGGTGTTGAACCTAAATCAGTACCCTACTTTGCCATTTGTGGTGAGGCCGTTGTTGGCTATAACAGCCATGATGTCACAGGCCGTTTTATCCTAGAACGCTTAGTTAACTGTTACCAACGCCAAGGTGGTAAAGCAGATATTGGTAATAAGCTCGATGATTACTTAGGCGCATCGCCAGTAGTAAGCGCACCATTATTTGAAACCTGTGGTGACACGAGTGACGACCCACAAGCCGAAAGTTCGTGTGGTATGTCATTTGACCAAGCCAGTGACATTACTCCTATACCGACTGTTCAGCCTGTCGACATCCCACTCATTGGTGCTGTGCACCCTGAAGAAATGTCATTGCCAGTGCTCACCTTAGTACTCGCTGGTGTCGATGCCTTTAATCCCTGCGCATTTTTCGTGTTGCTGTTTTTACTGAGCATTATGGTTAATGCAGGCAGCCGCAAACGTATGTTATTGGTAGGCGGTATTTTTGTATTCTTCTCAGGCTTTATCTACTTTATATTTATGAGCGCCTGGCTTAACTTATTCCAACTACTTGGTGGCGGTGATGGCGGTATCATTATCACTTGTGCGGGGGTATTGGCATTGATTGCGGCCATAGTGAATATAAAAGATTACTTTTACGGCCGTGGCGACGTCAGTCTATCAATGTCAGTTGAAAATCGTGGCTCGCTTATTAAACGTATGGGCAAATTATCCAAAGCCAGCTCGTTACCAACAATGATTTTAGGCTCAACGATTCTGGCTATTTTAGCTAACACCTATGAACTGCTTTGCACCGCAGGTTTCCCAATGATTTACACCTCTGTGTTGTCATTATCAGATCTCGATACCATGCAGCGATACTTATACCTCATCGCTTATAATGTGGTTTACGTTATTCCACTTGCTGCTATTGTGATTGTATTCTCAATGACCTTAGGTAAACGCAAGCTCACCGAAAAAGAAGGCGAAGTGCTTAAACTGATGTCAGGTATTATGATGTTAGGGTTAGGCAGCATGTTAGTGTTTAACCCTAACTCACTGCAAAATGCAGTCTTTTCAGTAGGCCTGATATTTGGGTCTATTGTACTGACCTTTATTATTGCAAGAATTAAACGCTACATAGTGCAAAATAAAGCAGGGTAAATGTAAAACTGTGCAATGTTGATATGATTTAATCTTGGCATAAGATAAGCTTAATTGATCGAAAAATCTGTATGTTAGCTTCAACATACAGATTTTCTTTGTGCCAGAGGAAAGTTATGAATCGCATTTTACTGATCGACGATGATATTGGTTTATCCGATCTACTCAGCCAATTACTTGAGTTGGAAGGCTTCGTATTAACCCAAGCTTATGATGGTGAGCAAGGGCTGATGATGGCGCAACAGCAAGACTTCGATTTAATCCTTCTTGACGTGATGCTGCCTAAACTCAATGGTTTTGAAGTCTTGCGTGCTTTACGCCAACGCAAGCAAACACCGGTATTAATGCTAACCGCTCGCGGTGATGAAATTGATCGGGTTGTCGGCCTTGAAATAGGTGCCGATGACTATTTGCCAAAACCCTTTAATGACCGTGAGTTAGTGGCACGAATTAGGGCCATATTACGTCGAGCACAAACGACACAACAAGATAGCCAAGCCAATGAAATGATGCAGTTTGGTGATTTACGTCTCGACCCTACCCGCCAAGAAACCTATTGCAATGAGCAACTAATCATTCTCACTGGCACCGAGTTTTCACTGCTATTTCATTTGATCGAAAAATCAGGCGAGCTGGTTACCAAAGAATCATTAAGCGAAAACGTATTAGGCAAAAAGTTAATGCCATTTGATCGTAGCTTAGATATGCATTTGTCTAACTTACGCAAAAAATTACCAGAGCGTCAAGATGGCCGTCCACGCGTCAAAACCCTACGCGGTAAAGGCTATATTTGGATACCGTAATGCTAAAAAACAATCCATTTAACGGGCTATTTTTTAAATTATTGTTAGGCTTTTGGCTATGCAGTTCATTGATTATTGCACTGGTGTCTTTATTGCCATTACTGCAACAAAACCATGATCGTTCACCATTACCTCCCAGTCTTGAGCGAGTACTTAAAAGCGTTGCAAAACGAATACAAGAGCAACCTCAATTACTCGAAGGTAAAAATCTTCAACGTCTGCACCGTAGCCGCAATAAACAAGGCGATAGAAACCATAATGCTGGTCCATTGCGCTTATATTTAACCGATGGCGAAGGCCAAGTATTAAATACCAAACGAGTATCGCGAGGATTTAGACGCTTTCAACTCATGGCAGAAGAAGCAGACCATCCGATCAGCCATCAATTTAGAGATGAACTTATTTTCGGCCCCTATTCTTTTGTGGTCAATGGCAAGCCGTATCAATTATTTGGCCGCTTCCCCGATAATCATCCACGGCCGTGGTTCTTTTTCTTTGCCGACAATAAATTACTTACTGCAGGCTTAGCCATTTTACTGTCTGGCTTATTATGCGGTTTGCTCGCATGGTATTTGGGTAAACCATTACGTTCGCTAAAGCACAGTGCCAATGCCCTCGCTAGAGGTGATTTATCTAGCAGAGTCGATGCCGCTACCGCAAATCGTCGTGATGAAATGGGCCAATTGGCACAGGCTTTTAATGGAATGGCCGATGCAGTGCAGGCCATGATTAACAACCAGCAACGATTAATGGGCGATATTTCTCATGAACTGCGCACACCACTCACTAGGCTGCAATTAGCCTTAGCTTTAGGCCGTAAAAAAGGGCAGCAAAGTGAAGAGCTAGAACGTATCGGCTATGAAGCCTTACAACTTGAAGCGCTAATAAGCGAGTTACTCACTCTATCTCGGGTAAGCTTAGCCAGCCATGAAAATAAAGTCGTACTCGAATTAGCAGAATCTTTAAGCCAAGTGTTAGATGACGCCGAATTTGAAGCCGAGCAGCAAGGCAAACTATTACAAATTGATATACCAGAGGCACTGCAATTGCCTCTTCACCCAAAGACACTCTCGCGCGCCATAGAAAATCTGCTGCGTAATGCAATTTGCTATGCCAATAGCCAGATAACCATTAGTGCAGCCCAAGTTGGCAAACACATATTAATTACAGTGGAAGACGACGGTCCAGGTATAGATCAAAAAGAGCTCGAAGCTATTTTTAAGCCTTTCTATCGCCCCGATACAGCCAGAGACAGGCAAAGTGGTGGGTGGGGTTTAGGGTTGGCTATAACTCAAGCTGCTATTACGTTACATCAAGGCAGTATTGTGGCAGAAAACCTTATCGGCCCAACAGGAAAGCGCGAAGGCCTTAAGCTCAGCATCAGTTTACCGGTTAGCTAGTCGATATAAAAAATAAACTTCAACCACTTATATTCTAATCGGCCTTAATAATGGCATTAACTAATATTCCCTGCACACGCAGGGAATAAGCACGTATCAATAATAGCTAGCTCGCCTTCATAGACGACACAGCTGAATTAACCCTGTAATCAATAGCATGTCATTGCTAGGTAAAAATTACCCCTAACTGGCAACATTTTCCGATTGATGCAAGCGGCCTGAGCCGCTTCACCATTAGACATAATCATCTTTGCAGCCACTAGCGCTTAGCAATCACCCATACCGCGTGCACTATCCCTGGAATGTAGCCTAGCAAGGTTAAAATTATATTTAATAATAAGGTCTTACTTAGGCCTACTTGTAGAAAAACCCCAAGTGGTGGCAGTAAGATTGCGATTAAAATACGTAATAAATCCATGATATTCTCCATTTTGAATGTGCTGAGGTTAACAGTTGCCTCAACGTATATTAGCTGACTTGCATTTATTGTCATAAAGAACAAAGCAATTATCTGACCACTATTTCAAGTGTTGCTATTATTCCCCTCAATGAACATCGTTTTTAAGCAACTACATAACCTCATATACTGACTTATTAGTATGTATTTAGAAGTGAAAAAAAGCCCTTTTTGCATACTCTAAAAACATTAGAGGATAACGCTCACAACCTTTGGTGCCTGTGAAGATTGTTTGCTAATATTGAGTAATGACAGGCTAGTACCTTGCGGATAATCTTATGATTTGTCGATTTTTGTTAAACAACTTTCCTCGCAGCAACCAGCGATCATCCTCAAGGTTAAATCGATGGATTCTACTATGGAGTTTAGTTATTGCTGTTGTTGGCCTTACCAGCTTTGTGCCTACTGATGCCCAGGCTGCGCCCTCGCCTGATACTGTGAAACAACTCATACAGATTAACGACCCAAGCAGCGTCATAGACATTGAAATACAAGGCTCTGTCGTTCACCTAAACGGCTCCGTCACTGAGCAAGCGAGTAAAGAGCGCATACTGCAAACCATAGCCGCTTTACCTGATGTGACTCAGGTTGTGGATAATATTCACTTGCAACCTATTGAGCCCTTATCTTTAGCTCCCCTGAAGCAAGATGCTGAGCAATTTTGGGACAAAGCCTTACTCTATTTACCGCGCTTGGCTTTAGGGCTGTCGATATTCTTGCTTCTATTTTGGCTTTCTCATCCTTTAGCACGCTTATTGATTAGTCCCTTAGCTTGGGTAACAAAAAGCGAGTTGATTCGATTAGTGATGCAGCGCAGCATCAGTGTATTGATCATCTTATTGGGACTATATATATTTTTGCGCCTCGCCGGCCTAACGCAGTTTGCAGTCGCGATTATTAGCAGCACTGGTGTAATCGGTCTGATTTTAGGTTTTGCCTTTAAAGACATCGCCGAAAACTTTATTTCCAGCTTACTACTCAGTGTGCAGCGTCCGTTCAAATTAGGTGATGTAATATCCGTTGAAGGGAATTTGGGGGTGGTAAAGCAAGTCACAGCAAGGGCTACCACGTTAGTCGACTACGACGGAAATCATATCCAAATCCCCAATGCCACTATCTATAAAAACGTGATTAAAAATCTTACCGCCAACCCGAGAATGCGTGGCCACTTTGTCATTGGCATTGGCTATGATGCAAGTATCCGTAAGGCTCAGGATATTGCTATGGAGATTATGAGCGGTCATCACGGCGTACTTGCAGATCCCGAGCCACAGGTATTAATAAAAAACCTTGGTCCATCGACGATTAATCTGCAAGTGTATTTTTGGGTCAATGCTGAAACTCACAGTGTTCCAAAAGTGGCTTCAATTTTAATGCGCTTGCTGGTGCGCGCTTATGAAGCAAATCAAATTAGCTTGCCTGACGATGCCCGCGAACGTATTTTCCCTCAAGGGATACAATTAGTCACCAATGGACATCAGCAAAGTGAAACACCTCTGAATACGATACAGAGCACTGAGCACAACAGCACAAAAGCCCAAGAGTCATTAGAAGATACCCATAATGAGACTAGCGATGACATCAGCAGCGATACCGATGATATACGTCAGCAAGCGGCACAATCACGAGATCCTGAAAGTGGCGCCAATATTATCTAAGCTCTTATGTTGGTAGAGGAATAAGCATCGAATTTTTATTTCTCGATATGCGAACTATAGCGCGAAGGCATCAATAAAATAGCCAGTATTTTATGAGGCTTTTATTGCCTATGTGTCAGCGCCCAACCAGCAATTATCATCAGGGCTGTATCGCTCACTTTGATAACGTCAGCGTTTATAACGCCTCGCAGTCAAACCTTGCTTAGGGTATAATTTGCCACTCTTTTTATGCTTCGTACCTAAGGTTGCCATGTTTCATATTGCCCTTTATGAACCCGAAATCGCTCCAAATACCGGAAACATCATTCGTCTATGTGCCAACAATGGCTCGCAGTTACATTTGATTGAGCCGTTAGGTTTTGATCTCGAAGAAAAGAAATTACGTCGCGCGGGACTCGATTATTCGGATCTGACCAGTGTGACTCGCCATAAAAACTATGCCGCTTTTTTAGAGGCCATGGCAGGAAAGCGTATTATTGCCTGCACCACTAAAGGTAGCCGTCCTCATACCCAAATTGCTTTCCAAGAAAATGATGTATTGTTATTTGGCCCCGAAACCCGCGGATTACCAATGGATATTATTGATGCGACGCCACTGGCACAGCGCTTACGTATCCCTATGACTGCCAATAGCCGTAGCTTAAACTTATCCAATTCAGTTGCCATTATTAGTTATGAAGCATGGCGTCAGCTGGGTTTTGCAGGCGCTGAGTAATGAAAAAAACGTTATCACCTGAAACCCAACAAGATGCTTTAGCCATTGCCAAAGCAACCCAAAAACCTGGGCAAGTTAAAGAACAAACCAAGCTGATTGCTGCGGGCGTTGAAAAGGGGATTGCTGAATACAAAAAACGTGAGAAGGCTAAGGCTCGTGAACGAGATAAAGCCCGTAAACAGCAGCAAAAATCTAAAAGCGCGACAAGCTCAAATGATGACGATTCCGATATGTCTTACATTGAACCAGAGAGTCGATTTAACTCTTTAACATGGTCGTTACTGGGATTACTTATCTTAAGTTGGGCATTGTTTGCCGCTTATTTGTTTTATCGATAAGCCCTGTGAGTGTTGAGATACACTCACGTTATTCTGTCGGCAGAGTATTATTTGCCGATGGTTTAAGCAGACTAATGGCTCTAATGACTTGATACTGCTCACTGTCGTCATCCAAATAGTGCGCGCTTTGCTGCCATTGCCATCCTGCTGTTGACGGTTTGGCATCACTCATCATGGGATCGAACTGCAATTGTACTAAGGCCGGACGTTGATTAATGTCCCTTTTGCCTAAAAATGAGTAACTGCCCGCTTGCTCATAAAGCGTTAACTGTTGCGATATATCATCGGTAATCCCATTAGCATACACCAATAAAATATGATCTTGTTGTTGCCTAAACCACCAAGTTTCACTGTTCGAAAAGCGACCACCACGGCTAACACTAATGTATAAATTACGTTTATCTGCCGAGCACATCACAGAAGTGCTTACCTGCTTAGGCGCAACATTAGGATTGGCTGCACTGCCCTGCCACTCACCCGCTAGTTGGCTACAAAAAGCATCTAAGGTCACTTTCGCAGCATAAGATGACGTTGAATGTGCCAGTAACAACATCGCCGTTAGCAGTAATATTGATCGGCATTTATGTATCATTAACCATCCTCTTATCAAAATAGCGTTTAACACTTAACGGATCACAAGCTCAACATAGCCAATGTTGCCTGCACCATCTTGCCCTAGAAACCGAATAGAATCACTCAGTGACACCATGATATCTAGCCATAAAAAATGGCCCACTTATGTGAGCCATCATACGATACTACAGTGCAATTAACAGACTAAATCATTAACTGAATAAGCCATTAATTGAATAAGTCATTAACCCACTAATAACTACTGACCAAAACCCGTCGCAGTGATATCAACTTTAGTCACTTCACCGTATTGCGCCGCAATATCAGCAATTTTTTCAGCGTTACCAATCAACACAAACTGTAAGTTTTGTTGTGGGAAATATTGCTTAATCAAACGCTGAGTTTCTGCGAGGGTAAGTCCATCCACTTTAGCCTGAAATTGATTAATAAAATCATCATTAAAGCCATACAGATACATGTCAGACAATAAACCAGCTAATTGCCCACTAGTTTCATACTTAGGTGGGAACTGGCCTTTAACATAGGCTTTGGCAGAATCTAAAGTGGTTTGATCAATGCCCTTTTCCCATAAACGAGCATAGGTTTTTAAGGCTAAATCAATGGCTTCTTTAGTTGTCGATGACTTAGTAAAAGTACTGATTTGGAATACCCCAGATTGAGCATAAGGGCTAAAACCAGAACGGGCACCGTAAGTTAATCCGGCATTGACGCGTAATTCATCATTTAACCATGAAGTAAAACGACCGCCTAGAATGGTGTTCACTACGGTTAACCCAACATAGTCTGGATTGTCGTAACGGATCCCCACGCCACCAATTAAAAAGGTGGTTTCGATTGCGTCAGGCTTGTCGACCAACAGTACATGAGGTTGGGTCAATGTTGGTAAATGTTGGCTTAAATCTGGCTGAACCACGGTTTCAGTGGTCTGCCAATCACCAAAGGCTTTATTCAGTTTAGCGGTCATGTCGGCAACATCAAAATCGCCCACCACGTTAATGGTCATATTGTTTGGTTGATAATAGCCTTTATGAAAAGCGCGTAACTCCTCAACTGAAAGTTTACCAATGGTGTCACTATTGCCTGATACCGGATTGGCATAAGGATGATCACCAAATACTAACTTATTGAAGTAGCGACCAATCACTGCACGAGGACTTTCTTTTTGCTGTGATAAACCAACAATTTCGCGCTGTTTTAGTTTATCAAATTCAGCGCTATCAAAGTCTGGCTGGCGCAATACGTGGCTAAAAATATCGAGTACGGTATCAACATCTTTGCTCATCATATTGGCACGAATATAACTGCCTTCTAAATCAGCGTTGGTGTCTATGCTGGCGCCGATAAAATCTAGCTGCTGCTCGATGTCGGCCTTTGATTGACCCGCGGCACCCAACATTAAACTTTGTGAGGTAATGTAAGCCATACCAGAGGTAATATCATTGACTGCTCCCGCTCTCACTACGGCATCAATGGTCACTAATGGCACTTTTTTTTGCACCATCAGCTTGACCTTTAAGCCATTGTCTAAGGTAACAGATTGGTAGCGTGGCATAACAAAGCTAGCGGTAACAGGGTTGGCGGAGTCGGCAGTGGTTTTCTGGGTCGTCGCACAACCACTTATTCCAATGCTACACGCTAATGCAATTGCTGATAACGATATCTTAATACGTGTGTGAGTTACGGTTTTCATTTGTCTGACTCCTCAGTAGCAGCGAGCACACCGACAGTTCGATTCGCTTTAATTAAATAGGTTTGCGCCACACGTTGAATATCAGCAGGAGTGACCTTGTTATAGGCTTCTGGGGCGTTAAACAGTTTTGCATAGTCGCCAAAATACAGCTCGTATGTGCCTAAAGTATTGGCTTTACCATTAATGGTTTCCATAGTGCGGTAAAAGTCCATTAACTTGATATTTTTAACTTTTTCAAGTTCTTGCTGAGTCACGCCTTTGTTGGCAATAAGATCAATCTGCTCAATAAGGGCTTTTTCTAAAGTCTCGGCGCTGACTCCCGCATTCGCTACACCCAAAATATAGAATAAGTTAGGGTCGAACGACATTGGCATATACGTGTCTGCAGCCACGGCCAATTGCTTATCAACTAAGGCCTGATAAAAGCGTGAGCTATTGCCTTCACTTAACATCGACGTTAATAAATCCAATGCATAGTAATCGGCATGACTAGTTGCAGGTACATGATAAGCCAACATAATGTTTGGCGTGCTTACCGATTCTTTTTTAACAAATACCCGACGTTCACCATTTTGTTGCGGTTCAACTGTACGTACGGCTTTTGGTGGAGCTTGAGCTGGAATTGGTGCAAAATACTGATTAGCCAAGGCTTTCACTTCGGCTAGCTTCACATCACCGGTAATCACCACTAGCGCATTGTTAGGGGCGTAGTAGGTTTTATGGTATTGCTGTAAGTCTGCTAATGTCCAAGCGGCAATGTCCGACTCATAACCAATCACCGACCAGCTATATGGATGCGCCGCAAAGGCGACACTTTTAAGCGCTTCTTGAATCGTACGCCAGTTGGAGTTTTCAAGCCCTGTGGTGCGCTCTGACTGCACCACGCCGCGCTCACTTTCAACCATTTCAGGGTTGATGTCTAAATTGGCGATGCGGTCTGCTTCTAAATCAAAAATAGTTTCTAGACCATTGGCTGGAAACCAGTCGGTATATACCGTTAAATCTTCACTGGTATAAGCGTTGTTGGCGCCACCAGCAGCTTCCATCGTACGGTCAAACATTTTAGGGCCAAACTTTTTAGAACCATTAAACATCATGTGTTCAAAAAAGTGCGAAATACCGGTAATACCAGGTACTTCATTGCGCGAACCCACTTTCCAAAAAATGTACATATTGGCATTAGGGATAGAACTATCCTCCAACACCATAATCTTCATGCCATTATCTAAGGTAAAACTATTAATATCTTCAGCTTGTGTCGCTGACACGTTAGGTGCACTCAGTACACCTAACGTCATCAACAACGCCATTATCTTGCGGGTCATATCTCGCTCCTTTTGAGCTATCGTCCAATGGTTTATTAAAATGGTTTATTAAAAATGGATTATTAAAATTGGTTTTTAAATAGGGCTATTGCGCCGCGCTTAATGCTGTTAAGGCAATTTGGGTCATGGTTTGCACGCCAACCTTAAGGGCACTTTCATCAACATAAAATGCCGGAGAGTGATTACTGGCGACATTATTGATATCTTGGTCAGCAGGTGTCACGCCCAAGAAAAAGAACATCCCTAGTGTTTCTAATGCGTAATAAGAAAAGTCTTCCGCACCGGTAATCAGTCCTGGCTCAATTAACATATTGTCACCCACTACAGAGGCGATAACCGAGCGCATTTTACTGACTAATTCTGGGTTGTTAACCGTAACCGGATAACCAGGTTGGATCACGGTTACTGCAGTGGCGCCAACTGTTTTAGCGGCATTAGCTGCCACTTGGGCCAATTTAACCTTAATGTCGGCGCGCATATCTTGATCGAAAGTTCGGATAGTACCAATAAGTTCTACTTCGTCAGGAATAATATTCGATCGAATACCACCATTAATGGCCCCAAAACTCACTACGGCGGGTGCTTTGGTAATATCCACCTGACGACTAATAATGGTTTGTACACTATTAATAATTTGTGCCGAGGCCACGATAGGATCAACACCACTCCAAGGACGTGAGCCATGGGTTTGCTTACCTGTGACCTTAATCGTAAATGAGTCTTCACTCGCCATTGCAGGGCCGGAACGTAGACCAATCA
Source organism: Shewanella frigidimarina (assembly GCF_003797125.1). Taxonomy (GTDB): domain Bacteria; phylum Pseudomonadota; class Gammaproteobacteria; order Enterobacterales; family Shewanellaceae; genus Shewanella; species Shewanella frigidimarina. The sequence continues at coordinate 141,562 of NZ_RKKE01000007.1, forward strand.
TACCTGTAGGCATGCTTGATGTGACATGCATGCCAAACACTTGCTCAGGCTTGCGCTTAGCAAATAAGCCTTGTTTGAGCATTAATTCCGCACCGCCTTGCTCACCTTCTGGCGCGCCTTCTTCGGCTGGCTGAAAGATAAACATTACGTCACCAGCTAGGCTGTCTTTTACTTTTACGAGGTTTTCAGCCACGCCCATCAGCATAGCCACATGGGTATCATGACCGCAGGCGTGCATCACACCCACGGTTTGATTTCGATAAGTGTCCGTCGCTTTAGAGGCAAAAGGTAAATCAACCACTTCGGTAACGGGCAGCGCATCCATATCAGCGCGTAAACCAATTAACGGCCCAGGCTTACCACCTGTTAATATCGCCACCACACCCGTGTGGGCGATACCCGTTTGTACTTCAAGCCCTAAGGATTTAAGGTGTTTTTCAATCACTTTACTGGTGCGAAATTCGCGATTAGATAATTCAGGGTGTTGATGTAAATCGCGGCGCCATGCAATGACTTTGCTTTCAACTTGAGCGGTTAGTTCTGCAGCATTGGGCACGCTAGCCACGGTAGTCGTGCTGTAAACACTGGCGGCAAATACACTTGAAAGCAGTAAAGCAACAGACGTCAGGCGCATGTTCATTCCATTTATTATAATAATTAGTGCAACAAAACTACCTTGAAATGAGAATTTTGTTAAATCTTTTACCGATTTGCTAACAAGTCAATTGTATCTATTTATTAACACCCAACACTCACGACTAAGCTGGCGACGTTGGAAGGTGAAAAAACACCACGTCACTGTCGATAATTTCAAGCTGCCAACCTTGTTGTAATGCTACCCATTGGAAGGTCTCTATAGAGTAGAAATTGATATGAGTCGGGTCGATTTTATAGTACCAATTGTTAAACTTATCTAAACTGGGTATGTGTTTGGTCATTACCGCTAATATGCCTCCAGGCAACAATAATGTGCTTAATTGCGCCATCAACGCCTGCGCATTGGCAATGTGCTCTATCACTTCAGTTAAGCAGACAAAATCATATTTTTGAGAGAGAGCTAGAGTATCTGGGTGATAAAATAAATCATAATTAACCACCTTAATGCCTTGCGCTACAGCCATTTGGCTTAATACAGCACCTTCTCCGCAGCCAAAATCTAACCCTATTGCACCGGGTTTAATACGCGCGATTAATGGCGTTAAAGTACGGGATAAAAATTGTTGGTAACCTAGATCGGCAACGTCATTATTGTGACAATCATAATGGGCTTTTTCTGCTATTTCATCTAAATAAAATGCTGCAGGAACCGATACCAAAAAACATTGCGGACAACGGACATAGGAACGACTTTTATCTTGAGAAAAAACAACTGTTTCATAGTGACACAAAGGACAAGACGACAAAGCGAACTCCAAAATAAACCGAGGGGATCAATCAACAGTATGACTAGTCAGATTGAACTGGCTCTATACTGGTGTCTTTAGGAATTTTACGGGTTTGAGTGGCGGCTTCTTGCGCCTGTTGTAAATACTTTTGCTGACGGGTTAAACGTTCATCAGATTGAGCACGGGCTTTTTCGAGCTGCTGTGCTTCCCAATCGTTTGACTGTGATTTAGCTAATATTTCTTGCTCACGATCCGAGGTAGTCTTGGCTGCATCTCGCGCTTTTTGTAATTGCGTTTGCTCAAATTCGGCCGACTCTTGACGCGCTTGTTCACCTTTTTCAGCTAAGGTCATTTTTTTATGTGGCTTATCATTAGCTACTGTAAAAAATGCCAATGTACTCGCCGTAACGAGCAAAATAACTGAGCTTATCAGCCGATGTTTCATGTTGCCTATCCTTTGATTTTATCACCATTATAACGCTCACGAACCAGAGCAGGCATAGCCGTTAACTTATGTTGCACCATTGCGTTAAACACTGCAAATATTGGCGCGATATCAGCCGCTGGATTTAACGCAATCAACGTGTGGGCAACCGCTTCCAGAGTCGACAAGCTGTCGCTACGTTTCGCTTTACGAATGATATATTGCGACTCATCTTCACATTCTAGATGCAGTGACGGGTAATTAAGTAACCACGGATTGAGCTGCAACATTCGGTATGCTTTACGCCAAGTACCGTCAACTAAAATAATTATCGCAGCCTCACTCGCTCCAGCCTCGGCTACAGTTTGACTGTGCTCATTTGGATAAACCACATAAATCGGCTTCGTTTGCGCAGCTAAATAATGTTGCAGTTCAATAAAGTCCGCGGCAGATTCACCCACGTAAATTTTCATCTGCGGCATCACCAGTTTCAATAACCTCACGGTGTTCTTAGCATGATCCACTTCAGATGGATGCTGCATCACCACCACCTCGGTATTTGACGTCACCGGTTTGAGCGCATGACACACGCAAGCCGACTGTGGGTATTGGCAATGGATACAATAACTTCTGCTCATTTTTTGTCTTATATTGTTGCAAATATGTAAAGTTGAGTTCAATATGCTTCGCTCTACACCATAATACCTCAAGGAAGAACCATTACTATGACTAGAACAAAGATGTCTGTGGCATTAATGCTCGCATTGGCCACAATCCCTGCATATGCAGCTCAAGATAATGCCTATCACCACGAAGCAGAACTAAGCTTTCTAGATTCTGACGATGGCGGTGATGGCCTATTTAATGCTAACTATCGTTATTACTTTAAAGCGGTTGAACAGGCAGATAAGCCATATGTGCTAGCCGATTTTTTTCACCAAGGTTCAACTGTTGCAGCTCGTTACTCTACTTCTAGTTTCGATGATATATATGAACTGTCAGGCCAGTATGTTTTCGACTCTAACTGGTTCGTCGGTGCAAAAGTAAGCCGAGTCAATTTTGATACTGGTTCAGATAGCTCTACCATTTATTCAGCAAACTTAGGTTATTTTTTCACGGAGCATTCGGCATTAACCCTGAATTACAGCAGAATTTCTGAGTCTGAATCAAACACCTTTACATCAACAAACTATAATTCTGAGCGTTATGATAGTAATGACGTTGATGTTTTCGGCCTAACATATGAACACTTTATTCCATTGCAATCAACTGCAGGAGTTATGCTCACAGGTGCATTTACCTATAGTGATCAGCAAAATACGAGTAATGCTTCCAGCACCTCGGTCGATGATTTAGGTCAAGTAACAAACACAGATTCTAAAATGTACTTTGGGCACAACAACTATAACGTTGCAATCAATGCCGATTGGTATATCAATAATGCATGGTCTGTAGGGGCTGCGGCTGAACAGAGTTATACCGAAACTAATTATGACATCAACGGTACTACTTACGACAACCAGGGTAATAATGACCGAACAGACACTTTGACAGGCATAAACACACGCTACGTCTGGCGTTTTGCCGATGTGTTTTCGGCTAAGTTTTCACTTGACCATTCATATTACAATGGCGAATATGATAGCGAATCACAAACCAGCTTTAGTGTAGGTATCAACGCCCGCTTTTAAGTCTCACCATATTGAGGCAAAAAAATACCCGCGGAATGTGGTTAGCATTCTGCGGGTTAAAGGTGATATTACTAAAGCTAATTAGTCATGTTGTAACTGTTCTTGATGCAGATGGCTTAAACGGTTCATTGCCATAATGATCAGCAATACGGCACTAAAGCCCCCCATCACAACAGCTATCGCATAGGGTGCTGGTATATCTGTTAGCTGGATCAACGCTGTCAGTATTGATGCCCCACTCATTTGAATGCAACCTAACATCGCCGTCGCGGTACCTGCGCGCTCACCGAAAGCCGACAACGCCATACTGGTTGCAGGGCCAAGTAAAACAGCAAAGCCAACACACAAAATCATCATCGGAGCCATAAACGCTATTGCGGCTGCTAATCCTTCTTGGGGGCCAGCAAAGTACATCGCGGCTTCGATAACAGCAGCAAGCAACATCAACGATAATGCCACGACCACTCCCGGACGGTTACCAATACGCTTAACCAACACTGGAGCAGCAAAACACGCTGCAATATTTACCGCAGCATTAAGGCCAAATAAACCGCTGAAAGTTAATTCTGAAATGCCTAAATGACCAATTAACCATACTGGCGAATAAGACACGTAACATAAAATTGATGCCATCGCGATCATGCAACAACTGGCATAAAACATAAAATGAGGGTCGCCAATAACCGGCTTATAGCGGCTCCAACGGTATAAAGGCCCTGTACTGTCGGTATTTAATGGACGCGTTTCCGGAAAACGGAACCCTACCAAAAACAATACAAAAATGGCATACAAAGCCATAAAAATGAAGGTAGAACGCCAACCAAACTGTAATGCTAATAAGCCACCAAATGTTGGAGCCAGTGCCGGAACCACACAAATTGCACCATTTAGATAACTGTACATCGACACACTTTCTTTGCGGGAATAGCAGTCACGTACCGCACTAAATACCACTATAGAGGTTGAACATGCCGCTAAGCCTTGAAAAACGCGAGCAATCTGCAACCATTCAAACTCAACCGCGTAAGCACCTAATAAACTGCTAATGCCATAAAGTACAATTCCGAATAACGCGACAGGTTTACGGCCAAAACGGTCAGCTAACGGGCCAATTAGAATTTGTCCTACGCCCATTGCAAATAAAAATAACACTAAGGTGGACTGTACTTCACTGTTAGATACACCGTACTCCAACGCCATTGCAGGCATAGACGGCAGATAAATATCAATAGCTAATGGGCTCAAAAGCACCATAAACATTAACAATGGCAATAAGTTACGACGCATAAACTTCTTTCTCTCAAATTTTTAATACACAAAGGTCACCCTTAATAGGGCGCTATAATAAGTCAAATGGAGGTATGAATGAAAATGATATAAAATCCGAAGTGAATTTCCATTTGAGAATATCACATGAATTTAGACAACCTTGCTCGAATCGATCTTAATCTATTAGTCATTCTACAGGTATTACTTGAGGAGCAAAGCGTCACTCGGGCTGCCCATCGCTTGCATGTGAGTCAATCTGCTGTCAGTAAAAGCTTAAATCGGTTGCGAGAAACACTAGACGATCCACTGTTTCAACGCACAGCACACGGCTTAAAACCAACCGCACATGCTGATGCATTAAGACAACAACTGCCGTTAGTATTACAAAACTTGTATAAGCTCACGCAACCGCCAAATTTTCATCCGGCGACGAGTAACCGCCAATTTTCATTCTCGATGGTCGAAAGTGCTTATGAAACCTTAATACCCTATTTTATCGGACCATTATTACAACAGGCACCGTTAATAAAATTAGATTCCTATGTTTGGACCGAAAAATCCATGCAAGACCTACAGCAAGGACAAATAGATTTTGGCATTGCAGGTCGAGATATTCTGCCTCAAACCGATGTCAATATTGACAAAGTACCTGAAGGTATCGAATCGCAAATATTATTTAACGACCATCAAGTTTGCTTAGTGCGTAAAAATCATCCTATTTTACAGGCTGTAAAAGATGGTCGCTGGGATCAAGCTCACTACCTTAACATGTCTCATGTACAGGTAAGATGTGAAGGTAACGATTGGTGGGCACTAGATTACCACTTAGCCAACTTAGGCTTACACCGTAACCTATCGACAACTGTGCCAGATTTTTATGGTGCTGCCAGCGTTTGTGCCCATACCGATTTAATTTTTACCTTGCCCTCTAGCTTTGCTAACCATGCACAAAAATTATATTCGCTGGTGTCCATTCCCTTACCTTTTGAATTTATGCCGATGGCGTATGTTTTCTTATGGCATGAACGAAATAATCAAGAACCTGGGCATCAATGGTTTCGCAATATTATTTTCAGCAGCGTCGATAAAGCCATCGCGAACCAACATATTAGTAAACCCAATAACTGACATTGAACTTTTAGCTTACTCAACACTCAAATAAAACGACTAAATAATAGATAGTCCATCAAACCAACCTGATGGACTATGTCATAGAGTAAACCCTCGGAGATCAGAGGATGTTCAGTTCAATTTACACTCACAAAATAATTCAACGTCTGCAAAAAATGCGACCATTGGCTGCATTAACAACGGTTGTCACCGTCTTGATCGGCGGCTTGCTATTATTACCGTTAATATTACTGTTTGTGTTTGTAGGTTTCATCGGTATGACACTGTTAAGCCGCCAATACATGCGCCAGCATCATGCTGCATCATCACCTCTTTCAACAGCTAATCCTAAGGATAATATTTATCATCAACATCCAAATATTGAACGAGAAAACTCGAATCAGCAATCTTGTTTAAGTCATGCCAAATCTGCAGAACTATCATAGCTAAAGCAGGGCTACCATAACTAAAGTTGAAAAATAACAGGTTAGTATTGACTCACCTATTGGCCATCATAACAGCCGTTAAAACATGACCGCGAAAGTAACTAATCACTAAAAGTATTTTATACACAGTATTCCTACACCTAGTGTCGATTTACTCTTTTGTATTATCCGTGTGATGAATAAACTTCATTCGGGCTCACAAATGCAATGTATTACATACAACTCAAATCCAAACTGATTTAACTCAATAGACTTTCGCTCTCAAACTTAAAACATTAACTAGGTTTAACGTGACATATTATGTCCAAACGTTGCAAGCTGTACATTAAGTCATCGTTACTGATTTATAGATAACGTTTTTTAGACACCTATTTTCAGACTAAGCGCATTCAGGAGCCATTATGAAATTTAATCAATCATTCCACACTGCCAATTTGAAAAGTCGATTCTCGGCTATGAATCCAATTTTGGCATTACTGATGTTTTTTAGCATCGCATTCACCACGATTGTGCTATTGCCCTTTATATTGTTATTGGGCTTTTTAAGCTTTATTACTTTGCAGCTATTAGGTAAAAAAATATTGCAGAGAAACCAGTCGCAAGCTCAACAAGGTGATATCTACCAAGACAGCGCTGATGTTCAGCGCGAACAAGCAGCGCCTTACGCAGATATGTTTAGCCGACCTAAATCGAATCAAACTGAACACACTGGTCGCACATTTGAGCATCAGGCAGATTAACTAATCGTTAGATGCGTTTAGTGACAACCTTACCGATTCTAGCCATTTGTCCAAATTGGTATTGGCTATGTTTATCTTAAGATTACCGTCATTAGTCGTCATTCCTGCAAGCTATTAACGATATCTAAGCCGGTAAAACCTTAAATATTCGCCAAAAATATCGGCTGGCTATGTTTATTATTTATGTAAAACATAAAGAGCGGCTAAACACTAGTCACCTCTTAGGCATTGAATCGCGCAGATCAAACCCCAATGTCATTAGAAGGCGGGCAAATAGAGTAGCAAACGATGCTGCCACATTTGCCAGTAATATAAGCCAAAAATTCGATACTGAGGAGAAGATAAAATGAACAAGATACTCATTTTAGGCGCAAGCGGACAGATCGGTAACATGGCGACAAAGCAGCTATTAGCAGATGGCCAATCAGTCATAGCATTAGTGCGAGATAAAAATAAATTGGCTGATATCGCCAGCGATAAGAAGCTAGACATAGTTGAAGCGGATTTAGAACAGGACTTTAGCCAAGCATTTAACGATTGCGATCAGGTCATTTTCAGCGCTGGATCAGGTGGCAAAACAGGTGCAGACAAAACCATGCTCATTGATTTATGGGCAGCCTGTAAAGCCATTGATTACGCAAAAGCGGCTAATGTGTCACATTTCATTATGGTTAGCTCTATCGGCGCTGACGATCCCGACCAAGGCTCAGAACAAATGAAGCCTTACTTAGTTGCCAAACACATGGCCGACGAATACTTGATCAGCAGTGGGCTTAACTACACTATATTTAGACCGGGTTCATTAACCGATGATCGTGCCACAGGTAAAGTCCAAACCCAACGGCCGAGCAGCAAAGAAAAAATGACCATTCACAGAGAAGATGTTGCTCGCGCACTGACTTACGCTGTAGGAAAGCCACAGCTAGGCGGCAAAGTCTTTGAATTATTTAATGGCAGTAAATCCCTCACTGATGTCCTAAATTAATCCATTCAGTAGGCATTCGCCTAACAACGCCATAAACACTTAAACAACATTAATGCCAGCACAACGCTGGCCGTTTTTTAGTATTTTTTTCATAGCCTTAGATAAAACAAATCAGCTATATTCCGTGGTTAGGTGCACCACTATTTAGCCCTGAACTTTAAGCCTGAAATGACATTTTTAACCATCGCACACTGCTAGATTACCGAACTGACTGGCGATTATCTAGGTGTGGAAGAGTGACCATTGTGCAAATGATAAAAGCTAATACGCTTGCTGATTTTTGGACAAAAGTGTATTTAAGATATGGCCTGCGGCCACTAACGTCGTGGCGCTTCACCCACACCAGACCAAGAGGAAACCAACGGCAGTTCCCTCTTGGAACTCCCAGCCGCCCCGCAACATTTTCTGAACAGCGAAAAAATTGCCATGGGGATTGATCCAGCTTTTGACTTCGTCTGTAACCGTCTTGTAATAAAGAATGAAAATGCTAACGCTTCCGATGGTACATCCTGTACCGCGGAAGCTAGCTCGCCATCCTTGGCTAGCTCACGTCATTTTCTTCAACGGCCTCAAGTTCAGAGGTGAATTTATCCATTATCAAGCTAAGGCTAGCTCGTTTTTGGACATTTCCGAGTTAGAACATTAATTCTAATTCGTGAGTTTCAGGTTAAAATCCCTATGGGTAACGCCCGCATTTGCGGCGACTGAAGTGAAGCGTAAGGAGTCCGGCCGCGATAGCGGCGAACAACATGCGCTTGTTAGTGCTTTGTTGAATAGTATTGATAGATACCTCCGCCTAATAACGAAAAAACTGCTAAAGCTGCTGGAACTTTCATTGCTGCTAGGCCCCAAGTGGAAAAATCTATACCAGGGCCTAGAAAAATCAAATACACAGTAAGGAGGATGTATGTGGTGATGGCGAAAAACCCGGCAAACCACCATTTTTTTACATTAGAAATTTTAACGCAGATGTAGCCCGCTATCACGATTAAAAGCGGCTGTACTATATTTGCCAAATAGCTATCAATAGCTGATTTTTCCTCACTCCAATAGTGCAGCGAAATAAGGACATGAGCCAATGCGAGCACGCCAAAGAATAGAGTGGATATAAATACTGCAATTATGTTTTTCATATAGTATTGAGCACTAACGCTTTGCATATGGGGATTTTAGGAGCGCTTTACCAGCGAGTAAAATTCCCACCATGATGCACTTGTTATATAGCATTTCTCAACGCCTTGAGTATTCCATTGTATATATCAAGAGACTCACCGACGAGTAAGTTGTCTGCCGCCTCTAACTTTACAACCATTTCAGCGGCAGCGTGGCCTTCAAGAATTTCCGAATCATCAAAATATACTTTTTCGAAATCTTCTTCTGGGTCTCTACTCATTAAAAGGGTAAAACCTGAATCTTCAGTTTCAATAATTGCTAAGTCTGGGCCTAAATCCGAAGTTTCTGTGTCACAGGATACTATTTTCACTACTGCTCCTTGCCATATAACGTTTTAGTATTTGTGCGTTGCGCTGTTTGCATGGCACAAACCGCTTGTTGGACTTGGCCGTTGCCGAGTCCAGGTTAATTGGTACGCTTATGCTATAGGAATTTGCTTTTTTTGATGCTGGCTCTGAGCTGTAGAGCAGTTTTGAACGGGTAATATGGCTTGGTTTGTACGTATTTCATTGAAATTCCCTTGTCATTATGGTGTTCCATCACATCTTTTTTAAATCTAACTGATTCGATGAGGTTAATACACTCGATTGAGTCAGCATTTGGCTCCGCGCAGCGGCTTAGTTCAACGCCCTGTTAACGGGCTAAAATTAGTTGGCTAAAATGTTGAGGAACGAAAACAGCCAACTGATTTTTGTCCTGTTAAACAGCTTGTTAGGTGATTATTCTAATTTATTTTTAACCGACAAACCATTTTCTTTAGACACAATAATATACTTATGTTTTGCTATGCCAGAAGTGAACCCCATAAATAATTTAATATAAACAGTTTCACCTCCTAAGCTTGGGTAACCCGCTTCACCAGATATTTGAATGCCATTAATTAAAAGGCCATCAAGCTTAGCTAGCTGTCCTTTACTTAATTGATGAGTATTACCAAATGCTGTTACGATTAACAAATTGATTAAATTATCACTACTCTCTCCTTTAACAGAAACAGCAGCGGTACTTATTGAAAACGTTTGAAACACTTCAGCACCTTCTTGTGATGCGAAAACCAGATTAGTAAAAGCTATTGCTAATAATGTGCAAATTACTCGACGGATACTCATAATCACCTAACGCCCACTTAAGCGGACAAAAATTGTTTGTTATAACGTGAATCGAAGCGGAACCTAACTAACTGTTTTTGTTCCGTTTGAAGTGCTTGTTAGTACTCTACTCGCCATCGCTAATATCGTAACATGAAAAACAAAACTCTAGTTTAAGAGCTGCAATTGCCGTGATCTCGGATTTTGTGAGAGTTAAGTTGCACTGGTCTTTATAGAAATAACCAATGTAAATATGTGGTTCATCCGATCCAAGTTTGCGGAGAACATCAATTTTTCCACTTAACGCCTCAGTTAACCATAAAATACGGTTATGCATATTTATATCTTTCGATACTTTAAGCGTACCCGAACCATATGGTACAGGTTTACCTTTATACTTTCCTCGAACCCCAATATCACCAAATTCAATTTTATCGGAAAAAATAAGGCCTGTGATATTCTCTCCTTTTGTCGGGGAAAATTTATCACCAGAAAAATTAATACTTACAGATATATCGTCAATCATAATTAGAGTACTAACGCCCCATTCAGGGGCTGATAATAGCTTGCTAAAATGTGCAGCGAAGCGGAACCGAGCAAGCTGTTAGCAGTCCCATTACTGTAATGGCTTGTTATGTGGCTGAACTACGAGAACCTACAATAGCAAACCAGAATAAGCCAATGCCTACAAGTACAACACCTAAAGCTGAACGCTCTTCTTGAATGCTACTAACGTAAATAAATGGTAATGCAGCCATAGCAATTGAGACTAATACATATAGACCTCTTCGCTTGCTATTTGAATAATAAATACGTTTTCGCCACTTATTTAATAAAAGTGTACCAATGGGCAAATACGCCAACATAAAGATTTCAAAAATGCCCATCTCTCCTAGACACATAACAGCGTATTAGCGAGAATTCCGATAAACATCCTGAGAAGCTCACCAAAACTCAACATCCATACTACTTTAATTATTAATAATTTTAGTAACTTATCAGCTTAAATAACCCAAATCAATCACCTTTTAGTCTAGGCAAAAGCGAGAATTTAGATAATCGAGAATAATACAAACTCGTTATGCAGAGCAGATATATTAATAAAAATCAGCTAATTCAGTCAGATATAATTATCCTTTAGGTAAAACCAAGAATTTTCGCAATTACATAACGAGAAACAACACTGTTGTTTTAACACAAATGAATTATAACTGTGTAAAAACACAGTGTGCTGTCGCAAAGATTTTATGATGTTAATCGTAGATAAATTTATATCAAAATGGTGCTTTCATAAATTAGCGATAACTATGTTCGAGCAAAGTTTAAATTGGATGTTCTCTAACAAGGAACGGGGCATAAACGTGTCAGATATACTGACTTTAAAAGGGACAAATTCAACTCTGAACTTGAGGCCGTTGAAGAAAATAGCGTGAGTCCTGACATGGATGTCAGGCTAGCTTTCGAGGTACAGGATGTACCATCGAAAGAGTTAGCATTTTCGAATAAGGACGAAGCAGCATACAAATGAAGTTAAATGCTGGATCAATCCCCATGGCGACCTTTTCGCTGTTTGAAAATGTTGCGGGGCGGCTGGGTGATCCAAGAGGGAATAGCCGTTGATTTCCTCTTGGTCTGGTGTGGGTGAAGCGCCACGACGTTAGTGGCCGCAGGCCATAGTCTAAACACATAGTGGGGCAGAAATCAGTTAGTTCTACTGACTTTAAAAGGACCGATTCAACTCTGAAATTGAGGCCGTTGAAGACTCTTTACAACAGAATGTGTGAGCCTGATAGGTCTTCCTCGAACATATCCATGTAGGCTTAACCAAAACCAAATGAATGACCGGTTAGTCGACTTTTACACCGTAGGTTTATGCTTACTTTGAGCAAATATAAGCAGAAAGACACCAAACATTATTGCTATGTCTGCGACATTAAAAATGCCTGTTCGAATCGAGCCTATACCGATATTTAGAAAATCGATAACGGCCCCATTATTGACGACACGGTCGTAGAAATTGCTCATACCACCAGAAAACACTAACGATAATGCAATTAAAGGGACAAGGTGCTGTTTGGCATAAGAAATTAAATAAACCAGTAAAGCCAATAAAAATGTACCGACCAAAACAACAAAAAACCAAAACCTAGCTTGTTCAGATAGATTATTACCTAATCCTAGAAATGCACCAATATTTTCTGTGTAACCCACTCTAAGATAGTCATTAAGGTAGCTCGTCATTTGAAATTTAGGAAGATGTTCTGCCGCTAATAACTTCGTACCTTGATCACAACCTACGCATGACAGCGTCACTAAAAAAATAACCAATAATCTTTTCCAAACGTCCATATTTACTTTACACCTTTTCTGGCTACTTACGTTTTAGTATTTGTGCATTGAATTGTTTATAAAGCACAAATCTCTTGTTAGACCTAAACGATTGCTAGCTTAGGTTAATTAGTTTGATTTGCTAATAGGAATTTAATTGTTGATGTGGACTCTGGGTTACCGAGTAAATTTGCAGTAACTGATACTGAGTTGTCAGTAAGTTTCTTATTAAAATCCATCGTTATCATTGTGCTCCATCACATCGGTCTAACGCTAGCGGATACAATGAGCATAATACACTCAACTACATTCTCATATTGCTCTGCGTTGCTACTTAATTCAACAACTAATTGAACGGTTCACTCAATAAAGTCGACCATTTAAGTTATTGGTCAATATGCATCATCGCCTGATATCTTATTGATATAAAATTATTTATGTACAATGAATCATAGATTGATAAATAATTACGCCACTTCAAAGATTACCAGCTAAGCGAATACATGACTGGCAGTAATAGCGATAAACTCAGCCAAACGATAATCGTTAGTGGAACGCCCACTCGGACAAAATCGGTAAATTTATAGCCGCCCGCATGCATTACCAGCAGGTTAGTCTTATAAGCCATAGGGGTGGCATAACTCATATTTGCACCAAATAGCACCGCAATAACAAAAGGTTCAGGGTTAACCTGCAGTTGCTGCGCAATGCTGATAGCAATAGGTGTGCCTATGACTGCCGCAGCATTATTGGACACAATATTGGTCATAATGGCCATTAGCAACATCAGTCCAGATACAATAACCGCCGGAGAAGCCCCTGCGGTTAACGCGACAAAGACTTGTGCTAAATACTCCGCACCACCGGTTTTTAATAATGCCGCTCCCATAGCCAAACTCGCCGCCACAATCAAAATGACCTGAGTGCTTAGCGCCATAGAAGCATGGCGCCAGGTTAAGCAGCGTGTGACCAGCATAAGCAGCACACCCCCTACGGCACTTATCGCAATGGGAACATCCCCAAATGCAGACACAAGAATAATTGCCGCCATAATCAGTAAAGCCGTTACCGCTTTATCCGTGTACGGAAGATCTGCGGTGGCATCGAGCACTAATAGCTCACCAGCACGTTTAATTTCGCCAATGGTATCTTGACCTCCCTGCACTAAAAGAACATCACCAATGCGCAAACGGGCCTGTGCTATTTTTTCACGCAGCGTCTCTACTGAGTTTCCCTCTCGATGTATTGCCAGCACCATTAATTGATAACGATCATAAAAGTTAAGTTGCCTCAAGGTCATACCAAGCAAAGGTGAACCTTGCATGACGACTATTTCGGCAATCTGCTGCCCCTCACCGGATAATGGATGTTCTTCATCAACAGGCGTATCTCCGACATAGAGCATGGCATCCAGAGCGCTTTCCAGTTCCTTCAAATTTTCCGGAGTGTCATTCACCATCAACCGATCCCCAGCCTGAATTTGCGCATCGGGCAACGGTACAACATAGGTTCCAGTGCCACGCATAATGCGTGATACTTCCAGCAAACCTGAGCTCTTTTCAATCAGTTCGGTTAATGTCTTACCGACTGCAAAACCGTCTTCCAATATAACCAGTTGGGCAGTAAATATTCTTGGGGAGGTATCGCTGAGTATGGCCTTACGAGTAGGCAGTAAGCGTGGCGCAATCAACCATAAATAAACAATAGCAATAGCGGCAACGATTGCTGCCGGTACAAAAAAATCAAACATCTGCAGTCTTCTTAAGCCCATATCTGCAGCAACTGAAACAACTAACAAATTAGTCGAGGTGCCAATACTGGTACTCATGCCTCCCACCAGGGTGGCAAATCCCATTGGCATTAACATCCCCGAAGCTGGCTCTCCGGTTCGCAGCGATACACTGATTAGAATAGGAAGCAGCAGTACGACTATCGGCACATTATTAACAAATGCACTCAGAAAAGCGCCAACCAGCAAGGTCAGCAACATACTCAATGCTGGGCTAACAAGCCATAAGCGCGCCAGAATTCGGCCAAGAGGTACTAGCGCTCCGGTGCGCACTAAACCATTTCCGGCAATCATTAAGGCACACACAGCCACCAGCGCTTCATGGCCAAAACCACTGAAAAACTGCAACGCCTCAAGATGTTGCCCCTGCGAATTAACGTAAGGAAAAACTGTAAAACCGATGCTCAGCATTGCCAGAATAAACAGACTCGAGGTCTCAATGGCAATAGATTCTCTGGTAAATAGAAACAGGGCAAGCAACACAAGCAATAACACAGCCAGTGCATGCGCATCAGGAAGCGGTGGCAAAGTCGTTATATTAATTGCTGTCACCTGTCGTTAACCTTTTCTATTGGTATGAGCATGGTAAGGCTAGGCTTGCTGTGAAGTTTTTCCACAAAGCGCTTCAAAGCAGGTTGAGATATGTTGAATATATATCAGTTAAATATTAGGCATTGTTTCTAACTAAAGCGAATTGAAGGGACGCGCTACACACTTATCTAGCGTGAGTCATCACTGAGTAACAACCCCAGCTTAAACACAACCATAACAAAGCAAATGTCATTTACGCGAGTAAGCACTTTGCCTGCTGCAAGGTAGCTAACTCATCTTCCGTTGGATTAAGCGCAATCACACTGTCAATTTGCATCAGTAACGACTGCCAAAGCGGCTCGATGACCTGGCGCTGAATCTCGTTGGCGTGCAAATTAGCTTGTTGTAGTAAATATGCTGCTTGTACCACATCGATACGGCCTAAAATTCCGTCGGCTAAGGCGACACTCAGTTCAATCATCGCGGTGACATTACGGCCGTATTTAATCACTTCATGCAAATAGTGTTCAGCAATATTAAGTTGCTCTTGGCTAGCGTCATCATCGTGCAAGATATCACTGCAGCAACGTAACATCGCATCCAACTGGCCTTGTTCTGCGGCTTCTTGCATCCATTGTTGGCTCGTAGCGATATCAACTTGGCATCCTTCACCTTGTTCAAGCATCAGTGCCAAATGATATTGTGCATGCGGGTAACCGGTTTGCGCTGCTTTATTTACCCATAAGTAAGCTTGTTCAAATTGTTGGTTTTGATAAAACAGCACCCCAAGGTTTGACATTGCTTCAGCATCTTCTGCATTAGCGGCTAATGTCAGCAATGTTTCGGCTTGATTAATATCCACTTCAAATTGATCACTGCCCACCAGATAAAAGAAACCTAACAAGGCCTGCGCATTAACAATACCTTGTGCTGCAGCTTGCGCAATAAACGCCTCGCCCGTCGCAGGATTTTCCGCACCACTATAGCCGTGCAATAAGCTCACACCATGCTCAAACAATGCCGCTTGATGATGAGCTGATGCAATATGAAACCAATGTGCTGCTTGGGCAAATACATCCGCTGACGTTTGTTCAACCGTGGTTGATATTAGGCTTGGAGTGTTTGATTCAGCTGAATTTGAACTTGAGGATGTTGAGCTTGATGATGCTGAACTTGAATTTGAACTTGCTAAGAGTGAATCGTCAGTGGTTTGTGCCAACGCGCGCTCTTGCTCTTGTAGCATTAATCCTTTGGCTTTAAGTGACATCCCCACTAAATACTGTGCTTCAGGATCATTTTTCATCACTGCGCGATAACATAAATCGCGGCCAGCAAATGAATCAAATGCTTCAAATTGATAATGCGGAGCAACACCTGGATGCAGAGAGGGATATAGCTTTTCAATTACCTGCAGAATTTGATGGATCGACTTTTCCGCGATGTTAACAAGCTGAGTTTGAGTTAAATGATATTTTTCAGGATGTGCGCCGCGATTACCATCACTGCGTAATCGGTGTAACGCCCGCACTGCGGCAACATCAATAACACGTCGCTGATTCAGCTGCTCGATACGATCATATAAGTTTGCTGAGGTAAACGTTACTCCATGCTGCACCGCTAATTGAGCGGCGAGTTTATGGGTAAAGCTTCGAATGTAGACTAACGCTTGGGTAGGAATATCGCGTACATAACTTTTAGCTAAACGATAATCGTCGCTTAACTCAGTAGAGAAACCATTAATAAACTCAATATCATTTAACAATGGTTTCTCCTTTTAGCGAGTTGATTGAATATTTATCCCTCTGCTTTATCTGCATCCGGTGTTTTACGATTAACCATATACAATCTAAATAACGCAATATTAACAAACAAACCTAAGAACGAAAATGTAGCTTCTACCACCAGTTGTAGTGGAAAACCAACTTGCATCGCGACTTGTGAAAACATGCCAGCTAAAAGAGACAATGGCACGTACAGCAATAATACCGCAATGGTTTTAATTGTTATTGGGCCACTGAATTTAAAGCTACTCTTAATTGCTTCTAAAGGTGTTAAACGTTCAACCACCACCATAAAGTTCACATAGGCTAGGCGAGAAAACAAGTACAAGCTCACGATTAAGCCAATCAACCATAGTGGGCCAAACGCAGCAAAGATCATCACTGGCGCTAAAATAGCTAAACCAGAAAATACTCCAGCCAGTAATAATGGCGGTACAAACGGTAAACTAGCCTTTAATATTTGTGCCGGCGCAAGATCGTGACCTTGGGAGCGCAGCTCTAAATATAAGGTTAATGCGGCAATTAAAAATGAAAAAACCAACAATAGCACCATCATTGCTGCAGCATGAACAGCACCGAATTGAGGGTTTTCAGCATCTGCCTGCAACATTTCATTACCTAGCCAAAGTTGAATAGCGACTTGGATTAACAGTAATGGCAGAGTCAGTACGGCAAGCTGACGGATGTGGTTTCGAAAAAAGTTAAATGCTTCAGTCAAAATTGCAAACAATGACATGTGGGTTCCAGTAATCTATTAACAACAAATATTGCGCTTAGGATACCCAAAAAAAATGCATTTTGCACAAGTCTAATGAGCAAAAATCGCGATCATCTGTCGCATTTATGTAAATCAGGGTAAAATGATGCCTAAGTTTAGACATTGAGCCACATTAAAGGACACTCATTATGAAATTAGCATCCGCATTACCGGTACTGTTTACCGTCTTCGCATTCTCAGCACCAGCATCTGCGGGCTGGTTAGACAACGTGGCCGAAATAACTAAAAAACCAGTAACAGAACAAGCCAAAACCATTGCACAGTCTGAAACAATAGAACAATCGGAAACAACAGAGCAGTCAAGTGCTTTAGTCGGTAACGTTATGTCACAACTGGGGTTATCTCAAACCCAAGCTGAAGGCGGATTAGGCTCGCTACTTAGCTTGGCTCAAACCAATTTAGGTGAAAATGATTTTAGCCAATTAAGCGACAGCATCCCTAATGCAGACGGTCTACTGGCTGCAGTTCCGGCATTATCATCAGACAGTGGTATGTCAGGATTATTATCACAAGCAGGTAATTTAGGTTCTGCGTTACAAGGTAGCGCAATGGTATATGATGCTTTTGAAAAGCTTGGTATCTCAAAAGAATATATTACCCCTATGGTTGATATCGCTAAAAACTATCTCCAACAGAGTGGTGGTGACGGTACAGTTGATTTATTAATGAAAGGCTTAGGTTCAGTCTTATAATCAAACTGTAAGACGGCATATCACCAGCCATAACATCTTGCGTTAACATTATTTAATCCCAAGCCATTCGCTTGGGATTAGCATTTTTGCTAGCATAAAAAATGAATAGTAACATTGGACAGAATAATTATGATCGCCAAACTAAAGCAATTTCTCCAATCTCATACTCAAGAAAGTAGCCCTGAAGATAAACAGCAAAACCTCAACCTTGCTGCGGCAACCCTATTGCAAGAGGTTGTGTACGCCGACGAAAATTTGGCTGCTGCTGAAGCTGCTTTACTGCCTGAAATGCTCATAAACACGTTAGGCATTAACTCAGAAGAAGCGATAACCCTTATAGAAGAGGCAAAACAAAGCCGTAAAAATGCCACATCTCTATTTGAGTTTACCGCCGAAATTAATGCTCAATTTAGTATTGATGATAAACAAAAATTACTACTTTCAATGTGGCAATTAGCTTATTCCGATGGTGAATTGTCGCAATATGAAGACCAAATTATTCGTCGCACAGCTGATTTACTGCACTTAAAGCACAGTGAGCTGATTCAAATGCGCAATATCGCCATGGAAACGCGCTAAATAATAGCCAATTAGCCTTGGCTATTATTGAGTAAATACTTACGCGTTAGGTGGGCTTTTTGCCACCACATAAAAGGGGCGACAACCAACACCAATACAATGGCGTAAATCATATTACTGCCCAGTGCGATGCCCAAACCAACACAAAATAAACAACCTGCAATCACTAATGGTAGATACCGCTTGCTGAGTAACTTAGCCGCAGACAACATCGCTAATAAGTAAATAATCACAAACACGCCATTACTCCAAGCGATTAAGTCTTCTAATTCTTGAGTGCTATAAAAGGTCACGATAATCACCACCGCCATGGCACCCAAAATGGCAAACAAGGCTCTAAACGGCACACCGTGTGGGTTTAATTTATCAAAATAGCGCGGCAAAATGCCCTCTTTACTGAAGCTCCACAATAAACGTGCGGCACTAGCAGCATACACATTCACTGTTGCTAACCCGCTGGCGATGCCCAATACTCCGATGATATACGCGCCATATCCGCCCAAAAAAGTATTCGATAATAAATAATCAAACGCCGATATCATCGCTAAGCCATCACCTTCTGTTGGTACCATTAGCAATAAAAAAGTACAGGCTAAATAAATAACGCCCACTAATACGGTGCCCATCATCATTGCAGGCAACAAATCTTTATCGGGTTGGCGAAAGTCGCTGGCAAGATGTGTCATGGCTTCAATACCCAGAAAACTCCAAAAACCAATACCCATTGCCAACATCACGCCACTAAATTGCGGATGGCTACTGTGTGCAAAGGTTTCTAACTGATCGACGTTTAATCCGCTGGCACCAAATAATATTGCTACTACCGATACAATCAATAAGGTTAATGCAAACTGTAATTTTGCCGACACCTGAATACCTTTAATATTCAGCAGCAATAACACAGCCACAATCAATAACTCTGCAACTAATTGACCTAGCCCAGAAATTGATATCAATGCTTCTAAAAATTGAAAGGTCATTAAAATTGCAGCAGGCGCGCCGATGGGGATCACTAATAAAAAGATCAGCCCGATAGTTCGACCCGCTGTAGCACCAAATGCTTTTTCTATAAAATAAGCAGGACCAGCAGCATGTGGGAATCGACTCGCTAACAAGCCAAATACTAATGCGACCGGGATAATTGCTACCGTTAATAATAACCATGCTAATAGTGAACCAGAGCCCGCTACCTCAATGGTCATTTGCGGTAAAATAAATACCCCTGTGCCTAGCAATGTGGTGGCCATTAAGCCAGCACCTTGCCAGCGTCCTATTGTTGCGGTCATTTGATTCATTATCTTATTCTTGCTGTGATATATTACGATATTATAAGGCCAAACAGTAAAACATTCTGCGGGTTAGTGAGCTCAAGCTGCCTTACTAAACCGACAATATGACGGATTAAAGGCAACTTTCCGTCATAATGACAGAACGTAGCTGTGACACACAATTATCGGGATATAAATCATTGGATAAATTTGATAAAGCGATTATAAACGAATTACGCCACAATGCTCGACAGAGTATTTCGTTTATTGCTGAGCAAGTGAGTTTGTCGCGTAGTGCTGTAACCGAACGAATTAAGAAATTAGAACAAACGGGTGTTATCCGTGGTTATCAGGTTTTACTGAGTGAGTCGCAAAAACAAGGTGTGTCGGCATACTTTGAAATTCAACATCGTTGCGCCCGCTGCGCCGAAGTCATCCATATTTTCACCACCATACCGGAAGTGATAACTTGCCAAGGCATTACTGGCGACATGGACTTATTGGTTTATGTGCATGCAAATTCAATGCAACGATTGCATGAGATCCGTGAATTTATTGATGCTCAAGCTGACATCGTCAAAATTAAAACTCATGTGGTCATGAGCGAATGGATTAACAATCAAGCCTAAAAAAGCTCTGTATAGACAGAGCTTAATGGTTAAGAGTGTTAACTGTAACTAGGCTAATTGCTTACCTATTTCTAGCCCTTTACCTCTTAACTCAAGGAGCTTCTCGCCTAGCCCAGCCATATCCATTTTGATCATACCCGCTTTGTTATTAGTGATGGCTGCCAACCAAGCGGTAAAAGATTCATCATCTCGTTGATCATTCCAATGTGCAAATACCTCGTGCGACAAATAGATAACGGCAGCCAACTTAGAAGCTGGCTTAGCATTAAGCGGTTCACGTTGATATTCGATCCCTTGTACTAGAGCCGGAGTAAATTTCCATGTTTTAGCAAGTAAGGCACCAACAGAGGGTGAGTCAAAACCTAACAAGCTCGTTTCAAGCTTTTGCTTATCAGCCCCTTCAGCGACAGCAGCTCTAATTTGTGCTGAAATCGAAGGCTCAACAAAAGCGATTAGCAAATCACCAATATTGTGTAAAATTGCGCATGTAAAAGCTTCATCTGGTGCGACGCCACAACGTTTGGCTACTTCTTGCGCATACAGGGCGACTTCAAAAGTTTCACCCCAGAATTCGGCTAAATCGATACCTTCTACATCAGGAATAGCACCAATAACCGCAGAAGCAATCACCAACGTTCGCAACGTTTGCATACCTAAACGAATCACAGCTTCGTCAATCGAACCTACTTCACGACTGCGACCAAAATGAGCTGAATTAGCTAATCTCAATACTCTAGCGCTGATAAGGGGATCTTGGGCCACTTTGGCAGAAATGCTCTTAACGGTGGTATTTTCATTATTAACCGCATCTAACAATTCACTAACGGCTTTGGGTAAACGAGGTAACTCATCAACTCTTTTTAATAATGCAGCAGATTCCATATTCCGAAGGTCCTTGTTATTGTTTTTAATACTATAAATAAATCATATTAACAACATTAGCACAACATAAATAAAACAAGAGAGAATAAGGCTGATATTTGATTGTAACCTTAACAGCTTATTTCGCAGGTTTCGGATAAAAATCTGCGCTAAATCTTAGATATAACGCTAACTTGGCGTTACACTAATATTCGTTTATTTATTTGTAATATGAGCCAATATGCAACAACAGACCAGCGCCGATATGAATTTGTTATGGGGTCAATTGATCTTGGAAGAGCTTGCACGCTTAGGGGTTAAGCATGTGTGTATGGCACCAGGTTCTCGCTCAACTCCGCTAACATTGGCCGCTGCTAGTCAAACCCAGCTCACTCGTCATATTCATTTTGACGAGCGTGGTTTAGGGTTTATGGCCCTTGGACTGGCAAAAGCCAGCAATGCGCCAGTCGCCATCATTACCACTTCAGGCACAGCCGTGGCCAATCTTTATCCGGCCATTGTTGAGGCGTGGCTAACCCATGTGCCACTGATTATTCTATCTGGTGACAGACCACCAGAGCTGATTGATTGTGGCGCGAATCAAGCGATTATTCAGCCCGCTATTTTTGCTCAATATGCTAAGCAAGTTAATTTACCAACGCCTGATCTTGGTTATCCGGCTAATGCATTATTGAGTACTATCGATCATGCTTTAGCTAATCAACATCAGCCGGTACACATAAACTGCATGTACCGTGAGCCGCTATACCCTACAGAATTGGTGACATTGGCTCACGTAAAAAAAACCGCGAGCTTTACAACTGCAACCTATCTTGCGCCATTAAACCAATGGTTTGAAAACACTAAACCACTGACACGCTATGCTAGCCTAACGAGTGCTGAGTTACCGACTACAGACACCTTAATGCGCTTTGTTCATGGTAAAGGTGTGATAGTGGTTGGCACCTTAGCTCCTGAAGATAATCCACAGCAAATCGTCGCGTTAGCGCAAAAACTTGGCTGGCCAGTATTGGTTGATGCACAATCACAGTTGCGTCAGCATCCAGGCGTAATCGGCCACGTTGACCAATTATTATTAAACCCGAAAGCCAACAAACAACTCGAACAAGCTGAGCGGATATTAGTCTTTGGTGGTCGTTTCATTTCCAAACGATTACTTCAATATATTGCCCAACAATCCTGGCATAGCTACTGGCATGTCGTTAAACACGGGGATCGTTTAGACCCGACCCATCAGTCTAAAGAGTTTTATCAAGCAAGTGTTCAAGCGGTATGCCAATTACCTTGGCCGCGATCATCACAAGCCAACTGGGCATTACAGTTATTACCGTTAAATGAGTCATTAGAGTCGCTGTTTAAGCAACAAATCGACAATACAACCTTTGGTGAAGCCCAAGTCGTGCGCGCCATAGCATTGGCTCAATCAGATCAACATATACTGTTTATCGGTAATAGTTTACCTATTAGGCTCTACGATATGTATGCGCCAATTGCGACCAACACACCGGCAATTTATACCAACCGAGGGGCATCGGGCATCGATGGATTAATTGCCACAGCTTGTGGCGTAGCCGCAGATAAAAATGCACCTACAACCCTAGTGATGGGCGACCTATCCTGTTTGCATGATTTCAATTCTCTGGCACTGCTAAAACAAATGACTCAACCATTTGTGCTAGTTATTATTAACAATGATGGCGGTAATATTTTTAATTTGTTGCCTGTACCCAATGAAAGCCTACGCAATGACTTTTATCGATTAAGCCACGGTCTAGAGTTTGGCTATGGCGCCGCCATGTTTGGTTTAGCCTATCGGCAAGCAGATGATATTGAGTCGTTTAATCAGGCCTACCAAGAAGCATTTGAGTTTAATTGTGCCTCAGTGATTGAAGTCAATGTCAGCCCAACTCAAGCCAGCGATCAAATAACACAAATCAGTCAATGGGTGAAACAACACTAATGGTAATGATCCGTCGCTTTGGCCAACCACAGTTACCGGCATTATTAATGCTACATGGTTTTTTGGGCAGCAAAGACGACTGGTCTATTTTAATGCCGCGCTTAAGCCAATATTTCCATTGTATTTGCATTGATTTACCGGGCCATGGCGCTAACGAAGACACCTTAGATTCACCAGGGTTACACCAAGCGGCCGAACTTATTGTCAGAAGAATGCATAGCATGGGTTATATGCAGTTTCATTTATTGGGTTACTCACTAGGCGGACGAATAGCGCTGCATATTGCAGATGGTTATGCTGATTCACTCTTGAGCTTAACGCTCGAATCCGCTCATCCAGGCTTGCAAGATGCTCAGCAACAAGCCGCGCGAGCCAAAAGCGATAATATCTGGGCGAAAAAACTACAGCATTTACCCATAGCGGACTTTCTCGCTCTTTGGTATCAACAAGCAGTTTTTAACGACTTGAGCGAAGCTCAAAAACAACAACTCATTGCCATACGCCGTAGCAATGATCCACAACGCCTCGCCAATTGTTACATAACAACGTCTCTTAGTTTGCAGCAAGACTGCCGCACCGTACTTGAGCCGCTAAAGTGTCCATGTCATTTTATGTATGGGGTTGATGACAAAAAGTTTGCTCAGGTGGCTATAGATTGGCAGGCGACACTGGCAGAGTCTGGTTTAGGCACTTTGCAGTTACATCCTTTGCACGCCGCGGGACATAATATTCACAGCCTGCATCCTCAATTGTTTACCGACACCTTACTGGCGTTATTGTGCCTAGATCCGCTAACGGATCCAAAGGAGTAACAATGTCATCAGATAACTTAACGATAATCAGCTGTACTCTGTATCAATATCAAATTGAACTCAATCCTAGTTTACCAGTAGGTATACAACGAATCGATATTCGTAAAGGGCTAGTGCTTGCTACCCAGCTCAATAATCAACAAACGGCTTGGGTTGAAATAGCCCCATTATCAGGCCTCGATATTGATAACCAACCGATAACAGGGTTTAGCCAAGAGTCGCTTGATGAGGTGACATCACAACTGCTGCAAGTATTACCGAATTTTATCGATCAACCCTTAGTGATTTTAGCCAATATTGCCGAGCAGATATCGCTGCCATCATTGGCATTTTCATTAAGCTTATTGCATGCAAAACTAACCGATAAATTACCTGTTCGCATCGAAAACCCACAGACTCAGTTAGCAGTGGTGCCATTACTTTATGATGGAATGTCAGCACACGTTATTACTCAAAAGTTACAGACACTGACCAGCATCAACAGCGTAAAAATTAAAGTCGCTCAAACCAGTATGGCGAGCGAAATTCAATTTATTTATCAAGTGTTGGCAATAGCACCGCATGTAACATTACGCTTAGATGCTAATCGTGGTTTTAGCATTGAACAGGCTATCGACTTTTTAGCTTGTTTACCAAAACACAAAATTGAATACATTGAAGAGCCATGTATTAACCCCAGTGACAATGCCCAAATATACCGGCAATTGGGAATAAAATATGCCTTAGATGAGTCATTGAATTCATCTCAATTTGATCTCGATTTAGCATTACAGCAACCCGGTTTAGGCGCATTTATTATCAAACCCATGTTATTGGGTTCTCTGGAAAAATTGCAAAATATGATTAGCCAAGCTCATCTTGCTGGTGTGCGTTGTATTTTAAGTTCAAGCTTAGAAGCTGACCTCGGTATCAGCGACTTACGCATAGTGAGCCAGGCACTCACGCCAGATGAATCACCAGGCTTAGATACTTTGAGCGCTTTTAGCAAACCCGTGTTGTTAGCAACCTCTGAGTTTTCTCCGCGGCTAAATCATCAAGTGTTGCAATTACTGACTCACATCGGCCAGCCACAAGACTCTGGCGAGGCAGGTATATAATGATGTCACCTTTACATCAAGCAGCATTAAATCATCCAGATGCTATTGCTATTGAAGGTCGCCATGAAGCCATCGATCCAAGCATCACTACTTGCAACAATACATGCACCACTACTCGCGTCAGTTATATTCAGTTAAGTTGTTTAGTTCACTGTGTAGTGCAACAATTACAATCTCAAGGTGTTAAGCATGGCGATATTGTGGCTTGTTTGTCACACAATAATCTTGAAATGATTTACCTATATTGGGCATGCATTGATGCAGGATGGATATTTTTACCTTTGTCACCTCGATTGGCTGATGTGCAAATTAATCAGCTTATCAAACGCTTTGATCTCCAATGGTTATGGACCGATAACGTTAGCAGAAAAACCGCGATTGAGATTGCCAACTGGCTCGATATTGAACTGCCTCAAAAAGTAGATCAACTAATCAGCCAAGCTGTTGAGGTATCACCGCATCAAGCTTCCAATATTATTCTCACATCTGGTTCAAGTGGAACCCCCAAAGCTGCGGTACATTGCTTAACGAACCATTTGAGCAGCGCAAAAGGGGCTGCAACGTTTATTGCTTTAGCACCTTCTGATGCTTGGCTATTATCGTTACCACTGTTTCATATTGGTGGCTTGGCCATTATTCATCGTTGCACTTTGGCTGGAGCCTGCATTGTATTGCGAGATCCCGCATTAACACTGGCCGAACAACTTACAAGTAGCCATATCACCCATGTGTCATTAGTGCCAACCCAAGCGATACAGATACTCCGGCAACATCCCGCAGCGTTTACCAATATAAGTGCATTACTGTTGGGCGGTGGCGTTATAGAGCCCACACTTATTGATGCACTACAACATCTACATATTAACGCTTACACCAGCTATGGTATGACAGAGATGAGCTCGCAAATTACCACCGCTAAAGCCAATTTATTAGGCCATCATGGTTGTCCTTTGCCTTCAAGACAACTGAGGTTGAAAGACGGGGTTATTTGGGTAAAAGGTGAGTGTTTATTTTTAGGCTATTTAACCGACCAGGGGTTAAGCTTGCCATTAGATGATCAAGGCTGGTTTTGTACCCACGACAAAGGACAACTAGATCTAGAGGGGCAACTGAGTATTTTAGGTCGTATGGATAACATGTTTATTTGTGGCGGTGAGAACATTCATCCAGAACAACTTGAAGCGGTGTTATTAACCCATCCTAATGTCGCACAAGCAATTGTATTTGCCATAGACGATATAATTTTCGGTCACTTACCTGCTGCCATTATTGATTATTGTGTCGCAGATAATAATACTAATGCAATTGGACTCGAAACCGTTAATGCCAAAGCTGCTGATTTAAATGGTGTTAATATCGATAACATCAACTTGCAGCTGAGTCAGTTAGTTGAATCAACTTTGGCGCGTTTCAAGCGACCAAGACAATTTTTTGGTTGGCCAAAAGACATCGTCTCCAGTGGCTTAAAAGTGCCAAGAAAAAGCATCATCAACGCAATTCAAACCCAGATAGACGCCACAAAAACAGCCTCATAATGACTGTGCTCAATAACGATTAACCTATGAATTACTTCGGTTCATTTGATTATGCTAAATTCGCTTATTCGAAATTGGCCTACACGAAATTGGCTAGCTCTAAATTGAATGGACGTAAATTGGAACACTCTAAGTTAAAAATCAATTAATTAATGCTCATAAAATTGCGTCGCCAAATCATCAAATTTAAGCCATAAAAAAACCTGCCGTAGCAGGTTTTAATCTATCAGAATCGAATGCGCTGGAGAGTTACTCCATACAAGATTTAAGCTTGTTCATGGCATTCTTTTCTAGTTGTCTGATTCGCTCAGCAGAGACTTCATAAGTCGATGCAAGTTCCTGCAAAGTCACTTTAGTATCATCTAACCAACGCGCACGTAATATATGCTGACTACGTTCGTCTAAGGTTTTAATTGCCGATAATAAGCGTGTTTGAGAGTCTGCTTCCCAATTGGCGTGTTCAACCTGATCTGCCACATCTGAAGAATGATCTTCTAAATATAATGCAGGGGCAAAATCATGATGGTCGTCATCGCTGTCATTGGTTAAGTCGAAGGCCGGATCTTGAGCTGCCATTCGTGATTCCATTTCGGTCACGTCTGCTTTCGATACACCTAAATTCTCTGCAACCATTGTCACTTCAGCGTCACTAAACCAACCTAAACGCTTTTTAGACTTACGAATATTAAAGAATAATTTACGTTGAGCTTTAGTGGTCGCTACTTTCACGATACGCCAGTTTTTCAACACGTATTCATGAATTTCAGCTTTAATCCAATGCACCGCAAAAGACACAAGGCGAACACCAACATCTGGATCGAAGCGTTTAACCGCTTTCATCAAACCAATGTTACCTTCTTGAATAAGATCTGCCTGTGGTAAGCCATATCCTGAATAACCTTTCGCAACATGCACAACAAAACGAAGATGCGACATAATTAATTGTTTTGCCGCTTGTAGGTCGCCATTTTCTTGTAAACGCTTGGCGATGTCGTACTCTGTATCCGCGTCCAACATATTGATGCTGGTCACAGACTGGATGTACGCTTCTAGGCTACTAGCATTGTGTGGAACCGCCAGCGCCATTGATTGCGTTTGATAAGTCATTCGCTCTCCTACTACATTCAAAAATATATTTCAGCTAACTTCAGTACGATGAACAAGCTCTCTTGGTTCACTACACAACAGAGTTCACTCGATTTAGCCGATAAACTATCAACTATATGACATCATATGTCAAATAAGGTTCTACTAGATGAACATTTTTACCGCAAGATCATCACAATGCAAGTGAACAAACGTTCATTATTGTGGCTCAACTTTAATTATACGCCTGCTATTATGACGGTTCAATGCTACGTAAGTGTTGTCGTACAGATAAATATGAGCCCAACCAGCCTAAAAATGATGCCAATAACATCAGTTTAATCAATTCTGAAAATGATAATGACTGAATGGTTAATTCACTGCCGTATAACCCCAGCAACTCAGCTAAGGCGCCATCGAGATACCACACTAACACATTAATAATGAGCCAAGCCAAAATGCCACCGATGACCCCATACCAAATTCCAGTGTATAAAAACGGACGTTGAATAAAGGCTTCGGTTGCGCCGACTAGCTTCATTACTTCAATTTCGGTTCGACGGTTCATAATAGCTAGTCGAATCGTATTGCCTATCACTAATACCACCGCAAGAACCAGCAAGGCAGCAATCGCCAACACGGTTTTTTCAAGTAGTTTAAGCAATGCTTGCAGACGTTCTAACCATTCAATGTCTAAACGACCAAAATTAACTTCTGATTCACGTTCTAATTTTACCAGTAACTCACGCGCCCCAGCAGGGCTAGAATATTTAAGTGAAGGCGTTACGGTTACCACTGCGGGTAATGGGTTTTCATCTAAGTATGACAACGCCTCACCAAAACCAGATAAGCGTTGAAACTCTTCTAATGCTTGATCGCGACTGATATAGGTCACCGATTCAACTTCACGGAAAGCTTTAATACGCGACAACAAACTTTGAATAGATTGTTCACTGCGGCCTTTGTTAATAAATAACGAAATTTCAGCGGCACTGTTCCAAGATTGGGTGATGTTTTCAGCATTTTTTACCAGTACCTGCAATGCCGCCGGTAAACTTAAACTCACGCCCAATACTGCCATAGTCATAATTGATGAAACAGGGCTGCGCCATAGTTCGCCCATACTCGACATGCCTTGTTGCACATGGCGAATAAAAAACATCACAATGCGACCGCTTAAAGGTAATTTACTCTGAGTAATATTCACTTTTTTACTCATCGTATTGTCTCCCCACCAGCAGTAGAACTTTCTCCACCGAGCATACGTCCTTCACGCAGAGTAAAAGTGCGATATTTCATGCGCGCAATAAGGCCTAAATCATGGGTGGCAATTAGCACGCTAGTACCCGAGTCATTAAAGGCTTCGAATAAGCGTAAAATATCCATCGATAATTTAGGGTCTAAGTTACCCGTAGGTTCATCGGCCAACAACAGTGGTGGCTTGTTAACAATAGCGCGGGCAATGCCGACTCGTTGTTGTTCACCACCCGACAGCATTATCGGCAAATGCCGTTCTTTGCCATATAAACCCACCATGTCGAGTGCGCCAGCAACACGCTTACGAATTTCGCCATGGGTGAAACCTTCGATCACTAACGGCAAGGCAATATTGTCAAATACGGTTTTATCCATCAACAAGTGATGATTTTGGAAGATCACACCAATATTACGACGTAAATAGGGCACATGTTTTGGCCCTACATTGGCAATGTTATGCCCATTAATAGATACCTTACCTGCCGTAGCACGTTCAATAACCGTAATGAGTTTGAGCAAGGTACTTTTACCCGCACCAGAATGGCCGGTTAAAAAAGCCATTTCACCTTGTCGGAGGTGAAAATTGACATCCATAAGGGCCTTTTGGCCTCCAGCATAGATTTTACTGACCTGCTCAAATTGGATCATAAATTATTGGTCCGTTTTATCCTGGCTAAATAATGCTTCAATAAAATCATTGGAGTTAAAAGTACGCAAATCATCAATTTGCTCACCGACACCAATATGACGAATAGGAATAGAAAACTTATCGGCAATCGCAAAAATCACCCCGCCTTTGGCGGTACCATCTAATTTACTGATGGTAATCCCCGTCACGCCAACCGCTTCTTTAAACAACTGTGCTTGGCTAATAGCATTCTGACCAGTGCTAGCATCTAGCGTTAGCATGACTTCATGAGGCGAATCTGGGTCGAGTTTTTTCATCACTCGCACGACTTTCTTCAACTCTTCCATTAAGTGACTTTTGTTTTGCAAACGTCCCGCTGTATCTGCAATTAATACGTCTACTTTACGCGCTTTAGCGGCTTGTAAGGCATCGAATATAACTGAAGCACTGTCTGCGCCAGTATGCTGGGCCACTACCGGAATGTTATTGCGTTGTCCCCACACTTGTAACTGCTCAACTGCCGCTGCGCGGAAGGTATCGCCGGCAGCTAACATGACAGATTTACCTTGGCTTTGGTACTGTTTAGCCAGTTTACCAATCGTGGTGGTTTTACCTACACCATTGACACCAATCATAAGAATGACAAATGGGCCATTGGCGTTATCGGGAACTAAAGGAATAGCTACCGGATCGAGCATTTTTTGCATTTCTTCACGCATTAAATCATAAAGCGCTTCAGCATCTTTAAGCTGCTTACGAGATGCATGCTCGGTCAGGCTTTTAATTAATTTATTCGTGGTTTCAACACCCACATCAGCGATTAACAATTGTTCTTCGAGTTCTTCAAATAACTCTTCATTAATTTTTTTACCGCGGAATAAGCCAATGAAGCCAGAACCAATATTCTCACTGGTGCGCATTAAGCCACGTTTTAAGCGGGCAAACATACCCTCTTTTTGTGGTTTAGCTTGCGGTTCATCTTGTTGTGCTAACTCAATAGACTCTATCGGTGCTTGTTGCTCGGCTGCCTGTTGTTCTGCTAATTGTTGTTCTGCTAATTGCTGTGCGGCTAGTTCTGCAGCTAAGGCTTCAGTTGCTAACGTTTCTGCTGCAGTACGCTCAGCATCGACACGGGCTTGTTCTACTCGTTCATTGTCGACACGCTCTTGCTCAAGACGCTTCTTTTCTAAATTAAGCTGCTCGAGACGCAGTTGTTCAACACGTTCGGCTTCTAAGCGTTCAGTTTCTAAACGCTGAGTCTCTTGTGCTTGCTTTTGTTGCTCAGCCTGCTCAGTGGCTAGCTTTTCTGCAGTAATACGCTCAGCATCGATACGGGCGAGTTCTGCTCGTTCATTGTCGACACGCTCTTGCTCAAGACGCTTATTTTCTAGATCAAGCTGTTCAAGACGAAGTTGTTCAACACGTTCAGCTTCTAAACGTTCAGTCTCTAGTGCTTGCTTTTGTTGCTCTGCCTGCTCAGTAGCTAGCTTTTCTGCGGCGAGCTTTTCTGAGGTTAAAACATCAGCGGCCAACTTATCTGCAGCAATACGCTCAGCGTCGATACGGGCTTGTTCTGCAAGCTCAGTTTCAAGACGTTCTTGCTCAAGACGTTCAACGTCTAGGTGCGCTGTTGCTTCAGTTTGCTCTAGCTGCTCAGCTTGTTGAGGTTGCTCTGCAGTCTCTGTTACAACTTCATTCTCCGCATCAACATCGAGTTGCTGCTGTTCTTCAACTTCAGGGACGGGCTTATCTTTACGAAACCAGGAAAAAAAACCTTTCTTTGCCATGTTTGCTACCAGTATTTATATGCTTAAAAATTCAGTTGAAGCCGTTTGTTGCATCTCTCACCAGTAAAATGATGAATACTCACATTTAATCACAAGTTTGATATAAAATAACGACGGTTCAGATTGTGGCATAGTCTACCACTTTCTTTTTTCTTTGTTCAGGCAAATCACGAGGATGAGATGGCTAAAAAAAATACCAGCAGCGGTCAGGTGCGGATTATTTCAGGTCAATGGCGATCTCGTAAGCTACCGATCCATGATCTTGAAGGTCTACGCCCGACAACAGATCGCGTTCGCGAGACCTTATTCAATTGGCTTGCTAATGATATCCGTGGTGCCAAAGTGCTCGATTGCTTTGCCGGCAGCGGTGCATTATGCCTTGAGGCTTTATCCCGTTATGCAAGCTTTGCAACCATAATTGAACTGCAAAAAAATGCTGCTAATCAGCTAAAACAAAATCTTGCCACCCTGCAATGTCAAAATGCAGAGGTTATTAATGCCGACTGCTTGCAAGTGCTTGCTAAAGGTACACCTGGTGGGTTTGATATTGTGTTTATCGATCCACCGTTTCGTAAAGATTTAGTAAACAAAACCATTGAGTTATTGATGCAACATCAATGGTTAAACCCCAATGCACAAATTTATCTCGAAA
This sequence comes from Shewanella frigidimarina, assembly GCF_003797125.1. Taxonomy (GTDB): domain Bacteria; phylum Pseudomonadota; class Gammaproteobacteria; order Enterobacterales; family Shewanellaceae; genus Shewanella; species Shewanella frigidimarina. The sequence continues at coordinate 173,944 of NZ_RKKE01000007.1, forward strand.
CCGAATCAGAATTAACCTCAGTCAATGTGCCAGCAACCTGGGTTGCCTTAAAAGAAAAAAAGGCAGGTCAAGTATGTTATCGACTGTACCAATACCAGCCGAACGATAACCTGTTATCGGCCGATTAAGTTAATGCCGATGTCTATAAACGATATTGTACTGATTGGTAAAACGGCCACTTTGTCGATGTGGTGTTTGGTGGCTTACGGCTTTTTTATTTTCAGCCCAGATGTCTCACTATTTTTAAATGTGTTCGCCAGTATCACCGCGGCAATGCACATGATACTTGTACTACTCACACGCTTAAAAAATCTTCGTAACAATAAGCCTGCAGTACATTATCGAGAGATTTTGCTGTGGGGAGTATTTGCACTATTTGAGCAATATCATTCACGGCATTCTAGCCCGCTTGTTAACGGCATCAACAAATATTAAAAATGGCGATTATCTGAGGCATTGGCATAAAAAAACCTCGTTATTTAACGAGGTTTTTTAGTTAACAACATCGGCACATTACTTTTTAGGGTAAGGATGCGCGACACCTTTATGACAATCGACACAGGTCTTTCTGTCTTCTGGTGCTTTTTTAAAATTCATACTGTGCATTCTTACGGCCATTTTCTTCATCGTATCAGGCTGATCTTCATAAATACGAGTGTGGCAATGCTGACAGTTAGCAGAATCATTACTGCGGAAGTATTTTAAGGCTAGGTCCGCTTGTTCTTTACGGTTTTCATCTAACCATTCTTGCGTCATAAAGCCATCAATGGTCATCAAGCCGATTAAATCTTTAGAAACAATAATTTTCTTAACTAAATAATCAAATGGGCCATGTGGTAAGTGACAATCTTGACATTGCACGGTGACACCTGCTCTACCACCACCATGAGCTGACGCCATAACTTCATCTCTTAACGAATGGTCACGGTGACATGTCATACAAAAAGCATCGCTACTTGTTGCATGTAAAGTTTGTTGTGTTGCGAAATAACCCACGACACCCACAATTACACCAACCACAATAAGGGCAATAATCGAGTACTTCGCGCTTGGTTTAAATAGTGCACGCCAGTTCATTGTTCAATCTCCGTAATAGCAAAAAAGTAATTTCTAATATTTATAAGTCTAGTTTAGGATTATTCGAAATTATAAAATTGATTTTAGTCGCTATTTTGAGAATTGCTTATCTAAAATATGTCTAAAATGCGAGCTAGATCTCGACTTTTACTCGTGCCGTACCAAAACAAACACCGATTACCGAATCAAACTACCGAAGTGGTTAATGAGGATAACGTTGAACCACAAGATTAGCTTAGTAGTCACCGAACTTGAGTTATAAGTTTGAGTTTTGCCTTCGTCCTTGGCTAGTGGGTAATAATACTTAAGGCAAAAAATTAACCACAGAAATTTAGATAAATGCATCATATTTGGTAAAGGGCATGAGATAAAATTTATAAATTCAGATTTTATTCCATGTCCAATGCTAGCTTAACAATCACTTGTTGCCCGCTCGTTTATTCACCGTTAGCAATGACAACTAATGATAAGTGTGATGCTATTCCATTACATGCTGCTCATTGTTAACCATTAATTGCATGCTGGTAATGCAAGTACGGTTATTGTGATCTGTTGACAGCACTTCTTTAGCTTCACGATTAACATAAATTGCTGCAAACTATGAGTCACTTAACAGATAATGCTATTCCGATGGTCATTTACAGCCTGATTTACTAGCGTAAAACGCTTTTTAACCAAACCAATAATAAAAATAATAAGGTTAATTTGAATGCACAAAGCAGCAAGAACACTCCATAAATGGCTGATGCTGTTTCTCGGGCTACAGTTTGTGATTTGGTCAGTGACAGGAACATATATGGTGTTTATGCATATTGACTATATTCATGGTGATTCGCTAATCAGTAACCCTCAAACAAAAATCAACCCCGATAAACTGCAGTATTCATTAGCAAAACTGTTACAAACTTATCCTGAAGCAGAGCAAATAAACGTCGGTAAACTGATGCAACAAGACGTATACCGCTTCTCTATTCCGGCCATAAATACGACCATAATCACGACTCAGCAAGTAATGCTAAATGCGCAAACAGGTGAACGTTTATCGCCACTTAACCAAACGGCAGCCATAGCATTAGCGCAATATTATTACCTGGGTAATGAATCCATTACCAACGTGAGTTTACTGAACGACAATCCACCTTTTGAACTCAGTGCTCGTCACTTACCGGCTTGGCGAATTAATTTCGACCATTTTTCCGCCCCTTCACTTTACATCTCGGCTGACAGCGGATTAGTAGTAGGTAAGCGCCATGCATTTTGGCGTTTATTCGACTGGATGTTTCGCTTTCATGTGATGGATTATGGCGATGCTGAAGAAATCGATAACCAATTATTATTCTGGATAGCGTTGTTCTCGACTTTAGCTACCGTTAGCGGGTTAATATTAGTGTATTTCAGGGTATTACGTCGTACTAAAAACAAACGTAAGCCTATGTTGAGCAAGCGTAAACACAGTGGGGTTGCCTAATGTTTTGGGTCAGAAAGCTGCATAAATGGGCATCAGTCATTGTAGGGATTCAGTTACTCCTATGGTTAATTAGCGGGCTGTATTTTAATCTTATGGATCACGATAAGGCTCAAGGGCTTACTCACCTTAACGATACTCACGCTGAAGTGGCAATAGAGACTCATCGTTTACTTGAACCTGGTACTATTTTGGCCGCCTTTAAGCCTAGCGTATCGCTTAGTATCATTACTTTATTAGATAAACCTTACTACTTATTAACCCATGAAAAGGGTTTATACAATAATCTTAACAATGACTACAGCTTGGTTGATGCTTATGACGGTAACCAAGTAATAATTGATACCACAATGGCACAACAGTTGGCCAAAGCATCTTATTCTGGAGAGGCTACAATAAGTTCAACTCTCTTACTCACTCCGCCGTTAGACGACTTTCCTAAACAGCACAATGACACTTGGCAGATAAACTTTGCTGATAACATTGGCACCAGCGTTTATATTGAAGCGCAGTCGGGTCGACTTGTCGGCCACAGTGATGAGCATACACGTTTAGCCGATATATTTTTTATGCTGCACTTTATGGATTACACCTGTGAAGGCAGTTTTAATAACATCCCTATCATGATTTTTGCATTTATCACTTTATGGTTAACTTTTAGTGGGTTAATTTGGGTGATTGATATGCTCAAGCGCAACAGGTATCGACCCAAATTAAAACGTAGATAATGGCGATTTTAACGTAAGTCGCCCCTAAATTAATGAAATGGAATGTGTATCACACGAAAATGATCATAAAAACGTTATTATTATCTTCTGATTAATGAATATAATCTGTTATTACTTGAAAGATGTTTACTGAAGTAAAGGTCTGTTAAGCTAACCCCTAATAAACGACTTGGTTAAAGCTAAATGAGAGCAAAGCAGTCAAACTATTGGATCATCGCCATCACTTTGTTCGCACTTGTCGGACAGGGGTTGTTGACTAATGACAGTTTGATGGTGCCGATGGCCCATGCAGAAATGGCTCAAACAATGTCCGCTCAAACCGATAAAACAACCAACACCACATCAGCCATGTCACACAAGGCAATGAAGAACTGCCACGATGATATGCAAAATGCCGTCAATGATGTGGACGAACCTATTGCCACAAAGTTACCGCAAAACAGCTGTTGTAATGGTTCCGGATTTTGCAGCTTGGATTGTAACCACTGTTTAACTATTTCGTTTACCGCCAACCTAATTGATATTCCATTGGCCACGACCAGTATTCCCGTTTACTCTGCACCGCTTGCGATGGTTGTTAACCATGTGTCAATCGCTTTCCCTCCCGCGTTCCGCCCTCCTATCGCTTAATTCAATTGATCATTCTTGTGCGTTGAGCACATTCAATATTATTGTTTTTAGCGTTTATCATCATGGCTATCATGATGAATATCGAGGTTATTATGAAAAAGTTCCCATTTTTTAATGTGCTATTAAGTGCATTCGTTGGGGTCATCATCCCCGCAGCTCTCACATCAACTGTTGCTTATGGTGCAGAGCACGATCATGCCCAGCATCAGTCGCAAGCCAGTAAAACCTATACCTGCCCGATGCATCCTGAAGTGATCAGCGATAAAGAGGGGCGCTGTCCCATCTGTAATATGTTTCTCGTTGTCAAAGATGATCAACAAGAGACCAGCGCTGGCGACACTCAACATCCGATGGCTAACATGCATGGCGCTATTCCAAAAGAACCAAGCCTAGCAGACAAGTTTAACTGATCATTCTTGTGTGTTGAGCACATTCAACATTATTGTTTTTAGCGTTTATCATCATGGCAATCTTCAGTATTGCCATGATGAATATCGAGGTTGTTATGAAGAGATTCCCACTTTCTAGTGTGCTATTAGGCGCGTTTGTTGGGGTAATGATCCCCGCGGCTTTCACATCACCTGTCGCTTATGGCGCAGAGCACGATCATGCCCAGCATCAGTCGCAAGCCAGTAAAACTTATACTTGCCCGATGCACCCTGAAGTGATCAGTGATAAAGAGGGAACCTGCCCCATCTGTAATATGTTTCTCGTCGTCAAAGAAGAGGAAGAAGAGTCCACCATTGACGACACTCAAGATCCAATGGCAAACATGCAAAGTGCGACTCCTGTAAAACAAAGCCAAGCAGATAAGGTGTTTAGCCAACCTAAACCTACATTAGTGCCGGCAGCAAATCAGAGCGACAGCACCAATGTAAAATATGTTTGTCCAATGCATCCACATGTGGTGTCCGATGCTCCTGGAACCTGCCCTATTTGCGGGATGAATTTAGAGAAAGTCACCGTTACCGATGCAAGCCAAGAAATTGTTGTCGGTGTTTCTGGCGGGATGCAACAAGCTTTGGGTATGCGAAGCCATGTAGTTGAAAAAACCAGTTTGTCGCGCCAAGTGAATACCATAGGCACGGTGCAATATAATGAAAATGCGATTGGCCATGTGCATACACGCGCAACCGGATGGATAGAAACGCTCACGGTACATAACGTGGGACAACAGATAAAAAAAGGCCAACTTTTATATGAGCTTTATTCACCCGAGCTCGTCAATGCCCAAGACGACTATTCCCAAGCTCAAGACTACCTTTTGCAAGATAAAAAACGAGGTAGCAGTTTATTACTTAAAGCACGTAAACGCTTAGAGCTGCTTGGCGTCGATACCTCGATAATTGATCGTTTAGAAAAAACCGGTGAAACCATTTTTAAAGTGCCTTTTTATGCCCCACAAGATGGCTTTATCAGTAAGCTAACCGTGCGTCATGGCATGTATATTCAGCCTGGAGATACCTTGTTTGAAATCGTTAATTTAGACAGTGTATGGGTCATTGCTGATGTATTTGAAAATGAACAAAGCTGGCTACAACAAGGCCGTAAAGTCAGTGTTAGCGCTGCAGCACAAGGGCTGTTTGATATTGACTCGACAATTGACTATATCTACCCAGAATTAGACCCTGTCACCCGAGCGATGCGAGTGCGGATCAAGCTTAACAATCATAACGATAAACTCAGACCTGGCAGTTTAGTTGATGTGACCTTATTTGGCCTGCCAAAAGATAATGTGCTCACTGTACCAACTGAAGCACTGATCCTTACCGGACGTGAAAACCGTGTGGTGGTGCAACGCAGTGATACCAGCTTTGCTTCCGTGCCAGTCAAAATTGGTATGATGGCAGACGGTAGAGCTGAAATCTTAGAAGGACTGAATGAACATGACAAAGTGGTTATTTCAGGGCAGTTCTTATTGGACTCAGAAGCCAGTATTCAAGGCAGTTTACAGCGTTTAAGTAATGCGCCAACGACCAAAGAATCAACCACTACCGATGCTCACCAGCACTAAGGAGCACGACAATGTTAGCAAAAATTATCAGTGCTTCAATAAAGCAACGCGTTATGGTGTTGATACTCACGGCCGTTATCGCGTTAGTGGGTTATCAAGCCATGCGCATGACCCCACTGGACGCGCTACCTGATTTATCAGACGTACAAGTTATTGTAAAAACCTCTTACCCAGGCCAAGCACCGCAATTAGTTGAAGACCAAATTACCTATCCATTGTCATCGGCCATGCTGGCCGTGCCAGGAGCCAAAACAGTACGTGGTTTTTCAATGTTTGGTGACTCGTTTGTGTATGTCATATTTGAAGATGGCACCGACATCTATTGGGCACGTTCACGCGTGCTTGAATACTTATCGCAAACCCAAGACCAACTGCCAGCTGGTGTCACACCCAGTATTGGCCCAGATGCATCGGGAGTGGGTTGGATTTTCCAATATGCCTTAGTCGATCGTAACGGACAGTATGATTTAGCCCAACTGCGTTCATTACAAGATTGGTTTTTAAAACTTGAATTACAAAGTGTTGCCGGAGTATCCGAAGTTGCGACTGTTGGCGGTATGGAACAAACATATCAAGTGGTCGTCGACCCACATAAGCTAGCACTGTATAAAATCGACTTAATGACCATTAAAAACGCCTTAGATAACTCCAATAGCTCGACAGGCGGCTCGGTGATTGAAATGGCCGAAGCAGAATACATGATCACTTCAAGTGGTTATCGCCAAACCATTGCCGACTTTGCAGAAATTCCACTGGGAATTTTATCTGAAACTGGCACACCAGTATTAATGAAAGACGTTGCCCAACTACGAACCGGCCCTGCGGCGCGTCGTGGTATTGCCGAACTCGATGGCAAAGGTGAAGTTGTCGGCGGTATTGTGGTGATGCGCTATGGTGAAAATGCTCTTGAAACCATTAATAATGTTAAGCAAAAACTAAAGGAGATCAGTAATGGATTACCTGATGGGGTCGAATTAGTCACCACTTATGATCGCTCAGAGTTAATCTTACGCTCAGTCGATAACCTTAAGCATAAAGTGCTAGAAGAAATGCTGGTTGTCGGACTTATTTGCCTACTATTTTTACTGCATGCACGCTCAACGTTAGTCGCGATAATCACCTTACCTATTTCGATTTTAGTCAGCTTTATCGCCATGAATATCATTGGTGTCAATGCCAATATTATGAGCTTAGGCGGTATTGCCATTGCCATTGGAGCTGTGGTTGATGCGTCAATTGTGATGGTCGAAAATACCCATAAACATTTAGAACACTATCGCCAAAAACACGGTAAAGCTCCTGAGGGGGATGACCATTGGCAACTAGTTAAAGAAGCTTCAATTGAGGTTGGCCCTGCATTATTTTTCAGCTTATTGATTATCACCCTAAGCTTTACGCCGGTCTTTGCCCTTGAAGCGCAAGAAGGACGTTTATTTCACCCGCTAGCCTTTACCAAAACCTTCGCTATGGCGGCTTCTGCCATTTTAGCAATTACCTTAATTCCGGTGTTAATGGGTTATTTTGTCCGCGGTAAAATCCCTGATGAGCGTAAAAACCCCATTAGCCGAGTATTAATTGCCATATATCAACCATTGTTAAAATGGGTACTGCATTTCCCTAAAATCACCATCGGATTAGCCATTATTGTGCTATTCAGTGCTTACTACCCATTAAGCCAAATGGGTTCAGAGTTTATGCCCACCTTAGAAGAAGGTGACCTACTTTACATGCCCACCACGCTACCCAGTGTAAGTGCAGGCAAAGCAGCAGAAATATTGCAGCAAACTGACCGACTGATAAAAACAGTACCCGAAGTTAAACGCGTGTTTGGCAAAGTGGGCCGAGCCATTACAGCAACAGACCCAGCGCCGCTAACAATGCTAGAAACCACCATCATGCTCAAACCGCCTGGCGAATGGCGTGAAGGCGTAACCTTAGAGAGCATTATTGCTGAACTGCAAAAAACCGTGCGTATACCAGGGATGACCAATGCTTGGGTGCAACCGATTAAAACCCGTATCGATATGCTATCTACCGGCGTGAGAACCCCTGTCGGCATAAAAATATCGGGCGCAAATGTTGAAGAACTACAACGTATTGGTGCAGAAATTGAAGCGGTAGTAAACCAATTACCGGGAACTGAATCGGCATTTTCACAACGCAGTAGCGGCGGCCGTTATATCGATATCACACCAGATCTTAAAAATGCCGCACGTTATGGCATGACCTTAAAAGACATCCAAGATGTGGTAAAAATTGCCATTGGTGGCATGACAATAGGTGAATCAATACAAGGTCAAGAACGCTATCCAATCAATATCCGTTACCCACGAGAGCTACGTGACAACATCGAGAAGCTCAGAAATTTACCCGTTCTGACTAAAACGGGTAAGTACTTACCGTTAAGTTATCTCGCCGAGCTGAAAATTACCGATGGTGCGCCTATGCTAGCCAGTGAAAACGGTCGCCTTATCTCGTGGGTGTTTGTCGATCTGAAAGACATTTCTATCGGTGAATATATCGTTGCAGCAGAAAAGGCACTTAAACAACAAATTACCCTTCCTCCACGCTACAACTATAGCTTTGCTGGGCAATACGAGTACATGCAACGCGTAGACGCCAAAATGAAAATGGTGATCCCATTAATGATCGCGGTGATTTTTATGTTATTGATGATGACTTTCAACTCAGTAATACAAGCATCGGTGATCATGTTAAGTTTACCTTTTTCATTGGTGGGTAGTGCATGGCTATTATATGGTCTGGACTTTAATTTTTCAGTTGCTGTATCTGTCGGCATGATTGCCTTAGCAGGGGTCGCTGCAGAGTTTGGCGTGGTGATGCAGGTGTACCTTAATAATAGTATTAAGGCCTATAAAGAAGCCGACAACTACCACAGCAAAGCGGATTTAACGGCTGCATTAATTGAAGGTGCAGTGATGCGCATTCGCCCTAAAGCCATGACCGTCGCCACCATCTTTTTTGGTTTACTACCGATCATGTGGGGAAGCGGTACGGGTAATGAAGTGATGCAAAAAATTGCTGCGCCTATGGTCGGAGGAATGGTCACAGCGCCGCTACTGTCGCTATTTGTTATCCCAGCAATTTACTTGCTGATATATGGCCGTAAGTTACCCAAGCAATCATTATCTTAAATTTATTTAACCAGAGTTGAGGTTATTACTTTTACCCCTATAAATAAAAATCCCAAACGATTAATCGCTTGGGATTTTTTATATGCTAATCAAAGTGTTATTTACGCTTAAGTGATTCATTAAGTTGGTCGGCTTCATCTTGTTTCTTTTTACGACACGCCGCAATATCGTCAGGATGCCCATATTTGCATGGATCGCTGGCTAAAATTGCCCTAGGGACATTCAGTATCATGTAATCTGTGTCATTTTTATTGTCATCTGCATTGCCACTATTACCAATATTGATGATATCGGTACCACGGCATCCCGTGAGTATCACTAAGCTAGATAACAAGCTTAATTGGATTATCCGTTTTTTCATTGTTGTAATATTCCTTGTTTTTGACGCGCAAGCAGCATCATGCGGATAATCCCCCATAGCATAATAATCGCACCGATAATCAACATAATAATAATGATCAAAGGGTTGGCTAACATAGGCAAGAAATCTTGGTCAAACCCTACAAGGATACCGTAGAGCCCAAGACCAAATAATATCGTGCCAGGAAAATCGATCAGTGCCACTAACAACATACTGCGATGAATACTGGCTAATGTGATTTGGGTGTTTTCCTGTGTCATTCACTCATCCTTGTTTAAATACACTAACTCTTACCAACAACTAATAGTAACACTCTACTAACAGTAACATTTTACCAACAACTCAATATGACATCACTTAATAATCAAGGTTCAATCGGCACTCTACATTAAATGATACTCTAGCTTTAATCGGCAACACACGAATATAAATAATCAACATTCATTATGTAAAAATATAATTTTCAGATCTAATTATTCCGCAGCGAATAACGCAATAATTGAAAAAACCCCACCTTGTGGATCATTGAGTACTGAAAAACGGCCTACGTTAGGAATATCGGTTGCTGGCACACAAACAGTAGCTCCCAAGGTTTGTGCTTTAGTAACTGATACATCACAGTCATCAACGGCAAAGTAACTCATCCAGTGGGCAAGAGTATCACCCCATTCTGCAGTCATTTCCATCATTCCGCCAATGGCTTGTTCATCCGCATACCATTCGGTGTATTCAAAATCAGCCACATCATTAAGCTTAGTTTGGTAACCTAATACTTGGCTATAAAACTGTTTCGCCGCAGCGGTATCACGACAAGCAAGCTCAACCCAACATAGGGTATTTGATTCTTGCGATCGCTTAATGCCAATATGGTCTTGGCCTTGCCATAATGCAAATCGACAGCCTTCTGGATCTGTGCATAGCGCCATACGGCCAGCATCTCCAACAGAATGAGGCCCCGCAATAATCTCACCTCCAGCTTGAGTCACAGCCTTAGAGGTAGCATCAACATCATCGACCGCAAAATAAATTGTCCAATGAGTTGGTAAGGCCTCCATTTCTGCTGGCATTGGGTACATTGCCGCAATATCATCACCGTCGATTTGCAGCATAGTATAATGCCCTTCTGGCATAGGCATATCATCTGCTCCCCAGCCAAATAGCGCCTGATAAAATGCTTTACCTGCCGCCCAATCATGAGTTGCTAATTCAATCCAGCAAGGCTGTCCTTGTTGATACTGTTGTACCTTCATTATCCTAATCCTTTATAAAAATAGTTGCCTTGATATAGCCAACATGAAACTTGTCTTATAAGTTAAGTCGATATCAGCAGAAAAGCAAAAAGCCTTCAAACGAAGGCTTTTTGGCTAAAAGTTGTTTCACCGGAATTTTTTGCGTCTATTTAAACACCGGCAATATATCGGCCATGGCCAGCAAATGACACGTGGCAGTGATAACCCCAAACAACACCACAATAGCAATTAACGGGGTTCCACCAGGGACTTTAAATCCCTTTGAGTCAGGATATTGTTGTCTTACTTTATAGGCTAATAATGCTGGTACAATAACAGCCCAAATAGTGGCAGCTAGCGCAGCAAAACCAATCGCTAAAATAAATCCATTCGGAAATAACAAACCAAGGACTGTTGGTGGCACAAACGTGACCGCTGCCGTTTTAATTCGTCCTGATCGCGAGTCGTCAAACCCAAATAAATCAGCAAGGTAATCGAACAAGCCTAGTGTCACACCTAAAAATGATGAGGCGACGGCAAGATTAGCAAATAGGGTTAACATGTTATCCAGCCATTGGCTGGCAATAACCCCAGACAACGCACCCACTAACACACCTATATTGCCACCTTGAGCAATAATATCGGCAAACTGGCTTCGTTGAATATTACCCATCGTTGCCACTAACCAACATATATAAATCACCAATGCGATAGTAGTTCCGGTAATAATCGCCTTAACGATGGTTTTGGCATCTTTACCGTAATATTTGACTAAACTTGGCACATTGCCGTGATAACCAAAACTGGCTAAGCCAAATGGAATCGCGGCAAGTAAATAAGGCAGGTAACGCGATTCACCATCAGGCGACGCTAGCTTTATGGTATCGATATCGATTAATAAGTTACCAATAGCCAAAAAGAAAGTAATCACCATACCGCCAAGCATGATTGTGGTGATACGGTCGACCGCTTTAGTACTAATAAATACCACCAGAGCCAACACTACCGCAAACACTAATCCGGCTACGCTCTGCGGTAGGCTTACGCCCAATGCAGACAGACTGTGATTCACAATCGAACCACCACCGCTGATGTAAGCATAGGTTAAAATATATAACACAAACGCAATCGAAACGCCGTTAATCACCCGCCAGAACTGCCCCAGAGTCACCCGAGTTAAGGTGTCAAAACTGTCACCTGGTTCAAAATGCAAATTGGCTTCTAATAACAATAAACCCGACATTAGCATGCAAAACCAAACGCCGAGTAACATCGCGATAGAATAGCCAAACCACATTCCAGCACCAACAACAGGTAACGAAAACATCCCCGCACCCACAGTGGTTCCGGCAATAATCATCGCCCCACCCAATACAGATTTACCGCTGGTACGATGCTTAGCAGCATTCATATGATTAGCCATTATTGTCCGTGCTCCGCTTCCACACTATCAACAATGGTTTGTCTTACTAAAGAGCTGAGTAATTTATTAGCGTTATCACGAATTCTGATCACTTCTGCACGATGTTCGTCACTGCATAAATAGCCCAATTCTTTCAGTTTCACACTCAGGGTGTTATATAATTTTTTGTCATAAAATTCTGGTGCGGTAATACCGTGCAGCGCGCCTAATCGTTGTGCTAACAAATGGCTATCGCGTTCCAGTTCTGAGCGCTCAAGATCAGGTTTTATTGCCAGTAAATTAAAAATAATCGCATAACGTTGCAACGTTTCACTGATAGTTTCGGCTAACAATAACACTTGGGTAATATGACGAGGCGTTATCTCAAATTGATCGCTACCTGTCAGTAAACCTTGTTCAACCATGAAATCTAAAATGCAATCTACATGTTTAGGCACATCATCAATGCCCATAAAGAGTTCAGCTTTAAGCAATGGATAAAAGTCCATTACAATGGCATGAATTCGCTGACGGTCGCACACATCATAATGCACTAAACAACTGGCAATTAATGACGGAAGCGCCATTAAGTGAATAATATTGTTACGGTAATAACTCATGGTGATGGCAATTTTTTCATCAACAGAAATGATTTCGCCAATAAGGTCTTTGGTACTCACAAACTTATTTAACGACAAACAATGATCAACAATTGACTTGCCATTACCTTCTGCCACTGAGGCGTATTCGGTATAAGGCACTGTTTTAAGTAAGGCTAAATACAAATCAAGCTGACGCTCTAACTGGCTTCTTTCTAACGCATTTTGCTCTGACGCTAGTAACACTAAACTGGTCAATGTTACTGAGCTGGCTGCGGCAGCGCCATTGATATTAGTCATTACACGGTTAGCCAATAAATTAACTGATGGCGTAAACCAAGACGGTTTTTGATCAGGATCTTTAGCTAGCTCATCACGCCACTCTGGCGCCTGCTGATTTAAGAACTGTTGTAAATTAATCGGCTCACCAAAATTCACATAACCTTGGCCAAAATTGCCTAACTTACGAATAGCACCAAATACCTGCCAAACTGATTCTTTTTTCTTTTTCTTACCGCTTAATTCTTTGTGATACGTCGCCACTTCCATCACATGGTCATAACCTAAATACACGGGTACTAAGGTCACTGGGCGCTCTATCCCACGTAGCACACTATTAATTGTCATAGCCAACATACCGGTTTTAGGCGCTAACAAACGTCCGGTACGCGAACGGCCGCCTTCAGTGAAATACTCGACCGCATAACCCTTAGCAAATAACTGATCTAAATATTCACGAAATACTGCGGTATAAAGTTTATTACCATTAAAACTACGACGGATAAAGAATGCACCACCACGGCGGAACATCGGCCCTGCTGGCCAAAAATTAAGGTTAATACCGGCAGCAATGTGCGGCGGAACCATGCCCTGATAATACAAAATATACGACAGTAGCAAGTAATCCATATGACTACGATGGCATGGAACGTAAACAATTTCATGGCCATCATGATGTAACTGTCTTACTTGTTCGGCACCTTTGATATTGATACCACTGTATAATTTGTTCCATAACCAAGTAAGGAAACGTTCGGCAATACGCACCAAACTGTCAGAATAGTCGGCGGCAATTTCATCAAGGTATTCAATGGCGGTTTCACGCGCTTTCTCGACCGTTACTTTCTTATTCGCAGACTCTTCTTCAATGGCTTTTTTGATAGATTCTGATTTTAATAAAGAGGCAAACAACGCTTGTCGATTAGGTAATTGTGGCCCTGTCATCACTTTGCGTTGACGGCGGAAATGCACTCGGGCGACTCGGGTTAATTTGTGAGCAATTCTTTTATCAGTACCATGTTCATCGGCCATATGACGAAGCGATAGTGCATTAGAAAACTGGACGAAATTATGGCGCCCTAAAAATAAAATCATTAACCATTTACGTAACCACGTAGGGTTTTCACGTTCAAATACTGCAGCTTTCATGCTGTCTTCTTCTTTACCGGGGGTACGTCCCCAATAAAGGCAAACAGGAACCAACTGTATATCTAATTCAGGACTCTCACTGTGAAGTGACAATAAGCTGGTAAAATAATTAAGGAATTTGTCACCACTTTCACGTTTACCAAACAGTGGTTTGCGGCCCTCTAAACAGACCACACGAGGCACGGTTAAGCCATCAAGCTGTAATGGCTCATAAGGACTGGGCAGACCAAAGCCCTCGGTGATTTCGCTCAACGCGGCAATATCGCTAATAGATTCCGTTTTCATTAAATAAACCAAAGGTTTAGTTGGATCTATATTGAGGTCATCAAAAGGATCGTGAGGTACCACAATGGTCTGTACCATCCACTTTTGAATCCATCTTAATGCTTGTAAAAATATTGAATCTGGTTTTGACATGGTTATTTTCGCAACATAAGCCACTGTAATATTGATGTATAGGATACCAGAAACCACCCTGCTTACACTATCAGACCGATCTATCTTTACGCTTAAGCTCTCACTATCAGAAATAACATAAGACAGAACATTAGTAATAGTTAACTAAAACATATTGTTGAGTGATACTTAATCAACAAAATACAAAAAATAGTTGGTTAATACTTGCGCGAACACAAACACTGTATATAATGACAGTCACTGTATAAAAAGACAGGAATCATCATGAGACCGTTAACGCCGCGCCAAGCAGAAATTTTAGACTTAATTAAAAACAATATCGCCGAAACAGGTATGCCACCCACTCGTGCTGAAATTGCGAATCGTCTTGGCTTTAAAAGTGCTAATGCCGCCGAAGAGCATTTAAAAGCATTAGCCAAAAAAGGCTTTATCGAGATCATGCCTGGTACCTCAAGAGGCATTCGTTTACCTCATGAAGAACAGGTTGAAACCGGTCTGCCACTGATTGGGCAGGTTGCTGCTGGTGAACCAATTTTGGCTCAAGAGCATGTAGAGCAATACTATCAAGTCGATCCAAACATGTTTAAGCCCGCCGCAGATTTTTTGCTGCGAGTGCGTGGTGACAGCATGAAAAACATCGGAATTTTAGAAGGCGACTTACTCGCTGTACATAAAATGCAGCAAGCACGTAATGGCCAGGTTGTTGTGGCACGTGTTGATGATGACGTCACCGTAAAACGATTTGAACAAAAAGGTAATGTGATTTATCTGCATGCCGAAAATGAAGATTACAATCCGATAAAAGTAGATTTAAGTTGCCAAAGCCTAACTATCGAAGGGCTTGCCGTTGGCGTTATCCGTAATGGAGATTGGTTATGAACAAACTAATGGGCATCGCGCCACGCCACCCGGGCTTATGGGTAGATTTAACTGAAACAGAACTGCATGGCACCCAAACCATTCAAACATTACAAACTGTCACTCAAGGTGAAGCTGAACTGAGCCAATTGTGCAGCCAGTTAGCGATATTGAGCCAGCAAGGCAGATGGATTGTATTAATTAGCCCGCCCCATATTGGCTATAAACATATGCTGGCAAGTGCTGGTGTAAGAATGGATCGCATTTTACTGGTGCACACCAAAGATGAAGTCGAAACATTATGGGCCATGGAGAAAGCGCTCACTAGCGGTACATCGAGCGCAGTAGTGACTTGGACAAGCTCACTTGATGCTCGTGATAGTCGCCGTTTAGAAATTGTCGCTAAAAGTGCACGTGCATTAGGGGTGGTAATTGAAGATGTGAATGCTCACTTACCTCACAAACATCAACTTGTTAGCCCTACTTTAACAAATGGAACAAGTAATTTTTGCTCATTTCACTAAGCACGAACCCTTCATTACCAAGCCCTGTATTGAATTCAGGGTTTTTTTTCATCTTTTTTCAGCCTATTAGCCAACAAAGTGATCTTGATCAATGTTTAATCTACAAGTAATGTGGTTAACAAGGATGAAACATTTTTTATCTTTAATTGGACGTGAATGACAGTAATCAAGATTACTTTCAGACAAATGAGCCAAATCAAAATTGATAAGTTCAGTCGTAGGTACAAGCGTGGTGCACAGCTAACAATAAACCGTAGACCGTCTGTTTACAGCCACCAAAGTACTTTGAGGTCATCAAACTTTTTTCGGGAACCGAAGAGTTTGCATAGAGCAGAGAATTACTGTGTGACTCTTCTTTGTAGTTGCTATTTGCAATTAGCAGAGGAGTAGTCTTGTGAAGCAATGGTTGTATTGTTTACTGGTTGTGTTTGTAGCACTTCCGCTTGGGGCAACAGAAATGCCCCTCAACATGACTCAAGGCGTGACAGATATCAGTGGCAAGGTTTACGACCTCCATATGACAATTCTTTATATCTGTTGTGTAATTGGGTTAGTGGTGTTTGGGATCATGATTTACTCAATTATTTATCACCGCAAATCAAAAGGCGCTGTCGCGGCCAATTTTCACGAAAGTACCAAAGTGGAAATTGCTTGGACCGTCATCCCTTTCATCATCTTAATCGGCATGGCTATTCCAGCCACCAAAACCTTGATTGCTATGGAAGATCCCAGTGATGCTGATCTCACCATAAAAATTACTGGGTCGCAGTGGAAGTGGCATTACAGCTATTTTGATAAAGACATCGAATTTTACAGCACATTATCCACCCCCAGAGCTCAAATTGATGGCAGTGAGGCCAAAGGAGAACATTACCTCCTCGAAGTCGATAAGCCATTAGTACTGCCTATTAATCAAAAAGTGCGCTTCTTGATGACATCTGATGATGTTATTCATTCATGGTGGGTGCCGGCGTTTGCCGTTAAAAAAGATGCCAATCCAGGCTTTATTAACGAATCGTGGACCCGCATTGATAAACCCGGTATTTACCGCGGCCAATGTGCCGAATTATGCGGTAAAGACCATGGTTTCATGCCGATTGTGGTGCAAGCATTATCGGAGGCCGATTTTGATAATTGGTTAGTGGAGCAAAAACAACTAGCAAGCAATGCTGCTGCAGCCGCTGCGGCATCAATGTCTAAAACCTTGTCTCTTGAGGAGCTAACCTCACAAGGTGAGCAAATCTATATTGCTAGGTGCGCCGCTTGTCATCAACCCAATGGCGCGGGTCTTCCTGGTGTATTCCCATCATTAATTGGCAGCCCAATCATAAAAGGGCCTGTTGAAGATCACCTGAATATCGTCTTAAACGGTAAACCAGGAACCGCAATGCAAGCCTTTGCAAAACAACTTAGCGCCCAAGAAATTGCCGCAGTAATTACCTTTGAGCGTAATGCCTGGGGCAATAATAGCGGTGATGTAGTGCAAGCAGTTGATATAGGCAACTTTTTAGGCAGTAACGAGGCAAGCACCGAACCAAGTAAAGCAGTAACCGATGCAGCAAGTACTATTGCAGCCACGGCAACTGACATTACCGATGCGGTTACCGACAAAGCCAATCAAGTTGTCGAAGCCGTAGCAGAAACTGTTGTACCAGAGGATCTGCCCACTTTAACCTTGGAGCAATTAATTGCTGAAGGTGAGCAGGTTTATGCTACGACATGTGCTGCGTGTCACCAAGCCACTGGCGCAGGTTTACCTGGCGCTTTCCCTTCACTTATTGGCAGCCCTGTTGTTACCGGACCGGTTAGCGGACATATCGATATCGTTATGCACGGTAAACCAGGAACCGCAATGCAGGCATTTAGTGGTCAACTTAGCCCTCGCAAGATGGCGGCGGTGATTACGTATGAGCGCAATGCGTGGGGCAATAATTCTGGCGAGGCGGTGCAACCTGCCGATGTCGCTAGCCATGGACAGTAGGGGAAAACAATGAGCACAACAACGCACGATACACTGGCTACCGCTCATGATGATCATCATCACGGGGCTCCGAAGGGGCTAATGCGCTGGCTACTCACCACTAACCATAAAGATATTGGATCGCTATATTTATGGTTTAGTTTCATTATGTTTCTTACTGGCGGCGCCATGGCAATGGTCATTCGAGCTGAATTGTTTCAGCCTGGATTACAGCTAGTAGAGCCTAACTTTTTTAATCAGATGACCACAGTTCATGGTCTCATCATGGTATTTGGGGCGGTGATGCCCGCTTTTACCGGATTAGCTAACTGGTTAATTCCAATGATGATTGGTGCGCCAGATATGGCACTACCGCGAATGAACAACTGGAGCTTTTGGATTTTACCCTTCGCCTTTGCCATGTTATTAGGTTCGCTATTTATGGAAGGCGGCGGTCCTAACTTTGGTTGGACATTCTATGCCCCGCTCTCAACCACCTATAGCCCTGACAGTACCGCCCTATTTGTTTTCTCCATTCACATCATGGGAATAAGTTCGATAATGGGCGCAATTAACGTCATTGTAACCATTGTAAACTTGCGAGCTCCTGGCATGACATGGATGAAGTTACCTTTATTTGTGTGGACCTGGCTTATTACCGCATTTTTACTGATTGCGGTAATGCCAGTGCTCGCAGGTGCGGTCACCATGGTATTAACCGATAAGTTTTTTGGTACTAGCTTTTTTGATGCAGCAGGTGGTGGCGATCCGGTGATGTTCCAGCATATTTTCTGGTTCTTTGGTCATCCCGAAGTTTACATCATGATTTTACCGTCCTTCGGTATTATCTCCGCGATAGTACCAACCTTTAGCCGTAAAAAGCTGTTTGGTTATTCCTCAATGGTTTACGCCACTGCCAGTATTGCCATTCTGTCATTTTTGGTATGGGCACATCACATGTTTACCACTGGTATGCCTGTTTTTGCCGAATTGTTTTTCATGTATTGCACCATGTTGATTGCCATTCCAACCGGGGTGAAAGTGTTTAATTGGGTCGCAACTATGTGGCGCGGTTCTATGACATTTGAAACCCCAATGCTGTTTGCTGTGGCATTCATAATCCTGTTCACCATTGGTGGCTTTTCGGGTTTGATGCTGGCAATTACCCCTGCGGACTTCCAATACCACGACACTTACTTTGTCGTAGCTCACTTCCATTATGTACTGGTTACTGGGGCGATATTCTCCATTATGGCGGCGGCTTATTATTGGCTGCCTAAATGGACCGGCCATATGTATAACGAGACCTTAGGCAAGTGGCACTTTTGGTGTTCGGTAATATCCGTCAACGTGTTGTTTTTCCCAATGCACTTTCTAGGTTTAGCGGGTATGCCACGTAGGATCCCCGACTACGCTGTACAGTTTGCCGATGTGAATCAAATTGTGTCGATTGGTGGCTTTGCATTTGGTTTATCTCAGCTAATTTTCCTTGTTGTGGTACTCAAATGTATCAAGGGTGGCAAACCCGCTGGAGATAATCCTTGGGAAGCAGCCGAAGGCTTGGAATGGTCGATTGCCAGCCCAGCGCCATATCACTCATTTACCACTCCACCGGAGATTAAATGAGATGACACAGCCAACAAAATCAAATCGTAAGCTATTAATCATCCTGATTGCCGGGTCAATTGGTATGTTTGGGTTTGGTTTTGCGCTGGTACCGCTTTATGACGTGCTCTGCGATACATTGGGGATTAATGGCAAAACCCAAAATAGCGCCAGTAGTTATGAAGCGGTGGTGGTTGATAAAAATCGGACCGTAACCATTGAATTTGTGACTCAAGTTCAGTCAGGTATGCCATGGGAATTTAGCCCTAAAGTTAACCAAATAAGCGTGCATCCTGGGGAGCTCACTCACGCACAATTTTTGGTTAAAAACCTGTCGACACGTGACACTGTAGGCCAAGCAATTCCTTCAGTATCACCAGGCCAAGGTGCGGCATACTTTAATAAAACGGAATGTTTTTGCTTTAATCAACAACCTTTGGCTGCAGCAGCAACAGCAGAACTGCCACTGATTTTTTACGTGGACCCTGATTTACCAGCGTCCATTAACACATTGACTCTCTCTTATACCCTTTACGACATCACCGATAGACAGACGATAGTCATAGAGCAAGGAGCATCAAAATGACAACAAAGTATCAAACTTATTATGTGCCAGCCCAAAGTGCTTGGCCAATAATCGGTGCTATAGGTTTATTTTTAATTGCGTTTGGCGCGGGTAATTATGTACAACAATTAACCACTGAAAAAACCTCTGGCGGTTACATTTTAATAACTGGCTTGGCCGTGATTATCTTTATGATTTTTGGTTGGTTTAAGACCGTTATTGATGAATCAATGGCTGGACTGTATTCACCGCAAATGGATCGTTCATTTAGACAGGGAATGAGTTGGTTTATTTTTTCAGAGATTATGTTTTTTGGGGCATTTTTCGGCGCGCTATTTTATGCCCGCATGATTTCAGTACCTTGGCTTGGTGGCGCATCTAACAATGCCATGACCCATGAAGTGTTATGGCCTGCATTTGAAGCTATGTGGCCATTGGTTATAACACCTGATGGCACTGCAACTGAAGCTATGCCATGGACGGGATTACCATTAATTAACACCATTATATTGCTAACCTCGTCAGTTACTTTGCACTTTGCTCATACCAACCTTGAAAAGGCCAATCGTAAGCCCTTGATAATCTGGTTAGCGTTAACGGTAATTTTGGGGATTGCGTTTCTCTGTTTACAGGTTGAAGAATATAGCCATGCTTACCAAGAAATGGGGCTAACGCTCTCTTCTGGTGTCTACGGCAACACCTTCTTTTTGTTAACTGGTTTTCACGGCATGCACGTCACTATCGGTACCCTGTTCTTGATTATTTTATTACTCAGAATTGTGAAGGGTCATTTTACGCCCGACAAGCATTTCGCTTTTCAAGCTGGGAGTTGGTATTGGCACTTCGTTGATGTGGTGTGGTTATGCTTATTCATTTTCGTATACGTACTATAAAACAACGTATTAACGACTAATAAGGTCTGGGGTTAGGTTGAATGTAACCAAGCCCCAAAGCCACCAGCAATACCATTATAACGACAACAGACAACAATACGCGCCGGCCGAGAAAACGACTCATGGATTGTTGATGCTCGCCCTTAACCATAATAAATAAGGCCCTACCTAAGTTAAATAATATGAATACAAGCAACGAGACTAAAACTAACTTAACGATGAAAGGTGTTGTCACAGGCAATCCTTTTAAAAGTGTGGGTGTGTCTCGGGTGTTATTCGTAATCATTACTTTGGTCGTGTTTAGCCTGTTGGTCAAGTTAGGATTATGGCAGTTATCACGAGCAACCTTTAAACAAGAGTGGCAAAACACGCTACTTCAGCGTCAACAGCAACAAGCTGTCACTTATGAGGAAATGTTGGCAATAGTTGAATTGTCAGAAACCTCAACAAACTCACAACCGGAGACGAGATTACTCACGGGTTACCGTCTATCTATCTCCGCCAAACCAGTTAATAACATGATGCTGCTATTAGACAATCAAGTGTATCAAGGCCAAGTGGGATATTTAGCGTATCAAATTTTTGAAATAACCCCTGAACAACCTTGGATATTGGTCGAGCTAGGCTTTGTACCTGCAAACAAGGACCGCCGAATTTTACCTGAACTAACCCCGTTAAAAACAAATTACTACACACTGGTTGGCCGAGTTTATCAAAAACAACCCAACCCATTAAGTGACCGACTCGATGCAGAGCAATTAGCAGATGCTCATGCTCCAGTACGTTTTCAAAATATCAATATACCCGCACTCACTGACATGCTTGGCCATACGCTGACGTCTGTGGTGCTGCAACCCGACAGTGTTCCAAATTATCACCTACCTCAACCTTGGATACCCATTCCATTGTCGGCACAGAAACATCAAGGGTATGCCTTGCAATGGTTCACTATGGCAGCAGTATTTTTAGGACTAATGAGTTGGATAGCATTTCGACAATTTCGACGCTAAGCATCGTCGTTCATAATTAACTTAACAATAATATCAAAATGATAAAGAGGAGATGGAATGAACTCCCTACCGAAAAAAAGTAATAAAGCACTACTGGTCTTACTGCTGGTATTTATTTTACCGGTTGCCTTAGCCAAATTAGTGTTAAGCCTAGAGCTGTATAACGGAGCGGCAACCAACAAAGGGGCATTAATCGCTCCCGACATAAACTACGCTAACTTAGCCATGGAGAATCCTAAACCTCATGCATGGCAAGTACTGTTTTTTTTACCCGAAACCTGCAATGATCAATGCCAGGAACGGCTGTATATTTTACACCAGAGCTATATTGCCCTCGGCAAAGATAGGGATCGTGTTACCCCAATCATTGTAGTAAACAGCCACAGTGACACCAAAATCCTCAAGCAATTAAATATCTCTTTTGACCAAGCAAATGCCAATGACGCACTTGCTGCACTATTGACCAATCAACAGCTTATTATTGTCGACCCTCTAGGTAGCTTAGTCATGCAATATGACAACGTAATAGGTCACGACGCCAATATTGCTCAGGGCAAAGCCATGATTGCCGATTTGCGCAAAATGCTTAAGTTGTCGAGGGTTGGCTAATGGCAATACAGCGATTAATCAAATTCACATTAGTGTTTACCTTGGCAGTTATTCTAATGGGCGCCTATACACGTCTGTCTGATGCTGGATTAGGTTGTCCTGACTGGCCGGGCTGTTACGGCCATCTAGCGGTGCCGAGTGCAAGCCATGATTTAGCCAACATTGAAAGTCGATTTCCTGATGCTCAAATTGAGCCAGAAAAAGCTTGGCTTGAAATGATCCATCGCTATATCGCTGGTACTTTAGGGTTAATGGTTTTAGCCATTCTGATTATGTGCCTTAAACAGCCGCAAGCACCCAAAAAACTGCCTGTATTTATTGCGGTACTCATTGTGTTTCAAGCCGCATTGGGAATGTGGACTGTCACCATGAAATTAATGCCTGTTGTCGTTATGGCGCATCTTATAGGCGGTTTTAGTTTATTCGCCTTGTTACTGCTGTTATATCTGCGGCTTAAACCATTAAGGATCCCCGGAGGTGATACCTATGCGCGTAAGCTCATTCCGTTAGCATTAGCCAGTTTGGGTGTATTAGTCATTCAAATTATACTTGGTGGCTGGACCTCATCAAATTACGCAGCGCTTGCCTGTACCACCTTGCCCATCTGTGAAGGCAATTGGGTCGATAACTTACGTTTTGCCGATGCTTTTTCACCATTTCAAGGCGATCACCCCAGTTTTGAATTTGGCGTTTTAGACTATGCCACTCGCATGACCATTCATGTCAGTCACCGAATTTGGGCTGTGGTAACCGCCATAACCCTAATCGTACTCGCACTAAAATTACGCTATGCACAATCACACATAATGCGTAACAGTGGTTACTTATTACTGTTACTCGTCATCGCTCAAGTCGGACTGGGTATAAGTAATGTGGTGATGAATTTACCTTTAGGCATCGCGGTATCACACAATGGAGGCGCAGCCTTATTGCTGCTTACCTTAGTCTTTATTAATTACGCCTTGTGGCGTAAAGCATAAGTGAGGATCAACCATGACAAAACCTCTTACTATTAGTCAGGTTCAACCCAAGATAACTCTACAATGGCGCGCCTATTTTGAAATGACCAAACCCAAAGTCGTAGCACTTATGTTGCTTACGGTATTGGTCGGCATGTGTTTATCTGTGCCTGGCATTGTACCGTTACAACCTTTGGTTGCGGGAATGGCTGGTATTGCGATGATGGCAGGCTCTGCGGCGGCGTTTAATCACTTAATTGATCGTAAAATCGATGGTTTGATGGCTCGAACTTATAATCGTCCCCTGCCTAAAGGTAAAATCTCCACCACTAAAGCGGTAACCTTTGCGGTGTCGCTTGGAGCACTCGGCTTTGTGGTGTTATATACCTTAGTAAATCCTCTCACTGCTTGGTTAACCTTTGCCAGTTTGATTGGTTATGCCTTGGTGTATACAGCCTACCTTAAGCGGGCGACCTCACAAAACATTGTCATTGGTGGCTTAGCCGGCGCTATGCCGCCATTATTAGGCTGGACCGCAATAACCAATGAACTGCATGGCTATGCCTTACTACTGGTTATTATTATATTTACCTGGACTCCACCGCATTTTTGGGCATTAGCCATTCATCGCCGTAAAGAATATGCCAAGGTTGATATTCCAATGTTACCGGTTACACATGGGGTCGAATTTACCAAAACCTGTATTTTGCTTTACACCATTCTATTAGCCATAGCCTGCCTACTACCCGTTTTAGTCGGCATGTGTGGTCCAATATATTTGGTGGGTTCAACGGTACTCAGTTGTGGTTTTATTTATAAAGCGTGGCAGTTAAAGTTTCATGACTATCCAGAACTGTCTATGCAAGTATTTAAATTCTCGATTTATCATTTAATGGTGTTGTTTATTGTATTATTAGTTGACCATTACTTTTGGGTAAACGCTTAAATTAGAAAGGAAAATATATTGAAAATAATGATAGCGGTAGGGCTAATGTTATTAGCCCTAGTGGGTGGTGTCGTTTATCAACAGACGCAAACAGAGCCTATGCCATTGGCGACCAGTTATGTATTTGAGCAGCAGCGCCCATTAGCACCATTTACATTAGCAGACCAATACGGCAATGCGTTTACTAACCAAACGGTGCAAGGTAAATGGAGTTTGTTCTTTATTGGTTACACCGCTTGCCCAGATGTATGCCCTACCACTCTGAACAAACTTGCAGCGGCTTATCCACAACTGCAAAAAATAGCCAGCAATGTACAAGTGGTGTTTGTGTCAGCAGACCCCAAACGCGACACTCAAGCTAAACGTTTAGATTACATAAATTTTTTCAATAAAGACTTTAAAGCGGTCAGCGCAGAACACACCGACTTATTTCCGTTTAGTCGTGACTTAGGCTTTGTGTATGCCATGGTGGGAGAGGACAGTGACTACCAAGTAGACCATAGCGCATCGTATGTGTTGGTTTCGCCAAGAGGGGAAAAAATAGCAGTATTTAAACCCAAACCACAACCTGGGCAGCTCACACAAATTCTTAATGCTGAGCTAATTTCTGACTTTAGCCAAATCGTTCAATCTTGGCGTTAGTGATTCACGCTACTGTCGTTATTCTTCGAGCCACTGACCATTATCTTGCGGGCGGATCCACGCTTGTGAGAACCAATAATAGCCCGTTTTAGTTTTGCTGGGTGCTGTACAGTTATAACGTGAACGCCCTGGAGCTAAATCTGATGATGCTTGAATCGATAAGCGATTTTCACTTAACCAAATAGGTTTCTTCGGTCCTTGGCCTTGAATAAAACACATCACTTGATGTGGATAAATATCCTGCGTATCAATAGTTAACTCTAATTTAGGTCGCCACTTACCTGATACCAATAATGGATCGCTGATGTTCTGCTTAATCACCGGCATCGGTAAACTGGAAAACTTAACCGTTAAACTCGCTAAATCAGCATAAGCATTGGCAACCGGAAAGCGCGGTAATGCCGTTAGTGAAGCATATTCCCCTGCAGCACCAGATTGCTGACCAAAGCCAACAAAGCCCTGTTTCGCCAAAATTGCTTCTAATTTGTTAGTGTATTCACCATACGGGTAGGCAAACATTTTTACACTTTGGCCAGTACGTTTTAATATTTCAGCTTCTGTCGATAAGATATTATCTTCGACACGGGCTTGCCATTGGGCTTGGGTTTCTTTGCCTTGACGACGAATTAAATGTTCGTGTCCCCAACTGTGGTTGGCAATCGTCACGCCTTGCTCGGATAAGGCAGTAATGTCTTTCCAACTCATCATGCCCTTGAAACCGGCATCGATGGGGGCAACAGAAATAAACACAGTGTACGGAAATTGATGTGAGGCTAGAATGGGCGCAGCATTGTTGATAATGCTGTCATAACCGTCATCGAAAGTAATCACAATACGTCTATCGGCTATTGGCGTGTTATGCTTTATTGAATCAACAGCTTCAGCTAATGAAATCACAGTAAAATCATTATCAGCCAAGTACTGCATCTGTTCAGCAAACTGACTTGGCGTGACACTTGTGCTTTTCGGGGTATCGTCCGACACGTGGTGATATTGTAAAATGACCACTGCATTGGCATCAAAATGCAATACACTCAAGCTGAACACCGCCAACAATAAAGCTATTTTTTTAACCATGATTATCCATACCTATGTCAATTAGCGCATTACTATTAAACCGCCAAAAAAATCGTCAATTATTGGCTTTAGCGACACCAATGATACTGTCGAATATCACTATTCCACTATTAGGATTAGTTGATACTGCGGTGATTGGTCATCTTGGACAAGCTTACTATCTTGGTGGCGTAGCGCTAGGCAGTACCATTATCACCTTGATGATTTGGTTACTGGGCTTTTTACGCATGTCCACCACCGGGCTAGTCGCACAAGCCTACGGTGCTAATGATACCTCAACTCAACAACAATTACTGATACAAGGTTGCAGCCTAGCATTAACGTTGGGAATAGCTTGTGTAATATTACACTCTCCCATACTCGATTTAGCATTAAGCCTGAGTGATGCCAGCGAACAAGTAATGTACTACTGCCGCCAATACGTCGAAATTCGAATTTGGTCACTGCCTTTTGCCCTTATCAACTTAGTGTTATTAGGCTGGTTACTCGGACGCCAGGCGCCAAAAGCTGCTATGTGGCAATTAATTATCGCTAACAGCGTTAATATTATTCTCGATATTGTGTTTGTCATCATCTTTAAATGGAATGTCCAAGGTGCAGCATTGGCATCGGTTATTGCTGATATTAGTGCTTTTTCAGTGGCATTGATTATGGTCAAGCGCCAACTGGTGCACACTGGTGGGCTTAATTTAAGCCAGGTTATCGCGCATTTATCATGGCGCGGATATGCTCGTTTACTCACCTTAAACCGTGATATTTTTATCCGCAGTTTGTGCTTGCAAGCCGCCTTTAGTTTTATGACCTTTTATGGTGCCGGTTTAGGCGACAATACTATTGCTGCCAACGCAGTACTGCTTAATTTACTGATGCTGATCTCTTATGCGTTAGATGGTATAGCCTATTATGCTGAAGCCGAAGTCGGCCGCGCATTTGGTCAAAAAAATCCAACACTACTGCATGACAGTGTTGTATTGGCTTTTTGCTGGTCGGCAATGGTTGCGGTGTTATTTAGCCTGCTTTTTTGGTCGGTAGGACCATGGATAATTCAGCTATTAACCAATATTGAAGCGGTACAAAACACCGCAAACATCTACTTAATCTGGCTCATTTTTATGCCTATCTTGGCATTTGGCTGTTATCTGTTCGATGGCGTGTATATTGGTGCTGCACACGGGAGTATTATGCGTAACAGCATGATAATTGCTACCTTTGGCGTTTACTTTCCGAGTTGGTATCTATTGCAAGATTGGGGCAACCACAGCCTTTGGGCTGCGATGTCAATATTCATGCTATGCCGAAGCGTGACTCTTGGCTGGCACTATTACTACAAACTCAGATATCAACTGGCGGCCGCATAATATATTGAAGACCTTGATATAAAAATGTAACATCCAAATAACATTTTTATATCGCATTACATGGACCTTTAATGAAACGGATTTTATGGCTTGTTGTTATTAGTTTATGTCTATTTTCGCTTAGCTCATTTGCCAAACCTCTGCCTATAGAAGCCTTTGCCAGCATCCCAGATGTCCGCTTTGTTAGCTTATCTCCAGACGGTAAAAAAATTGCGTCTCTTGTACGAGTCAGTACTAATGAGCTTGAGGGCCAAGTACTCACTATTCGCGATATTCAAACCAATAAAGATATTTACCCATTACAGACTGACAATCAGAAATTTGTCATTTTATCGTTAACGTGGGCAAATAATGATGTCATCTTAATCGAGTCTAAATATCCCGCCATCCGTCGAGGTGTTCCCACAACCGAAACACGGTTAATAAAATACTCACTGAGCGACAATAAAACCTCAAGTGTGTTTTCTAATCGTTCTCTATCGCGTTTTGTCGATTTACCGCAATTACAAGCATCGGTTATTGATTATCTTGACACCGATCCAAACCACATCCTTATGCAAATTCAAGGTTTAGGTTCTAAACCGCAATATGAAAGCGTCGTTAAAGTCAGTTTAAAAACAGGCGGTATCAAGACTTTACAACCAGCACGTATGCACATTGGAAACTGGTTAACCGATAGGCAGCACAATGTGCGTATTGGTATTTATCGCGATGACACAACCTACCGTATTTACGAACAAAAAGGAGCGGGTGAAGATCTCCGCAAATTATGGGAGTTCGAGGCTTTAGCAGAAGACGTAATTTGGCCTATCGGTTTTGACCATGATCCTAATATCTTATATATCAGCGCCTATCATCAAGGTTTTAAAGCCATCTTTAAAGTCAATTTAACTGACCCAACATTGACTAAAGAACTAGTTTCTCACAATGAAAATTACGATATTGAAGGCTGGCTCGTGTATTCCGCGCTAAAACAAAAGGTCATTGGTTTAAGCACCGACATTGAAGGTGAATATCTGTTCTGGGACCAAGATTATATCAAGTTGAACAATGGTCTTACAACTGCATTACCAGAGTCACATAATGTGATCACTCAGTTCAGTGATGATGAACGTCGTTACATCGTTTATGCAACTGGCCCTATAGAATCTGGTGCGTATTACTTTGGTAATAGAGACCAAAAGGCACTTTACCCTATAGCTTACCGTTACAGCCAATTGCCACCAGAAGTGTTATCTCAACCGCAAACAGTCCATTATAATGCTCGTGATGGTTTAGCCATTGAAGCCTTCCTCACCACTCCAAAAGACATTGTCGCCAAAAACTTACCGACCATAATTTTCCCCCATGGCGGACCTATTAGCTACGACTCAACCACGTTTGATTATTGGGCGCAGTTTTTAGCTAATCGTGGTTATGCTGTGCTACAAATGAACTTTCGCGGCTCGTCAGGCTATGGATTCAATTTCATGAATTCGGGTCTTAAAAACTGGGGCCTAGAAATGCAAACCGACATTGAGGATGGTACTCACTGGCTTATCGAACAAGGTATTAGCGATCCAAAACGCGTGTGTATTGTCGGTGCGAGTTACGGCGGTTATGCCGCATTAATGGGCGTAGCTATCACCCCAGATCTGTATCAATGTGCCATTAGTGTTGCGGGCGTGACAGACCTTGAATATTTAGTTAAATCATCGCGTCGGTACGACAACAGTAAAATTGTTAAAAAACAAATTGGTGATAATTACGACGATTTATATCAGCGCTCACCTATTAGCAAAGTGGCTAATATTAACGTGCCGGTGTTATTAATCCACGGCACTAAAGATCGCGTGGTGCGAGTACAACACAGTGAAGAAATGTATGATGCGCTTAAGGATTTACATAAACCCGTAAAGTATATCGAACTGGAAAATGGCGATCATTACTTAAGTAGTAATGAACATCGTCTTACAACATTCATTGCTATAGAACACTTCTTAGCGACCAATCTTGGGGTAAAATAACCTTAAATAGACCAAGTCTTCACACACGAGAACACTATGACTCAAGAATTGATTATCACCGACATTGAAGTTGGCAGCGGCAAAACCGCAGTTAAAGGCGCGCTAATTACCACTCGTTATAGCGGTCGATTAGCCGACGGGAGCCAGTTTGATGCTTCTGATGCATTTCAGTGTGTCATTGGTACCGGCAGAGTCATTAAAGGCTGGGATCAGGGCATTATTGGCATGAATGTAGGTGGCAAGCGTCAGCTATCTGTCCCGGCTCATTTAGCCTATGGAGAACGCCAGATTGGTGAGCGTATTCCAGCAAACTCTGATTTGTTTTTTGATATTGAATTACTCGAAGTACTCACTCGAGACGACTAAAACCACGAGCTGACGAAAACCTAATCGACACCAACAAAAACGCGACCCATAATAAAGTCGCGTTTTTATTTTTTAGCTTTGTTTATTAGCAGTAATTCATCACGCGATTAAGCGTAAGAATGTTCGCCATGCTGATGTTCTGTTACATCACGCACACCAGTTAATTCCGTTGGGAACATATCTAATAATTGCTTCTCAATACCATCTTTTAAAGTGATATCAACTTGTGAGCAACCGTTACATCCACCACCAAACTGCAATACTGCAACACCCGCGTCAGTAATTTCTACTAACATGATGTTACCGCCATGGCTGGCAAGTTGTGGATTAATTTCTGATTGAATAACATATTCAATACGTTCAACTAATGGTGCATCACCAGACACTTTACGCATTTTTGCGTTAGGTGCTTTTAATGTCAGTTGTGAACCAAGCTGGTCGGTCACAAAATCAATGCTGGCATCATCTAAGAACGGTGCGCTCTTTTCATCAACCATTGCACTAAAGCCATTAAATGGAAGTTCTACATCATCAGCTTCAGCGGCATCAGGTGGACAATAAGACACACCACACTCTGCTTGTGCAGTACCTGGGCTGATAACAAACACACGAATGTGCGTACCTTCCGGCTGGTCGGCCAACAATTTGACGAAATGGGCCTGAGCTGTATCGGTAATGGTGATCATAAAAACCTGCTCCGTCAGGGAATACCTGAGTAAATTAGTAAGAATTAGACATATGATACTCTGTGTTGCATTGGCTTTGTAGTGT
The DNA here is from genome assembly GCF_003797125.1 of Shewanella frigidimarina. Taxonomy (GTDB): domain Bacteria; phylum Pseudomonadota; class Gammaproteobacteria; order Enterobacterales; family Shewanellaceae; genus Shewanella; species Shewanella frigidimarina. Next base: position 204,598 of record NZ_RKKE01000007.1, read on the forward strand.
CCGTGGGATTTGATCTCGAAAAAATGATCCAGTTCAACTTTTTTTAACCCTAAAAAAACGGCAATGCCTCACATACCATGGGCTACAAGAAATATTAATTAATTGTTTTTATTTACAAAAAATCTTGTTATTACTCAAATCGAATTAATCTAACCTAAACCTAGGTTAATCTACCCTTAAAAAGATTTAATCTAATAATCCCGGCGCTTCAGCACGCGCAAGGCACCAAGTCTGCACATGGATAAACTGTAGACTAAATAAACCTGCAATTTCATCTACGGTTGTTCCAGTCGTGACCACATCATCAATCAACGCAACACGCTGATATGTCATGTTTGGTTGTAATGCAAATGCACCATGGCAGTTTTTACGCCTCTGCTTACCCGCTAGTCCCGTTTGTGGCAAAGTATCAACAATTCGAATTAAGCAACGGTCATCTAGAGGAATATTCGTTAAAAGGCTTAACTCTTTAGCAATGAGCCAAGCTTGATTAAAACCTCGCTGACGTAAACGATTTGGATGTAATGGAACGGGGATTAACACTTGTGGACGCCTAATAATGCCGTGCTTAATTAACAATGCGATTCGACAGGCTAATTGCTGAGTTATCGCGTTGAGCGGTGCACATTGCTGTTGGTATTTAATGGCGGCAATAACAGGTCCCAGTCCTTGATGATAACTACAAGGTGCAACCACATAATTGGGCTCTTGTTTCAAACACTTTCCACAATAAGCCTGTAACAGAGCTATTTCGCGACCACAACCTAAGCACACTTCATGCTGATACAAACTCGCCGCTAAACACACTTGGCAAACACCTGTGAGGACTTGATTAGGAAACAATTGCTGATAACCCGTTTGATCTATCCTTTGCTGGCACAGCAAGCAACGGTTGGGTAAACTGCCTAGTAAAATCACCCTAGCATGCTGAATGTGCTTGAGGCATAAGCCTAGTATGTGGGTGATGTCGATTGAAATATTGATTGGCGGCATTGGCTATTCATTCCATTAAATAGACTCAAAAGAGGTGTTAACCGTGAGTTTTCCTGCATTGCATATTGATACCGTAGGCTCACAAGGCCAAGACATAGTGCTATTACACGGTTGGGGGGTGAATAACCAAGTCTTTAGTCCATTAAAAAACGCATTGCACCAGTATAGAGTGCATTATGTGGATTTGCCGGGTTTTGGGTTAAGTCCTAATATCGACGGAGGCATAACGCAATGGTCACAAGCACTTGCAGAACAACTTCCACAGCAGGCGATTTGGATTGGTTGGTCGCTAGGTGGGTTAATCGCTAGCCAAATTGCCATCGATTACCCAGAGTCAGTGGCTGCATTAGTCACTATTGCCTCATCCCCATGTTTTATGGCCCGCGAAAGTGTTATGACTCGTGGAATAGATGATATCAGGCCCGCCTGGCCTGGTATTCAGCCTGATGTATTGGCACAATTTTCAAGCCAATTAAGTCGCGATGTGTCTCGTACTGTTGAACGATTTCTGGCGATTCAAGCCATGGGAAGTGATAACCCCAAAGCTGACATCCAACAAATAAAAAGCTTAGTGTTAAGCAAGCCATTGCCGACACAACAAGGTTTATCCCAAGGATTGGATATGTTAGCGCAGGTGGATTTACGTGCCACGATCACTCAAATACAGCGGCCATGGTTACGAATTTGGGGAAAGTTAGATAGTTTGGTGCCGAGAAAGATTATCTCGTCATTACCAAGCAGTGACAACATTGAAGATGTGCTGCTCCATAAAGCATCCCATGCGCCGTTTATTTCGCATCCTGATGCATTTTTAGACCATTTATTACCGTGGATCACAAAATACCGCTAAAAATATCTTAATAGCACTTTAGCCTTAGCCAAATGTTGTCTATAATTTAGTCAAGGCGTCGTATTGACAAGGTCAACATGATAATTACCACTCATTATCCACAAATACCGTTAGCAACTTCAAATGTTGCGACGGATCTTGCGCGAGTGGACAATCAACAAAAACCGCCGATTATCCCGCCACAAGAACCGACAAAAGAGCATGCAGAACGTCCATTAAATCAACAAAATGAACGTGCTACGTCTTACACTGTCGCAGAGAAAAAACAGCAGCAAGAGCAAGCTAAACGACAACAGCAAAGTGCCACTCAACAAGCGGTAGAGTCTAAAGCAATTGCTTCGCCAGTCATTCGGCCTCAAGTCATTAGAATCATGGCTAGCCAAACCCCGGCGCTGCAACGTAAAGATATTCAACTAAAAACACAATCTACAAACGCTAAAACAACACCAGAACCCCGTCAACGCCAAGCGCTAGACACTGGAGTATCCAAAGCTACCTACCAACAATTTGGTCAACGGATTGGTCAATTTTATCAACAGCAATCCGCTCCAAATAATGAGTCTCAACTACAAATATTAGCGTGATACTTCCGTAGTAATATCAGACAGTGTCGGTTTTGCCTCTGAATTAGCCGTACGGTACAACATTTTGTTGTATGCTAAACTGCCCCATAATGCCCAGCCTAATGCTGCTTCTGCTTGAGGTTCATTCAATGTTGTCGGGGTCAGTTTTTCAGTAACAAAATCATAAGTAACACTTTCAGGAGGTAATTCAGGTTGTAAAATAGTCATTTTATCTCCCTCCAGTAAACCAAAGTTTTTGTCATATTGCATCATCGCTCGACCCGGCCATGAGTCTGGCATTTTAGTTAAATCACGGCCTAGCATTGGATAACTATCCGAAATACCCAGCAACGAAATTAACGTCGGTGACATATCAATTTGGCTCACAACACGTGGATCGCGCTTCGCATCAATCCCGTCACCTAAAATAAGCCCAGGAATACGGAAACGAGACACTGGTACTAGTGCAGCGCCACCCACTCGACTGTCATGATCTGCAACAATCAGGAATAAGGTATCCTTCCAGTAATCTGATTTTTTAGCTTTTTTGAAAAACTCACCCACTGCATAATCGGCATATTTCACCGCGTTATGCATGGTGTATTGTGGTTGTTCATACAACTCAATACGGTCATCAGGGAACTCATATGGGTCATGATTACTTGAGCTAAACACTAAGCTAAAGAATGGTTTACCCTCTTTGTGCATCCGCGAAAACTCTTCGTCTGCTCTAAACAACAAATCCTCATCAGACACCCCCCAAGACGCCACAAACGCTGGGTCTTTATAGTCACCTTGATCAACAATATCAGTAAAACCATTGCCTAAAAAGAAGCTGCGCATATTATCAAAATGGCTTTCACCACCATAAATGAACTGCGTGGTATAGCCATGTTGCTTCAATAAATCAGCGATGGTAAAAAAGCCTGTTTGACTCTTACCGAGTTTCACAACTGCACGTGCTGGCGTAGGTGTAAAACCGGTTGTCACCGCTTCTATACCTCTTACTGAACGTGTACCAGTAGCGTATAAATTTTCAAAAAACCACCCTTGTTGAGAAAGCTCATCAATATTAGGCGTTAACGGTAAGCCACCTAAACTTCCCACAAAACGTGCACCTAAGCTTTCTTGTAAAATGATCACAAGGTTCTTTGGTTTACCGGTATAGCTGGCTTGATTAAATGACAACGTCGGTATGGTCGATGAGGTAAATGCACTCAGTGGTCGGCCACTTTCACGGCGCACAATGTCGATCACTTTTTCGTCGGCTAACTTGCCATACACTTTCGATGCATCTTCTTCGTTACTCATTTGCTTAATTGCAAAGATTAATGAGAAAGAGGAATTTAACACTAAAGAATTAACTAAAGGATCGTCAGAAAATGCCACCAATGAAGGATTAAGAGGTCGATGCCCCAATGATGACCGCGCACCTAGCACCGTAATAGCAATGACGATAACCGCAAGCACTGGACGCCAATACCATTTAGGAAAACGAATATATTGCGTTAATTTTCCACTTAACCACCAGCCACCCCATAAGGTACCCACGGTGATCAGCGCCGATAAAATAAGCTCGCCTTTACGCCCTGCCCATAACATCGATAACACTTCTTTTGGATAAACCAGATATTCAACATACAAACGGTTAGGTCTAAAACCATATTCAGCAATAAATGACGGCGATGATGCCTCAAGAAAAACCACTACCCATAAACCTAGTGTGAGCCATACGCGTAATATCATCAGCCAAACACGGCCAACTAAATGCTCACCAGCAAATACTACGGTTCCGAGTGCTGCAATACCCCACAGCCAACATAAAGAGGCAAAATCGACCCGTAAACCTTGCAGTAAAATGTAGCCCCAACCTTGGGCATCGGATACCCGTTCAGCTTGCCATAAAGACAAGCCAATACGGCTCAAACTCATTATAAGAAGAGAGATAACACTAAATATAACAATTGCTTGAAATAAATTATTCGAAGTCTTTTTTGTACTAAACTCACTTGAATTGGTACCAAGACTAAAGAAATTTACAGCCATTTATTGCTCCAAAATTATTATTATTTTTAGGCTTCATGTGCAATTAAATTCGCAACAAGCTATCCCAAATGTAATAACATTATTACTGGGTAATAGACTAGTATGCTTATCTTAAGGGCAACTTAAGCTTATCGTGTTACTGAAAACCTTGTTTACTCAGCGATTTAAAACAGGATTTTTTGCAAATTTTTCAATATCTTTATCGTAACTGAACGACTAAAAGACACAGTAACAAAAACCATCTGAGCCTAAGACCTTAGCAAGGGCATTAAGTTCAGGGCGTAATAACATATATTAACATCTTATTTACAGTCAGTTAAATTCTGTTTTTTTGAAGGTTTTTTGCATAGATTTACACCATTGCCGCATGACCATTCGGAATCAACACAGCAAACATAATTTTGTCATCCGAAACTAATTCAAAGCTAAACTCAAATCCATTCACTTTGGCAATGTTTTCAACAATGGCCAATCCCAATCCATGCCTCTCGCTGTTTGAACGCGATTGCTCCGCCTGGAATAATGGTAGAGTAAGCCTCTCTAAATCATTCGCGTTGATACTGGTGACTAATTGATTTTCAATGCTGAATCTTAAGCCTTTATTATCAGCAACTAACCTTATTTTAATCGATGACTTCGGCGGACTGTAATACAGTGCATTATCAAATAAATTGGTCAAAATGAGATGCAAAGAAAACTCATCGGCAAGGCAGCTTGGATCCAAAACACTATTTTCAATATTCAAACGAGAGTGAATAGTCGAATACTTAAATGCTAACTCATTAATAACCTGATCCATCACGGTTTTGATATTGATATGTTGGCGATGCAGATTAATATTTTCTGATGTGGCTTGCTGCAATAGTAATAAATTATTGACGATTGTTTTCATCCGTAAACTAATACTGAGTACATCTTGCTTATAGCTCACGCCAATACGCTGATCATCCGGATAACGAATATAAATTTCACTCAAGCTAATCAATTCACTGATGGGCGTTTTCAGTTCATGAGCGATATCGGCAGTAATGCGCTTTTCTGTTTGTAGGTATTGTTGGCTAATTTTGACAAACTTATTCAACTCATTACGTATAGGTTCAATTTCAAGATAACGTTCTGATTCGCTAGACAGTGGGATGTATTTTTTAGTGACATCGACGCTTTTTAGCGACATGTTTAATTCGTTCAACGGGGTCAAACCACGATGAATAACCTTCACTACGGCCCAACGGATCAACACAATCACCAGTAGTAAGCCAATGGCTAAACTAGAATCGATGATCACCAAAATTTGCGATAAATCTTCTGTGGTAATGGCTATGGTTAACCACATGGGTTCGACTTGATCCATCATTGACCGATTAGTTTTAGGCACTTGCGGCTCAAAATACGACACCATCGCCCTGCCGTCTCGACCATCTGGTAGCACAACATCTGCAAAAAAAGCACTGTTGAGTGGAATGTCTTTTTTAAGTAAATCTACACCCTCGAAATTACGCAACGACTCAGAACGTTCAAACACGCTTGAGCCTTGCCACAATTGAAAAAAGCTTGCTTTAGTCGAGATGCCAAATTCAGGCATAAACTCGCCAGCAAAATCAAACTCGGTGCCTTCTGGAGTCACTTTAACTAAGGTCTTTAGGTAGTTAGACTTGTCTGTTAACGCGCTATCAAACTCAACATCGACCCAATTATCGATACTGATATCAATCGCCAAAAACACCAAAATCAACATGGTTGATACCACATAGGTCATGGTATTGACTAAATTGGTGGTTAACGATCTCATTAATGTTCACCCACAAAATAGCCAAAACCACGTTTGTTTTTTATCGGTAGCGTCACCCCTACGGCTTTAGCTTTTTTACGCACGGACGATAAATGAGCCTCGATGGTGTTTTTTGATAAATGATTAAATGAACCCACGACTGCTTCACTGATTTGTTCAGGATTAAGTACTTGCTTAGGGTTACTAAATAAATATTCAACAATTTTAAATTCGTTTTTAGTCAGATCGATATAATGGCCATCTGCATGAAGTGATTTGTTACTTGTGTCTAAAACAAAATTAGCAATACAAATAGTTTTAACTTGTTGATTGAGTTCACCACGGCGACCAAGAGTCACGAGTCGGGCTTGTAATTCGTCAAACGAAAATGGTTTACACAGATAATCATCGGCACCCGCCAATAAGCCAGTAACACGATCTTCAGCTTGTGATTTAGCCGATAAAATAATGACCTTAGATTGATTACCTAATTTACGAATACTCTTAAGTAAACTCAGACCATCTACATTAGGCAGCATGAGATCCAAAATAATGAAATCATAAGAATTAGTGAGCGCCATACTTAAGCCCTCAGAACCATCACCGGTTTCATCAACGGTATAACCTAAATGATCCAAACCAACTCTAATGCCGCGACGCAGCGCTTCAGAGTCTTCAATTAACAACACTTTCATTGAGTGTCCTTTATCATAATTGCGCCTATATCCATATTACGAGTGATGCAGTCCAAACGGAAAAATAATCTAAACTCGGGATAACAAACTACCATTAGCAAACTTATCTCTATGCTATCCATAGCGATAAGTTAACAGCCGACACGTTGCGGGCAGATTAACCGTTTACGAGTCAATTATGCCCATAAAACAACCCACCAAACAATCGCTGCCATCAGCATGCTGAGAAACACAAATGCAGAAGCAATATCTTTGGCGAGCCCAGATAACTCATTAAACTCCAGGCCAATACGGTCAACCACCACTTCAACAGCAGTGTTAACCAGTTCAGCAAACAATACAAATAGTAACGCCAGCACTAACATGGCAGATTGCGGCGCACTAATATTTGCCATACAAGCAAATACAGTTAATGGAATAAACAGCATTAACTCTTGCTGAAATGCCGCTTCATTACGGCACATCCACTTTAAACCATTAAAGGTATGTTTACAGGTATACAGCAAGCGCATAATGCCATGGCGTTTCACCACAATTTTTGGCTGTTTAGTTGCTGCACTCTTTGCCGTATTCTTTGTTACATTATCATCAGACGTAGATGATGAAGCTGAAATTGTCATGAGTATATTCCTAGTTCATTTTACAATCGGTGGTGATATCTAACTTAGGATCACGTACCGAACTGCTAACACCGTAAAGCCCTAACAATGTATGGAACAAGTTGTCATGTGAGTACGAGCCACTTAATGCATGCTCGGCAACACATTCACGGTCAATTTCTTTAGCTTGTGTGTAGTCTTGTGGTAACCACATAAACCAAGGCACATGAGTTTGTTGGCTCGGCGCAATGCTGTAAGGCGTACCGTGTAAATACATACCACTTTCACCCAACGACTCACCATGGTCAGATAAATACACCAGCGCGACGTTATATTTGTCTTGATACTGCTTAAGTACATTAATCGTTTCTGCCAACACAAAATCGGTATAGGCAATAGTATTGTCGTAAACATTAACAATCTCTTGGTCGCTACAGTTTTCAATATCGCTGCGGCTACAAGCTGGCGTAAATAACGCTTTATCGGCTGGGTAACGCTGCCAATATGTTGGTCCGTGACTGCCAATAGTATGCAAAGCGATAAATTGATTATCTAAGCCTTTACCCGACAGTGCACTGGCTTCACTGTCTTGTTGTAATTTTTGGCTAAGTTTTTCAACTAAAATCTCGTCATAACAACTTAAACCATCACATAATGGATTTGGCTCGCTCGGCGAAATATCAATCTTATTAATGCGGGCTCCTACGTCTTTATCGCCGCCATCGTTTTCAAACCATGTCACGTTAACACCAGCCGCCTTAACTACATCAAGCACATTATTTCGTGCATCAGCAACTTCACGATTGTAATTGTCATGGATTAGATTTGAGAACATGCACGGTAACGAATGCGCGGTAGCCGTGCCACACGACGACACATTCTGTAAGGCAATCATGCCTAGGTTTTCTGTGTATGGGTTGGTGTTACGTTGGTAACCGTTATACGCCATATTTTCTGCACGGGCAGTTTCGCCTACAACAAGTACCATAAGGGTCGGTTTGCCATTCACGCTTGGGGTTAGCTGTGCATCTTGACCAATAGGGTCAAAGGTTAACTTTTCGGTAAAGTAACGGTTGTTTAGGTATTTAACCGTATTATAAATATGTGCAGGAATAATCATCTTATTCAGATAATTATTATTGCGCCCCACTGACGCATAGTCTTTGTAAAAAAACAGCACCATCAACCCGACTAACACCACGCTGAATATTGTAAAGCCAGCGCGACGAAGCACTATTTTGGCCAGTGACGGACCACTCGATAATTTAGTGCGGTATAACAAAACAGAAGGTATTACCCCTAACACCATCACATAGCTAATTGAAGGTAAGCTTATATATGAAAAAGCTTCACCAGAATTGGTTTCAAAAATATTTTCAATCATGCCGTAATCAAACATCACGTTGTACTGCAACATGGCATACATGGCCGCTGACGATGTCAGTAACAACACAATCATCACGGGTTTAAAAACAAATTTAAAAGCAAATAAGCTAAAAATAAGCATAAAACAACTGCTTAATAACAATGCAGGTGACAAAGAAAACAGCACATGACCATCTGCTGATAACTGATAGATTTTACGGATTATCGGAAAATTTAATACCAAGCCAAAATAGACAGCGATAATGCAGGTCATCGCCTCGTAACTGATGCTCTTTGGGGTGATACTGGATAATGTTTTCGTTAGTAATTTCAATTTTGCCACTCGCAATAAACTCGACTGGCGCTGATATTCAACTAAAACACTTAAGATCCACTGAATAAAAACTGAATTATTGCTGTGTGGTTATATTCAGTTTCAAAATATAAAAATGAGCTAAAAAAAAGCCCTTACACATCAGTGCAAAGGCTTTATAATCAATACATTAGCTAAATGTGTTTTACCACACCGTATAATTGATTATTTTTTTATCTTGGCAAAGGCATCAGCAAACGCATTACCCATAGCCGCATTTTGTGGTGCTTTAACAGGTTTACTGGCTGGTTTATTATTACCAGAACTCTTGGTATTGACTGAAGATTTACCCGCAGCAGGCTTTTTCTGGTAATTATTTTGTGGCTTACCCTGCGACTGTCTGGTTGCCTTTTCGGTATCAATTTTTTCATCAAGACGCATACTTAACGCAATACGACGACGCTCAATATCCACTTCCATCACTTTCACTTTAACCACATCACCGGCTTTAACCACTGTATGTGGGTCACTAACAAACTTGTCGGTTAACGATGAAATATGCACTAAACCATCTTGATGCACACCCACATCAACAAAGGCACCAAAGTTGGTCACGTTGGTGACTACACCTTCTAAAATCATCTCGACTTTAAGGTGCTTCAATTCTTCTATGCCGTCTTTAAACGTAGCCGTTTTAAACTCACCACGAGGGTCGCGTCCTGGTTTGTCTAGTTCGGCTAAAATATCATTAATGGTCGGCACACCAAATGCGTCGGTAACAAAATCGGCAGCATTAATCTGTTTTAACAAATCGCTATTACCAATCAGTTCAGTTAATGGCAATTGCTTAGCACCAGCAATCGACTCAACTAGGCTGTAAGCTTCTGGATGAACAGATGATGAATCCAATGGATTATCACCATTACGGATACGTAAAAAACCCGCTGCTTGCTCATAAGCTTTAGGCCCTAAACGAGCCACACTCAATAACTGCTTACGATTGGTAAATTGACCATTAGCGTCACGAAAATCAACCACGTTTTTAGCTAAGGTTTTGGTTAAGCCAGCAACTTGAGCTAATAACGGCGCTGATGCCATATTTAAATCAACACCTACAGCGTTAACACAGTCTTCAACGACGGCATCAAGCGACTGCGATAACTGGCTTTGGCTTACATCATGCTGATATTGTCCTACGCCAATTGCTTTGGGTTCAATTTTTACTAGCTCTGCTAGCGGATCTTGTAAACGACGCGCAATTGATACCGCACCACGAATTGACACATCAAGATTAGGAAACTCATTAGCGGCAAACTCAGAGGCCGAATATACCGATGCGCCCGCTTCACTCACAATCACTTTGGTCAGCGTCGGATGCGTTTCTTTCACGGCAGCGATTAACTCGCCAGTTAGCTTGTCGGTCTCACGCGAGCCAGTACCATTACCAATCGCAATAATTTCAACTTTATGCATGGTCACTAAATTACTTAAGGTACGAATCGATTTGTCCCATAAGTTTTGTGGCGCATGCGGGAAAATAGTGGTGTGGGCCACCAGCTTACCGGTGTTATCAACAATCGCGACTTTCACACCAGTACGGATTCCAGGATCGAGTCCCATAGTTGCTTTAGCACCAGCAGGAGCCGCCATTAATAAATCGCCCAGGTTACGGGCAAACACTCTAATGGCCTCTTCTTCCGCGCTTTCACGCATCTTAGCGATAAACTCTGTTTCCATTTGCAAGGCAACTTTAATGCGCCAAGTCGAGGTCACTACCGTTTTCAACCATTCATCAACGCTAGAGTTAGTCAGTTCTAACTTAAAGTGATCGCTAATAATCACTTCACAATAACTGCCTTCTGTCGCTTGAGTATCGGGATCGGCGTTCATCGACAGGCTTAACATGCCTTCGTTACGGCCGCGCAACATGGCTAAAGCACGGTGAGATGGGATTTTACTCATCAGCTCATTATGTTCAAAGTAGTCGCGGAATTTAGCGCCTTCTTTTTCTTTACCTTTTACCATGCGGCTTTCAAGCACAGCTTGCTGTAATAAATGCTGGCGCACTTTACGCAGCAACTCTGCATCTTCAGCAAAACGCTCCATTAAAATAAAACGCGCACCATCTAGTACCGCTTTAGAGTCGGCAAAACCCGCATCAGGATTAGTAAACTCAGTTGCTTTACTTTCTATATCTAATTGACGATTGGCTAGCACTGCATCTACAAGCGGCTCAATACCCGCTTCGATGGCTATTTGGCCCTTAGTACGACGCTTTGGTTTGAATGGCAGATATAAATCTTCAAGGCGGGTTTTACTGTCGGCGTCATTAATCGCTTGAGTTAACGCTGGGGTTAACTTTCCTTGCGCATCAATGCTCGACAACACCACTTGGCGGCGGTCGTGTAACTCACGTAAATAACCTAAACGAGAAAACAAGTTACGCAACTGAGTGTCATCTAAACCACCGGTAGCTTCTTTACGATAGCGCGCAATAAACGGCACGGTGGCGCCATCATCTAATAGCGCAATGGTCGCTGTGACCTGTTGTTCACGGACATTAAGTTCTTGAGCGATAATCTGGGCAATATTATGCATAATCAATCGAATTCGACATGGTTTAAAATAAAATTATGCCAAAGATACCATAAAGACCACCAGTTCGCTGCTAGTACGAAAGGCTTTATGATGTCTTTATAGATAATCGATAAAAAGAATGCATCATCGGGCATGAAGTGCTAAAACACAGATGATAATATTACGGCTTATATAAAACCTCACCGTTCTTCGACCACATTAAGAGTAAACCGCGTGAAAACTAAGTTAATCACTTTAGAAGGCTACAATAAACTCAGAATTGAGCACGATTACTTGTGGAAAGAACAACGTCCTGAAGTCACTAAGATTGTCACTTGGGCGGCTGGTTTGGGTGATCGCTCCGAGAATGCTGATTTATGATTAGCACCATATTTAAAATACTAATAACTTTAAGTCGTTATTAAAAAAAGACTTATAAATAGTATGTATACTATTTCTTGTACTATGTTTCTAATTGTTAATGCACCGATTTATTGTTATATGTACCTTACGGCGCTGTTTAGATTAATGTAAGAAAATCTCCACGGTTTAGTAAATCTTGTAGTTGTTTTTCCACTAAATTTACTTATAGAAATTTTGTTAGGAAATGTATGAATATCAAAAGCGCGGTGATTTTACTCAATAAAGTTAGGATATAAACTAGATAACCTAAGACCCAACCCTTTGATATTTTAAGCTTTTAAATCCATGTTTTTTTCCATACCCTTAGCTTCTTTCTTTGTCGAAAATAAGGTGTTTGATGCCTATATAACTCTTAAATTACTTGCATAGGATTTTTTATCATGCCTTCAGAACTCCAATTGTTTGTAGTTGTTTTGTTAGCTCAATAGTTTCAATTTCAATTGGCTCGTTTCCATCAAATTTGTAGTACCTAGTTCTTTTATGTGTAGAAATAACAAAGTACGTTTCTGTTCCCTTATATTCAATATCACTCAGCTTTAGAGGGATCTGATTTCAGATCCGATGGAAATTTATCAGGGCTCGGTACTATAGGCATCCATTTATGATGAGTTTGAAGGGTCAGTTTAGCTACATTTTGGGCTAGTAATTTATTTGTGTCGTCACTACTGTCATAATCTCCAAAACGGTAGTTAAACTGAGTTAATTGATCCTCAAGTTCTCGTTGTGTAGTCCGGTAAAGAGTCCATAACTCCTGTGGTTTTCTTAGTTGTATCCAGGCTGTACAAAAAGCTGCGAGCCCTGACAAGAACGAAGGGACACCTTTCGATATCCAGACCTCGGTTCCTAATCCAACAAACAATGGAACTAACAAAGTGCTAATCATTATTAGGCGAAAGCACCATAATGTTTCGGCTTTATTGTGAGCAGCTTTTGCTTTGAAGTGTTCAATCTTTTCTTGACAGTAACTGGTCGCTTCTTTCTCTTCTGAGCTCATTTTATTCTCTATTTTTAGTTAATTGATGACGAAGTCATCTCATTTATTAGTTATATTTAGGGGTTAATAAACTATTTTTTTAAATTAAACACGAGAGAAAGTAAATATAACGTCTGACTTTTAAACTCCAGCAGCTATTAATTGACACACTGTTTTTGCTGATAGAATACAAGCAACCCGATGGTAATGATCGCTTTTTAACTCATCTCCGTTGTCAACAACAGATTTGGCACTAAAATACCTTAAGTTCTGATTTGAAGACTGTCTTGCTGCTTCATATAAGGCATAAGCTTCCATTTCAAAAGAAGAGTTCTTCCTATGTTGCGCCGTAATATTTTCTAAGATTGTAGCTGACGCAATGACTGAGCTTCCACTAGATGTTGGACCAATAACTATTTCGAAACTAAGTTCATCTATATCAGTAGGGTACTCACTACGTTTTAGGACCACACCATCTTTTATACTTTCTAGAAAGCTAGAATTTCTTATTAATTGGTTGATAGCAATGTGAGTAGAGTGAAGAATCTGCACCGTATTTACTTCTGGTACGAATCCATCTGATGTCCATTTTCCTGCATCATGTTGATGGCACATTTCTGAAATAATTACGTCATAGATATTGGCTTTCCCTTCAATTCCAGCACAAATTCCACTCATACATATCAATTCTGGGTTGAAAATATCTATAGCCCTTGCGCATGTTATTGCAGCATTAACTAAGCCCATTCTCGGAGGGACAATAATCCCCCCTTTTTTACCATTAATTTCTAAAGTTCTGCAATTCAGGTTCTGTATGCACTGGGGGGGGCCGAGATTACAATCCAGATTTTTGTATGCCTCAGCTTCTTGTTCTAATGCGCAAAAAATTACAAAGTCATATTTAGGCGCAGGGATGCTATTTTTAGCTTTTAAAATGAATGCGTTTACCCAGTCAGTAGAATCCTCTGCATAAAAGACTATGTTTATATCTAAGCGGTTGAATTTTTCATAACTTTGTTCTGCTACATCATTAAAAGCTGTTATTGCAATAACTGGTGTGGAAAAGTTAGGAGATTCGGTATCTCGAATTGTATCGATAATTTCTTGAGTCACTTCAAACGCTTCAGTAGCATCTTTTTGCATAGGCACTAACAAATCAGTTACGACTAAATCAAATTTCTCTTTGCTAGAATCAATTACAAATTTTGAAAAGTATTCACAACGTTTAACGGTACAATCAGGAACATTTGACTTTAATGTAGCTTCTATGTGGTTATATTTATTATCGTTATCTTCCAGTATTAAGACATTCATTTTAATTTCAAAGCCTTTTCTAAATCTTCACCCCATCTAGGGTCGTCTACAACGTAATATATACAAGCTAAAACATCACAATTAAGAAGGGATTTAAATTTTTCAGGAGCTTTTTCTAAAGGGTAGTGTTCACCAGATATTTCAACACTTGGATATTGTGTTATAACAATACAAACATCTGTTCTTTCCATTTCCGAAAGCTCTAAAAGGATATCAACCCCACCAGTGAGTAGAGACATAGGCGCCCCTTCTCCTTGTTCTGCTGTATGACTAGGGATTGCCATATCAATGAAAATTAAATCAAATGTATAATTATCAATGTAGTCAATGGCTTCAGCTAAGCTGACTGCAACTTTGATATTTGCCCCCGAATATTTTTCTTTCGTATAACTAGTTAAGTCATTGGCTTTGTAATCATCGTCTTCAATTATGAGCACTTTCATTATTAATATCCTAATTCATAAGAAAATTCTGTTACAACATGTCTATATCTACAATTAACAACTTCAACTCGGAATTTTTTATCCATGAGCTGAAGGTTATGTAGTTTTTTTATACCACTTCTGTTTTCTGTAACTTGAGCATTCTCTAAGTCATCATTGGGAAGTACTTGAAGCTGCTTAGTTACATAGCTTTCTGTATGCGTATCATTTATTTCTGAAAGTATTTTACAATAAAGTAATTTTTTGTCACTTGATTCGACAATATCAAATTCTCGAGTAAGGTTACCTTCTGGTTTTCCATGTTTTGCAGCATTAAAAATTATCACATATAAAGCATCATAAAAAATATGATACACACCACCATAAAGTTCAATATCATCCGCTTCCTCAAAGTCTGTATTCGGATTGAAATTGTCGAAAGTTTGTTGAACTTCGGAGACCACTGCTTTATATAGCAAATTTAATGAAGCTTTAGGGGATGCACTTTGAGGTTTCTTAAACCATGTACATATAATATTAAGTTTTTCTGTGATTAAGCTAGGTAACTCTCTTTCGAACTCTCTAGCTTGCTTCAAGCTATCGCGTTCTAAGTTAAGATTATTGATGTTATTAATAACAGAACCATTAATAAGATATGGTTTTTGACCTTTAATATACGAATTGAATTTTTTGAGGTCAACTTCTGCGAATCTCCAGCAAAACTCTATAACAATAGCCTCTGCACCTACAATATTGCCTGCAACTTTGAAATGCTCAACTAGAGTTGAGAGGCATTTTTGGACTATGACTCTTTTCGCTGAGCCACGAAGGTTAGGGTAAAGGAATCCTAATTTTTTCTGCGGCGCATTAATGTATAACTTGTCATTGATAATGCCCATTACACGTTTTTCATAATCACTTTTCCACTCTGGCCACTTTGTATCTATTTGAGGTATCTGGATTAAATCCTCATATTTTTTTTCAATATTATTAACTACACTAGAATAAAGATGGCCCCTAAAAGTTCCGTGTCTGATTCTTCTTCCTAAATATGAAGCAATGCCAAAAAAACTATTTGTACAGAATTCATTAAAGCAGTTCTCAATTAAATCTGTTAACTGAGGGTTTTCAATTTGGTCTAGGCCATCACTATTATCTAAAATCAATAGAATAGAGCCCATTTGAGAAGATATATTGTCAACAAACCACTCTGAAAATCGAGTTGTATCTACATAAATACGATTGTCATCAATTTCACCACGAATCTTATTTATTTGGCTATTTATATTTAGGTTTCGAGCACGATCTAAATAGAGACTTTCTCCTGAATACTCACCTCTCCATGAGTGCAAAGCTGCTCGAGTTTCAGTTATTTGTTTGGTAGTTTTTATAACTCGTGTCATTCTCGCTATAAAGTCCTCATTGCATGTTTCGTATAAATAAAATGCTAAGGCCTCTGATTTTTTTGACATTTTGTCTATAAATTTGACTAAACTTCCTTCGTAGTTAGCTTTAAGGACTTTTTCTGTCAGGCTTTTTAAAGATACTTGATCTATTTCACTTCTACTTTTTTTGGCAATAAGCAGTCTAAGAACCAATTTAGCTTCTTGAGAGGGAAGCATTGGAAGGATAAATTTCATCGACTGAACATGGATTGTTCTATCCAGCGCGCTGGTCTGACTCATGAGAAGGTATAACTGCTCCTCCGAAATAACCAATTCACTTTTTTGGGTGAATACTAAATAGTTAAAAATAGCTGAACGTGTGACTCCACCTTTTTGCTGTGCGCTATGAAGCTTTATACTAACCAAATCTAATAATTTTTTATCAGACAGCAAGCTAGTTATATCTTTAACGTCAATAATTTTACCTAGTTGTTCGATAAGATCTGGTGTTAATTCAAAATAATCCGAATCTGGAGAATCGTAGAAGTGGTCAATTAAGTACCTGTACTCTATTATTTTTTTACTTTCTAACCAAGCTGAAGACTGTTTGATAAACAGATATTCTGTATTTTCATCATTTCCATTTAAACCAACCATCTCGTCTAATGTTGGAACAGTCTGTTCGAGTTCAACTATGAATTTTTCTATGTGTGTGTATTTAGAAAGATCCAGAAGTCTAGTGTTGACTTTAGTAATTATTAGGGCATCTAAAAGAGAAGACTGCATATTGCTCTGTACTAATTCATTAAGATCATCGTTATCTTTTGCATGTGAATGGAAAGCTAACCTAGCTATATCTCTTGTATATTTATTAGAATTACCTTTATTTGGTAGCCCCATTATTGAACGCTTTATACCAAGATAATCTTGTTCTTCTTGGTAGCAATGTATCAAGCTCGCAGTAATTACCTTAGAGTTTTTTACTGCATCATTTTGGAGTGCTAATAAATAATCATCTTTATTATCATCTTGATAAAGTTCATTAACTAGAATGATCTTTCTTAACAGACAATGACTAAAGCCAAATTGCTCTACTATCGACTTAATCGCATTTGATGCTTCTGAAAACCTACTACTGACAATAGCTTGGTTTAGTCGACCTATAGATTGTATGTAAGCAACCATCATTTTTTCATTTTCGCGCAACACTGCATTCAACATGGACATTTGTTTATGCAAAGGTAGAGAGTCTAAACGTATGTATGATTCTTGGGTTTGGAATGATTTTGGGAAATTTGGGGGAAGTATTGAGTCATCATTATGGAATGCAGATATTGCTTTTTCGACGTTCAGTAACTTTCTAACCGATAGATTCTGCCGCATTTTATTAAGTATTTTTACTGCATCGGCTTCTGATGAAGTATATATCGCTCTGACTTTATTTCTTGTTGTTATATCAAGCTTTTCTAAACTAGGTAGTAAGTTATGATTATATAGTTTACTAAGTATCTGCTTCGAAATTATGTCTTTCATAATATAGTCTTTGAATTGTTATGATTTATAAGACGTACCGACTCTTTTCGCCAGTAGATCAACTATTAAATTAACCAATAGATAGGGAGGTATTGGGCTTCCAAAGTGTGTTATGTTCTACAAAAACTCAATCATTTTTTTATGTATTTGTGTAAAAACCATACTCCCGCTTTTGTGATTATAGGTCAAGTCATTAATTAATTGGATATTTTATAGTATGATGCTTGATTTAGACGTAAGTCACATTATTGGTAAACTTAAATTTTCTGCACCTGTTGTTGACTGGTATATATTTCACTTTGAACAGACCCCTTTTAGTGATTTTCCACTAAATCAATAGACACACCTTTTATCTAAAACCACCTAAACCCTCAAAAGATGGCAACTTTGTACTAGTGAGATCTGGATTGTTAGCTAGTTTAAAATGGGGAAATGTGGTTCATTTATATGTTGTGTACTAAACCTCACTTGATGCCCTTTTTGAGTTGGGCTACTAGATTGTATTATTTATCTTCCCTCCCGCTCTAAGGAAGCCGAAAAGAAAAATCGAGCCACCCATTATTTGAACAAGTAACATAACTCGTTTTCATTGCTTTGGCGAGGGTTACGCTTGATGTACTCAACTCATCAATTTCTATCGATATGACTAAAATATTATCGTTAAATTAGTGATTTATGGTCATCTGAGAAATTCAGCACAGCAGAGAATCTTGATATCAATCAAGTATAAGCAAGATCGTGGTTTTTCAGAAATTAATCCTTAAGCGCACAGCCAACGCTGGCAGTTTTCAGCGCCTTGTCGTCGTTTTCGGTCTAAATGCTTACAGTATTCGGTTAAGGCAGGTAATGCCCAACAGCACCTTTAAATAATGCACCAAATTCAGTGGTGATTTTAAGCCAATTCTCTGCAGGGATGTTTAGTCTATTCAGTATGTCCTGGCTGCTTGAACTAATGGCGCCACGTTTATCTTCTCGAATAATCCGACCGGTATCTTCAACCAGTAAATGTAGTCTTTCACGCTGAACATGAGCCCGTTAGGCATATTGAGTCGCTCATTACCTACAAACGGTAATAGCTCTGGTGGTTGCTCGCCTTTCATCGCTGAATTTATACGTCGTTGAATACTGGTGTAATCTGAGGTTTCTGGGGTGGCGGCCATATTGGCTCTGACTGGGTTTAAATCTACATAGCCATACAGGCTAATACTGCGCCTTCATCAAGCAGTGCTTGAGATTTGAAACGACCTTCCCAGAATCTGCCTGTGCACTTATCTTCTTTATTGGCCATTCTGGCGATGGGCTCACTGAGTGAGCGTATAAACCAACTGATATCAATTAAGCGTTTACGGTATTCGGTAATGCATTCATTAACCGTTTGAAGTTCAAACTGGTTAAGGTCTTCCTCTTTAAGGTATTTGTGCGTGAGTAACGTACCTTTAAAGCCCTTGTGCCATTGAATTAGCACTTCTTTATCTGACCACTTTTTGCTTTGTCAGCATCGACTTTTATAACCACATGTAAGTGATTACTCATCACGGCATAAGCACAAATATCAATGGCAAAGATGGTCGCTAACTCTAGAATGCGTGAATCAACCCACTCACGCCGATGCTCAAAGTTATCACCAGTAGATTTATCGATTCCACACAAAAAAGCCTTACGCGCCACTCAAGAGCAGCAGTGATAGTAAGGCGTATCTTCCATGCTAACGATTGTCTGTCTTGGTCTGGCCATCTTTAATTACCGTTTGGAAAGGGTAAATAAAGCGTAGTTCAGCGCTCAATATTTAGCCAACAATCTTGGGTATCTTAATTATTAAGCAAACGATAACGAGCTGGCTGCTTAGGCCAGAAACAATAAAGCCCGCGGTGCGGGCTTTATATTCACTTTAACTGACGGACTCAATATTGTTAACTATGGGTGTCTCGCTAAATCTCAATTCGATTGTTTATAAATGCTACTCGATATTAAGCCACCTTTATTCGGGTTCATCTTCTAATAGGGTGCTTTGCAGGTCTCCATTTAGTATCTCTCCATCAGTATTAGTGAGATTAAAGCCTACACCTGAGCCATCAAAGTATGATGAGCCATCTAAAATACCGAAGACTTGTGATACAGCATCAAGACTAACTTCCCGAACCATCCTTAGTAATACTAGTTGCTGTTCTTTGTTGAGGTCGTTGTATAGCGTTAGCACTTGACGCCAGTATTCATCCTTAGTGCTCGCAATATCGGTGTTCGTTAGTAACGAACGATACTCTTCTGTAGCATCTTCTACTACAAGCCCTTTTACCTTGGTTACAAAATATTCTGCTTTCATTGTTATTTTCCCCCCATCTGCGGGTACATTTCTTTATTCATTCTAATTAACTTTTGAAGCTGGCTATTGGGTACATCAGGATAAACTCGCCTTAGCTCTTTAATGTCTCTGGCCACAACTTGCCTAACGTTTTCAAAACCGGTCGTTTTAGTTGATAAGCGGCCATTGGGCCCACGACTAGTATGCCCCCTACTAGGAACTAAAATCGCCGGCGCGTTTCTTCTGTTATAGTCAGGTATGAATTGCTCCATAACCTTTGCTTGGCCAACATGGTGCGAATCCAGCCCTTCCACTTTACTTTGTAGATGCTTATGAAGACCCACGTCAAATTTCTCATAAGCCTTTGCAGGCTTAAATAGCACCATGCCCATACTTAGCATGGCGCCACCATATTCACCATCAGAAAATTGGTTGAAAGCATTTATGCCGTCTTCGGCGAAGAAGTTCCATACTTTACCTCGCCAACCATCATCCTGACTCAGTTGGTCGTTTGAGTGATTTGCAAGCCAATCAACGAAGTTGACAACCTCACTATACGCACCACTTAAACCCCCACCTACATTGGTACCACTCTTCGACGCCGGAGTCTGCAACCCTACATCTTTACTTTCTTGTTTACCTGCGCCTCCACTTTGAGCCATCTGTAACTTATTTGCTTGACCACTAGATGTCTTCGACGTTGAGTTATTTAACGTTTGAGAGACCATGTTGGTTAACTTCATGCTCTCCGTAACAATACCATTGTCCTTGTAATAGCTATCACAGACACTTTCGAGATTTGAACCTGCACAGCTATACCCGGTCGGATCTGTCCCTGACATCGGGTTATTCAAAATATACGAATACGGGTTAGCGCTCTGGCTATTCTCTGGGAACTGCAAAAACGGGTCAACACTTAAAAAACGGCCGATGTTGAAATCGTATATCCGCCCGTTCATATGAATGAGCTCTTGGTCAATCAAATGCTCGTGATTTGTATAGCCCTTAGTGACACCTTGCCAATTAGTACCAGATAATAATGTATTACCAGATGCAATGTCTCTTGGGCGACCAAACACATCATAACCACGGTGCTGTAATACGGCACCGGTTTTGGCATCCATCAAGGTATCGACACTGCCTAAGTGGTCTCGCAGTACGTGCTGGAACGGTGATTGATTACCTAAGCTGCCCACATGGGCTTTCATCTTAATAGTGTGGTCACCAATGTAGGTTTTATCTACCGTACGGCTTAAGGTCACTTCACGCTCAAAACTGCCCACATAATACGTGGTCGATACCACACTACCGCTTTGCTGTTTAACCTGTTTATAGCGGTTACCATTCGCATCGTAACTGAATATACTTTTTACATTATTGCGGTCTACCGTTAACGGCTTGTTTTGGTCGTTATAGCTTAACGTTACGCCATCACCCATGAGCCTGTTACCGTTATTGTCATAGGTGAAGGTTTTTGTACCACCACGGATAAACTGCCTAATGGCGTTAGGGCCTGCATTACCGCCAGCACCTTTTCCTACACTACCGTAGAGATACTGACTACCATAATCGCCTTTGACAAGAATGTTACCTGCCGCGTCATAATCATAATTAACCGCAGTATAGGTGATACCTTTGTACGTTTTAGTTGAGTCATCAACCCGCATGAGCTCGTCATAGTTGTAGCTTTCTTTGAACTGGGTAATCACGTTGTGTTGAAAGGCTAAGTTACCCATTCCATCATAATCATAATTTAAGTATTGCACCCCGATAGTACTGCACCCTCCAGAAGAACTGGTACAAATACTCGTCGGTGAACCGGCTAAATTACGGCTAAACTGTTGAACATAATGGTTACTGAACGTTTGTTGGTTAATACTGCCAAAGGCGCTGTACTCATCGATTATGCGCAGTGATTGCTCGGAACCATCAGTAAAACGTTGGTAATCTTCGACTAAATAACCATTGTCGTCAAAACGATAGGCTACATGCTCGCCGCTAGGGTACAGCATGGCTTTAATACGGCCAAATTGCGTGTCATAGGCATATTTTTCAGTGAAATTTAAGCTACCAATAGCCGTAACAGTTTGCTTAATGCGCCCAGCGGTATCATAGCTATGAGTTTGAATATTATCATAGACTTGAGCCCGATAGAGCTTACCGTTACCCACGACAGTATCGTATACCCAACTTCTGGCTTGCTGACCAGCCTGACTCGTTTGGCGGCCTGCTTTGTCATAGCTAAATGTGGTTGTAATATTGCGCGCATCTTTTTGGGTTATAAGCTCGCCATATTGATTATAAGTAAAGTTCCAGACCCCCATGTTCGGGTCGTTAAACCATGCCTTGCGGCCTAAATCATCATAGCGGGCGGTGATTTGGCTGCCCAGCACATCTTGGATTAATACAGGCAAGCCTGCGGCATTATATGCAAAGTAACTTTTATTACCTTTTGCATCTGTAGTGCTTAATAGCTGACCAAGGCTGTTATAACTGCGACTCATCGACGCATTTAACCCGCCAGAAACACTAATATTCGTCGTAACGCCATCAGCATAGTCATATTCTGATTGGTAGCTGACCATGCCATCATCGTAAATCTTACGAGCGGGGCGCCCTAATGCATCATAACCTTCAAATTGTGTCGTAATTTGGGTGCCGTAATCTTCTGTTGGCTTGGTTTCACTAACAATATTGCCTCTTGCGTCGTACGCGGTTTCGCTAGTGATTTCGCCTTCAAAACTATCTGATACCTGCTTTACAGGACGACCAAGACTATCGAAATAGGTAACGGCTTGTGGTTGACCATCTGCTTGCATGGTTTGCTTATAGGCATAGTTACCCGTTTCCCACTGTAGAGAAAGATAACTTGTGGGTTGAATAACAATATTGCCTTTGGTGACAGATGAGCTTTGCGGTGCGCCAATAAAGTTAACCTGATTGGTTGTCGTCACCCCATTCATATCAACAGATGTCAACACCTGACCGGTTAGCGGGTCGTAGGTATTGGTTGTCACTGCAACGCCCGGCCACTGGGCATTAAAGGTTTTGTAGGCAAAATAACCATCATTAGTCATAGCGACCTGATTGTACCTATCACCCACACTCACTTTGTTTGCATTACCGTACTGGTCATAGTTGCTATAGGTCGTAGTGGTGGCGACGCCTTGTAATGTACCCGTGCCTTCAATACGACTGCTAAGCAATGCTTTGACGCTTTGTTCATTACTGCCATACGTGTGCGTTGTTTTTTGGCTTGTTGCGGTATTAGCAGGGTTTAACACGACACTACCGTGAGCTGCTTTGTAGATAACCGATTGATTGGCGGTTGAGATTGTCGGCACTGACCAGCCTGCGTTATCAGTATAAGTTTGTGTACTGCTTTTATTATGCTCAATGGTGCTATCAACTGTTTTAGTTGATGATGAAGTGGTTTGGCAGAAACGATTTTTAACTTGTGTGTTTGTCACTGTAGACACGATAGTGTTTGGATAGATAGATCTCGTTTCGCTCGTTGTCTTTTTGGGATAGAAACACCAACTACGACCAACAACTGCAGTATATTCCGATTGGCTCGGGGACAGTTCGTCAACTCGGTATTCATTAAGAGTATTTTGTTGACCGTCTTTAACGGTTTTTTTCATAACGGTCCCTGACCAAGGGAAGGTTTGTGAAAAAACGGTTTGAGTCGTTAATGTATGTAGGTTTTGAGCATCAGTATTGGTTTCAATAATGTCACTAAAACCTTGATAGCCTCGACCCGCGACATGGAAGCGAGCATTTTTATAATTATATTCCGTTTTGTTAACCCCATTTAGGCCATTATCTTCTTTTAACGTGGCAACAACTCGCATGGTGTTAGTGAAGTTAACATAAGGATATTGAGTCCCTACAGGGGAGCTATACCGATTTTTAAGTTGTGTGTAGCCAAGCTGTAATTTTTCCCCCATACCCGTTTTGATACTCTTAATTACAGTATCTTGAGTATCCACATGTGCAAAAAGGGTAAATCCGACGGGATAAGAGCTAGGCTTACCGCCTTGTTTAGAGCCGTAAAACCAAGTGCGTTTTGTGGCGTCTGACTCAACCCCCATTCCGGTGACAAAATCAACTCTGCCGTCGCCAGTTAAATCGATAGGCGACAATGTAGCCAACGCCCCATAAATAGGTAACTGAACATTAGTAAAAGATTTGCCATCAGGATTGGTGAGTAAAACATTCCAGTACCAGACATCATAGTCATAAAATCTGGGAGCATCAGCTCCGTCCACAGCACCACAGGCTTCGTTAGTACTCCAGCTCCAACAGTCATACAGGTACTTTTTACGAGATACATCCGGATAAAGGATATCTTGACGTCCGTCACCATTATAATCGATAAATTGAATATAGTTTTCATAGACGTAACCGCTCGGGCCACCATAAACAGGGTCTTTAGAAAAATTACCACCACTGACAGTCCATGCGAGTTCTTTTATCCCTGTATTAACAGGTGCTTCAAATAATCCATTGCCTTTATTGAAAATAATATAACGGGTGTAAAAACGGTCATTGCTGTTTACTTTGTTCAACGTCAAAATATCGCTGAGCCCATCGCCATTTAAATCAACCCAACGGCTCGGTTTAGAACGATGAACAGCGTCGACGTTAATGTTAAATGTGGTGTTTTTCTCCGTAAATGTGACAGCATTTGATGAGTTGAAGCCAATTTTGTACCATTTTAATGATTTATGGAATTGACTTGGCGCCAAATCCAATACACCGTCACCATCCACATCCATCGGAATAAGCGGTTCTTTGGCCTGTGCAGTAAAGCTGCCTTTGTAACTAAAACCAGCACCTGAGGCATTTCGCAGATAAGCTTTATAAGTAACAATATAGTTGCTAGAACCAGTCTGTTTATTCGTCGCGAGTAAGATATCTTTACGGCCGTCGCCATTGATATCAACCGCATGGCTTGAACAAAATTTATCGCCAATATCACGATAAATAGTGGTGTAACATGTCGCGCTAATAGCTGAATTGTAAGTGCTCTTAACACTACCGTTAATGTTAAAGCTGGTAAAAACTAATTGCGAAGCACTGTTAGTGTAGACAAAATCATCAGAGCCATCTAAATCGTAATCTATAGTGCCCGTAATAACGTTTGAACTTTTCTCATTTTCAGAAAGGACACCATCGCCATTGGCGTTTCCAGCCCATTGACGACTACTGATACCAGGCAGGCTTTGGTAAGTGATTTTGCTCCCAGTACGTGACAAATAAATACCATCCAATGGAATAGATAAATCAGCAACACCATCACCATCATAGTCAGCATCCTGTATCGCTTTTAATCCTACGGTATAGTTATCCGTAATACTTGATAGGGAGTGACTGGTTCGTAAGCTGTGTTGATATTGACGGTAAAACCAAGTGAATTCCGTTTTTAAACAATCGTTATTACTTGCATCACAATATTCCAAATTATCTAACACAACAGCATCATTTAAAGATGAGGTCGGAGCCTGGTAATTTAACAACCACATGGCTTTTTCTTGCCCTTCAATGTTCATTGAAATGTTCATTAATTGCCTATCATGAACACTATATCCACCCCATTGATAACTTTTAGAGCCAGGAATTGTCTTGTAGTCAAAGTGAATATGACGAGTCCCTAAAACACCTTTATGACCGGTATAATAGATATCAAGAAGATAACGATTTCCTGCAGATGCTTCATCATATTGATAACTGACTTCATTGCCGTGACTGTCACGGGTGGTATCTTGCAACCACGTTGAAGCTAAACTTAAACCAGCAGGAACAATGCGACTATTTGTGGATTGGCCAAAGATGTGTTGAGTGCCATTCACTTCAGAAGCGACAAAGTAAACACCACTGCTATTTAATGTTCCACCTAATTGCTGCACAATAACGGAGCCATCACGCTCGGTTTGATAGAAGGTGCCAGAGGAGCCATAGTTTCCAACAGAACCGCCAGCATTTGCTGCCACTGCCACTAAACGACTGCCGTTATAACAAATTTTATCTTCTGAACTAAAGGTACTATTAACTGTTGAACCATCTAAATCAAATATGTATGAGCAACGGGAAATGCTCGAGTTGGCCGATAAACTCCAGCCCATTCCGGCAATTCCTTCACCAGATTGACTGCTGTAGTTTAGCGACAAGCTAGGCTGGACGCCCTTACGACCAGGGGCAATTGTCAAAGGCACTGAATAAGAAAAAGCACCGCCATCAACGCCGGCATTGCCTTTTATTTCACCCACTAAGTCGCTTTGTGCTGGTGAGGTTTGGCCGTTGGTTGAGTCTGGAATGGTTGAAATGTCAGCTAAAACCCCATTACTTGGACTGCCGCCACCAGAACTAACACTTCCAACTAAGACATTTGAACTATAGCGACCACATCCACTGCTATCACACACTTTAGCTCGATAGTAATAACCTGATTTTGTTTTCCCTGATAGAGATAATGTTCTTTGGCTTGTCCAACCAGTACATATAGTTGGTCCTGGTCCAAGCACAAGATCAATAGCGCTAGGCTGGAGGGGAACCGTGGAAAAACTAGATGGGGTTGATACCCGGGAGACAACGCCACCGTCATAAGGATTCCCTAAACCATCGTAAACAGTTTGCCATGTCGTTCCATCTTGTGACTCTTGAATATTAGCTGAGGTTATGCTGCAACCCATTGACCAGTATAATTGCACTGATGAACCCGACTTAGTTCCAGTTAATGTAGGAGGTGACAGCAGTTCAAATATCGGTGCTGCATAAGCAGAAATGGAAAAGGAAGAGCTTAAAATGAGTAACAGATATAAACAAAACCGATACACAATAAGGTGTGGCATAACTAGTCCATTAGTAGTGAATTACATAAGAAGCTAAAAATGTACATAAAACACACAGCCATGTAAATGAATAGTTTCGTAAATGTTTTACTTTAGCATTTCTCTATATAGCTGAATAACTATCAAAAAACTCTCCGCATGCTGAAAAGCTACTTGTTTTATTTGTAATAAATGATATCGCTAACAGTTGGATATTGATTAGCTTTTGCATAAGAAATGAAAGTAAGCCTAGCGCAATATAGCTTAGCCCTAAGATGCTTTGGGGCAGAAATGCGCTAGCCCTTAACCCGTTTCCTCACCAAAAGTGCCAAAAAAAATATCAAACTTTAATATAAAGTCACATCTGAGCACCATGGAGAACCAGTTAACACTAAGGTGGCCTGGCTTTGAATATTCAATAAGTGATCTTTCCCCAAGCATTAGCATATTCAAGAGAACTGCCCGAGCAATGGTGGATCTCGTCAAATACCACGAACACCCGATTTTGTTTTAATAGTTGCCAGAAATTCTCTTTGAAAGACTGCATACTTTGATGCGTATAAGAACAACCAACGGCGCCTTTCATCAGACGCTCTTTGGAGCCAAAAAGCACCAGAATTATTAGTAAGCTGATCTATTTTATTAATTGAAGCAAAGTATGTAAATCCGGTCTTGAGTATTATGGGTACACCATAATACTCACAAAAGTTGAAAAATGGGTACACCATAATTCAAATTATGGCCTTAGAAAGGCGAATCGAACGTAGACACCACCTTATCTCTAAATCCGCCTAAAATCTCAAAGGACTGAGATATTAAACCTATAATATTTTTAGATCTGGTTGTATCCAGAGTATTAGATTGCAAAGGCTTTTGTTTATAGCTACTTCCAAATTCTAGTTTGTTATTACCTATAGGTGAAATACAATCTTTCATAACTTCATTTTTATCTAACGATACTATTTCTGACAGACTAACATTTACGGGGTTTCTAAATATTACAGGCTGATCGGGTATTTCTTCTGCTATGCGATTTGCAAATTCAACAAGTTTTGGCTCTGCAAAAGTGAATAGCCATGCTTGTTGATCAACTGATGTCGTCATACGTAAAATTCGACCTAATACTTGTCTAAAGTAGAGCTCGGTTTTAACTCTGCTGAGATGGCAACATACTTGCAATCGTGGGATATCCGTTCCTTCACTTATCATCCCAACACTGACTATCCAGTTGATCGAACTGTTCCGAAATTCATTTATTTTGTGTGAAGGTTCGTCTTCTTTATAGGTAACAATTTGAGCGGTTTGATTAAACTCCGTTTTAAGCATGTTGAAGATATATGCAGCGTGCTCTGTTGATGAGGAAACAATAAGCCCTGCGGCATTAGGATTGACCTTCTTGATGATTTTAAGCTTGTCTGTTGCTAGGGTTAAAATATGCCGGAGAGCATCATCATTTTTTATGACTGATTGATAAGGAACTGCTGAACCTTTGAATAGATCACCTAGGCTATTAAACGTTTTAGTTTCATTATCTTCGTCAGTAACCGATATTTCGTCATTATCAATTAAGACAATCTTTGGGTTTCGGCATACACCGTCAGTTACAGCTTCTTTTAAGCCATAAATGTAATCACACTGTATTTGATTATCAGGGTCGGTATAGCGAGATAGAGCTATAGGTGCTTGATCTGAGCGCCACGGAGTACCTGTTAACGCTAAAGTGTATTCTGCTTGGTTTTGAATATTCAGTAAGATCTCTTCCCCCCAAGCATTCGCATCTTCAAGAGAACTGCCCGAGCAATGATGGATCTCATCAAATACCACCAGTACTCGATTTCGTTCTAGAAGTTGCCAAAAATCTTCTTTAAAACTCAACATGCTTTGATAAGTATAAGAACAACCAATCGCACCTATGACGCCATCGAAACGGCATTTCAACCGTTTAGAAAAAGTATACTTAATGCCTTGGGATATATTTATAGAAGGTGAAAAGCAAAGTACAAAATCAATAAGGTCTCGCTCAAGCAGCTTAGCAGCGACTTCTGAAGCCATAACAGTCTTACCTGCGGCTGGAGTTGCCAAACAAAGGAAGTGATGGCGTTTGGCATTAAAGTACTCTAGAGCGCGATTGGCGCACTCTGACTGCCATTTTCTTAATTGCATTAGACTTACTTCTGTTGATGCACGAGTACAGACTTAATAGCTTTTATCTGTCCCAATAACTTCGAGCTATTTTCTCTAGCAAGCATGTATTGTGACTCCAGATGCGTTTTCATTTCAGGGAATGAATTATATAAACGCATATATTCTTCGGACTCTCCAATACTGGTGAGCAAATCAACTTCCGATTGTTTAAGGCGTTGCTCTAGATGCTGAATTTTGTCTTCATTAGTATCTTTTTTTGGCGATAATGACTTGTGGCTTATCTCATCAATAGTGCTAATAAAATTCGTTTTGAAGAATAATTCTGTCTTCTCATACGTGGTCACTTTTAAGTCTTCGCTTATAGCTTTTTTCAAAAGCCCTTTTTTAACCAATCTAGATATTTGTCGATAAATGAATTTGTATGCTTGGCTTACATTTTCACTGTCTTGTAAAACCGCAAGATATTCATCCCGTAATTCTATAACTTGAAAATGATTGAAGCTCTCATCCTGGAGAATTATATGTACCGCTGAACTTATTTTGATTAAAGCTTTTGACATAACTTTCCCGCAAGACTCTATTGCTCACTAATTCTGAGTGTTAGATAGACATAAAAAATAATTGCGGATTATAGTCCGTGGCTTTATAAGCCGCAACTTTAGATAGTCTTTCTTTTTAATGAGATTAAAAATGAAAGACTTAGCCGTACAATTTGGATGCAAACTAAGAGCTAAACGTAAAGATCTTGGGATATCACAGGATAAAATGGCTTTATTAGCAGAAATTGATCGCAGTTATGCGGGAAGAATTGAGCGTGGTGAAGTCAATATAACGCTTGAAAAGGTGTACCAGTTAGCCGAAGTGCTTGGATGTGATGTAAAGGAGTTACTTCCTTGACGATAAATATTACAGTACCTAAACACCAGTCATTAGAATAGTCTGTAACTCGTATTTGGACAGAAACGAGCTAGGTTTCCAAATCTAATTCGTAAGTTTAGGATTAAAATTTCTATGGATTAACGCCCTAATAACAGGTAAAAAATTGTTTGCTAAAATGTTGAGGAACGAAAACAGCAAACTGTTTTTTGTCCTAGTTTATTAGCTTGTTATATGCCGATTAACACTAAAAGTAAGACTCTATTAAAGGTTTACCAAAGAACACTACCATAGTTAAACCTGTTACTGAAAGCATCATACTGAAGAAAAGTACAAGCGCAGATCCTCTTAGTATCATATTGAATTTCCACCACCCAATGTTATCAATATCAATCTTTTTGACTTCCTTTATATAAGTTTGAAACATAAGGAAACCAGCAAAGAAAATTAGAAAACCTAAAATGGTAAATTTGAGAATAATATCCATATTAGTGACACTATTTCCTTAGGCATATAACGCCGCACTAATTTAAATAATTATTAATTCTGGCTATTTCTTTCTCAAGCATCGGGTGTAACTCAACGGTTTCATTACACTTTTTCTTCAGTAGCTTTGTCCACTCTAGATTATTTGCTTTAATCCATTTCAATTCTTGCAGTCGCTCAGACTGAGATTGGCCTCTTTTAATAAAATTTGGAACATACTTCATAGGTGCACGTAGCATTAAATCAGTCCGGGTCACTCTAGATCGTGGAATGATTTCTACTTGGTTTTCTTTATAGTTCCAAGTGATTATATTGCTTGTAGTGCCAGAAATTATTCCCACACACCCTCGCCCTGATGGACTATCACTACTTAGTAAGGTGTATCTAGCGACTTGTTTGTTTATTTCAGGTTCAAGGGGGCGTGTCATTTGCTCTTGGTGTTTCTGCGACAAGATGAAGTAGAAGGTTATACATAGTAATATTAGCATTAATATATATAGCCACTTTAATACTTTCCCAAATTTCCCCGACTGTTTGAGTTGAATATTAGCTTTAGGAATACTCACAGCGAGCATAACAATTATGCTGAGGATTATTGCTTTGAAAATACTTGCGCTGATAACACCAGTCGAAAGTGCAATTGAGTAAATATCTGAAATACTTGCAAAGTATAAAAAGTTCAAACCGTACTGTTCAAATACAGACTCTGCATGCCAATAGCACAAGATTGTAAATATCGTAGCCAAAAGAGAGGTGAACATCACGTAGTGTGCAGAAAGTAGAGAGCCTAGTTTCAATAACCAATATTTTACAACTTTACCGTTGATAGGATTATTAGGTGGGGTTTTAGCACTGTTTTCTACTTTACAGCTACTTTCTTTCATTATTTTTCAACTCAGTGTAATTGATAAAATGCACGCTTAATTATTAAAACTAACGCTGAGTGCAGCGGCAGTTTGTGGAGTGGCTTTTTGTGCTAGCGTAGCGGCCAGCACAAAAGAAGCCGCGGAACAAACTGTCCGACTGACACGATTTGTTAGATTATTTTTGTTCGGTACTCAATTTCCACAATAAACTTTGTAGTGGCAGCAATTACTATTGCGTCTTGCATATTGATATTCGGTGTATCTGTACTACCATGCCCAGATAAAGGCATTTTATTCCTGAGGTTATATATGTTACCTACGACATTTTTTATTTCTACGGGAAGAGATGACTCGTTTTTGTATTTATCAATGAAACTTCCTAATGTCTGATTAGCTAACCTTTCATCTCCTAGAACATCCTTGGCCATTGTCTCGAGTATATTAGATGCTGCATGAAGCACACCAGAAGGATCGTTACTCTCTAAACAATTTTCCATGCGGCCAATCAAAACCACAATATTTGAATGTGCCAGTTGGTCGAATTTACCTATTCCTTTTGAATTGAATTCATCGACTTGATCGTAGACGCTACATTCTAAATAGTGGCAAGCACTTAGAAATTGCCACTCATATCGCCAATCGCCTTCAATATTTTCTCTTTCAGCAATTCTCTGGCCACTATCTTTATCAATTTCATCTACGTATCGTGATAAGTAACTAGCGTAATACCGGAAATATTTATAACTAACTTCTGGACAAAAATTTGAGAACGAACTAGATTTTCCTTCGGAACCACTAACCCCAGTGTCTTCTTCTGCGATAACTGGCGCTAAGCCAGATTGATTCCAGAATTCATCTAGCTCTGATTTTTTATCATCACTAATAGAAGTAATCATTCGAACTTCACCAAGCATATACACGCTTGCATAATATCTATGGCACTTATGCACATTTGCATACGGACATGAACAAGCGACGCCTGCCTCTGAGCTTTTCGCTCTGTACCATGAAGAATCAGGAACAGTTATGGGCATGGTGCGTGCTCCTTTGAAAATCTAACGCCGCATTAAGCGGACAAAAATAGTGGGTTAAAATGTGTAGCGAAGCGAAACGTAACCCACTGTTTTTTTGTTCCGTTTAAATGCCTTGTTGAACGAAGCCGCTCTGCGGCAGAAAAGATAAAAGCCCATCTTTCTCACCATCATAAATACTTACTAGACCCTGCCTACCTTGGCATTACCTAGGAGTATAACCATGGAAACTCATGAACAACAACGCTTTGATTTTCTTTATCAACAACATCTTACCAATTTAACTCTGCAAGGCAAGCGGCCTGCTACCATCGATGCGTACAGTCGCGCCGTTAGGCGCATTAGTGCTTATTTTGACTGTTGCCCTGATAACCTTTCAACCGATGATTTGAAGCGTTATTTTGCTGATTTAATTGCCTCTCACTCCTGGAGTACCGTAAAAC
Organism: Shewanella frigidimarina; assembly: GCF_003797125.1. Lineage (GTDB taxonomy): Bacteria > Pseudomonadota > Gammaproteobacteria > Enterobacterales > Shewanellaceae > Shewanella > Shewanella frigidimarina. Next base: position 237,396 of record NZ_RKKE01000007.1, read on the forward strand.
TCGACCGTAATGGATTACAGTTTTTCTACCGGTATGTCCTTAATCAATCTTGGGAGTGGCTCAACATTGTTAAGCCGCCGCAGGTCAAACGCCTACCGGATATTCTAACCCCTGCCGAAGTCTCAATCGTCATTAGCCTCACCCATAAGCTGCGATATCAAGTGTGCTTTTTAACCTTATACAGTATGGGGTTGCGCCTCGGTGAAGCAATTTCATTACAGGTTGGCGATATCGATTCAGCGTTGATGCAGGTGCATATTCGTGACGCCAAAGGCGGCAAAGGCGGCAAGGATAGGCTAGTACCTTTACCACAACGCACATTGTTAGCGCTGCGGTATTACTGGCAAACCCATCGCCATCCTCGGCATGTATTTCCCGGTAAAGACGGTAAACCAGACTCGCTGATGGACCGTGGTGGTATTCAAAAGGCCATGAAAAAATTGATTTCTGAGTGCAACATTCACAAATCCATCAGCCCACATAATTTACGCCACAGCTATGCGACTCATTTGCTAGAGCAAGGATTAGATTTACGCTCAGTACAACACCTGCTCGGTCACAACAGCCTAAACACCACAGCAAGGTATACACGTCTCACTCAAATTACCCGTAAAAACACGGCCTTGTCGGTTAACCAGCTCACTAATAATTTGGTGTTGAAGTGGGAGTGTGACATATGAAGTTTATCGATATTTTACGTGACCATCTTGATGTGTTTAATCAAGCTTATGACGGCCAAATAACAACATCAATGCGCCAAGCCATTAATGCCATGCTGAGTTGCCGCGCTCACACCCAAAGAGCTAGCCACTGGGCTTGTCAGGGGTGTACTCATACAGCAGATTTTCCGTTGTCATGTGGTCATCGCAGTTGCCCCCAGTGTCAGTACAACACCACGGCAGATTGGTTAGCGAAGCAACAGGCCAAACTGTTACCTGTCGATTACTTTATGGTGACATTTACGTTGCCATATGAGCTGCGTGTGGTGGCTAAATATCAACCGGAAGCACTCTATCCAGCCATGTTTTCAGTGGCTGCCAGTGTGCTCAAAGACTTTGCACTTAACTCACCAAAGCTTGCCGGTGATATTGGTTTCACTGGCGTGCTGCATACTCACAGCCGGCGGCGAGATTTACATCCGCATATTCACTTTATTATTCCAGCGGGCAGTTTCAACAAAACCCAACAACACTGGAAAAAGAATAAGGGCAAATACCTGTTCAACGCTTTCAATTTAGCTAAAGTGTGGCGCGCATGTTTACTGGAACAGTTGGTAAAACTGAATATCAAACTGCCAACCTCACTGCCGAAAAAATGGGTGGTTGACTGCCAGCATGTGGGTAAAGGGTTGCCTGCACTGCAATATCTATCACGCTATCTTTATCGCGGCGTACTGCCAGACAAAAGCATCAAAAGTGATGTCGATGGGCTTGTTAGTTTTGAGTATAAAGACAGTCAAACTCAGTCTACAAAAGTACGAACCTTACCCGCTACTGAATTTCTCTGGTTAATACTGCAACACGTATTACCGAAGGGATTAAGACGAGTGCGCGACTATGGATTACTCAGAGGCAATGCCAAAAAACTCAGGCTACAAATACAACTGATGCTGGCGGTTGCTGGGGCTGTATTTCCAATCATTCCCGAGATAAAGCGCAGATTAGCAACGCGCCGTTGCCCCTGTTGTCAGCAACCAATGCGCTTTATGGGCATAGTGAAACGACCGACAAACTTAATACCCTGAACCTAATGTTGAAAATGATAATAAGGATAATGGCTTAACTGAATACCGTGGAGGGTTAATTTAAGATACTGAAATATAGCGAGTTAACTAATTAGCAAAGAGGCTAAGGGAACTTGCTGCCTACTGAAAAGTAGCTAGCTAACAATCACATCAAACAGCGCGTTTTTTCGAACTGTTAATTACATAATAAAGAGTCACATCTCACGTGTTCGGGCTTGTCCAACAAATAAGGATAGGACGCGGCTTCGCGCGGCCTATCCTTATTTGTTAGCTTTTATTCTTCATTTTTTATTCTTCATTTTTTATTCTTTATTTTCAAGATTAGCCCGTCTAAAGTCGTATTACATTTAAGAGATTTATGAACTGCCTTTACAAAATAGAACAATGAAATTACTGAGCCTGCAATATATAGTGCATACCATGTATCTTTTGATAGCGATAAAGCAGACTTGAAATCAGTGGTCGCTAATGCGGTTAAAAGAGTAATCAATACACCTAACGGAGCAAGCCATGAGTTACGAGATTGGACTGTATCCTCATACTCATTTAATGCTAGCCTGAGTTTTTCTTCTGAAATTTTAATTAGAGTGTGATCCAAATTCTCACACTCTTCTTTGAACAAAACTTTAGAAGCTACAAACTTTCCTTTTTTAGCAGAATTCATCCTCGCCTCCGCTCATAAATTGAAATTCTAAACTATGAGCCTCAATTCCTTCTTCCTCTTCAATGTACTGGTGCGTAATAAATAGTGATACTTTTTCCCCTGACTCTAACTGACCTATTTCATGAGGACCATTCATGGTAAGTTTTTCATTAAGGTGCCAATTTGTAAATTCTAATGAAGCTGATTCTTCGTTACTATTAAATCGGAGAATTCGACCTGGCGCTGCTTTTTCGTCCCTTGTAAATTTCACTTGGATTAAAGGTTCCCACTCTTCAATTGAAGGATAAAATGCCAGAACACTTCCCTCGAAAGCGATTACTTTTATATGGTCGAAAATTTCCCAACCACCTATTGAACCATTCAATGAATACTCCTTAAAAGCTAACGTTTTAGTATTTGTGCGTTGCGCTGTTTGCATGGCATAAACCGCTTGTTGGACTTGGCCGTTGCCGAGTCCAGGTTAATTGGTACGCTTATGCTATAGGAATTTGCTTTTTTTGATGCTGGTTCTGAGCTGTAGAGCAGTTTTGAACGGGTAATATGGCTTGGTTTGTACGTATTTCATTGAAATTCCCTTGTCATTATGATGTTCCATCACATCTTTTTTAAATCTAACTGATTCGATGAGGTTAATACACTCGATTGAGTCAGCATTTGGCTCCGCGCAGCGGCTTAGTTCAACAGCATATTAGCGAGAATTCCGATAAACATCCTGAGAAGCTCACCAAAACTCAACATCCATACTGCTTTAATTATTAATAATTTTAGTAACTTATCAGCTTAAATAACCCAAATCAATCACCTTTTAGTCTAGGCAAAAGCGAGAATTTAGATAATCGAGAATAATACAAACTCGTTATGTAGAGCAGATATATTAACAAAAATAAGCTAATTCAATTGGATAGCATTGTCTTTTAGGTGAAACCGAGAATTTTCGCAATTACATAACGAGAAACAACACTGTTGTTCTAACACAAATGAATTATAACTGTGTAAAAACACAGTATGCTGTCGCAAAGATTTTATGATGTTAATCGTAGATAAATTTATATCAAAATGGTGCTTTCATAAATTAGCGATAACTAAGTTCGAGCAAAGTTTAAATTGGATGTTCTCTAACAAGGAACGGGGCAAAGACGTGTTTCAAGCTGGCCTAGTGAATGACCGTAAATTGCACAGAATTACTAAATCTCTACTACGTTCTGCCCCTGATAATGTTAAAATCTCCGCATCAGAATTACCGAGAAACTCAATGTTTATCCATCATGTTAACGGCATCGACTGGCTAGTGATCACCGCTTTTGAAGAACTGAAAACTATGTTTATCGAAGAAGCCGGTACGATACCCTCTTGCTTCTCTACCGCCAGCGAATTGAACCTGGTTGATCAAGCAAAGCGAACTTATAGATATTTGCCTACTCTCAGCGGCGTAATCACCGATATCGGCACATATCAAAGACAGGGTAACGAAGAAGATTTGAACCCACAGCTTGCCTGCTTAGTTGAGGGGCATGGTCGGGTATTTATCTATCACGACGGCTTTGTAGCTTTTGTGGATGACGAGCAAACCTTTATTACCCGAATAGACTGAAAATTATTCAGTAAGTTGAAATCGGCGAATTGGCATCCCTAGCAAGGAATGGGCAAACCGAAGTTAATAGAATTTGTGATGTTTGGGAGGAAACCGTTATGATTGAAGTGCATGGAAATAGATGCGCTGAGTTCGTTGAGCTGAGTGCTTGATTTGGATATGACTCTCAGGAGGATGGTAATATTTATCACTTCGACTTATGTGAAAAGTGTTTTAAAACAGCCGCTTTTGCTCTAAAAGAACATAAAATTACCAAATAACTCCTTTGGTTTTCCTTCAACTTAACCCATAGTTCTAGAGGTTTGCACAGTGGATATTAAAAAAATTAAGTTTCTTGCTAAGGAATTACAGAACGATTTACCGTTTGGTCACGAAGGGATTGTTACTCCCAAAGAGTACGCCCATGCACTTGCTATAGCTGAAGAACTGACAGACGACTACAAAGACAGCTATGCGATTTTGCTCGATGTGTTGTGGCCTCCCATTCAGCGTTATGAGGATACAGCGCCCGAATTTACTGAATTTAACGAGCGATTTGCTAAATCAGAGGCAGAAGATAAGAAAAGGCAAGTTGAGTTGATCAAATCAAGATTAAACCAACCTGAAATCGACGTTGATATTGATGATCTGTAGTGCTTGCATAATTTTCATTATGTTCAACCATAAACCCTTATATTTACGATGCTTTGCGCCCCATTCAGAATGACTTTGGATCGCTTGTAACTCACTTTGGGGCAGAAATGCTTTAGAGTTAAAGCTCTTAAAGTAACAATTTGCGTTTGAAGGTGTATGGCAAACTGAGACGTACTAACGATGCTTCCAATAGAGCTAGTTTGGGGCCGCGAGAGGCTTTCTGTCTGCCAGGTTAAGGGTTTACACTGACCCAATTTTTACTAGCATACCGTCATCTGTTAATGCGTGTGTCCCAGCATTTATTTGATTAAGCATCTGAGCTACAAATTCTGAAGAAGCAATACCATTTTCTTTAAGTGCGCCATTTTTTTTCTCTTCTTCATTATCGAATCCGAATTGCCTAAATACTCTATGTAGTGGCATAGTTAATTTGGCCACCTAGTTACATGCTCTAGCTAATTCCTGGACAAAAGCGAGTCAATATCCCTCAGCAGACTAGCGATTAAACCAGCATTAAGAATATGCTCGGTCAGATTTTATTGTTCCTTTGTAAACTATGTTGTTTACCGGCACCTACAAATTACTTTAACGAAATTACTCATTCTTAATTTCGTTTTGAAGATAAGAAATCGAATTAACATACCAAGTTTGGCCCCCTTTAGGGGTTTTCACTATAGCCTCATCATCGACTTCCTTTTTTAAAAGCGCCCGGGCCATAGGTGCATCGATAGAAATATAATCATTTCTGCCATAGATTTCATCAGGACCAACGATGCGAAACTTTTTTGTTTCACCATCATCATTTTCAATCTCTACCCAGGCACCAAAGAAAATCTTGCCGTCTTGTTGAGGAGAATAATCAACAACTTTAACTGCTTCAATGCGTTTTCTAAGGAACCTAACACGAGAATCTATCTGTCTGAGTAGACGCTTATTCTCTTTGTAGTCAGCATTGTCTGAGCGATCTCCAAGGCTGGCAGCCCACGCTACCTTTTTGGTGATCTCGGGCCTGTACTCTCGCCAAAGGTAATTCAGCTCTTTATTGAGTTTTTCTAACCCTTCTAGGGTGATTAGGTTGGTTTTCAACTTGGTGTTCCTAGCCCTTGCTTACAAATGCTGCAATGCTTTTTTAATAGCATCTAACGTTGCAACAGGGAAAAATCTCTCTTTTTTATTAGCTGTTAATATACTGCCATTTGGGCCCAGTTCCAATCGTTGTGTTCGCATAAACTCGGTGGATATAAGATGCTCTAAAGCATCTCGCTCCAAATCGGTCAGTTTTGTAACAGCAGATGCTGATGAATAACCGTCAAATATTTCTATAACTTGGTCAATTGGCGTAATCTCTTTTACCAATTTTTCAGCTGCAATTTTTTGGGAGTAGAGAATATTGGCTTGTAGTTTAACTACGGGATCCTTTAGCTCATCTATCCATGTGTAACTCTTACTTTTACTCGCATGGGGATTACTGTTTTTAGGTTTTTCCGTTGCCTTTGCAAAGCTAGTGATGAGTGTTTGGTATGGTTCCCCTGTCTTGTTGCGAATACTTTGTGCTGTAGGTACACCGCGCCCTTTCCCAAGGCGAGCTATGGTCGAATAGCTAAACTCGTTTAAGCCGCGTTCCTGTTGTTCTGTGCAGATTTTAAAAATGGCATCTAATGAGTTTTGAACGCGAGATGATTTTTGCTTTTTTAGTTGATCAAGTACCGTATTAGTAGATATTTCTGTCATGCTAAGATATCCATTTTAAAGGTATAGAGTTTGCGAACAATTGTTTTATATCACTTGAGGAAAGCTCTTCATCTTGATCTAAGTCGTTTAGCGCCAGATTGCCATTAATTAGCCTATCGACCTTCTCCCAGCTTTGTAGTCTTGAAAGCATAAGTTGGGTCATTTGATTACCAACAATGAGTTGCTGTTCTTCAGATAAGGAGACGAACTGTGGGCGAATACCGTTGTTAAGTAGCATTCTATCCAGCGACTGGCTTCGCCTTGTCACGGCTAATTCGTCGCTACAGCTATGAAATAGTTCGGCATTCTCACAAACCTCTGATAATTGCTGAAAGCCACTGACCTCATCAAACTCAAAGCTAATTTCAATTTCATGTGGGACTATTAGCTGCAGCTTACTGTCGTCAGTATTATGCTGTTGATTTATAATTTTTTTGCAGCCGTGAAGATGTTTGTTAATGGCGTTCATATCAGACATATATAAATCCATTTTTTTAGCCCTAGTCTCGATTTCAGAGTTGAGTTTTCGCCTGTGTGATTGAAGCTGTTGTTTTTCAGTTTCTAACGTTTTTTGGTCGGTTATCTTGAAATCTCGCTGATACACCTGATGGGAAATGACTTCAATTTTTGTGATGGTTTCATTTAACTGATTCTCTAATGCTATATATCGATGTGACTGGGTATTAACTGCTAAACTCACTTCATTAAAAAGTGCCGCAAGCCCCATCATAAACGCTGGTCCTGTGATAAAAAATCGACATTTTATGCAATTTTGCTCTCCAAGGTAACCTGCTGTTACTGGGTGATAAATGTTAGTTTTCATTACAACTGGTGCTCCACCCTCACAACAGAAGGCTCCACCAACCGGACAAATACCAAAATCTTTGAATAGATAACTAGATGCGGGTCGACCGTTATTTAATGACTGTAAGAAGTCTGAGTTATTAGCAAATAGTTGTTGCTTGCACTCTTCAATTCGCTGCTGTTCTACAAAGCTTCTTAATGTCTCTGCACCTTTGTTTAAAGCCTGCTTTTCACCAAGTTGCATCCGATCTCTAATATTTATTCCTGTTTTATCACTTTTTAAATAGTAAATAGCCATAACAATAGATGAATGCCCGACGAGCTTCATTATGATCTCAATTGGCATGCCAAACTCATAAGCGTAAGCGTTTATTAAGCTAACACGCATAGAGTGAGGCGTATATTCAGACTTAAAATGAGACAACGTGATACTCTGTTGTAGCTCTAGTTTTTGGTGACATTCATTGAAAGTTTGCCCTGCATAAGTAGCGGAGGCTAATTGATCTTTAGATGAGAAAAAAAGTGCAGCTGCAAGCCTGAAGGCTAAGCGACCTCCAAAGGTGCCGGGCTCTTTTTCTCGATAATCTCTAAATAGAAAACAGTTAATTCCTTTCTGTTTTCTCTGGATTTCATTTAAGTTTGTTCTGTCGCATTCTAACCATTGGGTTGGTCGTTCAATCGGGTTGTAATTTTCTTGCCACTTTCTTAGTTTTATTAGCCAATAAGCAAGCTCCTGAGGCATGAATGGTATGGCATAACCTTGGCCATTAAAATGGGTTTTATTTGAGGTGTAGTAAACGCCAAAATCATTATCTTTTGTTTTACTGATCATTCCTTGTCGGAGAGTAGAACCAGCTAATTTATTTTTGTTACGTTTCCAAACTAGTTTGCCATTTTTAATCTCTGCTATTTCAGAATCAGCTTCGCCGGAGTCGCAATATACTATCTGCCTACCTCTTGCAGGAAGCTGCATCAATGCATAGGTATATACCCAATAAATGGGGAGCCAAAGGTAAGTTTTTCCTCCTTCAGTTTTAGTAACACAATCTGGATCATTCTTATTAATAAGAGACAGATCGTCAATTATTACCCAATCAGCAGAGAATCGATGAAGATAAGCAAGATCTGAAAAACTGGTGTTTTTTGCCATTGAATCGTGAGGCAATATCCACTCTCGGGCACTTTTTACAAATTGATAAGGTAAGGCAAGTTTATTAGTCTCATTCATCGATTGTGGAGCTTGCTCACCGTCGAAACTGATATGAGAAAATGGGTTCTTTGCTCCTTTAATTCTAGATACTTCTCCAGTTTCAGAATCTTCAATCGTCAAGAAGTTAACAATAATCCAATCTAGAAATTCATTTATTGAGTAGAGCCATTTTTTCTTACGAATTACCGTCACTTCCTCAAAAAGTGAAAGCATGGACTGAATATTGGTTTTCCCACGTGTGAGGTATTCTACCGGTGAGGTTTCGAATCCATTGGGTTCAATATATTCACGGACAAATTCACACAAGTCTTTAGCTTTTGTGTTGGAGCCTTTCGCAGACTTTAAGAACTCAGTTATTGAGTCAGCCCACTTTTTCCATTCAGGAGTATAGTACTTAACCTGATAGGGTCTAGGTGTTCCAAAAAAGTCATACGTGTTACTCCAACCGCTGTTTTTATAGAGTTCTATTGGGGATGCTGGGATATGGGGATCATTTAACTTGGCCCGCATAATTCTATAATCACCGAGAGTAAGGCATTTGTGCCTTATCACTATTTCTCGTAGATCGTGGTAAATGTATGGCTGTGGGATATCTAATAGATCATACCAATCTATCCAGTCCTTAAACTTTCTATCTGGGTGAGCTGGCAATTGTTTGTATTGCTTTCGTATCTGCTTATATTGTTGAGAGCCTTTGATGCCAAGAGCTTTACAGGCTTGTTTTAAACATTCGATTTTCTCTATGTTTTCCGGTAATAAGAATGTTGCCCAGTTTTGCCATTCGTTAGCATAGACTTCATTCGGGTTACTCGGTAAGCATGAGTCTTCACGGTAGCGCTGTTGGTATTGGCTACTTGATGATATGGCTAATGCTTGTGTGGCTTGCTGGGCTTCGGTGAGGGTGGAATAAAACTTATTACTTGTGTTCAGAAATGTTGGCCAGTTTTGC
>NZ_RKKE01000008.1 GCF_003797125.1 Shewanella frigidimarina
ACATAAGCTTGGTCGCTGCGTCTATTTCATGCTGAAGAACAAAACGGTGTTTGATGAACAACGATTCTTAAAAGGATAAGTCGCGCAATAAGGTGAGCTGAACGTCTAACTAGATACTCTTAAAAAGAGAAGCGAGCATGACCGTGAATGATGTGGCTAATGAAGCAATGACTTCTCACCATCATCACTATGCCAAATGCTATTTAAGCTACATTGCCTTGATTAGACACCTTATTGGCGCGCATTGATAAATACAATCAACAAAGTCGTTTACACCCTAAATGAGCCTGAAACTAACTGTGCAAAAAGCACCTCTGACTTGAATAGTGCCATCTTAGGGTTAACCGATAAATGTCTAGTGCCCCTGATATTTCAACGGATTGAAAAGAGTCAGGCAGCGATAAGATCGCACTAAGAGAGCCTCTATATGTGTTTGCTGTAAACGATGATTTGACAGCTAAATGACGTTGATTGATTTTAATTTGACTGCAAAAGCAGTCAAATAAGTTAAGCTCGCCTATTGACTGGTGGAAGGCTCATATGTGTTATGTGTTTTTTGCACTCCACTGGCCAGAGAGAATCATGACATAAACACCGACGGTAATTGTACCAAGCATTAATCCTATAAAAGGCGATGAGCTCCCAACAAATATAGACATGCCTAGTGAAGTACCTAAACATAAAGTTACAGCACTTAACTGTACTCGATTAAGTTTATTTTTGAATTTCATTTTGGACTCCTCATCCTTGAAGTTACTGTAAATAGTCGAAACACATAACGCCCCATTAAGGGGAAATTTATAGTTTGCTAAAATGTTGAGCGGAGCGAAAACAGCAAACTGTAAATTTTCCCTCTTGAATGGCTTGTTATATGCCCGACAATTACCTTTTTTGATGTTTTTACTAACAGGTAAACAATCCCACAGGCAAAAAGTATAACAATAATAAGTATAATTCCCATACTAGTGAACTTTGACCAATGAATAGCTCTATCTACGACAGACTCACAAGGCTTATCAGGATTTACAAAAACTTTGATAGGTATTTTATGCTTAAAATGATATTTAAAATTATAAGCTAACTCTTTCAATGGACCGTCATCTCCACCTTCTACCCACGCTACTTTACTGCCTATACAAGCTATACCATTAAAATTATATTTATAAGAAATTTGAGGGGCATAATAGGTGTATCTGGTTCGATTTGACGAGCTAGTAGAACCTTGAGTTATTTTAATAGATGCATTTAACAATGTTGCATCCATTTGAACCCAGTTAATTGATTTAATGTTACCTGATATTGATTTTATAATATTTTGTGACATCAAATAAACAAAAAAAATCATAGCTAAAATAAAAAAATATAAAATAAACCGAGTCATTTTAATATTGTCCTTTTTAGGCTTTCTAGTCATATTAACATCCATATTTGAACAACAAGGAACATCTGCTTAGGGCATATAACGTTTTAGTATTTATGCGTTGCGCTGTTTGCAAAGCATAAATCGCTTGTTGGACTTGGCCGATGCCACATCCATATTAATCGGTATGATTTATGCTATAGGAATTTGCTTTTTAACGGTAGTGGTATTTTGTACAACCTTTCGGCTAATCGTCTGTTCTGATTACACCTTTTAAGGTGGATTTTGTTGGCTTCCATCTTTTTCCATTGCTCGATTATTGCCTTATTTACTGATTTCTCGATACCAAATCGTGTGCCATCGTCCCACCTAATCCAAGATTAGCTAAGTCTGCTTTATTTGCTGACATCCCCCCACTTAATCTGACTAACCTGACAGCTTCAACTTCGCTTCACGCGCTAACATCGTTAGCAGTGGCACCAGTCCCATAAACATTAGCCGCCCATTCGCGCACTGTGGACAACACCAGTGGCCTAATGCGTCAGTGATTACTGCTGGGATGTCTTTCACTTTACTCCCCAGTTGCTCTCTAATTTTGGTGAGCCTTTTACGCCGACAACTGTTGGCTAAAAAACCAAAATGTCTTATCCGCATCACGCCTTTAGGCAGTACATGTAATAAGTAGCGCCTAATGAGTTCTTCTGGAGCCAGTTGCATGATTTTACGTTGGTTATCGACATAGTCGGTGTAGCTGATATCAACACGCTCTTTGGTGACCGCCTTAAGCCGTGATTCATGCAGCATACCTTTGCGGGTGTAACGCCCAAGATAAGCCACTACGGTTTCTGCTTTATACAAACACGCTTTGCTGTATACGCACCACGTCTTATTGATGAGGTTATTGGCGTCGGGAATAGTGAGTTCACGCTGGCGCAGTGCAGCCAACATCTTAGCTTTGAACACGGTTGAGACAGCCTTAACAGGAAATAAATAGTCTGATTTAACGCCGCGCCACTGACCTTGCTCAGTGACCACGCCACCTGGGATTAAACAGTGTAAGTGGATATGCTGGGTTAAGGTTTGCCCCCATGTATGCAGTACGGCAGTGCACCCTAGTTGACCTTGTAAGTGTTTACGGGTCATGCCAAATCGGCTTAAGGTTTGCCACACCGCTTCAAATAACGCGCTATACACAAGCTTTGCTTGCTCATCGGTATGGGTGAGCGCGTTGAGCTCATGGGGCAAGGTAAACACCAAATGAAAATAGCGACAACGCAGTACTTGCTGTTGCTGTTTCTCTATCCATTCTTGAGTTTGCTTACCTTGGCAGCGCGGACAATGCCTATCTCGGCATGAGCAGAACACGCTTTGCTGATAGTGGCATTGATTACATTGCCACTGCTGTTGACCCAGTGCAGCTGTGCGACAGGCCAAAATACGCTGACACCAAACGCTGTTGCTGACTCAGGTGATGATGTTGTTGATAGTGACCGTAATGGGTTTGCAGTATGTCACTCAAGTGATAATGCGCCATCTCATCACCCCAAGTCAGCGAGTAAATCGCCCCCTTTATGCCCAAGCTCTGGCGACCAGTGCAGATATCGCTCGGTGGTTTTAATGCTTTTGTGACCCAGTTGATGTTGGAGTTGATTCAGTAACATGCCAGCGGCCAATTGATGTGTCGCATAGGCATGGCGCAAGCTGTGCGGGCTGCAAGGTTTGGTGATCCCTGCGGCTAACGCCGCTTTTTTGAGGGTTTTACGCACGGTTGACACATCTAACGGGTAGGTGTTGCCATGGTAATGCACACCAAACAGCCACGTTTGCGGATGATACTTAAGCCAGTAATGGCGCAATAAATTAAGCAGTGAGGGTGAGATGATAACCAAACGGTCTTTAGCACCTTTGCCCTGACACACTTTGAGTAACTGTCGCTGACCATCAATATCACTGACTTTAATATTCACCAGTTCACTCACCCGTAATCCACAGCCATAGCACAGCGCTATCATGGTGTGATATTTCTGATTAGGGCAGTGTTGCAATAACTGACCAATATCTTGTTTACTGAGCATTTGCGGCAGTTTTTGACTGGGACGAGGTAAACACACATCAATCCTAAATTGACGCTTTAAAATGTGTTCAAAGTAAAAGTGAATACCATTCAGCTGAAGCTGAATGGACGCTCTTGATAGTTGCCTTTCAAGGTTTAAATAGCGGAAATAATCACTTAACTGCGTATCGGTAACTGTATCAACGGGTTGATGATAGTGCTCTGCCAGTTTAGTAATGGCATATAGATACGCTTTGCGGGTTCGCTCAGAGTAGCGCCTAAGCGTAATTTCATCATGGAATAATTGGGTTTGTACTAACATGACTTACCTCCTTGATAGTGGGAAATCCACTGAGGTAAGTGTGGTGCAAATGACAGGCTTTGGGGCTCCGCGCAGCGGCTTAGTTCAACAGCTTATTGAACGGCTCGCCCGATAAAGTCGGCTGTTCAAGTTATTGATTTATATCATCCTACATTCTCTATGTCTTTGATGTAAAGCGATAAAACACTCTCAACATCCTAAAACAAAACGAGCTTGCGTGTTAATACCGTTCAAAAAACAAGCAATAAAATTTATTTTCAATATTATCAATCAATTATATTTTTCTAATTAAGCCTACGTTACGACTTTAGGCTTAATTAATGAATTGTTTGATTTAAATTAAGCCAAATCTCATTATACCTGTATATAAAACCAGTTCATTAGATTATGCAATCTAGGCAGTAAGAATGGCATCGGTAAAAGAGCTATATCAATTGTATTTTGTATGGAAAACGAAGGTAAGCATTATTAAATAGAGCTTTGGTTCTAAGTAACTTTAGGTCAAAAACCAGTTAGTTTTCTTGACTTGGAAATGGACCGATTCAACATTAAAATTGAGGCCGTTGAAGAAAATAGCGTGAGCCTGACAGGACGTCAGGCTAGCTTTCGTTGGCCAGGGATGGCCTATCGGAAGCGTTAGCATTTTCGAATAAGGACTAAGCAGGATTCAAATGAAGTTAAAAGCTGGATCTACCCCATGGCGACCTTTTCGCTGTTTGGAAATGTTGCGGGGCGGCAGGGTGATCCAAGAGGGAATAGCCGTTGATTTCCTCTTGGTCTGGTGTGGGCGAAGCGCCACGACGTTAGTGGCCACAGGCCATGATTTAAAAACATAATGGGGCAGAAATGTGTTGGCCTGCTTAATTGAAAATGGACAAATTGAACTCTGAACTTGAGGCCGTTGAAGAAAATAGCGTGAGGGATTTCATCTTTATTCTTTACCATTAATTTCAGACGTAAAAAAGCCCCAACTAATGTTGAGGCTTTTTTACACCATACTTACGTATTTAAAGGATGGTACCCGAGGCCGGACTTGAACCGGCACGCTTATTCAGCGAGGGATTTTAAATCCCTTGTGTCTACCGATTCCACCACTCGGGCAAAGTGTTGTTTTAACCGTTACTTAAAGTAACCATTAAACGCAATTTTGTGGAGGCGCGACCCGGAGTCGAACCGAGATAGACGGATTTGCAATCCGTAGCATAGCCATTCTGCCATCGCGCCATCTTTAACCAAATTCAAATCCATCGGATAAGATAAGAAATTGGAGCGACATATCGGGTTCGAACCGATGACCTATACCTTGGCAAGGTATCGCTCTACCAACTGAGCTAATGTCGCGTATTCAATCGTTTCAATGCTTTATTATATCTGCTAGAAAGGTATCGTCTTTCAACCTATTCAACTGAGCTAATGTCGCATTAATCGTGTTAGTTAACATAAAACCCTAAGGCTTGTTGCTGACTCATCACTTGTCTACGGGGAGGCATTCTACCGAATTAACCTCGTGTGTCAATTATTGATTTACGCAATTTTGACTGTTTGCGCACTAAATAATCTTATTGAACTATTATTACGCTATTCTGCCGTTAAATCTTTCCAAGCTGCTGAAATGTAACTCATCATCGACCAGAACGTCAGTGCTGCGGCAATATAAAACAAGCCGTAAGCGACATCTGTTAGCCAAGGTGTGGGTTTCCAAATCAATCCAATAATGGCGATCATTTGCGTGGCAGTTTTATATTTACCAATCCAAGACACGGCAACTACGCCACGTTTGCCTATTTCGGCCATCCATTCACGCAAGGCTGAAATAACAATTTCGCGACCAATCATAAATAACGCCGCTAAGGTTAAGTACACATTGTCATTTTGTTGAACCAACAGCACTAATGCTGTCGACACCATGACTTTATCTGCTACTGGATCTAAAAAAGCGCCAAATCGGGTTAGTTGACCAAGTTTACGCGCAGCATAACCGTCTAACCAATCGGTCAAAGCGGCCAACCAGAAAATAAATGCCGAAACAAATGGTGCCCATGGATATGGTAAATAGAATACCGCTATAAATACGGGTAACAAAGCAATACGGAATAGTGTCAGTGCAATAGGTAAGTTAAACGGCATAAAAAGACCAATTTGTCAGAAGCAGCGCCAATCTTGCCTTAATTTTAGCCCCCTCGCAATGCATCATGAATTGTTTGTGCCATTTCTAAGCTAATTCCGGGTACTTTTGTCAATTCAGCCACACTAGCGCCCTTCACTTCTTGAATTCCGCCTAAATGTTGCAACAAAGCTTTACGTCTTTTAGGGCCCACACCTGCGATGGATTCTAGGGTAGAAGTATTGCGAGTTTTTTGACGTTTATTACGGTGTCCGGTAATCGCAAAGCGATGTGACTCATCGCGAATGTGTAGCATCAAATGAAATGCAGGTGAGTCACTGGCAACCTCGAACGTTTGCTCACTACCACCAACGGTAAACGTTTCGAGCCCTGCTTTACGGCCTTCACCTTTAGTTACGCAAATGAGCAATGGCGGATGATCAATGTTGACACACTTTTCATCGACAATTGTTTGCGCCACTCTTAACTGGCCAATACCGCCATCAATGAAGACTAAATCGGGTACTTTGCCATTGTTATCGATTTTATCAAATCGACGGTTTATAGCTTGTTCCATCGCGGCATAATCATCACCACCAGTAATACCGGTAATGTTGTAACGGCGATAATCAGCTTTATGTGGCCCTTCACGATTGAACACCACACACGATGCGACTGTGCTTTCGCCCATGGTGTGACTAATATCAAAGCATTCCATCCGCTTAATCGGTTCATTAAGCTCAAGTGCTTCTTCAAGTAATTGAAAGCGTTGTTCTACGGTATTCTTATGCGATAACTTGGTAGCGACGGCATTACTGGCATTGGTCATGGCAAGGCGTAAAAAATTTGCTCTGTCGCCTCTTACTTGCGTTTTTAACTCAAACTTTTTATCTAATGCGTGTTCTATCGACGCTTGTAATTCTGTTATACCGTCAAAGTGATGACTGAGGATGACTTCTTTTGGAATCGTGCGCTGAATATCGGCATTTAGGTAAAACTGGCCCAGGAATGATGACAACACTTCTTCAATTTCAGTTTCTGCTGGTACGGAAGGATAATAGCTGCGACTGCCAAAAATTTTACCATCACGAATAAACAGTAGGTGAAAACAGGCAATACCAGAGGCGTAATCGACGCCGATGACATCCATATCACCTTTATGATTTGACACTTCCTGCTGCTCTGCTACGCGCCTTAATGCGGTAATTTGGTCACGATACTGCGCAGCTCGCTCGTATTCCATATCAATTGCAGCGGTTTCCATTTTGGCCACCAGCTGTGATATGACTTGTTTGTCTTTTCCGCGTAAAAATAAACCGGCTAATTTGACCTGTTCACTGTATTCCTCATCACTGACAATCCCCACGCAAGGCGCACTGCAACGATCTAATTGATACTGTAAACAAGGGCGAGATCTGGATTTATAATATAAGTCATCGCATTGACGGATTGGAAACAGCTTTTGCATTAAATGCAAACTTTCACGTACTGCGCCACCATTAGGATATGGGCCAAAATAATGGCCTTTTTCACGCTTGGGACCACGATGATAAGCAAGTCGAGGGTGCTTATGGCCACTCAATAGAATATACGGATAAGATTTATCATCACGCAGTAGCACGTTATATTTGGGCATGTACTGTTTGATGTAATCGTTTTCGAGCAATAGCGCGTCAGTTTCGCTGTGAGTAACGGTCACATCAATATTATCGATATGCGAAACCAGCGCCTGAGTTTTGACATTAGGAATGTTGACTCTAAAATACGAGCTTAAGCGTTTTTTGAGATCTTTGGCTTTACCAACATAAATAACCTGTTGGTGTTTATCGTACATTCGATAAACACCAGGTGCTGAAGTGACATTTTTTAAAAAAGATTTGGCGTTAAAACCACTTGGCATGATTGAAGCTACTTAATGCGTTGCGAGGAATACATTATTCCTGACTAGAATGAACCTGTATCGAGCATTTTGTAACGGATAGCTAAACGGGTCAACTCAACGTCACCGCCGATCCCCAGTTTGGCAAATAGTCGATAACGATAACTATTGACTGTTTTAGGACTTAAATTTAATTTTTCAGAAATATCATTAACCTTTTCACCATTGGTAATCATCATCATGATTTGCAATTCACGTTCAGACAAACTGCTAAATGGATTCTCGTCAGAGTGGTTAAATTGACTGAGCGCCATTTGCTGCGCAATTTCTGGCGACAAATAACGTTGACCACGAGCCACTTGAGTAATGGCTCGTAATACTTCTGGCGATGTGGAGCCTTTAGTTAAGTAACCAGAAGCACCTGCCTGCATTACTTTAGTCGGAAAAGGGTCTTCAGTTTGCACGGTTAATACAATAATTTTAGCGTCTGGCTGATAGCGCAAAATCTTACGGGTGGCTTCTAACCCACCCATACCAGGCATATTCATGTCCATTAAAATGACATCAGCTTCATTCTGTCGCGACCACTGTACAGCGGTTTCTCCATCGGGCGCTTCACCGATGACTTTAATACCGCGTTCATCTTCCAATATGCGACGAATGCCCGTTCTAACGAGTTCATGGTCGTCAACCAAATATACAGATATCAAGTAAACCCACCTATTATTATGCGTAATTCATTTTTGAATTTTAGGGCCGTTTTTATATATGAAAATTTGTATGTAAAATCTTATCGAAAAAATACTGGTTTCATTGCATATTTTACACATCTCACTTATCTGCCTGAATTTAGCATCTTTACATTTACTGACACAAGCAAAGTCAGTTATTAACGTGAAGATGGATATAAAACAGCCAGTTTTGTTGCCTTATTATTGCAATTTAACCTTTTTAAATCATTCACCCTGCAAGGTGATAATAATGGTACGAGCCGATGCATAATCGCGATGTTCACATAAATATAAACCTTGCCAAATACCCAAGTTCAAATGCCCATTGGTAATCGGTATAGACTGACAAGAACCAATCAACGTCGACTTGATATGAGCAGGCATATCATCTGCACCTTCATAGGTATGCTGGAAGTATGGTGCACCTTCGGGTGCGAGTATATTAAAATGCCGTTCCAAATCACCACGGACCGTAGGATCCGCATTTTCGTTTATCGCCAGTGATGCTGAAGTATGCTGGATAAACACATGTAATAAGCCAACATTGATACCTCTTAGCTCAGGCAGCTGCGCTATCACTTCATCAGTAATTAAATGAAATCCACGCTGCTGAGGATTAAGTGTCATCTCTCGTTGTAACCACATCAAATAAATCCTTCTTTAAACGACATTTGCAGGTAGATCAGCAATTATGTAGCTTATCATCGACAATACTTTTGGCGGAATAATGGTAAATTATACACCTGATTAGGGTTACGTTTGAAACATCTTGCATTGATTTTCACGCAATTTACCTACCATTTACCGAACAAACGCCCAATAAATAGTAACATCAATATTTACCACTAAAACAGATGTTTTGAGCCTTAACACTAAAAGTGGAGTAAACGTCACGATTGTGAGTGATTGTATTTAAATACACAGCAGCATAGAGCGGGTACGCCCAAGTGATGAATACAATAAAAACAATATGATAATAATAAATTTAAAATCAGCTACCAATAACGCCAAAAGCAACGGCATAAATATACTGTGACAAGTTTATAGCACTGACATATATACAAAAAAATTGCACCAACGGCAAATAATAAAGCCCTTACATCTTTATTGATGTAAGGGCTTCACAAAATCTGATTAATGCATTAGCAAAATGATTGCTACGTACATGCTCCCCAAGTAATACCATCCTTACTGCACTGCTTAATATTAGTATTATTACTTTGCTCAGTTAACTGGGTCCAACTAATCATACCAGTACTTGCATCATAGTTTTTCTCGGTGGTTACCCTATGCTCTTGAGAGTCGTCTGTTTTACGTTTATACCAACTAAAGTCAGCATCTTGTAAGCCAGTATCATCTGTAAATATATAACCATAATCAGTTAATAAAGTGACTAATTCTGTGGTTGAATATTCTGCAGAACGGTCTTGTAAATTAACCCAATCATTAAGCGTTGCAAACGCCCCATTAGTTTTAAATTGTGAAAACTGCATAAGATAATTAATATTGTTTTCGCTATAATCAACGTAATAAACACGCTCATAAGCTTGAGTAAAAATATCGGCCGTGAATTGACACTCACCAGTATCTGTTGAGTAGGTATTGCTTAGTGTAAATTGTACCGGTACGAGTTCGACGTCATGAGTAACCATAACACTTTCGTTATTAAAACAAGTCTCTAACTGACCATCAGCGGTATTTCGCTCATCATAACTAGCGATGTACCTGCCATTGTCCCCCCATGAAAATGCGTTGTTATGACGGCGATAATAGACATATAGAACGGCATCAGTTACGTCGCCATTATCATCGCTTTCCATTCTTGCCGACTCTGAGAAAAATTGACTATCGTCAGGGTAGAAAACAACGATATCTCGGTACCAGACATTTTCAGTAAGCTGTTCTGCTGCAGGTGCTTTATCTAGATAATGAATAACTCGGATATAACTCGCGTCCTTGTAGGCATCATTAGTTAACAGTTCAGCTTTCTTCTTCAAACTTAAGCTTAACCCTGTCACATAACGGCGCGCCGTCTGTTGCAATGCTTGATTCCCATTTTCAATAAAGTCGCTGAATAGATCATCAATCGATATGTTAGATTTTCGAGTAAAATCGTCAATGGCTTCATTAATAAGCGAAGCATAATTCAGTTGGCTTTGAGGATTGTCAATGAGCTGTTGACAACTAGCTTGAAGAACCTCGGCATTTCTATCCATTGCGTTTGTACTGTTAACCGTAGGAGATGAAGATAACATGTCCCAAACTGCCGACGTTAGTGGCGTAATATATGCGGCTTGTTCAGGATTAAACTGTCCATAAAGCGGAGGATAAATAAGTTGATAAGCAGAGGTAACCACGCCTTCGGTTTCATCAATTGCGCCGACAGGAACATCTACTCTTACCGGTACTAAAGTGGCACAAACTTGTTGCTCGGCATTATATTTCAACGAATACTCGCCGCCTGCATCGGTGACATCATTTGGCTCATCTTCATCAAACACACCGTTATTGTTAATATCTAACCATACCGTAGCACCCATTAAATACCCATCAATCACTCTCCCCTGATGCCCTTGTTGTAAAGGGATAGGTAATACAGTTAGTCGGGTTTCAACGCTGTTTGTTGCACCTTCATTATCGGTAACAGTCAGTTGGAAACTAAATTCGGTATCTAGTTGTACTTCAGGTGCAATAAAGCCTGTTACAGATTGCGTAGCATCAGAAAGCGCAACCGTGGGCGCGCCATTGTCAATTTGTAGCCATTGATAGCTTTGGATTTGGCCATCGGAATCCACGCTGGCACTGCCATTTAATTGTACTTCGGTCAAAGAAATTACTGATGAAAGAGAGGCAATGTTAGCAACCGGAATAATATTTTCCGGCGGGGGCGGGGGCGGTGTCAATGGGGCTTGATCTGAGCTACTGTCATTTCCACCACCACATGCTGTTAAACCCAGTAATGTGGTTAATGTTACTATCCTATGTAATTTCACTGTATATCCTTATCTTTTTTTGATTTTAAATTATTAGTTATTAGTGAATCAATTGTTGCAAAATATGAGTATTTTTAGTTAACAACAAAGAATACTATCACCAAGGTTTATTTTCGACAACAAAAAATGAAAATGAAAACAAAGGTTAACTAACATAAAAACATATACTTAAGTTTTTTCATTATGTCGAGGATGAATCGAGACCTTATA
Organism: Shewanella frigidimarina; assembly: GCF_003797125.1. Taxonomy (GTDB): domain Bacteria; phylum Pseudomonadota; class Gammaproteobacteria; order Enterobacterales; family Shewanellaceae; genus Shewanella; species Shewanella frigidimarina. Next base: position 11,653 of record NZ_RKKE01000008.1, read on the forward strand.
AGCATCAACTTTAGGCACAAAATGATGAACATATTAAAATCATTAAAAAGCCCCATCATTTCTGATGAGGCTTATTCTTTTCAACGCTAATCGGACACTTTCCTAAAAAGCCTTTCCAACTTCAATTGTTAGCTATTCAGCATGTGGTAAATACTGTCATCCTATATTGTAATACTCATATATCTGACTGCATCACCTCTTCTTAACAGCTTCAGTCGGCAAAAGTCTCATTTAACACGCTGGCTAGTCCTGCTGTATTCATACTAAAAATTAAATGAACCAAGTTCAGATTTAAAACCAACATAGCTTCAATGCCATGGGCTTGAAGGGCGGTACTGTCTAATAGACTGGCATCTTTCACTTCTAAGCGTAAACGATTATCAGCAATAGCACGACATGAACTCACGTCACCCAATAGTGGCAGGATAGCTTGAGCTTGCTCGCGATCTTTTGCTGAAATGTTAACCGTTGCTGTTGCTATTACAGGCGTGGGAGTAGCTGCAAGATAACCACCCGACGCGAGCATTTCATCAATTTCGGTACGTGACACTTCGGCGATAGTCCCCACAATGGCTTGTACTGCATTCCCCGAAATCAATACGCCACTGGCGCCTAACTGCTTCAATCTAGCCTGATCCACTTTACTGGTATCGCGCACATCCATCCGTAAGCGGGTAATACAAGAATCCACATTGACGAGATTCTCTGGTCCGCCAAAGGCTTCGATAAAGTTACGTGCTCTTTCTGTCCCTTCTGATGAAACGATCTCTAATTCGACATCCATCCGCCCTGGCGTTTTCAAGTCGAACTTCAAAATTAAGAATCTGAACACTACGTAATACAACGCCGCATAAATGAGACCTAGCACTACCAGTAGCCAGATTTTTTGCGAATTCCCCGAAAGAACAAGAAAATCGATTAAGCCATGAGAGAAAGAGGTTCCATGAACCACACCCAGCATATTGACAAGCACATAAGCAAAACCAGCCATCAGCGCGTGTACAACATAAAGTAAAGGTGCAGCAAATAAAAATGCAAACTCGATAGGTTCAGTAATTCCGGTTAAGAATGCAGTTAACGCTGCCGAAATCATGATACTACCGACCATGACACGATTTTCTGGACGGGCAGTATGCCAAATCGCCATTGCAGCGGCAGGTAAACCAAACATTTTAAACAAATAGCCTCCTGCAAGTTGACCGAAGCCATTACCCGCAGCTCGACTCGCATCGTCCGCTTGCAAATAACACGTCAATACACCTGTTGCAGGTTTACCTAAACTGTCAACACAATTGCCCGCTTCGAAGAAGAAAGGCACATTCCATACATGGTGTAAACCGGCTGGAATTAACGAACGCTCAACCACACCATAAATACCAAAGGCTAATGTTGGGTTTTGATATGCCGCCCAATGGGAAAATGCAGCAATAGCATTGCCTATCGGAGGCCAAATGAACGATAAGATGACTCCCGCAAAAATCGCTCCAAAACCAGTAATAATAGGCACACTTCGTTTACCTGAGAAGAATCCGAGATATGAAGGTAATTGAATTTTAAAGAAACGGTTAAATGTCGCTGCAGCAATAGCACCGGCAATCATACCGCCAAACACGCCCACATCAGTACCAGGTTCAAGTACGCCGATGGTTTTAACCATGATGGCATATCCCACTAAGGCCGCCATAGCAGCCACACCATCATTTTTAGCAAATCCTAACGCGATACCTATCGCGAATAGCAATCCCATATTGCTAAAAATGGCTTCGCCCGCTTGTACCATTAACACATTGACGATATCGGGGAGCACACTAAAACCCGCGCTCCCAACGCCTAATAAGATACCCGCTACGGGTAATACGGAAACCGGCAACATGACCGATTTGCCCACTTTTTGTAAAACCGAAAATGCGCCACTCATCATAGCCTTCTTCGGTTTAGCTGCTGTTATTGTTTTAGATGTCATAATACAACCTTAGAAATTTTAATAGATTACCAAGTGATCAACGTTTTTCAATATCGCCTTTAACGGCAAGTAACGTATTAGGATCTCGCATTAATGCTCGAACATCTTTGGCATCTGCACAGCTCATCGCTTTAGCAGCGATAAGCTGACACGCTTGCTGATTTAAATGACGCACTTGATGCTTCACTTCTGGAATTGAAGGCACACTCACAGACAGTTCATCAATACCTAAGCCGACCAAAATTGGCACAGCATCTTTTTCGCCGGCCAATCCACCACAAATGCCAGCCCATTTACCTTTGGCATGCGCGGCCTTAACCGTCATATCGATCAGGCGTAATACAGCAGGATGCAATCCATCAGCAATGGCGGCTAACTTAGGGTGTCCACGATCAATCGCTAAGGTATATTGAGTCAAATCATTAGTACCAATGGAGAAAAAGTCGACATGTTCGGCCAACACATCTGCCATTACGGCTGCCGATGGCACTTCAATCATGATGCCAATTTGGATCCCACTAATATCGATAGCCAATTTTTCGGCTTCTTCTTTAACGACTTGTTTGGCCAACTTAAGCTCAAACAAAGACGCTACCATAGGGAACATAATGCGTAAGTTTCCTGCATCAGCCGCTTTCAATAGTGCGCGAACTTGTTGTCGTAATACTGCAGGCTTATCTAAACCAACACGGATACCACGTTCACCGAGGAATGGATTATCTTCTTTAGGCAAAGGTAAATAGGCTAACGGCTTATCTCCTCCTACATCTAACGTACGTACAACTAAAGGACGCTGTCCTAACGTTTGCAGTACCGCACGATAGACTTGTTCCTGATCATCCTCTGAAGGTGCAACTGATTGGTCTTGATAAAGGAATTCAGAACGCAATAAACCAACCGCTTCGCCTCCCATTTCAACTAATTTCTGGGCATCACTGACTTTAGCGATATTGCCGGCAATTTCAAATCGCACTCCATCTAAGGTAACGGCTGTCTCATCTTTGTGCGCGAAAGCCAAGGCTTTCTGCTGCTCAGCGACATTTTTAATCACATCAAGTTGCGCCATTTCAGCTTCAGTTGGCGACAATAATAGATAACCTTTTGTTGTATCGAGTAACACCTCAGTACCGTGCAAGGTCATGATCTTAGCTTCAACACCAGCCATAGCAGCAATACCCATTGCTCTAGCTAAAATAGCACTGTGGCTCGATGCCCCTCCTAAAGTGGTGCAAATGCCTTTAACAAATGCGGGGTTTAGTTTGGCAGTATCTGAAGGGGTTAAATCTTTGGCGACTAAAATGGTATTTTCAGGGAGTTCAGCCGGAATAGTATCTTGAGACAATCCCGCCATAATACGTGAAACTCGATTACCAACGTCGATAAGGTCTGTTGCTCGTCCTGCGAGTAATGGGTTGTCCATTCCAGCAAGTTTGTCCGCTTGGCGACAAATACTCTTACTCCAGGCATAAGGAGCCGACTTACCTTGCTGTAATTCAATAATACAGTCATCGTACAAATCAGGGTCTGACATTAGCTCTTGGTGGGCCACAAAAATATCGGCTTTTTGCCCCATATCCTTGTTATGCAGCTCTTCAACCAGTTCGACTAAGGTTTGATTAGCCACCTTCATTGCATCGTCTAAAGTTTGCTGTTCAATCTGCGCATCGTCGGCAAAAGTGTCAAACTTAGGCACTTCAGCTTTAATCACATATAAACGCCCTTTAACTTGACCGGGAGAGGCTTCCACACCAATAAGCTGACGTGGATCTTGGCTCGTTTGTAGTAGTAGTGATGGTTCGGAAAAAGGATCGAAGTCGCTTTCAACATTCTTAGTCACAAGTGAAGCATCGGCGCCCTCTTCACCTAAACCTGTGCTTATCGCCTCTGATAATGCTGCTATTGCTGCTTGCTGATCTTTACCTTTAGCGAGAATAACAATCTGCTCACCAAAAGCGATGTCTAACCCCATAAGACCAACCACACTACGAGCATTTACTTGCTTGCCTGCTTTATCAATCATCACGTCACAGTCAAATGCTTTAATCGCAGTGACAATGGCAGCAGCAGGCCGAGCATGAATACCGGTTGGATTAATAACCACTATTGGCGCAGAGCTAACCATGTCATCTGACTTTGTTACAGCACGAGTTGCCGCTGATACCTCAGCACTAAATAACAGATCGCCCGCGTTGACAAATTGTTCAGTCGTTGGTGTTAACGTAATAATTCTGCTCATATCCGTGAGCAGTATGACGGTACGCAAACTTTTTACACCGCAGCCCACTTTATCTAAATCCAGCTCAATCAGTGGCGTTTTAGCTTTTACTGCATCACCCACTTTCACTAATGCCGTAAATCCTTCGCCTTTCAACTTAACGGTATCTACACCTATATGAAGCAGGATTTCGATGCCTGTCGCCGTTAATAAAGTCACGGCATGCTTAGAAGGATGTATTTGAGTAACGGTGGCGTCACATGGAGCGTGAAGAATGTTTTCAGTAGGGTCTATCGCTAATCCATCACCCACCATCTTTTGGGAAAATGCGGCATCAGGAACCTGACTCAGTGGACAGCATACCCCCGTAAAAGGGGCCAGCAACTGAATTGTGGTTGAAGTTTTTTTATTCATTGGAACTCCGAATTAAACACTTAACTGCATAATATTAATGTATTTTTATTTTTTTTGCAGTGAAAATAGTAAAAATGAAAAGCTGCTGCTTACATTATTACCCACTACTCCCTTATCAATCTGACTATTAGCACAACTAAATGAACGTCTTTAAGGAGACCAACGATTACCACTCCTTAATGCGTAGGGACAACGATACCCTTTAGGTGAATACCTTAGTGATCTGGCACTAACTTACCAAAGGTAAGATGTGATGTCCCAACCAGATCTTCAAGATATGATATTGGTAACAAAATTACTTAATTGTTACCAATATCCCAAAAAGTTAACAATCACCAGTACAGATTGAAAAAAGTTTCCTCTGTATTTAGCCTGACGTTTATTCACCTATAATCGAATCTAAAACATGTAATAAAACTGTCTACTTATATTAGCGTTAATTTAAGTTATTTTAGAGTGCATGTTGTATTTCAGCTTTAGTTAAAATGCAATATCGCCTTTGAGAGTGACAACCCATGCATCATTATTCTCGCTGATACCACCTGGATTATGTATGTACTGAATTTCAGGACGAATAGCAGAATACTTAGTCACTTGAAATTTGTAATAGCTAGCAATGACCGTCTCTGTTTCCTGAATAGGCATATAAAGAGCATTATTGTCATTATAAAGTTGGGCGCTATCAGCCAAGCTATCATTCACATGCAGGTATTTAGCGGCTAAGCCCCATTTATCTGTCGGACGAGCAGCAAATGGACCTTGATAGCTCACGCCTAATGCCAATGATTTATCAACACTAGTGATATCTTGATCGTTTAACGTCCCCATAAGGAACACACTAACACCGCGGGAAGAATCACCATCTACAGCAGTAACCTGTTGCTCTGCAACAAAATAAGCGCCATCTTTACTGTCATGATGACGTGCTTTACCACCATCAATAATCAAGGGGTTACCATCTTGATTGTAGTAAAGATCATCACCGCCAACGGTATCATGCCAATAACCCAGTTTATAAGTACCGGGTAATTCATTGAGGTTAGGCATCCAAGCAAGCTCTACAGGAATCGTCATTCCCAGAGTGCCATGAGGACTGCCTAAATTAAGATTCTGACTATTTTTAAGCCAGCTTGGGTTCATTTGGTAAACCCCGGTCTTTACATACCATTCTGGCGCTAGCTGATACTTGACAACACCCGCCCATTGGCTAATAGGCCAGTTGTAAACCGTAGAATTAACATTACCGAATTGGGAACCACAGAATCCAAGATAAGCAAATTCGCATTGGAAAGCGCCAAATTCAGCACCAACATTCATACGGCCTAACTTAATATTGAGGTCGTCACTAAGCAGTTTTTGCTCATAATAAAACTCAGAAATACGGGTCACCCTACCGCGGCCAAACACTTCTATCGATTGCATTAACTGGCCGATTTCAGCTTTATCATTAATATTCTGGCTTTGCCCACCTCTATTGGTCAGTGCAAAGTGGAAGTTGGCATCGGACAAGTCTAATAATTTTTCAAGATCGAAGTTAACACCAAGAACGGTTTGATCGGCATAACTAGTGGCATGATGTTGTCCACCTGTTAAGTTACCTCCGGTTTCAAAGGTATAACCTAAGCTAACGTCGATACCGGCATTATGAATCTGGCTACGAATACCACCAATATCACCGAACAAATAGTTATCCGCGGAGAAATTGTCGGCTTGTACTGAACTACTGCAAATAAGTAACAACACTGAGGCTGTTGTGAGAGAATTTATACTTTTCATTGAATACTTCTTTTAGTCAATTGGAAAGCGCAATGCATCGTCAAAAATAAATGCACTATTTGATATAGCAAAATCGTTATTTTGTTTAAAAAAATAGTAATTACAAAACGAGAATACAGTAATAAATTTACACGCCAATCTGAATGTGTTGAATATGAGCGCGTGGTCTCATGTTGAAAATTGCCACTGTTCTTTCAGACATGCTTGAATTTAGTTGGCTTTTAGTTTGCATAACAAACAGTGTTTCTAACGCAATATAGATTCTAGTGGGAGCACATAGATGTACAGGATTGCCGACAATGGATGCGTTGGCAGAAAACTCACTTGGCAGGAGTGACAGGTGCTAGTAAGACGATATAGTCCAATATGAACACGGACTAATAAGTAATAAGATGGAGCGATGGAGCGATGGAGTAATAGCGAGTTTGCGGTTAGGAGTACCACTTACAAATAATAATGCGCAACCTTACATCTGAGGCCATATCATCATGCCAAAGTGTGGGTTTTAGTGTTCTTATTGCGGACGATATCGACTGATTAACATGAGCGATTAACTCACCAGCATAGGTAATAAAAGCAACCATCTGAGTAGGTTCATCTAGCGATTTGATTCGTTTTTGAAGATGCTAATAACATCAACATTGCGCCATAATGTACATAAAATTGCACTCCAGCACTGTAACGAGTGAACAAAGACTCTACATTTGTATCGAAAGGTAGAGTCTTTATCGCGTAAAAATTTGTCGAAGCAGATATGAGATTAATTAAACAGTAACGCAAATAAAGGCGCAGTGATAACCATGGCAATACCAGTAAAAATCATGGTTAAGCTAGCAATAACACCTTCCTCCCGCCCCATTTGATTTGCTTTAGCTGCTCCAGCACCGTGTGCCGACGCACCGAGAGAAATCCCCCTCGCTAAACTGCTTTTTATGTTGGCGGCTTTAAAAAGGGGCTCACAAATCAACATTCCCATAATACCTGTTACCAATACCAACATTGCGGTTAATTCAGGTATGCCGCCAAATGCACCTGTTGCTTCAATAGCAAACGGGGTTGATACCGATCTAACAATTAAACTGTGAGACAGCTCTGACGGCATATTGGTGAAATGGATAATCAACCATGAAGATCCAACACCCAAACATAATCCAGATAATACGCCAACACTTATGGTTAACGGATAACGTTTAATGAGTGCCCGTTCTCGATAAATGGGTACCGCAAATGCAATAGTGGCTGGGGCGAGCAAAGCAGGTAGCCAATGAGTAAACTGAAAGTAGTCGACTAATGGAATTTGAAATATAACCACAGTCGACAAAATGATAGTTGGCGCCAAGATAATAGGGGCAAACCAAATACGTTGTTGGCGTAAATAAAGCCGCTTGCTGATGTAATATCCTGCCAAGGTAAGTAATAAACAGAAAATGCCTAATAGTGAACCATTCATTTGGTGTATCCATTTTATCTAATGTTAAGGCGTTTTTATTTAAGCAGTGAACGCTGCAACGAAATGCTGTTTAGGCGTTGTTTACGTTCAAATTTAAATAACTTATCAACGATAAAAGCGGTTCCAACTAACACGCTGGCACTGGCCAATAACATGCAAACAATCAACTCTGCACCATAACTTTCTAGCAATGACTCATATTTTGTAATGGCAACAACTGGAGGAATAAAAAATAATAGTAAATCGCCAATTAACCAGCTCGAACCTTGTTTGACGACTTTCTCAGGGATCCATCGGCAAGACAATAATATCAACAATACGCCGAGGCCAATCACGCTTCCTGGAATAATCGAATGAACAGAATAAGCAACCCATTGACACAACCAAGCAAAGAAACATAGGCCGCTGACTTGGATGATTAAGGTTGTTTTGCACTTTAAAAAGGCACTATGACCAGTGAATAGAGATAACATTTAGTTTCACGCAATGGTTATTTAGTTGATATGCGCAGTTTACCCTTGCTTAATTGATAAAAAAAATGAATATTAATGATTGATTACATCACTTTTGGTTATGACATTGGATCTTAAAGCACTGCACTATTTCACTGAGGTTGTTAATGCTGGCGGCTTCGCCAAAGCTTGTCATTCGGCATTTGTGACTCAACCAGCGCTATCAAAAGCGATACGCTTGCTGGAAGACGAGCTTGATATGATATTGCTAGAACGCGGAAAGCGTGGCTCGCAAATCAGGCTAACTGAAGCTGGGAAAGTGGTTTATCACCATGCATCAAAGTTAATGGAAGGCCGTCAACTTATGATGGCTGAACTCGACAGTTTACGAAATTTAAGTGGTGGCTCACTAAAATTGGGGTTAGCCCCATTAGGCAGTGCAGAGTTATTTGCTCCTGTGATAGCTCAATTTAGACAACAATATCCTAGTATTGAGCTGCAATTATTGGTGCGCGGCGGTATAGAGCAAACGGCTGCCTTACACAAAGATGAAATAGAACTAGCGACAGGGATTATTGATTTCGATGATGAGTTTTGTGGTATTCGCATTCGCAATGAGTCAATGGTGGTTGTATTGCCCGCAGGGCATAAGCTCGCGTGTAAAGAAACGTTACAGTTAAGTGAGCTTGATCAACTAGCACAAGTGATGTTTGAACCAGAATACGCCTTATATGAGCTAGTGCTTGAAGCTTGTGCCAAAGCGGGATTTAAACCCAAAAATATTACTCGAGTCAGTCATGCTGACTTTGGTATTGCACTGGTAGCGGCAGGGTCTGGAGTAATGATATTGCCCAAAATTATTGCTGAACGATACCGGGTCGAAGCGGTTGTTAATATTCCCTTAGCCAGTGAAGATTTACGCTGGGAGTTATCATTGTTTTGGCGTAAACAGAAACATTTATCATTTGCGGCTCAAGCAATGATAAAGCTTATTAAGCAGCATTTAAGTCAGCTAGAAAACAAACCTCGAAACGAATAAACCAGCATTACGGTTTAAGTTGCATTAGCCACTAAAACCAAACAAATCATTTTTAATCTAATACAGTAAAATCGCTAAATAACCGTTGCGATAATACGTTGATGAGAACTAATAATCCAAAAATATCGCTGTGAGTGAATTTAATAATAAATCGGTTCTAGTTTGGTAAACATAACGATGTAATCAATATTGAAGTGTAAAAAATCATTGTGTCATTTCATTTTGCCTTTCATTAAATATGTACACCTTAATTAGGCTTTACAATAAAAACCAAACCCAAACACTTTAAAAACAAAAAGCATCACTACTGTTAATTTTTACACACACTTAATTACATTGAATAATAACTTAATCATTAGTAAACATTCTTAATCAATTAATATAACAAACCGATATCGTCACAGTGACTACACTGCGTAAAACTTTGATTATCATTTTGTTTTTTTATGATGTATGAGAAAATAATCACATATTGAGGTGCTCTTTCTATCCTCACTCATACTCTAAGTTCAGCTGAAAGTAGTTGTATTTATATACGTATTCCCATTCAACAAAATAGCAGTAGTAGCACTCCATATGAATTCATATTCACTAAAGAAAAAGATATTATTATCGGTTGTACTCGCTCTCACGGTTGTCATTATACTTTTATCGTGGCAAAGCTATTCCAGCCAAAAAAACTTACTATTAAAAAGTAGTGTCTATCAAGTAAGTCAACTTGGTAAGCAGCAAGCGTTGCGAATTGAAGGATGGTTAGCGGATCGACAGCGAGTTATCACCTCTGTAGCCACTAAAGTCGAAGGCGATACGCTAAATGCATTGCAGCAAGCACAAATCTCCGGAGATTTTCAGCTGACCTATTTCGGTAACAGTAATGGCGCAATGGTCGACTCAGATCCAAGTATTGACCGTACCAATTACGATCCAAGAACTCGTCCTTGGTACCATCAAGCGCAGCAAGCTCGTAGAGCAATTCTTACCAAACCTTATCTTGATGTCGCTTTTAATATATTAGTGGTGACGATGGCACAACCGACTCGTAATGGTGTCGTCGGTGGCGATGTATCAATTAGCAGTTTAGTCGATAGTATCAACGATATGTCACTACCGGCTAACGGTTATGCCATCATGATGCATAAAGACGGTACAGTCATTGCTTACAAAGACTCACGCAAGTTAATGGGCAAAATTACCGACATTGACGCTCAATTAAACAGCCAAAAGATTCAATTGAGTCGCCAGACAGAGCAATTGACGCCAGTCTATTTTGATACTGAAGGCAGAGACAAACTGTTATGGAGCGAAGAAATTCCAAACACAGATTGGCAACTCGTTTTTATACTAGATAAGCAAACATTAGAGGCTCCACTGACTAATTTAATGCTAACTCAATTAGGATTAGCATTATTAGTATTGATTATCAGTGTGTTATCTATTTCATGGCTGTTAAGTCTTTTACTTGGGCCATTAAGCCGAGTATCACAAGCCCTATCACGCATAGCAGACGGCAATGGTGATTTAACTCAACGTATTACAGTCGACAGTCAAGACGAAGTAGGCATGTTAGCAAACAGTTTTAACCGTTTTGTGAGTAGCCAACATCAGCTGATCAGTCATATACGTCAACTGGCGACCGAACTAGATGTCGATGCAGAGCATAGTTTGCTTACCAATCAAACAACAGTTGAAGAGTTACAACGCCAGCAACAGGAAGTGGCAATGGTGGCCACTGCCGTCACTGAAATGTCGAGCGCGACCCATGAAATTGCAGCCAATGCTGAAAGTACCGCTGCGGCAGCGCAACAATCAGCCCAAAGCAGTAGCCAAGGGAAAGGGTTGGTTGATAAAACTCGTACAACCATTAATTCATTGGCATCAGAGATCGATGAAACAACCACAGTGATTGGCGAGTTAAGTCGACATGCACAAGCTATTTCTAGCATTCTTACTACTATTCAGGGAATTGCAGAACAAACTAATTTATTGGCATTAAATGCGGCCATTGAGGCAGCACGTGCTGGCGAGCAAGGTCGTGGCTTTGCCGTAGTTGCAGATGAAGTTCGAGTGCTATCGCGCCGAACACAAGACTCTACTGCTGAGATTTACACCACCATTGAGACGTTGCAAAATACGACGAAACAAGCCGTTAGCTTGATGGATAGCAGTAAAGCGTTAGCGAATAATAGTGTTGATGATGTTAACGCTGCAGCACAAGCTCTAGAAGAGATCACTCAAGCAGTAAATGTGATTTCGGATATGGCGGGACAAATAGCCATAGCAGCAGAAGAACAAACGCAAGTCACTAACGAAATCACTAAAAATACTGTCGCGATTAAAGATGTCACCGATGAGATAACCTCATCTGCAATGACTCATTTAGACCAAGCAAAAATGCTCAAAGGCCGTGCAACCGATCTGAGTGATAAAGTCGCTACTTTCATTTTGTAAGCAGCACTATTGGTTTATTGAAGGCTTATTGGTAGGTAGAAATACCTGCTCAGTTGATGTTAACAATTTAAATCTTTGGAGGTAAAAACGCGTAAGTTTTTACCCTAAAAGTTTACGGTAAACATCAACATAACAATAATGAAAGCAATAAGTCATACAAAGAGAAAAGCTATTAAGCAATACATCACTATCTGCTAAGCATGTGCTGCACATACTTAGCAGATAGTGATATGGTATTACATTACTGAGTACTCATGAGTAACTTCATATCAGTAATTAAATTGGTCACAGAGGTATTATTTAGGCCATTATAAATACCGCGAATATGCCTGTTTTTATCGACTAACACTAAGTTTTCGGTATGTAAAAAATCTTCATTACTCACAAACTCACCTAAGTCTTCATTCGCAAAATAAGCATTGCGCGCTAATGCATAAATCTGATCTCGCTCGCCAGTCACTAAATGCCACTTTTGGGCTTCAATACCATTCTTCTGTGCATATTGCTTTAGCACTTTAACCGTATCGTTACCGGGTTGTATAGAGTGAGAAATGATAATGACATCGTCATCGTTCAAAAACTTACTTTGCACTTTAGACAATTGTGAACGCATGCGCGGGCAAATGCCTGGACAACTGGTAAAGAAAAAACTCGCCACATAAATTTTATCTTTTACCGTATCCAGAGTCACTGACTCGCCCTGTTGATCGGTAAAGTTAAATTCTGGAACTTGATGAAAATCAGCAAGCTCTGGGCTATCAGATTTAAACCAATGTGGGGTAAATTCAGCACTGCCATAATAAGGTAGTTCAGCCAGTTCTTGCTCACCATGCGGTACTGCCATTGCAGGTATAATAAACACCACTGCGAATACTCTAATCAGATTCAATAACATTTTCATCTTCTAATCCTACACACATATTTGCACGTTTAAGGCCAAATACTCGGCCGTTAATATATTGATAATTACTATAAAGCTTACCGTTGCGACGCCATGCTTGCTGCAGCCCAACTTCGAGTCCATTTTCGTAATTCATCTTTTTAAACAATTCACCCGTTGCATACCACTGCAGGGATACACCGTTCACTTTACCTTGCAGGTAAACAGACTCTGATCGCATATTGCCATTACTCCACCAGCTTCTGGTTGTGCCCTCAAGCACACCAGCACGATAATTGGAGTCAAACGCAAGGGTGCCATTGTCAAACCATTGTTTTAGAAAACCGTCTCGTAATCCTTGTTCAAAGTGCGCTAATTTCGCCATTTTCCCATTAGGATAATAAGTAACCGCATCGCCGGTAAAAGACTCTTTTTGGTATAATCTCAAACCCGTTGTGCGCGAGATACTAATATGCTGACTCAAAACCGGTCCGCTTGGTGCAGCAAATAGCTGCACATACATCAGTAATCCGCCTAAAAAGACGACAAATAACATTGCCCCATATTTAGCGAATTGCACTTGCTGTTCCTTGGTAATCGCCTGGGAACAAGATGTAATATGATCCTAAATAAAGCTCATTTTGAATGTGATAATGGTATTCAGCATCTTGAGCAAACTGAGTAATAGATGTGTGACCGCCTGATGCGTCTAAATCAGTTGGGTAAGTGCCTGTAGAGTTACACTTACGACCATACAAGAAAAACCCGTCTGCAATAACACCGATCAAATTGGAATCATCTTCAGAAAATGAGATAGGCTCTAAATGATAGTGATAACTTTGCGGTCCTGTATGTGCCCCGTTAAAATCAAGACTGCCAGCAGCGCCGTCAAGTGGAATACCAGGACCTTCTTCATCGTTATAAATAACCGCCCCACTCACTGCAATACCAATTGCCCCTAAACCCGTTGCAGAGGCTGATGTCGCTTGAGATGGGCTGATATCTACCGTTAACGTGTAAGTCCCCACAAAGTCATCAATGTAGCCGGGGGCCATTTTTGTGTAAGACGTCACGGTGGGTTCAACATGCAGTTTATTACTAGCAGACCAATAAGGCGATGTATGGTTTGGCATACCATTGGTTTCAATAACGACTTTAGTGCCGCTGAGCACCACATTGACGTTGTTATCATCAAACTCATAGTACGCAGTATGTAAAATGCCACAGCCTAAATCTTCTGTTCCCGTATCGATGCCAGTATCAGTTGAAGTATCGGTTGAACTGGTTGTATCGGCTACATCGGTGCTGTCTTCAGAACCGCCACAGCCTGTTAACCCCAAGGTTAATGCTAAGGTGATGGCAAGAGTAAGCGAACTTAAATTTGAAGGATGCATGTCATATCTCATAGGTGTAAATATAAGATAAAGCTTAACAATGAAATGTGCAGAAACTACGCAGAAATTATGAATAATCAGCAGTTTTGTATATACGAATGTTAATGAGGTTAAAAAGCCGCTTGGGATACCGTGGTGTGGTTTTCAGCAACGTTCATATATAAGCTTGGAGAAGTCGCTTGGTTTTCTGGTGTGGTTAAACAGCTTGGTGTCAATTTGATGATTTCAGTGATTATCTTTAGCTCCGGTTACGTATCAATGGAAGACTTGTGGGTAATGGGCTTTATTATGAGTGTTGTTAACTTAACTATTTGGGGTGTTGTCGGCGGACTTTGGTGGAAATTACTTGGTTACAGGTAAGATTGGGAGAAATAAAATCAGCCTGTGCTTAAGCCATATCGATAAAGCCAAAAATTGATTAAGCCGAAAGTTAATTAAGCTCAAAATTGATTATATTAACGCTGACAAATAACATGAGTGATTTGTCAGCGTTAATCTGTCACCTTTTCACAAAACGAATAACTATATTTCGGTCTTAAACTGTTTTACATTTAACTCTAAGCTTTTAGCAAGCTCTTCAAGTTGATAACTAGCCGCGGTAATTTTACCGGCTTCTTGCTGAGCCAATAATGCTGAATGAGTAATTTGAATAAAGTTTTGATTTATATCCGCTGCCACCACAGACTGCTGCTCTGCTGCTGTGGCAATTTGGATATTCATATCACTTATTTTAATTACAGATACATTTATAGCCTGTAATGATTCACCAGCATTTTTAGCTTGCTGAACACTGCTGTTGGCTTGATCTTGACCTTCGTTCATAACAGTCACGGCTTTAACAGAGCTGGCGCGCATGCTTTCAATTACAGCTTGAATTTGTCTTGTTGATTCTTGTGTGCGCTGAGCAAGATTACGCACTTCATCAGCAACAACAGCAAAACCGCGGCCTTGTTCACCTGCACGTGCAGCTTCAATGGCCGCATTTAAGGCCAATAAATTAGTTTGCTCTGCAATCCCTTGAATCACATCCAACACAGACCCAATTGATTTGCTGTCTTGTGACAGTAAATCAATGATCTGTGCCGCTTCACTTACTTTAGCGGCTAACGCATCAATATCTGTCTGTGTTTTAGTGACTTCAATCTGACCTACATTAAACTCATTTGTGGCCGTTTGTGAAAGTAGCGCTGCTTCACTAGTATGACTTGCCACTTCTGAAACAGTACTCGACATTTGGGTGATCGCAGCAGCACCATTATCGGTCGCTAATTTTTGATTATTGATGAGAAGTTCGTTTTGCTTTGCCGTTTGGTATAAATCTTTAGACGCCGCAAGTAACTTATTTGCGGCCAACATTGAATTTTGGGTTATGTCGGTCAGGTTAATTGTTAAATCCTGCACCGCACTTAATATACTCTGAGAAGAATTAACGGTTAATTTAACCGTTAGATCACCTGAAGCAATTTGTTGAATCACACTGGCTGCATATTCTGGTTCGCCGCCAATAATATTTTTTAAGCGCTTAACAGAAGTTAACGCCACCATACACCCAATAAATAGTGCAATGGCCGTTACAACTAGCATCACCGACTGAAAACTAGTTGTTTGCTCACGAGCTGCAGAGACTTGTAGTTGAATCTGCGCTTCTTGATAATCAATAAGCTTATTAATTCTTTTTAGCCACTCACTATATAATGGGGAAACGGTCACTAATAAGTGTTCTGTTGCAGCATCATTACGGCTTGAATTCACCATCTGTAACAAGGTTTCAGTAGCCGCTAGCGTAGTCACTTCAATGTCTTTAATCGCTTGTAGTAAGCTTAACTCTTCATTGCTATGCTGCACGTTGGCATACATACCCTTAAGGATTTGTGCTGCAGTTTGATAAAACTCGTTAAGACGAGAAATGTCATGCTGATGTTGTTGCGAAACAGCAGTATTTTTGACTAACACAGCATCTCGAATTGAGATGGCGCGATCATGCACACTGCCTCTGAAATTAATTGCTTGGCGCTGCTCTACAGCGGTTTGCTCCGACAACTGAGTTAAATTGTTGTCTGCAATACTGATTTTAACTAAACCAAATACAGTAATACCAACCATAATGATCAGTAAACTTGCAAAGCCAAAGTAAAGGCGACTTATTATTCTCATTGTTAAGACCTTTTGTGTAATTAAGTATATTGGTAATTTTCGGTGATATTTGAAGCGTATGATTGAGTCAATAAAATTAAAAACATGATTAACAAGCGCTAAAAACAACAGCTATCGGCAATTAAGACTCTGATTTTAGGTGGTAATTAAAATCAACGTCAATCAATAATGGTAATAGTGTAATTGATGTACAGTAGTTACCGAACATCATAACCAGTAAGGACTGGATAGTTGTTTCAATAATTTCAGCAATTCTTTTACGGCCTAACCTAAAGAGTGGACGTATAGAAAGCACGATAGCGATAGAATAATATTCTGCAATCAGCAAACTCAATACGCTTAGCGATGCTCCGCAGATCAATTTTTATCAAAGATTTCTGTCAATACATTTAGAGTCATAAGATTCAAATTAACCAACAAGATGTCGTAAATAGAAATACCTGTTGTCAAAATAGCAACTCGTACTTACAAACCTTTCAATCTATTATCCTTACAACATTAAGTGAGGGTTTTATGACTAGATTTATACTGTGTAGCTTTGCGTTGGTTCTGCTTTACCCCACTGCAATTGACCTTTACTTGGTTGGTTTACCGCAAATAGCCAAAGACTTAGGTGCAAGTGAGTCACAACTCCATATCGCTTTTTCTGTGTATTTAGCGGGTATGGCCACAACGATGGTATTTGCCGGTAAATTATCGGACGTTATCGGCAGACGACCCATAGCAATTACTGGCGCTATTATTTTTACATTAGCTTCGTTCATGGGCAGCACAGTAGAAAACAGCCAATCTTTTTTAATCGTCCGCTTTATTCAAGGTATTGGCGCAGGCAGTTGCTACGTGGTCGCCTTTGCTATTTTGCGTGACAAGCTGGACGATAAACGCAGAGCAAAAGTATTATCTATGGTCAATGGGATTACCTGCATCATGCCCGTTATCGCCCCGGTGATTGGTCATTTGATCATGCTTAGCTTTCCATGGCCAAGTCTGTTCATCACCATGGCGGCTATGGGCGGAATGGTGTGTTTAATGTCAGTATTTGTTTTAAAAGAAACCAATACTACACGCCAATCATCACGAGCTAATGTAACAACAGTCGAAACAATGGAACCAATGGAACCCCAACCAACAACTGCAACAGAATCCTTTTACCAACGATTCTTTTTAAGCCGACTAATCATTAGTGCCATTGCCGTTACAGCAATTCTTACGTTTGTAAATGTATCGCCAATGCTGATCATGAATATCATGGGCTTTAGCCGCGGCGAGTATTCAATTGCGATGGCACTAACGGCACTTGTTAGCATGCTCACCTCATTTGCTATGCCATTGGCGTTGTCATATATCAAGCAACATAGTTTGATGCTGGTATCTCAAATATTGTTTATCGCTGCCGCAGTCATCCTCGGGCAGACTCAACTCAGTACCGATAGCCAATTTATCAGTCTATTTGGTCTTAGTCTTATCTGTGCAGGATTTTCAATTGGGTTTGGTGTGGTAATGAGTCAAGCGCTTAGCCCATATCGTTATCGAGCGGGTGTCGCAAGTTCTATGCTCGGAGTGGCTCAAATTTGCAGTTCAGCTTTGTATATTTGGCTATTAGGCTTGCTTGGTATAAGTGCATTGAATATGCTGATATTAATCTTGCTAATGGGTGGTGTTATCAGCGCTGTTTTAATATTATTCATTCCCTCACCACTGCCGAGTATTTCCAATGAAGAAATCATTAGCACGCCTTGATCTAAACTTGCTGATCACTCTGCAACTGTTACTACAGGAGCTCAGCGTCACCAAAACAGCAAAAAAACTGAACGTGACACCGTCAACGGTGAGCAAATCTCTAAGCAAGTTACGAGAATGGTTTGACGACCCCTTGTTTATAAAAACACCTCATGGATTTAGCCCAACATCACTCGCCATCAGTATGGAACAAGAGCTTGCTGACTGGTTGCAAGTCAGCAGTCAAATACTCGCCAAACGCGGCGATGAGATCCCTAACGGTGTGCGCTTTAATCTTGCCATGGAATCGCCATTGCTGCTGACGATGTTTAATCAGCTTACACAGCAAATATTTCAGCAGTATCCAGACGCTAAAGTCAAAGTTCACAACTGGGACTATGACTCAATTGAGGCGATCATTCGAGGAGACGTCGACATAGGTTTTACTGGCCGAGAGAGCCACCCAAGATCAAAAGAATCGATTAAACTTTTACCTTACTTTATCAATTACGAAGTATTATTTACCGACCTCCCCTTAGTGTATTTACATAAAGATCACCCAGCCTTAAAAGAAGATTGGAATATTGATACTTTTGTAAAATATCCACAAATTAACATCACATGGGAAAAGTCTGACACCTGGGCATTAGATGAAGTGTTAATAGAAATGGGCTTAAGCCGTAATATTGAATTAACCATGGCCACGTTCGAACAATCTTTGTTTATGACAGCTCAGTCTGGTCACAACATGATTACCACTGCACCACAATATTGTCAGCACTACTGTCGTAATATACACCCAGATTTAGTGTGTTTACCCATTCCTGTCGACGAAGCATTACAAGATAAACTAATGATCCCCTTCACCATGATTTGGCATAAACGAAACAATCAAAATCCAAAAATAAAATGGTTAAGAGATGCGATAAAAGCCTTATATCGAGACCTTAACAATACCTACTTGCGTTAGTGTAGTGGCATTGTTATTTTGGCCACCTAAATAGAGTTGATATTCTTATCTCGTACATGACTTTAGGTGAACACATGAGATCGATAACCTACTACTTTATAAGCGCTGATGACGGTTACAGTTGTTGAAAAATAGCTTTCATATGCTTTCACACAAAGATCAACATACACTAAAGACTAACTCATAACGCTCATTTACAAATCCAAGGAGGAGACGCATTCCATAAATTAATCCACTCAGGGATTGAACTTGCTGGCATTGGTCTTGCTATACCGAAACCTTGTGCTAATTGACATCCCATTTTAAGTAATTGCCGACCATGCTCTTGGGTTTCAACCCCCTCTGCTATCACAGAACGACCGAAGGTTTTCGATAATTCAATGACACTTTTTACAATGGCTTGATCATCCATATCATCTAACATGTCAATGACAAAAGATTGATCTATTTTTATAACATCAGTCTTTAACTTTCTCAAATAGCTTAAAGATGAAAACCCCGTACCAAAATCATCTAACGAAAAACGTATCCCTAACTGTTTACATTGACTAATAACCTCAGCGATGTGCTGAGTATCTTTAATAATACTGGATTCTAAAATTTCAAATTCAAGCTGACCCGCTTGAAAACTAGTGTTGAGAAATAAGATTTCATTTAATTGTTTAATGAAATCTTCATGCTGAAGTTGTAATGGACTGACATTCACACTGATAGGTATAACTATTCCTAAGCGTCGCCATTCATTATGCTGCTTTATTGCTTGGTCAATTACCCATTTACCTAACTCAATTGCTAGAGGTTCTTCTTCAATGTAGGGCAAAAAGCGAAATGGTGACAAAAGACCTTCTGTCGGATGTTGCCAACGAATAAGGGCCTCTAAGCCTATGATTTCATTACTTTCCATATTGATTTTTGGTTGGTAGAATAACAAAAACTCATTGTTATTAAATCCATTGATTATGTATTCTAACTCTCGATACTGGAGTTTTATCGCTACATCATTTTCAAAGTCAAATTCATGAATGCAATTCTTTCCCTGCTCTTTAGCCCTATACATAGCCTGATCAGCATGACGAATAAGTATATCTGCGTGACTATTATCCTGCGGGAAAAACGTCACTCCAATACTCACAGTTATAGAAAGGCGCTTATTTTCAATAATAAATATTTCTGTTATTGAAGAAAGTATTCGCTGTAATATTTCTGTTGCTTGATGATGACTGTCTAAATCATCAAGAATCAAAACAAACTCATCGCCACCAAACCTGGCAAGAGTATCATCCTCTCGTATTGCAGTTTTAAACCTATTTGCAACAAGGCAAAGGAACTCATCTCCTATATCATGACCGTAAGCATCATTTACCTCTTTAAAGCCATCCAAGTCTAGGAAGGCTATAGCTATTTGTTTGCTATTACGCTGCGCTTTGATAAGCGCTTGCTGCATTCGATCAGCTAACAAATTTCTGTTTGGCAAATGTGTAAGTGGATCATAATTCGCTGCAAACTTTAACTTCTCATTTACTTCTTTTAATACCTGATTACTTTTTTCAAGTTTGCGTTGATTATTTTTTTCGTCGGTAATGTCTTGAAATATACCACTTAATTTTTCAGCAACACCATCGACATATGTAACATGACAGGTCGTTCTAACGTCAATCTTTTGTCCTTTGGTGGTATAAGTTTCAAGCTCTAAGTCATACTCTTCACCAAGTTGAATAGCAGCATCAAGCGCTTCTTGGAATAATTTTTTGGAATCGGGTAATAAATAACTTACCCCCATTTCAACGGTAGGAATATATTCTTGCGGAGTTGTTTCATAAATTCGGTAAGTTTCATCTGTCCAAATCAAGTCACCGTTATGCAAGTTGAGTTGCCAGCCACCTAGCTTGCCTATCTCTTGAGATTCTCTCAATAACTCGGTTGTGGTTGCAAGTAGTTCTTCCTGCCTCTTACGAAAGGTTATTTCTTGGTGCATGCCAATCATTCGTGTCGGTTTGCCTTCAACATCCCATGCAATAGCTTTACCTGTAGACAATACCCAAACATAATGACCGCTTTTGTGTTTTAAACGAACTTCTAACTCACAAAGTTCGCTTTGGCCTTGACAGTGGTAATCATAATTTTTAATTGCCTTAGGCAAATCATCTGGGTGTAATACATCTAGCCAAGTTTGGTAATCAACAGGCATTAACTCCGATAAGGTATACCCTATAATCTCAGCCCAACGTTCATTACAAACAAGACCATCATTTTCAACACGCCAATCCCAGACGCCAACATTAGTCGCATCTAAAACTAACTCATTAACCTCTTGGCTTATCGTATTCTTGTGCATGGCCTTTATACTGTTTGGGAAAAAGTTATGGATTTAACCAGCTTTTGTAAATAAGAACTTTTGCCTTTTAATGAACCACAAAAGTCTACTTATTACTGTTTTTTAACTTCAATACCAAAACAGTCATAACGAACAGATATTCTTTAATATAAGGTAAGCTTGATTAAGTATCAAAGCAAATCACTTAGTTAATGAGCGAAAAAACATTTTAATAAAACGACAAACAGGATGAGATTAGAGCTTCAAATTTTTACACTATATCCAAAATAAAAACGGTAGAACAAGACTGTGCCACCCATCCTCTGAACAACTAACATAGCTCATTTTCATTGCTTTGGCGGTAGCTCTGCTCGATGTACTCAACTCATCAACTTCAATCGACACATCCAAAAACTCGCTTTGAATTAGTGACTTATCGATCATCTACGGAATTCAGCACAGCTGAAAAACTTGATAGCAATCAAATATGAGGATGTGTTGTGTTTTTTTGGAGGGGATACTTAAGCGCACAGCCTGCGCTGGCAATTTGTGGTGCCTTGTCGTCGTTTTCGGTATAAATGCTCACAATATTCACTTAATGCAGGTAAAGCTCAAAATTGTTAATGAGGATGGATAGCTTGCTTTTAATAAAGAGGATCCTTTGGGCTCAAAATCCTATCTTGCGCCGCAATAAATAAGCCTTATATTTGTCGGTTTGGAATTTGGTCTTGAATCTTGAGGAGGGATAGCTTTCTTTTATAAAGAGGAACCCTATAGTTCAAAGTCCTATCTTTCGCCCAATAAAAAGGCTTTATATTTGTCGGTTTGGCATTTGGCCTTAAATCTTGCGGAGGGATAGCTTGCTTGTAATAAAGAGGAACCCGGGGTTCAGAGCCCTATCTTTCGCCCAATAAAAAGGCCCGCTATTTATAGCGGGCCTTTTTATTGAATGTGGCGGAGGGATAGGGATTTGAACCCTAGAACGGGATAAACCGTTGCCGGTTTTCAAGACCGGTGCATTCGACCACTCTGCCATCCCTCCGAACGGGCTGAATAATATAAGTAACTCGTTTGCTTGTAAACCATAAAGTTAAAAAAAACACCTGAGTGCATAGCATTTAATCAGCATGCTCATATTTCTGTCATCATTGAGACTTTTTTAATCAACACAAAACGCATTGGCGACTCTTTTATAGACTTGAATCACTTCAACAGCATCCAGGTAACCTAGAAGAGTTGAATCTGCTAAGGCTTTTGTGGTGCTTTATGCTAATATCATCTCATTATTTTCCGTTGTCGCAGCTAAATTACCACTATATGAATTCAACGCTACTGCCTAGTGCCAAACTCGCTCCTCAATATCATTTACCTGATGCATCGACTTCAGTTTCTTTTCCAAGCCATATACTACTTGGTCAAGAACGAGTGGTTGAAACATTCAAATTAATGAGCAAAACAAATTCGCAACATTTATTTCTTGCTGATTTTTTAGGGGTAGATAGATCACTATTTATTGATGCGTTGGTAACTCAAGCTAACACGCCTTCAAGTCATTACCTTGTTGCAACTAAAAAACAGCAAGAAGATACGGACATTCAGTTTAAGTGGCAACAAACACTCCCGCCTGAACATGTCGGCATTATTGCTAAACAAGAATCACTGTCCTGTTATTTACAAGGGACAATTCGCCGTGCTGATTTACTTGGCAGAATGCTTAAAACGGATAAATCCAGTGTTTATAAACCCGGTGCACTAGCGAAAAATCATTTCGTGTTTATTTGCTTAGCGTCATTATGGCAGCGTGAAAGCCTGTGGGATTTGTTGATGCAAATCATCCACGATGGCTTTTATCGTATCAATAATGAGTTAACCCCTATTCCACTGAATTGTAAGATTGTTCTTGTGGGCTCTGGTTTATCGTATAGCCAGCTTAGAGTTGAAGACCGAAACTTTAATCGCCATTTTCCATTGCTAGCTGAAATGAGCAATGAAGTTGATCTAACGCAGCATCCTGAATCGTCTTATGTGCAATGGTTGAACGTACTTGCCCAAGCAGAATCTGTTGAATTAGAACCATCAAGCTTATTACCATTATTTTGGTATAGCTCTCGTTTGGTTGAGCATCAACAACGCTTAAGTTTAAGTATGTTGGAGTTTAGGCAACTATTAGGTCAAGCAAAAGTGTATTCAGGTCAAGCTACATTGAATGCTGCAGCAATAGCTAAAGCACTGGAAAAATTAAAATTTCGCCACAATAGCTCTGAAATATATTCTGCTCAAAGTTTTGATGATAATTTCATCAATCTGCCAACTAAAGGCGCTATGGTAGGCCAAATTAATGCCCTTACAGTTATTGATACAGGCGATTATACCTATGGTGAGCCTGCCCGTATTACCTCATCAGTGCATTATGGTGATGGCGAAGTGGCAGATATTGAACGTAAATCAGAGTTGGGGGGCAATATTCATGCAAAAGGCATGATGATCCTATCTGCTTGCTTGTACCGAATTTTTGGTCGTGATGCGCCTCTTCATTTAAATGCAAATATTGTGTTTGAACAGTCTTACCAAGAAATTGATGGTGATAGTGCTTCACTCGCCGAGTATTGTTGTTTAATGTCTGCAATAGCAGAACACCCCATTATCCAAAGTTTAGCTGTTACAGGCGCATTAGATCAATTTGGCAATGTACAAGCGATTGGTGGTGTAAATGAGAAAATTGAAGGTTTCTTTAATTTATGTCAACGCCGCGGTTTAACGGGTGAACAAGGTGTTATTATGCCCAAGGCTAATGTATTACAGCTAAATCTTGAACCTGCTGTAATTGAAGCCATTGATAAAGGGTTATTTCATATCCATGCAATTGAACATATGGATCAAGCAGTTGAACTGCTGATGCAAATGCCTGCTGGAGTCGCTAATGAAGATAACGACTTTGCACCAGACACGCTTTACGGATTAGTACAACAACGTTTAGATAAATTAGCCGGTCAAGATGATGACGACGTGGAACTGAACTTTTTTGCTAAATTGTTAGCTAGATTACACATTATTTAGTGATCGGAGTTGTTTAGCTTACACGTGTTCGCTATCTTGTTAGTATTATCAGTCAATTAAGTGGTATCGATTTAAATGGAAAAAGCTAATAGTTTCACTAAAGAGCAACTTGTCGCATGTGGTCATGGCAATCTTTTAGGCCCAAATAGACCACGTTTACCTGTAGACAATATGTTGATGATTGACCGTATCATTACCATTAATGAAGATGGTGGTGCATTTGGTAAAGGTGAAATTATTGCCGAACTCGATATCACACCGGATCTATGGTTTTTTGATTGCCACTTTATCAGTGATCCTGTAATGCCTGGTTGTTTAGGTTTGGATGCTATGTGGCAACTTGTTGGTTTCTTCCTAGGCTGGGAAGGCGCTGAAGGTAAAGGTCGTGCATTAGGTGTGGGTGAAGTGAAATTTACCGGCCAAGTATTACCTGATGCAAAGAAAGTGACTTACAAGCTTAATATTAAACGTAAAATACACCGTAAATTGGTTATGGGTATAGCAGATGCCACTATGGAAGTTGATGGTCGTCAAATATACTCAGCAACTGATTTAAAAGTAGGTATTTTCAGTGATACATCAACTTTCTAGTTAAAACTACTTTACCTCAAAATACGTTGAACATGTTGCTCAATGCCCTCCGATCTGCATCGCGAGGGCATTTCATTAACTGTTACTTATTAAGTACTACTTGTTAAATAAGCCATTAAGACGACCGTCAATACCTTCACGCCATCCACCTAACCATTGAGACCGTGAATCCAGATTCGAATGGGGACAAACCTCCTTAGAACGCCCTCCTACTCCGGCTTGAAATCCTTTTGAAAATGCTCTGTCTAAACGATCTCTCTTCTGTCTTTTCATGCATGCGTCCTCTTCAGTGACAGGCTTCTGTTTGACATGATAAAGCTGAAGCCTTGCATATAGAAATAGATCGTTTTTTAGTCAAAATCAACCCAAAAAACCATCATTTTAATGATCTGTTATTAAGGTATTGAGAATTAGGTTAAAAAAAATCGAGGAATATTTCCTCGATTTATTTATGGTTCTAGACTACCCCCAGTTTGGGGTGCTAGATGACTGTGACTACACTGAGTCTATAATGACAGTTGAGCCTATTTTTTTACTCGACGACGCAACCATAATAATGGCAGAGTGAATAACCAAGCAAAACTGGCTGCACCTTTACGCTCATAAGCCTCTTCTTCAACTGTGTCTGAAGTAGTACATGCTTCACCAGCGGTTGGTTTCAAAATAACCATTCGCGGCAAATATGCTGTTACTGGAGCACCGTTTCCGTCTAGTTCAAATAGCGGTAGGTTATTTTCACCGACAAGCACATTACCAGTAGTTGCATCGGTTTGATATTGTGGCTTACGAATAAATGCAGTCCCTACAATCGTACCGTCTTCATTAATGCTATTGGCTTCTACAACTTGAATATCAGTGTCGTAAGTTAATATTTCACCAGTACCATCTTGAATACTCACTTGATGACGAGCCCACTCTCCATCAGTATTCTGTTCGTAACCTTTAGACCCACAGGTAAGGCGATCGTTTAGATTAAAAAATTCGCTGGTACTATTTTCAAATAGAAAACCGACTTTTGGACGAGGCTTTTCTTTGTCGTAAGTTGATTCAACATAACCGACAACTTGTCCTTTATTGTTGATATCTTTAGGTTTGCTACTTAAATCTGACAATGTGGTTTGGAAGTCATTCGGCGTAACAATCCCTTGTTCTGGATTGTTAGTGTCTAATGTGAAGAATTTATCACGCAAATAGCCACCAATATATTTGCGATAACTGCCGACTAAAATACCATTATCATTAATATCATATGCGATAGAGCTAGTGACTTCATTCTCCATATCTACCCAATTATATTGATATTCACCACTGGCATTCTTTTTCCAGTAAGCCGCATCAAAATATAATTTATCGGTGTCACCGTTACGATAAACATGTGACCGGCCAGCCACATCATCATTCCCGTTAACACCTAATGCTTGGGCGGTGTAAATTAACGTTGAGTCCGTTGCAGGGGTTAAGCCTAACGGTAATTCAGTACGTTCTGGTACTCCGGCATCGTCTATGTTATTTAAATCCCACACTAAAGCGCGTGTTTGATAAATAATATAACGACGGCTGTTAGCGTCTGGGTACTCATAACCTTGAATACAAATAGCGAGTGGCGTAGGGTTATCTGCATCGGTGTCTTCTGCAGTTGTAATACAGCTATCTACACGGTCAACACTCGATGAAGCCAATGCAGTACTACCATAACCAACAACAAGGTTATTTTCATTTACATCGGCAGCAACAGACGAACCACCTAACTCAACGGTAGCAGCACTAGTATCTGCATCTTGTTCACGAACATAGGTTGTGTAAGGAGGTATTAATGAAAATTCGACATCATCTTTTACTGCAATGGCACGAAGTTCAAAGTCACGATAATACCAAAGCTCTTGTGTTGTGCTTGTACCTTCATAAGCCAAGGTCTTTTGCTCACCAGTATAAGCACCTACTTTGGTGCCATTACTGTTAAGACCATAGAAGAAAGTATCAATTGAATTAACAACAAGTTCACCATCACTGTCTACGTCAGTAGGATTAGTCGTACCAGCTAAGCTATAAAATGTAGGTTTCCAAGCACCTTCAGCGGCATTTGCGCTAGTCGTGACGGTAAAGTTATTTGCTTCTATTGGCTTTAATACTGAATAGGTAATTTCTTCTGCATCAGAAATACCATCTTCAACATCAATGATGCCGCCTTCAATGTCTTCGGTGCTAAGTTTCTTTTTACCTTTTGAAATACCGACAACTTCGTCTTGACTGTTCACAGCCATGGCATAGCCATTACGTGTACCGTCAATAGTGCCATTTAGGTCGAAATCTTCAATATTAACAATTTCATATACTGGCGCAGCTTGAACTGTTCCAATCACACTTAATACACCTATCGCAACAAGGGATAAGGCTTTATCAAACTTTAACTTCATGTAACTATTCCTGTTTTATTATGCTTTACTTCAGTGACTCAAGCTCTTCCCATCGCTCGAAGCAAACTTCTAAATTCTGTTCTTTTTCTGCCAACAACTGCAGTGCTTTATTGACCAAATCCTGCGGTTGATTATAAAAATCAGCACCCGCTATTGTTTGCTGCAATTGGGCAATATCTTGTTCGAGCTGTTCCATTTGGCTCGGAAGCGTATCTAATTCTTTTTGCAATTTATAAGACAGTTTTTTGACTGCTTTCTCAGGGATACTGACAGGCTTTGTTTCAACCACTGCGGTAGGTTGGACAACATTAGTTGCAACAGGTTCCTCAGAATAAAACTTTGCACCTTGAGCAACAGCATCATGGTAACCACCAACATACTCAGCCCATTGTCCATTGCCCGCAAACCACCAACTGCTAGTAACGGTATTGTCGATAAATGCTCTATCGTGGCTCACGATAAGTAATGTACCAGCAAAATCAGCAAGTAGTGACTCTAACAACTCTAACGTCTCAATATCAAGATCGTTTGTTGGTTCATCGAGAATAATTAAATTGGCAGGGCGTAATAATAATCTCGCCAATAACAAACGGTTCTTTTCACCACCAGAAAGTGCTTTTACCGGAGTACGAGCACGCATTGGCGAGAATAAGAAATCTTGTAGATAGCTTAGAATATGGCGATCTTGGCCATTAATGGTGACGGTACTTTTACCCTCACCAACGTTTTCTTCTACTGTTTTTTCTGGATCAAGCGCTTCACGATACTGGTCAAAATAGGCAACGTCTAGCTTAGTACCGACTTTAATTTCGCCAGATTGAGGCTGTAGTTTTTCAATTAACAGTTTGATTAGCGTTGATTTACCGCAACCATTTGGGCCAATTAACGCTATGCGGTCACCACGTATAACAGTAGTACTGAAATCTTTAACTAAGTTTTTATCCGGTAAATTATAATTAACATTTTTAATATCAAATACTAACTTACCAGAACGTTCGTTATCAGATACCGACATTTTGGCGTTACCTTGACGGTTTAAGCGTTCACTACGTTCGGTACGTAGAGCTTTTAACGCTCGAACACGTCCTTCATTTCGAGTACGACGTGCTTTAACACCTTGACGGATCCAGGTTTCTTCGTCGGCAAGTTTCTTATCAAAATGAGCGTTTTTCTCAGCTTCAACTCGTAACCATTCTTGCTTACCATCTAAATAAGCTTGGTAGTTACCTGGAAATGAGATCACGACACCACGATCTAAATCGACGATACGCGTTGCCATTCTTTGAATAAAACCACGGTCATGGCTGACAAATACTATGGCGCCTTTAAAGCTTAATAAAAATTGCTCTAACCACTCAATAGTATCGATATCTAAATGGTTTGTAGGTTCGTCAAGTAACAATAAATCAGGATTAACAACAAGTGCACGAGCTAACGCCACTTTACGCTGCCAACCACCAGACAATTCATTTAATGGCTTATCAGGATCAAGGCCTAACAATTGACAGTTTTGGATAATGCGTGAATCTAATTGCCAGCCGTCATTGTGATCTAATACTTCTTGAAGACGCTGCATTTGATTCAGCATACGATCCATTTGCTCAGGATTCGCATCTGCAACATCATGAGATAATTGATGATACTGTTCTAATGCTTCACCAATTTCTTTCAAACCCGCCGCTATATAAGAGTAAACCGATCCAGTTTCTGCTTTAGGAGGGTCTTGCTGTAAACGGCTAACGTTAACGTCATTTGCAATATTAAACTCACCATCATCAAGTAATACATCACCTGATAATACTTTCATTAAACTTGATTTACCGGCGCCATTACGCCCGACGATACATACGCGCTCACCAGGTTCAATGGTAAAGTCTGCATTTAACAGCAAAGGAATGTAACCGTAGGCTAACGAGCCATTATTAATCCGTACCAGACTCAATCTAAACTCCTAAAAATTCTTGTAATTGTGCGGCATCGAAAGGCCAGAATAACTCACGTTCGCCCTGTACAAATACAGGAATGCTCATGCCATAACGCTCAGCAAGTGATGCGTTATCACAAATATCGATGTGCTGATAATTTATTGCGGTTTGGTCAACCAATACTTGTGCTATATCACACAGATGGCAACCCTCTGTGTGATATAGCACATAAGCGACTGAACTATTTTTTTGCATGTGTCAGTAGCCACACATTATGGATATGTGGATTACGTTTATAATCCAGCGGTAAACATAAATGGTCGATATTAGTCACGTCGATACCAGCTTGGTTCAACGCTTCGATATCCATTTTAAATTTACGTTTGTTATTTGAGAAAATAAGCTCGCCATTTGGAGAAAGCAACTTAATTAACCCGCCCAACATCTCTGCATGGTCGCGTTGCACATCCCAACTGTCTTCCATACGTTTTGAATTTGAAAACGTCGGAGGGTCGATAAAAATGAGTTCATATTTTTGATGACTATTATCTTTTATCCACTGCAAACAGTCTGCCTGTATAAAATCGTATTTAGCACCAGACAAACCATTTAAGGCAAAGTTTTCTTTGGCCCAATTGATGTAGGTATTAGACATGTCGATGGTGGTAACTGATTTAGCTCCGCCAATCGCAGCATGGACTGATGCAGACCCCGTGTAAGCGAATAAATTGAGGACATTTTTGCCTTTAGCTTTATCGCCAACCAATTTACGTGTAACACGGTGATCGAGAAACAAACCAGTATCGAGATAACCGGTTAAGTTAAGTTTAAATTTAGCACCATATTCTTCAGTGATAACTTCAACTTTACGTTCGTCAATTTTTTGATACTGGTTAGCACCCTTCTGACGTTCACGAGTTTTCAAGGTGATACGATCAGGATGAATCCCTAAGGCACCTGGCAACGCTAAAAGCACATCACTAATACGGCGTTTGGTCACCGCTTCAGGAATAGTTGCTGGAGCTGAATATTCTTGAATAACAACATAATCGACGTATCTATCAATGGCGACGTTGTATTCAGGTAAATCAGCATCATATAAACGATAACTGTCTATGCGCTCTTTTTTAGCCCATTTCTCAAACTGTTTAACATTCTTTTTAATACGATTCGCAAATGCTGGCGCAATGTCGATAATATCAACACCTTCAGGCAATTCAGGCACGTCGCGGCGGGTACTGTTGGCGTGTAAGGTATAAATGTTAAAAGCACATTCTAATGCGCCGTTGAACATTTTCATCTGCTTATCAGCTTTTAGTTTAAGCGATGATATAAGTTCAACATCACTGCACAACATAGCTATTTTCCAGCCACCAAACTCTTTTTTAAACTTATCACCGAGTTGGTAATAAAGTTGTAAAAGCTCGGTCACATTACCCAAACGCTCACCGTAAGGCGGGTTAGAAATCAAAAAGCCTTCACTTACAGGAGGCGTTACATCGAGCGCATCTGACACACTAAATTCAATTAATTCAGCAACACCAGCATTCTCAGCATTACGCTTAGCGATAGAAATCAGGTGAGGTTCGATGTCTGAACCGTAAAATTTAAGCTTACAACGCGTTTTGCCCAATGTTGCACGCGCTTGAGCTTCGTCAAAAATAACCTGCCACATTGCTTTATTGTGACTCTGCCAATTTTCGAAACCAAATTTCTCACGTTTTAGTCCAGGCGCAATATCAGCAGCCATTAATGCCGCTTCTATTAGTACCGTGCCACTACCGCAAAATGGGTCAAGCACAGTAATAGGATTAGCTTGCCAACCACTGCGTACCAACATATTGGCAGCGAGATTTTCTTTTAATGGTGCTTCGCCCGTAGTTGAACGGTATCCACGTTGGTGTAAAGAAGCGCCTGAGAAATTCATCGAAATAGTCAGTTGCCCATTACGATAATGGGCATCAATTTTAAAATCTGGATTGACACGTTCTACATCGGGACGAGGAGTACCATCATCACGAAAACGGTCAACAACAGCATCTTTAATTTTCAGCGCACCAAATTGAGTGTTATTAATGAAACCACCCGTGCCGTGAAAATCAATACTGAAGGTTTTTTTATGGGAAAAATGCGATGGCCAATCAATGCAGTATGCTGCGTTATAAAGTTGCTCAGCAGAATCACAAGCTCCTTTATAGATGACTAATACGATACGGCTCGCTAAACGAGTCCATAATGTAATGCGATAAGCCAGCTCTAATGAAGCAGAAAAATATACTCCAGCAACACTTTCTTTAACATCGGTTGCTCCGAACTCTTTAAGTTCAGAAGCAAGGCTATATTCGAAACCCTTTGGGGCTGCAGCAAAAAAATTAAACATGTATTAGTCAGTCATCGGTTACGCAAAATTCAGTGCAGCATTATACCTGCTCAAACACATAACCCCAACGACTTATCGAAATGGACGGTTAAAATCCCTTATTTTTGGGTTAATTTGGCAATATTGTACGATAAAGCAGTGACTCGCTTATTTTACCAGCAAACAAATAGCTATCGCCTAGATTTTACTTGCAAATATAAACGGGGATCGCTATAGTTCGCCCCGCTTTGAAGCAGACCGTTAAACACGCTAACTAGTAAGTTTAATAAGATGAATTAAAGCAGCGTCAATCGGACGCGGGATGGAGCAGTTGGTAGCTCGTCGGGCTCATAACCCGAAGGTCGTAGGTTCAAGTCCTACTCCCG
Organism: Shewanella frigidimarina; assembly: GCF_003797125.1. Classification (GTDB taxonomy): domain Bacteria; phylum Pseudomonadota; class Gammaproteobacteria; order Enterobacterales; family Shewanellaceae; genus Shewanella; species Shewanella frigidimarina. The sequence goes on from NZ_RKKE01000008.1 coordinate 43,573, forward strand.
CAACCATTTCTTTAATCAATAGAATAAAAATAATTGATAGCGTTTTTCGGACGCGGGATGGAGCAGTTGGTAGCTCGTCGGGCTCATAACCCGAAGGTCGTAGGTTCAAGTCCTACTCCCGCAACCATTTCTTTAGTCAATAGAATAAAAATAATTGATAGCGTCAATCGGACGCGGGATGGAGCAGTTGGTAGCTCGTCGGGCTCATAACCCGAAGGTCGTAGGTTCAAGTCCTACTCCCGCAACCATTTCTTTAGTCAATAGAATAAAAACAATTGATAGCGTTTTATCGGACGCGGGATGGAGCAGTTGGTAGCTCGTCGGGCTCATAACCCGAAGGTCGTAGGTTCAAGTCCTACTCCCGCAACCATTTCTTTAGTCAATAGAATAAAAATAATTGATAGTGTTTTCGGACGCAGGATAGAGCAGTTGATAATTTGTCGGGCTCAGCTTTTTATAAATAAAGAGTCGAAGGTCGTAGTTTTTATCAAGTCCTACTCCCGCAACCATTTCTTTAGTCAATAGAATAAAAACAATTGATAGCGTTTTATCGGACGCAGGATAGAGCAGTTGATAACTTGTCGGGCTCAGCTTTTTATAAATAAAGAGTCGAAGGTCGTAGTTTTTATCAAGTCCTACTCCCGCAACCATTTCTTTAATCAATAGAATAAAAATAATTGATAGCGTTTTATCGGACGCGGGATGGAGCAGTTGGTAGCTCGTCGGGCTCATAACCCGAAGGTCGTAGGTTCAAGTCCTACTCCCGCAACCATTTTATATTCGTAATGTCTTCTTTTACCTAAAATCTCATCATAAAATCAATTTCTTACTCGTCGGACTCAGCTTTTATAAAAAAAGAGTCGAAGGTCGTAGATTTTTATCAAGTCCTACTCCCGCAACCATTTTCTATTGTTATACCTTTCCTTGTAATTTCCCTGCTTTAATTATCTGCACCTAGAACTATATCTTTATCGTGCCCCTATTTTTATATTTTAACCTCAATCTCACATCTTAATTAATTTTTATAGCTCGTCCAGAGAGTATGAAATGATTAATGTCACTCGCCGGACTCAAAAAATAAAAGCTGTTATGAGCCCAGACGACATTTATATCCCCAGCCCCAAAAATATTAACGTCATCAGTTGAGTCTCTTTCTAGTGCGTTATTTTGATGTTGGTAGCGATAATTTCCACCAACTCAGCATCCCACCTTCAAGTTGATATACATCAGAAAATCCAAACTGTTTAAGTTTTCTAACCCCAGGGATACTGCGATGGGCAGAGAGACATATCACGACAGTTGTTATCTCTGGTGATAATTCAAGATGCTTTATCGCATCAATAGAAAGCGACGTGATAGGCAGATTTATCGAGCCTTCTATATGTGACCTGTCCCATTCCATTTTTGAGCGCACATCAATAATCTGAACATCATTTTTCTGGAGTCTTTTATATACGCCTTGAGCATGCATTTCAGGTACCTTACCAAACGGTAACCATTGACAGATTTTGGTTAATATCGACATCTATGAATTCCTAATATTGATTTTTAATGTGCTTGCCTAACAAAGCTTGATTCAGAAGCGTTCATTGCCAAGCCATAAAGCTAAATATTGGCAAGTTAACTTTTATGGAAAACATCATCATGAATGGCGATTGCCTTTCCTATCTCTAATGTCTACCACACAAGTCGTTTCATCAAGCTTTGATCCACTATTTATATTACCGACTTGAAATCTGACATTAAACAACAATCAAGAAACCGAGCTTTTTGAAAAAAAGCTCTGGGACTACATAATACAGCAGCATTATATTAACTATGCGATCATGCAGCACTGGCATGCTCTATTTACAGTCACTGTTGTCGACGATTTTGCGCTACAACACATCAATAAAAATGCCGAATGATTTCTCATTCGGCATTATCTAAAGTGCAATACAGTTACTTCAACCAGTGTTTCACTTTGGTACGATTATTATTGTCTCGGCTTTGCTTAATCAATTCATCATCAGCTTTAATTTGAGTCGTTTTAGCCAAACGGTCATAGAGTAAAACATTCACTGATGCAGCTAAATTCATACACCCTAAAGTCGGCACATACACAACATCACCAGCAGCATCAATTAATTGCTGTGGGATAGTGCCATCTTCTGGACCGAATATATAAAAGGCATTATCTGGATGAATAAATAAAGGCAACGGCGTCGCCCCAACAACAAGATCAACACAGACTATCGTTGCGCCATCAGGCACACTATCAAGTAGTGACTCGACGCCAACTAAAGGGATACGCTTGGCTGCATCTTTAGTGTCCACATCGTATTGGGCATCACCCGACTTAGCCGCTAATTCGTAGCGTTTGCCTGTATAGCAAACATTATCTACACCGTAGCAACCTGCTGCTCGCATAATACCGCCAACATTGACCGGCGTTTTTGGGTTAACTAAACCAATAGTAACGTGTTGCAAAGAGGTATTTACCATAAAAGCTGTTTATCTAATCCAAGTTATGCCGCTTGAGCAACAATACGTTGACGTAACTGCTGCCATGCAGCTTCCACTAATGAAAAATCATGTTCGTCTAATTCTTCATTTGCCAACGCAAGACATTTAACCAACTTTAGATCAAGTGCAGGTAAATCTTGTTCAGGTTCGACTTCTAATTCTGCTAATACAACGGCTACGTGGCCTTGTAAATAACCACAAGCAAATAACGCATCGTCATCGCTGTGGCTAACGCTGTCTTCAATCCAAGACTCTAATGCTGCATCGTACTGTTCTAACATGTTCTAATTCTCCACTAAATCTGGGTTGGCTACTTTATACATCACGTAATCATGGTAACCCGTGACTATTTTGTAATAGCCAGTAAGCGCTTTATCTAATTCAGGGTCGCCACTATCCACAATTAATGGTCTACCTTCAAGTGCTTTTAGTTTAGTTTTTGTGGCTAGGATTAAAATATTGTCTTTTTCTAGCTGCCGGATCAGTTCCGGTGACAACTGCTGATTGCCACGACCCAATATATGCCCTTGCCCACCGATTAAGGTAATCACTAATTTGACACTAGAATACCTTTTTTTATCGGCGATAAATGCGAGTAATTGTTGTGCGGTAACATCCTTAGCAATCACGCTTTTATGCTGAATAACATCGACACCAAGCAAAGTATTTTCTAAACCAAGGTCCTCCATTACTGCCGCTACTGTGCTACCTGAACCCATGATATAAAGCTCATCGTCCATCGATTCAATCACATCTGCGGCAATATCGGCCAACACTAATTCATCAACTTCTTTACCACCCATTTTCACTGCTTGTATATATCGTGGCGCAGCAGGAACCATCATTTCACCAAATCGTTTCGCTTTTACAATCCCCTGCCTAAACGCAGTCTCATCAATATCCATGACATCGGCAGACATTAAGCTCACTAACTCACCTTTGAGTAACATACTGACAACTAGCCCTGAAGCGTGAGGGGTTATGCCATAAACACCCGAGTGAATTTTAACACCGGCTGGCACGCCTAACACTGGAAATGAATCATCAACCACGGCATAAATATCACGGGCAGTACCATCACCACCAGCAAACAGTAACAAATCTAATTGATGACCCAGTAAGCATTTCACCGCTTGTTGAGTGTCTATTGCAGTTGTTTCAGTTGAAGTGGTTTCTAACGCGGTATATATATCTTGAGTCGAAAAGCCCATTTGACGACATAAGCTACCGCCCATATCACCAGATGCAGTAATAATATCGATTTGTTTGATGAAAGGTAAAATCACATTCAGAGCTTGTTGCATTCGTATCTGTGCTTTGGGAATAGCCCCTTTTGCAATAGCTTCTACGGCAACACCATCAGAACCTTTTAAAGCAACACTGCCTCCGAGTCCAGCTAATGGATTAATGATTACACCTAAGCGAAAACGTTTCACACTAACTCCTTGCTGATAGCATAACTTCTGTGTCAAAAATGAAAAGTAAATAAATTATCTATTGAACCAATTATGGATTAGTCGCTGGTTGGCCATTAATATTGGGGATAAGCAATACCGCTATCATAGACAAAAATGCACAAGCGGCAGCAAAGACCCACACCCACATAGTGCTACTACCATCACCCCAAATCATGCCACTAATCCACGTGCCTAATGCGCCACCCACACCAAAGCTGACACTGGCATATAGTGCTTGACCAGTACTTCGATGGCTGATGGAAAAATGACGATGAATAAAATGGATTGATGCAGCATGGACTAAACCAAAAGTGAAAGCATGCAATAGTTGGCTGATAACCAATAAGAAAACGTGTTCAACACCAAAAGCCAATAGTAACCAACGAACGGCGGTTAACAGAATGCTCACCACAAGCAATACTCGAATACCATATTGACGAATAAGACGTGATGAATAAAAGAAAATAATAATTTCGGCTAGCACACCCAAAGCAACTAACATTCCAGCGATGGTCTCAGAGTAACCAACCTGCTTTAGATACAATACAAAAAAACCATAAAATGGTCCGACACTCATCTGCAGTAACATTGCAGATAACATAAACCACACTAATGATTTATCAAATGTCAGTTTAGGACGCTCAGCTTTATTGACTACAACACTGCGATTAGCAGGCAGAGGTAATGAGCAAGCAAACAAACCTAAAAACAATACCATTCCCATATAAGGCAACACTTCAGGGCCCCAGTGATCAATCGCTAATCCACCACTTATCACCAAAATAATATAGCCAACACTGCCCCAACTCCGAATGGCACCATAACGTTCTGCTTTATCACCCAAAGTTTCTAACGTAATCACTTCTAACTGAGCAAGAATGGAATTCCAAAAAAAAGTGTATATGGCCAAACTAACCGCAAGGTACATGAAGCTACCATCAAAGAAAAAACTGATGTAGGTAATCGCAGCAGCAAAGGAGCCAAGCTTTATCAATTCTGAACGCATACCGGTGCGATCGGCTACAGCCGCCCATACATTAGGCGCGACAATTCGAGTGGCCATTAAAATAGCCAACAAAAAACCTATCTCTTGGGCATTGAAACCTCGGCTATCAAAGAAAACCCCCAAATAGGGAACCATGATGCCAAGAATAGAAAAGAAAAAGAAATAACAGGCGCTGAGCCAGCGTAAATCTGGTTCAGCGCGTTTCAATGAGGACATTATCGCATTCCGATAACGGGTGTTTGACTAGTAACATCTTGGTTTTGCGCACGATGTCTTAATAAGTGATCCATCAATACAATTGCTAACATCGCTTCGGCAATAGGCACAGCGCGAATACCCACGCAAGGATCATGACGACCTTTGGTGATCATATCGATTGTTTCGCCCTGCACAGTCATACTTTGACCTGGTACGCTAATGCTCGAAGTAGGTTTTAGCGCAATATGGGCCACAACAGGTTGACCAGATGAAATACCACCCAATACACCACCAGCATGATTAGATGCAAAACCTTGTGGTGACATTAAATCACGACCTTCAGAACCTTTTTGAGTAACAACACCAAAGCCATCACCAATTTCAACGCCTTTAACTGCATTGATGCCCATTAACGCATGCGCTATGTCGGCATCAAGACGATCAAATACTGGTTCGCCTAATCCCACCGGAACACCAGTAGCTGCAACAGTAATTTTGGCGCCTATTGAGTCACCAGACTTACGTAAACCACGCATGTACTCATCTAACGCTTCTAGTTTACTCGCATCAGGGAAGAAAAATGCATTTTGCTCAATTTGAGTCAAATCAATAGTATCAGCGCTAATAGGTCCTAACTGAGCAAGGTATCCATGAATTTCAATGCCGTGAACTTGCTTGAGATATTTTTTTGCTACCGCACCAGCGGCAACTCGCATTGCCGTTTCGCGTGCAGACGAGCGCCCGCCGCCACGGTAATCACGCATGCCATACTTTTGTTGGTAGGTATAATCTGCATGACCAGGGCGAAACGTGTCTTTAATATCTGAATAGTCTTGGCTACGTTGATCGGTATTCTCAATCAACAAACCAATAGAGGTGCCTGTGGTTTTACCTTCAAACACTCCTGACAAAATTCTTACCTCATCAGCTTCACGGCGTGCCGTTGTGTAACGTGACGTGCCAGGACGACGTCGGTCTAAATCATGTTGCATATCTTCAACAGTTAACTCCAGTCCAGGAGGACAACCATCAATGATACAACCTAGAGCAACACCATGGCTTTCACCAAATGTTGTAACTACAAAATTTTGACCAATACTATTTCCTGACATGCGCGTTAACTACCTCTGTTAATTATTCACTTCATTGAGTGCGATTCTTGTCGCTATTATTCACTATCTTTATAGATGGCGAAAAGTGATTCATTTTCAACTAGCTGATCACGGGTTAATACAAACACGCCATCACCGCCAAATTCAAAATCAACCCAAGTAAACGGCATATCAGGATATTGCTCAATCAAATGAACCATTGAATTACCAACTTCAACGACCAGTAAACCCGTTTCTGTTAAATAATCAGCTGCATTGGCTAAGATACGCTTGGTTAAATCTAAGCCATCATTGCCAGATGCTAACCCAATAGCAGGTTCGTGATGATACTCTTCAGGCATATCACCAATATCTTGTGCATCTACATATGGAGGGTTAGACACAATTAAATCGTAATGCTGGCCTTTGGGAATCGCCGAGAATAAATCGGATTGCATTGGGAAAACACGATCCAACACGCCCAAAGACTCAATATTAATCTGCGCGACTTCAAGTGCGTCCTCACTAATATCTAATGCGTCAACTTCGGCATCTTCAAACGCATAAGCACAAGCAATGGCAATACAAGCACTGCCAGTACATAAATCCATAATACGATTAACCGGTTTGTTATATAACCATGGGCTAAACTGATTATTGATCATTTCGGCAATCGGCGAACGCGGTACAAGTACGCGTTCATCTACATAAAATTCAAGCCCTGCAAATTTGGCTTTATTGGTCAAATACGGTACCGGTAAACGTTCACGTACACGGCGAATAATCAATTCAACGATTTTATGTTTTTCGCTGCTGGTTAAATTACTTAAAATAACCTGCTGACCGATATCTTCTGGTAAGTGTAGAGCATCAAAAACCAATGCAATGGCTTCGTCCCAAGCATTATCCGTTCCGTGACCATAATAAATATTGGCATCATTAAAACGGCTGACAGCCCAACGTAACATATCAGCTATAGTACGTAACTCAGTGACAGCTTCATCTACAAAGATCTTATCCAAAACACACTCCTTAAAAATTGTTCTGCGCTATTGTAACTGATGTCTATTAAGATGACCTAGAATTCAATACAATACACCCATGAAAGACGATAATTATCCAGACTTATCGCTGTTTAGTGCATTAATCGAAGGTATCAAACCGCTAAGGCAAGATACTCACCACTTTAAACAGCCTGTCAAAGCCAAACAACAGTTCGAAATAAAAGAACAGCAGCTCCATGCTGATAGCTATTTTTCGGATACATATCAGCCGCTTCTGCCGGTAGATGGCCCTATGCGTTGGATTAATACCAGCACAGATAAGCATGAATTAAAGCGCTTAAGACGTGGTGACTATTCTCCTGACCTGTTGCTTGATTTACACGGTATGCGTCAAGCAGAAGCCAAACTTGAATTAGCCGCACTTATCCAAGCATGCGTTAAGCAAAACACGATTTGTTGCTGCGTGATGCACGGCTACGGAATGGGGATTTTAAAACAACAAACACCAATGTGGTTAGCGCAACACCCTAACGTAAAAGCATTTCACCAAGCGCCAAAAGAATGGGGCGGCGATGCAGCGTTATTGGTATTAATTGATATTGGTGAGCTGCCTCACCGACGTTAATTCGAGGAAATAAGCGCGGACAGTAACAAGGTAAGTAATCACTTACCTTTTTATAAACTGGTGTTATTCAACACGCTATTGCTATTACACAACAACTTGATGTGGTGCCGTCATTGCGACAAAACTCGCATTCTGGGTATGTTTGTCTATTTGAGCCACTGCAGAAGTAGCAAACAAAGGAGGCTCAACCCCCGCCACAAGCTCGCTAACCATAAAACCTAAAATAGGCATATGTGCAATAACCAATACCTTATCTGCTTTATATTGATCGGCATAAGCCAACACAACATCTATCGCCATTTTGGCATCACCCGAGGGAGTCACATCATCAAGCACTAACCACTTACGGGGTTCCGATAAATGTTTACTGACTTCTTGCCACGTTTGCTGCGCACGTAAATAAGGACTCACAATCACCAAATCAAAATGGCTGACCTGTTTTGCTAACCAATTGGCCATATAACCAGTTTGAATACGGCCTGTATCAGTTAACTTTCGTTCCCTATCTGACAGTGCATCAAAACTCGCTTCACCATGGCGCATCAAAAATAGCTGCATACTTCTCTCGTGATGTTTTTATTATCATTCTTAACCAATTGTAGCGTTAATCAGCACAACAACAAACCTAGAATTGGGTATATTTAGATAAACTTTAGTCGATAATTGAATAAAACAGGCTAAGGTAATTTGCTAAAAAGTAATAACAAGATCAATATATAACAAGTTATCTTTTCTGGAGTCTCCTCTTGCCTGAATTTCCAGCTGTTTATAAAAGCCAAAATGACCATCGCCAATACCAATATCGAGTGTTGAACAATCAACTTCGAGTGTTATTAGTTGAAGACATGCAATCAAATCAAGCCGCCGCATCGATGGCTGTGAGTGTTGGTCATTTTGACGATCCTGTTGAACGGCCTGGTATGGCGCACTTCCTTGAGCACATGTTATTTTTAGGCACCGAGAAGTATCCAGATTCAGGTGAATACCACGCTTATATTAATCAACATGGTGGCAGTAATAATGCTTGGACAGGCACAGAACAAACTAACTTTTTCTATAGTATTAATGCTGAAGCCTTAGAAGGTTCATTAGACCGATTCAGCCAATTTTTCATTGCCCCAAAGTTTGACTTAGAGCTAGTTGATCGTGAAAGGCAGGCAATCGAATCTGAATTTAGCTTAAAGTTAAAAGATGATATTCGCCGTGTTTACCAGGTTCAAAAAGAAACCGTTAATCCAAAACATCCATTTTCAAAGTTCTCTGTCGGTAACCAAACAACCTTAGCGGGTAAACAAGCAGACATTCGGGATGAATTACTGGCTTTTTATCAACAACATTACAGTGCCAATATCATGACATTGTGTGTTGTCGCCCCACGCCCTATTGCAGAGCTAGACACCATCGTAAAAAAATATTTCTCAGATATTATTAATAGAAATGTAAGTAAACACTATCCTCAAGAAGCAATGATAACGAAGGACCAACGACAAAAGCATATACAAATTGTACCTTTGAAAGATCAAAAGCGAGTCAGTATTTGTTTTTCTCTGCCAGAGATAGATCAATTTTATAAGCGTAAACCACTCACCTTTATCAGCCATTTGCTCGGTAATGAAAGTCCGGGGAGTTTACTGTCCTATTTAAAAGTGCAGGGACTCGCTAATAACTTATCTGCTGGCGGTGGGGTTAATGGTTACAATTTCAAAGATTATTCAATCAGCATACAATTAACCGACAAAGGATTTGCAGAGCTTGATGAAGTGGTAACTTGTGTATTTGAATACATTGAACTGATTAAGCAGCAAGGTGTACAAGCCTGGCGTTACCAAGAGCGAGCCAATTTACTTGACACTGCGTTTCGATTCCAAGAACAAATCAAAACCTTGGATTTAGCGAGTCATCTCAGCATCAACATGCACCATTACGATATTGAAGACATTATTTATGGCGACTATCGCATGGATGAAATGCTTGAAGATGAAACAATACAGCTACTGTCTATGATGTCGACAAGCAATATGCGCTTACTTACAGTAGCAAAAGAATCGCAAGTCGATACTCAGGCTAAATGGTACGACACTCCATATCAAGTGAGATCATTACAACCTCAACAAATAGCAAAATGGTCTTCCGTGACGGTAAGAGATTCACTTCAACTTCCGGAAAGAAATCCGTTTATTGTCGCCAACCCGCAAGCTCGGGCAGACAAAAGCGATACTCCTGTACCCACTATTGTTGCAGAAGGTGAAGGTTACCGTATTTGGCATAAAAAAGATGATGAATTCAATGTTCCTAAAGGACATTTATACTTATCGTTAGACTCAGATCAAGCGAGCTCAACCCCTAGACAAGCAGCATTAACAAGGCTGTACGTTGAAATGCTTATCGATTATCTGACAGAACCAACATACCAAGCAGAGGTTGCTGGCCTTAACTACAATATTTACCCCCACCAAGGCGGCATTACCCTGCATTTAACCGGTTTTACAGGTAACCAAGAAAAACTCCTCACTCTGATTATTAACAAAGCCCGAGAGCGAAACTTTACCGAACAGCGCTTTAACATGATTAAAAATCAGATATTGCGCAGTTGGAATAATGTTGCTCAAGCTAAACCAATATCACAATTATTTACTAGTTTAACGGTGTCGCTGCAAAAAAGAAGTTTTGAGCCAGTAAGAATGGCTGAAGAGCTCACGCTACTAACCCTTGATGATTTGCATAACCATGTCAGCGCATTGTACAAAAAGGTTTACCTCGAAGGTTTGGTATACGGAGATTGGCTGGTTGAAGAAGCGCAACAACTCGGCAAGCGTTTGCAGCATCTATTGTCATTAGTCACTAAACCAAGTGCAGAATCCTCCCGTGAACTTATTAACCTCGATAAAAGAGGTTCATTACTTCGCGAAAAAGCCATTTCCCATCAAGATAGTGCGATTATTGTTTATTATCAATCTCGGATGGCAACACCAGAACGTGTGGCGTTATTTAGTCTATTAAACCATACAATGTCATCTACCTTTTTTCATGAGTTACGCACTAAACAACAATTAGGCTACATGGTTGGGACAGGTTATTTACCGTTAAACCGACATCCTGGGATGATTTTTTATGTGCAGTCCCCTACTACAGGTCCAAGACAACTGCTCGAAGCAATCGACGAATTTATCGCCGACTTTAATTATGCCGTTATGCAAATAACCAATGAACAATGGGAAAGCACTAAGCAAGGTATGATAAGTCAAATTATGGAACACGATACCAACCTAAAAACACGCAGCCAACGTTATTGGGTGAGCCTAGGAAACCGTGATTATGGATTTAATCAACGTGAAATGGTCGTAGCGGAAGTCGAAAAGCTCACCAGAGCTCACTTGATAAAGTTTATGGTGGCTCACATGCGCAGCAGAGATTGTGACCGCTTAGTATTGTTTAACAGTGGTGAACAACATCACAGTCAAACAAGCTTACGTTCAGATAACATGATAGTCGACTTAAAAACCTTCAAACACCAAGCTGATAAATTTCAATTTTAATCAGTATCGACGTTTAAAGGTCTAAATAATATAAAGCTAAATGAATCATAATTTGGTTAACAAAATGTCTCAACCAAAGTTAACAGTACAAGCGACCAAATAAAACTTTGGTATTACATAACTAATTGATTAAAAAATAACTATAAACAAATTTTACAGCGATAATTGTGTAATATTCTACCAATCACACCTTTTTTGTTAACATGCTTTTGACAAAGGCCCCGCTTTCTGAAAAAGTAGACAATTCATGAACTTCTTTGCGGCATCAAAAGAGAATAAGTATAAATCTATGCCTAAAATTTTACTCTTTATCTGTGTTTATTTTATTTTTAGTTTTGGCGCTACAGCCATTGAAGCTGATGACACAGAATCAAATTTCGATTTGTTACTCAATCATACAAATTATGTCGTTGCCGATGGTTTATCCCAAGATACTGTAACAGCTATTGTCGAAGATCATGAAGGTTACGTGTGGATTGGTACCATTAATGGCTTAAATCGTTTTGATGGAAACGAATTTAAGCAATTCTATGCTGTCGATGGCGATCAAAAATCCCTTCCCAGTTCATTCATTCGCAATTTAATAATCAATAAGAATGGTGAACTTCTAATAGGCACTGACAAAGGTCTAGTCACATACGAGCAAGATACTGGTAAATTTATTAAGCATCAGTTATCTAATTTAATTGGTGAGCAAGCCATTTGGGCTATATCAGAGCAGAACAATGAAATATTAATTGGTTTAAAGAATAGAATAATTTCCTATGATACTTCAACAAAAAAAATAGGAACTGATCTCAACAGAAATGAATTTAGTGAAGTAAAAAAAATAATAAAATTAAAAAAATCAATTTTCCTTAGAAATTATGATGGTGATGTTTACGAAGTCAACAATGATATTGTTAGTAAAGTAATAGCGAGAACAAATGACATAACACTCATGAATGACAGTATAGTTGCAGTCACTGATACTGGAGTGTACATAATCAACGGAAATAAAAAGACAATATCAAGCTTAAATATTAAAACTCTCGATTTAACAAACAATTTCAGCTCACCATATAGATTCGGAGTACAGGGAAATATACTTTACCAATTAGAATTGATCAATGAAAAATTAAAAGTAAAAAAAATAGGTACTTTAAATATAAACAAAGAAAGATTAAACAATATTTTTATAACAAAAACTAACAACCATGTATATCTATCAAATTTCATAGATGGATACTTTGATATTTCAAAAAAGAAAAACTATTTAAAAAAAATAAATATTCCAGACAACAATGTCTGGTCAATGGCTAAAATTAAAGAAGGAATATTGGTAGCTGACAACGAAAGCAATTTGAATTTTTATAACAAAAACTTAAAACTAATTAAAAATGAAATTAAAAACTTGAACCATGGCCCAAAATCAATTCTGACTATTGGAGATAACATATTTATTGGGACATCAGATGGTCTAGTATTAAAAAACAATATTACCAAATCAAATAAAAAACTTTTAACTGATATTATATTCAATATTAGAATGTATGATGATATAATTTATGCTTCAACATTTGATGGTAAGATATATAAAATAAAACTCAACGGTGATTTGATTGAGGTACTTGACACCAATACTGGATATCCAATATATGACACTTTAGTCGAAAATGGAACCTTATGGATAGCATCTCAAAATGGATTAATCCAGTATAGGGAGGGTAGTTTTGAAAATATATTTAATCGAGATTTTGTATTTAATCTGACAAAAAACAATGGGAAAATATATTTTGGAACTCGAAACTCTGTATATTCATTAAGTAAAAGAAAAATAACTAAAATAATTGATAGAAAAAAAATAATATACTCTATAACAAGCATAAAAAACACTCTTACTATTGCTTCAAATAGAGAAGTATTAATCTTTGATACAGATAAAGAAAAAACTTACATTTTGAATTCTGAAAATGGTTCATTTAATGATTACAACACCCAATCAACCCTTATAATAAATGATAATGTTATAATCGGAAGTTCAGATGGTTTACTTATGGTAGATCCTCTATCAATTATTTCCATGCTTAATAATGAACCTAGCTACGATCTTAATTTTGAAGAATTCTTACTATTTAACACTCCATTAGAAACCGGAACTAAAAGGTTAAAAAAACCTATTAATTTTATAGATGAAATCTCATTAAAATACTCTGAATATCCTTTCACAATAAAGTTCAACGTCTTAGGTGAAAAAAACAATGATTTTGAATTCTTTTATTACTTAGAAGACCTTGAAAAGACTTGGCTATCAACAAAAGGAAGTAATGCGGTAACTTACACTAATTTATCTTCAGGTGTATATACATTCAGAATTTATGCTCAACACCGTTTATCCTTAACAAAAACTAATGAACGATTTATAAAAATCATAATAACGCCTCCTTGGTGGTTATCAAGTATCGCTATAGCTATTTATACTACGATAGTACTTATAATAATTTCTTTAATTTTCAGATCTGTTATTCGCCGTAGACAAACCCAAAAGCAAATCGCTCAGAGTGAAGAAAGATTAAAGTTGTCATTGTGGGGTAGTGGCGACGAAATGTGGGACTGGGATATTGAAAGTGGCAAAATCTACCGCTCTAATATCTGGGGCTCTTTAGACTTCCCGCAAGACGGTCGCCGTTCCGGTAATCCTGATGAAGAAAGTAATATCCACCCTCTTGATAGAGAGCGAGTGACAAGGGCGTTAAATGATCATTTTAATGCGCTAACCGATCACTTCGAAATTGCTTATCGCGTTAAAGCACGTAATCAACAGTGGGTTTGGATTTTAGACAGAGCCAAGATAGTTGAACGCGATCAAAAAGATGTCCCACTTCGAATGACTGGCACCATTAAAGACATCAATAATATTAAGCAAGCAGAGGAACAATTGCGCTTATTCGCTAGAGCAATTGAAAATATTTCTGAAGGGATGTTTATTCTCAATGAGAAATATCAGTTTGTTGAAGTTAATAATGCCTGTTGCGAACTCGCAGCTTCAACAAAAGAAAAATTTGCTAATGAAATACTCCATTTCAGTCGTTATCCCGCCAGTTATTCTGAACAAATAAGAAACTTGTTAAAGCAGCAAGGTCGTTGGAGCGGTGAAATTGAAGCGAGTAAAGGTAAAGACAGCTATTTCTTAATGGAACTGACCATTGACGCTATATACAATGAACAAGGTGAAACCAGTCATTATGTTGGCGTATTTTCCGATATAACCCGTCGTAAGCAGCAAGAGGAAGAGCTCAGAAAACTCACCAATAATGACTTACTTACTGGTTTACCCAATAGGTCTAGTTTGCAAGTTACACTGAGTAACTTGGTTAAAAAAGATGTTCATCACACCCTAATGGTGCTTGATTTAGATAATTTCAAACGCATTAATGACTCCTTAGGCCATCAAATTGGTGATGACTTATTAATTGGTGTTGCTGAACGTATTAAGTTAGCAATTCCAAAACATGCCAGCTTATACCGTCTAGGCGGTGATGAATTCGCTTTACTCGTCGATCAACACCCTGACATAGGGTCATGTGCAGCCATTGCTACACAAGTAATAAATTGTCTAAAACCAGCTTTCACTCTTAATAATGACTCACTCGTACTCGGTATTAGTATCGGCATTGTGCTTTATCCTGAAGATGAACAAAACGAGCAAGCATTGTTACGCAAAGCGGATATTGCTATGTATCACGCTAAATCTGGTGGTGGTAACCGTTATCAGTTCTATTCAGAGTCATTAAACCAAAATGCTTTACGTCAACTCGAAATAGAAAGCTTAATCAGAGAAGCACTCAAAGACGATTTGTTTGAAGTTTATTACCAACCCAAAATCGACGTTAAGAAAGACCGACTCAACGGAATGGAAGCATTAGTGAGGTTAAATCATCCTAAATTAGGCCTGATTGGACCGAATGAATTTATTCCTCTTGCCGAAGAAAATGGTTTGATCGTTGAAATTGGTGATGTCGTCTTGCGAAAAGCGTGCTTTGCTGCGCAGAAATGGCTCGAACTAGGATTGTTTACAGGCCGTGTAGCTGTCAATTTATCGTCAAGACAATTTGCTCTGCCCGATTTACAGCAACGAATAGAGTCAATTTTACGACTCACAAAATTACCGGCTAAACACTTAGAGCTTGAAATCACTGAAGGGACTGTCATTAAAGATCCCGAACAAGCCATTAAAGTGATGCAACAATTGGCGAAAATGGGCGTCAGCCTTGCTCTTGACGACTTTGGGACAGGTTATTCCTCTTTATCGTATTTAAAACGATTCCCAATTAATTGCTTAAAAATTGATAAAACTTTCGTTGATGACATAGATAAATCTGATCGAGATCTGAAGATGGTCGATTCTATTATTACTATAGCCCACAATATGGGATTGACAGTGGTAGGTGAAGGTGTTGAACAAACTGCACAACTCAATATATTAAAAGCACTTAATTGTGAGGAAATTCAAGGTTATATTTATAGCAAACCGATTAGAGAAGCTGACTTTGAGCTAATGCTTACAGCAGACAAAGTTAAATTTGAAGCATTAAACAGTACCTTAATGAAAAAATAAATATACACCACTTATATTTGGCATGACAAATGCTAATACAAGTCCAGTTGTCAAAATAATATTGTTATTTAACCCTGAACTTGAATTACCAAATATAAGAGAGATAAGAAATGATTAAAGGAATAATTACTGTAGCGGTTTTATCGGCTTTATCTATTGGTAACTATGCAATAGAAGATCCTACCATTACAGAAACAACCAGAGTTCCTGGCGTTAGAGTCCTTGATACCCAAACAGCCAGAGTTCCTGGCGTTAAAGTCCTTGATACCCAAACAGCCAGAGTTCCTGGCGTTAAAGTCCTTGATACCCAAACAGCCAGAGTTCCTGGCGTTAAAGTCCTTGATACCCAAACAGCCAGAGTTCCTGGCGTTAAAGTCCTTGATACCCAAACAGCCAGAGTTCCTGGCGTTAAAGTCCTTGATACCCAAACAGCCAGAGTTCCTGGCGTTAAAGTCCTTGATACCCAAACAGCCAGAGTTCCTGGCGTTAAAGTCCTTGATACCCAAACAGCCAGAGTTCCTGGCGTTAAAGTCCTTGATACCCAAACAGCCAGAGTTCCTGGCGTTAAAGTCCTTGATACCCAAACAGCCAGAGTTCCTGGCGTTAAAGTCCTTGATACCCAAACAGCCAGAGTTCCTGGCGTTAAAGTCCTTGATACCCAAACAGCCAGAGTTCCTGGCGTTAAAGTCCTTGATACCCAAACAGCCAGAGTTCCTGGCGTTAGAGTCTTAGACCCCCAAACAGCTTAAGGAGTACCCTATGTTTACTTCTCTAAAAATAGCACTTGGTTTAGCAAAACCAGTTCGTAAAAAAGTAAAATTGCCTGAAGGTTTAAATCACCTTGAAGTCATCCAAGCTAGAGCTTGGTGGAAGTAATTATTGAGATACTGATGATTAACCATCAGTCATAAAAAAAGGAGCATAAGCTCCTTTTTTGTTGTTTTGAATTTGAATTTGAATTTTGATATAGCAAACTAAAATGAATTTAGCCTTCTATTCTAAAACGGCCATGTCGCCGTACTTTCATATCAGCCAAGCGTTTGTGAGTACTAAACAATGGGTAAGTCAGTGGACCTAATATACAACCGACACATCCCCACCGCTTTACTGCTAATCCATGCTTATAAGCTGCGAAACCAAATAAAAAACCACTACTAATACTCAATAAAACAAGCATGAATAACCAACTGAACTGCATTATCGTTGACTCCAAATAACTCAGCTAACGTAATCCCTACCTATACATCATTACGACTCATCTTTGACTCGCAACTAATCATGTTAACGCCATAAGATCGAAACTATTACAGTTTAATAGCGAAATATCATCCTCATCGTTTACGCTATCATCCTTAACTTATCATACTAAACAACGGGTATTATACCGTAAGGAAGCATATATCTGATTAAAAACCAGGCAAAAGTATACCTTCATTAAATAAAAAAGCGGCAATATATTGCCGCTTTTTTTACAACTTGATAACCTTTTAGTTATCAATAATAAACACTAGGTTTACTTTTTATAAAATTGGCTGCCATCGCTAGCCATTTTGACTAACGTATCGCACGGTGCGAAACGGTCTCCGTACAGTGATTGATAACCTTGCAAAGTCGCGACTAAATTACTTGCACCTAAGGTGTCGATATAACGGAACGGACCACCTAAGAATGGCGGGAAGCCAATACCGAATATAGCACCGATGTCACCATCTCTTGCCGAGGCAATAATGCCCTCTTCAAGACAACGAACAGCCTCATTGAGCATCTGAATCGTACAACGCTCTGCCACACCTTTTGCTTCTTTATCTGAAGCGATTAAGATATCGAGAACCTTGTAAACGGATTCATCAACTAATTTGGCTTTTTTAGCTTTAGGTCCGTATTGATAGAAACCTTTGCCATTTTTACGACCCTTACGGTCATCGGCTAATAACTTGTCAAAAGCTGCAGGCGCTTTAAAACGATCGCCAAGTTCTTTTTCTAAAATCGGCGAAATTTTAGCTCCTACGTCAATGCCCACTTCATCAAGCAAAGTCATCGGTCCCACAGGGAAACCAAACTTCACTAATGCGCGATCTAGATGCTCAATACGCTGACCTTCTAGTAATAATTGCGCAGCTTCGTTCATATACAGGGCAAGAATACGGTTAACATAAAAACCAGCACCGTCTTGAACCACAATAGGTGTCTTACCTTGCTTGCGTGCAAACGCCACTGTGGTAGCAATCGTTTCTGGTGATGTGGTTTTATGGGCAATCACTTCAACTAATGGCATTTTTTCTACCGGAGAGAAGTAATGTAAACCAATCACATTTTCAGGACGACTTGCCGCAGCAGCAATCTGACCAATAGGTAATGAAGACGTATTAGAAGCAAAAATGGTGTTCTCACCACATTCACGCTCAACATCTTGAACCATTTTATGTTTAAGCGCTAAATCTTCAAATACCGCTTCAACAACGATATCGGCATCTTTAATGCCAGTATATTCTGTCGTCGTTGTCATTAATGCCATAATATTGTCACGCGCTATAGGTGTCATATGACGACGCTTAACGCCTTTATCTAGCAGCTTGTAAGCATATGATAGTGCGTTACTTAATCCCTGCTCTGAAATGTCTTTTACACGCGCTGGAATTTTAGCTTTAGTGGTTGTTACAGACGCAATACCACCGCCCATTAAGCCACCGCCTAATACCATTACTTTTTTAACTTTACGTGGCACAGCGCCTTCAGCACCAGTTTCTTTTTTCATTTCCGTGGTGGCAAAAAACAAGCTACGTAATGCTGCCGACTCTTTCGACATCACCAAATTAGCAAAATGAGTCGCTTCAACCTCAAGCCCTTTCACCATGCCTTTATTCATACCTTGACGAACACAATCGATGATTTTAGCCGGTGCAGGATAATTACCTTGGGTTTTCTTTAATACTTGCTTACGCGCTTGATCAAAAATAATATCGCGAGTAAACGAAGTTGATTCTAAAAATTGATTAATTTTAGATTGCACGACAGGCTTTGCGGCCTGTTTACCTTTTTTCGCTAGCTCAACCGCAGTTTCAAGCAAAATAGAGTTAGGCACAACATCATTCACTAAACCCATTTTTAACGCTTGCTTAGGACGAATTTGTTTACCCGTTAACATCATATCAAGAGCAGTTGTAATACCCACTAAACGAGGCAAACGTTGAGTACCGCCACCACCAGGCAATAAACCCAGTTGCACTTCTGGCACACCTAGCATGGTTTTTTTATCGTCACTGCATACGCGTAAATGACACGCTAGCGCTAACTCTAAACCACCACCTAAACAAGCACCGTTGATCGCGGCAACAACTGGAATAGATAATCCTTCAAGCTCAGAAAAAACCACATGCCCTTGTTGTGACAATGCTTTGGCTTGCTCTTCATTCTTACAAGCAGCTAACATGGTAATGTCGGCACCGGCAACAAACGAATCTGCTTTACCTGAAATAACAACGAGACCTTTGATACTGCTGTCAGCTTTGATTTCAGTTAATATTTCACTGATTTCAGGGCCAAATTGCTCTTTTAAGGTGTTCATGGTTTCGCCAGGAACGTCCATTGTTAAAATGGCAATACCATCGTCACGACGAGCTAAATTAAATGTTTTTTCCATGCTCATTACTCCACCTCCAAAATCATTGCTGCACCTAAACCACCTGCAGCACAAGCAGTTGCTAAACCAGTACCACCACCACGACGCTTAAGTTCATTACACACTTGGGTAATCAAACGCGTACCGGTTGCTGCAAAAGGATGACCATAAGCCAATGAACCACCCAGTACGTTAAACTTACTCATGTCGATTTCGCCAATTGCGCGGTTACGACCTAATTTTTCTTCAGCAAACTTTTTAGAACCAAACATCTGCATATTTGCCAATGTTTGTGCAGCAAATGCTTCGTGCATTTCAATCAGCGTTAAATCTTCTAATTCCATTCCAGCACGTTTCAATGCTAATGGCGTAGCATACGAAGGCCCCATTAACATGTCTTGCCATACATCGATAGCCGTAAACGCATAACTCTTGATGTAACCAATAGGTTGATAACCTAGAGCTTTAGCGCGACCTTCACTCATTAAAATAATGGCTGAAGCACCATCAGTTAATGGCGTACTGTTGGCGGCAGTAACAGTACCGTGCTTGCGATCAAATGCGGGACGCAATTTGGCGTAAGACTCTAATACTGAGTTTTCACGGATATTGTTGTCACGGTCAATGAATTGTTTATATGGCGGAATATGAGCTGTCATGACTTCATTGCGAAGATGACCTGAGTTCCATGTTTCGGTCGCCAATGTATGCGAACGGTGTGCTAACGCATCTTGATCTGCACGGCTAATATTGTATGTCTTAGCCATTTGTTCGGCGGTTTGTCCCATAGACAAACCGGTTGAATACTCAGCAACCGCAGGCGGTACTGGCATTAAGTCTTTTAAGCCTAAACGACGTGCAATCGCAAATTTCTGCTTAAAAGTACGTGCTTTATTTAAATCGACTAAAGCATGTGCAAGCTTTTTGGATACTCCAATAGGTAATACTGAAGACGAATCTGAACCACCCGCTAGGCCGATTTCAATATTGCCGGTCATAATTGATTCAGCTACGTTAACCGCCGACTGAAAACTGGTTGCACAGGCGCGGGTAACAGAATAAGCATCTGTTGATACATTCATGCCAGTGCCAAGTACAATTTCACGGGCA
Organism: Shewanella frigidimarina; assembly: GCF_003797125.1. GTDB lineage: Bacteria > Pseudomonadota > Gammaproteobacteria > Enterobacterales > Shewanellaceae > Shewanella > Shewanella frigidimarina. Next base: position 64,321 of record NZ_RKKE01000008.1, read on the forward strand.
ATATTGGGTGCCGCAGGCATTTGTACAACTTGGCCGTAAACAAGTTGTTCAATTAACTGAGGGTCGATTTCAGAGCGAGACAGCAACTCATTAACCACCATTTTGCCCATATCTAGCGCGGATACGCCATGAAAGGCTGTTGCTTGTTTTGCAAATGGTGTTCTTAAACCGGCAACAATCGCAATGCGCTCACCCCGGGAATTTGTTACTTGTTGTCTATCACTCATGTGTCACCCTCTATTATTGTTAGCTTATCTCGGCACCGCCGGTAAGTTTCTATTTTTGCCAGATAATCTGGTCAGACCATCAAAGTGTGATCTGATTCTAACTTTTTATTGAATAGTTTTAAACAGGCGTTTACAACTATCTACTTCATAAAGAGTTAAATTGTGTTAATCCTACTAGCCAAAAACTAATAGAATTCATAACATAGGGTGTAATAATCCCAATGCCAACTAAATAAATTGAGTACAGCTATGCCGTTAAGTCGTTTCCACTCACTACGCACCTATTTAGATAATGTTGTCTTAGGTCAACCCGTATTAACTGAAAACTTGCTGATAGCACTTATCGCAAACGGACATTTATTGGTTGAAGGTCCTCCTGGTTTAGCCAAAACCCGTGCAGTGAAAGCATTATGTGATGGAGTGGAAGGCGAGTTTCATCGTATTCAATTCACTCCCGATTTACTGCCAGCCGATTTAACCGGTACTGATATTTATCGTCAGCAAACGGGGACATTCGAATTTGAAGCAGGGCCAATTTTCCATAATCTAATCCTAGCAGATGAAATTAACCGTGCCCCAGCTAAGGTTCAGTCAGCGCTTTTAGAAGCAATGGCTGAAGGCCAAGTTACCGTGGGTAAAAATAGTTATCCTTTACCGCCACTATTTTTAGTGATGGCAACACAGAATCCGCTAGAAAACGAAGGGACTTACCCACTGCCAGAGGCGCAATTAGATCGTTTTTTAATGCACTTAAACCTCGATTATCCTAGCGCAGAAACCGAAGTCGAAATCTTACGACAATCGCGTAAAGAGGCCAAAACACATCAGTTGCCCACGATAGACCCCGTCGCACAAGCCGATGTGTTTGCAGCAAGAGAGCAGGCATTAGATATTTACTTAGCTGAACCGTTAGAGAAATACATCGTTGAAATTGTGATGGCGACTCGACAACCTGCTCGCTACAGTGCTGATTTAGCTAAATGGCTTGAATATGGTGTAAGTCCTCGCGCCACGATTTCATTAGAACGCTGCGCCAGAGCTCGTGCTTGGTTATATGAGCGCGACTTTGTATCACCAGAAGACATTCAAGCTGTTGCGCCTAATGTGTTACGTCACCGTTTGTTACTCAGTTATCAAGCGCAAGCGGAAGGCGTTACGGCAGATCAGGTGATTGATCACATTCTTAGTCAAGTGGCCGTACCGTAAATGTTGCAGCGCCAGCACCTATTATTAAGCATGATTAGATTATGATGAACCCAACTAATTCATTACCACTTTACAGTGATGGTGTGAGCTTGAATGAGCAAGAACTTATTGCTTGTCAAAGCTTATCCCGTGCCATACCCGATCGCCAATCGCGAGCGAAAGCGGCATTGTCTGGTCACCGAAGCAGCCAAATAAAAGGCCGCGGTATGGAGTTTGCTGAAGTTCGTCATTACCAAAATGGGGATGATGTTCGTACTATAGACTGGCGAGTTACTGCGCGAACAGGTGTTGCGCATACTAAGTTGTTTGTTGAAGAACGCGAACGCCCTATCCTGCTATTGATAGACTTAAGCCACAGCTTATACTTTGGCTCCCAGCTATTATTACAATCAGTGCAAGTGGCTCATTTAGCCACCACGTTAGGTTGGAATGCCATTAACCATGGCGATAGACTTGGGGCATTAATTGCTAGTGAAAGCAATCATTTAGAGCTAAAACCACGTAGTCGCCGCCAAGGTATTTTACAATTGACCTCAGGATTAATTGATGTCCATCAACAGCAATTAAACCAAATAAATCAATTATCACCCGATCCCGGCCATATGTTTAAAGCCTGCCAACGACTACAGCGTATTGCTAAGCCAGGGTCACTTATTTGGATTATTACTGACGGCCAGCATATCAACCAGCAATGTTTAGCGCCTTTAACCGAGTTGTCGCGTCACTGTGATATTGGTGCCTTTGTGGTAACAGATCCATTAAGACAGGGAACCTTAGCGTTACCCAAACAATTTTCTCTACCCGTACGAGATGGCCAACAACAACTGACCCTAACCCGTCAAAGTTATGAAGCCTGGTTAAGTACCCAGCAACAGCAGTTGCAGCAATTCGTCTCATTAATGAATATGATAAAAGTACAACCTAAATTCATCGATGCCGCTAAACCGCTCAGTGCACAATTGGATATTTTACGTTAAATGACCACAGCTAATTTACCAACACAGCCATTGCCGATTGACGCCAAAGCCTCCGCTTTAGCGCAAATGCAAGATATTGTATTACCAGAGCCAATTAGTGCAGTGCCTATCGCACCAGGATATTGGATAATTGCAGCTGTATTAATAACCTTAGCAATCTGGTTAATTAAGCGTTTATATAAACAACATCAATATCATGCACCACGAAAAATAGCGCTGACGTTACTAGATAGCTATGATATTGAAGATGATACCTTTGCGGCACAGGTTAACAGCTTACTCAAACGCACCGCACTTACCTATTTACCGCGTGAACACCTCGCTAAACTCAACGGTCAGCCTTGGTTTGATTGGTTAGATACTCGCCTCGCCTCTGGCCAGCAACATAAAATTGGTCAACTATTAGTCAAGCGACATCAAGCAAGTGGTTTAGATCAAACCGAAAAAGCCCAATTAAAATCTTTAGCAAAAGCCTGGCTAAGCAATAAACGTCCTTTTAGTGATGCAACGTTATCATCCAACAACTCACATCTGGAGGCCAAATGCTAGCATTTTACTGGCCATGGTTATTAATCTTACTGCCGCTTCCGTTGTTGATAAAACGCATCAACATACATAATGTCGGCGGACATTTACAGCTACCCGGCATCGCTACAACGGTTACAGTGTCCAGCTCAGTAAACCGAAAAAGCAGCAGAAAACGTTACTGGCTAATGTGGATATTGTTGTTGTTAGCAATAGCTCGACCACAGTGGCTTGGCGATCCCATAGAATTACCGGCAAAAGGCCGTGATTTAATGATTGCGGTGGATTTATCCGGCAGTATGCAAATTGAAGACATGGTAATAAATGGACAAACTGTTAACAGGTTTACCCTAATACAACATGTACTTAGTGACTTTATCGAACGTCGTAAAGGTGACAGACTCGGACTTATTTTATTTGCTGATCATGCTTATTTACAAGCACCACTCACTTTAGACCGCCGCTCAGTTGCCACATTTTTAGATGATGCGCAGATAGGTTTAGTCGGCAAGCAAACCGCTATCGGTGAAGCTATTGCCCTGGCGGTTAAGCGCTTTGATAAAGTTGACGAAAGTAACCGAGTACTCATTCTGTTAACGGATGGCTCTAATAATGCGGGTAATATTGAACCAGAAGTCGCCGCTCAAATTGCCGCGAAACGAAACATCACCATTTACACTATTGGGGTTGGAGCCGAAATATTAGAACGTCGAACTATTTTTGGAAAAGAGCGCATTAATCCATCAATGGACTTAGACGAAGACCAACTCAAAAAATTAGCCGCCATGACTAAAGGCCGTTATTTTAGAGCGCGAAATAGTGAAGAGTTAGCCAGCATTTATCAAGAAATAGACAAGTTAGAACCGGTGAGTCGAGATCAATTGAGTTATCGTCCCAAAAGTGAGTTATTTTATTGGCCATTATTAATGTCATTATTGCTCAGTTTTCTAATCAGTTTGCAACAACAATGGCCTGCTCAGTTATTGGCTAAAACCAACCAGACTAAAACTAACCAAACCAAAGAGGCGAATCAATAATGATCCATTTCATTCGCCCTGAATGGCTATTAGGGTTCATCCCGGTATTAATATTAAGTGCATTATTTTGGCGTAAACATAGCCAGCAATCAGCATGGAAACAATATATCGCCCCACATTTAAGTCAGTTGCTTATCAGCCAAACGGTTGAGAAAAGTCATCAGCTCGAATGGCTATTAATTGCCAGTTGGATCATCGCCGTTATTGCGCTTTCAGGGCCGGCATTAAACAAACAAAATCTGCCAGTATTTGCAACCGAACAAGGTCGAGTGCTCATTATGGATATGTCTCAGTCCATGTATGCCACCGACTTAAGTCCAAATCGTTTGTCCTACGCTAAATTTAGAGCGACCGACTTATTAAATGAATTAAAAGAAGGCGAAACAGGGTTGATTGCCTATGCTGGTGATGCTTATACCATTAGCCCGTTAACCCGCGACCGTGACACTATTTTAAACTTACTGCCAACATTATCACCCGATATTATGCCTACTAAAGGATCTAACTTAACAGCGGCGTTATCTCTAGCAGAAAAACTATTGGCTCAAGGTGGCCATGTCAGTGGCGATATTATTGTCATGACAGATGGCATTTCTGCACAACAATTTAATCAAGCAAGCAGTGCACTTAACAGCCGTTACCGTTTATCGATCATGGCTTTTGGCAGTAAACAAGGTGCGCCAATTCGCTTAGCTGATGGTCAATTACTGCGTGATAGTAGTAATGAAGTTGTCGTCGCTAAAACCGATTACGGTCTATTACAAAAACTAACCCAACAACATCAAGGGATCCTAGTACCGGCCCAAACCGATGGCAGCGATGTGTCCACTCTAACAAACTGGCTGGCAACTGATGGCAAGGCAACAGAAACTGAGCTTGCTGGCGAGACTTGGCAAGATCTGGGTCCATATTTAGCCATGTTATTAATTATCCCGATGTTAATGAGTTTTAGGCAAGGATTATTAACCCTTATGCTTAGCCCTAGCATACTATTCGCTACGGCAATGACATTTAGTCTAGCCAACAGTCAACCAGCACAAGCCTCTGTGTGGCAGGACTTATGGAAAACTAAAGACCAACAAGCACAGTCTGCATTTGAACAAGGTGAATTTTCACAAGCAGCGGAAACATTCGAAAACCAACAATGGCAAGCCTCTGCGCAATACAAAGCCGGTAATTATCAACAAGCGCTAGAAGGCTATGAACAAGACAGCAGCGCCCAAGGTTTATATAACCAAGGGAATGCCCTAATGCAGCTTAAAGATTATCAAGAGGCCATTAAGCGTTATCAACAAGCTATTGCGGCTCAATCACCGTTTACTGAAGCAAAACAGAATTTGACCTTAGCCCAGCAATTGCTTGAACAACAAAAAGAGTCATCAGATCAGCAATCTGATAAATCAGAGCAAGATCCATCTAACTCAAATGATGGCAACTCAACATCAGAACAATCTTCTGATAACAATGAATCTCAACAAGCAGATTCCGACGAATCACAGTCTGGTGAACAGGAAAACCAACAAGGTCAACAAGACCAATCTGGCCAACAAAACCAACAACAGAACGCTGAAAACCAATCTGACAATAAAAATGATCGTTCATCTGATAATAATAAACCGCAATCACAAAGTGATCAGCCATCAGACCGTGATGAACAACAAGATGATAAACAATCCGAATCGTCACAAAACGAAGCACAACAGCAAAATGGTCAGCAACAAAATAGTTCGGATCAACAATCATCAACCTCTGAAGATAACAACACTTCACAGCAAGATGATTCAACGCAGGATTCTCCAGCTAGTAACGAATCTAGCATGCAGGCCAGTGCGACTAAAAATGGAGACCAACAAAATGATGGCAACCAAAAAATGGGGACTGCACAGTCTTCAACAGAGCCAAGTGCAGAAGACATAAAAGATGGTAAACCATCAGAAATGATCTCGGCTTCACAAATTAATCAAGATGATTTGCCTGCAGATATGCAACGTGCCCTTCGCGCCATAAATGAAGATCCACAAGTATTAATCCGCAATAAAATGCAGCTTGAATATCAAAAACGTCGTCAAAATAGTCAACCGCCTAAGGAAAATGAACAGTGGTAATCAGAACTTTTTTTAGCCTATTGCTATTCATCATTGCAGCACCGGTATTTGCACTTAGCCAAGTACAAGCTACCATCGACCGAAACCCAATTGTTACAGGCGAGTATTTCGTACTCGATATTATTGCCGATGATGATCTAAATGCGGGTGCATTAGATACCTCTGTATTACTCGATGACTTTATTGTTGGAAGAACCAGTGTTGGCCGTAGCACTAAAATGGTTAATTTTGACACCACCAAAGAAACTCGTTGGCAGGTATTATTGTCACCTAAGTCAGTGGGCAATGTCACCATACCGGCGTTTAACATCAAAGGAATTAGCTCAAACCCAATTACCTTAAAAGTTATTCCACAAGGTTCAACTGCCGACGAAGTACAAAACGTATTTATTAACATCAACACTAGTGCCTCAGAAGCTTATGTCGGCCAATTAATCACTTATAAAGTAAAACTATACCTTGCAGTAGAATTACAACGAGGAGTATTAAGTGCTCCCGTTATTGAAGGCGCGCAAATCAAGCAAATAGGTGAAGACAAAGATGGCAGTGAGATTATTGATGGCCGTCGCTTTAGAGTAATTGAACGCACTTACGGTATTATTGCCGATCTGCCAGGGGAATTAGTTATCAATGGCGCCAGTTTCTCAGGCGATGTACTTGTTGAAGCCCCTAGACGCGGAGGTATGTTTGGCTTTAATGAAAGTCGGCCAATGCAAACAGAAGCGGAAAGAGAAGTCATTCAAATCAATTCAACACCGCCAAGTTACCAAGGAAAATGGTTAGTCAGCGATATTGCGGTATTAAAAGAGACGTGGCCAGACGATATCAACGAATTTGAAGTTGGCAGCCCGATCACCCGCACAATTAGTTTAATTGCATCAAATACCGATGACACTAGTTTACCCGACATCGATATTCCACTGGCCGACGGCTTAAAAGCCTATCCAGAAAAACCGTTAAGACAAACTTTTGTCCGCGATAATCAAGTGGTATCACAATACAGTATCACTACTGCTATTGTGCCAACAAAACCAGGCACTTACACTCTACCAGAGATAAATGTACCTTGGTGGAACCCACATCTTAAAAAGCAACAATTTGCCACATTACCCGCCCGCACGATTAACGTGGTAGGCAGCACAACGGCTACGACAGATATTCCACCTGCAGATACTTTTAGTGCCGTTCAAGACAGCGGATATTGGCCGTTACTGAGTGCGGTTCTGGCGGTATTATGGCTCATCACTTTAGTCTTATGGCGTAAAGCTGCATCGATAAACCGCACGTTGCCGCAATCTAATCAAGACAATAAAAACCTCAAAACACCTAGAAAAACAGCAACTACCGGACTCAATGCAATTATTCATGCATGCGATCGTAACGACAGCAGTGCTGCTATTATTGCGGTACAAGCCTACTTTAGCGAGCGTTTAGGCAAATTGATGACCTTGACTCAAATTAGCGGTTTATCTGAACAATTGGCGTTTGCAATGAATAAGCTACAAGCAGACAAATACAGTAATAAGCCACAAGCGATTGATAAAAAATCGCTAATGGATGCTATTTTGGCTTATCAACAACCCCCTCTCGACAATAAAAAATCAATAATCGCGGAGCTAAATCCATAGCATTAAAAGGCTAAAATAGTAGCATTAAAAGGCTAAAATAGTAGGTAGATTCTGCTATTTAGCTTGCTATTAATCCTCCTCCTTTTTAAGCTGTTACATATTATTAACTCAAAAAAGTTAAAAAATGTTTGATTCATTGCGAAAGAAAAAGTCCGAACCCGCGGTCTTATCTGAGATGCTAACAAAACAACGACGATACGATAGCCTTGTCAGGGCTCTTCACACCGACATATTTCGCTACGCCTTTTGGTTATGTGGTGATAAGCATGTTGCTGAAGATATTACTCAAGAAACGTTCTTAAGGGCCTGGCGTTCATTGGACTCATTAAATGACGAAAAAGCGGCTAAAGCCTGGCTAATTACCATTTTAAGACGGGAAAATGCCAGACGTTTTGAGCGTAAACAATTTGACTATAGCGACGTAGAACAAGATTTACTTGAAGATGTACTATCGACTAGTCATGAAGAAGATACCGAGCAGTATTGGTTACGTCGTCAAATAGGTAAACTCGATATCGAATATCGAGAGCCTTTGTTATTGCAGCTGATTGGCGGGTTTAGCGGTGAAGAGATTGCCACGATGCTCGAACTCAATCGAAATACGGTAATGACCCGTTTATTTAGAGCCAGAAACCAGTTAAAAGACGCTCTCGAAGCACCAGAGGTAAGAGGTCAATCAAATGGATGATCTACAGTTCCGTCGCCATGCATACGGTGACCCCAATAATCAAGCCGACGATTTTTTAGCTCATTTAGCTGAAAATGAAGACGATGCTAAATTTGTCAAAGATCTACAAGCATTTGACCATAAACTCACTCAAGCACTCAATATTAGTGTGCCTGATGGACTTGCTGATAAGTTAATTTTACGACAGCAATTGAGTCAGCATCAAAAGAGTAAAAAACAGACCCGTTACTTAATGGCCATGGCCGCTTCAGTTGCCTTTATTGTGGGAGTTAGCTTTAGTCTATTACGCTTCACGCCAGTAAACTTAGGTGAAAACTCGTTGGCTCATGTTCACCATGAAACCAAAGCATTAGTGATGGAACAGGATATTGGTTTTAACGACGTAAACTTTAAACTCGCCAGTTTAGAAGGATTAAGTGATTCGAAATTTATCCAACAACCAGGCCGTGTTTTTTACACTTCTTATTGCGACTTCCAAGGTGTTAAATCATTGCATTTAGTGATGGCCGACGAGAACGGAAACAAAGTCACGTTATTTATTGTGCCCGTCGAAAGTCGTATTGTGTTAGAAGAAGCTTTTGCTGATAACCAATATAAAGGCCAAAGTTTTCAAACAGCCGACGCCTATATGGTGTTAGTGGGCGAACCCGCTTCTGACCTTGAATTTGTCAAAAAAGAAGTTGAAAACACCTTTATCTAATTTATAAATTAATGATTAAAAATCCGCTACTTCATTGGAATAGCGGATTTTTTTCATTTTAAAAAATCAAAGTGTGAACTAGATCGAACTTCTGCTAGCATGTCGACCATAAAAATAATCACTTGGAAGCAATATGGAAATTCAAACACCAATCATCATTACCTTTATTGGATACCTTGCCTTAATGATGGGCATTGGTTACTGGGCTTATCGTAAAACAGACACGGTTGATGATTACATTCTCGGTGGTCGCAAAATGGGGCCCGCAGTAACAGCGTTAAGTGTTGGCGCATCAGATATGTCTGGTTGGTTGTTATTAGGCTTACCTGGTGCGGTGTATTTAAGTGGTTTAGGTGAAGCCTGGATTGGATTTGGATTAGTTTTTGGTGCGTGGCTTAATTGGTTATTTGTTGCAAAACGACTGCGAATTTATACCCAAGTTGCTAATAATTCTTTGACGTTACCAGATTTTTTTGAAAACCGTTTTAATGACTCTCATGGACTATTAAAATTGGTTTCGGCATTAACGATACTGATCTTTTTCACTTTCTATGCTTCTTCAGGCATGGTGGGCGGCGCGATATTATTTGAAAAAGTATTCGGCCTCGATTACAACCTCGCCTTACTGATCGGTTCATTCATTATTGTGTCTTATACCTTCGTAGGTGGATTCTTTGCCGTCAGCTGGACCGATTTTTTTCAAGGCTGCTTAATGTTAATTGCATTATTAATTGTACCCATTGCAATTTTCAGCCAACCCGACACTCAAGCAAGTTTTGAACAAATTGATCCTGTCATGTTGTCATTTATAAACGAAAATACTACCGTCATTGGACTCGTGTCTCTCTTGGCGTGGGGATTAGGCTATTTCGGTCAACCGCATATTTTGTCTCGTTTTATGGCTATCGGCAGCCCAAAAGATTTAGTACTGTCCCGTCGAATAGCCATGAGCTGGATGATAGTGTCGTTAGTCGGCGCCTTAGCCACCGGTATTGCCGGTAGCCTTTATTTTGCTGCTGAGCCACTTGAGAACTCAGAAACAGTATTTATTCATTTAGCCCATGCCGCTTTTAATCCATGGATTGGTGGTTTGCTGATTGCCGCTATTTTGTCTGCCATCATGAGTACTATTGATTCACAATTACTGGTTTGTTCTAGTGTCATCACGGAAGACTTTTACCTTAAATGGTTACGTCCACAAGCCAGTAGCAAAGAACTGATGTTAGTAGGCCGTATTGGCGTTATTGCCATTGCCCTAGTCGCAGGCGTTGTTGCGCTTAATCCTGAAAGCAGCGTGTTAGGACTCGTCAGTTATGCATGGGCTGGGTTTGGCGCTGCGTTTGGTCCCGTGGTGTTATTGTCACTATTTTGGCAAGGTTATAGCCGTAATGGTGCAATATCAACCATTCTAGTGGGTGCTTTAACCGTTGTCGTTTGGAAACAACTGACTGGCGGTATTTTTGAATTATATGAAATCGTCCCTGGATTTGTTTTCGCAATGTTAGTGGGGGTAATCGTCAGTAAAATGTCACCACCAACACCGAAAACTATCGGCGACTTTGCTGATTTCCGTGAATCTTTAAAAACACAATAAACTCAAATAAAAGGCTATATTTGTCATTTTAATAGCTCAACCGCTGTAATTGTAGAGGTTGAGTTATTAATCTTATAATCGAATTTAAAACAATCGAGTGTTAAAACAATCGAATTACCTAACAAGCTTCGATAATCCTCATGTTGTTAGTGTCTTAAATCCACTATGAATAAACTTTAACTTAAACTAACTGCACAGTAATGGTTGTCTAGAACTGATCATAAATTTACATATACTGCCATGCTATCAAACACCTACTTCACCATTAAAAATAGGAATTAACTTAATATTAACAACAACTAACATCTGGTCGGAGTTGTTACATTAGTCACACTTACCTAATATGCCTAAAATTTTGGCCGTCAAATGCTTAAAGTGAATAAACTTTGTGCAAAACGGTAATAATAAATGAGACATAATAATGAATAAATTCCACAAGACCCTCATTGCTACCGCGGTAGGCTTACTCAGTGCACAAGCATCCGCTGCTGGTTTTCAGTTAAACAGCCAATCTGCTACTGGTATTGGTCGTGCAATGGCGGGGGATGCCGTTATTGCTGACAACGCATCGGTTCTATCTCGTAACCCTGCAGCTATGGCTCTTTTTGATGAAACAGCGCTATCTTTAGGTGTTGTTTATGCAGATATTGATGTATCAGTATCTGATGTAGAAGGCAATTTTGCCGGACAAGACGTTGCTTTTGGTAGTGAGCATAAGGCTGCAGAAGCAAAAGTTATCCCCAATTTTTATTACATCAATCCAATTAACGACAAAATGGCGTTTGGTGTTGCGGTATTTAGTAACTACGGCACTGGCACCGATTTAGGTGACTTGGCAAACAGAACCCCTACCATTAGTGGCAATGCTGTACCTCTTCCGCCTCCAGTAGATTTATTAGGTAACACAGAAGTTGTTACGATCAATTTCAATACCAGTATGTCTTACCGTGTGAATGATCAGTTTAGTTTTGGTTTTGGTGTTGATGCCGTTTACGGTAGTGGAACCCTGACACGTACTAGCGATAACCCACAAATTGGCAGCCTAGTAGATGTTGATGCTGATGGTTGGGCTTTAGGTGGGATTGTTGGTGTTGTGTATGAAGTTAATCCAGATAATCGCTTTGGTTTAAGTTATCGTATTAGCCCAAAACTTACCGCCAAAGGTGATGTAAATTATCTTTACACTGAATACAATGAAATTGATATTCCTATCGCTGATATTGCTCAGTTTGCCGGTTTCCACCAACTAACGGATAAGTTTGCTGTGCATTACACAGCACAGTGGACCAATTGGAGTGCATTCGACAAAATCGTGGTTAAAGATGGTGCCAATGGTGTCGACCAAGCAGATTTAAAAGAATACCACTGGAAAGATTCGTGGTTCTTAAGCCTAGGCGCTACTTATAACCTCACTCAAGACTGGACTTTACGCGCAGGTGTCGCAACCGATCAGGGCGTAGTTAATCAGCATTCATCATTATCAATACCTGATTCTGATCGTACTTGGTACACCGCGGGTGTGAGTTACGATTTAAATGCAAAATCAAGCGTTGATTTAGGTATCGCTTTTGTACGCGGAGAAGATGTTACTGTACTAGAAAATAGTAACCTTCTTGCTCAAGTGCCTGGCTACAACAGTGAGATTTCAGCACAAACGCGTTCAAATGCTGTTTACTACTCAGTACAATATAACTACAGTTTTTAATTAGCAGTATTTGCCCTTTTTTAATCCGCTCACCACGGGCTAAAATTTTCCAACCAAGCCGCCTTTTATCGTTAATTGGCGGTTTTTTTATGCCATTTATATCATAGGGTTCTAATCTATACGATTTTACAATATATCGGTTGCTTAACAGTGCAAAGTCCATTAGAATTTTCTTATAGACTTCAACTTAGGCTATCACTATGTCTCGCTTATCTAATAATTTATTCTTCGGCACCATTCTCGCAACAACAGTACTAGCCGCAATAGTATCCTATACAGCGCAAGCCTCTGATGTTGCTACATTAAAACTAGAGTATTCAGATCAATATCAGCCGCATATTTATGATGCAAAAATTGAAGCTATTAAAGCGGCAACAATTTCTGCACAAACCTCAGGGCGAATAATCAATATTCATTTTGATGTGAATGATCTCGTCCCACAAGGCGCTGCATTATTGGAAATCACCAATAAAGAGCAAGGCGCAGGATACGCGGGGGCAGAAGCGGAGCTAGCCAAAGCAGAGGCGCTAAACAGTGAAGCTCAAGCACAGTATGCACGCTATAAAGCGTTGTTTCCTAAGGGCGCCATATCAAAAGGTGCTATGGACGAAGCCACTGCCAAAGCAAAATCCAGCAAGCAAGCAGTCAGTGCTGCTCAAGCGCAGTTAATAAAAGCCAAAGAGAGTTTGAATTACACTGTCGTGAGTGCGCCTTTTAGTGGCCGAATGACCAAACGATTTATCGAACAAGGTGAAACCATATCTTACGGCCAAGCGTTGTTCTCTGGCTACGACACTCAACACCTTAGAGCTGTATTTCAAATTCCTCAGCAAGATGTGGCTCAGGTGCAAAAACAAGAACAAGTAAGCGTTCAATTGTTCAATGGCGATGAAATCATTTCTAATGATATTAACGTCTATCAATTTGCCGACCCGTTAACTCATCAACATCAAGTTAGAGTAAACATTGATGCCAGTAACATTGAAGACGTCATAGTAGGTCAATGGATAAAAGTCATCGTTAACTTCCCTAGTCGAACGAGTTTAATGATCCCATTATCGGCCATACATCAAGTCAGTGACTTAACGTCGGTATATCGTCAAATGGCAGATAAAATAGTGCTTAACCAAGTGCGTATCGGCCGAGTAGATCATCAGAATAATACCGCAGAGGTATTATCTGGGTTAATGGAAGGCGATGAAATTGTTATCGACGCTGGACGTTATTTAATACAATCCTCTGCAACAAAAGGTCAGGAGTAAACCTGATGACAACACCTAATGAATCGATAAAACTTGGCCTTTCAGGCTCAATAGCAAAAGCATTTCAACACAGTGCCATTACCCCATTACTGGCTATTCTAGGTTTATTACTCGGCCTTTTTGCGGTGATTATTACCCCCAAAGAAGAAGAACCTCAAATTGATGTGACTTTTGCTGATGTGTTTATCCCCTACCCTGGAGCCACACCGACGGAAGTTGAAAATCAGGTCACCTTACCTGCAGAACGGATAATTTCTCAAATAAAAGGCATTGATACCCTGTACTCATTTTCCCAGCCCGATGGCGCGCTCATTATCGCTATTTTTGACGTTGGTGTCCCACGAGATGAAGCTGTGGTTAATTTGTACAATCAACTGTATTCAAACAGCGATAAGTTTAACCATGCAGCAGGCATTGGTGAGCCGTTAATCAAACCTAGAGGTATTGACGACGTACCTATAGTAGGGTTGACGCTCTGGTCTCAAGATCCAAACATCACTGCAGAGCAGCTTACCTTGGTCGCATCGGGCCTAGAAACAGAGCTAAAACGGATACCGGGTACTCGAGAAATTTATAGCCAAGGTGGCCACGAGATGGTGTTAAATGTGCGTATTGATCCTGTCAAGATGAACAGTTTCGGCGTAACGTTCAACGATATTAGTGCCACATTACAAGATAATAACCAACTGTCTACAGTCGGCTCGATGACGCAGTTTAATCAAGAAATAAAACTGCAAGCGGGGCAGTTTTTACGCACGCCAGATGATGTTAATAATCTGCTGATTAAAGTTAATCAACCCGAGTCTATAACGGAGAAAAGTCCATTTCCTCGTGCAGTTTATTTATCTGATGTCGCCGATGTGAGCCTTAAAAGTGATATTCCTAAACAACATGTTTGGCACGTAACAGATAAGGGGACTTACCCGGCTATAACCATCGCGATTGGTAAACAGGCGGGGCAAAATGCCGTCGACATTGCAGATGCCGTATTAGCTAAAATCGATGCTGTCGATAACGTATTAATTCCCAATAATGTCAATGTCGCTATCTCTCGCAACTACGGTAAAACCGCTGGAGATAAATCTAATACACTTATTTTCAAATTGATTTTTGCCACATCTGCGGTAGTACTACTGGTATTTTTCACCATGGGACTTCGTGAGTCTGCCGTCGTTGGTGTAGCCATTATCATTACTCTCGCCATAACCTTATTTGCATCTTGGGCATGGGGATTCACTCTAAACCGAATTTCATTGTTCGCACTTATATTCTCCATTGGTATCTTGGTCGATGACGCCATCGTAGTAGTAGAGAATATTCATCGGCATATGGCCATGAGTAATAAACCGATAAGCGAGCTTATTCCTCATGCTGTAGATGAAGTCGGCGGGCCAACCATATTAGCCACATTTACTGTTATCGCCGCCCTATTGCCGATGGCATTCGTATCCGGACTAATGGGCCCATACATGAGCCCAATTCCGATTAATGCCAGTATGGGAATGATTATTTCGTTATTAATCGCGTTTATTATGACCCCGTGGTTGAGCCGAATATTGTTAAAGCCTCATAAAAAATCACATAGTTCAAACAATAAAGCGCCTGACACAGGTATCCCAGTAGAAGAAGACAATCGATTAACCCGTCTATTTACGCGAATAATGAGTCCTTTTTTACTCGGCGAACATGCGCCAAAAGCGCGAAAAGGCTTGGCTTTAGGGATCGTATTATTGATTGCCTTCGCTATCGCCTTACCTGTAATGCAAGCTGTAGTACTAAAAATGCTGCCTTTTGATAATAAGTCTGAGTTTCAGGTAATGGTTGATATGCCTGAAGGCACCCCTGTGGAACAAACTCAAAGAGTATTACAAGATCTCAGTCAATATCTCAGCAGTGTGGAAGAAGTTGAGCATTTACAGTTGTACGCGGGCACCCATGCACCTATGAATTTTAATGGCTTAGTACGACATTATTTTTTACGCAGCAGCCAAGAACTCGGTGAAATTCAGGTCAATCTAGTGGATAAAAAACATCGAGACCGCGACAGTCATACCATTGCATCATCTGTACGCGAGCCGTTGCAAAAAATTGGTCTACGTTATCAAGCCAATATCAAAATTGTTGAGGTACCACCAGGGCCACCGGTTTGGTCGCCTATAGTTGCTGAGGTTTATGCGCCTAACACCGAATTACGTGAACAAGCAGCCAATGACTTATTGCAACGTTTCAGAGATACCGAATACGTCGTTGATATGGATATATATTTGCCAGCGCAACAACAAAAGTGGCAAGTATTAATTGATCGGAATAAAGCCAGCTTAATGGGGGTTTCTTACGCCAGTATTGTCGATGCGATCAGCACTGCTGTTGACGGAAAGGATGTCAGTTACTTGCATCAAGCACAGCTAGCTCACCCCACACCGATTAGGTTACAGCTTGATGAAGCCGCTAAAGTAGACCTAAAGCAAGTGTTGTTATTACGCCTACCTACTCAGTCGGGTGAAACTGTAGCACTGGCAGAATTAGTTAAGGTGCAACAACAAGTCATTAATGCACCCATTATTCATAAAAATATGGTGCCAATGATCATGGTTATTGCAGACATGGCAGGGCCAACTGGCAGTCCGCTGTATGGCATGTTCGATATGGTCAGCCAAATTAATCAGCAAAATGAGCAAGGTGACTCAAGTTATCCAATTCAACAAAATTTGGTTAATCAGCCTGATGGATTAACCGACGTGTCGATTCTGTGGGACGGTGAATGGAAAATCACATATGAAACGTTCCGCGATATGGGCATTGCTTATGCCGTTGGCATGATTGCAATTTACTTACTTGTAGTCGGTCAGTTTAAATCTTATATCGTGCCGTTAATCATCATGGCGCCCATTCCGTTGACCATCATAGGTGTTATGCCTGGGCACGCTTTACTAGGCGCTCAATTCACGGCTCCGTCTATGATAGGCATGATAGCGCTGGCAGGCATTATTGTCCGAAATTCAATTTTGCTGGTCGATTTCATTAATCAACAAATAGCCGCAGGAGTTCCCTTAGAGCAGGCGGTTATCCATTCAGGCGCAGTAAGAGCAAAGCCAATTATGTTGACAGCATTAGCGGCAATAATAGGGGCATTATTCATTATTGATGACCCTATTTTTAACGGATTAGCCATCAGTTTAATATTTGGTATTTTTATCTCAACCATTTTAACCTTGGTGGTGATTCCGGTGTTGTATTTTTCAGTAATGAAACATAAGCATCTGTAAAAACATTATTTATTCACTGGGCTACGCCCAATAAGGAGCTAAACATGTCAGTAGAACGAAGTATTATGGCCTTTGCTGGCTTTATGGTTTTATTATCTCTTGTGTTAACCGCAACAGTTAGCCCGCATTTTGTCTGGCTTACTGTATTTGTAGGCGCTAATCTATTTCAGAGTGCTTTTACAGGCTTTTGTCCTGCAGCGATGATAATGAAAAAATTAGGCGTCAAAACTGCAGCTGAAATAGCCTTAAATAAATAACAAGGAAATTATCGTGTTTAAAAAATCTATGCCGTTGTCTGTTCAATCTATTTTGGCGCTATTGGTCTTATTCGCGGCATCTCTTATGCCGACTTGGGCTGCAGAGCATGAGCCTAGCGTTGCTTGGGAAAAAATAGACCGCGGTGTCACGTTAATTGATGTGCGCACTGCTGAAGAGTTTGCTGCTGGACATATTGACGGTGCTATTAATATTCCATTTGAGAATATCGTCCCAGAGTTGGCAAAGCGCAATATCACTAAAGACACCGAAATAGTCCTTTACTGCCGCAGCGGTAACCGAAGTGGTATGGCGCAGGAATCATTAGTTAAGCAGGGTTACAGCAACACCTATAATGCGGGTGGTTTTGATAGCTTAATATCAGCACGATAACCTCTATAACAATCTAAAACCACAGGTCTATAACTGTGGTTTTATTAAACATATCAAATAGTTCATCGTATTGATATCTTCCTCATATCAATACGATGAACGTTGCTACTTTCAGCCCCCCTATATTTTGCCTGCAAAAATATCTTTACACATAATATTAGATAATTATTTATTAGCATAAAGCGTATCCATTTATGCACTTTCTAGTTAAGCGCTTTCATTAAGTTAACTCCATTAAAGCTCGAAAGATACCCTTCTACCAGCTCGAGACCCAGCTGAATTTTAATTCAACAATTATAGGTAAAAATTCAAATAAATCCGTTCTATAAGACCAGTTACTTGACAATAAACATTAACAACTTGTTTACACCACGCTGAAATATGGTTACCTTTTAGACAGATAGGCAAAATAGCTTATCAGTAAAACATAATTATAAAAGACATTACGTCCCACCCTGATTAACATGGAAGATAATATGAAAAAGCATAAAAACCCAACGGTCGTGCTTAGCATGACCGCACTCGCTTTGGCCATTTCAACGCAAGTAAACGCAGCACCAGCCCCTTCTCAACTCTCTGCAACGAATCAACAAATTGAACAACAATCACCTTTACCGAAACGGTATATCGTTAAGTTCAGAAATGATAACGCTGCACAGATACTCAATAGCAGTTCCGCTGTACAAAATGTAAATGCTGAAACGGACAACAGTATGGCTTACGAGCCTCGTTCAAACGAAGTATTTACTCAATTTAGAGCCTTGAATAGCGTAAAAGCACGAGAAATGAAGCGCGTAGGTCGCAGTAATAGTTACTCGGTAAAGCTCGACTCGTCTTCTATTAAAGCATTACGTTTGCGTCAAGATGTTGAATACGTGGAAGAGGATTTACCCCGTAGACTGCTTGCAGAGACGACACCTTGGGGGCAAACCTTTGTTGGTGCAACCGTATTAAGCGACAGCCAAACAGGTAATCGTACAATCTGTATTATTGATTCTGGTTATGACCGTAGCCACAATGATTTAAGTGGTAACAATGCAACAGGAACCAATAATTCAGGCACAGGCAATTGGTATCAACCAGGTAATAATAATGCCCATGGTACTCACGTAGCGGGTACCATTGCGGCAATAGCGAATAATGAAGGTGTGGTTGGGGTGATGCCTAACCAAAATGCCAATATTCATGTCGTAAAAGTGTTTAACGAAGCAGGATGGGGTTACTCATCATCATTGGTCGCTGCTATTGATACCTGTGTTAGTTCAGGTGGTGCAAACGTAGTAACAATGAGTTTAGGTGGTAGTGGTTCCACCACAACTGAACGTAATGCATTAAATACTCATTATAACAATGGGGTGTTATTAATTGCAGCTGCTGGTAATGCTGGCGACAGTAGTTATAGCTACCCAGCATCTTACGATAGCGTCATGTCTGTTGCAGCAGTTGACAGTAATCTCGATCATGCCGCTTTTTCACAATATACAGACCAAGTTGAAATCTCAGGGCCTGGCGAGGCAATTCTATCGACGGTTACCGTTGGTGAAGGTCGTTTAGCCGATATAACCATTGGCGGTCAGTCTTACTTTAACAATGGTGTAGTGCCGCACAATCGTTTAACCCCATCTGGTACTAGCTACACTGCGGCACCGATTAACGCAAGTGCAACGGGAACCCTAGCGGAATGTACTGTCAATGGAACCAGTTTTAATTGCGGTAGCATGACCAATAAAATCTGTCTTGTTGAGCGTGTAGGTAACCAAGGGGCCAGTTACCCTGAAATAAACTCAGTTAAAGCCTGTAAAACAGCTGGTGCTAAAGGTGTCATTGTTTACAGTAACACTGCACTACCAGGACTACAAAATCCATTCGTCGTTGATGCTAACAGTGAAATTCTGATCCCTTCTATGTCTGTTGACCGAGCAACTGGGCTTGCACTTAAAGCTAAGTTGGGACAATCAGCCACTGTGAGTAATCAAGGAAATCGAGATTATGCTTATTACAATGGCACCTCAATGGCAACACCGCATGTGTCAGGTGTGGCAACATTAGTGTGGAGTTATCATCCAGAATGTAGCGCTAGCCAAGTGCGTGCTGCATTAAATGCAACAGCAGATGACTTAAGCGTTGCCGGTCGTGATAACCAAACAGGTTTCGGGATGGTTAATGCCACTGCAGCAAAAGCTTACCTAGATGAATCATGTAATGGTCCAACCGATCCAGGTACAGGCTCTGGTGACAGCGTACTTGAAAAAGGCGTGGCAAAAACAGGCTTAGCTGGCGCTAAAAACGATGAATTATATTTCTCGTTAGACGTTCCTGCAGGCGCGACAGACATAAGCTTCACTATGAGTGGTGGAACTGGCGATGCTGACTTATATGTGCAGTATGGCGCATCACCTACCAGCAGCAGTTACGACTGTCGTCCATGGAAAGGTGGTAATGCAGAGTCTTGCCCAATTGCGACGCCTCAATCTGGTACTTATTATGTGATGGTACAAGGTTATAGTGCATTTAGTGGTGTAAGTTTAGTGGCTAACTACACCGCAGGTAGCACTGGTGGCAGCAACACAGGCGGCCCAGCAAGCTACACTAATACCGGCAATTATACGATCCCAGACAACAACACTAGTGGTATTACTAGCCCTATTACTGTTAGCCGTACTGGCGATTCAGGAACGGTATCGGTGTCAATTGGGATTATTCATACTTATATTGGTGATTTAAAAATCCAGTTAGTTAGCCCTACCGGCCAAACGGTTGTACTGCATAACAACACTGGTGGTGGTACCGATAATCTAACCCAGACTTACACCGCTAATATGGCAGGTGTCGAATCAAGTGGTGTATGGACATTAAAAGCTGTTGATAATGCGAGACAAGATACTGGATATATTGATACTTGGAGCTTAAGCTTCCAGTAATATTATTTAGTTGATTACAAAAATAGCCACATTATGTGGCTATTTTTATTTCTGATGGATTAACTTTTTAACAGTTAACAGACTAATAGTGAGATTGTGTTGTTTGCAACACGGCAGGCTGCTGAATATTGGCAATCACTTCAAATATAGATGCAAATGAGTTTGGCGTACTCACATCGACAGCTAGCTTTAATCGACGAGCAATATCATTAGCAGATAACACACCACGGATGGCATGATTTGAACGGTCAACCACTAAACAATGTTGCTGTCCTGCTGATTGTAATGTCTCAATAACATCACCAATACGAGCATAACTTAAATCTTCAAAATCAATCGCTTTCAGATCCTCTTTAGGGATCATAAAATCTGCAACACTTAAATGATCACGCTGATGCCCAGCGGCAACACGTTTCAATATCTCTTGATTATGTAAAGACTCAAAGCTGATTAGGCCAATAAACCGATCTTTATCATCTATTACTAATTTAAGACGTACATGCGACTTCTGCATTAAGTGCTCGACCTTAACCGCCGACGTACTCGATTCTATCACCATCGGTGTCACTTTCTTAAAATCAGTAAACACGTTTAATGCTGAGGATAACACTGAGATATCTTCATGAGCTTCTGGTGACGTTAATTCATCAATTTTTTCTACTGGGTATAGGGCTAATTTCTTCACAATAACATCCTTAATCAACAACCATCGCGAAACGTGAAACATCATATTTATTAATTAGTTATAATTTATTGTGATGCTCACTACATGATTTGATTATCTGCCTGTGATTTTATTAGTACAAGACCCATTTGATTAAACTTAATTAATTTCTACAAAGTTAAGGTTAAATTCACTTTACTGTGATCTAAATTATGATAGATGCTGTGATTGTAGCCAAACAACCTGAACGCCACTACTTTAACGTTTCAGGCTCTATTAATGCGCTATTATTTGCATCTGATAACCACACTTGCCCTTCGCTAAGACTAACTTGTAACGCCATATTACGATTAACAAAAACTTCCATTTGTTTCACCGCATCTTCAGGAAAATTAATCACCGTTAAATTTTCGTAGCGAGCAAACGCTTGCTGATTCTGCTGCCACCAAATTGGTACACTTCGGCCGCCATAAGTATAAAGAATAACCTGTTTTGACCGACCACATGCTTTTCTAAGCCACTTCTCATCAGCTTGGCCAAACTCAACCCAAAGATCGATTTCACCACTGAGGTTTTTATCCCAAAGTTCCGCTTCATCATCAACACATAAACCTTTACTGAACACTAACGTTTCTGATGCATTAATGGCAAATGCCAGTAAACGCACCATCATCCGCGTATCGGTTTCGGACGGATGTTGGGCTAAGGTAAACTGATGATCGGCATAATAATGACGGTCCATATCTGCAATCTGCAACGAAACTTTAAAAACGGTAGCTTTAGCGGCCATAAAAGGCTCCTACGAGGATAAAAAAAACCGAGTCTACTACAAAGTAGACTCGGCATAATAGAACATCGTACATCTTGGGTTAAATAGCACCAGGGCGTAGATGTTTTGCCATTGGAAAATGCGCGCTGAACTGGGCGACTTTAGCAGCAGAAGACACGATTAACATACGAGATCCGTGTTCATATTGATGAGTGATATCACTTAACAATGGCACAGCTTCTCTATTTGCGTCTCGCCTTAATAATTCATTAATGTCACTATCAAGTGCACCATCACTGTAAACCACGTCTAATGTCTGTAACAACGGCATGGCGGCAATAGGGAGTAAATGTGCCGGCGTATCCTCCATTAACAAAAGAATCTCACCTTTAACACTAAAGTCTTCAAAAGCCTCAAGATAGCGTTGTTCTGTTAATGTATCGAATTTATCTTGGTTCGTGGTAAAAAATCGTTCCCAAAATAAACGTCTATCTTTACCTGCTAATAATTTATGTTGTACTTCCTCGCGCTTACTGGCAACAAAATCAAATAAAGGCGCTAATGATGACGGTAGCATGGTTTCGAGACGTGAACGGATAGTTCGAGCGAAAACAGGTGCGGCACCAGCTGTACTGATCGCAACCACTAACCTGCCTCGATCTACTATCGAAGGCGTAATAAATCGACAAAATTTAGGATTATCGACCACATTCACCCAAATCCCCCGCTCCGTGGCCAACTGTGCAAAATCCATATTCAATTGCTCATCGGCAGTGGCAAGGTAAATGATATCGACATTGGCAATATCATCTGCACAGACTTCACGACGAGACAGCTGGATCCGACCTTGTGCATGATAGTTTTCAATATCATTGGCAACCGTTGGTGCGATTACATGAATATGAGCATCAGTACGAGACAACAGATCGAGTTTACGTGTGGCAACCTCACCAGCCCCCACCAATAAAACCTGTAAACCTTGAGTATCAACAAACAAAGGGAAATATTGCATTAATCTACTCAGTCTTCAACGATAGGGAATTGATGTTGTATCCAAGCACGGTATCCGCCAATCATTGAGGCTACTTGCGTATAACCCATGAGCTGTAAATTATAGGCAGATAATGCAGCACGTTGACCCGCTCCACAATAAAGTAATATTGGGGTGCTTTTATCAGGAAAGCGATGCTCTATATCACGCTCAATAATGCCACGACTGAGGTGTTTTGCATTAGGTAAATGCCCTTGTAACCACTCGTTATCTTCTCGCACATCGATTAATTGCCATTGATCTTGTTGTTGATATTGCTCAATGGTTAATAAGTTGACATGAGGCATAACAGAATCGACCAAACTGGCAAATGCTGGAGAGGGTTGCATAGTGTTTCCTTAAGTTAGTTAAGTCACTCATTTGTGACAAATTAGCACTACATACGTCATAAACCTAAAAGTAGTTTAATCATAGAGTCTATTGGATTTTTGAAAACAATTTTGCAGCAGTTTGTGGCAATTTACTACAAAGAGGGGTTTATGATGGTGTCATTTATAGATGAATAAGCGCTAACTGCGTCACAATAAGCCACAAATGGACACTAGTGGCTCAGTTAAACGGGACGCTTATTTATAAGCTAGGTGCAATATTGCAAAACATAAATCGGCTTAGGGACTTTGCCCAAAAAATTTACGTCATGATTAACCCCGTTTATCTCCAACAACATTTGGTGGTAAAAGATGGACTTCAACGCTAAAAAACCATCTTATACTCAGGCTTATTCGTTATGCATTTCACTTCTTTGCGAACTACATTGCCAACACAATTCAAAACTGCCTTCGTTTATTTCATGGCATTGGACACATTGCCATTGAGGCTGTTCAATATCGAGTGCATCCAGTAACGTTTGCGCAGCGGCAAGTTGATTATCTGCTACCCATAACTCAACCGTTTGCATTTCAATCGGCAAACCGCCTACGCCACCAATGAGTGCTTCACCTTTAAGATCAACTTCGATCCCACTCGTTTCCAGTAGCCCTTTCCATGTATGAGCCTGCAGTAAATTACCACCGGCCAATAATACTTTTCGTTGTTCCATGCGTTATCCTACTGCATTGCTCTTGCTGGCAAATTTGTTTCATCCTACTGCCTCTACCAAAATCTGTCGAGTCTTGTTTGTGAATTGGACATTTGCCATAGACATGGTTAAGTTAACTTTATATAAGGGCCTGTTGATCTTTCAAGCACGAAAAGTCAACTGGCCCTAGCGATTAGAACTTATTAACATCACAAATAGGGCTCTACATGACAAAAATAGTCTTAAAAGGTGTATTTCAAATCACCGCTTGGAATGAATCGGCTTATGCTGAACACGACAATAACAACAAACAAACCATTGCCGAAATTACCCAAACGTATTCAGGTGATATTAATGGTTCTGCTCAAATTCGCTATGTGATGTCATATCAAAATGGGGAAGCTGCGGTATTTGTTGGAATGGAGCACTTAACCATAAATACACCAGAAATATCAGGCACTATAGTGTTACAACATAATGGCGTCTTTTCACAAGGTGTTGCCCAAAGCCAATTCAATGTAATAGCTGACTCGGGTACCGATAACTTGAAGCAATTCATCGGTCATGGTGAGTTTACCTCAACCGAAAACGGCCAAGCAGATTACCTCATCACTTTACATCATGACTAAGATAACCATTTCTCGTATAGAGACGAATATCGGTACATTTAGAGTATCTGGCACTATGACGTTAACTTCACTGATGTTTAACAGTGTCGAAATACTCGGTAGTGATGGATGGGAAGCTCTGATAGTTGATCCACAAACTCAATGGCACAAAACGTTAATGGCTGCCTGTGAAGTGCATTTAGCAGAACAAAAGATCATAAGTTAGGCATAAAAAGAAACCCCAGCAAGCTGGGGTTTCTTTTTAGCGATTAAGATTAATAATACTTATTAAGGCATCATTGAAGGCTGATCAGCACCTTCTTTCTCAATCTCTACCGGTAACATATGTTCACGATTGATACCCAATTTAATGGCTAAATAACTTGCCACGTAAATCGATGAGTATGTACCCACAAAAATACCGAGTAATAATGCAGTCGCAAAACCATGGATCATTGTGCCGCCTTTTAAAAACAGCGCAATAACGGTAATTAATGTTGTACCTGTGGTAATAACAGTACGACTCATGGTCTGAGTGATTGAGGTATTCACAATCTCTACAGGAGTGCCTTTGCGCATTTTAAGGAAGTTTTCACGGATACGGTCATACACTACGATGGTATCGTTAAGTGAGTAACCCACAACCGTCAATAAACCTGCCAATACGGTCAAGTCAAACTCAAGCTGTAATACCGAAAAGACCCCTAAGGTCACAATAACGTCATGGGCTAGCGCCGCTACAGAACCTGCAGCTAAACGCCATTCAAAACGAAATGATACATAGATAAGAATACAGATTAAGGCAACAATAACTGCTAAGCCCCCCTGCTCTGCTAATTCCTTACCTACTTGTGGCCCAACAAACTCAACACGCTTTTGAATCACGCCTGAATCAATTGACTGCGCAGCAGTTAATACTGCTGCAACCTGGACATCACTTTTTAACTCATTTCTTACCGGTAAACGAACTAAAATGTCGCGGCTTGAACCAAAGTTTTGTACCACGGCTCCTTCAGCTTCATCAGTCGTCATGGTTGCACGTAGAGCATTTAAGTCAACAGGAGCAGAAAACTCCATTTCAACAACCGTACCGCCGGTAAAGTCTAAGCCCCAGTTAATGCCTTGTACGCCTAGCGATACAAAAGAAGCAATAACTAAGATCAACGACATTACACTAATAGGAAGTGCATGACGAAGGAAGTCGACTGTATTCTTTACTGAAAATATCTGAAACATGTTCAACTTCTCCCTTAGATAGACAATGACTTAACGCGCTTACCACCCCAAACCGCATTCACGATTGAGCGTGTGCCAACAATGGCTGTAAACATCGAAGTCGCGATACCTATCATTAAGGTAACAGCAAAACCTTTCACCGCACCGGTACCGACAGCAAACAAGATTAACGCTGTCATAAAGGTAGTGATGTTAGCATCTGCAATGGTTGAAAAAGCATTACCATAACCTTCATGGATAGCTTGTTGCACGCTGCGGCCACCAAGAAGTTCTTCACGGATACGTTCAAAAATAAGTACGTTACCGTCAACCGCCATGCCCACCGTTAATACCATGCCCGCAATACCTGGTAAGGTTAATACCGCACCTGGGATCATAGACATCACACCAACAACCATAATTAGGTTTGCCAGCAATGCAAGGTTGGCAATAAAACCAAATGCACGGTAGTAAACCATCATAAATACAAGAACAACAACCATGCCCCAAATCATCGCTTGAACACCGTTTTGGATGTTCTCAGCACCTAGGCTTGGGCCAATAGTTCTTTCTTCCACAATGGTCACTGGCGCAATCAACGCACCTGCACGTAATAATAACGCTAGGCTTTGTGCTTCAGTGTGCTCAAGACCGGTAATCACAAAATTACGGCCTAAACGAGCCTGAATCGTCGCAACTGAAATAACCTCTTCAATACGAGTCATTTTCACTGTGCCATCAGGATTACGTGTACCACTGTCTTTATATTCGATAAATAATGTTGCCATTGGTTTACCGATATTGTCTTTGGTCACGTTAGAGAAAATCGAGCCGCCTTTTGCGTCAAGATTAATCGCTACCTGTGGACGACTGTATTCATCAAAAGTAGGTTGTGCACCAGTGATATGATCACCCGTTAGCATCACTTCTTTTTTCAATACTGCAATCCCGCCTTCACGGCGTTGGTACACTTCTGCGCCTGCAGGAACACGACCATTTGCAGCTGCGCTTACGTCAGCCTTATCATCAACCATACGAAATTCAATTGATGCCGTAGCACCTAAAATTTCTTTTGCTCGAGCAGTGTCTTGTACACCTGGCAGTTCAACAATAATGCGCTCGGCGCCTTGACGTTGTACTACTGGCTCAGCAACACCCAGCTCGTTAACACGGTTACGAATAGTGGTAATGTTTTGCTGCAGTGCTTCTTCCTTAATTTGCTTAAGGTAAGCATCACTCATGGTGGCAAGAAGCATAAACTCATTACCGCTACTCGCATCGGTATAGGTCATGTCATTGCTGCGGGTTTTTAAATAAGTCTCTGCTTGGTCAACCGTTTCAGCATCTCGAAACTTAATCGCAATCCCTTTAGGGGTTTTACGAATACCAGCATAACGAATTTTCTCTTCACGAAGCTGGCTTCGGAAATCAGCTATCTTAGCTTCTTCCATTTTACGAATAGCTTCGCCCATATCCACTTCCATTAGGAAGTGAACACCACCACGTAAATCTAAACCTAATTTCATCGGTGACCCACCAACAGCTTCAAGCCATTCAGGGGTTGCCGGAGCTAAGTTTAGCGCAACGGTATATTTCTGGCCAAGCAGTTCAGCGATAGCTTCTTTAGCGACTAACTGTTGCTCAGGATTTTGCACTCGGACTAATAACTGACCATTTTCTAGCTCGGCACGCTTTACCGCAATACCCTGACTATCTAATAAATCAACCACAGTCGTTTGTGTCGATGCAGTAACTTCTGCGCCGCGAGTCGCGACAATCTGCACTGCATGATCTTCACCAAACAAATTTGGAATTGCATAAAAACTACCAATGGCAATGACAAGCATCACCATGATGTTTTTCCACATTGGGTATTTATTTAACACACCATAGCCCTCTTGGCTTATAACGACTGGATAGAACCTTTAGGCAATACCGCTGCGATGTAATCCTTTTTAATCGTGATTTGGTTGTTATCATTAATCGCTAATAACACATAATCACTTTCTTCACCAATTTTGGTCACTTTACCGAGAATGCCACCGCTGGTTAACACTTCATCACCTTTTGAAATCGACGCCATTAGGTTTTTGTGCTCTTTCACACGCTTTGACTGTGGACGGAAAATCATGAAGTAAAAGATTAATCCAAACATGACTAGCATGAAAATTAACTGCATGGTTTCGCCACCGGCTACACCACTGATTGGGCTTGCATATGCATTTGAAATAAACATAGTTCTCTCTTCTTATTAGCTAAAATTAAACGATTAACTCAGGTACTTCACGACCAAAACTGGTATAGAACTCCTTAACAAAGGCGTCTAATGTACCTGTCTCAATTGCGCCGCGCAAACCTTCCATCAACATTTGGTAATAACGTAAATTATGGATGGTGTTTAAACGCGCACCTAGAATTTCATTACAACGATCTAAATGGTATAAATAAGCACGTGAATAGTTTTTACAAGTGTAACAATCACACTTAGGATCTAATGTTGCTGTGTCGTCACGGTGACGTGCATTACGAATTTTAATCACACCTTCACTGGTAAATAAATGGCCATTACGGGCATTACGTGTTGGCATAACACAGTCAAACATATCCACACCACGACGAACGCCTTCGACTAAATCTTCAGGTTTGCCCACGCCCATTAAATAACGAGGCTTGTCAGCAGGAATTTGCGGACAAACATGTTCTAAAATACGGTGCATGTCTGCTTTAGGCTCGCCAACAGCTAAACCACCTACTGCATAACCATCAAAACCTATGTCTAAAAGACCCTTTACACTTTCGTCGCGTAAATCTTCAAACACACCACCTTGAATAATGCCAAACAAAGAGTTCGGGTTTTCTAAGCGGTCAAACTCATCACGTGAACGCTTAGCCCAACGCAGTGACATTTGCATCGACTTACGTGCTTCATCATGAGTTGCTGGATACGGGGTACATTCATCAAAAATCATCACCACATCAGATCCTAAAGAATCCTGAATCTGCATTGATTTTTCTGGGTCCAAGAAAATCTTTTCACCATTTATCGGTGAACGAAAATGCACACCCTCTTCAGTGATTTTACGAATATCACCTAAACTAAACACTTGGAATCCACCTGAGTCCGTTAGAATAGGACGTTGCCAATTCATAAAGTCGTGCAAATCACCGTGTTTACGCATGATCTCTTCGCCAGGACGTAACCATAAATGAAAGGTGTTGCCCAATAAAATGTCGGCACCGGTAGCGCGTACTTCTTCAGGCGTCATACCTTTTACCGTACCGTAAGTCCCCACAGGCATAAATGCTGGCGTTTCTACTGTACCGCGGTCAAAAATAAGACGTCCGCGACGTGCACGACCATCAGTTGTATCTAATTCAAATTTCATAAATCACCTTGCCAGATAAACAGTCTGACTCGTTTAGTTTCTATAGTAATGAGGGCAAATTTTAATGCTTCAAGGTTACTGACACATTAAATCAAAAAAACGCCCACTATTGTGGGCGAGTATTTTAAATCAAATTCATTGCTTACGGGGCTTTTTTCGTCACAAACATCGCATCACCATAGCTAAAAAAGCGATATTTTTGCGTAATCGCATGTTGATAAGCTTTCATTACCGCTTCATAACCAGCAAAAGCACTCAGCAGCATGATTAATGTTGATTCTGGCAAATGAAAATTAGTGACCATGGCATCAACAACTTTAAATTGAAAACCTGGGTAAATAAAGATATCGGTATCACCACTAAAGGCTTCAAGAGGACGATCTCCACTTGCACGCGCTGCACTTTCTAATGAACGAACTGAGGTTGTGCCGACGGCAACAACGCGATTTCCAGCCGCTTTAGTTTGCGCAATTAGGTCAACAACCTCTTGTGACACATTAGCCCATTCTGAATGCATCTTGTGTTCAAGCACATTATCGACTCGTACTGGCTGGAATGTACCAGCACCGACATGCAAAGTCACAAAGGCAATATTAACCCCTTTGGCTTTTAAATCGGCTAACATGGCATCGTCAAAGTGTAACCCTGCAGTTGGTGCAGCTACTGCACCTGGTGTTTGGTTATACACTGTTTGATAACGTTCTTTATCAGTATCCTCATCAGGACGATCAATGTAAGGAGGAAGTGGCATATGACCGACGTCTTCAAGTACTTCTAATATGGTTTTATCAGACAGTAATTCAAGCTCGAACAATGCATCGTGACGGGCCAACATTATCATTTGGTAGCCGCCGTCTAAGTCAATAAGTGTATCGACTTTAGGAGATTTTGAACTGCGAACGTGGGCTAGAATGCGTTTATCGTCGAGCATACGCTCAACGAGAATCTCAAGCTTACCGCCAGTCGACTTCTGGCCAAATAAACGTGCTGGTATAACTCGGGTGTTATTAAACACCATCAAGTCTCCAGGATTGACTAGATTGAATAAATCAGTAAATTTTTTGTCTGCAAGCTCACTGTTTTCGCCACTTAATGTGAGTAAACGCGAAGCATTGCGTTGTGCTGTCGGATAGCGAGCAATCAGCTCATCAGGTAGGTCGAATGAAAAATCTGCAACACGCATAGTATGATCTCAACAGTAAAAACGGCCGCTAGTCTATGGCGACTGCGGGTTAAGATCAAGTTTGGTGATTATTTTCTCAGCTTTTGTTCTATCGACTCGGTGTCGATATCGTCCAGTTCAATAGTATCTGACTTGGCAGAGTCAAAGGTTTGGTCCGATTTATATGAATGTTCTTCATAACGCATGTCGATGTGTACTTTATTTCTTTTTGGTGCAGCTGGCTTACCCAATAACTTTTTAATCCAGTCTTTCATCATCCTTGATCCCTAAATTAATCCTATAACCTTTAAAAAGCAGTTACATATACGCATCACAACAATACGAAGTTCAATACTCCATGACATTTATCTATAAAACGTTATGATTAACACCACTCACTTGCCACTTTGTAACGCTTTGTTACAAACGGCTTGTATCATACTGTAAAATAATAAAATTAGAAGTACAATTTATGAACTTTTTAGCTCACTTACATTTAGCCGACATCAGCGATACTCACCTAGTAGCTAATTTGTCGGGTGATTTCGCGAAAGGTAACATAGAGCAACATCCAAAACATCTGCAACAAGGGATATGGCTTCATCGTCAGATAGACCAAATTACTGACAATCATGAAATTATTATCGACCTGCTCAAGCTGTTCCCTAAAACTTCACGTCGCGTAGCACCTATATTAGTTGACTTAGTATTCGATCATTATTTAGCGTTTTATTGGGAAGAGTATCATCACCAGCCATTAGATGAATTTTGCCAAAAAGCATACCACCAGCTTAGTACTACACTTGAACTACCTCCGACGTTACAGGCCATTGCGCCACAAATTATCCAGCAAGATTGGCTAAGTAGTTACCAAACAAGACAAGGATTAGATCAAGCGATTAAAGGCGTCAGTCGTCGTTTATCAAAACCAGAACTTTTTGACCATGCCATTAAAGATATCGATAAGATTTATATTGATATCGAGATTGCATTTAGAACCTTTTATCCGCAGTTAATGGCCTATAGTAGGCTTTATAGTCGTAAGACTCCGGCAGCATATTTACCTTAATACAGGGTATTTATAGGAATTAATGTCGTATGCCGTCATGGTTACTTAATCTAAAATACACACTCAAAACCAAACGATTTTGGCTAACGAGTCTACGCGATATCATCGTTATTGCGGTGGTGTTGTTCGCTATCGCGAGTTATCTACAGCGAGATATGCGAACAGGCGTAGCGATGCCAATAAACGCGTATACTATCGCCAATAAACCAATATCATTATTTACTGCACCATCAATTAACGCCCAGCAACATATTAGAGAGAACAGTACCCAACATAAACCCACCTTGGTCTATTTTTGGGGCACTTGGTGTCCGGTGTGTAAAGTGACCTCTCCTATGGTGAACTCAGTTAGTCTAAATCCAGATTATCAGGTTGTTTCCATTGCAGTAGCTTCAGGTTCTGACGACGACATCAGCACCTTTATGCAACATCATCATTATCATTTTGATGTCATCAATCAGCATCAAACAATGTTATTAAGCCAAGAATGGGGCGCCATGGCATTGCCTGCTATTTATATCGTTGATGCTGAAAACAATATTCGCTTTGTTACCTCTGGCGTAACAAGCAGTTGGGGAATGTCATTACGGTTGTGGCTAGCGACCTGGTAAAGCGGCGATAACCAAACAGTATTATTCAGCCGAATAATTGGTTTTTGGTTATCAGTAAAACTTTGTTAGTATCCGCAACATGAGTACTCGCGAGATTAACGTTTCGCCACATCAATACCTGAATCAGACACAATTAGAGAGACAATTTATAATGCACATCTTTACTTATCAACCACCATCAATTCCGTGGTTGGACATACGCTATAAAGACCGTGACATTATCGTCATCAATAAGCCTTCAGGCCTATTATCAAATCCAGGACGTTCACCAGACACACACGATACGGCCATAACCCGTTTGCAACGATGTTATCCTGAAGCGATTTTGATCCATCGTTTAGATTGTGATACTTCTGGGATCATGATTTTTGCTCGTACTAAAAAAGCAGAATCACATTTAAAAATTCAGTTTCAAAATCGACAAGCTAAAAAGGTGTACATTGCCGAAGTGATTGGCCATGTGGGTGAACAGCAAGGTAAAGTGAACTTTGCGCTAGGACCTAACCCTGATTCACCACCATTCCAAATGCTTACAGATTCAGGCAAAACTGCGTTAACCTACTTCCAGGTACTTGAACATAGGACGCAGTCAACGCTGATGGAACTAAAACCCCACACGGGTCGCACTCATCAGCTTAGGGTTCATATGTTGGCGCTTGGCCATGCAATTTTAGGCGATGAGTTTTATGGCGATAACGAGACAATTAGTGCCAGTAAACGGTTAAACTTGCATGCGCAATCGCTCACAATTACCCATCCTTATAGCCAAGTCGAGATGACGTTTTTTAGCCAGCATCCATTTTAATGCCGTCATTACTTAACCTGAACTCGGGATAAGGGATGAACTTAGCTATTTAAAATCAGCATGTTAACCCAACTCACTTTCAAGCTTGTCATTTGTTATGCTAATAAGGCGAATTGACGCGTCAATAGCTAGCCTATTGTAAGTCGATTCAACACAGTTAGCAGGACAAAGGGCTGTTTGAAAGGCGTTTATTATCCCGAGCTCAGGTTACTTATGCTCAATTAGACAAAAAAATGCCGACACAATCGCGTCGGCATTTTTTAATGAATATACATAACCTCAATTCGAGTTATGAGATGGGATAAGTAAGGTAAAATGGCAACATTTGGCCTATTTCATATCAAACTTGTCATTTGTTTTGCTAATAAAGCGTATTGACGCATCGATACAACACAGTTAGCGGGATAAAGGCTGTTTGATAACTGTTTATTATCCCGAACTGAAGTTACATACAATATTAACTCACTTGAGCGGCTTGCTTGGCCTCTTTAGCTTCAGCAGCTTCACATGCTGCTGCAGTAAAGATAACATCTGTAGAGCTATTTAGTGCTGTTTCGGCTGAATCTTGAATCACACCAATAATAAAACCAACTGCCACAACTTGCATGGCAACATCATTAGAAATCCCAAACAAACTACACGCTAATGGGATTAATAATAATGAACCACCGGCAACACCTGAAGCACCACAAGCGGAAACCGACGCTATCACGCTCAATAACAGAGCTGTCATAAAGTCCACTTGAATACCCAAAGTATGAGCTGCTGCTAATGTTAATACCGTAATGGTAATCGCAGCACCGCCCATATTAATGGTGGCACCTAATGGAATAGACACTGAATAAGTGTCTTTATGCAGTTTTAATTCTTCACACAAAGCCATGTTGACCGGAATATTGGCCGCACTTGAACGGGTGAAAAAGGCTGTTACACCACTTTCACGTAAACACTTAAATACTAATGGATAAGGATTACGCTTAATTTTGACATAAACGATAATAGGGTTAATCACCAAAGCAATGAATAACATAGATCCCACAAGTACCATCAATAATTGGCCGTAACCCGCTAGAGCGTCGAAACCTGTTTCAGCAAATGTAGCCGCAACTAAACCAAAAATACCGATAGGCGCTAAACGAATCACAAAGCGAACAATATTTGACACCGCATCACTGACATCTGAGAGCATTCGTTTAGTGCTGTCGCTGGCATGATGCATGGTTATTCCAAGACCAGCCCCCCACACCAAAATACCAATGTAATTGCCCGTTAATAGTGCGTTAACTGGGTTATCGACAATTTTGAACAATAAGGTATTGATAACTTCACTAATCCCTTGAGGAGGATTGGTGCCCTCTATCCCAGTGGTTAGCAATAAAGTGGTTGGAAACGCAAAACTGAATAATACTGCGGTTAATGCAGCAACAAATGTACCCAGAAGATATAGCCCAATGATAGGACGCATATTGGTTTGGCTATTTTTCTTTTGATTGGCAATCGATGATGCAACCAAAACAAAAACCAGGATTGGCGCAATAGCTTTTAAAGCACCCACAAAAAGTGAGCCCAAAAAAGCCACATTGTTGGCACCTGTTGTTGAAATACTTGCCAGAATCACGCCCAAAATGATTCCGCTGATAATTTGTAGCACGAGGCTACCGTTAGCGATACGAGCTAACAGTGATGTTTTTTGATTCATTGCTTAACCTATGATTATTATATTTATGACTTTTTATGATCAAGGTTTTGCTTATCTTTAGAAAAGGAAACATCACAATACTCGTCATACCAACGTATTCATCACCTTACAACTCATAGTGATACAATATCTAGGTTACGACTTTCATGACATCTCGATAATATCAATGCTATTACTGAAAACACCCAGCTCTTCTTACTCATTGAGCGTAATTAACTCACACCACTCAATTTGCACACTTCAATCAATCCGTTTTCAGGGATAGCACTCCCTCATTAAAGTTAAGCATTACCTTGTGCCCAGCGAATATACTGAACACTGTAAAAGCCTTGTAGCTATATATCAGGATGCCATGCAATAAGTCTAGTGTTGATGCCAAATGAGTAAAAAAATTCAATCATTGCTCATAAAGAAAGCACTAATTTGACGGTTACAGGTTACTTGCTGTTAAATTGTTAACGATGTTAAAAGCTGAAAATACCATAAAAAAACCAACAGCAATCATCAAGCAGGCTGCAGTGCTTGAGCACCTCTAAGCATCGCTTCAATCAACTCTTTAGCATCAAATTTTGTTAATGCCTCATTGGCTCCGACTTGTTTAGCTTGGCTAACACTGATTTCGCTGGATAAGGACGTATGTAAAATAATGTACGCGTGTTCAATCGCTGGATTATTTTTAACCTCAAAGGCTAATTCGTATCCATCAAGTCCTGGCATTTCAATATCACTCACCAGTAAATCAATAGGCTTTCGTTCTTCCGCGGCTTGTTGCATCATCTGCAGTGCATCACGACCATCGGCCGTCACTTGATAAGCAATGTTAATCGAATCTAATGCATCAGATAATTGCTTGCGGGCAACTTTTGAATCATCCACCAGTAAAATACGTAACGGAGTTAATTTCTCACGTTGTACATCGGTTAATATCGCTCGATTATTAATCGGATCATCCGGGAATATTTTCGACAGTAATAACTCAACATCTAATAACTGAACGAGCTGATCATTAAAACGGGTTACACCTGTTAAAAATGCATTTTTGCCTAAGTTACCTGAAGGTGCTTCAATATTACGCCAATTACATTCAATGATTTTATCGATTGAGCGCACAAGAAAACCTATCACCATTCTCTGACAATCAGTAATAATGATGTAGCTGTCTTTAAGCTCTGCTTCGGTAACGGGCCTATAACCAATACCTGCAGCCATATCGATAATAGGAATAGTCATACCACGAATGGTTGCAGCCCCCAAAATGGCTGGGTGAGAGTGCGGGATTTTAGTTAAAGGAGTAAACGGCACGAGTTCACGAATTTTTAAAGTACCTAAAGCAAACACTTGTGTTTGATTTAGCTTAAAAAGCAATAAACCCTGCGATTGATTCGCTTTGCTCATTTTCGGACTCATCATTACCCCTTCATCTAAAGACTGAAACCTATTTCACTATAGCATTTATCGTCAGTCTTTAGACTAGCTTAAGTGGTCTATTTTATCTGCAAACATCATTACAAATCACAAAATTAGCTATTCATCCGATAAGAGCCAACTCGATAAATCATTTCGATTACAATTACGTTTCAATAAATAGTGAATATTTGAGGAGAAGACTCTGGTTGATAACAAGAAATAGCAAACTACATTAATACCTTTCCGACAACAACTAGTCGACATTTTATACAAAAAAATTCAACGATTAAATCGCTCTTAGCCTTCTTAACGCAATTTATAAAAGCTAGGGAGAAAAACTTAATCGGCTATATACACATATAAGCTAGAACAGAGTGCAAGTTAAAACCGAATACAACCCAATAAAAACAACAAAGGGAAACAATGATAATTAAACCAGCTACTGATTTAATTATCATTGTTTCCCTCATTATTATGATGCTTTAAATTGACATAAAATCAGTTCGAAGCAGATTGCAGCTCGTAAAGCACATCATAAACAAATTGATCCCAACCCTCGGCATCGAACGCTAAGCCACTGGCATTGCGAACTTGACTAACTGCATGCAAAGGCGCCGCACCGTTTTCCATCATATAATAAGCCATCACCATTTCTGTACGATTAATCCCAGAGCGACAATGGAGTAACACTGGTAACTGATCGGCTTCACATTCACGAATAAATGTTAAAACCTGAGGGAGTATTTCAGCACAAATGGCTAGGTCATGCGATTTAGGTGGAATATTATCAGGTAAATTAAACACTTTATGACGAAGACCTAATTCAGCCATAGCGTCGGTATCACAACCTTCAGCATTATTTAATGATGCGATTGCACCGAAACCAGCCTGCTTAAACTCAGCTAAATCCCACGCATCTTTGTTTGGACCACTACGGCCTGCAATTTGTCCATCAACTAACCAAAAAATATGTTTCATATTACCTACTACTAATCTGGTTTTTTAGCCCAAATATCAACATTAACTGAGGACAACTTCTTACGTTTTTTCTTGCCGCTACCTTCTGGCTTAGCCATTGGCTTAGGTTGTTCCAGTACGCTTTCAGGCACTACATCATCAGCCTCAAATCCGTTAACTTGTTCACGTTCAAGGCGAATTTGATTCTTTTTCTCAATAACAGAGAAGTGATGATACTCATCATGCGACAACAAGGTCAACGCTAAACCGACCTCTCCCGCACGCCCGCTGCGACCAATTCGATGCATATAATCTGCTGGACTGCGCGGTAAGTCAAAATTTATTACTACAGGTAATTTTTCAATATCAAGGCCACGAGCAGCAATATCTGTTGCAATGAGCACTTGAATATCACCCGCCTTAAAACCTTCCAATACACGACTTCTCGCGCCTTGGGCTTTATCACCGTGAAACACCTCTGCAGTGATACCACGTTTAGCCAGTTTTTGAGCTAAATGATTGCAACTATTTTTAGCGCCAACAAAAATCAACACTTGGCGCCATTGATGCTGTTGTAGTAAATGTGCAAGTAAAGCGGTCTTTTTTTCACGATTAACCGTCATTACCCGTTGTACTAACGTACTCGCCTCAGCGCTTTGTAATTGTATCTCAAGCGGGTTAACGAGCAACGCTTGCGTTAGTTGGCGAACTTCATCTGGGAAAGTCGCTGAAAACAATAACGTTTGTTTTTGCTTAGGAAGTAAATTGAGTACTTGAGTCAGCTCTTCAGTAAAACCAAGGCTTAACATTCGATCTGCTTCATCAAGTACTAGCGTTGTCACTTGGGACAGCTTTAATGCATTTGACGATACTAAATCGAGTAAACGACCTGGCGTCGCGACGACTACATCCGCACCGCCACGCAATGCTAGCATCTGAGTATTAACAGATACACCGCCAAATGCAGCAACCACTTTAATGTCGCCATTTAAATGAACCGCATAAGATTTAAAGCTGTCGGCAACTTGCTTAGCAAGTTCTCGCGTTGGTACCAAGACTAACGCACTAACAAAATTACCTTTGGCAGATGTTGCTGCCCGACGACTCACCAATTGATGTAATATCGGCAATGCAAAAGCCGCTGTTTTACCTGAGCCAGTATTGGCACCTGCCAGTAAGTCTTTACCAGTTAATGTGCTAGGAATGGTTTCAGCTTGGATTGGTGTAGGCTGAAGGTATTTAAGCTCGGTTAATCTAGCCAACAATGGAGTATGCAGGCCAAATTCAGCGAAAGTCGTAGCTAAAGAAGCTTGGGTCATGTATCAAATGCGCTCAAGAAAATGGTTATCAATCGCACATTTTAACGTACTTTGGCACAGCAGTCAGATAAATTAGTTAATTTCTTCAATCCCTTCCAAGTCCAGTAGCCACTGCTTCATATCGAGCCCATAAGCATAACCGGTTAACTTACCGCCTTTACCTATCACCCGATGACACGGAACGATAATAGCAATTGGGTTTGCACCATTTGCAGCCCCAACAGCCCTGACAGCTTTAGGTCGCCCAATAGTATTGGCGATATCACTGTAACTGCAGCGCTGGCCGAATATTAATTGACTCAGAGCATGCCAAACTTCATGTTGAAAAACAGTCCCCTTAGGCGCTAAAGGTACACTAAAATGCTGCCTTTGATTTGCGAAGTACTCTGTTAATTGAATGACTGTTGTATCAATGTGCTGTTGGGCTTGTACCAATAAATCTTGAGTTGTCTCAGTCGTGCTTTGTTGGAGTCTAAACTGAGTTTGAATCTCTACACGCGAGCTCGTTTGGGCAAGGTCTTCAACCTGCAAATGGGTTAATCCATGCTCAGATGCTTTAAGCGAGAGTAAACCAACTGGACTTGTGACTAAAGCATGACACTTGGGCGAAGTAAAATGGGTCATAATATTATCCGTTTTTTGCAGCGACAGGATCGTTATCCCAAAGCTGGAAGGTTAAGTAGCTGCCCCAAGGTGATGCTTGTGTTGCAATGTCGGCAGCAATGCTTATGTACGATTTAGGGGTTTCAATGGGTTTACCCGATTGCTCATATAATGCATGAAGACGATTTTTGATAACTAAATCAGAACTCAAAAACACATCAGGATCACTCAAACCTCGCATATTCGCGTAGGCAACAGTCCATGGACCAATACCTTTTACAGACAACCAATCGTCAGGTGTTGAGTCAGCATGCTGATATACAAATTGCCCCAAGGCATTTAATGCTAATTTTCGAGCTCCTGGCATTTTAAGTTCATCTAATGAAGCGTTAGCAATAGCTTGTGCCGTAGGAAATAACTGCCAAGTCTTACCATCGATGAACAGCGTTTCACCATAAGATTCAACCAATAAATTTAATAGTTTAGTGGCTTGCACTACACTGACTTGTTGCCCTAATACGGCACGGCAAGCGGCCTCAAAAACGCTGCCAGCCGCTGGTATACGTAAGCCACTATCAATTTTGGCGCCTAATTTAATGATGGGAGATAATGCCTGCTGGATTATCTCCATGTCAGCATCTAAATCAAACATACGGCGTAATTGCAGAGTAATATAATGCAAGGATTTAATATCATTAGCATCAGCTAAGTAAATACTCACATCAAGTTGAGGTTTATCGGCATTAGGTGAAATGTAGAAAAAGCCTTCTACACCATTAAACGAAAAGGTTCGACCATAACGTCCCGAAATATCATCAATGACCTCCATATTATCAACTTGACGAAATGCATAAAAAGCCAGCATTTTTACCCAATTGAGAGGCGGACGGTAAGATAATGCTAATGTTATTGGTTTAATCTCAGTACTCACTTGATTATCTTTATAAGGATGAGTTACATCAGTTGAATGTCGGCTCTTTTGGCGTAAATCGCTAGGTGTTAACAATAGTTCTTGCTTAAAAATTTCATTAAACCGCCTGATACTATTGAAGCCTGCAGCCATGGCGACGTCTGTCATTGATAATTGTGTTTGGTGTAATAACTGCTTAGCAAACATCAATTGCTGATATAACGCAAAACGTTTAGGCGAAGTCCCCAAACCTTGGTTAAAGAGTTTATTTAAATACCGACTGGTAATACCTAACTTATCAGCTAATTTGACGATCGTTCCTGCATTCTCACCAGTTAAATAGCCTTGCTCAATTAACGTAATCGCTCGCATTAATGTTGTTTGAGTACCTAACCACGCAAATGAACTTGGCGCACTATCTGGCCGGCATCGAAGACAAGGCCTAAGCCCTGCATTAGCCGCTTTAATCGCAGAATCAAAGTAACGGACATTTTTTTCATAGGGTGCAGGAGCGGGACAAATTGATCGGCAATAAATACCAGTAGTGATAACTCCGGTAAAAAATTGACCATCAAAGCGAGCATCACGACTAAGTCTTGCTTGCTGGCAGATCTGTGCTGCAATATTACAATCACTGTTAATCTGGACCATTCGTTTATTTAGCCTTATATCACTCAATGAAAAACTGAACTATTTTCTACTTATAGCGTATTTAAGAGATTACTTTACCGAAATACAACAACCACGACTAGCGGAAAACGGAACTCAATCGTTTCGTATATGGTAACAATTTAACCCATTACATTTGGCCTTTTTGCGTTATCCTAGTCAGCAGAATTTTCACCATTAAGTTAGAGCATTAGATGTTTAAATTTTTTGAATCATTGACCCAAGCTTTACCGCAAGAAGAACCGACTCAGCCACCCAATACTTTGTACGCATTTTGTCGTCATTATACCCGCGGGTTTGGTTTGCCTTTAATTATCATGTCAGTACTAACAGCCATAATGGCAATGTTGGAAGTGTCACTGTTTGGCTTTATGGGCCAACTGGTAGATTGGTTAGTCACCAAAAATCCGCAAACATTATGGCAAGATGAAAGCACTACCTTGATTACCATGTCAGTGATTGTCTTAGTCGTCATACCGCTGGTTGTCTGGTTACATGCTTCTATCGTGCACCAAACGCTTTTGGGTAACTATCCCATGGCTATTCGTTGGCAAGCACATCGCTATTTACTCAAACAAAGTATTTCATTTTATCAAGATGACTTTGCAGGACGGATCGCCACAAAGGTAATGCAAACTTCGCTTGCTGTACGTGAAACGGTCATGAAATTACTGGATGTACTGATGTACATTTTAGTGTATTTCACCTCTATGTTGGTCATGATTGCCAATGCAGACGTACGTTTAATGCTACCCATGCTCGTTTGGTTAGCGGCTTATGTGTTGATCCAATGGAAACTCGTTCCAAAGCTGAAAGCAATATCGACAGAACAAGCTGATGCTCGCTCGACAATGACGGGCCGTATTGTCGACAGTTACACCAACATATCAACCGTAAAGCTGTTCTCGCATACAACACAAGAAGCTGACTACGCCCAAGATAGTATGACGCGTTTCTTAAAAACCGTTTATGGCCAAATGCGTCTGGTTACGATCATTAATGTATTAGTGCAAATCATTAATTACTTATTAGCGTTCACCATTGCGGCTGTGTCTATTTGGTTATGGGCAGACAATGCGATTACGGTTGGTGCCATTGCGATTGCGGTGAGTTTAGCATTGCGTTTAAATGGCATGTCACAATGGATCATGTGGGAAATCAGTTCACTATTTGAAAATATTGGTACCGTTACCGATGGTATGAATACGTTATCAAAACCCATTGCTATCCAAGATAAAATGGATGCAAAAGACATTGTTGTTGACCATGGAAAAATCGATTTCAACCAGGTTTGCTTTCACTATGGTGAAAAAACTGGCGTTATTGAGCAACTAAACCTGAATATTAAAGCAGGTGAGAAAGTCGGCTTAGTGGGACGGTCTGGTGCAGGGAAATCGACTTTAGTAAACTTATTGATGCGTTTTCATGATGTTGAAAAAGGCCAAATACTGATTGATGATCAACCTATAACGGATATTACCCAAGACTCATTACGGGCAAATATTGGTATGGTGACTCAGGATACGTCGTTATTACACCGTTCGATCCGTGAAAACATTCTGTATGGTGATCCACATGCCAGTGATGAAAAATTAATGGCGGCGATAACTCAAGCACAAGCTGCAGAGTTTATTGACAATTTAACGGATCCCTTTGGCAACACGGGACTCGATGCTCAGGTGGGTGAGCGCGGCGTCAAACTGTCTGGCGGCCAACGTCAACGAATTGCCATTGCAAGAGTATTACTTAAGAATGCGCCAATTCTATTGCTTGATGAAGCCACTTCAGCTTTAGACTCTGAAGTCGAAGCTGCGATTCAAGAGTCTCTTTATGAATTGATGGAAGGTAAAACAGTAATAGCGATAGCGCATCGACTTTCAACGATTGCAGCTATGGATAGACTCATTGTATTAGATAAAGGCTGTGTTGTTGAACAAGGTACTCATCAAGAGCTGATTAATGCCAAAGGGATATACGCACAACTGTGGGCCCATCAAACTGGCGGTTTTTTAGGATTAGATTAATCAAAACTTGAACCATTAACATTAGTTAGCCACTCAAATTTGAGTGGCTTTTTTATGCACAGGAATAAAAAATAGGCACAAAAAGGTAAGTAGAATATTAATTGCTTGGATTGCTTGGATTGCTTGGATTGCTTGGATTGCTTGGATTGCTTGGATTGCTTGGATTGCTTGGATTGCTTGGATTGCTTGGATTGCTTGG
This sequence comes from Shewanella frigidimarina, assembly GCF_003797125.1. Classification (GTDB taxonomy): domain Bacteria; phylum Pseudomonadota; class Gammaproteobacteria; order Enterobacterales; family Shewanellaceae; genus Shewanella; species Shewanella frigidimarina. The sequence goes on from NZ_RKKE01000008.1 coordinate 106,955, forward strand.
ATTGCTTGGATTGCTTGGATTGCTTGGATTGCTTGGTAAAACTTTGCAAGATGTAAGAGGAATAGTACAGAAATAAAATATGGTGGTCGCTACTGGGCTCGAACCAGTGACCCCCTCCTTGTAAGGGAGGTGCTCTCCCAGCTGAGCTAAGCGACCTGGGATAAAACGTAAATGTAAGCTTAAATTGATATGGTGGTCGCTACTGGGCTCGAACCAGTGACCCCCTCCTTGTAAGGGAGGTGCTCTCCCAGCTGAGCTAAGCGACCTGGGAATATCAATCTTTTTGTAAAATATGGTGGTCGCTACTGGGCTCGAACCAGTGACCCCCTCCTTGTAAGGGAGGTGCTCTCCCAGCTGAGCTAAGCGACCTGGGATATTTTACTTTTGAGTCCACCACTCTATTTGAGAAATGGTGGTCGCTACTGGGCTCGAACCAGTGACCCCCTCCTTGTAAGGGAGGTGCTCTCCCAGCTGAGCTAAGCGACCTGGGACTCTACACAACAGTTTAGTTAATTATATGGTGGTCGCTACTGGGCTCGAACCAGTGACCCCCTCCTTGTAAGGGAGGTGCTCTCCCAGCTGAGCTAAGCGACCTGGGATATAATTAACAGTTATAATCCATAAATAAAAATATGGTGGTCGATACTGGGCTCGAACCAGTGACCCCCTCCTTGTAAGGGAGGTGCTCTCCCAGCTGAGCTAATCGACCTCGCTGTGTGGGGCCGTATTATAGGGGGCAAGCAAAACCTGTCAACGCTTTTTATTTAAAATAATGTCAGTCGGACTAAAATTGTTCGCTTTGATGCTTTGTTGAACAAGGGATTGTGATCAAAAATAAAGAAAATCCAAAAACCTCCCTAGGTTTGAAAGTCCGCCATTTCAACTGCTGGGTTTGACTGTTAGAATAGCGGCACATTTTTTTGTTTGTCTTCTTTAGACGTTTATAAATAGGTTAGTGTCCGATTATGACTACTAAGACGCGTTTTGCTCCAAGTCCAACTGGTTTTCTTCATGTAGGTGGTGCTCGTACAGCACTTTATTCATGGTTGCACGCACGTGCTAACAATGGTGAATTTGTACTTCGTATTGAAGACACTGATATTGAACGTTCAACTCAAGAAGCATGTGATGCCATTCTTGACGGTATGAACTGGTTAGGTTTGACTTGGGATGAAGGTCCTTATTACCAAACTAAACGTTTTGATCGTTACAATGAAATTATTGAGCAAATGCTTGACAAAGGCACTGCATACAAATGCTATTGCTCGCGTGAACGCATTGAGAGCATGCGTGAAGACCAAGCTGCGCAAGGTTTGCAACAGAAATACGACGGTTGTTGTCGTAACCTTGCACCTCGTGACACTGACGAACCTTTTGTCATTCGCTTTAAAAACCCAATTGAAGGCAGTGTTATATTTGATGATCACGTTCGTGGTCGAATCGAAATTTCTAACGATATGCTTGATGATTTAATCATTAAGCGTACCGATGGTGTACCAACCTATAATTTCTGTGTTGTAGTAGATGACTGGGACATGGGTATTACCTGCGTTGTACGCGGTGAAGATCATATCAATAATACGCCACGCCAAATCAACATACTTAAAGCATTAGGCGCACCGATCCCTGAATATGCACATGTGTCGATGATTTTAGGTGACGATGGCGCCAAGCTATCTAAACGTCATGGTGCTGTGGGCGTTATGCAATACCGTGATGACGGGTATCTACCAGAAGCACTATTAAACTATCTTGTTCGCTTAGGTTGGTCTCATGGCGATCAAGAAATATTTTCAATGGAAGAGTTGAAAACGCTGTTTAAGTTAGATGATATCAATAAAGCTGCTTCAGCTTTTAATACTGATAAGCTTATTTGGTTAAACCAACATTATATCAAGTCTCTCGATCCTGTTTATGTCGCATCACATTTACAATGGCATATGGATGATCAGAAAATTGATACTAGTAATGGTCCAGCGTTAACTGAAATTGTTACAGCATTATCAGAACGAGCGAAAACATTAAAAGAATTAGCCGCTTCAAGCCGTTACTTCTATGAAGATTTTGATAACTTCGATGAAGCCCAAGCTAAGAAGCATCTACGTGGCGTGGCACTAGAGCCTTTAACATTGTTCAATCAAAAGTTATCTGAACTAAATGATTGGAGCGTAGAGAATATTCACAACGTTATTGAAGCCACAGCGACAGAACTTGATGTCGGCATGGGTAAAGTAGGTATGCCTTTACGCGTTGCGGTTACTGGCGCAGGACAGTCTCCTGCATTAGATTTAACCTTGTTCTTAATCGGAAAAGAAAGATCTGCACAAAGAATATCCAAAGCGATTGAATTTGTAGCAGATAGAATAAATTCCTAAAAAACGAGTTGACACTTTTGGGTATGCTGCATAGAATGCGCCTCGCAGTTGAGACATGATGTTAGATTTTTTCTAGTAGCATATTCAAAAGCATTAAGTAAGACGGGGTTATAGCTCAGCTGGGAGAGCGCTTCGCTGGCAGTGAAGAGGTCCACGGTTCGATCCCGTGTAGCTCCACCACTTACTTAACAATCTTTAAGTAGATAATTAGCATTGATGTTTAGCCTACAGACACCAATGAGTATTCACTCGATGCAGAGTATAACGTATCAAATGTGTCCCATTCGTCTAGAAATAGAGCTTAGGACATCGCCCACTTTGGTTTATAAAGAGTCGGCGGTAACAGGGGTTCGAATCTTAGGGTTTTGTTCTTCATTATAGGTAATTAGCACTGGTGTTTAGCCTACAGGCACCAATGAGTATTCACTCGATGCAGAGTATAACGTATCAAATGTGTCCCATTCGTCTAGAGGCCTAGGACACCGCCCTTTCACGGCGGTAACAGGGGTTCGAATCCCCTATGGGATACCATATTTAAGATGGTTGAACATGATTCGAAA
>NZ_RKKE01000009.1 GCF_003797125.1 Shewanella frigidimarina
ATTCCGAAGAACAGAAGACAATTTCGAATAACTCAATACCTGTGAATGTCCACACAGATTACTTGATAAATTGTTAAAGAGCGTTGACCGTTTCAGTAGGTCAGGGCTGCGTATTCTACGCATTCCCCTTATGGCGTCAAGTGTTTTTTCAAACTTCTTTTTGCCTGTTATCAACATCACTAAGTGACTGTTAATAACGCTAACTGGTTTTCGCTTTCGCTGTATGCCGTGTCAGTGGATGCGCATTATAGGCAGCTTAAGATTTAGTGCAAGCGCTTTTGTGCAAGATATGTTTCGAGCGTTGAACTTTTATGCAGATCGTTCTTTTTTTAACTTTTTTGATTAAAGAACCACCTTTGGTTAATTAGTAAATTACTTGTTTTTGATATTTAAGTCGCTTTTGAGCTCAATTTTTCAACAGTGGTCTGGTTTATCTGGTAATTTTTAATTAGTATGTAATAGTATTTAACAGTTATTTATCATTTTTATATTCATTAGAGATTATTTTATGCAGAAATCATTCGTGATTGTTTTGATTGCGGCGCTTCTTGGCGCTTTTGTTTTTTCTCAGTTTGGCGGCACATCATCTTCGGTAGCGTTTATTGCTGGTGTAGTCGTTGCAACGTTAATTTTCACCTTTATGCCATCTAGTGGTTCAAGCTCTTCTGACGAACCTTATGTTGGTCCTACAATGACACTATATGTTGGCAACTTGCCTTATCGTGTTCATGAGGGAGAAGTAAAGGCATTGTTTGGTGAGTACGGGCCTGTTAACTCAGTTCGTTTAGTACGAGACCGTAAAACTGGACGTCGCAAGGGATTTGGATTTGTTGAGATGTCTGAGGCGGGAGCTCAAAAAGCAATGTCGAAATTAAACGACTATAGCTTTCAAGAGCGCACGTTAAAGGTAAGAGAAGCTAAATCACAAGAATCTGATTCAGAAAATAGCTAATCGTTATTGAACTAGGTTCTTAGCACTATCGTTAATTAATAGTGTTGTTAGTCGGTTATGGTTACCAGCGAAAAATCACTAAAACCATAATCGACTAATGCTGCTTTCAGCCCTTGGCCAATATCTTTGGTATAACACGCTTGTAATTGTTTATTACTATTACTTTCTTTACTCAGTAAAAACCTTACCCGCTTTGCTACCGCCTCCCCTGAATCTAATAGTGTTACCCCTTCACCAAGATAATGACTTATTTCTGTCGCTATCATAGGGAAATGGGTACAGCCCAATACTAGGACATCAATATTTGATGCCGCTATTGGTGCTAAGATTTCGTTTAGCTTGTCCATATCTATTTGCTGTTGAGCAACATACTGCTCAGCAAGTAATACTAAATCTGAAGTCCCAAATAATTCAACTTTACAGTTTCCTGCAAACTGATTGATTAATGCTTGAGTGTAATCTCGTTTCACTGTTCCAGGCGTAGCCAATAAGCCAATGTGCTTTTTCTTCGATAACATTGCCGCAGGTTTAATAGCAGGAACAACTCCCACGATAGGAATGGTTAATTGCTGGCGTAATAGAGGCAATACCAAAGTGCTGGCGGTATTACAGGCAACCACCACAATACTGGCATTCAAACGTCGCGCATGATGAGTAATAAGTGCAACACATCCAGTTATTAACTCTTGCTCTGATAAATTGCCATAGGGTAAACGTGCATTATCAAATAAGTAACAATAATCATGCAGTGGTAGCTGTTTTCTAATTTCGTTCATTACCGACAATCCGCCGATACCAGAATCAAACACTAAAATAGGTCCAGACAATATGGGCTCCAAATATGTATATGCTCAGCATTAATCGTCGGGTCACTTTATACTTAGGTGCGTAATACTAGACATCAGCGTCATTTAGTATAATATTTGCGCCCTTTTTTACGTAATTAGGTGGACGATATGAATTTAGCTGCAATGGATCCTAAAAACTACGATGCACAATTACAACAAAAGCGCATCAAGCTAGAAAAGGCCTTTGCCGATTTCAATCCACCAGCACTTGAAGTCTTTGCTTCTGAGCCTATGCATTATCGTATGCGTGCTGAATTTAGGATGTGGCATCAAGGTGATGACTTATATTACTACATGTTTGATAAAGCACTGAATGTAAAAGTGCGTTGCGATCAATATTTACCTGCGGGTTTAATCATTAATCAAATGATGGCTGCATTAATTGCAGAATTAACACCTAACCCTGCATTACGTTATCGGTTGTTTCAAGTTGATTTCTTGTCGACGTTAAGTGGCGAAATTTTAGTGTCTTTGTTGTACCACCGCCAGCTTGATGAAGAATGGCGTGAACAAGCGACTCAATTAAAAGCTAAGCTATCTGCTCAATTCAATGTCAACATTATAGGCCGTGCGCGTAAGCAAAAAATCGATTTAGACAAAGATTTTGTTGTTGAGACCTTAACGGTTAATGAACAGGTATTGCATTACAAACAAATTGAAAACAGCTTTACTCAGCCGAATGCAAAAGTCTCTGTAAAAATGTTGGAATGGGCTATTGATGCGACTAAAGACAGCCAGGGTGATTTACTAGAATTGTACTGTGGTAATGGTAATTTTACGATTGCACTGGCACAAAATTTCAATCGTGTATTGGCAACAGAGCTGGCCAAGCCTTCAGTTGATGCAGCGCAATACAACATCGATATTAATCACGTTGATAATGTTCAAATTATTCGCATGTCTGCTGAAGACTTTAGTGATGCTATGGCGAAAAAGCGCCAATTTAGACGTTTAGAAGGCATCGACTTAGACAGTTACGATTGTAATACTATCTTTGTTGACCCTCCTCGTGCAGGCATTGACCCTGAAACATTAAAGCTTATCCAAGGTTATGAGCGGATTTTGTATATTTCATGTAATCCAGAAACACTGAATGACAATTTGTTAACCTTAGGCCAAACGCATAAAATAACGCGCTTTGCGCTATTTGACCAATTTCCATATACCGACCATATGGAATCGGGCGTATTACTGGTTCGCAAGTAACCTGATTAATTTTAGTTACACATAATACTAGGGCGCGAATATTCGCGCCCTTTTTGTATCTATCACGTAATGCTTATACTTAGGCGCGATTGTCTATTTTGTGCTGTAGCGCTTCAGCTCCCGTTGCGACCATACGCAACTGCAGTACGAGCTGATCGGCCAATGATTTACGCTCACTACGTTTAGAGTCCAAAGCTGATGCTCCCGCATTAAACACTAAAATAACCAACGCTTCAGCTTGAGCACGCGCTAATACAGGTGTTCGGTTTGCCTGTGCTTCGGTGTAATGGGCAAGTTCAGAAATAAAATGTTCAATTTCACGCTCAACTGCAGCTCTAAATGCTGCTGAGGTACCGGAGCGTTCGTGTAATAGTATTCGAAATACGTTCGGATTTGACTCTAATACTTCCATAAAAGTGTCGACAGAAATACGGATCACACTACCACCAGCTTCCGCACGTTGACGACCTTTACGCATCATTTGACGTAATGTTAATCCGCCTTCATCGACCATGGTCAAGCCAAGTTCGTTCATATCTTTAAAATGGCGATAGAATGATGTGGGCGCAATACCAGCTTCGCGAGCAACTTCACGTAAGCTTAGGCTGGAAAAACTTCGTTCAGCACTGAGTTGATTAAATGCAGCATCCACTAATGCACGACGTGTTTTTTCCTTTTGTTGTGCTCTAACACCCATTTACTAATCCATTCAGTCAATATTAATTCACAGATAATACCGTTTTTAAAACAGAAACACAGCCCTGTTAAGCTTGACCATGACTAGTTCACTAAGTTAAATTAGCGTACAATTGTACGCTCAACTTATTTAAACCTATTATTGGAACCCTACTAAATGAAAAAACCTCCAATCATTTGGCTTAATACCTTGTTATTTGCCATTACTTTTATCGGCGCCGTGGTATTAATCCCTTGGCGTGGTTTTACCCATGGCTTTGATGGCATTGAATGGATTGCATTTGTTGTTTTCGCTTACGCAAGTGGTCTATCGATTACTGCGGGTTACCACAGATTATGGTCACACAAAGCTTATAAAGCCCATGCATCAGTTCGTTTTTTATACGCATTAGGTGGAGCATTGGCGCTACAGAACAGCGCATTGCATTGGTGTAGTGATCACCGCATCCATCACAAACATGTTGATAATAATGATAAAGACCCGTACTCAGCTCAAATGGGATTTTGGTACAGCCACATAGGTTGGATGCTACGTGAGTATCAAGCGAGTCGTTACAGCGACTACAACAACGTGCGCGACTTACAAAACGATCGTATCGTTATGTGGCAGCACAAGCACTACTTAGCCTTAGTGATCTTAATGAATATTGGTTTACCAGCATTTATAGGTTGGTTAAATGGCGATATTTTATCAATGGTTCTTATGGCCGGTTTACTACGCCTAGTGGTTGTACATCACTGTACTTTCTTTATTAACTCATTAGCCCATATTTGGGGTAAACAACCGTACACAGATAAAAACTCAGCCCGAGATAATGCATTTTTAGCGTTACTTACATACGGTGAGGGGTATCACAACTTCCATCATATTTTTGAAAATGATTATCGCAATGGCATCAAATGGTGGGACTACGATCCAACCAAATGGTTAATCAAGCTTATGAACTGGTTTGGTTTAGCGAGTGATTTACGTAAAGTGCCACAAGAGCGTATTGAAAGTGCACGTTTGCAGATGCAACTTTTACAAGCTCAGAATCAGGTTGCTCACTTACCTAACTGCGATGAAATTATAGAAAAGTTTCAAGCAGAGTATGAGCTGATGAAGCAACACTTAGTTGACTATTATCAAGCCAAAAAGAGTTTGTTAGAGGCGAAGCGTAAGCAACTTACAGATCACAATCTGAAGCAACAAGTGCAATTATTACGTAATCAGTTTCTTGAACAACAACGAAATTGGAAAAGCCTCACAGCTGCCTACGCCCAGTAAAGCTAATGCCTAACCATTTAAAAGGTCACGTACGCACGTGACCTTTTTTGTTTTGAGCAGCTTCACTAGTACATCATGTGCTAATTAAATTGCTGAGTCACCTGCTGCTGTAACGCTTTGCAATTGGTCGTAGCTCCGTCAACTGAAGGTGCAATACTCACCGATACTTTAGACCAGAAACGTTTAGGAAAAGTGGTCAGTGCATGCCCACCTTTATGGCTAAAGTAAGATCCCCATAACCCTGTTAACGCTAACGGTATTACCGTCACAGGATCCCGTTGTAAAATTTTATCAATGCCAGGTCTAAACTCACCAATTTCACCGTCTGGAGTTAACTTCCCTTCCGGAAAAATACACACTAACTCATCGTTAGCTAATGCTTGGTGTATCTGTTCAAATGCATTTAGATATGTCGACTCACACTTTTTAGGTGAACAGATTGGGATAACGCCAGCGTGCCGAAACAAATACTTTAATAATGGAATTTCGCTAATCGACTTATCCATTACAAACCGAATAGGTCGAGTCGATGCGCCCATAATGACTAACGCATCAACGTAACTCACATGATTACTGACAATAATTCCTGCCCCTTGTGCCGGAATATGTTCTCTACCTCGTACATTCACCCTATACATAACATGGCTCAGCAAATAACTGATAAAGCGTTGGGTAAACTCTGGCACTTGCGAGTAAACATATAACAGCACAACCAAATTAAGCACGCCGACAAGCATAAATAATTCAGGGATACTCCACTGAAATACCCCAAGCAACACTATCGATAATACTGCAGAGCCCACCATAAAGAAGGCATTAATGATGTTATTCGCCGCAATAGCTTGAGCACATTCTTGTTTTTCTGCACGAGTTTGAATAAAAGCATACAGTGGCACAATGAATATCCCGCCACTTAGGCCGACAAGAAACAAATCGATCATCACACGATAATGCTGCGCGTTAGCGATAAATGACTCGAAGCTATACACAAAACCTGGCTCAACAAGCTCTAGCGGAATAGCTGCTATCATGTCAAAACTAAATACGCTTAAGCCCAAGACCCCAAATGGTAATAAGCCTAACTCAACATGCCCAAACGAAAAACGCTCACACACGTACGACCCAACCGCAATACCGACAGAAAATAACGCCAGTAACAATGATACTACCGTAGCATCCGCATGTAAGTGCAGCTTGGCAAAGTTAGGGAATTGAGTTAAATAGGTGGCACCCAAGAACCAAAACCAGCTAATGGCGAGAATGGCCATCCAAATAGTCTTGGTTTGTCGCGCTTTATTAATACAACGCCAAGTGCCAGAAAATAACGAAAATTTACTAGGGTTTAAATCACCTTGGGCAGGCAATGAAGGAATCGCACGGCTGGCAAGATAACCACAAATAGCCAACACACAGACAATGATTGCAGCCCACGTTAAACCATTTTCATTAGACACCACCAAACCGGCGCTTAGGGTACCGACAAGAATCGACAAAAAAGTGCCCATTTCAACCAGAGCATTACCTTTTACTAACTCTGCTTCGCTTAGGGCTTGAGGTAATAATGAGTATTTTACTGGACCAAAGTATGCAGACTGGCTGCCGGTTAAAAATAGCAGCAGCAACATCACCATATAACTCTGACTGATAATCGCGATAGCCGCTGTCGACATGATAATCAGCTCTAACAACTTTAACCGTCGAATCAATTTTGCCTTATTCATATTGTCAGCCACGATACCAGCATGAGCAGAAAACAAGAAAAAAGGTAAAATGAACACGCCAGCAGCTAAATTAACAAACAAGTTAACGTCAATCGGTAATGCATTTAATTGGCTGTACGTCACTAACAAGAGCAACACATTTTTATAAAAGTTGTCATTAAGCGCACCTAGGCATAAGGTCGCAAAATAGGGGAAAAATCGTTTAGTTAGCAGCATTTGAATTCCTTTTTATGCTCATTCCATCAATATAACTGCTTACATGACTCATCAACATGTCTTGTAAACAGGATTGTGTCTCAAATAGTTTTCCATCCAATGACAAACACGTTAACCCATGTATCCCACCCCAAAGTACGCGGCTCATCGTTTCAACCTCTTGCTCACATGCAAGAGGAAAGTATTGACTTAGCTGAGACTCAACGTCAGAAAATAATGATTTAATCAGCCCGAGGTGAGCCACAGGTAAAGGCTGGTCACCCGCCATTGATAATTCAAATACCAATCGGAAACAGCGTCGATTCGCGAAAGCAAACTGACTATAAACTAATGCCATTTGCTCAATTGTTTGTTTTGGCGTGGTCGGTTTAATTAACTGTAACTGCGCAGCAAGCTGTAACAATGTTTGCTCAGATACCGCGAGTAATAAGTATTGGTAACTACCAAAAATATTAATTAACGTACTTGGCACGTAACCAATGGTTGCCGCAACTTTTCGTAAACTTAAGTTATCGACGCCATGGCATTGTAAATGCTCAACCACTGCACTAATAGCCATATGGCGGATCTGCTCATGCGTATGCTCTTTTCGTCTCGCCACAATACCAACCTAAAAATGATATGCACCTTATGTAAGTTGATAAATTAACAGCAAGCAAAATAAAAAACAACGTTCATAATAATTATTTTTTTAATTAAAAATACACGACTAGGTTTGATAAACCGCGAATAACCAAGAAATAATCCTTGAGAAACATTATAATTGCTCATCAATAAGCCAGCGACAGAAACACAACCATGCCTCATACCAATATAAAACTTACCGAATATAGCCATGGCGCAGGCTGCGGCTGTAAGATCTCTCCTAAAGTCTTAAGCACTATTCTTGCGTCACAACTCCCCGTGTTTACTGACCCCAATTTATTAGTCGGTAATCAAACCCGTGACGATGCTGCAGTTTACAAACTCAATGAACAAACCGGCATTATCAGTACCACCGACTTCTTTATGCCCATTGTGGATGATCCATTTACCTTTGGAAGAATTGCCGCAACCAATGCCATCAGCGATATTTATGCCATGGGCGGCACGCCAATTATGGCTATTGCCATTTTAGGCTGGCCAGTTAATGTATTGCCACCAGAAGTGGCACAGCAAGTGGTTGATGGCGGACGCCAAGCTTGTGCCGATGCAGGTATTATGTTGGCTGGAGGTCACAGTATTGATGCGCCTGAACCTATTTTTGGTTTAGCGGTTACAGGCCAAATCCCGCTTGAGCGAGTAAAACAGAACAACACTGCCAAAGCGAATGATCGTCTATATCTCACCAAACCGATTGGTATTGGCATTCTGACTACAGCACAGAAACAGAAAAAGCTGCGTGATGAAGACAGTCAAATTGCCCCAAATGCGATGTGCCAGCTCAACACGATAGGTATTGATATCGCTAAAATTACTGGGGTTAATGCATTAACGGACGTCACAGGATTTGGACTGGCAGGTCACTTAATTGAAGTCTGCCAAGGTGCACAACTTAAAGCTAATATCGTTTTATCCCAAGTCCCTTTACTCCCTAAAGTCAGTGATTACCTCGCTCAAGGTTGTATTCCAGGCGGTACCCATCGCAATTTTGACAGTTATAGCGAACATTTGCCGCCATTAACAGATGACCAGAAAGCGATTATTTGCGATCCACAAACCAGTGGAGGACTATTAGTTGCCGTGAGTGCAGAGGCTGAACAGGAACTTAAAACACTATTAGAAGCCAATGGAATTGACGCTATTTGTATCGGTATGCTCAATACTTATGAGCCACGCGCTGACGGACACGATATCCTTGTGGAATTAAACTAATGAGCGAGGTCATCCCCAGCTCAGAATATGGCAGACTTCTATTAGAAAACCGTCCATTAATTGACGTAAGAGCGCCTATCGAATTCATTAAAGGTGCTTTTGGCCACTCGATTAATTTACCATTAATGCAAGATGGTGAACGCGAAAAAGTGGGCACATGCTATAAAAGACGTGGCCAAGAGGCTGCTATAGCATTAGGTCATGAGCTGGTGAAAGGTAAAATTAAACAGCAACGTATAGATGCTTGGCTTGCTCAATTGTCACAACATCCTGACAGCTATTTATATTGTTTTCGTGGCGGTTTGCGCTCAAAGCTATCACAGCAATGGATTAAAGAATCAGGCATAGACATCCCTTATATTGAAGGGGGTTATAAAGCCATACGTAGTTTTTTAATTAATACTATTGAGCAAGCGCCAAGCCAATCTAAAGTGCTGATTTTAAGTGGCATAACAGGTAGTGGTAAAACGGAAGTTATCCATCAGCGAGATGAGTCTGTCGACCTTGAAGGCCTTGCCAACCATAAAGGGTCGAGCTTTGGCAAAAATATCGATCCGCAACCCAGTCAAATTAACTTCGAAAATAATTTAGCCGTGGCATTGCTGCAGCATCAACAACAGCAACATAACCATTTGCTGTTAGAAGATGAAAGTATGCTAATTGGTCGTTCAGCCCTGCCAAAGCATTTTTACAGCGCAATGCAACAAGCTGATATTATCGTACTCGACGAGCCATTAGACGCGCGTTTACCGCGTTTATTAAATGACTATGTTGAGCAAAAACTGGCTGATTATGTATCTGGATTAGGTGAGCAAGCCGGTTTCGATGCATTTAAAGCATATTTGACTCAAAGTTTATTGGGCATTCGTAAACGCTTAGGCGGTAAGCAACATCAAGAATTGCAGGACTTGGTTGATAATGCGCTAAACGTACAACAAAGCCAAAATGATACCAGTAAGCATTTAGACTGGATAAATCTGTTACTCGATATTTATTATGACCCGATGTATCTATATCAACTTGAAAAGAAACAGGACAGAGTTATCTTTCAAGGCGACAGACAGGCGATACATCAATGGTTAGATAGTCATAAGTCATAAGTTATTTCAGCAAAAATGCCCTCATGATGAGGGCATTTTTATGTGTATCTCACCAAATTCAGTATTGAAATCAACATAAATCTGGTCACAGTAGTTCAAGACTCACTGTTATTAACGGGTAAAACTGCACACAGCCATCACGACTTACATCACGTGTTTAATGTCGTTGCCAAGTATATGATTAATAAATTGACCTATGTTTAAAAAAACAACACATCAAAAAATCAATTAATCTTCATTGAAAATATAAACAAACTAATTAGTTAACAATATATCCCACGGGAGATTTGCACTGCCTACAACAATAAAATTTGGGTTTTCGAGTGTTTCACGCTCATTGTAGGTCATAGGCTGTAAATTAATATCAATCAGTGCACCGCCTGCTTCTTCAATAATGATCTGCGCAGCACCGGTGTCCCATTCCCCAGTAGGTCCTAAGCGTACATAGCAATCAGCACGTCCTTCGGCCACTAAACAACTTTTTAATGCTGCACCACCCATCACCACTAACTCACAATGATTAGGTTTATTGAGTAACTTTAAAACTGATTGCGGATCTTGACGACGACTGACCGCTAAACGTAAATTCTCTGGTTCATCACCGGTTAATTGTTTACTGGTGATACGTATCTCGTTCTTACCATCACGCTTATAAGCACCTAGCCCGGCTATTGCGTAATAACACACCTTAGTCATCGGCACATAAACCACTCCCATAATAGGACGGTTATGTTCAACTAAGGCAATAATCACAGAAAAATCACCACTACCCGCAATAAACTCACCCGTGCCATCTAATGGATCAACTAACCAATAGCGTTTCCATGTTTCACGGACACTTAATGGAATATCTGCAGCTTCCTCACTTAAAATAGGAATATCAGGCGTTAGCTCCGCTAACTGGCGGCAAATAATATCGTGCGCGGCTAAATCGGCAGACGTGACAGGAGTATTGTCGGACTTAATTTCGCGCTTGAAGTTACCTTTAAGGTAAATATCACGAATTTTTTGCCCAGCTTCCGTTGCGATGTCTATAACTTGCTCAATTACATCTTCTGGCTTCATTATTACTCCAATTGCTGGATTCGATAAAGATGACCTCACAAGGACATCAATAAATAAGGCTATTGCCTATTCGATGTTGCTGTTTAATGACTAACTCAATACCACTAGTGAATAATCTATTTTACGCCGTTGACTTCATTTGTAAGATTATCTGTTGGTTTATTGAGATATTGCTGAGTTAAAAAAAGCGCACTAACACTACGAGATTCTGAAAAATCAACATTTTCGAGTAATAACTGCCAATCCGATAATGGCCAAGGGATCACGTCTATTGGCTCAGGCTCATCCCCTTCTAAACGGCTAGGGTACAGTTTTTCAGCGACAAAAATATGCATTTTGCTGGAAAAGTAGCCTGGCGCAAGTGATAACTCTTTTAGATGAGTCAATTGATAACTGCCAAAACCAATTTCTTCTTGGAGCTCACGATTAGCGGCTTCAACTGCTGTTTCGCCAGGGTCTATCAACCCTTTAGGAAAACCGAGCTCATAATTATCAGTGCCGGCTGCGTATTCACTAGCTAATAGTAAATTACCTTGATGAATAGGCACAATCATCACAGCACCTCTGCTACCGCCCTTCATTCTTTCATATTGACGCTCTACGCCATTAGAAAACTTAAGGTGTACCTGCTCGATTTGAAACAGTCTGCTTTTGGCAACAATTTCAGTATGCAGGATTTCCGGCTTTTTATGCCGCTGTGTCATTGAAGCCTCGTCAAATGATGTGATGTTCACAAAGGTCAATCTTATACCAAACACAAAAAATATGTGACCTGTTTTTACCCCTATAAAACGCCTAAAACAGCGATAAAAAGTGATAATACAAGCTAATAACGACTCAAAACAGCGATAGAATTATGACATAAAAAATATCCCCTTATCTAAGCATTAGAAATAACATGCTGATAAGAGGATATAAAAACCACTAAAGATTAAAACTGATAGCGAAGGTTTAATTGATAACTCAAAATATCGTTAGGTGCCAAAGCAATATAATCAATGCCCAAACCTGCTGACCAATTGCGAGTAAATTGATAATCTAAATGCATGCCGGTGTACCAATCTGTACCATCAAACTTAGTCGTTAACGTTTGCCCTTGAGAGTAACTTTTGACTTCAGACTCCCACACTAACACCCCTACAGGCACGGAAAATCGCCATCCATCATGCTCTACTAAACTCAAGTCGACACCCACATTGAATCCTGTAGGTAATATTGGCGACACGGATTTGAATAACTCATGATATTGGTCAGTATTTAAACTCTCGCCACTTATCTGCGTAGAGCCTTCACCAAAATCGATATATCCAAGCTCAAAAGCAAGTACTGAATTAACTTGATAGCCGATACTGAAGCCAAAGCTCGTATCGGATTTATCGAAGGCCTCTATCTGTCCTGTTGGGATTTCCCGCTGTAACTCTGCTTGGGTATTTACGGATTCGCTAAAACCAACAACAGCATCCAAATACCAAGGTGATACCGAAGATGATCCTTGGGCTTGAACATGGCTCGAGCTGGCCAGCAACACCACTAAACCCAATGATAAAACCTTATAATATTTAAAACCGCTCTCCGGTTTGAGACGCAGCATTATCACCAACAATAGCAAACCACTCCAAAGCCAGTGCATGCTACCGCCACTTGACTCATTTTCGACCACTTGAGCCTGATAAGCCTTCACTGTAACCATTACGTTCGCAGTAGCCTCGCCACCTTCACCGTCACTAATGGTATAACTCACGGTATCAACACCTTCAAAACCAGTTATTGGGGTATAACGGATTTTGTTGTTTTCAATCATTACGCTACCTTGCTGTGCACTAACTGCAATCACGCTTAATGTTTGATTGTCAGCATCAGTATCATTACTCAACACATCCAATATCAATGTGGTTTTATCATCAGTACTGGCCATATCATCCACTGCTATTGGGGCTCTATTCGCCACAACAGTCACGGTTAACTTGCTGCTACCAGTCCCACCTTTACCATCACTGATGCTATACACCAATACATCTGTCCCAATGAAATCTTCCGCTGGTAAGTAACTTATTTGCTGATTATCCAACACCTCTGCAGTACCAAACTGGCTAATGACTTGCTTCACCGTCAAGGTATCGCCATCAGCGTCACTGTCGTTCGCCAGCACATCAATTTCAATGCCCTGATTAACTGGCACTGTAACTGCATCGGCAATCGCAAGGGGCAATGCATTACCGTTGAGCATAACCGCTACCCCACCCGGATCTACTATGGTGCCATTGGCGATACCATCATCATCATTCGGACCACCATCTTCTATGGTTAGTTGCACACACCAGTGCCCTTCAGTTAATCCCGCCAGCCATTCAGCAGCGCCTGGTGGAGGACAATAACCGGAGTTACCTGCACTAGACATCACTTCGTTGTTGGCGTTGGACACAAAGTCTTGCCAGCTACCGCGTACAAATTTGCGATACACGGCATTTGTGGGGACGGGTAATGTTTGAGGAATAACGACTCTCACACTGTCGCCTTGTTTAGGTAAATCCGTGAGTTCAAAATCAAACAGACCACCGAGATTATCCGCTTGTAGATCGTCAATTAAATCATCTTCTTGAACTTCGATACCATCACTACCGTTTAGCTGCGCAGTATTACCCAAGCGCAAACAAACTCCTGATTGGCTCTCGGCAAGGAAAAGCGATTGGTCATTGTTTTGCTCTTGCAGCACGTTACATTCATTAATCGCATCAAGGTAATCCGCAATACCATCATTATCGGTATCAGCAAAACCTTCTTGATCATCAGGTATTAAATCACCATCAGAATCATCACCAGTAAGTATTGGTAATGCAGCTTTGACCAGCAAGGTTAATTGCACTGTTGTCGATAATTCAGGAATACCATCATCAGTCACTACAACACTAATTGGGTAATTACCCTCATCAAGCTCACTTGGGTCAAAATAACTTCCCTGTTCGTCGCTTTCTAATATCAAGGTACCTGTAGACCAAACCTCCGAGAGATTATCTTGTACATTAGCATCGCGAGTGCGCGCTTTAAGATACACCTTGCCTTCTTGCTTACTCACTTGACTGCGCAGTTCATCTGATTGCGTCACCTGAATACTGGCCTGCGGAGCAATATTGGCTTCAGTGATTAATAACCGTGTTTCATGTTGTCCACTGAGATTCAGGCTTGGGTCTAAGCTGATAATCAACTCTTCATCTGCTTCTGTTATGCCATCATCGAACACATTGACGCTAAAGCTTGCGCTTAAACCTGAAGTAATTTCAAACACACCATCCACTAAGTCATGGTCATTAGCATCGCTACTACCAGACACTGTATAAGGAATACTCACGGGGTACTGCACTGATATGCCATTTAAGTACACACTAAATTGCACCTCACCACCTTCCGCAACCACCTGATTTCGACTAATCGAAATCAAAGGATTCACCGTCACTTTTTGAGATTTAATTGAGCTGAGACCTTGGCTATCAGTCGCTTGCCAATAGGCTAAGTGTTCGCTTGGTGCAAATAATTGTTGAGTATTGACTAAAGATACCGCCAATTTATTACCCGCTTTATCTACTGCTTTAGCAACGCCTAATTTAATATTAGTGAACAACCCGGTCGCATTCGCGGTAATGTCCTCAGGCACGGTAATCACAGGCGCATCCGCAGAGCCTTCTCCTGTAATAAGCAGCTGGACTTTGGCATTGCTTCTGCCTTTTTGACCATCAGAGATGGTGTAACGCAAGGTTACAGGACCGACAAAATCAGTAGGTGCTTGATACTTAAGCTGCGACGCCACTACTTGTACACTACCCACATCGGCAGCTGCACCATCAATGATCAAAATATCGCCATCAACGTCGGTATCATTATCAAGTACAGCAATGGTATAACTGCTATCTGTTGATGCACTTTGACTATAACTGTCATCCACAGCCTGAGGTTCATCATTAATTGGATTAACTTTGATACTCACCAAACCAGGTTGTGAACTTAGCTCGGCATCTTTGGCAATAAAACTCACGCTATCATCACCATTAAAATCGGCCTCTGGTGTGTATAACCAAACCGATCCATGCTTGTCTAACTTACCTGATGTTGGTTGAGTTAAAACCTCAAAACTGAGGACATCGTTTTCAGGATCGGTGGCACTAAAGCTAATACTCAATGAGCCATCTTCGTCTAATGTGACACTGGTGTCGCTCGCAACCGGAGCACTATTGGTCGCATTAACGTCCAAAGTAAATGCTTGCGTCGCAAATAAACCTGCGGCATCGGTTACTTTTAATTCAACAGCATGGCTACCAATATTCTCTTTACTAGGCACACCAGTTAAATTACCTGTTGTCGTATTAAGGCTTAACCAAATAGGTATGTTTACAGCACTATAGGTGAGAGTATCGCCAACGGTATCCACAGCTGTCAGTGTGTAGCTATAACTTGCACCTTGATCAACGTTCAATATTGGACTCGAATTAATCACTGGAGCACCATTAGGTGTCACGCTGTTAGAGGCACTCGACGCGGCACTAGTGCCCGAAGAGCTTTTAGCCGTGACACTAAAGGTATAAGCGGTGCCATTGGTTAGCCCCAATACTGTTAATGGTGAGCCTGCACCGCTGGCGGTCAGACTACCTGGGGTTGAGGTCACTGTATAACCCGTAATAGTTGCACCACCATTATTCGTTGGAGGCGTAAAACTCACTGTTGCTTGGGTATCTCCGGCTACTGCAGTACCTATACTCGGCACTCCCGCTACGACTGCATTAACATCAAACGTCTGACTCACTTGCGCTGCTGCTGAATAAGCCGCATTACCAGCCTGGTTAGCATTAATCGTACAGCTTCCTGTCGTGACAAAACTCAAGGCCCCGCCACTGCTGATAGTACACACCCCGGAAGTCGATGAGGTAAAGCTTGGTGTTAAGCTTGAGCTGACACTCGCTACCAACGTTGGCATAGTGCCAAAATTTTGTGCTCCTGGATTAGTAAAAGTAATAGTTTGCAGAGCCTGAGGAATGACACTGTTAGAGCTTACCGAAGCCACACTACTACCAGCAGAATTGGTTGCCGTGACACTAAAGGTATAGACCGTACCATTAGTCAAGCCTGTTACAATTAATGGAGAAGAAGCACCACTAGCAGTAAAGCCTCCAGGACTAGAGGTAACTGTATAACCTGTTATCACCGCACCACCATTATTAGTTGGCGCGGTAAAGCTAACACTCGCCTCACCAATACCTGCTACTACAGTACCTATAATAGGCGCATCCGACACTGTTGCAGCATTACTCACAGTGATACCGTTACCTGTCAAATCAGCGATATTAATCGCAAGATCTGCACCTGTATTCCAGTCTTCTGCTGCTGCAATATTATAAGTTACAGCGCCCGTTGAACTAGTACCATTTTTATTGAGACGACTGATTAATTCGTTTTTATCAGTACTATTAAGAGTAACTGAAAAACTACTGCCATTGGTAATTTCAACGCTATTTGAAGTTAAGGTATGACTGCTCGCGTCACCCGTGAGGGTGAATTTGGAGATGTCGATATCATTTCCCCCCCCAGTTTTACTCAACAATCCGCTACCAGTGACCACTAACATCCCGGTACTTACATCATAAGTTGCACTGCTAATGGAAGGCGAAGGGACATTCGATACAGTAACGCCATTTGAGGCATCTGCAATATTGCCACCAGTGATTTCACTATTCCAATCATCCGCTGCGGCTAAATTGTAAGTCGTGCCGCTAGTGGAGCTATTGCCGTTTTTATTGAAAATGGTCTCAACCACGCCATAATCAGTGGTATTTAAGGTAACGGAAAATGAACTTGTGCTCGAAGTTTCAACATCAGGAGACGTCAACGTATAGGTCGCACCACCTTCAGCGGTAAGGGTTAACAGACTAACGCTAATATCATTGTTAGCGCCAGGCAGGCCAACTAAATTGGTACCTGTGGCGGTGAGTATATGGGTACTGCTATCGTAAGTCGCTGAGGTAATGGTAGGTGCACTCACATTACTGACTGTGATGCCATTGCCAGTTAAATCTGCTGGCGAAGATTTTGTAACATTCCAGTTAGCTGCTGCAGCCAAGTTATAAACGCTTCCGTTAATAGCATCGAAACCGTTTTGATTTAATAAACCATTAATAGCCAGTTTATCAGCAGCATTTAACGTAACAGAGAAGGCACTTGAGCTACTGGCTGTTACATTAGAGCTAGTCAGGGTATAAGTGTCATCATTGCGACCAGTTAACGTCAGTTTACTCACATCAATAGCGTCGCCAGCAGTCATACTAGGCGCTGTAACAGCCAATATTCCAGTATTGGCATCATAGTTAGCACTGGTAATACTCGGGGGAGCGGTAACAGTAAACACTAAGTTATCAAGACCATTTCTCCAGCCCGAAGCGGAATAGGAATAAGTTAATGATGTAACTCCGACCCAAGTAGAGGGGGTGTGGGTCGTAACACTTCCCGCAAGCGCGCCGTCGTTATCTGCGATGCTAAAAGCTGTGCCAATATTGGGCGTCAGCACATAATGGTTGCCTGTTGAGTTATTAGTAAACTCTGCGATTTGAATCGAAGATATGGTGATTGGGACATTAAATGTCACAGTATAAGTATCGGAACCGCCCATGACGCCTGGGTCTAGAAAGCCTGAGGATACACCATTGAGATTACCGCCATCGGAACGTGTGGCCGTCAAAGTCGTAGTGCCATCATCGGCGGTTGTCATTACTGTCGGAGTTCCTCCGCCTGTGTATATTGACATAGTGAATTTAGCAGCCAAAAGCTGATTAGAGCAAAGAAACAATGGCAAGATAAGCAGCCACCGAGAAAATAATGTAAATTGGTATTGTCTCTTCTCTACAACCCTGTTTTTTCTATTGGTCGACGGAAAAAGCGACCAATAAAAGTTTTTTTGTAGAATATTCATTTGCATCCCTTAAACTTAGATTGATTATTATTTATAAAGTAATACAGCTTTTACTACACACGCCTTGTATTTTTTATTGAAACACGATTGGCGACAACCAACATAACTACATGATTGTAAATATTAAAAATTAAATATTACTTTATTAAAACTTATGATGGAGTCACGCTATTAAGTAAAAAGTGTTCAATGACTCCTTAGAGTATTTATGATTAAGCTAATTAACCTTGACTGTTTTAAACGTCATAACTTCTGAAACCAAGCGTAAAAATAGAGACCTAGAGTTATCGATAATGAGTCCCTTGCAATTTACTACCTACCACCAGTAAAAAAATACAATGAGACGAGTGATACAATTGTAGTAAAAAAAACAACATTGTAACCTTTAGGTAACAGGAATATACATTAGAATATGCTTATCATAAAGTAGACCAACATCAAAAAACCTTCTTTTAATCTTCTACCTTTCAATCTTATTCTCAATATCAATCACATACATACATACATACATACATACATAATTGCACTACATACTTCCATGAGTGTCTGACACGCCTATAAGATTAAATCCTTGTCGAAGGTAAAGCGCTTTTGCTCTTGGATTGTCTAGCGCGACAGACAAGCAAATAGGGACCTGCCGTACCTTGGTATCATATTTAAGCGCTTCTAAAACCGCTGAACAAATGCCTTTACTGCGCGCCTCTGGAGCGCAAACCAAATCAACAAGGTGCAAACATTCTGGATTAATCGCTAAGGCCTGCTTGGCGGCATAGAATATAATCCCTTGAACTAGGAAACTGGCTTTTATAGGACATTTGTTGCAGTTGATATTGCTGCTGCAATATCAGATCCACTGCTGTTTGGGGTAAACCAAGCTGATTGAAATCGCTGCGAGTAGCATGAAACAGCTCTGCCATGATAAATACGTCATCATCACTAGCTGGGCGTACACTGAAATTCAATAGCGGGTTTAGCTGATTTAACATTAATACCTACCAACGGATGACAAGGTTAGCAATTGATTGTAGCTGGCTGATAATGCCACGATGCAACTCGTTTGAATTTAGCCACAAGCAAATATTTTAATAACCATGGTTAACAAGAGTTATACATTTAGGCCCTGATCTTTGCAGTATCAAAGTGGTGCCATAAATGTTAAAAACTAACTTCAAGGCTAGTACAAGTAGAGATAACCACAAGTGATTGCAATGCTTTTTTCTGCAAAGGATTAATTGATGTTTGACTGGAATGCTATAGACACAGTACTGCTCGATATGGATGGTACCTTGCTTGATCTGCATTTTGATAACCACTTTTGGTTACATCTTGTACCGCAACAATTAAGCATGCAACGCAAAATAAGCTTGGATGAAGCCAATACTCTAGTCAAACAAGCTTATTATGATGTGGTTGGCACCTTAGATTGGTATTGTCTTGATTACTGGCAACGCTATTTACAACTCGATATTTTGGCGCTACACCATGCATCGGCAGACAGAATTAAACTTCGCCAAGACAGCATGCCTTTTTTACAGGCATTGGCTGGGGCAAGTAAACAACGTATTTTATTTACCAATGCTCACCCTCAAAGCTTAGCGCTTAAGCTAACTCATACCAATTTAGGCCACGGTTTAGATAAAATGTTATCGAGCCATGAAAGCGGTTATCCCAAAGAACATCCGCAATTTTGGCAGTATGCACTGACTAAGTTCAACTTGGATCCGTCACGGTGTTTATTTATTGATGACAGCGAAGTGATATTAGCGGCATCGAAAAAGGCAGGTATAGGTTATCAACTCGGGATTAAAAATCCCGATAGCCAGAAACCTCATATTGAATTTGCCAACTTTCCCGCGATTACAGATTACCAGCCGCTATCGTTGGCACTGAACTCGGTATAAGCGATGTCGCTATAAAAACGACCCAAGTAGTGAATGATCGTTAAATAGCGGTTGATGTCTGATCATAGTTAATAAGGTAGTTGTTGAGGTTATTCGATAAATTATTGCCGATATAAAAATGCCTTGATAGTGATATCAAGGCATTAGTTATTCAAATATCAACCGATTTTACAAGCCAGGCACAACGCCTTGATAGTTGATAGGGTAATAACCTTGGCTGTCTTGTCGGCCTAAAAAGGATAACGAATCGCGTAAATCTTTAGGTTGGGCATCGGTCGGTTTAATTTTAGCACTTACTTTAATCAAGTTTGACTCGCCTAGAATAGCGGTTCCCGTTAAGCCTAATACGTTTTGGGTTTCATCAGTGGCAATTTGTAATTGACCATCAAGACAACTGAGCCCCAATGCAATGTTACCTAAAGGGTACACACCATATTGATTTTTAACATTGGTGTTATTTAAAAATAATTTACCGTTTAATTGTTCGCACCATGGTTTACCTTGCTCTAGCACTGCAACCATTAAACTCACATCGCCATCAATTTTGGTTTTAAAAGGTAAACGGGCGCCCGCTAATAAAAAACTATCGGGTAGATCAAGTCGAATATTTTTCGCACTCAACCCAGATAACGACCAACTCACACTACCTTTACCACTAACAGCCGTAGCTCGATTACCAATATTAAAATCGATATCGGCTTTACCAAGCAGTAATCCCCACGGACTTAACTGCCAACTAACGTGTTCTATTTGGCGTTGTTCAATAGTGATTAACGCCGCCTTTCCTTGCCAAAGCGTACCTTCGGCACCTGTGATAACCACATTATTAGGTAACGGAGCGATACTGACTAACCAGTTCGCCGGTAAATAAACCAATAAAAACGCTAGGTAAATAATGACGCCAATGACTATTTTTGAAAATAAGCTCACAAAAAATCCTTACTGAGAAAGCTGAATACGTCTTACTTTTACAAAGCCAGCAACGTCTGATTCGGTTAGATCTACGCTGTCTAACGTTAAGCCCTTTTGCTCTACTAAGTCATGTAAGTAACCCAGTAACGCATCAAATGGTACGTCATCCATCCATAGCTGAATTTTATCGCCTTGCGGCTGCATACGGGTGATCTCTAATTTATATTGTCCGGCCGTTTGATTTACCACAGAACTTAAACTGCCACGGACTTTAGCTTGCGCACCCGCTTGTTTCAGACCCGCTATTTTATTGGCGGTTTGTTTAACATAATTTAACGTTTGTTGCGCTGCGCTGTTATCACGTTCGGCGGTATCTTGAGCATTCGAAATGGGTGTCCAAATGCCCCAATAAATAATGCCAATTGCCAATACTGCTGCACAAAAACCAACAAGTTGTTGTTCTCTAATGGCTAAACCTTGCCACCAACTACGCATGTTTTCCATGTTATTTATTCCTTAACGTCAGCGTACTGGTAACGCTTTCTTCGCTACTATTCATGGCACCACCTTCGAGGAGGTAGTCTTTGCTAACAAGCTCTTTAAATGTATCTATTTGGCCGTACGTTTTTGCTGTGACTTGCATTCGTAACTCATTACGATTGGCTTCGTAACGCAAAGTGTTCGGTTTAAGTTCTGGCACCTTACTAAATGCAGGCTTTAAACCATCTAGCATTTCAAAAAATTCGGCTCCGCCACCTTGGCCTTGCATGCTGCGTAATTCACTGCCCATTTGTGATCGCATATTAACAATACGGTTAACACCCGGCACGGCTTGTTTAAAAATCATTTCGCTTTGAGCTTGCAGCTCTGTGGTCTGATTATTCAGTTGATGGATGGCGATGCCTTTATTTGCTAAGGCTAAAACAATCGCAATCATCACTACAATCGCCGCGTTTTTCCAGGTGAGTAACTGTTTACTGTATTCATGCTTAGGTTTATAAATGCCACTTAGTAAATTGATTGGGGCGTTCAAAATGCCTTTTGCTAGTACCATCATCGGTAAATCTAGTGGCTTGTTATTAATATCCACACCTTCAAATACAATATCGTCACTGTAGCTTGCAACACTAATCGATTCATTATCATTAGGTTTTGCAGCTATTAATAGCTTTGGCAGTGCAAATGCAGACCATGCTTTAGGCACGCTAACACCGCTACCTTCAGACGTTCGGATTAAATACTCGCTACCAACACTCATTGCTGCCCAACGACATTGCTCTAACGGCAACGCTAAACAATCTGGCACGATACGTTTTACTTTTAAGCCTGCATGATGAAGCCATTCAAGCCATATTTGCATTTGCTCATGTGCCACTGCAGCCACATTAAGCTGCTCACCTTCACGAGGCCCAACAACAAAATGCATATTGTCTACATTCGTCGCTAATGATTCCTCTAACATGTATGGCAACGCCTTTAATGCTTGGCGTTGGCCTTTTTCGGGCAACATAATTTGTGTCAATGTCATGTTGGCCGCAGGCACAAGTACATCAACAGGACGATTACCCGCACGCTCAGCTAAAGTGCTGAGACTGGCGGCATCAGATAATTCACCAGAAGCGATGATCTCTTGCTCTTGTTCTGACCATACAAGCCACGAACATGGGTGTTCTGATGATTTTCCTAACCGGATAAATAGCCGTTCAGACACTGTTTATTCTCCACCGATCTCAATACGTATTGTTACGCAATGAATTTGTTATTATTGTTGGCCACCATACTGACGGGTGAGCACATCTAAATCTTTACCATTACGCTTCAGGACACTTTCCATTCGAAATATTGCTGTATCGACTTTGGCGCCAGCTTTCAATAAAAAGTACTGGCTATCAACCACAAAACTCGACTTTACATTCGCTTCGGATTTTATGCCACTAAGTGACGATCCTTCCCAAAACTCTTCAATTTTTTCATATCCATCAGCTGGACGATTGTTAATAATATTTTCAGCCTCGCTGACTGATATTTTATTTTCTAGCATTGCTGCCAGTAAAGCAGCTTGCTCAACCTTAATGGTATTTACATTTAATAATTGGCTGTCTTCACCAGGTATTGCACATACATAAGGTATAAGATTCAGGTAAACATCTTGGCTGAATCCTAACACTGCACGTAACTCACTGCGATGCTGCATTAAGGTATTGGCTGCACGATATGGCACATTACGAGATTCATATTCGGCATCTTCAGCACCATATGGGCCAGATAACGTGTCTTCATCGATATAATCTTTAAGAGTTGACGTTAATTGCTCTGCGCCAAACTCATCAACCCCTAAGCTGATCAGTAACGATTGAAACTGTATGGCTGCAACGGTCATTTCGGGCTGACCATTTTTGTTTTTTTCCGATGCCTGACCGACGGCATTAACATTAAAGCATGCCCGCATATCTTGTATTTCACCGACAATTTCACCGTATTCAGCCGGAAATGCCACATTGGCCAAGGCCCAATACTGTTGTAAATGTACGGTTCCCTCTGAATCTTCAAAATCTTGCTTGAGCACTTTCATCGCCAGCTCTTCAGCAGAAAGGGCATACCAATAAGCCTGATCGTATTGGGCTAGATTAAGCGTTCGGCGCATTGACAGCTGATTACGACTACTAATGTTGGTGGCAATAATCACCACCATAGCAACAATTAGCATCACTACTATTAATGCAACCCCGCGTTGCTTTTGGCCGCCCATTATGAGGGTTTCCCATCATCGGAGGAGTCAGACTTAGTTGCTGGTGCACCTTTAGGCAGTAAAAAACGACGTTGAATTTTACCTAAACCTTCTAATTCTATTTCCATCGCAATCCCTTTTGGCATCACGGTTCCATCAACTTGCTTCTGCCATTTATCATCCATATAAAACGAATACTCAATTGACAGCACATGGTCAATAACCACGCTTTTTAATGGTTCAGCACCTGATACAGGTTCAGGATAAGGATAATACCAACGCTCAAGGCGGCCATTTTGAACCACATAAGCAACCGATTGCAGACTTCCTCTAGGTAACATGCCATCTGGGTTTAACCAGCCCAAACGGTAAAATACCAGTGCTTCGGTTTCTGAGTCGAGAATATTATCGCCAGCCTGAAAAAAACGGCTGCCACGATCACCTTCAAATAATCTAGGGCTACGCGCCACCATTTGGCCCAAATCACGTTCTAACGCACCAAAACCTTGCTGTAATGACTTAAGCCGAGTAGCAAACTCTTTGGTCACTTCATCATTTTTCATTACCGTCGACAATACTGAGTTTGCCGCGATACCCAGCATGGCAAAAATCGCAATCGCGATAAGCATTTCGAGTAAGGTAAAGCCGCTAAAATGCCTAGGCTTTGTTATGGACATAACTGCTTACCTGAGCCACTACGCGTTTAAATTTGTCGTCGTCACTGACGCTAATACGGATCATTCTAAATTTATCATCGGTGGTTTTAATCACTTCTTGGCGCCAATACCATTCACGACCTGCGAGCTCTGACTGACCCGTTTTTTGGCCTATATCAGGAAAGGTACCAGGTAAACGCACGTCGACCATTTGATTACTGGCTACCCATTGCGCTAACGTTCGTTCTTCTAAAATGGGCATGTTCGCCATTTGTTCGCCCAAACTTTTGGTCACCGATACCGCTGCAATGGAAAACACCGCTAAAGCAACGATAACTTCAAGTAAAGTCATACCACGATTCTTACCGCGTAAGCTTTTAATATCTGAGCTGTTAACTTTCCAGTATTGAGGGCGTCGATATGATGTGAGTTTATTCATCTACACGCCCTAATGTTAAGCGACCTAACGCGTCACCCACAACCAGCACATTGACTGGCTGACGGTCATCATTGATCGTATTAAAACCCAGTTCAAAGGGAGTCATCTCTCCGCTGGGAAACAATAAAATTTGCGGTTCAGGATGTTTCTTTTTATCTTCTTCGCTCTCTTCGTCGATAAAAGGCTCATCAAACCAAGACTCATTTTGCTCGTCTTCTTGAACTAATGGCATGCCATCGATCACAATATCTAAGGTAATACCGGTATCCATTTTTTTGGCCGATAATAGCCGGTCTTGATCAACAGGCATCCATTTACCTTCTTTATAAAACACAAACTGATATTGATCTTCGTCAATCACAATGCCAATAAACTGACCGCTTAAGACACTTTCATCAAGTACCATCTCAGTTGCAGTCATAAAACGTTGCGCCTGTTTTTTGAGCATTTGTTCCGGCCCAGCAACACTAATAGACATGGTTACCGCAGAGGCAACCAAACCCATTAGCAATGCCACAATTAACACCTCTAATAAAGTGAAACCGGCTTGACGATGATGAATCATCTTATTGGAAATCTTGTAAATTCCAGCTTCCGATATCGTCTTCAGAACCTGGTTGTCCATCTGGTCCTGCGCTGAAGATGTCAATTTTGCCATTTTCACCAGGGCTTAATAATAAATAGTCACTGCGCCATGGATCTTGTGGTAAACGTTTAACATACCCACCTTCACGGAAATTACGCGGCTCTGGTGACGAGGTAGGTTTTTGCACCAACGCATCGAGACCTTGTTCTGTGGTTGGATAAATACTGTTATCTAACTTATACATATCCAATGCATTTTCTAATGCCACAATATCTGATACCGCTTTTTGTTGATCGGCTTTATCTTTGTTACCCATCAGATTGGGCACAACCATTGACGCTAAAATACCTAAAATAACAATCACCACCATTACTTCGAGTAAGGTGAAACCACGTTGTTTATTATTATGTTGCATTAATTACTTCCTCTAAAAATTGTCTATATATTCGTGCGTAAAATTAAGTATTAATCTTGGTATACGGTTATCCCACCAAGATACACAACTTCAAAACTAGCCGCTGATTAAGTTATTTAACTCTAAAATAGGCTGTAAAATGGCCATTACAATAAATAATACAACCGATGCCATGCTCACGACTAGCATAGGTTCAAATACTCCCAATGCAATATTAACGTTCGACTCGAACTCTCGGTCTTGGTTGTCTGCTGCACGTTCCAGCATGTTTTCAAGCTGGCCACTTTTTTCACCCGATGCAATCATATACAACATCATTGCAGGGAATAGCTTAGTATTAGTCAACGCCGTGCCTAAACTAGTTCCCTCACGGACTCGCGCCGTAGCCTCATCAACAGCAGCGCGCACCTTAACATTTTGCAAAACTTCGCTGGCAATTCGCATCCCATCAAGTAATGGGACCGAGCTGGCTGACAAAATACTTAATGTTCGCGCAAATCGGGCGGTATTAAGCCCTTTACTGACTTTGCCAATTACGGGCATTTGCAAAAGAGCTGTATCATATTTCATCCGCATAATCGGATTGGTCAGCAGCCGCTGGAACATCACCATAGCAGCAAAAATAAGCAGTACGACCACAACCCCCCAATGTTGTACAAAATCTGAGGCAAGAATCAAAAACTGAGTTGTGCCGGGTAATTCTTGGCCCATGTGCTCAAACTGCCCAACAACCTTTGGCACCACAGCTGCCAATAACACGGCAATAACACCAATAGCGACCACGGTTAATACAATAGGGTAAATCATTGCTTGAGTAAGCTTGGATTTGAGTTGCTGACGACGCTCTGTGTAATCGGCAAGTCGATTAAGCACTACTTCTAAATGGCCTGATTTCTCACCCGACGCTACCATCGCGCGGTATAAGTCATCAAACACATGCGGAAATTCGGCCATTGAGTCAGCTAAGCTGTAACCTTCAACCACCCGAGAACGCACCGCCATAATCATGCTACCTAAGCGATCTTTCTCAGACTGTTGCCCCACCGCTTTTAACGCTTCTTCAATGGGTAAGCCTGCGGCCACTAATGTCGCTATTTGGCGCGTGATCAATGCCAATTCGGCAACAGAAATACGCTTTTTAAATAGGGAGGCTAAATTAAAACCGCCACGCTGTGAACGGGCTTCTTTCTCACTGACAGGCTGAAGTTCTAGCGGCATAAGGCGCTGCTCACGCAGCTGGCTTCTTGCATGACGCGCAGTATCAGCTTCTATCACACCTTTTTGTTGCTTGCCTTTACTATCAAGGGCTTTGTATTCAAACGCCGCCATTGATTACTCCTCGCGCGTAACGCGCAATACTTCTTCTAGCGTTGTCACACCTGTGAGTACTTTACTCATGCCGTCATGACGAATACTTGGAATCGATTTACGTACATATTTTTCAATGGCTAATTCGCCCCTGCCGCCATGAATTAACTCACGGACATTGTCATCAACGGTAAGTAACTCATGAATACCTGTTCGACCACGATAACCATTTTGACCACAGGCCTTACAACCTTTAGCGCGATAAATAATACGTGTGTCGTTTGCGGTAATACCCAGCAACTCGCGTTCACGCTCATCAGGCTCATGTGCTTCTTTACACTGTGGGCATAATGTCCGAATTAAGCGTTGAGCAAGCACGCCAAGCAAACTTGATGACACTAAAAAGGGTTCTACGCCCATGTCTTGCAAACGGGTAATTGCCCCAGATGCGGTATTGGTATGCAAGGTTGAAATAACTAAGTGACCAGTTAATGATGCTTGAACTGCAATTTGCGCCGTTTCTAAATCACGAATTTCACCAATCATGACTACATCGGGATCTTGACGTAAAATTGCGCGTAATCCTCGAGCAAAAGTCATGTCGACTTTAGTGTTTACCTGAGTTTGTCCAACGCCCTCTAACTCATACTCAATAGGATCTTCAACGGTTAAAATATTGGTATCTTTAGAATTGATTTCCGTTAACCCAGCGTACAAGGTGGTACTTTTACCAGAACCAGTAGGCCCGGTAACAAGAATAATGCCGTGTGGCTTACGAATTAATTCATCGAATTTTTCACGAATGCCTGGTGTCATACCCAGTTGTTGTAAGTCTAAGTTGCCGGTATTTTTGTCCAATAAACGCATTACCACACGCTCACCATGACTTGATGGCATAGTTGATACCCGCACATCGACAGCACGACCAGCAATACGCAACGAAATACGGCCATCTTGTGGCAGGCGTTTCTCGGCGATGTCTAAACGTGCCATCACTTTAATACGCGACACTAACAAAGACGACAATTTACGATTTGGCTTTAATACTTCTTTCAACACGCCATCAATACGGAAACGAACAACCAGTTGTTTCTCATAGGTTTCGACGTGAATGTCTGAGGCTTCTTCTTTAATCGCTTCTGATAACAGCGCATTAATTAATTTAATAATCGGCGCGTCATCGTCGCCCTCAAGCAAGTCTTCCGTTTGTGGCAGTTCTTCAGCCAGAGTAAACAAGTCCATTTCGTTACCAATATCTTCCATAAGCTGTTGGGCTTCTGAAGAATTAGCTTGATATGCTTGAGTTAGTTTGGCTTCAAACTTAGCCACTTCTAGTTTAATTAACGGTAACTCAACACCCGCGTAGCGCCGTACCTCTAGCATGGCGCTAAGTGGTGTGTTATCGGTATAGAAAAGACAAAGCTGCTCGTTTTCTTTCGCTAACACTAATTGAAAGCGGTGCGAGAAGGCAAACGGCAAGCGCTCTTTACTCGTCGAATGAAAAACCTCATCACCTTCAACAACTTCCATGGCAACTTCACTAGATACTTGGGCTAATGGTTCTGTCATCACGCTATCAGTCATTGTTTTGAGCCTTGTCCTTTTGCATGTTTTCATCGATAGTGCGCAAGGCTGGGTCTGAATCACGTATATCGGTGCTCAGCCCTTTGCCGCTTTTATAGCGATCAAGCATGTCATTCACTTCATCTGGCAAGTAGGCCTCTTGATCCCATTCTTCAAGAACTGGGACTTGAGTATTTGGCATTAAATTAATACCACGAGCTTGTTGTTCCAGCTGTAATGCTCTGAAATAATTATATTTACGACCAGCAATCCCTTCCATTGTCATACCGTCACGGATAATGGTGGGCTTAATGAAAATCATTAAATTCTTTTTCGTTTTCTTACTAGAAGAAGACTTGAATAAATGACCTATAAAAGGAATATCGCCAAGAATTGGGACTTTTTGAATACTTTCTTGTACTTCTTCGTTAATTAATCCACCCAGCACTACAATTTGACCTGAATCTGCCATAACCGTAGTCGTTAAACGACGAGTAGAGAAACTGATATCGACACCAGTATTACCATTAACACCCGACACTTCTTGCTCGATAGTTAATTTAACCGATGAACCTTCGTTGATTTGCGGTACCACTTTTAGCTTAACCCCGACTTCCTTACGTTCTACCGTTTGGAATGGATTATCATTGTTAGAGCTTGAGGTTGAACCGGTAATAATCGGCACTTCATCACCGACAATAAACGAGGCTTCTTGGTTATCTAGTGTGGTAATAGACGGTGTTGCTAGTACGTTTGAATTTGTATCACTCGACACAGCTTGGATTAACGCCGCAAAGTTACCTGTGGTCACGCCCCACGCCATACCATTAACTTTACCCAATGCTTGGGCAATCAAGGTATAGTCACCGTCTGAAGTTGGATTAGTTGTCGTAACCAGATTACCATTACCATCAATAGTCGTCACGCTAGTGCCATCCTCTTCACGTGCCGCCCAGACTCCAGCGCCGACTTCCCCAATGGTTGGGCCAATGTTGTTAAACTGCGTTAAGCCACCGGCTTTACTGCCCCATTGCACTCCAAAACCAACGTTATCGCCTTCCGCTATTTCAACAATAATGGCTTCAACGAGCACTTGAGCACGACGAATATCGAGCTGATTAATGACGCTTTCAATGGTACGCAGTTGATCTGGTTCAGCACTAATCACCAGTGAGTTAGTATCGCTGTGGGCCATAATATTGATATCACTACGACGCTTACTTGAGTTGCCTTGCTGAGTACTGGCACCCTCTTTATTATCTTGTAAGTTTTGTGCAAACCCGGTTAATACTTCAACCAAGTCTTCAGCTTTGGCGTAACGTAAATAACGTACCTTGGTGTTACCCGTACTCGCCTGTTCAGCATCAAGTCGTTTAATGAGTTCGATTACACGTTGGCGGCTTTTTTCATCGCCACTGACAATAACAGCATTCATGCGCTCATCAGCCACCACTTTAGGCGCTTGGCCAGGCAGTTGTGATTGATTAGCACTTGAGCGATATAAGGTATCGACTATGCGAACAATTTCCCCTGCAGAGGCGTAATCTAAAGCCACGACTTGTACGTCGGTGTCGCCTTGCTTATCAACTCGGCGAACAATCTCTACCAACTTGTTCACTACCGCTGCACGACCAGAAATCATTAACACGTTTGATTGATCATAGTTAACAACGTTACCGCCACCAGCATTATCATTTAACTGGCGAAGTAAGGGAGCAAGTTGTTTAGCTTCAGAATTGTATAAAGGAACAATTCGGGTGACCATTTCATCACCAACACCAGGCGACTTGTCATCGGCGACACGAATAGAAGCCATTTTGGCGTCTTTGTCTTTAATGACTTTAATGACGTGGTTTTCCATTTCAACCACTGCATAACCATACACTTGAAGTACGTTAAGGAAGAATTGGTAATATTGATCATCATTAAGTAAATCGTAACTACGGACATTAATTTTGCCACGTACTGTTGGATCTACAATAATGGTTTTATTGAGGTTTTTACCGACAATATTAATAAATTCTTGAATGTCAGTGCCTTTAAAATTGGCGGCATATTGTTCCGACCAAGCACTCGGTGCCGCTATCATTGCAGCGCCCATAAGCATTCCAGCAATAATGTTATGTCGGATCCCTTTATTATTCATTCTTCTCAATCCTCTAACGCCAAATTATTCTGGCAAACTAAACATGATTTCGACCAACTGCCCTTCACGCTCAACCATGACAGCCATTTCGGTGAGCTCAGGCAGTTGTGCCATCACTTCTAATGCCTGACCCATATCGGTCAGATCAAATCCATTTATTGATTTTGCTAAATCATTAGCTTGAAAACCCGCTTGCTTAAACAACGCGACATCTTTACCAGGATTTAAACGGTAACCCGCTAATTCATCACCATTACGTACCGGTGAAATAGCTAAAAAGTCTGTAATTTTACTTGGGTCTGCTAACAACTCATCACGAGAATTAGACAAATCTTCAGAAAAACGTTGATTATCGCGACGATCAACTCGGGTTACCTGTTGACCTACTTTTGCTTGTTGCAACTGGGAGTTAGCTTCACTTTGGGTAGTATATTTAAGGCCATCAAGCATTAAAGTTTCATAACGACCACTATTACTAATAATAATTCGGTCGGCATAAACCTCTTTTAAAGAAGCTGAAGTCCCTTTAATTTTATCGCCTAAGCTATAGGTTTCTTGTTGCCCACTTGATTCAATAACTGCTAAACCTTGAGCTTCTTCGGTAGACGCAACAACCCCTGTCAATTGGATAGACAAGTTTGTTTTAGGCGCATCGGTGATTTGCTCTACGACTTCAGCTTTGGGTTTATTGCTATTATTGTCTAAGCGACCAAAAAGCAATAGGTTACGTACACCGGCAAGCTCAATACGCTTTGCAGTGCCTGCTGATATGGGGGATGGTTGCCACATCGCAGACTGCGATGATACTGGCATCAACTTCCATGTGATCTGTGCAGCGAGTAGCAACACAATGACCAATCCAAGCCAAAATACAATCATACTCAATAGCTTATGTGGTATTTTTGCAGCGTTGGTGATCAGTTTATCTAATAAATCCATATGTTATTGGACCCTCTATACGACTTGGTACAGGTCTCTGTTCTAATTGTTAATAAAATGCGAAAATATATGTGCAGCGGTCATGCTAACCCACACAGGATAAAGCAACAACCCCAGAGCATATCGATTGGCGAATCTCCATCAAATATGCTAACTTTGCGCCCATAAAAAGAGCCATAATATTGCCCTCTATTACGATAATACACACATTGTATGGCAGTTAGGTTACTCAGTCTGTGAAATCATCCCTGTTTTGGAGGTCATGTGACTCAAAATCAGCCCGAAAAAAGCTTTATTCGGCTCGATAAATGGTTATGGGCGGCACGATTTTATAAAACCCGCGCTATCGCAAAAGACATGATCAATGGCGGTAAAGTACATTACAACGGTCAACGGACTAAATCCAGTAAGAATGCTGAAGCTGGTGCAAAAATCCGTCTTCGCCAAGGTAATGATGATAAAGAGATTATTGTCCTCCAATTATCTGGCCATAGACAAAGTGCTAATGTGGCGCAAACCCTATACGAAGAAACACCTGAAAGTATTAGCAAACGGATTATAAACGCTGAAGCCCGACGGCTAAATATTTTGAACAATCCGGCACCAGACCATAAACCGGATAAAAAACAAAGACGACAGATTATGCGCTTTAAAGATTACTAGGCGCCCAAAAAGTAAGAGAATACAAATGAACAACGATATTTTACATCGCTACATTTTTGATAATGCCGATGTGCGAGGCGAGATAGTCCAATTAGAAAGCAGTTACCAAGAAGTGCTTTCTGCACATATTTATCCGGTTGCATTACAAGCTCTAATCGGTGAGTTAATGGCCGCGACATCATTACTCACGGCAACGATCAAGTTCAGTGGTGACATTAGCGTGCAGTTACAGGGCGATGGTCCGGTTTCTTTAGCGGTAATTAATGGTAACAATAAGCAAGTATTACGTGGTGTTGCACGTTGGAACGGCGATATTGCTGCCGATGCAAGCTTGCAACAAATGTTCGGTAAAGGCTACATGGTCATTACGTTAACGCCTGATGAAGGCGAACGTTATCAAGGCATTGTGTCATTAGACCACGTAAACTTAGCTGCTTGCTTAGAAGAGTATTTTAATCAATCAGAGCAGTTACCTACCCAAATACAGTTATTTGCTAACGGCAAACAAGCTGCAGGAATGTTGTTGCAAGTATTGCCAGCAAAATCTGGTAATAATGACGACTTTGAACATCTCTCAGCATTGACCTCGACCATTAAAGCAGAAGAGTTATTCACTCTTGATGCTGAACAAGTATTACATCGCTTGTATCATCAAGAAGAAGTACGCTTATTTGATCCTGTTGATGTTACATTCAAATGTAGCTGTTCTCGTGATCGCAGTGCTGCAGCAATCAAAACGTTACCCCAAACTGAAGTTGAAGAGATTCTAGCTGAAGAAGGGAAGATTGAGATGGATTGTGAGTATTGCACAGCAAAGTACTCTTTTGATGCGATAGATATTGCAGCGTTATATTCTGGTAGTCATAGCAGCCAGTCACAACAGTAACCAATATCGTTACCGACAACGTAACAACTTACAAAAAAAGCGCTTAACGCGCTTTTTTTACGTCTTAACCGTCTAAACAAAACATCAAACAGCAAAAACTTTCAAAAAAATTACCAAACTGTTCGTTACCACGGCATTAACTTGCGTTACAATCCCCCACATTAGCTTATAGCCATCGCGCAAAAATAATAACAAGCTAAGTTTGAACACCTAACCCCCAATAGCAGTTCACAGCGAAACACGACCTAAAAGACATGGAGATCAACACTATGGCGGATGTATCTAACCGCGTTCACCTCAACCCTACGACTGCACAGCTAGTAGAAATCGCGCTTCTTCGTGGAGAAGGTCAACTGACCGCAAATGGTGCCTTAGTGGCCAAGACAGGAGAAAGAACGGGTCGTTCACCTAATGACCGATTTATCGTCAAAGAGGCAAATACAGAAGCCGACATTGAATGGGGCAAAGTAAACCGCCCGTTTGATGCAGGCAAATTTGATGCATTATGGGGCCGGGTAGAAGCCTACCTTGCAGACAAAGAGTTGTTTACATCTGAACTCGAAGTTGGTGCTGATGATGAACATTATATTCCTGTACGTGTAACCACTGAGTTCGCATGGCATCAATTGTTTGCACGTAATTTATTTATCGCTCCAGAAACCTTTAATCGTGGTAACAAAGACACCTGGCAAATCATCAATGCGCCAGGGTTCGTATGTGAACCTCAACGTGATGGTACAAACTCTGAAGCCGCTGTTATTCTCAACTTTGCCGAGCGAAAAGTACTGCTTGCTGGGTTGAAATATGCAGGTGAAATGAAGAAGTCGATGTTCTCGGTACAGAACTTCTTATTACCCGCTAAAGGTGTGTTACCCATGCATTGTTCGGCTAACGTCGGCCACGATGGTGATACCACATTATTCTTCGGCCTATCGGGTACCGGTAAAACCACGCTTTCAGCTGATCCAAAACGTTTCTTGATCGGTGATGATGAGCACGGCTGGGCACCCGGTGGCGTATTTAATATCGAAGGCGGTTGCTATGCAAAATGTATCGACCTGAGCCAAAAAAATGAACCTGTGATTTGGGATGCAATTCGTTTCGGTACCGTACTCGAAAACGTGGTGCTTGATGAACAGCGAGTGCCTGATTATAAAGATACTAGCCTAACCGAAAATAGCCGTGCTGCTTATCCTTTAGAGCACATTGCTCAACGTAAAGAAGATAACCGTGGTGCAGAACCTCATGCTGTGGTTTTCTTAACTTGTGATGTATCAGGTGTATTACCGCCAGTATCGATATTAAGCAAAGAACAAGCTGCATATCACTTCTTATCAGGTTACACCGCGAAGGTAGGCTCTACAGAAATGGGTTCTACGTCTGCAATTCAGTCAACCTTCTCGACGTGTTTTGGTGCACCATTCTTCCCACGTCCAGCTGGAGTGTATGCAGAGCTGTTGATGAAACGCATTGAGTCGTTTGGCAGCCAAGTTTACCTTGTTAATACTGGCTGGACCGGTGGTCCACATGGTGTAGGTAAACGTTTTGATATCCCGACAACTCGCGCCATTGTGGATGCTATTGTCAGTGGTGAGCTAAAAGATGTTGAAACCGTTTATATCGATAAACTGAACTTAAACGTACCTGTTAGTGTATCGGGTGTTGATACCGCTTTGTTAAACCCAGTCAACACTTGGGCAGATAAAGCTGAGTATGACAAATATGCACAGCAGCTAGCACAAGAGTTCAGTGATAACTTTGCAAAATATAAAGTGTCTGAAGCCATTAAAAATGCTGGCCCTAACGTATAAACAAGCTCCTCATTATTCGCAACGCTTTATTTAATGCGATGTAATTTAAAAATCCCAACTTCGGTTGGGATTTTTTATCTGCACAAAACCAGTTTATTTATAAGGGTAAAAGCAACTGAAACTGTTGATAGGCAGTGTTATGATGCCATTACCGTATTTCGACACAATCACCATTCACAGGGATATTCATGCGCCGCTTTTTGCTTGCTAGTTTAATGGTTAGTCCGTTACTTATCTGTTCCACTTTCACCTATGCTAACAATGCTGTGCCTACTGCCCCTCAGGTACCAGCAGAGCAAATAACGCATCTCGAAAACGACAGCATACTGCCACCCATTCACCCTTGGTCAGGCGCCAGTGAAACGTTACTGTTAAGTGCAGATCAGCCATGGGCAACCCCTTTTGAGCAACAAGGTTATGTTTCCAGCCCAAACTATCACGACACCATGGAATGGTTAGACAAACTCGTCGACAGTAGCGACGTGTTACAAAAAGTCAGCATTGGTAAAAGCCCCCAAGGACGAGATATATGGATGATTGTTGCGTCACAAGATGGGGTGTCAACGGCACAAGCATTAAGTGATAACGGTAAAGCAACGGTATTAGTGCAAGCAGGTATTCATTCAGGTGAAATTGACGGTAAAGATGCAGGCATGATGCTACTACGTGATATCAGCCATCGTAACAAACGCGATTTACTTGAAAACGTTAATTTACTGTTTATTCCTATCTTCAGTGTCGATGCCCATGAACGTAGCAGCAAATTCAATCGGGTCAATCAGCGTGGGCCGATCAATATGGGCTGGCGCACCACGGCCAACAATCTAAATTTAAACCGTGATTATGCTAAAGGTGATGCATTGGAAATGCAGCACCTCATTCAAGCGATTAATATATGGCAGCCAGACTTATATATTGATATCCATGTGACCGATGGTATTGACTACCAATACGATGTCACCTTTGGTTACAACGTTGCACAAGGCTATAGCCCAAGTATTTTTACATGGTTAGATTCTATTTACCGCCCTGCGGTTGAACATGCATTAACCGAACAAGGCCACATTCCGGGCCAGTTGGTATTTGCTAACGATAATACTGACATGACTAAAGGCCTGTCATTGTGGAACCCTAGCCCACGTTTTTCCAATGGTTACGGTGATGCTCGTCATTTGCCGACTATTCTAATAGAGAACCATAGCCTTAAACCTTATAAGCAACGCGTTCTAGGTACTTACGTTACGCTCGAGCAAACCCTTAAAACGGTGGCAAAAAATAGCACTAAACTAAAGTCTGCGATTAATGAAGATAAATATCGTAATCCAAGCGAGTTAACCATTAGTTGGCAAAGTGAAACCTTAGCAGAAGGAAAAGACTTTAAAGGGATTGATTACCGTGTTGAGCAAAGCCCAATCAGTGGTGACAAAGTAGTACGCTGGACTGGTGAACCTAAGTTATATGAAAACTTACCAATTGTGGCTAATACAAAAGCTGATATCACGGTAACTCGTCCTGTGGCTTATTATATTCCACCACAATGGACAAACGTTATTGAGCGTTTATCTTTACATGGTATTCGAATGACACGACTGAATAAGCCAGCCTCGATAACCGCGCAGCAATATCAATTTAGCGATCCATTATTCTCAAGCGCTGATTATGAAGGTCATCAAACGGTAACGGCAACAACGGCTATTCATAAAATAAACGCCTACCTTCCTGCAGGTAGCATGCGTATTCCAACCGACCAGCCTTTGGGTGACTTAGCAATGCTATTACTTGAACCTCAAGCTGAGGATTCATTGTTTTATTGGGGCATGTTTAATACCATTTTCACCCGTACAGAATACATTGAAGACTATGCAGTGGAACCTTTAGCGGCAAAAATGTTACTCGACAATCCAGCTCTACAAGCTGAGTTTGATCAAGCGCTTAAAGACCCTGATTTTGCGAAAGATAGCCAAGCAAGATTACGCTGGTTTTACCAACGTAGCCCATACTACGACAGCGAATACATGAAGTACCCTGTGTTGCGAGCATCTAAATAAGCTTCAACGCTGTATAAACGATGAAATTAAATAACGCCGTATCACTCCACAAGTGCTGCGGCGTTTTTTGTGGGATGCGGTAAATCAATCCATAAATCTTGGTTTTGAAAAGGTGTTTGTGGCGGTAACAGTGGATTAGCTAAGTCAAAAATACGACTGTTGTTATATTTACTGAGCGGGAACATATCTCGAGTTGTTTCATGCTGCTCAATAAACACATGTAGCAGACCTGTCGTAATGAGTGCCTCTAAACCTTGAGTAATGCGTTGAGCTAAGCGCGGGTGGTCATTACTAACAAAAAAATACATCGGTAATGGATAATGTAATATGAGTTTATCGTACACCATCAAGCTTTCGTTACCTTTCGTGTTCACCTCAGCATAAGCCTCATTTAAACCACGAGGAAAATAATCACAGCGCTGCTGTTTCAACATGCTGTAAATTAACTGGAAGGTAATCACCCGTTCAACTCGATAACCGTTATATTCTAAAATATCCGAATCTGGCCACTGTGCCCCTTGGCACGCGACTAATTGCTGCAGTTGCCTTGGCGTGTTTATCGCTTCAAATTCCGCGAATCTATCACGAACAATTACCGGTACTCTAGCACCCAATAAGCCACCAACCAGAGGAATTTTAATTGCATGGAACTTACGCTCGCGCTCAACAGTGGTGCCAGCCCAAAAGACATCTAGCAAATCGGCTTTTAACATACTAAAACCACGAGACTGTGACAATGGGGTGTTGATAACAACAATATCAGCCGAGCCATAATCGTCAGCGGTTTGGGTTAATATTAGCTGTAACAAATCGTAATAATATTGGTAGGTGATATTTTCTGAAGATTGAACAGATTGAATGCGTACTTGTTGTGCGGCTAAAGGAAATGCAAAACAACAAATGATCAGCGCAACACTCATTAACAACTTAACCATTGTACTGCCACCATTCACCATTGTGATGCCATCATTCAGTTTAGTCGTAAAACAATTGCAGACTAACTTTTTCAATATAGAAAAGTCATAAATATAGGCAACTTATCGTTCCGTTGGGTGGATTAACGCATGCTGTTCAATCAACAATAATTTTTGCT
Source organism: Shewanella frigidimarina (assembly GCF_003797125.1). Classification (GTDB taxonomy): domain Bacteria; phylum Pseudomonadota; class Gammaproteobacteria; order Enterobacterales; family Shewanellaceae; genus Shewanella; species Shewanella frigidimarina. Next base: position 37,969 of record NZ_RKKE01000009.1, read on the forward strand.
GCCTAGTATATTTTTTAACAGTAATCTCGCGTTTTGACGCTTCACTTCGATCAGTTAATGATTCTTGATAAACTAAGGTTAACGGGCCTTTACCTTTTAAATATTTAGCCGCTTTAGGACCACTGGCTTGATGCTCGGCAAAACGACGAGCAATATCCGTGGTGATACCCGTGTATAAATGTGAGTTTGCACAGCGAATAATGTACAAGTACCAACCCGTCTTGGCATTATTTTTCGACATAAAATATAAAACCTTAAGTGTGATCATAAAACTCTTGTGCCATCATGGCATACTAAGCACCATTAAAAAGCAAAGACCTATTTCAACCAAGATACAGTTGATAGTATTTTAGCTATTCATTAAGGAAGTTCTGATGTCCAGTAATCAAGATCCTTGCGCTCAACCAGCATTGCTTCATCCCGATCAAGCAATTGAGCAACTTTTAGCTCAAGTTGAAGCAACCCAAGATACCGAGCTAGTCACATTAACCCAAGCTATCGACAGAGTGCTCGCGGAAGATCTGGCATCGAGTATTGATTTACCCCCATTTGATAACTCGGCAATGGACGGTTATGCATTTCGTTTTACCGATTTAGCTGCATCACAGGATAAAACAACCCTTACCCTCGTGGGTAGTTCTTTTGCTGGCCACCCTTTCAAGGGTCATGTATTACCCAATAGCTGTATTCGTATAATGACTGGCGCCCCTGTACCAGTGGGTTTTGATACCGTGCAAATGCAAGAAAAAGTCCAAGCAAACGAAAATAAAATTACTATCGAACATCCACATCGATTAGGCGCTAATGTACGCCTATGTGGTGAAGAACTGCTTGCTGGCACAAAAGTATTGCATAAAGGCATCACTATCCGCGCTGCAGAAATGGGTGTACTCGCCACTATTGGTATTAACCAGGTTAGAGTGACACGCAAATTAAAAGTCGCCTTCTTTTCTACTGGTGATGAGTTACGCCCAGTGGGAAGTGAACTGGCTCCTGGACAGATTTATGATTCTAACCGCTATTCAATCCAAGGCTTACTCAGTAAAAGCCATGTTGAATGGATTGATTTAGGCGTAATAGCCGACAATAAAGAAGCCATTCGAGGTGCATTTAAAGAAGCAGCCAGCAAGGCTGATATGGTATTAACATCCGGCGGAGTTTCTGTTGGTGAAGCTGACTTTACTAAACAAATTTTGTCTGAAGAAGGCCAAATTACCTTTTGGAAACTCGCTATTAAGCCAGGTAAACCATTCGCATTTGGTAAAATAGATAATGCGATTTTTTGCGGTTTACCCGGTAATCCCGTTTCTTCAATGGTAACGTTTTATAAACTCGTGTTACCCATTTTAAATAAAATGCAGGGACTTAAGCCTATTAAGCCGTTATTTTGCCAAGCAAAGTTGCTGACAGATATACGAAAACACCCTGGTAGAGTCGAATATCAACGCGGCATACTCAGTCGAAATGAAGCGGGCGAACTTGAAGTTGCGATTACTGGCGGCCAAGGTTCAGGCATGCTCACATCAATGAGTTTAGCTAATTGCTTTGTGATATTAGATCAATTCCAAGGCGACACACCAACAGGCACCCAAGTCACCGTAGAGCCTTTTAATAACGTGTTGTGTTAGGAATAGTATGGATTCACTTGATCAAGAGATACTCACTGATAATGAAATGCTGCGCTATAGCCGGCAGATCTCTATTAAGGCTATCGATATCGATGGCCAAGAAAAGCTCAAGCTTGCCAAAGTATTAATTATTGGTGCAGGCGGACTCGGCTGTGCAGCAAGTCAATACCTTGCCGTGGCTGGGGTTGGTGAAATCACCTTAGTTGATTTTGATACCGTAGAGCTGTCTAATTTGCAGCGCCAAGTATTGCACTATGACGCCAATATTGGCCAAGCAAAAGTTGAATCGGCTAAGCAATCGCTGATGCTGCTAAATCCATTAATTAACATCAATACCATTAATGCGTTATTAGATGATGATGAGATTAACGTGTTGGTGAGTCAACATAGCTTAATTCTGGATTGCACAGACAATATGTTAGTGCGTGAACAGCTTAATAAAAGCTGTTTTGAGCACCAAGTGCCTTTAGTTTCAGCCGCGGCTATTAGAATGGAAGGCACTGTTACAGTATTTGACTACCAACAAGACAGCCCTTGCTATCAATGCTTTAGTGCTTTATTTGGTGAACAACAGCTAACTTGTGTTGAAGCGGGCATTCTTGCGCCTGTGGTCGGCATGATTGGCTGCATTCAAGCAACAGAAGCAATAAAAGTCATCACGGCTATCGGCGAGCCATTAACCGGAAAATTGTTGATGATTGATGCGATGACCATGGAGTTTAGGCAAATGCGTTTACCTAAACAACCACATTGTAAAGTATGCGGTGTTAATCCGTAGATAAAATCATCTCTAGGGTCATCGCTATAGTGTTACAGTGCTGGCGAATGTGCAGCATCAGAGTCGCTTAATACGCTGTCAGCTACACCGGCTGATGGCGCTATAACCAATTGCGCTTGGGCAAGCTGCTCACGGTCTGCTTTGGCAATATATGGCGATTTATTGGCAGCATGAAGCTTAGCATTGGCTTTTTTTGCTTTAGCTTTAAGAGTTTGATTAATTTTCTTTTTACGATTCATATTGGTCACTTGATAGCATTTACACGAGGCAATTATAATCTCAAACTGATTAAAACCCTATAAATTCCAACTTATCAGTGACCAAACAATATCGATAGCATAGGGTGTTAAACATTATTCTTGTAACACTACCCACAAAGCATGAACAAGCCCCGGTACAAAAAAGAAAATACATAATAAGATATTTATTAATAAGTCTTTACCCATGCCTTTTTTGAGTAAAACCGCCACTGGCGGCAGTAAAATCGCAATAATCACCAGTAATAATTTATTAGAATCCATTTGAGTTACCTTATTTAAGTTGATTAATTTCGCTATAGTTATTATAAAAACAGTATACGATACAATTTGTTAACTAGGACAATTTCTTAATTAGAACAATTAGCCTATTATTGTAGTTGCGATGTTGATATCACATTATGGAATAGTCTTTTTCACGAAACTAATGAGTCATATGGAACATAACCAAAGTATTATTTTCGTTCAATTTTTTAGCTTAATAGCAGTAAGTTGCGCCATAGCTTGGACATTACTTGCCTGCCTATTACGCATTGCACCTAAAGCCAGTTGGTGTTTCGCCGCCACCAATATTTGTACACTTATCGGCATTATGCTTTATACCCAACGTACTGAAGCAATTAACTATTTATACTGGTTTGTGGCAGACATGACAATACTTGTGGGGTTTGCTCTGGTGCGTTGGGGCAGCCAACATTTATTTAAGCAGCCTTTATCTTACCGATTCGATCTTATTTTGCTGGCAACCACGGCATTATTAATGCTGTTGGTTCCACCATCCCTGACCTACGCTGTCTACTTAGTTATTGTAATGAGTATTACCGCAGCAACGTTCATCACCCTTAGTGGTATTGATAATTTTCGGGCGGTAAAAAAACACTTACCGCTGCATTATGCCGCGTTGATTAACGTACCTTTTTTCACCATAGGCTTACTGTTTATCATACGCGCAGTTGTTTTATTACTTTTCCCCGACGAACTTGCCAACATTTCAGCTGCAGACAAGCTTAACTCATCGTTAGTGATGTGGAGCTACATCATATTACTGCTACTCACTAATCTAGTATTGTTTGGTAATGCGCTAACTCGCTTAGTCTACAAGGTCGCTCGATTAGCCAACAAAGATCAACTAACTGGCTTATGGAATAGGCACTCTTTATTAAACAAGCTCGAAGAAGTTGATGCCCTATGGCTTCGAAATGGGTTGGCGTATAGTTTAATGGTACTCGACTTAGACCACTTCAAACGCATTAATGATACTTACGGGCATTTAGCGGGTGATATGGTGCTCAAAAATACTGCCGACATATTACAAAAATCATTGAGGAAAATTGATTTCGTTTGTCGTTATGGTGGTGAGGAGTTTTTAATCATACTGCCATTAACCAATAAAAAAGAGGCTCAAATAGTGGCCGAAAAAGTACAACAAAAAATCAATGAAAATACTGTTTTATGGCAGAAGACCCATATCAATACCACTCTCAGCATTGGTTATGCTACCTGTAAAACTCACCTTAGTATTGAACAATTATTACAACTAGCTGACGACGCTATGTACCTTGCTAAAAGTAAAGGCCGCAATACAATTTGCTCAATGGATGCAATGGAAGATTCAATGGATTCAATGGAAGAATCAAATGCTGCGATAATAACAGAGCAATCGTAACGGCTATCCAGTCAGCTCTTTCACATTATGATTTTAGTCAATTAACCAATACCCTATTAGGGTAAGCGGGAGACAATTAGTCTTTACTCGGCCACGGCAAGTCATTCGGTGATTGCCATTGATTCATCATAAGTTGTTGGCATTCAGGTAACAAAAACTGCTTACCGAATTGAGGCTGTTGCTTAAAAGAATAATCCTGTTCTAAGTAGGTAAAATGCACACTATAAGCATGTAAATAACATCTACCGCTCAGCTCATCACCATATAGTTTATCACCTAAAATAGGCACGCCAATACTGGCTAAAGCCACTCTTAATTGATGGGTTTTACCGCTCAACGGTTTCAGTAAATACATCCGCATACCAGAGGCAATACTCTGACTAAAAAACTGTGTCACTGCAGGGTTTTCAGTGGTCCGCAGTAACTTATACATACTGCGACGTGACTTAGCCATGTCGCCGATAATCCAGCCTTGTTTCTTTTTCGGTTTACCACAAGCAATCGCCAAATAATATTTTTGTACTTTATGCTCAGTAAACATTTTGGTAAACACATTTGCAGCTTGAGGAGATTTCGCCACAATCAGCAACCCTGAAGTCGGTGTATCGAGTCGATGAACAGGGTAAAGCTTGTAACCTAAATCAGCCTCAGCCTGCGCAATCACCCCAGCACTTCCATCTTGACTGTGAAAATGAACATTCACGGACTTGCTGATGACAATAAAGTCTGGTTGATCACTGAGCACTTGATACATAGATTATCCAACAACGATTAAATGGGAGGCTTGTGGGGTTATTTAAAGTGAATACTCACGAGTAAACCAGGGTTATTATCATGGAGTGAAATCGTCGCTTTGTGACGCGATAGAATAGCCTTTACCATCGATAACCCTAAACCAGTGCCTTTGTAATGCCGGCTAGGGTCTAAACGCACTAAGCGATCGAATACCCGCTCTTTATCTTCGTCAATAATACCCGGTCCATTATCACTAATTTGAATGTGTTTACCGTGTTGAATAATATTAATCGTGGCGCCATTAGGTGAATACTTTATCGCATTATCCACTAGATTAAACAAAGCTTGGAACAACAGATACTTATCACCATTCACGTGAACATCATCGTTTAAACTAATACTCAACACTTGGTCATGACTCTCGGCAATCACCTCTGCCATTTCAAATAAATCTTGGCAGATTTGCTGTAAACTCACCGGCTGCAAATCAAGCATTTGCTGACCTTCTTCGATGCGCGTTAACGATAACATCGCATCAAAAGTTCCTAAACAGTGGTCTAACTCTTCAAGTAACTCAGCAGTGGCATCGGCAAGTTCAGCTGTAGGTTTTTGCGACAACTGCTCAATACCAATGCGTAAATGCGATAGTGGCGTGCGTAAATCATGGGCAATGTTATCGGTCACACCGCGAACAGCACGTAAGTTTTGCTCTAAGGTGTCGAGCACTAAATTAAACTGCCGTGCCAACATATCAAATTCATCTTGGCTTTCACTGACTGGTAGACGGGTTTCATAGTGCCCGGCTTCAATTTGTTCACTCAAACGGTTATATTCGACCAGTCGTCTAAGGATGGCTTTTGAGAAAATATAGCCTAACGCTAACGTGAGTCCAAGCGTGAATGCCACGGCCCAAAATGCAGCGTTAATAAATTTCTCTATTAAGGCCGCGAGTTGATCGGTACGCGTAGCAATTAATACTGGGCCATAACGGGTGATAACTAAGCCACCAGTTAAGATATGCAGTTTATCTGGACCACCAGTAAAGATAGGGAAATCTTTCGTTTCAGGCAGCTGTGGCATATTTTCAGGTAAGAAAGTCAATGCGCCCACCATATCAACACTGTTGCGCCAGGCAATCAGTGCTGTTTTAGGATCGGCTGCACGAATTTGAGCCGCAAAGCTGCGACGGTTAACCGTTAATGCTAACTGTTGATAGCGCTGCATTTCTGCAGCTAGATGTTTATCTACTTGATTTTGTTGCTCAATCACTAACTGTCTATAGAGACTAAGCACCAACATAACAATGAGTATGGTTACTAGTGTCGAGAAGATCAGCGTGATCCGCCACGCACTACTTTGGTAAGGCTTAATGCCTTTTACAAAGGCGATATCCAGCCCCTCTAACGGTTTCAATTAACTCACCGTGACCAAGTTCTTCAAATTTGCGACGTAACTTGGCAATATGTACATCAATCACGTTGGTGCGAGGATCAAAATGGTAGTCCCACACTGCTTCAAATAATAATGTACGGCTAATCACTTGATTAGGATGTTCCATTAAGTATTTAAGCAATTGAAATTCTTTTGGTTGAAGCATTAACTCGCTATCGTCAAGGGTGACTTTACGAGTTAATAATTCCATTTTTAAACTACCCACTTCAATTTCAGTGGCAGCGGGTTCAACCACGTTACGTTGCGCAAGTTTTTCAGCACGTACTAACAATTCAGCAAAGGCAAATGGCTTGGTCATGTAATCATCACCACCCGCACGTAAACCTTTTACACGCTCATCAACATGGCTTAATGCCGATAAAATAAGTACTGGTGTTTTATTACCACTGGTACGTAGAGCAGACAATAATGTTAAGCCGTCTAGCTTTGGTAACATGCGATCGAGGATCAGTAAATCATATTGGTTATGTTTAGCTAACGTGAGGCCTTCTTGGCCATCTGTCGCGCTATCAACTTGATATTTCTGAGCCGTAAATCCGTCGGCTACATACTTTAACGTAGTAGCATCATCTTCAACCAATAAAATACGCATAGTCATAGAGTCTTTAATCCCATTTGAGCAGAGGTAGTGGACGTAGAGTCTCAATATCGAAAGCAATAGTATTTCTACTATCTTGATTGAGTAATTTTAGTTCGAGATAACTAATCGATAAATCGTGGTCTAATTCCGCCTGTGTTAAATATCCTTGTTGATTTTTAATCGCGAGGGTCACTAGTTCTGAAAACTTCATGTGCTTAGCTTGCAGCTTTTTTGCCGCATTAACTTGGCCAATATCATCAGAGGCATAAGCAGATGATTTTTCGGTTAATAATGTACCGTCTAAGGCTCGGTATTCGTATTTATTGATTCGGTGTGTCTCTACATTTATCATAGAAATCTTATACACCAGCAAACCTTCTTCAACATCAACATCAAAGTCACAAATGGTGCCTTTGTCTTGTTGCTCTAATTGTTCCATGACCGTTATTGGCTTTAAAAAGTCGCCATTGATCAATAAAGAGTGCATAGATGGAGTGGCCATCACGGCACAAGGAAGAAAGCATATTGCTAGCAGCAACCGAACCATCACAAGCCTCTATATAATTGAAAATTCTATCACACGACTACTCTACCTAAGAGCAGCCAAAGTCCCAAGAAATCTAAGATTAATAATTGATCATAAATACCATTTTTCAGTGAGATGGGTTGTCGTTGTACAATGTTTTTTAGAAATACAGGTTCTGGTAAACCTATACAAATCAGCCCAAATGGGACGGTTTTATATCAAATGCGCTATTTAGATCGTTAAATGGCCTTATTCAAACATAAATCCCCGGTTTATTATCCGAAAAATGACATTCTGAGCGATAAAAAGAATTATTTAACCTCAACGCGGGTTAAGAAGTGGGATCTGTAAGGCAAAAATACAATATTCGCCTATTTTATTTCAAACTTGGTTATCCGAGTTCTGACTGTGCACTTAAAATATGAATTTGATCTGACTTAAGCGCAATAGTCGTTTGCACTCCTGGCGCTAAGGCTAACTTATGGACTAAATGTGTCGGCACATCTGCATTGATAATAGATCCAATGCCTACAACTGACGCTATCACTCGTGACGATTCACCCATCACCAACACAGACTCAATTAATACTTCTAATTTATTTAAGCTTTTACACAGACGACCGCTGCTAATGGCGTTAAAACGAATACCTTGGTTTGGAATAACCCAACGGATAGATTGGCCGACAGTTAATGCTGGTGCACTGTCGCTGACAATCAATTCATCACCCAGCGTAAACTGGGTCATATTACGTTCAATATCTTGCGATACGACTTGACCGTCAAAAATATTCCTCAAGCCCATTTGCCGTGCAACCGCTTCGTTATTGGGATGAGATAACACCTCAAATGGTTTGCCTTGTTGCAGCATTTGGCCCTGACTAATAAGTATCATCTTATCAGCCAATAGCAATGCCTCATGGATGTCATGCGTTACCATGACCACCGGGATAGACAATTGCTGTTTTAAGCGAGCTAACTCAATATACAAGCGTTCACGGGTTTCCCGGTCTACTGCAGAAAAGGGTTCATCTAACAGTAAGATAGCTGGCTCACGTGCAAGAGCACGGGCTAGCGCAACTCGTTGACGTTGTCCGCCAGACAATTGCGCGGGTAAACGATCAGGCAACCCATGTAAATTGACACGTTCTAGCCAATCTAATGCTCGCTGCTTTCGTAATTCTTTTGGCACATGATCAAGCCCAGAAATAACATTGTCTAGTGCTGTTAAATGTGGGAACAGACCAAAATGTTGTGGCATATAACCGATATGCCGCTGCTGGGGAGTTAACGAAATAGACTGCTTTGCATCAAACCATAATCTATCACCACAATGAATGTGGCCCCGTTGAGGTAAACTCAAACCGGCAATCATTCTCAGCAAAGTCGTTTTACCGCCACCAGAAGGGCCAACCACGGCTAGCACTTCACCAGCCCGACAACTGAAATGAGCTTCCAATGGAATAGGCAATGTTTGTGAAATATCACATATAAGGTCAGCGTTGTGTGGCACCACGATGCCCTCCTAAACGCTTCGACATACTTGTAGTGAGTGCTAACGCACTTACCGCAAACAACAATAATACCAAAGACATCATTCCTGCTGAATCAAAATCGAATGCCTGCACACTATCATAAATCGCTATTGAGATAGTTTTGGTTTCGCCGGCAATATTACCGCCCAGCATCAACACCACACCAAATTCGCCCAGCACATGGGAAAAACACAGTACAACGGCCGTTAAAACGCCAGGCCATATCATAGGCAATTCTATTCGAAAAAATATCCGTAATCGACTCATGCCACAACAAGCAGCGGCATCACGAATGTCGATCGGAATCGTTTCAAAAGCACGTTGAATGGGTTGAACTGCAAAGGGAATATTAACGATGATAGAAGCTATTACTAATCCAGAGAAATGAAACACCAATTGTTGTCCGGTTAATTGCTCAACCCATTGACCAATCATGCTCTGATTGCCTAACCCGACTAGCAGGTAATAACCAATGACTGTTGGCGGTAACACTAACGGCACCATGATCAAAGCCTCAAGCCATGATTTACCTTTAAATTGGCGATATGCCAACGCCCGCCCGACAATAATCGCCAACGGAATTAACAACACTACGGTAAAACAACTCAGTTTGACCGACAGCCACAGAGCTTGCCAATCCATTAATCAGCCTTCTTAACAGCAGGTTTGGGTAAATTAAACCCAAATTGAGTTAATACTTCCTGCGCATCGGGTGATTGCATGTATTGATAGAATCGCTCAGCAGTTTCAGATGCATTAGGCATTAATGCCATACGTTGATTAAGCGGTTGATATAGCGAATCAGGAATAACCACATAGTTACCACGCTTGGTAAACTCAGGAGTGAGCACCAATGATAACGGTACGATACCGCCTTGAGTTGATCCACTAATGGTAAATTGGGCAGCTTGTGAAGCATTTTCGCCTAGAATCAGTTTAGATTGCAGTGCGTCCCACAAACCTTTTGCTTTAAGTACTTCACGCGCACGTTCACCATAGGGAGCATGATCAGGATTTGCTATTGCAAAACGAGACACCTTTCCATCGGCGATTAATTGCGTTAATCCAACTAACTCAGGATCTAAAACTAACGGCGACTTCTTTGGTGCAGCAAGAGCAAGTCGACCGATGGCATAAACAACACCATCATTTTGCGTAAAGCCTGCTTGATGCAACCGCTCAATATATTCTTCATCAGCACTGAGCATCATCTCAAACGGTGCACCATGCTGAATTTGGGTCACAAAATTACCTGAAGAACCATAACTGATCCGCAGAGCTAAACCCGTTTGCTGCTGAAAACGTATCGCTATCTCATCTACCGCAAATTTAATGTTAGCAGCCGCAGCAATGGCAGGAGCATCACTCGCGACACTTGCAGAACTAAACCCTACGGAACTAACAATGGCAAAGAATAATGCGATAGCAGCAGCACGGAATCGAGGCCTAAATGAGTCTGCAAGCTGAGTAATGTTGGCGTAAATAAAAGACATTGAGGGTTTATCCTTGCGATGTACGAGTCATAGAGACGATTACTTTTGCCACATTTTGGCTGCTTGCTGATCGCTATCACGCGCTTCAACCCACTTAGCGCCAGTATCGCCAGCTTCAAGCTTCCAAAAAGGCGCTTTCGTTTTTAAAAAATCGATTAAAAACTCACATGCCGCGAAAGCTGCTTTACGATGAGCGCTAGTCACACCAATAAACACAATTTGTTCACCAAGCGACAACCTACCAACTCGATGAATAATCGTCACTTTATTTAAAGGCCAACGTTCACAAGCCTGTTGGCTAATCTGCAGTAATACCGATTCAGTCATACCAGGATAATGTTCTAGGGTTAAGTCAGTTACAGCACTACCATCGTTAAATTCTCGTACTTTGCCAACAAAATTAACCACGGCACCGTCCTGCTTATCACAGGCAAGTAGGGTATATTCATCGGCGACACTAAAGTCTTCCGTATGGACTCGTACAACAATTTGGTTACTATGATGCTCCATGTTATCCCCCTGTGACTGGAGGGAAAAAGGCCACTTCATCGCCGTCATTTACCGGTGAATCCCACTGGCTCATGGTTTGATTAATCGCCACCAGCAATTTGTCTGATGCCAACACTTTGGCCCACTTATCATCAGTAGCGGCAAGCGCTGCACGTAATGCTTCAGCAGTATCAATATTATCGCCACTATGTTCGACTTTAGCGGTGCCTAATAACTCACGGATTTGCGCAAAAAATAACACTTGGATCATAGTGGTCTCTCAATGCATTTATTTATACAATATACTGGGTGTACGTTAGCTCATAATGGGCGGATTAGGCTTTAAAATGGCCAGATTTCCCGCCACGTTTTTCAAGCAAACGAACTTGAGAAATAATCATGTCTTTTTGTACGGCTTTACACATGTCGTAAATGGTTAAGGCTGCCACAGAAGCTGCGGTTAGCGCTTCCATTTCAACACCGGTTTTACCCGACAACTTACACAAACTGGTAATGCGCACACGGTTATGCTCAGGCTGAGCTTCAAGCTCCACTTCCACCTTAGTCAACATCAAAGGATGACATAATGGGATCAAATCAGATGTTTTCTTTGCCGCTTGAATACCGGCAATACGTGCGGTAGCAAATACATCGCCTTTGTGATGGCTGCCATTCATGATCATGGCTAAGGTATCTGGCGCCATATCAATAAAGGCTTCAGCGCGGGCTTCACGCTCGGTGACGGCTTTTTCAGTCACATCGACCATATGGGCATTACCATCGGCGTTAATATGGGTAAAACAATTGCTCATGCTTTTTACTGCCTTAATCAAATTCAATGTCCATCGACTGAGCGTCACAAGTATTGCCGCGTCAGTCGGTTTAACTCAATGACGGCTTAACCACCAATAGAGGCGAGGTGTTGAGTCACACCTGTAATACCTTGATGTAAAAAGTGGGTTTCTTTTTTCTGCGCTAATTGACCGTGTAAGCGGCTAATTAATTCATCTCGCTGCGAAGGGTTTTGTATTAAATCGCGTAAATCGACGCCATTTTCAGTAAACAAACATAAATGCAATTTACCCTTTGCAGAGACTCGTAAGCGGTTACAGCTGGCACAGAAATTCTTTGCGTAAGGCATAATTAATCCAATACGACCTTGATAATCTGCATGGCTGAAGTTTTGCGCAGGACCATCATCAACACTTGGCAAGTCATATAACCAGCCTTCTCGCTCAAGTTGTTTTTTAATGTCTACACCCGCTAAATGATGTGCATTGAAGTAGTCGTGACCTAAGCCAGTTTCCATTAATTCAATAAAACGTAAATCAATAGGTGTGTTTTTAATCCACTGTAAAAAACGCGGTAAATCTTTGTCGTTTAAGCCTTTCAATAACACGGCATTGACTTTAACTCGCTCAAAACCCGCTTCAAGAGCCGCTTCAATGCCACGCATCACTTGGTTGAATTTATTTTCGCCAGTGATTTGGTAAAACATTTTAGGATCTAAGCTATCAACTGACACATTAATACGTCGTAAACCTGCGTCATACCATTCTTTGGCATGCTGCTGTAAACGATACCCATTGGTGGTCATCGCTACGGTATTAATATTAGGATTGTCGGCAACGATCCGCACAATATCTGTGAAATCTTTGCGCAAAGTGGGCTCGCCACCAGTGATACGAACTTTTTGTGTGCCTACTTCACCGAAACCAGCAACCAGATTTTCAATCTCGTTGAGCGTTAAGAAAGTAGGTTTACCATCTGGACGATATCCGTCGGGTAAACAATAAGTGCATTTGAAATTGCAAACATCAGTAACTGACATCCGCAAATAGTGAAATCGTCGACCAAAGCTGTCTTGTAGTTGGGACATGTTAACCTTTCCAAGTGTGGGAGGTGAGTGCATTTCTTTACTCACCCCGGTGGCAAAATTACCACGGCTAACTGCCCATATCATTGACGTAGGGCAAAAAGCTCGGAGAACCGTCAGATCCAATTATAGGCCTAATTACCGCTATACAAATACCCCTTTAGGTGAATATCTTGGATCGAAAGACTATATCGTTGACTATTTGTGACTCGACTCACGCTAACAAGATTGTGTTTGCCACTGTGACAAACGTTCATTTTGCGGTAAGGTGAGTAAAGGATAAACGATCGTTTACTTATTTTAATCGTTATAAAAAACAATAAACCCGCAATGAACGGGAAACTTTGAAAGGTGAGAAGATGGAACGCGAGTCAATGGAGTTCGACGTAGTAATTGTCGGTGCTGGCCCTGCAGGTTTAGCGACCGCTTGTCGTTTAATGCAAATATCTAAAGATGCCGATAAAGAAATCACCGTTTGTGTGGTAGAAAAAGGCTCTGAAGTGGGTGCTCATATTTTGTCGGGTGCGGTATTCGAACCTGATGTACTGGACGAATTATTTAATGATTGGCGAGATTCAGACATCCCGCTAACCACTAAAGTCACTCATGACGAAATCTACCTGCTTAACTCAGAAACACAATCTCGCTTAATGCCCAACAGCTTAGTGCCTAAAACCATGCACAATGATGGTAACTACATCATTAGTGTGGGTAACTTGGCCCGCTGGTTAGCCAACAGAGCCGAAGCCATGGGCGTAGAGATTTTCCCTGGTTTTGCAGCCAGTGAATTACTGTTTAATGAAGACAACAGTGTTAAAGGTATTTTAATCGGTGACATGGGTGTTGGTGAAAATGGTCAACATAAAGACAGCTATATGCCGGGTATGGAATTACATGCCAAATACACCGTATTTTCAGAAGGCTGTCGTGGCCATCTAGGTAAACAACTGATCCAAAAATACCATTTAGACAATGGTAAAACACCACAACATTATGGCTTAGGCTTTAAAGAAATTTGGAAAATCCCTGCTGAACAACATCAGCAAGGTAAAGTGGTTCACACTGGTGGTTGGCCACTCGTGAATGGCTCATCTGGTGGTGGCTTCCTATATCATATGGAAGACAACCAAGTTGCTGTAGGGTTAATTATCGACTTAAATTATAAAAACCCTCACCTCAGCCCATTTGATGAATTTCAACGCTATAAAACTCACCCTGTAATTGCCGCAACATTAACGGGCGGAGAGCGATTATCTTATGGTGCACGAGCCATTGCCAAAGGTGGTTTAAACTCACTACCGAAAATGAGCTTCCCTGGTGGTTTAATTATTGGTTGTAATGCGGGCACACTTAACTTTGCTAAAATCAAAGGCACGCATACAGCGATTAAGAGCGGTATTATTGCGGCAAAAACCTTAGGTGAAGGCTTAATTGCCGGACTAGAAGGTGGCAAAGATCTTGACTGTTTCCAAGACCGTTTCGAAAAAAGCTGGCTTCATGAAGAGCTTTATAGCTCGCGCAACTTTGGCCCGGCCATGCATAAGTTTGGTACGCTACTCGGTGGCGCCTTTAACTATATCGACCAAAATTGGTTTGGTGGTAAGTTTCCGGTGACCTTTAGAGACACCACTCCAGATTATGCCACGATGGGGCTAGCGAGCGATTACAATAAAATTGACTATCCTAAACCTGACGGCAAGTTGAGTTTTGATAAGTTATCGTCGGTATATCTGTCGAATACTTTTCATGAAGAAGATCAGCTGTGTCATTTACATCTAAAAGACCAAAGCATCCCAATATCGGTAAACTTAGTTAAATTTGATGAACCCGCGCAACGTTACTGTCCTGCCGGTGTTTATGAAGTGGTTGAAGAAGCCGGTGACAAAAAATTTGTCATTAATGGTCAAAATTGCATTCATTGTAAGACTTGTGACATTAAAGACCCAAGCCAAAACATTACCTGGGTCACACCAGAAGGCGGCGGCGGGCCAAACTACCCAAATATGTAAGCGAACCAATCGTTAAAATATTGGCATAGTCAATAAAACGCACTTAAATATAGGTGCGTTTTTTTTGTTTTATCGACTATCATTACCCACATAAAATCAAAACAACCTACACCAAAAGACTATTTTGCTGATTAAATCAACTTAACAGCAAAATAACTATCAATTTATTGCCATTGTGTCCGATATACCATAGAGATACTCCCAAGAGGCTGTTGTAGATGAATACACTTACCATTAAACAAAAAATATTACTGACCGTGACGGTTGCTGTATTGCTATCGACGATCTTAGTCGGATTATTAAGTCAACGCAGTGCTAAGCAAATCGTTGAACAGCGGATGCTTAATTCGGAACTGCCAAGCTTAGTCATGCAAATCCGCAATGACGTAGACCTGCAAATTAGTAGTTTAATGAATGCTGCAGAACAACTAGCCAATAGCAGAATGTTACTTGGCTGGCTCCAAAATGGTCGCCCGGCGGACCAAGAAAGCCTAGTCATCGCGCAATTAAATGACCTAAAAAGTCAATACGGCTTAGCTCAAGCGTCTTACGCCGATCGAGAAACCGCAGCTTACTATACCCAAGACGGCTTTTTACGGGTATTAACCCCAGAGCAAGATGGTTGGTTTTTTGATTATCGCGACAGTAAACAAGAGCGCATGCTCAATGTTTTTACCGAAGCCAATGGTGAAGTGAAATTATTTATCAACTACCAGCAACCTAATGGTCGTGGCCTTGTTGGTTTAGCCAAATCATTAGATGACATGGTTAACTTACTGGCTTCGTTTAAAATTGAAGACACTGGACTTGTGTATTTAGTTGATGCAAAAGGCGACGTCAAACTGCACCAAGACACTCGTAAAGTGGGTAAATCTAAACTCAGTAACCTTTACCCTAACGCCAATACTAACCAGCTACTCAACAAAAGTGACTTCAATTTAGTTAAAGCCGATGTCGATGGTCAGCACATGCTGATTGCCAGTAGCTACATTAAATCAATGGATTGGTACTTGGTTGCTCAAGTACCTGAAGCAGAAGTATTTGCCCTGCTACAAGAGTCGGCTTATCAGATATTATTATGGACCGTACTCATCGCCGCGGTATTTATTGCTATTTCGATTGCCGTTGCCGGTTCGGTTAGTCGTCCTATTGCACACATTGCCGAGCTATTTCGTAACATTGGAGAAGGTGAAGGCGATTTGCGCCAAAGACTACCTGTTAATGGTGATGACGAAATTGCCCAGCTTGCCCGAGGTTTTAATAGCTTCATCAGCAAAATCCAAGATACTGTCGTCGAAGTAGCTAAAACCAGTGAGCAGCTTGGTTTATCGGCACTTGATGTATCAAACCAATCCAATCAAACATTAGCTGATAGCCAGTTACAAAAAGACCGTACCATCATGGTTGTTACTGCTATTAACGAAATGGGCGCCACGGTTAACGAAATTGCTAGCAATGCAGCTCAAGCAGCGGTCACCGCTCGTGATGCCGATACTGAATCAGTGGATGGTCAAAAAGTTGTAACCCGTGCACGTTCGACTATCAATCAGTTGTCTAAAGACGTCGAGCAAGTCGGTGAAGTGATTGAGTCACTAGCGACGCACACTAAATCGATTGGCAGTATTTTAGATGTTATCCGTGCCATTTCAGAGCAAACAAACTTACTGGCACTTAACGCCGCGATTGAAGCTGCTCGTGCTGGAGAAGCGGGACGTGGCTTTGCTGTAGTTGCAGATGAAGTGCGTAACTTAGCCTCTCGAACTGCGGCGTCGACCAACGAAGTGCAAACTATGATTGATAAACTTCAATCAGAAACCAGTCGTGCTGTTAACGCTATGGAGCAATCTCGTAGCCGCTCACACGAAGGTGTTACAGCTGTCGATGAAGCAAGCCAGTCGCTAAGTGGTATTAGCGAACGTATTGCACTGATTAGCGATATGAACATTCAAGTGGCTGCTGCGACAGAAGAGCAATCTACTGTGGTTGAAGACATTAATCGTAATGTGACCGAAATCAACGATATTACTCAGCGAACAGCAGATACTGCTCACGCAGCTGCAAATGCGAGTAAATCATTGAATCAGTTAGCCAGTAGACTTGATATCTTAGTGGCTCGCTTTAAAGTGTAGTCCGTAGTTAACTCGCTTTAACAAAAACGCCACTCATTTGAGTGGCGTTTTTTTATGGCCATTCTATTCGGCCATCACGACATGCTTATAGTGCGGGTTACTTAATAAACCGGATAGTGAGCGGGTATTGGTAAGCTATACCATCGTTAGCTTTAACAATAGCGATAATAGTACAAATAATATCAAGCAATGCTAGAGCGGCTAATAGTATGACTCCCACACCAATCAAAATTAATATTGCAGATACCATGGCATATATCATTAAGCTCAATTTAAAATTAAGACAGTTCTTTCCGCATTGATTGGCAAACTCAAATTCATCACGCTTCATTAACCAGACAATTAAAGGGCCCAAAACACTTCCTAGCGGAAATACGTAACCGGCAAAACTGGCGGCATGGATCAATAACCCCATATCTTTGGCTTGCTTGCTAACGTCGTCTATCGGTTCAGTCATTTGATATTCCTTATCATGTTATTTTTATCATATCGTTCTTATCATACTGGGAGGCATTAACTGGCGTTGCCATATAAGCGCATTGCCCAATCTTCTATACTTTGCAGATCTAGTCGGCGTTGTAATGAGTTAACCCAACTTTGCGCTAAGCCTTCGCACCCAAGCAATGTCTGATATTGTTCTGCATCAAATTCAGCTAAAAAATAAATCTGCATCGCTTTAGCCACACTGATATCCGATTTTCTCTCTAGCAGAAAAATACTGTCACTTGGACGAATGTCACCTTCAGACAGCACCCGATAAAACCAACCGCACATACGACTTTCTTGCATGGCTAAGGCAAATTTAGGGTGGCCAAACTGTAAATTGAGCTTAAAACAAGGAGAACGAGGTTGAGTCACTTGTAATGTCACATCACCAATTTGAACGATGTCACCGATATTAACCTGTGCTTCATTAAGGCCAACGGTACTGATATTTTCACCCATTGAAGGGGCATCACAAAACGTAGACATTAAATCCCAGCGGCGATATTGACCATAATGCTCACGCGGAAAATGATGCAACACCCTATCGAGGCCGCCGTGATGTTTAGGGTCGGCCTCACGATTGCCGATTACGTGGTCAAATTGCACGGTCAACTGCTTAGCGGCATGTTTTTGGTTAATACAACTGGCAACACCGTTATGCATTTGCACTTGGTCGCCTAAATACAGCCCAGAAATACTCTTTACCAATCGCTTACTCATCCAGCATACCCTTGCTTAAGCATGATTATAGAGTGCCAATATACCCAATTTTCAGACAAAAAAAAGCCTTACTGGGGAAGAGTAAGGCTATAAATAAAATGGGAGATAATATAGCAAAAATAATAGCTAAGAATAGCCTGAACCATTAGACACTATAAAAGTTGTTTAGACGGGCTCATCATAAAGGCCAACAATGACACTAAAATGACAAAGTAATACTATTTGAGTTATCCGCATACACTTAACAAATACACAATGTTCGTCAGCAAACCATCGCTTAAGCCAAATTGGGTTTAGGCTAGATACTGTTTAAGTGCCTCACCAGGAATCGAGCTTTTTGTTGCTACCGCAAATGATGCCCACAACGCACCTTCATGCATCGCATCTGTAATAGGCATCTGCTCGCATAGGCCATGAATAACGCCTGCTGCATAAGCATCCCCTGCTCCCGTAGTATCGACCACATCGGCAATGACAGCTGGCACATGTTGTTCTCCAGCAGCGCTGTACACCATCGCCCCTTTGTCGCCGTCGGTCACAATAAAGTATTCTAATGCATTGCCAGCAATAGCCTGTGCAAATCGCCATGGATCCTGGTTGCAACGACCTTGCATATCAGTAATTGACGCAATCAACACATGACAAGGACGATTACGCTCATCCTTGGCTAATTGCGATATCACTTTGCAGTTAGGGTTGCTCACCATCGCATCAGCTGCCCAAGCACCAGCGCCTTTGGCAGAAGAGTTAATATAAAAAGCATCCCAATGTTGCCAGTCTGGTGGTGCAGGAAGTTCAAAAATAGGTCGCTGAGGTCGAATAATGGTTCGTTCACCATCAGGCGTCATCACCAGTAACATCTCACAAGTATTACCAACAAAACGATGAACTAAACGACAATCAAGCCCTAAGGTACTGGCTTTAGCTAAAATCCAGTCGCCGATGTCATCGCTACCGACTTCACTTACCAGTGAAACATTATGTTGAGCCCACACTAAACCTAATCCCGTGTTTGCGCCGCCGCCACCTAAACGCAATCCACCATCCTGATAATGAAATCGACCACCCGTTTGTAAGGGCTTATCAAGCATTAAAATGCGATCACAATTGATATTGGCAAGCAAAAGAATATTGGCCATGCAACTCACCTAAAAAACGTAGATAAAAAGAGCCTTGAGTATAACAAAAAGGCCGTGATAATCACGGCCTTTGCTAATCTAAACAAGATTACATATCAGTTGCGCCAAGTGGTTGTCGTAATTGGGCGCGCACATTGTCCATACCAGAGTAAAACTCCTTCATCATCAACAACCCCAACATTTTGCCATTATCGGTTACGATCAATTCGTCTGGATTAACTGGGTCATTTTTAAGGGCTCCCATGGCTTTCATTGAGGTCATTTCTTTAAACAACGCAGTGTCTAAATTAACGTTAAAAGTGTCACGGAAATATTTACGCGATAAACGCCCCGAAAACATTCCTAATAAAAAGCGATATTGCATCACTTCTTTTAATTGATATTTTTTCTGTTGCTCAACTGCCATACGACCTTCAGCAATACGTTGTTGGTATTTTTTCAGTGAAAATGTATTCACGTATAGGGTGTCATTTAAAAAACTAAACGAGCCAGAACCGACACCGAGATATTCATCATAATCAATAACATACTCATCAAAACCTTCATCATTGGTTTTACCAAACGCCCAAGCCGACAATTGTGTATATTGCCCCGTCAAGTGATTTAAAATCTGTCGATACTGATTCACCATGTCACCATGAGGTGCAGCTAACTGACCTTTAACGCTTTTACGGGTCTGGTGGGTAATCATCAATGGATACGTGGTAATTTGGCGAGGGTCGAGCTTAGAAGCCATTTCAAGATCCGACTGAATAATCTCATCCGTTTGACCACGGAAACCGAAAATGAGGTCGACATTGATGATCGGAAACAATTCTTTTGCCGCCATAATGCGGTCAAAGGTTTGTTGGCCAGAGCCAAACTTGTCTAAGCGATCGGTCATTTTTAAAATGCCATCGTCAAAGCTTTGTACCCCAATCGACATTCTGTCTACTAGGCCTTTTAATTGCTTAAATTCAGGGCTGGCTAAATGTTGTGGATCAGACTCACAAGACACTTCTTTAATGCCAGGAAACAGATTTTTTGCATGCTCGATGGTACGAGCTAACTCGTCTTCAAGCACAGTAGTCGTGCCGCCGCCAATGTACATAGACTCAAACTCATAGCCCAAATCTTTGGCCATTTGCATCTCTTTGCGCAGCGCGACAAAGTATTCGCGTGCTTTGTCTTCACGGAATAAAAAACGGTGAAAAGTACAAAACGAGCACAAGGTATGACAAAACGGAATGTGGGCATACAACATGTACTTTTTGCCTTCAACAGGTTTAGGCATACGGTCTGTAGAAATGGTGTCTAGACGTAAATTTTTATCAACATAATACTGCATCACCCGCTCCATAGAGCTGATCATCCAATTGGGGACGGTAATATTAGATTGATAAGGTTTAATCAACTCTTGGCTGGCTGATTGAATAATTGAAGACATAAAAAATCCTAACTGAATGAAGCCCTGAGAGCAAAACCATTGAATAACAAGCGCTAATAAAAGACGCATACCATAAGCAGAAAAACAAAATATCACTTTAGAGATAGCTAAAATGTGAGATAGCTAATAGATATGCAAACTAGCACGGTTATCATCGCTCATTTGTTAAGCAGATCATGTTTTAGACATTGCTGTTGAGCAATGATGGAAGGATTATCACGAGAATAAAACAATAATAAAGACAAATAGATAACACACAGCAAGCGACACGTACAACTAAAGTCAGATACGAACACAATAAACAGCATTGGAAATATTAACTAGCGTTTATTAAAGAGTCACGAGTATGACGCATCAACCAATTTAAATGAAATCATAAACAGAGCTTGCTGATTAGGGTACACAGTTTGAATAAGCTGTTTTAACTCGACCAATGGCAAGCTTTCTTGAGTAGCATGAAACTCATTAATATCATCAAATGCTAATGGCTCAACAGCCAAAATAATGATATCGCACACCTTAATATGGTTTTCGAGCGTAAACACTTCAACCTGGTTGCCGGGCCGATAATGATTTTCGCTGGCATCACGAATGGTTATCGTCTTCAGCCCCGATGCAACTAGCGGCGTTAAAAACTCAAAAAAGGTAATTTGCGTAGGGGCAGTCATCAGTGGCAACCTTCATTAACACTATAAAGTGCCCATCAAGAGCACATTAGTTAAGCTCAAATTCGCATTATAATCTAGCGCACTCGCCAGGGCTTTGATCAAAGTAGCGTTTAAACTCACGGCTAAATTGAGCCGTACTTTCATAACCCACCTGAGTTGATACCTCTTTTACTTTTAGATTCTGCAGTTGTAATAACGCTTTGGCTTTATTGAGGCGAATCTTTTTTAAATATTGTATTGGTGATGAAGCAGTAACTTCTTTAAAGCTACGATGGAATGCCGACGGACTCATATTCACCAAGCTTGCTAATGTGTCAACTTCAACCGACTCACCATAATGCTTATGAATGTAGTTAAGCGCTTTTTCTACCCTCGATAAACGGGTATGACTTAACGACAACGCATAGAGTGGTGCAGCATCAGGTGAATCCAATAGGCGATATAATAATTCAAGCACTAACGCTTCACCCATTACTTTTGCTTCTAACGGCGACTGCAACGCCTGTAATAACCGAATAACACTGCAATCCATATCTTCAGTGTTATCAGCAACAAAAAAACCACTCTGGCGCGATTCGTTTAAATCTTTAGGGATTTGATGATGCTCATCCATTAAACGGATAATGTAATTGAGTTGTACTAAATCAATATCAACCATCAACACCAGCACAGGTTCTTCAATGCTGGCAAAGGTTTCACATTCTACTGGCAATGGCACGGTCATCACTAATGAGTGCTGACGGTCGTATTCAAAGGTTTGATTATCTAAATAGACCCGCTTTTTACCTTGGCCAACAATAAGCACGCCTTGTGAATAGCACATTGGCCCGCGCGCACCATATTGTGAGCTACGAAACACATGCACGCCGGATAAGTGAGTATCATTGACCCCTTCTTTTGGGGCAAGCTGTGCCATTAATGTTGCTATCTCATTCATACTCTTCCCCTCAGAAAAACCATGACACCGATACTACCAAAAAAGCAGTAAAAGGTATTAAAATTATCAATATTTAGTCATATAAACACAAAAAAGATAGGAATAGGCATGAACACGACAGTTCTGTGTATGTTTATTTTGACTCAAAGGACTATCATAGCTACATGATTTATCGTTGCTGTTGTGTACAAATAATCTATATACACAATCAGCCACTTATTTGTTTCACTGCTAAACCAAAAGGCAACAATTATGCTTAATTTTGATTATCGTAACCCTACTCATGTTGTTTTCGGTAAAGACCGTATTGCAGAGCTAGACCAACTTGTCCCAGAAAATGCAAGAGTATTAATCACTTACGGTGGCGGCAGCGTACAACGTTTCGGCACACTAGATAAAGTTAAAGCAGCATTAGGTAACCGCACAGTATTTGAATTTGGCGGTATTGAAGCTAACCCTAAGTACGACACACTCGTTAAAGCAGTTGAAGTTGCTCGTAAAGAAAATATCGACTTCTTACTCGCTGTTGGCGGCGGGTCAGTGATGGACGGCACCAAGTTTATCGCCCTTGCAACTCAGTTTGATGGCGACACGGCAAGCTTATTACATCACGGCTTTACACCTGTTCCAGTTGCTAATGACAAGGTTATTCCACTTGGCGTTATTGCGACCCTGCCGGCTACGGGTTCAGAAATGAACGCCTTTGCAGTCGTAAGCTATCAAGGTGGTAAGTTCCCAGTAAACCACCCATGTGCTTATCCAACATTTGCCATGCTTGACCCTGAATTGACCTTCAGCTTACCAAAAATCCAAGTCGCAAACGGTGTTGTCGATGCGTTTGTACATGTACTTGAGCAATATGCGACTTACCCAGTTGATGCCCGCGTACAAGACCGCATGGCAGAAGGTATTATGCGTACCCTCATTGAAATTGGCCCAATCACTGTTGAAGAGCCAACAAACTATGATGCCCGTGCCAACTTAATGTGGAGTGCTACATCTGCCTTAAATGGCGTGATAGGCACAGGCGTGCCGTTAGATTGGTCTACTCACATGATTGGACATGAGCTAACCGCGCTATTCCATATCGACCACGCACAAACGTTAGCCGTTGTATTGCCATCACTATGGCGTGTGTTGAAAGAGCAAAAACACGCTAAATTAGTGCAATACGCAGCACGTGTTTGGGATATCACTGAAGGTGATGAAGCTAGCCGTGTAGATCAAGCCATTGATAAAACAGAGGCTTTCTTCAAGCAAGTGGGTTTACCGGTACGTTTACGCGATCACGGTGTAACGCAAGAACAACTTGGCCTAGTAGTAGATGCTTTAGAAGCACATGGTATGACGGCATTATCTGAAAGCGGCAAAGTCGATTTAGCCACCAGCCGTAAGATTTTAGACATGGCGTGGTAATAGCTCTTATAACCCAAACGATGCACTTATTCATCGATTGGGCTTGAGTGACTATCTGATACTAAAAAAGGGCTTAACAATGGTTATCATTGTTAAGCCCTTTTTTGTTACCCAAAAATGAGCGGCGCATTAGCCCCTATACAAAAAATGAATGCCGTATTAAAGAGAGAAACGAAACCACGCAGCTCGGTTAACGATTAATGCGGCGTAACGTTTGAGAATAAATTCATCACAACGACACCGACTAAAATAAACGTCATACCCACCAGAGCACCTAAATCGAGTTTTTGCCCATACATCAACCAAGCGATAGCTGTAATTAACACAATACCCAATCCAGCCCAAGTTGCATAAGCAATACCAACAGGAATACCTTTTAGCGCTAAGGATAAAAAATAAAACGACAACACGTAGCCCACAATAACTACAATTGAAGGCGCTAATTTTGAAAATCCATCACTGGCTTTAAGCGCTGAAGTGGCTACAACCTCAGTTAAAATTGCCACACTTAAAAATATCCAACTTTTCATTTTTACATTCTATAGAGACAAAATAGCTGCGGAGTATAAAGACTAAACAGTGATAAGCAAAAAATAATATCAAACAGGACACCATTGATCACAGGCTAGTACAAAATACATCTTGGAAGATTAACACGCCCTATAAATCCGCGAGGAGATTTGCAGCAACGTTACACGCCCATTTCAATGGCTTTCTTAGGCGTAAAACTACTGCCGATAGAGGCAATAATCACTAAACCAATGGCAGACCACTGCAGCATGGTTAATTGCTCACTTAAAATAACAAAACCAGCCAATGCGGCGATGGCAGGTTCTAGACTCATTAGCACGCTAAAGGCCTGTGTTGGCATGTTTCTAAGGGCTATCATTTCCAACGAGTATGGTAATGCACTCGATAACACCCCAACCAATAAGCCAAGCGGCAAGACTTCCCAGCTAAGTAACGCTAAACCTTGGCTAACGGCGCCTACAGGCACTAACACCACTGCAGCAACAGTCATCCCGAGAGCAACCGTAATACCGCCTGATGCCTGCTTACCAGTACGGGTGCCAAATAAAATGTATCCAGCCCAACATGCTCCCGCCCCCAACGCCATTAATGCACCGACTAAATCGAGGCCTTGTGTACTAGACAAGCTTGGCATAAGAAGCAAAATACCCGCTATCGCACAGGCAACCCAAAATAAATCGCTTTTACGCTTTGAGCCAAACAATGCCACCGCTAAAGGACCCGTGAACTCTAGCGCAACAGCAATCCCTAAGGGAATCCGTTCAATGGCTAAATAAAACAGGATATTCATCCCACCTAAACACAAACCATAAATAATAATACTCTGCCAATCTCGGCCTTGGGGTAAGGCTCTCCATGGACGAAACACCAACCAAAGTACGGCCGCGGCAAAACCTAAACGTAATGCTGTAGTGCCTTCCGGCCCAACCAAGGGAAAAAGTTGCTTTGCTAAAGAAGCACCTGATTGAATGGTCACCATTGCCAGCAAAACACTACCGACAGCGGTCAGAAGTACACGATTGATTTTCATCTAGAATATATCCAAAAAAAGAAAAACCTCAGAGTCGGCATTCTACCTGAGGCAAGTCAAACACGGCAGCACTTATTACCATCATGCGCAGAAGTCATACCATTGAGTAAATTGCGCCAGCCTCTAATTTACCTAGGCATTTTCATAATGGTTTTTGATAAGTTAATTGACCTAATTACCCACATTTAGTTGGAGTATTAGTAACATGGCATATTAAGTAGGTTCACGCCGACTTAATAAATGCAGCCCACAGCAGCTTGTTTATTTGTTTCATTGTGGCTGCAAAAATTTAATAAACTCGATCTTACTCTTGGCAATTGATCCGTTATTCTCATAACCACAGATTTGATAGCCGCTCGCGATAAGCATCTGCAACATGGCCGGAAACTGGTTCATGGATTTAACCTTAATAGAATTAAAACCATTCTCAACAGCCCATGACTCTTGAAGTAGGCGTAATTGAGAGGCCACTTTCATTTGGCGATGTTCAGGAATTACACCACCTAACCAACTGTAAAACTGACCATCAGGTAGCTTATAACCTACTTTAAAGCCGACAGGCTTGGCCTCATATCGAGCAACGAGAATTAAATAGTTTCTCCCAGCCAATCTGTTGCCAATGATGTCTGCACATATGACATTTTCAAACTCTGGTGTTAATGCTAAAACATCCAAAACATCTGATACCGTTCCTGAACCAAATTGGTATTTCATAAGTCCACCATGTGTGCATTGTTTTTAACGTTTAGGTCAAACCACGTCATCCACTTAAGAACTAAACTTACCATGGATAATAAAGTTTAAAAGCGTCTTACAGTCAATCAACCGGTTAGCTAAAAATCCAATCATGCAATAATCTACCCGGCATAAAAGCAAAGGTACCCGCGACAATGAGGCCACCACAATACAAAATAATCATGCTTCGTTTGTGTCCTCGCACATTGCCTTTTTTAATATAAAAATAGCCAGCAGGAACCGCGTAAAGCGTTAGAAGACTTAACAAATGAATATAGCCAAAGTGATTCAAAAAACTTGCCCCAAGTTGAGCAGGCATAAACAATGACACAATGGCAGTAAACAACATCAGCACCATATAAATTTTGCCTAGTGCTTTGTGTTTAGCTGTACCTTTTCGAACAACAAGTAAATAACTGCCAATGAAAAATGCAGGCACGACGGTGGCTAAATGCAGATAAGATAAGTGACTGTAATCCATTTATTTTTTATTCCCTGATAACGACATTGATACTTGCAGAATTATTTAGCACTACGAAGTGGCACTGTGATCATGGCGAAGTTAACATTAATCCCAACATACCAAGGCAAAATCCAAACACAGCCCCCATTGGCGGTGCCCAACGTTTTTCTAATTTTACCTGAGGAGCCAAATCTTGAAATATGGAGTAAAGAATACCGCCCGATGCGAAAAGCATCACTGCAGCAATAATTTCTGGGGACTCTGATAACCACAAATAACCACACATTGCAGCGATAGGGCCTAACACTGCCATCAGACAAAACATGATAATAATTTTTTGGGGCTTATACGCAGAAGAGGCATTTAATTCTCGGTAGGCATTAAAACCTTCCGGCACATTTTGTAACGCGATTAACGCCGCCAGTAAAAATGCATTGTTACTTCCGGTCGCGAAAGCCGCACCTAGCGCGATTGACTCAGGAATAAAATCTGACAGCATTGCAGCAAGTTGAGTGGCAGGGGTATCTATTTTATTAAGGTAAATATCAAGGGCCATGAAGCTAAGCCCACCGACCATAAACCAAATACATGCAGCTAATGGATTAAGATGTGCAATCCCTTCTGGCACCAACACCAAAGCAACAGCAGACAATAATGCCCCACCTCCAAATGCCATGACACTGTGTCTGAATTCCTGTTCAATCCACTCATTACCCACTTTTTCAAAACGGGCAATGATGGCGCCTAAAGGCATAGCCAAACCAGCAAGCAATGTTGATGCTATAACGGTTAGCAGCAAAGACATGATTTAATCCTTTAAAGGGTATAACGCTGTTGTAACCAGCCATAACAGGTCATCAGCATGAAATAATGAAACTATTTCTGGTGATGTCGAACCTAATGAACATCGTATTAACTTTGGTCATATGATTATTACGGCTCAATAGCCTGATGAAATGCTTTTATAAAAACATCATAGTTTTCAAACTGGGGCATATGACCCAATCCATCCAACTCAATCAGTACTGAACCTTTAATCAATTTCTGAGTATTAACACCCAAATTTTTATAATCACCTAAGGTTCTGGTCACGCCTTCTTTTAACCAACCTTTACCAGGGCCAGTTTTATCTCTAGTACCAATAATAAGTACGGTTTTATTGGTGATCTGCGAAAATCTATCCACTATATTCTCTGAGAAAATAGGACCATAAGTTAACGCGTTATTCCAAGCAATAACTTGCCAGTCACCCCCAGCAAGCATCCCTTTCACAGGCACTAACAGTTGCTCGTATTCGCTGGACCATTTGCCGTCATAGTAGTTTGCTTTTTGATAATCCCTTGCTTTATCGAGTGTTTTAGCAAGTTCATTTTTATAGAAGAAATTAACGTCTTTGAATTCAACATATTTGCTGTAATCTTCCAAACCAATGGGATTAATTAGAATCAATTTATTAACCGCATTCGAATAATTAGCCGCAAATGTGGTCGCTAACATCCCGCCCATTGAATGACCAACCAGATCAAATTTTTTGATGTGTAAGCTATTCAATAACAACTTGGTATTGAGCGCTAGCTGCCCAAAGCTGTATTGGTAAAAATCGGGTTTTGAAGACTTACCAAAGCCAATTTGGTCCGGAATGATGACTCGGTAATTGTTTTTAAGTAAATCCTTAGCAACCCTTTCCCAATAATAGCCGGAGAAATTTTTACCGTGCAACAACACGATGACTTTGTCTGCGTTTTTATCGCCAATATCCATATAACGCATTTTTAAATCTTTATTTTGCGAGTTAACATTAAATGTCTTAACGTCAAAGGGATAATCAAACCCATCTAACTCTTTATTATACTTAACCGGATTTGCAGCAAATGCCTGTGATACCACCGCGAATAGAGTTACTAGTACCAAACAAAATTTCTTCATATTACTCTCATTCAAATAAATTATACATCAACAACAAACTGCACCATGACAGCCATTTTGATTTAAAAAACATCTATTTTTTCAACAGGATACCTACATTTCTTGTCGAACTTGGCCATAAGCTAACATCGCAAACAGTCCTGTCCCGCCAATGATGTTACCCATTAGCATGGGGCCAATATGATGTGACAACGCAGTGAAACAATTCATTTCCCCATTTAGCACTAGGCTAAATATCTCATTAGATCCGGCAATAACATGGGTAAATTCACCAGCAGCAATAAGCCATGTAAACATAATTATGACCAACACTTCAGATCCTTTCGCCGAAGGCAGCATCCACACCAATGCGGCAATAAAAAAGCCCGCTGGAATGCCACGCATTAATGTCTCTGAAGGCGTCAACTCTGCAACATGGCGAGATATCTGGAGGATAGCGGTGAGGATGTCTTCTGTCAGTATGTTACCGTGCACGACAATTGCCGCCGTCAAAAACGTACCAACAAAATTTGCTACTAACACAATCCCCCATAAACGAGCGGTGCAAAAAAGACGGCGTTGTGTGGTGTTGGCGAGTAGCGGCAGCACCACGGTTATGGTGTTCTCGGTAAAAAGTTGCAGTCTTGCTAGAATGACCAATACAAAACCGAAAGTGTAACCAAGACTTTCGATAATAGATAAATAAGGGTGATCGGAACCTATGTTGCTACGGATAATACCTTCAGCTAAAACAGACGAGGAAATGCCGATACCAGCCGCGATTCCGGACCACCACAACGACATCAAAGGCCGCTCTAGCTCTTCTTGACCTTCACGCAAAATAATAGAATAAACCGTAAGCGATGAAAGACTGCCATGTTCAACCACCGCGTCACGCTCAGAGCCTGTCAGTGATATCTCTGGTTTCGTCGACTCACTCTCGCGCACTTCACGCTTGCTAACCTTGTCGCCAGACTTTATATCACTGCTTATTGTCGACTTGGTATTTTCGGCTTGATCAGATCCTGGCTGTGTCATATTGATATCCTTTTCTGGCTTAAATCTAGCTTGATGTTCTATTTAAGTGCATAAAGAATATATGCTTTATATCACCAATTCAACAAACACTAATATCCCGAACAATGGTTATTTACTGCCCTTTCTAGGTAATGAATGATATGCGCTTTTTATTGTCTCATACCCATATATACGCTCTAATTTTCGCACAATAAAATGACCTCTCGCCATATCTTGAAAGTGATCAATAAACAATGTATTGATTATGGCACCACCTGCGGCACCGATAGCAGGTACTGCTTGGGCTGCTGCTTTTTGAGTAACTTGAACCCCAAACTTTTCAGCTATTTTAGTAATAAGTTTGACTAACATAGGCGCTGCTTCATCGGTAATACCTTTTTTAACCATAAACTCAGCAGCTTCTGATACCGATTTTGCTAGGGCGGCTCTTACTGCAAAATATCCGGATTCACTACCATCATCTAAATCACTTTCGCCCCCCAGCGCGAACACCTCCAAACAAGCCATTTTTGTTTCCAGAGTGGTAATCAATTCACCTTCACTACGAGCAATATCAGCGATAGATCGCAGCATGATTGATGTTGAAATAGGAAGCTCAACAGCTATCGCAGCTAATCCAAAGAAACCACCCACACCACCACTCGCAGCAACGCCTAATTTATGCCAAAGATTGGACGATTCTTCTCCGGGAATATCTTTCATGGTAAATATTGCCGCTTCAGATGCTTTAATTAACGACTTCTCTGTCACTTTAGCGATATTTTTATTCCAGTTATCGGGTAGTAACGCTAACCCTTTTTCAATAGGAGTACCGATTAAATTGGTTATTTTTACTGCCAGACCAGGATTTTCTAATAGCGATTTGGCAACTAAAAGCTCTTTTGTATGTGATTCTGAAATATTCAAATAACCCCCTTAGTTGTTAAGTAAAATAATCCTGCAGTTATGTACTGCACTTTAAAAAGTATTTAGAACTAATTTGAAGTAAAAGGCCATTGGTTGCAAATCAACTTAAAGCACTTATTGAACAATATTCCCTCAACAAGATTCGATTCAAAACAGCGAACACGGCTTTATGACTTAAACGGATCTCAAGTTAACTCAGTAAAAATGACGTTGTGGGCTGCTGAATGATGGGGAAATGTAGTTGAGAGCTATTTATCTACTGGGGGTAGATAATCGCGACCATCTTTAGGCAAATTACTCACACCTTCAGTGGTGTCATTTAGTGCGCTGCCATAATTATCACGGCAGTAAACACAAGGGCTCATTTTATTCACAAAACGGCCTTTTTTAGTATATTTCCTCAAATAGGCATGTGAAATATCTACATTACCTCGATGTAATTCAATCACACCAATAGCATCGGCCACTTTTTGTCTCAAATCACTTACCGCGGCATCTTCAGCACACATGTTGTCGTTAGCACGACCCCAACCGATGGCTTCTTTGCTGGAATCGCAGTGTAGATATCTAGCCGCGACCCAAGGACCACCATGGTGACCGGTTGGTTTACCATCAGAGAAATTTGAGGGCCTATTTGCCAACTCGTATGCAATACGCTCAAGCTTATCTATTGGGGCTCTCTCACAGAGTGTGTCATGAAATGCTGGGCGTGCTGTGGTGACAAAATAATTATGATTATGGCTTATTTTTAAGTCGCGGCAATGGGCTGAACCTTCAACTTTATTTATGCTTTCTATTTTAGCGATAGCATCACTGCAAGCTAATATTTGGTCACCCACATTCAGCTCTACAGCCTTTATCCATTCCTTTGTAATAAGGTAAAAACGGTGTTCCTCGACAACAAGCATCGACGTTTCTAATTCACCTATAGAATATTCAATCTCGATCATATCTTTAGCAACACTTCCGAATAGTTGTTTAATTGGGTTAATTTCACGACTCACAAAATTAATTTTAAACAATTGCTTGCTAGAAACCGGCCTCTTATAAAAGCTCAACTAAAGAAAGCAAAACCAAACTGTATGCTAAACGTTAGTCTGTAAAATCCACAGATACAGCCACTTGGTTATCACGCTAAAATTCTGTTATGTGCCAGGTCAACAAGCCATATAACACCATAACAAAGTGCTAGCGGACGACTTCGATATTAACGTTAATTACCCCTGTAGATATATTACCAATACTGCTAAAGGCAGACTTTGAAAGATCAATGATGCGCCCTTTAACAAAAGGACCACGATCATTAATTTTAACGATAACACTCTTACCATTGTTGGTATTGGTCACTTTTACATTAGAGCCAAATGGTAGCGTTTTATGAGCAGCAGTTTTTTGATTATGCTGATAGATATCACCGCTTGCAGTCTTGTTGTTTTGATGTCTATCACTATAGTACGAGGCTTGGCCAGACTCAGTGAAACCTATCCTATCTCCACTAGCACCAGATTGGATCGTAGAACAACCTGCCAACATAAAGGCAAAGAGTAAAAGTTGAATATTTCGAGAAATGGCTACCATTGTTTGTCTTTTAGTTTGGTCACATAACAAGCCTATAGAGCGACTCGTTTTCTAGTGATTTAATAATATCCTGCACACTAACTGAGTTTGAACAGTGATTCAAATTAAACCTCCATCATCTACTGCAATCAATTCGACTCATTACCTGCATCCTAAAACTTATTAATGTTCCTGCAGCAATAAAAAAACACCTTGTTAGTTACCCAACAAGGTGTTTTATCTCTGCCATCAACCTGGTGCATTAACACCAGAAAGCAGGGTTACTCTTTGTATTTTAAGCTGCCATCGGCTTTGATTTCGTCGTACCACACATTGTGGTGCTGCGAAGCCCAGTTTTCGTCACAATAGCCAGATACCATACACTCCATACCGCCTTCACTGAGCACGGTCGCCATCCAAATATGTACGATGGTAAATGCGATTAGAATCGTCGCACTTAAGCCATGTACAAGTAAGGCGAGCATTGACAGTTCGCGCGGTAAATCCAGTGTTGGAAACACTAACATTATGCCTGTTATGCTGATGCTTAGACCAAAAATAGCTAAGGTCCAAAACCACATTTTTTCACCCGCGTTAGCAAATCCACTGTCTGGATGTTTGCCTTTAAACGGACCAAAATTAATGTAGCCACCTACCACTAAAAACCATTTCAAGTCATACATTTTGAAGGTTTGTAGTGGCATCCATTTGATAACACACAACAGCCAAGACACCATAAAAATAGGGCTAGACCAGTCATGGGCAAACTTGCTAAAGGCGATGATCCCAGCCCAAATACCGTCACCGACATAAGGGGCTAAGAAATGGCGTCCGAGCATAATGATTAAACCGGTTAACATCATGGTTAGGCATGAAATTGCCATAACCCAATGTAACCAGAGATCACTTTTACTCCAACGAAGTACCATTTTACCCGAAAAGCCTTTACTCAGTTTTGATGGACCATTAACTAAGTAAAAAACTAAAAAGGCCGCAAAAACGCCGACAACGGCTAAGCCTAGTGCGGGTTTTAAGTAGGTATTTCGCAACACCTTGCCTTCATTACCAGCTACATTTATTAGAACATCAGCATCGAGGCCTTTGTCTGTACTGTATCCAGGTTCGCCGGCTTTTACTGCGCGCCAGAGATCTGCATCACTGGTTTTAGACTTTGCTTGCTGCTGACTTGATTGTTCATCGGCGGCATACACCGGCGATGTAACCAACCCCAATCCCATACACAGAACCAACAGAGCAAACATCCTGCGCAGTGATTTGTTTAACGTTAAAGTTAACATTGTCACTCCTTATATGACTGCGAAAATTTTCGCAGCCATTGCTCTGGGTTAAATCATTTCGCCTGTTTTAGGATTGTAGCCCCAAATCACATTTGGATTACCGCGTGCAGCCATACGTTGACGGTAAATGTCAGACACTATGCCTGCATCACCAGCCAACAATGCTTTGGTTGAACAAAGTTCAGCACACATTGGTAATTTGCCTTCTGCAATACGGTTTGAACCGTATTTTAGACGTTCGGCTTCTGAATGATCTTCTTCTGGGCCACCAGCACAGAAAGTACACTTATCCATTTTGCCACGGCTACCAAATGCAGTCTTTTTAGGGAACTGCGGTGCACCAAATGGGCAAGCATAGAAGCAATAGCCACAACCGATACAAGTATCTTTGTTATGTAGCACAATGCCGTCTTCGGTACGGTAGAAACAGTCGGCCGGACATACAGCCATACATGGTGCATCGGTACAATGCATACATGCTACTGAGATTGACGCTTCTCCTGGTTCACCATCATTAAGCGTTACCACGCGGCGACGCTGAATACCCCACTCTAAAGCAGAGTCGTTTTCGTTTTTACATGCTGTGACGCAACCGTTACACTCGATGCAGCGTTTGGTGTCACACAGAAATTTCATGACTGCCATAATGGCTTATCTCCTCATCAAGTGTTTAGGCTTTGCTTATTTGACACAAGCTAGACTTGGTCTCTTGCATTTGCGTTACGACATCATAACCATAGGTCATTACGGTATTGGCAGATTCGCCAATCACATAAGGAACGGTTCCTTCAGGGTAGTTTTTGGCTAAACTCTTGCCTTCAAATACGCCTGCAAAGTGGTATGGCATAAAACATTCACCTGCAATAACACGTGGTGTAACCATTGCCTTAACGGTAATTTTTGCACCTTCTGGACTGTGAACAAATACGTCATCACCATCACGTAAACCACGATCTGCAGCATCTGCTGGGTTGATCTCGATAAACATTTCTTGCTGTAGTTCTGCAAGCCATGGGTTACAACGGGTTTCTTCACCACCACCTTCGTATTCAACCAAGCGTCCGGTTGTTACTGCTAGTGGATAGTCGGTAGCAAAATCCTTGTCTTGAATTGTTTTATAAAGCGTTGGTAGACGAGCCACCATACGGTCTTCATAAGTAGGGTATTTAGCCACTAAGTCACGACGAGGGGTGTATAACGGTTCGCGATGCAATGGAATGTCGTCAGGGAAGTTCCACACAATACAACGCGCTTTAGCGTTACCGTAAGGAATACAACCATGCTTAATTGCCACACGTTGAATACCGCCAGAGATATCAGTTTTCCAGTTTTTACCTTCAGCTTTGACTTTTTCTTCTGCTGTTAGGTCGTCCCACCAGCCAAGCTGCTTAAGCATGTCGGCAGTAAACTCTGGGTAACCATCTTCAATTTCAGAGCCTTTTGAGAAAGAGCCTTCAGCCAGAATGTTATTGCCTTCGTGTTCAACACCATAACGTGCACGGAAGTTACCACCACCGTCTTTAACTTCACGTCCGGTGCGGTACAAGATTTGAGAACCAGGGTGTTTCTGCTCTGGTGTACCCCAACATGGCCAAGGTAAACCATAGGTTTCACCTTTAGCTGGGCCGCCGGGTGCTTCAAGTGAGTTAACGTCGAATGTGCCCCAGTTTTCTTGGTGCATTTTCAAACGCTCAGGGCTTTGGCCTGTATAACCAATAGTCCACATACCGGTGTTAAATTCACGTGTAATGTCTTCCACTAATGGCTCATCGCCATTAACCTTGATGTGCTTACAGAATTGGTCCGCAACGCCCCATTTTTTGGCCAGTTTATACATGATAGTGTGATCAGGTAATGACTCAAATAATGGTTCGATAACTTGCGTACGCCACTGCAGTGAACGGTTTGAAGCAGACACTGAACCATAAGTTTCAAACTGAGTTGCCGCGGGTAATAAATACACTCCATCTTGGCGTTCGTGCATAACACCCGCCATGGTTGGGAATGGATCAACGACCACAATGGTATCCATTTTATTCAGTGCTTCACGTACTTCGCGACCACGGGTTTCGGTGTTAACAGACTGACCCCAAAAGAATCCCAGACGAATATTGTCTTTTTGGGCAATTTTGGTTTTGTCTTCTAACACACCATCGTGCCAACGCGAACAAGGAATACCTGCAGATGTTTGTGGTGATTGACCTAAGTATTCACCTTGATCAAAACGTTCGGTGATCCACTTTGGTTCAAGGTCCCACACATTGGCCCAATGGTCCCATGCGCCTGAGGTTAAGCCGTAATAACCAGGTAAGTTATCAAATAACAAACCAAAGTCAGTCGCACCCTGTACGTTATCGTGACCACGGAAAATGTTAGTTCCGCCGCCTTCTATACCCATGTTGCCAAGGGCAAGCTGTAAAATACAGTAAGCACGAGTGTTAGCATTACCAATGTGATGCTGAGTACCACCCATACACCAAACGATAGTGCCAGGCTTAGTTTCTGCCATCATTTTCGCAACACGGTACATTTGTGCTTTTGGCACACCGGCAATATGCTCGACTTCTTCTGGAGTGTATTTCTTCACTTCTTCTCGGATACGTTCCATGCCGTATACTCGTTGAGAAATGAATGAATCATCTTGCCAGCCGTTTTCGAAAATGTGCCATAACAGACCATAAATAAATGGAATGTCAGTACCTGGACGAATATGGACATATTCATCAGACTTAGCCGCTGTACGGGTAAAACGTGGATCGACTACGATGATTTTGGCACCGCGTTCTTTACCAATCAAAATGTGTTGCATCGCCACTGGGTGAGCTTCACATGGGTTAGACCCAATAAACATCATGCATTTTGAATTGCGGATGTCGTTAAACGAGTTAGTTTGCGCACCGTAGCCCCAAGTGTTTGCAACACCGGCTACCGTGGTAGAGTGACAAATACGAGCAGAGTGATCGACGTTGTTAGTGCCCCACATTGCTGCTAATTTGCGATACATATAAGCTTGTTCGTTCGAAAATTTAGCACTACCCATAAAGTAAACTGAATCAGGACCAGACTCTTGACGAATCGACTCCATTTTGTCGCCTACTTCATTGATGGCTTGATCCCATGATAGACGCTTCCATTTACCACCTTCTAGCTTCATTGGGTATTTTAAGCGTTTTTCACCATGACCATGCTCACGTAATGCTGCGCCTTTAGCACAATGTCCACCTTGGTTAAATGGATGATCGAACGCAGGCTCTTGCCCTGTCCACACACCATTTTGAACTTCAGCATAAACACCACAACCTACTGAACAATGTGAACAAATCGTCCGTTTTATTTCTGTAGGTGCGTTGTGCGGTACATCTTTAGCTTCAGCTTTACGCATCATACCTGCGCCAAGCATTGAAGCCGCTGCAATACCACCCGTCGCCAAACTGGCAGACTTGAGGAATTGACGTCGGTTAAGACCTAGGCCTGACTTTTCAGCTTTGGTGGCCGTGTCTGTTTTGCGGGTTAATCGCATCACACACTCTCCTTTGTTATTTGCTTAACGAAGCATAGTAATTGCGAATATGCTCAGTTTCGCGATAGTTATTGCCCGTAGGCTCTTCTGTAGACGGTTTAGTGACTTGAGCAAGTGCGGGTGCACTGACACTGGCCACAGCACCTGCCGCACTGCCGAGCGCTAATGCTTTGAGCATTTGACGACGACCCATGTCGGAAGCTTGCTTTTTCATATGGTCTCCTTGTTAAAATAAAGATGGGGCTAAATAAGCCGTCATCCAGTTTAGTTAATTTGTACAACCTCTTCTTCAAGCGGATCTAAGTCAGCACTACCTGGACAATTCACCGGAATATCCAAACTCAGTTGTTCAAATTCATTGGCTTCAGCGGTAAAAAACGCTTTAGCTAATTGCGCGACGTTTAGGTAAAAATTAGCACTAGGTGTTTTAGCCAAATTATCGCAAAAACGTATAATCCAACTGCCAATATGACGTTGATAAAACGCTAACTGACGGTAACCTGGCGCTTCTAAAATTAAACAGCCCATGACTTCGCATAATGCAGCAACATGGTCTTCTGGTTCTTTAACATTCTCTTCACGTTCAAAGCCTAGTAACATCAAGTCACTCCGCAATGCCGCTAAGGGTTTATCCATTAAAGAGCCAGTCATAAACCAGCTGCCATAAGGCATAATCTCACCACTGCCTACGCCTAAGAAAATGGCAAAGTATTCATCTTCTAGGGTGTTGGTATCACTATTTTCTGCCGCAAGTTTTAACGCATTCCATGCTTGACTCATGGTATTGCCATCCTCGGCCTCTACCTCTAAACCAGCTAAAAACTGTAATAACTCAGTATTGGGTTGGCGACGAAATAACGCAGCCAGCAACTGATATATATCGGCTCTTAACTGATCATTCTCACTTACTTGTCTTCCTGTTTCTGTCATAGGAGATCTCTTATTGCAATTGCTTTTCTGGATCGTCAAGGATGTCTTCAAACATGTCTTTTACACGGCAATCGCCACACATTTTCAAACGTTCAATATTGGCGCTAAACGCACTATGCTCACCTACCATCTCAATTATTTTTTTCACCATAGATTGGGTGGCAAATTCACTACCACATCGAATACATTCAAACGGAGGCTCATGTTTTAATACTTGAACTTGTTGTCTTGTAGACTGATTGAAGTTGATTTGAGGTAGTAAACTAATGACGTTTTCGGGACAGGCCGCTTCACATAAACCGCATTGGACGCAATCTTGCTCAACAAACTTAAGAGCAGGAGCGTCGCCGCCATCCTTTAACGCTTGGGTTGGACACGTTGCCACACACGACAAGCATAATGTGCACTTCTCACTGTTGATGCTAACCATACCGTAAGGAATATTCGCCATGGTTAACACGTCATCGACACCTGCAGCTTGACTGTTAAGGTGGTCAATCGCTTGGAACATAATACTGCGTTTTACATTGGTATTAGGTTCGATAGCGCTCAAGGTTATCGGCATTATCACTGGCCAAGCTAAGCTAACGGCTAGCGCGTCATCTAACTGGGTTAACTCTGACGGGGTAATTAAACGAATCCGTTGTGGCTGCCCCATTTGGTCGAGTATGCGATTTGCTAATGTAGACTCACCTTTAAGCATTTGCAGTAATGTTGGTGCTGTGGCCGGTGTGTGTAAAATTAAAATTTCGCGTGCACCATTGGCTAATGCAGCCAACCAATGATCAATACTTGCTACAGTGATTTCTTCCATTGCAACAGGTAACACGTCACCGCTTAACTGCTCGTTAATCCATTCTGCACCAGCTTCATTGTCATGAAATAATATTACTGGGGCAGTTTGCGCTTCTTGGCGATAACGACTAATTAACTTTTCGAGGTAAGTATGCAGTGAGGCTGGGGTTGGTAAATCATAGCTTAGCGCCCCAGTTGGGCATGCATTAGTACAGCTGCCTGCGCCATGACAAAGATAAGGGTCAATTTCAATTTTATGTGCAACGCTACTAATAGCATCAGCAGGGCAAAAGTTTAAACAACGATTACAACCGTTTAAGCCGTGCTTATCATGGGCACAAATATCGCTGTTAACTCGGACATAACGCGGTTTATCAAACTCACCAATTAACTCTGGAATACTGGCAATTGCATCGGCAAGTAAATCGCTGTCTTGGCCGACATAAAAGTAACCAGGAGGAAGCATTTCAAGGTTAATGCATGGGCTGTGGCTTAAATCGAGCACAATATCAAAGTGCGCTTGACGAATGGCGACAACGCTTAGTTCGCTAATACCACTTTCACCTTCAACTTTGACCTGAAACTGGCCTAAAAAACCTTTTACGCTGGCCAATTTATTGTAATAACTTTCGACATCAGTGGCTGCATTCATCACCGCTTCAAGGTGAGTTTCATCTTGGTTAGTGATAGCCTCATTGGCTAAAATGACTCGGCTTGCCATTGTGGACAATTTGTCCGCAGCTAAACGCGCGAGATCTTCAGGCCCAATAATAAGCACATGCCCCTGGGTGGTATAGCTAACAGTGGGCGGAATTAAATTTTGCAAAATCTGCGTATTCGCCATCACCTGTTGTCGTGCTTGTTTCAGCTGTGGCTGGTTTTTTCTTATACTCATTGCGTTCCCAATTATCGGTTTTTATACCTCATTAACAGTGATAGCTCATTTCACTGTTCACGCTTATTGCACGTCATTAATTGACATTTACTTGTTCTAAATCTGTAACTAACGACTTTTATTTGTGCCACATTCATCTGGTGACCGTATCGTTATTACGCTTTCGCCTCATCACTGGCGACAGCTTGCTTTAGCAGATCATCATTCTGGTAAAGCGGTTGTTCTGGTTGCGATAACGCCGCGGTCGTTGTTTCATCATTATCGGCTAAATCGATTGAGTCCTCTTCAGCTATCGAGTCGGTTTGTTCGGCTAATTCGTTTGAGACTAATTCGTTTGAGACTAATTCGTTTGATGCGAATTCAGCTGGATCGGCTATGTCAGTTGGCGTTAAGTCCGCGTCTAATTCTGGCTCAGGCTTTTCTTTTTCAATGACATATCGAAACACTTTACTGGCCAACTCGGCGGATACATCCGCTGACAATAACGGTTGATTGGTATAATCCAGCGCATATTCAAGCAACCCATCGATATGACCATATTGCGGCTGTTTCCATAATGCTCGTAGCGCAGCAGCTTTAGTGGTTGGGTCGACACTTTTGGCCATAAAGCGGGCAAAACTGCCACCTACTTCAATCGTGTTTGGGTCTGGTAATGCTTCTGGCTCTGCCACCTCATCAGCATCTATAACGCTAACGTCTTCGATTGGTTCAGCTGTTAGTATGTTGAAGTCATCAGGCTTTTCTTGTGCCTGCTGCAATAACTCTTCTTGCTGAGCCTCTTCAGCAACCCGCTGACGCCTAATTTCCCAACGGTTAAGAAGACCTTCTGCTTTATCGCTCATTGCATATTTCCAGAGCGATTCGCGCTCGGCCCTTCATTTTTACGGCGGTTAACATGCTTGCGTCTATGAGCGCTGATTTCCACTTCGCCGTGACGAGTGATGAATGCCTCTATCCAACAGGCAACGGCGCTAGGCATTGGAATATTGAGCACTGGTGTATCTGACTCTAAGCAACCGGCACTCACGTGTTGGTCGGCAGAGATCATCGCAGGCACCCATGTGCCATCAATCAATTCGTCGCACACAATGAAGAGTGTTGCATTGTCCATATCGAGATTGATGCGATAACTACCACGTTGATCTTTGTACAATTCCAGTGGCACCAAAACAGAATTGTCTGGTTGCTGCTCTGTTGCTGGAACCATTTGATCCAGCTCCCAGCGAACAGATGTCCAGCGCCCTACTTGGGTTTGAACCTTTTTCAATGAAACATACATTGGCCAAATCGTGTCGGTGTGTTGCATGGTAATGCTTACCTCTGACATGAATATGTGTATTGAAATACACTTGATTGATTTGTTTATATCTAAAACAGGAGCAAAAATGGTGCCAACTAAAAAGTAAAATTAACTTTGAACTAGATCCCGAAATCCCTCCTAAGAATAGGACAATATGTCCACAGTGCAATTTTAGGTGGGACATTAATACGCGCCAAATACATTGAATTTGTGAAGATTTGCGCCAGATCACGCTTAGACAAGTTGTTTTCAGTTTAGGGAATAATAATTGCTATGATCATCAAGTGTTGAAGCAGGCAAACTCTGCCTATTCTTTCAATCTATGAATGACCCACTAAGAGGCTATCTCGCTTATGACTCAATCTGTTTCAGCCACATCTTTGCAGCGCAATGCAATAAAATTTGTTAAAACCAACACTCAGGTTCCGCTCACCATTGCTGTTAAAGCCATCAACGAACAAGGCCAGGTTGTCGATAAATTTGTCGCCTGCGAACGACCATTAACCGTGTATTTAAATTGGCGCCCTATCGTAACCTTAATGACATTGGGGGCTAAACCAGAGTCACTCACTATTGGCTACTTAAAAAACCAGGGGTTTATTAGCGAGTTAAGTCTATTAGAGTCGGTTATCGTTGATTGGGAAGTCAGTTCTGCGGCGGTGATTACCCAAGAGGTTTCTGAAGATATTGAGCAGAAATTGTCTGAAAAAACGGTGACATCCGGTTGTGGCCAAGGCACTGTTTACGGTGGATTTTTACAAGGATTGGATGAGATTGATTTACCTACTCCATCACTCAAACAATCGACTATTTATGCCTTACTCGGCAATATCAATGCTTACAATGAAACCTATAAAAATGCCGGCGCTGTGCATGGTTGCGGAATATGCCAAGACGAACAAATTTTAGCATTTGTTGAAGATGTTGGCCGCCACAATGCCGTTGATACGTTGGCGGGAGATATGTGGTTAGATCAGCAATCGGGACACGATAAGATTTTCTACACCACAGGTAGATTAACGTCAGAAATGGTTATCAAAGTCGCTAAAATGGGCATACCTGTATTGTTGTCACGCAGTGGCGTTACCCAAATGGGCCTAGATTTGGCCATGCAGATGGGTATTACCTTAATAGCTCGTGCTAAAGGGCGACATTTTTTGGTGTATCACGGCAGTGAAACAATTGAGTTTGATGCCACTAAAGATTAAGGACGTAATGTGGTCCATTGTTGGTGTATTGCTGGGGTTAAAAAACTCCACGCTAAAATACGGGTCGCTTTATTACCTTGTGTCATCTCGATAGTTTTTACTTCCACTGCATTAAGCTGTTTAAGTAGTTGATAACAAGGTTTGAGATTGTCTGACTTTGACACGAGTGACGTAAACCATAGCACTTGGTTGGCATAGTCACGGCTTTGTTTGATCATGTTGGCTAAAAATTGTTGCTCGCCTCCCTGGCACCATAACTCGGCTTTTTGACCGCCAAAATTAAGCGTAGGTTTAGCCTGACTAAGCGCTAACTTATGCGATTGCTGACCATGTTTTTGTTGCTGGTTTTTGGCTAGATTTTTAACTTTTCGTAATGAACCTTCTGAAGCTTCAGCGAGTGAGCGATGAAACGGTGGATTACACAAGGTGACGTCAAACCGTTCATCTGCAGCGATAATATTCTTAAATATATGCTCCGGTTGCGGCTGTAATCTTAACTGTAAATGAGCCGTAATCTTCTCGTTTTGCTGAGCAATTTTAGCAACATTGTCGATAGACACAGGATCAATATCCGACGCCACAAATTGCCAACCGTAGGTTTGAATACCCAGCAATGGATAAATTCCATTGGCACCAGTGCCGATATCTAACCCTCGAATACTTGCCCCTTTGACTACTTTGCCTTTAACCGCTAATAAATCAGCAATGTAATGCAAATAGTCCACACGCCCAGGGACTGGCGGGCATAAATATCCTTCAGGAATATCCCAACCGTTAATATGATATTCGCTCAGCAATAATGCTGCATTAAGGCTTTTTACCGCTTTCGGATCAGCAAAATCAATAGAAGGATTACCATAAGGATTTGGACGCACAAAAGCGGCTAGCGCTGGCATAGCAAGAATCAATGTAGCAAAGTCATAACCCTGTAGATGGGCATTACGCGGATGTAATGCTTTCGATAACAGAGGCTTATTGGGCTTTACTGAAACAGGATTGACCTTGGCCGCTGATCGGCTTGGTGAGCGCTTAGCACTACTATGCTTGGCTCGCATCGGAGGCGTTGTTGACCGAGTCATTAATCGTATAAATATTTAGTAAATAATAAGTTCACCACAATAGAGCGACCGACTTCTTGCTCCATAAGGCGGTTGACCGTCTCATAGCATTCGCGGCGGATCTCTTCACGCCCAGATAAGGATTTAACCTTTTCTTCTGACTGATTACCCAAAATTTCAACAATGGCCGAGCGTAACAAAGGATCGTGATGTTCTAAGCTCATTAAATCGTTCGGATCTTTTA
Organism: Shewanella frigidimarina; assembly: GCF_003797125.1. GTDB lineage: Bacteria > Pseudomonadota > Gammaproteobacteria > Enterobacterales > Shewanellaceae > Shewanella > Shewanella frigidimarina. The sequence goes on from NZ_RKKE01000009.1 coordinate 81,324, forward strand.
CCATCAATTCGACACTGATTTTAACAAAGCCTAACTTTTTACGGTTAGAAATATAATTAGTTACAATATCAGGCTCAAAACCGTAATAAGCATAATCTTCGACCGCTGGTTCATCTGCAGCATGGACATTAAATGCGAAACAACACAGCATAACTAACGTTGAAACCAATTTCTTCATAGTGAGAGACACCCTTTTAATGTGGAACGTTAATTAAATAAGCCATCGTGCCCACTCCCTAAGAGTGTTTGCTCATCTTTGACATGATAGACTACTGCCGTTGAGATATATTGTAACGAGTTTTAGATGAACGTGACCAGTATTAGCTTTCCTTATGGTGAATCAATTCATTGGTTTTCGCCACAAAAGATCGATTCATTGCCTCATAGCCAACTTAAAGAGTGGCTATTAGCAACCGGAAGTTTGACCCAACGCCTCAAGACACACTGCAAACACTTTGAAGTAAAAGTGTTAGGCGAGCATTTACTTGAGCCTCTGGCGGATGAATTTCCTGCTCAAACTAACCCCGTTTGGGTCCGCGAAGTATTATTGTGTCTTGACGGTACCCCGTGGGTATTTGCCCGCACACTGATCCCACAAAATATTTTAGGCCTTCACCCCCCTAACGATCAAAGTACTGATGATAAACAGAATTGTAATCAGCAAAATGACTTTACTCGCCTTGGCACTCGGCCTTTAGGTGAATTATTGTTTAGTAGCCCAGACATTACTCCCGGCAATATTGAAGTCGCTCAGTTTGAAACCTGTGGCCGTTTAGCTGCCCTAGCCACCAGCTTAAATCAGCAGGTTAATAGTCGTTTATGGGGACGTAGACGTTACTTTAACTTGCACGGTTCACAGCTAATTGTCAGCGAAATATTTCTGCCTGCTGCGGTCGAGTACATCAACCAAAGCATTTAACATTAATGCAAATCCGGTCTCGAAAATTTGACTCCGTAATCAAAACAAAAAACGCCCTTACGGGCGTTTCTGTTATTTAGGTACGTAACACTAAACCCGTTTGCGGTGATAACCTAATAGGCCTAGCATCAATACACTTAACCACCCCAAACTACCGCCGCTACTACCACTGTCTGTTGTGGTTGGTGTAGTCACAGCCACTATTGGCGTCGATACAGTGATTGCTTGATTTGCTGTCGACTCATTACCCTGAGAATCGGTGGTCTTTAAGGTAATGGTATAAGTGCCAGCGGCTGTATAGGTATGACTTGGATTTTGCGCCGTACTAGTACTGCTATCGCCAAAGTCCCATTGATAAGTCAAATTACCAAAACCTTGGCTGGAGGTGTTTGTCAGAGCCACAGTTAAGTTAGTCGGTAATAAAGTAAAAGCTGCTATTGGCAGAATAACCACTCGGACTACTTCGATTGCTGTCACGGTATTACCCGCGCCATCGGTAACAATAACACTGACGTTATAATCACCCGATGTGGAATAAGTATAGCTAGGGGCAGTATCGGTACTTGTGGCATTATTCACGCCAAACGACCATGTATAAGTGTAATCAGTGCCGCCACTCACGACCACATTAAAACTAACATCAGCACCGGTTGCTTGTGCATTAATGTCGGCGACAAGTGTAACCGGTGGTAGCACGCTGCTGTCAGACAAAGCAAATTCAACAGTTGCAGTACTGCTGTCTGTTGCTTGCTCTGTGACTTGCATGGTTAGGCCTAACTCAGGCAATATCAGCCCGGCCTGTGGTTTTAGCGGCGCGCTGTAATCACGGTTGTCATCAAATAGTGGCTCGGCAGCTAAGTGGTTATCACCACTGTATGTACTTTGGGCAAATAAGCTAAATGCTGCATCGCGAATTTGCACATCAGTAGATTGACTGCCTATCAAACTTTGGTCTGCATCAACCACGCCAATTAACCCTTCCCCTGGATGATCAGAGACATTGTTATCGGTTTGATTAAAGTTTTCTAACCATAACAGCACACCTGGTTCGTATTTGTCATAAACCAGCCCAGCATCTACACCTTGGTGGCTGCGTAATTGCACAATGTAACGTCTCGCTTTACCAGCAAGACTATCTTCAATACGGCTAAAACCAGATAGCGTTGCAACGCCGCTTGATTCAGCTCCATCGATATAAAATACCGTGCCTTGGTTAGTTAATTGAATATCATCAATCGCCATACCATAACCACCAACTGCTTCATCGGTTTTATAGACCACACTGATTTGCACATCACGACCGGCATATGCACTCAAATCAAAATTTAAATCCACCCAAGAATCGCTTCCATACGCGGTACTAATGTTGCTCGATTTACCGCTAATAGAGTGTTTTACCGTAGGGTAAATTGAATTTGTACTATTTGTGTAGTTACCTTCTATTGCAACGCTATCAACCAACACTTGCACATAATCATAATCGTCTTCTATATCCCAATGGGCTTGAAATGATAATGCTAATGGCGTATCTAATGGTAAGGTCACATCAAAAGACATGGCATTATTGATCATATTACCCTGACCTGAATAATACTGATATTGACCCGTTAATGGTGCTTTAAAAGCAACAGCCTCAGCTGGTAGCGCTATAGATAGCTGGTTTACGGCATCTGTATTGACGGCATGGTTAAGTTGCACCGCGGTACCGCTACTGGTTAAATCGGCAAGAGATATATGCTGCTCATTAACCCACTTACCTTTGTATTTTTGCTGTAAGAAAGATTTTGCATATGGGCTAAAACCACTTGGTTGAGCACCAGCAATACTACCGGTCCAGCTACCGCCAGACATCAATGACCAAGAACCTACAGGTGAACCATCACCACTATTAGTAGTGTCGTACTCATCGGGTAAGCCTAAATCATGACCAAACTCGTGGGTGCATACTCCTGCCGCAGCATCGATTGGCTGCACGGTGTAACCGAATATCTTAAGGGCCCGGCCAGGAATAACATAACCATTGGTATTTGAATCGACATAAAAACGATGCGACCAAATTGCATCCTCACCCAATACTCCACCACCAGCTTCTTCACCGATGCTTGAATGAAACAGCATCACGTGATCGATAATACCGTCAGCTTCATCATAATTACCGTCGCCATCGATATCGAAAGGGTCTTCAATATCATAGCTTTCAAGTTCAGTATCACTCATACCGCTTACTGCTTTGGTGACAGCTTCTTTTACTAGCTCTGGGACGGCTTTATCGTTGTCATCGGAGTCGTTGCCACCATAATAAGCGGCATTATTGTCTGCGGTGACCCAGTCTTGTACTTGACCGGTAAAATAAAAACTATTGCCGGACACCGCCTGAAAATACTGATGTGCCGATTGCAGCGTTTGATTACTTGGGCCTGTAAAACCAGTTTCTGAAAATAGCAGTTGCTGATAATGTGATGTTGGGTAGCTGCTGTAATACATGTCCGTATCACCTACGTTAAGCTGGTTAGCATCATGAGGTAAATCAGGAAAGTCTACCAATACAGCTAACACCTTTACCGTTTTAGTAATATCTTGATCGGCTAAGACTTTGTTATTTGCTGCGGCATATTGAACATTTTTAGTGTTTTTTTGCGCTGAGCGTTTAATGCGTAATTGTTCCGCTTTCACTTCTATGGCAGCAGGTTTAAAAGTGGTATTTCGGCCACGGCTTACAAAAGCATCTACTGCAGCTTGTTTTTCAGCTTCGCTGGCATCAACACTCACTTCGCCACGTTTAATTAACCAATACAACACTTGTTGTTCATTAATTAGCCCCGCATCAGCAGGAGTGCCTGTTTGTGGAGCAGCAACAGCAGCCATACCGCTACATGCAAGCAATAAGGATGAAACGGCTAACCCTTGATATTTAGTCAACTTACTCATTACGACTTACCTGTATTTGGTGTTGGTTTATGGCATTTTTCAAATGCTTTTTGGCGTTTAGTTATATAATCAGCAACAATTTTATCTATTTGTGCTTGATCCATGTCAGCGGTGATGAGCCCTTTCTTGCGCAAATTTTCAGTTAATTTGGTGCGGTCACGTAAAGGTGGCATCGCACTTGGACCACAATCTTTAATTAATGGTTTGGTTACCACTACAGTGGCTGCTTGTTCGTCTACCTTTGATGCTGCTGACTGATTTTGACACCCTTGCAAGGTCATAAAAACAAGCCCCAACATGACGATAATATATTTCATAATTCACCCCAAACAATAATTACATGACATTAACAGTTGCAACCACAGGGTTACAATTAAATTAGACATTCTTTAATGTAAATAAATCTATTCGATTAAAAATTAATACAAATGGCTATTAACCCAGCGCCCAAAAGCAGCAAGCCGACTCTGTTGAGTCGGCTTGCTGCAGTTACTTGGCACAATGTTTATCTATAACAATTTAGCTTAATTTACCGTGGAGTTGATATAATTTGATATTCCATCCAGTAACATTTGTACTGATATCATCACCAATACCATCCCCATTAGTCGCTCTACCGCGATTAAGCCTTTCTCACCAAGGATACGAGTAAACAACTTATAGAACATTAAAATAACGGCACTCATGCCCCATGCTGAGACCAACGCAATAGTCCAATCTGTCATGCGGCTGCTATCTGTGTGCGCCAATAGTATCAAGGCCGCTAAAATAGATGGACCAGCCATTAGCGGGATAGCCATCGGAACAATAAAAGGCTCTTCACCAGCGGCTAATCCAGCCACGCCCCCAGGCGAAGGGAAGATCATTTTAATCGCGATTAAAAATAAGATAATGCCGCCCGCAATGCTAACGGATTCAGAACGTAAGTTCAGAAAGTTAAGAATAGCTTCACCAGCATACAAAAACGACAACATGATAACCAACGCAAACAGCAGTTCGCGGATTAAGACTTTACGGCGTTTTTTGGGATCAATATGCCGCAATATGGAAGCGAATATAGGTAAATTACCCAGCGGATCCATAATCAAGAACAACATGACGGCTGCAGAAAAAATATCCATGGACAACAATCTTTTAATTAACAAAATATGGGCTACATTGTATACCCAACGCAGTAACATAAGCGATGAAAACAGCCAGTTTATTGATGATTACAAGGCGTTAGTTGTTAATAATAGTGAACAATGCCTCATCACAAATAGCCACATACGCTTGCCAAAGTGATGACCTGAGAAAGTTTTTTGGCTTTAACGTCAATGACTAGATCTGCATTCTCTATAGGTTCTAAGTAAATTTTTCAGCTTGAGATATTCACACGCTACAATACTGGTTTAAAATGGTATACTGCGTTGTTTTTTTCGATTTATTTCTGGATAACATGCTCTATCTAATCGCTAGCTGTATTGCACTGCTGTTTGGGCCACTTTTTTATCGCTTCTTTTCATCAGGTAGCGGATTACAAAAAGGCCTAGATGGATTTATATTCGTCTCCCTTGGCGGATTGGTGCTCATTCATATTTTGCCAGAACTGTTGGAGCATGGTGGGTTTATCACGCTATTGTTTGTCATGCTTGGCGTTTGGGGCCCGACAGCCAGTGAAAAACTGTTTCATCGATATTCAGAAATCACCCACAACATCACCCTCACTCTCGGCATTGGCGGACTATTACTGCACACCATTACGGACGGTGGAGCGATGGTATTGGCACAACAAGAAGGCAATTCGACACTTCTAGCCTTAGGCGTGATCATGCACCGCCTACCTGTTGGTGTCGCCATTTGGTGGTTACTCAAACCTCAAGTCGGCACTCGATGGGCTAGCGCCGTTTTAGCTGCAATGATGGTATTAACCAGCGTCGGCTACTTTGCTGGCGAACATTTGTTAACTCAATTAAGTCTTGAAAACACGGTTTACTTGCAAGCCTTTGTTACCGGTTCCATTTTGCACGTTGTATTACATCAACCACATGGCCACCAACAAGAAGACAAGCAAGGTCAATATCAATACCAAGCAGGCATTGGCAGCCTATTAGGTTTAGGGTTATTAGCCCTGCTACTGCTGATGGATACTGGCGGCCATGAACACGCTCATAAAGACCATGGTTCAGAGCAATTCGTTAGTTGGTTACTGACTATTTCTCCGATCCTATTAGGCAGTTACTTTATCGCCACCGCTAGGTTTGCATCAGGATTACGACCATCTCATCCTTCCCTAGGATTACGTTGGTTACAGCGTTTAGCCGGACCTGAAGCATTGTTAATTACCTTATTACTATTGGGCCCTTGGTTTGCGCTTTACCAAATATTGGGGCTATTAGCTATTGGGGCACTAATGACACTGACAAAAGTTGATATAACAGATCCGCACCCAACACTATCAGAGTCACCTTGGCGCTTTGGCTTTAGCCAATTAGTCGACCGAAGTGCCCCCTGGATTATCCTTAGCTTAGTATTAGCAAACTTGATAGGTCATCCATCTGTTCCGCTTGAGAACCCTGCATTACAGGTATTTATTTTACTATTAGTCTTTTTGCCGATGCGTTTTTGTAATTTAGGCACGGTAATTTTGGCACTTGCCTTGGCTTACAGTGGTTGGAGCCAAATTGCAGTGGCATTTACTTTACTCGCAGCGCCGGTACTCAGCATCGGTCAGTTGAAGTTAATGAATTGGAAACAAGGACTCATGTTAGGCGGGATTTTACTGGTAGGATTAATGGTGGCAGATCAACTCACTCTGAGCTCATCATTAACATTACAGTTACCTGAATCGGTCAATATACTTGGTCTAGTAGCAATCGTTTTATTGTTTGGCGCCAGCTTATTGCGACTTGGACCTCGAAAGTTTTTAAGCCGTTTGATGATCAACCTAAAATCAGCACCACATAGCCATGACCACGGCCATCATTCAGACACCAAAGCTGCACATCATCACGAGTCAGCTGCGACACATAAGCATCATCATTAATCATAATCGATTTATTAGGTTATGATGGCGGTGTCGATATTTTTAAGGGACTGCCATGTGTATTTTATTTATTGCCGTTGAGGCGCATCCGGATTATCCCTTAATTGTCTGTGCTAACCGCGATGAATTTCATCACAGAGCAACCGAACCCGCCTATCGCTGGGCAACAACACCAATCATTATCGCTGGGCAAGATAAACAAGCCGGTGGTACTTGGTTAGGAATTAATGAACAGGGTCAATTTGCTGGGCTAACCAATATTCGAGCAATCGAACAGCAAGATGGCGTTCGCAGTCGTGGAGAGTTAGTCGTTGACGCGCTAACCAAACAACACATCAATAGCCAATGGTTAACTGAACACTCGATTAACTACAATCCGTTTAATTTAGTCTTCGAACAGCACAATCAACTCCATTGCTTTAACAGTAAAACCTTAACGACTACTTTGCTTAAGCCTGGTTTTCATGCTGTGAGTAACGGTGCGCTGGATGATATATGGCCTAAAATGGCTAAAGGTCAGCAACAGCTACAAAGCTATATCAAACAAATGCAATCACCTTGCATAGACCAATTACTCAATATCATGCGCGATACTTCTCAACCCAAAGATCAAGATTTACCCCAAACAGGCATCAGTCTTGAGTGGGAGCGACGTCTATCATCTATTTTTATCGAACATGAAGAATACGGCACTCGTTCAACGAGTATTGTGTTGAAACACCGCAGCGGTAAAGTACAACTTACTGAAGTGAGATACGATGGTAAGGCACGCAATTTAGGCTCTCAACGTTTTAACCTTGGCTAGAAACCAGCCTTACCTAAATAATCGCCAAACACAAACTGTGACCTGCTGCACAGTCTAGTCATTATTTCATATCAGCTAACGCTAAACCTCACTAATCACCATAGGCAACATTCATTTTTACAACCTAGATCAAGGTTATTTGATCACGAACATTGCATACTTCGCCTGTTGCTAATTTACTCCCGGAGGACACGCCTTGAAGCAGCCCACTCAGATTAGTTGGGATCAGTCGATGATCGAAAAGTACAATTACAGCGGTCCCCGTTATACTTCTTACCCGACCGCACTAGAGTTTGACGATGCCTTTACTGAGCAAAACTTACTGACATCTATTAAAAACAGTAAGTCAGATAAACTGTCGCTATATGTGCATATTCCTTTTTGCGCCAAGCTTTGCTACTACTGTGGTTGTAATAAAATTATTACTCGCCACTCTCACAAAGCAGATCAATACATTGAATATCTGGCCACTGAGATTATTAAACGCGCCCCATTATTCAAAAATTATACCGTAACCCAAATGCATTGGGGTGGCGGTACACCGACATTTTTAAGCCCTGAACAAATTCTTAAACTGACCGCATTAATTAAACAACACTTTAATTTTGCTGATGTGGGTGAATACTCAATTGAAGTTGACCCGCGTGAGATAGAGCTCAGCATGTTAGACACCTTAAAAGAAGCTGGGTTTAACCGGGTATCTATTGGTGTTCAAGACTTTAATAAAGAAGTACAAATTGCCGTTAACCGTGAGCAAGACGAACAATTTATTTTCGACTTAATTGCCAGAGCTAAAGAACTCGGTTTTGTATCAACGAACGTTGATTTAATTTACGGTTTACCGCTGCAAACGCCAGAAACGTTTGCGAAAACTATTGCGCGCATTATTGAGCTATCGCCTGATCGTCTATCTGTCTTTAACTATGCACATTTACCATCGCGTTTTGCTGCACAACGTAAAATTAAAGAACATGATATGCCTGCTCCACAACAGAAATTAGATATGCTTCGCCAAACGATAGAATCGTTAACAGATGCGGGTTATCAATTTATTGGTATGGACCATTTTGCCAAACCCAATGATGAGTTGGCAAAGTTACAAAATGCCGGCAAATTACATCGTAACTTCCAAGGGTACACCACCCAAGAAGAATGTGACTTGCTTGGGTTAGGGGTATCATCTATCAGCCAAATTGGCGACTGCTATGCCCAAAATCAAAAAGATATTCGTCCATACTACGAATCTATTGATGCTAATGGTCATGCATTATGGAAAGGCTGTAGCTTAAATCACGATGATGAAATTCGTCGCGCGGTCATTAAACAGATTATCTGTCATTTTGATTTAGACATGGACAAAATTGAACAAAAGTTTGCCATTAACTTTGATGAATATTTTGCTGAAGACCTTAAACTATTGCAAACATTCATAAATGATAAATTGGTTGATATCACTGATCGAAAGTTAACAGTAAGCCAGACCGGTCGTCTACTCATTCGTAATATCTGCATGTGTTTTGATGTATATTATCGTCAGAAAGCCCGTCAGCAGCAGTTTTCAAGAGTTATTTAACTCACTACTTATGTGAAGTAGAATACAAAATAGCCAGCATTTGCTGGCTATTTTTTTACTTACATTCGCTATTTACTTCGCTTTTTTAGCGTATAACGCTTTGCGTTCACTGTCAGACATAAAGGCCATTTCCACGCCATTACGTTGCAATGTCGCCAGTTGACTATCACTGAAACCCATTTCAGATTTAACCACACGATATTCATGAGCGATATCAATTGCACTCACACCTGGGTCATCGGTATTAAGGCCAATCAATACACCGGCATCCATAAATTTACGCAGTGGATGAACATCATAATCTTTAACGGTTGACGTATGTAAGTTGCTGGTTGGACATGATTCAATTCCAATACGGTGCTTGGCCAAATACTCCATCAACTTCGGATCATGAATCGCATTCACACCATGCCCAATACGGGTAGCACCTAGTATGTTGATTGCTTGCCACATACTTTCAGCACCCGCAGCTTCACCAGCATGAGCGGTAACTTGTAACCCTGCATCTCGAACACGCTTAAAGTGCTCTGTAAATAAGTCGCCAGGAAAACCGAGTTCGTCTCCGGCTAAATCCATCGCCACAATGCTATCACGATGAGCAAGTATGCCTTCAAGTTCTAAGCGGCATTTCTCTTGTCCAAAAGAACGCGACATAATACCAATAAGGTTAACGCTAATATCATGCTCTTTTACACCAGCACGAACACCATCAATAACAGCTTCAACGACACCTTCAATGGGCAAATTATGATTCATCGCCATGTAATAAGGGCTGAAACGCAATTCAGCGTAATCTAACCCTTGCGATGCTGCATCGATAACATTTTCATAAGCAACACGCTTTACAGCATCTAGATCAGCTAATACAGCGACCATCCAATCTAGTTTCTTCAAAAAATCGACTAGGTTGTTCTCTTTCCCTTGGATTTGCACAAATGGCGCAAGTTCTTCTAGCGAATTAGCGGGTAACTTAATACCGTGTTGGTGGCCTAATTCCCAAATGGTTTTTACATTAACATTACCGTCTAAATGTCGATGCAAATCAACCAGCGGAATGGTTTTATCTATCATAATTAACCCCTATAAACTTACCCTGCCATTAGTTTGGTTTTGTCGGTCAGAGAATGATGTTCAGTTTAACATGTATTTATACAAATTCTGATGGCCAATGTTTTTTTCTGGAATCTACCACACTAAAAAGCAAACACTAATTTGGAATGTGTTTTTTATACTTAAATCGGGCATACTCTAAAGCTAACAAACAGATTAAACCATAAAGGACTATTGATGCGCTTGCTGATCCTACCTGCACTGATAATGTTAAGTTTATTGGGTTGTAATAGTCATTCAACCACGACACAGATTGCGCCTCAAGTCACTCACCAACAAACGCAGATAGATAACGATCTACAAGCGATTATAGACCAGAGTTGGGCGGTTAATTTAGCTTTCTCACCGGAGTTAGCCGCCAGTTTAGGAGATGCATCAGTAGCCGCAAAGCTTGATGATTTATCTGCAGAAACATTAGCAGAAAAGAACCAACAGATGCTCCAAATTCTCCATACACTTAAGCAGCTTGACCGGAAAAACTTATCCAAATCAGATGTCATCAATGCTAAGATTTTACAAGACCAGCTACAAAACGAAGTCGACATGTATCGGTTTCATGACCACTATTTACCCATAACAGCTGAAAGTGGTTTTCATGCTTATATTGCGTCTATTGCCAAAGCTCGCTTCAATAGTATTGAAGATTATCAGCACTATTTAGCTAAACTTAAGCAATTACCACGTTATTTCGCGCAACAAACATATTGGCTCAAACAAGGTTTAGCCAGCGGTATTACTCCGGCAAAAATCACCCTTAATGGATTTGAAGACAGTATTAGCGCATTTATTGTTCCAGTTGAGAGCAGCGGCTACTTTACTCCGTTTACCCATTATCCTGATCATTTTAGCGCAACAGAAAAAAATACGCTGACCCAACAAGGCAGAACAACCGTAGAACAAATCGTGCTTCCTCTGTACCAACAGTTTTATAATTTCATGACTGAGGAATATATTCCCAACGCAAGAATAGACATCGCGGCTTCGGCTTTACCAGATGGCGCGGCGTTTTATCAAAACAGAGTTGAGTATTACACCACGCTGCCAATGACAGCTGAACAAGTCCATCAACTTGGATTGCAAGAAGTTGCTCGTATAAGATCAGAAATGGAACAGGTGATTAAAGATGTTGGCTTTAAAGGCAGTTTTGCTGAATTTTTAATGTTTTTACGCACGGATCCAAAGTTTTACCCTAAAACCGCTGATGAGTTACTTAAAGAAGCAGCATTTATTGCCAAAAAAGCAGATGCCATGTTGCCTAAGTATTTCGGAAAATTACCGCGCACACCTTATGGTATTGCACCGGTCCCTGCTGAGATTGCGCCTAAATACACCACAGGGCGCTACTCGGGTTCAAACCGTGACGACGAGCCTGGCTATTATTGGGTTAACACCTACGCCTTAGATAAGCGACCGCTATACGAGCTTGAAGCCTTAACCCTACATGAAGCAGTGCCAGGGCACCATTTACAGATATCACTCAATAAAGAACTCACTGACTTACCCAATTTCAGACGTTACAGTTATATCTCTGCATTTGGTGAAGGCTGGGGCTTATACTCAGAATATTTAGGCTTAGAAGCCGGCTTTTATCAAGATCCATACAGTAACTTTGGCCGCTTAACCTACGAAATGTGGCGTGCGGCTCGTTTAGTCGTCGATACGGGCATGCATGCAAAAGGTTGGAGCCGCCAACAAGCGATAGATTTTATGGCCAGTAACACAGCACTTTCAATGCACAACGTTACTACTGAAATAGATCGCTATATTTCTTGGCCAGGCCAAGCGTTATCGTACAAAATTGGTGAATTAACCATAAAACGGTTACGCGCTAAAGCTGAAAAATCATTAGGGAAAGACTTTGATATTCGGAAGTTTCATGATGCCATTTTAGAAAACGGTTCTATCCCAATGTCGGTGCTAGAACAAATGGTTGATGAGTTTATAGCTCGCCAAAAGGCTACAATAAAACAAGCAAGTACCGGATAATCAGATAGATAAATACGTCAAATTCACCATACTTTAGATATAAACAAGCTGGCTTAATAACTATGCATTACATGAAATTTTCATCTGAATTAAAGCTCGATACTAGTGAGCAAAGACACTTTTGGCAACAAGTACACCAATCGAGTTTCTGTACTGATGACGGTATAAATATTGCCTATGCGATGATCCAACATCCTAATAGTCAACGAGCAATAGTGATCAGCAATGGCAGAGTAGAATCTTATATAAAATATCAAGAATTGATGTTTGATTTATATCAACAAGGATTTAGCGTTTACGCTTTAGATCATCGAGGACAAGGATTATCAGACCGGCTGACACATAATCCGCATCAAGGTTATGTTGCTAGCTTTACTGATTATACCGAAGACTTAACTCAATTTATTAATCAGATAGTTCGCCAACAGCAGCATGATGAGCTATTTATCATCGCTCACTCAATGGGATGCACCATTGCCAGCGATTATATTAATCAACACCCAAATACATTTACTGCAGCCGTATTCTCAGCGCCCATGTTTGGTATTCGATTACCGTTTACAAAACCTATCATTCGTTGGCTAGCACAAAAGCTCGATAATAATCGTCTGGAAGCAAATAAAGTACACAGCACATTTGTAATAGGGGGAACCCATTACAAACCAGACAGCTTTAAACGCAACCGACTGACTCATAGCCAAAAACGTTATAAGCACTATCGCAACATCTTCGAAGAAGCCACTAAAGCACAGTTAGGCTCACCGACTAACCATTGGTTACTAGAGGCAATGGATGCAGCGGAGAAATGCATCGACTATGCTAAACACAGCCAAACTCCGATACTAATTTTGCAAGCTGAAAAAGACACGATTGTCTGTAATGAGGCGCAAAACCAAGCACTAAGCACTCATTGTCATAAAGTGATCATTGAAGGCGCATATCACGAAGTATTCATCGAGAAAGATACTATGCGTAATATCGCCCTGTCTCATACCATTGACTTTATGGCACAACACTCAAAGATAGCTGTGTCTTAATTAATTGAATAATGTCGTCATGAGCTAGTGGTCGACTGATAATATAGCCTTGAAACCAAGTACATTTTGCATGGGTCAGTAAATTAAGTTGCTGCTTATTCTCAACTTGTTTAGCCACTACAGGAAAGTTTAACTTAGTAGCAAACTCAACAATGGCATTCACAATGTTAAAGGTTTCAGGGTTATATTCTATATCTTCAATATAGACAGCAGCTAGCTTCACTTGTGAAAAACGAATACCTTGTAATAAATGGACTGCGCAAGACCCCCCACCAAAATTATCCATCGCAATGTTCACACCGAATCTTTGGAACTCAGCAATTTTGTTTCTGGCAACATTAGCATTGACCACGAATACATCTTCAGATAACTCGAACTGAAACAATGTAGCTGAGACATGTGCTGCATTGATTCGATTCATCACTACGTTTACGAAGTGATCTTGATGAAAGTGACGAGAAGATACATTTAATGACATTAAAGGCACTGTCGCGTTTGCCTGTTGAAGTGTTTGAATAAGTTCACAGACTTGATCTAATGCCCACAGCTCTAATTCAAAAATACAGTCAGACAGTTCTGCTGACGCAATAAACTTACGTGGATTAATATATCCGTACTGTGGGTGATACCAACGCATTAGTACTTCAATGCTATTGAGCTGCCCAGCCTGATCAACAACGGGTTGATAAACCAATGACATCTGCTTGTTCTGGATAGCCAGTTTCAGCTCGTTTTGTAATTTGAATGGTTGGACTTGATTTTGATCTAATTCAGGTTGGTAAATGGCACAACCATTAGAGCGACTATCTTTTGCTTGCTCCATAGCGCTATCTGCACGGGCCAACAGTACTTGAGGTTCTAATGACTCAATACCATCAAAAACAACTAACCCAATCCGAGCTGAAATTGATAAGTTTTGATCTGAAATGGTGTAACCGCGGCCAATTAACTGCCTCACTTCACTTGCCAATGCTAATGCACGTTTACTTGCTTGATCAATGTCATTACCAAAATTTTTGGCTAGAATAACGAACTCGTCCGCGCCAAGTCGAGCAACCAAACCAGCACTAGAAAATGTGCCAGATAAGCGTGCTGCTATCTGCATTAATAATCTATCACCAAGTTGATGACCCAAAGCATCATTAATTAATTTAAAATTATCTAAATTAATCATAAGCAGTGCAGAAAACTGACCAGTCTTGCGGCTAAGAACCTGTAAATCATAGAGCTGATCGGCTAATACATCACGATTAATTAAATCCGTAAGACCACTATGACCTTGTTTTTCGGTTGTAATATGTTGGCTTTTTACATCACCAGAAACATCTGTTATTGTGCCGATAATTCGTAATGGCCGTCCTAATTCATCCCACTCAACTATTTTGCCACGATCTAGAATCCAAATATATCGTCCATCTTTATGACGTAAACGATGCACACTTTCATAATATTCATGTTGATTACTGATGTAATTCTGTAAGGTATTTAATACCTGCGCCTTATCATCACGATGTAAACGCGACTCCCAAACAGAATAATCATTATCGAGCTCATAAGGTTGATAACCTAGGATGTCTTTCCAACGATCAGAAACAAACACATCGCCAGTAGCAATACACCAATCCCAAATACCATTACGAGCACCCTCAACCACAAAAAGCCAACGTTGCTCTGCATCATTGAGGCGTTTTTTACTGCGAGATAACCGACCATTAACCTGATTCAAATAGTCGCGTAAGTTAATCAGTTCGGTCGATGTGCACACAATATCAGTATTGAAATCTGGAGAATCGAGATTTTTAGCGGCTTGGCTTAATTGAGTTAACGGTCTTATCAGTAAATAATGCAACATGACACAGAATAACGACAACAATAAAGCGCCAATTCCCCATATCTCGATAAAGCGCTTTAACAGACTATCAACCGCTTCTGATAAGACATTGGCAATGTCATATTCTAAATAAATTAGCTCTACAGAATTCGAGTAGCTGTAACGAGAATTTGCATTAAGGGGATAGTAAGCCTGAATTGATAAACGATCGAAATTCACCTTTAAAAAAGGTTTATTATTGGTGATAACCGTTCTATGTAAATCAGCCGAATAACCCTCTAACACATTAGTAGCATTACTTTCTCGCCAAATAATATGATTGGCAAATTGAATTTCACTACCCGAATCAAGTATTACATACACCATCATGTTTTGGTCTGTTGAGACTAAAGCAACCTCTTGCTCTATTCGTTCTAAATCTTGCGTCAACAGAGATGATTCCACAACATGACGCATTCTAAATAAATCTTTCTGTATTTGTTCTGACTGTCTTAATGCAAGTTGTTCATTTAGCTCTGCATGCTCATAGAAATACTCCCCACATACCAAGCCAAGGTAAAGGATAAAAATACATGCAGGAACAAGCAAAGACAGAGAAAGTTTCGGCAACCGAGGCAAAATAAACCCATCCAATTAAAAATACGAAGATATGCTAGCGGTAATCTTATCAATAAGTAAAGTACTAGTTATGAATCCTAATAGCATATCCGACATAAAAACTTTTATTTATTAAACACTTTAAATAGATCTACACACTCTAACTTGTTTAACGGGCAAGTGTTATTTTATTTACACAGATGCAGTATGGCACACGAAACAAAATCATTTGCATATTACCGATAAGATTAAAATCGTCGGAATATACAGCACAGAAAGTATCTTACGTTAACATTGGACTACATCAATTTCATAAACAGGAATTGGGTATCCGGAATGCATATTTGTTATCAAAAGCATAATGTAGAATCATATATTGATAACTCAGAATGTAAATGGATGACATCTTGCACCAGATATTACATTATCTCCATGTAATAGCAGTAATGCTCTGATGAAAAAGGTTAGCATCTTGTTCACTGTTGTAAATGTTACTTAAGGCCTGTATATCATCAGAAGTAAAAAACACTAATCATCAAGGCCGTGTTGCGCCCCCTTTCAATTTCATTAAGCTTCTGGAAATGACCTATTCTTTATAATCTCCCCGAGAGGAGTGTACGCATAGGCATGTCATCTACACAACAATGTGGTGCAATCAACAGCCACCACCCTCAAATTACAGACGTAACAAAGCCCGCTACATAATAGCGGGCAGTTTCACGACTCTTTCAAGTCAATTAGGCGCCTGAAAATGACCTATTTCGCATGGGCATATCGTCCACACAAGCATTATGCTCATATTAACCAAACCGTAATTCAACAAATAACAGACGTAAAAAAG